>NZ_CANLSZ010000001.1 GCF_947493765.1 uncultured Arthrobacter sp.
GCAGAGAACCTCACTGACAAGCAGCGCGCCCGGTTCATCACAGCGATCGAAGCCCATGAAGCGCACGAGGAGGTGTTCATCGCGTGGCAGTGCGCCCAGCAACTCCGTGATGCGTACCGGCAGAAGGACCTGAGCCTCGGGCGGCGGATTGCCGAGAAAGTCGTCGAGACGTTCCCTACCTGCCCAATCCCCGAAATCGCGAGGCTCGGACGGACCCTCAAGCGCTGGCGGGAAGCGTTCCTGGCGTACTTCACCACCGACCGGGCAAACAATGGTGGGACCGAAGCCGTGAACGGGATCATCGAACTCCACCGTCGGCTTGCCCGCGGCTACCGCAACCGCCACAACTACCGGCTCAGAATGCTCCTCGCCGCAGGCGGCCTCACACCATGACCCCTACCGGATGTCCGAAGAGCCGCTTTCGTGGTGTCCTGCCGCCACACATGCCCGCAGCTGCCGCACCGGTAGCGGCGGATCGTGATCAGTAGTGTGGTCGGTCGCCAACCCAGAGGCTCGTGCGCCAACCGGCGAGTCACCGTATCCCGTGGGACACCTCCGGCTCCGCAGCGACGGCACCACTGATCCGGTTCCACCACCCTGCATGCAAGCACGGCACGATCAAGTTCAATACGTTGTCCAATGACGACGAGCCCGAGCTCATCGAGGCGGCAGAACGTAGTCAGGTCAGGGCGCTTGAAGGTAGCGTCATCCATGTCGAGGTCTTCCAAATGGCCGGCGTGAGAACCACCATTCTCGGAAGACCTCGGCGCCTACCTCAAGACCAACGCGCCACCGCGGCTACACCCTGGAATCGGATGAGCCCAGTAAGCCCCTCATCCTTCAGCCTTGGGTAATGAACGATCGAAATCTCCTGACGCGGCGCACCATCCAGAACACGAAAACGGCAATGAGAACAGATCACCGGAAAAACCTCTCCCGTGTGCTTGACTTGACGCGTTGAACTGAGCAACGGGCAATTCATGGGCTCTAGACGAGGTTACCTATGACGGAGGAACAGGAATGGGTTTAATCAAGGCTGCTATGGGCGCTATCGGCAGTACCTCTGCTGACCAGTGGAAGGATTTCCTCACTGTCCCCGCCAGCATTCCGCCAACAGCTGCGCTCTTCCCTGCTGTGCGGTCGGGAGCCAATGCGAACCGTAACTCGAATACCCGCGGGTCGCAGGCAGTGGTGACCAACGGATCCAAGATCGTCGTACCCGAAGGCTACGGCTTGCTCCTGTTTCAGGACGGAGAACTTACTGCTGCCACAGATGTGCCTGGTGGGTACATTTGGAATTCAGACGAATTGGATTCCCAATCTTTTTTTGTCAGCGATGATCAGTTCGCGACGCTCGTGATTCAGTCCTGGGAACGCTTCAAGTTTGGTGGGCGCCCAGGTTCGCAGCAGCTAGCTCTGTTCGTTGCCCTTAAGGAGCTTCCGAACAATAAGTTCGGGACGCAGTCGCCAGTCTATTGGGACGACGCCTACTTCAATGCGCAGGTCGGCGTGCTGACATACGGAACCTACAGCATGAACATTGTCGATCCGATTTTGTTTGCGAAACGGTTCGTCCCGGCCATTTATTTGCAGGCCCAGGGCGTATTCGACTTCACCGACGCGACCAACGATGCTGCCACCCAACTATTTTCAGAAGTTGTAGGCTCACTCTCCGCGGCTTTCAGCTCATACACGAACCATCCTCAGCGAGGCAATCGCATTACAGCAATTCAGCGGGACTCGATTGGCTTTGCAGAACACCTTTCTGTTGCAGTGGAGAGCGCTTATCAGTGGAGGACCACTCGCGGTCTTGCTATCTCAAACGTCAGCATTATGGGCATACGCTATGACGAGAGCACCCAGGAGCTTCTGAAGTCTGTCCAACGCGCCGACGCGCTGGGTGGCGCGCGCGGACACGCCAATCTACAGGCGTCGGTTGCGGCCGGGTTGGAAACCGCCGGAGGTGAAAGCGGAGCCAACGGCATCCTCGGCATGGGCCTCGCAGCCGGCGCCTTGAATATTCCCTGGGCCATGCAGAAAGTCGAGACGCCAGAAACTCCTCCAGCGGGCGCCCTCCAAGAAACGCCCGACCTCGTAACCAAGCTGGAAGGACTTAAGCGTGCACTCGATGCTGGCCTGATCGATCAGGCGGAGTTCGATGCCGCCAAAGCAAAAGCACTTGGCCTTTCTTAAGAATTTAGTGATCGCGGGAGGCTTGGAGTTGCTTTGAAAGTAATTGAATGCAGTCGATGTGGCAGCGGGGAGCTCTCCAAGGAAAATAGATATGCAATATGCGCCTATTGTCGATCACGGCACGCATTGCAACCAGCGGACATCTCTCAACGAAAAACCATAGTCAATCTAGTTTCGGATATTCAGGTGCTACTTCAAAAATGTGAAACAGATCCTAGAAATCGACATCGCTATGCAAGCTTAGTCCTTGATATTGACCCCACCAATCAGCACGCCATGAAGTATCTACGATAGGAAGAATCGTGAAGACTAGAGAAATTGCAAGAAACTACCAACTTGACCCATCCACCTTTGACCAGTGGGTGAAGCAGTCCGGCCTGCAATTCAAGTCTGGCATTACCGGCCTAAGCGTCGACGACGGAATCAACATGGATGAAATGGTTGGCCATTACAACCAGTATCTTGTTCAGGAAAATGCGCGAAGAGCTGAGGAACAGGAACGCCTTGCGTTTGAGCACGCCAACGCACAGCAAGCGGAGTTTGAAAAGCAGCAGGCCCTGGCAAATATGCTTATCACCTCCGGTTTCAACTTTGACGGGTACACTATCACCAAGTACTCAGGCTATATCTCCGGAGACAGCGCAGTATCAATGGATCGCCCCACTCAGGGTTGGCTATCCGGTGTGAACAGGGATGTCGGCGAAGACTTACTCTCAGGCCTGTCGCACATCAGACGAAATGCCCTGGCGGAGTTGAAAGAAGCAGCTTACGCCCTTGGCTGCAACGCAGTAATCGGCGTAGATTTCGACTACCTGACTTTGGACCCTCAGACCGCAAGCAATACGGGCGGAACACTGTATCTACCGTTCCTCTTTGCCGTGACAGCCAATGGCAACGCTGTGGTCATCGAGAAAAACGAACACGCTGGTTCAGCCTAGCGAACACCGTGGCACGCTAGGCAATTACCTAAAGAACTGAACCGGCTCGATGTTTCGCTAAGATCTTGGAGCAACAACCGACCAGTCCAGCTTCATGGCTAGACCGATTACAGTCCACCAAGGAAATTGTGGGAAGCCGTTCGACTCTGTTCGCTGAGCGAGCCAAGCCGAACGCGCTCCTCCACTTCACGAGAATCCGTTGCAGATCCTCGCGCTGCTCCAAGGTGCTGACCTTGGCCGAACAGGTACTCCCTAGAGATCACACCACGCACATCAAAGGTCTTGTTTTACGTTGGTGAGAACAATCAGCATGAGACACATTGGTGGGCCTCGGTGCAGGAGCAGGGCTTCGCGGAAATGCTGGGCTCTCTAATCCACTGTCTAAACTGCCGAACTAGCCAACTGTTCAAGCAACAGTCGCCATGCCCCAAACCGTTCTGTGAATGTGCCGGACAGTACGTAGCTCTTGGACACGGTCCATGGAACACGACATGCCGCTTCCAGCACTCTCCGCCGAGGATGTCTCGTGGGCGGTCGCTTGTTGGACCGCCCGCTTTAGCAACGCAGGTTGACGGAATGTGAGGAAGCAACATAGGTTGACGTCATGGAGTCTTCAGAGGTTGCGAGTGTCGCAGCGGATACCACTGATCCGCGCGCCGGCCTGCGGGCCGTGGCATCGCTGCGCGTTCTCGCAGACGCGTTGGAGCTACGTCAGGTCGAGGCGGCTCTTCGCTCGGGCATGAACTGGCAGATGATCGCCGATGCACTGGGCGTGACGCGTCAAGCAGTCCACAAGAAATACTCCAAGCGCGTTGATCCTTCACTTATCACCACCAGGAGCCGACCATGAGTAAGTTCACCCGGTACGCGGCGACCAGTCAGTCCCTGGCGTTGGCCGCGATGGAGGAAGCATCCCGTAGGGGTCTGCGGGAGGCAGATCTTCAGGACCTGTTCCTCGCTCTGACCTTGAGCGATCAGCACGCCGGCCATGTCCTTCGCGACCTGGGGATCACCATCAACGCCGGCCGCGCGGCGGTGGAGCAATGCCAGAAGGACCAGATCGAGTCCCTGGGTATCAGCGCGTCCTTGCCCCCGGCTGGAGACATCGTCGTCCACAAGACCAGTGGGTACGAATTGTCCAAGCGTGCCCTGGCTCTCATCGGAAGGGCCGGCGACAAAGGCACGACGGCCGACGCTGCCGCGGTTCTACGTGAGCTCCTCGATGAACCCAGCGGAATCGTGACAGAGCTCCTCGAGCGGCTCAATACCACTCCCGGCCTGGTAATCGCCGCACTGGACCACCCATCAACACCTCTCCCCCAGGACAAGGCGACTCGGCCGCGTCGACGGGGTGAGAGCACGGTGATAAACGAGTCGTTTGTCCCCGCTCCGATCGATGAGGTGTGGGCCCTCCTTTCAGAGCCAGACCGGATCCCGGAATGGGACCCCACGGCCGGCACCGTCGAGAACGCTATCGCCAAGACTGCGTCCTCGCCCGCGACGGCAGGCAACCATGAATCCAACGGTGAGAAAGTACAGGCAGGCGCAACGTGGACGGTTTACGCGTCGACGACGCAACCGGACGGCAAACCCCGCAAGGTCAACGAGAAATTCCGTCGCCGAACACTTGAAGTTCTCCACGCCACTCCCCCACGTCGCATCAGCTGGTTCCTCACGTACCCGGACTCCATCACCAGCCCGCCCATCACCAGGACCTTCGACCTAGCCCCAGCGACGGGTGGAACACACCTGACCATCACCATGACCTGGGCGCAACGCCAAGGATGGCAACAACTCCTAAGCCCTGTGCTGCTGCCCCTTCGACGGTTCCTGACCTGGATCATGGTCACCCAGATCAGAAACACGATCAGTCGCACCTTCCGCTAGGCATCCCCATCACACGGCGGCGTCCATCGGTGACAGCGCGCACGACCAAAGTGCGCGGCGACGAAGCCCCACGCGTGCACGGTCGGCGACACGGACCACACACCGGGTACGCGCGACTCTTCACCCCACGCAGACGCCTGGTCCTATCGATCGCTCACCGCCACAAAGACCACGCCGCATACAGTTGCGGTCTACCCTCACCCGCTGCCGAACCCTGCCACCGGTCCTGTCAAAGGATCGTTCACGAACGGGATATGGGAATGTCTCCCAACGCCGCTTCAACGCCTGCAACGACAACTACGGGCTAATAGGGCTTATGTCCGTAGAGGCGATAGCGGCGCTGGGTGATCCGGAGTGGGCCGCTGCGGTCCAGTTCCTGCAGTGTTTCCAGGTGGTCGTCGATTTGGAAACCGGGAACGTCCCAAGGGACCAGTGCCATGTAGGTCATGAGAGCCTCCAAGTCGGCAAACCCCATGAATCCTGCCCATTCTTCGGCCACGTCGACAGCGAGACCGGCCCTTACAACGGCCTCTCGCTCTGTGTTCAGACGGATATCCAGGTACTGTTGCTCGCCGCCAAACCAATCGCGCAACTCCTGCGCGTCCCGTCCGTCGACCTGCTGACTGAGGATTACCCCACCCGGTGCTAGCGTTCGGGCGACTTCTGCGGCGTCGAGCGTCTCATGACGACACATGATCAGGTCGAGCGAATCATCGTCGAACGGCAGTGCGTCCCCGGCATCTGCGTCGTACTCGACCACTTCGACCCCGACCGCGGCTAAATTCTTGCGCGCCACCGGGACATTCGGTTCCCAGGCTTCCGTCGCAATCAGGTGCGGCCGCGTACCGTCCGTCAGCTGCGACAACAACCGCAGTACTCGCTCCCCGCCACCGGTACCCATATCGAGAACCCGTTTCGCGGACGGCAGCGCATCGAGGCAGTCGGTTTCAAAATCCTAGGGTGGATCCTCGTGATCCAGTCGTCCATCCAGGACTGAGAAGTCCCAACCTTGCATCACGACCTCACCATGGACCTGGCGAAGGCGGTCCAACAGATTCGCAAGCGTCATGACTTGAGTATCGCTGATGGGACTCGCATCTCACGGCGATGAGTCTAAGAGAGTGAGCACGCCGCCCACTTCGATTCAGGAACGGCTTGCGGGCCGGCGACCAGCCATAAAGTGCTGCGAAGAACGCGCCGTCCACTGTCACACACAACTGAATTCTCCTGCCCGGTGGCAGACCCCGCCGCTCGTCCGGTCAAGAGATCCTTTGATGAGCGGGACCGGATGAGGGTCACCACGCTTGAATCTGCGTATCCAACCTCGAACGGGCACTGTCTCGAGCAGGTTATGTGGAATTCTATGGAGCCAGCTTTGTCGCGGAGCCTATTCACGGACCAGTGACGGTCGCCAGCCCGACGCCGCAGCGATTCACGGCAGCAGATCGATAACCTACAAACTGGACCGGCACACGTACGATTCAATGCGACGGATACCTACGAAACGATCAGCTACTTCGTCTGCATCCTTGGTGGGGCGGGCCTGATCATCAGGAGCTCCCTGTGGCCGATTCGGCATCCGCGGAAACCGGGCGAGCCATTGAGCAGAGAACGAAAGACCTGGATGGTGCTACCTCTGATCGGATCCGTACTTATCCTTGCTGCGCTTTTGACTCTGTGCCTAGAGAAAGTCGACGCGCACTGGTCGCTCCTCGGCCGATCCCTTCGCCGTCCTCGTTCATCAGCTGGTCCAGGAGTTCAAGCGCCGGCGTCGACGAGTGCGAGATCTTCCGGGTCCGCAGTGAAGACGTCTTCGATACTCGTGCCGAAGACATGAACTATGCGGAAAGCCAACTGCAAGGTGGGCTGGAAGCGTCCATTCTCCAGAGCAACGATGGTCTGCCGGGACACGAGCACTCTGCGAGCCAGCTCCGCCTGGCTCCACCGTCTTTCAGCCCGAAGAACACGGAATCGGTTGGATATCACTCCATCTCCCGACTGAGCCGTGCCCATGTCAAGATCCAGATGAGTCCTGCTGCGGCCGATACTACGGCGGTTGTCATGCGTGGAGCTCCTGCGAATGCTTCAAGGAGCGAGTAGCCGAAACCACCGACCACGACGACGGGCACGGTCACCATCGAGGCTCGTGCAACGTTCTCGCGTTCGACCCCCACCTGGTCCTGACGATGTGTCGCTCGAATGGTAACCCCGAAGAACACAGCCAACGCGGCGATTGCTCCGCCGCCGAGTACGGCAGTCCACCACGTCGGCACCTGGTCCGCGGTGTTGTAGAGGACGATCGCCAACACGGTGAGCAACACGTAAGAGATCAAGCTCGCCAGAAAGACCACTGCTTCGCCCTTGGTAAAAATCCTCATGCTCCACGGTAAAGCTGACATATCGCAAAGACAAGTTAACTTACCTAAAACAAGTCGCATGGCGAAGAAGAGCACAAGCTGCCACGATGCTCGACGGCGCTGTGAGTACTTCCTCCCACCCTGCGATGAAACTCCCCGAGAGACCACATTCCTCCAGGAACCACCACTTGACGCCCGGGGCTGCTGCACAGCTAGGCGACATCCTGATCTGGCATTCCCGCCGAAGAGCCATGAGGAATGTTTTTATGTCTAGGCCCTACCCGGGCGAGGTCCATGACGACGTGGTCCACGTCGCCCTCAACCGCGAGCCCGGAGTCCTAATCGAGCAGATTGCGAAAGACTTTGGAGTTCAGCCGCCGATGACGCCGCAGAAGTGGCTGCATTGCGCCCACATTGACAAGAGTGGCAGGCCCGGCCGATCCCGCACCGAGGCAGCCGAGGTCCGGGAGCTGCGGAAGCGGAACCGTCTGGTCGAGCAGGAGAACGAGGTCCTCCGGCGGGCTGCAACATATCTGTCACAGATGAACCTGTCGAGAGAAGGTTCTCCCCGCTCGTGATTGAGCTCGCCGAAGCAGCGATCCCTGAGACGGTGGTGTGCTCAGGTGCTCAAGCCCTCCTGCCAGCCCTACACCCGATGACTGGCCGCTCCATCATCACCAGCAAGGTGGTGGAGGCAAATCGCGCGAATGCGCTGTCCGACGCGAATCGTGTCGAGCAACGCCTGGTTCAGCGCGGTCGGCAAGCCCAAGCGGGGCAAGGGCCGCCACCCCTGCCCCTTCGTCGACCACGACCTCTGCTCCGTCGCCGGCCAGACCGCTAGGTGAATGCCGCGACTCCGGATCCTGAGGTTCTAGGTGCTGCGTGGATTCCACGACGCCAAGGGTGTGGTGCCCTGGACATAGAGCGGGTGACGGGGATGGCCCTCCTTCGTCGTTCCCCAGCATCGCAGGTCTACGCCCTCACCACGGAGGACCTCAAAGACCGCTAGAGCCCTTGCCCGGGCAAAAGGATGTGCACCCCAGGCGGCGACGATCGTGGTGCTCGTTCGAGCTGCTTCGAGGATGTACTTGTCATTCTCAGGACCGATTGCATCTGGCGCTGCTCTGAGGCCCTCAGGGTCGGTACTGCGCAGTGCGAACAGATTCACCACCCGCAGGCCGTCAGCGCCTGCCGCGTCGGCAAGGGAGATGCAGCGCCTGATCGTGCGGTCATCCTGCAGCGCATCAGCAATGGAGGGATTCAGCATGATCACCGTCAGGAGCGACGGTGATCCCGCTGTCTCCACTGACGAGTGAGCTGGTACCGGAAGGACGCTGTGCTCACTGCTGTCCTCAGGGGATCTCTCAGGGACATGGCGATTTCGGACATACAAGCATTGTGCCCCACCAACCAGGGCGTACCCAGAACCCCCGTGCAGGTGTACGTCCTCGTGTTCCTCGTCGCCCCAGTGATGTCCCTCATCATTTGGGCCCCGGCCTGGCTATCGGCGGACTGCTCGCGAAGGAGGTCGCTGCGTAGGCACGGGCCTAGGAGATGCCCCTGCACTTCCCCGTGCTGGTCGCGGCACGCTGCTCCGAATTCGCCGCCAGATCCTCCTGCAGTTCCCGCTCTACGCTGGCATCATGGGCATCACCGTGTTGATCGACCTCGAGTCCGACGGCATCGCGAGCATTGCCAGCCCCTCGACGTTCGGCGTGCTCGCACTACTCTCCGGCGCCCTCGTGAACTTCTTCGTCCCCTCCGGCGGTGGACAGTTCGCGGTGCAGGCCCCGAGGATGCTCGACGCCGCAGCCCGGCTCGAGGTGGACCCCTCGGTGGCCATCACGGCGATCTCCTACGGGGACCAGCGGACCCCCGTCCTGTCACCACAGGTACGAACCGCTGCAGGAGAGCGCCGTGGCAGCCGGCACCGCACCGGAGCGGTATTCTTCACTGTCGTTGCACCTCTCCACCTGACCTGACGGGACCTGATGTTCGTGACCAGTTCGTACGGCGATCGTGGGCGCCGTGCGTCCCGTGCCGAGCAGTGACCTCCTCGAGCACTACCGCGTCGACGCTGGTGGTCATCCCCGCGTTCGGATCGCCCGAGCTGACCGATGCGGTGGTGCATGATCTGTGCCGCGACGGGAATGATCTGGACCCGGACGTGCGGATCGTGGTGGTCGACAACGCCGGGGACTACGTCCTCCCGCAGGGGCGCATCGAGGTCCACCGCCCGGGGCGGAACCTGCGGTGGATCGGCGCCGCGAACTGGGCCCTGGAGACGTCGTCGAGGGATGGACACGCTGTCTGCGTGGTGCTGAACAACGACATCCGGCTCTCACCCGGATTCCTCGACGGATTGCTCGCGCCGTTCTCGACGGCGGACGACATCGCTCTCGCGGCGTCCTGCTATGACGACTTCTGGCTCCACCAGCGGGCCCACACCATCCCGCCCACCGCGGCCGAGTACGTCCCGCGCGACGTGTTGCGCGACGTCGACTTCTGTGACGGCACAGCGATCGCGTTCGCGGTGCCTGCCGTCGTCGAGCTGGGGGGTCTCGATGAGGTGACCTTCCAACGCCATGGCTACGGTGCCGATATCGACCTGGCGATCCGGGTGCGGGCGGCCGGGCTGCGGTGCGTGGTCACCGAGGGTGCCTACGTCTCGCACCTGCGGCGCCAGACGATGAACCGGACCGGCCAGACCGCGGAGAACAACCGGGCGGAGATCCTGGACGGACTGGACGCCAAGTGGGGCGAGGGATGGCGGGCGGACGTGGGGCTCGGCCCGGACTCGTTCCCCGCCCACAACGTCGGCAGCGGCGCGTCGTGGTACCTGACCCCTCCGGTGTGGTGAGCCGCCTCAGCGGGTCACCGGGGCGGATCGTCTACGCGGGCTTCGCCACGGCCCACCACAGCGGAGGCGTGCACGTGATGACCCAGCACGTCCGGCTGCTGCGTGAGCGCGGCCACGAGGCCTGGTTGTGGCTGCCCGATCCGGCTGACCGTACCGACTGGATCGAGGACGACGTACCGATGCTGTTCGGTGCCACCACTCCGATCAGCGCGGATGACCTTCTGGTGCTGCCGGAGACACCGACCGTCCACGGCCGCGATCCGGCCCCCGGGGCGCGCAAGGTCATCTTCAACCAGAATCACTTCTACACCTTCGCCGCAGGTGCTCCCGGCGAGGATTTCCCCGGGTGGTCACCGACTCCGGCGATCTGGGTCGTGTCTGCGGAGAGCCGCGACGTGCTGGCCGTCGTGCTGCCCGGACTGCCGGTGAGCGTTGTGCCCAACCCGGTGGACGGCGAATTGTTCAGTCCCGTCGCGACCGAGCAGGTGCGGGTGAGCTGGCTGCCCAGGAAGCGCCCGCGGGAGGCCTCGCTGCTGAAGCGGCTGCTGGCCGCCGACCCTCGGCTCGCCGGGGTCGATCTGGTGGAGCTGATCCGGACCCCGCGGGAGGAGGTGGCCGCCACCCTAGGGAGCTCGGCGGTCTTCGTCGCACTGGGACACAGCGAGAGCTTCGGTCTGCCGGTCGCCGAGGCTCTGGCGTCGGGCTGCCTGGTGGCCGGTTACGACGGCGGGGGTGGTCACGAACTGTTCGAGGCACCCGGTGCGTGGCGGGTCCCGGACCAACGACCGCTGCTGATCCGCGACCGGGTGGCGGACCTCGTCCAGAACGTCGCGGCCCTGTCCCCGGTGCGCGCCGCGAACCGCGTCTGGGTGCTCGATCGCTACACGTTCGCCCGCACCGGCGCAGCGTTGGAGGAGGCGGTCGCGGCGGCGCGGGCCCGGCCTGGGAACGACGCCGTTGCCGTCCATCCGACCGCCTGGCTCGACACCCTCGGTCCGCACTTCACGGCGTACGCCTGAGGCCTCAGTCGGCGCTCTTCACCACGTTGACGAGGTCCTCGCCGGCCACGTACCGGCGCACCTGCTCGTTGACCAGGGCGAACGCGCGCGGACCGGACTGCGCGATGGAGCCGGCCGCATGCGGGGTGATGATCAGGTTCGGCGCAGTCCACAGCGGATGATCGGCCGGCAATGGCTCCGGCTCCATCACGTCCAGGGCGGCCCGCAGCCGACCGGTCGTCAGCTCGGCCAGCAGTGCCGGGGTGTCGACGATCTTACCGCGGGCAACGTTGACCAGCAGGGCGCCGTCGGGCATCCGGGACAGGAACTCGGCATCCACGAGTCCGGTGGTGGCCGGGGTGAGCGGAACGGTCAGCACCACCACGTCGGCCTCGGGCAGCAGGTCCGGCAGCTCCGAGGTGGCGTGGATGCCGTCGCGTGCCGTGTGCGCCACGAGCACGGGGACGGCGTCGAAAGCCCGCAGCCGGCGGGCGGTCTGCTCTCCGAGGTCGCCGGCGCCGATGATCAGCACCCGCTTGTCACGCAGGTCGTCCGCCTCCATCGGGTCCCATCGACCCTGTCGCTGCGCTTCGACGAAATGGGGCAGCCGTCGCAGCGTGGCGAGGACGACGGTCAGGACCAGCTCGGCGACCGCCGGGCCGTGCACACCGCGCGCGGTGCACAGCGTCACACCGGCCGGGACGTGGTCGATGATGTCCTCGATGCCGGCACTCGTCAGCTGGGTGACCTCGAGCTTCGGCATGGCGGCGAACTTGTAGTCGAGGTTGGTGGAGTCCTCGACCTGCGGTACCCAGAATACGGTCTCCTCCAGACGGTCGGGCTTCTCGCCCTCGCCGTCCCACACGATCACCTCCACTCCGGCGGGAAGGGGTCCGAGGAGTTCACGGGCATTCGAATCGGGTATGCATACGACAGTCACCGCTCAAGTCTAGTCACCGCCGTGACCGTGCCTCGGTTAGTGTGATTCTGGGACTTCTACAGAAGTACGAAATATGTTCGGGGTATGGGAACTACCAGCGCCGCCGAACCAGTTGTGCAGAGCACTGCGGCTTCGCAGGCAGGACCGAACTCCTACAGGAGATGTGCCATGGATACCACCCAGCTCGCCTACCCCCGTCAGGAGCAGGACCTCGCCGGCGAGGACACCCGGCTCCGGAACTGGGCCAGGAACTCCCGCCTGGGTCCGATCGGCTCTGTGATCGCCCCGGCCACGGAGTCGGAGCTGTGCCACTTCCTGTCCACCAGTGACGGCCCGGTCCGGATGATCGGGAGCCGGATGTCCCCCGGCAGGATGATCGAGGTGGCGAACGGGAGCGGCACGCTGCTGGACCTGAGCAGGCTGAGCGGCCTGATCTCGAGCACCGAGGACACCGCGACGTTCGCCGGATCCACCCCGCTGGCCGAGGTGTACTCGTTCCTGTCGGCGCGAGGCCAGATGCTGGACGCCTCACCCGGGGTGATCGCCGAGCAGACACTGGCCGGCGCCCTGTCCACCGGGACCCACGGCCAGGGCCTGCAGCAGAGCTCGATCGCGGGTGCCGCGCTGGCCATCCGCGTGGTGCTGGCCGACGGCACGGTCGCGGAGTACGCGCAGGACCACCCGGACTTCCCCGCCGTCCAGCTCGGCCTCGGCTCGTTGGGCGTCATCACCGCTGTGACACTGCGCGCGCGGGAGTCGATGATCTACACGTGCGTCAAGAGGGCCGTCGACGCGGGCACCCTGGAGACGGACCTAGGAACCTGGAACCGGGAGAACATCCTGGTCAAGGCGTGGTGGTTCCCGCAGGAGAACCAGGTGCAGGTGTGGACCGCCAACGAGGCGTCCGACGACGACGTCGTGCGGTATCGAGCCGGCCACAGCGAGTTGCTGGAGCATGCGACCACCAACGCGACCATGAACAGCACGATCGAGTCCACGCTGCAGCACCTCCGCGACGACAGCAAGGGTGTCGCCGACAACGGCAAGTCGCTCCGCACGGTGTCGCGCTTCCGGGACTTCACCGACGTCACGGGTGACATCTACCAGGTGTTCTGCCGGGGCATCGCGACCCCCCAGATCAACGTCGAGATCGGTATCCCGCTGGCCCGGGCCGGAGCGGTGATCAGGAAGATCAAGGACTGGCACGCGGAGACGCGTCCCCGGATGCACTACCCGGTGATCCTGCGCTGCACCGGCCCGTCCGAGGGGTGGCTGAGCCCGTCCCACGGCCAGGACACCTGCTACTTCGGTTTCGTGGTCTACTACGCGGCCGATGGCTCGCTGTCCGAGGAGGGCGACAACTTCCTCCGGGCCGTGGAGCGGGCCCTGGCCGAGGAGGGCGGCCGTCCCCACTGGGGCAAGTACTTCGACGAGTCCCTCTACGACTGGCCGGCGCTCTACCCCCAGTGGGAAGCGTTCCGCCGCGTGCGCGAGACGCTCGATCCGCACCACCGCTTCGCCAACGCGTTCACCGCGGCCCTGCTCGACTGATCCGACACGGCCACTCTCCCGATCCCCCCTCGCAATTCCTGGACAGGAGCACCACCGATGAACGCCTGGGTGACCTTGCTGACCCAACCCGACTACGTGGTCGGGGTCCGGACGCTGCGGGCCTCGCTGGCGGCCTCCGGCAGTGATGCCCCCCTCGTGGTCATGGTGACCGAGGGGATCGACGAACAGACCCGCCGCCTCCTGCAGGACGACGGGTGCCTCCTGCGCGACGTGGCACCGCTGCGGCCGGCCGGGGGGTCGGCGGACAGCTACGCCAACGCCCGGTTCGCGGAGGTGTGGACCAAGCTGGCCGTCTGGGGACTCACGGAGTTCGAGCGCGTCGTCTTCCTGGACGCCGACATGCTGGTGACCCGCACCATGGACGAGCTGTTCTCGCTGGACCTGGCCGACGGCGCCATCGCCGCCTGCCACGCCTGCCGGTGCAACCCCAACCGGATTACGAGTTATCCGGCGGCCTGGACGCCTGAGACCTGCTTCTACACGCACTGCCGCGGCGGGGACCACGTCACCGAACCGGATGCGACGGACAACTATTTGAACGGCGGCTTCCTCGTGCTGACGCCCGACCAGGCTGTCCACGCCGACATGGTGGCGCGGCTGGCGGTCGTGGACGATCTGTCGGACTACCCGTTCGCCGAACAGGACTTCCTCAACGAGTTCTACCGCGACCGCTGGCAGCCGCTACCGTACGTGTACAACGCGCTGAAGACCCTGCCGCACCAGCACCCGCAGGTCTGGGATCCGGCGGCGGTGAAGAACATCCACTACATCATCGACAAGCCGTGGGCCAAGCCCCTCGACCCCACCGACCGGTACGCCGAG
This sequence comes from uncultured Arthrobacter sp., assembly GCF_947493765.1. Classification (GTDB taxonomy): domain Bacteria; phylum Actinomycetota; class Actinomycetes; order Actinomycetales; family Micrococcaceae; genus Arthrobacter_D. Next base: position 14,568 of record NZ_CANLSZ010000001.1, read on the forward strand.
GTGAACCGGCTCTGGTGGGAGATGGCCGACACGCTGGGCGCACCCGTTCCCTCCTGACGCCGGCGGTCGAAGTACCGGACGCCGCACCGTGTCCGAGATGCAAGGCGGCGACGCCTCGTTGCCGGCCCTGGCACCTTCGGGGCTGTCAAGAAGGATCGCCGACTCGCCGCCTACCTCCTGTGTCCACGACGGGTGCTATCGTCTCCTCCAGAATATGTGACCTAGGCAACATATTCGGCTCCCCGGGCCCTCGACCCGAGGAGCCTCTTGCTCCGACTGGGACATTTCACTAAGGAGAACCCTTGAATCTCACCACTCATACCCGGAGGCTGCGGTGCGCGATGGCGCTCGCCGTGACCAGTGCTGTCGCGCTTGCTCCCGTGAGCGCGCAGGCCACCACCGATACCACCGCGGACTCATCGGCCGCGAGCACCTCGTTCTCGTCCTCGCCCAGCGCCGACGGCACGGCGAAGAAACTCGACGACCGCGCCGACCCCGCCGCCGAGCAACGCCGTGAACTGAACCGGCAGGCCGTGGAGAAGGTCATCTCCGGCGAGGCGAAGGTGGAGAACCGTAACGGGTCCAAGGCGGTGAAGATCGCTCCGGGCCAGTGGGCACAGTACGGGCTGCAGGACAGCGACCAGATCCTCTCCTTCCTCGTCGATTTCGGGGACCAGGTGGACCCGCGCTTCCCGTCATCGGCACCCGGCCCCGCCCACGACTCCATCCCCGAGCCGAACCGTACGGTGGACAACTCCACCTACTGGTCCGACAGTTTCGACCGCGAGCACTACCTCGACATGTTCTTCAGCGAGGAGGACGAGTCCCTCAAGGGTGTCTACGAGGAGATGTCCAGTGGCAGGTACACGGTCGACGGTGACGTCAGCGACTGGGTGACCGTTCCCTACAACTCGGCCAGCTACGGGCAGACCGAGAGCCAGGCGGACATGACCCGCTTCGTGCAGGACACGGCCAACGCCTGGTACGACGCGCAGATCGCCGCCGGCAAGACGCCTGCCGAGATCGACGCCTACCTCGCGACCTTCGATCAGTGGGACCGCTACGACTTCGACAAGGACGGCGACTTCGACGAGCCCGACGGGTACATCGATCACTTCCAGGCGATCCACGCCGGAGAGGGTGAAGAAGCGGGCGCGGCAGGATCGGCCATCTGGTCGCACCGCTGGTCCGTCGGCCAGGCCGGCCGCGGTACCTCCGGTCCCGCCGCCAATCCGTTCGGCGGCGTCAAGATCGGCAACTCGAACGTCTGGATCCGCGACTACACAACGGAGCCGGAGAACGGCGGCCTCGGGGTGTTCGCCCACGAGTTCGGCCACGACCTCGGCCTGCCCGATCTCTACGACACGAGTGGTGGAGAGAACGGTACGGGCTTCTGGACCCTCATGAGCTCCGGCTCCTGGCTCAGCCACGGTGATGGTGCGATCGGTACCACCCCGAACCACATGGGCGCCTGGGAGAAGCTGCAGCTCGGCTGGCTGGACTACGAGACGGCCACGGCAGGAGCGAAGTCGACCCACAAGCTCGGCCCGTCGTACCACGCCACGAAGGCACCCCAGGCCGTCGTCGTGAATCTTCCCAAGGACGCGGCCGGCAACAACCGCTTCTACATCGCCGAGAATCGCGTGTACGCGGGCTACGACGCCACGCTCGCCGTCGGACCCTACAACTTCGGCCGGGGCCTCACAGCTCCCGACACCGTTGAGCACTACGCCTACCAGGACGGCCTGAGCATCACGTACTGGAACACGGCGCAGCGCAACAACAACACGCGCCAGCACCCCGGAGCAGGCCTCGCGCTCCCCGTCGATGCACATCCGAAGGCCATGACCTGGTCCGACGGAACCGTGGTCCGCAACAGGATCCAGAGCTTCGACGCCACCTTCGGCAAGCAGGCCACCAATGCGCTCAGCCTCACTCGCGAGACCGCCGCCGGCCTCACCACCCTCACGGCACGATCGCAGCCGGGTGTCGCAGTCTTCGACGACACCGATCCGAACGCCTACTACGACGCCGCGAACCCCCAAGGGTCCGTGGTTGTTGCCGGCACCGGCACGAGGATCGAAGTCAAGCAGTCGAACTCCACCGGCATGCTGACCCTGCACGTTCGATAGGGCATCGGCGTCAGAACACCCAGGAGGAGCCGGGAGCGATCTCCCGGCTCCTTCCCTGTGCAAGCGGCCCGACGAGGTCGCTCGGTCGTCGCTCACGATCCAGCAGCGGTGGGCGGCCGAGCATCCGGAAGCGAACGGTCAAGCGCAGGCACACTCGCCAGACATGGATCGCCGGCGCTGACCGGATAGGGTCGCTCCATGAATTCTGCGGATGCAGTCGACATCAGTGAACTGTCCGTCCCCGACGACCTGACGCACCCGGGAGCCAAACTTTTCGAGGAGATGGTGGAGGTCCGGAACCGGGTCGAGACGGAGATTCTCGGCACGCCGGCGCTGTCCCACTCTGCAGCTGAGCTACTGCCCGGCTTCCGGAATACCTACAAGCCGAGACGACTGTTCGTCGCGCGGTCCGGTGGCCGCATGGTCGCCCGCGCCATCCTGTCCTGGCGCACCGCGGTGGTGTCACCCATCGCGACGGTGAACGTCGAGGTGCAGAGCGACGCACGCGGCCGGGAAATCGGGACGGCCCTCCTCGAGCGCATGGAAGCCCTGGCCCGGGACTTGAACCTCACGACCGTTCAGAGCTCCGTCGTCCACTCCGCCGACGCGGACGGTCATCGGGTCGAACCTCTGAGCGGGTACGGGTCCCTACCCGGGCGTGACCCGGGGTCCGCTTCCTCGCACGGCACGGCTACGCCCTCGAACAGATCAAACGGATCAGCTTCCTCGACCTGCCCCTGCCCTCGCGAACACTCACTGCGGTCCTGGAGGACGCGAAAATCCATACCGGCTCCACGTACAGCGTTGTACAGTGGCGCGGCTCAACCCCGGACCACCGGGTGGCGGACCTTGCGGTGCTCAAGACCAGCATGAGCACGGAGGAACCCACCGCCGGTATGCAGACCACCGAGGACCCATGGGACGAGCACCGGGTGCGCCGGCGGGATCAGGACCAGGAGGCCAGCGGCCGCCTGCTCCTGACAACGGCCATCGAGGAGTGCCGCACAGGCAGGCTGGTCGCCCTCACTGAAATCTCCCTGCCCGGACACCCAGGCGGTGTGGCAGCACAGGAGGACACCCTCGTCCTGCCCGGGCATCGCGGCCACCGACTGGGCATGCTGGCCAAGGCGGCCAATCTCCAGCAGCTCGATGCGCAGGCACCGCAGATCTACACCTTCAACGCCGAGGAGAACCGCCCGATGCTGTCCATCAACGAAGCACTCGGCTATCGCGCGGCGGGCTACGAGGGTGCGTGGGAGAAGTTGCTCTGACCCGGTGCGTGGTGACGGGCCCGGGATCGGGCTCGGTGACCCTGGAAGCAGACGCGGTGTGATGCCAGGATGCGCCCTATGCGAGCAGTGTCGGCTTGAGCTGCTGCAGTCTGCCGAGGAGTCCGTTGACGAACTTCGGTGACTCGTCGGTGGACAGCATCTTCGCGAGCTCCACGGCCTCGCTCACGGCGACGCCGTCGGGCACGTCGTCGTTGTAGAGCAGTTCCCAGCTCCCGATCCGCAGGATCATCAGATCCACGGACGGCATCCGCTCCAGGGTCCAGCCCTGGGAGTAGGTGCTGAGGAATTCGTCGATCTCGTCCTGGCGCTCGAGGACGCCCTCGACCACGTCGACCGTGTAGTCGGCGATGATCATGTCCGTCTTCTCGCGGCGTGCGCGGATGACCTCGAGGACCGGCACGTCACGCTGCGTGGACTCGAAGAGGATGTCCAGCGCCCGGCGACGTGCCTTGCTACGTGCACTCACTCGTTGACGCGTCCCAGGTACTCACCGGTCCGGGTGTCGATCTTGACCTTGGTGCCGGTGCCCAGGAACAGCGGGACCTGGATCTCGTGGCCGGTCTCCACCGTGGCGGGCTTGGTGCCGCCCGTGGAGCGATCGCCCTGCAGGCCGGGCTCGGTGTAGGTGATCTCGAGGACCACCGACGCCGGCAGCTCCACGTACAGCGCCGAGCCCTCGTGCATGGCGATGGTGGCCATCTGGCTCTCGAGCATGAAGTTGGCCGCGCTGCCCACGATCTTGCCCGGCACGGTGATCTGGTCGTAGTCCGTCGTGTCCATGAACACGAAGTCCTCGCCGTCCTTGTACAGGTACTGGTAGTCGCGGCGATCCACCGTGGCGGTCTCGATCTTCAGCCCGGCGTTGAAGGTCTTGTCGACCACCTTGCCCGAGCGGATGTTGCGCAGCTTGGTGCGCACGAAGGCACCGCCCTTGCCCGGCTTGACGTGCTGGAACTCCAGGACGTTCCAGAGGTTGCCCTCGAGCTTGAGCACGGTGCCGTTCTTGATGTCGTTGGTGGTCGCCACAGCTTCGCTTTCGTCGGTTTCGCGGGAGGATGGGCCGGCCGAGGCACGGCGGGCACGCGGAGGCGCGCCAGAAGTCCGTGGATCAGTCTACCCCGCGCTGCCCGCGGCGCCGTCGGGCCGCCTCCCCGCCGGAGCGGTCAGGAGGCGATCTCCTGATACGCGGCGAACAGCAGCGAGGTGTCCGGGACCTCGAGCATGCCGGGCCGGCCGATCCCGTCCAGCACCACGAAGCGCAGCAGGTCACCCCGGGACTTCTTGTCGCGGCGCATGCCGTCGAGCAGTGAGGCCCAGCGGTCACGCCGGTAGGTCACGGGCAGGCCGAGGGATTCGAGGATGCTGCGGTGGCGGTCCGCCTCGGCGTCGCCGAGGCGACCGACCATGCGGGAGAGTTCCGCGGCGAAGACGAGGCCCACGGAGACGGCTGCGCCGTGCCGCCAGGAGTACCGTTCGGCGAGCTCGATGGCGTGCGCCAGCGTGTGACCGTAGTTCAGGTACTCACGGCGCCCGGCTTCGTGCAGATCATCGGACACGATCGCGGCCTTGACGGCGATGGACCGTTCCACGAGCTCCCGCACCACCGGCGAGGAGGCGTCGGTCGCAGCACCGGTGTCCTGCTCGATGAGATCGAGGATGGCCGGGTCGGCGATGAAGCCGCACTTGACCACCTCGGCCAGTCCCGTGACCAGTTCGTTCTTCGGCAGCGTGGCGAGCGCGTCCAGATCCACCAGGACGGCGGCGGGCGGGTGGAACGCGCCCACGAGATTCTTGCCCTCGGAGGTGTTGATGCCGGTCTTGCCGCCCACGGCGGCGTCCACCATGCCGAGCAGGCTCGTGGGCAGGTGCACCACGCGCACCCCGCGCAGCCACGTCGCCGCGACGAACCCGCCGAGATCGGTGACCGCGCCACCGCCCACGGTGACCACGGCATCCGAGCGCGTGAAGTCGTTCTGTCCCAGGACCTGCCAGCAGAAGCCCGCCACCTGGAGGTGCTTGGCCTCCTCGGCGTCGGGGATCTCCGCGGTCACCGCCGTGAAGCCGGCGTCCGCGAGCTCGGCGCGCACCGTGTCCCCGGTGGCCCGGAGCGCGCGGGGATGGATCACAAGCACGCGGCGCACGCGTTCGCCGAGGATCTCCGGGAGCCTCTCGAGGAGACCGTGCCCGATCACGACGTCGTAGGTGCTCTCGCTCGTGCTCCCCGTGACGGGGATGATGGTCGGTGCGTCAGTCGCCATGGGTGTCTGTCCTGCTCTCGTGGTTCTGGCCCGCCGAGTGGGGCGGGGAAGCGGTGTGCCGGTCGGGAAGGAGGTGGGGCAGGGCACGGACGACGGCGTCGGCCGTTCCGCGCACGCTCAGCCCGCGCGTGTCGATGACCACGGATGCGAGCCGTGCGTAGAGCGGCCGGCGCTGGTCGTACAGTTCCTGCCACCGCTCCAGCGGGTTCCCTGCCAGCAGCGGTCGCTTCGCATCGCGGCTGATCCGCGGCAGGACTGTCTTCGCGTCCGTGTCGAGGAAGACCACGGCGGCATCTCGCAGGATCTGCTGCGTGCCGGCGTCGAGCACGGCTCCCCCGCCCAGGGAGACGATGCCCGCCTCGGCCACGGCGCCCTGCACGACGTCGGCCTCGAGCAGGCGGAATCCGTCCTCACCGTGCTGGTCGAAGAGGCCCCTGATGGGTCCGTACCGTTCGACGAGCACCCGGTCCGTGTCAACGAACGTCCGGCCGGTGCGCCGGGCGAGCATCCTGCCCACAGCGGTCTTCCCCACGGCCATCGGGCCGATCAGCACCACGGTGTCCGACGAGGGCATCGGTGCGCTCAGGACCGGGCGGAGTCGAGGAACTCCGGGATGCTCTCGAGGTAGGTGCGCAGATTGCGGGCGGTCTCCGCCAGGCTGTCGCCGCCGAACTTCTCGGCGACGGCGTCCGCGATGACCAGGGCCGTCATCGCCTCGGCGACCACACCCGCTGCCGGGACCGCACAGACGTCGGAGCGCTGGTGGTGGGCGCGGGCCGGCTGTCCGGTGCTGACGTCGATGGTGCGCAGGGCGCGGGGCACGGTGGCGATCGGCTTCATGGCCGCCCGCACGCGCAGGACGTCCCCGATGCTCATGCCGCCCTCGATCCCGCCCGCCCGGTTGCTGGCGCGGCCGATCCGCCCTTCGTCGTCCTGGACGATCTCGTCGTGCGCGGCGGTCCCCCGGCGTGCCGCCGTGGCGAAGCCGTCCCCCACCTCCACGCCCTTGATGGCCTGGATGCCCATGAGTGCCGCGGCGAGCCGGGCGTCGAGCCGTCGGTCCCAGTGCACGTAACTGCCCAGGCCGGGCGGAAGACCGTACACGACCACCTCGACGACGCCGCCGAGGGTCTCGCCCTCCTTATGGGCGGCGTCGACCTCCACCACCATGGCGTCGGAGGTGTCGCGATGGAAGCAGCGCAGCGGGTCGGCGTCGAGCGCGATGACGTCCTCGGGCGCCGGTAGCGGCGCGTCGTCGGGGACGGAGACGGTGGCGATGGACACGGTGTGGCTGGCGAGCCGGATGCCGAGTCCGGCCAGGAAGCGGGCGGCGACGGTGCCGAGGGCCACGCGCGTGGCGGTCTCACGGGCGCTGGCGCGCTCGAGCACCGGCCGGGCCTCGTCGAAGCCGTACTTCTGCATGCCGGTGAAGTCGGCGTGACCGGGTCGGGGCCGGGTGAGCGGGGCGTTGCGCGCGGACGCGGCGAGCTCGGCGGCGTCCTCGTCCCCGAGCGGGTCGGCGGCCATGATCTTGTCCCACTTGGGCCACTCGGTGTTGGCCACCTCGATGGCCACCGGGCCGCCCTGCGTGAGCCCGTGGCGCACGCCGCCGGTGATCCGGACCTGGTCCAGTTCGAACTTCATGCGGGCGCCGCGCCCGTACCCGAGCCGGCGCCGCGCCAGCGCGGCCTGGATGTCGCCGCTGGTGATCTCGACCCCCGCGGGGATCCCCTCGATGATCCCGACCACGGCAGGGCCGTGCGATTCTCCTGCTGTCAGCCAACGCACCATGGTCTCCATCCTGCCATGCGGCGGCGCACGGATCAGTGCCGGGGTGCGTCCACTGCGTCACACATCGCGGTCAGGATCGTGTCCCTGTGCTGCCGGAGGTGGGGGAAGAACAGGCGTACCTGCTCCACGGCCTGGTGGATCAGCATGTCGAGGCCGGGCACGATCACGCCGCCGCGCGCCTGCCATACCGCCGCCAGCCCGCTGGGCCACGGATCGTAGGCGACGTCGAGGAGTGTCCCGGCGGTCCTGAAGCCCGGATCGGCCGCGAGGAGCCCTGCCAGCGCGTCGGCGCCGCGGGGCGGGAGGGTGGAGACGAGGATGTCGGCGGCCGCCACTTCTGCCGGGCCGAGGTCCCACGGGACCATGACGATGTCGATCCCGAGCTGCTCACCGAGGCGGTGCAGATCGGCGGCAGCCTCCGGGCGGCGCACGATCACGCGGCAGTCCCCTGCCCCGAGCTGGGCCAGTGCGGCGATCGCCGCTGAGGCGGTGGCCCCGCCGCCGAGGACCACGGCCCGTTCGGGGACCCGGGCACCGGCGGCGAAGAGTGCGTGCAGCACGCCGGCGACGTCGGTGTTGTGCCCGGTGAGGATGCTGCGGCGGTCCCCGGTGGGATCCGCGGTCACGACGACGGTGTTCACCACGCCGAGCACGGCCGCGGGCTCGGTCACCGTGTCCATGAGCCGGGCCGTGCCGGCCTTGAGCGGCATGGTGACGGAGAGCCCGCGCCACCCGGGGTCGCGGCGCACCGCGGCGACGAAGCCGGCCAGTTGCGACTCGGCCACGTCCTCCGCGGTGTAGGTGCACGCGATTCCGAGGGCCCGGTAGGCCGCCGCGTGGAGCGCCGGTGATCTCGAGTGCCCGATGGGCGAGCCGATCACGGCCGCCCGGAGTCCCGGAGCGGCCGTGGGCTCAGTGGGCACGGGCTACTCGCACTGCCCCTCGTTGTCCGCGCACCACTGCTCGTACTCCTGGACGTAGCCCAGGTGCTCGGCATAGGTCTCGGAGAACTTGGTCTCCCCGGTCTTCAGGTTCACCGTGACCCAGAAGTAGAACGGCACGTCCGCGGGATTGACCGCGGCGTCGATGGCCTCGTCGCCGGGCGACCCGATGGGGCCCTCGGGCAGGCCGGTGTTGGCGAACGTGTTGTACGGGTTGGACTTGTCGGCCTTCTCCTCGGGGGTCAGCTGGTAGGTCCGCTCCCCCAGGCCGTAGGCGACGGTGGCGTCCGACTGGATGAACCCGTTGGTCTCCGTGTTCCCCGGCGTCAGCCGGTTCTCGATCGACCCGGCGACGGTGGCGTAGTCGCCCTCCTGCGCCTCGGCCTGCACGATGCTCGCGATCGTCAGGATCCGGTACTGCTCGTCCGGGTCGGTGACGCCGTCGTCGGTGAGCCGGTCCATGGTGGCGGCGATCATCTCGGTGACGATGTCGGTGGCGGTCGCGTCGATGTCGAAGCGGTACTCCCCAGGGTGCAGGTAGCCCTCGAGCGAGAGTGCCTGCGAGGGGAGCCCGAACTGCGTCGGGTCCTCGGCCAGGGCCGTGAACTCCGCGACGGGTATGCCCGTGGACTCGGCGAGGATGTCGAACACCTCGCCCTGGCGCAGGTCGCGCGCGACGGCGGCATAGGAGACGAGCGTGGGATCCTCGCCGAGGAGTGCCTCGGCTGCTCCCTCGGCGGACATCTGGCGTCGCAGCTCGTACTCGCCCGGCTGGACCTCGCGGCCGTCGGAGATCTCGCCGAGTGCCGTCACGAAGACACCCGCGTCGGCCACGATGTCGGCACTCTCCAGGCCGTTGCCGACGGCGAGGGCGCCGGCTCCCTGCTCCACGGTGAACACCGTCTCCTCACCGCCCGGGCCCGCGTAGTCGGTCACCTCGTTGAAACCGAGCAGGTCCCGGAGCATCAGGGCGACGCCGAAGACGGTACCGGCGAAGACGAGGAGGACGACGAGGACGATCACGGTGCGGCGGCGGCGCCGTCGCTGCTTGGCCCTGGTGCGGGGCGGCGGATTCTGCGCGTCCGGCCCACTCTCGTCCTGGGCCACGAAGAAGTCCTCGACGGTCTCCGGGTGGGCACCGTGGGCGCCGTCGGTTCCTTCGGTGAAGGGTGCGGGGCGGGATTCGCGGCTCACGCTTCCTCTTCCCTCCTGCTCGACGACATGTTCTTCATGGGTGGCTCCTCCGTAGGGGTGGGCAGTGGGTGTGGAACACCCGCTGCGTCACGTATGGGAACCGGATCCCCCACATCCCGTCCGCGCGAACGTTGCATGTCGATGGCATGCTGGAGTATTTCGACGGCAGCCACCTGGTCCACCACTTTACGATGCTCCCGGCTGCTGAGGCCAGCCGAGTGCAGCGACCGATGGGCGGAGACGGTGCTGAGCCGCTCGTCGACGAGTCGCACCGGGATGGGGTGCGCCTGCCGGCCGAGTTCCTCGACCACCAGTGCGGCGTATTCCCGGGCCATCTCCGCCGATGCCCCCTCGCGCCCGCTGAGATTCTTCGGCAGGCCGATGACGATCTGGACGGCATCGCGCTCGATCGCCTCGCGTACCACGAGCCGCACGTCGTGGTTCCGGCGGGCGTCCCGTTTCAGGGTCCTGACGGGGGTGGCGAGCAGGGAGTCCCTGTCGCAGGCGGCCAGGCCCACCCGCACCTGACCGACGTCCACCCCGAGTTTCGGTCCAACCGGGTACGACGGCCCGGCCTCCTGCCCGTCGGCATCCCTGCCCGTCACGGCGTCGTCAACGATCCGCGACCGCCGCGCGGACCGCCGACAGTGCGTCGGGGATGCGTGCGGGGTCGGCTCCGCCGCCCTGGGCGACGTCGTCCTTGCCGCCTCCGCCACCACCGAGGATCGTCGCGGCCGTGCGCACCAGCGCCCCGGCCTTGATGCCGGTGCCGCGGGCACCCTCGTTCGTGGCGATGAGCACCAGCGGACGGTCCTGGGCGATGCCGGCGGCGGCCACCACGGCCGGCTCCGAGCCGAGGCGTCCGCGCAGGTCCAGCACGAGGGTGCGCAGTTCGTCGGCTCCGCCGATCTCGCCGGCGTCGTGCGCGATCACGCGGACGCCGTCGACGTCGACGGCGGTGTCCACGAGGGCTCCGGCCGCGGCGACGAGCTGCTCCCTGCGCAGCCGGTCGAGTTCCTTCTCGGCACCCTTGAGCCGGGTCAGTGTGGCCGCGAGGCGCTCGGGGAGCTGCACCGAGGGCACCTTGAGCATGTCGGAGAGCTCCGAGACCAGGGCACGCTCGGCGGCGAGGTGGCGGAAGGCGTCGAGCCCCACGAGGGCCTCCACGCGCCGGTTGCCCGAGCCCACCGACTGCTCGCCGAGCAGGGTGAGACTGCCGATGAGCGAGGTCGAGGCCACGTGCGTGCCGCCGCACAGCTCGCGGGAGAAGTCGGCGTTCATCTCGACGACGCGCACGGTGTCACCGTAGGCCTCACCGAAGAGCGCGGTGGCCCCGAGCTCCTTCGCGTCGGTGAGGGACATGATCTTCGTCTCGACCTCGTAGTTGTTGCGGATCGCGATGTTGGAGACCTCCTCGATCTCCGAGCGTGCCGCGGCGCTGATGCCCTCGCCCCAGGAGAAGTCGAAGCGCAGGTACCCGGCCTTATTGAACGAGCCGCGCTGCAGTGCCTCGGGGCCGAGGATCTCGTGCAGGGCCGCGTGGACGATGTGCGTGCCGGAGTGGGCCTGCTCCCCCGCGTGCCTGCGCTGGCGGTCGACGGCGGCCGTGACGGTGGCGCCCTGCGCCACCTCGCCCTCGCGGACGACGGCGCGGTGCACGCTCAGTCCCTTGAGGGGGCGCTGGACGTCGAGCACCTCGAGGACGAAGCCGTCGCCGGAGATGAGTCCGACGTCGGCCGCCTGTCCACCGGCCTCGGCGTAGAACGGGGTCTGGTCGAGGACCACCTCGATCTCGTCACCCTGCCGTGCACTCGGCACGGACTGCCCCTTCTCGAGGAGGCCGAGGATCACGGCCTCCGAGGTGAGCTCGTCGTAGCCGGTGAAGACGGTCTGGCCGCGTCCGAGCAGCTCGGTGAACACCGAGAGATCGGCGTGGCCGGCCTTCTTCCCGCGTGCGTCGGCCTGTGCACGTCGGCGCTGCTCCAGCATGAGGGACCGGAAGCCCTCCGCGTCGACGGAGAGACCTGCCTCCTCGGCCATCTCCAGCGTCAGGTCGATCGGGAACCCGTAGGTGTCGTGCAGGCTGAAGGCGTCCTCGCCGGACAGGGGCCGCTCCTCGGCGAGGGACTCCTTGACGGCCTCCTCCAGCCGCGCGGTGCCCGAGGCGATGGTCCGCAGGAACGCCTTCTCCTCGGCGTAGGCGATCCGGCTGATGCGCTCGAAATCGGTCTCGACCTCCGGGTAGGACCCCCTCATGGCGTCGCGGGATGCCGGCAGCAGCTCGGGCAGGCAGGCCTTCTCCACGCCGAGCAGGCGCATGGCGCGCACGGCGCGCCGGATGAGGCGGCGCAGCACGTACCCGCGACCCTCGTTGGAGGGGCTCACGCCGTCGGCGATGAGGAGCAGGGACGAGCGGATGTGGTCGGCGACCACCCGCATGCGGACGTCGTCGGCGTGGTGCGGGTCGTCGGCGGACTCGGCGCTGGTGTAGGCCTTCCCGCTGAGCGCGGCGGCACGGTCGAGGACGGGACGGACCTGGTCCGTCTCGTACATGTTCTCCACGCCCTGCAGGATCATCGCCAGGCGCTCGAGGCCCAGGCCCGTGTCGATGTTCTTCCTGGGCAGTTCGCCGAGGATCTCGAAGTCGTCCTTGCCGATCCCCTCGCCGCGCTGGTACTGCATGAAGACCAGGTTCCAGATCTCCACGTAGCGGTCGTCGTCTGCCTCCGGTCCGCCCTCCACGCCGTAGGCAGGGCCGCGGTCGTAGAAGATCTCGGAGCAGGGTCCGGCCGGACCGGGCTGCCCGGTGGACCAGTAGTTGTCCTTCTTGCCCATCTTCTGGATTCGCTCGGCCGGGACACCGATGGTGTCGCGCCAGATGGTCAGCGCTTCCTCGTCCTCGTGGTAGACCGTGATCCAGAGCCGCTCCGCGGGCAGACCGAAGCCGCCGTCGGCGACGCTGCTGGTCAGCAGCTCCCAGGCCATGCGGATCGCTTCCGCCTTGAAGTAGTCACCGAAGGAGAAGTTGCCGCACATCTGGAAGAACGTCCCGTGGCGGGCCGTCTTGCCCACTTCCTCGATGTCCCCGGTCCGGATGCACTTCTGGACGCTGACCGCCCGGTCGTAGGGAGCCTCCTCCCGCGCCGTGAGATAGGGGATGAACGGCACCATGCCGGCAACCGTGAACAGGAGGGAGGGGTCGGAGGACACGAGCGATGCCGAGGGCACCACGGTGTGACCGTTCTTCTCGAAGTAGCTCAGCCAGCGACTGGCGATCTCATGGGACTTCATGGGTGGATCCTTCGGTGGAGTGATCAGGGCGCGGCGGGAACCGCGGGCGTCCCCGGCGCCCGGCGGGTCCGACCCGCGGCTCCTGCCGGCGGAGCGGGGATGCACCCGGACGAGGCAGGTGCCGCCGGTGGATCAGCGCAGTGAGCGCCGGGTGGGCGGGACGGCGGCGTCGGGGGTGACGACGGCGTCCCCGACAGCGGCGGGTGCCGCCGGCGCAGCGGGAACGTCCACGCCCAGGGCCGAGCGCAGGTCGTTCTCCCGCTCGGACATCGCCGAGCGGACGGCATCGGCGAAGTCCGCGATGCTGTCGCCGACCTGGCCCACCGCGCGGTTCAGGCCCTCGGGGCCGAGGGTGGACTTCGCCTGCGAGACCTTGCGCACCGCGACGACGCCGATGGTGATCCCGGCTGCGAGCCAGAAGACTCTTCTGATCATCGTTCTCTCCGTTCCAGTGGGGGCTAGCGGCTACGGCGCCGGCGCGCCGGTGAGGTCCGTCCGGCGAAGGCCGAGCGGACGCCGTAGGAGAACGCCGATACCTTGATGAGCGGTGCGCCGATCGTGGCCGCGACCAGGGATGACAGGGCGGAGATGTTGGCCGAGGCGTCGGAGACGTTCGAGGTGATGCCGTCGACGGTCCTGAGCTGCTGGTGCGTGGTGCTCACGGTGCTCGTGACCTCCTCGATCAGCGGCGTCGTCTCCTCCGTGACCGTCCGGATGGCCTTGCGGAGCTCGTCGAACACGCGGCCGAGCTTCCAGATCGGTACGGCGAGCAGCAGGACCAGGACGGCGAACACGCCAGCAGCTATCAGGCCCGCAATATCTCCACCTGACATGGGCGGTCTCCTTTACGCAGGGGTGGCCTCATGGCGAGGCCGGGCATGGGGATTTCTTGCTCTTAGTACCTTACAGAAGGAAGAGCCCGCGGCAGTGCCGCGGGCTCTTCCTTCACAGGCCGGTCCGGTGGCCGATCAGGCGCCGGACCGGATGCGGTCTATCAGCGGGCGTAGTACTCGACGACGAGCTGCTCTTCGCAGGTCACGGGGACCTCGGAGCGCTTCGGGCGACGCACGAGGCGGGCCTGGAGCTTGTCGAGCTGGACGTCCAGGTAGCCGGGGACGGCGGGGAGGACGTCGCGGTGCGCACCGGCGGCGGCCACCTGCAGCGGGACCATGGTCTCGCTGCGGCTGTGCACGTGGATGAGCTGACCCTCGGCGACCCGGAAGGACGGACGGTCCACGCGTGCGCCGTCGACCATGATGTGACGGTGCACGATCAGCTGGCGGGCCTGGGCGCTGGTCCGGGCGAAGCCGGCGCGCAGCACGAGCGCGTCGAGGCGCATCTCGAGCAGCTCGATGAGGTTCTCACCGGTCAGTCCTGCCGTGCGGCGGGCTTCCTCGAAGATACGGGCCATCTGGGCTTCGCGGATGTTGTACTGGGCGCGCAGCCGCTGCTTCTCGCGCAGACGGACGGCGTAGTCGCTGTCCTGCTTGCGGCGCGCGCGGCCGTGCTGGCCCGGCGCGTAGGGCCGGCGCTCGAGGTACTTCTCTGCCTTAGGAGTCAAAGCGATGCCGAGGGCTCGCGAGATGCGGACCTTCCGACGGGCACGTGTGTTGTTGGCCACGTCTACCTTTCGATGTTTTCGCGGCGAAGAGACGTCAGCCCCGAGGGCGTCGGTACTTCCTGGTGTCGCTGGCCTCCACTTGCGGAGAGCCGGGATTGGCCGCTTCCCGGTACTACAGTCCGTCGCGACCCTGGCCACCCCCCGGGCCGCGGGACGGATCCTGCGGCGATGTCGGGGAGACGGCTGGTACACGACGACTTGCCAGTCAGCGTCCAATGCTAGCAGTCACGCGGAGGGGCCACCGAATCGCTCCCCGCTGCCGGCTCGCTACCTCCCACGGATGATGCGGCGCAGGCGCGAGAGCCGCGCGGCGATGTCCCGTTCGGCTCCCCGGTCCGTCGGCTCGTAGTAGTTGCGCTCGGCGAGATCGTCCGGTGCGTACTGCTGCGTGGCGATCCCGTGGGGTTCGTCGTGGGAGTACGTGTAGCCCTTCCCGTGTCCGAGCTGCGAGGCCCCGGGGTAGTGGGCGTCGCGCAGATGTGCGGGGATGCCCTGCCCGCGGCCTGCCCGTACGTCCGCGACGGCCGCATTGATGCCGTTGTAGGCGGCGTTCGATTTCGGGGCGGTGGCGATGTGCACCACGGCCTCCGCGAGGATGATGCGGGCCTCGGGCATGCCCACGAGCTGCACCGCCTGGGCGGCCGCGACGGCGGTCTGCAGCGCCGTGGGATCCGCCATCCCCACGTCCTCTGAGGCGGAGATCATGAGCCGGCGGGCGATGAACCGGGGGTCCTCCCCTGCCTCGAGCATCCTGGCCACATAGTGTAGTGCGGCGTCGACGTCCGATCCGCGCAGCGACTTGATGAACGCGCTGGCGATGTCGTAGTGCTGGTCCCCCGCCCTGTCGTAGCGCAGGGCGGCCACATCCACCGCCTTCTCCGCGTGCTCGAGCGTGACGAGGGCGGGAAGGAAATCCTCACTGTCCTCGTCCTCCGGCGGCCCGGCCGGATCGGCGGCTGGACCGGGGCCCTGGTCCGAGCGGGCGACGCCGGCTGCGGCCTCGAGCGCCGTCAGTCCCCGCCGGGCGTCGCCGGCCGCCAGGCGGACGAGGTGCTCCAGTGCCTCGTCGGAGACCTCGACCGAGCCCGCCAGCCCGCGCTCGTCGTCGACGGCTCTCTGCAGCAGGCCGCGGATGTCGGCCTCGTCGAGTGGCCGGAGCGTCTGCAGCAGCGAGCGGGACAGCAGGGGCGAGACGACGGAGAACGACGGGTTCTCGGTGGTCGCGGCGATCAGCACCACCCACCCGTTCTCCACGCCGGGCAGCAGGGCGTCCTGCTGGGCCTTGTTGAAGCGGTGGATCTCGTCGAGGAACAGGACCGTGGTCTGGCGGTACAGGTCACGGGTGGTCAGGGCCTCGTCCATGACGCGGCGCACGTCCTTGACCCCCGCGGTGATCGCGGAGAGCTCCACGAACGTGCGTCCCTGGCCGCGCGCGATGACGTGAGCGAGGGTGGTCTTGCCGGTGCCGGGAGGCCCCCAGAGGATCACCGACGACGGAGCGGCATGCGCTCCGGGATCCTGTTCGCCGGCGAGGGTGCGCAGCGGCGAGCCGCGGCCCAGCAGGTGCTGCTGGCCCACCACCTCGTCCAGGGAACGCGGCCGCATCCTCACGGCCAGGGGGCTGCGCGGCCCGCCGGCGGCGCGTCCCGGTGAGGCGGGGCCGTCGTCCTCCGCTGCTGCGCTGAAGAGATCATTCACGCGCTCCACGTTACTGTGGGCTCCTGAGGACGCCCGCGCCACTGTGGGCCCCTGACGACGCCCGCTCCGGAGTGCCCGGCAGCCGACCACGAAGGACACGCCATGGACCGCACCAGATCGGTCCTCGTCGAAGCACACCGCCTCGAGGGCTGGCTCAGCCGCTTCGAGGTGCGCAACGGCCCCTACACCGTGAACCCGAACCCGGACCCGGCCCAGGACACAGACCCGAATCAGGACACGGACCCGGACCAGGACACGGGCACGCGCCCCGGGGCCCCGGTGCGCATCACCGCCGCCAACGGCTGCACCGCAGTGCTGACACCCCCGCTGCCCGCCGGTGCCGACGTCAGTACATCGCTGCGGCCGCAGCAGCAGGACGGTCCCGACGCCGCTCCGGGATCGGTGTCCCGAAGCGGCGGCCACGGAGCCGGGCTGGCGGCGACACTGCTGGGACGTGTGGATCTCGCTCTCCCCGTGGGCCTGCTCCTGATCCGCCGCGGCGGCTACTCGGTGGGTGTGGCCCGGGAGGGGCGGATCGTGGCCTCCAAGACCGGCACGCGCTACGTCCAGGGCAGGACGGCGGCCGGCGGCTGGTCGCAGCAGCGGTTCGCCCGCCGGCGGGCGAACCAGGCGGCGGGCCTCGTGGAGGAGACCGCGGGACGCGCGGCTGCACTCTTCGCGGCGCACCCGCCGGCCCTGCTGCAGCTCGGCGGGGACAGGACCCTCGCCGGTCAGGTCCTGGCGGAGCCGGTCCTCCGGACCTGGACGGGGCTGCCGCGGACGCCCTTCCTGACGGTCCAGGATCCCCGGTACGCCGTGCTCGAGGACGCCGGGCGCTCGGCACTCTCGGTCCGCATCACCGTCACCGACCCGGTGGCCGACGGCTGACCGCAGTGCACCGGTCGGCCAACGGATCGGTCGGTACAACTGATCAGCAAGGCTGACGGACGCTGCCGGACGCTGCCGGCCACCGCGCGGAATCAGCTCGCGGCGGCAGCCGTCCGGAGGGACTCGATGGCGGCGGCGGCGTCGTCCGCTCCGTACACGGAGGAGCCGGCCACGAACACCGTGGCCCCGGCGTCCGCGGCCCGTCGGATGGTCTCTGCCGTGATGCCGCCGTCCACCTGGATGACCAGGGGAAGATCCGCGCCACGGATGGCCCCGGCGGCCCTGCGGATCTTCGGCAGCGTGAGATCGAGGAAGCTCTGCCCGCCGAAGCCGGGCTCCACCGTCATCACCAGGAGCATGTCGAGTTCCGCCAGCATGTCCAGGAACGGTTCCACGGGCGTGGCCGGCCGCAGGGCCATGCCAGCCCGGGCTCCGGCGTCGCGCAGCTCGCGCGCCAGCTTCACCGGTGCTGCCGCCGCCTCCGCGTGGAAGGTCACCGACGCCGCTCCCGCCTCGGCGTACTGCGGCGCCCAGCGGTCGGGGTCCTCGATCATGAGGTGCACGTCGAGCGGCAGCGGACTCACCTCCTGGATCCGCTGCACCACCGGGAGCCCGAGGGTCAGGTTCGGCACGAAGTGGTTGTCCATGACATCCACGTGCACGGCGTCGGCGGAGCTGATGCGGTGCAGTTCCGACTCCAGATTGGCGAAGTCCGCGGAGAGGATGCTCGGGTTGATGCGCGTCACTGTGATTCCTTTCTCGTGCCTGCGGGAGAGCTGCCGCGAGGCCTCAGGGGGTCCTGCGGAGCAGGGCGAGATACATGGCATCCGTGCCGTGGACATGGGGCCAGAGCTGCGCGCTCGTCCCGTGCCCGGCCTGCAGCGGGCCGCCGATGCTCACGGCATCGAGCGCGGCCCCCGCATCCAGGCGCTCGAACTCGGGGCGCTTGCGCAGACAGTCGTCCACGACGGCGTCCGTCTCCGCGTGGTGCGGCGAACAGGTCACGTACGCGACCACACCGCCGGGCGCGACGGCGTCGAGGGCGGAGGTCAGCAGGTCGCGCTGGAGGGGTGCGAGGTCCACGAGATCGGCGGGCCGCCGCCGCCAGCGGGACTCCGGTCGACGCCGGAGCGCACCGAGCCCGGTACAGGGTGCATCCACGAGCACGCGGTCGTAGCTGCCCGGCTCCTCCCGGCCCACGTCCCGGCCGTCCCCCACCCGGACCGTCCAGGATTCCTCCGGCAGGGGGCGCAGCGCCTGCCGCACCAGCTGGGCGCGGTGCTCGATCGGCTCGTTCGCCACCACGTGGACGCCGGTGTCCTGCCCGAGCGCGGAGAGCAGGGCGGTCTTCCCGCCCGGTCCGGCGCAGAGATCGAGCCAGCGCTCCGGAGCGGTGCCGGCCACCTCGACGGCGGCGAGGGCGCGGGCCACCAGTTGCGAGCCGGAGTCCTGCACGCGGAGGGTGCCCGTGCCGATGCCGGGGAGCCTGCTGATGTCACCGCCCGCGTAGTAGGCCGAGCCGGGGGCCAGGCGTCCGGGCTCCGCGCCGTCGTCGAGCACCTCCTCGAGCGTCCCGAGCCCCGGCAGCGCCACGAGATGCACGAGCGGCGCGGCGTTGTCGGCGGCGAGCAGGCTGTCCAGCTCCGCGACGTCGCGCCCGTGGGCCACGAGTGCCTGGCGGAAGGCGCGGACGATCCACTCCGGGTGGCTGTGGGTCAGGGAGGCGATGGCGACGGGGTCCGTCAGTCCGGTGACCAGTTCGTCGATCCAGCCCTGGAGATCGCGCGCACTCACCTTGCGGAGCACGGCATTCGCGAGGGACGAGGGACCTGCCCCGATCACGGCCCGGACCAGCCCGACGGTCTGGTCGAGTGCGGCGTGCGCCGGCACGCGCATGGCGAGCAGCTGGTGCACCCCGATCCGCAGGGCGTCCAGCACGGCGGGGTCCAGTTTGCCGAGGGGCCTGTCCACGCACCGGGCGAGGACGGCGTCGTAGGTCCCCTGACCTCGCAGCGCCCCGTAGGTGAGCTCCGTGGCGAAGCCGGCGTCGCGGCGGTCGAGCCGGTGCCTGCGGATGCTCAAGGGCAGGACCAGATTGGCGTAGGCGTCGTCCGCGGCGACCGCCCGCAGCACCTCGAACGCCACGAGGCGTGCTGGATCGGCGCGGCGTGTGCGCTGCGACGGCGCTGCCTCGGAGAACTGCCGCTGCCCGCCACGATTGCGTTCGCGGCCCTGGTCGTCGCGGCGGCGATGGCCTCCCTGCGCCCGGCCCCCGGTCCTGCCCGGCTCCCCCGCTCGTCGCGGACGGCCGCCGTCCCGTGACCCGCTGCCGGATCCTGCGCTTCCCGTCATACGAACACCAGCTCTCCGCGCGCTGCCGCGCCTCGTGCCCAGTCGAGGGCATCCATCATCTTCTTGCCCGCCGGCTGGAGGCGTCCCAGCCGGACAGGCTGCGAGCCCGTGCCCACGAGGACGTCCCGGCCGTCCACGCGGAGCACCCCGGCCGCCGGGGCGTCCCCGGGTGGAGTGGTTCCGTCGGTGGCCGCTGCGGCCGCGGTGTCCGTGACCGGCCCGAGCTTCACGCGCTGGCCGTCGAGCGTCGTCCACGCGCCCGGCTCCGGCGTCACGGCGTTGATGCGGCGTCGTACGGCGACCGCCGGCAGGGACCAGTCGATCCGCGCGTCATCGATCGTGAGCTTCGGCGCGACACTCGGCTCACCGGCCTGCGGTGTGGGCGTGAGCTGCCCTGCATCCATCCCGGAGAGCGTCTGCACGAGCAGGACGGCGCCGCTGCGCGAGAGACTCCCGAGCACCTCACCGCTCGTGGCCGAGGGCTCGAGCGTCTGGGTCATCACGCCGAGGACCGGGCCCGTGTCGAGGCCCTCCTCGAGAAGGAACGTCGTCGCGCCCGCCACGTCGTCCCCGGCCAGGACCGCGTGCTGCACGGGGGCCGCGCCCCGCCACGCCGGGAGGACCGAGAAGTGCAGATTGACCCAGCCGAGGCGGGGCACCACCAATGCGGCCGGCGGCACGATGCCCCCGTACGCGACGATCGCGGCTGCGTCGAGGTCGAGTCGTCCAAGTTCGGCGACCAGCTCGGGCGTGAAGCGGTTGGCCTTCAGGACGGGCAGCCCCAGCTCGTCCGCTGCGGCGGCGACGGCGCTGGGCGTGAGGATCCTCCGCCGCCCGAGCGGCGCGTCGACGCGCGTGAGGACGGCCGCGACGTCGAAGCCGGCGTCGACGAGAGCGCGGAGCGACGGCACGGCGACCTCGGGCGTCCCCGCGAAGAGGATCCTCACCGGGTGGCCCGGGTACCGGTGGGATCAGCGGAGCGCGCCGGGGGTGCCGACGATGCACCCTGCACGAAGCTCGAGCCGAGGGTGCGGGACCGCTCGGCGGCCGTGCGGGAGGTCACCCGGTTGTAGTCCGCGCGGCGGATGGCCCGGAGCGCGTTCTTGCGATCCTCGCCCACGAGCCGGTCGATGTAGAGCGTGCCGCGGAGGTGGTCGGTCTCGTGCTGCAGGGCCCGGGCCAGCATGCCGGTCCCCTCGACCACGATCTCCTGCCCCGAGACATCCACCCCGGAGACCCGGGCCCAGTCCGTCCTGTCGATGTAGCTGCCGACGCCGGGGACGGACAGGCAGCCCTCGACGTCGGACTCCCCCTGGGACGGTCCGGCGGTCTCCAGCACGGGGTTGACCACGTGCCCCTCGGCACCGTCCACGCGGTAGGTGAAGACCTGCAGGCCAACGCCGATCTGGGGAGCGGCGAGACCTGCCCCCTGGACGTCGATCATGGTCTCGGTCATGTCCTCGATCAGCCGCGCCAGCTCGGGTCCGAAGTCCGAGACCGGGGCTGCCGGCGTGCGGAGGATCGGATCGCCGATCATGCGAATACTCAGGACGGACATCGGTGCTTCGTTCCTCACGTCGGTCTCGCTGACCGGCGGAGGACGCCGGCAGCACGGTTCGGTCGTCGTGGCCGGGACCACGAGGCTCCCGTCAATCCTAGTGCCGCGTCACCGACGGCCCGCTCCGGGGACGCCGCGCGAGGACCCGCTCAGGCCGGGTGCGACGAGTGGGCGGGTCCTTCCGCCGGCGTCCGGCCCGGCGGAGGTCCGATCGGCAGGAGCGCCCGGCCGGCCTCCTCGGCCTCCAGCCCCGCCTCCCAGGCACGGCGCAGGGCACAGAACCGCAGCCAGTGCTGCTTCAGGACCGCGGGGTTGGCCCGCATGGCACGCACCTCGGTCTGGCCGACGGCGACGCCGAGGAGGAGGGGCTGGTCGCCGTGCGCCCACGGGCGCCACCGGCCCTGCTCAGGATCCTCGAGGGACTCCTCGGCCTTCATCCCGGCCACGAGCTGCATGACCACCTTGTCGTCGAGTGCCTTCACGAATCCGTCGCGATCGGTCTTCTTGGTCTTGTAGTCGATCAGGCAGGTGCGTCCGCCGATCGTGGCGACGAGGTCCAGAGTACCCGCGTAGCCCAGGGACGCGTTCCAGACGGTCAATTCCGCCTCGACCGGGCGCACGTCGTACAGTTCCCACCACTCGTCGAAGCGCTGGGCGAATCCACCCTCCTCGTGCTCCTCCAGTGCGAGCCGGGCGGCGTCGAGCTCGTCGGGCCGACCGAGCGCCCGCAGCGCCACCTGCTCGCAGTAGTGGTGCACGCGCGTGCCGCGCAGTGCGGCGTCGTCGCGGTAGCGCTCGGCCGCCGTCGCCGCCTCCCGCACGGCGGTCCTCAGTTCCGAAGGCTTGCCGAGCGCCCCCGGCAGGCGTGGGTCCCGGGAGAGCGCGCTCGCCGCCATGTGACCGAACCACCCGCCCAGCGAACTGGGCAGCTGCGAGATGACGGTGGTGATCGAGGGGACCGAGGGCTGCTCGGAGGTGGATCGGGCGTACATCCTGCCGTGCGGCGTCGCGTGCGCGAGGAGGGGTGCGGTCATGGCTCCACTCTCCCAGATCCCTCTGACAGGGCGGTCCCGCGACGGCGTGCCGACGGCAGGATCCGGCCCTGCCCCGACTGCCATCGGATTGGACGAACCCCCGGACGTCCTATAGTGTTTCCTCTCGTTGGAAAACGAGGAATCACCGCCGAACGCACGGCGTCGAGCGATGGTTCCGAGAGACTTTTTCTTCTGCGGACGTAGCTCAGCTGGCTAGAGCACCACCTTGCCAAGGTGGATGTCGCGGGTTCGAATCCCGTCGTCCGCTCGCAAGTCACCGTAGGGTCGGAACTCACCGGCCGCCGAAGCGATTCGGTCATGGTGGGGTGGCCGAGAGGCGAGGCAGCGGCCTGCAAAGCCGTATACGCGGGTTCGAATCCCGTCCCCACCTCACTACGGTACGAGCACCATGGAAATGGGCGATTGGCGCAGCGGTAGCGCGCTTCCCTGACACGGAAGAGGTCACTGGTTCGATCCCAGTATCGCCCACCACAGCGTCCCCTCGGGGACGCTTTTCTTTGCGGACGTAGCTCAGCTGGCTAGAGCACCACCTTGCCAAGGTGGATGTCGCGGGTTCGAATCCCGTCGTCCGCTCTCGGGCCGAACATCGGCCATTGCCCGGTCCTGGCGAGGACCGGGCATTTTTTGTGTTCCCGGAGTGCGCTGTGGGTCTCGTTGCCCCTGGGCCAGCACTCCCACCCTGGCCTAGAATGACTGCAGGGAGACGGACTGCGTCTCCAAGACCGAAAGGAGGTGTCCGTGGGTTTATTGGACGGGCTCAAGGGCAAGGCCGGCACCCTCGCGGGTAAGGCAGGCGAACTCGTCGGCGACAATGCCGACAAGGTCAAGGACGGTCTCGGTAAGGCTGGCGACTTCGTCGACAGCAAGACCGGTGGCAAGTACTCGAACCACATCGACGGGGCGCAGGACAAGGCTTCGCAGATGGTCGACAGGCTCGACAAGAAGGACGGCAACGACGACGTCAGCCCTCCCCCGCCGGCCGTGTGATCCCAGCCTGGCAATACGGAAGCGCCGGTCCCGCCGAGAGGCGGCACCGGCGCTTCTTGCGTCCCGGGGCTACCCCGGGACCTCGCTGCCCTGCCGGGCGAGCGCTGTGAGGCGCGAGACGGCCCGGTAGTACTTCTTCAGGTAGCCACCGCTCATCATCTCCTCGGTGAACAGGTGGTCGAAGGTCGTCCCGCTGGCCATGATCGGCACGTCGCGGTCGTACAGGCGGTCGGCCAGGACCACGAACCGCAGGGCGACGGACTGCTCCGTGATGGTCGCGACGTCGTGCCAGGCGACGGCGTCGACGCCGTCGAGCAGTTGGCGGTAGCGGCTGGGATGCACACCGGCGAGATGCCGCACCAGGTCGGTGAAGTCGTCCTCCGCGACCACTCCCGCCGGGTACGTCGCGATGCGTTCGCGGAGCGACTCCTCGTCGAGTGCCTCCGGGGCCTCGGGCAGTCCACGGTGCCGGTAGTCCTCCCCGTCGATCCTGACGACCTCGAACTGGTCGGCGAGGACCTGGATCTCGCGCTGGAAGTCCTCGGCGGCGAACCTCCCGTCCCCCAGCGACCCCGGCAGGGTGTTGGACGTGGCGGCGAGTTTGACGCCGGCGTCGGCGAGCTCACGCATCAGTCGGGACATCAGCACCGTGTCGCCGGGATCGTCGAGCTCGAACTCGTCGATGCAGACCAGGCTGTAGGTGCTCAGCGCATCCACGGTCTTCCGGAAGGTGAGGGCACCCACCAGATTGGTGTACTCCACGAACGTCCCGAAGGCCTTCGGGCCGGAGGACGCGTGCCAGAGCGAGGCGAGCAGGTGGGTCTTGCCCACACCGAAGCCGCCGTCGAGGTAGATGCCGGCCCTCGTGGTCTCCTTCCTGCCTCCGCCGAACAGCTTGCGCAGGCCCGACGGTTTGGACTCGTCGACCGATGCGGCGAAGTCACGGAGCTTGGCGACGGCCGCGGACTGCGACGGCTGGTCGGGGTCGGGACGGTAACTGTCGAAGGAGACGTCCCCGAAGCGCGGCGAGGGGTAGAACCCTCCCAGCAGCTCATCGACGGAGACCTTCGGTGCACGCTCGGTCAGGTGTTCGATGGTTGGCACGGATCTTGCTGCTTTCTGTCGCCTGCAGGAGGTGGGCGCGCGCCCGGAGCGGTCGCCGCGCACAGCAAGACTACGGCACCCGGGAGTGCCGGGAACCGCCGATTCACCAGTGGACATCCCTTGGTGCCGGTGGTCGTCGCAGCCCCCGGGACTACGCGCTGAGGAAGATCTCCAGTGCGGTTCCGTCGGGGTCCCGAAAACTCACGGCCGTCCCGTAGGAGGCGTCCACGAGACCGCTGTGGTCGACGCCGAGGGCGCTGAGGTGGTCGGCCCACGCCTGCAACTCCTGCCGCGTGTCGACCCCCAGCCCCAGGTGGTCCATGCCGGGCGTGAACGGCGTGAAGGTCTCCCCGGTGGGCCGGGCATGCTGGGTCAGGCCGAGATTGGTCCCGTCCGGGAGGGTGAACAGCCGCCGTTCCAGCATGTCCCCGGACAGCTCGCCCGAGGGCGGGAAGCCCAGCACGCGCTCGTAGAACGCGGTGCTGAGCGCCAGATCGTTGACGGTGAGGGCGAGGTGGTTGATTCCGGTGACGGTAGGCATGACTACAGTCAACCGCATGCGGGCGGTCCGGTGCGCTGGAGGTGCGCTAGATTGGGGTCCTCGACGTCAGGAGCCCCTCGTGCAGATCCATCACTCACTGCTTCGGCGCTGCGTCGAGCTCGCCACGGAGGCGCTCGACGCCGGTGACGAACCGTTCGGATCGGTCCTCGCGAACGCCGATGGTGAGGTCCTGTACGAATCCCGTAACAGGGTGAACGGGGGGAACGCGACCCTCCATCCCGAATTCGACATCACGCAGTGGGCCGTGGCGGAACTGACCGCCCGTCAGCGCGCCGCCGCGAGGGTGTACACCTCCGGGGAGCACTGCCCCATGTGCAGTGCAGCGCATGCACTGGTGGGTCTCGGACCGATCGTGTACGCGTCGAGCACCGACCAGCTCTTCTCCTGGCTCCGGGAATGGGACCAGGAACTGCCCGCCTTCGCACCCCTGCCCATCGCCGTTGTCGCTCCGGGAGTGCACGTCTCCGGCCCGTTCCCCGAGTACGAGGGGCGGATGAAGGACCTCCAGGCGCGAGCGCGCGAGGTCGTCCGACCCGCCCCCGACGCATCCTAGTAGGGCGAGCCGGCGGAGAGGACCCTCAGGGCGTCGGCGACCACCACGCCGTCGTGCAGGACCGTCCGGTCGGTACCGCGGTCCATGACGGTGGACGTGATGGTCTCGCCGTCCACCAGCACCAGATCGGCGCGATCGCCCACGGACACACCAGGCCGATCTCCCACGGAGGCCAGCCTCGGCACGGCGCGATCCATGATCGAGGCACCGCCGATCGTGGCGACGGCGAGCGCGTGTCCGACGAGCTCGTCCCGGCGGAAGCCGTTGACGAAGGCCAACTGCCAGGTGCGGTCGAGCAGGTCGCAGTTGCCGTAGGGGCTCCAGTAGTCGCGCTGCCCGTCCTCGCCGAGCCCGAAGCGCACACCGGCGTCGGTCAGCTGCTCGAGGGAGAGGTGGTTCGAGGTGCTCGGGGCCACGGACGTCATGGAGATGTCCAGCTCGGCGAAGGTGTCGATCAGGCGTCGGCTGGTGGACTCGTCCACACTCCCCAGCTCGTACGCGTGCGAGAGATTGACTCGTCCCTGCATCCCCAGCACCCGGGTGCGCTCCGCGATCAGGTCCGCCGAGAAGACCCCCAGGCTGCCGGGTTCGTGCAGATGCACGTCCACGTCCACCTGGTACTTCTCCGCGAGGCCGAAGACCACATCGAGGTGACGCACGGGATCGCGGTCCAGTGCGCAGGGGTCGATGCCTCCCATGACGTCGGCGCCGGCCCTCAGCGCATCCTCGAGGTACTGCTCCGTGCCGTCCTCCAGCAGGATGCCGGCCTGGGGGAACACGATGATCTGGACCTCGGCGTCGGTCGCGAACTTCTGCTTCGCGGCGACGACGGCCTCGTACTTCTCCAGTTTGCAGTCGACGTCCACCTGGGCGAAGGAGCGCACCCGGGTGGTGCCCCTGGCGATCATGCGTTCCAGGGTGCCTGCCACCCGCTCCTCCAGGCCGACCTCCGCCTCCCGCCAGTGCTCGCGGTCGTTGCTCATCATGCCCCACACGCCCGGCCGCCCGGAGTGCTCGCGGAAGGGCAATCCGATGCGTGTGGAGTCGAGATGGACATGGACGTCGGAGAAGGACGGCAGCAGGATGCGGCCTCGTCCCGGGACGTCCCCTGCCTCGGTCCGGCGCTGGGGGTCATGGGGAGAGACCGACGCGATCTGCCCCTGGTCGATCACGACGTCGCTCGCTGCCCCGGCCCACGGCCTGACATTGCTGATGAGCATGGTGCCCTTTCTCTTTCCTCGGTCCAGTGCACCCGGCAGGGCCGGCTGCAGAGCTCGCGGCATCATTCCCCTTCCAGCCCGGTCCGGTCCGCCCGGAGGTGGAGAAAGGTCGGTGCGTCCACATCTCCCTCCGGCACTACAGATTGCCAGAGGATGTCTCGCGGAGCATCATCGGGACGGAGGTGAATAGGTCACCTGCAACCGGCCCGGGAGAACAGACATGACACGTGGACTTGCAGCGCGCACCGACGGGATCACGGCGGACGCCGGACCGCCGGGCGGGGGTAGGGATGCGACGGAGCACGCCTTCGACCAGGGGTACTGGGACCAGGTCTGGGCAGGGGACCGCGCGGCGGCGATGGGCGGGGCTCGACCCAGTCCCCACCTCGTCCGCGAGGTCGGGGACCTGCCGCCACGCAGCGCCCTCGATGCAGGCTGCGGCTCAGGAGCCGAGGCGATCTGGCTCGCCGAGCGGGGCTGGACGGTCACCGGAGCCGATATCGCCGCCGCAGCACTCGACCGCGCGGCGGAGCGGGCTGCCGCTGCCGGGGTCGCCGGGCGGACCCGCTGGCTCCAGGTGGACCTCTCGACCTGGGAACCGGACGAGCCCTACGACCTCGTCACCACTCACTACGCGCATCCCGCGATGCCGCAACTGGACTTCTACGACCGCATCGCCGGGTGGGTACGCCCCTCGGGAACCCTCCTCGTCGTCGGTCACCGACGGCACGACGGCGCGGAGGGGCATGAGCACGATCATGGGCACGATCGGTCCGGGAGCGACGGCGGCGGGCATGATGCCGGCTCTCCACCGGCCTCGGCCTCAGCGACGGCGGCCGAGATCGCCGCGCGCCTCGAGCCCGCGCAGTGGCGGATCCTGACCTCCGAGGAGTCACGCCGCACGGTGTCCGATCAAGACGGTCATGGCACCATTCTTCAGGACGTCGTCATCAGGGCCACCCGACTCGGGTGACCCTGCGGCCCCCGGACGGTGGACCGTCCCGTCGACCACGCACGAGCGCCGAGGCGTCCGGTTCCGTGGAACCGGACGCCTCGGCGCCTCGGGCAATCATGTTCTCGCTCGCCCCGGAGCTCCGGGCCGTGACCTACCTCTTCTGGTGCGAGGTCCGGCGCAGCCGCGTGTTGACGAACTCGCCCATACCCCAGCGACCGAGCTCCCGGCCGAAGCCGGACCGCTTCACTCCACCGAAGGGCAGGCCGGGCAGCGTGGTGCCGTGTTCGTTGACGTAGGCCATGCCGACGTCGAGCTGATCGGCGACCTCCTGCGCCCGGGCGATATCGGTGCTCCACACCGAACCGCTCAGACCGAAATCGACGTCGTTGGCGAGAGCCACGGCCTCCTCAGGTGAATCCACGCCGTAAACGACGGCGACGGGGCCGAAGATCTCCTCCGAGTACGCGTCCATGTCCTTGGTGACTCCGGAGAGCACTGCAGGCTGCATGAAGGCTCCATCACCCTCGGCGGCCTGGCCGCCCACATGGAGGGTGGCACCCTGCTCCACCGCACGCTGCACCTGCGCGACGACGCGGTCCCGGGCCTCCACCGAGGACAGCGGACCCATCTGGGTGTCCGACTTCGTCGGATCACCGACCTGCACGTTCTCGAACACCGAGACGACCGTGGAGAGGAACGCGTCGAACTCCGACTTGGGCACGATCATCCGCTTGGGAGAATTGCACGCCTGTCCGGCGTTCGAGAGTCGCGCTTCGGCTGCGATCTCCGCCGTCTTCTGCACTTCGCCGTCGTCGAGCACGATCAGCGCGTCCGAACCGCCGAGTTCGAGCACCACCTTCTTGAGGTTCTTCCCCGCCGTCTCCGCGACTGCCGCGCCGGCCCGCTCGCTGCCGGTGAGGGAGATCCCGCGTACCCGAGGATCGGCGATCATGTCGGCAATCTGCTCATTGCTGGCGAAGATATTGATGTATGCATCTTCCGGGATTCCGGCTGTATGCATGATCTCGGCCATCAATTCGGAGGACGCGGCACAAATGGGCGCGTGCTTCAGCATGACGGTATTTCCCGCCATGAGGTTGGGACCCGCGAATCGCGCTACCTGGTAATAGGGGAAGTTCCACGGCATCACTCCGATGAGCGGACCGACCGCCTCGGTCTGCATCATGGACTCGTCCGCGCCCTGGGGGTCGAGCAGCTCCGGCTCGAGCAACTTCGGCCCGTTCTCGGCGTACCAGCGATAGATCGCCCCGGACAGCTCGGCTTCTCCTACCGCTTCCGCGAGTGGCTTCCCCATCTCGCGTGCGATCAGCTCGCCCAGTTCGTCCTTCCGGGCGTCGTAGGCATCGGCGACCTTCGACAGCAGCTGCGCGCGTTCCTCCACGGGGACGTCGCGCCATGATGCGGCGGCACGATCCGACCGCTCGATGATCCCGGCAACCTCGGTGTCCGCCAGTGTCGTGAATTCCTGCTCGGTCTTGCCCGTGGCAGGATTGGTCAGTGAATACGTCGTCATGTCTTCATCATATGCCGACGACAACTTTACTGTCGATTCATCGAAGATCGACGCATTTAATCTCGTAAAGAATCCACTCGAGGGAATAAAGCAGCATTCCCCATTGCTATACGGGTCCCACTAAGCCTCGATCCACCGACGAGCCCTCTGCGGGTGGCGTCGGCGTGATTTGCTGGCCCTGATCGGCCGCGGGCAGGGGTGAGTTCCGGGCGTCTCATCCCGGTCGTCCACTTCGTTCTTGGTCGTGCCGCTGGTGGCGGCGGTGGTCAGCTGGCCGCTACCGGTGGTGGTGCGTGCGTCGCGGTGAAGAGTCGGTCGAACGCGGACTGCCAGGGCCAGGCGTCCGGCAGGTGCAGGATGATGCGGCGCGCCGACCGTGCCAGTCGTGCCGGCACTGAGATGAGGGTGCGGCGAATCGTCGCGGTCGTTGCCCGGGCGAGCCGCCCGCCTCGGTCGGCGATGAGTCCAGCGGCGCGAGAGAGGTTAAATGCGATCACGGCGAGGACGAGCCATGCGCTGTTCGCGGTGAACACTCCCGAGGGCAGGTGAGCGAGCGGGCCCGCCTTCAGGTCGGCGTGAACTTGCTCGATGATCGCGTGCCCGCGGTGGGTCTTGTCCGCCGCGACGGTTCCCATTGTCTGCTTGTCGGTGGTGGTGAAGAACGCGTGGTGCCGGTAGCTGTCGAACAAGGTCGGCTGCTCGACCTGCTTGGGGTTCAAGTCTGGGATCCGTCGGACCACCAGTCGTCCTTCAACCCGTTCGGCGATCTTCCGGGACCGGAACGCGACGAAGGGCACCTCGGCGACTTCGGCTTTCGAGATCCACCGCCCGGTGACTTCGTCGGGGATCGCGTTCGGATACTCGATCGTCTCCCATGTGTCGTCGGGGATCGAGGAGATCGCTGTCTTGACCGCGGGGTCCATCCGGACGGTGACAGATACGTCCGCGCCAGCTTTGATCGCGGTGCCGATGGTGGCGTGGCCGTAGAACGCGGAGTCCGCCCGCAGCAACGGCCGAACACTGCTGCCCAGGTCCATGCGGCGAAGCGTGGCGAGGGTGTCGGCGACGATCCTGGCCGCGCCTTTCGGGGAACCGGTCTTCCCCTGCCGCAACCGCCGGGCGAGGATCACCGGCGCTGAGGGCGTCGTCGACGCTGTCGCGACGAGGGCGTTGAGGCCGCGGACGCCGGAGTACCCGAACGACGCTCCCTGCTTCTGGTAGCCGTGGACCTCGATGATCGTGTCGTCCAAGTCGACCATCACCCGCTCACCGTCCCGGATCTGCAGCAGCGGCGCGGCCGATGCGAGGTTCACCAGCGTCCGTGAGGCGACGGCATCCAGCTGGCGGACGTGCCCGAACCGGAACTCCCGCAGGAACGAGCCAAGCGTCGACGGTGCATACGTCCGATCGAACAACCGGCCCATCCCGCCATGACGCAGCAGATTCATGTCGTCGATCGAGTCCGCGCCGGCGAGCATCCCCGCGACCAGCGCCATCACCTTGCCGCCGGCGTTCGCGCCCTTGTCCGTCGGGACGCTCAACCTCGACTGCGCGAGCTCATCAAGCCCCGCAGAACGGGCAAGACGGAGCATCGGGACCAGTCCCGCGACCGACACGAGATTCGGATCATCGAACACGGCAGACACGGCAACGGGAGCATGCTTGAATTGCACCTACGAGATGCCTCTCAGACTCGGGAAATAGGACCTTAGACAAGCTCTATTCTTCCTGGTCAGAGGGGCATTTCTGCGTTACGACGCCAACTCAGCAAGCCTCCCCATCGGTGGATCGAGGCTAAGGCACTTCTGTACCATCAATCAGGCGCCAGCCGTGACCAGCATGCCGGTAGCGGACGCGTACGGAAGATCACGCAGGTTCGTCTCGGTGAAGCCCGCCTCCGAAAGTGAGAGGACGATGCCCTCCTCGGTGCGGAGTCGCAGGGCCATCCAAGGTCGGCGCTCCCCGGAACGGAAGGATGCCGGAAGCAATGTCCCGACGACCTCGTTAGGCTGGGTAGCAAGACAGAAGCAGTGTCCCCACAGCTACGCGAGAGGCCCCCATGACCCTGGCTCCAGATACGCAGGACAAGTTCGCCGAGTACGCCCACCCGGAGCGGCTCGTCTCCACCGAGTGGCTTGCCGCACATCTCGACGCCGATGGTCTGGTGGTCGTCGAGTCCGACGAGGACGTCCTCCTGTACGAGACGGGTCACATCCCCGGAGCCGTCAAGATCGACTGGCACACCGAGCTCAACGACGAGGTGACCCGGGACTACATCGACGGCGAGGGGTTCTCCCGCCTCATGGCCTCCAAGGGCATCTCCCGGGACACCACCGTGGTCATCTACGGCGACAAGAGCAACTGGTGGGCGGCCTACGCCCTGTGGGTGTTCACGCTCTTCGGCCACGAGGACGTCCGCCTGCTCGACGGCGGCCGCGACAAGTGGATCGCGGAGGGCCGGCCGATCACCACGGACCGCCCGGACACCTCCGAGACCGAGTACCCGGTGGTGCAGCGCAACGACTCCGTCATCCGCGCCTACCTCGACGACGTGCTCGAGCACTTCGGCAAGCCGCTGATCGACGTCCGCTCCGGGGACGAGTACACCGGAGCCCGTACCACCATGCCCGCCTACCCGGAGGAGGGCGCCCTGCGCGGCGGGCACATCCCCACCGCACAGTCCGTCCCGTGGGCCCGGGCCGCGGCCGAGGACGGCAGCTTCCGCACCCGCGCCGAACTCGATGCGATCTACCGCGACGAGGCAGGCCTGAAGGACGGGGACGACGTCGTGGCCTACTGCCGCATCGGTGAGCGCTCCAGCCACACCTGGTTCGTGCTCACGTACCTGCTCGGTTTCCGGAACGTCCGCAACTACGACGGCTCGTGGACCGAATGGGGCAACGCCGTCCGCGTGCCGATCGTGAAGGGCACCGAGCCAGGCGAGGCCCCCGAGCTCCCGTCACGGTCGTCGCGATGACCGCCGAAGCCATCCCGTCCAAGCTCGCGGAGATCATCGACGACTTCCAGGACCTCACGGAGCCGGACCGCCTGCAGTTGCTGCTGGACTTCTCGCGCGAGCTCCCCGAGCTGCCCGAGCGCTACGGCGACCATCCCGAGCTGCTGGAGCGGGTGGTGGAGTGCCAGAGCCCGCTGTTCCTGACCATGGAGATCGGTGACGCCCCCGAGCGGGCCGTGCACCTGTTCTTCTCCGCCCCGCCGGAGGCTCCCACCACACGCGGGTTCGCCGGAGTACTGCTCGAGGGGCTCGACGGACTCCCCGCCGCCGAGCTGCTCGCGGTACCCGACGACGTACCCGACCGCCTCGGTCTCACCCGTGCCATCACGCCCCTGCGGATGCGCGGCATGAGCGCCATGCTGGGCCGGATCAAGCGGAAGATCAGGGAAGCGCAGTAACGCTCCCGCCGGCCCTCCCGCCCCCCGGGAGGACGCGGCCGTACAGGTGCGCGTGCAGCCAGCGTTCGACGGCGGTCTCCCAGCGCTGCGGGTCCACATTCCACTCCTTCGTATGGCGTGCCTGCTGGAAGCGCTCGAGCGTGACGAAGGCCGGGTTCTTCGCCGCCAGGGCCGCGGACGGCCCGATCGGCACGAACTCGTCGTCCTCGCTGTGCAGGATGAGGGTGGGCAGCGTGAGCTGTTCGGCCCGCGCTATCCAGTCCATGCTCCGCAGGTCCAGGGGCGCCGCGAGACCGGTCATCCTGCGCGCCCGGCGGCTCGCGAGCAGATACTGACCCAGCCGCCCCACGGGCGCCGGGATACGGTTGAGTGCGGCGTGGTGCGCCAGGACCTCGATCCAGTTGATCACCGGCCCGTCGAGCACCACCGCGCTGATCCGCCGGCGGTGCCGCGAGAGATCCGCGGTGCGCAGGACGATCGCGCCGCCCATCGACCATCCGAAGAGGACCACGTCGCGTGCCCCGTGCGAGACCGCGAAGTCGATCGCGGCGTCGACGTCGTGCCATTCGGTCATCCCGAGCCCGTACCGACCGTCCGGCGCGGAGGGCGCCTCGCCGTCGTTCCGGTAGGACACCACCAGGCTGGTCAGCCCCAGGGACCGCGCGGGCGTGAGCGCGCGCAGCGCCTCGGCGCGCGAGGCACCGCGACCGTGCACCATGATGGCCCAGGAGCGGGCGGGTGCCTCGGCCCGGACCAGCCAGGCCGGCGCCACTCCCCCCTCGACGGGGATGAGCACCTCCTCCTCGGCGAAACCCATCGCGGCCGGCGAGGGATACACGGCTCCGCCCCACCAGCCGCGGGTGGCTGCCTCCAGATCACCCGTGTAGACGGTCTCCACCTCCCGCTCGACGGTGCCCTCACGGGGAACGTAGGAGCGGATCTCCCCGATGCGGGCATGGCCGGCACCTCGCTGGAAGTACAGGCTGTAGGTACCGGGGACGGTGGTGTCCTCATTGGCCGGCAGGATCACGGTACGGCTGCCCCCGGAGCCCACGACGGCGAGGATGTCGAGATTCTCGTCCCGCGTGCGGGCAGGCGTGACGATCTGCCGGGCGAAGAAGACGGCCAGACCCGAGACCACGGTGGCCATCGAGGATGCGAGGGCCGCACCCGCTCCGACCCCCAGTGCCGTCCACCTCAGCCAGGGCGCAGTGCCGCTCCGGACTACCGCCGCAGACCTCTTCGATGCCATAGCTTCCTTTCTACCCTGCCCACCCAGCGCCGTCGATCCACGCCACGGTCGCGCAGTACAGTGGCGCCATGACCCAAACAATCCTTGTGCTCGCCGAGGAAGCCCTGACGTACCCCGATCTCCTCAATCTCCAGACCCTGCAGGGGGACGAGCCGGCCGAGGTGGTGATCCTGATCCCGGAGGAGCGCAACGAGTCGGTCCTGGGTCAGTTCTTCCGCCATCTCGGACTGCTCGAGGTGGGCGAGGCGTTCCGGTCGTTCTCGGCGGACGACCGACGGCAGGACGAGGTGGAGGCCCGCACCGCCCTCTCGGAATCCCTCGAGCTGCTCACTCGGGAGGGCTTCTCCGCATCGGGTCACACGACGACGGGCGATCCCGTCGACGCTCTCGTCGAGGAGGCCGGCAGGAGGGCGGCGGTGCAGGCCATGGTCATCACGCGTCCCCATGCGCTGGCGGACACCTTCCACACGGACTGGGCCAACCAGGCCCAGGACAAGCTGGGCATCGCGGTGCTCCACGTCTATGCGGGAACGGGATTTATCGGCGACTCCTAGGCGTTATGAGGAGTATGACTACAGAATCAGAGACCTACCGGCCGGAAATCGAGAAGTCCGACGAGCAGTGGCGCCAGGAACTCTCTCCCCAGGAGTACGAGGTACTGCGCAAGGCGGGCACGGAGCGCCCCTACACGGGTGAGTACTACGACGAGAAGACCGCCGGGACCTACGCGTGCCGTGCCTGCGGCGCCGAACTGTTCACGAGCAATGAGAAGTTCGATTCACACTGCGGCTGGCCCTCCTTCTGGGCGCCCCTCGCCGAGGACAAGGTGCGGTATCTGCACGACCGTTCGCTGGGCATGGAGCGCATCGAGGTGCGCTGCTCGCGCTGCGACTCCCACCTCGGCCACCTGTTCAAGGGCGAGGGCTTCGACACCCCGACCGATCAGCGCTTCTGCATCAACTCCGTCTCGATGAAGCTCGTCGAGGCGCCGTAGCGGGGTCTGCTCGCTGCTCCCCCGGAAGGCCGGCCCTCGGGCCGGCCTTCTGCGTGCTGGTCAAGCGACGCTGATCCACGGCGCGGTCCCTCCACCCCTCAGCATAAGAGTTACTTCACGTTAGGCCTCCTGAGTATAAGTAGAGCTGTCTGCAGCGCTAGGCTTCGGGTAAGGATCAGCGACACGACGAAGAGGAAGCAGGAGCCATGACCATCAGCACACTGGCACCGGTAGACAGCAGCCCGCAGGCCACCCCGGCGTGGCGGACACTCAAGGAAGCGGTGCAGGAGCTGCGTCTCCTGCAGGTCAAGGACGGTTCCATCCCCGACGCCGGGGACCACGCCGCAGCGGGCCGGTTGGTGGCGGCCATCACGGCCGCCGTGCAGGAGCTGGCTCCCCGCTTCCCGCACGACGCCGAGTACCTGCAGCGGACGGTCGCGGCCTTCGGGGCATGGCAGGACAGCGCCTTCACCGTTCCCGACTTCCTCGAGCCGCTCCTGGCCTTCCAGCCGCAGCAGGACCGCCTCGACGGGCTCCAGCACCTCGTCGTCTTCCCGATGTACACGCAGAACGGCAGCACCAGCCGGCTCGTCGAAGCCGTTCTCATCGAGGTGCTGTGGCCGGAGTTCATCGCCGAGCTCGAGGCCGGCTACTACTCCAATGCCCTGTTCGTCCCCATCCGGTTCCTCGACTTCACCGAGGGCTACGACACCAACTCGGCGGTCCTCTTCCCCGAGACCGTCGCCGTCAGCTCCACGCCGACCTTCACCTGGGGTGCCATCTTCGCCGACCGCGAGGCCGCGCGCTTCCGCCGCGTGGTGAGGGCTGCTGCCGACATCACACGCCTGGACCTGCCCGCCGACGCCCTCGAACTCCTCGACGACCAGCAGCTCACCGAGGAGACCTTCGTCATGTGGGATCTCATCCACGACCGCACCCACATGCGGGGCGATCTGCCGTTCGATCCGTTCATGATCAAACAGCGCATGCCCTTCTTCCTCTACTCCCTCGAGGAACTGCGCTGCGACCTCACGGCGTTCCGCGAATCGGTGCGGATCGAGAAGGACGAGGAGGCCTCCCCCGAGGCGCGCAGGCACGCGAAGCTCGTCCAGTACGCCGTGATCTTCGACCGCATCTTCCGCTTCAGCATCACGGGCAGCCGTGTGCGCAACTACGACGGCCTGGGAGGCCAGCTGCTCTTCGCCTGGATGCACCAGCACCACGTACTGCACTGGACCGACACCAAGCTGACGATCGACTGGGACGAGGCGGCCGGCGTCGTCGTCGCCCTCGGTGAGCAGATCGAGCAGCTGTACTGGCGCTCCATCGACCGGCCCAAGATCGCCCAC
Organism: uncultured Arthrobacter sp.; assembly: GCF_947493765.1. Classification (GTDB taxonomy): domain Bacteria; phylum Actinomycetota; class Actinomycetes; order Actinomycetales; family Micrococcaceae; genus Arthrobacter_D. Next base: position 50,563 of record NZ_CANLSZ010000001.1, read on the forward strand.
TGGCTCGCCGCCTACGAGCTCGTCTCCGCGACGGTCACCCCGCACCCCGCCTCGGTGTGGGCGAAGGGCCCGGACGCGCTCGAGCTCTCCGGCCCGCCCCGGGCGCTCACCGACGCCGTGCTCGATGACGAGTTCCCGCTCTCCATGTTCTTCGAGGCGCTCGACCGCAAGATGAAGCCGGTCATCGAGTCCACAGCGGGCATCACGGCGGACTCCGCATGAGTGCGTCCGACGCACACCGGACCGCGGTCGTGGCCGGAGCCACGAGTGCTTCGGGCGTCGCCCTGACCCGCAGGCTCCTCGAGAAGGGCGTGGGCGTGGTCGCGGTCGGCTCCGACGCCGCACGCCTCGCCGCCGCCTACGCGGAGCTCGACGGCGTGGACCGGCAGGTGTGCGACCTGACGGACGAGGCAGCCGTCGCCGATCTCGCGGCCCGGGTGAGGCAGGACCACGGCGGGGCCGACGCCCTCTTCCATCTCGTGGGTGGGTGGCGCGGCGGCAAGGGCATCACCACCCAGTCGGCGGAGGACTACGAGTTCCTGCACCGAACGGTGTTCCTCACGCTCTTCAACACGAGCAGGGCCTTCTACGACCAGCTCGCGGACCGGGGCGGCCGGATCGCCGCGGTCTCCGCGACGGCGGTGGCCAGGCCGACCGCCGCCAACGCCTCCTACGCGGCCGTGAAGGCCTCCGTGGATGCCTGGCTGCAAGCCGTGGCTCAGGGTTTCGCGAAGGACGAGGCGGAGGCGGCCTCCACCGCCGTCGTGGTCAAGGCGCTCGTCGACGACGCGATGCGCGCCGAGCAGCCCGAGCGATCCTTCCCGGGCTTCACGCACGTCGATGATCTCGCGACGACTCTCGTGTCCCTCCTGGACAGCCCTGCCGCGGAGATCAACGGAGCCCGCATCGACGCCGGTCGGGGATAATGGTCCAGTGACCGACACCATGGATGTTCCCGCTGTGAACCACGCGCCCACGAGCCTGCACGACCGCACCCTGCGCAGCTTCGCCTCCGACAACTACTCGGGCGTGCACCCCGAGGTCCTCACGGCGCTGGCCGCCGCGAACGAGGGCCACCAGGTGGCGTACGGCGAGGACCAGTACACCGCCCGGCTCCTCGAGGTGATGGAGCACCACTTCGGCGACGGCATCTCCATCTTCCCCGTCTTCAACGGCACGGGGGCGAATGTGCTCTCGCTGCAGTCGATCCTCCCGCGCTGGGGTGCCGTGATCTGCCCGCAGACAGCCCACATCAACGTGGACGAGAATGCCGCTCCGGAGCGCGTGGGCGGGATCAAGCTCCTCACCGTGCCCACTCCCGACGGCAAGCTGACCCCGGCGCTCATCGACCGGGAGGCCTGGGGCTGGGGGGACCAGCACCGGGCGCAGCCCCTGGCCGTGTCCATCACCCAGACCACCGAACTGGGCACGCTCTACTCCGTGGCCGAGATCAGGGCCATCGCCGACCACTGCCACGCCAAGGGCATGCGCCTGCACATGGACGGGGCGCGCCTCGCGAACGCAGCGGCTGCACTCGGCCAACCCCTGCGCGCCTTCACGCGCGACGCCGGGGTGGACATCCTCTCCTTCGGCGGCACGAAGAACGGCCTCATGTTCGGCGAGTGCGTCGTCGTGCTGAATCAGGAAGCATCCACCGGTCTCGACTACCTGCGCAAGCTCAACATGCAGCTCGCCTCGAAGATGCGCTTCGTCTCGGCGCAGCTGGTCGCCCTGCTCGAGGGCGACCTGTGGCTCCGCTCGGCCACCCACGCCAATGCCATGGCCGCCCGTCTCACGGAGGGTGTCCGCGGCATCGAAGGTGTGACGCTGACGCAGGAGACCACGGCCAACGCGGTCTTCGCCATCCTCCCTCCCGGCGCCGCCGATCGCGTCCGCGAGAGCTTCCGGTTCTACGACTGGGACCTCGCAGCGGGCGAGGTGCGCTGGATGTGCTCGTTCGACACCACGGAGGACGACGTCGACGCCTTCGTCGAGGCCATCCGCCGGGAAGCGGCAGCCTGATCCGGACTGTATTCCTGCCGCTCGGAAGCCCGGCTGCGCGCGGACGATAAGGGCCTACGGGCCCTCCACGGCGCGCCGCCCAGCCTCCGGCCGACACAGCGCATAATCTGCGGGGGTGAGTGCAACCGGTGGCGTGTCGCAGCTTCCTGCGGAGTTCGTCGATGTCCTGACCGCACTCCGGGCGGCCGTGCGTCGCAGCGCCCTCCGCCTGGAGGAGATCCCCGCACCCTCCCGTCTCGCCCCGTTCGCCGTCGCCCTCGGGGCCGACGTGATGGACCACCCGTCCACGGGACCGATCTCCCCGCAGCGCCTGTTCACCCCTGCGCCGGAACCCGAGGAGCTCGCCACCGGCCGTTTCATCCTGCTCTACGATCCGCAGGGCTCCTCCGTGTGGAACGGGAGGTTCCGGATCGTCACCTACATCCGCGCGCAACTCGAATCCTCCATGGGAGAGGACGCGCTCCTCGGCTCGGTCGCCTGGACCTGGCTCTGTGAGGCGCTCGAGAACCACGGGGCCCGCCACCACAGCACCGCCGGGACGGCGACCCGGATCCACTCCGAGAGTTTCGGCACCCTGGCGGATCGTCCCGACACCGTAGATGTGGAGCTGCGGGCGTCGTGGACACCGGAGGTCGCGGGCATCCGCCGTCACCTCGAGGCGTGGTCGGACCTGGTCCGCGTGTTCGCCGGTCTTCCCCCGCTGCCCGAAGGCGTGGCCCACCTGCCCCACCGCCGGTCCTGAAGCGTCGGGAACCGACGGGGCTAGACTGCGAGGACCATGAGTGCCCATACCTCCGAACAGACGGACAGCACCACCCCCGCTGCCTCCGCCGTCGAACCCGACGCCCCCGGCCTCCCGCTGCTGGACGAACCGCAGGACGGCGTCCCCCTCGTCATCGACACCCGAGCCGGGCTGGAGCGCGCGGCAGCCGCCCTGGCCGCGGGGACCGGACCGGCCGGTGTGGATGCGGAGCGGGCCTCCGGGTTCCGCTACGGCCAGCGGGCGTTCCTCGTGCAGATCCGCCGTCGGGGTGCCGGGACCTGGCTCATCGATCCCGAGCCGTTCGACGACCTCCGCATCATCGACGACGCGCTCGCAGGCGTCGAATGGATCCTCCACGCCGCCAACCAGGACCTGCCCGGGCTGGCCGACCTCGGCATGCACCCCAGCAAACTCTTCGACACCGAACTCGCAGCCCGGCTTGCCGGTCTTCCCCGGGTGGGGCTCGCCGCGGTCATCGAGTCCCAGCTCGGCTTCACCCTGGCGAAGGAGCACTCCGCCGCCGACTGGTCCAAGCGGCCCCTGCCCGAACCATGGCTCCGCTACGCGGCGCTCGACGTCGAGGTCCTCACGGAGCTGCGCGACAAGCTCGCCGCCCTGCTCGACGAGGGTGGCAAACTGTCCCTCGCGGAGGAGGAGTTCGAGCACATCCGGAGCACTCCGCCGGCAGAACCCCGGGTGGATCCGTGGCGCCGGACGTCAGGACTCCACCAGTTGCGCGACAGGCGACAGATCGCCGCGGTCCGGCAGATCTGGCTCGAACGCGAGGAACTCGCGCAGCGCCGCGACGTCGCACCCGGACGACTGATCCCCGACTCTGCGATCATCGCCGCGGCGAAGGTCATGCCGAGCACCGTTCCGCAACTGCTCGCCACCAAGGGCTTCCACGGGCGGGCGGCACAGAAGGAGGCTCCGCGGTGGCTGCGGAGCATCAGCGAGGCGAGGAAGCTCACCGAGCTGCCGCCGCTGCACATCCCGACCAACTCCCCCCCGCCCCCGCGCACCTGGCCCGAGCGGGATCCGGAAGCGGCGGCCCGACTCCAGACGGCGCGCCCCCGCGTGGCACGTCGCGCGGAGGATCTCGCCATGCCCGTCGAGAACCTGATCACCCCTGATCACCTCCGCCGCGTCGCCTGGCGTCCGCCCGCCGAGATCTCGCTGGAGAGCATCTCGGCGGCACTGTCCGAACTCGGCGCCCGCCGCTGGCAGGTGGAGCAGGTCGCAGCGATCATCACCGTGGCCTTCCTCGACCCCGAACCCCTGATCGACAAGAATCAGCAGGATGTCCGCGTCGCTCCCGGATCCTGAGTCCGGACCCGGAGCATTGGTTGCACGCTATGTTACCCGCCAGTAACATTGGCGCGGATCAACATCTCAAGGAGGAGCACACGTGAGCCCACAAACCGGCACCGCGTCCACACGGAGCGCAACGAGATCGGTGCGCGACGTCGTCTTCGTCGACGGAGTACGGACCCCGTTCGGACGAGCGGGTGAGAAGGGGATCTACGCGGGCATGCGCGCCGACGACCTCGTGGTCAAGTGCATCCGGGACCTGATGAGGCGCAATCCCTCGCTGCCGGCCGAGCGCGTGGACGAGGTGGCCATCGCCGCCACCACGCAGACAGGCGACCAGGGCCTCACCATCGGCCGCACCGCGGCCCTCCTCGCGGGACTCCCCCGGACGGTGCCGGGCTTCGCTATCGACCGCATGTGCGCCGGAGCCATGACGGCCGTCACCACCACCGCGTCGGGGATCGCCTTCGGGGCCTACGACGTGGTGATCGCAGGAGGAGTGGAGCACATGGGGAACCATCCCATGGGGTCCGGAGCGGATCCCAACCCGCGCTTCGTGTCGGAGCGGATCGTCGATCCCGCCGCACTCAACATGGGCAACACCGCCGAGAATCTGCACGACCGTTTCCCCGGTATCACCAAGGACCGGACCGACGCCTACGCTGTGCGGAGCCAGCAGAAGCTCGCGAAAGCCTACGATGCCGGGCAGATCCAGCCCGACCTCGTACCGGTGGCCGGCAAGAAGGCCGGATCCGGCTGGACACTGAACACCGCGGACGAGCCACCCCGCCCGGGCACCACGCTGGAGGATCTCGCGAGCCTGCGCACGCCGTTCCGCGCCCACGGTCGGGTGACCGCGGGCAACGCGGCAGGGCTGAACGACGGGGCCACGGTAGCCCTGCTCGCCTCGGGCGACGCCGCGGAGGAGCTCGGGCTTCCCGTCCGGATGCGCCTGGTCGGCTATGCCTTCGCCGGGGTGGAGCCCGAGGTGATGGGCATGGGGCCGGTGCCCGCGACGGAGAAGGCCCTGCGCCAGACCGGGCTGGAGATCGAGGACATCGGTCTGTTCGAGATCAACGAGGCCTTCGCCGTGCAGGTGCTGAGTTTCCTCGACCACTTCGGCATCGACGACGAGGATCCCCGCGTCAACCGTTACGGTGGCGCGATCGCCGTCGGTCACCCGCTGGCGTCCTCCGGCGTCCGGCTGATGAACCAGCTCGCCCGCCAGTTCGAGGAAGACCCCGGCGTCCGGTACGGCATGACGACGATGTGCATCGGCCTCGGGATGGGTGCCACCGTCATCTGGGAGAACCCCCACCACGAGCACTACGGACAGGATGCAGCATGAGCTTCGAACGCTACGACGAACTGGCCGGGCTCTTCCCCGCGGAGATCGTCACCCACTCCTATGTCCAGGACATCGATCTGCCCGAGGACGCCGGTGTCCTCGCGCTGGTCACGCTGGACAACGACCTCGACCAGACGAAGCCGACCACGCTCGGTCCCAGCACCCTGATCGAGTTCGGCCGCACCCTCGAGTCCCTGAAGGAGCGGGCGGCGTCCGGGGAGATCGTGGGAGTCGCCGTCACGGGCAAGCCCTACTTCCTGGTGGCCGGAGCGGATCTCAGCACCGTGAAGAGCGTGAAGTCCGAGCACCTGGGCAGGCTCATGGCCGAACTCGGGCACGAGGCGTACGATCTGCTCGCCGACATGGGCGTGCCGAGCTTCGCCTTCATCAACGGCGTCGCGCTCGGCGGAGGGCTGGAGGTGGCGCTGGCAGCCAACTACCGCACGGTGTCTACCGGGGCCAAGGGCATCGGTCTTCCCGAGGCCTTCATCGGGCTGGTCCCGGGCTGGGGCGGCGTGTACCGCCTGCCCCGCCTGATCGGCCCCGCGAACGCGGTCAAGGTCATGATCGAGAACCCCCTGAGCAACAATCGGAGCCTCAGCGGCACGGAGGCGTACGAGCTCGGTATCGCCGACGCACTCTTCGAGCCCGCGGACTATCTCGAGCAGTCCCTCCTCTGGGCGGCCCGCGTGCTCCGCGGTGGCAGCGCGCAGGAGTCCGTGGAGCAGCGCCGCGGCCGACTCGCCGACTACGACGACGACGCCTGGGTGTCGGCCGTCGCGTCCGGGCGGGCGTTCGTCGAGGCGAGGACGGGCAACGCCGCTCCTGCGCCGTCGCGCGTGCTGGACCTGCTCGAGGCGGGCCTCCGGCTGTCGCGGCACGAATCCGCGGCGGCGGAGTGCAACGCCCTGGCCGAGCTGATGCAGACACCGGAGTTCCAGTCGACGGTGTACGCCTTCCTCGACCTCGTGCAGAAGCGTGGCAAACGCCCCGCAGGAGCACCGGACAGGAAACTCGCCCGCCCGGTGTCGAAGGTGGGCGTCGTGGGCGCCGGGCTCATGGCGAGTCAGCTCGCCCTCCTCTTCGCACGCCAGCTGAAGGTCCCGGTGGTCCTCACCGACATCGACCAGGCACGCGTGGACAAGGGTGTGGCGTACGTCCACGCGGAGATCGAGAAGATGCTCGGCCGGAAGCGCCTGTCCCAGGACGCGGCGAACCGCACCCGTGCCCTCGTGACCGGCTCGGTGTCGAAGGATGCCTTCGCGGACGCCGACTTCGTCATCGAAGCGGTCTTCGAGGAGCTGTCCGTCAAGAAGCAGGTCTTCGCGGAGGTGGAGGCCGTCGTCTCCCCCGAGTGCATCCTCGCGACCAATACGTCCTCGCTCTCCGTCGCCGAGATGGCGGCGGACCTGCAGCACCCCGAGCGTGTGGTGGGCTTCCACTTCTTCAATCCGGTCGCCGCCATGCCGCTGCTCGAGGTGGTCCGCGCGCCGAAGACCGACGACGCCGTCCTGGCCACGGCCTTCGTCCTCGCGAAGGGGCTGAAGAAGAACGCCGTCCTGGTCCAGGATGCCCCCGCCTTCGTGGTCAACCGCATCCTGGGCCGGATGTTCGGGGAGATCACCGCGGCCTTCGACGAGGGTACGGATGCAGCGACCGCGGACACGGCCCTCGCTCCGATGGGCCTGCCGATGAGCCCCTTCAAGCTCCTCGCCCTGGTGGGACTACCTGTGGGTCAGCACGTCCAGGAGTCCCTGCACACCGCTTTCGGTGACCGGTTCCACGTCTCGGAGAACCAGCAGAAGCTGATCGACGCCGGGGTCAAGGGCCTGTGGGAGAAGCAGGAGGACGGGTCGTACGCAGTGCCCGGGTCGACACTGGACCTCATGGAGCGCGGCAGCAGCCCGTCCACGGCCGAGGAGGTCCTCCGGCGCACGCAGGACGGTCTCGCGGACGAGATCGGGCGCATGCTCGACGAAGGTGTGGTGGCCGGCCCCGAGGACGTCGATCTGTGCATGATCATGGGCGCCGGATGGCCCATGCATCTCGGCGGCATCACGCCCTACCTCGACCGCGTGGGTGCCTCGGAGCGCGTGAACGGCAAGCAGTTCCATCGGCAGTGATGCCCGGATGGGCGATCCTGCGGGACGCCTCGACCTCCCGGGCGGCGCTGGCGTGGCGTGGTCGGAGGCCTCGCCGCCGAAGCGCACCCGATGAAGGGAACAGCATCATGGACCGAGAAGATCTACCCGCCCCCGAGCAGGGTTTGACCCTGGCGCACTACATCACCGTCCGGGATGTGGAGCGTTCCCGGGAATTCTACGCGGACATCTTCGGGGGCGAGGTGGTCCTGCCGGGGAATCCCGGCATGGTGAAGGTGGCCAACAGCTGGATCATCATGAATCCGGGTGGCGGCCCCACTCCCGACAAGCCCGATCTCAGTCTGCGTGCACCGGAGGAGGGTGATCCCATCACCTCCTTCCTGAATGTGCGGGTCGCCGATATCGCGGCCTTCTACGAGGCCGCCACCGCCAAGGGCGCGGAGTTCCTCACCGAACCCCTGGACCGCAAGGCCGAGATCCGCTGCTACCTGCGCGACCCGGACGGCTACCTCATCGAGATCGGGCAGGCGACGGGGATGCTCGAGGGCACGTTCGCGGACCGCCCGGGCGATGACTCATGAGCAGGACCCTCGGTGATCCGACCGTCGACATCCCGGCACAGGAGAACCCGTGACCGCCGCCGACGCGCCCGTCCTGGTCCTGGGGGCCACGGGAGGTCAGGGCAGCGCCGTCGTCGACGCCCTCTCGGTGCGCGGTGCGCCGGTGCGCGGGCTGGTGCGCCGCCCGGACTCGGAGTCCGCGCGCCGGCTCCGGCAGGACAGTGTGGACGTCGTGGCCGGCTCGCTCGACGACGCCGACTCGCTGGCGCAGGCCATGCGCGGTGTGCGGTCGGTCTTCGCCGTCACCACACCGTTCGAGGGCGGCACGGACGCCGAGATCGCGCAGGGCCGGGCCATCCTCGCAGCAGCGGAGGCGGCACGGGTACCCCATCTTGTCCTCAGCTCGGTCGCCGGGGCGCAGCAGGACAGCGGCGTGCCCCACTTCGAGAGCAAGGCGGTCATCGAGGCAGAACTCACCGCGTCGGACCTGTCGTACACCATCCTCGGGCCCACCTACTTCTTCGACAACGCGCTCGGCGGGGAGCAGCAGATCCGCGACGGCGTCCTCGAGCTCCCCCTGGCGCCCGATCGGCCCCTGCAACAGCTGCACCGCGCGGATCTCGGGGCCTTCGCCGCTACCGTCCTCCTCGATCCGGGCTCCTTCGTGGGTTCCCGCATCGAACTGGCCAGCGACGCGCCGACGCCCGCGCTCATGGCCCGAGCCCTGGCGGACGCACTCGATCGGCCCGTGCACCACGAACAGACCCCGCTCGGTGCCATCGGGAACCAGGACATGCACGCCATGTGGTCCTTCCTGCAGGGCCCCGGGTACCAGGTCGATGTGGCACGGCTGCACGCCGATCACCCCCGGATACACTGGACCACCTTCACCGAGTGGGCCGACCACGCCCTCCGGCCGTCGCACTGACGCGGCGGTACCCGCCGAAGCCGGCGGCACAGCAGCGCGATCGCACCCCTCCCGGAAGGACGGACCCGTCTTGGACACGACCCCCACGAATCACATCGATCCCTCCAGAGCGCCGAGCGGTACCGGTTGCGCGGACTGCCTGGCCGGTGACGGCGCGGGCTGGTGGTTCCACCTGCGGCGCTGCGCCCAGTGCGGACGCATCGGCTGCTGCGACAGCTCACCCTCGCAGCACAGCTCCGCCCACGCGCGGGAAGCGGAACACCCGGTGCTCACGAGCTTCGAGCCGGGCGAGACCTGGTTCTGGAACGCCGAGACCGAGGAGTCGTTCGAGGGCCCCGATCTGGCCGAGCCGCGGGCCCGGCCAGAATCCCAACCGGTGCCAGGACCTGCCGGGCGCGTTCCGGCCGACTGGACGGACCGGCTGCACGGGTAGTTTCCCGGCGCGGTCGCGCCCTGGCCCCGGGGAGCACACGGCATGAACACGAGTCGCCTCGAGGCCTTCAGTGACGGCGTGCTGGCCATCATCATCACCATCATGGTGCTGGAGCTGAGCGCTCCCGCGGAACCGAGCTGGGAGGGCCTGCGCCAGGTCCTCCCGGTCTTCCTCAGCTATCTGCTGAGCTTCGCGTTCGTCGGCATCTACTGGAACAATCACCACCACCTGGTGCACCTGGCCGGAAAGGTGAACGGGACGGTGCTGTGGGCGAATCTCCACCTCCTCTTCTGGCTCTCGCTCATCCCGTTCAGCACCCGGTGGATGCAGCAGACGGACTTCGCACAGGTACCGGTCCTCACCTACGGCATCGACCTCCTGCTGTCCGCCATCGCCTTCCTGATGCTCCGTGTCGCCCTCGTCAGGCAGGACGGTCCCGACGGCCACCTCGCCCGCGCGCTGCGCGACGACCGGAAGGGGAAGCTGTCTCCCCTGCTCTATCTCGTCGGGATGGCGGCGACCCTGGTCCACCCGTGGATCGGGCTGGGAACCTACGCGATCGTCGCCCTCATGTGGCTGCTCCCCCAGCGCAGGATCGAACGATATGTCGCGCAGCTCAACGAGTGAGACTTCTGGGATTCGACCTGTTCGGCGTGGACAACGCTCTCCCATGTAACGACTGAGCACCTATTTACCCCCGCCCGGGGGGCGCCGACCACCGGGCCGGCGGGTACGAGGGCCCGGCGGACATCGGCCAGCTGACGGCGATCCGGGAGCGTCGTCCTCCCTGTCCGCCGGGGAGGAGGCATCGCCGCCGGGCTTTTCCCGGCCGGATTTCGTGCATTCCGCAGGGGTATATTGACTCATCGGTTCAACGGACGCTGTCCAGCCCTGTCCAGATCCCGCAGGGAATTGTCGATCCGATCCACTTTGCATGCAGCAGGCGAAACACCGAGAGAACGATTCAAGTCGAGGAACGGAGTATTCGTGCCAGTTATCGAGGCCACCGAGATCTTCAAGGTCTTCGGCCCCAAGCCCGAGCGAGCTGTCGAGAGATTGCGCTCCGGCGCGACCCGCGAGGAACTCCGCAAGGACGACCTGACCCCCGCCGTCATCGACGCCACGTTCGACGTCGGCGAGGGCGAGATCTTCGTGGTCATGGGGTTGTCCGGATCGGGCAAGTCGACGCTCATCAGGATGGTGAACGGACTCCTCATGCCCACCGCGGGTTCCATGAGCATCGGCGGTGAGGACATCACGCGACTCGGCGGCAAGGACCTGCGCCGGGTGAGGCGGGAGAAGGTCAGCATGGTCTTCCAGCACTTCGCGCTCCTCCCCCACCGCACCGTCGGGGAGAACGCGGCCTACGGGCTCAAGGTCCAGGGCCTCAACCGCTCCGAGCGCGAGGCGAAGGCCGAGGTGGCACTGCAGATGGTCGGTCTCGACGGCTGGGGAGGCTCCCTGCCGGGCGAACTCTCCGGAGGCATGCGTCAGCGCGTGGGCCTCGCCCGGGCACTGGCTGCGGAAACCGACATCATGCTCATGGACGAGGCGTTCAGCGCCCTCGACCCCCTGATCCGCCGGGAGATGCAGGACCAGCTGGTGGATCTGCAGCACCAGCTCGGCAAGACCATCCTGTTCATCACCCACGACCTCAACGAGGCCATGCGCCTCGGCGACAGGATCGCGATGATGCGCGACGGGCGGATCGTGCAGGTCGGTACGACGGAGCAGATCCTCAACGACCCCGCGAACGACTACGTGGCCCAGTTCGTGCAGGACGTGGACCGCACGAGGGTCCTCACCGCCTCGGCGATCATGGAGGCACCCGTGGCGCTCCTGGGAAGCGAGCAGGGCCCCCGCGCCGCCCACCGACTCCTGCGCGAGAACCAGCTCTCCAGCATCATGGTGGTGGGCCGCGACAAGACCCTGCGGGGCATCGTGCACGAGCACGAGGTGGCCGACGCGGTCCGCAAGGGCTCGGACGATCTCGACGGGCTGCTGCGCAGTGCCGCGACCGTGCGCGTCGACACCGCCCTCGCCGATCTGATCACCGCCGCCGCGGAGAGCCCTGCGGCACTGGCGGTGGTCGACGAGCACGGCAAGCTCCGCGGAGTGGTGCCGCGCGTCACCCTCCTCAACGCCCTCGGTGACCCCAACACGGTCGTCGAGCACATAGGACCCGACCAGAAGGTGATGGCATGAGCGTACCCACCAGTCAGTTCAGTGAGACCGGTGTGCCCCGGGTGCCGGTCGGCGACGGCATCGAGGTCGTGTTCGACTGGGTGGACCACAACCTCGGCGCGTTCTTCGACTTGATCAGCGATGTGGTCTCCGGCGCTACCGGCGGGCTGGCCGATGGCCTGAACACTCTTCCTCCGTTGATCCTCGTGATCCTGTTCGCCGCCCTCGCCTGGCTGGTCAAGGACTGGAAGTTCGCGGTCGTGTCCTTCATCGGCCTGGCCTTCGTCATCAGCGTGGACCAGTGGGAGAACGCGATGGAGACTCTCGCCCTGGTGCTCGTCGCCACGATCATCGCACTCGTCATCGCCATACCCATCGGCTTGGCGGCGGCACGCTCCGACTCTGTGAGCAACGCCGTTCGTCCCGTGATGGACCTCATGCAGACCATGCCCGCGTTCGTCTGGCTGGTACCCATGGTCACCCTGTTCAGTATCGGCGTGGGACCAGGCGTGGTCGCCACCGTGATCTTCGCGCTGCCGCCCGGGGTCCGCCTGACCGAACTCGGGATCCGCCAGGTCGACGCCGAGGTGGTCGAAGCCGGTCACGCCTTCGGCAGCTCACCCGGTCAGATCCTCCGCGGGATCCAGATTCCCCTGGCGCTGCCCACCATCATGGCCGGCGTCAACCAGGTCATCATGCTGGCACTGTCGATGGCGGTGATCGCCGGACTCGTGGGCGCCGGAGGACTCGGCGGGGCCGTGACCTCCTCCATCTCCCAGCTCGACATCGGCCTCGGCTTCGAGGCCGGCCTGTCGGTCGTGGTCCTGGCCATCTACCTGGACCGGACCACCGCGGCGGTGGGCGGCGGGGCAGCAGCCCGAGCCCGCCGCATCACCGGCGGCTTCGGCCGCATGCTCGGCCGGTCCCGCACCACCGCTGCCCCCGTCCCCGCGGGCAGCCCCACCTGATCCCCCAGCTACTGCACGGGAACCCTCCACCAGCGGTTCCCTCCGATGAGAAAAGGAAGAAGAGCCATGACGAAGACATTGCACGCACGTAATCTCGGCCTGTTCGCCGTCCTGACGAGCCTCACGCTCGGCGCCACCGCCTGCGGATCCGACAGCTCCGGCGACAGCGCCGGAGACAGCGCTTCGACCGGGGAGAACCAGACCATCGCCCTGGGCATCATCCCCTCCTGGACCGACGGCCTGAGCACGGCCTACCTGTGGCAGGACATCCTCGAGGACGAGGGCTTCGAGGTGGAGATCACGGAGCTGAGCGAGGCGGCCCCGCTGTACACCGGGCTGTCCAACGGCGACGTGGACGTCTACCCCTCGGGTTGGCCCGACGCGACCCACGCCGAGTACATGGAGGAGTACGGGGACGACATCGAGGATCTCGGTACCTACTACGACAACGCGAAGCTCACCTTCGCCGTCCCGGAGTACACCGACATCGCGTCGATCGCCGATCTGACGGGTAACGCCGACCAGTTCGACGGCAGGATCGTGGGAATCGAGCCAGGCGCGGGCCTCACCGCCGTCACCAAGGACAACGTGATGCCGACCTACGGGCTCGAGAGCGACTACGAGCTGGTGGAGTCCTCCACCACCGCGATGCTCACCGAACTGCAGAGCGCCATCGACTCCGAGGAAGACATCGTGGTGACCCTGTGGAAGCCGTTCTGGGCCAACAGCGCCTTCCCGCTGAAGGACCTGGAGGACCCCGAGGGTGCGCTCGGTCCCGTGGAGGGCCTGCACACCCTCGCCCGCACGGGCTTCGCGGAGGACTTCCCCGAGGTGGCCGACATGATGGCCAACTTCACGCTCGACGACGAGCAGTACGGCCAGCTCGAGGACCTCGTGGTCAACGAGTTCGGCTCGGGCAAGGAGGCCGAGGCCGTGGACCAGTGGCTGGAGGAGAACCCCGACTTCGTCGACAGCCTCAAGAGCTGACCTGGGAGACGGAAGGAGGAGGGCCGGTGACCACCGGCCCTCCTCCTTCTCTTCGTGCGTGTGCACTCTCTCGCCGGGAGAACGCCCCGGGGCCGCTGCCGGTCAGACGGGGAAGATCCGGTCCAGCTCCCGCAGATCCTCCGCCGACGGCGTCCAGTCCGCTGCGGCGGCGTTCTGCCGCACCTGCTCGGGCGACGTCGCTCCGGCGATCACGGAGCCGACGGACGGCTGGGCGGCCAACCAGGAAAAGGCGATCTGCACCTCGCTGACCTCCCGTTCCGCGGCGAAGCGGGAGTACGCCTCGAGCTGGTCCCAGTCGGCGGTCTCCAGCAGATTCTTCCGGGAGTGCGTCAGGCGGCTTCCCGCCGGCACCTCGTCCCGGCGGTACTTGCCGGTGAGGAGGCCGTTCGCGAGCGGGAAGTACGGCAGGATGCCGAGTCCGTACGCCTCGGCGGCCGGCACCAGCTCACGCTCCAGCCGGCGGTCCAGCAGGCTGTAGGGATTCTGCGCCGAGATGAAGGGCGTGTAGCCGCCGCTGCGAGCAGTGAACTCGGCCTCCGCCACCTGCCAGCCCGAGAAATTCGAGTGTCCCAGATAGCGCACCTTCCCACTGGTGACGAGATCGTCGAGGGCGGCCAGGGTCTCCTCGATCGGCGTCAGGACGTCCGGGGTGTGGTACTGGTACAGGTCGATCCACTCGGTACCGAGGCGACGCAGCGAGGCTTCCGCTGCCCGGACGATGTAACGGCGCGATCCGCGCGCATCCCAGTCCGGCCCGTTGACGCCGTCCATGTCGAGCCCGAACTTCGTGGCGAGGACGACGTCGTCGCGCCGGGAACCGAGGGCCCTGCCGAGCTGGACCTCGCTCACCCCCGGCGCCCTGCCGTACATGTCGGCGACGTCGAAGAGCGTGATGCCGGCGTCGATCGCGGCGTGGACGACGGCGTCGGTCCCTTCCTGCGACTCGGAGGTGGTGCCGGCCCTGCCCAGGTTGTTGCAGCCGAGCCCGACGGTGGAAACGCTGAGTCCGGAGGAGCCCAGTCTGCTGTAGGTCATCATGGTCCCAACCTACCAACACCGTTGCCCCGGGCACACGATCCGGCGCGCGGGGCTCAGGCGAACCAGATTCCGATCTCGCGCTCGGCCGACTCCGCCGAGTCCGAGCCGTGGACCAGGTTCTGCTGGACCTTGACGCCCCAGTCGCGCCCCAGGTCGCCGCGGATGGTGCCCGGCGCCGCCGCCGTGGGTTCCGTGGCGCCGGCGAGGGAGCGGAGGCCCTCGATGACGCGCTGTCCCTCGAACACCGCCGCCACGACGGGTCCGCTCAGCATGAACTCGACGAGCGGCTCGAAGAAGGGCTTGCCGGCGTGCTCGGCGTAGTGCTGCTCGAGCAGCTCGCGCGTGGCGTGCACCTGCTTGAGTTCGGCGATGCTGTAGCCCTTGGCCTCGATCCGCGCCAGGATGGTCCCGGTCAGCCCGCGGGCTACGCCGTCGGGCTTGACGAGGACGAGGGTGCGCTCGGTGGTCATGTGATCTCCTGGCTCTGCGGCGTCGGTGATGCCGCGATGGTTGGGTGCTTGGTCAGATTCTACCGACGGACTCACTCGGGGTTCGCCTTCTCCCACTCGGCCTGCAGCCTGTCGCGTTCCACGTTCTCCCGGTCCACGCGGGTGCCCTGGCGGATGCCGTAGAGCCAGGTCACGGCGAACGCGGCACCCACCAGGAACATGGTGGGCTCCAGGAAACCGCCGGCGATGATGACCAGCTGTAGGAACCAGCCGAGGCCGATCCCCCATCGCTTCGTCACCACGGCGCAGGTGAGGATCAGGACGACGCTGAGGATCAGTCCCGACGTCAGGATCAGCACGGGGCTGATCTCGTCGCGTCTGAGCCCGAGGACGGCCAGGGTCGCGAAGAACACCACGAACGCCTCGAGCGCCAGGACCGTCGAGGCGAACAGGACCTTCGTGGACCGGCGCTTCCGGGGCATTCCGGGCCGCCACTCGCGCTGCGCCCTCGTCATGCGTGCCATGGCGGTACCTACTTCCCCAGCAACGTTCGGGTTTCGCCGATCACGGTGATGGAGCCGGTCACGAGGATCCCGCCGGCGAGGTCGTTGTTCTCCTCCGCCTTCATCACGGCCCACTCCAGGGCGTCGTCGAGCCCCGGGAGGATGGTGATGTTCTCCTCGGCGAATCCGGCGGCGAGGGCTGCCTGCAGGAGATCCGCTGCGGGCACGGAGCGCGGGGACGTGGACTGCGTGAGGCAGAGGTCCTCGAGCATCCCGCCGAGCTCCTCGTGCAGTTCCGCGAGCATCCCGGCCGCGTCCTTGTCCTGCAGCGCCCCGATCACCAGGACCAGGCGCGAGAAGTCGAAGGCCTCCTTGATGCCCTTCGCTGCGGCACGGGCACCGGCCGGGTTGTGCGCGGCGTCGACGATGATGCTCGGGGCGGTGCGGACCACCTCGAGACGGCCGGGTGAGGTGACGGCGCGCAGGCCGTTGCGCACGAGCGTCGTGTCCAGCTCCCGCTCGCCACCGCCGAGGAAGGCCTCCACCGCGGCGACGGCCAGCGCGGCGTTCTCCGCCTGGTGCTCGCCGTGCAGCGGGACCAGCAGCTCGCCGTAGCGACCCGCGAGGCCGCTGAGCGACACCACCTGTCCGCCGACGGCGATCGCCCTGGACTCGACGCCGAACTCGATGCCCTCGAAGCGGAACTCCGCGCCGACCTCCTGCGCCCGCTCCAGGAGGACCTGCGCGGCGTCGCGGGGCTGGACGGCACTGACGAGGAAGGCGCCGGGCTTGACGATGCCGGCCTTCTCCAGGGCGATGTCCTCCACCGTGTCCCCGAGGAGATCCGTGTGGTCGAGGGAGATGGGCGTGATGACGGCCACCTGGCCGTCGCCCACGTTGGTGGCGTCCGTGACCCCGCCGAGTCCCACCTCGATCACGCCGACGTCGATCGGCTCGTCGGCGAAGATGGCGAACGCGAGGATGGTGATGCACTCGAAGTAGGTCAGGCGTGTTTCCCCGGCGAGGAGGAGCTCGCCGTCGACGATGTCCAGGTACGGCTTGATCTCGTCCCACACGCGGACGAACGTCTCGTCCGCGACCGACTCCCCGTCGATGCTGATGCGCTCGGTCACCCGCGACAGGTGGGGGCTGGTGTAGCGGCCCGTGCGCAGATCGTGCGCCAGCAGGATGCTCTCGATCATCCGGGCGGTCGAGGTCTTCCCGTTGGTCCCCGTGATGTGGATGATCGGGAAGGCCCGGTTCGGCTCCCCGAGAAT
The DNA here is from genome assembly GCF_947493765.1 of uncultured Arthrobacter sp. GTDB lineage: Bacteria > Actinomycetota > Actinomycetes > Actinomycetales > Micrococcaceae > Arthrobacter_D. Next base: position 67,457 of record NZ_CANLSZ010000001.1, read on the forward strand.
CTCCATGGCCCGGTGCAGCGGAGCCATCCGGGGTTCCATCCTGTCCTCCGGGGCGCGGCTGAGCAGCTCGGCGTAGACGCTCTCCACGGAGAAGGCGTCGTGATCCGGCCGCTCGATCCCGGCGCTGCCGGTGTCGGTGGTGCCGTTCGTGTCATCCATGCACTGACTCCTGTTGCTCGACGGTGACCTTCTCGACGGTGATGGCGAAGTCGCCGTCGGCGTCCTCGTCGGCGATGATGCGCAGCCGGACGGTCAGGGTCTCCGCACTGATCAGCTCCGCGTTCGCCTCCAGTGCGGCGACCTGCGCGGGTGCCACGCCGATGACGGTGCTGATGCGATCGCTGATGCGCAGATCCGCGTCGCGGCGTGCCTGCTGCACGGCGCGGATCGCGTCCCGTGCGGTGCCCTCGGCCGCGAGCTCGTCCGTGACCTCGGTGTCGAGCACGAGGAAGCCGCCACCGGGAAGCACCGTCACGGCCTTCGACTCGGCCTCGGTGCCCGTCACGACGGTGTCGAGCGTGTATTCGTATGGTTCGAGCACCAGGCCGCCGACGACGACCCCGCCGTCGTCGTCCACGTGCCACTCCCCCGCCTTCGAGGCCTTGATGGCGGTCTGCACGTTCCTGCCCAGGCGCGGTCCGGCGGCGCGCGCGTCGACCACGAGGCGCTGGGTGATCCCGAACTCCGACGGATCCGCGTCTGCCGAGTCGACGAGCCGCACCTCCTTGAGATTGAGCTCGTCGGCGATGATGGAGCGGTACTGGCCCCCGAGATCCGTGGCGCCGGGAGCGACGACGGTCAGCTCCCGCAGGGGCAACCGGACGCGCAGGTTGGCGGCCTTCCGCAGGCTCGAGCCGACCGAACACACCTGGCGGGTGCGGTCCATCCGCTCCACGAGCTCAGGGTCGGCCGGGAACGACGTCGTGTCCGGCCAGTCGGTCAGGTGCACCGAGCGTCCGCCGGTGAGCCCGCGCCAGATCTCCTCGGTGACGAGCGGCAGCAGCGGCGCCGCGACACGGCACACGGTCTCCAGACACGTGTAGAGCACGTCGAAGGCGTCCGTGTCCTCGTCGAAGAAGCGCTGGCGGCTCCGCCGCACGTACCAGTTGGTCAGGGTGTCCAGGTACCGGCGCAGGGACTCGCAGGCCTCGCTGATGGTGAAGGCGTCCAGCGCCTCCGTGAGATCGCGCACCAGGTTGCCGGTATTCGCGAGGATGTACCGGTCGATCGGTTCGGCGAGGTCCGCGGCGGCCCCCGGCGTGACGGTCCTCGCCTCGTAGCCCGCGCCGTCGAAGGCCGCGTTGGTGTACAGGCCGAAGAAGTGCCAGACGTTCCACAGCGGCAGGATCACCTGGCGGACGCCGTCGCGGATGCCCTGCTCGGTGACCACCAGATTGCCGCCCCTGAGGATGGGCGAGGCCATGAGGAACCACCGCATGGCATCGGAGCCGTCGCGGTCGAAGACCTCGGAGACGTCCGGGTAGTTCTTCAGGCTCTTGGACATCTTCTGGCCGTCGGAACCGAGGACGATCCCGTGGCTGATGACGTTCCGGAACGCCGGGCGGTCGAACAGGGCGGTGGAGAGGATGTGTAGCATGTAGAACCAGCCGCGCGTCTGCCCGATGTACTCCACGATGAAATCGGCAGGATGGTGGGTCTGGAACCACTGCTCGTTCTCGAACGGGTAGTGCACCTGGGCGTACGGCATGGACCCGGAGTCGAACCAGACGTCCAGGACGTCCTCGACGCGGCGCATGGTCGACCGGCCGGTGGGATCGTCCGGATTGGGACGTGTCAGCTCGTCGATGAAGGGTCGGTGGAGGTCCACCTCGCCCTCGTGGTTGACGGGCAGCCGGCCGAAGTCGGCCTGCAGCTCGGCGAGGGAGCCGTAGACATCGGTACGCGGGTACTCGGGGTCGTCGGACTGCCACACCGGGATGGGGCTGCCCCAGAACCGGTTCCGGCTGATGGACCAGTCGCGCGCGTTCGAGAGCCAGGTGCCGAACTGGCCGTCCTTCACGTTGCCCGGGATCCACGTGATGTCCTGGTTGAGTTCGACCATGCGGTCGCGGATCCTGGTGACCTCCACGTACCAGGAGGACACGGCGCGGTAGATGAGCGGATTGCGGCAGCGCCAGCAGTGCGGATAGCTGTGGACGTAGCTGGACTGGCGGATCAGGCGGTCCCCCGCCTTCAGGACGCGCGTGATGACGCGGTTCGCCTCGAAGACCTGCAGTCCGGCGATCCCCTCCAGCGGGCCCCGGGAGAACAGGGGCAGGAACCGGGCCTTCTCGTCGACCGAGAGGATCACCTGGATGCCGGCCTGCTCGCAGACCGCCTGGTCCTCCTCGCCGTAGGCGGGTGCCTGGTGCACCAGCCCGGTGCCGTCCGTCGTCGTGACGTAGTCGGCGACGAGGATGCGGAATGCGTTCCGATAGCCGCCCTCCTCGGGATCGGCGAGGTAGTCCCAGAGCGGTTCGTAGGTGAGCCCCTCGAGCTCGGCGCCGAGGTGGCGGGAGGTGATCGCCTCACGTGCGGCAGCCGCATCGGCGAAGCCGAGATCCTTCGCATAGTTGCCCAGGAGATCCTCGGCGATGAGATAGCGCCGTGGAGCGTCGTCGCCTGCGGCGTCCACCACCACATAGGTGATACCCGGTCCGACGGCCAGCGCCGCGTTGGTCGGCAGGGTCCACGGCGTGGTGGTCCAGGCCAGTGCCTCCACCCCGGCGAGCTGCCGGGACAGCCCGGTGGTGCCCGCGCGGAGCGGGAAGGAGACGGTGACGGTCTGGTCCTGGCGGTCCTGGTAGACGTCCTCGTCCATGCGGAGCTCGTGGTTGGACAGCGGTGTCTCGTCGTTCCAGCAGTACGGCAGTACCCGGTACCCGCTGTAGGTGAGGCCCTTCTGGTGCAGGGTCTTGAACGCCCAGAGGACGGATTCCATGTACTCCGGGTTGAGGGTCTTGTAGTCGTTGTCGAAGTCCACCCAGCGGGCCTGGCGGGTCACGTAGTCGCGCCACTGGTCGGCGTACTTCATGACCGAGGCACGGGAGGCGTCGTTGAACCTGTCGATCCCCATGGCGAGGATCTGCTGCTTGTCCGTCATGCCGAGCTGCTTCATGGCCTCGAGCTCGGCCGGCAGTCCGTGGGTGTCCCAGCCGAAGCGCCGCTCCACGCGGTGCCCGCGCTGCGTCTGGTAGCGGGCCACGAGGTCCTTGGCGTAGCCGGTGAGCAGATGACCGTAGTGCGGCAGTCCGTTGGCGAAGGGCGGTCCGTCGTAGAACACGAACTCGTTGGACCCGTCCACGCCGGCATCCCGCGCGTCGATCGAGGCCTGGAAGGTGCCGTCCTGCTGCCAGTAGTCGAGCACTCGTTCCTCGAGCTCGGAGAGGCGCGGCGAGGCACTGGTGCCGGTGGAGGCGCGCTGGCCGTCCTGGGACTCCAGTGCGGGGGAGACTGCTTTGGGGTAGATCTGCGGCATGGTTCTCATCCTGTGTGCGGCGGCGGGTGGAGCAGGAGTCCTGCCGTGAGGACGGGTGCCGTCTCGCCCGCCACCGGCTGCCTGACCGGGTGCGGGGTCCTGGACCCGCGGTACCACCTCACTTGCCGCCGTCGCCCCCGGCGCCGCTGACCGCGGACGCTGCGGGCGGGAGGAAGCCGCTCGTTCGGGCTGTGACGGGCCGTCCCGTCCGGTTCTACGGGCCGCCCTGCTGGCCGGCCTTCTTCCGGAAGCTCGCCGGTGATTGCCGGGTCGGTGCTTGTGCCCCGATTCTAGCCCGGCGCGGAATCCGTTGTCGAAAGCACGGCACGCCGGGTGGCGGGCCGTGCGCCGCGGTGCGGGTCTGGCACGCTGGGACGGAACCCGACCACGACCGGATGGATGCCACATGCGCAGCACAGCCCTTCCCACCGCCACAGCGCTGGAGACCACGCGGGTGGTCCTGGGCGTCCTCCTGCCCACCATCGCCAAGGGTCCGATCATCCGCCGTCCGCGGATGGTGGGTCTCGCGGCACGCTGGGACCTCGACACGAAGGCCGTCGGGATCGTCCGGCAGCTGCACGCGAAGTACCCGGACGGACCCCTGCTGCTGAAGCTGCCGCTGCGGAAGCAGGCCCTGGCCCTCGCACCCGGTGACGTGGACACGGTCCTGGCCCGGTCACCCGAGCCGTTCTCGCCCGCGAGCAGCGAGAAGCGGGCGGCGCTGTCCCACTTCGAGCCCCACAACGTCCTCATCTCGCAGGGCCCCGTGCGTACGGTCCGCCGTGCGCTGCAGTAGCAGGTCCTCGACACCGAGCACCCGGTCCACCATCTGGCCGACCGGTTCGTCCCGGTGGTGGAGGAGGAGATGCAGCACCTGCTGGCCGGCGCCGTGCGCACCGGCTCGCTCCCGTGGGAGGAGTTCCTCGACGCCTGGTACCGCGTGGTCCGTCGGGTGGTGTTCGGTGATCATGCGCGGGACGACACGGAGCTCACGGACCTGATCATCAGGCTGCGCCAGGACGGGAACTGGGCCTTCCTCAAACCGGTACGCCGGCGGACCAGGGCCCGGTTCCTGCGGCGGATCGGCGACGAGCTGGCGAACGCCGAGCCCGGGAGCCTGGCGGCCGTCATGGCCTCCGCCCCGAAGGGCGACGGCGCGGAACCGTCCGACCAGGTACCGCAGTGGCTGTTCGCCTTCGACCCGGCCGGCATGGCCACCTTCAGGGCGCTGACGGTCCTCGCGACCCACCCGGCGGCGCTGGCCGAGGCGCGGCGCGAGATCGACGGCGACACCTCGGGCCGCCGGGTGCTCCCCTACCTCCGTGCCACCGTCCTGGAGGCACTGCGCCTCTGGCCGACGACACCCATGATCCTGCGGCAGACCACGCAGCCGGTGCAGTGGGAGCACGGGCTCATGCCGAAGGGGTGCGGCGTCCTGGTCTTCGCGCCGTACTTCCACCGTGACGATCGCGCGTTGCGCCGCGCCCACGACTTCTTCCCGGAGCGGTGGCTGACGGACGAGGACGACGCCTGGCCGCTCGTACCCTTCAGCGACGGGCCGGTGGTCTGTCCCGGCCGCCACCTGGTGCTGCTCCTGACGAGTGCGGCGCTGGCATCGGTGGTGGGCGGCCACGACCTCGCCCCGGGCACGGGCCCACACCTCGACCCGGACACTCCTCTCCCGGGCACCCTCGACCACTACTCCACGATTCTGGAGGTCGCCGTGCGGCAGGCCTCCGACCAGGAGCTCTCCGAGCGGTACTGAGCTGCTCGAGCACCGCGTGGGCCACGGCTCTCGGCACGGCTCGCGGCAGGGCTGAGGCCCGCCCGGGCGGGGCTCAGGCCCGGAGGACCTTGTGGTTGGCCGCCTGCGCGAGCGGACGGAGCACCAGCTGGTCGATGTTCATGTGGTGCGGTGCGTTGAGGGTGAACGCGACGGCCCGGGCGACGTCGTCGGCCGTGAGGGGGTACTCGACGCCCTCGTAGACGTTGTCCGCCGCTCCCCTGTCCCCGCCCAGGCGGTTGAGCGAGAACTCCTCGGTACGGACCATGCCCGGTGATACCTCGATGACGCGGATGTTGTTCTCGGCCTCCTCGAGCCGGAGCGACCGCGCCAGGGACACCTGGGCCGCCTTGACCCCGCAGTACCCGGCTCCGCCCTCGTAGGCGGCGAGTGCCGCGGTGGAGGTCAGGAACAGTACGCTCCCCTGGCCCGAGTCGCGCAGCGCCGGGAGCAGGGCGCGGGTCATGCGCATGGAGCCGAGCACGTTGACCTCGTACATCCGTTCCCAGTCCGCGGTGACGGAGTCGGCCACCCGGTCCGCGCCGAAGGCGCCGCCGGCATTGTTGACGAGCGCATGCACCGCGCCGCCGGCCGCGACCTCGGCGGCGAAGGCGTCGACGGAGGCCTGGTCCGTGACATCCAGGGCCACGGGGACCGCACCCGTCTCCTCCGCGAGCGCGGTGAGCCGGTCCGTGCGCCGGGCAGCGGCGACCACGGCCCACCCGTCGCGGCGCAGGGCGCGGACGGTGGCCGCTCCGATCCCCGAACTCGCGCCGGTGACGACTGCGCGCAGGGCCGGCGGTGCTGGTTCCGCCGGGGCGCCGAGCGGTCGGGGGTCCTGGGTGCTGAGGTTCTCCATGGGCCCATGCTAGCCAGCCCGCGTTAGGATTGTAGCGGGCGTGCCGCGCGCCCCGCCATCGAGGACCCCGCACACCGGCGTGACCGAGGTATCCGGCGCCTGCGAGCAGCCCCGCTCCGACCGCACCGAAGGACCACTGCCCATGCAGACCAGTACCGCCCCGGCGGGCCCCACCCCGACCGAGCGCCAGTCCGTCCTGCGCACGCTCAGGAGGCCGCGCCTGCTCAAGACCGAGGTGCTCGCCGGACTCGTCGTCGCTCTCGCCCTGATCCCCGAGGCCATCGCCTTCTCGATCATCGCCGGGGTCGATCCGCGGCTGGGCCTGTTCGCCTCGTTCACCATGGCCGTCTCCATCGCCTTCCTCGGTGGGCGACCGGCGATGATCTCCGCCGCCACGGGTGCGGTGGCCCTCGTGATCGCCCCGCTGGTGGCCAGTCACGGCGTGGACTACTTCATCGCCGCGGTGATCCTCGGCGGGCTGTTCCAGGTGGTGCTCGGCCTCACCGGCGTGGCACGCCTCATGCGTTTCATCCCACGGTCCGTGATGGTCGGCTTCGTCAATGCGCTCGCCATCCTCATCTTCCTGTCGCAGGTCCCGGAACTGATCGGCGTGCCGTTCCTCGTCTACCCAATGGCCGCCATCGGGCTGCTCATCGTCTTCGGACTGCCCCGGCTGACGCGGGCGGTCCCGGCTCCCCTGGTCGCCATCGTGGTCCTGACGGTCTTCGCGGTGCTCGCCAACGCCGTGGTCCCCACCGTCGGCGACAAGGGCGAGCTTCCCGAGAGCCTGCCGTCGCTGATGTTCCCCGACGTCCCGCTGACGCTCGAGACCCTGCAGATCATCGCCCCGTTCGCCCTGGCGCTGGCTGCCGTGGGCCTGCTCGAATCCCTGATGACCGCCAAGCTCGTCGACGACATCACCGACACGCGCTCCGACAAGACGAGGGAGTCCTGGGGCCAGGGCGCGGCGAACATGATCACGGGCTTCTTCGGCGGTATGGGTGGGTGCGCGCTGATCGGCCAGACCATGATCAACGTCAAGGTCTCGGGAGCCCGGACCCGCATCTCGACCTTCCTCGCCGGGATCTTCGTGCTCCTGCTCGTCGTCGTCCTCGGCGGGATCGTCGCGCTCATCCCCATGGCGGCACTCGTCGCGGTCATGATCTTCGTGGCCATCACCACGTTCGACTGGCACAGTGTCAGGCCCTCCACCCTCCAACGCATGCCCAGGAGCGAGACCACGGTCATGCTCGCCACGGTGGTCGTCACGGTCTGGACCGAGAATCTGGCGATCGGCGTCGGGGCAGGGGTCCTGGTGGCCATGGTCGCCTTCGCCCGGCGGGTGGCCCACTTCGTCACGGTGGAGCGGACCGAGGCGGTACACGACGGCGAACGCGTCGCCACCTACACGGTGAACGGGGAACTGTTCTTCGCGTCCTCGAACGACCTCTACACCCAGTTCGAGTACGCGACCGATCCACAGCGGGTGGTCATCGACCTCCACGACTCGCATCTGTGGGACGCCTCGACCATCGCGGCCCTGGACGCCATCCAGGAGAAGTACCGCTCCTCCAGCACCGAGGTGCAGGTGGTGGGGCTCAATGACGCCTCGACCACGATGCGCGAGCGCCTGGGCGGCACGCTCGGCGCCGGCCACTGACCGGAGGACCATGCAACCCCGTGGGACGGTACCGGAGGGAGGCGACGCCGCCGGGCCGTCCCCTGGGCCGGGCTCTCCCGTCCGCCGTCTGGTCCTCCTGGGCGCGGTCGTCGTCGCCGCGACCGTCGTGGTCCTGCTCGTCCCCCTGCCCGACGTGGACCGGCTCCGGGACTTCGTGGAGCAGGCCGGGTACTGGGGTCCGGCCGTGTTCGTCCTCGGCTACGCGGCGCTGACCCTCGCGCCCGTCCCCAAGAGCGTGCTGTCCATCGCCGCCGGCGTGCTGTTCGGTTTCTGGACGGGACTGGTGCTCGTCTACGCGGCCGCCCTGCTCGGGGCCGCGGCGGGCTTCTGGCTGGGACGGGCACTGGGCCGGGACGCCGTCGAGAGGCTGACGCAGGCGCGTGTGGAGCGCGTCGACGCCGTCCTGAGCTCTCGCGGCTTCATCGCGGTGGTGGGTGTCCGGCTCGTGCCGGTGCTGCCCTTCACCGTCATCAACTACTCCGCCGGCCTGACCTCGGTGCGCTGGTGGCCCTACTTCCTCGGCACCATGGTGGGCATCCTGCCCGGGACCGCGAGCTATCTCGCTCTCGGGGCCTTCGGGCTCGACCTCGGGTGGCCGGCCCAGCTGGGCATCGCGGTCCTGGGCCTCCTGACCCTCGCCGGGGTGATCGTCGCCGTCCGTGCGCGCCACACCCCGGGGCACCATGTTTGACGCCCGGCTCAGGCCGCTGCTGGCGCCCCTGCTCGATCGGGCCGCCGCGACCGTGGATGTCCCCTGGATCACCCCGAACCGGCTCACCGGTGTCAATCTGGTGCTCGGCCTCGCGAGCGCCGTCCTCGCCGCCACCGGATCCTGGCTCCCCGCCCTGGGGGCATGGCTGCTCTGCCGCCTCGCGGACGGCGTGGACGGTCCCCTCGCATGGCGACGCGCCGCACGGGGGCCCTCGCCGGGGTCGGGCGCCGACACCGGTCAGGGCGGCTTCTGGGACATCTCGGCGGATTTCGCGGTGTACGGGGCCACGGTGATCGGCGTGGCGATCGGCGCGGCAGCCGGGTACGGAGCACCGTGGCTGCCCTTCCTGGTGGTCCTCTTCGCGTACTACCTCAACGGCAGCGTGTTCCTCGCGTTCTCCTCCGTCGCCGAGCGGACCGGGCGACGGATCGACGACGGCCGGTCCCTGTCCTTCCTCGGTGGACTCGCGGAGGGTGCCGAGACCGTGCTCGTCCACTCCCTCTGGCTGCTGTTCCCGTTCCTCGCCTGGCAGATCGCTGCCGTCTGGGGCACCGTGGTCCTGCTCAGCGCCGTGCACCGCATGATCGCCGGGTACCGCGCCCTCGGGCGACCGAGCGGCACCTGAACTCGGTCCATCCCTGAATTCGGTCGTACCTCAATTCGGCCCATACCTGAAGAGGGCCGATACCTGGACCGGACCGAGGCCGTCCGGCGCGTGGCGCAGCGGCCGTGACGCAGCGGCCGGTGATACCTTGTCAGAGCCCCGGCGGACCCCTCCCGCCATCCTCGAGGACCGGACGTGCCGACCATCGCCGAGAAGTACAGCCTCTTCGCCCCGCTCTACGATCTGCTGTCGGCCGAATACCCCGTCTATCACGCCGGACGGAGACTCGGCGTGGACTCGCTCGGCCTGCGCGAGGGCGGGCAGGTGCTGGACCTGGGCTGCGGGACGGGCCTGAACTTCCCCCTCCTGCAGCGCGCCGTCGGCCCGGGAGGCTCGATCATCGGGATCGACCGCAGCGCGCAGATGCTGGCGCAGGCACGGCGGCGGGCTGACCGGCAGGGGTGGGCGAACGTGACCCTCCTGCAGGCGGACGCGACCACCCTCGACCCCCTGGCGATCGCCCGGAGGATCGAAGCGGCCGGCGGCCATGCGCTCTCGGACGCCGCGCTCGCCACCTACGCGCTGTCCCTCATGACGCCGTGGCGCCGGGCCTGGTCGGGGATGCTCGGACTCACCCGCCCCGGCGGGAGGCTCTCGGTCGTGGACATGCAGGACCCCACCGGACGGTCCGCCGTCCTGACGCCGCTGGCCCGCCTCGCGTGCAGGCTCGGTGGCGCCGACATCACGGCCCACCCGTGGCAGGGCGTGGAGCAGGACTGCGACGACGTGGCGCACTTCTCGGCCCGCGGCGGACACCTGCAGGTACGCACCGGCAGCAGGCCGGGTCCCGGCCGGCCCGGCGGGTCGTGGGCCGCAGCACCCGACGGGACGAGCGGCCGACAGTAGGCTGGCGAACGGAGTACACGGCACAGTGGAACGGATGACGGGATGCGGATGAAGAACCTCGAGGGTGAGTCGCTGCGCGATTCGCTGCGGACCCAGCTCTGGCCGGTCCCCCTGATCGCCGTCGTGCTGGCCGTGACCCTGGGCCAGTTCCTGCCGTTCCTCGACCGGATCCTCGAGGACGCCCTGCCCGCGACGGTCAGCGGTCTGCTGTTCGGCGGAGGCCCGGGAGCCGCCCGATCCCTCCTGGAGACCATCGCGGGCTCCATGGTCACCGTGACCTCGCTGACCTTCTCCCTCACCGTGGTCACCCTGCAGCTGGCGAGCAGCCAGTTCTCGCCCCGACTGCTCCGCACGTTCACGAGCGACCGCTTCGTGCACAACACGCTCGCACTGTTCCTGGCCACCTTCGCCTACGCCCTGACGGTCCTGCGGAGCATCCGGATCGAATCCAGCGACGGCAGCGGCTTCGTGCCGGAACTCGCGGTGACGGTGGCCTTCGTGCTCACGCTCGCCAGTGTGATCGGCCTCGTCCTGTTCCTCGCCCATCTCGCCCGGCAGATCCGGGTGGAGACGATGCTGCGGGACGTGCACCGCGAGAACGACCGCACCCTGGACCGGATCTTCCCCACCGAGCGACGCCAGGAGCCCACGGAGCTCCCCTCCTCGCCGGGCCAGCCCCTGCACATCACCTCGTCCGGCTTCCTGCTCAGCGTGAACCGCGGCAGGGCGAGGAGTGCCGCGGCGGACGCCCGGGCCTTCGTGGTGGTCGACGCCCATCCCGGCGCCTCGCTGGTCCACGGCATGCCGTTCGCGCGGGTCTGGGGCGCCGGCGGTCCGCTCACGGCGGACGACCTCTCGGACCTCCAGGAGAAGCTGAACGAGGCCGCGCGGATCGGGTTCGAGCGGACCTCGACGCAGGATGCGGCCTTCGGACTCCAGCAGCTGCTCGACGTCACCAACAAGGCGCTCTCTCCCGGCGTCAACGATCCGACCACGGCCGTGCACGCCATCGGCCACCTGGCCGCCGTCCTGTCCTCGATCGCCCGCCGGGCCACGGGACCGGAGACGGTGTCCGACGACGACGGGACGCCCCGCGTGGTCCTGACGTACCCGACCTCCGTGCAGCTCCTCGATCTCGTGATGGACCAGGTGGTCACCTACGCGTTCACCGACCCGCGCACCGCGGATCGCGCCGTGGCGATGCTCCGCGAGATCACGGTCACCTCGGGCCCGGATCGCTCCCCGCAGTTGCGCACGGCGCTCCTGCGCCACCTCGGACGGTCGGCGACGGCCATCGGTGAGTCCTCGCTGGACAGCAGCATCCGCGGCCACCTGGCCTCCGTCGTGACCGAGGTCGAGGGGCTCCTCGCCTGACGCCGGGGTCGGTCCCCCGCGGACGGCCGGGCGCCCGGGGCGCGGACGGTAGGACACAATGGTGGGATGGCCGATACAGCACAGGGCACAGACACGCCCTCATCACACCCCGTCTCCGTCCCCGACAAGCCCGCCCTGGAGGGCCTCGAGGACAGGCTGTCCCGTCAGTGGCGCGAGGACGGCACCTACACCTTCGACCGCGACACCACGCGCGAGGAGGTGTATTCGATCGACACACCGCCACCCACGGCGTCCGGCTCTCTCCATGTGGGCCACATGTTCTCCTACACGCAGACCGACGTCATGGCGCGGTTCAAGCGGATGAACGGTGCCAACGTCTTCTACCCCATGGGGTGGGACGACAACGGCCTCCCGACGGAGCGGCGCGTCCAGAACTACTACGGCGTCCGCTGCGACCCCTCGGTCCCCTACGATCCGGACTACCGACCGCCGGCGGAACCCGCGAAGAACCAGCGCGACTTCGACGCCGTCTCCCGCCGCACCTTCATCGCCCTCTGCGAGGAACTCGCCGTCGAGGACGAACTGGTCTTCGAGAATCTCTTCAGCACGCTCGGGCTCTCCGTGGACTGGCAGCTGACCTACCGGACCATCGACGACACCTCCCGCGCCGTGTCCCAGCGCGCCTTCCTGCAGAACCTGGTCGACGGCGATGCCTATCTCGCCGAGGCTCCCACCCTGTGGGACGTGAGCTTCCGCACCGCCGTCGCGCAGGCCGAGCTGGAGGACCGCGAGCAGCCCGGCGCCTACCACCGCATCGGCTTCCACGCGGCGGACGGGACGCGCATCCGCATCGAGACCACGCGGCCGGAGCTGCTGCCCGCGTGCGTGGCCCTGGTGGCCCACCCGGACGACGAGCGCTACAAGCCCCTCTTCGGCACCACCGTGACCTCCCCGCTGTTCGGCGTGGAGGTGGAGATCAAGGCCCATCCCCTCGCCAAGCCGGACAAGGGCAGCGGGATCGCCATGGTCTGCACCTTCGGTGACCTGACGGACGTCACCTGGTGGCGTGAACTGCAGCTGCCCACCCGGGCCGTCGTCGGACGGGACGGGCGCCTGCGCTCCGAGACCCCGGAGTGGATCACCACGGCGGAGGGCGCCGCGCACTACGCCCAGCTCGCCGGCAAGACGATCTTCAGCGCCAAGGAGGCCGTGGTCGCCCTGCTGCGCGACAGCGGCGATCTCGAGGGTGAACCGACGAAGGTGGTGCACCCCGTCAACTTCTACGAGAAGGGCGACAAGCCCCTCGAGATCGTCACCAGCCGCCAGTGGTACATCCGCAACGGAGGACGCGACGCCGCCCGGCGGGACGCCCTGATCGAACGCGGCCGCGAGGTCGAGTTCCACCCCGCCTTCATGCGCTCGCGCTACGAGAACTGGATCGACGGCCTGAACGGCGACTGGCTGGTCTCCCGCCAGCGGTTCTTCGGCGTACCCGTGCCGGTCTGGTACCGGCTCGACGCCGACGGCGAACCGGACTACGAGGATCCGATCCGCCCGGCACTCGAGACCCTGCCCGTCGACCCGGTGGCCGAGCCGGCGCCGGGCTACGAGGAGTCCGCCCGGAACCAGCCGCACGGCTTCGTCGGCGACAACGATGTCCTCGACACGTGGGCCACCTCGTCCCTCACCCCGCAGATCGTGGGCGGGTGGTCGCGCGACGAGGAGCTGTTCGCCACGGTGTTCCCCTTCGATCTGCGCCCGCAGGGCCACGACATCATCCGGACCTGGCTCTTCTCCACGGCCGTCCGGGCCGACGCGCTGCAGGACTCCATCCCCTGGAAGCATGCTGCGCTGTCCGGCTGGATCCTCGACCCGGACCGGAAGAAGATGTCGAAGTCCAAGGGGAACGTGGTGGTCCCCACCGATGTCCTCGAGCAGTTCGGGGCGGACGCCGTGCGCTACTGGGCGGCGTCGGCGAAGCTCGGTGCGGACACGGCGTACGAGGTGAACCAGATGAAGATCGGCCGCCGCCTCGCCATCAAGCTGCTCAACGCCTCCAAGTTCGTGCTGAACCTCGGTGTCACGGAGGCCTACATCGGTGCTGGTTCGCTCGACCGGGTGACGAACGCCCTGGACCTGTCGCTGCTGGCCCAGCTGCGCTCGGTGACGGACGAGGCCACGGCCGCCTTCGCGAAGTACGACTACGCGCGGGCGCTGCAACTCACCGAGTCGTTCTTCTGGACGTTCACGGACGACTACGTGGAGCTGGTCAAGGACCGCGCGTACGGTGCTGCCGACGATCCCGGGACGCAGTCGGTGCAGACCGCCCTGGCGACCACGCTCGATGCCCTGCTGCGCCTCTTCGCACCGTTCCTGCCGTTCGCCACCGAGGAGGTCTGGAGCTGGTGGCGTGCAGGATCGATCCACCGTGCGCCGTGGCCGGAGGCAGCCGCGCTCGCCGGGCTGCCGGACAGCGCCGACGCCGGTGTCCTGACGTCGGTCGCGCTGGCGCTCGGCGGCATCCGCAAGGCGAAGTCGGAGGCGAAGGTGAAGCAGCGGACGCAGGTGGACACCGCCGTCGTGACCGCCCCCGCCGGCCAGGTGGCCCAGCTGCGGCTCGGGCTGCCGGATCTGCTCGCCGCCGGCAATGCGAAGGACCTCAGGCTCGAGGAGGGCGGTCCGCTCACCGTCAGCGACGTCGAGCTCGCAGCGGAGTCCGTGGACCAGCGCTCCTGACACGGGAGGGGGAGGGACCCGCGGGTCCCTCCCCCTCGTCCTGCGGTCAGTCGAAGGTGGGGCTCTCGGTCCGTGAGCGCTTGAGCTCGAAGAACTCGGGGAACCCGGACAGCAGGATCGCTCCGTCGAAGATGCGCCCCGCCTCCTCGCCGCGCGGGATCCTCGTCAGGACGGGGCCGAAGAAGGCGGTGCCGTTGAAGGCGACCACGGGTGTACCCACCTCGTTGCCGACGCGGTCGATGGCACCCTGGTGGGACGCCTCGAGGCGGTCGTCGTAGTCCTCGGTGTGGGCGAAGCGTGCCAGGCCCGCCGGGAGGCCCACCTCGTCGAGGGACTCGCGGATCACCGCGTCGAGGTCCTCGTTCCGGCCCTCGTGGATGCGGGTGCCCATCGCGTCGTACAGGCGCTTGATGTACTCCCCGCCGTGGAGCTCGGCCGCCGCGACGATCACGCGGACCGGCCCGCGGCCGCGGCGCATGGTCGCCTGGTGCTCCTCCGAGGAGTCCCGGCCCTCGTTGAGGACGGACAGGCTCATCACGTGCCAGTCGACGGAGATGTCACGGACCTGCTCCACCTCCCCGATCCAGCGCGAGGTCACCCAGGCGAAGGGGCACAGGGGGTCGAACCAGAAATCGGCCTGCTGGACGGGGGTGGACTCGCTCATGCGCTGCTCCTCAGGTGGTGGACAGGCCCGTGGCCTTCCCCCCCTCAACCGCTCCGCACGGTCCGCTATTCCACGGCGACATTCCACGGTATTCCGCGGCGACTCCCGCTCCCGGTTTGTGCAGCGCCCGGCGAGGCGGTGTAATGAGAGCACACGACCAGCCGACGATGCTTGGCGCTACCCCTGCGTTGTCATCCGGTTGGGTGAGTCGGCACCGGCCGGACCGGTGCAGTGAGGGACCGAGTTGACGCAGCACGACCGCACCGAGAACCACGACACCTGGCTCGAACGCGAGGAACTCGCTGAGGCCATGATCCCGCTCATCGGGCACCTGTACCGGACCAACAACGTGGTCACCAGCATCCACGGGCGCAGCCTCATCAACAAGTCCACGATGAGCATCCTCAAGGCGCACCGCTTCGCCCGCCGCATCACCACGGAGGAGCTCCGGCTCGAGGACACCGCTCCCCTGCTGCGCATCCTCACCGACCTCGACCTCGGCGCCGCCGCGATCGACATCGGCCGGCTGCGCATGGCCTACGACCGCTCCGGCGACGGCCGCAGCCTCGAGGACTTCCTGCGCACCGAACTCGCGGACATCGTCGGGCAGGGCGGCCGCGACGAACGGACCAGCACCGACGTCGTGCTCTACGGCTTCGGGCGGATCGGCCGCCTCGTGGCGCGACTGCTCATCGAGAAGACCGGCGGTGGCCACGGCCTGCGCCTCCGGGCCGTCGTCGTACGCCGTGGCTCCGACAACGACCTCGCGAAGAGGGCCAGCCTGCTCCGCCGGGACTCCGTGCACGGCTCCTTCGAGGGGACCATCCAGGTGGACGAGGCCTCGAACACCATCACCGCCAACGGGGTCAGGATCCAGGTCATCTACTCGGACGACCCCGCGTCGATCGACTACACCGCGTACGGCATCCAGGACGCCGTGGTGGTCGACAACACGGGTCGCTGGCGCGACGAGGAGGGCCTGTCCCAGCACCTGAGGAGCACCGGCGTGGCCAAGGTCCTCCTCACGGCTCCCGGCAAGGGATCGCTGAAGAACATCGTGCACGGCATCAACCACGCGTCCATCGACCCCGAGGACCGCATCATCACGGCTGCCTCCTGCACCACGAATGCGATCACCCCCGTGCTGAAGGCGGTCAACGACCGCTTCGGTGTGGTGCACGGGCACGTCGAGACGGTGCACTCGTTCACCAACGACCAGAACCTGATCGACAACTTCCACCGCGGGAACCGCCGCGGGCGCTCAGCCGCCCTCAACATGGTCCTGACCGAGACCGGTGCGGCCACGGCGGTCGCCAAGGCGCTGCCCGAGTTCGCCGGCAAGCTCACGGGCAGTTCCATCCGGGTGCCCACCCCGGATGTCTCGATCGCCATCCTGAACCTGACCCTCGAGGAGGGCACCACCAAGGAGGAGGTGAACACGCATCTGCGTGAGATCTCGCTCCACTCCGGCATGCGCAAGCAGGTGGACTACATCGACAGTCCGGAGGTGGTCTCCACGGACTTCGTCGGATCGAGGCGCGCCGGGATCGTCGACGGTCTCGCGACCATCGCCGACGACCGGTTCCTGGTGCTCTACGTCTGGTACGACAACGAATTCGGCTACAGCTGCCAAGTGGTCCGCGTGCTCGAGGAGATGGCGGCGGTCCACCCGCCGTCCTATCCGCTGACCGCTACCGACGCCGTGGCCGCGCCGGTGCGCTGACAGGAGCCCCCGACAACCGCCGGTCAGGACACCTGGCTCCGGGCACCCGGCCGAGGCTCGCCGACGGCACGGGACACCGGAGCACGAGGTAGAACCACGGGGCAGCACCACGGAAGGGCCCGGCCTGTCGGCCGGGCCCTTCCGTGGGTTCGGAGATGTGCAGGAAGATGTCCAGGCGGGAACCCTCCCCGGTCCCGGTGCCCGCTCAGGCGGACTTGGTGCGGCGCTTGGCCACCACTTCGTGGGAAATGAGGGTGGGTTCGGCGCGCTTGCCCACGACGTCGTCCGTGATCAGGACGGTGGCGACATCCTCGCGGCTCGGCAGGTCGAACATGACCGGAAGGAGCACCTCCTCCATGATGGCCCGGAGCCCGCGGGCCCCCGTCCCGCGCTCGAGCGCCAGGTCGGCGATGGCCTCCAGGGCCTTGTGCTCGAAGGAGAGTTCCACGCCGTCGAGCAGGAACATCTTCTGGTACTGCTTGATGAGGGCGTTCTTGGGTTCGGTGAGGATCTGCATGAGCGCCGGCCGGTCGAGCTGCGTGACCGTGGTGATGACCGGCAGGCGGCCGATGAACTCGGGGATCAGACCGAACTTCAGCAGGTCCTCCGGCATGACGTCGCCGTAGCTCACCTCCTCGTTGGTGAGGGAGCTCAGCGGCGCCCCGAAACCGATGCCCTTGCGCCCCGCGCGCGAGCCGATGATCTCCTCAAGCCCCGCGAAGGCCCCGGCCACGATGAAGAGCACGTTCGTGGTGTCGATCTGGATGAACTCCTGGTGGGGGTGCTTGCGTCCACCCTGCGGTGGCACCGAGGCGACCGTTCCCTCGAGGATCTTCAGCAGCGCCTGCTGGACGCCCTCACCGGAGACGTCGCGCGTGATGGAGGGGTTCTCGCTCTTGCGAGAGATCTTGTCGATCTCGTCGATGTAGATGATGCCCTGCTCGGCCTTCTTCACGTCGTAGTCGGCGGCCTGGATCAGCTTCAGGAGAATGTTCTCCACGTCCTCGCCCACGTACCCCGCCTCGGTGAGGGCCGTGGCGTCGGCGACGGCGAAGGGGACGTTGAGACGGCGGGCCAGGGTCTGGGCGAGATAGGTCTTGCCGCAGCCCGTGGGCCCGATCAGCAGGATGTTGGACTTGGCGATCTCCACGTCCTCGGTGTCGAGGGCATCGGCGAGCGTCCCTGCGACCCGGGGGCCGCTCCCGGACTGGATGCGCTTGTAGTGGTTGTACACCGCCACCGCGAGGGATCGCTTCGCGGGCTCCTGGCCCACCACGTACTCCTGCAGGAAATCGAAGATCTCCCTGGGCTTGGGCAACTCGAAGGTGCCGAGATCGGCCACCTCGGAGAGCTCCTCCTCGATGATCTCGTTGCACAGGTCGATGCACTCGTCGCAGATGTACACGCCGGGGCCGGCAATCAGCTTCCGGACCTGCTTCTGGCTCTTTCCGCAGAAAGAGCACTTGAGCAGATCTGTGCTCTCACCGATGCGAGCCATGTTGGATCCCCTTAGGTACGACGCGTTTGCTGGTTCCACTCTAGGCCACGGCAGCGCGCTGGACGGTAACGAAATGCCCGTGGTGCCTTGCGGCACCACGGGCATCCGCGGTCGGTAGGGCCGGGCCCGACGGGGCCCGGTGCACCACCCGGCCCTGCTGCCGCTAGGGCGTGTTGATCTTCGGCGGCGTGATCTTGCGCGAGTTCAGGACCTCGTCGACCAGACCGTACTCCACGGCGTCGGCCGCGGTGAGGATCTTGTCGCGTTCGATGTCGATGTTCACCTGCTCGGAGGTGCGGCCCGAGTGCAGGGCCAGCGTGTCCTCGAGCCAGGTCCTCATGCGCATGACCTCGTTGGCCTGGATCTCCAGGTCGGAGGCCTGCCCACCCTGTCCCCCGGAGAGCGCGGGCTGGTGGATCAGGACACGGGCGTTGGGCAGCGCGAGCCGCTTGCCCGGTGCCCCGGCGGCGAGCAGCACCGCTGCGGCACTCGCGGCCTGGCCGAGGCAGACGGTCTGCACCTCGGGTCGGATGAACTGCATGGTGTCGTAGATGGCTGTCATCGCCGTGAAGGATCCGCCGGGCGAGTTGATGTAGAGCGTGATGTCCCGCTCGGGGTCCGTGGACTCGAGCACCAGCAGCTGGGCCATGACGTCGTCCGCCGAGGCGTCGTCGACCTGCGTGCCGAGGAAGATGATGCGGTCCTCGAACAGCTTGGTGTAGGGATCCTGGCGCTTGAAGCCGTAGGGCGTGCGCTCTTCGAACTGGGGAAGGATGTAGCGGCTGGTCGGAAGGTTCTCCGCCTTCGAGCCCGCTGCTGCCTGGAACTGGTGGTTCATGGTGTCTCCTGTTGGCCGACTGGTCGTGGGGCTGTGGCTGACTACGCCGTCTGGTCGGTTCCGCCGCCGCCCGAGACCGAGCCCGAGTGTGCCGAGATGTGGTCGAAGAAGCCGTAGTCGAGGGCTTCCTGGGCTGTGAACCACTTGTCGCGGTCATTGTCCTTCAGGATCTTCTCCACCGTCTGGCCCGTCTGCTCCGCCGTCAGTTCGGCCATGACCCGCTTCATGTGCAGGATCAGTTCGGCCTGGATGCGGATGTCGGTGGCCGTGCCGCCGATCCCGCCGGAGGGCTGGTGCATCAGGATGCGTGCGTGCGGCGTGGCGTAGCGCTTGCCCTTCGTCCCCGACGAGAGCAGGAACTGACCCATCGAGGCCGCGAGGCCGGTGGCCACGGTGACGACGTCGTTCGGGATGAACTGCATGGTGTCGTAGATCGCCATGCCGGCCGTGACCGACCCGCCCGGGGAGTTGATGTAGAGGAAGATGTCCCGCTCGGGGTCCTCGGCGGACAGCAGGAGCAGCTGTGAGCAGATGGCGTTCGCGTTGTCGTCGCGGACCTCGGAACCGAGCCAGATGATGCGCTCCTTGAGGAGCCTGTTGTAGATGTAATCGTCACGTCCGGCCATCTCGGGGCCGGCCATGCTCGGGGTGCTTGGTTCGGTTGCCATGGGCGTTGACCTTTCACTCTGGCGGACCACACCGTCTCGGCGGACCCGTCCGTTTGTCTCTCCTTGGACACTAACCCGCCACGCCGCGGAAGTACTCCCGCGTCCCGGGCTGTTCGCTGACGGCGCACGGTCCGCGGGCCGCCTCCGAAGGTGCCATCGTCGAGCTCCCGATCGGTCCCGGGTCGGCTCCGTGCAGTACCGGAACGGAGCCTCGACGGGACGGCGCATCCAAGGGACGGAGCCTTAACACACCGCGGCGCCGCTGCCCGAAGGCTGCGGCGCCGCCGTCCCGCTGAAGAGGGCGGGCGTTACTCCGCAGCCTTCTTCTTGGCAGGCTTCTTCCTGGGCTTCTCGGCGGCGGGCTTCTCGGCTGCCTCTTCCGTCTGCTCCGTGGCGGCGGGCTCCTGGGCTGCTGCCTCGGACTCCCCCGTGGCTTCCTCGGTCTGCTCCGTGGACTCCGCAGCGTCGGCAGCCGTTGCGTCGGCACCAGCCGTGTCCCCGGCATCCGGTGCGTCCGTTGCGTCGGCACCAGCCGTGTCCCCGGCATCCGGTGCGTCCGCGGCGTCCACGATGCTCGTCGCGTCCTCCTCGTCCTCACCGCGGACGAACTCACTGAGGTCGATCGCCGCACCGGTGGTGTCCGTGACCGTCGCGTACTCGAGGACCTTGGCGAGTGCCTTCCGGCGACGGACCTCGCCCACGATCATCTGCACCTGCCCGCTCTGGTCGAGCATCTGGGCGAACTGGTTCGGTTCCATCCCGTACTGGCCCGCGGTGGAGACGATGTAGTCGATCAGCTCGCTCTGGCTGACACCGACCTCTTCCTTGTCCGCGACCGAGTCGAGGATGACCTCGTTCTGGAAGGCGCGCTCCGTGTTGGTGCGGATCTCCGCACGGTGCTCCTCGGTGTCGTGGTCCTCGCCAGCGCTGTGCGCGTTCTCGCCGTTGAAATGCTGCTCGAGCTGCTCCTCCACCACGCTCTCGGGCACCGGTACCTGGATGAGCTCGACCAGCTTGTCGAGCACCAGGTCGCGGGCCTCCACGCCCTGGTCCATGAGCTTGGACTCGGAGGCCTGCTTGGCCAGATCGGCGCGCAGTTCGTCGGCCGTGTCGAACTCGGAGGCCAGCTGGGCGAACTCGTCGTCGACCTCGGGGAGCTCGCGCTCCTTCACGGCCTTCACCAGGATCTTCACCTGGGCATCGACACCGGCGTACTCCCCGCCGGCGAGCTTCGTCTCGAAGACGGCGCTCTCGTCCTCGGAGAGACCCGTGACGGCCTCGTCCATGCCCTCGAGCATGGTGCCGGAGCCGATCTGGTAGGAGAGGTCCTGGGCCGAATCGACCTCCTCGCCGTCCACGGACGCGGTCAGGTCGATCGTGAGGAAGTCGCCGTCCTTGGCGGGGCGGTCCACGGGGCTGAGCGTGCCGAAGCGGCCACGCAGCTCGTCCATGGCCTTCTCGATGTCGTCGTCGGACGCCTCGACGGGCTGCACCGTGACCTCGATGCCCTTGTACTCCGGAAGTTCGATCTCCGGGCGGATATCGAGCTCGACGCTGAACGCGAGCTGTCCCTCCTTCTTCGCCGGATCGGGGACCTCGGTGATCTCCACCTCGGGGCGACTCAGCGGACGGATGCCCGTCTCCTGCACCGCGGCCTGGTAGAAGCCGTTCAGTCCGTCGTTGATCGCCGTCTCGATGACGTACCCGCGCCCGACACGCTGGTCGATGAGCTGCTGCGGAACCTTGCCCTTGCGGAACCCCGGAACCTGGACCTGGGTCGCGATGGTCTTGTAGGCCTCGTCGATGTTCGGCTTCAGTTCCTCGAGGGGTACCTCGACGGCCAGCTTCACCCGCGTGGGGGAAAGGGTTTCAACAGCGCTCTTCACAGCGTAGGACTCCTGAAATGATTGGGAATGGTTCTGCAGCGCACGGCATAACCTTCGTTGCACGACAGTGTCGGGGTGACAGGAGTTGAACCTGCGACTTCCTGCTCCCAAAGCAGGCGCTCTACCAAGCTGAGCTACACCCCGTCAGTGCGAGTGTTAGTCTACGCATCTTTGCCGGCGGCACGCACATTTGGCATTAGCAGAACAGCTGTGGTGTAGTTGTAGGCGTTCCTGGGCCCGGTTCTCTGCCCATTCGGGGATGTAGCTTAGTGGTAAAGCCTCAGTCTTCCAAACTGATGATGCGGGTTCGATTCCCGTCATCCCCTCTCGAGATCCCGCACAAGGTCAGTCCGGCTGGCACTGCGGGCACCAGAACACCGTGCGGGCCGCCATCTCCGAGACGAGGATGGGCGTGCCGCACCTCCGGCACGGTTCGCCGCCCCGTTTGTACACCCAGGTCGGCGCCGCGCGCCCGAGTCGCCCGTTGCGGGCCTCCGCCGTGGTGGTCACGATCCGGCCCTCACGCACGCCGTCCCGCATGAGCCGGACGGCGTCCCCCCAGATCCCCGCCGCCTCGTCCTCACGGATCTGCTTCCCCGGCCTCCAGGGGTCGATGCCCTGCAGGAAAAGCACCTCGGCCCGGTAGATGTTGCCGATACCCGCGATGACCGCCTGATTCATCAGCTGGATCCCCACGGGCGTGATGCTCGACATGAGCTTCCGCCCGAAGACCGTGCCGTCCGCGTCGGCCTGCAACGGATCGGGACCGAGTCTGGAACGGGCTGCCCGCTCCTCGTCGGGAGTGATCACCTCGCAGGCGGTCGGGCCGCGGAGGTCCGCCCACCCGTTGTCCGAGACGAGCCGCACCCGCACGGCGCCGACGGGCTCGGGCGGACCCGCGTACGTGTCCTGCCCGGCGGTCCCCACGTCACCGCGGAGCTCCGACTCCCCCACCCTGCGCGGCGCCCCGATGCTGGAGGCCCCCCGGAACGTGGCATCGCCGCCGAAGCTCCACGCCCCGTAGAGCCCGAGGTGCACGCGGAGCACCAGGTCGTTGTCGAACCGCAGGAACATCTGCTTGCCGTGGGCGAGCGCGGAGACCATGGTGGCACCGTCGAGGCGCGCGGCACCCTCGCTGAAGCGACCCTGCGGACTGGAGGCGCTCAGGCGTGCGCCGCCGAAGACGGAGGAGAACTGCCGTGCGAGCCGGTGGACCGAGTGCCCTTCAGGCAAGGCTGCCCGTGTCCTCGAAGCGCTTGATCTGCCCGATCCGGCGACTGTGGCGCTCGGCGCCGCTGAAGGCCTCGGCGAGGAAGACCTCGATGATCCCGGTGGCCTCCTCCACCGAGTGCTGACGACCGCCGACGGCGACGACATTGGCGTCGTTGTGCTGGCGTGCCAGCCGCGCCGTCTCCGGGTTCCACGCCAGCGCCGCACGCACGCCGTGGACCTTGTTCGCCGCGATCTGCTCCCCGTTGCCCGACCCGCCGAGCACGATACCCAGGGCCTCGACGCCCGAGGCCTGGTCGGCGACCACCGCCTGTGCTGCGCGGATGCAGAACGAGGGGTAGTCGTCCTCGGGGTCGTAGGACGCGGGACCGTGGTCGACGACGTCGTACCCGGCCCGGGCGAGATGCGATACCAGGTGGGCGCTCAGTTCCATGCCGGCGTGGTCGGTGGCGAGGTGGACGCGCATGGGGGTGTCTTCCTTCGGGTCTCGCCGGCATGGCCCGCGGTGGCTGATCGGTGGGTCCGCCGGTACGGCCGGACGTTCCCAGCGTAGGCGTCCGGGGATCGAGGTGCGACCGCAGCGTGCACGATGGCAGAATACGAGACGCCGCGTAAGCCCCATCACACGCGCGGCCCACCCTGCCGACCCTGGAGGCGTTCCTTGCCCGGTTTGAACCTGACGCGCGACGAAGCTCGCACGCGCGCCGCTCTCCTCACTGTCCAGTCCTACGACATCTCGCTCGACCTGACGCGCGGCGACCGCGTGTTCGGTTCGCGCACCGTGGTCACCTTCGACGCGGAGCAGGGCGCCTCCACGTTCATCGACGCCGTCACGGACACGGTGCACCGGGTGGAACTGAACGGCGTACCGCTCGAGCCCGGGGAGGTCAGCGACGGCGTCAGGATCCAGCTACCGCTGCTCGCTGCGACCAACACCCTCGTGGTGGACGCGGACATGCCGTACATGAACACGGGCGAGGGCCTGCATCGGTTCGTCGACCCGGTGGACGGAGAGGTGTACCTCTACACGCAGTTCGAGGTACCCGATTCCCGCCGGGTCTTCGCCGTCTTCGAACAGCCCGACCTCAAGGCCACGTTCCGCTTCCTGGTGACGGCGCCCGCCTCCTGGGACGTGATCTCCAACAGCCCCACACCCGAACCGGTCCAGGCCGGGGAGGGGACCGACGGCGCCGCGAGCGCCACCTGGTCCTTCGAGCCGACGCCGGTCCTCTCCTCCTACGTCACGGCGCTCATCGCCGGGCCGTACCAGAGCGTCCGCAGCGAACTGACGAGCTCGTCCGGCCGGACCATCCCGCTCGGGGTCTTCGCCCGCAAGTCCCTCATGCAGTACCTGGACGCGGAGAACATCTTCGATCTCACCCGCCAGGGCTTCGCGTTCTACGAGGAGCAGTTCGGCACGCCGTACCCCTTCGAGAAGTACGACCAGCTGTTCGTCCCCGAGTTCAACGCCGGCGCCATGGAGAACGCCGGTGCGGTCACCTTCGTGGAGACCTACGTGTTCCGCTCACGGGTCCCGGACGCGACCGTGGAACGCCGCGCCATCACGATCCTCCACGAGCTCGCCCACATGTGGTTCGGTGATCTGGTCACCATGCGCTGGTGGAACGACCTCTGGCTGAACGAGTCCTTCGCCGAGTACATGTCGACCCTCGCCGCAGCCGAGGCGACCGAGTTCCGGCAGGCGTGGACCACCTTCGCCATCCTCGAGAAGGGATGGGCCTACCGGCAGGACCAGCTCCCGTCCACCCACCCCATCGTGGCGCGGATCGACGACCTCGACGACGTCCAGGTCAATTTCGACGGCATCACCTACGCCAAGGGCGCGTCGGTGCTGAAGCAGCTCGTCGCCTGGGTGGGCCAGGAGGAGTTCATGGCCGGGGTCCGCGAGTACTTCGTGAAGCACGCCGGGAAGAACACCGAGCTCGTCGATCTGCTGGTCGAGCTGGAGGCCGCCAGCGGTCGGGACCTCAGGGCGTGGTCGGCGCTCTGGCTCGAGACGGCCGGCGTCAATACGCTGCGCCCCGAATTCGCGACCGACGAGGCCGGGAGCATCACCTCGTTCGCGATCCTGCAGAGTGCCGTCGACGCCTTCCCGACCCTGCGCCCGCACCGCCTCGCCGTCGGGTTCTACGACCTCGACGACGACGGCGCGCTGGTCCGGGTGCACCGCGTGGAGCTCGACGTCGACGGGGAGCGCACCGAGGTGCCGCAGCTGGTCGGCCGACCGCGGCCGGCCCTGGTGCTCCTCAACGACGACGACCTCGCCTACGCGAAGATCCGGCTCGACCCCGACAGCCTGCGCACCTCCGTGCAGCACGTCAAGGACTTCCGGGACTCGCTCCCGCGCACGCTCGTCCTCGCCTCCGCCTGGGACGCGACCCGCGACGGCGAGTCACCGGCGCGGGAGTACCTGGAGCTGGTCCTGCAGAACGTCGGCGCGGAATCCGACTCCTCGGTGGTGCTCGTGCTGCTGCGCCAGCTCGCCTCGACCCTGGCGTTCTACGTCGCCCCACAGGACCGGGACAGGCTCGGTGACGAGGCGGCGGACCGGCTGCTGGAACTGGCCCTCGCCGCACCCGCGGGCTCCGACGCGCAGCTCCAGCTGACCAAGGCCTTCGCGGGCCATGCACGCACCTCCGAACAGCTCGGGACCCTCGAGGCGATGCTCAGCGGGCAGGACGTCCCCCCGGGGCTGGAGGTGGACCAGGACCTGCGCTGGGAACTGCTCACCGGCCTCGTCGTGGGCGGTCGCTCCGGCGAGAACGAGATCGCCGCCGAGCTGGAGCGGGACGCGACGGCGACCGGGCAGCTCGCGGCGGCCGAGGCCCGGGCCGCCGTGCCCACGGCCGCGGCGAAGGAGGCGGCCTGGACCGCCCTCGTCGACGCGGCGGAGCTCCCGAACGCCGTCCAGCGCTCGATGATCTCCGGCTTCACCCGGGTGCACGACCGCTCCCTGCTCGAGCCGTTCGTGGAGCGCTACTTCTCGTCCATCGACGACGTGTGGTCGTCGCGGACCTACGAGATCGCCCAGCAGATCGTCGTCGGCCTCTATCCGTCCCTGCTGACCACGCAGGCGACACTGGATCGCACGGACTCCTTCCTCGCGAACCTCGGGGACGACTCCCCGTCGCTGCGCCGCCTCGTCCTGGAGAGCCGCGACGGCGTGGAGCGGGCGATGCGGGCGCAGGCCGCCGACAGGTAGGAGGGGGTCGGGGAGGACCGACCCGGTCCTCCCGCCGGGGCCCGCACTCCCCCGCCGCCCGTACTAGGGTCACAGCATGAGACTCTCGGAACACCACTACGCGGCGCAGCTCCGGTGGACGGGGAATCGCGGCTCCGGGACGTCGGGGTACCGCGCCTACAGCCGCGATCACGAGGTGGAGGTGGAGGGCGCCGGACTGCTGCGGGGCACCGCCGATCCCAGCTTCCACGGGTCGCGGAATCGATGGAATCCCGAACAGCTGCTGCTGGCCGCGCTCGCGCAGTGCCACATGCTGTCCTACCTGCACGTCGCCGTGACGGCGGGTCTGGTGGTCACCGGCTACCGGGACACGGCCACCGGCACCCTGCGCCTCAACAGGGACGGCAGCGGCGAGTTCACCGGTGTGGTGCTCCGCCCGCAGGTGGAGCTCGCGGATCCAGCCCAGGCCCCCCTGGCGGACTCCCTGCACGCGGAGGCCAACGCCCTGTGCTTCATCGCGCGGTCCGTGAACTTCCCCGTGGACCACGAGCCGACCGCGACCGGGCCCCGCTGACGCGGTCGGGCTGCGTCCCCGCTGTAGCCTTGGAGGACACCCCCGCACCTCCGGCCCGGTCGACGGTGCGCGGAGACACCCGAGTACCCGGCCGAAAGTGACAGCATGATCTTCCTCCCCTCGCTCGGCTACGGCGGACGGATCATCGGCGCGCTGGTCATCCTGGTCGGCGCCGTGCTGCTGTGGCTGCTCGTCCGGGCGCTGATAGCGCGCTCGGTCAGGCGTGTCCGTAACGGGCACAGCGTGTTCAGGAAACCGCACCTCGCCTGGGCGCAGTCGGCCCTCCGCCCGTTCGACAGCGCCCGGCGCGTACAGCGGGCGCAGACCATCGGCGGACTGCTCTCGAGCGTCGCCGCCGGGACCATCGCGATCGTGGCCGTCCTCATGGCCCTCGACACGCTGGGCTTCCCGATCGGGCCCATCCTGGCGAGCGTGGGCATCGTGGGCATCGCGATCGGCTTCGGCGCCCGGGAGGTCATCCGCGACGCCTTCCTCGGCTTCTTCATCACCATCGAGGACCAGTACGGCATCGGCGACACCATCGAGGTCGGTGACACCGTCGGCGTCGTCGAGTCGCTCGGTCTGCGCATCACGCGGCTCGTGGATGTCGACGGCGCCGTCTGGTACGTGCGCAACGGCGACATCACCAAGGTGGGGAACAGATCGCAGGGTACCTATCTGGCGCCCTCGCCCGACCTCACCGACCCACCCACGGAGGACCACGCATGACCACCCAGGACCCGGCAGGAGCCCGGCCTCCCGAGGACAGGACCGCGCTGCCCGTCGAACGCCTCACGGCGGCCGGCCGGGAGTTCGTCCAGCCCCAGTACACCGACAACTTCTACGCCGCGGTCGGCGGGCACGAGGTCTTCGTGGCGCTCGTCGATGCCTTCTACGACGGCGTGGCCCAGGACGAGGTGCTCCGGCCCATGTATCCGGAGGAGGACCTGGGGCCCGCGAAGGAGCGCCTGCTGCTCTTCCTCGAGCAGTACTGGGGTGGTCCCAGGACCTACGGCGAGCAGCGCGGGCATCCGAGGCTGCGCATGCGGCACATGCCGTTCCGCGTGGGCCCGACGGCGAGGGACCACTGGCTGCGGCACATGCGTGCCGCCGTCGACGGCCTTCACCTCGCTCCGCTGCACGAGGCGACACTGTGGGACTACCTCGAACGCGCCGCGCACTCGATGGTGAACGCCGCGGACTGACACCGGGTGCCCGGCCCCGGGCGACTGCAGCTCCGTACGTGGGCGTCAGAAGACGGCGGCGGACCGGACCAGGACGTGCCCGCGGACGGTACTGAGCCTCGACCAGCGGCCGTTGCTGTGGACGGACGCCTGTGTCCCTGCTTCCAGGAAGCCGAGGGTGAAACCCCCGAACGCAGCCCCGGCAGGCACCCGGCCCGGGACGTCTGCCAGTTCCCGCCCCCACACGGCGGTTCTCGCACTGCTCACCAGCGGGGCACCGGCGCGGTCGGGCAACGACCCTGCCACCTCCGCGATGCCGGCCCTGGCCGCGTCCTCCAGCGCGTCGCAGGAGACCGCGCCCTCGCGCAGCCAGCCGGAGCGTGGTGGCAGCACCCCCGCCCACGGCTCCGTCACGGTGACAGCGGGCACGGGGAAGACCACCCCGTCCTCCGGCATCCGCGCGAGCCTGTCGAGGACCGAGCCGAGCGAGACCGTGACGTCGACGCGCGCAGCGTCCTGGAGGGCCATCGTCCGCAGGCCGAGAACCGTGGGCACCGCCTCGCCGAGCATGGTGGGGCCGAGAGCGCGGACATAGGCGGCGAGGATCCCCCCGCCGGCGACCAGCCGCATGCCACCGGCATCGTCGCCGGCGCGGGCGCGGGCGGTCAGGGTACGGAGATCACTGACCGTCTCCGCGTCGGCGAAACGGATCTCGCCGGCGCTCACGCATCCTGCCTGGCGCGGGCCCGGCGGAACGGGACGGCGGGTCCGAGCCAGGACTCGAGGACCGCACGCTGATCCGCGGAGAGCCGCACCGGCCGGCCCGACGTCCGGCTGACCAGCACCAGACTGGTACTCGCGATCGCGCTCGTGACACTGCCTTCCAGGGCCACCCGGTCCCGCACCGTGTAGCCCATCTCGAAGCTGGACGCCCCGATGCCGGTCACCCGCACGTCGACGGCGGCCGGGACCACGCTGAAGTTCAGCGGCGCGAGGTACTCGATCTCCTGCCGCGCCACGAGGGTGTAGTGGTCCGCGTCGACGCGTTCCATGAACGAGCCGCCCTCGAGCGGCTCACTCATCAGCAGCACGCGGGCGTCCTCGAGGAACTGCAGGTAGCGCACGTTGTTGACGTGGCCGTAGGAATCCTCGTCGCCGAAACGCAGGGGCAGGGGGATGGTGCGCACGAAAGACATGGTCCCATCCTCTCAAACAGGCCCGCCGCCCGGAGCACACGCCGGATGCACCGGCGCGGACCGTCGTCGCACCCGTCCGTGTTGAGCGTCGCCGGGGGTCCGTCTAGTGTCGGTGGAGGCCACGGAGCATCGGTTCCGTCCATCCGTTCCCGAGGAGACATCGCACATGGCAGACCACGCGCCGGCAGCAGACCACGACGCTGCCGGAAGGCCCTCGAAGGACCCCACCGCGGATCTCCTGGCCCTCCTCGACCTCACCGGCGCCGACGGGGCACAGACCGACGAGGAGATCTTCGTCGGAGCCTCCTCCCGCCAGCCCGGCCGCCGCGTCTTCGGCGGTCAGGTCCTCGCGCAGTCCCTCGTCGCCGCCATGCGCACGGTGGAGCCCTCCCGTGACGTGCACTCCATGCACGGGTACTTCCTGCGCGCGGGCGATGCGGAGAAACCGATCACCTTCGGGGTGCAGCGGCTCCGCGACGGACGCTCCTTCTCGGCACGGCGCACGCACGCCTACCAGAACGGGGTGCCGATCCTGTCGATGATCGCCTCCTTCCAGGAGCCGGACGACGGCATCACCCATCAGGACGAGATGCCGCAGGGCATGCCGGACCCCGAGAGCCTGCCGACGACGGCGGAGCTTCTCGGCGCCTTCGACCACCCGGTGGCTCGGGCCTGGGCCTTCGAGCGTCCGTTCGACATCCGGCACGTCGACAGCCCGCTCTACACCTCGAACACCGGGTCCCGCGAGCCGCGGAACGCGGTGTGGATGCGCAGCATGGGACCCATGCCGGAGGATCCCCGCCTGCACCGCGCAGCCCTGGCCTACGCGAGCGACTACACGCTGCTGGAATCGATCCTGCGCCCGCACGGGTTGAGCTGGATCCACCCCGGCATGAGCGTGGCGAGCCTCGACCACGCCATGTGGTGGCACCGTCCGGTCCGCGTGGACCAGTGGCTCCTCTACGTCCAGAGCTCGCCGAGTGCCTCCGGGGCGCGAGGCCTGGCCGCGGGCCGTATCTACACCCGGGACGGGGAGCTCGTGGCCACCGTGGCGCAGGAGGGCATGGTCAGGGTTCCGCGGTCCTGAGGTCCCGTCCACGGGGATGCCCGGCCCGAGGAGCCCGGCCGCCTTGGCGAGCCCGGCCGACGGCAGAGGACACGGCTCGAAGGCCGTGTCCTCTGCTGTCTGTCGCCGTGCCGCGCGGTGATCCGCCCGCGCCCTAGTCGCGGGTGAGTCGGCGGTGCGTCACACGATGCGGCTTGGCCGCATCGGCGCCGAGCCGCTCCACCTTGTTCTGCTCGTAGGCGTCGAAGTTCCCCTCGAACCAGTACCAGTTCGCCGGGTCCTCGTCGGTGCCCTCCCAGGACAGGATGTGCGTCGCCACACGGTCCAGGAACCAGCGGTCGTGCGAGACGACCACGGCGCAGCCGGGGAACTCGAGCAGTGCGTTCTCGAGGCTCGACAGCGTCTCCACGTCGAGGTCGTTGGTCGGTTCGTCGAGCAGCAGCAGATTTCCGCCCTGCTTGAGGGTCATGGCCAGATTCAGCCGGTTGCGCTCACCACCGGAGAGCACGCCCGCCTTCTTCTGCTGGTCCGGTCCCTTGAAGCCGAAGGCCGACACGTAGGCCCTGGAGGGCATCTCGACCTGGCCCACTTGGATGTAGTCGTGACCTTCGGACACGACCTCCCACAGCGACTTGTCGGGATCGATGCCGCCACGGGACTGGTCCACATAGGAGATCTTCACGGAATCGCCGATGCGCAGCTCCCCGCCGTCGAGGGGTTCGAGCCCCACGATGGTCTTGAACAGCGTGGTCTTGCCCACGCCGTTCGGTCCGATGACCCCCACGATGCCGTTGCGCGGGAGGGAGAAGGACAGCCCGTCGATGAGGACGCGATCGTCATAGCCCTTCTGCAGGTTGCGCGCCTCGATGACCTGGCTCCCGAGACGGGGTCCCGGCGGGATCTGGATCTCCTCGAAGTCGAGCTTGCGGGTGCGATCGGCTTCCGCCGCCATCTCCTCGTAGCGGTTCAGGCGCGCCTTCGATTTGGTCTGGCGTCCCTTGGCGTTGGAGCGCACCCACTCGAGTTCCTCGGTGAGGCGGCGCGACAGCTTCTGGTCCTTCTTGCCCTGGACCTCGAGGCGTGCGCGCTTTTTCTCCAGGTAAGTGGAGTAGTTGCCCTCGTAGGGGTACAGGTGGCCGCGGTCCACCTCAGCGATCCACTCGGCCACGTGGTCGAGGAAGTACCGGTCGTGGGTGACGGCGAGGACGGCGCCCGCGTAGGACTTCAGATGCTGCTCCAGCCACAGCACGCTCTCGGCGTCGAGGTGGTTGGTGGGCTCGTCGAGGAGGAGCAGATCGGGCTTCTGCAGCAGCAGCTTGCACAGCGCCACGCGGCGCCGCTCTCCACCGGAGAGGATACTCACATCGGCGTCGGGCGGCGGGCAGCGGAGCGCGTCCATGGCCTGTTCGAGCTGGGAGTCGATGTCCCAGGCGTCGGCGGCGTCGATGGCTTCCTGGAGCTTGCCCATCTCGTCGAGCAGCGTGTCGTAGTCCGCGTCGGGGTTGGCCATCTCCTCGGAGATCTCGTTGAACCGCTGGATCTTGCCGTAGATCTCGCCGACGCCCTCCTGCACGTTGCCGAGGACGGTCTTGTCCTCGTTGAGCGGGGGTTCCTGCAGCAGGATCCCCACCGTGTAGCCGGGGCTCAGCCGGGCTTCTCCGTTGGACGGGGTGTCGATGCCCGCCATGATCTTCAGGATGGTGGACTTACCGGCGCCGTTCGGGCCGACGACGCCGATCTTCGCACCGGGATAGAACGACATGCTGACGTCGTCGAGGATGACTTTGTCGCCAACGGCCTTGCGGGCCTTGGTCATTGTGTAGATGAATTCCGCCATGCACCCAAGGCTAGTGGCTGAGGGCCCTGTTCTCCCATTCACCGCCGGCCGGCCCCGGGCCCGCCGAGGGGTCAGAAGGGGACGGACTCCGACTGCGCCATCCCTGAGCGGTCCTGGTCCCTTCCCTGCCCTGCGTCGCCCTCAGGACCACTCGTGCCCTCGTGGTCGTGACCGTCGTGCTCCGAACCGTCCTGGTCCGAACCGTCCTGGTCCGAACGGTCGTGGTCCGAACGGTCGTGGTCGGGACCGTCCTCGGCGGCGCCGTGCGGGTCGAAGGCGCCTGCGAAGAGTTCACCGGTCGCCGGATCGAGGCCGTCCGGCACGGCGGTGTGCTCCGGGCTGCCGGTCGCGGAAGCATCGGCAGGACCGACCTGCGCCTCGGACCGCTCGGACGAGTTCCTCCTGAAGTTCGCGGTCCCCCACATGAGGTCGTGGCCCGCGGTGTCGGCGTCGATCTCCACGGAGGTCCCGGTGCGGCCGTCGGGGTTGCTCCATGGCCGGATCCGGAGCCGGCCGGTGACGATCACGCGGTCGCCCTTCTTGATGCTGGCGCCCGCGTTCGTGGCGAGCTGCCGGAACATGGACACCGAGTACCAGTTGGTGGTCCCGTCCACCCACCCGTTGGCCTCCTTGTCGAAGCGTCGCTCGGTGGAGCACATGCGGAAACCGCAGATCGGCAGTCCGCTGTGCGCGAGGGTCAGGCGCACCTCGGTCGCCACGTAGCCCCGTACGGTGATGATGTCGGTCATGATCTTCCCTTCCCTCGGCGAGGGGCACGGCGCTTGCCGGCCCGTACCAAGCGTCGGTCGGTCCGGTCCGGTCCGGATGCGGGCTCCGTCCTATGTGGACAACCGGGAATGCGAAAGGTCCCCTGGACCGCGGAGCCGCGGTCCAGGGGACCTTCCTGCTGTGCCCCCGGCAGGATTCGAACCTGCGACCAGAGGATTAGAAGGCCCCTGCTCTATCCCCTGAGCTACGGAGGCAGTCCGCCCAGTTTACTATGGGCGCTCTGTGGGAGGCGTCGGGCGGCCGGCGGAAGCCCTACGCGTAGGAGTCGGTGGCGGTCTCGGCGAAGGTCACGCGGAGTTCGAGGCGGTGCTGGCCGTCCGGGTCCTGGGTGTAGATGGCCCGGCCCGCGATGCCGCTGAGCCCCTCGGTGCCCGAGCCGGGGATGATGTGTCCCGAACTCGCCGCGTCGACGCCCTCGGCCACACCCCAGTGCTGCACCGTCATGGACCCCTCGCGCTCTCCCACGGTGCCGACGAACTGCTCGGACGCCACATAGCCCGCCCCCACCGCATTGCCCGCCATGAGCAGCTGGGCCGTGCTGGTCCCGCTGATCTCGCCCTCGAAGACCTTGGTGGCCCTGACCCGTGACAGCTCGCCGTTGCTCCCGGCCTCCGAGTAGGCCTCCGCGTCCCACTCCGTGATCTCGAATTCACCGTGATACGTGATCGTTCCTGATTCGGTCATGTCCCCAGTATCGCCGGTTCGCGCGCATCCCGCACGGCGCGGGGGCCCACGCGGGACCGCATGGAGCGGGTGCGAGGGGCTCTCAGTGCAGCTGTCCGGGGGCCAGCGGCGTGTAGCGCCTGCGGAACAGGACCTTGGTGCTGCGGTCGAGGAAGACGAGATAGAGCGCGAACGCGAGGGCGACGACGGCGGCCACCTGGCGTGCCATCATCAGGCTGAACTCGAAGTAGGGGAAGATGTCGAGCTGGTCGGTGATCGCGTAGACCATGAAGAACGCCACCGTGAAGTACAGGGACTTCACCTGCCAGTCGTCGCGGATCCCGGTGACGGCGAACAGCGGTATGAGCCAGACCACGTACCAGGACTGGATCATGGGTGCCAGCAGCACGATCGCCGCGAACGCGATCGCCAGGCGGCGTACCAGATGGCTGTGCTCACCGCGCAGCACCTCGTACGCGATGATGACCAGCGACCCCACCCGGGCGATGGTGTGGAAGACACCGGCCATGTCCCACCCGGGAAGTCCCACCGCGTTGCCCAGCGTCGCGATCACCAGACCGATGAAGCCGACGGGCGCGTACCAGATCCACACACTGCCCGGAGTGCTGAGCGCGCCCACCCAGCCGAATCCGAACGTGTTGATCAGCCCCATGATCCACAGGAGTCCCAGGCTCAGTCCCGCGGTCAGGAACCAGTGGAGGAAACGCCGCGGCCACGACGCACCCTTCCCTGCCCACAGCAGGCCGACGAACGGCAGGAAGATGAGGGTGATCGGTTTGATGCCCACGGACAGCGTGATCAGGAGGATCCCGAGCACGGGACGTCCGGTCGCCGCGAGGTACAGTCCTGCGAGCGCCAGGCCGATCATCAGCGAGTCGTTGTGGATGGCGGCGACGAAGTTGATCAGCAGCAGCGGGTTCGCGGCCGTCAGCCACAGGGCACGCGTGGGATCGACCCCATGGAGTTCGGCGAGCTTCGGCACCATCCAGACGCACAGTGCGACGCCGATGAGCGCGACGACCCGGAACAGGATGATCGAGGTGTCCGGGTCGCCGCCGGTCACGCGGACGATCCCCTCCTCGATCCACAGGAACACCGGACCGTACGGGGTGGGGCTCTGCGCCCAGAGATCGTCGGCGCCGATCTGCAGGTAGTTGGAGATCTGCGAATAGCCGTCCACGTACGGGTTCAGGCCCGCCACCATGACCTGCCCCTGCACGATGTAGGCGAACACATCCCGGCTGAACAGCGGGAGCGCCGCCGCGAGGGGAATGGTCCAGGCGATGATGGCACGCAGCACGTAGGGGCGTGTGTCCTCCGACCAGCCGTTTAGCCGCTGCCCCAGCCGCAGCCAGGACCTGATGAGGAGCATGCCGCCCAGGGCCAGGAGCAGGACCGACAGGAGCGCCCCGGGGGGTTCGAAGCGGAGCCAGATGATGATCGGGTTGCGCCTGAGCCCGGCGGAGGCCATCGACAGCCAGCCGACGCCGAGGGAGCCCATCCACATCATCAGCGAGCCGACGAATCCCTGCACGATGGCGATGTTCGGCCGATTCCGCCCCACCGGGGCCTCGACGTCGACGCGCGGGACATGGGCGGGCATAGGGAGGATCCAATCGTCGGCAGGCTCGAGGCGGCACTGGGCGTCCATGTCCGGCGGTGACGGCCGCCATGGAGAGCCTCCGACCGCCGGTGGGTGGCGGTGTCGAAGACAGCATCGCGCACCCGGATGTCCGCGCAGCCTGAGTGAACTGATGGAATATTAGCACCGGAGTCCGGCCCCGGCCCGGTGCCCGCGCCCGGGGACGGATCGTGGTCGTCGCCGCGGCACCGGGCGGTACATTGGTCGAATGCCGATATCGAATGAACGCATCGTCTGGATCGACTGCGAGATGACGGGGTTGGACCTCGTCCACGATGCGCTCATCGAGGTCGCCGTCGTGGTGACCGACGCGGAACTGAACGTCGTGGGAGAGGGGCTCGACGTCGTCATCAGGCCGCCCGCGGAGGCGCTCGCGCAGATGGGCGACTTCGTGCGTGAGATGCACACGTCCTCGGGCCTGCTCCAGGAACTCGACGGCGGCATGACCATGGCGGAGGCGCAGGACCGGGTGCTCGACCACGTCCGGGCCCTCGTCCCCGAGCCCCGCAAGGCGCAGCTCGCCGGGAACTCGATCGGGACGGACCGGAATTTCCTCGCCCGCGACATGCCACTCGTGATCGACCACCTCCACTACCGGGTGATCGACGTGTCCACCATCAAGGAACTCGCGCGCCGCTGGTACGTCCGCGCCTACTTCCAGTCCCCCGCCAAGACCGGCGGGCACCGCGCGCTCGGGGACATCGAGGATTCGATCCGGGAGCTGCGCTACTACCGGTCCGCCGTCTTCGTTCCCGCACCTGGGCCGGACTCGGCCACGAGCAAGGCCATCGCGGAGTCCCTCGCCACCTGAGGCTGGATCGTGGAGGTCCTGAGCACGCGCCGGAGTGTGTAAACTTGTGTCCGCTGCCTGTCGCCGGCAGCCCGGCCGGAGACCTCTCCACCCGGACACCGGCGTCGTCGCATGGTGGGTATAGCTCAGTTGGCAGAGCGCCTGGTTGTGGTCCAGGAGGTCGCGGGTTCAAGCCCCGTTACTCACCCTCGGAGGTCAGGAAGACCCTGGCACCGTATGCCGTCCCGGATCCGTCCGGGACGGCATACGTCTTTCCGGCCCCAGCAGTCCCAGTCCCCACGACGGCGACGCCCGGTACGTCGCCCGCCCACAGCAGCGAAGGACCATTGCCATGGAACGCACGGTGTTCGACGAGGATCACGAACTCTTCCGCGACGTCGCCCGGGAGTTCAACGAGCGCGCCGTCGCCCCGCACTACGCGGACTGGGACCGCCGCCACATGATGGACCGGTCCGTGTGGACCGCCGCCGGGGAGCAGGGTCTGCTCGGTCTCGCCGTCCCCGAGGAGTTCGGTGGGGCGGGGATGCCGGACTACCGCTTCCGCACGGTCCTCGACGAGGAGTTCGCCCGGAGCAACCACCTCGCCGTGGGTCTCGCCTTCCACCTGCACGACGACCTCGTCCTGCCGCACCTGCTGGCCCACGGCTCGCAGGACCTCAAGGAACGCTGGCTCCCGGGGATGGTCTCCGGGGACATCGTGACCTCCTGCGCCTGGACCGAACCCGGGGCCGGCAGCGATCTGCGCGGCATCCGCACCAAAGCCGTGCGCGACGGCGACGACTGGCTGATCACGGGTCAGAAGGTCTTCATCGGCAACGGGATCAGCGGCGACGCCTCCCTCGTGCTCGCACGCACCGACGGCAGTTCCGGCCGCGGGTCCAGCGACGCCTTCTCCCTCTTCATGGTCACCAAGGGTGAGGGCTACACTCCCGGCCGACAGCTGGACAAAATGGGCCTGCGCGCCTCCGACACCGCCGAACTGTTCTTCGACAACGTCCGCGTTCCCGGTGCGGACCTGGTGGGCGAGGTGGGCCAGGGCCTGCGGTACTGCCTCGAGCAGATCCCCCAGGGCAGGCTCGGCATCGCCGTCGCCGCCGCCGCGCTCGCGCGGGCCACGTACGCGCAGACCGTCCGCTACGTCACCGACCGCAACGCCTTCGGTGAGCGGGTGCTGGACTTCCAGAACACCCGGCACGTCCTCGCGGACATCCTCACGGAGATCGAGGTCACGGAGTCCTTCGTGGACCGGGCGGTGCTCGCGTTCAACGCGGGCTCCCTCACCCCGGAGGCCGCCGCGCAGGCCAAGTTGTGGGCGAGCGAGCGCGCGAAGTCCGTCACGGACCGCTGTCTCCAGTTGCACGGCGGCTACGGCTACATCCTGGAGTACCCGGTCTCCCAGGCGTTCCTCGCCGCGCGCCTGCTGACCATCTTCGGCGGCACGAGCGAGATCATGCGCGAGTCCATCGGGCGGTCGATCGCCGACCGCTCCGCGCAGCAGAGGTAGAGCACATGACAGTCCACCCCATCACCATCACCGGCGAGCCCGTGCTGCACCGGCGCGCCCAGCCCGTCGAGACCTTCGATGCGGCACTGCGCACCCTCATCGCGGACATGTTCGAGACGATGGACGAGGCCAACGGCGTCGGTCTCGCCGCGCCCCAGATCGGGGTGGGTCTGCGGCTCTTCGTGTACGGGATGGAGAACGACGACGGCGTCCCGCCGCGCGGCGTCCTCGTGAACCCGACCATCGTGACCACGAAGGTGCCCGGCTCCGAGCCCGATCCCGAGGACGACGCGGAGGGCTGCCTGTCGGTGCCGGGCGAATCGTTCCCCCTCGCCCGCGCCGGGTGGGCCCGGGTCACGGGGTTCGACGGCGACGGCGCACCGGTCGACTTCGAGGCCACCGGCTGGTTCGCGCGCTGCATGCAGCACGAGTACGACCATCTGGACGGCAAGCTCTTCGTGGACCGCCTCAACGACCGGTACCTGCGCAAGGCCCGCAGGAGCATCAGGAACAACGCGTGGGGAGTCCCGGGCCTCACCTGGATGCCCGGCGTGGACCCGGACCCGTTCGGCCACTAGCGGGAGCTATGCGGCTCAGGTCCTCGCGGGGCTGTCGAGACCGGCGCCCTCCGGGGCCTCCACGAGGTCCTCGAGTCTCCTGGTACCGCGCAGGGGTCCCAGGAGGGCCACGAGGGGGGCCAGGCAGGCGATGACGACGCCGACCAGGACGGCCTCGCGCACGCCGATCGTCTCGGCCAGGATGCCCGCGAGGAAGCTCGCCAGCGCGAGCATCCCCCAACTCACCATCCTCGACGCGGCTCCCAGCCGGCCCATCATGTCCGGCGGG
Source organism: uncultured Arthrobacter sp. (assembly GCF_947493765.1). Taxonomy (GTDB): domain Bacteria; phylum Actinomycetota; class Actinomycetes; order Actinomycetales; family Micrococcaceae; genus Arthrobacter_D. The sequence continues at coordinate 105,393 of NZ_CANLSZ010000001.1, forward strand.
CAGACACGCTGGCGGAAACTCGTGCCCACCACGATGTTCCAGGCCACGGACGCCCCCATGACGAACAGGCCCGCCACGCCCCAGAGCATCCCCCAGCCCGGCGTCAGGACCAGCAGCGATGCGTACCCGAAGACCCCCGGCACCATGGACCAGCGCCACAGCGGGCCGGAGCCGAATCTCTCGCCCATCGCCTGGGCGGTGATGCCACCGACGGCGCCCCCGACGGACGCTGCCGCCAGGAGCATCCCGAGCCAGATCTCCGTCTCCTGGAGCGTGCGCAGTACCAGGAGGACCAGCAGGGAGGCCGCGATGTTGCCTCCGAGGTTCCAGAGTGCGGCGTTGAACAGGAGCGCGCGGAGGGGCGCCGTGCTGAAGGTGTAGCGGAGACCGTCGAGCATCTCGCGCCAGATGCGCTGGTCACTGCGTGGCCGCACCACCTCCTGCACGTCCAGACGCCCTACGGCTGCGAGGGAGACGACCGACGTCGCCAGCTGGAGGATCAGCGTGTTGGACGCACCTGCCAGACTCGTGAGCCAGCCCGCCGCGGACCGGCCGGTAGCGTCCGCCGCGGCGCCGGAGCCCGTGATCAGGCCGTTGCCCTCCATGAGTTCGTCCGGGGTCACCGCCTGCTGCACCAGGGCTGCGTCCGCCAGCTGGAAGAAGGCCGATGCGACGCCGGCGGTGAACGCGGCGGCGAAGAGCAGGGGCGTGCTAAGGAAGCCCAGCCAGTAGCCCAGCGGCAGGAGGGCGAGGACGAGCACCCGCACGGTCAGTGCCGCGAGCATCACCGGCCTGCGGGGCAGTCGGTCCACCCAGACGCCGATCAGCAGACCGAACAGCAGCCAGGGCAGGAACGTCATGCCGGCCAGGGCGGCGACCGCGAAGTTGCTGGCCTCGAGTTCCACCGCTGCGATCACGGGCAGCGCCACCGCAGCGATCGCGTTGCCCAGTACGCCGGACGTGCTGGACACCAGCAGTGCCCGGAAATTGCTGTTGCGTCTGAACAGCGTCTTCTTTTCGGTGCCCCCAGCAATCATCGAATCAACCTAACGGAAGGAGCAGTGGATGCCGGAGCGGATGCGGGGGAACTGCGGGACAATCTCGGCGGGTCTTGACGATCGGATTCCTCCCGCAGATAATCCGGAACGCCGAACTCCCGTGCCGACATCGAGGGGTCCCGGTACTCCCGACGCATCATCGACCGTGTCCGCGGTCGGCGCGGCCCGTGGCGAACGGGCCAGCCCCAGTGGCCCCAGCAGCAGACCGGCCCGTTCCTACCGTCGCGCTTGCGTATGAGACCCACGACGGTCCTCACAGCGTAGGCATCCGCATGGTCCCGAGGGCGGCGCGACGCGCCGAGGGGCTTTCCCGGAAGACGTGGGATGGGCCGACCGATACGCCGGGTTCTGTCATCGCACGTCGTTGCCGTCGTGCGAGTGGCGGCCATCCATCTACGGACGCCGTTGCCGACGCCCTCCAGCGGCCTACCCGTGCGCTCGGGCGGGCAGCCCTCGATCGCGCACTGTCTGGCCTTGCTCCGGGTGGGGTTTACCGAGCCACGCCGGTCACCCGGCATGCTGGTGGTCTCTTACACCGCCGTTTCACCCTTACCCGTCAGGGCGCCTCGGCCCCCTGACGGGCGGTCTCTTCTCTGTGGCACTGGCCTGCGGGTCACCCCGAGTGGGCGTTACCCACCACCCTGCCCTGCGGAGCCCGGACGTTCCTCGGTGGATCCGGTGCATCTCGCACCCGTCCAACGCGGCCGCCTGGTCGACCCATCCACCGTCCAGTCTAGGGGGCGTACCGACCGTGACCACGCAGCCCGCGGAACCTGCCCCGTTGGGTAGGGTTGACCGGTGCTGATCCTGCTTCCTCCCTCCGAAGGCAAGTCCCCCGCCCGGACCGGGCAACCGCTCGAGTGGGAGGAGCTGATGTTCCCCGACCTGAACCCGGCGCGCCGTGCCGTCCTCGGCGGCCTGCAGCGGGCCAGCGCCGCCTCCGACGCCCACGCGATCCTCGGCGTCGGGGCCTCGCTCGCCCGGGACGTGCAGCGGAATCTCCTGCTCGACGGCGCGCCTGCGGCAGCCGCCCACAGCATCTACTCCGGTGTGCTCTACGAGGCGCTCGGCTACGCGGGTCTGACGCCCGTGCAGAAGCGCAGGGCACGCGAGCAGTGCGTCGTCGTCTCGGGGTTGTGGGGAGTCATCGGTCTCGGTGACCGGATCCCGGCGTACCGCCTCTCCATGGCCGTCGACCTTCCCGGCACCGGGCGCCTGGCGACCTACTGGAAGCAGCACCTCGCCGCCCCGCTCACCCGCCTCGCCGGCCAGGGACTCGTCGTCGACTGCCGCTCCAGTACCTACGCCGCGGCGTGGGCCCCTCCGCCGCAGCAGAGCGCCGCGGTCAACGTGTTCCAGCTCCGGGAGGGCAGGCGCACCGTCGTCTCGCATTTCGCCAAACACACCCGCGGTGAACTCGCGCGCCATCTGCTGACCAGGCGCGGAACGCCTCCGGCCGATCCGGAAGCACTGCTCCGGGCCGCGCGGGAGAAGTGGACCGCCGAGCTGGTGCCGGCAGGCACCCGGAAACCGGCGCAGCTGAACCTCCTGCTCGACTGACCTGCCCCCCACCGACGTCCCGCGGTGTCCGTGCGGAACCGGAGGACGCTGGTCAGTCCGCGACCAGTTCCACCTCGAAGCCCTCCGCGTTCTCCAGGTATGCGGCGTAGTGCTCCGCACCGCCCGCGAAGGGATGCCGGTCCGCGAAGAGGAGGGACCAGCCGTGGCTGGCCGCGCGGCGCGCCAGGAGATCGACGTCATCGCGTGAACCCGCGCGGAACGCGAGGTGGTTCACCCCCGGGCGACGGCGTTCGTGGCCTCCACCGGCGAGGTCGGGGCCGCTCTCGAGGACGAAGTAGAACGCATCGGTGCCGTAGCTCGCCCCGCCCGTCCAGGAGCGCCGCAGGGGGAAGCCGAGGCGTTCGAGCAGCCACCCGAGGCTCGCTGTCGTCGCGGTCGGGTCCGCGGTCCAGATCTCCACATGGTGGAGCGCACCCGCGGGCCGCGGCGGCCCGGTCACCCGCTCCGTCCCGGTCTGCCCGGAGGCGGTGGCAGGTGCGGCAGCCCGCGTGCCCGGTCCGCCGTCCCGGGCGCCGTCGGACCCGGACGCCGGCGTGGTCCTCGGCGTCCAGTCGACGCCGGCCATCCCGGCATCCATCGCCTCGTTGGACAGCCGGTCCGCGTCCTTGTTGCGCTCGCGCGGGATCCACTCGTAGCTCACCTGGCGGGGATCGAGGACCGTGCGCGCCCGATCGGCGAGCACGCGCATGTCCGCGTGCTTGATCTTCCACCGGCCCGACATCTGCTCGACGACGAGTTTCGAGTCCATCTTCACGTGCACCGTGGCGCGCGGATCGATGGAGCGGGCCAGTTCCAGCCCGGCGACGAGTCCCGAGTACTCCGCCACATTGTTGGAGGCCCTGCCGATGTAGGCCGCCTTCTCCAGCAGGATCCGGCCCGACTCCGGGTCGCGGACCAGGGCGCCGTACCCCGCATGCCCGGGATTGCCGCGGGAGCCTCCGTCGGCCTCCACGAGGAGGCGCCGCACGGACCGGGCAGTCCCACCGGCGTCGTGCAGGTCGGCCGGGTCGAACAGCTGCTGGTCGGTCACGGCTGCTGGTTCCCCCAGTCGGCGGAGCGGACCAGGATGCACCCGGAGTCCGGGCACAGGACGACGTCGTCGGGCGCGGCGCCCGAGATGTCCCGGAGGTCCCCGGGGCTCAGTTCCATGCCGGAGCCCTCCGACTTCCCGTGGAAGAGCCGGGCGGCGCCGACGCCGCGCCGGGCGAGGATCCGCTCGTACAGGCCGAGGAGTCCGGCGTCGAACGTGGAGGCGAGCTCGTCGCGCTGCGCCTGTACCCGGGTCCGGCGTGCCTCGATGTCGGCGAGCTCCGCGTCGCGGGCCTCCTCCAGGCCGCGGAGCTCGGCCCGCACGGCATCTGTGCGCTCCTGGACCTCGGCACGGGTCGAACGTGCCGTCTCGACCCGCTCCATGACGTCGAGCTCCACGTCCTCGAGATCGGACCGCCGCCTGGTCAGCGAGACCACCTCGTGCTGCAGGGCGGTGAGATCCTTCGAGCTCCCGGTACCGCTGCCCAGCCGCTTCTCGTCGCGCTCCAGGCGAGTCACGACCGACTGGACCTCGTCCTCCGCCCGCGTCAGTTCGCGTTCCAGGTCGCCGAGCTCGGTCTCGGCCCGGACGAGTTCGCCGTCGACCTCCGCGACACGTCCCGCAACGCTGCCGAGGGCCGGATTGCTGCGCGCCGACGCAGCCTGCCGCAGGAGCAGATTGAGGGTCGAGTCGAGTGCCTGCAGGTCGAGCAGGCGCAGTTGTTCCTCAGGTGCAGCCTTGGCCACGGTGAACCTCCCGGATCGGAACGGATGGGGACGATGATGGGGCATGGACGCCGCTCCCAGCCTAGGCCACGCCGTCCGTCCGCCCCTGATGCTCCGGTGCGGGTACCCTCACCGGAGCATCAGGGGCCGGGCGTGAGCACGAAGTCCCAGGGATCGGTGGTGATCCCGCTCACCCGGATGTCGGTGCTGAATCCCCGCTCCCCGAGCAGGGCACCCAGGGCGGCGGCCGCGGGAGTGAGCCAGAGCCACTCGCTGCCGAAGTGGGAGACGTCGATCAGGTAGGGAGTCCCTCCCCCCGCGGCTTCCCGGACCTCGGAGGCGGGGTGGTGGCGCAGGTCGGCGGTGACGTAGACATCGGCACCACTTGCGCGTACGGCGTCGAAGAGGGAGTCACCGGCTCCCCCGCAGACGGCGACCCGGCGGACGAGGGCGTCGCCGTCGCCCGCCACGCGGACCCCTCCGGCGACGGCCGGGAGGACCGAGAAGACCGCCGCGGCGAGATCCGCCAGGCGCAATGGCTCCACGAGGTCCCCGACACGCCCGAGGCCCTCCTGCGGTGACCCGCGTTCGGCCCGCACGAGGGGCGCCACGCCACGCAGCCCGAGCGCAGCGGCGAAGACGTCGGACACCCCGCCCACGGCGCTGTCGCCGTTGGTGTGGACCGTCACGAGGGCGCATCCCGACTCGATGAGCCGGTGGATCGCCTCGCCCTTGTAGCCGGCCGCGGTGACGCTCGAGACGGGCTTGAGGAGGAGCGGATGATGCGACACGATCATCGACGCTCCCCACGCCAGCGCCTCATCGAGCACAGCTGCTGTCGGATCGACCGCGAACAGGATCCTGCCCGCCGCGCTGCCGCCGCGGCCCGTGACGGGCCCGACGGCGTCCCACCCCTCGGCCAGGCTCTCTGGCCACAGCTCCCCGACGGCCGCGAGCACCTCCGCCACCGTCGGGGTGGTTCCCGTCTCCGTACCGGCCTCGTCCTGGTTCCGTCCCATGCCCCAGTCATACCCGCAGCGGGCTGATGCCACCAAGCCCGGTCTGTTCACCGCAGGCTGATCCCGGCCGGGAATCATCGGGACGGGTGGCGCATTGAGAAGGATATGAAGACTTTCGTACTTGGAGGAGGCTGCTTCTGGTGCCTCGATGCGCTCTACCAGAAGACCCGCGGCGTGACCGAGGTCGTGTCGGGCTACACCGGCGGCCACACCAGAGATCCCGACTACGACTCCGTCTGCTCCGGCATGACGGGGCACGCGGAGGTGGTCGCCGTCAGTTTCGACGAGACCGTCATCCCCGAGGACGTCATCCTCGACCTGTACTTCGTCTCCCATGACCCCACCACCCTGAACCGCCAGGGGTACGACGTCGGCACGCAGTACCGCAGCGTCATGTACTACCAGGACGCGGCACAGCAGGAGGCGTTCGAGGAGGCCATCCGCAGGAACCAGGCCAACTGGAGGAACCCGATCGTCACCGAGGTGACCCGGCTCCCGGAGTTCCACGTGGCCGAGGACGTGCACCAGAACTTCTACGCGAAGCACCCCGAACAGGGGTACTGCCAGGTCATCATCGACCCCAAGCTCTCCAAGGCGCGCAAGCAGCACGCGCAGTGGCTCGCGGCCTAGGCCGCAGCACCACCGGGCCCGCGTCGTCGCTCATCGCACCGCACGGGCCGTGCATCACCTCCTCGTCCACCTCCCCTCCCGAACAGGCAGGTACACCCATGGCAAAGATCTACGACGACGTCACCCAGCTGGTCGGCAGGACGCCCCTCGTGCGGCTGAACCGACTGACCGAGGGCCTGGACGCCCAGGTCGCCGTGAAGCTCGAGTTCTACAATCCGGCGAACAGCGTGAAGGACCGCATCGGGGTGGCCATCGTCGATGCCGCCGAGAAGGCGGGCGCGCTGCGGCCCGGCGGGACGATCGTCGAGGGCACCTCCGGCAACACGGGGATCGCCCTGGCCATGGTCGGAGCGGCCCGGGGCTACCGGGTGATCCTCACCATGCCGGAGACGATGTCCACGGAACGGCGGGTCATGCTGCGCGCGTACGGTGCCGAGATCGTCCTCACGCCCGGGTCGGAGGGCATGCGAGGCGCCGTCGACCGGGCCAAGGAGATCGTCGCGACGACCGACAACGCCATCTGGGCGGAGCAGTTCGCCAATGCCGCGAACCCCGCGATCCACCGCACCACCACGGCGGAAGAGGTCTGGGAGGACACCGACGGCGAGGTGGACGTCTTCGTCGCCGGCGTCGGCACCGGCGGGACCATCACCGGCGTGGGCCAGGTCCTGAAGGAGCGCAAGCCCGGTGTGCAGATCGTCGCCGTGGAGCCCTCCGACTCCCCCATCCTCAACGGCGGCGCACCCGGCCCGCACAAGATCCAGGGCCTCGGGGCCAATTTCGTCCCGGACAACCTGGACCGCGAGGCTTACGACGAGGTCCTCGATGCGACCGTCGAGGACTCCGTGCGCGTGGCGCGGGCGCTGGGGACCCAGGAGGGCATCCTGGGAGGGATCTCCTCGGGAGCCATCGTGTGGGCCGCCCTCGAGCTCGCCAAGCGTCCGGAGAACGCCGGTAAGCTCATCGTGGCCATCGTCTGCGACTTCGGCGAGCGCTACATCTCCACGGTGCTCTTCGACGACATCCGAGGCTGACCCGTCGGGAGCATTCCCGGCGGCAAAGCTGATCACCACCCCTGAGAGGACGGCCCGTGGGCTTTCTGGACCGACTGCGCGAGGATCTCGCGACCGCCCGCACACACGACCCGGCCTCCCGTGGCCCCATCGAGACGACCGCGGTGTACTCGGGACTGCATGCCATCTGGGTGCATCGGCTCACGCACCGGATGTGGCGCACCGAGAGCCTCCGCTTCCCGGCACGTGCCCTGTCGCAGCTCGCGCGCACGCTCACGGGGGTGGAGATCCACCCTGCGGCGACGATCGGTCGGCGCTTCTTCATCGACCACGGCATGGGGATCGTGATCGGCAGCACCGCGGAGATCGGCGACGACGTCATGCTGTACCAGGGCGTAACGCTCGGCGGCCGGTCCCTCGAGCGCGTGAAGCGCCACCCGACCATCGGCGATCGCGTCACCATCGGCGCGGGAGCGAAGGTCCTCGGTCCCATCACCATCGGTGCGGGGAGCGCCGTCGGCGCCAACGCCGTCGTCGTGAAGGACGCCCCGCCGGACTCGATCGTGACGGGCATCCCGGCCACGTCAAGGCATCGGGACTCCCGGCGCGAGACGCAGCCCGCGGTGGATCCGGCGGAGTACGTGGATCCCGCCATCTACATCTGAGCACGCTCTCCGCACCCGGCACGACGATGCCCCGACCGGTTCCGGTCGGGGCATCGTCGTGTGGAGGACATGCACGGTGCTGCTCGGCGCCTGTCGGCCCGGGCGCGTACCGACCTCAGTGCGTGTCGACGCCCTCCACCTCGGCGCGATCGGCTCCCCACAGCGTGTGGAACGTCCCCTCGGCGTCCACGCGGTTGTAGGTGTGCGCGCCGAAGAGGTCGCGCAGTCCCTGCGTCAGCGCGGCGGGCAGACGCTCGCGGCGCAGCCCGTCGTAGTACGCGAGCGAGGCGGAGAAGACCGGGACGGGGATGCCGAGCTGCACAGCGGTGGCCACGACACGGCGCCATGCCGGCACGGCGCCTGCGATCGCCTCGGTGAAGGCCGGGGCGAGCAGGAGATTCGCCGGACGGTCCTGGCCCGCGTAGGCCTTCATGATGTCGTCGAGCAGTTCGGCGCGGATGATGCAGCCCGCGCGCCACAGGGAGGCGATCTCGTCGAGCTTGAGGTCCCACCCGTACTCGGCGGCCGCTGCCGTCAGCATGTCGATGCCCTGCGCATAGCTCACCAGCTTCGACGCGTACAGCGCCAGCCGCACGTCCTCCACGAAGTCCTCCGGTAGCTCCACGGACGCCTCGTGGCCGGGCAGGGCCTCCTGCGCGAGCAGGCGCTGGTCCTGCTGGGAGGACAGGGCGCGGGCGAACACGGACTCCGCGATGCCTGACGTCGGACTGCCCAGTTCCAGCGCCGAGACGACCGTCCAGCGCCCGGTGCCCTTCTGGCCGGCTGCATCGACGACGACATCGACGAACGGCTTGCCCGTCCTCCCGTCCGTGTGGCCCAGCACCTCGGCGGTGATCTCGATCAGATAGGAGGACAGCGTGCCGGTGTTCCAGTCGGTGAAGATCCTCGCCTGGTCGGCCGGTTCGATCCCGGCACCGGAGCGCAGGAGGTCGAAGGCCTCCCCGATGACCTGCATGTCCGCGTACTCGATGCCGTTGTGCACCATCTTCACGAAGTGCCCGGCCCCGTCGGTGCCGATCCAGCGGCAGCAGGGCTCCCCGTTGTACTTGGCGGAGATCTTCTCCAGCATCGGTCCCACGGACTCGTAGGACTCACGGGAGCCGCCGGGCATGATCGACGGGCCCAGCAGAGCTCCCTCCTCCCCTCCCGAGACGCCGACGCCCACGAAGTGGAGGTCGTGCCGGGACAGTGCGGCCTCGCGGCGCCGGGTGTGCTCGAAGTGCGAGTTGCCGCCGTCGATCACGATGTCGCCCGGTTCGAGCAGCGGCGTCAGCTGATCGATCACCGAATCCACCGGCGCCCCGGCCTTGACCATGATCAGGACGCGGCGGGGCTTCTCGAGCGAATCGACGAGCTCCTGGAGCGTCTCGGTGCGGACGAAGTCGCCCTCGTCGCCGTGGTCCGCCAACAGGGCGTCGGTCTTCTCGGTGGATCTGTTGTGCAGGGCCACGGTGTACCCGTTGCGGGCGAGATTGCGGGCGAGGTTCGCCCCCATGACTGCCAGGCCTGTGACACCGATCTGTGCGCTCACTGTGTTCTCCGTCGTTTGTCAGCTGGGTGCATCGCGCTGCGTGCGCCGAGGCTCCCGTGCGTGGTCGCAGCGGAAGTCCGGCCGTCCTCAGACTATTACCGTCCCGACGGCGTTGCCACACGCCCCCACGGGGCGGGCGCAGGACCCACACCGAGGACCACCGGCCGGTACCGTGCGGCGGGCATCACGCCCGACTGGGACGCTGGTGTCATCCGTGAAAGAATGATAGTGATGTCCGACGTTACCGTTACCCCCGCCGCCCCTGCCCGACCACAGGTCCGTCCCGAAGTGGAGGGTGCACAGCCGATCGTCGCGAGCGACGGCCGTCCCCTGCTGCAGTTCAAGTCGCCTCGGGTCAGCCAGCCTCCGGTGCACCTCGCCGACCTCACCCTCGCCGAGCGCCAGGAGCGGCTCAAGGAACTGGGGTACCCGGGCTTCCGCGCCAAGCAGTTGTCCACGCACTACTTCTCCCACTCCACCACCGATCCGGCGCAGATGAGCGATCTGCCGAAGACCGGCCGTGAGGAGCTGGTCGGTGCGATGTTCCCGACGTTGCTCACCGAGGTGAAGCGCCTGACGACCGACAACGGGGACACCATCAAGTTCCTGTGGCGGTTGTTCGACGGCGCGCTCGTCGAGTCGGTGCTCATGCGCTATCCGGGCCGTGTGACCCTGTGCGTCTCGTCGCAGTGCGGATGCGGCATGAACTGCCCGTTCTGCGCCACGGGCCAGGCCGGGCTGACGCGCAACATGTCGACCGCCGAGATCGTGGACCAGGTGGTCGCCGCCAATCGTGCACTGTCCGAGGGCGCCCTGGGCGGCCTGCGGACCGACGGCGGGCACGACGCCCCGCGCGTGACGAACATCGTGTTCATGGGGATGGGGGAACCTCTTGCGAACTACAAGCGGGTGATGGCCGCCCTGCATCGTTTCGTCGACGACTCCCCCGAGGGCCTCGGGATGTCAGCACGCAACATCACCGTCTCGACGGTCGGGCTGGTGCCGGCGATCGACAAGCTGGCTGCCGAGTCGCTGCCGGTGACCTTCGCCCTGTCCCTCCACGCGCCGGACGACGAACTCCGCGACGAGCTGATCCCGGTCAACACGCGGTGGAAGGTCGACGAGGCGCTCGACGCCGCCTACAACTACTACCGCACCACCGGGCGTCGCGTCAGCATCGAGTACGCGCTCATCAAGGACATGAACGATCACGGCTGGCGCGCCGATCTCCTCGCGAAGAAGCTCAACCAGCGGGGCAGGGGCTGGGTGCACGTCAACCCGATCCCCCTGAACCCGACGCCTGGCTCCATCTGGACGGCGTCGGAGAAGAGTGTCTCAACAGAGTTCATCAACCGGCTGCGCGCGGCAGGGATCCCCACCACCCTGCGCGACACCCGGGGCAAGGAGATCGACGGCGCGTGCGGTCAGCTCGCCGCGGAGGAGTGAGCCCGTACCGAGTGGCACGAGCAGGAAGCCAGCCGGTATAGTCGGTGCTCGTGGGACAGGCTGGTGGTACCCGGCCGGGCGTCCTCGCGGGTCTTTAGCTCAGCTGGTAGAGCGCCACGTTTACACCGTGGATGTCATCGGTTCGATCCCGGTAGGACCCACCACGGCAGAACCCCGCCGCTTCCGGGTCCGCGACCCGGAAGCGGCGGGGTTCTCTGCATCCGTCCGGCGCGTCTCCGGCATGGTGCCGGCTCGGGTCTCCGAGGTCCCAGAGGTCTCAGCGAGCCACGGCCACGGCCACGGGCTCGCCGTCGACGAAGTCCACCACGTACGCCTGATCCATGATCGTCACGGTGCACTGCATCGCTCCGGTCACCCGGCAGTCGTCCGGAACCAGCGCTTCCACCGGTTCTCCGAGGATCGGCTGCGACAGCTCCGGCGGCATCCCCGGAGGCGTCGGCTCGTGGAACGGACGCGACCCCAGCGCTTCCACCGGATCCCCGAGGATCGGCCGCGACAACTCCGGCGGCATCCCCGGAGGCGTCGGCTCGTGGAACGGACGCGACCCCAGCGCTTCCTCCGGATCCCCGAGGATCGGCCGCGACAACTCCGGCGGCATCCCCGGAGGCGTCGGCTCGTGGAACGGACGCGACACCGGCGGCAGGCAGGTGTAGGGGTCGGCAGGATCGGTCCACCAGGTTCCCGCGGCATCGACCGCGCAGGAGGGGTAGGCAGGCGTGGGCAACAACTCGACGGGCAGGTCACCACCCATGCCGCTCCCGGCGGGAACCGGGCTTCCGGGTAACCCCCCTGCCCCCTCCGAGGGCTGCGCAGTGATCGGCTCGCTCCCTGCGACTCCCGTGCCGCCCGGGGAGTCTCCTCCGGTACCGCCCGGGGAGTTCCCTCCCGGCGGGAGCTGTGCCGGCGCGACACCCGCGGTCGCCGGTGCGTCGGCGAGCTCCTGACCTCCGGCGTCGACCATCAGGGGAACGAGGAGAACGGTGGCCGTTCCGACACCCACGAGCAGAGACCTTGTTGTATTACGCATTTTCCACCCCAGTTGAGAGACCCAGGGCATGACTGTAAGCCTCGCGCGATCGGCTGCGACACGGTATCCGTTACCCGAAACCGGAGGTGGACTACTCGCGTTCTTTCTGTAGTGCTACCTGCCCGGCCGACACATCAGGCAGTCGCTCCGCCAGATAGGTCAGGGCCTCGGACACTCCGACCTCGATCTTCAGCGTCGCGAACTCGTCGCCGCGCGTCCATCCGCGGTTGATGATCACCACCGGTTTGCCCTGCTTGACGGCGCTGCGGACGAAGCGTAGTCCGCTCATCACCGTCAGGGAGGACCCTGCGACCAGGAGCGCCCCGGCCGCGTCGACGAGCCCGTACGCCGCCGCCACCCTGTCCTTCGGGACGTTCTCGCCGAAGTAGACGAAGTCCGGCTTGAGCATGCCCCCGCACACCGGACACGGAGCCATGGTGAAATCGCCCGTGTCGTCGACGTCCGCATCGGCATCCGGTGCGACATCACCGGCGTCGGACTCCCGCTCGAGATAGCCGGGGTTGAGTTCCTCGAGGATCTCCGCCACCCGGCTCCTGGGGAAGACCGAGGCGCACTGGAGGCAGATCACGCGATCGAAGGTGCCGTGCAGATCGATGACGTTGGAGCTGCCGGCCGAGGAATGCAGTTTGTCGACGTTCTGCGTGATCAGCCCGGTGAGCAGACCACGCTCCTCCATGCGGGCCACCGCCGCGTGGCCGGCATTGGGATCGGCTCGGCGCAGGTGCCGCCAGCCCACATGATTGCGCGCCCAGTAGCGGCGCCTCAGGGACTCGTCCCCGACGAACTGCTGATAGGTCATGGGGCTCCGCTTCACGGACTGCGGCCCGCGGTAGTCGGGGATCCCGGAGTCCGTGCTCAAGCCCGCGCCGGTGAGGACCGCCAGCGGTAGTCCTGCGAGCACCGCGACGGCGTCGTCCAACCGTGCCCGCTCCTGCGGTGCGAGGGGGGCCAGCGTCGAGGCGGGGGATTCACTGACGAATCCCGTCAGGCCGAGGCGTGGATGGGACTCGGGCCCCGGTAGCGGGTCGTCCCCGTCACCCGGAGTGGTCACAGGGCGTCTTCGACCGAACTCAGGGCCTGCGAGTACTCCGCGATCGGTCGGCCCTGCCCGTGGGGGGAGGTGATGACGGAGCGCACCGAGCCGCGTCCGTCGAGGACGTAACTGATTCTCTCGGCGTATCCGTGCGTCTCGTCGAAGGCGTCGAAGGCACGGGTCACCGACCCGTGCGGCCAGAAGTCGGCCAGCAGGTCGAACGAGATGTCGTTCGTCTCCGCGAAGGCCCGCAGGGTGTACTTGTGATCGACGGCGATCGCCACCAGGGTCACGCCCGCCGCGTCGAACAGGCCCAGATTGTCCCGGAGCTCGCCGAGTTCGTCCGTGCAGACGCGCGAGAAGGCGAAGGGGAAGAAGACCACCACGGAGCCGCCGCTCAGCGACGTACTGTCCACGGTCTCGCCGAACTGGTTGGCGAGGGAGAAGTCAGGGGAAGCCGCGCCGATGTCGAGGGCCACGGACTACTGCTTCCGGCTGACGAGCCGGGTCGCTGCCCATTCGCTGGACACGCCGGCGGAGGAGGTGGAGTGCAGTCCCGCCGTGGGAGCTGATTCCTGGATGTCCGCCGGGGCCACGTAGCCCGGACGACCGGACTTGGGCGTCAGGAGCCAGATCACGCCGCCTGCATCGAGCGAGATGAGGGAATCGACGAGCGCGTCCACGAGATCGCCGTCGCCGCTGCGCCACCACAGGATCACCCCGTCGACGACCTCCTGGTCGTCCTCCGTGAGCAGTTCACCCCCGAGACCGCCCTCCAACTGGTCACGGAGGTCGAAGTCGACGTCGTCGTCGTAGCCGAGCTCCTGGACGAGGTCTCCGTCCTTGAAACCCAACTTGCCTGCCACGTCGACCGCAGTGGCGGCTTCAGCCTCGCTCACTTAGCTCCTCCTGAAAAGACGGGCCGTCACGTGACGCGCCCTCGGGTCCATGCTCGTTGCTACCAGCCGATCGCTTCATACGCTACGCATCTATACGCCGGGCATCAAGCCAGTACTGGGTTTTCACCCCGCGGTCGTGGGTGGCGCGCGGCGGGCGTCACCGGGCACGCCCTCGGCGTAATCCACCCCGGAGCCCTTCGTCGCTACGCACCGCACCGGCGGCGGCGATAGAGTGAGGAACTATATGGCCGCGGCGCTGTCGCCAGGCGGCCGGCATGCATTCCTGCACCCGCCGACGAGGTGGGTCCAGGTACAAAGCGACATGGACGCAGGTCCGTGGAAGTGGAGAGATAGCGCGTGGCTGCAGAACAAGGTACGGCGGACATCCTGAGCGGTCTGACGGTGGGTAAGTCGGACGGGGATCCGGAGGAGACCGCGGAGTGGATTGAGTCCCTGGATCAGTTGATCCGTTCCCAGGGGACCGAGCGTGCGCAGTACATCATGCGGTCGCTGCTCCAGCGTGCCGGTGCGCAGTCGGTGGGTGTGCCGATGGTCACGACCACGGATTATGTGAACACGATCCCGCCGGATCAGGAGCCGGAGTTCCCGGGGGACGAGGAGATCGAGCGGAAGTATCGTGCGTGGTTGCGGTGGAACGCGGCGGTGATGGTGCACCGCGCGCAGCGGCCGGAGATCGGGGTGGGCGGGCACATCTCGACGTATGCGGGCGCGGCGACGCTGTACGAGGTGGGTTTCAACCACTTCTTCAAGGGCCGGAACCACCCCGATGGTGGCGATCAGGTGTTCTTCCAGGGTCACGCGTCCCCGGGCATGTATGCCAGGGCGTATCTCGAGGGTCGGCTGTCGGAGGAGGATCTGGACGGCTTCCGCCAGGAGAAGTCCAAGGAGGGCCACGCCCTGTCCTCCTACCCGCACCCGCGGCTGATGCCGGAGTTCTGGGAGTTCCCGACCGTGTCCATGGGAATCGGGCCGATGAACGCGATTTACCAGGCGCAGTCCAACCGGTATCTGCACAACCGCGGGGTGAAGGACACATCGGGGCAGCAGGTATGGGCATTCCTCGGTGACGGCGAGATGGACGAGCCGGAGTCGCGTGGTCTGCTGCAGTTGGCGGCGAACGAGAACCTGGACAACCTGAACTTCGTGATCAACTGCAACCTGCAGCGTCTGGACGGTCCGGTACGCGGTAACGGGAAGATCATGCAGGAACTCGAGGCCTTCTTCCGCGGCGCCGGCTGGAACGTCATCAAGGTCGTATGGGGCCGGGAGTGGGACGGCCTGCTGGCCAAGGACGACGACGGCGCGCTGGTGGACATCATGAACCAGACCCCGGACGGGGACTACCAGACGTACAAGGCCGAGTCCGGTGGATTCGTCCGGGATCATTTCTTCGGCAAGTCCCCGCAGACCAAGGCCATGGTCGAGGATCTGTCCGACGCGGAGATCTGGAACCTCAAGCGCGGCGGGCACGACTACCGCAAGGTCTACGCCGCGTACAAGGCGGCCACCGAGTTCAAGGGCAAGCCGACGGTGATCCTGGCCAAGACGGTCAAGGGCTACGGTCTGGGTTCGCACTTCGAGGGCCGCAACGCGACCCACCAGATGAAGAAGCTCACCAACGCCGATCTGAAGGCATTCCGCGATCATCTGCGGATCCCGGTCACCGACGAGCAGATCGACGACGACCTCTACAACGCCCCGTACTACCGCCCGGACGCCGACTCCCCGGAGATCGCGTACCTGCTCGAGCGGCGCCGGGAACTCGGCGGTTTCGTGCCCGAGCGGCGCACCGAGCACTCCGACGTCGTCCTGCCCGGGGACAAGGCCTACGAGGGCGCCAAGCGCGGCTCGGGCAAGCAGATGGCCGCCACGACCATGGCATTCGTGCGGGTCCTCAAGGACATGATGCGCGACAAGGAGTTCGGTGAGCGGATCGTGCCGATCATCCCGGACGAGGCACGGACCTTCGGCATGGACTCGTTCTTCCCGACCGCGAAGATCTACAACCCCAAGGGCCAGAACTACCTGTCCGTGGACCGGGACCTGATCCTCGCCTACAAGGAATCGATCGAGGGCCAGATCCTGCACGCGGGCATCAACGAGGCCGGATCCCTCGCGGCGTTCACCGCCGCCGGGTCGGCCTATGCCACCCACGGTGAGCCGTTGATCCCCATCTACGTCTTCTACTCGATGTTCGGTTTCCAGCGCACCGGGGACGGCATCTGGGCGGCCGCGGACCAGATGACGCGCGGCTTCATCATCGGAGCCACGGCCGGGCGGACCACCCTCACCGGCGAAGGGCTGCAGCACGCCGACGGCCACTCGCCCCTGCTGGCCTCCACGAATCCCGCCGTGGTGTCCTACGACCCCGCGTTCGGGTACGAGATCGGGCGCATCATGCAGGACGGGCTGAACCGGATGTACGGGGACATCGGCGACAAGCCCGAGTCCTTCCGCAACGTCATGTACTACCTCACCGTGTACAACGAGCCCATCCTGCAGCCGGCCGAGCCCGAGGACCTCGACGTCGAGGGCCTGCTCCGGGGCATCTACCGGCTCCGTGCCGCCACCACCGAGGGCCCGGCCACGCAGCTGCTCGCCTCCGGTGTGGCCGTGCCCTGGGCGCTCGAGGCCCAGGCGATCCTCGCCGAGGACTGGGGCGTGGCGGCCGACGTGTGGTCCGTGACGTCCTGGAACGAACTGCGCCGCGACGGCCTCGACGCCGAGGAGCACGCGTTCCTGCACCCCGACACCGAACCCCGCACCCCCTTCGTCACCGAGCAGCTCAAGGACGCCGCCGGACCGATCGTCGCGGTCAGCGACTTCATGAAGGCCGTGCCCGACCAGATCCGCCAGTTCCTGCCCAACGAGTTCGCGACCCTCGGGGCCGACGGCTTCGGCTTCTCCGACACCCGCCAGGCCGCACGCCGGTACTTCAAGATCGACACCCACTCGATCGTGGTCCGGGCCCTGGAGATGCTCGTGCGCAGCGGCGACCTCGACGCGGGCATCCCGCAGCAGGCCATCGAGAAGTACAGTCTGCACGACATCAATGCCGGCACCACCGGCACCACCGGCGGAGACGCCTGACCGCACGAACAGCCGACACGACGGCCTGCCCGGGCAATTGACCGCCCGGGTACGCCGTCGTCGCTTTTTGTAGCCTTCACACAAATGGGACCTGTGGAGCGCACGCCGTATGCTCTGAACATGCCGCAGTCCGCACACGGCCCCGGGAGCGCCCGCAGTGACCCCGGAGCGACGAACGCAGGAAGTACTCCCCCGGACCCGGCGACCGTGGAGAAACTCCGCGCCACCATCGGCTCCCTGTCCACGGCGACCCTCCGACAGCTCGACGCCGATCTTCCGTGGTACCGCGGCCTGCGTCCCGACGAGCGCTCCGCCCTCGGCATGGTGGCCCAGAAGGGCATCGCGTCCTTCGTCAACTGGTACCAGAAGCCCGTCTCGCCCGCATGGGTCCTCAGCGACGTCTTCGGGACCGCCCCCACGGAACTGACCCGGTCCATCAGCCTGCAGAAGGCACTGCAGCTGATCCGCGTGGTGGTCCAGGTCGTCGAGGACCACGTCCCCTTCCTCGCCCCCGAGCCGGACCAGGGACCCCTGCGCGAAGCGGTCCTACGCTACTCACGGGAGGTCGCCTTCGCGGCCGCCGACGTCTACGCTCGGGCCGCCGAGACCCGGGGGTCGTGGGACACCCGGCTGGAGGCGCTCGTCGTGGACGCCATCCTGCGGGGCGAGAGCTCGGACGCCCTGCGGTCCCGCATCGCCGCCGTCGGCTGGACGTCGCAGGCACCCATCACGGTGATGGTCGGCAGCGCACCGGAGGACCCGAACGCGAGCCTGCTGCACGAGCTGCGGCGCATCACGGGGCGCCTGGCCGAGGACGTGCTCGTGGGGATCCAGGGCGAGCGACTCATCCTGGTCCTCGGCGGTGTCCGCGATCCGGCGAAGGCCTACCCGCGCATCAGCGAACTGTTCGGCCCCGGGGCGGTGGTCCTCGGACCGGAGGCCTCCTCCCTGGTGACCGCCAGCAGTTCGGCGCAGGCGGCATTCGCCGGGCTCACCGCCGCAAGGGCCTGGCCGGACGCGCCGCGACCCGTCTCGTCCGAGGACCTGTGGCCGGAGCGGGTCGTCTCGGGCGACGCGACGGCGCGCAACGCCCTGGTCCACAGCATCTACCGCCCGCTCCTCGCGGCCTCCAACGGCCTGGAGCAGACCCTGTCCTCGTACCTCGAACTGGGTCACTCCCTCGAAGCCACCTCGCGGTCGCTCTTCGTCCACGCGAACACCGTGCGCTACCGTCTGCGGCGCGTCTGCGATGTGACGGGCTGGGATCCCCTCCTCCCGCGCGAAGCCTACGTCCTGCACACCGCACTCGTGGTGGGGCGCCTCGCACAGGAAAGCGGACCGCCGGACGCCGGCCATCCCGGAGCGGGCGCGGCACCGGGACGCAGCCCGCGCCCGACGTCCGGAGCGAGGACGAGACCGGCGGCAGCCGGCCGCGCCCGCTCCTTGTAGACTTCCTACAACGGGGCAGAACCAGCTTGGTTCTGCCGGACACCCGGTAATACTCCCCCGGTTTGGAAAGCTGGAACAGTGCTTGCAATCGCCTGCCCCGGACAGGGCTCCCAGACCCCGGGCTTCCTGAGCCCCTGGCTCGATCTACCCGGGGTCCGTGACCAGCTCGAACACCTCAGCGACCGGGCAGGCCTGGACCTCGTCCGCCACGGCACCGTCTCCGACGAGGAGACGATCAAGGACACGGCTGTCGCCCAACCGCTCATCGTCGCGGCGGGTCTCGTCACTGCCCGCCTGCTCCTTGCGGACCACGTCCTCACCGCGTCGACGGTGCTCGCGGGGCACTCCGTGGGAGAGCTGACGGCCTCCGCCGTCGCCGGTGCGCTGACCGAGGAGGACGCGATCGCCTTCGTCCGCGTCCGCGCCAATGCCATGGCCGAGGCGGCCGCGGCGACGCCCACCGGGATGAGCGCAGTGCTCGGCGGCGATCCCGACGAGGTCACGGACCGGCTGTCGCACCTCGGACTCACGGTCGCGAACGCCAACGGCGGTGGACAGGTCGTCGCGGCAGGGACGCTCGAGCAGCTGTCCGCACTCGGGGAGGACCCGCCGGCCAGAGCCCGCGTCGTCCCGTTGAAGGTCGCCGGGGCATTCCACACCCACCACATGTCACCCGCGGTCACGGCCCTCGAGGATCTGCGGGGGTCACTCACCCCGACCGACCCCGTGGCGACCCTCATCTCCAACTACGACGGCAAGCCCGTGATCAGGGGCGACGGCAACCTGGACAGCCTCATCGCACAGGTGTCCCGACCGGTCCGCTGGGACCTGTGCATGGAGTCGATGCAGCACATGGGCATCACCGGTCTGATCGAACTCTCACCGGCAGGGACCCTGACCGGCCTGGCGAAGCGCGGAATGCGCGGAACGGCAGCCCTGGCCGTAAAATCTCCCGAGGACCTGGAAGCCGCCCACGCGTTCATCGAGGAGCACTCGCGAACCACGGATCCCGATCCGTCCATTACAGCCGAAGGATCCCAGTGAGCATCACCGCAATGAAGCAGGCACCCCTCCGCGCACACACGCGCATCCACGGAGTCGGCGCCTACCGTCCCGAGCTCATCGTGACGAACGACGACGTCTGCCAGTGGATCGACTCCTCCGACGAATGGATCCGGCAGCGGACGGGGATCGTGACACGGCACCGGGCGCCGCGTGAGGTGAGTGTCATCGACATGGCCGAGGCCGCTGCGCGGGACGCCCTCGCGGCGGCAGGTATCGAAGCGTCCCAGCTGGGTGCGGTCCTCGTCTCGACCGTGACCCACCCCTACGCCACACCCTCGGCCGCGGCGCAGCTGACGGACCGTCTCGGCGCGTCCCCGGCGCCCGCCTACGACATCTCGGCCGCGTGCGCCGGCTACTGCTACGGGATCGCGCAGGGAGACGCCCTCGTCCACGCCGGTACCGCGGAGTACGTCCTCGTGGTCGGCGTCGAGAAGCTCTCCGACTTCATCGACAACACTGACCGCACCATCTCGTTCCTCCTCGGCGACGGTGCGGGCGCCGTCGTGATCGGTCCCGCGGACTCCGCCGGGATCGGCCCCACCGTGTGGGGCTCGGACGGCAGCAAGCACGAGGCGATCCGCATGGACCGCTCCCTGCTGGACGTGCGGGACTACGCTCTGGGCGCGGTCGCCTCCGACGCCGAGCGCGACGAGGACGAGGGAACGGAGCGCGAAGGGCTCTGGCCCACGATGCGCCAGGACGGCCCCGCCGTGTTCCGCTGGGCCGTCTGGGAGATGGCGAAGGTGGCGCAGCAGGCCCTCGACGCTGCCGGCATCACGGCCGACGAGCTCTCCGTCTTCCTCCCGCATCAGGCCAACATCCGTATCATCGATGAGATGGTGAAGCAGCTGAAGCTCCCGGAGCACGTCCACGTGGCGCGCGACATCGTCGACGCCGGGAACACCTCCGCGGCCTCCATCCCGCTGGCCATGCACCGCACCCTCCAGGAGCAGCCTTCCCTCAGCGGCACCCTCGCCCTGCAGATCGGCTTCGGTGCCGGACTCGTCTTCGGGGCGCAGGTCGTCGTCCTGCCCTAGATCCCAAGCCCGGATCGCGTCCGCGCGATCTGACCATCCCCCGCCGGTCCGCCGGCAAGAACAGAAAAGGAGCCATCATGGCTAGCAACGAAGAAATCCTGGCCGGTCTGGCAGAGATCGTCAACGAGGAGACCGGCCTCGCCCCCGAGTCCGTCGAGATGGACAAGTCCTTCACCGACGATCTCGACATCGACTCCATCTCGATGATGACCATCGTCGTCAACGCGGAGGAGAAGTTCGGCGTCCGCATCCCCGACGAGGAGGTCAAGAACCTCAAGACCGTGGGCGACGCCGTGAACTTCATCTCGGGCGCGCAGGCCTAGCACCTCCCGTCCGGCTCTGCGGCCGCTCCCGGTATCACCGCCGTGGGCGGCCGCAGTCGTATTCCCGCCCCGGTGCAGCCGGAGCGCACCCCAGCGTCGAAAGAGTGACCATGCCACGCAAAGTCGTCATCACCGGACTCGGTGCAACCACCCCGATCGGCGGGGACGTACCCACCATGTGGGCCAACTCCCTCAAGGGAGTCTCGGGCGCCCGTGCCATCGAGGCCGACTGGGTGGAGAAGTACGAACTGCCGGTGACGTTCGCCGCCCAGATCGCCACCCCGGCCTCCGAGGTCCTCTCCCGCGTGGAGGCCAAGCGCATGGATCCGTCCACCCAGTTCGCGGTGGTGGCCTCCCGGGAGGCCTGGCGCGACTCCGGGATCGAGGACATCGACAGGGACCGCCTGGCCGTGGCGTTCGCGACCGGTATCGGCGGGGTCTGGACCCTGCTCGACGCCTGGGACACCCTGCGGGAGAAGGGACCGCGCCGTGTCCTGCCGATGACCGTGCCGATGCTCATGCCGAACGGACCGGCGGCAGCAGTCAGTCTGGACCTCGGCGCACGGGCCGGCGCGCACACGCCGGTGTCCGCGTGCGCCTCGGGTACGGAGGCGCTCCACCAGGGGCTCGAGCTCATCCGCTCGGGCAAGGCCGACGTCGTCATGTGCGGTGGAGCCGAAGCGGCCATCCACCCGATGCCCATCGCGGCCTTCGCGTCGATGCAGGCCCTCTCGCGGCGCAACGACGAACCGGAACTCGCCTCCCGCCCCTACGACACCGGCCGCGACGGCTTCGTCATGGGTGAGGGGGCCGGGGCCCTCGTCATCGAGGCCGAGGAGCACGCCCTGGCGCGTGGCGCGCGGATCTACGCCGAGCTCGCCGGGACCTCCGTCACCGCCGACGCGTATCACATCACCGCCCCCGATCCCGAGGGGCTCGGTGCCACCCGTGCGCTCAAGGCCGCGCTGTTCGACGCCCGGGCGCAGGCGGAGGACGTGGTGCACGTCAATGCCCATGCCACCTCCACGCCCGTGGGCGACAAGCCGGAGTACACGGCCCTGAAGGCCGCCCTGGGTCACCACCTCGACCAGGTGGCCGTCTCGGCGACCAAGTCGCAGACCGGGCACCTTCTCGGAGCGTCCGGGGCGGTGGAGGCCATCATGACCGTGCTGGCACTGCACGAGCGCACGATGCCCGTGACGATCAATCTCGACGACCAGGATCCGGAGATCCCCCTCGACGTGGTCACCGCCCCCCGGGAGCTGCCTGCGGGAGACCTCGTGGCCCTGAGCAACTCCTTCGGCTTCGGCGGGCACAATGCCGTGATCGTGCTGCGGAGCAGCTGAGCACTGTGCCGTGCGCCG
This sequence comes from uncultured Arthrobacter sp., assembly GCF_947493765.1. Classification (GTDB taxonomy): domain Bacteria; phylum Actinomycetota; class Actinomycetes; order Actinomycetales; family Micrococcaceae; genus Arthrobacter_D. The sequence continues at coordinate 127,462 of NZ_CANLSZ010000001.1, forward strand.
GCGGTACACCCGGTGGGCGGGCCTAGCCCACCTGGTGGAGCCAGCGCACGGGTGCACCCTCGGCGGCGTGACGGAACGACTCGAGCTCCTCGTCCCACGACTCGCCCAGCGCGAGGGACAGCTCGTGGTAGACCGCGGCGGGATCCCCCGCCCCTGCCTCGTAGGCGTAGCGGATGCGATCCTCCGTGATCATGATGTTGCCGTGCACATCGGTCGTGGCGTGGAAGATCCCCAGCTCGGGGGTGTAGGACCAGCGTCCTCCGTCGGCTCCTGCACTCTGCTCCTCGGTGACCTCGAAGCGGAGATGGGCCCAGCCGCGCAGCGCCGATGCGATGCGCGAGCCCGAACCCTGGGATCCTGTCCAGGACAGCTCGGCGCGCAGCATCGCGGGAGCGGCCGGCTGCGCCGTCCACTCGAGGTCTATGCGCTTGTCGAGCACCGAGCCGATGGCCCACTCCACATGAGGGCACAGGGCAGTAGGGGCTGAGTGCACGTACAACACGCCACGAGCCGTCACACCAGACATTCCATCCTCCATAACTGTAGGTACGTCTTCCCCAACGACCCTCAGTGATGCGTGGAAAGTGATGCGTGGAACCGGTGTGCTGACCGGACATCGACCGGCGGAGCTACGCCGGCTATCGCTCATTGTGCCCGACAAGCATCGATTCCGCCAGCATGGACGACGGATGCTCGCTCGGGAGCGGGAAGGGCGGATCCGGTGCTGGAAATCCTGCGTCTTTCCTCAGGCTCTGGGATGGGCCTGCTCATAGCTGCGCCGGAGGCGGTCCACGGACACGTGCGTGTACAGCTGGGTGGTCGCGAGACTCGAATGACCAAGGAGCTCCTGGACGGAGCGGAGATCGGCGCCGCCGTCGAGCAGGTGCGTCGCAGCGCTGTGCCGCAGCGCGTGGGGACCGCGTGCAGCGGTGTCCCCGAGCGACTCCAGTACTTCCTGGACCTGCGACCGGACGGTCCGCTGGTCGATCCGCCCGCCCCGGGCGCCGAGGAAGAGCGCTGGACCGCTCGTCCCGGTCACCCGTGTCGCCCGTCCGCGTCGGAGCCAGTCGTCGACGGCGGCGGCCGCCGGCACCCCGTAGGGGACGGTGCGCTCCTTCCCTCCCTTGCCCAGGACCACGAGGGTGCGGCGCTCCGGATCGAGGTCGTCGATGTCGAGGCCCACGAGCTCCCCGACGCGGATGCCTGTCCCGTAGACCAGCTCGAGCATGGCCCGGCGTTGCAGTTCGCGCGGCTCTCCTGCCTGCGCGCGCGCACCCAGCAGCTCGAACAGGGCCGTGGCCTGCGGCTGGCTCAGGACCGTGGGCAGGTGACCGGCGCGCTTCGGGGCCCGCAGTCGGAGGGCCGGGTTCGCCGGTACCAGCTCCTCGCGGACTGCCCAGTCCATGAAGGTCCGCACCGAGGCGGCCCGCCGCGCGATCGTGGAGCGTGAGAGCCCTGCGGCGTCCAGAGCTCCGAGCCAGGTACGGAAGTGGCGCAGTTCCAGCTCTGCGAGACGGGAAGCGCCGGCGGACGTGGCGTGCGTGAGGAACAGGTCGATGTCCAGCCGATAGGCCCGCGCGGTGTGCGCGGACCGGTTCCGTTCCCGCGTCAGGTACGCGGAGAAGCGGTCGAGCGCAGCGGCGAACTCGTCACCGCTCGCTGCCCGGGCACCAGCCACGACGTCCTCCGATCCTGAGGGCAGCCACTACGGGATGCGGCTACCCGCCCCCAGCGTACCCAGGGCGAGCCGGGTCGCGGATTCGAGCTCCAGCAGAGCGATCTTCGTGCCGCTACCGGACGCGTAGCCCGCGACGCCGCCGGTACTGCTGACCACCCGGTGTCCTGGGACGAGGATCGACACGGGATTGGCCCTGACCGCCGCTCCGATCGCTCGCCCCATCGCCGAGTTCCCCTGCCGGGAGGCGAGGTCGCGGTAGCTGCGGCGTTCTCCGTACGGGATCGTCAGCACATCGGCCCAGACCTGCAGCTGGAACTCCGTGCCGTGCAGCTCGACGGGCAGCTCGAACTCCTGACGGGCCCCGGCGAAGTACTCCGCCACCTCCTCGGCCGCTCGCCCCAACAGGTCCGCAGTCATGGGCGGAAGCGTCGCCGGCGGCCCTGGTGTACCTTCCGGGCTCGATACCTCCGCCGTCGACCCGGGCACACGGAGGCGCCGGCCGAGCAGTTCCGGTCCGGGAGCCGGGTCGTGGATCGAGTGGTACAGGCCGACGATCGCCGCGGCGTCGGCCACGATCAGCAGTCCGCCGACGGGAGTCTCGATCTCCTGATGCCATCGTCCGCCCCCGGTGTCGGGGCCGCTGGTTCCGCTCATGGTGTCCTCCTGGTCATCGGATGGATCTGCTCGGTCATCGCTGTCGACGCCCCCAGCCCTCGCCGGTGCGGTAGGCGAGGCCGGCGAGTTCGAGCCGCGCCAGTCCGCCGATCACCTCGCGGACGGAGAGACCGGCGACGGCGGTGAGCTTGTCCACGGTCGTCGTCGCGCGCACCGGGAGCCCGTCGAGGACGAGCAGGTCCGGCACCGTCAGACCGTCCTGGTCCTTCACGGGTGCGGCCTCCTCCCTCGCCCTGTCCCCCAGCGGCTCGCTGCCCAGCGGCCCGGCGAGCTCGGCGACGTCGGCAGCGTCTGCCACGCAGACGGCCGTGCCCTCCCTCAGGAGCCTGTGACATCCGGCCGAGTTCGCGGAGTGGACCGAGCCCGGGACGGCGCCGACGGGGCGACCGAGAGCCGCCGCGTGGTGGGCGGTGTTGAGGGCGCCGGAGCGCCAGCGGGCCTCGACGACGACGGTCACCGCACTGAGCGCTGCGATCAGGCGGTTGCGCTGCAGGAAGCGCCACCGTGTGGGCGAGCTGCCGGGGGGCACCTCCGAGACCAGCAGGCCCCGCTGGGCGATGGTGCGCAGCAACTCCTCGTTCCCGGCCGGATAGTACCTGTCGATCCCGCCGGCGAGGACGGCGATGGTCGGCGGGCCGTGATCGCTCGCCGACGCGAGAGCAGCCCGGTGCGCCTGCGCGTCGATGCCGTAGGCGCCGCCGGAGACCACTCCGTAGCCCCGCATCACGAGTCCGGTCGACAGCTCCGTCGTCACCGCGGATCCGTACGGGGTGCTGTCCCGGGACCCGACCACCGACGCCAGGCGGGCCTGCGGTGGTATCGCCTGCGTGCCGCGCACCCAGAGACAGACGGGGGTGCCGCCCTGGAGGTCGTCGAGGGCCCCGGGCCATTCGTCGGTCTCGGGTGTGACCAACCGTCCGGCAAGGCGGCGCAGTGTCGCCAGATCACGTTCGGGTGCGAGTTCGGGCACGCGTGGGGCCCAGCGCGCCAGGGAATCCCGGAGCGGATCCCGCGGGCCGTTTGCGCCGCCCAGCAGCTCCCGCAGGGAACGCCGGATCCCGTCGTCCACGATGAGCTCCCTCCGGGCGATCCGCAGGGCATCGACGGGACCCACGATTGCCACGAGGCCCAGCCCTACGGTGTCGGAGGGTTCGAAGAGCCTCGAGAGCGCTGCCCTGGCCAGTGTGGCGCTGCTGTCGGCACCCATCAGGCAGCACGTTCCTGGAGGCGGAATCCGAGGGCGGTCACGACGTCGTCCGCGTCCGGCCGCGCGCGACCGGCCAGATCGGCGATGGTCCAGGCGACGCGGGTCACCCTGTCCCACCCGCGGGCGCTGACGAGGCCGAGCTCGAGGGCTCTGTCCAGCGCTGCTGTGACACCGCGCGGCAGGGCGAGCTCGCTGCGGAGGATCCGGCCCTGGACCTCGGAGTTGGTGACGACGTCCCACGGGCGGAGCCGCTCCCGCTGCGCCCCGCGTGCGGCGGCGACCCGCGCGGCGACCACGGCGGAGGACTCGGCCGCCCGGGTGTCCGCGTAGTCCTCGAGGCCCACCCGGCGCACGGCCAGTTGCAGATCGACGCGGTCCAGCAGCGGACCGGAGAGGCGGTTGAAGTACCGTCGGCGCTGCTGTGCCGTGCATACGCAGTCGGTCCCCTTGCCGGTGGCGAGTCCGCACGGGCAGGGATTCAGGGCCAGCACCAGCTGGAACCGCGCGGGATAGGATGCGGTTCCGGACGCCCTGTGCAACACGAGCCGCCCGCTCTCCAGCGGCTCCCGCAGCGCTTCCAGCACCCGGCGCTCGTACTCCGGCGCCTCGTCGAGGAACAGGACCCCCCGGTGCGCTCGCGATGCCGCACCGGGGCGGGGGATGCCACTGCCTCCACCGATGATGGAGGCCGGGGTCGCCGTGTGGTGCGGGCTCTCGAACGGCGGGGTGCGCTGCAGCTGGGCGCAGTGCCGGTCGCCGCTCAGGCTGTGGATGGCCGTCACCTCCATGGCGTGGTCGTCCTCGAGATCCGGGAGGATCCCCGGCAGGCGCTCGGCGAGCATGGTCTTGCCCGCGCCGGGGGGCCCCACCATCAGCAGGTGGTGGGCGCCCGCAGCGGCGACCTCCAGCGCGAAGCGTGCCTCCTGCTGGCCCGCGATGTCCGATAGGTCCCGCGGCTGCGTGATCGACACGGTCTCCTCCGACGGGTCGGCGTGGACCACGGGGTCGGGCAGCTTCACCTGCGCGGCGTCCGCCCCGAAGGCCAGCGCCACCTCGGCGAGAGTCCGGAAGGACGTGACATCGGCAGCGGGGACCAGCGCCGCCTCAGCCTCGTTCTCGAGGGCGACGACGACGCGATGGTGGCCGGCCCCCACCGCGGCCATGACCGCCGGCAGCACTCCGCGAACAGGTCTCAACCGACCGTCCAGCCCGAGCTCGGCGATGAAGACCGTGGATCCGCAGGCCCTGACATCGCCTGCTGCGGCGAGCGCCGACATGACGATCGCCAGGTCGAAGGCCGATCCGCGCTTGGGCAGCGAGGCGGGGATGAGATTGACGGTGAGCTTCCGTCGGCTGAGCGGCACACCGGCATTCCGGGCCGCGGCCCTGATGCGGTCCTTCGCCTCGTTGAGGGAGGCGTCGGGCAGGCCGAGGAGCACGAACGCCGGCAGGGTCTGCCCGATGTCGGCCTCCACCTCCACGACATGACCGTTCATGCCCACCAGGCAGACGGCGTAGGTCCGGCCGAGCGCCATCAGAGCACCGCCCGGACATGTTCGATCCGCGGGGCCCCGGAGCCGTCGTCGAGCACGCCGACCGCATCGATCCGGAAACCGCTGAACCGCTGCTCGTGCGACCGCGCCCACTTCGACGCCAGCAGATACAGCCTGGCGAGCTTGCCCGCGCTGATCGCCTCCAGCGGCTGCCCGAAATCGTCCGAGGTCCGCGTCTTGACCTCGACGATCACGAGGGTGGAACCCTCCACCGCGACGAGGTCGATCTCACCCGCCGGACACCGCCAGTTGCGGTCCACGATTCGCAGCCCCGCGCGTTCGAGGAACGCAGCGGCCGTCTCCTCGCCGCGGCGTCCCAGCCGATCCTTCGCCAGCATGGCCATCACCTCCTCCCCCAGCCTCGGGCAGAGGGAGGAAGGACCGCAGCGGAGAAGCTGCTATGTGGACAAGGCCGCGATCAGGCCGGAGCAGCCGCTCAGTTGCCCAGCGTGCCGTCCTTCGCCAGGGTGATGTCGTCGGACTTCGTCAGCTCCTCGACGTTGACGTCCTTGAAGGTGATCACGCGGACGTTCTTGACGAAGCGCGCTGACCGGTACACGTCCCAGACCCAGGCGTCCTGCAGGGTCAGGTCGAAGTAGACCTCACCGTCCGCGGAGCGGGCCTGCAGGTCCACGTTGTTCGCCAGGTAGAACCGGCGCTCCGTCTCCACGACATAGCTGAACAGGCCCACCACGTCGCGGTACTCGCGATAGAGCTGCAGCTCCATGTCGGTTTCGTAGTTCTCGAGATCCTCGGCACTCATTCGGTCATCATCCTCTTTCCAGGATCGGTGCGGCGGGCCTGTCGCGGCTCCCCAGGCGCCAGGTCCTCCGGTGGTACTCAGTGGGCCCGGCGGCATCGATGGCCGTGCGGTGCCCCGCGGTGGCGTACCCCTTGTTGACGTCCCACCCGAAGGACGGATGATCCGCCGCGAGCGAGACCATCAGGTCGTCGCGCTCCACCTTCGCGAGCACACTCGCGGCGGCGACGCTCAGGCAGGTCAGATCGGCCTTGATCCGGGTGTGCACCGGAGCCGTGCGGTCCTGCGCGTCGCGTCCCACAACCAGATCACCGTCGGTCCCCGCCGTGTCCGCTGGAAGCGGTGAGAGCCAGTCGTGGTTACCGTCGAGCACGACGACGTCGGGCGGAACGCTCGTCCGGACCGTGGCCAGCGCCCGGCTCCCGGCGGTCCGCAGGGCGCCCACCAGACCGAGGGCGTCGATCTCGGCGGCCGATGCGTGCCCCACCCCGGAAGCCACGCACCAGCGTCGGATGCGGGGCACCAGGGCCTCACGCTCTGCGGCGGTGAGCAGCTTGCTGTCGCGGACCCCGCGCAGCCCGCGGGCGGCCTCCAGATCCACCACGACGATGCCCACTGACACCGGGCCGGCCAGTGCTCCCCTGCCCACCTCGTCGCACCCGGCGACGAACCGGTGGCCCTGCGCCGAGAACGCCCTCTCGAGCCGGAGCGTCGGCGCGGCGGTCCGCCTCCGGCGCAGTGCCGTCACGATCCCGCGGCGTCCGGCACGCCGTCGAACACGTCGGGGTGATTGCCGAGGAATCCGATGCGATTCAGCGGCCACGCGATGACGGCGGCCCTGCCCTCGATGTCGTCGATGTCGACGAAGCCCTCCCCGGGCTTGTCCTGGTTGGCACGCGAGTCGGCGGAGGCGTTGCGGTGATCGCCCATGACCCAGACGCTGCCCTCGGGGACGACGACGTCGAACGGCAGATCCGAGGGATTGGCACCGGGGAACAGATAGGGTTCGTCGAGCGGTTCGCCGTTGACGGTGATGCGGCCCTCGGCGTCGCAGCAGGTCACGGTGTCCCCGGGCAGCCCGATGACCCTCTTCACGAGGTGCTGCTGGGACTGGTCCGGCGCGAGGCCGACGAAGATCAGTGCCTCCTTCAGCCAGCTGAGCTGGAGCTCCTCCTGGGGCGGCAGCCATCCGGCCGTGTCCCGGAAGACGACGATGTCCCCGCGCTGGAGGTCGAACGGCTGGGGCACGAGCTGGTTGACGAAGATGCGGTCGTCGATCTCGAGCGTCTCCTCCATCGATCCCGAGGGGATGAAGAAGGCCCGGAAGAGGAAGGTCTTGATGAGGAACGAGAGGACCAGGGCGATCACGACGATGGTCGCGATCTCCTTGAGCCAGGCGCCGAAGCCGCGCTCCGGGGCTTTCTCGGGTTTCCGTCGGGAGGCACGCGTGGCGCCCCCGGCGGACCCCTCGGCGTCACCGGTCGGGTCGACGGCGTGCGCGTCGGACGCGTCGTCCTCCGGGCTCGACTTCCTGCGGAAGCTCCGTGCCATGTACTGATCCCTCTGTGGTCGTGGTGGTGCCCGGCGTCGACCTGCCGGTCGGGTGGTGCGGAGGCCTGGTCCGGCGCCGAGCGGTCAGTCGTCCGGCAGCCCGATCGGCGCGAACCGGTCACGTGGCCAGACTAGCTGAAAGGCCCGCCCGATGATCCGATCCTCCGCGATGAGTCCACCACCCGGTGCGCCGAGCAGCGAGCGTGAATCCTGCGATGCGGACCGGTGGTCGCCGAGGAGCCAGACCCGCCCCTCGGGGACGACGACGTCGAAGCTGCCGTCGCTCGCGCTGTCACCCGGATAGAGGTAGGGCTCGTCCAGGACGTCGCCGTCGACGATCAGGTGTCCGTCCTCGGAGCAGCACTCCACGTGGTCTCCGCCGAGGCCGATCACGCGCTTGATGTAGACCGTGTGGCTACCGCTGACCCCGAGCCACCGACCGGCGCCGGAGAGCAGCCGCTCGGGCAGGGACCGCTGGTCGGTGATGGGATCGAAGGATCCCCTGCCGTCGAAGACCACCACGTCCCCGCGCTGCAGCTGGTCCGCCGTGTCCACCAGCTTGTCGACCAGCACGCGGTCCCCCTCGGTGAGAAGGGGCTCCATGGAGCCGGAGGGGATGAAGTAGACGTCCACCAGGAAGGAGCGCACGAGACCCGTGAGCAGAGCCGCCACGACCACGGCGGAGAGCACGAAACGCCAGCCCACGGATCGGGACCGGCGTTTCGGGTGCTCTCCGGTCGTGGACCGGTCGGCGGGGGTTTCGTGCACCAGCAGAAGCTACTTGAGCGTCTTGGGGTCGCGCTTCTCCTTGATCTTCGCAGCCTTGCCGCGCAGATCACGCATGTAGTACAGCTTGGCGCGGCGCACGTCACCACGCGAGACGACCTCGATGCGATCGAGGACCGGGCTGTGGACGGGGAAGGTCCGCTCCACGCCGACGCCGAAGCTCACCTTGCGGACCGTGAAGGTCTCGCGGATGCCGTCGCCCTGGCGGCCCAGGACGAAGCCCTTGAAGATCTGGACACGGGTGTTCTTGCCTTCGATGATGTTGACGTGCACGTTGACGGTGTCTCCCGCGCGGAAATCGGGGACGTTGTCGCGGAAGGCTCCGGCATCGACAGAATCGAGAATATGCATATTCGTGCTCCTGATGAACGCCACAGGTCATTCATGTGGGTCACGGCGGGCGCGGGTGGACCCTGGGGTCCGGCGCTGTCGCCGATGAAGGAAGATCCGGGTGACCCGACGATTCGGGACCCGGTGTGGAACTGTCGACCGGGATCCCCCTGTGGCAGGACCCGGTCCAGTGGACACAGCTGTCGATTATTCCACAGCGGTCCGGGCAATCGCTAATGCGCCGGAGGCGGGTGGGGATCGCCGTCCACCGCAGGCGCGCTCCCGCTGAGCGCGGTCCGTTCGGCCTGGCTCAGGCTCGCGGGGTCGACGCGCGCGAGCAGGTCAGGACGCCGCTCGGCGGTGCGCCGCAACTGTTCGAGGCGCCGCCACCGCGCGATCCTGGCGTGGTCGCCGCTCAGGAGCACCTCCGGGACGTCCCGGCCGCGCCAGGAGGACGGTTTGGTGTAGACCGGGTACTCGAGGAGGCCGTCGGAGTGAGACTCCTCGACGAGGGACTCCGGGTTGCCCACCACGCCGGGGATGAGGCGGCCGACGGCCTCGACGATGGCGAGGACGGCGACCTCCCCCCCGTTGAGGACGTAGTCGCCGAGCGAGACCGCCCGGACGTCGAACTGCTCCCGCGCCCAGTCGATGGCGCGCTCGTCGATGCCCTCGTACCTCCCGCAGGCGAACACGAGATGATCCAGCCCAGCCAGCTCGTGGGCCATCTCCTGGGTGAAGACGGCGCCGGCCGGCGAGGGCACGATGAGTGTGGGGCGGGGGTCAGGAGCAGCAGCGAGCACGGTTCCCAGGGCCTGCGCCCATGGCTCCGGTTTCATGACCATCCCGGCCCCACCGCCGTAGGGGGTGTCGTCGACCGTGCGGTGGCGGTCTGTCGTCGCCTCGCGCAGGTCGTGGATCCTGATGTCGAGCAGACCCTGCCGCCGCGCCTTGCCGATGAGGGAGAGATCGAGTGCGGCGAGGTACTCCGGGAAGATGGAGACGACGTCGATGCGCACTAGCCGCGAGCCTCGCCCGTTCCGGCACCCAAGGCGTCGTCGCCGTCGTCGGGAGCCTGGTTCGAGCCTGGCGTATTGAGCTCGAACAGTCCCTCCGGGGGGACGATCTCGATGAAGCCCTGCTCCGTGTTCACCTGGGGGACGATGCTGCCGACGAACGGGACGAGGGCCTCGTGTCCGTCGGCGAGTTCGACGACGAGGAGGTCCTGCACCGCCATGGTCCGCAGGGCGGTGACCTTCCCGACCGAGGCGCCGTCCACCCGGGCGTCGAGGCCGACCAGTTCGTGCTCGTACCAGGCATCGTCGTCGTCGTCCTGCACCGCTGCGGTGTCGATGAACAGCTGCGCTCCACGGAGGGTCTCGGCCTGGTTCCGGTCGGCGACCTGCTCGAAGCCGACGATCAGGATGTCCTTGTTCCAGCGGGCCTTCGCCACGGTCAGCTCCGTCACGGCGGCCCCTTCCACACGGAAGGTCCCACCGGCGTCGAAGCGGTCCTCGGGTGCATCGGTGAAGAGCTGGACGGTCACCTCGCCCTTGATGCCGTGCGGCTTTCCGATCCTGGCGACGAGTACGTCCATGGTGGTGCTCCTGCTGGGGTCGAAGGGGTTCTGCATGAAAATCGGCCCCACCTCCAGATCCTGGTGGTGGGGCCGATCAAGGCTTTCGAGCTCCGGGGGTCAGCCTCGGCGGCGGTCGGTGTCGACCACGTCCACGCGGACCGGTTCCCCGTCCGCGAGGGCTGCGATCACGGTGCGGAGCGCACGGGCGGTGCGGCCCTGACGGCCGATCACCCGACCCAGGTCCTCCTGGTGCACCCGGACCTCGAGCGTCTCTCCGCGGCGGTCGTTCTTCGAGGAGACCCGGACGTCGTCGGGGCTGTCCACGATGCCGCGGACGAGATGCCCCAGAGCTTCGGCCAGCAAGTTACTCTGCCTCGGCGGCTTCCGCAGCGGCGTCGTCGCTCTTCTTCGCCTTCGGGGTGATGGCCTCGGGGACGATCACGGATCCCTTGTCGGGGGCGACGAAGGATTCCTTGGAGGCCTTGGTCCTCAGGGTGCCTTCCTGGCCCTTGAGTCCCTTGAACTTCTGCCAGTCACCGGTGATCTTCAGCAGGACGGACACCTGCTCGGTGGGCTGCGCGCCGACGCCGAGCCAGTACTGGGCCCGGTCCGAGTTGATCTCGATGAACGAGGGCTCCTCGGTGGGGTTGTACTTGCCGATCTCTTCGAGGGCACGGCCATCACGCTTGGAGCGTGCGTCCATGACGACGACACGGTAGAACGGTGCACGGATCTTGCCCATGCGCTTGAGGCGAATCTTTACGGCCACTGGTGTGGTCACTCCTTGTAAATGAAAAGGGGCGAACCCGTCATCCTGCTCCCGTGGGGCGGGCCATTCATGGGGGTTCTTCAGGACACGATGCACGCACAGAGAGAGGGCTGCACGGATCGGGTACGGATTCATTGTGCCAGACGGTGCCGCGTTAGGCGACTCCGGCCGGCACCATGCATCCGTCGGGCCCGGGCCGGCTACTTCCCGAGGAACTTCTCGAAGCCCTTGGGGAGGTTCATCGCCGAGGGATCGAGCTCCTGCTGTCCGCCGAAGGCGGCGCCGGTGGGCGCGGCGGCGCGAGCCGCCTCGCGCCGCACCTCGGCCTCCCTGGCCTCCTGCGCGGCCTTGGCCGGGTTGCCCGAGCGCGGCTTCTTCTTGCCCTTGGCAGCGACGGCCTTGCTCTTGCGGGCTCCCCCGAACCCACCGGGCCCCGCCATGCCCGGCATCCCCGGGACACCGCCGCCGGAGGCCATCTTCTTCATCATCTTCTGCGCCTGCGCGAAACGCTCGAGCAGGCCGTTGACCTCGGAGACGTGGACGCCCGATCCGCGGGCGATCCTCGCGCGCCGCGAGCCGTTGAGGATCTTCGGGGCCACACGCTCGTGCGGGGTCATGGAGCGCACGATCGCCTCGACGCGGTCGATCTCGCGCTCGTCGAAGTTCTCGAGTGCCTCGCGCATGTTCGCAGCACCGGGCATCATCATGAGCATCTTCTTCATGGAGCCCATGTTGCGGATCTGCTGCATCTGGGCCAGGAAGTCGTCGAGCGTGAAGTCCTCCTGGTCGGCGAACTTCTTCGCCATCCGGGCGGCCTCGTCCTTGTCCCAGGACTTCTCCGCCTGCTCGATCAGGGTGAGGATGTCGCCCATGTCGAGGATGCGGGAGGCCATCCGGTCGGGGTGGAAGAGCTCGAAGTCCTTCAGGCCCTCGCCCGTGGAGGCGAACATCACGGGCTTGCCGGTCACCGACGCGACGGAGAGGGCCGCGCCTCCCCGGGCATCACCGTCGAGCTTGGTCAGCACGACGCCGGTGAAGTCGACACCCTCGCTGAAGGCGAGCGCGGTGGTGACCGCGTCCTGGCCGATCATGGCGTCGATGACGAAGAGGACCTCGTCGGGGTCGATCGCCGCGCGGATGTCGGCGGCCTGCTGCATCAGCTCGGCGTCGACACCGAGGCGTCCTGCGGTGTCCACGATGACGACGTCGTGCAGGCGGGACCGCGCCTCGGCGACGCCCTGGCGGGCGACGGCCACGGGATCACCCGTGGCGGCCTCGAATTCGGAGCTCACGCCGGGGTGCGGGGCGAAGACCGGCACCCCGGCACGCTCGCCGTTGACCTGGAGCTGGCGGACGGCATTGGGACGCTGCAGGTCACAGGCCACGAGCAGCGGGCTGTGTCCCTGGCCCTTGAGCCAGGTGGACAGCTTGCCGGCGAGGGTGGTCTTGCCCGCTCCCTGCAGACCGGCCAGCATGATGACGGTGGGCGGGTTCTTGGCGAGGCGGATGCGCCGCGTCTCGCCGCCGAGGATACCGACGAGCTCCTCGTTCACGATCTTCACGATCTGCTGGCCCGGGTTCAGCGCCTGCGACACCTCCAGACCCAGCGCCCGCTCCTTGACCGACGCCGTGAAGGCGCGGACCACCGAGACGGCCACATCGGCGTCGAGCAGGGCGCGCCGGATCTCGCGGACCGTCGCGTCGATGTCGGCTTCGCTCAGGCGGCCCTTGCCCCGGAGGTTCTTGAAGGTCGCGGTCAGGCGGTCGGAGAGTGAGTTGAACACGTGCCGTGGACTTCTTTCATCGGGAGAAGATGGGGACTTCAGCTCCCTAGCGTATCAACAGGGCCTGTGCCGGACGACGGCGGCCCCGCCGCCGGGAATCCTCCGTCCGCCCTGCAGGAACACGGGACACGCCCGGCTTTCCGTGGCAGGGTGAAGGCGTGGACACTCACTCACTCGCAGAACACGACTCCATCCCGGCCGATGCGGACACCCGCGTGAGAACACTGCTCATCCTGGGAGCGTCCGGCGATCTGACGGGCCGCCTCCTCCTCCCGGGGCTGGCTCGGCTGATCCGCCTCGGGCGCGCCGACGGCCTCAAGCTGGTGGGCGCCGGGTCGGACGACTGGAGCGACGAGCAGTGGCGGACGCGCATCGACAGCTCCTTCGCCACCGCCATGGGCAAAGCGGACGACGCCGGGCGGGCCTCGCTGCAGCAGGTGCGGGACGACAGCTCCTACCACCTGCTCGATGTCACGAAACCGGGCCTGGCCGACCTTGTGGCCACCCTCGACGGCCCGGTGGCGATCTACTTCGCGCTGCCCCCCTCCGTCAGTCAGAAGGCCTGCAGCGCGCTCGGGTCCGACTCGCTGCCCCACGGGACCAGGCTCGTCATGGAGAAGCCCTTCGGCACCGATCAAGCCTCCGCCCACCTGCTGAACGAGAAGCTCGCGAAGGTGGTCCCGGAGCAGAACATCCACCGCGTGGACCACTTCCTCGGCAAGGCCACGGTCTTCAACATCCTCGGGCTGCGCTTCGCCAATCGCATCCTGGAACCGGTCTGGAGCAATCTCCATGTCGAGAAGGTCGAGATCTTCTTCGACGAGGCACTCGCGCTCGAGAACCGGGCTCGCTACTACGACGGCGCCGGCGCGCTGCGGGACATGATCCAGAGTCATCTGCTGCAGATCATGGCCCTGCTGGCCCTGAATGCGCCGTCGACCCTCCACGAGCGGGATCTCCGCGATCACATCGGCTCGGTCCTGCGTGCCAGCTCGGTGGACGTCGACACGCCGGGCAGCAGCCGTCGTGCCCGCTACACGGCGGGCAGGATCGGCGAGCGCGAGGTCGGCGACTACACGGCGGAGCCCGGCGTCGACCCCTCGAGGGGTACGGAGACGCTCGCCGAGGTGACCGTCTCCATCAACAACGACCGCTGGGCGGGGGTCCCGTTCATCCTCCGCTCCGGCAAGGCACTCGGGGTCACCCGCAAGGAGGCGGTCATCACCTTCAAGCCCGTCAGTCATCTGCCCACCGGCTTCAAGGGTGAGGACGCACCCGCCAAGCTCCGGATCGGGTTCGGACCCGACACGCTGCAGCTCGAGATCGACGTGAACGGCCCGGGAGACATCTTCTCGCTCGACCGCACCACTCTGAGCACCAATCTCAACGAGACCGATCTGCTCCCCTACGGCGAAGTGCTCGAGGGTGTCCTCGCCGGGGATCCGACACTCTCCGTCCGCGGGGACACCGCGGAGGACTGCTGGCGCATCGTGGAGCCGGTCCTGCAGGCCTGGGCGGAGGATCGGGTGCCCCTGGACGAATACACCGCCGGATCGGCCGGTCCGGACTCCTGGCCCTCCACCCACGGAGGCTAACGGGACCTTGCGCCCCGGGGTCAGGGGCCGGTGCCCTCCATCACCGGGTCGGTACCCCTACGCTGTCCGGTCACCGACGGCACCGCCCGTTGGTCGACCCGGTGCCCGGTGAAGGGGCGGAAGGTGCTGCCCATCGTGAGTCCCCCGAACTCGTAGGCCGTTTCCGCGTGCTCGGAGAGGTCGACGCCGGACACCTCGTCGTCGGGGCTGATGCGGAACCCGATGGTCCGGTGGATGGCGAGCCCGATGACGGCCGTCATCACCGCCGAGAATGCCACGGCGAAACCTGCGGCGACGAGCCCCGCCACGATGCCGGAGGCGGCACCGAGCGAGGTGGGGCGCCCGTCGCGGATACGTTCGGTCACCAGCCAGCCCACCATCGCCGCCGCAGGCGCGGCCATGGTGTTGACCCAGATCAGCCCCGCCTCCTCGGCGCTACCCGCCGCACCGCCGTTGAAGCCGAACCATCCGAACCACAGCAGCGCAGCACCGAGCATCACGAGGGGAATGTTGTGCGGTCGATGGGCCGGGTCCTCCCCGAACCCCTGGCGCTTGCCGAGGATCAGGGCCATGACGAGGGCTGCGACCCCGGCGCTGATGTGCACCACCGTACCGCCGGCGAAGTCGACGGCCTCACCGACCGTCCCGCCCACGACGCCGTCGGCGCTGAGCAGCCCCCCGCCCCAGACCATGAACGCCAGCGGGCAGTACACGATCGTGATCCAGACCGGGACGAAGAGGGTCCACGCTCCGAACTTCGCCCTGTCCGCGATCGCCCCGCTGATCAGCGCAACCGTGATGATGGCGAAGGTCGCACCGTAGCCGGTACCGATGAGGTCCTCGGTACCGATCAATCCGGTCAGGCCGGAGGAGGTGAAGGGGTTGCCGACGAGCTGGGCGACCCCCTGGCCAGTAGTCATCGAGTAGCCCCAGAGAACCCAGACGATCCCGACGAGGCCGACGGCGACGAAGCTCATCATCATCATGTTCAGGGCGGCCTTGGCGCGGGTCATCCCGCCGTAGAAGAACGCGAGGCCGGGCGTCATCAGCAGTACGAGGGCAGCTGAGGTCATCACCCAGACGTGGCTCGGTGTCAGATCCATCACGGACAACCCTTCCGGAAGAGGCGGGTACTTCCCGCACCTCAAGAATCGGACGCCCGTGTTTCCGTCGCTCGGGCGCCGTATTGCGAGCAGGTTAAGCCGCAGCAAGCGGAAGCCGTGAGAAGGCATTGCACGAGCGTCGAGCCGCGAGTAACGTACAACTTTATGGTTGTAGATGCGTTGACCGACGAGGAGGTGAACCGCATCTTCCGTGCGCTGGCCGATGCCACCCGGCGCGACATCGTGCGCAGGACGCTGCTGGCCGACATATCGGTCTCGTCCCTGGCCCACGCGTACGACATGTCGTTCGCCGCGGTCCAGAAGCACGTCGCGGTACTGGAGGAGGCGAGGCTCGTGACCAAGGAACCCCGCGGACGCGAGCGGATGGTGCGCGGAGTGCCCGAGCGCCTCCGCCAGGCCCAGCGCCTCCTCGACGACCTCGAACTGATCTGGCGTGCGCGGACCGACCGCCTCGACGCCCTCCTGAGCGAGTCCCCACCCCCCGAGAAAGGCTGATCATGCCCGTCATCACCACCGAGAAGAACCTCGACCTGCTGACCCTGACGATCGTCGCCGAGTTCGCGGCACCGCTGCGCCGCCTGTGGGACGCCTATATGACCCCCGGCAGATCGAACGGTTCTGGGGACCGCCCACGTACCCCGCCACGTTCCTCCGCCACGACGCCTTCCCGGGCGGCCGCAGCGTCTACCGGATGACCGGCCCCGAGGGCGATGAGCACTACGGGTGCTGGGAGTGGCGCTCCGTGGATGCTCCCGACGCCTTCGAGGTGTCCGACGCCTTCGCGGACGCGAACGGCGAGCCGAACCAGGAGCTGCCGAGCATGCACATGTCCTTCGCCTTCGAGGCGATCGAGGGAGGGTCGCGCCTCGTCACCACGACGCGCTTCGACTCCCTCGACCAGCTCGAACAGCTGGTCGGGATGGGAATGCTCGAGGGTACCCGCGAGGCGATGTCGCAGATCGACACAGTGCTGACCGATCTGGCGGCCTTCGCCGCCGACCACGTGGCCGAGGCGCAGCTCCTCGGCGATACACGGGTACGCGTGGCCCGCATCATCCGCGGTCCCGTGGAGCACGTCTGGCGCGCCCACACCGATGCCGCCCTCGTGAAGCGGTGGCTGCTCGGACCCGACGGCTGGACGATGCCCGTGTGCGAGATCGCGGTGCGCGTCGGCGACAGCTACCGCTACGAGTGGGAGAACGCCACCGACGGCGAGCGCTTCGGCTTCACCGGCGAACTGCTGGAGTCCGCGGAGCCATACCGCTCGGTCACCACCGAGTCCATGATCGGTACGGACCACCCAGCCACACTGAACGAACTGACGCTGACGCCCGTCCAGGGCGGGACCCTCCTGTCCCTGGTCATCACCTACGCGGATGCCGGCCAGCGGGACGCCGTCCTGGCGACGGGCATGACGGACGGCATGGAGACGAGCTATGCGAGGCTCGAGGGACTGCTGGAGTCAGCCCACGCCTGACGGGCCGATCAGTTCAGCAGGGCGTCGACAAAGCCGTCGGCGTCGAACGGCGCCAGATCGTCGGCACCCTCGCCGAGTCCGATCAGCTTGACCGGCACGCCGAGACTGCGCTGGATGGCCACCACGATCCCGCCCTTCGCCGTGCCGTCCAGCTTCGTCAGGACGATACCGGTGATGTTGACCACCTCGGCGAAGACCTTGGCCTGGCTGAGTCCGTTCTGGCCCGTCGTCGCGTCCAGCACCAGCAGCACCTCGTCCACGGCGCCGTGCTTCTCGACCACGCGCTTGACCTTGCCGAGCTCGTCCATCAGGCCGACCTTGTTCTGCAGGCGACCGGCGGTGTCGATGAGGACGACGTCGACCTCCTGCTCGATACCCGCCTTCACAGCATCGAAGGCCACCGACGCCGGATCTGCGCCGTCGACGTCGGACCTCACGGTCGGGACACCGACCCGTGCCCCCCACGTGGCGAGCTGCTCGGCGGCCGCGGCACGGAAGGTGTCCGCCGCCCCGAGGAGCACATCCTTGTCGTCCGCCACGAGCACGCGGGCCAGCTTGCCCACGGTGGTGGTCTTCCCCACGCCGTTCACACCGACCACCATGACCACGGCCGGACGGTCGGCGTGGCGCTGGGTCGCGAGCGACCGGTCCATCGTCGGATCGACCAGCTTGACGAGTTCCTCGTGGAGCATGCCCCTGACCTCGGCGGGGTCCCGGCTGCCGGCCACCTTCACGCGCTCACGCAGCGCGTCGACCAGTTCCAGGGTGGGCTCGGTGCCCAGATCCGCGAGCAGGAGGGTCTCCTCCACCTCGTCCCACACGTCCTCGTCGATCCGGTCCCGGGAGAGCAGGGCGAGCAGGCCCTTGCCGAGGGCGTTGTTGGAGCGGATCAGGCGCGCGCGCAGCCGGGCGAGCCGGCCCTGCACGGGGTCCACGGTATCGAGGCCCGGCGCGGGCGGCGCCTCGTCCAGACTGCTGAGATCGTCGGGGACGAGGACGTCCGTGGTCGTGCCGTCGGGCCTGTCGAGCACATCCGTGGAGGTGGCTCCGTGGACGCCGGCCGGATCCTGATCATCGGCGTCCCGCGGGGACGAGTAGATCCCCGGCGGTGTCCGGCGACCGCGCACGAGCACGACGAGGAGCGAACCGATCACGGCGATCGCGAGGACGACGAAGATGACGGGCAGCAGTAATTCGTTCACCGCTCAACCTTCTCACAACGCCTCCCGCGCCCGGCAGCCACCGGACCTGCGGTCGCGGGACGCCCGGCAGTGGCAGAATGCGAGGACCATGTCCGGTTTCCCTCGCGCGCGCAGACACCCCTCCTCCGACGACTCCTCGGGACGGAAGCGTCCGCCGACGGACGACGCCGGCGAGAAGCAGGCCATCCCGCGCGAGATCAAGGTCCTGATCGCCGCGGCGTTCGTGATCGCCATCGGCTTCGGACTCGTCGCGCCCATCCTCCCGGCCTTCGCCCAGAGCTTCGACGTCGGGGTGACCGCGGCCTCGGTCATTGTCAGCGCCTTCGCCCTGACCCGCCTGCTCTTCGCACCGGCGGGCGGCTGGCTGATCGAGCGGATGGGCGAGCGACCCGTCTACATCATCGGCCTGCTCATCGTGGCCACCTCCACCGCCGCGTGCGCCTTCGCGGCCAGCTACTGGCAACTGCTGATCTTCCGCGGACTGGGCGGTATCGGGTCGACCATGTTCACCGTGTCGGCCATGGGTCTGATAGTCCGGCTCGCTCCCCCGAGCATCCGCGGACGGGTCTCCGGCGCCTATGCCACGGCGTTCCTCCTCGGCAACATCGGCGGTCCCGTCCTCGGGGGCCTGCTCGCCGGCTTCGGGCTCCGCGTGCCCTTCCTGGTCTACGCCGTCGCCCTGCTCATCGCCTCCGCCGTGGTGTTCTTCCAGCTCAAGGACACCTCGCTCGCCGATCGCCGGGCGGCCCGCAAACAGGCTCCGCTGGCGGTCAAGGTGGCGCTCCGTGACTCCGCCTACAGGGCGGCCCTCGTCTCCAGTTTCGCCAATGGCTGGTCCTCCTTCGGCATCCGCATAGCCCTGGTCCCCCTGTTCGCCTCGGCCGTGCTGGGAGCCGGCCCGGAGATCGCCGGGCTCTCCCTGGCCTTCTTCGCTGCCGGTACCGCATTGGCGCTGACCTTCTCCGGCCGGCTCACCGACACCGCCGGCAGGAAGCCCCTCGTGATCACGGGATTGATCATCAACGGTGCGGCGATGGTGGCGCTCGGATTCTCCGGGAACGTCGTGGTCTTCCTCGCCATCTGCGTGGTGGGCGGGATCGGGACCGGACTGCTCAACCCTGCCCAGCAGGCGGCGGTCGCCGATGTCATCGGTCACGAACGAAGCGGCGGCAAGGTCCTGGCCACGTTTCAGATGAGCTCCGATCTCGGTGCCATCTTCGGCCCCATCGTCGCGGGCGTCATCATCGACCGGTTGTTCGTGGGCTCCTACGATCTGGCCTTCGTCGCCACCGGAGCCCTCGCCCTGCTCGCCGCCGTCGTGTGGCTGGGCGCGCGGGAGACCCTGGTCCGCAGTCGCGGCGCGGACCCCGTGGGTCGGGACACGGGCGGGACACCGGTGACGCAGGACTGAGGACCCGGCCCCTGCGCGGGCCGTTCAATGTTCCGGCGGCACCCCCAGGCGCTGGCTGATGACGGCGGAGACCCCGTCACCGCGCATCGTCACCCCGTACAGGGCATGGGCTATCTCCATGGTCCGTTTCTGGTGGGTGATGACGATGAGCTGACTGGTCCGGCTGAGGTCCCGGAAGATCTCGAGGAGACGGCCCAGGTTCGTGTCGTCGAGGGCCGCCTCGACCTCGTCCATGACGTAGAACGGAGAGGGGCGCGCCCGGAAGATGGCGACCAGCAGCGCGACCGCCGTCAGCGAGCGCTCTCCGCCCGACAGGAGCGAGAGTCGCTTGATCTTCTTGCCCGCGGGCCGCGCCTCCACCTCGATGCCCGAGGACAGCAGGTCCGTCGGATCCGTGAGCACGAGCCGCCCTGCGCCTCCGGGGAAGAGCCTGGCGAAGACCTGCTCGAACTGCTCGGCCGTGTCCCGGTAGGCCGCGGTGAAGACCTGTTCCACCCGCTCGTCGACCTCCCGGATGATCTCGAGGAGGTCCTTGCGACTGGCCCTGAGGTCGGCGAGCTGCGTGCTGAGGAACTGGTGGCGCTCCTCCAGGGCCGCGAACTCCTCGAGGGCCAGCGGGTTGACCTTGCCGAGCGCGGCGAGGTCCTTCTCGGCACGCCGCAGGCGTTTCTCCTGCTCGGACCGGACGAAGGGCAGCCCCTCCGGCACGGGCTGCCCGTCGGCGTCGACCGCCGTCCTCAGCTCCGCCCAGCGGTCCTGGGTGCCGGAATCCGCCGGCACCGGCAGGTGGGGGCCGAACTCGCCCACGAGGTGATCCGGGGTCAGCCCGAGGTCGTCGATCGCCCGCTTCTCGAGCGCTTCGATCCGCGCTCCCTGCTCGGCCCGGGCGAGCTCGTCCCGGTGCGCGGCGGTGGTGAGCCCCGCCAGCTCCTCACCGAGCTCCGCGGTACGTCGCCGGACCTCCTGCCACAGCGCGTCCTGCTCGTGCCGTCGCTGCTCTGCGGTGTCCCGCCGGTCGGCTGCCGCAGCGATCGAGCGGATGGCGAACTCCTCCGTCCGTCGCGCACCGTCCGCCACGGCACTGGCGGTACGGGCCCCGGCCCTGCGTACGTCCTCCCTCCGTGCCGCCTGCTCGCGCGCGCGCCGCTCGGTACGGGCTGCGTGCTCCAGCGACGCCGCCCGGGCCCCGAGGGCCGACAACTGCTCCTCGCTGCTGCGCAGGGCCAACCGGGCCTCGAGCTCGCTCTGCCGGGCATCGGCCGCGCCGCGGTGCAGGTCCGCCTGCCGTGCGGTCGAGGGCTCTGCCTCGACGGGCCGGTCCTCGTACTCCTCGAGGCTCTGCAGGGCCCCGGCCAGCGTCGCCTCCTCGCGGTCGCGGCGTTCGCCGGCCTCGGCGAGGAGACGCTCCAGACGCGTCCTCTCCCCGGAGGCGGACCGCAGGGTGGCGCTCAGGTGGCCGAGCTGCTCCGTCACCGCGGCCATCCGTGCGTCCGACTCATGGAGGCGGGCGAGAGCGGCGTCAACGTCCTGGCGCGCTGCGTGGTCCCGGCCGCGCACGTCGGCCAACCGTATGCGCAGACGCTCCGCCGCGATCTCGGCCTGCGCCAGCCGCTCCTCGGTCCGGGTGGCGGCTGCTCTCAGCTCGAGCTGCCCCGCTGCCGCGCCGGATCCACCGCGCGCAGTGTGCCGCGACAGGAGGTCGCCGTCCCGGGTCACCGCCGCACGCACCCGGTCGTCCTCCACCGCGGCGGCCGCCTGCTCCATCCCCTCCACGACGACGACGCCGTCCAACATGCTGCCGAGTGCGGCCCGCAGCGGGAGCGGCACGGACACGACGCTCAGCAGCGGCACGGCCTGATCGAGGGCGCCCTCCACCGCCGGAGCCTGCCCTGTCGCGTCCGTGCTCCGTGGATCCTCCTGCCGCGATGCAACGGTCCCGCCCGGAACGACGACGAGGGAGATCCGGCCCGCGTCGTCGCGCCGGACCAGGCGCAGTGCCTCCAGCGCCGACTCGACGCTGTCCACGGTCACGGCGTCGGCGAACTCCGCGAGCGCGACGGCGACCGGCCGCTCGAACCCGGGCGTGATGTCCAGCAGGTGCGAGAGGGGCTGGAGGACACCGCGCAGGTCGGCGCCGAGGAGTGTCCCTGCCGCATCGCGCTGGTGCAGGCCCTCACGCTGCGCGTCGAGCCGGGCGGAGAGGGCTCCGCGTTCCCGGTCGGTACGGCGCTCCTCGTCCGTGAGGGCCTCGAGTTCCGCCGCGACCGCGCGATGGACGGCGGCGGCCTCCTCGTACACGGCGTCGAGCCCCTCCTCCCCGGACTCGGCGTCCCCGATCTGGTCCTGCAGCGTCGAGAACGCCTCCTCGGCGATCCGCTGCTCCTCCTCCGCCGCAGCGATAGAGGCCCGGAGCCGTCCGGCCTCGGCGATGGCCGCGTCAGCCCTGGAGCGGGCAGCCCCGACCGCCCCGGAGAGCCTCGCGTGCGCCTCGCGCCGCACGGAGGCCGCCTGCAGCGCGCGCGCCAGCCGTGTGTCCTCCGCAGCCGCCGCCTCCTCCGCAGCACGGCGCTGCACCAGTGCCCGCTCGAGTGCCCCGGCCCGGGCTGCGACCTCATCCTGCAGGACGCCGACCTCCTCCCGGAGCCTCGCTGCGTCCCGGTCGAGTCGGTCCGGGTCGCCGCCCGGCTCCGGCGGCGCACCCTCCTGTCCCAGCAGGTGCGCGCGGTCCTCCGCCCGGACGGCGAGCGCGGAGAGCTTCTGCCGCGCCTCCGACAGGGCGTACCAGGAGTCCCTCGCGCGGTCGAGTGCGGGTACCGCCGCAGTGGCCGCCTGCTCGATAGCGCTCTGGCGTTCCTGCTCCGAGCGGAGCAGCCCCTCCACCTCGGTGCGGCGCGCCCTGCCGGCGTCCGCTGCGGCGACGGACCGCTCGAGGACGGCGCGCAGACCCACCAGGTCGTCGGCGAGGAGGCGGGCGCGGGCGTCGCGGAAGGTCGACTGCACCTGCTGCGCCCGCCGGGCCACCTCGGCCTGCTTGCCCAGGGGGGTCAGCTGCCGGCGGAGCTCGGTGGTCAGATCCGCGAGTCGTGCGAGATTGGCCTGCATGGCCTCGAGCTTCCGCACGGTCTTCTCCCGACGCCGCCGGTGCTTGAGCACACCCGCGGCCTCCTCGATGAAGCCGCGGCGCTCCTCCGGCGTGGCATGGAGGATCCGGTCGAGCTGCCCCTGCCCCACGATCACGTGCATCTCCCGGCCGAGGCCGGAGTCCGAGAGGAGTTCCTGGACGTCGAGCAGACGGCAGGTCCGGCCATTGATCGCGTACTCGGAACTGCCCGACCGGAAGAGCGTCCGCGAGATGGTCACCTCGGTGTACTCGATGGGCAGCGCGCCGTCGGTGTTGTCGATGGTGAGCTCCACCTGCGCACGCCCCAGGGGGGCACGCCCGGAGGTGCCGGCGAAGATGACGTCCTCCATGCTGCCCCCGCGGAGGGTCTTGGCACCCTGCTCCCCCATGACCCACGCGAGCGCGTCCACCACGTTCGACTTGCCGGAGCCGTTGGGGCCGACGACGGCGGTGATGCCGGGCTCGAAGTCGAAGCTGGTCGCCGATGCGAATGACTTGAACCCCCGCACGGTTAGACTCTTCAGATGCACGGTGTCAGGATCTCCAGGTGGGGTAGGACCTGCCCAATCTACTGGACCGCATCCACGAAGTGCCGTTCCGGTGCCGCTCGGCAGCGGCCGCGTTCGAGGTCCACGTGACCCGAGCCTTACCTACGAAGTAGGCTTACCAAAGTTTCAGCAGTATCCAGAGGCGTCCGGGCCACCCCTTCGCGGGGCTCTCGGCGGGCGTTGATTATGTGACGAGGCAGGAAATTTGACCGGTAACGCGACGTTCCGACATGACAATACGGCGCTGCTCGCCGTGACGAGCGTGGAGGCGCCGGTAGTCGTCAGTTCCAGTGAGTTCGACGAGCGCCTGGCCCCGAGCCTGAAGAGACTCCGCCTCTCGAAGCGCCTCCTCGAGCGTGTGGCCGGCGTGACCGAGCGCCGCTGGTGGTCCCCCGGATCCGACTTCGACGACGCCGCGATCGAGGCCGGTGCGAAGGCGATGGCGGAGGCCGGGATCGAGCCGGGGGATGTCGGTCTCCTGGTCAACACCTCGGTGACCCGGCGGAATCTCGAGCCGTCGGTCGCCGTCAAGATCCATCACTCGCTCGGGCTGCCGTCGTCGGCCATGAACTTCGATCTCGCCAACGCCTGCCTGGGCTTCGTGAACGGCATGACCCTCGCGGCGAACATGATCGACTCCGGGCAGATCAAGTACGCGCTGATCGTGGCCGGCGAGGACGCCCAGCAGACGCAGGAGGCCACGTTCAACCGGCTGAATCGTGAGGAGTCGACCAGGGAGGACTTCCTGAGCGAGTTCGCCACCCTGACGCTCGGCTCCGGTGCCGCCGCCGCCGTGATCGGCCCGGCGGACCTCCATCCGGGATCGCACCGCATCCTCGGCGGAGTCTCCCGCGCCGGGACCGAACACCACGAGCTGTGCGTGGGTGGGATCGACGGCATGTACACGGACACCAAGGGCCTCCTCGACGGCGGCCTGGACCTCGTGGTCACCGCCTGGCACGAGGCCCAGGCGGACGGCTGGAAGTGGGACGCGATGGATCGCTACGTCACGCACCAGGTTTCCACCTCGTACACCAACGCCATCATCAAGGCCGTGGATCTCGAGCGCGAGCGGGTCCCCATCACCTTCCCCCACTGGGGCAACGTGGGTCCGGCGTCGCTGCCCATGACCCTCGCCCAGGAGTCGCAGTCGCTCAGCCCCGGGGACCGGGTGCTCTGCCTCGGCGTGGGATCCGGGCTCAACACGTCGATGATGGAGATTGCGTGGTAGCACTCCCTGGCGTCGACCCCTCCTGGTCGACGTTCACGGACGTGCCCTCGACCAGCGGAGCAGACGAGCCCGGGACCGTCCACCGCTGGCACTATCTCGACAACGGAGCCGGCCGCGACGGCGAACCGGTGCGGGGTACCCTGCTCTGCGTCCACGGCAACCCCACGTTCTCCTACCTGTGGCGGGACTACCTGGCCGCCGGACGGGCGGCGGGCTGGCGGGTCGTCGCCGTGGATCAGCTGGACATGGGCTACTCGGCCCGGACCGGCGTCCTCCGCCGGCTCGCCGACCGCATCACGGACCTCGAGGACTTCGTGGCCGCCGTCGGCCTCGACGGTCCGCTCGTCACCGTGGGGCACGACTGGGGTGGCGTCATCAGCCTCGGCTACGCGAACCGCAATCGGGGATCCCTGGTGGGGATGATCCTCACGAACACGGCCATCCACCAGGATCCCGCCCGCCCCATCCCTGCGCTGCTCAGACTCGCGCTGGCCAGAGGCGTCCAC
This sequence comes from uncultured Arthrobacter sp., assembly GCF_947493765.1. Taxonomy (GTDB): domain Bacteria; phylum Actinomycetota; class Actinomycetes; order Actinomycetales; family Micrococcaceae; genus Arthrobacter_D. The sequence continues at coordinate 152,349 of NZ_CANLSZ010000001.1, forward strand.
GGGCCCGGGACCCGCACCACGAGTTCCTTCCTCGACGTCACGCTCGCCCTGACCCGACCGCGGCTGGTACCGGAGGTCCGCCGCGCGTACAAGGACCCCTATCGTGGCACCGCGGCCCGCCACGGTATCGCCAACTTCGTCTCCGACATCCCCGTCGGGCCCGGACACCCCAGTCACGCCGCGCTCGCCACCGTGGCCGAGGGTATCCGGAGCATCACGGTCCCCGTCCTGATGATGTGGGGACCCGGTGACCCGATCTTCTCCGATCCCTATCTCGAGGATCTCGCCCGGCGTCTCCCCCACGCGGACATCCACCGCTTCGAGGGGGCCGGTCACCTGGTGCAGGAGGACGCGGACACCGCCACCACCGCCGTCGAGTGGCTCGATGCGCGCTTCGTGGGCCTCGACGCTCCGGCCGCGCCGACGGACCGGCGCGCCGAGGACGCCGGCTACACCCCGCTCGGGCAGCGCATCGGCGATCTCGCGGCCGGCCCGGACGGGACCTCCACGGCCGTCGCCGAGATGTCTGCCGACGCAGCACCCCGGACGTTGTCCTGGCGCGCCCTCGAGGAGGACATCGCGGCCGTCGCCGCCGGACTCTCGGAGCGCGGCGTCGGGCCCGGCAGCAGGGTGAGCCTGCTCGTCCCGCCGGGCGTTGATCTCACCGTGCTGATCTACGCGTGCCTGCGCATCGGGGCCGTCATCGTCGTGGCAGACGCCGGCCTCGGCGCACGCGGACTGAGTCGCGCCGTGCGGGGGGCGGCCCCCGACGTCGTCATCGGCATCGAACGCGCGCTCCTCGCCGCGCGCGTGTTCGGCTGGCCCGGTCGCCGCATCAGCGCCGCACCGTTGTCCTCCGCCCGACGGTCCGCCCTGAAGGTCGAGGCATCCCTCGAGGATCTCCGGAGGACGCCCGTAGCGGTCCGGCCCCCCGCCGGGGATGCCGACCCCGACGCCGATGCGGCGATCCTCTTCACCTCCGGCTCCACGGGCCCGGCCAAGGGCGTCGTCTACACGCACCGCCAGCTCAGTGCCATGCGTGACGCCGTCGAGCGCACCCTCCACCTCGGACCCGGCACCGCACTCGTGGCGGGCTTCGCTCCGTTCGCCCTGCTCGGACCGGCGCTCGGCGCCACGTCCGTCACCCCGGACATGGATGTCACCGCTCCGCGGACCCTCACCGCCCGGGCTCTGGCGGACGCCGCCGCAGCCATCGGCGCGGACGTGGTCTTCGCCTCGCCGGCGGCCCTGCGGAACGTCCTCGCGACGAGCGACGACCTCCCGGCGTCGGGCAGGGCTGACCTGGGCCGGGTCCGGCTCCTGCTCTCGGCCGGTGCTCCGATCCCCGTCCCTCTCCTCGAGGCCGTCCAGGATCTCCTGCCCGCCGCCACCCTCCACACGCCGTACGGGATGACGGAGTCGCTCCTGGTCGCCGATGTCGATCTCGCGGGCATCCGTGCCGCCGCAGTGGCCACCGGCGCGGGCACGGAGGGCGCCGGCAACGGTGTGTGCGTGGGACGGCCGGTCCACGGCGCACGGGTCGCCATCGCACCGCTCGACGCGACCGGCGCTCCCGGGCCGGACGTGTCCACCACGCCAGGGCTGACGGGCGAGATCCTGGTCAGTGCCCCGCACGTCAAGGACCGCTACTTCCGCCTGTGGAAGACGCAGCAGCTGTCCGCCGGCACGAAGCCCTGGCACCGGACCGGCGATGTGGGGCACCTGGACGCCGAGGGGCGCCTCTGGGTGGAGGGCAGACTGCCGCACGTCATCTCCTCCCCCGCCGGTGTCATCACGCCCGTCGGACCGGAGCAGGTCCTGGAGCAGCTCGACGGCGTCCGCCTGGCAGCCGTCGTCGGCGTCGGTCCGACCGGCACCCAGGCCGTGGTCGCCGTCCTCGAGGTGGCAGATGCAGGACGTCGTCCGCGACTGGCGGACGAGGCCCTGACCCGCGGTGCCCGGCATGCTGCCCGCGAGCTGGGCACGGAGCTGGCAGCGGTCATCGCCGTGCCACGGCTCCCGGTGGACATCCGCCACAACGCCAAGATCGATCGCACGCGGGTGGCGCGGTGGAGTGCCCGCTTCCTCGCAGGCGGGCGGGCGGGCTCGCTGTGACGGTCCTGGTGACCGGCGCGAGCGGCATGCTCGGGCGCGCCGTCGCCCGACAGCTGCTGATCGACGGCACACCGGTCCGCACCTTCCAGCGGACGCCCTCGGGCGTGCCCGGGGTCGAGGACCGCCTGGGCTCCGTCGACGACGGCGCAGCGGTCCGCAACGCCGTGCGGGGCTGTTCGGGCGTGATCCATCTCGCCGCGAAGGTCTCGTTCACCGGGGTGTCCGCGGACTTCGACCGCATCAACGTCGAGGGCACCCGACTGGTCCTCGGGTGCGCCCGGGCGGCCGGTGTTCGCGACGTCGTCCACGTCTCCTCGCCGTCGGTCGCCCACAGCGGCGCCTCACTCATCGGTGTGCCGGCCGGTCCCGCGGATCCGGTGCGCGCCCGGGGCGATTACGCCCGGACGAAGGCCGCTGCGGAGCTGCTGGCCCTTGCGGGCTCCACCCCGGACTTCCGGGTCGCTGCAGTGCGACCGCACATCGTCTGGGGACCCGGGGACACCCAGCTCGTCCAGCGCGTCATCCATCGTGCGCGCGCCGGCCGTCTGCCACTGCTCGACGGCGGCACCGCCCTGATCGACACCACCTATGTGGACAACGCCGCGGCCGCCATCGTCGCGTGCCTCGACCGCATGGACCAGGCCCAGGGCCAGGCTCTGGTGGTCACGAACGGCGAGCCGCGTCCCATCGCGGAGCTGATCTCCGCGATGTGCCGTGCCGGCGGGGTGGCGCCTCCGCGCTGGTCGGTCCCGGGTCCTCTCGCGCGCAGCGCCGGAGCGGTGATCGAGCATCTCTGGCAGCGAGCCGGACGGACCGGGGAACCTCCCATGACGCGATTCCTCGCCGAGCAGCTGTCCACCGCCCACTGGTTCGACCAGCGCCACACCCGGAGCGTGCTCGACTGGACACCTGCGGTCGGCCTCGACGAGGGCTTCGCCCGCTTGGCCTCGCACTACCGCCGCTGACGCAGGCCATGCCATGCCAGGCCATGGGGTACCCGACCATCGGCCCTGACGGTGACGATGGTCCGGGAACGACGAAGGACGGGATGCAGGGCATCCCGTCCTTCGTCGTTCGCTCACGTCATCACCGGCGCGCTGCCGGCAACTCGGCTCCTAGCGCGTGTAGTAGCCGTCCAGCGCCATGGCGTTGACCGAGTGCACAACCGTGCCCTGGGTCGAGTTGAGGGCACTGATCATCCGGCCGTTACCGAGGTAGATACCGACGTGGCCGCCACCGTTCTGGCTCACGAGGTCACCCGGCTGGGGGTTCGACGTCGGGGTCATCGCGGCGATCTGGGCCCAGCTGGTGCGGGGCAGGTTGATGCCGTTCTGGGCGTAGGCCCACTGCACGAAGCTCGAGCAGTCCCAGGTGCCGAAGCCGCTTCCGCCGTAGACGTAGCCCTGGCCCTCACCCTGCATGGCCGTTCCGGCGATACCGGACATCGATCCGCTCTGGCGGACCACGGGCTTGTTGGTCGACTGCAGGCTGTAGGCCGAGGTGGCAGCAGCAGCAGGCGCGGCGACCGGAGCGGCGGGGGCGTACGTCGCAGCCGGTGCGTAGGTGGTTGCGGCAGGAGCAGCCCACTGGGTTGCGGCGGGAGCAGCCCACTGGGTGGCGGCGGCTGCCGGTACACCCCACTGGTCGGTGGTGTAGGTGCGTGTTCCGTTCGCGTCCCACTCGGTGACGGTGTAGACGCCGCTGGTCGCGGCCTGCGGGGCAACGGGAGCCGTGGTGAGCTCACCGGCTGCGCTGGCGGGAAGTGCTGCGCCGAGCATGAGGCCGGAGGCCGCAACGACGACGGCGGCGGGCTTACCGGCTACCGAGGCGCTCATGGTGACGGCACGCGACGCGGTCACGAAGGGGTTGATGCGTGCGGGAACGGCGCGGTGGCGCGCTGAAAAAGTGTTCTTGGACAAGTTGATGCCTTTCCCAATGCCTGCGAAGTTAGCTGTCGGGTTCGGATGGGACATCCGGACACTCTGTTCATCACGCAAGCGCCCCAACGCTGGTGATTCGTGTCTTTACCCCTAGGACTCCTGAAGGAATCCACTACTGGTTCCCCCGCCCCTGTCGAATGTGTTGAGCGAACGGTCCGTCCTCATCGACAGGGCTAGGCAGTGTGAGGATGGGCGCTCATCCATCGTGGATCGAACGCGAGATCTACGGTACGGGGTGGGAACGAGATTGTCACGTTAAGGTCACGAGCCTGTGGATTCGTCTGTTTTCCCTAACGACACAGCACGCCGACGGGAAGAAATCAGGTCCTGGCGTTGCGAGGTACGGGCTGGCACCAGGGGCAGACGGAGGAGGACCTGCCCATGAAGGCTTCCCTCCGGATGAGAGTCGTCCGCCCCTCCGCCGCGCACCTGCTGCACGGCAGACCCGCCCGCCCGTAGGCCTTGAGCTCACGGGAGAAGTAGCCGGAGGAACCGTTCACGTTGACGTACAGCGCGTCGAAACTGGTGCCGCCCGCGTCCAGGGCGCGGGTCATGACCGACGTGACGGCGTCGACGATCCGGTGCGTGTCGGGACGCCGCATCGTGTCGGTGGGGCGCGAATAGTGCATCTTCGCGGCCCACAGCGCTTCGTCGGCGTAGATGTTCCCGATGCCGGAGATGAGGCCCTGATCGAGCAGGGCTCGCTTGAGGCCGGTCCTCCGCGCACGCAGACGGGCATGGAACGCCTCGATCGAGAACGCCACGTCCAGGGGGTCACGCGCTATGTGGGCGGCCTGGTGCGGGATCAGCGGCAGGGATCCGCGGCCGAGTCCCCCGGGCTGATGATCCGGCGTGGGCTCGAGGCCGGTCACGAACATGCCCCCGAAGATGCGCTGGTCCACGAAGCGCAGCTCGGTGGGGAGTGCTGCGCCGTCGTCCCCGTGCGCAGCGGAGAGCCGGAGCCGGACCTTGAGGTGCTTCTCGGCGGGTGCCTCGGGATCCTCGATGAGCAGTTGTCCACTCATTCCGAGGTGGGCCATCAGTGCCACGTGCGGACTGTCCGAGGTGCGGCCGGGTTCCTCGAGGAGGAGCCACAGGAACTTGCCACGCCGGACGACGTCCTGGACCCGGGAGCCGGCAACCGTACCGATGAAGTCCTCGGGGCCCGCCACGTGACGACGCAGCGAACGTGCGTCGAGGATCTGGACGTCCTCGATGGTGCGACCCGTCACCCAGCGGGCCAGACCGCGTCGCACCACCTCGACCTCGGGGAGCTCCGGCACTCAGCGGTCACCGACCGGGCGGCCGGGTGCAGGGTCGGCCTCCGCGGCCAGCATGGTCCAGGACTGGGCGGCCGCCGCCTGCTCGGCGTCCTTCTTGGACGGACCGCGGCCTGATCCGTACTCCACCGTGCCGATCAAAAGACGCGCGGTGAAGGTGCGGGCATGGTCCGGGCCGGTCCCGTCCACGCGATAGTCGATCAGTCCCAGGCGCCGCGCGGCGGCCGTCTCCTGGATCCGCGTCTTCCAGTCCGTCCCCTCGCCCAGGACGGCCGAGTCCCTCAGGAGCGGCCCGATGAGTCGCATGACCATGGCTCGGGCTGTCTCGATCCCATGACTGAGATAGGCGGCTCCGATCACCGCCTCCATGGTGTCGGCGAGGATGGACGCCTTATCACGCCCGTTCGTGAGCTTCTCGCCCTGACCGAGCAGCACATGGCTTCCGAGGTCCAGGCCGCGTGCGACGCCGGCGAGGGCCTTCGTGCTCACCACCGCACTCCGTCGCTTGGCGAGGTCTCCCTCGGACAGCGTCGGGTTGTCGCGGTAGAGCGCGTCGGTGACCGCCAGACCGAGCACCGAGTCCCCCAGGAACTCCAGCCGCTCGTTGGTGGGGATGCCGCCGCGCTCGTAGGCGTACGACCGGTGCGTCAGGGCAAGACGAAGCGTCTCGGGGTCTATATCGACCCCGAGACGCTTCGTGAGCTCTGCGCTATTCGTCACAATTGCTTCGGTTGATCTGGTGTCCGGTGCGCGCGCCCGAATGGGGCGCGGTGGCGGCGGTCTGGATCAGACGTCGGCGACCTTGCGGCCCTTGTACTCGAGGAACAGGGGCGTGCCTGCCGAGTCCGTGACAACCTTGGCCTGGTGCGCGATGCTGTAGGTGACACGGCCGTTCTCGAGGGTCTTGACCAGCTTGGGCGCGGTGGCCTTCCACTGGGACCGGCGTGCGCGGGTATTCGCGCGGGACATCTTCCGCTTCGGGACAGCCACGGCTAACTCTCTTCTCTCTCGTCTGACTCTGACTTGGTTGCCGCGTCACTCTCTGCGGCGGCGCCCGTCAACCCGGCGAGGGCTGACCAGCGAGGATCCAAAACTTCGTGGTGATGGTCGGGATCGTCGTTGAGGCGGGCCCCACATTCGGAGCACAATCCCTTGCAATCCTCCCGGCACACCGGCTGGAACGGCAGCGACGTGACCACTGCGTCCCGGAGCACGGGTTCCAGGGCGATTGCATCACCCTCCACCCGGTACTGCTCTTCATCCTCCTCCACCGACAGTGACTCGGAGTCGCTGTAGAAGAAGAGTTCCTGGATGTCCACGTCGCGGTCGAACCGCAGGGGCTCCAGGCAGCGCCCACACTCGCCGGTCACTTCCACGCTCGCGGTCCCCGACACCAGGATTCCTTCGTGGACCGACTCGAAGCGCAGATCGAGGTCCATGATGGAACCCTCCTGCACGCCGACCAGGGCCACGCCGAAGTCCTTGGGTGCCGGTACATGTTCTTCGACAGTCCGCATGCTTCCCGGACTGCGTCCGAGGTCCTTGACACTGAATGTCAAAGGCGAACTGAGATCGCTTTTAATGGTGACTCCTGTAGAACATATGACCGACGAATCATTCTAGCCTGTCTGCAGGTGCAGCCCCAAAACACCGCGCTCCGTCCAGGCTCACCCTGTGACTGATGCACCCGCCGCCAACGCCGAGGAGCCGGGACCGGAAGCGCGGTTTCGCCGCCTCGACGGAGCCGTGAGCGCGTTCCTGACGCAGCAAAGATCAGAGTGCTCTACGCGACAGTCGGTAGCCGACGACGGCGAGGATGAGCGCGAGTCCCTCAGCGACGGCGGTGATGGTCTTCGTGGTGTACCAGACGGGCTCGTACATGGACGGGATCGGTCCGATCGTGGGGACCTGCACGTACCGGTAGAGCAGGACCGCCGCAAGGGAGGCCAGCGCCACCAGTGCTGCCAGAAAAAAGGCCCTGCTGGTCCCTCTGAGGAGAACGTAGAGGCCGGACAGGACGGCGACCGCGGCCTGGATACGGAAGACATTTCCACCACCGATGCCGTCGGGTGCTGCCTGCTCGAAGCCCGAGGCGAGCTGCAGGTGGATGACACCGCTGACGATCAGAGCCGCCGCCACGAGGAGCCTCAGGACCAGCAGGGGGATCCGGCTCGTTCCCCTGCTGGTGTCCGCGGACCCGTTGGTCGAGCTCACCCGATGACCAGCGTCCCGGACATCTGAGGATGGTAGGTGCACTTGACGGCGTAGTCGCCGGACTCCTCGGGCGCGGTGAAGGTCACTGTCTCACCTGCGCCCACCTCGACGTCGAAATCTCCGTCGCCGTCAGCCGTGACGGTGTGAGGCGCATCGTCCTCGTTGGTGACGGTCACCTCGGCGCCGGGCGCGATGGTCTCGGGCATCTGGTACTCGAAATCGACGATCGTGATGACGGCTTCCTCGGCGGGGGCGGCTTCAGCCGTCGAGGACGCTCCGCCTCCGGCTGACGCTTCGGACGTAGGCACGGCCGCGTCAGACGTCATGGGCGCCGCCGGGGCCGAACTCGTCATCACGCCGTCGGGCGGGTCGGTGGTGGTCGTCTCCTCGGGCGTGCAGGCTACGGATCCCATCACAACAGCAGCAAGGACCACCGCGGACAAAGCGTTCTTCGCAAGATTCATGGTGCTCTCCAGACATAGGTTCTGCGCCGATCTGTGGATGCCGGGCCGCCGCACTCTCCGACGGAGGGCAGATCAATCATCTACGCGAGGACTCGACACATGTTGTTCGTCACACGTCGTGTGCCAGACGTGTGCTCCGGCGCACTATTTTCGAGATCATCACCGCTGGCAGTCCAAACCGATCGGGCACCGGAGGCTGAGGTCTTCCATCATCGAGTGGCGCCCCTCACCCAGGAGCACGCTCCGGCGTGACCGTCCAGAACACATTGGGCGGAGAATTGTGGCTCGGGGAGCAGGCTCACAACCTGACCCCCCGGACGAGCCGAAACGTGGGTGAACATCTTGGCCGTGCTGGCTGCAGAATGAGGTGATGGTTCCGGTCATCCCCATCGTCACTACCTCGCGTCTGACACTCACGCCTCTTTCTCCGCATGACATCGACAAGGTGTTCGACATCTACCGCGACCCGGCGACCTGGGAGCACTTGCCTACTGGCCGTCATCGGCGACGAGAAGAATCAGTAGCCCTGATCGCGGCCGGGCAGAGAAGCTGGACGGAGTCGGGCGCTGGGCCATGGGCCATCAGGATCGGTCGGACCGGCAGTCTGGGAAATCTGCTGCCGGGAATGTTCATCGGGACCGGTGGAGTAACTTTGACCGCTTCCGGGCTGTGGAACCTCGGTTACCGATTAGCACCGACGAGTTGGGGCAGGGGCCTTGCCACGGAGATGGCCACGGCAGCAATCATGTCAGCGACAACGGCGAACTCCACCGCGCCGGTCACGGCTCGGGCACTCTCCAACAACCCCGCCTCGTGTGCTGTTGCTGAACGTGTTGGTCTGAAGCTGCTGTGGGAAGGTCCGACGAAAGACACTGTTGCAGCCGGTGTGCGTCGAAGAATCTATGCGGACCGGGAACCCACCGCAGCCCAGCTGGAGTGGCTTGTGGCTCGTGCTTAGGCAGCATCGTCGCGAGCTCGAGTAGCGCTTCTTCACTCCGCGGCGGGCGCCGCACGGGCCTACCCTGGAAGGAGGAATGGACGCAGGACGATCGGAAGGCAGAAGCCGTGAAGAAGTTCTACGTTGCGTCGAGCGTCAGGAACATCGCCGACGTTCGCCACGTCGCTCAAACCTTGGAGGCCAGGGGTACATCAATATGTACGAATGGACCGACTATGCGTCATCGGGCGACGCGAACGAAGTCACTCTCGATGATCTACGGGCCATCGGGCAGCATGAGAGAGATGCAGTGATGGGCGCCGACGTCGTCGTCGTCCTGCTCCCGGCCGGGAACAGCACGCATGTTGAGCTCGGCATCGCGATCGCCCAGCGCAGAAGGACGATCCTGCATTCGCCGGACGACGCCATCAACGACCTCGATAGCACCAGCACGTTCTACCACCTACCTGAACTGGAGAAGTGCCACGGAACCCTGGACGACGTCGTCGCAATGATCGACGGTCGAGAAGTGACTGATGCCGCCGACTGACGCAAGTTTCGCCCAGCGACCGCCAGAACCCCCGCGGGTGCGGAACTGGGACGAGGTAATCCTGCAGCCGGCGCCAAGTCCGAAGTAGGTTCGACTCATGGATGCTCAGCAACTCATGATCACCGCCTTGGATACGGCTCACCTCGCTGCGACTCGGTGGTCAGCGCGCGGACCCGCGGTCGTCCTCCTGCATGCCGGTGTCGCCGATCGGCGGTTCCGGCGATGAGTGGTCTGACTGTGTCGGTCAGCAAGAGTACGGACCATCATTTCAGCAAAGAACCAGCAGCATCGGTCCTGCTCGTCGAGGGCATGGGGGTAGAAGGGGACGCCCATGCTGGAGCGACCGTGCAGCATCTGTCCCGCGTCCGAGCGGACCCCTCTCAGCCGAATCTCCGGCAGGTGCATCTCATTCAGGCAGAGCTGTTCGACGATCTCGCGCAAGAGGGGTTCCGGGTGGGCCCAGGTGATCTCGGCGAGAACATCACAACCTGGGGTATCGATCTCCTGGCCCTGCCCGTCGGCGCTCTGCTCCGCATCGGTCCTCACGCGGTGGTCGAGGTGACCGGGTTACGCAATCCCTGCAGGCAGATCGACCGCTTCCGGACCGGATTGCTCAAAGCGGTGGTGTCACGAAATGAAGCAGGGGACGTGGAGCGCAGGGCAGGCATCATGGGCATCGTCGTTCGTGGCGGCGAGATAAAACCCGACAACGTCGTAGGCGTCGATCTGCCGCCTGGCCCGCATCGGGCCCTGGAACGCGTATAGCTCCGTCCCCTGGCCGGCATCCCGGCCGTCAGTCCCGCTGAAGCAACCGCTCGCGGACGACGTCGGGCACGAAGGGCTCGATGTCGCCACCCAATGAGGCGACCTCCTTGAGCAGGCTCGAGGACAGGTGCGCGAACTCGGCGGCGGTGGGGAGGAAGACGGTGTCGACGTCGGCCAGGTGGCGGTTCATGGTGCTCATGGGCAGCTCGTAGTCGAAGTCGAGGCCCGAGCGCAGGCCCTTGACCAGCGCATCCGCTCCGTGCTCGGTGCAGAAATCGGCGAGGAGTCCGCCCCCGAGGGGAAGCATCCTGACATTCGGAAGGTGGGCGAGACCCTGCGCGCAGAACTCCATGCGCTCCTCGACGTCGAATCGGTACTTCTTCGCGTAGTTCGTCGAGACCGCGACGATCACGTCGTCGAACAAGCGGGAGGCCCGGCTGATGATCTCGATATGACCGTTGTGGATGGGGTCGAAGGATCCGGGGCAGACGGCGCGGCTCATGCCCCTACGGTACCGAGATTCCCGAGCCGCTCGAGCCGGTGCACGCCTCGCGTGGTGACGTTGCCGCTCGGACTGCGGGAACGGCGATACTGGTGGCATGACCACTGACGCGCACCCCACGAGCTCGAGCACCAGGGCGCCCTGGGCCAGGACGGCACTCGGTGCGAACCTGCTGGGCGACGACGGCCGGCTGGGGCTCACCATCTTCGAGGAGGTCACCGCGCTCGCGCAGCAGCACTCGGCGATCAACCTCGGCCAGGGCTTCCCCGACGAGGACGGACCGCAGGAGATCCTCGACGCCGCCCGCGCCGCCATCGCGTCCGGTGCCAATCAGTACGCCCCCGGTCAGGGTCTCGCCGTGCTGCGCAACGCCGTCGCCGCCCACCAGGCACGCTTCTACGGCCTCGAGGTGGATCCGCAGACCGAAGTGATCGTCACCACCGGCGCCACCGAGGGGATCGCCGCGTCGATCCTCGCCTTTGCAGGACCGGGCGACGAAGTGCTCACGTTCGAGCCGTTCTACGACTCCTACGGCGCGACCATCGGCCTCTCGGGTGCCACGCACACCACCGCACCTCTCCTGGCGCCGGGCTTCCAACCGGACGCGGCGAGCCTCGAGGCCGCGTTCTCCGAGCGGACGCGCATCATCGTCGTCAACAATCCGCACAATCCCACGGGCAGCGTCTTCTCCCGGCAGTCCCTGGAGCTGATCGTCCGCCTCGCGGAGCGGTACGACGCCCTCATCGTCACGGACGAGGTGTACGAGCACCTCGTCTTCGAGGCGAAGCACATCCCCATCGCCTCGCTCCCCGGCGCGAGAGCGCGGACCCTGAGCATCTCATCGGCCGGCAAGACGTTCTCGATCACGGGCTGGAAGGTGGGCTGGCTCAGCGGCCCGGCGGACCTCGTGGCGCAGGTCCGCACCGTCAAGACCTTCCTCACGTACACCTCCGGCACCCCGTTCCAGGGCGCCGTCGCGCTCGGCCTCGGCCTGCCGGACGAGTTCTTCAGCACCGCTGCCGCGACCCTGCGGAAGAAGCGTAATCTGCTCGGTGAGGGCCTGCGCGCCGCCGGCTTCGAGGTGTTCACCCCGAAGGGCACGTTCTTCGCTCTGGCCGATGCGGCGCCCCTCGGGCTCGACGACGCCACCGACCTCGCGCGGCGGCTTCCCGCCCTGATCGGCATCGCGGCCATCCCGGTCGCGGCGTTCTGCCACGACGACGGCGCCCGACGCACCGGCTCCCTGCTCCGGTTCGCGTTCTGCAAGAAGTTCGACGTGATCGAGGAGGCGGCGCACCGCCTCGCGAGTCTGCGGGACCGCCTGTGAGTACGCCCCCGCGGCCCGAGCACGACGGGCCGTTCGAGGTCCCCACCCGATGGCTCCCCGCGACCGGTGCGTATGCGGAGCTCGACGAGGACGCGTTCATCGACGGGGCCCTGATCCTGAGCATCGGCGGCGCACAGCAGTCCCACGTCGACGTGCTGCATCCGGAGCGGATCTTCTACGAGTACCTGCAGCGGATCGCCCACGTGATCGATCTGCTCGGACCCGCCGGGGCCCCCTTGCGTGTACTGCATCTGGGTGCCGGGGCACTGACCCTCGTGCGCTACGTCCAGGCGACCCGTCCGGGGTCCCGGCAGACGGCGGTCGATGTCGATGCCGAGCTGCTCGACTTCGTGCTCGACGCCGTGCCGCTGCCCCACGGCACGGCCTGCGAGATCGTTGCCGGAGACGCGGCCGACGTCGTCCTCGAGGAGGCGGACGGAGCGTTCGACGTCGTCGTGCTCGACATCTTCGCCGGAGCCGACGCACCGGCGCATCTCACGTCGCCCGATTTCGCCGGGCACCTCCTGCGGATCTGCGCGGAGGACGGCGTGGTCCTCGTGAATGTGGGCGACGACCCGCCGCTGGACTTCGCCCGCGCACAGGCCCGCCAGCTCTCGTCCCTGGCACCGGCGACCGCCGTCCTCACGGAGGCCGCGATGGTGGACGGCGGGCAGGCCGGGAACGTCATCGTCGCCGCGCGGCGGAGCCCCTGGCCGGATACCTGGACGACGGCGTTGCTCGCCGCCGGTCCCCACCCGGCCGCGGTGCTGGTGGGCTTGGAGCTCGCCGCCTTCGAGGACGCAGCACTACGGTGAATCCTTCCTGGCGCCACGGCACCGGTGGGCGCGGAACGCGACCCGATGGCCCTAGGCTTGGGAGTGGGTCCGGTGTATATCGATCACCCCGCGTGACGACGACGGAAAGGAGCAGGCCGTGGTAGGTAAGCGCTACCTCCGCTCCCTCCTGCTCGTCGCCGTGATCCTCTCGGTCTCCTCCGCCTCGCATGTCCTCGCCTCCGGCCACCTGCCGGCGCCGGCGGTGATCCTGCTGTTCGGGGTCCTCCTCCTGCTGCCGACCATGCTGCTGACCCGGCGCACCGTCTCGTTCCGGGCCGCCGTCCTCACCATGGGTACCGGCCAGGTCCTGCTGCACCACCTGTTCGCGCTGACGGCCCTTCCGTCCGCATGCCAAAGCTCGGTCGCCGCACCCGGCCACCACGCGGCCTTCGAGCTCGCCTGCGCCCCGTCCGCCGAAAACCCGCTCGGCGGCGCCGAAGGCAGCCCAGTGATGCTCCTGCTGCACGGACTCGCCACCGTGATCCTGGCTTTCGCCGTCTCACGGAGCGACAAGGCGCTGGCGCTGCTCGCCGCCTGGATCCGCCCGCTCCTGACGCTTCCCCTCCACGTGCCGTTCGCCCCGGTCCGGCGCGAGCCGCTCCTCCGGAACGTGGCGTCCCCGGTCACCCCGCTGTCCGTGCACTCCGCCGTGCCGACCCTGCGTGGTCCGCCGCGCTTCCAGGAAGCCCTTGGCCTGATCTGATCCCGGAGAACGGGGCAGGCGGGCTCCAGACCGCAGCATGACCCACCCCCTTCCCCCGGCGCTCCACGCCATGCCTCGATGCAGGCGTGAGCGCACCCTGAAAGGTACTTCCATGACCTCCTCCACACCCCGGCGCGCCCGCACCACCGGCGCCGTCGTCCTCACCACCGCGACCCTGATGGCCTTCGGTCTCGGCGCCGCCAACGCCCACGTGAGCGTTGCACCGACATCGACCACCGAGAACGGCTACGCGCAGCTCACGTTCAGCGTCCCCAACGAATCGGACACCGCCAGCACCACCACCCTGGAGGTGCAGCTGCCCACCGAACAGCCCTTCACCTCCGTCCGCGTGAAGCCGATCGAGGGCTGGGACGCCGAGGTGGTCACCGGCGAGCTGCCGGAACCGGTCACGACGGCGGACGGCGCAACACTCACCGAGGCTCCCCTGTCCGTCCGCTGGACGGCCGAGGAGGGCTCGGAGATCGCCCCGCAGCAGTACCAGACCTTCTCCATCTCCGTGGGCCAGCTGCCCGAGGCAGGTACCACGGTGATGTTGCCTGCCACCCAGTCCTACACGGACGGCGAGGTGGTCGAGTGGGACGACGAGACCGTCGAGGGCGAGGCGGAGCCCGACAAGCCGGCGCCGTCGTTCGTCACCACCGCAGCGGCCGAGGGCGAGGACTCCCACGGCGGAGCAGCTCCCGAGGCGACCGGGGAGGCGGCTGAGACCGCCGAGGCCACGGCACCGGCCGAGGCCGCCGACACGGAGCAGACAGCGTCCACCAGCGACGACGATTCCGCGTCCGCCGTGGGCTGGATCGGTCTGGTGGCCGGCCTGCTCGGACTCGTCGCCGGCGTCGTCGCCCTGCTCCGCACGCGCCGCACCGCGTAACCCGGGTCCACAGCACGGAAGAACGGAGGGAGCGGTGCCGGTCAGCCGGCACCGCTCCCTCCGTGTGATCGGCGACGGATGGTGCCTGATAGCCCACGGCTGCCGCACGGCGACGCCGGACCGAGCATTACGGCACGGGACCGTCAGCCTGCCGCAGGCTCCAGGAACCAGAGCCGCGTCTCCCCGTACTTCCTGTCGGAGAAGCGTTCCAGCCCCTCCGGCCACTGCGGTTCCGGCGAGCGCGTGGAGCGCTCCACCACGACGACGGCGCCCTCGGAGAGTCTGCCCCGGAGAGCGGTGAGGACACTGGTCACCTCGTGCCCGTCCACGGTGTACGGGGGGTCCATGAGGACGAGGTCCCAGGTGAGCTCCGGCGCCACCCGCGCCAGATAGGTCTCCACCTTCGAGCGGTGCACGCGGGCCGCAGTCCACCCCAGCACCCGGTTCACCAGGTCCGCGTTGCGCTGCGCCACGGCCGCCGCGCGGTCCGCGGACTCCACGAGGTCCACCGTCGCGGCCCCGCGGCTCACGCTCTCGATGCCGAGCGCGCCGGATCCGGCGTAGAGATCGAGCACATGGGCTCCGTGCAGGATGCCGTAGGACTCGAGGCGGGAGAACAGTGCCTCCTTGACGCGGTCCGTGGTGGGACGCGTCGCCGTCCCGTCGACGCCTGCGAGGGTGGAGCCTCCCGCGGCTCCGGCGATGATGCGCGTCATGCTTCGACTCTAGCGTCCACTCCCGGCCGTGCTCCGACCGGACTCCTGCTCTTCCCGCCGGGTCGGATAGACGGTCACGTCGCCGTGCCGGATGCGGAGGTCGACGGCGAGTCCGGGAACCAGTCCGTGGGCGACGGCGTCTGCCGGTGCGACGTCGGCGGCCAGGCCTGCCGCGTGGATCCGTACCAGGTCTCCGCGGTGCTCGACGTCGTCGATCTCCGCGCTCACGACTGCCGCATCGGCGCCGGGGTGGCCCGAGAGCGAGACGCCGATCGCCGCCGGCCGCACGGCGAGGACCAGGGCGGTTCCCTCCGGAAGGCGATCAGCGAGTGGTACCTCGATCCCGTTCCCTCCGGCGAACCCCGTGCGCGTCCGCCGACCCTGCACCAGATTGAGACCGGCCAGCCGCGCCCCGAAGGCCGTGACGGGTCGGGTGAGCACCTCGGCCGTGGGGCCGGACTCCACGATCCTTCCGCCCTCCAGGACCAGGACCCGGTCCGCGAGGAGGAAGGCGTCGAGCGGATCGTGCGTGACGATCACGGCGGTGCGCTCCTGCAGTACCTCCCGCAGCAGCAGCCGCATGGCCGGGGTGACGCTCACGTCGAGGGCTGCGAGTGGTTCGTCGAGCAGGAGCAGCGACGGCTCCACCGCGAGTGCGCGTGCCAGGGCGACGCGCTGCGCCTGCCCGCCGGAGAGCTGGTGCGGGCGGCGGTGGGCAAGTTCCGCGACCCCTACGCGCTCGAGCCACTTGTGAGCCGCGGCCCGCGCCGCCGTCCGGGGTACCCCCCGGCTCCTCGGTCCGAACGCCACGTTCTCGAGCGCCGACAGGTGCGGGAACAGGAGGGCGTCCTGCGCCAGGAGGGAGATCCCGCGCTCCCGCGGCTCGGTCAGCGTCCGGCCGGACCCGCCGACGTCGAACAGGACGGCGCCGTCGAGCTCCGCGCAACCGGTGGTCGGGGTCAGCAGACCGGCGAGCAGCGACAGCACGGTTGACTTGCCGGCTCCATTGGGTCCGAGGACGGCGAGGGTCTCCCCCGTGCGCATCTCGAAACTCACGTCGAGGTTCCGCTCCGCGAACGTCGCGGCGAAGCTCAGCCCCATCAGGGGGCACCTGCGGCTCGCCGGACCGCTGGTGCCGGCGGGCGTGCCGTGGCGGGGCCCCCGAGCGGCCGCACCCGGTGGGCTGCGCCGACCACGAGGATGGCGACGACCACGAGGATGAGGGACAGGGCGACGGCGGCGTCGGGATCGGTCTCACGCTGCAGGTAGATCTCGAGCGGGAGGGTGCGGGTGGTCCCCTCGAGGCTCCCGGCGAAGGTCAGCGTGGCGCCGAACTCCCCGAGCGCCCGGGCGAAGGAGAGGACGGCTCCGGAGACCAGGGCCGGCAGGACGAGCGGCAGGGTGACCCGGCGCAGCACCGTCCAGCGGCTTGCGCCGAGTGTGGCCCCGACGGCCTCGTAGCGTGTGCCGACCGTCCGCAGTGCTCCCTCGAGGCTGAGCACCAGGAAGGGCAGGGCCACAAATGCCTGCGACAGCACCACGGCCGTGGTGGAGAAGGCGATGTCGACCCCGAGCGTCTCCAGCGTCCCACCGAGCAGGCCGCGCCGCCCGAAGGTGTAGAGGAGGGCGATACCGCCCACCACCGGCGGAAGGACCAGGGGCAGGAGGACCAGGGAGCGCAGGATGCGCTGGCCCCGGAAGCTCGTGCGGGCGAGGACCAGGGCCATCGGGACGCCGAAGACCACGCAGAGCGCGGTCGCCGCGAGCGAGGTACGCAGACTGAGCAGCAGGGCGGCCCGGGCGCTCTCGGAGGTCACCAGGGGGACGAAGTGCGGCCAGTCGACGCGCAGGGCCATCGCCACGAGCGGAAGCACCACGAACAGGGCTCCCACCGCGGCCAGCACCAGGACCCAGCGGGGCAGCCGGACCGCGGTCAGCTCCATCGCGCGGACCAGCTCAGGAGACCGCGACCGGGCTCAGGGCGCACCGAAGCCTGCTGCCTCCAGCACGGCGCGGCCGTCGTCGCCCACCACGAAGTCGACGAAGTCGCGAGCCGCCCCGGACTCCTGTGAGCCGGTCAGCGCTGCGATGGGGTACGAGTTCACGACGTCGGCCGCCTCCGGTAGCGCGATCCCCAGCACGGCTTCACCGGCGGCCCGCACATCGGTGACGTAGACGAGCCCCGCGTCGGCCTCGCCCGAGGAGACCTTCCCCAGGACGTCCGTCACGGAGGACTCCTCGCTCACCGGGGTCAGCTCGACGTCGGTGGCCTCCTCGACGCGCGCCGCCGCGGCCCCGCAGGGCACCTGCACGGCGCACACCACCGTCTTCACGCCGGGCCGCGCGGCGTCGTCGAGCGAGGCGATGCCGGCCGGGTTGTCCGGTGGGACGGCGAGCTGCAGGGTGTTCGTCGCGAAGGTGATCGGCTCGCCGTCGAGCAGCTCCGCGCGTCGCACGCTCTCCATGGTGGACTCGTCGGCGGAGGCGAAGACATCGGCGGGGGCGCCCTCCACGAGCTGCGTGGCGAGGTCCGAGGAGCCGGCGAAGTTCAGGGTCACCTCCGCACCCGGGTGGGCGTCCTCGAACTGCTCCGCCAGCGCCGTGAAGGGTTCCTTGAGCGACGCCGCGGCGAAGACGGTGATGCTCCCCCCATCCGAGTCGCCGGTGGCGTCGTCGCCCGGAGCCCCGTCCGCGCCGCAGGCCGAGACGCCCAGGACCACGAGCACGGCGGCCGGCAGGAGCAGGAGCCGCCGCCCCCGCGTGAGGAGACGCATCCGGATCATGATCAGTTCTTCTCCTCGGGGGTCTCGATGATGACGGTGGTCGCCTTCACCACGGCGATCGCGATGGACCCCGGCACCAGGCCGAGCTCGCGCACCGCTTCGCTGCTCATCAGGGACACCACGCGGTGCGGGCCGCACTGGAGTTCCACCTGAGCCATGACCGTGTCCGCCACGACATCCGTGACGATCCCGACGAACCTGTTGCGGGCGGACCGGCCGATCTGCGAGGGGTCCCCCGGCAGGACGGCGTTCTTCCGGGCCAGACCGGCGAGGTCGAGGGTGTCGACGGTGGTCCTCCCGGAGGCGTCCTTCGTTCCCGCGAGCGCACCGGCGTCGATCCAGCGGCGGACGGTGTCGTCACTGACGCTCAGGTAGCGCGCCGCGTCGGATATCCGTATCTGCGTCATGGGGGAAACGATACAACCTCATCTGCGGAATACAGCGCGGGTCATCCGCGTTCGAGGAACGCTTCCTTCTCCGGATTCAGATACAGCTCGATCGCCAGCGCCAGCCCGGGATAGTCGTGCAGTTCCGGATCGGCGAGGACGATCTCCTGCGCATCCGTGCGGGCCTTCTCGATGACGGCGCCGTGCTGGGAGATCTTCAGGAAGCGCAATGCGGAGCGACCGCCAGACTGCGAGGCACCCAGGATGTCTCCCTCGCGGCGGAGCTCCAGGTCCTTCTGGGAGAGTTCGAAGCCGTCCGTCGTCGCGGCGACGGCGGCCAGGCGTTCCCGGCTCGGATGCCCGGGCTCGAGCTTCGTCACCAGGAGGCAGGTCCCGGCGTGCCCGCCCCTGCCGATCCTCCCCCGCAGCTGGTGGAGCTGGGAGATCCCGAACCGGTCGGCGTCCATGATGACCATGAGCGTCGCGTTCGGAACATCGACGCCCACCTCGATCACCGTGGTCGCGACCAGCAGCTGCACGTTGCCCTCGGCGAACCGCGTCATGACGTCCGCCTTCTCCTGCGGGTCCAGTCGTCCGTGCAGCATCGCGCTCGTCACGCCCTGGAGCTGCGGCACTCCGGCGAGGGACTCGAGGAGCCCCACCACACCGGTGAGTTCCTGCCGTGCCTCGGCCTTCGGATCCGGCGGAGGCTCACCGTAGAGGACTCCCGGGGCGTCGTCGTCGTTCCTCACGTCGTCGCCGATCTTGGGGCACACCACGTACACCTGGCGTCCGGCGTCGATCTCCTCTCGGGCGCGGGACCAGATGCGGTCGATCCACGCGGGGTGCTCGGTCAGGCCCACCTCGTGGGTGGTGATGGGCGCGCGGCCCGCGGGCAGCTCGGACAGCGTGGAGGTCTCGAGGTCGCCGAAGACGGTCATGGCCACGGTGCGCGGGATCGGCGTCGCCGTCATGACCAGCACGTGGGGCGAGGTGCGCGCCTTGGTCCGCAGCGAGTCCCGCTGCTCCACGCCGAAGCGGTGCTGCTCGTCCACCACGATCAGTCCGAGGTCGAAGAACTGCACGTTGTCGGAGAGCAGGGCGTGCGTGCCGATCACGATCCCCGCCTCGCCCGACGCCGCGTCGAGAAGCGACCTCTTCCGCTGCGCGGTGGTCATGGATCCGGTGAGCAGGACCACCCGCGTGCCGTCCGTGGACCCGCCGAGCATGCCGGCCTCGGCGAGGGGCCCGAGGGTGGTGGTGATGGACCGCAGGTGCTGGGCGGCGAGCACCTCGGTGGGGGCCAACAGCGCCGCCTGGCCCCCGGCGTCGATCACCTGCAGCATGGCGCGCAGGGCCACGAGGGTCTTGCCCGAGCCCACCTCGCCCTGCAGCAACCGGTTCATCGGGTGATCCTGGGCCAGGTCCTCGCCGAGCTGCTGCCCCACCTCGCGCTGCCCCTGCGTGAGGGTGAAGGGCAGGCGGGTGTCGAACTGGTCCAGCAGGCCCCCCGGGCGCGGGATGCGTGCCGTGGCCTCCTCGCGCGCGGTGAGTGCCCGGCGTCGGGCCAGGGCCGACTGCAGCACGAGGGCCTCCTGGTAGCGGAAGCGGTGCTGGGCGCGGTAGGCGTCCTCGACCTCGCGGGGACGGTGGATCAGCTCGTAGGCGTTCGCGAGGCTCATCAGCTTGTCGCGGCGTGCCACCGGGGCCGGCACGGGATCGTCGAGCTCGGAGAGTCGCAGGGTGTCGAGGATGGTTCCGACGGCGACGGCGATGCGCTCCGTGCCCAGTTTGTCGACCGCGGGGTAGACGGGGATGGGGCGGTTCACGCGCTCCGGATCGTCGTCGTCGTCGAGCAGGGCGTACCGGGGGTTGGTGAGCGAGAGCTTGCCGCGATAGACCGTCACCTTGCCGGAGAACATGGCCCGCACACCGGGGCGCAACTCGCGCTCGGCACCGTAGCCGTTGAAGAAGGTCAGATTCATACCACCGAGCCCCCCGTCGGCGTCGTCGGTGATGACCACTTCCAGCAGCATGCCCTTGCGCGTGTGCATCCTGCGGGAGTTGGAGGACTGGACGCGCGCGATCAGGGTGACGTCCTCGTCAACCGGGACCTCGTCGATCGGGGTGAGCTCGCCGCGCCGGAGATAGGTGCGGGGGAAGTGGTTCAGAAGCTGGCCCACGGTGTGGATGTCGAAGTGCTTGGCGAACAGCTTGGCCACCGGACCGAGATGGCGGTCGAGCGATGCATCGAGGTCCGAGACGGCGGACCGCGTGGTGTCAGGTGTCACCGGCCCCGGCTCCTGCTGCCGTGGCGAGCTGGGTCACGCTGATGTTCACCGGCGTGCCGGCCTCGTTAATGAGGGCGAGTGCCGGTCCTGCATCCGGCACGTGGGCGTGGACCCGCCAGCGGTACCCCTCCTCGGTCTCGGAAACGGCGCTCATGATGACCGAGTCCCCGAGCTCGTCGAGGTGCAGACGCAGGGTTGCGGCATCCAGCGGACTGAGTTCGATGGTGCACATGACCTCGACGCCGTCGGTGTCGTTGCCCGCGTGGATGTGCGGGGACTGGATGCCGTAGCCGTGGAGGCCGTCGATGAGCTCGCTGTCCAGCTCCTCGCCCAGGGCGGCTGCGCGGAGCGCGTCGAGGACCAGCAGGAAGCCCACTCCCCCGGCGTCGACCACCTGTGCGTCCGCGAGGGCTCCGAGCTGGCTCTCCGTCTGCACCACGGCCTGCAGGGCATGCTGCACCGCCATTGTCAGGGTCTCCGCGAGCACCTGGTTGCTGTCGTCCCCCGCATGACCCGCGGCTGCCTCGCCGGCGCCGTGCGAGCACGCCTCGAGGACCGAGAGCATGGTGCCCGGTACCGGATCGCTCAGGGCCGACCAGCTCCGGATCTGCGCCCGGTGCAGCGCCGCGGCGAGGAGACCGCCGGTCAGGCGTGAGGCTCCGCCGAGTGGTTCTGCGAACGCCGTCAGGAAGACCGCGAAGAGGGTGCCGGAATTGCCGCGGGCGTCCTCGAGGGCCGCACGCCCCGCGATGGTGAGTAGCTCCCCGAGATCGGAGGTTTCGGTGTGCGTGGCGGCCAGGGCGGCCGCGCGAACCGTCAGATAGAGATTCGTGCCAGTGTCGCCGTCGGCCACGGGAAAGATGTTGATGGCGTTCAGGCGGTCGCTGTGATTGCCGAGGGACTCCTCGGCCCTGGTCAACCAGCGCCTCATCGCCACAGCGTTGGCCGTGACCTTAGTCTGCAAAATGATCCCATCCCCGGAGAGCTGTCTCCCGTGACGCCAGTGTCACCAGCGGTCGGCCGGGCTTCACCGAGCCTACCGCAGCGAACCCGGGCGGCAGCGGACGATCCGGGGGAAATGTGGCCAGCAGCCCGTGATCCTCTCCCCCGCCGAGCACCCAGTCCATCGCCTCCACGCCCAGGAGCGCGGCGGCCCCCTCGAGCGGTTCGGCGTACCGCCGCAGCGCCTCCGGGTCGAGGTCGAGCCCCACACCGCTCGCCGTCGCGATCCGCCCCGCATCGCGGATGAGGCCGTCGGAGACGTCGAGCATCGCGCTCGCCCCGGCCAGCGCGGCGGCCGGACCGGCGGCCAGGGGTGGCTGCGGGCGGAGCTGCGCAGCGACGAGCTCCTCGCCGCTCGGTCCGAAGTCCGTCAGGGTGCGGCCGTCCTCGAGGATGGCCAGGCCGGCGGCGGCCCGTCCGAGCGTGCCCGCGACGGCAATCGTGTGCCCTGCTCGCGCGCCGGAGCGCAGCACGGGCGAGCGTCCATCGAGGGTTCCGGTGACGGCGGCGGTGACGACGAGCTGCGTGCCGGCGCCGAGGTCCCCGCCGACCACGCAGCAGCCGATCGCACCCAATCCTTCGATGGCGGCGGCCAGTCCCCGGGCGCAGTCCTCCACCCAGGCGACCGGTGTCTGCGGCGGGAGGGTCAGACTGACGACCAGCGACGTCGCGGTGCCTCCCATGGCGTTGATGTCGCTCAAATTCTGCGCCGCCGACTTCCAGCCGACGTCGTACCCGGTGGTGCGGTGGCCGTTCGGACGAACCAGCCGGAAGTCGTGGTCCTCCACGAGGGTGTCCATGCTGATGACGGTCCGGCCGTCGGGTGCGGCGACGATGGCGGCGTCGTCGCCCGGGCCGAGGAGAACAGTGTCCGACAGGGGAAGAAGGGGAAAGATCCGTGCCAGGAGCTCACCCTCGGTCAGCTCTCCCACCCGGCGCTCCCGAGCGGAGGCGGACTCAGTGGCAGCAGTGGACATCCGGGACACAGGGCTACGCTACAGCGCAACCGGTCGACGTGACGGCCTCGACCCGCAGCCGGGTACGTGGTGCATCCACGGTCTGTCTACCGACGGGCGGTCCGGTCGGGACGGGCGGGCGCTCGCTCACCGCCGTCGAGCAGCGAGAGCAGATAGGCGCCGTATCCGCTCTTGACCAGAGGAGCCGCGATCGCTTCGAGCTCTGCATCGGTCAGGAAGCCCTGCCTCCAGGCGACCTCCTCGGGGGCGCCGATCTTGAGTCCCTGCCGATGCTCCACCGTCCGGACGAAGGTCGAGGCATCGTTCAGGGAATCCACGGTGCCGGTATCCAGCCATGCCGTCCCCCGGGGGAGGATCTCCACGTGGAGCCTGCCCCTGGCCAGATATTCGCGATTCACATCGGTGATCTCCAGCTCGCCCCGGGCCGACGGTGTGAGGTTCTGCGCGATGGAGACCACGTCGTTGTCGTAGAAGTAGAGACCCGGAACGGCATATCTGCTGCGGGGTGCCGCCGGCTTCTCCTCGAGCGAGATCACGGTGCCCGACTCGTCGAACTCGACGACCCCGTAGGCCGACGGATCGGCCACCTGATAGCCGAAGATCGCTCCTCCGTCCACATCCTCGAACCGCCGCAGCTGGGTTCCCATCCCGTGCCCGTAGAAGATGTTGTCGCCGAGGATCAGCGCCACGGTATCGGTGCCGATGTGGTCCGCACCGAGGACGAACGCCTGGGCGAGCCCCTCCGGCGCCGGCTGGACGACGTACGACAGCTCCACCCCGAACCTCCCGCCGTCGCCGAGCAGCCGGCGGAACTGCCCGGCGTCGTGCGGCGTCGTGATGATGAGGATCTCGCGGATCCCCGCGAGAATGAGTGTGGACAGCGGATAGTAGATCATCGGCTTGTCGTACACCGGGACGAGCTGCTTGCTGATCCCCTGGGTGATGGGGTGCAGCCGGGAGCCGGTCCCCCCGGCGAGAATGATGCCGCGCATAGGACTAGCGTGCTCCCGCTCGGTCGGCCGGATCCGCCTGGGGAGTCGCGGTCCCCTCCACGGCAGCAGGCCGGGCCTCGGCCGTCAGCGCCTGCACACAGTCGGCCAGCCGCTGCGCCGCGGGTGGAGGCGCGAATCCGGTCGCCCTCAGCTTCCGGAGATCGAGCGTGCTCCGACGAGGGCGCGGCGCGGCCTCCTTGCCCGCGACGTACTCCTCGGTGCTGACGGGCGCGACGTCGGCACGATCACGGCCGCAGAGGGCATACACGTCCGCGGCGATGGCGGCCCAGCTCTGTGGCTCGCCGTCGTTCGAGACGTTGTACGTCCCGAAGGGAGCCCCGGTGTCCACCAGGTGTGTGATGGCCGCCGCAAGGTCCTCGGTGAACGTGAGGCGGCCGATCTGGTCGTCCACCACGGCCGGGGAGATTCCCCGTGCCGCAAGCTCCACCATCGTCCGCACGAAGTTGCCGCCGTCGCCGATCACCCAGCTGGTGCGCAGGATGTAGTGGCGGGGTACCGTGGCGACCACGGCGTCACCGGCCGCCTTCGTCTGGCCGTACACACCCAGCGGGCTGAAGGGCTCACTCTCGTCGTGGGTCTCGCGGGAACCGTCGAACACGTAGTCGCTGGAGAGGTGGACCAGCGTCAGCCGGTGCGCCGTCGCCACCCGGGCGAGCGCTGCGACCCCTGCGACATTGACGGCCCACGCGGCGGCGCGTCCCTCCGGGGTCTCCGCTGCGTCTACCGCGGTGTAGGCGGCGGCGTTGATGACGGTGCTGTAGTCGGCCCACGGCCGGGCGTGCTCGAGGTCCGGGTGGAGCAGGTCGAGCTCGGGGCGGCCGGCGAACTCGACGGACGGCTGATCCGCGAGCGCCGTGCGCAGGGCTCTCCCGAGCCGCCCGTCGGCGCCGACGACGAGCGTCTTCCGCGCCGGAACCGGCTCGATGTCCGTCAGTCGCGGGTGAGTGCGGTCCTTGTCCGACACCTCGGCACCGTCGAGCGGGATGGGCCACTCGACGGCTGCGGTCTCGTCGGCGAGATTGAGGAACACGTACTGGTCCTGTGCGTCGGCCGACCAGTGGTCGTTGACGAGATAGGTGTACGCCGTCGCGTCCTCGAGCGTCTGGAAGGCGTTGCCGACGCCCCTCGGGACGAAGATCGCCGTCGACGGGTCCAGTTCGGCGGTGAAGACCGCCCCGAAGGACGGACCCTCCCGCAGATCCACCCACGCGCCGAAGACGCGGCCGGTGGCCACCGAGACGAACTTGTCCCACGGTTCGGCGTGGATACCGCGCGTGGTGCCTCTCGTCCCGTTGAAGGAGATGTTGTTCTGCACCGGACCGAAGTCGGGAAGACCGGCGGCGGTCATCTTCTCCCGCTGCCAGTTCTCCTTGAACCACCCACGGTTGTCGCCGTGGACGGGCAGGTCCAGCAGCACGACGCCGGGGATCGGGGTCTCGCGTGTGGAGAGGGGCTTCGAGAACTCGGGGGCCATGCGCTACTGCCCCGACTCGGTGTACCTGGACTCGGTCGCTGCCTTCTGCGGCCGCCACCAGGCTTCGTTGTCCCGGTACCACGCGATCGTGGTGCGCAACCCCTGCTCGAAGTGCCCGAAGCGAGGCGCCCAGTCGAGTTCCGTGCGGAGCCGGGTCGAGTCGATCGCGTAGCGCAGGTCGTGACCGGCGCGGTCGACCACGCGATCGTAGGCGTCGGCGGCCTGGCCCATCTCGGTGAGGATCAGCTCGACGACCTCCCTGTTGTTCCGCTCGCCGTCGGCCCCGATCAGATAGGTCTGCCCCAGCTCGCCCCGGGTCAGGATGGCCCACACGGCGGAGGAGTGGTCGTCGGCGTGGATCCAGTCACGCACGTTCCGTCCCTCGCCGTAGAGCCTGGGGCGGACGCCGTCGAGCACATTGGTGATCTGGCGCGGGATGAACTTCTCCACGTGCTGGTACGGGCCGTAGTTGTTGGAGCAGTTGCTGATGGTGGCCCGGACCCCGAAGGACCGCACCCAGGCGCGGACGAGGAGATCGGACGCGGCCTTGGTCGACGAGTAGGGGCTAGAGGGGTTGTAGGGCGTGCTCTCGGTGAAACGCTCGGGGTCGTCCAGCTCGAGGTCACCGTAGACCTCGTCGGTGCTGATGTGGTGGAGACGCGTGCCGTACCGGCGGGCCGCCTCCAGCAGGGTGTACGTGCCGATGATGTTCGTGTCGAGGAACGGCCGCGGGTCGTGCAGGGAGTTGTCGTTGTGCGACTCCGCCGCATAGTGGACGATCGCGTCCGCGCGCTCCACCAGCGGATCGACGACGTCGGCATCGGCGATGTCCCCGATCACCAGCTCCACGCGCTCCGGGGGCAGGTCCGCGAGGGACGCCCGGCTGCCGGCGTAGGTCAGCTTGTCGAGCACCGTCACGGACACGTCGGTGTGTGCCATCAGGTGGTGGACGAAGTTGGAGCCGATGAACCCGGCGCCGCCGGTCACCAGGAGATTCTTCACGTGGTGCACTGTACCGTCGGATCGACCGGCCCGCCGTGCGGTCCTCGACCTGACGGTAGGCCGGCACGAATCCGACCTCTCGAACAGGACCGGCGCTTGTCAGGCCTGGTGCTGTCCGCGCCGCCGCACCGCAAGGACGACGACGATCGCGACTCCCAGCGCCACGAGGCCGGCACCGATCCACGCCACGGGGGCCAGGGACGAGGCGCGCACGCCGGCCATCGCCACCGGCTCACTGCTCCGGGCGGACGAGCTGGGCGTGGCGCTCTGGGATGCCATGGACGCCGCTGCCGCGGGAGCGGAGGCTGTCGGGGTGCTCGCGGGCTCCGTGGCAGGGGCTGTGGGTTCGATGGTGACGGTGGTCTCGACCGCGCTCGGTGACTTGGTCGGCTCCGCTGCAGCGCTCTCGCTCGGAGCGGGCTCGCTCGGCGCAGCGGGCGTCGGCGTGCTCTCGGGCTCCGGGCGCGGCGCCGCATTCTCACCCGGGATCTCCACGACCTCCCCCGTCTCCGCGACGTACCGGAGGTTGGTGTAGATGAGCGTGTCCGCGTAGACCAGGTTTCCGGTGTGCGGCTCGATCAGATAGCCGGTGGGCGGGTGCACGAGGAAGCCGGTGCGTGCGTTGACGGCGAAGCCGGTCACCGGATCGATACCCGCCGTCGCCATCGGGTCGGTGATCTGGGGCGCCGGTTCGACGAACGTCCCGCCGGGCTGGGGTTGCTCGATCACCTGGGGCCGGGGCTGGGTGACCAGCGCCGGCGAGAGCTGGCCGGGCACGGCCTGCGCGGGGACGGCGAACGCCGGGGTGGCGACCGCTGAGCCGGCGAGAAGACCTGTCGCGAGAGCCACCTGGACAGCGAGGCGGGTACGGCGTGAGTGGGGGGTGGGCATGGATCCTCGTTCGGACTCTCGGGCTCGGCGACGGCCGCGGACTTGGTTGTGGTGCGCCCATGACCGCGGGGACAGGGCGGTGCCGGAGGCCTCCGGTTCACTGCACGGTACGATCGGTCGCTCCCGCAGATCCGTTAGCCCGCTGCGACTCCCGGACAGCGGGGACGACGGCGACGCCGACTCCTCTAGGGTTGAACCATGCCTGTCCCGTCCCGAGCACTCCGCCGCCGCCTTCCCGCCGTCGTGCTGGTACTGGCCCTCTCCGGATGCGCCGGGACCGTGAGCGTCGACCCGGCCGCCGACGCCGCCGATCCGCACTGCGCCGACGTCATGATCGCCCTGCCTCCCGTGGTCGCCGAGCACGAGCAGAGAAACACCGACAGCCAGGCGACATCCGCATGGGGCGATCCGTCGCAGGTGGTACTGCGCTGCGGCGTCGGAGTGCCGGGACCCACCACCGATCCCTGCGTCACCGTGAACGACGTCGACTGGGTGCTGCGGGAGGGCGACCCGGCCTGGACCGCGACCACCTACGGGCGGGACCCCGCCGTCGAGGTGCTCTTCGACCCCGAGCAGGTCGCCTCCAGCACGGTGCTCGTGGAGCTCGGCGCCGCCGTCTCCCGTGTGGAGCAGACCCGCGCCTGCGTGGGCCTCTCCGAGGCCATCCCGCCGCCCTCCGACTGATCCGACCGACCGCACCGAGCCGATACCAGGAGGCACCATGAAAGCCCAGCAGATCTCCGACGTCATCACCTTCCACGGAGAGGGCCCCTACTGGGACCCGCGTCGCGGCGAGCTCCTGCTGGTCGACATGACCGAGGGCGACGTCCTGGTCAGGCACGAGGACGGGAGCATCGACCGCCATGATGTGCACCCGCGGCTCGCAGGCGTGGTTCGCGGTCGGGTATCGGGCGGCTACGTGATTGGGGTGGAGCGCGGTTTCGTGTTCGCCGACCACACTCTGACGGTCCTCGAACAGGGCCCGGAAGCCTTCACCGACAGCGCGGAGCGGATGAACGACGGCGGCTGCGACACCGCCGGGCGCTTCCTCTGCGGCTCGATGGGCTGGGAGGGCGGCTTCGGAGCCGGAGCCCTCTACAGCCTCGGCACCGACCACGCGGTCTCCACGGTCCTGACGGGCGTCACGGTCTCCAACGGGCTGCACTTCTCGCCCTCCGGTGATACGGCCTTCTACAGCGACACCCCCACGGGGCGCATCGACGCACTCGCGTACGACGTCGGCAGCGGCCGGTTCACGGACCGCCGCACCTTCGCCGTCGTCGAGCAGGCCCTCGGTATGCCCGACGGCATGGCCATCGACGCCGAAGGGGGCATCTGGACTGCCCTGTACGGCGGGGGCGCCATCGCACGGTACGACGCCGCCGGACGACTCTCCGAGCACATCCCGCTTCCGACCACCAATGTCACGGCCTGCGCGTTCGGCGGCGAGGATCTGTCCACGCTGTACGTCACGACCACGCAGGAGAACATCCCGCAGGGGTCCGAACCCAGCGCGGGCGCGCTGTTCGCCGTCGAGCCCGGCGTGAGCGGGGCTCCCCTACCCCTGTTCGGCGGCTGATCCGCGCCGGGACCTCCCGACTTTTCCGGGGGTGGCAGTCACTACAATGAGGGCTCAGGCTGGCTACGACAGAAGGAATCGACATGGCAGACACACTGGGAAGTCCGAACTCCGAGCCCGAGGGCGGCTTCGAGCGGGATCCCTCGGACTGGGTCACCGGTGACGAGCCCATGACCGACGCGCAGCGGAGCTACCTCGACACCCTGGCGAGGGAGGCGGGCGAGGAGATCCCCGCCGACATCAACAAGGCCGAGGCGTCGGAACACATCGACCGGTTGCAGGGCAAGAGCAAGCGGGTCGGCGGGGACTCCTGATCCGTCCCTGAGGGCGTACGCCCATCCCACTCTTCCGGCCGGTCCGATGGGAGCGATCGATCGCTCCCATCGACGCGGCGGGAGGATTGGGATTTTGCGTTTGCCCACAGTGGGGCAGCCCTCGGGCCCACTTCTCGGTGCGGCATACTGGGCACGACCGGTTGTCGGCAGTGGCGACGAACCCCTCGATCTCACTGCTCGCCCCCGCACGCTGGGAACGACCGCTCGACCCCAGTGATGGGACTCGATGAGTGGGATCGAACTCCACGACGCCGGCGAAGCACCCCTCAATCCCACTCCTCACCGCCGCACGCTGGGAACGACCGCTCATCCCCAGCGATGGCACCCGATGAGTGGGATCCAGGACTCGACGCCGACTGAGCAGCACTCATTCCCAGTGATGGAATCCGATGAGTGGGATCGAACGCCCCGACGTCGGCGGAGTGGTCCTCGATCCCACTTCTCACCCGCGCACGCTGGGAATGACCGCTCATTCCCAGTGACGGAACCTGATGAGTGGGATTCAGGGCTCGACGCCGGCTGAGTGGTCCTCAATCCCACTTCTCACCGCCGCACGGTGGGGATGACCGCTCGATCCCAGCGACGGCACCCGAGCAGTGGGATCGAGGGTTCGACGCCGACCGAGCAACCTTCGATCCCACCACAGGCACCGCTGCTGTGGGATCGAACTCTGCGACGCCGACCGAGCACCCCCCAATCCCGCTCCTCACCGCCGCACGGCGGGAATGACCGCTCATCCTCAGCGATGCAACCCGATGAGTGGGATCCAGGGCTCGACGCCGACCGAGCAGCCCTCAAGCCCACTGCTCGCCCCCGCACGTTGGGAACGACCGCTCGATCCCGCCGGTGGCACTCGAGCAGTGGGATCCTAGGCTCGACGCCAGCGGAACAGCCCTCAATCCCACCAGAGGCACCCGAGCAGTGGGATCGAACTCCACGACGCCGGCGGAGCAGTCCTCAATCCCACTTCTCACCGCCGCACGCTGGGAATGACCGCTCATCCCCAGCGATGGGACCCGATAAGTGGGGTCGAGGGTTCGACGCCGACCGAGCAGCCCTCGATCCCAGCGACGGCACCCGAACAGTGGGATCGAACGCTTCCGACCCGCCGGGAGGTTACCTCGGCACCTACTGCGACACGTCGAGATCGAACTCCGAGCACGTGTCGTGCCCCAGCACGAACCGCCGGACGGGCGCCGTGCGTATCTGCACGGGCGCGTGGGCGCCGGAGAACCGCAGGCCGGGGATGCCGTCCCCGATCAGGACCGGCACGGTGGTGCAGTACAGCCGGTCCAGCAAGCCGGCCTCGAGGAAGCCCGACACGGTGGCGCCGCCACCCTCCACGAGCACCCTGTCCAGGCCCCGCCGAAGCAGGAGATCGAGAACAGGTGCCGGATCCGTGGCGCCGGTGGGCAGTCTGACCACCTCCACCGAGGCGGCCAGGGTGGAGGGGACCTCCACGTGCTGCGCCACGAGCCAGAGCGTGGGAGCGGCGTCGTCGGTCAGGACGCTGCTGTCCACGGGGAGCACCCCGGCGGCATCGAACACCACCCGCACCGGATTGTCCCCGGGCACCTCGTCGACGGTCAGGGCGTCGTCCTCGGCGGACAGCGTCGAGGCGCCGACCACCACGGCGTCCGCGAGGGCGCGCAGGCGCTGTACGTGTCCTTCGTCGCTGGGGTCCTGCGGGAGCGCCGGGGCGTGCGGCCGCGGAGCGACGAACCCGTCGAGGCTCTGGCGGGCATGGCCGACGACGATCGGCCCCGACGCCGCGGCGAGATACCCGTAGCGGCGCACGAGGTCGTCCTCCGGCAGATCCGGCACGACGCCGTCGAGCAGGCTCGCCCAGACGTCGGGCCCGACCGCATCGTGGCGCATCCGGGCCCGCTTGGTCCGCAGGTAGCGTGCGTTCTCCGTGCGCTCCGACACCGCCAGGCCCCTCCGCTCGACGACGGCGATACCCAGCGCCTCCAGCGCCTCCTCCTTGGCCGGGTTCCCGGACAGCAGCCGGATGGCCCCGATGCCCAGGTCGCGGAGGATCCCCGCCGCCTGGTCGTACCTCCGGGCGTCCACGGGCAGGCCGAGCTCGGTGTTGGCGTCCACGGTGTCCACCCCCTGGTCCTGCAGCGCATAGGCCTTCAGCTTCGCGAGCAGACCGATACCCCGCCCCTCGTGTCCGCGCACGTAGACCACCACGCCGCGCTCCTCCAGCGAGATCGCTGCGAGCGCTGCGTCCAGCTGTTCCCCGCAGTCACAGCGCCAGGAACCGAAGGCATCCCCGGTGAGGCACTCGCTGTGCACCCGGACCAGGGGCGCCACGCCGCCGTCGTCGTCCCCGCGCACGAGCGCCACGTGCTCGGTCCCCCCGCTGTCCCGGTACCCGAGCATGCGGAAGACCCCGTACTTCGTGGGCAGCACGGTCTCCGCGACCCGCTCGACGCCGACGGGCGCGGAGGTGGGTTCGGTCTGCGTGGGGTGGACGGACATACCTCAACCTTAGGAGTGGGCCGGAGCCGGGAGAAACCGGGTGGCCGGGCAAAGGGCCCGGCTCAGCCCACCGGGCGCCGCACCCCCGCGGCGACGGCCTTCAGCACCTCGCGGACGGACCGGATGGCGGGACGTGCGGCGCCCGCCCGCCGCGCGGAGGTGAAGACGGTGCGCCGGGGCGATCCGTCGAGATCCACGAGCCGGACCGGGATGTCGCGCGCCGCCCAGACGAGATCCGGCATGAGGGCCACGGCGTTGCCCGAGGCGATGAGCCTGACCTGGGCCTGCAGATCCGCGGTCTCGTAGCGGACGTCGGGCTCGAACCCGGCGCGGCGGCACGCCTGCTCGGCCCAGTGGCGTGAGGCCGCTCCCCGCGGTTCCATGACCCAGGCCGCTGCCGCGGCGCCGGCGACCGAGGAGATCCCGGCGTACTGTGCGCCGTCGGGCGGGACCGCGAGCCCGATGGCGTCCTCGGTCAGCGGCACGTGGTCGAGCTCTGGATGACGGGGGGCCGCATGCCCCGGGTACTGCTCGGCGACCACGAGGTCGAAGTCGCGGGCGAAGGTCGCGTGCAGCGCGGTCTCCGGCTCGCGCTGCACCATCTCCACCCGCACCTCGGGATACTCACGGCTGATCGCGGTGAGGGCGTCGGGCATGAGCGCGAGGGCGGCCGACTGGAAGACCGCCATCCGCACCGTCCCCGCCACGGTGGTCGAAGACGCGGCGAGGGTGGCCTCCGCGCGCTCGAGCGTCTCGAGCAGCTCCTCGGTGTGCGTCACGAGCACCTCGGCCTGGGGCGTGAGGACCACGCGACGCCCACTCCTGCGCAGCAGCTGGACCCCGACCTCCTTCTCCAGCAGGGCGAGCTGCTGGGACACCGACGACGGACTGTAGTTGAGGGCCGCGGCGACATCGGCGAGCGTGCCCCGCAGCTTCAGCTCCCGCAGCAGCCGCAGGCGGCGCAGGTCCAGCATGACCACCTCTATCCGTCAGGTTCGCCGACGAATACTGTTCGGTATTCGTCGCTTTTCCCCATGGTACGGCGCGGCCCACAATGGGAGGGAAGTAGCTGCTTCATTCTGTGCGCGGCGAGAGCCGTCCGACCGAAGGCCGTTGCCATGACAACCCAGCTCCCCGCCCGCCAGGGCACCGCCCCCACCCGGGCGTCCACCGCATCGTCCGAGGGCCACACCCCTGACCACGACGCCGATGCCCGGTTCTCCCCCGGCCCCGGGGGCACCACCGAGATCCCGGCGACGCTGCCGGAGGACTCCATCGCCCTCGTCCGGCGCTGGCTCACCGAGGCCTCGAAGATCCCCGTGGACGCGTCCGCGAAGCAGCTCGCCGGCGTGCTGAAGGATCCGGGCGGGCTCGCCTTCACGGTGGGCTTCGTCGACGGCGTCATCCGGCCCGAGGACCTCTCGGTGGCCGCTCGCAATCTCGGCGCCATCGCCCCGCAGGTCCC
Source organism: uncultured Arthrobacter sp. (assembly GCF_947493765.1). Classification (GTDB taxonomy): domain Bacteria; phylum Actinomycetota; class Actinomycetes; order Actinomycetales; family Micrococcaceae; genus Arthrobacter_D. The sequence continues at coordinate 185,275 of NZ_CANLSZ010000001.1, forward strand.
CGGATTCCTCCCCTGGTACGTGCGCTCCGCCGTGAAGCTGGGGGCCGTCGTCGCCCCGGTCCTGCCACGGATCGTCATCCCCATCGCCCGGCGTGTACTGCGGGAGATGGTGGGGCACCTCATCATCGACGCCTCCGACGCCACCCTCGGCCGGTCCATCAGCAGGATCAGGCGCGACGACGTCCGACTCAACATCAACCTGCTCGGCGAGGCCGTCCTCGGCGAGCACGAGGCCGACCGGCGGCTCGAGGGCACGGTGCGGCTGCTCGAGCGGCCCGACGTCGACTACGTCTCCATCAAGGTCTCCTCCACCGTGGCCCCCCACCCGGCCTGGGCCTTCGACGAGGCCGTGGGCCACGTGGCCGAGAAGCTGGCACCGCTCTACGCGCTCGCTGCGCGGTCCGAGAAGGCCAAGTTCATCAACCTGGACATGGAGGAGTACAAGGACCTCGATCTCACCGTCGCCGTCTTCACGGCGATCCTCGACCGGCCCGAGTTCCTGCACCTCGAAGCCGGCATCGTCCTCCAGGCCTACCTGCCCGACTCCCTCTCCGCCATGATCCGCCTCCAGGAGTGGGCCGCCGCCCGGCGAGCGGCGGGCGGGGCGAGCATCAAGGTCCGCGTGGTCAAGGGCGCCAATCTGCCCATGGAGCAGGTGGAGGCATCCCTCCACGACTGGCCGCTCGCCACCTGGGGATCGAAGCAGGACTCGGACACGCACTACAAGCGCGTCCTCAACTACGCGCTGCAGCCCGCCCACATCGACAACGTGCGCGTGGGCGTGGCGGGCCACAACCTGTTCGATCTCGCCTTCGCCTGGCTCCTGGCCGGCGAGCGCGGCGTCCGCCACGGGATCGAGTTCGAGATGCTCCTGGGCATGGCGCAGGGGCAGGCGGAGGCCGTGCGGCGCGACGTCGGCTCCCTCCTGCTGTACACGCCGGTGGTCCACCCGAGCGAGTTCGACGTCGCCATCGCCTATCTGATCCGGCGTCTCGAGGAGGGGGCGAGCCAGGACAACTTCATGTCGGCGGTCTTCGAACTCTCCGACGACGAGACCCTCTTCGACCGCGAGAAGGAGCGCTTCCTGGCCTCGCTCGCGGAACTCGACACCTCGATCCCGCCGCGGAACCGCCACCAGGACCGCTCGGGCACCGCACCCGCGCATGGGCCGAGCGGTTTCGAGAACACCCCCGACACGGATCCCTCCCTCCCGGCGAACCGGGCCTGGGGCAGGGCCATCCTCGATCGCATCCCCACCTCCCGGTTGGGCGAGGACCTCGTGGCATCCGCGACCCTCCGCGGCGCGGACGAGCTCGAGGAGACGATCGCCGGGGCGGTCGCCGCCGCCGGCTCCTGGGGGTCCATGACCGGCGCCCAGCGTGCCGCCGTCCTGCATCGCGCCGGTGAGGCGCTCGAGGCGCACCGGGCCGATCTCATGGAGGTCATGGGGGCCGAGACGGGCAAGACGCTGGACCAGGCAGACCCCGAGATCTCCGAGGCCGTGGACTTCGCCCACTACTACGCGGAGCGCGCCCGTGAGCTCGACGACGTCGATGGCGCCTCCTACCGCCCCGTGACGTTGACCGTGGTCACGCCGCCCTGGAACTTCCCGGTCGCCATCCCGGCCGGGTCCACCCTCTCCGCGCTGGCTGCCGGATCCGCCGTCATCATCAAGCCCGCCGGCCAGGCGCGCCGCTGCGGGTCCGTCATGGTGAACGCGCTCTGGGAGGCGGGGGTGCCGCGGGAGGTGCTGCGCCTCGTCCACCTGGAGGAGCGCGACCTGGGCCGCCGGCTCATCTCCGATCCCCGCGTGGACCGCGTGATCCTCACCGGCGGGTACGAGACCGCCGAGCTGTTCCGGTCGTTCCGCACCGATCTGCCGCTGCTCGCGGAGACCTCCGGCAAGAACGCCGTGATCGTCACCCCGAGCGCCGACCTGGACCTGGCGGCGAAGGACGTGGCGCAGTCCGCCTTCGGGCACGCGGGGCAGAAGTGCTCCGCGGCGTCGCTCGTGATCCTCGTCGGCAGTGTCGCGACATCGCAGCGGTTCCGCAACCAGCTCGTCGACGCGGTCTCCTCGCTGAAGGTCGGCTACCCCGAGGACCCGACCACGCAGATGGGTCCCGTGGTGGAACCGGCCGCGGGCAAGCTCCTCGACGGGCTCACCACGCTCGGCGAGGGCGAGTCCTGGGTGCTCGAACCGCAGCGGCTCGACGACACCGGGCGGCTGTGGAGCCCGGGCGTCCGCCGGGGCGTGAAGCGCGGCTCCACGTACCACCTCACCGAGTACTTCGGGCCGATCCTGGGCGTCATGACCGCGCGGACGCTGGAGGAGGCCATCGCCCTGCAGAACGACATCGCCTACGGTCTGACCTCCGGCATCCACTCGCTCGACAGCGCGGAGATCGCCGCCTGGCTCGACGGCGTGCAGGCGGGCAATCTGTACGTCAATCGGGGCATCACGGGGGCGATCGTCCAGCGGCAGCCGTTCGGGGGCTGGAAGAAGTCCGCCGTCGGCGCCGGGACGAAGGCCGGCGGACCCAATTACCTCGTGGGTCTCGGGGCCTGGTCGTCGAGGGAGTCGACGGCGCAGGAGGCTCCCCTCCCCGCCGTCGCGCCCCTGCTGGAGGCCGCGCGCTCCGCGGGGCTGTCCGCCGCCGACGTCGCGCGCCTGGAGCGTTCCGCCGCGTCCGACGCCGCGGCCTGGAAGGGTGAGTTCGGGCGGGTGAAGGACGCCTCGGCGCTCTCCGCCGAGCGGAATCTCTTCCGCTACCTGCCGCACCCGGTGACCGTCCGGCTCGCGGCCGGCGCGTCCGTCACCGAGCTGGTGCGCGTGCTGCTCGCCGCCGGAGCGACCGGCGCCGCCGTCGCCGTCTCGAGCGGGGTGGAGCTCCCGGCTGCCCTCCTGCCCGTCCTGGCGGCGCGGACCGAGTCCCTGACCATCGAGGACGACGACGCCTGGCTGGTGCGCGCCGCGACCCTGGACGTGCGCCGGATCAGGCTCATCGGCCAGGACACCGGGCCGCTCGCCGAGGCGACCGGTGGGCGCCCCGATCTGGCGGTCTACGCCCAGCCGGTCACCGAGTCGGGGCGGGTGGAGCTGCTGCCGTTCCTGCAGGAGCAGGCCATCAGCATCACGGCGCACCGCTTCGGGACACCGAACCACCTGACGGACGGCATCATCTAGCGCTCGAGATCGCAGGAACGACCGCGCAGGGCGAGCTGCGGCGGTCGTTTCTGCCATCTCGGCAGGCATGCGGCACGATGGAGGCTGCGCCACTCGCCCGACGGCGGCCGGAAGGATCGACAGCACCCATGAGCAGCAGCACCACCCCGAGCACCCGGGTCCCCCGACTCCTGCCCTGGGTGCCGGGTCTTCTCGTCATGGCCCTCGGAGTAGCTCTCGCCATGGTGCTCTCCACCGTGCAGACCCTCCTCGGGGCGCTGGTCCTGGCGCTGGTCCTCGGTATCGTCCTCGGCAACTCCGGGCTGTACACGGCGGCGCTCCGGCCCGGTATCAGCGGCGGTACCAAGCGGTTGCTGCGGGCCGGCGTGGTGCTGCTGGGACTGCAGCTCGCCCTGCCGGACATCCTGGCGCTCGGCGCGCAGGTGATCCTCCTGATCGTCGCCAGCGTGGCCGTCAGCTTCACCGCGACGCTGTGGATCGGTCGGCGGTTCGGGCTGAGCCGTGCCGGCGCGCTGCTCATGGCGGCCGGCTTCTCCATCTGCGGGGCCTCGGCCATCGCCGGGATGCAGGGCATCGTCGACGCGGACGACGACGAGGTGGCCTCCGCCGTGGCCATGGTCACGCTCTACGGCTCGCTGATGATCCTCGCGCTGCCGCTGCTGAATCTGCTCGTGGGCCTCGGCGCCGGGGACTTCGGCATCTGGTCCGGCCTCGCCGTCCACGAGGTGGCCCAGGTGGTCGCCGTCGCCAGCACGGCCGGGACGACGGCGCTGGCCGCAGCCACGGTGGTGAAGCTCGGGCGCGTGCTCATGCTGGCGCCGGTCGCGGCCGTGGCGAGTATCGGGGAGCGCCGGCACGCAGCACGGTCCCTGCGCGACGCCCCGCCGCACGCCGCCCAGCACGGGGTCCAGCACGGGGTCCAGGACGTGCGGCGGAACACCCCCCTCGTCCCGCTGTTCGTGCTCGGCTTCCTCGCCGCGGTGATCCTGCGGTCCTCCGGCGTCCTGCCGGAGCTGGTCCTCGATGTCGGCAGGACGCTGACCACCATCCTCCTGGCGGCGGGCATGTTCGGGCTCGGCGCCGGCATCGACATCCGGCGCCTGCTGCACACGGGCGGCCGCTTCGCGGCCGTGGGCGCCGTCTCCACGGCGCTCCTGGCCGGGATCTCCCTGCTGGGCGTGCTGGCGCTCGCGTAGCCGGAGCTCCCCCGCTCGGAGGAGGATGCCGCGGTCGGCGGGCTTCAGCGCAGCCCGGTGCCGCGTTCCAGCGCGAGTTCGATCAGTTCGTCGATCAGCTCGGTGTACCCGAGCCCGGACTTGGCCCACATCTGCGGATACATGCTGATGGGCGTGAACCCGGGCATGGTGTTGATCTCGTTGATGACCAGGCGTCCGTCGGGCGTGTAGAAGAAATCGACGCGCGCGAGTCCCTCGCCGCCGACGGCCTCGAACGCCTCACCCGCCAGGCGTCGCACGAGCTCGATGGCCGGGGCCGGCAGATCCGCCGGGCAGCTGAGCTCGGCGGCGGCGCCGTCCACGTACTTGGCCTCGAAGTCGTACCACGCGGCGCCTCCTGGCTGCACGGCGATCTCGCCCGGCAGGGACGTCCGCGGCCCGTCCAGTCCGCGGCCCTGCAACACGGCCACCTCGATCTCGCGGCCGTCGATCCCCGCCTCGACCACCACCTTCGGATCGAAGACGCGGGCGGCGTCGACGGCGTCGCGCAGCCCGGCCGGGTCCTGGACGCGGGTGATCCCCAGCGAGGAGCCCGCCCGGGCAGGCTTCACGAAGAGCGGGAAGACCAGCGCCGCGGCACGCTCCAGGCACGCCTCGGCGTCCGTGCGCCACTGCCGATCGGTGATCACCTCGTACGGGCCCACCTCGAGCCCGGCGGCCGCGAAGACCACCTTCATGTAGTGCTTGTCCATCCCGACGGCCGACGCCAGGACGCCGGAGCCGACGTAGCGCATGTCCGCCAGCTCGAGCATGCCCTGCAGCGTGCCGTCCTCACCGAACGGGCCGTGCAGGAGCGGCAGCACCACGTCGACCCCGCCGATGCTCTCGGGCACGGACCCGGGGCTGGCGACGAGCAGTTCCTGGCCCTCGCTGCCGTCCACGGGAGCACCCATGACCACCGTCTGCCCGTTCGCCGTCACTTCCGGCAGCACGTCGGAGCGCAGGGACCAGGCGGAGGGGTCCCCGGAGACCAGGGACCACTGGCCCGAGCGCGTGATCCCCACGGGCACGACCTCGTACCGGGTGCGGTCGATGGCCTGGAGCACACCGGCCGCGGTGACGCAGCTGACGGAGTGCTCGCTCGAGCGCCCGCCGAAGAGGACGAGCACGCGGGGCTTGCGGGAGCGTGCGGGGACTGCGGTGGTCACGGTGCAGGGTCGCCTTCCGGCTTGAGATGACGGGCCAGGAGGCGGGCGCCGAGGTCGTCGACCGCCAGCCGCCCCTGGAGCACGGCCACGACGGCCGCAGTGATGGGCATGTCGACATCGAGTTTCGTGGCGGAGTCCAGGACGGCCTGCGCCGACTTGATGCCCTCGGCGGTCTGGTTCATCCGTACCGTCACCTGGTCCAGGGTGAGTCCCTGGCCCAGCAGGCGCCCGGCGGTGTGGTTGCGGGAGAGCGCCGAGGAGCACGTGGCGATCAGATCTCCCATGCCTGCGAGCCCGGCCATGGTCTCCGGTCTGCCACCGAGGGCCACGGCGAGCCGCGTGGTCTCCGCCAGCCCCCGGGTGATCACCGAGGCCTTCGTGTTGTCGCCCATGCTGCGGCCCTCGCAGATGCCGACGGCGAGGGCGATCACGTTCTTCACGATCCCGCCGATCTCCACCCCGATCACGTCCGTGGAGGTGTAGGGCCGGAAATAGGACGCCGTGCAGGCGGCGGCGATCCACGTGGCCGTCGCGTGGTCCGGGCACGCCACGACGGATGCGGTCGGTTCCTCGCGGGCGATCTCCAGGGCCAGGTTGGGGCCGGAGAGGACGGCGATGCGGTGGGACGGGATCCTCAGTTCGTCGGCGATGACCTCGCTCATGCGGGCGTCGGTGCCCACCTCGAGGCCCTTCATCAGGGAGACCACGACGGCGTCGTCCGGGATGAGCCCGCGCCACGCCGGCAGCTGGCCGCGCAGGGTCTGGGCGGGCACGGCGAGCACCACCAGCTCACTGCCCGCGAGGACGGCGCCGACGTCGTCGGAGGCCGTGACATTCGCCGGCAGTCGGGTGTCGCCGAGATAGCGCGAGTTCCGGTGCCGCTCGGTGATCTCGGCGGCCACCTCGGCGCGCCGCGACCAGAGGGCCACCCGGGTGGTGGGTGAGGCGTCGGCCAGGACCTTGGCGAAGGTGGTGCCCCAGCTCCCCGAACCGAGGACGGCGATCCTCCCCGGTATCTCCCGGACGCCCGACCGCCCGGTCACAGCTGGTCCCCGGTCACGGGGCCGGCCGGGGTGTCGCCGTCGCCCGGCTCCTCGAAGTGCCGTCCGGTGGGTTTCTGCTGCTTCGCGATCGGGTCCCAGCGCTCCGCCGGGGCCTCCTCGTCCCGGAGTTCGGCGAGCAGTGCGGTGATGGCATCGAGGATGCGGTTGGTCGCCGTGTCGAGCGTCGCCCTCGTGAGGGGTGCATCCTGCAGATCGCTGAGGTCCACCGGCTCACCGACGAGCAGGCGCACCCGCTTGCGCGGGACGGGGTGGAAGCGTGTGGCATAGCGGGGGAAGAGCTCCTGCGCGCCCCACTGCGCGAGCGGCACTACGGGCGCGCCGGTCTGCAGGGCCAGGCGCGCCGCGCCCGAACGCCCCTTCATGGGCCACATGTCCGGATCGCGCGTCAGGGTGCCCTCGGGATAGATGACGATCCCGCCGTTGTCGGCCAGGGCGTCCCGGGCGGCGTCGAGTGACCGGTTGGCTCCCGCGGTGCTGCGTTCCACCGGGATCTGCTTGATGGTGCGCAGGATCGAGCCGATGACGGGCACGGAGAACAGTGAGGCCTTCGCGAGGAAGTGCGGCATGATCCCCTGGTTGTAGAGGAAGTGGCCGACGACCACCGGGTCGATCTCGGTGACGTGGTTGGGGCACACGATCATGCCCGTCCCCCGCGGCAGCCTGTCCTGACCGCGCCACTCCTTGCCCAGCAGCGCGTTCATGGTGGGCCTCACCCAGCACGCGAGGAACGTGAACATGGCGCGCGAGCTCCGCGACTCCCCCATGTGCCGAACCTCCTAGGGCAGTGCCACGGCGACAGCCGGGGCGTCCTCCGTGAGATCGAAGTCGGCGCCGAGGCCCTCGAGCTTGTCCTGGAAGCGCTCGTAGCCGCGGTTGATCAGCTCGATGCCCGTCACGCGGGACACGCCGTCGGCGGCGAGCGCGGCGATGAGGTGGCTGAAGCCGCCCCGCAGGTCGGGGATGTCGATGTCGGTGCCGCGCAGCTCGGTGGGGCCCGAGATGACGGCGGAGTGCAGGAAGTTCATCTGCCCGAAGCGGCACGGGATGCTGCCGAGACACTCGCGGTGCACCTGGATGCTCGCCCCCATCCGCATCAGGGCGTCGGTGAAGCCGAAGCGGTTCTCGTAGACGGTCTCGTGCACGATCGACACCCCGGCGGCCTGCGTCAGCGCGACCACGAGGGGCTGCTGCCAGTCGGTCATGAAGCCGGGGTGGACGTCGGTCTCGAGGACCAGCGGCGAGAGGGGCCCGCCCGGGTGGTAGAACCGGATGCCGTCGTCGTCGACGTCGAACGCCCCACCGATCTTCCGGTAGGTGTTCAGGAACGCCGTGAGATCGAGCTGGCGTGCACCCTCGACGTAGATGTCACCCTTGGTGACCAGGGCGGCGCAGGCCCAGGACGCCGTCTCGTTGCGGTCGGAGATGGCCTTGTGGTTGTACCCGGAGAGCTCCTCGACGCCCTCGATCCGGATCACGCGGTCCGTCTGCACAGTGATGATGGCGCCCATCTTCTGCAGGACCGCGATGAGATCCATGATCTCTGGCTCGACGGCGGCGTTGGAGAGCTCGGTGATGCCCTCGGCGCGGATCGCCGTGAGCAGCACCTGCTCGGTGGCGCCCACGCTCGGGTACGGGAGGGCCACCTTCGCGCCGTGGAGCCCCTTGGGGGCCGAGATGGAGATGCCCCCGGTGCGCTTCTCGACGACGGCGCCGAAGTTCCGCAGCACCTCGAGGTGGTAGTCGATGGGCCGGTCGCCGATCTTGCAGCCACCGAGGTCGGGGATGAAGGCCTCACCGATGCTGTGCATGAGGGGGCCGCAGAAGAGGATGGGGATGCGCGAGTCGCCCGCGTGGGCGTCGATGTCCTTGGACTGCGCCATCTTGGCGTTGAGCGGGTCCATGGTCAGATCGCCGGTGACCGGGTCCTTCGTGACCTCGACGCCGTGCAGCTGCAGCAGGCTCGTGACGACGTCGACGTCCTTGATCTCGGGGACGTTGCGGAGCACGGACGGCGTGTTGCCGAGGAGGGAGGCCACCATCGCCTTGGGGACGAGGTTCTTCGCTCCACGGACCGATACCTTGCCCGTCAGCGGGATGCCGCCGCGGATGGTCAGAACGCTACCCATGAATACCTGATTCCCTCGGATGTGATGTCCGCGCGCACGCGAAATTGCTCGCTCCAAGCATAGGAGCACCTGCGAGCAGACAGAAATACAAGGGTACTGCGTGACCGTGCCGCCCGAGCACAGTCCCGAGCACAGTCCCGAGTACAATCCCGAGCCCGCCCGGCCCACCCAGTCCATTTGGCCGAGCCGTGACCCTCAGGTGCGGACCGGGAGCGTGGTGGGCTTGTGGGCGGGGCGGCGTGCCTCGAACTCGGTGATGTGGGCCTCCTGCCGGAGCGTCAGGCCGATGTCGTCGAGGCCCTCGAGGAGGCGCCAGCGCGTGTAGTCGTCGAGCTGGAAGGCGGCGCTCACGGACCCGCACTGCACGCTGCGGGAGACCAGATCCACCGTGACGGGGGTGCCGGGTTCGTTCTCGAGGACCTTCCAGATGAGCTCGATGTCGTCCTGCGCCACCTGTGCCGCGACCAGACCCTGCTTGCCGGAGTTGCCCCGGAAGATGTCGGCGAACCGGGACGAGAGCACGGCCCGGAAGCCGTAGTCCTTCAGGGCCCAGACGGCGTGCTCACGCGAGGACCCGGTGCCGAAGTCCGGCCCGGCCACGAGGACGGAGCCGCGCGCATAGGGCTCGCGGTTGAGGATGAACGTCTCGTCCTTGCGCCACTCGGCGAAGAGCGCGTCCTCGAAGCCGGTCCGCGTGATCCGCTTCAGGTACACCGCGGGGATGATCTGGTCGGTGTCGATGTTGCTCTGGCGCAGCGGCACGCCGATGCCGGTGTGGGTGGTGATCTTCTCCATGGCGGGCTCCTACGTGGCGGGGACGGTGGACTCGGCGGCGTGGGCACCCGAGCCGGGCCGGGGGGCCAGATCGGACGGTGAGCTGAGGGTGCCGCGCACCGCGGTGGCGGCGGCGACAACGGGTGAGACGAGGTGCGTGCGCCCGCCCTTGCCCTGACGTCCCTCGAAGTTCCGGTTCGACGTCGAGGCGCACCGCTCCCCCGGCGCCAGCTGGTCGGGATTCATCCCGAGGCACATGGAGCACCCCGCGAAGCGCCACTCGGCACCGAAGTCCGTGAACACCCGGTCCAGGCCCTCCGCCTCCGCCTCGAGCCGGACCCGCGCGGACCCCGGTACCACCATCATGCGGATCTGCGGGTCCTTCTCCCGACCGCGGATGATGTCCGCGGCGAGCCGCAGGTCCTCGATCCGGCTGTTGGTGCAGGACCCGAGGAAGACCGTGTCCACACGGATGTCCTTCATGGGCGTCCCGGCCTCGAGGGCCATGTAGTCGAGCGCCCGCGTGCAGGCCGCCTTGTCGTTCTCGTCCGGGAAATCCTCCGGTGACGGTACGGCCTGGGAGAGCGACACACCCTGGCCCGGGTTGGTCCCCCACGTCACGAACGGCTCCAGCTCGTCGGCGTCGAGGAAGACCTCGGCGTCGAACACGGCGTCGTCGTCGGTGCGCAGTTCACGCCAGTCGGCGACGGCGGCCTCCCACTCCGCGCCCTGCGGCGCGTGCGGGCGACCCTTCAGGTACTCGAACGTGGTCTCGTCCGGGGCCACCATGCCCGCGCGTGCGCCGGCCTCGATGGACATGTTGCAGATGGTCATCCGCGCTTCCATCGACAGCGAGCGGATGGCCGAGCCGCGGTACTCCAGCACATAGCCCTGACCGCCTCCGGTGCCGATCTTCGCGATGATCGCGAGGATGATGTCCTTCGACGTGACGCCCGGCCTGAGGGTGCCCTCCACCGTGATGCCCATGGTCCTGAAGGGCTTCAGCGAGAGGGTCTGGGTGGCCATGACGTGCTCCACCTCGGACGTGCCGATGCCCATGGCGAGGGCTCCGAAGGCCCCGTGGGTCGATGTGTGGGAGTCGCCGCAGACCACCGTGAGGCCCGGTTGCGTCAGACCGAGCTGCGGCCCGATGATGTGGACGATCCCCTGCTCCGCGTCGCCGAGGGAGTGCAGTCGCACCCCGAACTCCCGGCAGTTGGCGCGGAGGGTCTCGATCTGGGTGCGGCTGGTCGGATCGGCGATCGGCTTGTCGATGTTCAGGGTGGGCGTGTTGTGGTCCTCGGTGGCGATCGTCAGGTCCGGCCGGCGGAGGGGACGACCGGCGAGCCGGAGGCCCTCGAAGGCCTGCGGCGAGGTGACCTCGTGGATCAGGTGCAGATCGATGTAGAGGAGGTCCGGCTGGGCCTCGGCTCCGACGACCTCGCCCTTGCGGACCACGTGTGCGTCCCAGACCTTCTCGGCCAGTGTCTTGCCCATGACGATCGTCCTGTTCTGCTCCGGCGGACCGACCCGGATCAGGAGCGGCCAGCACTGTGGTTTCAGTGGGATCCAGTCAAGCAGCGCGCGATCACCGGAGCCACCCGAACTACTTGCGTCTCAGATGGTGAGACGGCAATATCATCCTATGGACAATACTAGCGGGGTCGGCGTGATCGACAAGGCCTCACTCCTCCTCGATGCGCTCGAGGCCGGACCCACCACGCTCGCGCAGCTCGTCTCCTCGACGGGCCTGGTGCGTCCCACGGTCCACCGGCTGGCCCTCGCCCTCGCCCATCACCGGCTCGTGGGGCGGGACATCCAGGGTCGCTTCGTCCTCGGCAGTCGCCTCGTCGAGCTCGCCTCCGCGGCGGGCGAGGACCGGCTCATCGCCGCCGCCGGCCCCGTCCTCCTCGGGCTGCGGGACGCGACGGGCGAGAGCGCCCAGCTGTTCCGCCGACAGGGCGAGTGGCGGGTCTGCGTGGCGTCGGCCGAACGGCCCGTGGGGCTGCGGGACACCATCCCCGTGGGGACCCAGCTCTCCATGCGGGCGGGGTCCGCCGCCCAGTGCCTCCTCGCCTGGGAGGATCACGACCGTCTGCTGGAGGGACTGCAGCAGGCCCGCTTCACGCCCACGGTACTCGCCGGTGTGCGGCGGCGCGGCTGGGCCCAGAGCCTCGGCGAGCGGGAGGCCGGCGTGGCCTCCGTGTCCGCGCCGGTCCGCGGTCCGTCCGGGCGGGTCGTCGCCGCCGTCTCCATCTCGGGGCCGATGGAGCGCCTCACCCGCCAGCCCGGACGCATCCACGCAGAGGTCGTCGCCGACGCGGCACGACAGCTGACCCTCGCCGTGGCCAAGACCCCCGGCTGACCCGGCCCCGGCACGAACGCGCCGGCGGCCCCACCACATGCACTGCGACGTCCGGGCCTGCCGTCCGCGCGGCCCCGCGGTGCTTTCCGATCACCGACACCGTCCTCACGCATGACGACTTCGATCACGCCCAGCGTGCGCAGCAGCTCAGGACGGTCCTGGGAGCCCCGGTCCGGATCGGCGTGGCCGACGCCGAGATCCTGCACGACGCTGCTGGTCGGCGGCGCCCGGAGCGGGTCAGCGGTCCGCCACCGACAGCACGGCGTCGCGGAAGTCGTTGCAGCGCCGCACCTCGGCCAGGACAGGGCGCAGCACGACGTCGTCGGCCACCCGGGCGCACGCGTCGAGCAGACGCCGCCGCACGCGCGCCGCCCGGCGTCGTGCCCCCCAGCGCGCCAGCACCGCAGCGGCGACGCCGAGCAGGATCCCCGCACCGAGGCCCCCGAGAATGAGCAGCGTGGGGACGGGGAACCCCTCCACGCGCGGCACCTCGGGTACGGGCAGCTGCAGGAACGCGAGGACCGCCAGGACGCCGAGCCACCCCACTCCGCCCACGAGCGCCGCGAGGGCGACCCACTGGAGGACGCCGAAGAGCCCCCACCACCGCCGTCTGCCCGTCTCCAGATCGGTCCCCGTGACAGCCGAGTCGAGGGCGTCCGCGAGATCGTCCGTGGTGCTGCGCGCGGCGTCCCGGACGGAGGTCCGCCAGGGCTCGACGACGTCGCCGCTCGCCGCCGTGCCGAAGATGCGCAGGGCGTGGTCCACGGTGGCACGCTGCGCCGGCTGGGCCCGTGCGATCGAGGACCGCCGGACCTCGGGGAGCACCTCCTGCCGCCGCAGGTTGAGCCGGCGGAGAGGATCCGGCCGGAAGCCGGCCAGCCAGCGGGTGACCGGCCAGCCCATGGCTGCGTGGGCATCGCGCCGGTAGCTGCTCCGCACGGCGTCCGCGACGACCGGCACCCCTGCAGCCTGGGCGAGTTCGTCCGCCAGCACCGCCCGCGCATCGCCCGACGGTGCGGCCACCACGCCGTCCGCGACGAACGGCAGCAGGTCCGCTGCCGCGCGGGCGGCGTCGGCCCTGATCCGCAGTGTCGCCGCCGACCGTCCCTGCGCGAAGTCCCGGATGATGCCGGCGAGCGCCTCGATGCCCTGTCCGGTCTGCGCCGAGACAGGGACCACCGGTACCCCCTGCAGTCCCCCGTCCGCGAGGATCCCGGTCAGGGAGGCCAGGACGGCCTCGAGATCGGCCTGGTCTAGCCGGTCCGCCTGGTTGAGGGCCACCACGGTGACGGCCTGGTGCGTCGCGAGATCCCGCAGGAAGCCGTGGTGCAGTGCGGCGTCGGCGTACTTCTGCGGATCCACCACCCAGACCAGCACGTCCACCTGGCCCGCGAGCCGCAGCACCACGTCCCGGTGGGCCTGCGTGGTGGAGTCGAAGTCGGGCAGATCGAGAAGGATCAGGCCCGCGCCGCGGATGTCCGCGCCCTGCGTGCCCGCCGATGTGGTCGGCTCGCCCGACGGTTCCTGTGGACCGGACACCGCCGCGTCACGCCGCCTGCGGCCCAGGATGCCGCGCAGGCCCCCCGCGCGCCGCGGGGTCGGCGTCCCGGGGTCCTTCCCCGGGCGGCACTCGGCCGCAGGGTGCGACCGGGGCGCGTCACCGGAGGTCCCGTCGGTGCTGCCGGTGCTGCCGGGGGTGGCGTCGGCAGCACCGGCGACGAGCGGGGCGCCGTCGGGCAGCTCGACACGCGAGCCGACCCCGAGCCAGTCGAGCAGCTCCCCGCTGCCCTCCCGGCCCCAGACCATTGCGAGGGGTTCGGAGGTCGTGGGCCGCCTGGCAGCGACACGCGCCGCGGTGGTGCCGCTGAGGGCGTTGCCGAGCGAGGACTTGCCGCTGCCGGTGGGTCCGAACAGTCCCACGACCGTGTGCTCGGCGGACAGTGACCGGCGGCCCGCCGCATGATCCAGCACGATGCGCAGGCGATCGAGGACGTCCTCCGGCACGCGGTCCTGGCCGAGCTCCCGGGCCCGGTGCAGTCCGCCGAGCACATCGGTGAGCTGCGTCGCCGGCGTCACCTCGTGGCGGCGCGTCGTCCCGCTCACGCCTCCGCCCCGACGGCGCCGCCCTGGGCGGGCAGGAGCGTGCGCAGCCGCCGCGCCAGGACCCGGAGGGTCTCCGCCGGGGTCTGCCGGGCGAGGGGCTCCAGCGCGCAGTCGAAGTCCGCGCGCTCGCGCTCGAGGAGTCCCTCCACGCGACGGGAGAGATTGCGCCGGGCCACGACGGCGAGGCGGCGGACGGCGTCGTCACCGAAGATCGCCTCGAGGAGCTTCTGGCCGGCGACGGCGGACACGCCGGCCACCCCGATCTCGCCCCCGGTCAGTCCGCCGGTCGAGGCGAAGACCACCACCATGAGGGACACCGCGATCCCGTTGACGCCGAAGGAGAGCATCCGGGCGGTGAAGCGCTTGCCCGCACCCTCGGCCTGCACGAGCTCGAGGAGGTCCTGCTGCCACGCCCGGATCTCCCGGGCCACCTCGGCGGGAAACGTCTCGGAGCGCCAGGCCGGTACTTCGGCGAGCAGGGCTGCTCCGGCCTGCTCCGCCCGCCACCGGCGACGCGCCGTCTCGTCGGCGCGGGCGGCCTGTTCCACGATGACGCTCTGCAGTCCACTGCCGATGGCGTCGGCGACGGTGGCGGCCGGGGCGGGGCGCCCCGTGAAGAACCCCGTGATCCGCTCGCGTACGCGACCCACCCTCGTTTCGAGGGCGCGCATGAACTCCCCCGTGCCGACGAAGTCCTGCCAGCGGGCCAGCACCTCACCGCGCAGCAGCCGGCCGTCCTCCGTCGCGGCGAGGACACCCGCCAGCGCATCCCGGTAGGCGCCGTCGACCGCTGCGCGCAGCGCGTCGCCCACGGTCTGCTCCTGCTCGGCGGCGGCAGCGATGCCCTCGATCCGGGTGGCCAGCGCGTTCATGGCTCCGCGGACCGTGCGTCGCGCGATCTCGCGGCGCCCGTCGGCGTCCGCTGCCAGCGCCCGCAGCCAGCGTGTCATGGGCTCCACGAGCTCGTGCGGCAGCATGCGGTCGGCTCCGAGCGCCACCTCGGGCAGCACGAAGATGGGGGCGTGTCCGAGGTTCTCGGCGGAGAGCAGGGTCAGCAGGTCGCTCCTGATCTCCTCCTCGACCCCGGGTGGCACCCGGTCGAGGACGACGGCGACCAGCACGTCGCGTCGTCCTGCCTCGGCCAGGAGCTTCCACGGGACGGCATCGGCGTAGCGGTTGGCGGTGGTGACGAAGATCCACAGATCGGCGGCCGCGAGCAACTGGGCGGCGAGTCGCCGGTTCTCGTCGGCGATCGAGTCGACGTCGGGAGCGTCGAGGAGGGCCAGGCCCGGCGGGAGGGAGGGCTCCGGACGCAGCAGCAGGGTGTCGCCCGGCGACGTCGGCGCCTGGTGCGCACGGCTCCCGTCATCGTCGCTGAGCCGCACCCGGCTGAGGGACGGGAGGATGCGTGCGTCCTCGAACCAGCCGGCGTCGTCGGGGTGATGGAGCAGGAGGGGCTGCCGGGTGGTGGGGCGGACCGCCCCGGTGACGGAGACCGGGCGCCCGGCGAGGGCGTTCACCAGTGTGGACTTCCCCGCGCCGGTCGACCCGCCCACCACGGCCACGAGCGGCGCATCCACACTGGCCAGTCGCGGCAGGATGTAGTCGTCGAGTTGCGCTCGGGCGCCGGCTGCGGCGTCGCGGCCCGCGGCGGAGCTGGCGAGCTCCAGGGGAAAGACCAGATCACCGAGCGCAGCACCGACCTCACGCAGCGCGAGGGAGATCCCGCGGGCATCGCCCACGGGCGGAGGTGTGCTCATCGCTCCATCATGCCAGCCGCCCGGTGGACGGCCGGGACCTCCGCCCGAGGCCGTGCGACCCGCCCCGGAGGCGCACTGTTCCACCCGGAACGAGGAAAGTCCCGGACACCGTGGTGTCCGGGACTTTCCTTCCGTGTCCTTCCGGACAACTGTGACCCCAGCGGGATTCGAACCCGCGTTACCGCCGTGAGAGGGCAGCGTACTAGGCCGCTATACGATGGGGCCAGTACTGTTCCATGCTACTACTGCTGTTGCACTGCTTGTGCCATCCGATCCTGCGGATCGAAGTGCGCTGGGGTACCAGGACTCGAACCTAGAATGTTGGTACCAGAAACCAGTGTGTTGCCAATTACACCATACCCCACAGGCGTGATCCGGCCCCCCGGGCGTACCGGGCTACCGCTGCGTTTCCGCTCCGCGCCGAGAAACAACGTTACCGGACCGGAGGCAGGAACTGCAAAACGCCGGAGAGCGAGCCGATGCGCGGCATGCTCTCGTCGACCGACGCCGCGGTGCCAGGTGAGGCCGCCTCCCCCCTGCCTGCGCGGTCGAGCCAGACGCCCACCAGGCCCGCCTCCGTGGCCCCGATGGCGTCCAGGAGCAGATTGTCCCCCACGTACAGCGTCCGCTCCGGCTTCGTCCCGATGAGCCGTGCCCCCTCGAGGTAGATGGCGGGATCTGGCTTGGCAGCGCCCACGGTGTCGATGCCCACGAGTACCTCGATCCGTGACAGTCCCGAGCGATCCAGCTTTGCCCGCTGATAGTCGTGCACGTTGTTGCTCACGGCCCCGAAGGGGATTCCCCGCGCGTCGAGAGCGTCGAGCAGGGAGTCCACGTCGTCGTACGCGCGGAAATGCAGCGGGAGTGTCTGCTCGTAGGAGCGCTCCCAGGCCTCCACCGCGACACCGAGGAAGGGCTCCGCCGTCAGGCCGGCCCGCGCGTGGCGGACCCGATGGATCCGCTGCTCGCGGAAGCTCACCTCGCCCGCGAGGAAGCGGTCGTAGTGCCGCTCCGGATCGGCGGTGAACAGCGCCTTGTACTGCGCCCAGCCGTCGTCGTCGAGATGGTCGAGGGCGCGGTCGGGGATGGACTGCAGCGTGTGCCCCATCGCCTGCTCCAGGTCGACGAGGGTGTCGTCGATGTCGAACAGCACCCCCTCCACGTCGAGTGCGGGCAGTGAGGCGGATCCGGACTGCTGCACCGGTCAGGCCGCCGTCGCGCGCAGTGCGCGTACCCGCGCGAGCGAGGATTCCCGGCCGAGGATCACCATCGACTCGAAGAGCGGGGGCGAGACCTTGCGCCCGGAGATGGCCGTGCGGACGGGGCCGAAGGCGAGCCTCGGCTTCAGTCCGAGCCCCTCGACGAGCGCGCTCCGGAGTGCGGCCTGCAGTGACTCGGCATCCCAGGCCCCGACGCCGTCGAGTGCTGTCAGCGCGGCGTCGAGCACCTCGCCGGCATTCTCCGGCAGGCCCTTCCGGGCGTCGTCCGCGATGTCGACGGCGTCGTCGGCCTTGAAGAGGAAGCCGAGCATCTCGGGGGCCTCCCCGAGCAGGGTGATGCGCTCCTGGATGAGCGGCGCCGCCTCAGCGATGGTCCTGAGCTCGGCCTCGCCGGGCTCGGGGCCGATGATGCCGGCCGCCGCGAGATAGGGCAGGAGTCTGCTGCGGAACTCGGCGGGATCCAGCAGGCGCACATGGGTGCCGTTGATCGCCTCGGCCTTCTTGAGATCGAAACGCGCCGGGTTGGCGAGCACGTCGCGGACGTCGAAGGCCTCCACCAGCTGCTCCACCGTGAAGATGTCCTCGTCCGCCGACAGGCTCCAGCCGAGCAGGGAGAGATAGTTCAAGAGCCCCTCGCGGATGAAGCCGCGCTCGCGATGCAGGAACAGGTTGGATTCGGGATCGCGCTTGGACAGCTTCTTGTTGCCCTGGCCCATCACGTAGGGCAGGTGGCCGAACAACGGCATGTAGCGGGCTACGCCGATGTCGATCAACGCCCGGTAGAGGGCCACCTGCCGCGGGGTGGACGAGAGCAGGTCCTCGCCCCGGAGGATGTGCGTGATGCCCATGAGGGCGTCGTCGACCGGGTTGACGAGGGTGTAGAGGGGGGCACCGTTGGCGCGCACGACGGCGAAGTCGGGCACGCTCCCGGCGCGGAACGTGATCTCGCCGCGGACGAGATCGTGGAAGGTGATGTCTTCCTCCGGCATCCGCAGTCGCAGCACCGGATCACGGCCCTCGTCGCGGAAGGCCTGCTTCTCCTCCTCACCGAGGGTGCGGTCGTGGTTGTCGTAGCCGAGCTTCACGTCGCGTCCCGCCGCCCGATGCCGCGCCTCGACCTCCTCGGGGGTGGAGAAGGACTCGTAGAGGTGACCGGCCTCGACCAGCCGCTCGATCACGTCCCGGTAGAGCTCACCGCGCTCCGACTGGCGGTACGGCGCGTGGGGACCCCCCACCTCGACGCCCTCGTCCCAGTCGATGCCCAGCCAGGTCATGGCCTCCAGCAACTGCTGGTAGCTCTCCTCGCTGTCGCGGGCGGCGTCGGTGTCCTCGATGCGGAAGACGAGCTTCCCCCCGGTGTGGCGCGCGTAGGCCCAGTTGAAGAGCGCCGTCCTGATCAGTCCCACGTGCGGGGTGCCCGTGGGCGACGGGCAGAATCGGACCCTGACGGGCGTGGCATCGGAGACGGTCGGTACGTCGGCGGCAATAGTCATGATGGCCCCAGTCTAGAGGGGACCCTCACGACCCGTCGCGCCTCCGGGGCCCGCTCGTCGTGGCCGGCGGGGCGCTCAGCGCCGGGCGGTGTTGGACAGGCGTCCGATGCCCTCGATGTCGACGTCGTACCGCTGGCCGTCGGTGATGAGCCCCACGCCCGCGGGTGTCCCGGTGAGGATGAGGTCACCCGGAAGGAGGGTGAAGGCCTGCGAGACGTATGCCACGAGCTCGCGGGCCCCCCAGATCATGTCGCTGGTGGATCCTTCCTGCCGCACCTCGCCGTCGAGCGATCCCGTGATGGTCAGGTTCTCCGGGTCGAGATCCGTCTCGATCCACGGGCCGATCGGGCAGGACGTGTCGAAGCCCTTGGCCCGTGCCCACTGGTCGTCGGTCCGCTGGACGTCCCGCGCCGTGAAGTCGTTGGCACACGTGTAGCCGAAGACGACGTCGTCGACGCGTTCCAGCGGGACGTCCTTGCAGATCCGTCCTATGACGATGGCGAGCTCGGCCTCGTAGGAGATCTGGTCCGAGAAGGACGGGAGCATGACGGGGTCCCCGGGGCCGACGACCGAGGTGTTCGGCTTGAGGAACAGGAGGGGAGCGGGAGGGGCCTCTCCCCCCATCTCCTGGATGTGGTCGGCATAGTTCCGCCCCACGCCCACCACCTTGCTCCGGGGGATCACCGGGGCGAGGAGCCTGACATCCTCCAGAGCGTGGCGGGCGCCCGTGAGTTCCACCCCGTTGTAGAAGGGATCGCCCTGCATGACGGCGATCTCCTCACTCCCGGTGGCACCCTCGACCACTCCGAACATTGGGTCATCCTGAACGACAAAACGTGCGATTCGCATGACGCCCAGCCTAGCGCTCGGCCTGGCCGGGCCCGCACTCTGCGTCGGGCGACGGCGAGCATCCTTCCGGGACGCCCGGCGGCTGATCGGCGGCTGATCGGCGGTTAAACAGATACCGCGGACACTCCCTCCCCAGTGGAGGGTGCCCGCGGTATATGTCTGCTCAGGCCAAGCGAATGGCCCGATGCCTTACAAGTGGCCCCTTACGGCCGAGAGTACTCAGAAGGGCCAGTAGCCAACCCGGTCCGTAGAGGAGACGGGCGCCGTGACGCCCGACTTGGAAGGTGCAGCGTTGGCAGCCGCCGCGCTTCCAGTTACCAGCAGCGCTGCGAGGAGGAGGGAGGACGTGATGCGCTTCATGAGACTTCCTTTTCTAAATGGTCCAGATGGCAAGGTCCCTTATAACAGCTCGGAACCTACAAGTACTGTAAGCCACACCAGTCACTTTGGTAACATTGGTGGTCATCTTTTTTCAGTGCCGGTCGCAGCTAGCAGAAACCCTCGCCAAGCCGAATACTGGAGGCGGAAGGGATCACGATGCCGAGACTGAAGGTGCGATGACGTATAGGGAAGCCTCGGGACAGCGACTCCTACTCGAGCTTCAGGCTCGAGATGCATGGAATCACCGGGACTATGGCGAGGCCCGGCGATTCGCTGAGCAGCTTGCGGCCATGGTGTACGAGGAGGCCGAGAGCGAGGCGTGGTGGAACGCGAAGTTCCTGATAGCTGAATGCCTCCGCAAACAGGGACACATGGCCGAGTCCCGAGACGTGGCAACCGAACTTGGACGACACCCGCTGACTGTGTCGTCTGAAGCGCTCAGTGCTCGCGTTGCAACGCTCGCAGCGTTCGCTCTGCAGGGCAGCGGCCATCTTGCTGACGCAATCCAGTCAGCTCGCCAAGCCGTCGAGACGGCGGCATCCCAGCCGGATCATGCCAACATCGCAATCGAAGCGCGAAATGCTCTGATCGCTGCGCTCGCCGAGAGTGGACAGCTCGAGGAGGCATGGGATCAGAGCGTCAAACTCGTCGAGCTTTTGGAACGTGAGCCCTACAGCACCTACGCCGGCCAGTCGTATTGGGCTATCGGAAACGTCGCATTCCTCCTCAAGCGAATCGATGACGGCGTTACCTACCATCAACTTGCGGCAGATAGCTTGTCCCCAACCAACGATCTCGATCTCTGGGCTCGGTTTAACCGAGGATCAGCTCAGTTCAGACTGTCGGCCGGGCTTTCAGGACCTGAGACTCTTGCCTGCATCGAGCGGGCCGAGCTAGCGAGCTCGATCGTCGGAGGAACAGCGCGCGATCAACTTGAATTGAGACTGAATCGCGCTCAGTGGATGGTACTTATCGGACAAAGCCAGGGCGCTGTAGCCCAACTCAAGAGCATTGTGGAACAGCGGCAGCTTTTAGCTCCTCAGATTGCCGCTCAGGCATACCTTCTGCTCGGCGAAGCTATTGCGCTCAGCGGACTCGGCGACAAGGCAGAAGCCACCACGAATCTCGAACTCAGTGAGGAGCTCTTCCTCCAGTCCGGGGCCGAGGACCGGGCAGCAGCTGCCCGGGAGTTGATCGAGAGCCTCCGACGTCCGGAGTAACGGGGGCGGGCCCCTCCCCACGGCGGGCCCGAATGCCCTAGAGTAGTCGTCGGACCCTGACCGGTCTGGGCGATGTCCCCCATTTCTCCCAGACCGGTCGGGGTCTTCTCATGCACTCCACTTCCGGCCAGCACGACGCCGATACGCAGTTTCTGCGCGGCGAATGATCATGCAGCCGCTCGGCGTTTTCCTGGAGGTAGGCTCAATCCGATGAGTGCAGACAAGGATCCTCGGCTCGCGATGCTGGTCGACAGCATCGTGCGGCTCTCCAAGGGAGAGCTCAGCAGTCGCCTTGAGCCCTCCAGCGCCCGGGACGAGGTGGATGCCGTCATCGCCGGTGTGAACCTCCTCGCCGAGGAACTCCAGCAGGTGTACGAGCAGTTCGAGAAGCGGGTGGAAAGCCGCACGGCCATGCTCCGCCAGGCCCACCTGGACATGATGAAGATGGCCATGTCCGACGCCCTCACCGGCGTCGCCAACCGGGTGGCCCTGATGGACGGCATCGAGGAGGCCCTGGGGCAGGCGGTCGACGGAGCGCCGCCACCGGCTCTCCTGCTCCTGGATCTCGACAGTTTCAAGAACGTCAACGACCGCTTCGGTCACGATGCGGGCGATCGGGTACTGCAGGAAGTGGCGCGGCGCCTGGCCGGAGTGGTGCGCGAGAGCGACATCGTGGCGCGACTCGGAGGGGACGAATTCGCCATCCTCCTTCCCGGAGCGACCATGGATCTGGCCCTTCAGGTGGCCCGGCGCGCCGTGGAGGCCCTCGGCCAGCAGATCCGGCTCGAAGCCGTCGACATCCACTGCCGGGCCAGTATCGGCGTGCGTCTGGGCACGCCGAACCAGAGCGCCGAGGAGCTGCTGCTCGACGCCGACACGGCCATGTACGCGGCCAAGCGCGAGGGCCGCAGCATCATCAAGATCTTCCAGCCGGTCATGCTCTACTCGCGCCAGCTCCGCAGCCAGATGGCCACCGAGCTGCGCGATGCCATCAGGTCCGACGAACTGGTGCTGCACTACCAGCCGGTGGTGGAGCTCGCGACCAACCGGATCCTCGGTGTGGAGGTCCTCGTCCGCTGGCAGCACCCGATCCGCGGACTGATCCCGCCCGACACGTTCATCCCGCTCGCCGAGGAGATCGGGGTCATCCATGACCTCGACCGGTGGGTGATGTCCACCTCCCTGCGCGAGCTTGCTCGGTGGAGGCGGGAGCTCGGGCTCGACGACGACTTCCAGCTCCGGGTCAATCTCTCCGCCGTCGAGCTCAAGCAGCTCGACCTCGTGGACTACGTGCGCGCCCTGCTGCGCGAACTCGAGGTGCCGGCCCGCAGTCTGGTCGTCGAGATCACCGAGACCGCGATCGTCACGCGCGGGGAAGTGGAGATGTATTCGCTCCTGAGCCTGCAGCAGCTCGGGGTGGGGATCGAGATCGACGACTTCGGAACGGGATACTCGTCGATCAGCTATCTCCGCGAGCTGCCGGTCAGCATGGTCAAGGTGGATCGGTCCCTGCTCGCCGAGCTCAACACTCGACCAGGACAGCTCCAGTTCGTCGCGGCGATCCTGCAACTCATCCGGGCCGCCGGGCTCGAGGCGGTCTTCGAGGGGATCGAGACGCAGGAACAGGCCGATCAGCTGAGGGCGCTCGGCTGCAACAGCGGTCAGGGATTCTTCTTCTGCCATCCCATGGCCGCCGACGAGACGGCCGCGCTCCTCGCGGGTACCCGGTATCTCGGGCTCGGCGAGGCGATCGACGACCCGGAGATCACCGTCTCCCACTGAACCGGTGGGAGACAGTGACCCCGAGGCGGCTCAGACCAGGCGCGTGAGCCAGCCGTGGGGGTCCTCGAGGAGCCCTGCCTGGATGCCGAGGAGCTGGCTGCGGATCGACATGGTCACCTCACCGGTCGGGGCATCGGCGGCGCCGATCATCTCGTCGCCGTCGCGCAGTCGCCCGATCGGCGTGATCACCGCAGCCGTGCCGCAGGCGAACACCTCGGTGATGTCCCCGGAGGCGACGCCGTCGCGCCACTCGTCCAGCGTGATGGTGCGCTCGCTGACCTCGAGACCGCGGTCGCGTCCGAGCTGGATCACGGAGGAGCGCGTGATGCCCTCGAGGATGGTGCCCGAGAGCGCCGGGGTCACGAGCGACCCGTCGCGGAACACGAAGAACACGTTCATGCCGCCGAGTTCCTCGACCGCATTGTCGTTGAACTGGTCGAGGAAGAGGACCTGCTTGCAGCCGTGCGCCTCCGCCTCGAGCTGCGCGATCAGGGACGAGGCGTAGTTCCCGCCGGCCTTGGCGGCCCCGGTACCGCCACGCCCGGCCCGTGCGTAGGTGCGCGAGACCCAGATGTCGACCGGCTTCACCTCGCCACCGAAGTAGTTGCCCGCCGGGGAGGCGATCACGCGGAAGGACACCTCGCGGGCAGGACGGACGCCGAGGAACGCCTCGGTGGCGATCATGAACGGCCGCAGATACAGACTGTCGCCCTCCCGCGTGGGCACCCAGTCCTGGTCGGCGGTGACCAGTTGCCGCAGGGACTCCAGGAAGAGCTCCTCCGGCAACTCCGGAAGGGCGAGCCGCCGGGCCGAGCGGTTCAGCCGCGCGGCGTTGGCGTCGGGGCGGAAGGTCCAGATGGAGCCGTCCTCGTGCCGGTAGGCCTTCATCCCCTCGAAGATCTCCTGCCCGTAGTGCAGGACGCCGGCCGCAGGATCGAGCGCGATGGGACCGTAGGGCTCCACCCGTGCATCGTGCCAGGAGCCCGCACCGGAGGCGTCCGCGCTGAAATCGACGATCGCGGTGTGGTCGGTGAAGTGGTTCCCGAAGCCCGGGTCGGCGAGGATCGCCTCCCGCTCCGTCGCCGGGACCCGCTGCGTCGACAGGTGCTGGGCAAAGTGGGTATCGGTGGCTACCATGATTCCTCCGCTGGAACGAACGGTTCGCGGCACGGCCGCCGTCGCCCGTCGATGATCAGTGCCGAGGCACTGCGTTAATGATGTGTAACCACTTTAGGACACCATGGCGGCGATCGCATCGCCGATGGCCGCTGTGCTGCGGGGGCCGGATCGCACGGCGATGTCCTCCTCGACGGCGCGCTCGATGCGCGCGGCGGGATCCGGCAGGCCGACGTGCCGCAGCAGGAGCGCCGCCGAGAGGATGGAGGCCGTCGGGTCGGCCAGCTGCTGACCCGCGATATCGGGGGCGGACCCGTGGACCGGCTCGAACATGGACGGCGCCGTGCGATCCATGTTGAGATTCGCCGAGGCCGCGAGCCCGATACCACCTGTGACCGCCGCCGCGAGGTCCGTGACGATGTCGCCGAACAGATTGTCGGTGACGATCACATCGAAGCGGGAGGGATCCGTGACGAGGAAGATCATGGCCGCGTCCACGTGCAGGTAGTCGTGCGCGACCTCGGGGAACTCCGCGGCGACCGCCTCGACCGTGCGCTTCCACAGATGCCCCGCGTACACGAGGACGTTGTGCTTGTGCACCAGGGTGAGCCTGCCGTGCCGCGCCGCCGCCCGTGCGAAGGCGTCCCGTACCACACGCTCCACGCCGTGAGCGGTGTTCAGCGAGACCTCGGTGGCCACCTCGTGTGGTGTGCCGCCGCGCAGCGTCCCCCCGTTGCCGGTGTACGGGCCCTCCGTCCCCTCGCGCACCACCACGAAGTCGATGTTCCCGGGAGCTGCCAGCGGGCTCGGGACCCCGCTGTAGAGGCGGGAGGGCCGCAGATTTACGAAGTGGTCGAGGGAGAAGCGGAGCTTGAGGAGGAACTCGCGTTCGATCAGGCCGGAGGGGATGCGTGGGTCACCCGGGGCTGCGCCCACCGCGCCGAAGAGGATGGCATCGTGACCCCGCAACTGCTCGAGCGTCGCATCGGGCAGGGTCTCCCCCGTGACCAGCCAGTGGTCCGCGCCCAGCGCGTAGTCGGTCAGGGTGAGCTCCACGTCGTCGCCGGTGACGGCGCGCAGCACCTTCACCGCCTCCCTCGTGACTTCCGGGCCGATCCCGTCTCCGGGGATGACGGCGATGTCGAGGTGGGCCGGGGCAGCAGTCATGGATCCAGCGTAGGAAAGCCCCGGGGCACGCGATAATCGGTCCGCTGGGTGAGACGCAGGACTCAACCGGGGCCGGGAGGAGGGGCCCGGTTCCGTCCACGGTTCCGGCTGTCCTAGGGTGAAGCGGACACCAACGGAAGGAACCCCATGACGCCGGACGCGGCTCGGACGCCGGTGCGCCGGCTGGACCCCTCGACGCTCCACCCCTACCTGGACCTGCATCTGGTCGGCGCCACGAACGGTGTGCGCCTGTTCGACGCGGCGCACACCTCGTGGGCCGGGACGCCGTACGAGGAGGAGTTCGCCCGGCTGCGGATGAACGTCCGCGAGGAACGGTCGACCCTCGAACGGATGATCAGGGCACTGGGGCACCGGCCGAGCCTGCTCAAGCAGACCCTGGCGCGCGGCCTGGCTCTTGTCTCGGCGCACAATCCGTTGAACCCCCGCCGCCGGACGGCGAGCGCCGGAGCGCAGCTCGAGCTCGAGGCCCTGCTGTCCCTGCTCAAGGTCAAGGAGTGCATGTGGGACACCCTGCTGGCCCTGCCGGCCGGGGTCCTGACGTCGGAGGGTGCCCAGGCGCTCGACCGGGCCGCGCTCGAGCAGCTGCGGACGGACGCCCGAGCGCAGCAGGAGACGGTGGCGGGCGTCATGACCGCGACCGCCGCCGACCGCTTCCTCCAGCGCTGACGCGACGGCCGGGGCTCAGGCCCCCGCAGGCTCCTCGTACTTCGGGAAGACCGGGCTCGGCGCGGGCAGCGGTGTCCCCGGTACGATGCGCTGGTCCAGGGCGATGAAGCTCCGACGCGCGTCGTCGTCGCCTGTTCCCTGGCCCAGCGCGGTGAGGACCCGGCCGGAGCTCGTGGGCATCACCGGCTGCGTGAGGATCGCCACGACCCGGAGCACCTCCAGCGTCACGTAGAGCACGGTGGCCATGCGCTCGGGGTCGGTCTTGCGCAGCACCCAGGGCTGCTGCTCGGCGAAGTAGCCGTTGGTGTCCCCCAGCACGAGCCAGACGGCCTCCAGCGCCCGGGAGAACTCCTGCCGTTCGTAGGCGGCGCGGCTCGAGTCCAGCAGCGCGTGGGCCTGGTCGAGGATGCCCGTGTCGGCCGACGTCAGCTCCCCCGGGACGGGCACGGCGCCGTTGCAGTTCTTGGCGACCATCGACAGCGAGCGCTGCGCGAGATTGCCGAAGTTGTTCGCCAGATCGGCATTCATCCGGCTGACGATCGCCTCGTGGCTGTAGGAGCCGTCCGCTCCGAACGGCACCTCGCGCAGCAGGAAGAAGCGCACCTGGTCCAGGCCGTACTGCTCCACCCAGTCCGCGGGTGCCACGGTGTTGCCGAGCGACTTGGACATCTTCACGCCGCGATTGTGCAGGAAGCCGTGGATCATGACGCGCCTGGGCACCTCGAGCCCGGCCGACATGAGGAAAGCGGGCCAGTAGATGGCATGGAACCGGGAGATGTCCTTGCCGATCACGTGCACGTCGGCCGGCCAGAACCGGCGGAACGACTCCGACCCGGTGTCGGGGAAACCGACGCCGGTCAGGTAATTCGTCAGCGCGTCCACCCAGACGTACATGACATGGCGCTCGTCGCCCGGGACGGGGACGCCCCAGTCGAACGTGGTGCGGCTGATGGACAGGTCCTCGAGTCCCCGCGCCACGAAGGAGATGACCTCGTTGAAGCGGGACTGCGGTGCGCCGAAGTCCGGTTGCGCCGCATAGAGGTCCAGCAGTTTCTGCTGGTAGGCCGAGAGCCGGAAGAAGTAGCTCTCCTCCTCGGTCCAGGTGACCTCGGTGTCGGTCTCCCTGGCGTACCGGACGCCGTCCTCGCGTACCTCCGTCTCGTCCTCGCCCCAGAACGCCTCGTCGCGCACCGAGTACCAGCCGGCGTAGGTGTCGAGGTAGATGTCCCCGTTGGCCTCCATGCGCCGCCAGATCTCGGACGCCGCAGCGTAGTGGTCCTCGTCCGTGGTGCGGATGAAGCGGTCGTAGGACGTACCGACGGCGTCGTTCATGGCGCGGAACGCGAGCGCGTTGCGGGTGGCCAGCTCCCGGACCGGGACGCCCTCGCGGTCGGCGGCCTGCTGCATCTTCAGGCCGTGCTCGTCCGTGCCCGTCAGGTACCTGACGTCGAACCCGTCGAGGCGCTTGAAGCGGGCCATCGCGTCGACGGCGATCGTCTCGTAGGCGTGCCCGATGTGGGGCTCCCCGTTGGGATAGGAGATGGCCGTGGTGATGTAGTAGGACGGCGTGGCGTCGGCGGCGGGAGTCACCCTATGAAATTACCCCGCCCGGTCCGGATTCGCCCAAGCGCGGTCCCACCGCTCCGACGGCGTCGAGCCCCAGGACGGCGTGGACACCCCACGTCCGGTTGGCGATCTGCGTGACCCGCAGGTCCACCACCGAGCTCGCCAGGGCCAGTGCGGTGGTCCGCTCCAGCCCGTGGAGCTGCTGCATCCAGGTCAGCATCGCACCGAGGGCCTCCGCCGTGGCCCGGTTCAGGTCGGCGTCGAACCCGAAGGTGATGCGATCGGTCGGCGTGACCGCGTGGATGCTCTGAACCGGAGCATCCCGGACGACGTCGACCGTCACGGTGGTGGTCATCCCGCACTCGATCGCCGTGCCACCGACCTCGCCGTCACCCTGGGCGGCGTGTCCGTCCCCGAGGTGCAGCAGCGCGCCGGGCACCGTGACCGGAAGATACAGGGTGGAGCCTGCCGTGAGCTCGCGGCAGTCGATGTTGCCGCCTCCTGCGGCGCGCGGCGGCGTGGTGGAGTGCTCCCCCGCCTCCGCCGGCGGCAGACCCACCACCCCGAGGAACGGGGCCAGGAGCACGGTGTGCCCGAACTGGTTCGTTCCCGTGCCGGCCACGCCGTCGAGCTCCCAGAGCAGCCAGGCGGGATCCGCCCCGTCGACACCCAGGGCGCGCAGGAGGTTCTCGTCGCGCCGGCTCGTGGTCCAGCCCCACGCGTCCGGTTCGAGCGATTCGAAGCGGACGGCCAGGACGTCTCCCGGTACCGTCCCTGCCACCTCGATCGGTCCGGTCAGGGCGTGCCCCCGGCGATCGGGGAAGCGGTACGGGGTCGGCGCTCCGGGCGTCGCCTGCCGTTCGAGATGGCCCCAGGCGTCGAGGGACCCGACCACGATGCGGTCGCCGGGGTCCACCCGGAGCACGGCCGGGGTGTCCCGGGAGAGGACCTGGGTCGCCGTCGCCTCGGTGGCGGGCAAATGGTGCGTGGTCATGGTGTCCTCACGATCGTCAGTCCTGCAGGTCCACTTCGCGCGCCACGCTCGCCCCGATCGCGGTCCTGATGGCGTCCAGGACGTCCTGCGGCACGGAGCTGTCCACGGTGAGCAGGGACAGCGCCTGCCCGCCCTCCTGGCTGCGCGCCACCTGCATCCCGGCGATATTGACACCGTGCTCCCCGAGGAGCCGGCCGAGCGTGCCGATGACGCCGGGGCGGTCCGCGTAGAGCAGCACCACGAGGTGGTCGCTGATGGGGATCTCCAGATCGTAGCCGTTCACGCCCACGAGCTTCTCCACCTGCTTGGGTCCGGTGAGGGTACCGGCCACCGAGATCTGCGACCCGTCCGAGAGCGCACCCCTCAGCACGAGCACGTTGCGGTACTCCTCGGACTCGGCGGTGGTGATGAGCCGGACGGCGACGCCGCGCTGCTCCGCCAGCACCGGGGCGTTGACGTAGGAGACCTGCTCGGAGACGACGTCGGTGAAGACACCCTTGAGCGCCGCGAGTTCGAGTGCCTTCACGTCGAGGGATGCGATCTCCCCTGCCACCTCGATGTCGATCTGGGTCAGGGAGTCGTGCGTGAGTGCGGTGAAGATGCGGCCGAGCTTCTCCATGAGCGGGATCCCCGGCCGGACGGCAGGATCGATCACACCGCCGGCCACGTTGACGGCGTCGGGCACGAGTTCCCCGGCCAGGGCGAGCCGCACGGAGCGGGCCACCGAGACGCCGGCCTTCTCCTGCGCCTCGTCGGTGGACGCTCCGAGGTGCGGGGTCACCACCACCCGTTCATGGGCGAAGAACGGCAGCTCGGTGCTGGGCTCCTGCACGAACACGTCGATCCCGGCGCCCGCGATGAGGCCCTGCTCGAGGGCGTCGTGGAGGGCCTCCTCGTCCACGAGGCCGCCGCGCGCCACGTTGATCACGTACGCGGTGTCCTTCATCGCGGCGAAGGCGTCGGCGCCGAGCATGCCGATGGTCTCCGGGGTCTTCGGCATGTGGATGGTCACGAAATCCGCGGCGCGCAGCAGCTCCTCGAGGGACACGAGCTGCACCCCGAGCTGGGCCGCCCGCGCGGAGGTGACGTAGGGGTCGTAGGCGAGGATCTGCGTCCCGAAGCCCTGCAGGCGCTCCGCGACGAGCGCCCCGATGCGTCCCAGGCCGATGATGCCGATGGTCTTCTCGTAGAGCTCGCTCCCCGAGTACAGCGAGCGCTTCCACTGGCCCGCCTTGAGCGCTGCGCTGGCCTGCGGGATGTGCCGGGCGAGGCTGAGGATGTGGCCCACGGTGAGTTCCGCCGCGGAGATGATGTTCGACGTCGGGGCGTTGACCACCATCACGCCGGCCTGCGTGGCCGCCCTGATGTCCACGTTGTCCAGGCCCACGCCGGCGCGGGCGATGACCTTGAGCTTCGGGGCCGCGGCGATGGCCTCGGCGTCGAGCTGCGTGGCGGAGCGGATGAGGACGGCGTCGACGTCGGCCAGCGCCGCGAGCAGCAGACCGCGATCGGCCCCGTCGGTGCTGCGGATCTCGAAGTCGGGTCCCAGTGCCTCGACGGTGGCGGGAGAGAGTTCTTCGGCGAGCAGGACGACGGGTCTGGAGGTCACAGGGGTTCCTTCGGGCTGGATCAGCGGGCGGAGCAGGAGGGACGGGCCGGGAGGACGGAGATCAGGGCCCGGACACAGGGACGGCAGGACACGGGCTCGACGTCGAGCACGTGTCCTGCCGGAAGGGGTGAAGCCGTCAGCGGGCGACGGAACCCTCGGTGTAGTCGTCGTTCGTCCGGATCCAGGAGAACAGCTTGCGCAGCTCGCGGCCCGTGGCCTCGATCGGGTGGTCCTCGCCCTTCTTGCGCAGCTCCGTGAACTCCGGAGCGCCGGCGTCCTGGTCGTCGATGAACCGCTTGGCGAAGGCACCGCTCTGGATGTCCGCGAGGACGGCCTTCATGTTCTCCTTCACGTCCGGGGTGATCACGCGCGGCCCGGACACGTAGTCGCCGTACTCGGCGGTGTCGGACACGCTCCAGCGCTGCTTGGCGATGCCGCCCTCCACCATGAGGTCCACGATCAGCTTGAGCTCGTGGAGCACCTCGAAGTAGGCCACCTCGGGCTTGTAGCCCGCCTCGGTCAGCGTCTCGAACCCGTACTGGACGAGCTGCGAGGCGCCGCCGCAGAGCACGGCCTGCTCGCCGAAGAGATCCGTCTCGGTCTCCTCGGTGAACGTGGTCTCGATGACGCCGGCGCGGGTGCCGCCGATCGCCTTCGCGTAGGACAGGGCGAGCTCGCGCGCCGCCCCGGAGGGATTCTGCTCGACGGCGATGAGGTCGGGCACCCCGCGGCCGGCCTCGAACTCGCGGCGGACGATGTGCCCGGGCCCCTTCGGTGCCACGAGCGCCACGTCGACGTCGGCCGGCGGCTCGATGTAGCCGAAGCGGATGTTGAAGCCGTGGCCGAAGAAGAGGGCGTCACCGGCCTGCAGGTTCGGGGCGATGTCCTCCTTGTACACGTGGCGCTGCACCTGGTCGGGTGTGAGGACCATGATCAGGTCCGCCTCGGCGGTGGCCTCGGCGACGGAGAGCACACGCAGACCCTCCGCCTCGGCCTTGGCGCGCGACGCCGAGCCCTCCTTCAGTCCCACGCGCACGTCGACGCCGGAATCACGCAGGCTCAGCGCGTGGGCGTGGCCCTGGCTGCCGTAGCCGATCACGGCCACGGTGCGGGCCTGGATGATCGAAAGATCTGCATCGTCGTCATAGAACAACTCGGTCACGGGTGTTTCTCCTCTGTCGGATGGTGCGGGGGTGGTCTGGAAGGAGCGGCGCGCTAGGCGCTGCGGAGGGCGCGATCGCTCATCGACTTGGCGCCGCGCCCGATCGCGAGGGTGCCCGACTGGACGATCTCGCGGACACCGAACGGTTCGAGCACGGACAGGAGCGCCGCGAGCTTCTCCGCGGTCCCCGTGGCCTCGATGATCAGTGAGTCGATGGCCACGTCGACAACGGAGGCGCGGAACAGATCGGCCGCCTGCGTCACCTGGAGGCGGGTCGCGGCGTCGGCCCTGACCTTGATGAGCACGTGGTCGCGCTGCACGGACTGCTCGGTGGTCAGTTCGACGATCTTGAGCACGTTCACGAGCTTGTTCAGCTGCTTGGTGACCTGTTCGAGCAGGTCACCCTCGGCCTCGACCACCACGGTGATGCGCGACATCCCCGCCACCTCCGTCGGTCCGACGGCGAGGGAGTTGATGTTGAACGCACGACGGGCGAAGAGGCTCGCGACGCGGGTCAGGACGCCGGGGACGTCCTCGACGAGGACGGAGAGAGTGTGGCGTGCCATGGTCAGTCCTCCTCTTCCCAGGTGGGGGTCATGCCGCGGGCGATCTGGATGAGATCGTTGCTGACGCCCGAGGGGACCATGGGCCACACCATCGAGTCGCGGCTCACCACGAAGTCGATGACCACGGGGCGGTCGTTGATGGCCAGTGCCTGCTGGATGGTCGCGTCGATGTCCTCGTCGCGTTCGCAGCGCAGGCCCACGCACCCGTAGGCGTCCGCGAGCTTCACGAAGTCGGGCACCCGCCTCGTGTCGTGCCCGGTGTTCAGATCCGTGTTGGAGTACCGCCCCTCGTAGAAGAGGGTCTGCCACTGGCGCACCATGCCCAGGGACGAGTTGTTGATCACCGCCACCTTGATGGGGATGTTGTTGATCACGCAGGTGGCGAGCTCCTGGTTGGTCATCTGGAAGCAGCCGTCGCCGTCGATGGCCCAGACCACGCGGTCCGGGTCGCCCACCTTTGCCCCCATCGCCGCGGGGACGGAGTACCCCATGGTGCCCAGGCCCCCGGAGTTGAGCCACGAGTGCGGGCGCTCGTACTGGATGAACTGCGCGGCCCACATCTGGTGCTGGCCCACCCCGGAGACGAAGACGCCCTCCGGTCCGGTGAGCTCGCCGATGCGCTTGATGACCTGCTGCGGTGCCGACAGGCCGTCCTCGGGCTGCGTGAAGCCGACCGGGTAGGTGGCCTGCAGGCGGGAGATGGTCTTCCACCACGCGGAGATGTCGGGACGTCCCTGGGTATCGAAGGCACTGCGCACCGCCCCGGTCAGCTCGGGGATGATCTCCTTGACGGAGCCGACGATCGGCACGTCGGCGAGGCGGTTCTTGGAGATCTCCGCGGGATCGATGTCCGCGTGGATCACCTTCGCGTGCGGGGCGAAGCTGGAGAGCACACCGGTGACGCGGTCGTCGAAGCGCGCGCCCAGGGTGATCAGCAGATCCGACTGCTGGAGTGCCGTGACGGCGGAGACCGAGCCGTGCATGCCGGGCATCCCCACGTGCTGCTCGTGCGAGTCCGGGAACACGCCGCGCGCCATCAGCGTGGTCACCACGGGGGCACCGACGAGTTCGGCCAGTTCCAGCAGCTCTGCCGAGGCGTGCGCCTTGAGGCAGCCGCCACCCACGTAGAGCACGGGGCGCTGGGCCTCTGCGATGAGCCGGGCGGCCTCACGGACCTGCTTGGCATGGCCGCGGAGCACCGGACGGTAGCCGGGGAGCTCGATCTTGGGCGGCCACGAGAAGCTCATATGGGCCTGCTGGGCGTCCTTGGCGATGTCGACGAGCACGGGTCCGGGACGCCCCGTGGTGGCGATGTGGAAGGCTTCGGCGAGCACCCGGGGGATGTCCCGCGCATCGGTCACCAGGTAGGAATGCTTGGTGATCGGCATGGTGATGCCGACGATGTCCGCCTCCTGGAAGGCGTCGGAGCCGATGAACGCGCTGGAGACCTGCCCGGTGATGGCCACCATGGGGACGGAGTCCATGTGGGCGTCCGCCAGGGCCGTCACCAGGTTCGTGGCGCCCGGGCCGGAGGTCACGATGCACACGCCCGGACGGCCCGTGACCATGGCATAGCCCTGCGCCGCGTGACCGGCGCCCTGTTCGTGCCGCACGAGGATGTGGCGCAGCTTGGTCGAGGCCAGGAGCGGATCGTACGTGGGAAGGATGGCTCCCCCCGGGAGACCGAAGACGTCGTCGACGCCGAGTTCCTCGAGGGACCTCACGATCGCCGCCGATCCGAGCATCGGGGTGGGGGCGACGACGGTGTTGGGGCCACGGACGGCGCCGGCCGGCGCGACCTGCGCCGTGTCCCGCACCGGGGCTGCATCCCGTGCGGGCGCTGCCGGAGGTGCTGGCCGTGCTGCCAGCAGTGCTGGGCTGATGGGCGATCCCTTGGACATCTGGAACTTCCTTCGGAAAGGGTGCTGCCTTGCTACTGCTCTGACTGCGGACGTACATCCACGCGATGGGGTCTGCCGACAGGTCATGTCAACAAAAAAACCCCTCGGCCCGGTGGGGCTTGGTGAGGGGTTGCGCGCGGCTCGAGTCGTCTACCGGACGGGTCTCAGACCACGCGCTGGGTAAGAATGACGACTACGGGTACGAGCTGCATATCTGTAGTGTCCCCGCCCGCGGAAAACAGTGTCAACCGCCACCCCTGCTCGTCTCACGATGTGAGACGGATCAGTCCGGTTAGTGGACACTAACCGGACTACCCGCTACCCCGTGTAGGCGCCCGTCGATGCCGAGTGCACCAGCTTGGCGTACTTGCCGAGCACTCCCCTCGTGTAGCGCGCGGGCAGGGGCTCCCAGCCCACCCTGCGCTGCTCGAGCTCGGCCTCGTCGACCAGCAGGTCGAAGCTCTTGGCGGCGATGTCGACGCGGATGCGGTCGCCGTCGCGCACGAAGGCGATGGGGCCGCCGTCCACCGCCTCCGGCGCCACGTGTCCGATGCACAGGCCCGTGGTCCCTCCCGAGAAGCGGCCGTCGGTGAGCAGGAGGACGTCCTTGCCGAGGCCGGCGCCCTTGATGGCACCGGTGATGGCGAGCATCTCGCGCATGCCGGGACCGCCCTTGGGCCCCTCGTAGCGGATCACGACGACGTCCCCGGCACGGATGCCACCGGCGTCGAGTGCGTCGAGGGCACCCTGCTCGCGCTCGAACACGCGGGCGGTCCCCTCGAAGACGTCGGCGTCGAAGCCGGCGCTCTTGACCACGGCGCCCTCCGGCGCGAGAGAGCCGTGCAGGATGGTGATCCCGCCGGTCTTGTGCAGCGGGTTGTCGAGGGCCCGCAGGATCTTGCCGTCGAGATCCGGCGGATCGATCTCCGCGAGGTTCTCCGCGACCGTCTTCCCGGTGACGGTGAGGCAGTCGCCGTGGATCAGGCCGGCGTCGAGCAGTGCCTTCATGATCACCGGGACGCCTCCCACCTTGTCGACGTCGAACATCACGTAGCGGCCGAAGGGCTTCAGGTCGCCGAGGTGCGGGATGCGATCCCCGATGCGGGTGAAGTCGTCGAGGGTGAGCTCCACCTCGGCCTCGCGGGCGATGGCGAGCAGGTGCAGGACGGCGTTCGTGGAGCCGCCGAACGCCATGGTGACGGCGATGGCGTTCTCGAACGCCTTCTTGGTCATGATGTCGCGGGCCGTGATCCCGAGGCGCAGCAGATTGACGACCGCCTCACCGGACCTGCGGGCGAACAGGTCGCGACGGCGATCGGCCGAGGGCGGCGCCGCCGATCCGGGCAGGGACATGCCGAGGGCCTCGCCGATGCAGGCCATGGTGTTCGCGGTGTACATGCCGCCGCAGGCTCCCTCGCCGGGGCAGATGGCGCGCTCGATGCTGTCGAGGTCCTTCAGGCTCATCGTGCCGGCAGCACACGCACCGACCGCCTCGAAGGCATCGATCAGCGTGACCTCCTTCTCCGTGCCGTCCTCGAGCTTGGCGAAGCCGGGCATGATGGTCCCGGCGTAGAGGAACACGGAGGCCAGATCGAGGCGCGCGGCGGCCATGAGCATGCCCGGCAGCGACTTGTCGCATCCCGCGAGGAGCACGGAGCCGTCGATCCGCTCGGCCTCCATGACGGTCTCCACCGAATCGGCGATGACCTCCCGGGAGACGAGGGAGAAGTGCATGCCCTCGTGTCCCATGGAGATGCCGTCGGAGACCGAGATGGTGCCGAACTGCATGGGGAAGCCTCCCCCGGCATGCACGCCCTCCTTGGCACCCTGGGCCAGCCGGTTCAGCGAGAGATTGCAGGGCGTGATCTCGTTCCAGGAACTCGCCACACCGACCTGCGGCTTCGCGAAGTCGTCGTCGCCCATACCCACCGCCCGGAACATGCCGCGGGCGGGGGCCGCGTGGATACCGTCCGTGACGGTGCGGCTTCTGGGCTTGATGTCCGGGGTCGTCTCCACACTCATGAGGGAGAGTCTAGGCCGTTGCCGCAGGCCCCTTTTGCTCTGTGACCCTCCTGTTACAGCCGGTGCACCCTCCGGTACAGTGTGGATCTCGCGGGCTTTCCCCACCCGCCTGCCGGACGTAGCGCGATCGGTTCCCCTTCCGGAACCGGACCGACAGCCTCCTAGCGAAGCGGCGTGATATGACTTCCGAACACCCCGATGGACCCGCGCGACCGCCCGAGGGCGGACAGGAACTGAAGGACGCCTTCCGACTCGTGTTCGACGGCCAGATCCCCAATTACGGCGATTACAACCTCGTGGTCGCGTCCTGCCACGATGGCATCGCCGACGGGTCGGGACCCGGGAGGGCCTTCGTGGTGGGCTACCGCTGGAAGCCCGCCGAACTCATGATCGCTCCCACCCACCTCTCCGGGATCACGGGGGCCGGTGTCCCCGCGGAGGTGAACATGACCAATCTGGCGCACGCACTCCAGTGGGAGGACGGGAGCTACGAGGTGGGCACGAGCGTGGGGCGCATCTTCCGGTTCGGCCTGGAACCGGAACCGGTGCTCGAGATCGGGCCCGGAGCTCCCCTGCGGCTGGACCAGGCCGACGACGTCGTCGACTTCGCGGCCTTCATGACGGCCTTCATCGCTATGGCCTGAGCGTCCCGTCGGACGCGCGCCGACCCCAGGGGCCCCGCTGCACCAGGTTGACCGGTTCCCCGCCCTCCCCGAGCGTGCCGATCTGGCGGCGGAGCAGCGCGAGGATGCGGGGTGGGAACGCTGCCGTGTTCCCACCGTTGTGCGGCGTGATGATGGCCCCGTGAGCACTCCACAGCGGGTGGCCCTCCGGAAGGGGTTCCGGGTCGACGACGTCGAGGGCGGCCCGCAGGCGCCCGGAGACCACCTCGCGGGTCAATGCCTCGGTGTCGACGACCGCTCCGCGGGCCACATTGACCACGAGGGCGCCGTCGGGCAGCGCGGCGAGGACCTCCCGCCCGACGAGTCCGTGCGTCGACTCCGTCAGCGGCGTGATGACGATCACGACGTCGTGGTGCGGTGCGAGATCGACCAGTTCGTCGCTCGCGTGGACATGGCCCTGGTCGTCGTCGCGGGCAGTGCTGCCCACCCGGGTGAGCACGGTGTCGAAGGTCTCGAGCCGCCGCCCGATCTCGGCGCCGATGCCCCCCACTCCCACGAGCAGCACCCGCCGGTCCGCCAGGCCCGGATAGCGCGCGCTGCGCCAGACGCCGTCGGCCTGCTGCCGCACGGCGTCGTCGATCCCCCGCAGCGAGGCCAGTGCCAGCCCCACGGCCAGCTCCGCCGTCGCAGCGGCATGAACCCCTGCGGCCGTGGCGATCGCGACGTCCGGCCCCACGAGATCGACGACCCCGTCATAGCCGGTCGACTGCGTGTGGACCAGCTTCAGCCCGGTCGCCGTCGCGAACGCTCCGGCCAGATCGGGCTGGGCCGTGAAGGGCGGGACGACGGCGTCTCCCGCGTAGGGCAGGACGGCGGCGTCGAGATCGGCGTGATCCACGCCGTCGGGCGCGTCCCGGAAGTCCCACAGCACCACGTCGACGTTCGGCGAAGCGTCGGCGAGGGCGTCCCTGAGTTCGGTGGTCGGGACGCTGAGGGTGCGTACTGGTCGGTGCTCGGCGGCCGGCTCTGGAGGCGTCATGCCGTCAGCCTAGTGCGCCCGTCCCCGGCGACGTCCAGGTGCGGCGCCCCGGTCCCGGGCCGGTGCGCCGCTCGGCGCCGCAGCGGGTTTCATGATTCGGCGCAGGTGCTGGTAATGTTCAGTGCTGTTGCGGGTTGCCGACCGGGTGAAATCGGGAGGGAAAACGCTACGCACCTCTAGCTCAATTGGCAGAGCAATTGACTCTTAATCAATGGGTTTCGGGTTCAAGTCCCGAGGGGTGCACTTCGATTCCCCGTTCGCCAGGTCTCGCCGCCTGACGGACGGGGTTTCGTTTTGTCCGGGAACCTCCGCGTCGGCAGCACCGGTGCCTACGATGGAGCTGTGAGCGGCAGGCCGCGTACCGCAGGGCGCGCCGCGAGCTCGACGGACTGATCGTGCTCCCCGACGCCACGATCGACCCCCTCGAACAGAGCGTCGCCGGAGCCCTCGATTCAGGACGGGGCGCGTCGCCGGCCTGACGGCGGTGCCTGGAGGTGCCGCGTCAATCCGGTGGATCCGCCGTGTCGCGCACGAGGACGAACGCTGTGGTGGCGCTGAGCAGCGCGAGTCCCGCACCGACCCAGGCCGCGGCGGCAAAGCCTGCCAGGAGATCGTCGGCCGAACCGATGAGGACGAGTCCGAGGAAGGCCGTGGCCACGAGGCCCGCGATGCGCGAGATGGCATTGTTCACTCCCGAGGCCACCCCGGTGTAGCGCTGCCCCACGCTGTTGAGCACGGCCGTCGTCAGGGGAGCCACGGAGGTGGCCATTCCGAGGGCGAGGACGACGAGCCCGGGGAAGATGTGCAGCCAGTAGTCGACGTCCGCCGAGGGGACGGCCGAGAACAGCAGGAAGCCTCCGGCGACCAGACCGGATCCGACCGTCAGCAGGCTCCTCGTGCCGAACCGGTCGGACAGGGTGCCGCCGGCGAAGCGTGAGAGAAGGAACATCAGGAGCGGGAAGGGCAGGATCGCCGCTCCGGCCTGCGTGGCGGAGTAGCCCACCTCCTCGATCAGGACGTAGGGCAGGAGCACCAGGAGCCCACCGAGGGCGGCGTAGAGGAAGAACGTCAGGATCGACAGGCCCGAGAAGGTAGGCCTGGTGAACAGCACGAGCGGGGTCATCGCCGCGTCCCCCAGGCGGTGTTCGACGACGAGGAACGCCGCGAGGAGGAGAAGCCCGGAC
Organism: uncultured Arthrobacter sp.; assembly: GCF_947493765.1. Lineage (GTDB taxonomy): Bacteria > Actinomycetota > Actinomycetes > Actinomycetales > Micrococcaceae > Arthrobacter_D. Next base: position 223,618 of record NZ_CANLSZ010000001.1, read on the forward strand.
ACCAGCGCGAACCAGACCAGGCCGGTCATGCCGCGGTCCGGGAGGGCGATCAGCGCCCAGATCACCGCGAAGAGACCCACTCCGGACAGGATTGCACCGGTCCAGTCCAGGGACGAGGTCTCCTCGGCGTCCGCCCGGCTCTCGCGCACCGACCGGTACGCCACGACCAGAGCGATCAGCGAGAGCGGCACCATCAGGACGAACGCCCACCGCCATCCGGCGACGTCGACGATCACCCCGCCGAGGAGCGGTGCCACGGCTCCGGCTGCTGCGCCGGCGGCCGCCCAGGTGCCGATGGCGGCACCTCGTGCCCGTCCCGAGAAGGCGTCGGCGAGGATCGCCAGGGACGTCGGTGCCAGCATCGCGGCGCCGACGCCCTCCAGGACCCGTCCGAGCAGCAGCACCGGGAAGCTCCACGCCACCGCGCAGAGGATGCAGGCGACGGCGAAGATCACCAGCCCCGCCAGGAAGATCCGTCGTCGCCCGTACTTGTCACCCAGGGCACCACCGATGAGCACCAGCGCACCGAGCGGCAACAGGTAGGCATTGACCACCCATTGCACGCCGGTGACCCCGGCGCCGAAGTCCTGCTGGATCTGCGGCAGGGCCACGTTGATGATCGATCCGACGACGAATGCCAGGCTCGACCCCAGGATCGTGGCGATCAGGGTTCCCCGCTTGTTCAGGCCGTCCGGCTGCTGCACCTCGGCTGCGACGGCGCCCCCGGTGCACGGGAGGGGAAGCGTGTTGCTCATGGCCGGCTCCACGCGGTGTGGCTGTCGTCCGGAGTCGATCCCGAGCTTGCTGCGGGCCGTCCAGCTGTCATCCCCGCGCCGGCTCCTCGTAGCGGCGAGACCTGTGAACTCGTACGCGTTTCCACCGCACAACCCTTCCGCCTCCGACGACCGTCGTGGAGGGACGAGGGCCGATGCCGCACCGCATGATCGGTCGGCTCGGGGATCCCCGTCGGTTCCCAGTATCATCCGCCGTCATTCCGACCACAACGCGACGGCGGCGCTGTGCACCGCTGACGTGGCCGGGTCGGCTGCTCCCTGGATCCTCCCGACGAAGGCGCACTGACGGTGGCGGTCCTCGGCCGGACCACCACCGTCAGTGGGAAGAACTCCTAGTTCGAGGCGTCCTTGTTCACGTCCGCCGGTGAGTCGAACTGGCGGTCGGGAAGCCCCTGGAGGGTCTCCATGACCGACGGGTCCGCGCCGTTGTCCTTGGCGTGCTTCACGAGATCGTCCTTGGACGCCGGGTACTCCATGCCGCCCAGCGCCTTCTGCAGGTCGATCGGGCTCGGATCTGCCATGTGGTGCTCCTTCGTGTCGGTTCCATCTCCTGCAGGTGCTCCCGGGCGGGAGCACCTTCTTCACTGACCCAGGATCACCCGGGCAGCGTCTGTGCCACGGTCCGTCACCGTGGTGGGCGCCTCGAGATGCACGGCACCCGACGGGATGATGCCGGCGCCGCCGAAGCGCTCCATGACGCGCCACTGCACGGCGACGTCCTCCCCCGCATGCTCGGTCGGCAACCGGTCCCAGAAGTCGAACCCGCCGACGTCGAGCAGGGCCTGCCGGTCGAACAGGACGCAGCCGCCCACCCAGGCCACGCGGTAGAGCCGCCACTCGCCCGGAGGGATGGCGAGCTCCACGGCGGCATGGGCAAGATTCGCGGCGTTGTGCAGCGGCCAGCGCTCGAAGCCCTCGGTGCCCTCACGGATCCGCTCCGGGGTCACCACGTCGTCGGGCCACAGACTCAGCGTGGTCCGCTCGTCGGGCCGGCTGTCGTGAAGATAGGACAGTCCCTGGACGGCGGAGCCGATGAAACCGCAGCCGGCCCGGCGCAGCGCCCGGCTCATCCGCTCCAGCGATCCCGGCTCCAGCCAGACGTCGTTGTCGAGGAAGAGGACGGACGGCGCACGCGCCAGGGAGAGGAGGAAACTGCGCTGCTCGGCCAGTCCGCGACGGGGCAGATGCCTCTCGAGCTGCACGGTGCGGCCCTGGGCCCGCAGGACCCGGACCATGGCCCGTACCGCCGACTGGTCGAGGGGCAGGTCATCGCCCTCGCTCTGGTCGCTCACGACGACGCGGAAGGGCACGCCCTCCTGGGCCGCGAGCCCGGACAGGGTGACGGCCAGTTCCCCGGGCCGCCCGTAGGACGGGATCAGCACGTCGACGAGCGGTTCGCGCCCCGGCTCCCCGGAGGCCCACTGGCCGGACGGGCGGGGCGTCACGGGGCATCATCGATCGTGGGCAGAGGGACGGGCAGTGACCGGATCCGGTGCACGACAGCAGCGGTGGAGCGCTCGGGCACATAGTCGAGGATGCTCACCCGACCGCCATTGGCCTCCACGGCGGGTGTCTCCTCCAGCATCTGCGCGGTGTAGTCGCCGCCCTTGGCGTAGACGTCCGGCTTCAACAGGTCGATGAGCGGCACGAGGGTGTCGGTGCTGAACGCGCTGACGTAGTCCACGCAGCTCAGGGACGCGATGATCCCGGCGCGGTCGGCGATGGGGTTGATGGGCCGGTCCGGACCCTTGAGCCGGCGCACGCCGTCGTCGTCGTTCAGCGCCACCACGAGGACGTCGCCGAGCTGCTTCGCCTGGTTGAGATAGCGCGTGTGGCCGCGGTGCAGCACGTCGAAGCAGCCGTTGGTGAGCACGATCCGCTTGCCGTCGGCGCGGTCCTCCTCGACCCTGCGCACCAGTTCCGCGGTGGTGAGCGCCGAGTCCGCGAACGACTGCAGATGCCGCGTCAGATCCGCCGTCGTGCACACGGAGGTGCCGGGCCGGTGCACGACGACGTCGGCGGCGGCCTGCGCCAGGTCGAGGCTCGTGGACAGGGGCAGACCCGCGGCACGGGCCACGGTGAGGCCGGCGACGAAGGTGTCCCCCGCACCGGAGGCCTGCTTCTCGTCGGCCGGTCTGGCCCAGGTCCGGTGGTCCTCGCCGTCCCGGCCGAGCAGGACGGTGCCGTCACGATCGAGGGTCACGACGACGGCGCCCGCTCCGGTGGCAGCCAACAGCTCGTCGCGCCGCGCCACCACGCGGGCTGCACGGTCGGACCGGGGATCGAGGCGCAGGTCGAGGACGGCCGCCGCCTCCTGAGCGTTGGGCGTGACGATGTCCGGCCGGAGCGCCGACCAGGCGGCGGTGTCGTGCGCGTCGACCACCACCAGCAGATCCGGGTCGCGCGTCGTCACGCCGCTGAGCGCCTCGCGGACCGTGGCGTCGAGGAGTCCCGTGCCGTAGTCGCAGACGACGACGACGGCGGAGCCCGCCACCGCTGCGGGGATCCTGTGCGCCAGCAGGTCGACGGCCGCCGTCGGAGGCCCCTCGTGCGTGTCGTCGATCCGGAGCATCACCTGGCCGGCGCCGACGATCCGGTACTTGGTGGTGGTGGCGACCCGCTCGTCCTGCATCAGGTCCGCGGTGCTCACCCCGGCCTCCTCGAGGATCGCCCGGAGCCGGTCCCCGGCGTCGTCCGCCCCGATCACCCCGCACATGCGCACCCTCGCCCCGAGGGCTGCGAGATTCATGGCGGTGTTGGCTGCGCCACCCGCGGCGTAGTCGCGCCGCCGGATGTCGACCACGGGCGCCGGTGCCTCCCGGCACAGGCGCTCGATCGTACCGCTCCACCAGCCGTCGAGGATCGCATCGCCGACCACGGTCACGAGCGGCGCCTCGGCGGCGATCGCCGCCGGGACCCAGACGGCCGGACCGCGCACCTCCGAGAGATCACCGGACAGGTCACCGGACAGGCCTTCGGACGGAGTGCCCGCCGGTGAACCCGTGCCGCCCTGCGCGCCTGACATCAGGCGCCCTGCTGCGGGGAGCTGATGTGGACCACCTTCACGAGGGCGAACTCGTCGAGCAGCTCCGGTCCGTAGCCGAAGCCTGCGCCGCTGATCCCCCGCGGCTGGGCGGAGCCTCCGGGAGCGCCGCCGAACACGGCGTTCACCTTGACGGTGCCGACCGCGAGCGCGGCGATGGCCTGCTGGGCGTGGGCGATGCTTCCCGTCAGGACGGAGGCCGTCAGACCGTAGGGGCCGGCGGAGGCCAGCCGGAGCCCCTCCTCGAAGCTGTCGACGACGGTCACCGGGGCCACGGGGCCGAAGGTCTCCTCGGTCATGACCATCATGGTGTCGGTGCATCCCGTGAGGACGGTGGGCGGGTAGTGGGAGCCGGGGCCCGTCGGTGTGGCACCACCGGCGAGGCACTGCGCTCCCTGCCGGATGGCGTCGCCGACGTGCGCCTCGACGGCGTCGCGCATGCGGCCGTCGACGAGGGGCGGGAAGGTACCGCCGGCGCTGCGGCTTTGCGCCTCGTCGGCGAGGGCGGTGAGGAAGGGTTCGGCGATGTCCCTGTGCACGTAGATGCGCTCCACGGAGGTGCAGATCTGCCCGGCATTGGCGAAGGCGCCGAGTGCCGCCTGTGCCGCGGCCCAGGCGGGATCGACGTCGGCGTCGACGACGAGCGGATCGTTGCCGCCGTTCTCGCGGATCACGTGCGCGCCGGTGACGGAGGCGGCGCGGGCGATACCGGCACCGGCAGCGCTCGAGCCCACGTGCGCGATGACGTCCACGCCGGGCTGCCCGGTGAGCATGCGGCCCACGGCTGCAGCACCGGTGAGTGTGGTGAGCACACCGTCGGGGAAGGAGGACTGCAGGAGCCGTCCGAGGAGTTCGCCCACGTGGGGGCAGCGTTCGCTGGGCTTGTGGATCACGGTGTTCCCCGTGACGAGGGCTGCCCCGATCAGACCGGCGGCGACGGCCACCGGATCGTTCCACGGGGTCAGGAGGACGGCGACCCCCCGCGCCTCCGCGACGGTGTAGTCGGTGGCGGTGACCGCCCCGCGCAGGCTGAGCCCGCGGTGCACCGGGCCGAGCTCGGCATACTGCTCGAACGTCGAGATCGCCGCCTCTATCCCGCCGAGCGAGTCGCCGAGCGGCTTGCCGGTCTCGCGGGTGTTCAGTTCGGCCAGTTCCCTGGCTCCCCCGCGCACCGCGTCGGCCGCACGGCGCAACGCGGCCCCGCGGTCGGCCGGAGGGGTGGCGGCCCAGGAGGGCTGCGCCGCGCGCGCCGCCCCGAGGGCCGCAGCGACCTCGTCCTGCGTCGCACAGCGAAGACTGCCCACCTCGCTGCCGTCGGCCGGGTTCCGGATGTCGATGGACTCCTCGTCCTGCTCGGCTCGTGGCGTGTGCACCTGGGCGTCGATGGACATTGTGCTCCTCGGGGATCGATCCGTCCTGCAGCGGCCGCATCGCCCTGCACGTCTACTGGTCCCGTACCCAGCCTCGGCCGGTTCACACAGCCTCGTCCCCGATATTCGGAGGCGTCCCGACTCCTCCGGCGCACCTAGCATGGGAAGCATGGGAGCGGGAGGCCCGGCCTCCCGACACCGCTACCAGCACCAGCACCAGGAACGGGGACGCACGGCATGCAGCACCCAGAGACCACGGCGGAGTTCGGCGGGCGCCAGGACACCGCGAGGGCCGTGGGCCCGCTGCTCGCCCCGTTCGAGGACGTCCGCAGGATCGCGGTACTGCGCGGCGGGGGGCTGGGGGACCTCATGTTCGCCCTTCCGGCCATCACCGCGCTCCACGCCCGCTACCCGGAGGCATCGATCACCCTCCTCGGGATGCCCGCCCATGCGGCCCTGCTGGACGGCAGGCCCGGCCCCGTCGCCGAGGTGCTGGAGCTGCCGGTCCACGAGGGTGTGCGGCCCGGCGAGGCGGATCCTGCCGCCGTGGACCGGTTCTTCGCGGGGGTTCGCGGGTCCTTCGATCTGGCGGTGCAGCTGCACGGGGGCGGGAGGAACTCCAATCCCTTCCTCCTGCGCCTCGACGCGCCCCACACCGTCGGCACGCGTACCCCGGATGCCGCGGCGCTGGAGCGGACCATCCCGTACGCCTACTACCAGCACGAGGTGTTCCGTGCCCTCGAGGTCGTGGGCCTGGCCGGCGCGGCGCCCGTGGACCTGGAGGCCCGGCTGCAGCTCACCCCGGACGACGCCGAACGGGCGAGGCGGCTCGTGGGACCGGGGCCGGTGATCGCACTGCACCCGGGGGCCACCGATCCCAGGCGCCGCTGGCCGTCGTCGTCGTTCGCGGAGGTGGCCGTGCGGGCGGCGGCCGACGGCTGCGAGGTGGTGGTGGTCGGTGACGCCACGGATGTGCCGGCCGCCGAGGAGATCGTCCGGCAGGCCCTCGGGGCGGCACCGGCGGCGTCGGTCCGCTCCCTGGCGGGCGAGCTGGAGCTCGGCGAACTGCTGGGCGTCCTGGAGGCCAGCGCCGTCGTGGTCGGCAACGACAGCGGGCCCAGGCACCTGGCGCAGGCCCTGGGCACACCGACGGTGGGCGTCTTCTGGATCGGGAACATGATCAACGCCGGCCCGGTGGGCCGCACGCTGCACCGTGTGCACTTCTCCTGGGTGACGCACTGCGCCACGTGCGGCGCCGATCTGCGCCAGGTGGGCTGGACGGCGGAGCGCTGCGAGCACGACGACCCGCTCGTCGCCTCCGTCCAGCCCGACGCCGTCTACGCGGACGTGGCGGAACTCAGGGCCACGAGCCTTCTTCTGCGTGGGCGATGACCATCTCGCGGATCTCGCAGCTCTTCGGCTGCGAGAGGGCGAACAGGATGGCCTCGGCGACGCGCTCCGGATCGTTGAGGCGCGAGTCGTCCTGCGGCTTGTACTGCTCGTCCCGGTCGTCGAAGAACCGGGTCTTCATGCCGCCGGGGATGATGGTCGTCACGCCCATCTCGCCCGCCGTCTCCGCCGCGAGTGCCTGGGAGAAACCCATGACGCCGAACTTCGAGGCGCAGTAGGCCGTCGCGTCGCCGACGGCCTTGATACCCAGGGTCGAGGCGATCGTGACGACGCGGCCGTGGGACTGCTTCAGGTACGGCAGTGCGGCGCGTGCCGTCGAGGCGGTGCCCAGGAGATTGACGCCGATCACCTTCTCCCACTCGTCGGCCGCCACGGTGTCCAGGGCCCCGCAGCGGTCGATCCCCGCGGCGGTCACCACGGCGTCGAGCCCGTCGAGCATCTCGGCGGCCGCGGTGACCGCCGCCTCGACGGCCGCGCGGTCGGCGACGTCGACCTCGAAGGCCTTCACGCCGCTGACGCGGCTGATGTCGCGGTCGAGCACGACGGCGGTCCCGCCGGCGGCGACGACGCCCTGGACGATCGCGGCGCCGAGGCCGGAGCCTCCGCCGGTCACCAGGACGCGCCCGGGGTTGAAGCTGGTGGCAGGGGTGTTCTCTGTCATGGTGTTCCCTTCGTTGAGTGTGCCCGGACGGACCGGACGAGGATCTGCAGCCGGCTCAGCCCACGCGGGCGAGAGCAGCGGCAAGTTTCGTGGTGGAGCGCGCCGGGATGTAGGGCACGGTGACGGTCCTGCCGCCCCAGCTGCTCATCAGGGCTGCCTCCGGGAGGTCCTCCGCGGCATAGTCGCCGCCCTTGACCCAGATGTCCGGCTGCAGCCGGGCGATCGCGTTCTCCGGCGTCGACTCCGTGAACACGAGCACGGCGTCGACACACTCGAGCGCGGTGAGCAGCTCGGCGCGGTCGTCCTGCCGGATGATGGGCCGGTGCTCCCCCTTCAGTCCGCGCACGGAGTCGTCGGAGTTCAGGCACACGACGAGGCAGTCGCCGAGCTGCCGTGCCGCGGCGAGTGTGCGGGCGTGCCCCGCGTGCAGGAGATCGAAGCAGCCGCCGGTCGCCACCACGGTCCCGCCCGCCGCACGCGTCCGTCGGACCACCTCCAGGGCGTCGAGACCCTCCACCGGCAGCTGCAGCGGCGCCGCTCCCTGCCCGGTGCCGAGCGAGGCGAGACCGCCGAGCCCGAGGAAGTACGCCGCGGCCTCGGTGGCCTGCCGGGCCGCGGCGTCGACCGCCGCCCCCTCGGCGAGCCCGACGGCGAGCGCGACGGCGAAGCGGTCACCGGCGCCGCACGGATCCGCTGCATCCACGCGCGGTGCGGGGATCACCTGGGGCAGCAGTCCCGGCGCGGCGACCAGGGCGCCGTGATCGCCCATCGTGACGATCACGGCTCGGCTCCCCCAGGTCTCCAGGAGGACGTCGGCCGCCGCCGCGGCTGCCGAGGTCCCGGACCCGCGGACCCCGGCGAAACGCAGGGCCTCCCCGAGATTCGGGGTCACGGCTGCCACGCCCGGCACGGGCTCGGCACCGAGCGGGTGCGGATCCCAGATGACAGGGGTGGATCCGGCCACCGCCGCGAGGTGTGCCCGCAACTCGGCATTGGCCAGGACGCCGCGACCGTAGTCCGCCGCGATGATCGCGTCGGCCCCGGTCAGCGCTGCGAGCATCCCGTCGGTGCACTCCGGCGCCGGTGGCGGCGCGCAGCCCTCGTCGAACCGCACCACCGCCTGGCCCGACGCACGGATCCGCGTCTTCACGGGGGTCGGGGCTTGCGAGGGGCCCGCGACGACGTCGATGCCGTCGAGCTCGGCGCGCAGGAGCCCCGCGGCGTCGTCGTCCCCGAGGACCGTCACGAGGACGGCCTCGTGCCCCTCGCCCCGGACCATGCGCGCCACGAGGCCCGCGCCGCCCGGGCGCCGCCGCACGGCGTCGACCTCGACCACGGGCACGGGCGCATCCGGTGACAGTCGCCCCGCTCCCCCGGAGAGATCCGTGTCGAGCAGCACGTCCCCCACCACCACGATCCTCATCGCTGCTCCTCCCTACCCGACCGGCTCTCCCCGGACCGCCGGTTCTCCCCGGACGGCTGGTTCTCCTCACACTGCTGTTCCTCCCGACGGCGCAGCACCGCCGCGTCGAAGGCACGGCAGACGGCGTGCAGGGCGATCAGGTGCCCCTCCTGGGCGCTGGCCGAGACGGCATCGATCGCCACGGAGGAGTCCACGCACTCGGTGAGCGGGTTGGGGCCGGCACCCGTCAGCGCCCACGTGGTGATGCCGGCCGCCCGGGCCGTCTCCGCCGCGCGCAGCAGATTGGGGCTCCTGCCGCTGGTGCTGAAGAGCATCAGGATGTCCCCCTCACGGCCGTGCGCGCGTACCTGGCGGGCGAACAGCTGCTCGAAGCCGTAGTCGTTGGCGATCGCGGTGACCGCCGAGCTCTCGGCGTGCAGCGAGATGGCCGAGAACGGCTCCCGCTCCCCGTCGAAGCGACCCACCAGCTCCGCCGTCAGATGCTGCGCCTCGGCCGCCGAGCCGCCATTGCCGGCGGCGAGCAGTCGCTGACCGCCCATGAGGCGGGTGGCCAGTTCGCGTCCCCACTCCGCGAGCGTCCCGGCATTCCGGGACAGCGATTCCAGGGCCGGCGTGAGGGCCCGCAGATGCTCCAGGACCAGGCGCTCCGAGTCCTCGAGCGAGGCGTCGAGGGTCCCGACGGGGTGCGGCAGGCCGTTCCGCGGACGTGCGTCCGTGTCCGACAGTCCCGTGTCCGACAAATTCGTGTCCGACAGATCCGTAGTCCTCAGTTCCGTGTCCGACAGTCCCGTGGTCCTCAGTTCCGTGGTCCTCAAATCCGTGGTCACAGTGCCCGGCCTCCCGTGCTCTCGAGTGGGCGCGCGGTGGTGTGCTGCGCCGTGGTCGGTGGTGGCGCCGTCGTGCCCAGTGCGGCGAGATACGCCGTCTCGGTGTCGGCGGCGATCCTGTCCCAGGAGTAGCGCGCCAGCACCCGCCGGTGGCCGTTCTCGCCGAGCTCGCGGGCCCGGGCCGGATCGGCGAGGAGGGAGCCGATCGCCGCGGCGATGGCGGGCGGATCCTGCGGCGGTGCGTGGAGTCCGGTGGTGCCGTCGACGACGGTGTCCACCAGGCCGCCCACGGCCGCGGCGACGACGGGTACGCCGCATGCCATGGCCTCGAGCGGGACGATCCCGAAGGGTTCGTACCAGGGCGCGCAGACGACGGCGTCGGCGCTCCGGAGGACCGCCGGCATCTCCGCCCGGGACACCTGGCCGCGCAGCACCACGCGGTCAGCGACGCCGAGGTCCGCCGCCAGGGTCAGCAGGCGCTGCGCCTCGGGATCGTCCTGCAGTCCGGCCGAGTTGCCCGCGCCGCCCACGATCACGAGTTCGACGTCGCTGCGCCCGAGGTCGGTGAGCTCACGCAGCGCACGGATGGCCAGGTCCATGCCCTTGCGCGGCACGAGCCGGCCCACGCTGACGATCCGGTGTGCCCGGTTCCGCTCCTCCACGGGGCCGCGGGGGGTGAAGAGGTCCAGATCGACGCCGCAGGGGGCGATGGAGACCCTGCCGTCCGGCACGCCCATCGCCGCGAGCTCGAACACCTCGTCCGAGCAGGTGGCCACCACGTGGTCCGCGCTGCGGCCCACCATCGCCTCGAGGGAGATCCGCTCGGCCGGACTGGTGTCCTCGACGCCCTGGTGGCGCCGCTTGACCGTCCCGAGCGCGTGGAAGGTCTGGACGACCCGCACCGGTCGGCCCGCGCCTGCGCTGCGGCGCGCTGCATCCAGCGCCGCGAGGCCGGACATCCAGAAGTGGCCGTGCACGATGTCGGGTGCGTCCTGGCCCCAGTCCGCGACGATGCCGTCCGCGAGCGCCCCCATGTACGGCAGGAGGAGGTCCTTGGCGACGGCGCCGGCCGGGCCGGCGTCCACGTGCACCACCTCGAGTCCCGGCTCCGAGCGGACGCGGGCGGGCAGGTCCGGATCGTCGCGGCGCGTGTAGACGGTGACGTCGTGTCCCCGGCGCGCGAGGGCCAGGGACAGCTCGGCGACATGGACGTTCTGGCCACCGGCGTCGACGCCTCCGAGTGCCGCGAGCGGGCTCGCATGTTCGGACACCATGGAAATCCTCACGGCGCTCTCCTCTCGGTGACGAGCTGTCCTCGCAGCCGGGACGCCTCCTCGTCGAGGACCGCGTCCCAGTCGGACAGGAAGCGGGCGAGTCCGTACCGGGCGAGGGCGGCCTCGCGTGCCACGAGGCCGCGCGTGCGGGCCTCGTCAGGGTCCTCGATCAGCCGGGCCGCAGCACGCAGGAGGTCCTCGACGCTCGTCGAGACGGCGCCGGCGCCTGCGGGTACGGCCCGGGCGGCCTCGGTGGTGGCGAGCACCAGGACCGGCAGACCCACGTGCATGGCCTCCAGGAGGGACAGTCCCAGCGAGGTCCAGCGCAGCGGGTGGACGTAGGCCCGCGAGCGTCCCAGCCTCGCGTGGAGCTGCTTGGTCGGGAGGTCCCCGCCGATGCGCAGCTCGCCCGGTCCCAGATCCAGGGCGTCCGCGAGGGTGCCGGTGCCCATGCCGAAGACCTCGAGGGGTGCGACGCCGGCGAAGCGAGGCAGCAGGTCGGTGCCGGTGATGCGGCCCCGCCGGACCGGCTCGTTGATCACGAGCGCGAGCTGCTGCAGGTCCCCGGAGTAGAGATAGCCGGGATCCACGATGCCGTGCTCGATCACCGTGGTCCGGGCACGGCCGCTGTCCCAGAAGAGGTCGTTGAAGTGCGTGACGTGGACGATCGGGATGTCCGTCCGGTCCGCCAGCGGGTGCACGGTGCCCACGATGTCGCGGCGCGGTGTGTTGTGCTCCACGAACACCGCCGGCAGGTCCCGCCCGGGGGTGCGTCCGAGGAGCCGCTCGCACGCGGCGATCTCCTCCGCGCGCTGGAGGACGACGACGTCGATGTCGGCGTCCGCGAGGTCCCCGGGAGCGACCTCGACCACGCTGTCCGGCCAGTCGCGACCGGCCCGGCCGAGTCCCCACGGACCGCCGTCGGGCTCGGTGGGAAGCACACAGGTGTGCCGCCCCCTGACGAAGGCGTCGGTCCACCCTCCGTGGACGTGCCAGAGCAGGATCCTCATTGCTTTCCCCTCGTCTGTCTGCGGCCGTCGGTGCGGCCGATGCTGCGGCGCGAGCCGAGTGATGAGATACCGGAACTGAGCCGGAGGACGGCGTCGACCACGTCCTCCGGCGAGACGTTCGACAGGCACGGGTGGCCCTGGACGGGGCAGATGCGGGCCCGGGTGAGCGCACAGGCGGCGTCCTGGTCCCCGAGCAGCTCCACGGGGACCCTGTACGGCGCCCAACGGACGGCGGGGACCACGGGTGAGAACAGGCACACCACGGGGGTGCCCACGGCAGCGGCCAGGTGGGCCGGTCCGGTGTTGCCCGTGATGACCACCGTGGCCCCCGCCAGCACGGTCCCCAGGGTGTCCAGATCCGTCCTGCCGCCGAGGTCCAGGCCCTCAGGACCCGCCACGGTGGAGGTCAGGCCGGTCTCGCCCGGGCCCCCCGTGACCACCACGCGGAAGCCCGCGGCGGTGAGCAGCTCCACGGCGGCGGCGTGGTGCAGGGGCGGCCAGGCGCGGGCGGGGACGGCGGCGCCGGGGTGCACCACCACGTAGGGCCCCTCCCCCACGAGCTCCTCCACCTCCGCGGGGTCCGGGCGGGGGGTGACCTGCAGCCGCCCGTCGTCGCCGTCCGGCAGGGCGTAGCCCGCGGCCTCGGCGATCCTCAGGGCCCGCTCGGCCTCCGGCTGGTCCTCGGGGAAGTCCTCCCCCGGCCTGATGCGCACGTCCAGGAGGGATCCGGCGTAGTCCACGGACGCGCCGGCGATGCGCCGGACCCCCGTGAGGCGCAGCAGGAGGGCGAGCGGCAGCGGCGACTGGTGGAAGGAGGTCAGGATCACGGCCTCGTCCACCTCCAGCGCCTCCACGGCGTCCTGCAGCTCGGCGATCAGCTCGGGCGTCGGATCGGGTGCGGGGTCCACGATCCAGGGGGCGGACCAGATCACGACGTCGGCCACACCGGGTAGCAGCCGACCCGCGGCGGCGCCCTGCGGTCCGCACAGGAGCACGACGTCGTTGGGCGAATCCCCGTGGTCCCCCGCCGCGATGGCCCGCACGGCCGGTCCGGCGAGCAGCACGTCGCCGGCGCTGTCGAGGCGTGCGACCAGCACGCGGCGCCTCATGGGGCCCCCTCCCACAGGAGGGCCACGGCCTCGGCGAGGCTCCCCGCGACGGCGGGCGCCGAGCGGATCTCGTCCTCGAGGGTCACCACGGTGGGGACGAGCACTGCTCGTGCCCCGGCGGCGGCAGCAGCGCCCATGTCGGCGCCGATGTCACCGATGACGGCGACGTCGGACGGGTCCAGGTCGAGTCGCCCGCTCGCGGACAGGACCATGCCCGGGCCGGGTTTGCGGCACCGGCAGCCGTCCCCCGGTCCGTGGGGGCAGACCTCCCAGAGGTCGAACGGGCCGAGCAGCTCCTCGACCCTCGCGTTGACGGCGTCGACCTGCTCCCGCGTGACGATGCCGCGGGCGATCCCGGACTGGTTGGTGACGACGCCGAGGCGCACGCCGTCGGCGCGCAACCGATCGAGGACGTCCCGGGCACCGGGCATGGGCTCCACCAGCGAGGGGTCCCCGTTGTACGGGACGTCCTCGACGATGGTCCCGTCCCGATCGAACAGGACGGCCCGTGGGGCGGTCCGCGGGGGTCCGGGTGAGAAGGCCATACAGGCTTAGTGCCCGGGAAGGAGCAGGACTAAACACTTCGGGCCGAACTTCTTCCGTCCCCCACCGCTGCCGCCGCCCGGCCACGCGGCCACGCGGCCACTGCCATCCTCCCGGACCTCTGGCAGGATGAACCGCATGAGCTCCGACGGCACCGCCGCGACCACCCCGGACCGTGCCCCGTCCGCCCCGGGCAGCGGGGCCCCGGACGACCGTCCGGTGCCGTCGTCGACCCCCGCACGCGACGGTCGCCCGGAACTCCTCGTTCTCCGCGCCCTGAAGCTCGGCGACCTCCTCGTGGCCGTCCCGGCGCTCCGGGGACTGCGCCGCGCCTTCCCTGAGCACCGGATCCTGTACGCGGCCCAGGAGTGGCTGCGCCCCGTCGTCGGCCTCGTCGACGCGATCGACGACCTGCTGCCCACCCACGGACTGGACGCCCCCCTCCCGGTGGAGCACGGGCGGATCGACATCGCCGTGAATCTGCACGGCAACGGCGTCGAGAGCCGGGGTCGGCTCGGGGAGATCGGAGCGCACCGGCGCCTGGGCCACCGCTCGCACGGCTGGGACGGTCCGGACTGGCCCGACGGCGTCCACGAGCGGGAGCGCTGGGCGTCCCTGGTGTCGTGGCACGGAGCACCGGCGGACCCGCTGGACTGCCGCCTCGGTCCGCCCAGCGTGGCGAGCTCCGCCCCGGGCGCCGTCGTCGTGCACGTGGGAGCCGCCTACGGCAGCAGACTGTGGCCCGTCGAACGCTTCGCGGCCGTCGCCCGTCGTCTTGCAGCCGCGGGCCACCGGGTCCTGTTCACCGGCAGCGACGCCGAACGCGCGCGGGCCCTCGCCGTCGCCGCTGCCGCCGGCCTGCCCGAGGACGCCGTCGCTGCCGGGACGCTGCCGCTCGACCGGTTCGCCGCGCTCATCGCGGGTGCGGCATTGGTGATCTCGGCCGACACGGGTGCCGCTCACCTCGCCTCGGCGTACGGCCGGCCGTCGGTCGTCCTGTTCGGACCGGCGCCCGCGGCCGAGTGGGGTCCTCCACCGGGCCCCCACACCGTCCTGACCGATGCCTCGGTGCGCCTCGGTGACACCTTCTCCCCCACGCCCGATCCGGCCCTGCTGGCCGTCACCGTGGAGCAGGTACTGGCCGCTGCCGCGGCTCACGGCATGGCGTAGCCGCGCCTGCCTCCGGGCACGGGGCGCTTCACCCCGTCCGGCCCGGCGCCCGGGACGGCGCTGCGGCCGGACGGGCCTGGGCGGGCGAGCCGAGCAGGGTTTTCTGCAGTCTGACGAGGATCCGTGAGAGGGCGCGGGACACCTGCATCTGCGACATCCCCAGTGCGTCCGCGATCACCTGCTGGGTCTGCTCCATGAAGTACCGGCGGTAGAGCAGTTCCTTCTCGCCCGGTCCGAGGTCGTTGACCGCACCGCGCAGCGAGATCATGTCGTCGCTGCGATCCGTGCCGCTCGCCTCGACGGCCAGCGTCTCCGCCCAGCCCGGGCCCTCGGCGTCGAGCGACTCCGGGCGGAGGCTGGAGTGGGCGGCCTGCGCCTCGAGGATCCTCGCCTCCGGGTGGCCCAGTTCCAGGCCCAGTTCCCGGGCCGTCGCCTCACGACCGAAGCGCTGCGCCAGGGCCGGTGCGGCACGGGCGATCTCGGTGCGCAGGTCCTGGATCTCCCGCGGTGGGCGGATCACCCAGCACGAGTCCCGGAGGTACCTCTTGATCTCACCGTTGATCGTCGGGACGGCGAAGGACGCGAACGGGACGCCGCGCGCGGGATCGAAGCGCTGCACGGCCTTGATGAGACCCAGGTACGCCACCTGGCGGATGTCGGAGGCCTCCGGGCCCGACGACGCGAAGGACCGCGCCACGGACTCGGCGATGTCCAGGTGCCGCAGTGCGATGTCGTCCTGCAGCGCCGCGGTCAGCCGCGCTCCCGGGCGGGCGGCAGCACGCGAGACCGGCACCTGGCCCGCCCCGTCCTTGCCGGACGTGCCACCGGGGGCCCTGTCGGGTGACCCGCCCTGCACCCGGGGTGCGGCGGAACTCTGCGTGCGACGCTGCGTCGGCGGAAGAACACTCACGCTCCCAAGAAAACAGCAGACCGGTCCACGCGCAACCGTGGGGTCCTGCGGAGCCGGGTTCCTGCACGGGCTTCCTTTTCGCGCCCGGGCACGCTACGGCGACGGACCGCGACCCGTCGCCCCGGTTCCGAACGGGTGTCAGCAGGGGACGGCTGCAGGGCCCGTGGGGCCCGCGGGGCCCTCGGGCGCCGTGGGGCCCTCGGGGGCCGTGCCCGGGTCCGGCGCGGTGCCGGGGACAATCCGCTTCCAGCGGGAGGCGCCGAGCTCACTGATGATGGCCTGCAGATGTCCCCGCAGTTCCTCGGACACCAGGGCGCCGCCGCTCACGAGGGTCTGCTCGATGTCCTCGGCGGCGTCGAGCACCTGCCGCCCCGTGGCGGAGAGGGACACCGAGTGCGAGCGCCGGTCGAGGTCGTCCGGCACGCGTAGCACGCATCCCCTGGACTCCAGGTGGGAGAGGGTCCTGCCCATGGTCTGGGCCTGCACCCGGACGCTCTGGGCGAGAGTGGCCTGGGTCATGGCGCCCTGCTCCGCGAGCACCCCCAGCGCGATCACGCCGGCATGGGTCACCCCGAGGTGGTTCAACCGCTCCATCCATGCGTGTTCCACCAGACGGGCTGCCGTGGTCAGGAGCCGGCCCGTGGTCCACTGATCCAGATTGCGCATGGCCAACCTTCCTCTTGCTCACAGACCTGCAGCTCGGGCACCGGATCTGAGGTCCATGATAGCTAGGCTGTACCCTCTGATTGCCGACCACTTCCTCTCCGCCCGGACGAGGAGCCCCAGCGCCGGCGAACCATCGATCCTCAGGAGCAGGCATGACGCAGCAACTGGACCAGGGTGCCGCCGCACCCGATTTCACGCTCCCCGACGCGCAGGGCACCGACGTGACGCTGTCCTCCTTCCGGGGCGGCGACGTCATCGTGTACTTCTACCCCGCGGCCGCCACCCCCGGGTGCACCACGCAGGCCTGCGATTTCCGCGACAACCTCGCCTCGCTCGGCGCAGCCGGCTTCACCGTCCTCGGGATCTCGCCCGACCCGGTGGACAGGCTCGCCGCCTTCGTCGAACAGGAGGCCCTGACCTTCCCGCTGCTCTCGGACGAGGACCACGAGGTGGCCGCGGCCTACGGTGCGTGGGGGGAGAAGAAGAACTACGGCAAGACCTACGAGGGCCTCATCCGGTCCACCGTGGTGGTCGACGCCGAAGGGAAGGTCTCGCTGGCCCAGTACAACGTGCGGGCCACCGGTCATGTGGCGAAGCTCCGCCGTGACCTCGGGATCGACGGGTAGCCGTCGGGGCGCCGCCGCGGTGGCGCTAGAGTGGTACCAGGACGATGCCCCTGGTCTCCAGGCATCGAGGCGCGAGTGGCGGAATTGGTAGACGCGCTGGATTTAGGTTCCAGTGTCTTCGGACGTAGGGGTTCAAGTCCCCTCTTGCGCACCACAGGACCAGCCGGCCGGAGTCCCCGTGTGGATCCGGCGCCGGCACCGGGCGAACGCTTTCTTCGATTTCCCGACCTGCCTACCCATCCGCCTCCCCGGTTCGAGCGAATGACCTGTGAGACATCGACACGATGTGTTCCACCCCACGGCACCGACCGCAGGCACCCGCCCGGTCACATCTACGGAGGATATTCCCATGGCAGTCATCCAGCGCAGGAACCTTTCGATCCTCGGGATCGCAGCAGTATCCATGTTCGGTCTCGCAGCCTGCGGGGGCGGCGACGAGGCGTCGTCCGAGCCCAGCGAGAGCAGCATGGCCAGTGAGAGCAGCATGGCGAGCGAGAGCGCCGAGGCCAGCATGGCGCCGTCGGCCTCCAGCGACGCGATGATGGACCCCGCCGCGAACCTCGTGGGCCCCGGGTGCGAGGACTACGCGGCCGAGGTGCCCGACGGCGACGGCTCGGTTGCCGGCATGGCGCTGGATCCGGTGGCCACCGCCGCCTCGAACAACCCCATCCTGACGCAGCTCACGGCGGCCGTCTCCGGCGGCATCAACCCTGATGTCGACCTGGTCGACACGCTCAACAGCGGCGAGTACACCGTGTTCGCCCCGGTCGACGAGGCGTTCGAGGCACTGCCCGCCGAGACCGTCGAGGGACTCAAGACGGACACCGAGGGACTCACCAGCATCCTCACCTACCACGTGGTCGAGGGCAAGATGCAGCCCGCCGACATCGAGGGCACCACCCAGACCTCGCTCCAGGGCGGCGAGCTCGAGATCAGCGGCTCCGGCGACGAGCTCATGGTCAACGACGCCAACGTCATCTGCGGCGGCGTCCAGACGGCCAACGCCGTCGTGTACCTGATCGACACGGTGCTCTCGGTTCCCGCCGAGCAGTAGCACGCACCGCCCTGGTCCGGCCCTCCAGGGCGGTCCAGGGCTCCGGGACAGGCCCCCTCACCCCCGCGGTGAGGGGGCCTGTCCTGTGTCCGGCGAGCGACGCGCCGTCGGGGAACGGACAGCTCGATCACTTACACTTGGGGCTTCACCCACCCGGCCCATCGGAGATCCCGCCTGTGAACACTGCCGCCGCGCGCCGCCCCGGTCGCCGGAGCACCGCCGGAGCCCGCTCCCTCGCCGCCGCGCTGGCAGCCTCCCTCACCCTGGTCTCCTGCACCGCGCCGGAGGAGGTACCGCAGCCGGTCAAGAGCAGCACGGTGGTGGAGAACGACCCGGGCACGTTCCGCTTCGGGACGGCCGCCGATCCGCGGACCCTCGACCCGGCGCTCGCCGTCGACACCGAGTCCTACCGCGTGACCCGCCAGCTGATGCAGGGACTGGTGGGTGTCGATCCCCTCACCTCCGAGCCCGTTCCCCTCCTCGCGGAGTCCTGGACGGAGCAGGACAGCGGCCGCGCCTACGACTTCACCCTGCGCGAGGACGTCCTCTTCCACGACGGACGGCCGTTCGACGCCGCCGCAGTGTGTGCCAACTTCGAGCGCTGGTACACGATGCCTGCCTCCGACGGGCTCGACCGGTCGCGCCTGCCGTTCAAGGACGTCTTCAGGGCCTTCTCGGACCAGCCCGAGCTGAGCCTGTACGAGGGGTGCACGGCGACGTCGGAGTACACCCTGACGCTGCAGCTCGCCCGGCAGATCACGTCGCTGATCCCCGCGCTGGCGGCCCCGGGCTTCGCCCTCGGTTCGCCCGCGGCCCTCGCCTCCGATCAAGCCAACGAACTCAGCCACAGCAGGGGCGGGACGCTCATCTCCAGGTTCGGGGCTGCGCCCGTGGGCACCGGACCGTTCGAACTCGTGCGCTGGGAGGCCGGCGAGGTGGAGCTGAAGTCCTTCGCCGACTACTGGGGCGACTCCGGGGACGTGGACCGTGTCATCCTCACCACCATCACCGACGCGGGAGCACGCGCACGGGCGCTCACCTCGGGGCGCATCGACGGGTACGACTTCGTCTCGGTCGACAGCGCGGTGGATCTCGCCCGCAACGGCGTCCAGTTCCTGCAGCGCGACCCCTACTCCGTGCTCTACCTCGGTCTGAACCAGGACTTCCCCGGCGTGGACGACGTCCTCTTCCGGCGGGCCGTGGCCCACGCGATCGACAAGCGCGCGCTGATCGACGGCCGGTTCCTCGACGGGACCAAGCCGGCCCGCTCCTTCCTGCCCGAGAAGCTCGGGATCAGCACGGAGGACGTCACGAACTACGGGTACAATCCCGCCCGCGCCAGGGACCTCCTGGAGCAGGCCGGCTACGACGGGGAGGAGCTCCCCTTCTACTACCCGCGCTCCGTCTCCCGTCCGTATCTCCCCGCGCCGGAGAAGGCGTACGCCGAGCTGAGCCGCCAACTCGTGGAGGCCGGCTTCAACATCAGGCCGGTGCCGATCGAGTGGGGCGAGGGCTACGTCGACGCCGTCCAGCGGCCGGGCGACCGGGCCTTCCACCTCCTGGGCTGGAGCGGCACCTACCAGGATCCGGCCAACTTCGTCGGCGCCCTCTTCGGCAGCTCCAGCGCCGAGTTCGCCTACGACGACTCCCAGCTGGAGAGCAAGATCACCCGGGCAGGCAGCCTCCCTGTCGGGCAGGAGCGATCCGATGCCTACGCGGACATCAGCGCGCAGCTCTCGGAGCGGATCCCCGCCGTGCCGCTGGTGCTGCCCATCTCCGCCCTCGCCATGAGCCCGCGCGTGGTGAGCTATCCCGTCAGTCCGGTGATGAACGAGGTCTTCAACAGGATCGACCTGGCCGACGTGGAGGCCGACAGCAGCCGCCCGGGCTGACCCCGGCTCGGCGGTCCCACGACCCTCCGCAGGAATTTATAGAACGTCACCAGCAGACGTTAGGCTGTGGCTGCTAGCACCACGTGACTGGAGACTCCGTTGATCAAGAACACGCAGGGCACACCCGCCAGGACCACCGACGTCGTCCTGATCGGCGGCGGGATCATGAGCGCGACGCTCGGATCCTTCCTCCGGCAGCTCCAGCCCGACTGGGACATCTCGCTGTTCGAACGGCTCGACGTCGTGGGCCTCGAGAGCTCCGACCCGTGGAACAACGCCGGCACCGGCCACTCGGCGCTGTGCGAGCTGAACTACTCGCCCGCCGGTCCGGACGGTTCCGTGGACCCGGCCAAGGCCGTCGCCATCAACGAGCAGTTCCAGGTCTCGCGTCAGTTCTGGACCCACATGGTGTCCGAGGGACACGTGGGCGATCCGCGCACCTTCATCAACCAGGTGCCCCACATGAGCTTCGTCTGGGGTCAGGCCAACGCCGCCTACCTGCGCAGGCGTCACGAGGCCCTCAAGCCGCAGCCGCTCTTCGACTCCATGGAGTTCAGCGAGGACCAGGACACCATCGCCGGCTGGACGCCGCTGCTGATGAAGGGGCGCAACCCGTCCCAGCCGGTCGCCGCATCGCGCGTCGAGGGGGGCACCGACGTCGACTTCGGGTCGCTCACGCGCCAGCTCACCGCATATCTGGAGGGCACGGGCGTGGACCTCCACTTCGGTTTCGACGTACTCGACGTGGAGCGCGCCTCCGACGGCCGCTGGGACGTCAAGGTCAAGGACAGGGCCTCCGGGGAGGTCAGCACCGTCACCACGAAGTTCGTCTTCATCGGTGCCGGAGGCGGCGCCCTGCACCTGCTCCAGCGCAGCGGCATCCCGGAGGGCCGGGGCTTCGCCGGTTTCCCGGTCTCGGGCCAGTTCCTGCGCTGCACCGATCCCGCGATCGTCGACCAGCACGACGCGAAGGTCTACGGGCAGGCGTCGGTCGGCGCTCCTCCCATGTCCGTCCCGCACCTGGACACCCGCTTCGTCAAGGGTGAGCGCTCGCTCCTCTTCGGGCCCTACGCCGGCTTCTCCACGAAGTTCCTCAAGCAGGGCTCCTACCTCGATCTCCCGGCGTCGATCCGTCCGTCCAATCTCGTCCCGATGCTCGCCGTGGCCAAGGACAACATGTCCCTGACCAAGTACCTCGTCACCGAGGTCCTGAAGAACCGGGAGGCGAAGAACGAGGCACTCAACGCGTTCCTCCCCTCCGCGGACGGCGACCAGTGGGAACTGATCTCCGCCGGTCAGCGTGTACAGGTCATCAAGAAGGCCCCGAAGAAGGGCGGTGTGCTGCAGTTCGGCACCGAGGTGATCACCTCCTCCGACGGAACGGTGGGAGCCCTCCTCGGCGCCTCCCCCGGAGCATCCACGGCCGCCCCGATCATGGTGGAGCTGCTCAAGCGCTGCTTCCCCGGCAACATGTCCGGGTGGGAGCCCAAGCTCAAGGAGATGCTCCCGGGCTACGGGGTCAAGCTCAACGAGAACCCGGGTCTCGCCTCCGAGGTCCAGTCGCTCACCGACTCGGTCCTGAAACTCAAGTAATCCGCAGCGGAGCCGGCCAGGCCACCGTCAGCACCTAAGGCAGGTTCCCCTTGTTCCGTCTGGCCCGGCTCTCCCTAGCCAATCGCGCCCTCATAGCGCTCATCACGGTCCTGGCATCCGTCTTCGGCGTCATCACGCTCGGGTCCCTGAAGCAGGAGCTCATCCCGTCCCTCGAGTTCCCGCAGATCACCGTGCTCTCCACGGTGACCGGCGCGTCTCCCGAGTACCTCGACCGGCAGGTCAGCGAGCCCCTCGAGGCTGCCCTGAGCGGCGTGGAGGGCCTCGAGTCGTCGTCGTCGACCTCCCGCACCAGCGTCTCCACCATCAGTCTGGTCTTCACCTACGGGACCGATCTGGACCGCGCCCGCGCACAGGTGGACCGGGCCATCTCCGCCGTCCGGCCGGCCCTGCCGGACGGCGTCGAACCCCAGTCGCTGGCGGGCAGCGTGAGCGATCTGCCGATCGTCTTCATGGCGGTGTCCTCCGACGAGTCCCTCAGCGAGCTCAACGGGGATCTGCGGCGCCTGACCGTGCCCCGCCTGCAGAAGATCGAGGGGGTGCGGACCGCGGACATCTCGGGCGGGACCACGCAGCACGTCGCCATCCTGCCGCGGGACGGGGCCCTCGAGGACGCAGGGCTCACGGTCGCCGACCTCACCAGCACGCTCGAGGACAACGGGGCGCTGTTCCCGGTGGGCACCCTCGAGGACGACCCCCGCTCGCTGACGATCCAGGCCGGCAGCCGGATCGGCTCGCTCGAGGACATCGAGGCGCTGCCCGTCCTCCCTGCCGCCTCCGACACGCCCTCGGGCGACGGCGGGTCGCAGGCCCCGGACGCACCGTCCCTGCCCGGGGCCCCGGGCACCGCGACACCCCCGCCGCCCGTGCTCCCCGATCCACCGGCACCGGCCGCGGGTCCGGTGGCGACCATCGGGTCCGTCGCGGACGTCTCGCTCACGGACGACGCCCCCACCTCCGTGACGCGCACGAACGGCGTCGAGACACTCGCCCTGACGGTCACGAAGGTGCCCGACGGCGACACCGTGGAGATCTCCCAGCAGATCACCGAGCTCGTGCCCGAGCTGGAGACCGAACTCGGCAACGCGGCCGACATCACGGTGGTCTTCGACCAGGCCCCCTTCATCGAGAAGAGCATCGACGATCTCACCACCGAGGGCATCCTCGGCCTCGGCTTCGCCGTCCTGATCATCCTCGTCTTCCTGCTCTCGGTACGCTCCACGCTCGTCACCGCGATCTCGATCCCGCTGTCGCTGCTCGTCACCTTCATCGGCCTCTACGCCGCCGGGTACTCGCTGAACCTCCTGACCCTCGGCGCACTGACCATCGCCATCGGGCGCGTGGTCGACGACTCGATCGTGGTGATCGAGAACATCAAGCGACACCTGGGCTACGGCGAGGAGAAGCGGGAGGCGATCCTCACGGCGGTGCGGGAGGTGGCCGGTGCCATCACGGCGT
Organism: uncultured Arthrobacter sp.; assembly: GCF_947493765.1. GTDB lineage: Bacteria > Actinomycetota > Actinomycetes > Actinomycetales > Micrococcaceae > Arthrobacter_D. The sequence continues at coordinate 246,469 of NZ_CANLSZ010000001.1, forward strand.
CGACCCTGACCACGGTGGCCGTCTTCGCCCCGATCGGTTTCGTGGGCGGCCTGGCCGGCGAGCTGTTCCGGCCCTTCGCGGTCACCACGGGCATCGCACTGCTCGCGTCGCTGGCCGTGTCCCTGACCATCATCCCGGTGCTGGCCTTCTGGATCCTGCCGTGGAAGGCGGCGGCCCGGAAGGACGCTCCGTCCGCGGCGAGCGCCGTCGTCCCGGCGTCGCACCACACGGCACGCCATGCGGCAGGCACGCCGGAGGACGACTCGCGCACGGAGACGTCGCCCGAGCGCCCGTCCCTGCTCCAGCGCGGCTATCTGCCCATCCTGACCGTGACACAGCGCCACCCCGTGGTCACCCTCATCAGCGGGCTGATCGTGCTCGGGGCGACGGCGGCGATGGTCCCGTTCCTGCCCACCAACCTCCTCGGCGGGTCGGGGCAGAACAGCTTCTCCATCACCCAGACCCTGCCGGCGGGGTCGAGCCTGACGACGACGACGGACGCCGCGAGCCGGACGGAGCAGATCCTGGCGGACACGTCGGAGGTCCAGGACGTCCAGTTGACGGTCGGGAACGCCCAGGGCGGTTTCGCCGCCCAGTTCTCGAGCGGGTCCTCCGTGGCGTCCTTCACCGTCATCACCGACGAGGACGCCGACCAGGAACTGCTGCAGCAGTCGGTCCGCCGGGAACTCGACGACCTCGAGGGTGCCGGTGAGTTCTCCCTGTCCGGGCAGCAGGGCGGGCTGGGGACCTCGAGCACCATCGACGTCGACATCACCGCGTCCGAGCGCGACGATCTCGACGCCGCGAACGCCGCGGTGCTCGAGGGCATGCAGGGGCTCGACGGTGCAGGCGATGTGACGAGCAATCTCTCGGCAGCCCAGCCGCAGGTGCAGATCGACGTGGACCGCGCGTCGGCCGTGGAGGCCGGACTGACCGAGGGGCAGATCGCCGGGCTCCTCGGCGGGAGCATCAGCCCGATCCCGGCAGGCTCGGTCCGCTTCGATGCCAACGACTTCCCCGTCCTGGTGGGTGAGGGCACCGAGATCACGAGCCTGGAGCAGCTCCGCTCCCTCCAGCTCCCCACGGCCCGGGGCCCCGTCCCGCTGACAGATGTCGCCACGGTCGAGGAGCTGCAGGTACCACTGTCCATCACCAGCTCGAACGGTGAACGCACGGCCCGCGTCTCGATCACACCCGCGGACGACGACCTCGGGACCCTCACGACGGCGGTGAACGAGCGGCTCGCCGGTATCGACCTGCCGGCCGGTGCGAGCGCCACCGTCGGAGGTGCCTCGACCCAGCAGGCGGAGTCCTTCGACCAGTTGTTCCTGGCGCTGTGGGCCGCCGTCGCGATCGTCTATGTGATCATGGTCGCGACCTTCAAGAGCCTCGTGCAGCCGCTGATCCTCCTGGTGTCCATCCCGTTCGCCGCCACCGGGGCGATCGCGCTGCTGCTCGTCACCGGGATCCCGCTCGGGCTGCCCTCGCTGATCGGCATGCTGATGCTCGTGGGCATCGTCGTGACGAACGCCATCGTGCTGATCGACCTCATCAACCAGTACCGGCTCCCGCGGGACGGCCTCCCGGGCCTGCCGGTGGCCGACGCCATCCGCGAGGGTGCCCGGCGCCGCCTGCGCCCCATCCTCATGACGGCGCTCGCCACCATCTTCGCGCTGATCCCCATGGCACTCGGGCTGACGGGCGAGGGCGGCTTCATCTCCCGCCCCCTGGCCGTCGTCGTCATCGGAGGACTCGTCTCCTCCACGGCACTCACCCTGATCCTCGTGCCGGTGCTGTACCGCCTCGTGGAGGGGCGGCGGGAGACGCGCGCACTGCGACGGAGGGACGGCGAGCGGCATCCGGTCACGGCAGGAGGGGAAGCCCATGGCAGCACAGGGAGGTGACGACGTGACGGAGGGTACACCCACCGTGCGGCAGTCGGCGGAGACGTGGGAGTCGCTCTTCCGCGCGCAGGTCTCGCTCATGCGCCGCATCCGGCAGGATCCGGCCTTCGCGGAACTGCCGATCGCCGAATACGACGTCCTGTTCAACCTGAGCCGCCGGCCCACCGGCTGGACCCGCCTCAACGAGCTCAACGACCACCTGCTGATCAGCCAGCCCAGCCTCAGCAGGATGGTGGACCGGCTCGAGGCGAAGAAGCTGCTGACCAAGCGGCCGGCGCAGAGCGACCACCGCGGAGTCGAGCTCGCCCTGACCGATGCCGGACGGGCCCTGCAGCGGAGGATCGGCTCGGCGCACGTGCACCGCATCCAGGACGTGCTGGCTCCCCTCCTGGACCCTGCCGAGATGGAGCAGCTGAAATCGCTCACCGACCGGATCAGTGCACGCCTGGGCCGGTGAGCACGGCCGCCGGATCTTCCGCGAAGACGCTCGCGAGGGCGCCCGCACACTGCCGTACCGGTCCCTATGCTGGTACGGGCGGCGCTCCTCGACGTCGGTCGGACAAGGTCCCGTCCGGGCAGGGCGGACTGCACGAAAGGGAATCATGAGCGACTTCACAGCGGATGCCATCGGCGATCTGACGGGCCGGCGGGTGGTGATCACCGGCGCCAACAGCGGGCTGGGCCTGCAGACCGCCATCGGACTCGGGCGCGCCGGCGCGGAGGTGATCCTCGCCTGCCGCGATAAACAGCGCGGGCGCGACGCCGAGAGGCGGGTCCGCGCGGAGACCGGGAGCGACCACATCGAGATGCGCATCCTCGACCTCGCGAGCCTCACCTCGGTCCGCGACTTCGCCGCCACCTTCAGCGGCCCGCTGGACCTCCTCGTGAACAACGCCGGCGTCATGGCGACGCCCCGGGCCACGACCGCCGACGGCTTCGAGCTCCAGTTCGGCACGAACCATCTCGGGCACTTCGCCCTGACCGGTCTGCTGCTCGAGCACCTGCGGGAGGCCGGAGCAGCCCGCGTCGTGACCCTCTCGAGCCTGGCCCACAAGCGCGGGCGGATCGATTTCGACGACCTGCAGTCGGAACGCAGGTACCGGCGCTGGAAGGCCTACGGTCAGAGCAAGATCGCCAATCTCTACTTCATGGTGGAACTCGACCGGCGCGCACGGGCCGCAGGGTGGGAGCTGACCAGTGTCGCCGCCCACCCCGGCATGGCCAACACGAATCTGACGGCCGGCATGAACATCCCCGCCGCGCTCGATGTGTTCGACGTCTTCTTCCGGCTCGTGACGCAGTCCGACGCCGCCGGCGCCCTGCCCACCCTGTACGCGGCCACTTCCGACGAGGTCCGCGGCGGGGACTACTACGGGCCCTCCGGCCCCGGGGAGACCCGGGGCGCGCCGCGCCTGGTGGCACCGGAGGCACGCGTCCTCGACCGCGACGTGGCCGTCCGGCTCTGGAACCGCAGCGTCGAGGCGACCGGCGTCGACTACGCGGCGCTGCAGCCCGCCGTGTGACCGGCGGCGTGCCGCGGCCCGTGGGGACGTCGTAGGGCGCGCTCCGCGCCCTACGATGAATCCATGGATCATCACGCCCTGCATGCTGTCGAGGGGGACGACCCCCGGCTGGCCATCACACGCAGCGATGCGGGGGCTCCCGGCGCGGCTCCCCCGGTTCTCCTCCTGCACGGCTTCGGCTCGTCGTCGGGGCAGAACTGGGTGGAGACGGGGTGGGTGCGGTTCCTCAACGACGCCGGGCGGAACGTGATCATGATCGATCTCCCGGCGCACGGCGGGAGTGCGGCACCGGCGGCTGCGCACGCCTACGCCCCGAGCCGCCTGCGCGCGGACATCCTGCAGGTCCTGGCCGACGAGCACGTGCACCCCGTGCAGACCGGCGTGGCGACCTCCGGCGTGGACGTCATCGGCTACTCGCTCGGAGCACGCCTGGCGTGGGAGTTCGGTGCCACCCAGCCGGAGCTCGTCCGGAGGATGGTGCTGGGTGGTCCGGGGAGCACCGATCCACTGGCCGCCTTCGACCTCGAGGGAGCCGAACGCTTCCTGGCCGGAGGTCCCGCGCCCGGGGACGCCGTCACCGCGGATCTGCTACGGATGGCCCGGCTCCTCCCCGGCAACGATCTCCCCTCGCTCCTGGCGATGATCTCCGCGATCAAGCTGGAACCCTTCGACCCGCGGGACGCCGTACCGGGCATGCCGGTGCTCCTCGTGGCCGGTGACCGGGACAGCTACGCCGTGGGCATCGAGTACCTCGCCCGGCTCGCACCGTCGGCCGAGATCACGATGCTGGCCGGCAGGAACCACACGAACGCGATCACCTCGCGGAGCTTCAAGCAGGCAGCGCTCGCCTTCCTCACCTGAGCCGTCGCGACTCCCTCCCCCGCTGGGGGCCGGCGTCCCCGCTGGGGGCCGACGTCGCTGCTCCTGCTCCTGCTCCTGCTCCTGCGGCGGAGCCTACTGCTGGGAGCCGCTCTCGTCCTCTTCCGGTTCGAAGTGGCTGGGCTCATCGCTCGACCCGGCGGCGACGCCGTCCTCCCCTGCGGGAATGGTGCCCTCGGGGCCCGCCCCGTCGGTCCGGTCGTCCTCGGGATCCTGACCCTCACGGGCCTGTGTCTTGTCGGTGCTCATGCGTCCTCCTGCGTCGTGGATCGACTCCGATCCTATGCTCCTGCCGTGGCGATGGACAGCTGTCCACCGTCCACCGGTGCGGTCAGTCCCGGGAGACGTTCCGGAGCGCGAGCGCCGCTGCGCCGCCCATGACGAGCAGGGCCGCTGCCGCCCCGGCGGGGACGATCGCTGCTCCGGCTGCACCGGCGTTCTCGGCCAGCAGTCCGGCGAGGGCGGACCCGAGGGCGGTCCCGGCGACGATCCCGCTCGCGAGCATGGTCATGACCGTCCCCAGCCTGTTGCCGGGAGCGACCACCGACCCGATCGAGAAGATCGTGACCATGGTGGGGCCCACGAAGATCCCGAGGACGAACAGGACCACCAGCATGCCGGCGATCCCGCCGGGCAGGGCGAGGGCCGACGCCGCCGCCGTCATCCCGATCGCGGAGGCGATCCACCGGCGTGTGTGCTCGAAGCGTTCGGACCAGTAGGCGACGGACAGGGCCGCGAAGGCCGAGCTGAGCGCCATGGTGGCGTAGATGAGGCCTGCGGACTCCGCCACACCGAACTGGCCGGCGAAAGCGGTGAGGAAGGTCTGCAGCGAGCCGAAGAACGTCCCCATGGCCACCATGCCGATCACCGGCAGCAGGACGAGGACGGGACGGATGCCCCGGGCCGCCGTCCCGCCGCCCTCGCCGTCCGCCGGCGTCGGGCGGGCATCGCTGTGCAGGACCGTCGGATGGACGGCGAAGGCGCTGACGAGCGTGATGGTCAGGACCGCCGCGACGGCGAGCGGTAGCCAGGGGGCGATCAGGCTCGCCAGGATGCCCACGAGCGCCGGCCCGAGGACGAAGGTCAGCTCGTCGGCCGTGCCCTCGTAGGACAGCGCCGTGTCCAGTTCGTTGCGCGGGCCACGCCGGGTCATCGCCATCCACCGCACCCGGGCGAGCGGGCCGATCTGCGGGCAGGTGAAGCCCATCGCGAAGGAGGCGGCCAGGACGACGGCGAGCGCACCGGGGGTGAAGTCGTTCGTCGTGAGGGTCACGGATACGAGCGTGGCGATCGCGAGGGTGTTGAGGACCGCCGAGACCAACAGCACGATGCGCTGGCCCCGCCTGTCCGCGAGGAGACCGAGGAGGGGGGCGCCGAGCGCCGAGCCGAGGCCCACGGCACCGGCGGCGAACCCTCCGGCGGCGTAGGAGCCGCTGGCGGTCGTCACCAGTGTGAGGGCACCCACGGTGAGCATGGCGAGGGGTAGCCGGGCGAAGAACCCGATGACCAGGAAGGAGGGGCCCGCGAGACGGGGCAGGACGTCGAACCTGCCCAGGGGCGATCTCCGGGCTGCCGTGGCGTGGGCGGCCTGTCCGTCGGCCGACGTGGAAGGGGCCGGCGTGGCCGGCGAGGGATTCTTGAGCATGGTCTTTCCGGGTGCGTCAAACGCGCATCGTCCCCCCTCCCGATGCGCCCGACCCGTGACGATCCGAGTCTACACGACGGCGGCCTGCCCCACGATGCGCAGCTGTGATCCCTGCCGTTCCTTCACCACCTGGAGCTGGGCGTTGACCCGCTGCTTCAGCTCGGGCACGTGACTGACCAGACCGACCACGCGGCCGCCGCTGCGGAGACCTTCGAGGGCATCCATGACCTGCTCCAGCGCCTGCTCGTCGAGGGAGCCGAAACCCTCGTCGATGAAGAGCGTCTCGATGTCGAGCCCTCCCGCCTCCTGCTGCACCACGTCGGCGAGTCCGAGGGCCAAGGCGAGTGAGGCCATGAAGGACTCACCGCCGGACAGGGTGGAGGTGTCCCGCCTGTTACCCGTCCAACCGTCCACCACATCGAGTCCCAGGCCCGACCGGCGGTTGCCCGCGCGCGCGTCGCTGTGGACGAGCTGGTAACGCCCGTCCGACATCTCCAGGAGACGCTCGGTGGCCGCGGCCGCCACCTGTTCCAGGCGGGAGGCGAGGACATACGTGGCGAGCGGCATCCTGTACAGGTTCTCCCCACCTCCCCGCGCCGTCTCGGCGACAGCTGCAACCAGGGCGGCCTGCTCGCGGAGGGGCTCGACGATCCGCTCCAGCTCCTCGAACTCCCGCGTGTACGCCTCGAGCTGCGCCACGGAGTGGGTCAGCACCTCGGCGCTGATCCCTGCCCGCTGCGCACGAACCCGGAGAGCGTCGGCGTGGTCCGCCGCGACCCGCTCGTCCTCCTCCGTCGGGGCGGACGAGCCGTCCTGCTCCTCGCGCAGACTGGTGCGGATCGCGTCGTCGTCCCACGCTGCGTCGAGGCGGTGGCCGCGGATCTCGTGCTCCCTGATGGACTGCCCCATGCGTTCACGGCGGTCCGCGCTCAGCAGTGCTGCGCGCGCCTCGGCGGCGGAGTCGAAACGCGTCTCGCGCAGCGCCTGCTCCAGGTGCTCGGCGGTGTCGGTCCTGTCCGCCAGCGCGCGGGCCACGGCCTCACCGGCTCGACGAAGCGCCTCGAGATCCTCCGCCGCGCCCTGCACGTCCTCGATCCGCCGGGCAAGGGTCGGTGCCTCCCCGAGCAGCCCCGCGACGCGAAGCTCCAGCTCCGCGGCGAGATCCGTCAGGGACGACCGGCGCGTGTCGGCCGTGGCGCGCTCCTCGCGCAGGCCCTCGCGGTCGAGGGTCCGCTGCTCCGCCTCGCGCGTCAGCCGGTCGATCTCGTGCTCCACCGCGGCACACTCCGTGCGTGCGGTCTCGGCCTCCTGCAGCCGCCGCCGGGCCTCCGTGGTGGCCTCCGCTGCGTCCTCCGGTGAGAGCCCTCCGACCAGCGCGCTGAGCTCCGCGGTCTCGAGCAGGGCCCGGTCGCGGACCTCCCGGGCCGACTGCAGGGCTGCTTCCGCCTCGTCCTGGCGGCGGCGCGCCGACCGTTCCTCCTCGAGGCTCATCCGGTCTCCGCCCGACGGCGCGACGGGTGCGGGGTGGTCGGGGCTTCCGCAGACGGGGCACGGTTCACCGTCCACGAGCCGTTCCGCGAGTTCGTCCGCCGCCTGCTCGAGCCTGAGCTGCAGGGCTGCCAGCCACTGCTCCTTGAGCGCCAGGAAGTGCTCGGACGCGTCCCGGAAGCGGTCGTCGGCCTCGGCCCTGCGCGCCTGGGCAACCCGGTGGTCCTGGACGCTCTGCTCGGCCGCGGTGGCGGTGGCGAGTCCGGTGCGCAGGTGCGTCAGGCCGTCGGCGGCGTGGCGGAGGGGTTCGAGCTTCTCGAGCCCGGCCGCGCGCTGGTGCTGGATCCGCGTCAGCGCCTCGGTGGCGTCCCGGATGGCGTCGTCGAGCCCGCTGATCGTGGTGGTCAGCGCCCCGGCCTCCGAGCGGATGCCGAGCAGTCGCTGCTCGTCGGGCAGGGCTGCCCGGAGGACGGCCAGCGCTGCGGACGAGGCAGCGCACGCCCGGCCCAGCATGCCGTGGGCAGGTCCGGGAACGCCGTCGGCACTTCCACGAGCGCCACCGGCAGGCCCTGGGATCCCGTCGGCAGGGTCGGGAACGCCGTCAGCACCTCCACGAGCGCCGGGGAGAACCGGTTCCACCGCGAGATACTCGGGGACCACCGGGTTGCTGCGCACACGGTCGAGGGCTGCCGCCTGCCCTTCCAGCTCCAACTGCAGGGTCGCTGCCGCCTCGTCGTCCAGGCGGAGTCCCTTGGCGAGCGACTGCGCCCGATCGTGTCGAGCGGCGGCGTCCGTCATTGCCGCGACGTCCGCCGCTCGGCCCTCGTGGTCGCTCTGCTGCTCGCGCAGCGCGGCGAGAGCGCCGTGGTCCCGGCGTCTGCCGCGGAGCGAGGTGAGGGCGCCGTCGGCGAGCCTGCCCTGCTCGGCGAGTGCGCGGTGCTCCTCGGCCACGCCGTCCCGCCGCTCCGAGAGGTCCGCGGCGAGGCTGCGCATGATGCCCGCCCGTTCCTCCGCGGCGTGGTCCGCGGTCACGGCGGCTGCTCCGGGTCCGTGGCGCCCCGCCTCGTCGAGCGCGCGCTGGAAGAGCTGGCCCAGCCTGGCCTCCTGCCCGGCGACGTCGGCCCCGAGTCGCTGGCTCTGCTCGGCGAACATTCGCTCGAGGACCTCGAACCGCGTGGTCGAGAAGAGGCGCTGCAGGAGCTCCCGGCGGGTGGTCGCGTCGGCCCGCAGGAACGCTGCGAACTCCCCCTGCGGGAGCATCACCACCTTGGTGAACTGCTCCTTGTCCATGCCCAGCACGGAGTGCAGTTCGAGCCCGGCCTCGTCGTTCCGCGTGGAGCGCTGCACCCAGTCCGAGCCGACGAGTTCGCTCAGGAGCGTACGTGCCTGCTCGGTGGTGGTGCCGGTCCCCCGCCGCGCCGGCCGCTGCCAGGCAGGGGACCTGACCACGCGGAAGCGGCGGCTGCCGGCGGAGAACTCGAGGGAAACCTCCGGCGCCACCGACTCGGCCGCGTGGTCGCTCCGGAGCCGCTTCGCGCTCCGCACACCGGGGACCGAGCCGTACAGGGCGAAGCAGACGGCGTCGAGCACACTCGACTTCCCGGCTCCCGTGGGCCCGTTGAGGAGGAACAGTCCCTGGCTGGAGAGCGCGTCGAAGTCGACGCCCTGGCGATCGGCGAAGGGCCCGAAGGCCTGCAGTTCGAGCCGGTGCAGTCTCACGGGTCCCCTAGCGTTCGTTCGCGAGGCTCAGCGCGGAGTCGACCGTCGACCTGACCAGGGCGTGTTCCTCGTCCGAGGCCTTCCTGCCGCGCACGTGCTCGAGGAAGCCGCAGCAGATCTCGGCGTCGTCCCTGGCATCCGCCATGCGCCGGCTGTAGCTCCGTGCATCCTCCTGGGCGCCGCCCTCCGGGGCGAACGCGAGCACGAGGGTGTCCGGGAAGCGCTCCCTGAGGCGTTCCATGGCTCGCGCCGGCCGTTCGGGATCGGTCAGGGTGATGTGGCAGTAGGCCTCCCGCGCCCACTCCAGGTCCTCGCGGACCAGCAGGTCCGCGAGGGGTCCGCTGAACACCGCGAGTGCACGGGGGGCGGGCCACTGGACGGCGCGGACGGCGGCGACACCGCCGGGCCCGACGTCGAGGAGCCAGGCACCCTTCTGCTGGTGGACCTCGGAGAACGAGTAGGCCAGCGGCGATCCGGAGTAGCGGACGGTCTCGCTCAGTGTCTGCTGTCCGTGCAGGTGGCCCAGGGCGCTGTAGTCGAAGCCCTCGAAGAGAGCCTTCGGAACGGAGCCGAGCCCCCCGATGGCCAGCTCCCGCTCGCTGTCCGATCCGCTGCCGCCGGCCACGAAGCAGTGCGCCATGACGATCGAGACCACCGTCCCGTCCGCGGACCTCGCCTCCAGGTCAGCGCGGATCCGACCGAGCGCTGCGGCGGTCACCGCCGTGTGCGTGGCGCTGTCCGCCTCCAGGGGCCCGGCCACCACGCGGGGCTCCAGATAGGGCACGCCGTAGACGGCCAGCTCGGCGCCCGACCCGAGGGGGAGGAGCACCGGGACGGCGATGTCCTCGACGCGGGTGCGCAGGTGGACTCCCCCGCGGGCGAGGATCCGGCCTCCGAAGCCGAGTCTCGTGGCGGAGTCGTGGTTGCCGCTGCTGACCACAACCTGCGCTCCGGCGATCGTGAGGCGCTCCAGGGCCTCGTCGAACAGTGCCACGACGTCGACGGCGGGCAGGGCGCGGTCGTAGACGTCCCCGGCCACCAGGACGACGTCGACCTGCTCCTCGCGCACGGTCTTCTCGAGGCTGTCGACGAAGATCCGCTGGGCCTCGAGGGTGCCCGTGCCGTGGAACGAACGGCCCAGGTGCCAGTCGGACGTGTGGAGAATCCTCATGCAGTGCACGCTACCGCCGGAGGGGGACATTACCGGTACCGGCGCCGCGTGCCCGGCCCCCTCCCTAGACTGGTCGGGTGACGAACGACAGCCCCACCGGCAACACCTCCCCCGCACCCGCCCATCCCACGCCGGGCCCGCTCGAGTACGAGGACAGGGTGCTGGGTTGCCTCCTCGGGAGCGCGGCCGGCGATGCGTACGGCGTGCTCCGAGCCGCAGGTCGTGATCCGGCCGGGGCGCTCCGTGATCCGTCCACGCTCGCGGTCTCCTCGGCGACCTCCCTGACCCTGTACACCGTCGACGGTCTGGTGGAGGCGCTCGAGTGGGCCAACGACGGCGTCGCCGCGGACGAGACGGCCTGCCTCTGGCTCGCCTATCTGCGCTGGCTCCGACGTCAGGGGGAGCATCCACCGCCGCATGCTCCCGCCCCGCCGGACCGCTGGCTGGACCGGCAGACGGGCCTGCTGACCGGGCAGCGGCCCGACCGGGACACCGTGCAGGCCCTCCTCTCGGGCGAGATGGGAACACGGTCGCGTCCTCTCGACCCCCGCTCGGCGGGTGCCGGGGCCCTGGTCCGATCGGCACCCTTCGGGCTCGTCCCGCGGATCCCGGCGAGCATGGCGGAGCGGCTCACACTCGACGCCGCGGCGCTGACCCACGGCGCGGAGGAGGCGACGGCCCCGGCCGCCACCTACAGCGGCATCATCCGGGCGCTCGCGATCGACGGGCTGGACCTCGCCGGGGCGCTCGGCAGCAGCGCGGAGACCGGTCCTCCCGCCGCGGATACGTCGGCGGAGCCGACGGCAGCGGGGACCCTGCACGCCGCCGTCCGGGGCGTCCTCGCGGGCACGGCGACGGACGCCGCACCGCAGGAGCAGTTCACCCTGGCCCTCGCCCACGCCGTGGAGGCGGCTGCCCCCGGCGCCTCACCCGTCGCGGCATCGCTGGCCGGCGGCATCATGGGAGCCCGCCACGGGACGAATGCCCTGCCCGGCGCCTATCTCTCCTCCTCCGGCACCCCGGAGATCGTCCGCGCGATGGCGCAGGCCCTGATCAGCCAGACCACGGGCGCGTGAGGGAGTCCCGCACCGGGACACCGCGGCGGGCCGCAACCGCCTCTAGGGTGGAGGGCATGTGGAATCCCCGTGCCCTCCCCGCACTGTCCGGCCAGCGCATCCTCGTCACGGGCGGCAACGCCGGGCTGGGCTACTTCGCCTGTGAACAACTGGCCGGCGCCGGCGCGAGCGTGATCATGGCGTCACGCAGCAAGGAGAAGGCGCTGCGCGCGATCCAGGCCATCCATGACCGCCACCCCGACGCCGAGGTCAGGTTCCAGCGCCTCGACCTGGCCGATCTGTCCTCCGTGCGCACCGCCACCGAGGCCCTCGCAGCGGGCGATGCCGTGACGGGGCTGCTCGCGAACGCCGGGGTTGTCGGGTCCGCGGAACGGCGGACGACGGCGGACGGGTTCGAGCTGCAGCTGGGCACGAATCATCTGGGTCACTACGCGCTGATCGCCGGTCTCCTGCCCGCACTCACCGACGCCGGGGCGAGGATCGTCCATCTGGCCAGTATCAGCCATCGCTGGGCCAGGCTCACTCCGACGTCGCTGCAGCCGTCGTCGTACCGGAACGCGCGCGCCTACGCCACGTCCAAGCTGGCCGTCACGGCCTTCGGCTTCGAGTTGGCACGGCGCCTGGAGCTGACGGGAAGCCGGGCCACGAGCGTCGTCGCTCACCCCGGCTTCTCCCTGGGGATGCTCACTCCCGACCGCCCCGGCGTCGCGGCCCACAAGGAGGCGTCCCGCTGGCGGCAGCGCGTCATGGCCCCCGTGGCCCAGGGCAAGGACGACGGCGCCTGGCCGCTCGTGCGCGCCGTGGCGGACCGGTCCATCCCGAACGGCGCGTACTGCGGGCCCGCCGGCTGGTTCCAGCTCTCGGGAGAGCCCGCCCTCGTCCCGGTGAAGCCCCACGCCCGCGACAGCACAGCGGCGTCACGGCTGATCGACCTGTCCGCGGCCCTCACCGGCGTCCCGCTCCGCCTCTGATGGCGGGTGTGTGTCGGAATAGCTAGGGACGGTGCAGCGCTGAGGATCCTGCGGTGAGGCGCAGGAACTGCTCCTCCGACAGGACGTCGATCGCGTGGCCACGCTCGTTGAGTTCGAGCACACGGCGGACCTTTCCGGTCACCCGCCCGTGCCGCAGATCGGAGGCGACGAAGCCGTCGCCCACCACCAGCACCGTGGTCCGCCGGGTCACCGAACTCGCCGGCTGTGCGCCGAGTCCGGCGACGCGTTCCTTCGCCTGCGGACGCGGCATGCCGAGGGACCCGGTGAAGACGACCGTCTGGCCGTAGAGGGGGTGCCGCGGATCGGCCTGCACGTTGGGGCTGGGATTGACGCCCTCCTCGGGCCATCCCGACCAGCCGGCCGCCGAGGACCCGCGACCCAGGGCGGTGCGCGTGGCCTTCGAGAGCTCGTCGACCCCCGGCGCGTACTGCTCGGTCCGCGAGAGCGGCAGGCTGTGGATCTCGAGGACCTCCTCCACGGAGGCTGCGTCCCACCGGCCCGCGATGTCGATCATGATGCCGGCACAGGCGCGGGCGTCCTCCACTGCGTCATGGTGCTTGAGCAGGGGCACTCCGGCCGCTTCCGCGACGAAGGGCAGCGAGTACGACGGGAGGGTGTAGCTCCGGCGGGAGAGGACCACGGTACAGGCATACTCCCAGGCCGGACCGGGCAGTGAGGACACCTCCAGCGCGGACCGGATGACGCCGAGGTCGAACGCGGCGTTGTGCGCCACGAGGACGTCCTCGCCGATGAATCCGCCGATCTCGGGGAAGAGATCGCCGAAGCGCGGAGCGTCCCGGACCATCTGTGAGGTGATGCCGTGGATGGCGATGTTCCGGGAGTCGAAGTGGTCGTGGTCCGCCGGTGGCCGCATGAGCCAGGAGGCCTCCTCCACGATGCGCCCGTCCCTGACCTTCGTGAGACCGACGGCGCACGGCGAGCCGCGGAAACCGTTCGCTGTCTCGAAGTCGATGGCCGTGAACGCGATTCCCACGCCTCCACTTTACCGGGCGGGCGCCCACTGCCCCGCATCGGAGGGTGTGCTCAGGCCGGGTCGGGAAGGGCCGGTCCTTGAAGGAGCGGGCCTGATCCGGGTCATCCACTCCGGTGCGCCAGCCGGGGCCCCGCCCATCAGGCCCGCTTCCGCCGGTACGTGCGGATCTTGGAGACCACGAAATAGATGAGGAACAGGACGACGGCGATGATCACGATCCGCTGGAAGATCCCGGCGTACTCCTCGACGATGCTCCAGTTCTCGCCCAGGTAGAAGCCCGCCAGGACGAAGATCGAGTTCCAGATCAGGCTGCCGGCGGTGGTGAGCAGCAGGAACTTCCCCACGGCCATCCTCTCGATGCCGGCCGGGATGGAGATCAGGCTCCTGAAGATGGGGATCATCCTGCCGAAGAACACCGCGCTGGAGCCGTGCCGGTCGAACCACGCCTCCACCCTGTCGACGTCCTCGAGGTCCACGAGGGGTACCTTCGAGACGAGTCGGCGCATGCGGTCCCGTCCCAGCCAGGCACCGATGGCGTAGAGCGCGAGGGCTCCGACGACCGAGCCCAGGGTGGTCCAGATGATCGCCTCCGCGAGCGAGAAGTTCCCGCGGCTCGCCGTGAACCCGGCCAGGGGGAGGATCACCTCGCTCGGCAGCGGCGGGAAGAGATTCTCGAGCGCGATGGCGAGCCCGGCACCGGGTGCGCCGATGGTCTCCATGAGATTGACGGCCCAGTCCGCGACACTGCCGAGGGAGGAGCTGTCCGACGTCGTCGCGGTGGCGAGCGGGAGTGCGTCGATGGTCTGGGCGATGCTCACGATGTGTCTTCCTCTTTGTCGATGGTGTGGATCGACGGCTTGCAGTGGTGGGTGGTGCTCAGGCGAGTGCGTCGACCAGATGCGGCAGCAGGGCCCGGAAGGCGATCCCCCGGTGGCTGATGGCGTTCTTCTCCTCGGACGAGAGCTCCGCGCAACTGCTGTCGAGTCCGTGGGGGACGAGGAGGGGGTCGTAGCCGAAGCCTCCCGTGCCCCGCGGTGCGGTGAGCAGGTGGCCGCGGAGCCGGCCGGTCTCAGTGGTGCCGCCGCCGTCCGGGTGTGCCAGGGCCGCAGCACATTCGAAGGCGGCGCCGCGCTGCTCCTCCGGGATGTCCGCGAGCTGGGCCAGGAGGAGGTCACGATTCGCGGCATCGTCGCCGTGCGAACCGGCCCACCGTGCCGAGAAGATCCCGGGGGCGCCTCCCAGGACGTCCACCGCGAGACCGGAATCGTCCGCGACGGCGAGGAGCCCGGTGGCGCGAGCCGTCTGCTCGGCCTTGAGCAGCGCATTCTCGCGGAAGGTCACGCCGCTCTCGACGACGTCCGGTGCGCCGGCCGCCGCTGCGTCGACGACCTGCGTGTCGACGTCGAGCCCCGGCACCTGCCCGCGGAGCAGGTCGCGCAGCTCCCGGAGCTTCCCGGCGTTGCGGGTGGCCAGGACGAGCCGGGGCTGCGGGATGTCAGGCACCCGGGGAGTCCCGGAGGGCGTCCTGCTGGATCCCGGCGAGCCGCGCCGTCCCCAGGAGTGCGAGGTCGAGCAGCGCGTCGAGCTCCGCGCGGTCGAAGGGTGCCCCCTCGGCCGTGCCCTGCACCTCGACGAAGGTCCCCGAGCCGGTGACGACCACGTTCATGTCCGTCTCGGCGCGCACGTCCTCGACGTAGGGCAGATCGAGCATGGGGACGCCGTCGATGATGCCGACGCTGACGGCGGCCACGGTATCGGTCAGGGGCTCGGCCGAGGCGGGGATCAGCTTCTGGGTCCTGGCCCAGCCGATGGCGTCGGCGAGTGCCACGTAGGCGCCGGTGATCGCTGCCGTCCTGGTGCCGCCGTCGGCCTGCAGCACGTCGCAGTCGAGGACGACGGTGTTCTCCCCGAGTGCTTTCGTGTCGATGATCGAGCGCAGCGAGCGACCGATCAGCCGTGAGATCTCGTGGGTCCTCCCACCTACCTTGCCCTTGACCGATTCGCGGTCGGAGCGCGTGTTCGTGGCCCGGGGAAGCATCGCGTACTCCGCGGTCACCCAGCCCGTGCCCCTACCCTTGAGCCACCGGGGGACGCCGCTCGTGAAGGACGCCGTGCAGAGCACGCGCGTGTCTCCGAACTCGATCAGCGCCGACCCCTCGGCCTGCGTGGACCACCCGCGCGTGATGGTGACGCCACGCAGCTCGTCCGGCGTCCTGCCGTCCGCGCGCAGCTCGGGAGGGGTGCTGCCGGTGGCAGCGTCGGACGAGGAATTCGCGGAGGTCATGATTTCCAGTCTAGACGCGCGGGGCCGGGGAGCTCAGACCTGGTAGGACACACCGGCGACGGCGACGGCGAGCTGGCCGTCGTAGCTCTGCCGCGCCTCGCCGACGGACACGTTGGCGTCGTTCCACACCGGCAGGTGCGTCAGAAGCAGCCGTTTCACGGCGGCCCGCGTGGCGATCTCCCCCGCCCGGCGCCCGGTCAGGTGCACGCCGGTGATCGCGTCGTCGCGGCCCTCGTGGAACGCTGCCTCGCAGAGGAAGATGTCCGCGTCGCGGGCGGCGTCCACCACGCCGTCACAGGCGTCGGTGTCCCCCGAGTAGGTGAGGACCCGCGCCCCGCGGTCGTCCACTGCCGGGGACTCCACGCGCAGCGCGTAGGCCTCCTCCTCGGTGTGGAGCACGTGGAACGGCGTGATCGTGAACGGCCCCACCGAGACCGCGGTGCGGTCGGACCAGGAGCGGAAGTCGAAGTCCTCGTGCATGCCGGGGTCGGGATCGAGGCCGTAGGCGCTGGCCATCCGGTCTGCCGTCGCCGCCGGACCCCACACGGGGATGCGCGGCAGCCCCCAGCCGGCAGGATCCCAGCGCACCGCCACGTGCAGCCCGCACAGGTCCATGCAGTGGTCGGGGTGGAGATGCGAGAGGAAGATCGCGTCGATCTCCCGCAGGTCGGTGTACCGCTGGAGGGCTCCGAGCGAGCCGTTGCCCAGATCGAGGAGCACCCGCCAGGTGCGCCCCTCCCACTCCGCGGTCAGCAGGTAGCAGGACGCGGGCGACTGCGGTCCGGGGAAGGATCCGCTGCAGCCGACGATCGTGAGCTTCATGCGCGCCGCGCTCCCGCGGCGGTGATCATGTCGGGCGTGACCCGCGCGAGGCTGCCGGTGGGGTACTCCTCGGCGACGCGGTCCACGTGCTGCACGGTGAGCACCTCCGGGCCGAGGAAGCGCCGGGCCAGCACCTCGAAGCTCGCGGCATCCCCCGTCGCGGCGAAGCGGTGGGTTCCCGGACCGGTGCCGGTGCGCTCGAGGCCGTGCGAGATGAGGGCACGGTAGACGTCCTTCGCCGTCTCCTCGGCGCTCGAGACCAGGGTGACGGCGTCGCCCATGACGTAGGAGATGACGCCGGTGAGCAGGGGGTAGTGGGTGCAGCCGAGCACGAGGGTGTCCACGTCGGCTGCCTTCAGCGGGGCGAGGTACTCCTCGGCTGTGCGCAGCAGCTCCGGGCCACCGGTGATGCCGGCCTCCACGAACTCGACGAAGGCGGGGCAGGCCACGGACGTGACGTCGAGGTGGGTCGCGGCGGCGAAGGTGTCGTCGTACGCGCGGGAGCCCACGGTGGCCGTCGTGCCGATGACGCCCACGCGGCCCGAGCGGGTCGAGGCGACGGCCCGGCGCACTGCCGGCTGGATGACCTCGATCACGGGGATCCCGTAGCTGGCGGTGTAGCGTTCCCGTGCATCGCGCAGGACCGCGGCCGAGGCCGAGTTGCAGGCGATCACGAGGAGCTTCACCCCGGAGTCGACCAGTTCGTCCATGATGGCGAGCGCGTTCGCGCGGACCCGGGCGATCGGCAGGGGTCCGTACGGGCCGTTCGCGGTGTCCCCCACGTACATGATCGACTCGTGGGGTAGCTGGTCGATGACGGAGCGGGCCACCGTCAGGCCACCGACGCCGGAGTCGAAGATCCCGATGGGCGCCTCACTGCGGTCCACGGTTGCTGGCTCGGAACTCATGACCTCTGACACTAGGGCGTGCTGCCGACGAAAACTATTCGCCGGTCCGTGGCTTTTGTCACAGCACCCCGTGGGTCCGATCCTGTGACGCAGCCCCGCGTCGGGTCAGCGCTGCAGCTTCGCAGCCTTCAGCATGGCCTGCACGAGCGATTCCTGCAGCCAGGTGATGAAGTTGTAGACGAGGGCCAGATAGGACTCCACGTTGTCCACGTCCTTGGAGTCCGCGACGTCGTGGAGGCGCTCGGCGTCCTCCTCCGTCTCGATGCTCAGGCGGTCCGCGAGGACGAGGCGGACGTCGTTGAGTGCCTGTGCCAGGATCCGCCCCTGCTCGTCGTTGAGCGTCATGGGACTCGACTCGATCAGCAGGGCACTGCCGCGCAGGGCCCCGATCTTCTGCTCGCGCAGGGAACGCTCCGTCAGGCGGCGGAAGGCGAGTGCCTCGTCGTCGTCGCCGCGGACGGCGTCGGGCAGGAGGCGCCGCACGGCGGAGTCGTCCGGGGCCGTGGCGTCGGCGTCGGAGCCCGACATGCCCACGAGGGCCGCGAGCGGGTCCTCGCTGGGGCCGGTCTCGGGCTCGAGCATGGAGATGACGTCGTCGAGCAGGGCGCGGAGCAGGCGTGCCTCGCCCGGTTCCAGTGCTCCGGTGATCCCGCGGCGGGTGGACTTGAACGGTTTCGCCATGGGTCGGTCTACTCGCTTCCGGCTTTTTCGAAGGTAGCCCAGAGTCCGTAGGAATGCAGCGCCACCGTGTCCTGCTCCACCTTCTCGCGGGTGCCCGAGGACACTGCCGAGCGGCCCGCCTCGTGGACCTCGAGCATGAGGGTGCGGGCCTTCGCCTCGCTGTATCCGAAGTAGGTCTGGAACACGAAGCTCACGTAGCTCATCAGGTTCACGGGGTCGTTCCAGACCACCACCACCCAGGGCTGGTCCAGATCGGTCTTCTCGGCCGTCCGTACCTCTTCCCTGGTGTCGGTGCCGATCGCAAAGCCTACTGTCATGCTCCCAAGTCTAGGTCGCATCGACCCCGCTCCGGGGCCGACTACGCACACGGCGAAGGCCCGGCTATCGTTTCAGGAGTGACCGACGCCCCGACCACCGCCCTGCCCGACGCTGCCCCTCCGGCGCCGCGCACCGCGAAGGCGCCCAACAGCGCACTGTTCACCGATCAGTACGAACTCACGATGCTGCAGGCGGCGCTCCACTCGGGTGCGGCGCATCGGCGCTCGGTCTTCGAGGCCTTCGCGCGCCGGCTGCCGGCCGGCCGCCGCTACGGCGTCGTCGCGGGGACGGGACGCCTGCTGGAGGAACTGGCGGCCTTCCGGTTCGAGGACGATCAGCTCGGCTTCCTCAGCGACCAGCGGATCGTGGACGACTCGACGCTCGCGTGGCTCGCGGACTTCCACTTCACCGGGTCCATCTCCGGCTACGCGGAGGGCGAGGCCTATTTCCCGCACTCCCCCATCCTCACGGTGGAGTCCACCTTCGCCGAGGCCTGCATCCTCGAGACCCTCATCCTGTCGATCCTCAACCACGACAGCGCCATCGCCTCGGCCGCCTCCCGCATGAGCGGCGCGGCGGCCGGCCGGCCCTGCATCGAGATGGGCTCGCGCCGCACGCACGAGGAGGCCGCCGTCGCCGCCGCCCGGGCCGCCGTCATCGGCGGCTTCGCCAGCTCCTCCAACCTGGAGGCCGGCCGCCGGTACGGCATCCCGACGGTCGGGACCGCCGCCCACTCCTTCACCCTGCTGCACGACTCCGAGCGGTCCGCCTTCGAGGCACAGGTGGCCTCGTTCGGCCGCGGTACCTCGCTGCTCGTGGACACCTACGACGTCGAGCAGGGTGTGCGCACCGCCGTCGAGGTCGCGGGGCCCGAGCTCGGAGCCGTCCGGCTCGACTCGGGCGACCTGGTGGCACAGGCGCGCTGGGTGCGCCACCTCTTGGACGAGCTCGGGAACGGCGGCACCCGGATCGTCGTCACCTCCGATCTCGACGAGTTCGCCATCGGGCTCCTGGCCTCCGCCCCGGTGGACTCCTACGGCGTCGGCACCTCGCTGGTCACCGGCTCCGGCGCACCGACGGCCGGGATGGTCTACAAGCTCGTCAGCCGACAGGGCGACGACGGGACCTTCGTCCCCGTGGCCAAGGCCGCGAAGAACAAGGCCTCCGTGGGCGGGCTCAAGCATGCGCTGCGGCGTCTCGACCCCAAGGGCGTGGCACAGGCCGAGGTGGTCGGCATCGGCAGCAGCCCCGCCAACGACGGCAACGACCGCCCGCTCGTCGAGCAGTTCGTCAGGGACGGTGTGGTCCTCGACGGCTGGACGGGGCCGGACGCCGTCGTGCGTGCCGCGGACCGCCACGCACGCTCCATCGCCGAACTGCCCGGAGCGTCCCGGCGCCTGCAGCGCGGTGAGCCCGTCATTCCCACCGAGTACGAGGAGGCAGCATCATGACACGAGCACTGATCGTCGTGGACGTCCAGAACGACTTCTGCGAGGGCGGGTCACTCGCGGTCGACGGCGGCGCCCGGGTGGCGGCCGACATCAGCGACCACATCGACGGGCAGACCGGAACCTACGACGTCGTCGTCGCGACGCAGGACTGGCACATCGATCCGGGGGCCCACTTCTCCGAGACCCCCGACTACGTGGACTCCTGGCCCGTCCACTGCGTGGCCGGCACCCGGGGTGCCGAATTCCATCCGGACCTCGACGTGGAGAGCATCGACGCCGTCTTCCGCAAGGGCCAGTTCGAGGCGGCGTACTCCGGCTTCGAGGGGGTCAAGGCGCCCGACGACGAGGTGCCGACGGGTGAGCAGAAGCTCGGCGGCGGCTCCGCCGAGCCTGCGGAGAGCCCTCTGACGCTCGACGACTGGCTGCGCGAGCACGAGGTGGACGACGTCGTCGTGGTCGGTCTCGCCACCGACCACTGCGTCCGTGCGACAGCCCTCGATGCCCTGCAGGCGGGGTACTCCGTGTCCGTCCTCACCGCGCTCACGCGCGGGGTCGGGCAGGATACGTCCGAGAAGACCCTCGACGAGCTGGAAGCGGCGGGCGCCGAGCTCCACGGCTGACCCGGGTGGGACGGCGCCCGTGGGAGCTGTCCCACCGCGTTCCTACTTCTTGCCGATGAACCAGTCCTGCAACTTCTGCAGCCGGCGCTGGAGCTGTTCCTCGTTGGCCTGCGCCACGGCCGGTCCTCCGCACTGACGGCGCAGCTCCGTGTGCACCTGTCCGTGGGGCATGCCGGTGCGTGCGGCCCAGGCGGAGACGTTCTTCGCCAGTTGCCCGCGCAGATCGGTGAGCAGCCGGTGATCCACCACGAGCGGCTCGGCGGCGGGCGAGACCGGACCGGTCTTCCGCCGGGACTGCTGCTCGTGCTGGCGCTGGCGCAGCAGCTGGCCCACCTGGTCGGCGTCGAGCAGACCGGGGATCCCGAGGAAGTCGAGCTCCTCGTCGCCGCCCATCTCGCCGCCGGTGCCGAACTCGCCGCCGTCGAACAGGACCCGGTCGAAGGACGCCTGCGACTCGAGTGCCTCGAACTTCTGCTTGGTCAGCGAATCGGACGCCTTGTCCTCGCGATTGGCGGCCTCCAGCAGGTCGTCCTCGAGCCCGAAACCCTCGTCGTGCTTCTCGGGCCGGTCGAGGGCATGGTCCCGCTCCAGTTCGAGCTGGTTGGCCAGCGCCATGAGATTGGGTACCGAGGGAAGGAAGATCGACGCCGTCTCGCCCCGCCGGCGGGCACGGACGTAGCGTCCCACGGCCTGGGCGAAGAACAGCGGGGTGGCCGTCGAAGTGGCGTAGACCCCCACGGCGAGGCGCGGCACGTCGACGCCCTCGGAGACCATGCGGACGGCCACCATCCAGCGCTTGTCCCCGGAGGAGAACTCCTCGATCTTCGAGGATGCCTTGGCGTCGTCGGAGAGGATGACCGTCGGGGACTCGCCGGTGATGCGTTTGAGCTGGCCGGCGTAGGCGCGGGCGTCGTCGTGGTCGGTCGCGATGACCATCCCGCCGGCGTCGTGCACGGTGCGGCGCACCTCGGTGAGCCGCTTGTCCGCCGCGGCGAGGACCGAGGGAATCCACTCGCCCGTCGGGTTCAGCGCCGTCCGCCAGGCCTGCGCGGTGATGTCCTTGGTCACGGCGGCCTCGCCGAGCGATGCCGCCATCTCCTCACCGTTGCTGGTGCGCCAGCGCATCTGCCCCGAGTAGGCCATGAACATGACGGGCCTCACCACGTGGTCCTTGAGGGCCTGGCCGTAGCCGTAGGTGAAGTCGGCCTTCGAGCGGCGGATGCCGTCCCGGTCCTCGGCGTACTCCACGAAGGGGATGGCCGCGGTGTCGGACCGGAAGGGCGTGCCGGTCAGGGCGAGGCGCCGGACGGCGGGGTCGAACGCCTCGCGGATGCCGTCACCCCAGGACAGCGCGTCGCCACCGTGGTGGATCTCGTCGAGGATCACGAGCGTGCGGGCGGCCTCGGTCTTGGCGCGGTGCAGCATCGGCTTGCTGGCCACCTGCGCGTAGGTCACGGCGACGCCGATGAAGGCTCCGCCGTGGCGACCGTCGGCGTTCTTGAAGTTGGGGTCGATCGCGAGTCCCACGCGCGCGGCGGCGTCGGCCCACTGGCGTTTGAGATGGTCGGTGGGTGCCACGATGGTCACGCGATTGACGACGCCGCGGTCCACGAGCTCGGTCGCGACCCGCAGGGCGAAGGTCGTCTTGCCCGCACCCGGCGTGGCCACGGCGAGGAAATCGCTCGGCGAGGAGTGGAAGTACTTCTCCAGCGCCTCGCTCTGCCACTGGCGGAGCTTGGGTGCCGTGCCCCAGGCCGCGCGCTCCGGATAGGCGGGCGGCAGGGCTGCGCCGGCACCGAACAGGGTGTCACTACTCACGCCGGGACAGTACCTTCCATCGACTTGCTGGGGGTGAGACCTGAGCCGTCAGTACCTGACCCGGCCCCTCTCAGACCCGAAACTATACCTGCTGCCGTGAACACCCACAGAGCCAGCCAGATCGCAACGAAGGTGGGCACATGGCCCGGGTTGCCGGCGTCGCGCAGGAGGGCGAAGAGTGCTCCCGCGCCCGCCGTACCGACCACGCCACCGAGCTGGTCGGAGATCTGCAGGGCGGCAGAATTACGGCCCTGCTCGTTCTGCGGCGAGAGTTTCAGCGTGAGGACCGACGTGCTCGACAACGTCATGCCCATGGCGAAGCCGGAGCAGGCCCACACCACCACGAGGATGCCCAGGGAGGCCTCGGCCGCCGTGGCGAGGGCGAATCCGCCCAGGGAGAGCGAGAGGATCGAGGCTCCCGCGACGAGCAGCCACTTGCGGTCGAAGTGGACACGGGCCTGGACGAACGAGCCCGCGCTCCAGCCCACGGCGCCTGCGCTCAGGGTGAGGCCGGCCGTCCCCGGGTCGATCCCGCGGGACGAGACCAGCATGAGCGGGATGAAGGCCTCCGTACCGAAGAAGGCCACGTTGACCAGACCGCGGGTGGCGATGATGCTGGGCAGGCCACGCGCCAGGGTCATGGTGCCGCGGGGCAGGAGGCCGGGCAGCACGAGGAGCACGACGGCGATACCTGCCGCTGCCAGGACGGCGAGGCTCCACACCGTGCCGGCATCCGGGCGGTCGATGTCCGCCAAGCGGACCACGGCCCACTGCGCGGCGAACACTCCCCCGGCGAGGGCGAACCCCCGGTAGGTCCTGGCCCGGGCGGACCCCGTGTCCGCCGTCTCGAGCGGACCGATCCCCCGGGTGCGGGGCCAGACCACGAGGACGGCGGCGAGCACGATCGGCGCCACCCCGAGGAAGACCCACCGCCAGCCGAACTGCTCGGTCACGAAGCCGGCGACCAGGGGCCCGATCAGGGCGGGCAGTACCCAGGCGGCGGCCAGCCAGCCGAAGACCACGGGCTGGGACTGCTGCGGGAAGGAACGTCCGATGACGACGTACACCGCCACGATCATGAACCCGCCACCGAGACCGGACACCGCGCGGCCCGCGGTCACGAGCCAGAACTCCGGAGCGATGCCCGAGGCGAGGAGCCCGAGGATCATCAGCGACATCCCGACGCCCAGCGCCGGTCCCGGACCCTTACGGTCGCACCAGGAGCCCGCGACGACGGTCCCGAGCAGGGAGGCCGTCAGGTACATCGAGAACGCGAGCCCGTAGCTCGACTCGCCCGAGAGCTCGCGGGCCACGGCAGGCATGGCGGTCACCACGGCCATCGCCTCGAACGCGGCGCAGGTGATGATGGCGAGGATGCCGATGGTGAGGGGTCGCAGTTCGGGCGACATGGCTCCGGTGGCGTTGTTCCTGGCCTTCTTCATGACACCCGGTGTTCTGATCGATCTGGTGGTTGTGTTCTTCCGGTCGTGCTCCGGGTGATCACCTGTGGCGAAGGCGTGAGCTACTTCTTCGGGTCGTCCTTGCCCGGCCGGAGGCCGTTGTAGATCTCCTTGCACTCCGGGCACACCGGGAACTTCTCGGGGTCGCGACCGGGGGTCCACACCTTGCCGCAGAGGGCGATCACGGGCTCACCGCTGAAGGCGGACTCCATGATCTTCTCCTTGCGGACATAGTGCGCAAAGCGCTCCGCGTCGCCCGGTTCCACCTCCTGCCGGAGTTCCTCGCGTTCGATCGTCGCGGTGGAGCCACCGGTACCGGACTCCAGGGGGTCGTTCTCGAAGGGGTCAGCGGGCATAGTCATGGGTGCAGTCTATCGTCCCGACCGGGGTGGCAGAAGTACGTTCTCGACGTCCTCCCTTCTCCGGTGAGAAGAATTGGAAGAACTTCTCACAACGACTTCCTGATCGACCCCGCAGCGGCGGAATTGTCGGTGGTGAATGTCACAATGGGGCCATGAGAACAAATGCGGAGCAATTGGAGGAACTCGAGCGGCTTTCCGCCCGCATGATCTCCCTGAGCGCCGGGAAAGCGCGGATCGAGGCGGAGATCGCCTCCACGACCGAACAATTGCGGGAGCTCTTCGAGGACCGTCTGCTGGATCATTCGTTCTCCACCTCGCCGACCACGAGCGAGAAGACACGACCGTCCGCGCGACGGAAGACGAACATCGCCGATCTCACCACGGCAACGGAGATCGCGTGCCTCCTGCACATCTCGGAGCGGTCGGCGCACCGCCTCGTGCAGCATTCGGCGCTCCTGGTCAATCACCACCCCCGGACACTCGACGCGTTACGAAGCGGTTCGATCACCTGGCAGCATGCGTCGACGCTCGTGCACGAATACGCGGGGCTGCCGCACCATACTGCTGCACTCGTCGAGGACAGGCTCCTGCCCCTCGCGGTCACCACCACCGTCTCGCGCCTGTCGTACCGCGCGAGGAAGCTCCGGAGTGAGCTGCACCCCGAGGCGCTCGAGGGACGGTGCAGGGAGGCGTCGCTGCGCCGGCGGGTCGAGTTCGAGCCGGCCGACGACGCCATGGCGTGGCTCCATGTATTCCTGGGCGCCTCCGATGCAGCAGCGATAGACGCCCGACTGACCCAACTCGCCCGCACTCTGGAGGACCCCGCGGAGCAACGGACTCTTCCTCAATTGCGCACGGACGTCCTGACCGATCTCCTCCTCGACGAGGTCATGGGCGAGAAGGTCGCTGTCGGGGAGGTCATAGGCGGGGAGGCAAGCGCCTCGGGACCGCCGTCGGCGTCGGGCCTCACCCGGTCCGCGGACTCCGGTCGCCCGACCGGAGGGGCGGCGTATCATGCGCCGGTGCGGGCGCAGATCAACGTCACCGTCCCGGTGCTGACGCTGCTGGGCGTGGATGATGCTCCGGCGGATCTCGAGGGCTACGGTCCTATCCCGGCCGACATAGCCCGACGCCTCGCTGCTCACGCTCCGTCGTTCACACGGCTCCTCACGCACCCGGAGACCGGAGCCGTCCTCAGCGTGGGTCGCACCTCGTACACCGTTCCGGCGGACCTCAAGAAGTGGCTGCGGGTCCGTGACAGAACCTGTCGACATCCGGGATGTTCGGTTCCGGCGTCGCGGTGCGAACTGGACCACACCCGTCCCTGGTCATATGACGGGCCCACCTCGCACGACAATCTCGCTCACCTGTGCCGCAAGCACCACATGCTCAAGAGCGAGGGGATCTGGCATTACGAGCAGCAGGACGGCGGTGTGCTGACCGCGACGTCGCCGGCAGGTGCCGTGTACGAGTGCGGTGTCGATCCGCTGCTCGTGTGAACCGCCCAGCGGGATTGAGCTTCAACGGCTCGGCGGGATGCAGACCCGGGCATCGTCCGCACGCACGACCGCTCGGTGCATCCTCCAACCAGCGCGTCCGGTCAGCGCGTGGGTGGCTCACAGCCGATGCCGGTGGGATTCTCGATGCAGTTCTCACTCACGCTGTGGCCCTTCGTCCGCCAGATGCTCATCAGGTGGGGTGCGGACACCACGGCGGCTTCGCCCGCGACGGGCTGGAACGGCCCGCCGTCCACCGAGTAGTCGCCGGCGAAGAAGGTTGTTAGCGTCAGATCGTAATCACCCGTCGAGGTGTACTGATGACTCGTCGGCGTCTGCGTATCGAAGGCGCTGCCGTCCACCGGACCGCCGGGCACGGAGGTCGTCGCGCTCGTCCCGTCGCCGTAGTTCCACTGATAGGAGACGGGCCTGGCCTTCAGCACGATGGCGGCATCCTGGAAGTCGAAGGCGAATTCCTGCTCCTGCGCTTCGGCGAAGATGTTCGAGTGGGCGTTCCTGAGCCCGAAATTCGATGGCTGCGAGATGATCGTCGCTGCGAGGACGGGCTGCTTCTGGAACTCCTCGAGCGTGATCACGATCGGCGCCTCCTCCTCGGCGATCGCCCCTGCCCCCTCCACCGGTGCAACAGGTGGTTCACCGGGGTACATGCAGGAGGATCGCCCGGTGGGAGTCTGCCTGGGCGGCTGGACGGTGCGGTCCACTTCGATCCAGTTGACCAGGATTCCGCTGTCCTGGGCATCGCACTGCGCATTCATTCGTGGGCAGAGGGCGGGGTCCAGATCGCTCCCGACACCGGAAGTGCAGGCCCGGACGTACGTGTAGTCGATGCCGTCGTCCTGAGGAAGGGCAGCCGGCTGAGCAGGTAGATCGGAGGGTTGATTATGCAGAGGCGTCGACCCGCGCCCTGCGACCTCTGCTCTCGTGACGCTAGAAGCATTGACAAGACCTGCGTCTGAGAATCCTGCCGCCACTTCCCTAGAATCTGCACTGGCCGCGCCAGATTGGAAAAGCTGAAACATAGTCAACAATAGAACAACTGCCAAACATGCGTGTATTCTGTTCGACATTTCAAGTCCCCTCAGGAGACCCAAAGTCGAGCATTATCCACTGGTTCTCTTCCCACAGAGCAATGGTCACGTTAAGCGTCAAAGGAAGTGCTTCTGATTTATTGATCTCGGTGCCTGTTGAGTCGAAGTAGGTTAGACCAGCTTGTTCGACACCAACAAACGAGTTGATAGACCCACTAGTGTTATTTATGAACTCAGTATCAAAGGAGGAAAGGTTAACTGCACCTCCGACAATCCACCCCTTGTCGGCATATAAATCTCGCACTTGTCCTGTCAGGTTCGCGCAGGTCCGGCATCCCGGGTCAGTCACCGCATCGAACGGCGCCCAGTCATTGGTCTCGTAGCCGTAGGAGAACAGCTCGAACCAGTACTCCGTGAAAGCCTCCAGCCCCTCCGCCGAGTTCTCGTCCGCCAGTGCCGGCTTCACGGGGACCGGGATGTTGACCGCCGGCCCGGCCGATGATGCCGGTGAGGGCTGCGGAGTCGACGGCACCGACTCGGACGGCGTCGACCCGGGCGCCGAAGGAGTGGTGATTCCAGGAGGAGACCCGTCGGTCGATGGTTCCGACGGGCCCTGACAGCCGCTGAGCAACACCACGGAGAGGAGTGCGCCTGCAAGGATCGGCCCGGCCCGTCGACGACCATCTGTACCCACAGAAAACACGTGACTCCCCGATCGCAATCGCCTGCTCAGCCGGAATGGGCATCAGCATAACCCGCCCGAAGTCCTCCCCGACAGGTTGTGCACAGGTCCGCGTCACCAGGAATCCGCAGCCGCCGAGAGGAACCGGACAGGACGGGACAGGACGGGACAGGACAGGACGGGACCGGACGGTACCACCCAGCCCTGCGAAGCACGTGATGTCAGCGGTTCCTCGACACTGCCAGCAGGAGCTCCGGAGCCCGGCGGTCGTACCACCGGCCACCGGCACGTATGCCGAGCAGAAGTACGACCCCGCCGAGCAGCACCCCGACCAGGAGTGTCAGCCAGCCGTAGAGCTGATCCCCGCTCACGAAGTACACGATCGTCAGGACGATCTCCGGCAGTGCCAGCAGCAGCATCACAAGCCACCCACCGAACTGCACTACGAACATCAGGAAGTTGGTCCCGGGCGGCGCCTTGAAGGCGCTCTCCCCCGGAAGCGGCACGTTGTAGGTGTACCGGGCCGAGATGAAGCTCGACAGACCCGTGCCGGTGAACAGGAACCCCAGGGCGAGGCCGAGCATCACCGGCAGATCCTCCATCCTCGCGGCGATGAGCAGCGGCAGCACCGTCAGGACGAGCGTTGCGGGCAAGGCGAAGACGAGCAGGGCGGCCGCCCTCCCCCAGCGGTCGTCGCGCCCGCTGACCCCCGTGGAGAGATGCAGGCTGAACGCCGTGTTGTCGTAGGAGACATCCGCCGAGATGGCCCAGGCGAGCAGGAACGCCGCGATGGGTCCGACGAAGGCGAACGCCCCTCCGGCCCCACCGCCCGAGAGGAACAGGAGGACGGCCAGCAACGGGATGAGGACGAGCGAGGCTGCGTACCGCGGATCCCGTACCCAGTACGTCAGCGCCCGGGCAGCGACCGCTCCCGAGGGGGTTGCCGGGAAACGGCTGAACCAGCCGAGGTTCCCGCCCGCCTTCTTCGTCATGGCGTTGTAGGGCGGGGTGACCAGCGCGTGGCTGAGACTGCGGCTCCACAGGAGCACGAACACGGCGAGGGTGGCGACGCCGATGAGTACGCGCACGACGGCGAGCAAAGGGTTCCCCGCGGCGACGTCGGCCGGAGCGGCCCACAGTGCCCCGAGGGGCGTCCAGGCCAGCACGTCCGCGAGCTTGCCGGCGAAGCCCGGCGAACCCTGGAAGCCGGCCGCGAGTCCGCCGATGATGGGACCGAGGAAGAAGAGCGGGAGGAAGGCCACGATGCCGTTCACGTCCTTGAACCGCCGGGATCCGGTGAGGGCGGAGACCGCCGTCGTGACGAGCCGCGAGGCGACGACGCACAGCACCACCGCGAGCAGTCCGCAGACCAGTGCCGTCAGTGCGGCCGCGGGGTAGCGGATCCAGGTGATGACCAGCGTCAGGGCGGCTATGAGCGTCACCAGACCCGGGATCCCCACCAGTCCGCCGAGTACCAGGCCCGCCAGCAGCTGGCGCATGGGGATCGTGTAGGTGACGAAGCGTGCGGGATCGAGCGTCATGTCCACACCGGACACCGCGATCGGGATCACGATCCAGCCCAGCACCGTCGCCGAGCCCCCGATCACCAGGATGGTGCGGATGAGTTCGGGATCCGCCGATCCCAGGAACACCAGACCGCTGACGAGGAACGCGAGCATCCCCAGGCCGTACAGACCGCCGAGGATCACCCCGACGAGTTGTGCGGTGCTCCGCTTCAACGAATTGCGGAGGAGCGTCAGTTTGAGCCTCAGGAGGTGCGCAACCACGAGAGCCCTTCCGCCGTGTTCCGACCGCCCACGAGGTCGACGAAGCGATCCTCCAGCGTGGCCTCGCCACGGACCTCGTCGATCGTGCCGGCAGCGAGGACCGTGCCCGCCGCGATGACCGCGACGTGGTCGCACATGCGCTGCACCAGGTCCATCACGTGGCTCGAGACGATCACCGAACCGCCCGAGTGCACGTAGCTGCTGAGGATGTCGCGGATGTTCGCGGCCGAGACGGGATCCACCGACTCGAAGGGCTCGTCGAGGACGAGCAGCTTCGGAGCATGGATGAGGGCCGATGCCAGGGCGATCTTCTTGGTCATGCCCGCGGAGTAGTCGACCACCAGTGTTCCCGCGTCGTTCGTCAGATCGAGGGCCCGCAGCAGGTCGCCCGTCCGCTCGGCGACCGTCTCCCGGTCCATCCCGCGCAGCAGTCCCGCATAGGTGACGAGCTGCTCACCGGTCAGCCGGTCGAACAGCCTGACGCCGTCGGGCAGGACTCCCATCAGCCTCTTGGCCTCGAGCGGCTTCTCCCAGACGTCGACGCCGTGCACGAGCGCCCGCCCGTGGTCCGGCCGCAGCAGGCCCGTCGCCATGGACAGCGTGGTGGTCTTCCCCGCCCCGTTGGGGCCGACCAGCCCGAAGAAGGAGCCGGCCGGCACCTCCAGGTCCACCCCGTTCACGGCGATCTTGTCCCCGAAGCGCTTCGCCAGACCGCGGATGCTCAGGGCCGCGGTCCGGGATGGCTGCTGCGGACTGTCCTGCTCAGGGGGCGATGGCACGGGAGAACTCATGAGCACAGGCTAGCAACGGGCCCGGAGCCTGTTCGTCATCCCAAAGACGGAAGATCGGCGCTCGAGAAGCGGCTGCGGGCGCATCGGCCGGTGGTGCGGGAGGCCGGGACGTCCTCCGATCGGTCGACGGGGGCGGGACGCGGCGCAGCGCGCCTCGGGTCAGAAGAGGGCCCGTGCCAGCGCGCTGCGAGCTTTCGTCACCCGAGGATCAGCGGTCCCGACGACGTCGAACAGTTCCAGCAGTCGCTTGCGTGCGCTCTCCCTGTCCTCGCCGGCGCTGCGGGCGATGAGATCGACGATGCGCTTGAACGCGTCCTCGACGTGCCCGCCCGTGAGATCGAGATCGGCGACCGCGAGCTGGGCCTCGACGGAGTCCGGTTGGTCGGCTCCGCGTCGTCGCACCTCCTCCGCGTCGAGCTCCTGGACGCGGCCCATCAGTTCCACCTGCGCGAGCCCGGCCTTCGCGTCCGCATCGGCCGGCTGCTCGGCGAGCGCGCGCCGGTACGCGGCGGCGGCGGTCTGGAAGTCACCCTGTTCGATGGCGTCGAAGGCCTCCTGGTGCAGGGGTGGCAGCGGCGGCTCCTCCGCCGGGACGGTGTCGGGCTGGGTTCCGTCGTTCAGCGTGCCGGTGACCCCGTTGGCCTCGGCGACCTTCATGAGCTCGTCGAGATAGGCCTGG
Source organism: uncultured Arthrobacter sp. (assembly GCF_947493765.1). GTDB lineage: Bacteria > Actinomycetota > Actinomycetes > Actinomycetales > Micrococcaceae > Arthrobacter_D. The sequence goes on from NZ_CANLSZ010000001.1 coordinate 277,068, forward strand.
ATCTGGGGAGCGGGCAGCAACCCCTCGAACAGGGGCACGGGCTGCCCCTTGACCACGGCAACCACCGTCGGCACGCCCTGCGCCTGGAGCGCCTGGGCAATCTGCGGCTGGGACTGCAGGTCCACCTGTGCCAGGAGGATCCGACCGTCGAACTCGATCGTGGCGGCCTCGAGCACCGCCGTCACCTGATTGGACTGGTCGCTGTGGGTGGAGCGCAGATTGACCACGATCGGCACCTGCGAGGAGAGCTGCACCAGCTGCGGGAACGTCTGCTCCGTCACCTCCACGATGTACGGGCTCGATCCGGCCGGCACCTGCCGGCCCGCGTCCGGTCGGGACGCGGCGTCGGCCCGGGCCTTCAGGGCCGACAGGTCCACGGCTCCGCGAAGATTCATGCTCGACGGCGGGGTCCCGCCCCGCTGTGCTGGTGTAGACAATGCTCTACCTCTCTCTTGTACTGCTGCTGGTCTGGCTGGATCCGGCGCTGGGCACCGCGGTCAGCGGAGCTCGGCGGACAACAACTGCTGGGCCACCCCGACGACGCGGACCGCGTCGGCGCTGCCTGCGGGCGGTACATACATCATCACTGCTTCTCCCCGGATCACGTCGATCCCGGTCCTGCTCGTCGCCTCCCCGGTCAGGGACTCGTACACGGTCCCGTCGAGGTCGATCCTGCCGGCCGCCGACGTCGGGACTCTCGAGGAGGTCTGGGTGAGATACCCGAACACCATTGCTCCCCCGTCGCCCGTGGGCAGCGCCCGGGTCTGCTGGTCCTGTGCGGCATGCGAGGAGGAGACCGTGGCCCCGCTGCTGGCGGGCGCATCGCTGATCCCGGCCTGCAGACCGGTGATGGCCCCGGCGAGCGTCTCCTCCTCGAAGACGCCCTCCCTCCTGGCGGACGGATTGGAGAGGACCCCGGCGAGGGCGGCGACCGCCTCCTGCGGCGCCAGTGTCAGTGCACCGGGCTCGTCCAGCGGGATGGGCCCCGTGGCTCCCGGGGGCGGTGGCGTGGGGAAGATGACCTCCGGAAGCATCTGCACCGCCGTGACGAGCCGGTAGTTCTCGCGGGCCGACTCCTGCTCGAGCACCAGCGCCTGCGGGACGGGGTTCCCGGCACCCTGGGTGAGGACGGCGAGCGTCCTCGGCCACTGGACACCGGTGGGGATCATCTCCAGCAGCACGGGCGCTGCGGCAACCGGGACCGGGGGCGCAGCGGTGGCGTCCTGCGCGCCCACCTCGTAGGTCGCCACCCGGAGGTCGCGTGCCGCGCCGTCCACGCGGGGTGCCAGGCGCTCCGGGTCGGCAGCGGCGTCGGCGTCGGCGACGGTCGTCGCGACCGCTGCGAGGATGCGCTCGAGCTGGCTGTCGAGGACCACGGGCGGACCGCTCGCCGCGCTCCCCGGTGACGGCGCCCCTGTCGCCAGCGGCGGCTCGTCCGCGGCGGTGGCAGGTGCAGTGCTCGTGGCTGATGCTGTGCTCGCGGCTGTTGCTGTTGCTGTTGCTGTGGCTGTGGTATCCACACCCGGAGCGAGCGCGAGACCGGGGGCTGCCACGAGGAGGGATCCTGCACCGGCCAGGCCGATCACCAGCGTGGCGGACCGGGGAGCGCTGCTCGCGGACACGCCACCGGAGCTGCCCGGCGCGTCCTGCCGCTGCTCGTCGGCGGTCGACCCCGCGCGGTCCTGGGTGGCGGCACGCCGCCCGCGGCGCCCGCGCGGTGCGCTGAACAGCACCACCAGACCGAGGACCACCACGAGCGCACCGCCGACGAGCAGCGGCAGGGCGAGCGGGGTGGACCGGTCGTTGGGCAGGGTCACCGAGACGTCCGTGGGCGCGGGGACTCCCCCGCCGGTGGCGAGGACGATCGACCAGTCCCCCTCGACGGGTTCGCTCCAGCGGTACGACGCCCGTCCGGTAGCGGAGGTCTCGCTCACCCAGAGGTCGCTGCCGGCGGGATCGGGCACGGTCGGCTCGCCCTCGGTGTAGTGCGCGGCGAGGGTGTCCCCGACAGTGCCGGTGATGCTGACCCGGGCAGCCTCCCCCACCCAGGCCTCGACGTCGGACGATCGGCCGACGGCGAGGGTGAAGGGGCCGTCCCCCTCGACCGTCACCTCGAGGTCCCCGCCCTGGTCCCCGCGGACCTCCGGCATGATGACGGTCACGGGCGCGGCCCGCGTGTCCCCGATGGTGCTGATCGTGCGCGTCTCGGCCGGCATCGACACGGTCCGCACGCCGATGCCGAGCAGCAGCAGCACGAGCCCCGCGACGATGATCGGTACAGCCGCCTTCACACGCACTCGTCGCCTATCGTCGTCCTCACCGCCTGGCCCGGCGGCCCTGGAGGTCGGTCCCGGCCCCGCCGGGGCCGGCCAGGGAATGGTCACTCAATGGTACCGACATCCCACGGGACCGGCCGGTGTCGACGCTGGAGCGTGAGGGGCGGGGCCCCTGAGGTGGACCACGCCGGTCGTCCCGTGCACGGGGTTTGCAGGAGCCGGTTCAGCGCGTGTGCCGGCTGTTAGGGTTTTCGCTAGACCCGCGGCAGAGGCCCCCGCCCACCCGAAAGCAGACTCCTTCGTTGACCGATCACCAGGATGTGCCGAGCGACCAGCCGCTCCCGCGCCCCGGCCCGGCGGCGCCCGGGCACGACGAGCGGTCCGTCGCCGAACGGCCCATCGGGTCCGACCCGCAACCCTCGGCCCTGCGCTCGCTCCTGACCGCGGCCCGCCGGACCCTGCCCTCCGCCCAGCCCCGCCCGCGCTTCACGTTCCCGCCCGAGCGGGAGGACGTCCCGGTGGATCAGGAGGTCTCGCTGGGCGACGACCGCCTGAAGTTCGGCGACACCGGACAGCCGAGCCTGCGCAACCATCCCATCCACTTCGGCTTCATGGTCAGCGTGGGCGTGGGTCTGGCCCTGCTCGCGTTCTTCATCATCACGAATGTGGGCGAACTCCTCGTCTGGATCGGCGCCGCGCTCTTCATCGCCCTCGGCCTCGATCCGATCGTCCGCTGGCTCGAGACCAGGCACGTTCCCCGCCCGGCCGGCATCGCCTTGGCGGTCTCGCTCCTCGTCGGCATCGTGGCAGGATTCTTCGCGCTCCTCATCCCCACGATCGTCAACCAGACTTCGCAGATCCTCGCCGGCGCTCCGGGCTACGCCGACGACTTCCTGCGGTCGGAGTTCTTCACCACGCTCGACGAGCAGTTCCAGGTGCGCGACCGCGTCACCTCGGAGATCGACCGGTTCTTCGCGGACAGCGACGCCCTGGGCGGCATCTTCGGCGGTGTGATCGGCGTGGGCACGGTGATCCTGAACAGCCTCTTCGGCACGCTCGTGGTCCTGGTGCTGACGCTCTACTTCCTCGCCAGTCTCCCCGGCATGAAGAAGTGGGCGTACCGGCTCGCCCCACGCTCCCGCCGACCCCGGGTGGAGGTCCTGGCGGAGGAGATCACCCGCAGCGTGGGCCTCTACGTCATCGGGCAGGCGTGCGTGGCCCTGCTCAACGGCACCTTCGCCTTCATCGTGATGACGATCGCGGATGTCCCCTTCTCCATCCTGCTCGGCTTCGTCGTCGCGCTGCTGGCCTTCGTCCCGCTCGTCGGCGGAACCATTGCCGCGGTGGTCGTCAGCCTCGTGGCCCTGACCGTGGGCTGGGAGACGGTGCTGCTCTTCGCCGTTCCCTACATCGCCTACCTGCAGTTCGAGGCCTACTTCATCTCGCCACGGATCATGCATCGGGCCGTCGCCGTCCCCGGGGCGATCGCGGTGATCGCGGTGATCGCCGGCGGCAGCCTGCTCGGGGTGCTCGGCGCACTCATCGCGATCCCCACCGCGGCCGCCGTGATGCTGCTGCTCAAGGAGGTCTTCATCGCCCGGCAGGACAATCTGTAGTCCGTCCTGCGGGGTCAGCCGGCAACGGACGGGGCGGGAGCGACGGCCGCCGGACCGTTCCAGTGCGTCGGGAGGGGAAGCGCGAACTCCGGACGGACGGCGCCGACGATCTCGTTCAGCGCCCGTGCGGCGTACTTCTCACCGACCCAGAGGTGCTTGGCGCCCTCCACACCGAGCACTTCGGCCTGCGGTACACGGGCGAAGCGGTCGGCCGCCGCGTCCGGCACGAGGTAGTCGTCGAACTCGGGGACGAGGACCTTCAGTGGTAGACCGCTCTCGCGCCAGACGTCGAGATCCGCGTCGACCGCCCGGTGCAGCGGCGGCGAGAGCAGGACGGCGCCGCTGATGTGCCCGGCCATCGGCTCGAGCGCCCCGTACTTCAGGCAGAGCTCGGTCCCGAAGGACCATCCGACCAGCCAGATGTCGGGCAGGTCCTCGGCCAGGGCACGATCGACCGCGGCCTGCAGGTCCATCCGCTCCCCGTCGCCGCCGTCGAAGGTTCCCTCGCTGCAGCCCTGGGGTGAGCACGTGCCGCGTGTGTTGAACCGCAGGACCGCCAGATCCGCCAGCGCGGGCAGGCGGAAGGCGGCCTTCTTGTAGACGTGGGAGTCCATGAAGCCCCCGTGGGTGGGCAGGGGGTGGAGCATCACCAGGGTCGCCACGGGCGCCCGGTCCGCGGGGGTGGCCAGTTCACCGACGAGCGTCAGACCGTCCTCGGTGAGCAGTTCGATGCTGCGGCGATCGGCGGGCAGGACCGTGGACGCCCGGATCTGGGTGCCGGCGGCGTCGGTGGTGAAGGTGTATTCCGGAGCAGCACTGGACATGACACCAGTCTAGGGGCGCCCGCGAAGTGCTGGTCGGGTGCCTGCGAGGGCCGGATCAGTACCGGAAGCTGCGGGTCTGCCAACAGCGCACGTGCCAGTGCCTCGGGCCAGATACCCCTGAGGGCCGGATCAGTACCGGAAGCTGCGGGTCTGCCAACAGCGCACGTGCCAGTGCCTGCGGTCCGCGAGGGCCGCCTCGTGTCCGAAGAAGGAGTCCTCGCGCCAGACCACCAGATGCGCCAGCCCGGGCACGATCGACGAGTTGCAGCCGGGGCAGGTGTAGGTCTTGGCGGCATTGCGCTCGGTGATCCGCCGCACGGACCACTCGCCGTCGGGCGCCGACTCGTGCAGCGGTATGCCCGCCCTGGCCCGCTCCAGGTCGATCTCCGCGGGCGCGGTCCACTTGGGCCGGGGTGATCCGGGGCGGTTCGGGCGATTGGAACGGGGCACCGTCCCAGTTTGCCATCCGTCGCCCTCCCCCGGCACGCGGGCCGGGCCACGGACGGTAGAGTCGTCGTCGTGCGTCTCGTCATTGCCCGCTGCTCCGTCGACTACATCGGCCGGCTCCGGGCGCATCTCCCCCTGGCCACCCGCCTGCTGCTGGTGAAGGCGGACGGATCCGTCCTCGTCCACTCGGACGGCGGCTCCTACAAGCCGCTCAACTGGATGAGTCCGCCGGCGACACTGCGCGTGAGCGCGCCCGACGACGCCGATCGGGCCGAGGGCGTCACCGAGATCTGGACGGTGCAGCATGCCAAGAGCGACGACCGCCTGGTCATCTCGATCCGCGAGCAGCTCCACGACTCCTCCCATGATCTCGGTGTGGATCCGGGCCTCGTCAAGGACGGCGTGGAGGCCGATCTGCAGCGGCTCCTCGCCGAGCAGATCGAGCTCCTGGGCGCCGGCTCCACCCTGATCCGCCGCGAGTACATGACGGCGATCGGACCGGTCGACATCCTGGCGCGCGACCCCCAGGGACGCACCGTGGCCGTCGAACTCAAGCGCCGCGGTGACATCGACGGCGTCGAGCAGCTCACGCGGTACCTCGAGCTCCTGGGCAGGGATCCCCACCTGGCACCCGTGCGCGGTGTCTTCGCCGCACAGCAGATCAAACCGCAGGCCCGCGTCCTGGCCTCGGATCGCGGGATCGACTGCCTCACCCTGGACTACGACGCCATGCGCGGCGTGGACGACAGCGCCTCGCGCCTCTTCTAGCGCTGCCCGCCGCAGCGTCCGGTCCCCGGGCGGGACGACGGCCTAGACTCGGAGCATGGCCCTGTCGAACGGAACACCCACTGCCCTGCTCGGACGCCTGGTGACCGAGACGGGCATCGTCGACGACGGCGTCCTCACCTGGGACGGTACCCGCATCACCGCGGCGGGATCCGCGGCGGAGCACCCATCGGACCCGGCGGCACTCCGGCTTCCCGCGGACCACCTGATCCTCCCCGGGCTGATCGACCTGCACTGCCACGGTGCGGGCGGCGGCGACTTCACATCCGGGTCCGCCTCCGACATCGAGGCCGCCGCAGCGCATCTCCACCGGAGCGGTTCGACGACGGTGCTCGCCAGCACGTGCGCCGCACCCCTCGAGGAGCTCGAGCACGCCTTCGGCCGACTGGCCGACGCAGCGGACCGGGGGCTGGTCGCGGGGATCCACGCGGAGGGCCCCTTCCTGTCGAAGAAGCGCAACGGCGCGCACGACCCCGCCTATCTGCTCCTGCCCACCCAGCCCGACGTCGCCCGCCTCGTCGCGGCCGGCCGCGGGCACCTCGCGTCCATGACCTATGCGCCGGAGCTCCCCGGCAGCGACGTCCTGGTGTACGAACTGGTGATGCACGGGGTCATCCCCTCGATCGGGCACACGGACGGTACCTCGGAGGAGAGCGGGGCCGCGCTCGACCTGATCAACGAGGAGCTCGCCTCCACCGGGTTCGCCGGCTTCAGCGGCAGACCCACCGCCACCCACCTGTTCAACGCGATGCCCGTGATCCACCACCGCTCCCCCGGACCGGTGCCCCTGCTCCTGCAGCGTGCACGCGCCGGCGAGATCGCCGTCGAACTGATCGCCGACGGCGTCCACCTGCACCCCCAGACCGTCCGCATGGCCTTCACCATCGCCGGTTCGGAGAACATCCTGCTGGTCAGCGACTCCACCGCCGCGACCGGCACCACGTCCGGCGTGCACCGGCTCGGTGGCAGTGAGGTCACACTGGTGGACGGCTCCGCGGTCCTCACGGCCTCCGGGGCGCTGGCGGGAGGTGCGGGAAGCCTGCTCGACGTCGTCCGGGGCACGGTGGAGGCGGGAGTGGAGCTGTGCGACGCCGTGCGATCGGCCACGGTGGTCCCCGCGGCGGTCCTGGGGCTGTCGGACGAGCTCGGGTGCCTGCGCCACGGACTCCGCGCGGACGCGGTGGTGGTCTCGCCCGACCTCGAGGTCAGGGGCGTCCTGCGCAACGGGGACTGGGTACGCCCGCTCGACCTCGCCGCCTGAGGGGACCGGCGCAGGCCGGGGCGTCGGCGCCAAGTCCCGATGCCGTCAGCGTCAGCGCCAGGTCCCGATGCCGATGACCGGTCCGGCCTCGATCCAGGAGGACAGACCCGCGTAGACGTCGTACTTCATCGCGAGGTCGAACGGCTCCCCCCGGTGGACCAGCTGCACGACGATCGCTCCCGGCTGGATCCGCACGCGCTCGTCCTCCGTGGGCGGGCGCCAGCCCGACACCGAGAGCGAACTGCGCAGGAACCGGTACTTCGGGAGCGGGCTGAGCGAGAGCAGGGACAGCCATTCCAGATGCAGGTCCGTATAGCGACACACCCCCACCCGCCAACCGCGGGGCGGCAGGAGGATGGAGGCGTCGAAGGTGCCCAGGGCACGATTCAGCTGGTAGCGGCGGAGCAGGAAGGCCCCGATCACCGCGACGAGCAGGAGGAAGAACCCTGCCAGCACACCGAAGGTCAGACCCAGGGGCTCCACCTGGGGCCCTAGACGGCTTCCGAGGGTACCGAACCACCGACCTGGGCGTTGTCCGCCACGATCACCACGCGATTGGCGTCGACCGAGAAGAACCCGCCGTCCACGCCGACCACGAGTCGCTCGCCGCTGACCGGTTCCACCGCGAGCTCCCCGGCCTCGAGGACCGCGAGGATCGGCGTGTGACCGGGCAGGATCCCGATATCGCCGTTCGCCGTGCGCGCACTGACCGAACGCGCCGCGCCCGACCACACGAAGTGGTCGGCCGCGACGATCTCGACCTCCAGTTCACCGTTGGATGCCATCGGTGTCAGTTCCCGGTCTGCTGCTGGATCTTGGCCCACTGGCGCTCGACGTCGTCGAGACCGCCGATGTTGAAGAAGGCCTGTTCCGCGATGTGGTCCAGATCGCCGTTGCAGATCGCCGCGAAGCCCTCGATCGTGTCCTTGATGGAGACGGTGGAGCCCTCCACGCCGGTGAACTGCTTCGCCGTGTAGGTGTTCTGGGAGAGAAACTGCTGGATACGGCGCGCGCGCGCCACGACCACCTTGTCCTCCTCGCTGAGCTCGTCGATGCCGAGGATCGCGATGATGTCCTGCAGTTCCTTGTTCTTCTGCAGGATCTGCTTCACCCGGACGGCCGTGTTGTAGTGATCCTGTCCGATGTACTGCGGATCCAGGATGCGCGAGGTCGAGGAGAGCGGGTCCACGGCCGGGTACAGTCCACGCGAGGCGATCTCGCGGGAGAGCTCGGTCGTGGCGTCGAGGTGCGCGAACGTCGTCGCCGGGGCCGGGTCGGTGTAGTCGTCGGCCGGGACGTAGATCGCCTGCATCGAGGTGATCGAGTGACCCTTGGTCGAGGTGATGCGCTCCTGCAGCAGACCCATCTCGTCGGCCAGGTTGGGCTGGTACCCCACGGCGGACGGCATGCGGCCCAGGAGGGTGGAGACCTCGGAGCCGGCCTGCGTGAAGCGGTAGATGTTGTCGATGAAGAGCAGCACGTCCTGGTTCTGCACATCGCGGAAGTACTCCGCCATGGTCAGCGCCGACAGCGCCACGCGGAGGCGCGTTCCCGGCGGCTCGTCCATCTGGCCGAAGACGAGCGCGGTGTCCTTCAGGACGCCCGCCTCCTCCATCTCCACCCAGAGGTCGTTGCCCTCACGGGTACGCTCCCCGACGCCGGCGAACACCGAGGTACCGCCGAAGTTCCGGGCCACACGGGTGATCATCTCCTGGATGAGGACCGTCTTGCCCACGCCCGCGCCGCCGAAGAGACCGATCTTGCCGCCCTTGATGTAGGGGGTGAGCAGATCGATGACCTTGATGCCGGTCTCGAGCATCTCCGTGGAGCCCTCGAGGGAGGCGAAGTTCGGGGCCTTGCGGTGGATGGGCCAGCGCTCGGTGATCTCGAGGGCCGACTCCTCGACGTCGAGGGGCTGACCCAGGACGTTGAAGATGTGGCCCTTGACGCCGTCGCCCACGGGCACGGAGATGGCCGATCCGGTGTCCTGGACCTCGGAGCCGCGGACCAGGCCGTCGGTCGCCTGCAGGGAGATCGCGCGGACGAGGTTGTCACCCAGGTGCTGGGAGGTCTCGAAGGTGATCTTGCGGGTCTCACCGTTGAGGGTCACCTCGGTGGTGAGGGCGTTGTACATCTCGGGGATCGCATCGGCCGGGAACTCGACATCGACGACCGGGCCGATGACACGTGCAATACGGCCGGTGGCACCGGGGGTCACGGAGTCCGAACCGCGTTCAACAGTCTGGGCAGTCATCTCTCTCACTTCATTCATGTAGCTGGCTTAGGACATAAGTCTAGTGCTGCGCCCGGCGTCCGCGAGGGCCCCGGGAGTGCCGTCAGGACGCGCTCAGCGCGTCCGCACCGGCCACGATCTCGGAGAGCTCCTGGGTGATCTCCGCCTGGCGGGCCGTGTTGCGGAGCCGCGTGTACTTCTTGATCAGCTCGGTGGCGTTGTCACCCGCGGACTTCATGGCACGCTGGCGTGCCGCGAGCTCACTCGCCGCGGACTGCAGCATGGTCGCGAAGATCCTCGACTCGATGTAGCGCGGCAGGAGTGCGTCCAGGACCTGTTCCGGCTCCGGCTCGTACTCGTAGAGCGGCAGCAGCTCGCCCGACTGCTGGACATCCTCCTCCACCACCTCGAGGGGCAGGAGGCGGAGCACGGAAGGCTCCTGGACCACCATGGAACGGAACTTCGTGTAGACGATGTGGATCTCGTCCACCCCGCCCTCCTCGAAGTCCGCGAGGAACGTGGACAGCAGCGCCTCGCCCACCTCGCGGGCGGTCTCGAACTCGGGCGCGTCGGTCCCGCCGGTCCAGACCCGCTCGTAGTCGCGGCGCCGGAAGTCGAAGTACTGCTGGGCCTTGCGCCCGATCAGGTAGGAGTGCACTTCCTTGCCCTCGGAGCGGAGCACCTCGAACAGTCCTTCCGCCTCCTTCAGCGCACTCGCCGAGTACGATCCCGCGAGACCGCGGTCGGAGGACAGGACGAGCACGGCGGCACGCCTGACCTCGCCGTGCTCCGTGGTCAGGGGGTGATCGATCTCCGACTGTGACGAGACGGCCGAGACGGCGCGGGTGATCGCATTGGCGTACGGCAGTGCCGCGGACACCCGCGAGCGTGCCTTGCCGATGCGGGACGTCGCGATCAGCTCCATCGCCTTGAAGATCTTCCGCGTCGACGTTGTCGAGGCGATCTTCTGGCGGTAGACCCGGATCTGGGCTCCCATGAATGTCCTTTCCTCCGCTCCCGGTCCGGGAGCGATTCTGCCTGGGTCCTGCTGGCCGGGAGGATCTGTTCTCCCGGCCGGGCAGGTCCGCTAGCGCCTCTGCCTGACGATCTTTTCCTGCTCCACCGAATCGGCGTCGATCGCCTCGTGCTCCTCGTGGCCGGGACCGAACCCGTTCGCGCCCTCGCCGAAGAAACCCTGCTTGAAGTCGGTGATGAGCGTCTTGAGTTCCTCCGCCGTGGAGTCCTCCATCTTGCCCGTCTGCTCCAGCGTGTTGAGGACCTGGGAGGTGTGTCCCAGGTGCTCCAGGAACTCCGTCTCGAAGCGATTGATGTCGTCGACCGGCACATCGTCCAGGTAACCGCTCGTTCCGGCCCAGATGGACACGACCTGCTGCTCCACCGGCATCGGCGAGTACTGCCCCTGCTTGAGCAGCTCCATCAGGCGCGCACCACGCGTCAGCTGCTGGCGGGAGGCCGCATCCAGGTCCGAGGCGAACATCGCGAAGGCCTGCATGTCGCGGTACTGCGCGAGATCCAGCTTCAACGTGCCCGAGACCTTCTTCATCGACTTCACCTGCGCGGCGCCGCCGACACGGGAGACCGAGACGCCGACGTCCACGGCCGGTCGCTGGTTCGCGTTGAACAGATCCGACTGCAGGAAGATCTGGCCGTCGGTGATGGAGATGACGTTGGTCGGGATGTAGGCCGAGACGTCGTTGGCCTTCGTCTCGATGATCGGCAGGCCCGTCATGGACCCGGCGCCGAGATCGTCCGAGAGCTTGGCACAGCGCTCGAGCAGGCGGGAGTGCAGGTAGAAGACGTCACCCGGGTAGGCCTCGCGTCCCGGCGGGCGCCTGAGGAGCAGCGACACCGCGCGGTAGGCCTCCGCCTGCTTCGAGAGGTCGTCGAAGACGACGAGGACGTGCTTGCCCGCGTACATCCAGTGCTGCCCGATGGCGGAACCGGCGTAGGGGGCGAGGTACTTGAAGCCGGCCGGGTCCGACGCGGGCGAGGCGACGATGGTCGTGTACTCCAGCGCTCCCTTGTCCTCGAGCGTCTGGCGCACGGCCGCGATGGTCGAGGCCTTCTGGCCGATGGCCACGTAGATGCAGCGGACCTGCTTGTTCACATCACCCGAGGCCCAGTTGGCCTTCTGGTTGATGATGGTGTCCACCGCGAGGGCGGTCTTGCCGGTCTGGCGGTCACCGATGATCAGCTGGCGCTGGCCGCGGCCGATCGGGATCATCGCGTCGATGGCCTTGAGGCCGGTCTGCATCGGCTCGTGCACCGACTTGCGCTGCGTCACGCCCGGGGCCTGGGTCTCGAGGGCACGGCGGCCCTCCGCGACGATCTCGCCGAGGTCGTCGATCGGCTGTCCCAGCGGGTCCACCACGCGGCCGAGGAACGCGTCACCGACCGGGACCGAGAGGATCTCGCCCGTGCGGTGCACCTCCTGGCCCTGCTCGATCCCGTTGTAGTCACCGAGGACCACGACGCCGATCTCGCGGGTGTCGAGGTTCTGCGCGAGCCCCAGCGTACCGTCCTCGAACTTCAGCAGCTCGTTGGCCATGACCGAGGGCAGTCCCTCGACACGGGCGATTCCATCACTGGCGGTGGTCACACGTCCTACTTCGACGCGCTCCGCGTTACCGGGCTCGTAAGACGCCGCGAAGTCGTTCAACGCACTACGGACATCTTCGGCGTTGATGGTCAATTCGGCCATCTCAGTCCCTGCTCTCCTGTGTTGTAGGTCCCCGTGACATTCCTGGCGACCAGTGTGTGATTCTGTGGTTGTGACTCGGCGGCAAGGGCGCGCATGCGCCTATCCCGCCAGCTTCCGGCGGAGCTCCGACAGCCGGGTGACGACCGTGGAATCCACCATCTCGTCCCCGACACTGACCCGGACGCCGCCGATGAGTGACGGATCGACGGTGACATTGATCTTCAGGTCACGACCGTACAGCCCGTTCAGACCCGCCTGCAGCCGTTCGAGCTGGTTCGGGAGCAGCGGGCGCGTGACGCTCACCTGGGCGATCCAGCGCTGCTGGCGTGCAGCCACCAGATCCAGGAAGCGCTCGACCAGTGCCGACGGCCGCAACCCGCGGGGGGCACGCACCGCCTGGGTGATCAGGAGGGACCCCGCGGGCCCCGCCTCCGGAACGAGCTTCAGGGCGAGCTCGATCTTCGCCTCGTCCGTGGCCTGCGCGTCCGACAGCGCCCGCTGCAGGGCGTGACTCGTGTCGACGACCCGGATGAACGAGAACAGTTCGTTCTCGAGCCGATCCAGCCCCTCCACACCGTCACCCTGCTCGGCGACCGCGATCACCACCGTGGCCGCGACCTGCTCCAGAGCGTCCCCGAGATCCCGGACGGAGGCCCAGCGCTCCATGACGAGGCTCCGCACGAGGCTGGTGGCCTCGGGCGACACGCGCCCGGCAACCAGCTGGTCCACGAGCGCGGCCTTGTCCTCACCGGTGCGGGAGGGATCCGTCAGCGCCCTGCGGAGCCCGGCATTGTCGTCGAGGATCGCCAGGACCCCGAAGAGGTCCTCGGCGAGGGACAGCTGTGCCCCTGACAGGTGCGGCTCCAGTCCGTCGAGTACCGTGGCCAGGGAGAGGCTCGATATTCCTGCCATTACCGGGTTGCACCTGCGCTCTGCGAGGAGGTCTCCAGGTCGGAGAGGAACCGGTCGACCACGCGCGCGGAGCGGTCGTCGTCGGCCAGTGACTCACCGACGATCCGGCTCGCCAGATCCGTGGCGAGCGTTCCGACCTCGGCCCGGAGCGAGACCAGCGCGGTCTGCCGCTCGGCGTCGATCTGGACCTGCGCCTGCTCGGTGATGCGTGCGGACTCCGCCGCAGCCTTCGCCTTCAGGTCGGCGAGGATCTGCGCTCCCTCGGCCCGGGCTTCCTCGCGGATGCGGTTCGCCTCGGTGCGGGCGTCCGTGAGCTGCTGCTTGTACTCGTCGAGCGCCGCGTTGGCCTCGGCCTGTGCGGCCTCCGCCTTGGCGATGCCGCCCTCGATCGCCTCCGTGCGCTCTGCGAACGTCTTCTCGAACGCCGGCATGACGTACTTGATGACGATGAACAGCAGGACGGCGAAGCCGACAACGGTCACCAGCAGTTCCCAGAGATTGGGGATCAGAGGATTGGAGCCCTCTTCCGCCGCCATAATCGCTGCATTAAGCATGTGTCACCCGTCTTTCTTCAACGTGTCGTCGATCTGTCGGGACGGCTGTCTAGGCGCCGATGACGAAGGCGAAGACGAGTCCGAGGATCGCGAGGGCTTCCGTCAGCGCCAGGCCGAGGAAGGCGATGGGCTGCAGGACGCGCTGTGCCTCGGGCTGGCGGGACACACCGTTGATGTAGGCCGCGAACACGAGACCCACACCGATGCCACCGCCGATTGCGGAGAGACCGTATCCAACGAGGTTGAGGCTACCCTGTACTTCCATTGTGTTCCTTTCAAGATGCCGCTGAGGTGCGGCAGGTTGCTTGGGATCATCCCCGACGGGGAAGACGTGTGTGAATCAGTGGGCGTCGGCGTGCAGCGCGCCTTCGATGTAGATCGCGGCGAGCAGCGTGAAGACGTAGGCCTGGAGGACCATGATCAGGGCTTCCAGCATGTACATCGCGACGAAGCCGATCAGGACCAGCACGCTGGTGCCCTGGAGGAGGATGCTCCCCGTGCCCACCATGTAGGCGATGGCGGAGCCGGCGAGGGTCACGATGAGGTGACCGGCGAGCATCGTCGCGAAGAGTCGGAGGGAGTGGGTCACCGGGCGGACGATGAAGTTCGAGATGATCTCGATCGGTACCACGATGATCAGGATGGGCCAGGGCACCCCGGCGGGGACGACGGCCAGCTTCAGGTACCGGAGTCCGTGCTTCTTCAGGCCGATGCCCACCCAGAGGACGAAGAAGATCGCGGCGATGGCGTACGCGCTGCCCGGGTGCGAGAAGGTGGGCACCTGCAGGAGCGGGATGGCGCCGAAGATGTTGTTCACCAGGACGAAGAAGAACACCGTGAAGAGCCAGGGCACGTACTTGAGGAAGTCACGCCCGCCGATGATGTCCTTGCCGATGGAGTTGCGGACGAAACCGTAGGCGGACTCCCCGAGGAACTGCAGCTTCCCGGGAACCAGCTGGTTCCGTCGCGAGGCGATGAGGAAGAAGGTCGCGATGAGGACCACCGAGAGGATCATCAGCAGCATCTGCTTGCCGAAACCCGGCTCCAGCAGCACGCCGTACTCGCCACCCCAGGGGAAGATGTTCGGGTAGTGGGTGTCCTCGATCGTCGGGGCGATGAAGCCCTCTTCGGTAGTTGTGGCCGGGAGCGCAAGCGCGATCAACGCGTTTCCTCTCTGCAGTGTCCATCGTTGGGCAGGATGTGTTCGGCCACGGTGTTACAGGTCCGACGCATGAAGCATGTGGGGATCATGGCGTTCCCGCACCGTCGTCGGGCGCCCGTGATCCGCCGGGCGGGTCCTGGGGGTGATGCCGGGTGAGGTTGTGCATGTGGGAGAGATAGAACCCTCCCACTGCACCGAGGAACGCTCCCGCCAGCACCAGAAAGCGCGTGTCGAGGACATAATCCAGGCCCCAGCCTATCAAACTCCACACCAGGATCCCGCCAACGATGTAGCTGAAGACGGCGATCCCGGCGTTGTAGCCGCCGTTGGAAAAACGCCCGTCGTCGCGGTCCGCGGGGGGCTCCACGGGGCCGTCCGTCCCGCGTGCCCTATCCCTCACTGCGACCTCGTTCCTGCTGCCGGTCCGGGGCGGGGTCGACCGGCGTCAGAGCCGGGGCCGTCTCGTCGTACAGCAGGGTGCGGATGCGCGAGAAGGCGACGACCTCCGCGATCTGCCAGGTGATCACGGTCGAGAGGGCGCTGATGAAGAACCAGGTGCTCTCCAGCCAGGCAGGGGTGCCGAAGAGGAACAGGACGGCCCCGAAACCCACCACCTTGACGGCGTAGGTGAGGACGAACAGGCCCAGGGCCCCCGAGGGATTGGAGGCCCCGACGAAGTGCCCGATCAGCAGGGAGATGGCGAAGAACACCATGACGAGACCGGAGCCCAGCAGCGCGCTCAGCACGGCGCCGGGCGTGGCCGCGAGGAACGCCGCGGCAGCCAGGACCAGGCCCGTCGCCCCTCCGGCGAGGGCGCTCCGGGCGAGGATGCCCAGCCAGGGGGAGGGCGTGGGGTTCGATGCCCCGATCAGGGTGGGGTGTCCGGCTCCGGTGGCCGGGGGATCCGGTCGTGGCACGCGCTGTCCGCTCTGTCGATGTCGCCTGGCAGCGCCCTCCTGCTCGTCAAGGACGGCTGGTCCGTGGGACGCGGCGGGAGGGCCTGTGGTGGACGACGGCTCCGGTGAGCCCGCGCGTCCGCGCCTCGTAGCCTACCGCACCGCGGCGGCCGGGCCTCAGACCCCCGCACCCGCGCGGGAGGCCCGGACGGCGCGGAACATGCGGGGAGAGTAGAGGTACACCGCGACCACGACGGCCGTGAACAGCGAGGCGCTCACGGCCAGGGGCGGTGCCGCCGTCGCCGCCACGAAGCCCGCTGCGCCGGTGAGAGCCGACATGATGCTCACGAAGACCGCCACCTGCACGTGGCTCAGGCCGGTCTCGGTGAGGCGCTGGTAGACGTGCTGGCGGTGCGCGGCGTACAGCCGCTCACCGCGCCGGGCGCGCTGCAGGAGCGTGGTGAAGGTGTCCGCGAGGTAGATGAGCACCGGCGAGAGGAGGTACTCGAGGTACACCCCCGCCAGCAGGCCGGTCACGGCGATCGCGGCGATGGCCGCTCCGAGCAGGTAGCTGCCCACGTCGCCCAGGAAGACGAACCCCCGACCGAGGTTCCAGGGCAGGAACCCCGCGAAGGCGGCCGCGACCACCAGCCCCGACACGGTGAGCCAGAGCTGGTCGCTCAGCATGCCGGCCCACGCGTAGAAGAGCCCGACCACGATCCCGTGCATCCCGGAGATGCCGTTGATCCCGTCCATGAAGTTGGCCGTGTTGATGTAGGTCGCCACGGCGATCGCGCCGACCGGGACCCACCAGTAGCTGCTGTCCTCGATGGTCGTCGCCAGCGCCGCGGTACCGATCACGCCGATGAGCAGCTGGACGGACGCGCGGATCCTGATCGACAGTCCGCGGAAGTCCTCGATCCACCCCAGGGCGGCAGCAGCGCCGGTCATCGCGATCACCGCGAGGACGAGCGAGCGGTCGACGGCGACCAGCCCGGTGGCGAGCGAGAGCACCAGGGCCACGAGGACGGCCGCGCCGACGGCCAGGCCCATGCCGCGGATCACGGGCGTGGAGTGCGAGGACCTGTCGTTCGGGATGTCGATGACACCCAGTCTCCGGAGCAGGGGCGCCACCACGAACGGCAGGAGGACGGAGAGACCGAACGCCACGACTCCCACGAGGAGCAGGAGCGGGTTCACGGCACACGCCCCTCGATGGTCGGAAGGGCGGGATCGTCCACCGGCGGGTCCAGCCGGCGGGCGCCGAAACCGCCCTGGGTCTTCCACTGCCGCAGGCTCAGTCGATCGGGGTCCAGCGCCGCGACCGAGGTGTGCGAGATCTTCGGGTGCAGCGGCCGGGAGTCGTCCTCGCCGATGCCCATGAGGTCCTCGTGCATCTTCTCCCCCGGGCGCAGGCCGGTGAAGACGATGCCGATGTCCTTCCCGCTCATCGCGATCATGCGCTGTGCCACGTCGAGGATCTTCACGGCCTCCCCCATGTCGAGGATGAGCACCTCGCCTCCCCTGCCGATCGCCCCGGCCTGGATGACGAGCTGGCAGGCCTCCGGGATGGTCATGAAGAAGCGCGTCACGGCGGGGTCGGTCACGGTGATGGGACCTCCGGTCCGGATCTGCTCCGTGAAGAGGGGGAGCATGGACCCCCGGCTGCCGATGACGTTGCCGAAGCGCACGGAGACGTAGCGCTGCCCGGTCCGTTCCGCGTGCCACGACGTGAGCTTCTCCGCCACGCGTTTGGAGTGGCCGAGAGCACTCGTGGGATCGGCCGCCTTGTCCGTGGAGATGTTGACGAAGTTCGTGACCCCGACGGCGCTCGAGGCACGCAGCACGTTGAGCGTGCCCTGCACGTTCGTCTTCCAGGCCTCCTCCGGGTACTGCTCCAGGATGGAGACGTGCTTGAGGGCGGCGGCGTGGAAGACGACCTCCGGCCGGCGGTCCTCGAAGATGTCGAGGAGGGCGTCGGCGTCCCGGATGTCGGCCAGGACGGTGTCGCGCCCCGTGAGCAGTCCGCGGCCCGTGAGGGTGATCTGGGTGGACTGCAGACCGGTCTCGTCACGGTCCAGCATGATGAGTTCGGACGGGGAGAACGCCGCGAGCTGGCGGCAGAGCTCGGAGCCGATCGACCCGCCGGCCCCCGTCACCAGTACGCGCTTGCCCGTCACGTACCCGGCGACCTCGTCGGGATGGATGTCCACCGGACGCCGTCCGATGAGATCCTCCACGGCCACCTCCCGGAAGTCGGTCATGGCGGCCCCCGCGGCACCGGCGCCGCCCAGGATGTCGCGCAGGGGTGGCAGGACGAGGACCTTGATCCCCAGGCCCGCCACCAGGTCCGAGACCCGCCGCACCTGGGCCGCCTCCACCTCGGCGAACGCGATCACGAGGACCGAGGCCTGGGTCCTCGCGGCGATCGCCGGCAGGTCGTCGATGGTCCCGAGGACGGGGACGGAGGACAACCGGAGGTGCTTCTTCGAGGCGTCGTCGTCGATGAGGCCCACCGGGAAGTACGGGGACCCCGGATCCTTCATCATGCGGTCCACGAGCGAGTTGCCGAGGAAGCCCGCGCCGTAGATGAGGGTGCGCTGGGCGTCCTCCCCCGGCTTGGCCTTGCTCTCGACGTACATGCGCTTGAGGTACCGGGTGGCCGCCAGGAACATGCAGGCGAAGGGGAACGCGATGATGCCGATGCTTCGCGGCACGGCGAGCACCGGGAAGAACGCGACACTCACCAGGACGAGGATGACGCCCACGAGGACCGCCACGATCACCAGGAGTTTCGCCTCGTGGAAACTGCCGAAGCTGTATCTCCCCCGGTACAGCGCGAAGCTCAGCCCCACCACGAGCTGGGCCACCACGGCCACGGCGCAGAAGACCACAATGCCGGGATCGTTGATCTCGTTGACCAGCAGCTCGTAGCGCAGGATCAGGGCGAGCAGGATCGCGACGATCCAGGCGGCGGCGTCGAGCAGGTACTGCGACCACAGCCAGATCGCCGGTTTGTCGCCGGAGGACGCCCCTCCGGCGGAGCCTGAGGTTCCGGAGGCGCCCCGGTGTTCGTTGAGTCCCATATGTCCTAACGGTGCCATGCAGGTGACCACCGCGTTCCCGGTGATCGGCGCCCACCCGCGGCGGAGGAGCCAGGACGGGCCGGGCGGGGTCGGAACACGGTGCAATAGACTGCTTCTACGAAGAGAATACCAACTGCACCACCTGTGCCTGATCCGTTGCGCACCGCCCGGCGCGGCCCGGAAGGAACCCGTTGCACGATCCGGACGCCGACGCCCAGCACGTGTTCATCGTCATCACCACCTTCAACCGGGCCGGTCTCCTGGACGAGCTGCTCCGGTCGATCGCCCGGCTCGACCCCCTCCCTGGAGGCGTCGTCGTCGTCGACAACGCGAGCACCGACGGGACGGCCGACGTCCTCGCCGCGGCACGGCTGCCCTGTCCGCTGCTGATCGAGCGGCTGCCGCACAATGTCGGCGGTGCCGGCGGATTCGCGGCCGGCATGGCCCGCGCACTGGACGAGGGTGCCGGGTGGCTCTGGCTCATGGACGACGACGTCGTCGTCCTTCCCGCTGCGCTGGAGTCCTTCCGCCCGTGGATGCGGCGCTACCCGTGCATCCACGGCAGGCGGTACGACGCCGCGGGCGAGCCCTTCTTCTGGCAGCACCTCCTCCACGAGTCCCTCGGGGTGCACCTGCCGGTGCGCGGGGACGTCTTCGAGGACTCCCCGGTCTTCCACACCAATGTGGGCTGTTTCGAGGGCATGCTGGTCTCCGCCGCCGTGGTGCGCGAGATCGGCCTGCCCGATGCCCGGTTCTTCCTCAACGGCGACGACCTGACGTACGGCTGGCTCATCTCCCGGCGTCATCCTGTGGCGTACGTCGACGCGTTCGTGCTGCGGAAGACCCGGGCGCAGCGCCAGATCGATCTCGGGGTGCGGCACCTGAACGACTCCAGTGACCTCTCACGCTTCTGCGGCATGCGCAATCGCGGGCACCTGGCGCGGTACCTCCGGCTCCACGGCAGCTACAGCAGGGTGGGGTTCGGGGTGGGGACGCTCCTCGCGGCCGGCAAGGAGCTGGTCCGGCTGGTCGCCGTCGAGCGCTCGCTCACCGGGCTGGCCCCGGTCTGGCGGGGCTGGCGGGCCGCACGGACCATCCTGCGCGATCCGCACTGGCGCCCCGAGCCCCCGTTCCGCGACCGGCGTGCGGGCGGTGCCGCGTGAGCTGGGCCGTGGTGGGCGGCTCGGGCTTCGTCGGAGCGGCGGTCCTCGACGCGCTCACGGCTGCCGGGATCGACGCCCGCACCGTTCCCGCACCCCGGCTCACCACGGAGGCGGAGAGCGCTGCCGCGCTCGTCGCGGAAGCCCACCGGTACGACGTCGGCGCACTGGGAACGGCGCTGCGCGGGCACGACGTCGTGGTCAACGCCGCCGGGATGGCGACCCCCTCGGCCCCTGCCGGGCCGGAGCTGCTGGGCGCGAACGCACTGCTTCCCGCCGTCGTCGCCTGCGCCGCGGCCAGGGCCGGCGTGCACCGCGTCATCCACCTCAGCAGCGCCGCGGTGCAGGGCAGTGCCCGACGACTGGACGAGACGACCGCGGTGCAGCCGTTCTCCGCCTATTCACGCAGCAAGGCGCTCGGCGAGCAGGCGCTCACCGCACTGGACCCGCCGGAGCTCTCGGTGGTGATCCTGCGGGCCACGTCGGTGCAGGGCCACGGACGACCCACGACGGCGTCACTCGCGAAACTGGCGCGCTCGCCCCTGGCGTCGGTGGCCGCCCCCGGGACCGCGCCGTCGCCCGTCACGTCGGTCGGCGCGCTGGCGGACCTCGTCGTCGCGATCGGCCGGCACGGGGCAGCCGTGCCGGGCATCGTCCTGCAGCCGTGGGAGGGCCTGTCGGTACGGACCGTGCTCGAGGCCGCGGGCGGCCGGCCGCGCCTGCTCCCCGCCGTCCTGTGCAGGACCGCGGTCTCGGCCGGTTTCAGGATCTCGTCACTGCTGGGCGGCCGCCTCGACGGCCAGGTGCGCCGCGTCGAACTGCTCTGGTTCGGGCAGGACCAGGTGCCGGGGTGGGCCGCGGAGCAGGGACTCGCACCCCGGCCCGCGGTGCGGGACGTCCTGGCCCGGGCCGGTCGCGGCGACCGAGCCGGGCGGTAGCTGTGGTCGGCGGCCTCGGTCGGTAGCGCCTCGGCCAGTATGCCCGGCGTCAGAGCTTCAGGCAGCCGGGCCCCTGCCCTCCGGTGCTGCGTCTACCGCCGGCGCTGCGTCCGCCGGGTCCCTGTCCTCCGGTGCTGCGTCTACCGCCAGCTCGGCGTCGTCGCCTGCACCGGCGAGGCCCGGCACCACCTCCCGCAGCCGTGCCGCGGAGAGGTTTCCCTGCCGGACGATCCGGAGGACCTCGCCCGTCGCGTCGACGATGGTGGAGCCGATGCCGTCGGCCGCGGTCCGTGGACCGGCGTCCAGGTAGACGGCCACCGATTCGGCGAGCTGCGCTGCGGCATCGGCCGCCGTGGTGGCCGCGTCCTGCCCCGTCCGGTTGGCCGAGGAGACCGCGAGGGGGCCCGTGAGGGCCAGCAGCTCGAGTGCGACGTCGTCGTCGGGGACCCTCAGGGCCACGGTTCCCAACGTGTCGCCCAGGTCCCAGCTCAGGGACGGCTGCGCATGGCAGATGAGTGTGAGGGCTCCCGGCCAGAAGGCCTCCGCGAGTCGCCGGGCGTCCGGGTGGACCTCGACGGCGAGGCCGTCGAGCGTCTGGAGCCGCGGGATGAGGACGGGCGGGGGCATGTTCCGCCCGCGCCCCTTGGAGGCGAGCAGTGTCGCCACGGCCTGCGGGGAGAACGCGTCGGCCCCGATGCCGTACACGGTGTCCGTCGGCAGGACCACGCACTGCTTGCGCTCCACCGCCCGGTGGGCGGCGGCGAGGCCGTCGCGTCGCTGGGCAGGATCGGAGCAGTCGTAACTGGTAATCACGCACTCATCCTTCCACTGCGGAACCGGGCGGCGCACATCGCCCGCCGGCACCGGCATGCGCCCGCGGCGCGCCACCTCAGGAGGACGGCGGAGGGCCGAAGCCCCTGCCCCGCAGACCGCCCGCATAGGCGGAGAACCAGGCCCGCAGTCCCGGGAGGTCGCGCCGGGTGAGGAAGTAGTAGGGGAAGCCGATCACGTCCGCCCCGAACCAGCGGAGATTGCGGTGCTTGCGGGCCAGGTGCGCCCTGTTGCGGAAGTAGGAGAAGCGCTTGAAGTCACCCTCGGGGATCACCGGCGTCAGGAAGCCTCCGAAGATCGGTTTCATCTCGGACCAGGTCGCCGGATGGCGTACCGCGACACTCGTCAGCGTCCCGTAGCGGAGACCGGCCTTCCTCACGCGGGCCAGGAAGTCCACCTCGTCGCCGCGGATGAAGTACTTCATGTCGGGCAGGCCGATCGTCGAGAAGACCTCCGCCCGGATCAGGGCCCCGTTGAAGAAGTGCACCATGTCCGGGAGGTAGCCCCGGGCCTCCAGGGTCGCCCTGTCGTTCGTCAGCAGTCCGTTGATGCGGAAGTTGAAGGACAGCCGCGAGGGATCGGAGGTCGCCGCGACCAGCGGGCTGACGATGTCGAGGTCGTGCTCGCGTGCGGCGTCGAGCAGCGCCGCGAGGCACCGCTCGTCCTCGGGGTGGCCGTCGTCGTCCATCAGCCAGATCCACTGTGCACCGCTGGCGATGGCGGCGAGGATCGCGAAGGCGAACCCGCCGGCGCCGCCGAGATTGGCCTTTGAGCGGAGATAGTGGATGTTGCCCTCCGCGGCGTCGACGACGGCGGTGGCCGGCGTCGTGCCCGAATCCACGAGGGCGACGGTCCTGATGGGTGCGCTCTGCGCCGCGAGCTTCTGCAGCAGCAGCGCGAGTTCCGCCGGCCGGTCGTAGGTGACGGCGGCGACCGCCACCGTCGCGGGTGGTGCGGCGCCCTCGGTCCGTGTGGTCATGGTCTGGTCCCGTCCGTCGTCGACCCGCCGGGCCGGTCGCTGTTCCTCACGGCACTCGTTGCCCGGTCCCGGCCCGTGAGGTCCTGGTGCGTGGTGACCGCCTGCCACTGTCCTGCCTCCGCGAGGAAGCCCGCCACCGCGGGAGCCTGTACCTCGGCGTGCTCCATGACGAAGTAGCCGCCGGCTCTCAGGAGCCTCGCCGCGGTCCTCGCGGCGGCACGCGGCAGGTCCAGACCGTCCGCTCCCCCGCCGTAGAGGGCCAGGTGCGGATCGTGGTCCGCCACCTCGGGGTCCACGGGCACCGCGTCGGGAGGGATGTACGGCGGGTTGGACACGACGACGTCGAACGAGCCGTCCTGCTCCGGCAACGCCGTCGCCAGGTCGCCCTGCGTGAGCTGCACGCCGAACGGGGCGAGATTGCGGTCCGCCCAGGCCAGGGCCAGCTCGCTGAGCTCGACGGCGTGCACCTCGGCGCCGGGGACCTCGTCGGCGACAGCCGCCGCGATCGCGCCCGAGCCCGTGCCCAGGTCCACGATCCGGGGAGCGTCCAACGTCCAGGCGCGGTCGATCACGAGCTGCGCCACCGACTCCGTCTCCGGTCGCGGGATGAAGACCCCCGGGCCCACCGCGAGGTCCACCCGGCGGAAGGACGCCGTGCCGGTCAGGTGCTGCAGCGGGACGCGCTCCGCCCGCTGCTCGACGAGTGCCTCGAAGCCGTCCGGCACGCGGGCGCCGGTCAGGACCAGTGCCCGCAGGCGCCCCCGGGAGACGCCCAGCAGATGCGCGGCGAGCAGTTCGGCGTCCACGCGCGGGCTGGGCACTCCGGCCGCGCGGAGCCGCTGCTCGGCCGAGCGCAGCGCGTCCTCCACGCCTACTCGTCCGCGCCGATGGCGTCGAGCCGCGCCTGCTCGTCCAGCTCGATCGCCGACTGCACCACCGGCTCCAGATCGCCGTTCATGACGGCGTCCAGGTTGTACGCCTTGTAGCCGGTCCGGTGATCGGCCACGCGGTTCTCCGGGTAGTTGTAGGTGCGGATGCGCTCCGAGCGGTCCATCGTGCGGATCTGCGACTTGCGGATGTCGGAGTTCGCGGCGTCGATCTTCTCCTGCTCGTGCGCCAGGATGCGCGAGCGCAGCACCCGCATGGCCGCCTCACGGTTCTGCAGCTGCGACTTCTCGTTCTGCATCGCGACGACGATCCCCGTGGGCAGGTGCGTGATCCTGACCGCAGAGTCCGTGGTGTTGACCGACTGGCCCCCGGGCCCCGAGGAGCGGTAGACGTCGATCTTCAGGTCGTTCTGACTGATGTCGACCTCCTCCGGCTCGTCGACCTCCGGCAGGACGAGCACACCCGCGGCGGAGGTGTGGATGCGTCCCTGCGACTCGGTGACCGGGACGCGCTGCACGCGGTGCACGCCGCCCTCGAACTTGAGGCGGGCGTAGACGCCCTCGGCCGGGTCGTTGGAGGACTGCTTGATCGCCATCTGGACGTCCTTGTACCCACCGAGATCGGACTCGTTGGCGGAGAGGAGTTCGGTCTTCCAGCCGCGCGACTCGGCGTACCGCGTGTACATGCGCAGCAGGTCGCCGGCGAAGAGGGCTGCCTCGTCGCCGCCCTCACCACCCTTGACCTCGATGATCACGTTGCGGCCGTCGTTGGGGTCGCGGGGGATGAGGAGGCGGCGCAGGCGCTCCTGCGCCGCGGCGAGCTGACCCTCGAGGACGGGGACCTCGGCGGCGAACTCCGGGTCCTCCCCCGCCATCTCGCGGGCGGCCTCGAGATCCTCGTCGAGCGCCGTCCACCGGTTGTGCGCGTCGACGATGCGGCCGAGCTCGGCGTACCGGCGTCCGAGCTTGCGGGCCAGCGCCTGGTCCGCGTGGACGGCCGGGTCGGCGAGCCGGTCCTGCAGCTCGGAGTGCTCATCGAGCAGTCCCTGGATGGATTCGAACATCGGGTGTACCTCTTTCGGCGTGTGCAGCCAGTCTACGAAGGACGAGGTGGCAGGAATGACCGTCCGCCACGCGCCGGGCCGGTCGTTCCTGCTGTCTCGGCGCCGGCCTTAACAGCCGCAGCCGCTCGGGACACGACGGCTGGCGGCGTGTCCCGAACGGCTGGTGGAGTGCTAGTCGGAGTCCTTGGAGCCCAGCGTGGTCTTCTGGACCTGCATCAGGAACTCCACGTTGGACTGCGTCTCCCGGATCTTGTTGGTGAGCAGCTCCAGTGCCTGCTGGGTCTCGAGACCCGACAGCACGCGGCGCAGCTTCCACATGATCTTGACCTCGTCGGGCGAGAGGAGATTCTCCTCGCGCCGTGTGCCGGAGGCATTGACGTCGACGGCGGGGAAGATCCGCTTGTCCGCGAGATTGCGGGAGAGGCGGAGCTCCATGTTGCCGGTGCCCTTGAACTCCTCGAAGATGACCTCGTCCATCTTGGACCCGGTCTCCACGAGCGCCGTGGCGAGAATGGTCAGCGAACCACCGTTCTCGATGTTGCGCGCCGCACCGAAGAAGCGCTTGGGCGGGTAGAGCGCCGCGGAATCGACGCCGCCGGAGAGGATCCGTCCCGACGCCGGAGCGGCCAGGTTGTAGGCCCGCCCCAGGCGCGTCATCGAGTCCAGGAGCACGACCACGTCCATGCCCATCTCCACGAGGCGCTTGGCGCGCTCGATGGAGAGTTCGGCGACGGTGGTGTGATCGTCCGCGGGGCGGTCGAAGGTCGAGGCGATGACCTCACCCTTGACCGTGCGCTGCATGTCGGTGACTTCCTCGGGGCGTTCGTCCACCAGGACCATCATGAGGTGCACCTCAGGATTGTTGATCGTGATGGCGTTCGCGATCGCCTGCAGGATGAGCGTCTTGCCGGCCTTGGGCGGGGAGACGATCAGACCGCGCTGGCCCTTGCCGATCGGCGCCACGAGATCGATCACGCGGGGACCGATCTTCTTCGGGTCCGTCTCGAGGCGCAGACGGTCCGAGGGGTACAGGGGCACGAGCTTCGAGAACTCCACGCGGTCCGTGAGCTCCTCCGCCGGTTTGCCGTTCACCGAGGTGACGCGGACCAGGGCGTTGAACTTCTGGCGTGTGCTGGCCTGGGTCTCGCCCTCGCGGGGAGCGCGGATGGCTCCCACGACGGCGTCGCCCTTGCGCAGACCGTGCTTCTTGACCTGCGCGAGCGAGACGTAGACGTCGTTGGGGCCCGGCAGGTAGCCGGAGGTGCGGACGAAGGCGTAGCTCTCGAGGATGTCGAGGATGCCCGCGACGGGCAGCAGGACGTCGTCCTCGGTGACCTCGACGTCGTCGACGTCGGGGTTCTGGTTGCGCCCGCGCCGGCGGTCGTTGCGCTCGTTGCGGTCACGGAACCGGCTGTTGCGGTCCTCGGAGGAGTTCCCGCCGCGGTTGGACCGGTTGCGCCGGTTGCGGCCGCGACCCTCGTCGTCGTTCGAGGAGTTCGACCGGTTGTCGTTCCGGTTGTCACTCCGGTTGTCACTGCGCGAGCCGTCGTTCCGGTTGTCACTGCGCGAGCCGTCGTTCCGGTTGTCACTGCGCGAGCCGTCGTTCCGGTTGTCGTTCCGGTTGTCACTGCGCGAGCCGTCGTTCCGGTTGTCGTTCCGGTTGTCACTGCGCGAGCTGTCGTTACGCCCGCCGTCGTTGGCGGCGTCGTCCCCTGCCGGGCTGGTGCCCGCGGTGCCGGACGAGGAGTCGTCCCGCCCGTTGCGTGAGCGGCTGCGCCGATCGCCCCGGCCCTCGGACGACGCGGACTGGGCGTCGGTCGAGGCAGCGTTCTGCCCGCCGTCCCTGCCTGCGCTCTCGGAGCCGTCCTGGGCATCACCCTGGTCCGCCTGGGAGTCGGCGCGATCCTCGCCCCGACGGTTCCGGCGGTTGCGCGAGGGCCGACCTCCGGCGTCGCGGTCGGTGCGGTCCTGCTGCTCGCCGGCCGGGGCCGAGACGTCCGCGTCCGCCGTGTGGCTCTCGGTCGAACCGTCTCCCGTTCCGGCCTCGCCCGTGGACACCACACCGTCACTGCCTGCGCGGCGATTCCGGTTCCGGGTGCGCGGCTGGCGCTCCGCCGGAGCGGACTGCCCGCCGCCGGACCGGTCTTCCCCGGAGGCGTCCGCGGCGGCAGGAGCCTCGGATGCCGGCTTCTCCGCCGCGACCTTGGCCGTGTCGGCACCGCGTGCGCCGGAGCTCTTCTGACGGTCCGCCACGGCTCCACCGCGCTGGTGGTCGGAGATCGCGGAGACGAGATCGCTCTTGCGCATCCTCGATCCGCCGGTGATGCCGAGTTGACCGGCAAGAGCCTGCAGTTGTGCGAGTTTCAGGCCGGCAAGGCCGCTGCTCTTGGAAGCTGGTGCGCCGTCTGCTGCAGCGTCTTGGGTGGCCACACCTGGTAACAGGTCGGTGGTGTCAGTCACGAAGGATCCTTCCCCCTCGTCGGGCGGCCATCAGATCGGTGGTCCGCGGTGGTGTGCCCGTGCCGCTGTGCGGAGTGGGCGGCCGGTGATGGTCCGGCGTCGGCTGTGTACTGGGAGCCTGAGGATGTCCGCGTGCGGCAGCCCTGAGAGCCGCGCACGAGAAAAAGATCGGAGGCTACACCGAGGTGGGCAACTGCTGAAGGGGAGCTGCAGTGGTGCGGCGGTCTTCAGAGGACGGCCAGATCAGCAGGAGCACACGATGTCCGGTGGACGACGAGCGTCATCACGACGCCGGTGCCCGGGAACACGGTAGGACCGAGGGGCGCACGCTGTGCGCCGGAACGATCTCTACCCTTGGTGCACCTCCACATTAGCACCTTCCCGCTCCACCGCGAGCCTGATAATCCGCCAGTCGCTCGGCGTTTCGTCCTGCTCCAGCAACGCCCGCAGGGCGTCCTCCGCCGCGCGCGCATCGGACTCGCCCACGGCGAGGGTCAGGACGCTCGGGCCGGCGCCCGAGATGGTGCTGGCGAAGCCCTCCGCACGCATCCCGCGCATCAGGGTGGCGCTGGGCAGCATCGCCGGCGCGCGGAAGTCCTGGTGGAGTGCGTCCTGCGTCGCGGCCGGGAGCAGCGACGGATCGGCTCCGAGGGCATGGATGAGCAGGGCTGCGCGGCCCGCGTTGGCGGCAGCACTGCGGTGGGAGACCGATGTGGGCAGCAGCGCCCTCGCGCTCTCCGTGGACAGCGCGGTGTCCGGGACGGCGAGGACCGGGACGATGTCCGGGTGCACGTCCACCCGGGTGCTGTGGTACACCCGGCCGCTCTCCCACGAGATGGCGAGCGAGCCCAGCAGCGCCGGGGCCACGTTGTCGGGGTGGCCCTCGAGGGACGCGGCCCACTGCAGCAGCTGGGCCGGCGCGAAACGCTCCCCCGCGGGCAGCAGCGCGTTCCCCGCCAGGACCCCGGCGACGATGGCCGCCGCCGACGACCCGAGCCCCCGGCCGTGCGGGATGACGTTGAGCGTGTCGAGTTCGAGACCGTCCGCTCGGTACCCGGCCCGCTGCAGCGTACTGATCAGCGAAGCCGCCACGAGGTGCGTCCCGTCCGTCGGCAGGCCGTCGACACCCTCGCCCTCGGAGCGGACCAGGACCGTCCCGGAGGCGGAGGTACGCACGCGCACGGTGTCGTGGAGCGTCAGCGCGAGACCGAGGGCGTCGAAACCCGGCCCCAGATTCGCACTCGTGGCGGGCGCCCTGACGGCGATATCCTGTCCGGCCTCCACGGCGGGCAGGGCGAGGACGTCCGGCAGCACCGGTACGGCAGGCAGGCGGGCCATCTCAGTCCTCGAGACCGAGGGCCGCGGCCACGCTGACGACGTCGAACTCCACCTTGGTGGGTTGGATGTCGGCACCGTCCGCCGTCCGGAGGGCCCACTGCGGGTCCTTCAGGCCGTGCCCGGTGACGGTGATGACGATCGTCTTGCCCGTGGGGACCTTGCCCTCGGCGTGCTTCTTGATGAGGCCGGCGACCCCCGCGGCGGAAGCCGGCTCCACGAAGACCCCTTCGCGGGCGGACAGCCAGCGGTGCGCGTCGAGGATCTCCTCGTCGCTCACGGCCTCGATGAGTCCCCCGGAGTCGTCGCGGGCGGCGACGGCGAAGTCCCAGGAGGCGGGGTTCCCGATGCGGATGGCGGTCGCGATGGTGTCCGGCTCGGTGACGGGGTGACCCTTGACCAGGGGCGAGGCCCCTTCGGCCTGGAAGCCCCACATGATCGGGGTGCGCGTGGCGACGGGGGCTAGCTCACCGTGGTGCATGGAGGCGTACGGCGCGGCGTACTCCCTGTACCCCTTCCAGTACGCACTGATGTTCCCCGCATTGCCGACGGGCATCAGGTGGTAGTCGGGTGCGTCGCCGAGGGTGTCCACCACCTCGAAGGCCGCCGTCTTCTGCCCCTCGAGCCGCGCCGGGTTCACGGAGTTCACGAGGAAGACCGGGTAGGACTCCGCGAGCTTGCGTGCCACGTCGAGGCAGTTGTCGAAGTTGCCGTCCACCTGGAGGAGCTGCGCGCCGTGGGCGATGGCCTGGCTGAGCTTGCCCATCGAGATCTTGCCGTCCGGGACGAGCACCGCGCAGGTGATACCCGCCTGGGTGGCGTAGGCCGCGGCGGACGCCGAGGTGTTGCCGGTGGAGGCGCACACCACCGCCTTGGCGCCGGCGGCGACGGCCGCCGTCATCGCCATGGTCATGCCGCGGTCCTTGAAGGACCCCGTGGGGTTCATGCCCTCCACCTTGAGGTGGACGCTGCACCCGGTGAGCTCGGACAGGTGGCGCGCGTACACGAGCGGCGTGCCGCCCTCACCGAGCGTGATCACCTCCGTGGCGTCGGTGACCGGCAGGCGTTCGGCGTATTCGCGGATGACTCCGCGCCACTGGTGGGCCACTTAGATTCCCTCTACTCGAAGAACGGATGAGACGGCGGTGATGACCTCGAGCTCGGCGACCTGCCGCACGGTGGCTGCCAGGGATGCCTCGACGCCCCGGTGCGTGACGATGCGCAGCTCGGCCGTGGTGGAGCCGTGGGGCCCGCCCTGCCGGATCCGCTGGCGCATGGTCTCGATGGAGACCCCGTTGGCCGCGAAGATCTGGGCGATCCGCGCGAGGACGCCGGGTTCGTCGACCACCTGCAGGGCGATGCAGTAGCTCGTGCGCACGGCGTCGATGCCGAGGGCCGGCACCTGGGCGGTGGTCGTCTCCGTGCGGCCCGGTCCCCCGAGGACCCTGCGGCGCGCGGCACTCACGACGTCTCCCAGGACGGCGGAGGCGGTGGGCGTGCCCCCGGCGCCCTGCCCGTAGAACATGAGCTCGCCGGCGTTCTCCGCCTCCACGAAGACGGCGTTGAAGGCCCCGTGCACCGCCGCCAGCGGGTGGGTGCGCGGCAGCAGGGTGGGGTGCACGCGGACACCGATCCCCTCGGTACCGGACGGATCGGTGAGCAGTTCCGCGATGGCGAGCAGCTTGATGACGTAGCCGTCCTCCGCCGCGGCGGCGATGTCGTCGGCCGTGACGGACGTGATGCCCTCGCAGGAGACGTCCTCGAGGGCGAAGCGCGTGTGGAAGGACAGGGACGCGAGGATGGCGGCCTTGGCCGCGGCGTCGTGGCCCTCGATGTCGGCCGTGGGGTCCGCCTCCGCGTACCCGAGGTCCTGCGCCGCCTGCAGCGCGTCGGCGAACTGGGCCCCCGTGGAGTCCATCTGGTCGAGGACGTAGTTCGTGGTGCCGTTGACGATGCCGAGGACACGCGTGATGCGGTCCCCGGAGAGGCTGTCGCGGATGGGGCGGAGGATGGGGATGGCACCGGCGACGGCGGCCTCGTAGGACAGCTGCACCCCTGCCGCGTCGGCCTGCTCGTAGAGCTCCGGACCGTCCAGGGCCAGCAGCGCCTTGTTGCCGCTCACCACCGCGGCGCCGTGCGCGATGGCGCGCAGGATCAGCGACTTGGCCGGCTCGATCCCGCCCATGAGTTCGATGACGATGTCCGCGTCCGCGACGAGCGCGTCGGCGTCCGTGGTGAGGAGCCCGTCGGGCAGCTCGACGTCGCGCTCGGCGTCGAGGCTGCGGACGGCCACACCGACGAGGTCGAGCCGGGCGCCCGCGCGGCCGGCGAGGTCGTCGGCGTCGTCGAGGAGGATGCGGGCCACCTGCGAACCGACCGTGCCGCAGCCGAGCAGGGCCACGCGGAGCGCTCCTGCGGAAGATGGTGCTGGAGTGGTCATGGGCGTGCGTCTCCTGGATCGGTGGCGGGTTCGCGCTGGACGTCCCTGCGGAACAGGTCGTCCTCGGTCTCACCGCGGACGATCAGCCGGGCGACGCCGTCGGCCACCGCGACGACGGGTGGGCGCGTCAGGTAGTTGTAGTTGCTCGCGAGCACCCAGCAGTAGGCGCCGGTGCCGGGAACGGCGAGGAGGTCGCCGGCTCCCGTGTCCTCCGGGAGGTAGGCGTCACGGACCACGATGTCGCCGCTCTCGCAGTGCTTGCCCACCACGCGGGAGAGCACCGGGGCGGCCTCGGGCGGGCGCGAGGCCAGGACGGCGGAGTAGTCCGCCCCGTACAGCACAGGGCGGGCGTTGTCGCTCATACCGCCGTCCACCGACACGTACCTGCGCGGATGGGTGGCGGGCGCCCCCTGGCCCTGCTCGCTCGCGGCGGCGTCCACGCGCACGGTCTTCGTGGTGCCCGCGGTGTACAGGGTGAAGGTGGTGGGGCCCACGATCGCCCGTCCGGGCTCGATCGAGATGCGCGGCACGGCAAGGCCCAGCTCGCGGCAGGTGGAACCGACGACGCCGGCCATGGCCCGGGCGATCTCGGCCGGCGGGCGCGGCTCGTCCGCCTCGGTGTAGGCGATGCCGTAGCCACCGCCGAGATCGAGCTCGGGCAGTTCGACGCCGTGCCGGTCGCGGACGGCGGCGAGGAACCCCAGGAGCCGTTGCGCCGCGAGCTCGAAGCCCTCGGGCTCGAAGATCTGCGATCCGATGTGGCAGTGCACCCCGAGCAGTTCGATGCCTGGGTGCGCGAGGGCGTCGGCGACGGCGCGCTGCGCGGGGGACGTGCCGCCGCCGTCGGCCGGGCCGCGACCGGCCGGCGTATCGCTTGCCGTGTCGGTCGGCGCATCGGCCGGCACATCGGCGGCCAGGGACAGACCGAACTTCTGGTCCTCGTGGGCCGTCGCGATGAACTCGTGCGTGTGGGCGTGGACACCGGGGGTGAGGCGGAGCATGACGTTGGCGATCCGGCCGCGCTGCACCGCGAGATCGCCCACGAGGGCCACCTCCTGCAGACTGTCGACGACGATCCGTCCCAGTCCGGCGTCGATGGCCCGGGTGATCTCGGCGGCCGACTTGTTGTTGCCGTGCAGCCCGAGCCGGTGACCGGGTATGCCTGCGCGCAACGCGACGGCCAGCTCACCGCCCGAGCACGTGTCGAGGCCGAGGCCTTCCTCCCGGACCCAGTGCGCCACCTCGGTGCACAGGAAGGACTTGCCCGCGTAGAAGACGTCCACCCCGTCGCAGAGTTCACGGAAGGCGTTGTCGAACGCGTCACGGAAAGTGCGCGCGCGGGCGCGGAAGTCCCGCTCGGAGACGACGAACAGCGGTGTGCCGTACTGCTGCGCGAGTTCGGTGACACTGACGCCGTCGATCCGCAGGACGCCGTCGTCGCCGCGCTCCACGTCCTCGGCCCACAGCTTCGCGTCGAGTCGTGACGGATCCTCGGGGACGCTGAGCCAGGCGGGGGCGAGCGGTGACGCCGCCGCGGAGGCGGTCACCCTCACATCCGCTCCGGGGCGGAGACGCCGAGCAGGGTCAGGCCGTTCGCGAGGACCTGCTGCGTCGCATTGTTGAGCCAGAGCCGTGAGCGGTGGACGTCCTCCACCGGTTCGTCGCGGAGCGGCGCGATGCGGCAGGCGTCGTACCAGCGGTGATAGGTCCCGGCGATGACCTCGAGATGACGGGCCACGCGGTGCGGTTCCCGGAACGCCGCGGCCTGCGCCACGACGCCGGGGAACTGGCCGAGGGCCGCGAGCAGTTCGCCCTCCGTGGGGTGACTCAGCGAGGCGGCGTCGAACGCACTGGTGTCCACGCCCGCGGAGACGGCATTGCGGGCGACGGCGTGGGTGCGCGCGTGGGCGTACTGCACGTAGAACACGGGATTCTCGTTGGTGTGCCGGGTGAGCAGATCCAGATCGATGTCGATGTTCGAATCGGCCGAGAAGCGGGCCAGGGTGTAGCGCGCGGCGTCCACGCCGACGGCGTCGACCAGGTCCTCGAGCGTCACCACGGTTCCTGCGCGCTTCGACATCCGCACCGACGCGCCGTCCCTGACCAGATTCACCAGCTGACCGATCAGCACCTCGACGGCGTCGGGATCGTCTCCCAGTGCCGCGGCTGCGGCCTTGAGCCGGGCGACGTACCCGTGGTGGTCCGCCCCCAGCATGATGATGTTGAGATCGAAGCCCCGACGACGCTTGTTGACGAAGTACCCGATATCGCCCGCGATGTACGCCGGGGAACCGTCGGACTTGATGACCACGCGGTCGCGATCGTCGCCGAAGTCCGTCGACCTCAGCCACCAGGCGCCGTCCTCGAGGTACAGATTCCCGGAGGCCTTCAGCTGGTCCAGCAGTCCTTCCACGAAGTTGTCCTGGAACAGGGAGTGCTCGTGGAAGTAGACGTCGAAGTCGACGCCGAAGTCGTGCAGCGACGCCTTGATGTCACCGAACATCGCATCGACGCCCAGTGCGCGGAAGCGCTCGATGGCCTCGTCCCGCTCGAGATCCAGGATGCCCGGTTCCGCCGCGAGGACCCGCTGGGCGATGTCGACGATGTACTGGCCCGCGTAGCCGTCCTCCGGTGCGCCCTGACCCGTCGCCGACGCGTACAGCGAGCGCGCGAACCGTTCGGTCTGGGCGCCGTGGTCGTTGAAGTAGTACTCCCGCGTCACACTGGCACCCTGGGACTGGAGGATGCGGGCCAGGGCATCCCCCACGGCCGCCCAGCGCGTGCCACCGATGTGGATGGGGCCGGTGGGGTTGGCGGAGACGAACTCCAGATTGATCTTCTGACCCGCGAGCGCGTCGTTCGTCCCGTAGGCCGGGCCGGCCTCGACGATGGTGCGCGCGAGCTCGCCGGCGGCACCGACGTCGAGCGTGATGTTCAGGAAACCGGGGCCGGCGATGTCGACGCTCTTGACGCCGTCGATCCCCGCCAGGCGAGCACTGAGCAGCTGCGCGAACTCGCGCGGATTCATCCCCGCCTTCTTGCCGAGCTGCAGGGCGATGTTCGTGGCCCAGTCGCCGTGCTCGCGATTCTTCGGTCGCTCCACGCGGACCTCCGAGGGCAGCTCGATGCTGATGTCGCCGGCGTCGACGGCGGCCCGGAGGCATGCGGAGATGGCTGAGGAAAGTTCATCGGGAGTCACTCCTCCAGCATAGCGGCGCGGCTGCGCGGGGCCGGAGCGCGCGCCCTGCATGACGCACCTCCGGCTACCGTCCGGGACATCCTCAGGAACGAATGATGTCATGGGACTGTGGCACGACCTGCGCACGAGCACCAGAGCGTCCACGTCCCGCCGCGCGAACCACCGTCCGCCCGGGCCCGCCAGGTGATGTATCAGGAGCACCCCGTGACCAGAACACCCCCGACCGCCGTCCGTCCCGCAGCGCCGACCACGCCGACGTCCGTGTCGCAGTCCACGCCGCAGTCCGGCGCGCGCTTCCCGCACCACAGGCGCGCCCTCACGATGCTCGCCACCGTGTCGATCCTCGGGGCCGCAGGGTGCGCGGGAGCGGATGCTCCTGCCGACGACGCCGCCGATCCTGCCTCCGGGGCTCCTTCCGCCGACGCCCCGGCTGCGGCGAAACCCCCCGCCGCCGGACAGGTGTACCAGGACGGCGAGTACCGCGAGACCGGCAACTACCAGTCCCCTGCCGGGCCCGAGGAGGTCGGCGTCACACTCACCCTCGAGTCGGACGTGGTGAGTGCCGTCGAGGTGGAGCCCATGCCGGACAATCCGACCACCAAGGTCTACCAGGAGCGGTTCGCCGGAGGAATCTCCGAGGCGATCGTCGGCAAGAAGCTCGACGAACTCTCGGTGGACAGGGTGGCCGGTTCCTCCCTGACCAGTGGCGGCTTCAACGACGCCGCCGACAAGATCAAGAGCGAAGCCCGGCTCTAGATGTCTTCGGCCCACTCCTTTTGCTTCGTGGCGATCGGCACGAGCTGGCGCGTGGACAGCAGCATGCCCCTGCTGCCGGAGCAGCAGGCCGGACTCCTGCGCCTCGCCGAGAACTACGACGCGCTCTACTCCAGGTTCCGCGCCGATTCGGGCATCACCCGGCTGGCGGTTACCGGCGGATCGCTGCCGCTACCGCCGCATGGCGAGGCACTGGGCCGGCTGCTGCGCTCGCTGCACGAGCTGACGGACGGCGCCGTGTCGCCGCTGATCGGTGAACGGCTCGCCGAGCAGGGGTACGACGCCGCGTACTCCTTCGTCCCCACGATCGCGCCCTCCCCCGCCCGGAGTTGGGACGACGTCCTGGAATGGAGCGTGGACACGGTTACCGTGCGGGAACCGGCCCTGCTCGACGTCGGAGCCGCCGGCAAGGGCCAGCTCGTGGATCTGATGTTCGAGTACCTCGTCGCCGAGGGCCACGACGACGTGGTCGTCGATGCGAGCGGGGACCTGCGGCGGAGCGGATCCGGCTCCATCACCGTGGCTCTCGAGCATCCCTACGACGCGTCGCTGGCGATCGGGACGGTGGAGCTCGGTAGCGGCGCCCTGTGCGCCTCGGCGTCGAACCGGCGTGTCTGGGGCGACGGGCTCCACCACATCGTCGATGCGCGGACGGGGAGCTGCGTGGACACCGTCGTCGCCACCTGGGTCCTCGCCGCCGATGCCATGACCGCCGACGGTCTGTGCACCGCCCTGTTCTTCGCGGACCCCGCCGAGCTCTCGCGGTCCTTCGACTTCGACTACGTCCTGGTGTACTCGGACGGACGCGCCCGCTTCTCCGCATCCCTCCAAGGAGCCCTGTTCCCATGACCGCAGCACTGGACGCCCTGCTGGGACGACTGACCCTGTACCGGCTGATGCTCGCCCTGCTCCTGGTCCTCGCGGTCGAGGCATTTCTGCTCTCGGTCACGGGGCTGCTCGCCTACACGCCCGCAGAGCTCGCCGGTACCCTCGCGGCCGCGGTCGGGGGCACGTTCATCGGCACGCGTCTCATGGCCCTGATCCTGCGCCTGCGGCCTCACCAGGACTCCTCCCTCATCACGGGTCTGATCCTCTTCCTCATCATGTTCCCCTCGGACACCGCCGCCGGGCTGGGCGGCGTCCTCGCCGCAGGGGCTGCAGCGGGCACGTCGAAGTTCCTCCTGGCCTTCCGGGGCCGGCACATCGTCAACCCGGCCGCGATGGGCGCCGTCGTCGCGACCCTGTTCGGCGTGGGAGCGGCCGCCTGGTGGGTCGCCAACGCGTACATGCTGCCCGTCGTCGCGCTCGGAGCGTTCCTCATCCTCCACCGCATGCGGAAACTGTCCATGGGGGTGGTGTTCCTCGTCGTCGCCCTCGGTATCCTCGTCACGGATCTCGTCCTCGGAGGCATGGGGCTCGGGGCCGGTCTGCAGCTCGTGGTGACGTCGTACCCGGTCCTGTTCCTGCTCGGCTTCATGCTCACCGAGCCGCTCACGCTGCCGCCCCTGCGCCGGCAGCAATGGCTCTACGCTGCGATCGTGGCCGCCCTGTTCGCCCTGCAGCTCTCCGTCGGTCCGGTGTTCCTCGGCCCGGAGTACGCCCTGGTGATCGGCAATATGGTGGCCTTTTTCCTGGGCCAGCGCCGGAGTGTGCGGCTGGCCTTCTCCGGATCGCGGCAGCTCACCCGCACGAGCACGGAGCTCGTCTTCGACGCCGCTCGGCCCGTGCGGTTCAGGGCCGGCCAGTACATGGAGCTGGACCTGCCGCATCAGGGGGCGGACAGTCGCGGCAGTCGCCGGATCTTCAGCATCACCTCGGCACCCCAGCGAACCGATGCCGTGACATTCGGTCTGCGGACGTCGGAGTCCGGGAGTTCCTTCAAGAACGCGCTCCTGTCGCTGCCCGCGAGCGCCCGCGTGACCGGCACCGTCGTCGGCGGCGACTTCCTCCTGCCACGGGATGCGTCTGTGCCGCTGCTGCTCGCTGCCGGCGGTATCGGCGTGACCCCCTTCATCTCGCAACTCCGTGATCTGGCCGCCCGCGGGGAGGAGCGCGACGTCGTCCTGGTCTACGTGGTGCGGGACGATCAGGACGTCGCGTTCCAGGACGAGCTGGTGGAGCTGGGGACCCGCGTGGTGCTGTTCAGTCCGGGTGGCCTCGGCGCTCCGGCTCTTCCACCGGCGTGGACGCGCGCCGGGGCGGAGCCGACCGCGGAGCTGCTCCTCGCCGCCGTGCCGGATCTGACGGAGCGAACGGTCCTGGTCTCGGGGGCACCGCACTTCATCCGCGACCTCCGTCGCCTGCTCCGCGCCGCAGGCGTTTCGCGTGTGCGGACGGATGCCTTCCTGGGGTACTGAGTACTGTGACTCTTCGCCAGCGCGGCGACGTCCTGTCGAGGAGATCGACAGGAAGTAGCCGTGGCTGGGTACCAGGATGGACTGCAAATGATGAAGACGGCGGCCAGCCCCTACTATGTGAAGCCATGGAACTACGGTGCCTTTCCGAACGGGATATGCCCCAGGCGCTCCTCGCCCATCAGGAACTCGCAGCAGAGGAATTCGACTTCCTTCCGGGCTACGATCCCGGGACCGAGTGGAAGGATTTTCTCGAGCTCGTAGAAGCCGCTCGCCAGGGCCGACGTCTTCCTGCCAGCCACGTCGCCGCCACATTTCTCATTGCTGAAGCCGAGAACCACATTGTAGGACGGGTGACAATTCGCCATCGTCTGACGCCGTTCCTGCGGACCGTCGGCGGACACATCGGCTATGTCGTCCGACCCGGGTTCAGGAGACGTGGGTACGCACAGCAAATGCTGGGGCTCGCCCTGATCGAAGCGAAGCGACTGCGCATCGATCAGGCCTTGCTGACATGCGATGCGCACAACGATGCGTCCAGAACCGTCATTGAGAAGTGCGGAGGGGTCCTCGAAGCACCACTGGAGACTGACGCTGCTATGACAATGAAGCTTCGCTACTGGATCGACACATAGGCCTTGCTGCCGGCGCGCGTACTGACGCACTCCGTCAAAGGCTGCCTCCGGCGTCGGGCTCACCTCTTCCTGCAGGATCGGCTGCCTGCCGTTTTCCCACCCATGCGGCACCTGCTAAGCTCGACGAGTCCCATTCGGGCACGGGATCGATCCCGTCCCCGCCTTCGTAGCTCAGGGGATAGAGCGTCTGCCTCCGGAGCAGAAGGTCGTAGGTTCGAATCCTATCGAGGGCACACAACGACTCAGAGTTCACCGCCGTCGGCCCTTGGGCAGACGGCGGTTCTGTTTTCCCGGCTGGTTCCCCCCGTCGATCCCATTTTTCGCCGGTGGAAGTAGGGCAGGAACCGTCGTTCCCGGCGGCAGCTGCCTGAAGAGTGGGATCGACAATCTGAGTCTGACGCCGTGAACCACCACTCCCGGACCTTCCAGCAGGATGGCGGGCACCGACGACCCGCTGAGGCGATGCTGCGTCGCGCTGGGGATCCTGCGCGGTATACAGACATGGGGCAGGTAGCATCGGGCCCATGAATCGGGGGACAGCAGCAGGCCGCACGCGATTGGGCTCGGCCCTGGCAGCAGCAGGGCTGACGAACGGGCCGATCGAGCTCCTCGACTTCCTCATCCCGCTCTGGGCCGGCATAGCCCTGCACGCCACTCCTGCCCAGGTGGGGTTCCTCGTCGCCGTCGAGCTCATCGTCTCCTTCTTCACCCGTCCGGTTGCGGGATACCTGGCCGACACCAGGAAGCGCGAAGTCGTCGCGGCCCTCGGCGCCCTCCTCTACGGGCTCTCGTGCCTGGGTTATGCCCTGGCCGGGTCACTGTCGGTCGCCTATGGTGCAGCGGTGGTGGGCGGCCTGGGCGGTGCACTCCTCTGGGTGGCGCTCCGCGCCATGGTCGGGGAGCAGCTTCGATCGGATTCAGGAGTCTTCGCCCGCTTGATGTCCGTACAGGAAACCGGTGTGTGGATCGCTTTCGTCGCCGGTCTCCTGCTGCTGGGTCAGTTCGATTCGTTCCCACTGGTCTTCCGGGCCTGCGCCGGGGCATGCCTGATCGGCGCACTGATCCTGTTCCTCAGCCCAACCACGCCGACTGCACACCCCGCGCTTCAAGCCGACGGAACGGTCAACGACCACGAGGGTTCTCGGATCCCGGCACCGCCGGTCACCCGCAGCGCACGGGTCATGGTGCAGTCGCTGCGCCCGATGCTCATCGCCACCGTGGTGACAGCGTTGGCCGAGACCATGGTCGCGATCCTGCTGCTCCTGCGTCTTCAGCGCGACCTGGATCTGGACGTCATCGAGATCGCCTATGTCTTCCTTCCGGGGGCCATCGCCCTGGGAGTCCTCCCGCCGGTCCTCCACACCCTCGTCCTGCGGATCGGGCGCCGCAGAGCGATGGCCGCTGGTTCGGTCCTCAGCGGACTTTTCGCCATCTCCCTTGCCTATGCGGCCGGACCTGTGGTCGTAGCGGCCCTGTGGGTCCTGTGCGGCGTGGCCTGGGCGATGGTGATACCGATAGAACAGGCCGTCGTGACCGAGAAGTACCCACTCCAGCTCGGGGCGGCGATGGGAATCTACACCGCCACGACGCTCATCGGCGCAGCGATAGGAGCATCGCTCGCGGGAATCCTGTACGACGTCGTGCCGTGGCCCGTCACCTGCATGGTGGCGGGCGCCATCATCCTCTCGGGCGCCGTCCTGGGTCCGTGGGCCATCACCAGACTCGGCGTCGCGGACAAACCAGCACCGAGCACTCCCGAGCCTCGGCCCACCGGTCCCGTCGCGTAAGGGCGGTGGTCAGCCGACTGACTGCTGTAGCTCTAGTCCTGATCGCGCCGGTGCTCTCCGCAACGGGAGAGCACCCGACCGAGCCAATGGGATCCGACTAGAATCCCGTGCTCTCCAATCGTTCGTGGGAGATCCGCTCCCGCAGGTCGTCGTCGTTCTGCCGGGTTAGATTGGGGTGACCATCGCCGCAGTAGATGGGCTCGAGATCGAGTCGTGAACGGGGCCGGTGCCACTCAACGCGTTGCTGCGATGGCTCGCCGTCGCACACGCACCAAGTAGTAGAAGGAGAGGCGTTCAATGGACGACTTCATTACAGGAGGAGACTCTGGTCTGGTCATCGACTGGACCGAGATGCCGACCTACAACACCATCATGGCGATCGCCGCTGGTGCTGGTCTCATCTTCATCGTGATGATCGGACGCGCACTGACCCGCAATGAGCGTTTCAAGCCCGAGGGCTGGGCCCTGACGGCTGGCGTGCTCGGTTTCCTGTTGACCACGACCGGCCTGCACATGACCCTGACCTGGCCATTCGCGCGCTACTTCCCCTTCGACAACATTGTCTTCGGCGAGCCCAGCCTCGCCTTCGGGGTGCTGCTGCTGGCAACCGCCCTGTACCTCTGGAAGCGAGGCGGCCAGATCACCGAGGCCGAGGACCAGGCTGCAGAAGCCGCGAGCGTCGCTCGTCCGCTGGGGATCTTCGTCGTCGGCCTGGGCCTGGCTCTGTTCG
The DNA here is from genome assembly GCF_947493765.1 of uncultured Arthrobacter sp. GTDB lineage: Bacteria > Actinomycetota > Actinomycetes > Actinomycetales > Micrococcaceae > Arthrobacter_D. Next base: position 317,416 of record NZ_CANLSZ010000001.1, read on the forward strand.
GGATCGCCGCGGCGGGTCTCATCTTCCAGCTGTTCGCGGCCCCTCCTGAGGAGCCCGTCGCCGGGGTCTTCGCTGCCTACCCGATGGTCGAAGCAGTCTTCATCTCCGGGCTCTTCGCGCTCATCGGATTAGGCGCGGTGCTGTTCCCCCTCGCGCTCAACACGTTCTCGTCCCACGGGAAGCTGACGCCCCTCGTCCGCACTGTCGGGATTCTCTGGCTTGTGACGGGAATTGTCTTCCTGCTCTTCGGAGCAATGAACTTTTACACGCATATCGGCCTGATCGTCAATACCATGCAGTAGCCAGCTGTCCCTGTCAGTTCTGCCGGTAGTGGGCGGGAATCGACAGCCGTCCTACTCGTCGGGATGCGCGTCCGTCCTCTCGACGTCGTCACGACCCGGCATGATCACGCCGCCCAGTGCTTCGACCGATTTGAGCAGGACCTTCGTCAGTTCCGCGTGGGGCTCGGGCACTTCGTCCGCCTCGTACTCGAACCGAATGGGCTGAGTGGGGGCCAGCCAGACGCTCATGGCAGCACGTCGCCCGTCGATCTGCCCCGAGGACCTGAGGAACAGGCCCTTGCCCGCGCGAAAGGTCATGATGATCACCGCTTGCATGGAACGCGTCAGGTTGTCCGGCATGTCAAACACCAGGTCTGTCTGGTATCCACCGATTCGTATCGCACCCATAACAGCGTCCTCCCGTTAGCCCGTTACCTGCGTACGCCGAGAGTAGGCGGTTCTCGAGGTGAGCGGGAGTGCATCGATCACCGTCCACCGTCCACCGTCCACCGTCCACCGGGCAGACTGATCGGTATGAGCACCACCGGAAGTCCCTCCCCCGTCCTCCGCAGCGGTCCCATCGAGCTGCGGCCCTACACGGAGACGGACGAAGAAGCCTTCGTCGCCCTGTTCCAGGATCCCGAGGTCGTCCGGTACGTCGGCGACGGCCTGGAGACCGAGGAAGCCGATCGCGCTCTATTCCACCGCGTCTTCTCCGAGGTGTATCCCGTGGACAAGTTCGCAGTATGGGCTGTGCTCGCCGAGGGCTCCGTCGTCGGACACGCTGAACTCAAGCCGTCACCTCGCGACGACGTCGACGGCTGGGAGCTCGTCTATGCGATCCGGCGCTCCCATTGGCGCAGGGGCTACGGTCGCCTCGTGGCATCGCTTGTCATCCGCTACGGGTTCGACGAACTCCGACTGCCGATGGTGTTCGCGACCGTCGACCTGGAGAACACGGCTTCGCTGGCGTTGCTGAAGGGCCTCGGCTTCGCGCAGGTCGGGGAGACTGTCGACAACGGGCAGCGGATCGCGGTCCTGTCGATACAGGCGCCTGAGTGAGAGCTGGAGCGCGAAGCGCGGTCGATGATCAAGGGGACAGGCCGCCGTCGTCGCGGCACACTCTCCCTGTTTCACTCCACTGCGTACTTGAATCCGCGATGTGAGCCGACGAATCCCAGGCGCTCGTAGAAGCGATGGGCGTCCTGCCGTGCCTCGTCGGAGGTGAGCTGTACCAGCCGTGCCCCGACCGAGAGGGCAGCGCTTTCCATGACCCACCGCAGCATCGCTGAGCCGATGCCACTCGATCTGTTGCCGCTGCTGACGCGGACTGCTTCGACCAGCAAGCGGGTCGAGCCGCCCCGCGCCAATCCAGGAATCCGCGTCAGTTGCATCATGGCCAGTGGTTCGTGCTCGGCGCCACTTACCACGAGCAGGTCGTTGGAGGGGTCCGCGACAATCGCCCTGAGAGCAATTCCGTAGGCGTCAGCATCTGCATCAGCAGCGTTGTCACCCCGTGTCGCACTGATCGGGTCGTCCGCGAGCAGGAGCCTCAGCGCGTCGAGGTCGTCAGGGGTAGCCCTGCGTAGAGTGAGGTCCTGGTCCTTGACATGGAGGGGAACCGGAAGGTTCAGCGACTGAATCACTCCTGAAGTGTCCCACTCACCATCGGCAGTGTTCGGCTGCACGGTCGAGCCAGTGCGCAAGGACGCTTTCGCGCTCGTATGGGTTCAGATCGACGCCCCACGGCAACGGTCACGTCTTCTGGCGAACCGTGGAAGCGCCACGCGCTCTGACGTCGTCGACGGGGTGATCCCTGGGCAGATTGAACATTTCGACGAGCCGGTCGATGAGGAACCGATCATTAACGACGCCGACGACACCGCGTCGAGCAACAGGGTGCAGGAAGTCGTCGACGCAATTCGGTGCCGACGCAGTCACTGATCAACCGGCGCGTCCAAGAGTAGTTCAATCCCACCCCTGGCTGCTGGACCGTGGGATCGGGCGGTCGATCCCACTGCTGGCGGCTGAACTTTGGGAATGGGCGACGTCAGTCGGTCGATCCCACCGAAGCTACCGGAAAACTCGGACTGAACGGCGTCGGACGGTTGATCCCACGGTCAATCCCACCGCTGGCGGCTGAACCGTGGGATCGGTCGGTCGATCCCACCGAAGCTACCGGAGAAGTGGGAGCGGTCAGACCGAGTGCGGCGTCGCGGCCGCAACTGCCCTCGTGCTCTGGTGCACCGGCTCGCAATTCATCTGCTCGCGCGGCATTGCACCACAGTCCGAATATCGCGGCGGGAAGATGTCGGGCCCAGGAACCTGAGCATCCGACACGGAAACGGTCAGCACCAGTACACATCGCTGCGGTGGCCCGGGGTTATCTTTGCCACGACGACGACATTGTCATCGACGGTATACATGAGGCAGTAGTTCCCGACGCGAGCCCGGAGTCCGGCGCGCCCCTGGAGTGGCGTGGCTTCCGGCGGCCGCGGGTCCGTAGCAAGGAGTGCTATTGCTCCGCGACGACGGTCTCGATCCTGCTGGCCGATTCGCTTCAGCGCGCAGACCGCGGCGGGGCGCAACTCGATGCGGTACTTCACGTCCAGCCCAGGTCGGCCTTCACCTGCGCCCACGGGATGCCGGGGCCCTCCTCGGCCATCGCCTCGTCGAACGCCTTGACGTCCTCAGCGTCCTCGAAGGCCTCGAGCATCCGCTCGTACTGTTCAGGACTCACGACGACGGCTGCCTGTGTTCATGCGCTCGATACATGCTGCTTCGCCCTTGGCGCGGGCGATGACGTCGGAAAAGTGATTGCGCGCGTCGGCAATGCTGATGGTGGACCTGACTTGATCACACATTTGGTACATGGGGGTGTATATCAAAGAACGCAGCGAGGCAGCTGACCCAAAGCTCGTGTCAAGCTCGTCACCGTTCTGGGCTACCAGATCCACCTGGTGGAGACTGAAGCAGTGGTCCCGGCGGAACCGAACGCGCACGAACACAGCTGCAGTGAGTCATCATCGAGAAGGAACCTCATGTCACAGCACAAGATTCACGAGATCCGATTGGCGAGCTTCGTCGAGGAAACCTTCCAACCCGATAATTTCGACGTCGCTGAAGCCGAGATCGAGACGACACTCGAGGACGGCCAGGTGCTCGTCAAGGCTCTGCGTTTCGGTCTGAATGCCGGGTTGGCGAATCGCATCTCGGGTGGCTCCGGGCCGAGCACCCGCGCCCAGATGGCCGTGGGCGAGGTGCCGCAGAGTGATGCAGTCATGGAGGTGATCGAGTCGAAGACCGAGGACTTCTCCCCCGGCGACCTGGTGGTACAACAGTGGGCGCCGTGGCGGACCCAGGACGTGGTTTCCGCCAGCCACCTCCGCAAGATCCGGGACGAAGTGCGAGATCTGCCGCTGGAATACCACCTCACGGTCCTCGGCCACGTGGGCTTCACCGGCTGGGTAGGACTGGTCCATGTAGGTCAGGTGGACCCTGAGGATGTCGTCTTCGTCTCTGCTGCCTCGGGCGGCGTGGGCAGCTGCGTGGTCCAGTTCGCGGCGGCGAAGGGCGCCCGCGTGATCGGCAGCGCGGGCTCCGCGGAGAAGGTCGCACTGGTTCAGGACCTCGGTGCGGACTCCTGTATCAACTACCACGAGGGCGATCCGACGGAGCTTCTGGCCAGCGCCGCCCCCGACGGCATCACGCTCTACTTCGACAATGTGGGCGGGCCCCTGCTGGAGGCAGCACTCGACCAGTTGCAAATGCACGGGACAGTGGTGATCTGTGGAGCGGTGTCCCAGTACGGGCAGAAGTCGCCGCAGGGACCGTCCAATTACCTCCGGATGATTTCGCATGAACTCACGATGCGGGGCTTCGCGGTCACAGAGCACGAGGATCTGCGAACGGCCTTCGAGCAGGAGGTGGGCACGTGGGTGCGTGCTAGTACGGTCACCAGCCTGCACACGGTGTTCGAGGGCTTCGACGCAATTCCGGAGGCCTTCGCCGCCCAGCTCGGTGGTGGAACGCGCGGTCGTGTGATCGTGGCCCTGTAGCTGACGAGAGCGGTCGACGCTGATCTCGCCCGTGACACTCTGCCGTCAATGGTGCACCGGTCACGCATGCTGGATTAGTCGACGTCGGCCAGTCGATCCCACACTCGGCGGTTGAAGAGTGGGAGATCGGCGCGGAGACATCTTCCGATCCCACTGCTGGCGGCTGATGTCAGGGAAGGACGTGCCGATCCCACGGAAGCTGCGTGAAGAGTGGGGTCAACCGACGTGGACCGGTCGATCCCACAGTCGGCGGTTGAAGAGTGGGAGATTGGCCTGAATGCATCTTCCGATCCCACAGCTGACGGCTGACGTCCGGGAATGAACTGTCGATCCCACGGAAGCCGCGCGAAGAATGGGATCGACCGACGCAGCCTCTGAGGCAGCCTGACCCGCGACCCGGATCGCCGTCGGACCCCGGCCAGCGGCCCGGTGGCTTTGGTAGGCTCCACCCAATGTGACCCTCAGGGGTCCTGACAACCACTACCGGCGGGGGAATCGTGGGAACGAAGCGCATCGCGCATCGGCGAGGACGGACTCCGGGAACCACCCCTACGCCGTACGTCCTCACGGTAGTCGTGCTCGTCCTCGCCGTCCTGGCCGCAGGGTTCATGGGCGACTTCTCCGCCCGGCCCGTCATCGATGCAACGGTCAGCCCGGTGGAGCCCACGAGTATCCCCACGCCCTCTGCCGAGATGACACCCGCACCACAGGTCGACGACGGCGAGCGCATCGTGATCGACTCGAAGCTGACCATGGCGGTCTTCGTCCTGCTGGTCATCGCCCTCCTTGCCCTAGTGGTGCGCTATCTCCTGCGGCTGAGGTCCCGCCCGAGCATCAGGGGTGGGAGCCTCGACGAGGCACAGGTCCGCCCCGCAGGAACCCTGGAGCCCGTCGCCGAAGCATTACCGACCTGGACGAGGACGGCCGAGCAGCTCCTGGTGGACGATGCCGACACCTCCGACGCCGTGATCCGCTGCTGGCTGGACTTCGAGCAAATGTGCGCGAGCGCGGGAGTGCCGCGCCGAGCCACCCAGACGACGTCGGACTTCGCCTCCGCGGCTGCGCAGGCCCTCGATCTCCCGGTGGAGCCTCTGACCACCCTCAACCGGCTGTACCAGCGGGCCCGCTTCGCGCGCGGCCGCCAGGACGGCCACGGTGCCCTCGGACGGGCCGATCGCGAGCTCGCGCTGAGGAGCGTCCGGTTGCTGGCCGCTTCCACCGACGGTCCGGTCCGCCGGTGAAGCCCTCGGCCTGGGCCGTCACCGGCGTCCTGACCTTCCTCGCGCTCGTGGCTGCCTGGTTCTTCGGACTCGACCCGGCACACGCGGTGGTCCTCGTAGGAGCGGGTATCACTGCGGGGATCGCCAACGGCGTTCTGGAAGCCGTCGACGTTCCGCGCCCTGTGCTGAGCCCCCTTCCCCCACCGATCCTCGGGCTGGCCGATCTGCAGGCACTGGAGTTCTCCCTGTCCGCCAGGGAACCGGGCTCGCGGACGATCCTCGAGGTCCACACCCTGGCCCGGTCCGTGATCGCGCTGCGGGAGGACACCCGGAGGACCACGACGCTCCAGGCCTTCGCCACCGGTCCCGTACCCGTGATGCTCACGCACCGCGAACTCCGCGCCCTCATCGACGAGATGGAACGTCGCGTGCAGCACGCCGACCCGCCAGCACTTACCAGGAGAGCCCATGCCAAGCCCTGATCCGCGGAGCACCAGCACAGCAGTGAGCGACGCTCCGGGTACGGAGCGCACGACCGGGACTGCCACCGAGGCGGCCCGCGTGGGTCAGGAGGTGCTCGAGCGGACGGCGACCGTCGTCGTCGGCGCGGCCCCTGCGCTGCGTCTGGCTCTGGCAGCAGTGCTCGCAGGAGGCCATGTCCTGTTCGAGGATCTTCCCGGTCTCGGCAAGACCCTCGCGGCCAAGACCCTCGCCCAGGCCCTCGGCCTGGACTTCCGGCGCCTGCAGTTCACCCCCGATCTGCTGCCCTCGGACGTCACGGGCTCGTCGATCTTCAATCCGGCGACGCGTGAGTTCGAGTTCAGGCCAGGGCCCATCTTCGCGGGCCTGTTCCTGGCCGATGAGATCAACAGGACCTCACCCAAGACGCAGTCCGCCCTGCTGGAGGCCATGGCGGAGGGCCAGGTCTCCGCGGAGGGCACCACCCTGGTGCTCCGCCGTCCTTTCCACGTCTTCGCGACGTCCAATCCGATCGAGTTCGAGGGCACCTATCCCCTGCCCGAGGCCCAACTGGACCGCTTCATGGTCCGCCTGCGCTTCGGCTACCCGGGGCCGGGCGGGGAGCAGGACATCATCGCGCGGCGCATCGGACGACGCCGGGATGCCACGGAGGTCGCGAGCGTCACCTCCGCCGACGGACTGCTGGCCCTGCAGGCCGCCGTCGAGGCGGTGGACGTGGACGACGACGTCATCGACTACGCCGTGCGGCTCGCCACTGCGACCCGCAGCCATCCGGCCATCGAGGTGGGTGCCTCTCCGCGCGGCTCGCAGGCTCTGGTCCTGCTGGGCCGGGCACTCGCCGTGCTCGACGGCCGCGCCTTCGTCCTCCCCGAGGACGTGGTGGAGTCCGCCGTCGCCGTCCTCGCGCATCGGCTCACCCTGACGCCGTCGTCCTGGGCGCAGGGCGCATCGACGGAGCGGGTGGTCCAGGACGTCCTGGCCGAGGTTCCCACACCCCCGACCGTGCCGCGTGGCTAGGGGCACTGTGGCTGAAGGCAGTACGGCCCGGGGCAAGACGGCTGAGGGCACGAGGGCCGGCGGCGGTGCGGCCCGGAGCAAGGATGCCACCCGCTCCCCCGGCCGGGCGCTCGCCCTGATCGTCACGCTGATCTGCGTCATCGGGGGCCTGGTCTCGGGGCGTCCGGAGACCGTGGCCCTGGCGGCCCCGTTCGCCCTCCTCGCCCTCTCCGGACGGATCTCCAGCACGTCCAGCACCGCAGCAGACACCGTGACGGAGCCCTCCATCCGGATCCAGACGGAGCGACGGCTCGCAGGGGACAGCAGCAGACTCCGGCTCCTGGTCACGCCCCGCTCGACGGCGAAGCCATCGGCGTCGTCCCTCGTCGGTGTCACCCTGGCGGCTCCGGGGTGTCCCGCCGACGCGCTGGTCCTCCGGGCGGACGAGACCTGCCCTTTCCTCGCTGACATCCCCGTCTCCGGGGAGGTCGCCGTCCTCTCCTACGGCTCCGCCGGTTTCTCCGCCGACCTCACCGCCACCACCGACTTCGTCCAGGCCCCGCCGGTCCGGGTTACCATCCTCCCGCAGCTGGGCCCGAGCCTGGCCGGACCTGTGTCCAGGCGCCTGAGCGGACTCAGCGGCTCCCACACCTCGAGGCGTCCGGGCGAGGGCGGTGAGCTGAGGTCCATCGCCCCGATGCAGCCGGGAGATCAGCAGCGGCGCATCGACTGGCGGGCCACGGCACGCCGATCGGCCGACCAGGACAGGCTCATGGTGCGACGGACCTTCGCGGACGCCGAGGCATCCGTGTTCCTGATCATCGATCAGGCACATGATCTGCCGGCGTCCACCGAGGACTGGTTCGCCACGGGCACCGACGTCCTCGGTCAGGGCTCGCTGCACGTGGCCCGGACGGCGGCAGCCACCGTCGCGGCCTCGTACCTGGCCGCCGGCGACCGCGTGGGGCTCGACGATCTCTCCGGCACGCGGCGAGCGCTGCGCACGGCAGCCGGAGCACGGCAGCTCGAGCAGATCCGCACACGCCTCGCGGGCACCGCCGTCGTCCCGCGGCGCCGGCGACGCCGGGACCCCCTCCCGCCGCAGGGAGCCGTCGTGATGGTCTTCTCGGCCTTCCTCGACGACGAGCCGGCGCGTCTGCTGCGCCTCTGGCACGCGCAGGGTCACCCGGTGGTCGGCGTGGACTGCGTACCTTCCCTGGAGCGGACGGAGACCTCCGCCGCGCAGGCGAGCACCGTACGACTGACCCTGCTGCGACGCCGGCTGCTCCTCGAGGAACTCAGGGCCGAGGGCATCACCGTCCTCTCCGGCTCCGCGCGTCGTGCACCCAGAAGGGTGCCCGACGGCGCACCGGCCGCGGCGCCCGACGCGCCGCTCGTGGACGGCGCCCTGATGGATCTCGGGACCGGCCTGCGGCTGCTGGCACGCCGCGCGGGCAGGAGCACAGGGGCGGGCAGGAGCACCGCATCAGGCGCGGCCCCAAGCACGATCCGGAGCAACCGCTGATGATGCGCCGCTCCGGGCAGCCCGCCGGCGTACGGGCAGTTCCCGATCGCCGCGGACTCGTCCCCCTATGGACGCTCCGGTGCGCCACCGCTCTGACCGCCGTCCTGCTCGGAGGCGTGGTGTGGGACGGTATGGCGTGGGACGGGTCGGCGTGGATCGCGCTACCCCTCCTCGTGGTCGCTGCCGCCGCGATCCTGCCCTCGACCGGCCTCGTCGCGCTGTCCCTGCTCCTGCTGGTGGTCTCCTACGCCGTCAACATGCCACCGGGATGGCCCTGGCTCCCCGTCTTCGTCGCCGGTCTCCACGCCCTCTTCGTGCTCTATCTCCTGCTCCTGCCCCTCCCACGCCACGGCTGGATCAGCCTCCTGGCACTGCGCGAGCTAGCCCTGTCCTATCTGCGCATCCAGGCCCTCGCCCAGCCCATTGCGGTCCTCGCACTCCTCATCGACGACGACGGATCGAATCTCGCCGTCGTCATCATGGGCGTCGCTGCCCTGAGCAGCTGGTCGCTGTGGCTGGTGGTCCGGCGGACCCGGTAGGCACAGGTGCGAGGACCTAGACTGGGAGACAACCATGGCACTGACAATCTCCTACCCCGCCGATCTCCCTGTCTCCGAACGCCGAGCCGACATCATGGCCGCGATCGCCGCCAACCAGGTCACCATCATCGCGGGCGAGACCGGCTCGGGGAAGACCACGCAGATCCCCAAGATGTGCCTCGAACTCGGGCTCGCCGAGCACGGGCTGATCGGCCACACCCAGCCGCGCCGGCTCGCCGCCCGTACCGTCGCGGAGCGCATCGCCGAGGAACTGCAGGTGAGCCTCGGCGAGGAGGTGGGCTACCAGGTCCGCTTCACCGGCTCCGTGGGGCGGAGGACGAAGCTCAAGCTCATGACCGACGGCATCCTGCTGGCCGAGATCCAGCACGACAGGATGCTGCGCAAGTACAGCACCATCATCATCGACGAGGCCCACGAGCGCAGCCTGAACATCGACTTCATCCTCGGGTACCTCAAGCGCATCCTGCCGCAGCGTCCCGATCTGAAGGTCATCATCACCTCCGCCACCATCGATCCCGAGCGCTTCGCCGCGCACTTCGCGGCCGACGCCGCGGTCGAGGAGACCTCCCCTGCACCGATCATCGAGGTCTCCGGCCGCACCTACCCCGTCGAGATCCGCTACCGGCCGCTCGACCAGCCGCCCGGCGGGCTCGACGACGGCGATACCGCGAGCGGCGCGGACAGCGAGCTGGAGGAGGAGCGCGACCCGCTCGACGCCGTGTCCGACGCCGTCGACGAGCTGAGCGCGGAGGCCCCGGGGGACATCCTGGTGTTCTTCTCCGGCGAGCGCGAGATCCGCGACGCCGCCGAGGTGCTGCGCGCCCGCATCCAGTCGAGCGCACGCCTGCGGGGCACCGAGGTCCTCCCGCTGTTCGCCCGGCTCTCGCTGGAGGAACAGCACCGCGTCTTCCGCCCCACGGGGAACCACCGGCGCATCGTGCTCGCGACCAATGTGGCCGAGACATCGCTGACCGTGCCCGGCATCAAGTACGTGATCGACACCGGCACGGCGCGCATCTCCCGTTACTCGCACCGCACCAAGGTGCAGCGCCTGCCGATCGAGCGCGTCTCGCAGGCCTCGGCGAACCAGCGCTCGGGCCGCAGCGGCCGTGTCTCGAACGGCATCGCCATCCGCCTGTACTCGGAGGAGGACTTCGCCGCGCGGCGCCCGTTCACCGAACCCGAGATCCTGCGCACGTCCCTGGCCGCCGTCATCCTGCAGATGGCCGCCATGGGCGTCACGCGCGGGCCGAAGGACATTGCGGACTTCCCGTTCGTGGAGCCCCCGGAGTCGAAGGCCATCAACGACGGCGTCACCCTGCTGCGCGAGCTCGGTGCCCTGAAGGACGACGGCGGCCTCTCCCCCGTGGGCCGGCAGCTCGCCCAGCTCCCCGTGGACCCGCGCCTCGGCCGCATGATCGTCGAGGCGGGGAACCGCGGTGCCGTGAAGGAGGTCATGGTCCTCGCGGCCGCCCTGACCATCCAGGACCCGCGGGAGCGGCCGTCGGCGGACCAGCCCGCCAAGCAGCAGCAGGCCGCCGAGAAGCACAAGCGCTTCGTGGACGAGAACTCCGACTTCACGGCGTACCTGAATTTGTGGCGGTATCTGCAGCAGAAGCAGGACGAGCTCTCCTCCACCCAGTTCCGCAAGCTGTGCCGCACGGAGTTCATCAACTACCTGCGCGTGCGGGAGTGGCAGGATCTCTTCCAGCAGCTGCGCCAGCTCGCCAAGCCGCTCGGGATCACGCTGCACGCCGGACCCGTGGACCCCGTGGGCCTGCACGAGCAGATCCACGTCAGCCTGCTCTCGGGCCTGCTGAGCCATATCGGCCTCTACGACCAGCGCAAGCGCGAGTACGCCGGAGCGCGCGGCACACGCTTCGCGATCTTCCCGGGCTCCTCCCTGTTCAAGAAGTCCCCCGACTGGGTCATGGCGGCCGAACTCGTGGAGACGTCCCGGCTGTGGGCCCGCGTGGTGGCCCGGATCGATCCCCTGTGGGCCGAGCAGGTGGCTCCGCATCTGGTCAAGCGCTCCTACAGCGAGCCGCACTGGTCCCGGAAGATGGGCTCGGTCATGGCCTACGAGAAGGTGACGCTGTACGGGGTGCCGATCGTGCCGCAGCGGCGCATCAACTACGGGCGGATCGACCGCGAGGTGGCCCGCGAACTGTTCATCCGCCATGCCCTCGTGGAGGGCGACTGGAAGACGCACCACACCTTCTTCAGCCGCAACCAGGCCCGCCTGGCCGAGGTGGAGGAGCTGGAGAACCGGCTGCGCCGCCGGGACCTGCGCGTGGACGACGAGACCCTGTTCGAGTTCTACGACCAGCGCATCGGCCCCGACGTCGTCTCGGAACGGCACTTCGACTCCTGGTGGAAGAAGGCGCGCCACGACCGGCCCGATCTGCTGGACTTCGACCCGGACCAGCTGCGCAGCGAGGACGCCGCCGATCTCGACGAGGCGGCCTTCCCGAGCACCTGGCACCAAGCAGGCTTCGAGCTGCCGCTGACGTACGAGTTCTCACCGCTGACCCCGGAGGCGCACGACGGCGTGACGGTCACCATCCCCGTCCTGTTCCTCAACCAGCTCGACTCCCGGCCGTTCCGCTGGCAGATCCCCGGCCAGCGCGTGGACCTCGTCACGGCGCTCATCAAGTCGCTCCCGAAGCAGGTGCGCAAGAACTTCGTCCCGGCCCCCGATGTGGCCCGCACCGCCGTCGCGGCCCTGGCGGCCGACGCGGATCCGGCGCAGGACGATCTCGAGACGTCCCTGGAACTCGTCCTGCGGCGCTCACGCGGTCACATCATCCCGCCCGGTTCCTGGAACTGGTCCGCCGTCCCGCAGCATCTGCTCATGATGTTCAGGGTCGTCGACGCCGACGGGCGCGTCCTGGACGAATCGCGTGACCTGGAAGCACTCAAGGAGTCCCTCGCCCCGGCCGTCAGCCGGGCCATCGCGCAATCGCTCGGCGCCACACCGGGCACCACGCAGGCACCGGGTCCCGGGGGGCGCGGCCCGGGAACTGCACGCGCCGGGACCGGTCCCGCGGGCCGGCAGGCGGGCGGCCGGAAGGACGGGCGCAACGAGGGGAGCAACGAGGGGCGCAACGACGGCGGTCGGCACGGCTCCCAGCGCGGGTCGCGTACCGATACGACACCGGCGGCCGGGGCCCCGGGTGCCGGCACGGTCCCGACGGGCGGCGTCGCCCTCGCGGAGGCTCCTGCCGTGGCGGAGCGCACCGGCGAGAGGAGCTGGGTCTTCGGCACCGTGGAGCGCGAGGTCTCGCGGACCGTGGCCGGTCATCGGGTCACGGGCTACCCCGCGATCGTGGACGAGGGCACCTCGGTGGGTCTGCGTGTCCTCCCCACGACCGGCGAGCAGGGCGCCGTCATGCGTGCCGGGATCATCAGGCTCCTGTCGCTGCGCATCCCGAGCCCCGCGAAGCACGTGCTGGAACACCTGAGCAACACGGAGAAGCTCACCTTCAGCCAGAATCCGCACGGGAGCGTCGCCGAGCTGATCGGCGACTGCACCCTGGCGGCGATCGACAAGCTCGTCCCGGCGGACCTGCCCTGGACCGAGGAGGCGTTCGACCAGCTGTACGAGGCGGTGCGCGCCGAACTGATCGACACGGTGTTCACCGTCACCGCGACCGTCGAGAAGGTGCTCTCGAGCACCCGGCGCATCCAGAAGCAGCTCAAGGGCACCACGAGCCTGGCGCTCATCTCGGCGCTGAACGACATCAGGAGTCAGCTGGAGCATCTCGTGTACCCCGGCTTCGTCGCGGCCACGGGCTACACGCAGCTCGCCCAGCTCCCCCGCTATCTCGCGGCGATCGAGGTGAGGCTGGAGAAGCTGCCCACGAACGTGCAGCGGGACGGGCTCGCCCTGGCCACGGTCCAGCGCCTCGAGGACGACTACGACGACGCCGTCGCGTCCCTCGCCGCCGGCCGCCACCGCCCTGAAGGCCTCGCCCGCGTGCGCTGGATGATCGAGGAACTGCGGGTCAGTCTCTTCGCGCAGGATCTGGGGACGGCCTACTCCGTGTCGGAGAAGCGGATCCGCACCGCGCTGAACGAGGCCCTCGCCGCCGCCCGGTAGCGGGGCGGTAGCGCAGCGCCCCGGTATCAGTCCGGGACGTGCTCGCCGTGGCCGGCGTCGCGCAGGGCATCGCGCAGCGTCTGCGCGGCCTCGTCCATCGCTGCCGGGTCGGGCGAGAGATCGACGCGCTTGACGTCGAAGTCCGCCGGTGACTGCGTGGGCCAGACGTGGACGTGGAAATGGGGCACCTCGTAGCCTTCCATGAGCACGCCCACCCGGCGGGCCTCGTACGCCTTCTCCTGGGCCGTGCCGATGATCTGCGCCACGGCCATGACCTTCGAGAGCAGCTCGGGCTCGGCGTCGAGCCAGTGCTCGACCTCCCGTCGCGGGACCACGAGGGTGTGGCCGGGCGTGATCGGCGCGATCGTCAGGAAGGCGACGACGTCGTCGTCCTGCCAGATGAATCGCCCCGGGATCTCACCCTCGATGATCTTCGTGAACATGGTCGCCATGGTTGCTCCTGCTGAGTCGGTCGGAGGGGCACCCCGGGCCGGGCCGTCCGGCAGCGCGACGGCACCGCGCAGCGGCGGTGGTCCGGGGCGTCCTGGGTGCATCCTCCGACGCTACCGCGACCGGACCCGGCGGACCAGTGGTGATCCGCCGGACCGGCACGGGGGGGGTATGTCCTGCCCGCTCAGGCTCCGGTGGCGACGGGTAGCCCCTCGGTGGTGGACCACTGCGACCAGGACCCCGGGAACAGGGAGGCGCTGATACCCGCGATGTCCAGTGCGGCGATCTCGTGGGCGGCGGTGATGCCGGAGCCGCAGTACACCGCGACGCGCCCCCGATCCGCACCGAGAGCGCCGAACCGGCGGCGGAGCTCCGCGGCGGGCCGGAAGCGCCGGTCCCGGCCGAGGTTCTCCATGGTGGGGGCGCTCACCGCGCCCGGGATGTGGCCGGCCTTCGGGTCCACGGGCTCCTGCTCGCCGCGGAAGCGTTCTCCCGCGCGGGCGTCGAGCAGGACGTCGACGGTCGCATCGTCGAGCAGGTCCGGGACGGCCACGACGGGCATGTGGCCGCAGGAGAGGGTCACGGAGCCCACGCAGTGCTGTTCCTCGCCGCCCTCGACCTCGAAGCCCGCGGCACGCCACGCCGTCAGGCCGCCGTCGAGCAGGCTGACGGAGTCGAAACCGGCGTCGCGCAGCAACCACCACAGGCGGGCGGCGGCGAGATTGCCGGAATCGTCGTAGGCCACCACGGTGGAGTCGTCGTCGAGCCCCCACTGCCGGGCAGCTTCCTGGAGCGCGTCGGTGTGGGGCAGCGGATGCCGGCCGAGTCCGGGGCCGCCCGGGGCGCACAGCTGCGTCTGAAGGTCCACGTAGACCGCACCCGGGATGTGCGCTGCGCGGTAGTTCTCGTGGCCGTGGGGGTCGCCCAGCGCCCAGCGTACGTCGAGCAGGATCAGCTGCGCACCGGAGGTCATCCGGTCCTGCAGTTCCTGCACATCCATCAGAGTCTTCATCGAGATCTCCTGTCGGAACGGGTGACCGGCACGTGAGGTCCTTCACGGCCGATCCTGATGGACGTCAGTCCACCACACCGGCGGGAGGACACCAAGCACTCCCCGTCCGCGCGACGCCGGGGCGGCAGGCAGCAGCCTTGTAGGCTGGCCCGATGGCCAGGTTCAGCTCAGCCGATCGATCGTGGTCCGACGACGCCGTGCGGCGGATCGAGGCCGACGGCAACAGATCAGCGGACACCCATCTGTTCTCCGTGCCCCTCCCGGAGCACTGGGGTGTGCAGGTCTACCTCAAGGACGAATCGACGCACCAGACCGGCAGTCTCAAGCACCGCCTGGCCCGGTCACTGTTCCTGTTCGGGCTCGTCAACGGCTGGATCACGGAGGGGACCACCATCGTGGAGGCCTCCAGCGGCTCCACCGCGGTCTCCGAGGCGTACTTCGCGCAGCTGCTGGGGCTCCCGTTCGTCGCCGTCATGACACGCACCACGAGCCCGGAGAAGATCGCCCTGATCGAGCAGTACGGCGGCACGTGCCGCTTCGTCGCTCACGCCTCCGAGGTCTACGCGGAGGCCGAGGCCGTGGCGCGGGAGACCAGGGGCCACTACATGGACCAGTTCACGTTCGCCGAACGGGCCACGGACTGGCGGGGCAACAACAACATCGCCGAGTCCATCTTCGGTCAGCTCGCCCTCGAGCCGCATCCGCTCCCGGACTGGATCGTGGTCGGCGCCGGGACCGGCGGCACGAGCGCCACGATCGGCCGCTACGTGCGGTACCACCGTCACCCCACGCGCCTCGCCGTCGTCGACCCGGAGAACTCCGCCTTCTACCCGGCGTGGGCGGACCCGGGATCCCGGCCCGCCGGGCGCCCCTCGCGCATCGAGGGCATCGGCCGGCCGAGACTCGAACCGAGCTTCGTGCCGAGCGTGATCGACACCATGATCCGGGTGCCCGACGCGGCGTCCGTCGCAGCGGCGCGTCATCTGCGCACCCTCACCGGCCTCCACGCCGGTCCCTCCACCGGCACCAATCTGTGGGGGGTGTGGCAGCTGGTGGCCGACCTGGTGTCCGAGGGACGCACCGGCAGCATCGTGTCGCTGATGTGCGACTCAGGGGACCGCTACGCCGCGACCTACGACGACGACGCCTGGCTCGCCGACCGCGGTCTGGACCCCTCCGGTCCGCTCGCGGTCCTCCACGACTTCTTCGCGACCGGCGTTTGGCCGGAGGACAGCCCCGGCACTGACACCGACTGACACCGGCGGATCCGGGAGTCCGAGGTCCGCCGGCCACGGGCGGCAGGTCGGCTGTCAGAAGTCACAGGTCAGAAGTCAGAGGTCCAGCTCAGAGCTCGACGCTCCCTCCGACCGACAGGTGCTCGAACTCCGTGCCGAACCGGGCTCCGAGCCGCGTGAGATGGCCCTCGACCAGCCCGAGTCCGGCGTCGTTGAGCAGCGCCTCATGGAGCTGGAAGGCGCGTGGGGCGCGGACCGAGATCATGAAGTCGAGGACCTCCTCGAGCTTCGACCACGGGGCGTGCACGGGCACGAGCAGAGTGTCCACCCGGACGCCGTCCGGCACGGTGAAGGAGTCCCCCGGGTGGTACAGCGAGTCCTCGACCAGGTAGCCGACGTTCCCGATGACGGGGATGAGCGGGTGGATCAGCGCATGCTGGTCGCCGAAGGTCCGCACGGCGAGACCGGCGGCGGAGAACTCCTCGCCGCCGCCCACGGCATGGAGGCGCCCGGCGCCGTCGCCGAGGGCCGGGCGGAGGGCGTCGACCGCCCCCTGCGGAGCCCACAGCTCCACCGCCGGGTTCGCCGTGAGGAACGCGACCACGCGGTCCTGGTCGAGGTGGTCGGCGTGCTCGTGCGTGACGAGGATCGCGGCAGCGCCGTCCAGGGCCTCGTCGACCTCCGAGAACGAGCCCGGGTCGATGACGAGCACCGCGCCGTCCTGCTCGAGCCGGACACAGGAATGGGTGAACTTGGTCAGCAGCATGGCCCCACCCTACCGGCGCCGACGCTGATAATCTTGACTCCTATCCAGGGCGTGAGGACGTCCGCGGAAGGGCAGTGAGATGATCCCCGAGGCAGTACCCGACGTCGCCGCACGCGGCTCCGCGGCCGCACCTGTGGCCGGCCGTGGCACCGGTCAGCGCGTGACGCGCCAGCGGCGGGCCGTCAGTGCGGCCCTCGACGATCTCGACGACTTCGTGAGCACCCAGGAACTGCACCGCGTGCTGCTCGACCGCGGCGCATCGGTCTCCCTCCCCACCGCCTACCGCATCCTGCAGTCCCTCGCGGACGACGGCCTGGTCGACGTGCTGCGCAATGCCGACAACGAGGCCGTCTACCGGCGGTGCGCCGTGGAACACCACCACCATCACCTGCTGTGCACGGAGTGCGGGACGGCGGTGGAGATCGAGGCACCCGCCGTCGAGCAGTGGGCCGGACGCATCGCCGCCGAGCACGGGTTCACGGACGCCGCCCACACGGTGGAGATCCAGGGTGTGTGCCCCGCGTGCACCGCGCGCCGTGCGGGTTCCTGACTCCCCCGAGGACAGTGGCTTCCGCGGTGCCGACGCTCCGCGTACCGCCCCCGGGGCCGGGTATCAGCTCGCAGGTGCGGCGACCGACCCACGCGGGGCCCTCGTCGCGGGGGCCGCTGTGCCCCGGCGCGCACCGACGGCCCGGCAGATGAGGTAGATGGCGAACGAGATCGTGGTGACGTAGGGACTGATGGGGATGCGCCCGCCGAGCGCCAGCAGGATCCCGCCGACCACGGAGATGCACGCGAAGGCGACGCTGAGGAGCACCACGCGGCCCGGCGCGGCGGTGATCCTCAGCGCCGCGGCCGCCGGGGTGATGAGCAGGGAGAGCACCAGCAGCGCCCCGACCACCTGGATGGACAGGGCCACGGCGACGCCCAGCAGCACCATGAACAGGATCGAGAGGCCGCGTACGGGCACACCGCGCGCCTCCGCCAGAGCGGCGTCCGCGCTGGCGAACGTCAGCGGACGCCAGATGAGAACCAGGGCGACGATCACGACGACGGCGCTGCCCACCAGGAGATTGAGCTGGACGTCGTCCACCGAGACGATCTGGCCGGTGAGAAGACCGAACTTGTTCGCGGCACGGCCCTCGTAGAGGGAGAGGAAGAGGATGCCCAGTCCCAGGCCGAAGGGCATGACGACCCCGATGATCGAGTTCCGGTCCCGGGCCCGGATACCCATCAGACCCAGGACGAGGGCCGCCAGGACGGAGCCCACGAGCGACCCGGCCACCACGTTCGCCCCGACGAGCAGGGCGAAGGCCGCTCCGGCGAAGGACAGCTCCGCGATGCCGTGCACGGCGAACGCGAGGTCGCGCATCATGACGAAGACCCCGATGAGCCCGCCGAGGAGACCGAGGACGGCCCCTGCCAGCAGCGAGTTGCGCACGAGCGGCAGGAGTTCGGCGTAGTTGTCGAAGGTGAAGACGGCGTGGAGTGCGTCCTGGAGATCCATGGCTCAGACGCCCTCGTGATGGTGGGTGGTGGCGTCGGGCAGTCCGACGACGACGATCCGGCCGTTGCTCTCGAGGACCTCCACCGGGCTGCCGTACAGGTCGGAGAGCACCTCGGAGGTCATGACCTCCGCAGGGGTCCCCACACGGAACCTGCCGTCGGCCAGGTAGAGGACCCGGTCCACGTAGTCGATCACGGGGTTGATCTCGTGGGTCACGAAGACCACGGCGCTGTTCTTCTCGTGGCACTGCCGGTCGATCAGGGCGCTCACCGCCTGCTGGTGGTGCAGGTCCAGCGAGAGCAGCGGCTCGTCGCACAGGAGCACGGCGGGGTCGGTCGCGAGGGCCTGCGCGGCCCGGAGCCGCTGCTGCTCACCGCCGGACAGGAGCCCCACCGGTGTGTCGGCGTAGGACTGCGCGCCGACATCCTCGAGGAGCGACCCCACGCGACGGGTGTAGTCCCTGCTCCTCAGTCGCAGGCCCCAGCGGTGACCGTCCACGCCGAGGCCCACGAGATCGCGCGCCCGGAGCGGGGTGTCCGGGGGGAAGGACTTCTGCTGCGGGATGTAGCCCAGCGCGCGGGATCCGCGGGCGACGGGCCGGCCGTCGATGGCCGCCGTCCCCGCGTCGAGGTCCTGCAGGCCCAGCAGAACCTTCAGCAGGCTCGTCTTGCCCGATCCGTTGGGTCCCAGGACCGCGAGGAACTCCCCCGGCATGACGTCCAGGTCCAGGTCCTCCCACAGTGTGCGGCTGCCGAAGGACAGGGACGCCCCGCGCAGGCTGAGCGCAGGCCGGGCCGGTGCGCCCGTCCGGGTGGGTGCCTGCCCGGGGATGGTCGAGGTCATGCGTAACGGCTTCCTGTGGACGGGGCTGTGGTGGGTGTCCTTCATCCGCTCAGGACTCGAGCGCCGCGGCGATGTCCGCCGTGTTGGCGCTCATCCAGGACACGTAGTCCTCGCCGTCGGGCAGCGTCTCGCCGAAGTCCAGCACGGGGAGGTCCGCGTCCTCGGCGACCGAGCGGACCAGCTCGGTCTGCGAGCCCTCGGTCTGGTTGTTGTAGGCGAGGAACGCCAGGCTCCCCGAGGAGACGAGGGTGGTCATCTCCTCCATCGCTGAGACGGGGACATCCGTCCCCTCCTCGATGGCCTCCGTGAACCCGCCCGGCGTGACGTTCTCGAGCCCGGCGGCTTCCAGCAGGTACACGGGGACCGGTTCGGTGACGGCCACCCGGCCGCCGCCCCCGTCGGCGGCGAGGGTGTCGAGGCGGTCGCGAACAGGGGCGAGCTCCTCGGCGAACGCCTCGGCCCGGCGGTGGTAGTCCTCCGCGTTCGGCTCGTCGAGGCGGGCGAGTTCGTCGGCGACGGCGCCGGCGAGATTCTCCATGGCGGGCAGGCTGTACCAGACGTGCTCGTTGGCGTCGGGCCCGCCGTCCTGCCCGAAGCCATCGAGCCCCGACACCGTGACGGCACTGAGTACGGACCGGTCGGTGTCCTCGGCGAGGCGGGCCAGGAAGGGGTCGTAGCCGCCCCCGTTGTCGATGACGAGATCGGCCTTGGAGACCGTCAGCTTGTCCTGCACGGTGGCCTCGTAGGAGTGCGGATCCTGGCTGGGCCCGTCCACGATCGACGTCACGTCCACCTCCTGGCCCCCGACACGTGCGGCGATGTCGCCGAACACGTTGGTGGAGGTGACGATCGAGATGCGGTCGTCGCCCGGGGAGCCTCCGGTGTCGGAAGTGTCGGAGGCGTCGCCGCCGGCCCCGGAGCCGCAGCCCGCGAGGGCGAGGACGGACGCCAGGAGCAGGAGGGGTGCTGCCGGACGGCGGTACGGGGGCATCGGGACCTCGATCAAACTAATGAGAACTGTTTGCAATAACGGTCCGAGCCTAACCCATCGGGCAGGGTCGGCGTTCACGCATCACCTCACGGACTCGTGCGCGCCGCCCGTACCTCCGTTCCTCCGGGCCCCCTGGTTCTGGGTCGCATCCCGGATCTCACCGATGAGCTGCTCGATGACGTCCTCGAGGAAGAGGACCCCGCGCGTCGCGCCGTCCGGACCCAGCACGCGCGCCAGGTGTGACCCGGTGGCCTGCATGACCGACAGGGCGTCCTCGATGGCGTCGTCGACCGCGAGATTGGCGAGCGTACGCACCCTGTTCTCCGTGATGGGCCTGCGGTAGACGGCCTGCGGCAGGGACATGATGTCCTTCAGGTGCATGTACCCCGTCAGGTTGCCGTGCTCGTCCACCATGACGAACCGCGAGAACCCCGTCCGTCCCACGGCCCGCTCGAAGTCCTCGGGCGTGGCGTCGGTACGGACCGTCACGAGCTCGCCGAGGGGCACCATGGTGGTCTCGGCGGTCTGCCCGGAGAACTCCAGGGCCCCCGAGATGAGGCCGGACTCGTCGTCCACCAGGCCGCTCTTGGTGGACTCCTCCACGATCGACTGGACCTCCTCCAGCGTGTAGGTCGAGGACAGCTCGCTCTTGGGTTCCACCCTGAGGGCCCGGAGGATGTGGTTGGCCATCCAGTTCAGCGAGCTGATGACGGGGTTGACCACGCGCGCGATCATCACGAGCGGCGGGGCCAGCACGAGTGCGGCCTTGTCCGCCACGGACACCGAGATGTTCTTGGGCACCATCTCCCCGAACGTCACGTGGAGGAAGGTCACCAGGACCAGCGCCAGGCCGAAGGCGATCCCGCCGGCGAGCGCCTCCGGGACACCGACCGCCTCGAGCGGCAGGACGAAGAGGTGGTGGATGGCCGGTTCGGCCACCTGCAGGATCAGCAGGGAGCAGACCGTGATGCCGAGCTGGGCGCAGGCGAGCATCAGCGAGACGTGCTCCATGGCCCACAGGGTGGTCTTCGCGCGCTTGGACCCCTCGTCCGCGAGCGGTTCGATCTGGCTCCGGCGTGCGGACATGATCGCGAATTCGGCGCCCACGAAGAAGGCGTTGCCGAGGAGCAGCACCACCAGCCAGAGGATTCCTGCCCAGTCGCTCATCGCTCACTCCTGATCGCCGTGCTGCCCGCGAAGGCGGAGCGGGAGCCACGGTCCGCGCGACCCTCGTCCTGCGGGACCGCCTCGTGTTCGGCGACGACGGCGGGGTCGCCGTCGTCCTCCGTCCGGGGTGCCGGCCGGAACTGGATCCGGTCGATCCGGCGGCCGTCCATGCGCTCCACCGTCAGCGTTCCGGTCGGCAGTTCCACGGTGTCACCGGGCTCGGCGATACGCCCCAGCTCGGCCATCATGAAGCCGCCGACCGTCTCGTACCCGGCCTCGTCCGGGACGGCGCTGCCGGGGATCTGCACCGACACCTCGTCGGGGCGCATGAGTCCCGGGAAGAACCAGTCCCCCGCGGCGCTCTGGAGCACACCGGGCGTGGAGGTGTCGTGCTCGTCGGCGACCTCGCCCACGATCTCCTCGACGAGGTCCTCGAGCGTGACCACGCCGGCGGTGCCGCCGTACTCGTCGAGCACCACGGCCAGCTGCAGATTGGCCTCGCGCAGTTCGCTCAAAAGGGAGTCCAGGTGCACGGTCTCGGGGACCCGCAGGACGTCGGTCAGGATGGTGCCGGCCGGCAGCTCGGCGCGCTTGTGCCGGGGCACGGCCACGGCCTTCTTCACATGGACCACCCCGCGGATGTCGTCGGCGGAATCACCGAGCAGCGGGAACCGGGAGAAGCCGGTGCGGCGTGCGGCGTCGACGACGTCGGCCACCGTCTGGTCCGAGTCGATGGCCTCCATGCGGTTCCGCGGGGTCATCACGTCGGCCGCGGTCTGCTCCGAGAAGCTGAACGTGCGGGCCAGGAAGTTCGCGGTGCCCTGGTCGAGTGTGCCCATCTCCGCCGACCGGCGGACCAGGGAGGACAGCTCCGATGCCGTCCTGGCGCCGGAGATCTCCTCCTTCGCCTCGAAGCCGAAGATGTTGAGGACCCGGTTCGAGAAGCCGTTGAGCAGGATGATCGCCGGCTTGAAGACCGCCGTGAACATGAGCTGCGGGCGGGCCAGGGCGCGGCCCACCCGGAACGGCAGGGCGATCGAGAGATTCTTGGGGACGAGTTCGCCCATGAGCATGGAGAGCAGTGTGGCCAGGGCCATGGCGATGACGAGCGACGCCGAGGTGATGAGCGCCTCCGACAGGCCGAGGGCGGCCAGCGGGGTCTCGAGCAGGCGGCCCACCGAGGGTTCCATGACGTACCCGGTGAGCAGCGTGGTCAGGGTGATCCCGAGCTGACAGCTCGAGAGCTGCGTCGACAGGGACTTGAGGCAGCGCAGCAGGGGTTCGGCCCGGGTGTCCCCCTCGTCGATCGCCCGCTGCACGTAGGTCTGGTCGAGCGCCACGAGGGCGAACTCGACGGCCACGAAGAAGCCGGTCCCGAGGATGAGCAGGAGGCCGGCCGCCAGATAGATCCATTCCACCGCGGCTAGCCTTCCCTCTGGGTGCCGGGGAGAACCGGCGGGCCGTGTCTGAGGGGGTCCGCTGCGTCGGAGGACAGCGGCGCCTGGTCCGGGGCGGACCCGGTCGGCCGGTCCGTGTCGGACGTCAGGAGCGCAGGGGCGGGGGCTGGGAGGTTGCCGGCGTCGAGCCGGCTCCTAGAAGGACTGTCCATAAGACGGCCAGTTTACCGGTTCGGACACCGCGGAGCCTACGGATCGCCGGCCGGCTGCGCACCGGACCCCTCCCGGCGCGGCCCGGCGTCACCAGCTCTGCTGCAGCGGCCGGCCCTCCTCGTACCCGGCCGCCGACTGCACGCCCACGAGTGCGCGCTCCCGGAACTCCTGCAGCGAGGTGGCCCCGGCGTACGTCATGGAGCTGCGCACGCCGGCCGTGATCAGGTCCACGAGATCCTCCACCCCGGGGCGGACCGGGTCGAGGTACATCCTGGACGTGGAGATCCCCTCCTCGAACAATGACTTCCGGGCGCGGGCGAAGACGTCCTCGCGCTGCGTCCGGTTCTGCACGGCGCGGGCGGAGGCCATCCCGAAGCTCTCCTTGTACCGGCGGCCGTCGCTGTCCGTCTGGAGGTCCCCCGGGCTCTCGAACGTGCCGGCGAACCACGAGCCGATCATCACCTGCGAGGCGCCGGCGGCGAGTGCGAGGGCGACGTCGCGCGGGTACCGCACACCGCCGTCGGCCCACACGTGGGCCCCCAGCTCGGCGGCGGCCTGCGCGCACTCGTGGACGGCGGAGAACTGCGGACGACCCACGGCGGTCATCATCCGCGTGGTGCACATGGCACCCGGTCCCACGCCCACCTTGACGATCGACGCACCGGCCGCGACCAGGTCGCGCACGCCGTCCGCGCTGACCACGTTGCCGGCGACGATCGGCACCGCCGGGTCGAGACCGCGGACGACGGCGAGCGCGTCCAGCATCTTGCGCTGGTGGCCGTGCGCGGTGTCCACCACGAGCACGTCGACGCCGGCCTCGAGCAGGGCCTCGGCCTTGGCGCCGACATCGCCGTTGATCCCGACCGCGGCGGCGACCCGGAGGCCCCCGGCCGCGTCCACCGCGGGCGTGTAGATGGTGGAGCGGAGCGCACCCGTGCGCGTGATGACGCCCACCAGGACGCCGTCGCGCACCACCGGCGCCAGGGGCACCCGCGCCCGGTCCAGTTCCTCGAAGGCCCGCTGCAGGGCCTGCGCTCGGTCGACGTCGAACAGGGACGCCTCCAGGGCGGCGGGAGCCGGGCGCATCACCGCATCGAGGGAGGCAAAGCGGTCCACCCCCTCGCAGTCCTCGGCACCCACCACGCCCACGCAGGTGCCGGCGCCGTCGACCACGAGGACGGCGCCGTGCGCACGCTTGTGCATGAGGTGGAGCGCATCGATCACGGTGTGGTGCGGCTCCAGCCTCAGGGGTGTCTCGAAGACCGGGTGCCGGCCCTTGACCCACGAGGTGACCTCGGCGATCACCTCCGCCGGGACGTCCTGGGGGAGGACTCCGATACCGCCGCGCCGCGCGATGGTCTCCACCATGCGCCTGCCGGTCACCGCCGTCATGTTGGACACGACGAGCGGGATCGTGGTGCCGCTGCCGTCGTCCGAGGAGAGGTCCACGTCGAAACGGGACACCACCTCGGAGGCCGAGGGCACGAGGAACACGTCGGAGTACGTGAGATCGGTGGTGGGCGGGGTGATGAAGCGCATGGATCTCCCTGGTCTGGGGCCGGTCGGACAGCCGCGAAGAGTCTAGTGGCCCGGCATGGCTGATTGGATTGTTCTTCGATCCTGTCACTACACTTGAACAGGGTCCGGACCCGGCGTCACGCCGATCCTGCCGACCGCTTCGCGCTCAGGGCAACTTACGGAAGAGGCGTATACGACGTGCCAGAACAGACCAGCCACCGTCTACCTGAAGAATTCGGCGGGAACGAGTGGCTTGTTGACGAGCTGTACGAGCAATTCCGCAAGGACCGCCACTCGGTGGACAAGAAGTGGTGGGAGCTGTTCGACTCCTTCGATGCCGAGTCCGAAGCCGGCTCCGGCTCCGGCTCCGGCAAGGACGATCAGCAGCAGGCCCGGAAGGGCCCGGACGCATCGGCGGGCCAGGCCCACCGCACCCCCCCGGCTCCGGAGCGGGCGCCCGACGCGCCGAGGTCGGATCCTCCCACGAGGGAACTGCCCGTCGTGAAGGCCGAGGCGGAAGCACCGAAGGCCTCGGGCGAGAGCCCGGCCAGCACGCAGCAGAGCGGCAAGCCCCCCGTCCCCAACGAGCCGGCGAAGAAGGCCGAGCCCGCGCGGGACGAGAAGCAGACCACCCCCATCCCGGCCCAGCTGCCGGCCTCGGACCGCTCCGACCAGATGGACGAAAACAAGGTCAGCGTGCTCCGCGGCCCCGCGAAGGCGATCGCCACCAACATGGAGGCCAGCCTCACGGTCCCCACCGCCACCAGCGTGCGGACCATCCCCGCGAAGCTCCTGATCGACAACCGGGTGGTCATCAACAGCAATCTGGCCCGGGCACGCGGCGGCAAGGTCTCCTTCACGCACATCATCGGCTACGCGATCATCCGTGCCCTGGCGCAGTTCCCGTCCCAGAACGTCTACTACGACGTCGTCGACGGGAAGCCGTCCTCCGTGCAGCCCGCGCACGTCAACTTCGGCCTGGCCATCGACATGCCCAAGCCCGACGGCACGCGGTCGCTCGTGGTACCGAACATCAAGAAGGCCGAGACGCTGAACTTCTCGGAGTTCTGGACCGCCTACGAGGAACTCGTCAAGAAGGCGCGCTCCGGCAAGCTCGGCGCGGACGACTACGCCGGCACCACGGTGTCCCTGACCAACCCGGGAGGCATCGGCACCGTCCACTCCGTCCCGCGGCTGTCGAAGGGGCAGGCCTGCATCATCGGCGCCGGCGCCCTCGAGTACCCGGCCGAGTTCCAGGGGTCCAGCGAGAAGACCCTGGCCAAGCACGCGATCAGCAAGACCATCACGCTGACCTCCACCTACGACCACCGGGTCATCCAGGGTGCCGGCAGCGGCGAGTTCCTGCGCATCATCCACCAGCTCCTGCTGGGCGAGCAGAACTTCTACGACGACATCTTCGAGTCCCTGCGGATCCCCTACGAGCCCGTGCGCTGGAGCGCGGACATCCAGGTGGACCCGATGGACCAGATCAACAAGGTGGCGCGGATCCAGCAGCTGATCCACGCCTACCGTGTACGCGGCCACCTCATGGCGGACACGAACCCGCTGGAGTACGTGCAGCGCAAGCACGCCGACCTCGACATCCGCACCCACGGCCTCACGCTCTGGGACCTGGACCGCGAGTGGCCCACCGGTGGCTTCGGCGGCAAGCCCACACTCAAGTTCCGCACCATGCTCGGGGTGCTGCGCGATGCGTACTGCCGCACCACGGGCATCGAGTACATGCACCTGCAGGATCCGGTGGAGCGCCAGTGGTTCCAGGACGAGCTCGAGCACCCGTACTCGAAGCCCGACCGCGAGGAACAGCTGCGCATCCTGGAGAAGCTCAACTCCGCGGAGGCCTTCGAGACCTTCCTGCAGACCAAGTTCGTGGGGCAGAAGCGCTTCTCCCTCGAGGGCGGGGAATCCCTGATCCCCCTGCTCGACGCCGTGCTCTCCGGGGCGGCCGACGACGGCCTCGACGAGGTGGCGATCGGCATGGCCCACCGGGGGCGGCTCAACGTCCTGACGAACATCGCCGGGAAGACCTACGCGCAGGTCTTCCGGGAGTTCGAGGGCACCCAGGATCCGCGGTCGGTCCAGGGCTCGGGCGACGTCAAGTACCACCTGGGCACCGAGGGGACCTTCACCTCCGACGCCGGCAACCGGACCAAGGTCTACCTCGCCGCCAATCCCTCGCACCTGGAGGCCGGGGACCCCGTCCTCGAGGGAATCGTCCGGGCCAAGCAGGACCTCCTCGACCAGGGTGAGAACTTCCCGGTGCTTCCCATCCTGATCCACGGTGACGCGGCCTTCGCCGGTCAGGGCGTGGTGGCTGAGACCCTGAATCTGTCGCAGCTGCGGGGGTACCGCACGGGTGGCACCATCCACGTGATCGTGAACAACCAGGTGGGCTTCACCACGAGCCCCACCTCCTCGCGGTCCTCGGTGTACTCGACGGACGTCGCCAAGATGGTCCAGGCGCCGGTGTTCCACGTCAACGGGGACGACCCCGAGGCCGTGGTGCGGGTGGCCCAGCTGGCGTACCAGTTTCGGCAGCGGTTCAACAAGGACGTCGTCATCGACATGGTCTGCTACCGCCGCAGGGGCCACAACGAGGGTGACGATCCCTCGATGACGCAGCCCATGATGTACAACCTCATCGAGGCGAAGCGCTCGGTGCGCAAGCTCTACACCGAGGCGCTCATCGGCCGCGGGGACATCACCCAGGACGAGGCCGAGCAGGCGCTGCGGGACTACCAGGAGCGACTCGAACGGGTCTTCGCCGAGACGCACGCCGCGCAGACCTCGCCCATCCCGGTCATCACCGACGACCCGGAGTCCGTCGCCGACCTGGAGCGACCCTTCTCCCAGCAGTCGGAGAGCGGGGACCGCTCGGTGCCCGAGACCGCGATCAGTGCGGACCGGCTCGCGCGGATCGGCGCGGCGCACACGGCCATCCCCGAGGGATTCACCGTGCACCCGAAGCTCAAGGCGCTCCTCGAGAAGCGGGAGCAGATGTCGCGGGAGGGCGGGATCGACTGGGGCTTCGGCGAGATGGCCGCCTTCGGCTCGCTGCTGACCGAGGGCGTCCCGGTGCGGCTCGCCGGCCAGGACTCGCGCCGCGGGACCTTCGTGCAGCGCCACGCCGTCTTCCACGACCGCGTGACCGGCCGCGAGTGGCTGCCGCTGGACGATCTCGCCGAGGACCAGGCGCCGTTCATGATCTACGACTCGCTGCTCAGCGAATTCGCGGCCATGGGCTTCGAGTACGGCTACTCGGTGGAGCGGCCCGACGCGCTCGTGATCTGGGAAGCGCAGTTCGGTGACTTCGTCAACGGCGCGCAGACCATCATCGACGAGTTCATCAGCTCCGCGGAGCAGAAATGGGGGCAGCGCTCCTCCCTCGTGCTGATGCTGCCGCACGGCTACGAGGGTCAGGGACCCGACCACTCGTCCGCACGGATCGAGCGGTTCCTCCAGATGTGCGCCGAGGAGAACATGGTGGTGGCCAATCCCAGCACCGCGGCCTCGCACTTCCACCTGCTGCGCCAGCACGCCTACCGCCGTCCGCGGAAGCCGCTGGTCATCTTCACCCCCAAGCAGCTGCTGCGCCTGAAGGCCGCGGCCAGCTCGGTCGAGGACTTCACGCAGGGCAGCTTCCGGCCCGTCATCCCCGACGCGCTGCGCAGTGCGGGCGAGGACGTGAAGCGCGTGATCCTCGTGTCGGGCAGGCTGTACTACGACCTCCTCTCGAAGCGGGAGAAGCTCGAGGACACCACGACGGCGATCGTCAGGGTGGAGCAGCTGTATCCCCTGCCGCTCGAGGAGATCACGGCGGTCCTGGCCGAGTACCCGCAGGCGGAGATCGTCTGGGCCCAGGACGAGCCCGCCAACCAGGGCGCCTGGCCGTTCATGGGGCTGCATCTTCCGCCGGAGGTGGACCGTCCCATCCGCCTGGCCTCGCGACCGGCGTCGGCCTCCACCGCCACCGGCTCGGCGAAGAACCACGGCATCGAGCAGGAGGTCCTGCTGAAGAAGGCCTTCGGGGGCTGACGCGGTACCCGTACGATGTCGGGTGGGATCCTGATCCCACCCGGGATCCGAGCGCGCACGGGCCCGCCCCGGCGCCGATCATCCGACGACCAGCACATCGAGGGACCAGTGGACTTACGCAGAATCCGGCTTGCAGCAGTGGGCGACGAACTCCTCGCCGGTCTCGGTGATCCCCGGTCCCTGGGCTGGATGGGTCGCGTGCTCGCCCGGACCCGGCCGGACAACGCGTCGGTGGAGGCGTACACCCTCGCCGCTCCCGGGGAGGGAACGGAGGCGCTGGCGAACCGCTGGCTGTCCGAGACCGGACGGCGCTTCGCCGAGGGCCACGAGAACCGGCTGGTGATCGGGCTGTCCGACCGCGATCTCGATCTGGACCTGTCCACCGCGAGGAGCCGCCTGAATCTCGCGAACATCCTCGACGGAGCCTCGCAGATGAGCGTGAAGGCCCTCGTGGTCGGCCCGCCCCCGGGCCTCGACGCCGAGCGGAATCGCCGGCTCGCCGATCTGTCCGCCGCGTTCGGTGACGTCACCACGCGACGCAAGCACGTCTTCGTCGACACCTTCACCCCGCTCCTCGCGCACGAGCAGTGGCGCAACGATCTCGCGGCCAACGAGGGCCTCCCGGGTCAGGCCGGCTACGGCCTCATGGCGTGGCTCGTGCTGCACCGCGGGTGGTACCAGTGGCTGGACATCCCGGCGCCCGAGTAGACACCCGCCGGCCCGCGTAGACCCTCGCCGGATCAGCAGAGCCCCGGGGGCGGCCCACGCCGCCCCCGGGGCTCTGCTGATCCCGGAGGAACTGCGGTGCCGATCCACTCACGTCTCGCCGCGATAACGAATCGGTGAGTGGTTGCTCACTGAGTGTCGAGGGCAACAATCATTCGCTATGCTTTCCCCGTGTGATCGCCGTCACGACGGTGATCCGCTTCGGGGGACCTTCCTGTGTTCCTCGCACCCAGCACAGTAAGGACTATCGAATGCGTAACAAGCGCACCATGTCGCTCGCCGCTCTCTCCATCGGAGCCCTCATGCTCAGCGCGTGCGGTTCGGCCGGCGGGACCTCCGACTCCGACTCCGCCTCGTCGTCGGGCTCGAACGAGAATCTGGCATCGACCATCACCATCGCGATCAGCCAGGCACCGACCGCCTACAACGGCAACACCGCCGCCACGAACGCGGTCTACAACACGTACGTCGACAACCTGTCATCCAGCGCCTTCGTGTCGTACAGCCCGTCAGGATCGCTCGAGCAGAACACCGATTTCGGAAGCTACGAGAAGACCAGCGACGATCCGCTGACGGTGAAGTACACCATCAACGAGGACGCCGTCTGGTCCGACGGCACCCCCATCGACTACGACGACGTCCTGCTGAGCTGGGCCTCCATGTCGGGGACGCACCCCACCGGCGAGACGGACGAGGAGACCGGCGCCGAGGCCGACCTCTTCCAGGCCTCCTCGACCAACGGCTTCTCCCAGATGAAGATGATCGAGGGCGAGGCTGGCGACAAGGAGTTCGAGGTCGTCTTCGACGAGCCCTACGCCGACTGGGAGGCCCTCTTCACCACCGGGGTCTTCATGCCGGCGCACATCGCCGCCGAGCAGGGCGGCCTGTCCGCCGACGGCGACGGCGCGGAACTCATCGACGCCATCAAGAACGACGACCGCGATGCCCTCACCCCCGTGGCCGAGTTCTGGAACACCGGCTGGGCCTACGAGGCCGATCTGCCCACTCTCCCGGACCTCGCACTGCTGCCGTCCTCCGGCCCGTACAAGCTCGACAACGCCGTCAACGGCACCCTCACGCTCAAGAAGAACGAGGAGTACTGGGGCGAGGAGCGGGAGGGCCAGACCGAGACCATGGTCTTCAAGACCGTCGTCGACGAGGAGGCCGTGCAGGCCCTCCAGAACGGCGACGTCGACATCATCGACCCCTCGAGCCCCACGGTGGACACCAAGACAGCCCTGGAGCAGATCGGCGAGACCGTCACCGTGGACACCGGCCAGTCGTTCACGTTCTCGCACGTGGACCTGGACCAGCGTCCCGGCGCGGTGTTCGAGGATCTGAAGGTGCGCCAGGCGTTCGCGGCCTGCATTCCGAAGGCCGACATGGTAAACAAGTTCGTCACCCCGGTCGATCCCGAGGGCTCCGTGCTGAATCTTCGAGAGTACCAGCCGAGCCATGACGATTACCAGACCGTGCTCGACGGCGCCCCCGCCGCCCAGGGCGACGGCGTCGCCGACATCGAGAAGGCCAAATCCCTGCTCGAGGAGGCCGGCAAGACGGAGCCCGTCAAGGTGTCCATGATGTTCGCCTCGACGAGCCAGCTGCGCGCCGACCAGGTCTCCCTCGTGAAGGACTCCTGCGACAAGGCCGGCTTCGAGATCACCCCGCAGCCCGAGGCCGAGTGGAGCGCCAAGCTCCCGCAGCCCGGAGCCTGGGACGCCGTGATCTTCGGCTGGTCCGGTAGTGGCCTCGTGGCCTCCGGTCAGTCCATCTACGTCACCGACGGGGAGCAGAACTTCGGCGGCTACACCAATGAGGAGGTGGACAGCCTCTGGGACGACATCGCGACCAGCACCGACGCCGAGCAGGTCGTCCCGCTGAAGACCGAGCTCGAGCAGGCACTTGCCGACACGCAGTACAACGTGGTGCTCTACGCGAACCCGAGTCTCGCGGGGTACACCTCGGATCTCGAGGGTGTCGAACTGAATCCCACGCAGACCGGCATCACCTGGAATGCCTACACCTGGACGAAGCAGAACTGACAGCGGCTTCCCCATGAGTGCATGAGGACGGGCAGGCCTGCGGGCCTGCCCGTCCCCGTGCCAGCTCTCGCCATCACCTGCAGCGCCTCCTAGGAGCCCCGTGTTCTACTTCATCGCCAAGCGCACCGTCATCTCGTTCTTCATCATGCTCGCGGCCACCACCCTCATGTACTTCCTCACCATCTCCTCGGGCGACCCCTTCGAGGATCTGGGTGAGACGAGCGGCCCGCAGAAGGCGGCGACCATCGCGGCCCGCACCGCCGCCATGAATCTCGATGTGGCGCCGATCCCCCGCTACTTCCTCTGGTTGCAGGACGTGGGTCACTGCCTCGTGCCCGGCGGGGTCTCCTGCACGCTCGGCCAGGACCGCACCGGGGCCGCGGTCCTCCCACAGCTGGAGAACGCCATGGGCTCCACGCTGCGCCTCGTCGTCGTCGCGACGGTCCTCGCCCTGGTCCTGGGCGTCGTCGTCGGGATCGTCACGGCGATCCGCCAGTACAGCACGTTCGACTACTCGATCACCTTCGTCTCGTTCCTGCTGTTCTCCCTGCCGCTGTTCTGGCTGTCCACCCTGCTCAAGCAGTACCTGGCGATCGACCTGAACACGTGGCTGGACAATCCGCAGTTCTCGTATCTCACGATCGCCCTGATAGGGGTGGTCGCCGGCGTGATCTGGGCGGTCGTCGTCGGCGGCGACCGCAGACGTCGGCTCGTCGTCTTCGGCGTCGCCGCCGTGGTGACGGCCCTGGCGCTCTATCTGCTCCTCGTCACCGGCTGGTTCGTCACCCCCGGGTTCGGCGTGGTCGGCATGCTCGTCTCCGCCGTGGGCATCGCCGTGCTGTGGACGGCACTGCTCGCAGGGTTCCGCCGCCGCCGGGTGCTCAACGCCGCTCTCGCCGCGGCAGGCGTGAGCTTCGCCGGCTACCTCGTGTCCATCCAGCTGCTCGACGATCCGAACTGGCTCGTGCTGGTCGCGCTGGTGATCGTGCTGGCGGTCGTCTGCTACGTGGTGGCCGGTCTCATCGGCGGCCCGTTCCGCGCGCAGGCCGCGAGGATCGGGGCCGTCATCGCGGTCTCCATGAGCCTGCTGATCGTCGTGGATCGCCTCCTCCAGGCGTACCCCACGCTGTCGGCCAAGGCCGGCGGGCGTCCCATCCCCACCACCGGATCGCAGTCGGCGAACCTCGAGGGCACCTTCTGGGAGATCAACCTCGACTACGCGCTGCACCTCATCCTGCCCACGATCGCCCTGACGCTGATCTCCTTCGCCACCTACACCCGGTACACCAGGGCCAGTCAGCTGGACGTCATGAACCAGGACTACATCCGCACGGCGAGGGCCAAGGGCCTGAGCGAACGCACGGTCCTGGTCAAGCACGCGTTCCGCAACGCGATGATCCCCATCACCACCCTCATGGCGTTCGACTTCGCGGGCGTACTGGGCGGCGCGGTCATCACGGAGCAGGTCTTCGGCTGGAACGGCATGGGCAAGCTCTTCGTCGACGGCATCAATGCGGTGGACCCGGGCCCGGTCATGGCGTTCTTCCTCGTGGTGGGTACCGCCGCTGTGCTCTTCAACATGCTGGCCGACATCGCCTACGCCTTCCTCGACCCGCGCATCACCCTGAGCTAGGACATCCCCATGAGCAACAACGACAAGCAGCGGGACGATTCCCGCCCCTCCGTGGAGCTGTCGGAGCTGACCCTGCTGAGCCAGGACTCCGACATCGCGGGTTCCCCGCGCACCCGGGACCAGACGGCGCGCGTCCAGACCGAGGCCAAGAGCCAGGGCAAGCTGATCCGCGAGAGGTTCTTCCGGCACAAGGGAGCCCTCGCCGGCATCACGCTCCTGGTGCTGATCTTCATCCTGGCCTTCAGTTCCATCGGGTTCGCCGGGATCCCCGGCTGGTGGGACAAGGAGTACGACGTCCTGGCCGACCGCTTCAACGAGGGCAGGCCCACCCTGACGCTGTGGCCCTTCAGCCTCGGCGAGCACCCCTTCGGGCAGGACGTCCTGGGCCGTGACTACTTCGCCCTGACCATGCGCGGCACGCAGACCTCGCTCATCATCGCCTTCATCGTGGGGCTCGTGGCCATGGTCATCGGTACCACGGTCGGTGCGATCGCCGGCTACTTCCGCGGCTGGACCGAGGCGTTCCTCATGCGCATCACCGACGTCGTCATCACCATCCCCACGCTGGTCATCGCCGCGGCGGTGGCGGGCATCGTCGCGAAGGCGGGCATCATCCCGTTCGCCCTGTTCCTCGGGGTGGTGACGTGGACGGGCCTGGCGCGGCTGGTCCGCGGTGAATTCCTGTCCCTGCGGGAGAAGGAGTTCGTCGAATCGGCCAAGTCGGTGGGCGCGAGTTCCGCCCGGATCATCTTCCGCCACATCCTGCCCAACACGGTGGGCGTCATCATCGTCTCGACGACGCTCGCCATCTCGGGGGCCATCCTCCTGGAGACGGCCCTGAGCTACCTAGGGCTCGGCGTCACCGCCCCGGACACGTCCCTCGGCAAGGCCATCAACGACAATCGCTCCGCCCTCACGGTGCGGCCGTGGCTGTTCCTGTGGCCCGGCGCCTTCATCATCGGGATCGCCCTGGCGGTCAACTTCATCGGTGACGGCCTCCGCGACGCGTTCGATCCCAAGCAGACAAGGGTGAAGCAGTAATGAGCTCCAGCACAGTCGTCATCTCCGACGAACAGACCCCCGTCCACAGCGGCCCCATCCTCGAGGTCTCGGGACTCGGCGTCGAGTTCAATGTCGACAACGAGTGGGTCATGGCGGCCGAGGACGTCTCCTACCGGATCCGTCCCGGCGAGATCCTCGCGATCGTGGGCGAGTCCGGCTCCGGCAAGAGCATGTCATCGCTGGCCCTGCTCGGTCTGCTCCCCCGCAACGGGCGCTGCACGGGCAGCGCGAAGATGCAGGGTAACGAACTGATCGGCGCTCCGCAGAGCACGCTCCGGAAGATCCGCGGCAACGACATCGCCATGATCTTCCAGGAACCCATGACGGCGCTGAACCCCGTGCTGACCGTGGGCGAACAGATCCGCGAGGCCATCGAGCAGCACACCGAGCTCTCGCCCGCCGATGCGAAGAAGCGCGCCATCGAGCTGCTCCTCATGGTCGAGATCCCCGAGGCCGAGCGGCGGTACGACTCCTACCCGCACCAGTTCTCGGGCGGCCAGCGGCAACGCGCCATGATCGCCATCGCCCTCGCGAACGACCCGATGCTGCTCATCGCGGACGAACCCACGACGGCGCTCGACGTGACGGTGCAGGCCGAGGTGCTGGATCTGTTGCGTACCCTCAACAAGCGGCTCAACAGCGCCGTCCTCCTCATCACCCACGACATGGGGGTGGTGGCCGATCTCGCCGACCACGTGGTGGTCATGGAGAAGGGCAGGATCGTCGAGGCCGCGCCGACCGCGCAACTGTTCTCCTCCCCCACCCAGGACTACACGAAGCAGCTCCTCGGCGCCGTCCCCCACCTCGGCTCGAAGGTCGGCGGCGTGCTGACCGACGTCGAGGTGGTGGACGGACGCCTGGAGCTCCACGAGGAGTACGCGGAGGAGGCCCGGCGCGCGCAGGCGGAGCACAGCGCCTCCGGGGTAGAGCCGGCCCTCGAGCTCGTGGACGTGGACATCGAGTATCCGGGGCGCTTCCGCCAGCCCGCCTTCAAGGCCGTCAGCGGGGTGTCGATCACCATCAATCCGGGTGAGGTCATGGGCCTGGTCGGCGAGTCGGGGTCGGGGAAGTCGACGATCGCGCGTGCCGTCACGGGTCTGATCAGGACCTCCGGCGGGAGCATCTCCATCAACGGGACGGACATCACCACGCTCAGCGCCCGCAAGCTCAAGCCGCTGCGCAAGAGATTCGCGATCGTCTTCCAGGATCCCGCGGCATCCCTGAATCCGCGCCTGTCCATCGGCGACAGCATCGGCGAGCCCCTGCTCCTCCATGAGAAGCTCGGGCGCGAGGAGCTCGACAAGCGCGTGGCCGGCCTCCTGGACGACGTCCAGCTGCCGATCGCCTTCCGCAACAGGTATCCGCACGAGCTCTCCGGCGGGCAGCGGCAGCGCGTGGGTATCGCCCGCGCCCTGTCCCTGCGTCCGGATCTGCTCGTCGCCGACGAGCCGACCTCCGCACTCGACGTCTCGGTGCAGGCGGCCGTGCTCGAGCTGCTGCAGGATCTGCAGCGGGAGCGGGGCTTCGCCTGCCTCTTCGTGAGTCACGACCTCGCCG
Organism: uncultured Arthrobacter sp.; assembly: GCF_947493765.1. Lineage (GTDB taxonomy): Bacteria > Actinomycetota > Actinomycetes > Actinomycetales > Micrococcaceae > Arthrobacter_D. The sequence goes on from NZ_CANLSZ010000001.1 coordinate 352,813, forward strand.
TCGTCGAGCTCCTCGCGAGCCACATCGCCGTCCTCAACAAGGGTCGGCTCGTGGAGCAGGGCAGCACCGAGCAGGTGCTCAAGTACCCGAGGGACCCCTACACGCGCCGTCTGCTCGCGGCGGCTCCCGTGCCCGATCCGCAGGAGCAGTCGAAGCGCCGCGAGCAGCGCTCGATCATCCTGGCCGCGGGGACCACCGAGTAGCGCCACCAAGTAGGGCCACCGAGCAGGTCCACCGGGCGGGCTCACTCAGTGGACCCCGCAACGTGAGGAGCCCCTGTCGTACGCGACAGGGGCTCCCCACATCTGCAACCGGTGATCGATCAGTGGCGGAAGACGATCTTGCCGAAGACCTCGCCGTCGAGCATCCGGCGGAATCCGGCCGCCGCCTCCTCGAGGGGAAGGACGGTGTCAATCACCGGGCGGACGCCGGTCGCGACGAGGAAGCGGGTGAGCCGGAGCATCTCGTCCCGGGTCCCCATGGTGGAGCCCAGGACCCGGAGCTGGAGGAAGAACACGCGGTTCAGATCGGCCGACGGCGCCGGGCCGCTCGTCGCACCGCAGGTGACCACGGTGCCGCCCGGAACGAGGGAGCGCAGGGAATGGGCCCAGGTGGCCTCACCCACCGAATCGAAGACGACGTCCACGCGCTCCGGCAGCCGGGCTCCGGCGTCGAACACCTGATCCGCGCCGAGGTCCAGCGCGCGCTGCCGCTTCTCCTCGCTGCGGCTCGTCGCCCAGACCCGGAAGCCCGCAGCCGAGGCCAGGGCGATGACGGCGGAGGCCACCCCGCCTCCGGCGCCCTGCACGAGCACCGTCGAGCCCGGAGCCGCGGGCGAGACCGTGAAGAGCATGCGGTACGCGGTGAGCCAGGCCGTCGGCAGGCAGGCTGCCTCCTCGAAGGAGAGCTCCGCGGGCTTGGGCACGAGATTGCGCTCCGGGACCCAGACGTAGTCCGCCATGGTCCCGGGGTGACGTTCGGAGAGCAGGGAGCGGCTGGGATCGAGCGTCTCGTCGCCGCGCCACTCGGGCGAGGACACGACGCCGTGGACGATCACCTCGTTGCCGTCGTCGTCGATCCCGGCCGCGTCGCAGCCGAGAATCATCGGCAGCCGCTCCTCGGGAAGCCCCACGCCCTGCAGCGACCACAGGTCGTGGTGGTTGAGGCTGGAGGCGACGACCTCGACCCGCCGGAAGCCCTCCGGTGCGCCCGGTGCGTCCAGCTCCCCGATGGTGAGGCCGCCGAGGGGGTCGTCTCCGGACTGGGTGGCAGCATAGACCGCGCGCATACGTGAGCTCCTTCGGTGGCGGATGATCCTCCTCATCCTAGGTGAGCGCATGCGGCACGTCACCGGCGGTGTGGGATACTTGGATGCAGCCCTGCGGATCCGGAACGTCAGAAGGAGAGAGCCATGAGCAAGCGAGCACGCAAGAAGCGCGATCGGAAGCGCGGCGGCGCGAACCACGGTAAGCGCCCCAACGCCTGACCAGGCGTCAGCAATGACGAGAGAACCTCCGGCACCCATGGGTGCCGGAGGTTCTCTCGTTGAGCTGTACTTCTCGGTCATTCAGCTGTACTTCTCGGTCAGCCGTACTGGTGCGCGCTCGTCCCAGCGCCTGATGATCCTAGCGCCGGATCAGTGGTCCACGGTCTTGAGGTGATTGATGCGCCCCAGGATGGTGGCCTTGAGCGTGGCCGGGGCCACCTCGGTGCAGGAACGCTTGACCACCGAGCGGATCACACACTCGAGATCGTGCTCCTCGGCGCACTGGGGACACCCGTCCAGATGGTCCTTGATCTCCACGAGGTCCTGGTGGGAGAGTGCCCCGTCCAGGTACTCGTACAGCCGTTCGATCCTCGAGTCGGCGCAGTCGCCGAGGCTCTCGCAATCGCTCATTTCGTCGTCTCCTGTTCCTTGCCGACCGGAGCCGCGACCTTCGACGCGGCAGCGCTTCCTTCACTGGTTCCTGCAGTACCCGCCGTCCCGCGCCCGAGCCCGCGCTCGTAGGCGTACTCGGCGAGGATCTCGCGCAGCAGCTTGCGCCCGCGATGCAGCCGGGACATGACCGTGCCGATGGGGGTGTTCATGATCTCGGCGATCTCCTTGTACGCGAAGCCCTCCACGTCGGAGAAGTACACCGCGAGGCGGAAGTCCTCCGGGATGGCCTGCAGCGCACGCTTCACGTCCGAGTCGGGCAGATGATCGAGTGCCTCCACCTCGGCGGACCGCAGTCCGGCGGAGGTGTGCTCGGCGGCCTTGGCGAGCTGCCAGTCCTCGATGGTGTCCGAGTGGGACTGCAGCGGTTCACGCTGCCGCTTGCGGTACAGGTTGATGTACGTGTTGGTGAGGATCCGGTACAGCCAGGCCTTCAGGTTCGTCCCCGGCCGGTACTGGTGGAACGCGGAGAAGGCCTTCGTGTAGGCCTCCTGCACCAGGTCCTCGGCGTCGCTGGGATTGCGTGCCATACGCATGGCCGCCGAGTAGAGCTGGTCCACGTACTGCATGGCGTCGCGCTCGAACCGCGCCTTGCGGTCGCTGTCCGACTCCGTCGAGACGTCCAGCTGGGCGTCCTCGGCCTGGTTGCTGCCTGCGGGGGCTGTTGTATTCATCGAGCTGAAGTCTACTCGTCCGCGCTGTCGCGGCACCGTGCCGACCACGCGCCGTGGCGCCGTCGACAACTGGAAATCCGGTCTCTCGACCGTCGTGGTGCGTGTGCCCGTCATCCGTGTCACCTCTTTCCGTTACCCCTGGTGCAACCTCTCCTCCGGTCCCCTTATTCCGATCAGCATTCCGGTCCGCCCGCCCACTCCCGCCGTCGCGGCCCACGGATCGCCCCGTCCCGGCGGCCGTGCCAAACTAGACTCAGCATGCTTGGTACAACACAATCGAGCCCGGCCCAGGCCGCCGGGAACCTGGAGGCAGTTATGACCCTTGTCCGTGTACTCGCCCGACCGCTCATCGCCGGCAGTTTCGTGTTCTCCGGCGTCGAGCGCCTCCGCACGGCCGGCGCCACCGCCCCCCAGCTCAAGCCCGTCCTCGCCGGTGTCACCAAGGTGGTCCCCTCCGCCGCGGCGGTGACGAGCAACGAGAAGCTCGTGGGCCAGGTCCTCGGCGCCACCCAGATCGGGGCAGCCCTGCTGCTGGGCATCGGCCGGTTCTCCCGGTTCTCCGCCCTGCTCCTGACGGTCACCGCCACCGTGAACACGCTGGTGGACTACCGCTCCGCGGACTCCGCCACCCCCGAGGACAAGAAGGCACGGCGGTCGCAGCTATTGAAGAACCTCTCCCTGATCGGGGCCGTGCTGCTGGCCTCGGTGGACACGAACGGCAAGCCGGGCATGGCGTGGCGCGCAGGTCACCTCGCCGAGGGCGCCCGCAAGAATGCGGTGGGCCTGAGCAAGGATGCACGCAAGCAGCTGAAGAAGGCCGACAAGGCCGTCCGCAAGACCGCCTCCGACGTCGTCGGTTCCTAGGCACATGGCGGCACCATCAGGTGGGGGCGCGGGGCACGGGCTGTGGCCGGCGCCCCACCTGACGGGCCCTGTGGACGCGGAGATCTCCATCCCGGGATCGAAGTCGCTCACGAATCGCTTCCTGGTCCTCGCGGCGCTGGCCGACGCGCCGAGCATCATCAGGAGGCCGCTCCATTCCCGTGACACCGCGCTGATGATCAGGGCCCTGGAGGACCTCGGGGCGGTCGTCGACGAGCTCCCGGCGCATGCGGACGCGGACCCGGACTCCGGCCCCGATCTGCGCGTGAGCCCGCTGCCGGACCCCACGGCCGACGGCCCGCGGTCCATCGACTGCGGCCTCGCGGGGACCGTGATGCGCTTCGTGCCGCCCCTGGCCGCGCTGGTCCGCGACGTCACCGTGTTCGACGGCGATCCGCACGCGCGCCGTCGTCCGATGGGGAGCACCATCGCCGCCCTGCGCGGGCTCGGCGTCCGCGTGGACGACGCCGGGGCCGGCAGCCTCCCGTTCCGTCTCCACGGGGAGGGGAAGGTCGACGGCGGCCGGCTCGCCATCGACGCCTCCGCGTCCTCGCAGTTCGTCTCCGCCCTCCTGCTCGTGGCAGCCCGCTTCACCGACGGGCTGCACCTCGAGCACGTGGGCGGATCCGTGCCGAGCCTCGATCACATCCGGATGACCGTGGAGCTGCTGCGCTCCGTCGGCGTCGCCGTCGACGACTCCGAGCCGAATCACTGGCGCGTCTCCCCCGGGAGGATCCGCGCCTTCGACGTCGCCGTCGAACCCGATCTCTCCAACGCCGGCCCCTTCCTCGCCGCCGCGGCCGTCACGGGCGGAACCGTCCGTGTGCGGAACTGGCCGGTCGGCACCACCCAGGTGGGCGATCGCTGGCGGGAGATCCTGCCGCTCATGGGGGCGTCGGCGGAACTCGACGGCGATCTCCTCACCGTCACCGGCGGGTCCTCCCTGCGCGGCGGGGTCTTCGCGGAGACGTCCGAACTCGCACCCACCGTCGCTGCCCTGTGCGCCCTGGCGACGACGCCGTCCACCCTCACCGGCATCGCCCACCTGCGCGGGCACGAGACGGACCGGCTCGCTGCCCTCGTGGCCGAGATCAACGCCCTGGGCGGCGACGCGGAGGAGACGGCCGACGGTCTGCTGATCCGGCCGGCCCCGCTGCAGGGCGGCGTCTTCCACACCTACGACGATCACCGCATGGCGACGGCGGGGGCCATCGTGGGTCTCGCGGTCGAGGGCGTCGAGGTGGAGAACATCGGCACCACGGCCAAGACCATGCCCGACTTCCCCGAGCGCTGGGCCACCGTGACGGGCACGCATCCTCCGGCCGGCAGCCCGGCGCGCGCGGAGCCCTCCGTATGAGCGAGGCCGGCAACCGCCGCGGCTCACGCGCCTGGGACGAGTCGGACGTGCGGATCCGGCCGAACAAGAAGGGCTCCCGCCCCCGCACCAAGAACCGGCCCGCCTACGAGGACGCCGTGACCGGCCGGATCGTGACCGTGGACCGCGGTCGCTACACCGCCGTCGTCGACGAGGACACGGCGCAGGAGCGGATCGTGGTCGCCGCGCGGGCCCGTGAGCTGCGCCGCGAGCCCGTAGTGGCCGGGGATCTCGTGGCACTCGTCGGGGATCTCACGGGTGGCCCGGACTCACTGGCCCGCCTCGTGCGGATCCAGGAGCGCCGGACGGTGCTGCGCCGCAGTGCCGACGACACCGATCCCGTGGAGCGCGTGGTCGTCGCCAACGCCGACCAGCTGGTCATCGTGGTCGCCGCCGCCAATCCCGAACCGCGGACCGGCTTCATCGACCGTGCGCTCGTGGCGGCCTACGACGCCGGGATCGAGCCGCTGCTGTGCATCACCAAGGCGGATCTGCGGGACCCGGCAGAGCTGCTCGCCAACTACGAGCACCTCGATCTGCGCGTGATCGTGAGCCGGACAGACGACGGCGTGGGCGTCGAGACCACCTCCGACGACGGCGACTCCGCCCGGCTCTCCCACGGCGCCGTGGACGCCCTCCGGGCCGAGCTCGACGGCCAGGTGAGCGTGCTGCTCGGCCACTCGGGTGTCGGGAAATCGACCATGGTGAATGCGCTGACCGGCTCCGCGCGCGCCACGGGCGGCGTGAACGCGGTGACGGGCAGGGGGCGCCACACCTCGTCGTCGGCCCTGGCCCTGAAAGCCGCCGACGCCTCCGCCGGGACCTGGATCATCGACACGCCGGGGATCAGGAGCTTCGGCCTGGCCCACGTGGACGCCGACCGGATCCTCCAGGCCTTCCCCGACCTGGAGCCGGGCACGGAGCGCTGCGAGCGCGGGTGCCTCCACGACGCCAACGCCGTCCACTGTGGGCTCGACAGCTTCGTGGAGGAGGGTCTCGCAGGCGACTCCGGGCCGGTCCGGCTCGCGAGCCTGCGCCGCCTGCTCAGCGCCGGGAGCGCCGACCCGCGCGGACCGGCCCATGACGCCAAGGAGCTCGGACACCAGTGATACAGCCGATCGCTGGTAGACTCAGGAACGTTGTTGTTTGCGCATTATGATTCTGAGCCTTGACCCTCCACCTGGAGTTCGACAGCTTGTGACGATAAGCGGGTAACGAACACCACGATGAGCCCCGAACGTCGGGGCACTCAAGGTAAGGAAGTACAGCATGGCTACTGGCACAGTGAAATGGTTCAACGCCGAAAAGGGCTTCGGCTTCATCGCTCCCGATGACGGCGGCGCGGATGTCTTCGCCCACTTCTCGGCGATCAACTCGAACGGCTACCGTTCCCTCGACGAGAACCAGAAGGTCGACTTCGAGACCACCCAGGGCCCCAAGGGCCCCCAGGCCGAGAACATCACCGTTCTCTAGTCCTCCCGGTGCCGCTCCGCGCGGCGCAGGACGCAAAGCCACCGCAGGGCGCGAGCCCGCGGTGGCTTTTCGCTGTCCGCACCCGTTCCGCCCCGCTCCTGGCTGCCGAGCCGGGGCACGGGAAGTGCCGGTCCAGACGATAGGTTGATCGATATGAGTTACACGCAGGGCTACAACGACGACCTCCGGCTCGCCCACATCATGGCCGACTCGGTGGACGACCAGACCATGTCCCGTTTCAAGGCGCTCGATCTGCGGATCGAGACGAAACCCGACCTGACGCCCGTCACCGACGCCGACAAGAGCGCGGAGAACGCCATCCGCGGTCAGCTCTCCCGGGCCAGGCCCCGCGACGCCGTCCTCGGCGAGGAGTTCGGCAGTACCGGCTCGGGCTCCCGCCGGTGGGTGATCGATCCCATCGACGGCACCAAGAACTTCATCCGCGGGGTTCCGGTGTGGGCGACGCTGATCTCCCTGATCGACGAGGGCCGGCCCGTGGTGGGCCTCGTGAGTGCTCCGGCGCTGGGCAAGCGCTGGTGGGCCGCGGAGGGGACGGGGGCGTACTCCGGCAAGTCCCTGGCCGCCGCGCACCGCCTGCGCGTCTCGAACGTCTCCCGCCTCGCCGACGCCTCGCTCTCCTACTCCAGCCTGTCGGGCTGGCGGGAACGCGGCGCCCTCGCCCGCTTCGTGGACCTCACCGACCAGGTGTGGCGATCGCGCGCCTACGGTGACTTCTGGTCCTACTGCATGGTGGCGGAGGGCGCGGTGGAGATCGCGTGCGAACCGGAACTCAATCTCTACGACATGGCGGCCCTCGTGCCCATCGTGACGGAGGCCGGTGGCCGCTTCACCTCGCTCGACGGTGAGGACGGTCCCTTCGGCGGCAACGCGCTGGCCACCAACGGCACCCTCCACAGTGACGTACTGCGGCTCCTCAACCCCGACGTGGATGACCTGCTCTAGCACCTCCCCCGCTGCCTCCGGGTCCCGCCGGTGACGTCCGGGCCCCGCCTCGGCGGCGAGCGCCGCCTGGACCTGGCGAGTGCCTACCTGTCCGGGGCCGACCGCTACGCCCGGGTGCGCCCCGGCTACCCGGCGGGGATCGTCGACTGGATCGTGGACCGGACCGTGCCGGACGCCGTGTCTGATGACGGTGTGCCCGATGAGGGTGCGAAGGATGAAGGCGTGTCCCAGGGCGCGGTGTACGCGGCCGACGTCGGAGCCGGCACCGGGATCTTCACGGGCCTCCTCGCGGACCGCGGGCTGCACGTGAGCGCCGTGGACCCGTCGGAGGAGATGCTGGGGGTCCTGTCCCGGCAGCTGCCGGAGGTCCCGGTGATCGTGGGAACCGCCGAGGAGTCCTTCCTGCCCACGGCATCCGTGGACCTGGTCACACTGGCGCAGACCTGGCACTGGTGCGATCATCCCGCCGCCGCCGCCGAGGCCGCACGCGTGCTGCGCCCGGGCGGCCGCCTCGCAGTGGTGTGGAACCAGCTGGACGTCTCGCGACCGTGGGTCCACCGGCTCTCGCGCATCATGCACGCCGGGGACGTCTACTCCCCCGCGTACCGTCCGGAGTTCGGACCGCTCTTCGCGCCACCCGAGGACCTGCTGGTCCGCTGGACCCAGGAGCTGACGGCGGCCGACGTCGTCGACCTCGCCCGTTCCCGCAGCTACTACCGGCGGGCCTCACCGGAGCTGCGCGCCCGCGTGGACGCGAATCTGCTGTGGTACCTGACGGACTATCTGGCGTTCACCCCCGACGCCCGCCTCAAGCTGCCCTACTACACCCATGCCTGGCGTGCGACGAGGAAAACAGTGGAGGACCACGCGCAGCAGCGTTATATTTAGGCATGCCTAAAAATTTGCGGCCGGGTGGACGACGGAAGCTCTCCGTCGGTGCCGGGCTGACGATCCTGGGCATCGTGCTGACAGGGTGCGCTGCTCCGGCTCCTCCCGAGGACGCCGATGAGCGGCCGCTGGTCCTGACCACCTTCTCCGTCCTCGCGGACCTGGCCGACGAGGTCGGCGGCGGTCACGTGCGGGTCGAGTCGATCACGAAGATCGGGGCCGAGATCCACGGCTACGAGCCCACGCCGTCGGACCTCGTCGGCGCGCAGGACGCCGATCTCATCCTGGACAACGGGCTGGGGCTGGAGCGCTGGTTCGAGCGCTTCCTCAATTCCGTCGACGCGCCCCACGTGGTCCTGTCGGAGGGTGTGGAGCCGGTGGACATCCGGTCCGGGGACTACTCGGGCCTGCCCAATCCGCACGCCTGGATGTCCCCGGTGGCCGCGCAGACCTACGTGGCGAACACCGTGACAGCGCTGTCCGATCTCGATCCTGCCCACGCCGCCGAGTACGAGGCGAACGGCCGGAGGCTCACCACGGAGCTGGAGGGGATCGCCTCGGACTTCCGCGCCGGGCTGCGGGGCGCGGCGTCGAGGGCACTCGTGACGTGCGAGGGAGCCTTCTCCTACCTGGCGCGGGACGTCGGGCTCCGGGAGGCCTTCATCTGGCCCGTGAACTCCGACGCCGAAGGAACCCCGCGGCAGGTCCGGGAGGTGATCGACTTCGTCACCGAGCACGACGTCCCCACGGTCTTCTGCGAGTCGACCATCAATCCCTCCGCCCAGGAACAGGTCGCCCAGGCGACCGGCGCCACTCTGGGCGGCACCCTCTACGTCGACTCCCTCTCCGAGGCGGACGGCCCCGTGCCGGGCTTCCTCGACCTGATCCGCTACGACCTGCGCGTCATCACCGAAGGACTGACCCCATGACCTTGACGGACACGCAGCGCACCACCCCCGTGATCGAGGTGGACCGCCTCGGCGTCACGTACGGGCAGGTCCGCGCCCTCCAGGACGTGAGCCTCTCCCTGGCACCGGGCAGGATCTGCGCCCTCATCGGTGTCAACGGTTCCGGGAAGTCCACGCTCTTCAAGGCCCTCATGGGCCTCGTGGCTCCGGATACCGGTGGGGTCTCGCTCTTCGGCCTGCCGATCGCGGACGCCCGCCGGCGCCAGCTCGTGGCGTACATGCCCCAGACCGAGGACGTCGACTGGACCTTCCCCGTCTCCGTGGCCGACGTCGTCACGATGGGGATCTACGGCCGCCTCGGACCCACCCGGCGGCTGCGGGAGGCGGACCGCACCGCCGTCGACGTCGCACTCGACCGGGTGGGACTGGCCGAGCTGCGGCGCCGACAGATCGGCCAGCTCTCGGGTGGCCAGCGCAAGCGCGTCTTCATCGCCCGGAGCATCGCCCAGGACGCCCGGCTGCTGCTGCTCGACGAACCGTTCGCGGGGGTCGACAGGACGAGCGAGCGCACCATGGTCAGCCTGCTCAAGACCCTGCGCGACGAAGGCCGGTCGGTCCTGGTCTCCACCCACGATCTCGCGGGTGCCCCGGCGCTGAGCGACGAGGCCATCCTCCTGCACGGCAGCGTCCTGGCGCACGGCCGGCCCGCCGAGGTCCTCACCCCCGACAATCTCGCCCGCGCCTTCGGCCAGGCGGCCACCACCCCGGAAGACGAGGCCTGACATGGATGTCCTGGCGTTCCTCCTCGAACCCCTCCAGTACGGGTTCCTCACGCGCGCCCTCGCGGTCACCCTCGCCGCCGCCGTCGTCGCCGCCGTCCTGTCCTGCTGGCTCATCCTCATGGGCTTCTCGCTCATGGGCGACGCCGTCTCCCACGCCGTCCTGCCCGGTGTGGCCCTCGCCTACATCGTGGGGATCCCCTTCTCCATCGGCGCGTTCGTCTTCGGGGCCGGCGCCGTGGCCCTCATCGGGATCGTCCGCTCCACCACCCGGCTGAAGGCGGACACGGTGATCGGCGTCGTCTTCACCGCGCTCTTCGCCTCTGGCCTGGCGATCGTCTCGGCCACGCCGTCGCAGATAGACCTGATGCACATCCTCTTCGGGAACGTGCTGGGCGTCTCGGCGGGCGAGGTCTGGCAGGTGCTGGTCCTCGGGGCCGTCACGCTGGTGGTCCTGCTGCTCAAGCGGCGCGATCTCACGCTGCTCGCCTTCGACCGCACCCATGCACACGTGATCGGGATCAACACCCGCCGGCTCTCGGCCCTGCTGCTCGGGCTCCTCGCGCTGACCGTCGTCGTGGGCCTCCAGGCCGTGGGCATCATCCTCGTCGTCGCCATGCTCGTCACCCCCGGCGCCACCGCGTTCCTGCTCACGCGCAGCTTCGACCGCATGCTCGTCCTCTCGGTCTCGCTCACGGTCGTCGCGTCGGTGGCCGGCATCTACGCCAGCTACTACCTGGACATCTCCACGGGCGCGGCGGTGGTGCTGTGCCAGGCACTGGTCTTCACCGTGGTGTACCTCGTGGCGCGGCCGGACGGGCTGCTCTGGCAGCTGGGGCGCCGCCGGCGCTCGGGCCGGACCGGGCGCGGCAGCTCCCCGGCACGGAGCGGAGGCGCGGTCGAGGCAGCCCCGCCCGGCGACCCCCTCCCGGGCCGTGCGCGCACGGGCGACCCGTTGACCGGCACCGCACGCTCCTCGGACGCCTGATGGTCACGCGGCGCGGCCATGTGCTGAGCATCGAATCCACGAGCGTGCAGGACTACGTCAAGGTCCTGTACACCTCCACCGAGTGGCGGGGCGGTGCGATCACCGCATCGCACCTGGCCACCCGCCTGTCGGTCGCGAACTCCTCCGTCACGGGCATGGTCGCCAAACTGGTCGACCTGCGGCTGGCGGAGCACCGCAAGTACGGGCCCATCAGCCTCACCCCGTCCGGCCGCACGCTCGCACTGGCCATGGTGCGGCGGCACCGCCTCATCGAGACCTTCCTCGTCCGCGAGCTCGGGTACGGCTGGGACGAGGTGCACGACGAGGCGGAGCTGCTCGAGCACTCCGTCTCGGCCGCGTTCATCGAGCGCCTCGCCGCGAAACTGGGGCAGCCCACGCGGGATCCGCACGGGGACCCCATTCCCGGCCGGGACGGCTCCGTGCTGTACCCCGACGCGTGCCGCCTCGACGCCCTGGAGGAGGGTCGGACGGGGCCGCTGGTCCGGGTCAGCGACGACGACCCCGGTATTCTGCGTTTCCTCGACCGCAACGGCATCGCCCTCGACGCCGAGCTCGGGCTGGCGCACGGCACCGGAGCCCGCCCGGAGCTCCTCGTGGGGGGCGCCGCCGCGCCGCTGGTGGTCGATGCAGCGCTCCCCACCGCGCTGTGGATCGGGACGGACCGGTCCCGCACGGAGCGCGCGGTGGATCGGACCGCGTCCTGAGTCCGTCGTCGTGAATCGCGCCGCCACGGTCCCCGCTCCTAGACTGAGCGGGTACCTCACACCCCTACACCCGGAACCGGAGCCACTCCATGACCTCTCTCGGCCTTGAGGAGGAGTACCTGCTCCTCGACCCGGACTCCGGACTGCCGGCGGATCACGCGGCCGAGGTCCAGGAGCTGCTCGAGGCCCATCCCGGGGTGACGCCGGAGGAGATCCAGCGCGAACTGCTGTCCTGCCAGATCGAGACGGCCACGCCCGTCTGCCAGAGCCTGGCCGAGGCGGAGGGGTCCCTGCTGAACTTCCGCCGCACCCTGGCGGAGTCGGCGTCGAGCGTGGGCAGCCTCGCCGCCGCCACCGCGACGGCTCCGTGGATACACCAGGACTACCCGTCGCTGACGGACAAGCAGCGCTACGAGGATCTCCGGGTGAGCGCCCCGGGCATCGTCGGTGACCAGTTCGTCAACGGCCTGCACGTGCACGTCGAGATCCCGGACCAGGAGAGCGGCATCCGGGCCCTGAACCGCATCCGCCCGTGGATCCCCCTGCTGACCGCCCTGAGCGTCAATTCCCCGTTCTGGCTGGGGCGCGACAGCGGCTTCGGGAGCTGGCGCGTGATCCACTACCGCCGGTGGGCCGTGCAGGGCATCCCGCCCGTGTTCGCCGACGTCGCCGACTACGAGCGTCGCATCACGCGACTCAGCAGCACCGGCGCCATCCTCGACCGCGGGGTCCTCACATGGGTGGCACGACTCTCGGACACCTTCCCCACGATAGAGCTCCGGGCCTGCGACGTGCAGCTCGAGGCCCGCGACTCCGTGCTCCTCGGCGCACTCACGCGGGCCCTCGTGGTCACCGCGCTGGGTGAGGCGACGGCGGACACTCCCCCGGTGGATCCTGATCCCGAGCTGCTGGACGCGTCACTGTGGCAGGCGGCACGGGACGGGATGCAGCACCACCTCATGGACCTGCGCACGGCGGTACCCGTGCCGGCCGACAGGCTCCTCGAGTCCTTCCTCGACCACGTGGGACCGGCCCTGGAGTCAGAGGGCGATCTCGCCGACGTGACGGCGAGCCTGGCGACCATCGCGGAGCAGGGCACCGGCTCGGAACGCCAGCGGCGGGCACTGCACGACGGCGGCATGGCGGCCCTGCTGTCCCTCTACAGGGAATCGCTCACCGGGGCGCAGTGATGGGCTGAACGTCCGGGTTGTGCGTCGCGGGCGGGCGGTCCGGGCTGCGGGTCCGGGTTGTGCGTCGCGGGCGGGCGACGCATCCTAGCGCTGCCGGCTGTCCCGCCGCAGCAGCCCCACGATGAGGCACAGCAGCCCGAGCAGCAGCGGCAGCAGGGTGTACAGGGTGTGCGTGCCGCCGAGATAACTCATGATGAAGATGAAGACGAAGGTGCCGCTCACCAGGAGCCAGCCGAGCACGATGAGGGCGCGGCCCCGCTTCGGCGGGGGCAGCGGCGGCAGCCACGACGGCGGCCTGTCAGTCCAGCTCATGGGCCCAGTGTAGTTCTCGGCGCCGCTCCGGTGCCGGGCCCAGATTCAGTAGGACGGTGCAGCCGGTAGACCCATGTAGTGCTCGAGGGTGGACAGATTATGGCTCCGCATCTCCGACGCAATGGTAAGACCCACATAACGCAGATGCCACGGCTCGTAGGCGTAGCCTGTAATTGATGTCTGCCCTTGCGGGTATCGCACGATGAAGCCGTATCGCCATGCATTCTGTGCCGCCCAGACCCCGGAAGGTGTTCCGCCGAAACATTCCTGCAGCCCGCACGCCCCGTTGGCGTTGCCGATGTCGATCGTCAACCCCGTCTGATGTTCGCTGTGCCCGGGTCGCGCCGAAATGAGATCCGCCGTGGCCTGACCGTACTGCTGCACATAGGAGGCATACAGCGATGCCTGCGTGTCGTAGGATCTGTAGCCGCTGACGGGGACCATCGCCACCCCTGCCGCCCTTGCGCCCGAGAGCAGCCGTGTGAGTTGCTGTGCTGCGTCGTTTCGCATGAGCGGACCCTCGACTCCTACCAGCGGGCCCGGGGTGTAGCGCACTGGAGTAAGGGGGCGGCGCTTGTTCACGACAACCACCGGCGAGGCGGCGACGTCGATGTCCCGAGATACGCGTGCACCACCAGCTGCTGTCCACGAGATGCGTCCCCGTTGATAGGTCTGGGTACATGTGGCGGCAGAGCAGGATTCATTCGACACCGGATACCCCAGGGCACCGTTCTCGTACTTCTCTGCAGCCCACGCGGCCCTGATCGCACCAAGGGAGACTGCCGCACCCGTCGTTCGAGACCAGTGAATTACGCCGCCCTGGTACTTTTGGTAGCAGCCGCCGCCGCGTAGACCGCAGATCTCATTCGTCGTGGGGAACCCCAGCTTACCGTTCTCGTACCGCGATCCCGCCCATGCCCTCCGAATCCCTCCATGGCTGGTATGGGCTCCACTGGCCGGCGACCAAACGATATAGCCCTTCTGGAAGCTTTGGTAACAGCCATTGTCGCGAAGCCCGCAGATCTCCGCGCTCACCGGATACCCGAGGAAGCCGTTCTCGGACCGGAATTGACGCCAGGTTCCGCGGATAGCTCCCCACGTGGCTTGGGCCCCGGTCGCGGGGGACCAAATAATTGCACCGTGCTGATAGCTTCGGTAGCACCCCCCGGCCCTCAATCCGCAGATCTCCGGGCCAGTCGGTACCCCGAGCTTCCCGGCGCTTCCGCCAAGCGCCGCGTATCGTGTATCGATGGGCGTCGCAGCCTGGGCCGCCGGCACCGAGATGAACCAACTCGACAGCAGAGCGCATAAGAGAACACCCAGCAGGCGCGCCGAGGTGGGCCACATGGTGTCCTCCGGTGATCGAGTTGTGTCGTCAAGCATAAGCACCCTCGACGGTCGATTCCACCCGTGGACGCAAAAGCGCCCCACCGGATCCCGGTGGAGCGCTTCTGTGATTCGTGGAGATGGCGGGAATTGAACCCGCGTCCGATGCAGTGTAGTCAGGGCTTCTCCGTGCGCAGTCCGCGTCGGTTTTTCTCGGCTCCAGCCATCGTGCGGACGAGTGGCTGCCAAGCCCAGTTGTATGAGTGTCCCCCCGGTCCCTACAACGAGGACCGAGAGCAGTGGCCCTCTAAATGACGCCAGGATCCGGGGCGAGAGCAAACCCGGGCTGACGGACTAGCTAGGCTGCTTAGGCAGCGAGAGCGAAGTCAGTGCGCTTTTGTTCGGCACTTATTGTTTTACAAGGAGCGTTTACGAGATAACCCTGTATCCTCGGCACGCTTCCCCTGTCGCGACTAACATCGTCGAAACCTGTCATCCCCATGTTCAGTTATCAAGTGGTGCGGTACTGCTTGGTGCGTCTCTTCGATACAACACTTCTTTGATACAACACCGGTGGGGCTTCACGCCCTGCCAGCTCATCCAGTCTACCGCACGCGAGGCCGTGGCCGCGAGCACTCAGCCCCCGAGGTTCTTCTCACGCATGGCCCTCAGCGCCTCGCGGTTGTCCTGCTTCTCGCGGAGTGTCTGTCGCTTGTCGTAGTCCCGCTTTCCCCGTGCGACGGCGAGCTCCACCTTGGCCCGGCCGTTGAGGAAGTAGAGCTGCAGCGGTACCAGGGTGAAGCCCGATTCCTTGATCTTCTGCGAGATCTTGGTGAGTTCCTCGCGGTGCAGCAGCAGTTTCCGGCGGCGGCGCGCAGCGTGGTTCGTCCAGCTGCCCTGCGAGTACTCGGAGATGTGGATGCCCTCGAGCCAGAGCTCGTCGTTGTAGAAGACCGCGTAGCCGTCGATCAGCGACGCACGCCCCGCCCGCAGGGACTTCACCTCGGTCCCCATCAGCGCCAGGCCGGCCTCGTAGGTGTCGAGCACGGCGTAGTCGTGATAGGCCTTCCGATTGGTGGCCACCACTTTCCGGCCACTTTCCTTCGGCACGGCAGAACTCCTTCTTCGCTACTGCTGCGGCTGCGGATCCGCGGGAGGACAGTGTCCTCCATCCTACGACCCGGGACCGGCGGACACTGCTCCACCCGAGCCGTCGGTGACGCTAGCTGTCCTGGGCCTCGTTGCGGTTGTCGGTCCGCCACCGGATGCCGGCGTCGATGAAGTCGTCGATCTCCCCGTCGAAGACCGCCGAGGTGTTGCCCACCTCGTGGTTCGTCCGGAGGTCCTTGACCATCTGGTACGGGTTCAGCACGTAGGAGCGCATCTGGTCACCCCAGGACGCCTTCACGTCACCGGCGAACGCCTTCTTCTCCGCGTCCTCCTGCTCCTTCTTCAGGAGCAGGAGCCTCGACTGCAGCACGCGCATCGCTGCGGCGCGGTTCTGGATCTGCGACTTCTCGTTCTGCATGGAGACAACCACGCCGGTGGGCAGGTGCGTGAGCCGGACGGCCGAGTCGGTGGTGTTGACCGACTGCCCGCCGGGCCCGGAGGACCGGAAGACGTCCACGCGGATCTCGTTGTCGGGCACCTCGATGACGTCCGTCTGCTCGATGAGCGGGATCACCTCCACGGCGGCGAAGGAGGTCTGGCGGCGGCCCTGGTTGTCGAAGGGGCTGATGCGGACGAGCCGGTGGGTCCCTGCCTCCACGGACAGGGTGCCGAAGGCGTAGGGTGCCTTGACCTCGAAGGTGGCGGACTTCAGGCCTGCCTCCTCGGCGTAGGAGGTGTCGAGGATCGCGGTGGCATACCCGTGCCGCTCGGCCCACCGGAGGTACATGCGCAGCAGCATCTCCGCGAAGTCTGCGGCGTCCACTCCCCCGGCACCCGACCGGATGGTGACGACGGCCTCGCGCTCGTCCCACTCGCCGGCGAGCAGGGTCACGATCTCGAGGTCGTCGAGGGCCTTGCCGAGGGCGACGAGCTCACGCTCCGCCTCCTC
Source organism: uncultured Arthrobacter sp. (assembly GCF_947493765.1). Lineage (GTDB taxonomy): Bacteria > Actinomycetota > Actinomycetes > Actinomycetales > Micrococcaceae > Arthrobacter_D. The sequence continues at coordinate 369,291 of NZ_CANLSZ010000001.1, forward strand.
CAGGGAATCCTGGTCCGCCTCGTCCTCGCCCAGTTCCACCAGCACCTCGAGGTCGTCGATGCGGCTCTCGAGGGTCTCGAGCCGCTCGAGGGCGGACTGGCGGTGGGAGAGTTTCGAGGTGACCTTCTGCGCCGCGGCCGGGTCGTCCCACAGGTCAGGGGCGCCGGCTTCCTCGCTGAGTTCCTCGATGTCCTTCCGGATCCCCTCCACGTCGGAGACCTGCTCGATGGACTGGTACTGGGCGCGAAGGGCGCGGATCTCTGCGGGAAAATCGGTGGTTGCCATGGTGGTTCCAGCCTACGTCATCGCCGTGGGCGCCCTCTGGGTGGCCGGGCCTCACCTGACCAGCTGGGCCCGGGCATCGGCCCGGGCCGCTATGCGGATGCCCGCGGGCAGGAGACCGTTGATGATCGGCGGACGCACCACCGCGGTCAGGACGACCCTCGCCGTCCGGCCGTCGGGCGCACCCGTGGCCGGGTCGACGGAGAGCTGCTCGAAGCGGGCGTCGGCGCCGGTGGCTGCGAGATAGCCCGCTGCGGACTGCTCGACCCCGGCCCCCTGGAGCACGGGCAGGGGCGCCGTCGGCCCCCCTTCCCCGCCTCCGCCCCCGACGTCGATGCTGTAGTCGTCGGCCGCGGCGAGCGCGGCGCCGTCGGCCACCGAGAGCAGCTTCTTGTGCTCGATGTAGACGGCCGTCACCGCGAGGACGACGGTGACGACGAGCAGGGAGATCAGCAGATAGCCGATGATCAGCACGCCCACCTGACCGCTGTCGCGCTGCGGACCTCCCGTGGCTCGGGCTGCGGTCCTGCCAAACGGAGCCGCGCGCCTGCTCACCCGAACCGCTCCACCATCTGCGTCGCTGTGGCGTCCACGGTGGAGGCCGAGGGCGTGGTCCCGCCGATCGCCGGGACGAGGGGCAGCGGCACCTCGAGACGGACGGCGACGGTCACGGCGGACCCCGGCGCGAGGCACTCGGCGCTGCAGGAGATCTCCACCGCGGACTGGTCCCCGGCGAACCCGAAATCGGCCAGAGCGATGCGCGCCGCCTCCCGGGCCCTCACCTCCCCTTCGGCTGACGTCGACGCGTCGGCATAGACCTTCGCGGCCTGGTCGGCAGCGCCCACGACGGCGAACGACCCCGCCTGGAGCCGGCCGACCGTCAGCACGAGATACACCACGGGAATCAGCAGCAGGACTCCGAGGAAGACGAATTCCACGACGGCGCTGCCCCGTTCGCCGTCGTCCTCCTGGCCGATGGCTGCCGGTACCCTCCGGCGCAGGCCCGGCCGACGGCGGCGGAGGAGCTCAGGTCGGCAGGGCCGCATGACCGCGCACCTCCAGCGTGCCGGCAGGGCCGAGCAGTCCGACGACGGGCAACGGCGCGCGGATCACCACCTCGAGGGTTCGCACGCCGCCGACCGTGCTCTCACCCACGGAGACGTCGGAGGCGTAGGCCTCGGAGAGGGAGCCCTCGATCAGCTCGCGGGCGCGTGTGGCGGCATCCGCGGGCCGGCGATCGGCCAGGGTGCCGTACCGCGCTCCCGACGACGCCGCGTCGATCAGCGTGTTCCGCACGTGCAGAACCAGAGTCAGCTGGAGGATCGCGACGAAGATGACCGTCAGGAGACCCCCGATGAGGACGAAATCGACCACGGCGGCGCCACGCTCGCCGTCGTCGTGCGGCTCCTCCGGCCCGGCACGAACAAGCCGCAGCAGGGGCGCCACGTCAGGGCGAGACCTGGTCGATCGCCTGGTTGAACAGTCCCTCCAGCGCCGGGCCGGCGATGGCGAGCAGCGCCGCGACCAGTACGGCGGACATCAGGGTGATCATCACCCAGCCCGGGACGTCACCCCGTTCGGGATCATCCGTCCCGGGGCGTGGTGCCGTGACCGCACGGCCGAGGGCAGAGATCAGGGCTGCCAGGAGCACCAGCGCGCCGAGGGTGGAGCGGGTCAGGATCGTCATGGGATTCTCCCTGCTGTAGTGATGGGTCGGTGTGGGGCGAACATCAGAAACCGAGATTGATCAAAGCGATGCCGGGATAGACGGCGAAGAGCACGGTCAGCGGAAGGACACCGAACACCAGGGGCACCATCATGGCGATCTCCTTCTTCCCGGCCGATTCCATGAGGTCGCGTTTCGCGAGGTCCCGCACGTCCTGCGCCTGCGCCCGGAGAACATCTGCCAGGGGTGTGCCGCGCTGCACGGCCACGGTGATGCCGTCCACAAACCGGGCCAGTGGGGCGAGGCGGGTCCGGCGGGAGAACTCCTGCAGGGCCTCCACCAGCGGCCTTCCCGCGCGGGTATTGGCCAGCACCAGGGAGAACTCGCCGGCGAGTTCTCCGTTCGCCGTCCTGCTGATCCGCTCGAGTGCTCCCGTGGTGCTCTCCCCCGCCGAGACCGCGAGCGCCATCAGTTCCGCCAGGCTGGGGAACTGGGCGAGCATGCGTGCCTCCCGGCGTCTGATGTCGACGGAGAGGGCATAGTCCCGTCCCACGAACCCCAGGACGGCGCACGCCAGGATGACCACGACCGCCAGAGGTACACCGATGGACCCGGAGGCTACGAGCAACACCATCACGAGGGTGGATCCCGCGAGGGCTGCCGCCGCCCACAGCAGCTGCTGTGCCCTGAAGTCCGCCGTCGACTGGTCGCGTCCGGCCTGGGCGAGCCGGCGGGTGAGTGCCGCCGTCGCAGGATTGAAGCGGTGGGACCAGCGGACGGCGTCGGCGAGGATGGGGCGGACGATCCGCTCGAGGGGCCCGAACGGTGTGACGTTGGCAGGGGTGTCGGCAAGGAGCCGTGATCCCACGTCGACCGCGCGGAGTTGCGGTGCGACGCGCGCGGTGAGCGTCGTGGGCCGCATCGGTGGAAGGCGCACGAGCACGACCCACAGGCCGCACCCCAGTCCGATGCCGCACAGGGCAGCGAGGGCCACCCCGGGATTCATCGCATCACCCGCTGGTCCTCGGGCAGCGCCCCGATGCGCAGCATGATGCGATAGCAGAGCACGGAGATCAGCAGGCCGCCGAGCAGCACCATCACACCGCCGGCGGTGTTGTAGGCACGGATCGCCTCCGGCCGGGTGGAGAGCAGGAGGAGGACGAACCAGGGCGCTGCGACCGCCAGGCGCGCGGCGTTGATGGTCCAGGACTGACGTGCTTCGAGCTCGCTGCGGGTCCGTGCGGCGTCCCGCAGGAACTCGGACAGCGTCCCGAGGAGCCGCCCGAGGTCGGACCCACCCACATCGCGCGTCAGGCGCAGCGCCTCGACGATGCGATCGGCCACCGGATCCGCGAGACGCTCCTTCAGGCGGCTGAGGGCATCGTCGAAGCGCCCGCCCGCCCGGTAGTCCGCTCCGAAGGTCCGGAAGGCCGGCCGCAGTTCGAGCGGCCCCTTCTCCCCGAGCTGGATGAGCGCCTCCGGCAATGAGAGACCGGCGCGGATGGCGGAGCGGAGGTGATCCACCACCTCGGGCCACAGTTCGCGCAGCGAGGCCGTGCGTCTCGCTGCGCGCCACCTGACGATCGAGACCGGCAGGAGCGCACCGAAGAGGGCGAAGCACAGCGCGATGGGCGGTGAGCCGGTCAGGACGACGCCGACCAGCATCACGAGGAGCCCGACCGCTGCGCAGGAGGCGAGCAACCCCTTCGGCGAGACCCGCTCCACTCCGGCACGCGCCAGGAGATCCTTGAGGGGCGCCCGGCGGGCCTTGCCCGGACGACGGCGCTCCGGGCGCTCCCAGAAGGACCACCAGATGAGCAGGAGGCCCGAGCCGAGGGCGACTCCGAGTGCCGCGCTCACGCCGCGGATCCCAGCAGGGCCGCGATGTCCACACCCGCGGCTGCGAATTTGTCCTCCGCCGGCATGCCGCTCGCCGCGAGGTGCAGGGCTCCGTCGATCCGTCTGAAGACGTAGGAGGACTCGATCACCCCGTTCTCGACGCGTCGGCCGAGGGCCATGATCTCCATGACTCTGCGCTGGCCGCCGGGGAGCCGGGCGCAGTGCACCACGAGGTCGATGCAGGAGGCCACGGTGGGCACCACGAAGCTGCTCGAGATGTTCTCCCCGGCCAGCAGGGGAAGCGTGCAGATCTTCGTGATCGCGTCGTGCGCACTGTTGGCATGGACGCTGCACATGCCCGGGAGCCCGCTGTTGAGCGCGATGAGCATGTCGAGGCTCTCGGCCTCCCGCACCTCCCCCACGATCAACCGGTCCGGCCGCATCCGCAGGGCCTCCTTGACCAGGCGTCGCAGCGGGATCTCGCCGTGTCCCTCGAGATTCGGTTGCCTGCACTGCAGTCCGACGACGTCGCGCAGCGGCAGCTGGAGCTCGAAGATCTCCTCCACGGTGATCACGCGCTCCCGGGGGCCGATCGAGGCCCCGAGGCAGTTGAGCATGGTGGTCTTCCCCGCCTGCGTGGCACCGGAGACGAGGACGTTGAGCCCGCTCGCAACTGCCACACCGAGGAAGCGCGCCGCCTGCGGGGACAGGGTGCCGAGCTCCACGAGGTGCTCCAGTCTCGAGGCGCGCGCAATGAACTTCCGGATGTTCACGGACCAGTGTTTCCGTGTCACCTCGGGGATGACCACGTGCAGTCGCGAGCCGTCGGGCAAGGACGCGTCGACGAAAGGCGACGAGACGTCGAGACGGCGCCCGGAGGACTTCAGCATCTTCTCCACGAGATCGCGCACCTGCTGGTCGGTCAGCGAAAGGGCGGTGAGCTCGGACTCGCCGTCGCGCGCCACGTACACCTCGGACGGCGCGTTGATCCAGATCTCCTCGACGGTCGGATCATCCAGGAGCGGCTGCAGGGCTCCGAATCCGGCGACGGCATCGAAGATCTGTTTCCGCGCGGTGTCGAGCCTGCCCAGTGGTGGGACGACGCCCAGGACCGAGCGGTCCTCGTAGTCGGCCACCGCGTCGGTCACTAGGAGCTGCACCTCTGCGGCCTGCAGCGTCGGGTCCAGTCCGCGCCTGCGGATCAGCTCCCGCACCTCGCCCTCGATCAAGCGCACTGCATCCATCGCAACCCCCGCGAGCCCTGACACCATCGTCGGCCGACCGGCGGAGCCACTGCGGTCCGCGCCGAATTTCACCCTACTGAAGGGGGGTGCAGCCCGGAAAGAGGAACAGCGATATGTGAGTATCCCGACCCGGGATCAGGAGTAGTCCTCCACAGGCGACACGCGGAAGGAGCCCCCGCTTACTCGCAGGTTTAACCCAGCATTCCTACCGCTCTTCCGAAAGCCCCGTCACGGCGATTCCGGATGGGTAGTCTGCACGGGATTCATTTAGCTGGCTGACGCCCGGATTCTGCTGGAGAAACCCGTGACCTTGCCCTTCCATGCCCGGCTTCTGTGTGCCGCCTTACTGTCCTTTGGTCTCATTGGCAGTGCGGTTCCCGCAGTAGCACTCGATGCACCACCGACCCCCTCCCCCTCGGCGACCCCACCGGCGGCTGCGCCGATCGAGACGACGCCGGCGTCACCGGCCGAGGCGACGCCCGCCCCGCAGGACACTACGACGCCGTCGGAGGCTCAGCCGACGCGGACCTCGCCGACAGAGGCGGCATCGGCTCCGGCCGCGCCGACAGCGCCGAAAGCCGCTCCGGAGAAAATTACGTCCTTCGTGCCGGATCTGAACTGGAATCCGCTCGATGACCCCGATTCGAATGCCCGATATGGCGAGCACTACGTGGACCAGAGCGACGGACCTGGCTCGGCAGCACCGTCGACCACGGACGGCAGCGGCGGTAGTGCCGCGCTGGCACCGCGGACAGGCACCTTCAAGGTCACGCTGGTCACCGTGCAACTGTCGGGGAAGACAGTTGCCGATACCAATGCGATCAACTTGACGGCGGCCCGCAACTCGATCATCAATGCGAACAACTACTGGAACTCCTCCTCCGCCGGACGGCTGTCCTTCACAAAAGTGAACGAATACAGGCATCAGTCCGCCGCCAAGATCACAGACTCCTACGGCGTCATCATGGACAAGGTGACTCGCGAGCTCGGATGGCAATACCGCCCGTACGAGGCGCTGGTGATCTTCGTTCCGCATGCGGATCTGAGCTACAACGGCTCCTGGGGAATCCTGGGTGGCGGCTTCACTGATGGACCGACCAGCGGCCGCGTGATCATGCCGTACCCCTCCGCACTGACGAACAACGTGGTCGCGCACGAGTTCGGCCACGTCCTCGGCCTGCACCACGCCAACTCCCTCGCCTGCAGCAATGGGCGCTCCGATGTGTCCCGCTCCGGCGGCACATGGACGGACCGCGAGTGCTACTCGGCGGAGTACAGCGACACGACCGACCTCATGGGCTACGCACAGGTGAGCTCGCCGCGGGTCAATGCCTTCATGTGGGAGTACGGCGGCTTCGGGAACGGGCAGGAGATCCGGAACCTCGGCACGCCGACGGCGGCAACGAGGGTGAGTCTCAAGCCATGGGCAGGGACAGCGACGGCACGCGCGGCGAAGTTCACCGACCCGGTGAGCAAGGAGGTCTACTACCTCGAGGCACGTCTGGCCGTGGGCTACGACAGCCAGACGGCTGTCGGCGGCAACGAGGGTGTGAAGATCACCAAGCGGGACAATCTCGGGTGGAGTGGCAATGCGTCGATCGTCCTGACACCCGACAGCCGGCGCTCCGGCTGGGGAAACACCTCGCTGACCTGGCAGCAGGGTCAGACCTTCACGACCTTCGCCGGGACCAAGGTCAGGATCGATTCCCTGACCTCCGCAGGCGCGACCGTGACCGTGACGCCGAAGGTGATCGCGCCGGTGGCTCCTGCGTTGGATCGGACGGAGTTGCGTTTCAGTGGGCCTGATTTCACCGGTGATGGCATCACCGACCTGTTCCATCGACGTGCTGATGGCACGTTGTGGGTCAGCCCAGGCACCACAGGAAATACCTACGGCACTCCCCGCAAGATCGGCACCGGGTGGAGTTCTTTCAATCAGGTCTTCGCTGTCGGCGACTTCAACGGAGATCGACACGCGGACCTGGCAGCGAGGAAGACCAACGGCGAACTATGGCTGTACCCCGGTAACGGTTCGGGCGGGTTCCTGAAGAGTTCTCGCATCGGCACCGGCTGGCAGAGCTTCGACACTGTCCTCGGGGTGGGAGACGTCACCGGTGACGGGCGGGCAGATATCGCCGCCAGAAACGCGGGCACCCTGTCGATCTACCCTGGATCGGGAACAAGCGGCTTCAAAGCACGCATCACGTCAGGCACCTCCTGGCAGGGACTGAAGTTCGCCAGCGGCATCGGCGACTACAGCGGCGATGACGCCCCGGATCTCATCGCCCGCGATACCGCCGGCAAGCTTGTGATGTTCCGCAGCCTGCGCAACGGACAATTCGCACCCGCGAAAATCGTCGGATCAGGATGGGGCGGTTTCACCGACGTCATGGTCGGTCAGGACGTGAACCGTGACGGGCGTGCAGATACCGTGGCACGTTCCTCCGATGGACGTCTGACGGCCTACCTCGGAAACGGCTTCGGCGGCTACCTCAAAGAAACCATCGCCGCCGGACAGTGGAACTTCACCGAGACCATAGACGGCACGGACTTTGACTCCAACGGGACCGCCGATCTCCTGACCATCAACTCTGCAGGGGCCCTGGCTCTCCACTCCGGTACCGGAGCCGCCAGCACCACAGCACCCCGACAGATCGGTCGCGGCTGGCAGAACTTCACCGAGGTCATGAACGGACGGGACTTCGACGGCAACGGTAAACCAGATCTCATCGCCCGCACCAAGACCGGAAACCTCGTCCTCTACACCACCGACGGCACCGCAAGATTCACCGGGCAACGTACCATCGGCACCGGCTGGAACGGCTTCACCGACATCATCAGCCCCGGCGACTTCAACGGCGATTCCCGCCCCGACCTCATCGCCCGCACCAAGGACGGCACGCTGTTCCTCTACCCAGGAACAGGAACCGGAACCTTCAAGAAAGCGACCAAAATCGGAACCGGCTGGAACACCTTCACCACTATCGCCCCAGCCCACGACATCAACGGGGACAAAAAAGCCGACCTCCTGGCCATCACACCCCAAGGCACCGCCTACATCTACCCCGGAAACGGAACAGGAGGATGGAAGCCCCGCATCAAGACCACCGAATATTGGTCAGCCACCACCATCCCCGCCGCAACACGCAACTTCGCCATGCCCAACCAAACCGCAACCCTCACCCCTGGTCGAAACGGCTCCCTCACCCTCCGCAACCTCAAACCCACCGGAGAACTCAACACCATCACCCTCAACACCGGAAAACTCTAAGGAACATCATGGTTTCGTCTACTACGAGCCGGAGGACGTGTTCCTCTGTAAGACTTCGTGCCGTCCTCAGTATCAGCGTCGCAGCTCTCATCTCAGCTGCTGTCGTGGGCACATCTCTTCCCGCCACAGCATCATCGCTTTCCACATTCCCCGCGGACCAGGCACCACAAGCCCAGATTTCCCCTTCGACGGAGGAGAACTTGCCAGGCGCGGAGATCGAGACTGGCCTTACTCCTCCTGTCACCCCTCCTACCGAAGCATCTCCTGATGAGGGAGAAGCCGAACAAGCTGAAGAAAACGCAGTGGACCCGCAGGTGGGCAAGTTCGGCGCCGAAATGGGACAGGGAGTGAAACGAGCCGCGGCCGGCCTGGAGACGGCCCTGTCCCGGCAGGAGCTCCTCGATCGCGAAGCGGATGCTGAGTCGGCAAAGGATGACTCGACAGGGTCGTCCGCCATGAGTGGCTCGACGTGGCGCCCCAGCGGCGTTCAAGGCATGGATGTCAGCGCCTGGCAGGGGAATGTCGACTGGAAGTCCCAATGGGCGCTGGGCGCGCGCTTCACGTACATCAAGGCAACAGAAGGCACCTTCTACAAGAATCCGGAGTTCTCGCCCCAATACAGCGGTAGTTCCGCGGTCGGGATGTTGCGAGGGGCCTATCACTTTGCTCTGCCCAACCTGACCTCGGGTCGCGAGCAAGCCAATTACTTCCTCGACAACGGAGGCGGATGGTCCGCCGACGGTCAAAGCCTCCCCCCACTCCTCGACATCGAGTACAACCCCTACGGGGCCGATGTGATGCCCAGCGGTAGGGGTGATACCTGCTACGGCATGACGCCCTCCCAGTTGATCTCCTGGGTCCGCGATTTCTCGAACACCGTCAAAGCCCGAACCGGACGCCTTCCGATGATCTACACAACGGCGAACTGGTGGAACTACTGCTTTGCCAGCACAACGGCATTCGGCGATCATCCACTGCACCTGGCTGCCTTCAACAACGTGGGAGCGGGTGCCTTGCCTGCGGGCTGGACGAGGTATTCCGTCTGGCAGTACAGCGAATCGGGTCCCTTCGCGGGGGACTCCAACCAGTGGCCGGGCTCCTACGCATCACTGGAAGCCTTTGCGCGTAATGCCAGCACTGTGCCTGTTGCGCCTGCGCCTGCGCCGGTTGCTCCTAGGCCCGTGGCTCCGGTGCCGGTGGCTCCTGCGTTGGATCGGACGGAGTTGCGTTTCAGTGGGCCTGATTTCACCGGTGATGGCATCACCGACCTGTTCCATCGACGTGCTGATGGCACGTTGTGGGTCAGCCCAGGCACCACAGGAAATACCTACGGCACTCCCCGCAAGATCGGCACCGGGTGGAGTTCTTTCAATCAGGTCTTCGCTGTCGGCGACTTCAACGGAGATCGACACGCGGACCTGGCAGCGAGGAAGACCAACGGCGAACTATGGCTGTACCCCGGTAACGGTTCGGGCGGGTTCCTGAAGAGTTCTCGCATCGGCACCGGCTGGCAGAGCTTCGACACTGTCCTCGGGGTGGGAGACGTCACCGGTGACGGGCGGGCAGATATCGCCGCCAGAAACGCGGGCACCCTGTCGATCTACCCTGGATCGGGAACAAGCGGCTTCAAAGCACGCATCACGTCAGGCACCTCCTGGCAGGGACTGAAGTTCGCCAGCGGCATCGGCGACTACAGCGGCGATGACGCCCCGGATCTCATCGCCCGCGATACCGCCGGCAAGCTTGTGATGTTCCGCAGCCTGCGCAACGGACAATTCGCACCCGCGAAAATCGTCGGATCAGGATGGGGCGGTTTCACCGACGTCATGGTCGGTCAGGACGTGAACCGTGACGGGCGTGCAGATACCGTGGCACGTTCCTCCGATGGACGTCTGACGGCCTACCTCGGAAACGGCTTCGGCGGCTACCTCAAAGAAACCATCGCCGCCGGACAGTGGAACTTCACCGAGACCATAGACGGCACGGACTTTGACTCCAACGGGACCGCCGATCTCCTGACCATCAACTCTGCAGGGGCCCTGGCTCTCCACTCCGGTACCGGAGCCGCCAGCACCACAGCACCCCGACAGATCGGTCGCGGCTGGCAGAACTTCACCGAGGTCATGAACGGACGGGACTTCGACGGCAACGGTAAACCAGATCTCATCGCCCGCACCAAGACCGGAAACCTCGTCCTCTACACCACCGACGGCACCGCAAGATTCACCGGGCAACGTACCATCGGCACCGGCTGGAACGGCTTCACCGACATCATCAGCCCCGGCGACTTCAACGGCGATTCCCGCCCCGACCTCATCGCCCGCACCAAGGACGGCACGCTGTTCCTCTACCCAGGAACAGGAACCGGAACCTTCAAGAAAGCGACCAAAATCGGAACCGGCTGGAACACCTTCACCACTATCGCCCCAGCCCACGACATCAACGGGGACAAAAAAGCCGACCTCCTGGCCATCACACCCCAAGGCACCGCCTACATCTACCCCGGAAACGGAACAGGAGGATGGAAGCCCCGCATCAAGACCACCGAATATTGGTCAGCCACCACCATCCCCGCCGCAACACGCAACTTCGCCATGCCCAACCAAACCGCAACCCTCACCCCTGGTCGAAACGGCTCCCTCACCCTCCGCAACCTCAAACCCACCGGAGAACTCAACACCATCACCCTCAACACCGGAAAACTCTAAGGAACACTGACCCGGTGAAGGCGCGTTCAGGGGATCCCTCGAAGAGGGCTTTACTGAACGTGCCTTTGCCGGAGCAGTTCAAGTTCACTCCATTGTCACGGTGCCGCACTTCCCTTTTCTGCTTCGCCCTCTGGGTCATCACGAAGGACTGTGCGAGAAAGACCTGCCGGTCGGCCGTCCTCCCACGGACGCTCGGCCTCATCCAGAGCAATACGTCTCGAAAGCTTCGTCAAGATTCCCTCCGTCTGACGGAAGCGCTGATGCGTCGTCGAAATGTACACGAGGAACGAGACAATGAAGGCATACAGCATAAGATCGGTCCCACGACCCACGCCTACTACACGGGCCAGTTGAGTGAGGATCTCGGGAAAGAAGATGGAGAGGACGGCCGCCACTGCGAATAACAGAACCATAAGACGGCGTACAGCCATGTGCTTTGCATTGGATCCACCGCGGATAAGCACCAGGGAGAAGAGGATGACGGCGACGACAAGCACTATTTGCACGATGAATATCATGAGTATTACCTAAAGAGCAGATCCGCGAGGATGTTCACAGAATTAAGAAGAGATTGGCCCTTTGCTTTTGAATAGTCCGTGTAGATGATTTCGACCGGGTGTTCCGTCCATCGAGGCTTGAGAGCGACGAGCACTTGAATCAGCTCGGAGGCATGAGCCATCCGATTCTGAGTCAGATGCAGATGCGCCACCACGTCGCGATTGAACGCGCGCAATCCGTTGTGAGCATCGGTGAGGTTCATTCCCGTACTCAAACGGGTTTGCAGAGCTGCTGTTCGAAGCACTAGCCGCTTGAGCGCCCCGATCTTGGTGCGTCCGTCGAGGAACCGCGAACCGAGAACGACATCGGCCTCTCCTGATTCGAGCCGTCTGACCATTGCCAGTGCATCCGACACCCGATGCTGACCGTCAGCGTCGAACGTCACGATGGACGACATGTGAGGGTCGAGCAGCGCGTACTCGAATCCAGTTTGGAGGGCGGCTCCCTGCCCCAAATTCACCGGGTGTTGAACAACGACCGCTCCAGCAGTTCGAGCAGCTTCCGCCGAGCTGTCGGTGCTGCCGTCATCCACGCAGACGATGTGCGGAAAGACTTCGAGGAGATCACGGATGACGGATCCGATGACGGGAGCCTCGTTGAACAGCGGGATCACGATCCAAGTACGACTCACAGTCCCAGTATCGCACGGGGTGTGCTTGACCCCCGGTGCTGACGCTCACCAAGGTCGTTGTTGCTGCATCCGAGCGCACTTCCGAGTCCAGATCCATCGAGTACCCACAGGTGCTCCGATGAACTGCTAGCGCTTCAACACATGGACTAGGGCGACGACACCTCGCACAAGATCGGCTTGTGTACGGGACCTCAATTGCCAAACGGCTCGTATTGCGCGCGTATCCGCAGCCATGACCACGTCCGCCATGCGCAGCTCGGCGCCAAAAGTTCGATCCTTCAGAACGGCCAGGGCAAGTCGACGTGAACGCAGATTGTCGTGGCACAGTCTGCTCAGCATCCCCACCGGGCCGCCGGCGGAAGACAACCTATATGCCATGCGCTCGGCGCGTCCGGCAGGGGCCAAGGAAAGGGTATGCGACCCATCTGCCGTGTGTGTGTAGTTCGCAGCAAATTCGACAAGAGAAAGCGACACTGTTCTGATCGAGCTCGCGCGTGCGCGAACGTCCTCAAGTACTTCGCGACTGGCGTCGTCCATCACCACGAGGACTCTCACATCTCTGGCCGCCCCGATGTCCGGACCGCCCGGAGCTTGGACCTGACGCCCTGCTCGTGGTTCTTTAGTTTCCGCTTCTTCATGACGCTCGGCTTTCTTCCGGTCCCCTGCATCAGGCGGCGTCAAACCAGGCAGAGGGAAGCCGACGCTTCTGGTCAGTTCCTCGATCACGGGCGCCATCAAGGTCGAGCGGAGAAAGGACTGACCATAGTCCCATGCTGCCGACCAGCGAGCTTCGTCGGGTTCTTGAAGCTGTTGAGCACATCGACGCAACGCCGCGCTAATGCCAGTAGCTGTCAATTCCGTGGCAGGAAACCAAAGAGGATAGTCGCGGAGCAGGTCAGTGGCCGCGTTGCCATGCTCGTGTGCGGAGACGATCGGCAGCCCGGTTGCCAGATACTCGGCCGTTTTACCACCGGTAACATATTTGCCCGAGGCGAGTAGTAGGATCAGCGCGTCTAGATCCTTATAGAAGCGAGCGACTTCGCGTTTGGGCACCGGACCGCCGTATTCGATGCCGTGCCTCCTTACGCCGTCGAATCTACGGAGGAGCTCAGGCGCTGCGCTTCCGCTGGAGCTGAGCTTTCCCCGGATCTGCGCCGTTGCCGCAGGCGTCTTTCTGCCACCAGTCAGGCCAAAGGCCTCAACCCATCCGTCAAGAAATGCATCCAAGGGATTGTTCTCATGCTGAAGGGTGCCGAGGTACCCGAACGACGGCGTTGCTCTGCGCCTTGCAGTGGGCCGACCGTGTCCGGGCTGCGGGTCGAAACCGTTGGGAACAACGCGCATCTTGGCAGCAGTAGCGGGATATCTGCGAACGTACTCGTCCTGAATCGGAGCATTTACGAACCAGACCTGTAGGGCCTCTTGCAGAAATGTCGCCTCCAACTTCCCATTGCTGGACCGAGGTGAGAAATTGTCGGATCCAGTGATGGTATTGAAGGCCCATGCATCCCGGTAGTCCAAGACGTAAGGAACGTCGGGCAAGGAACGCGCCACTGCAAACGACACGTAGGGGCTCGCCGACGCGATGACCAAGTTGACCGGGTGGTGCCGGTGGACCTCGCGAGCAGCCTTCGACGCCGGCTTCAACCACAGTCCGTGGAATGCTTCCGGGAATGAACGACGACTGCGGAGAGACTTCAGTCGCTCCCACACGTAAGGAGCCTCAATGCGCAACCTCGAGTAGTCCCGCAGATCACCTCTTGCATGATCCTCTGATCCGCCGTCGGACACTCTGACAACCTGCACCGACGAGTCAATGGAATCCAGGAGGCCCGTATCAACGCCCGAGATCTCGGACCACGTTTCTCCATCGATTGTAAGAACGGTGACGTCCCAGCCAGCTGCGGCGAATGCATTGGGTACGGCTAAAGAACGGTAGACCGAGGATGCGGTACTCGGAGGGTACGCGAAGCCTATGTACAGCAGGTGGGGCTTAACGTTCGATGCAATTTTCACGTCGCTTCTTCCTCTATCTGCTCGGCCAATGCCTCGGCATATACGGTCCTCAACCGGTCGACCAGGCGCCTGGCGTTACGATGTCTGTTTACGTCGGCCGGACCACCCGCCGTTGAGAGGTGGTCCGCAAATCACCAATGGCTTCTGGAACGTCAGGGCGCCGGCCCGAGCGCACCGTCCGCGGGCGCTGCGCTCTCGCCCGCCGTTCTGGACGTACCACCGCTCGGTGAGCGGAAAAAACAGCGCCAGTTGGGCTGGATTCGGTCGTGCGTCCGCTGCATCCCACTCCGCGTCCACGTGCCACGCATCCGACGCCATGGCTCCCCTTCGCCGCGCCCTTCAGACATAGTCGCCGAACCGACACCTGCGCAGACGAACAGATGTGTGACGCGAGTGCTTCCCGGCATGCATGTCATCCTCTCACGCTGCTTGTACGTCCCCTGGACCAGCTAGGGTGCTAAAGAGGAGAGCCACGTAGGATGGAAGGCGTGCCTGCTGCAGGTACACCCCTGCTCCCCCGCCGCTTCGGAGAACCGATGAAAGAACTGTTCCGCGTCCTGCGCGAACTCATACCTATTCTCCCTGCCAGGGCGCGACGTTTCATCATCGTCTTCGGTCTGGCACTTTCCCTCCTGTCCCTGCTCGAGGCGGGGGCACTTGGCGTGTTCGCCGTGATCATGACCCAGATTCTTGGTGGTGGTGATCTTCAGCTGCCCGTTCTCGGCACAGTGTCCCGCGACATGAGCCTGTGGCTGCTGGTCGCCTCCACTGCCCTTATGATCGTGAAATCCTTCGTCAGTATCTGGATGCAGTGGATCTCTACCCGGAAGTTTGCTCAGTTCGAGCTCGAAATCGGCACCCACCTCTTCAATAGCTACATCCGCTCGCCGTGGACCGAACGAATGAAGCGATCAACGGCTGAGCTGGTGCGGCTCATCGACGTCGGCATTGCCAACACGATCGCCGGCGTGTTGATCCCCGCCGTCACCATTCCATCGCAGATCCTCACTTTCCTGTCGGTACTGGGCATCCTGGTGGTCACGCAACCGTTGACCGCTCTGCTCACCGTGGTTTACCTCGGCCTAATCGCCGGGGTGCTCTACGTCTGGTTGACGAAGAAGTCCTATGTGGCAGGGCGGGTCAACCGGGACTCGGCTATGCGCATGGCGACCCTCGTGTCCGAGATGATCTCCGCGCTGAAGGAGATTACCCTCCGTGATAAGGCGCAGGAGGTGGGCGACGTCGTTTTCGTCAGTCGATCACGCGCAGCGCACTCCCGCTCGAACATTCGATTCCTCGCGGCTGTTCCGAAGTTCGTCGTCGACATGGCGCTGCTCGGCGGGTTCCTTCTTATCGGCAGCGTGTCTTTCCTGACCGGTGGCCTGGAGAGCGCGCTCGCGGCCGTCGCCATCTTCGGCATCGCCGGGTTCAAGATGGTACCGTCCCTCACCGCAGTGCAGTCACAGCTTGCCCTGACGCAGTCCACGCTGCCGTACACGAGCATTGTGTTGGAAGACATCAAGCGCATGGATTCCTACAGCAACCGCGACGAGAACATCGGCGGCTTGCGGATAGGAGCCGAGCCTCGAATGTTGACACTCAAGGGTGTCGGGTTCACTTATCCTGGAGCATCGTCGCCGGCGGTGAGCGACATAGAGCTCGCGGTCCCGATCGGATCGTCGGTCGGCATTGTCGGCCAGTCCGGCGCAGGGAAGTCCACCCTCATTGATATCCTGCTGGGTCTACTGACCCCGTCCGCAGGGTCGATGCATCTCGATGGCGTACCCCTCGAGGACGTTCTGGCCGACTGGCGGTCCAGGGTGGGTTACGTCCCTCAGGACGTCGCCATTTTTGATGGATCGATCGCACAGAATGTCGCTCTCACCTGGAGCGATGACTTCGACGAGCAAAGAGTCCGCGAGGCTCTGCGGAAGGCGCAGCTGCTCGAGACCGTCGAAATGAGAGCCCGCGGAATCCATGGGAGGGTGGGCGAGAGAGGCTTGGCGCTGTCCGGAGGCCAAAGACAGCGGCTCGGCATTGCACGAGCGCTCTATGTGGATCCACTCGTCCTCGTGCTCGACGAGGCGACCAGCGCGCTCGATACGGCGACCGAAGCTGCAGTGGCGGACGCGATCGGAGAACTGCACGGCGAGATCACAGTCATCTCCGTGGCGCATCGGCTGTCCACCATCAGGCACAGCGACCAGGTGTGCTTCATGAGTGATGGCTCGATCATCAGCCGAGGAACCTTTGACGAGGTGGTCGCAGGGAATACCGAGTTCGCTCAGCAGGCGATGCTGGCTGGTCTCACTCCGGACGATCAGCCTGTCAAGAACTCATAAATCGAGGTTTTCAGGTCGCGTGCCGATTACGCTCCCACATCGGAGCATCCGGCAACTGCTCTGTAGAGTGCATCGAGTTTCGGAATGTACGAGGCAGCGTCGTACCGGGGTACGGCCCAGGTAGAACTTCCGAATCGGCTCGCTGCCAGCCTAGGGTCATCCAGTGCGGTGAGCACCTGTGCAACGACGTCGTCGACCGGACCCTCCATGACCGGCGGGACGGTACCGTCGTCGGGCCTGGCAAGACGAGTTCCCAGAGCTGCCATCGGAAGACCCATGCACAGGGCTTCGAACTCACTTGTCGCGAAGTTGTTGGTCGCTTGTCCGATGGCAACGTGCGCGTTCGACATCACTTCATGAAATTCGGACTGAGGCATCCGCGGCAGCAACTCCACCCCGGCCGCGCGCGCTGCTTCAGCTCCCGGTCCCCAGTCAAGTCCGACCAAACGCGCACGGTTCCGTGCTGCGCGAAAGAGAGCTGCAGCCAACTCAAGCTGACCGTCGACCCCCTTGTCCGCATCCCAGCGCGAAACGAACAGAATGCTCGGTTGCACCGCATCAGGGGACCATGGCGGCAATATCGAGGCATCCACGAGCGCCGGAAGGAACTCGGCATCCGATCGAGCCGCAAGCGCATTGTCCGCTGTGTCGTTGTTCGCGTAGAAGACGTGAGCAGCCTCGTCCACAGCACGTTGGATCTCACCGTGGAACTGCGAATCCTTCCACTGCCGACGGATGTCGGACCCATGAAGGGTCAACACATACGGTCGCTTCGGGACCCCTGCTTCACGGAGAAGCCGAGCGGAGGTCCCGTAATGCACGTGAACCACATCGGCCCGGCCGACCGCCACCATACGGCGTGCCCGGTACGGGATATAGGTGGCCTTACGGCGCAGCGGCCCTCCCAGCACAGGGCGCATCGGCCGGACGAGAGAGGGCGGGAGATAGTCCCAGCGCAGCCCCGTTCTTGCTGCTGCGGTCACCATGGACCGCGCCACAGATGCACAATCGTTGAACTGCAGGACCTTTGGGGTCACGTTGCTTTCCTGCTACCGACGAGAGCGTCAATAGCACGCGCCCACTCTTTGACCTGCTCCTCGGCCGACAGCTTCCGTGCTGCAAGCGCAGATGCGCGTTTGTAGTCGGCAACCCCTTCGGGCGTCAACGCATCAAGGGCAGCCGCGAGTGCCTCTGCAGTGAAATTCTCGGTGACGACACCAATGCCCTCGGCGCGGACGATCGCCGCCATCTCCGGCGACGGGCCGATCACGAGCCCGAGTCTGGCCTGGACGAAGTCGAAGAACTTGTTCGGAAGCGACCAGGCAAAGTTGAAGTTGATAGGAGGAAGGACATACACCCCTACGTCGTAATCGTTGAGCGTCCGGGACAGCTCTGCATACGGCACCGGAGCGTGGAGGGCTACATTCGGCATCGAGTCCACGCGACGTCGTAGCGACTCGTAGTACGGACCCTTGTTCTGCGTCAGGTACAGGTCCAGCGTCGCATTACCCGCGAGCATTCCCATGGCATCGAGAGTGAGCTCGATGAACCGCCCGTGCTGTGCAGCGCCGGAGTGGACGAGCCGGATAGGATTCCCCACTGCACCTGGCTCGAAGTCCGAGAACGGAGCCGCGTTCGTGACAACGGAGGCATGGAGACCGAACTCGCGTCGGTACTCGTCTGCAATGTGGCCGGCAACCGTTGAGACCGAATCCGCCTGCGTTGCGAAGTGCCGTACCAGCCAGCGCATGAAGGGACCGACGAAGATGCGCCACCTGAGGAGTTCTTCCTTGGTGCGCGGGTGATACTCATGGAGGTCCAGGTGGACGCCGTGTACCGATTGTAGGGACAGGGCGAGCCCGGCGGTGTCGATGTCGTTGGCCAGAACGACGTCGAACGAACGCCCGGCGAAGCGAGGTCGCAGATGAGCGATGACGGGGTTCGTCCAATAGGCGCGGCGGTAGGCACGGAGGATCACCGCGATCCTGTCGTAGTCCCATTCCTTGAGGTTCGCCGGTATCTCGATATGACTCGCCACTCCGTCGGGTGCATCCCCATACCCGCAGGTCGTGATCTCGTATCGATCCTTGAACAAGGCAATCTGCTTCAAGATCCGCGCGTCCGAACGGAGGGGAGAAAAGGAGATGATCAGGAGGCGCGGGGCAGACATGCGCACCATCATGTCAGCCCTCCCAGGTCCAGTCCATTTGCGCAGCACACCTGGGAAGGCCTGGGTGACGAGCCGCTTCATGAAGTCCCACCTGGATGAAATAGAGTATCCCGCAGTGTCTAGCTGTAGGAGTGACCGCCCCATGCGTCCCCGCGAGAACCGAACTCCGCGAGTTCCAGTGACGATCGACGCTGTCATTCCACTGCACGACACGGCCCGTCCATTCCGTCGAACGGTGGCCTCCCTCCTGGATCAGCGGGCGTCGCTCGCAGAGATCGGAGCAAGGCTGACAATTTCGATCATCTGCCACAACATCGCCGTCGAACCTGTGCGGTCGGCACTCGGACCCCAGTCGGCAGACAATGACATCGTGCTGGAGCACTTCGTCGACGGAATATTCTCGCCCGCCGGTCCGAAAAATCACGCCCTCGCCCGGGCTGCGGCAGAATTCGTCACCTTCGTCGACTCCGATGACTATCTGGAACCCGGGGCGCTCAGCAGCTGGGTGACACGCGCCGAAGCCACAGGTGCTGACGCAGTTCTGGCCCCGATCCGCACCCCTGAAGGGGCCATCCTCGCGACTCCGGGGCTGCGCCCGACCAAGCCCAGGACCCTGGACCCAGTGAAGGACGGACTGGCTACCCGTAGTCTGCCGTACGGATTACTCCGCACCGCTTCATTACGCCGGATCGGGTTCCGCTTCACGGAAGGTCTGAGGGTCGGAGAAGACCTCGAGCCGACATTGAGGCTACTTTTCAGCGATTGCCTCATCACCTATCCGTATGGTGGGGGCGCCTACAGTCAGACCGATGATGCTGCGGCAGGTCGGGTGACCGCTGCTGTGGCCCCGCTACGTGAGGAGTTCCGCTGGCTCGATCTCCTGGCCACACAGGAGTGGTTGCTGGCACTGCCCCTGACCCATCGGCGCTCGATCGCATTGAAGCTCATGAGGATCCACGGGGTGGGCGCCCTGCTCCGCCGCGGCGACGCGCTCGCACCGAGCACTCACCGGTGCGGGAGTGCCCCTGACGATGCGCGCACACTGTGGAATGCGGACGAGCAGGACGCGTGGCTGACGATCCAGCGCACCATCGAGGGGATCGCCGGGGGCGAGCTCGCGGCGCTCAGCCGGGCGGATGCCCGGCTCGTCGAGGCAGCTGGCAGGACGGCCGGTCCTGCAGATTTTGCCGCTGCAGCCTCGTACCACCGATCGTCGACCCGGCATGACGAACTCCTGACGAGGAGGCTGACCCGTGTCCTGACCCGCGATGCGATCATCCGGCGCTACATTCGGGACAAGCGACGGCGCTCACGCGGGGTATTCGACGCTGCCAGCGACGCACGCGGGCCCGGGATGACGCGCAGCTCAGCGGAGTAACGCGGCCGCGGGCAGGAATCTCAGTGGCGACTCGGGATCCAGTGCCGACCCCAGCGACGACGGTAGGACGGTGGCCATGCTCCCGAAGCGTCGCCGCGACAGGGCACGCTGCCGCAGTACTTCCGAGTCCAATGAGGGATCCAGGATCGCCTTCGCCAAGCGGCGGTCTGCGAGGCTCAGCGGACGCAGGGCGCCTGGCGCTCGCCGCAGCAGCGCCGACATGACGCCCGCGAGCTCCGTCCGATCAGCAGCGGACCAGCCACCTGACTCATACCGTGTCTGGACCAAACCGAAGACGTGCACCCGCACCAGTTTCACCACGATCGCGCGCCGTTCAGCGTCGCTGAGGCCCTGGAACCATTCGCCGGCCACCAGTGACCTGACGAATTCGAGCTCCACCGGCACGGGCCGTCGGGCGAAGCTGACACGGTCCACCGCCTGGGCGCCGACAACGTAGCGCCCGGCGCCGCGGGCGTAGTCGATCCTGCCCCCTCCGAACCACAGCTTCGACGTGAACTCCTGGTCATCCCCGGTGGGAAGACCAGGCGTGAATCGGAGCGACAGCCGCGCGATCTCAGTCCGGCGTACCAGTCCCAGAGGCGCTGTGCGGTACGACAGTCGATCCTTGATCGGGTGCAGGGCACGGTGGCGTCCGGCGCGCAGCACCGGGGTGCGGATGATCCGGCCGTCGGCGTGGCGTTCCGGGGCGATCACGGCATCGGACCGGAATCTCTCCGCCAGCGTGAGCCAGTCCGAGATGGCTCCGGGCTCCACCGTGTCGTCGCTGCCCATCACCCCGACGTATCTGGCGGTCGCGCGGGCGATGCCGTGATTGAGCGGTCCCGCAGGGCTCGCGATGCCGTCCTGCAACTCCAGAAAACGGACGCGGGTTCGTGATGCCTCGGGCAGCCGGGCGGAGATCCGCGTGACCGGGATGTTGTGGCAGACCACAGTGATCCTCAGGCCGGCGGGCCGATCGGTGGCGAGGCCGCCGTCGAGCAGTGAGTCGACCGCCGCCGCGATCGGGCGCTCCTCACTGTGGACAGCGATGACCATGTCGACTTGCGGTGCCGGCCCGGTCAGATCAAGGGATTCGTGGGTCACGGAAGAGCTTTCCTGGCTCGCCTGGTGTTCGATCGGAGCTCTGCAGCCTCGTAGGCCATCGTGAAGAGATCGGCCACGACCCGCGCGTTGAACCGTTCCCGAACGGGTCCGGCAAGACCCTCCGGGGTGCTGTGCTCGAGCAGGGCACCCGCTTCGATGATCGCCTCCCCCAGTGTCTCGGCCGTGGGCGTCTCCACGAGCACGCTGTTGGTCGCGTCGCAGTAGTCGTCGTAGCCGCCGGCGACGGCGGCCACCACCGGCCGCCCGCACGAGAGCGCCTCGGCGGCGGCGGTGAAGAAGTTCTCCTGCTCGGAGGGGAGGAAGAACAGATCCGCTTCCTCCATGCGCGCGAAGATCTCATCGGGTGGTAGCGCACCGCGCAGGTGGATGAGCTCGGCCACCTGCGCGGTCGATGCCCGCTGCCGCATCTGGTCCTCGAGCGGGCCCTCGCCTACCCATTCCAGGTGCACGGCCCGGCCGTGTTCGGTCAGCCACTGTACGGTTTCGAGGGCTAGGAGGGGTCGCTTGCGTGGCACGAGCCCGCCAACGGCGACGAGCCGGAGCCGCTCCGCCCGTGGCCAGGGTCGTAGTGGGCGGCTGTTGTCGACGACGCACGGGACCACCCGCGATGCACCCGGCCGGGCGAAGAGCTGCAACCGCTCGGCGAGTTCCGTGGTGACCCCGGTGACGCCGTGAGGGAAGCGCAGGAGATGGCGAAGCCACGCGAGGCGCTGCCAGGCGGGCCCCACGCTCGCCGGATTCGTGACCCCGTTCCAGTGCTCGGTGTGGAGCCAGGGCAGGCGGACGGTGAGCCATACCGGCAGCATCAGGAGAATCGTGGAGAAAGCCATCGAATGGACGATGTCCGCCTCCTTCATCTCCCGTCGCAGAAGGGCGTGGACCGACAGGATGCTCCAGGGCTTCCGCAGATTCAGGGAGACGCGTAAGACCTCGACGCCGTCGACGTCGTCCGTCCTGGGTGCCGCGGATGACCGCAAGCGGATATGGATCACGCGAACAGCATGTGCCGACCGGATCGCCTTGACATGCTCGTGGTTGAAGGGAGCTTCAGTGGGCGCTTCGACGGAAGGGTACCAAGTGGACACGGCGAGGATCTTCATGCGGCACCGGAGTCTTCGATGATCGGTTCGACGATCAGCGTCCGCTCGGTTGCCGATCTTCCTTGGGAAGGAACCGGTATCACTCCCTGGGCTGCAGCCCCTTGCCTACGCTGGTCGGTCACCGGGCAAGGCTATCGCACCGCAGAAGGACGCAGGGGACTACGGACGCCGTGGTAATCTTGCCAAGTTTGCCGGTCGTCCGCGTCCGAGCGTCGGACCGATGGATCACTTTAGCTACAGGAGTCATGATGTCCTGGTGGGACCTCCTGCCGACCCTGGCAATGACAAGTGCGCTACTCACCCTTCCGGGCCTGAGCCTGGCCGCCGCGCTCAACGTGCGGGGCGCCCTCTCGCTGGGTCTCGCGCCCGTCCTCTCGGTAGCGATGGTCGGAACCGCGGCGGTCCTCCTGTCGCTCCTCGGTATCCGCTGGTCCCTGATCAGTTTCGTGGCTACCTCCGCGGGATTCGTCCTCGCCGGACTCCTCGTGAAGCACCTTGCCTTCCACTCCCGCTGGCTGGAGTTCTCGTTCCAAATGGATCGACGCACCGTACTGGGAGCCCTGGCTGGTCTTCTGACAGGTGGAGTCGCCTCTGCCTACAATCTCACCCGCATCTTTGGCAGTCCAGGCAATATCGCCCAGCGGTACGACAACGTGTATCACCTCAATGCCGTCCGGTGGGTGCTCGATCAGGGGGACGCGTCCACGCTGACGCTGGGACGCATGCTGAGCCCTACGGCCGAGATCGCTCTGTATCCGGCCGCCTGGCACGGCTTCGCAGCATTGATCGTGGAAGTGACGAACCAGCCCATCCCGGTTGCCGTCAATGCGCTCAACATCGTCATCGCCTCGCTGGTGTGGCCGATCGGCGTCATGCTTCTCGCGCGTATCGTCTTCGGCGCCTCAGCCGTACTGATCGCCCTGGTGGGTCTCTTCTCCGCCGGGTTCACGGCTTTTCCCATCGGCCTCATCGACTTCGGACCGCTCTACCCGAACTTGCTGTCCTACGCTGTTTTGCCGGCAGCCCTTGCGTTGGCGGTCCTGATTCTCGGGGTACGACCACGAGAGGACACCACTCTCGGCGTGATCCTGCTGGCGTTCCTGACCTCGATCGTCGCGCTGATGCTTGCTCAGCCGAACGGCTTGACGGCGCTCCTTGCCCTGTCGCTGCCGGTCGCGATCGTCAGTTGGTTCCGCTGGTCAAAGCTCAGATTCAGGCGACGCGGAGCCCGCGGCGTGCTGGTGCCGCTGCTCGTCGCCGTCGTGTTCACCAGTGGCGTCGTCGTCATCTGGCGAGCCCTGCTCCTCGGGTACAACACGTGGTTGCCTTTCACCCGGTACTCCAACGCCATCGGGCAGGCGATCACGAGCGCACCCCACGAGCGCGACATCCCCGTGGTCATCGCGGTCTGTACAGCGATCGGGCTACTTCGCCTCATCCGGGCCGGGGGCCACGGGTGGCTCCTGGGAGTCTACGGAGTTGCCGTTGCGCTCTATGCGGTGTCGGCGGCAGAACCCCGCGGCGCCTTCCGTCAGGTGATGGTAGGTAGCTGGTACCAGGATCCGCAGCGCCTGGCTTCACTTCTTCCTCTTCCGACCGTGCTCATCGCCGCATTCGGAGCAACCGGGCTTCTCATGTGGCTGTGGAATGGCGTACTGCGCTTCTCCTCGGAACCATCGCCGTGGGTACGAGCGGTAGCAGGAGCCGTCGTCGCCGTCGTGGCCATCCTTGGGGGTCTCGAGAGCCAGCGTGGTCCGATCGACGAGATGGTGATCGAGAGCAGGCAGAACCACACGTGGGAGGGGAACCCGACCATCCTCTCGCTCGATGAGCTGGCTCTGCTCGAACGGTTGGACGACGAAGTGCCCGAAGATGCCGTGATCGCCGTCAACCCTTGGAACGGTGGATCTCTCGCATACGCGATCAGCGGTCGTGCAGTGACCCAATACCATATGAGCTCGCGAGCACTACCGCCCGATCTTTCCGTTCTTTCCCACAGGCTCGACGTCGCCACCTACGACTCGAGGGCCTGCTCGATCGCCAGAGAGGAGAATGTCGAGTACGTGCTCGACTTCGGCCACTACTACCTCCTGGACCGGCTGGAGGCCGAGGACTATCCCGCATTCGACGACGTCGCCGACGCCCCCAATCTGGAGCTCGTCGACCGCGAGGGCGATGCAAGGCTCTATGAAGTGACCAATTGCTTCTGAGGTAGGCTCATCGTTCGACGAAGGGCTTTCACACTGCGCGGAGATGAGTGATGGCTTCGCTCACGCTGCCGTCCTTCACGATGCGCCCGTGTTCGAGCACGACGCCGCGCTCGCAGACCTTGCTCACCATGTCAAAATCATGGCTCACCACAACGAGCGTCTTTCCCGCCGCGTTCAGCTCCTTGATCTTCGCGAGGCACTTCTTCTGGAAGGGCTCGTCGCCGACCGCGAGGATCTCGTCGATGAGGAAGATGTCGGGATCCGTGTGGACAGCTACCGCAAACGCAAGGCGGAGATACATCCCGGAGGAATAGAAGCGGACCTCGGTGTCGATGAACTCTCCGATCTCGGAGAACTCGACGATCGAGTCGAACTGCTGCCGTATCTGCTTCTCCGTCATGCCGAGAATGGATCCGTTGAGGAACACGTTGTCCCGGCCGCTGAGATCCGGATGGAAGCCGGCGCCCACCTCGATCAGACCGGCAACCCTACCCCGTACCCGGACGGAGCCCGCGTCGGGCAGCATCACTCCCGAGATGTGTTTGAGCAGCGTCGACTTCCCGGAGCCGTTGAATCCGAGCAGGGCGACTGTCTCCCCCTGCTGGACCGTGAGATTCACGTCGTCCAGTGCGGCGAATTTCCGACTGAGGTCGCCCTTACGTCCTTTGACGAGCCACAGTGCGGCCTCCTTGATGGACCGCGTATGGCGCAGGACAAAGCGTTTGTCGAGTTTTCTGATTTCGATCGAGACGGACATTCACAGCTCCTGGGCGAATCGGCCCTCGAGCCGGCGGAAGACCAGCTGCCCGAGGATGACGACGATCAACGAGATGGCCAGACCTACGGGTACCCAGACCGAGAGGAAGGACGGCGGCAGACCCTGGGTCTGCTCGGCCGTCGGCATCCAGAAGGCGAAATGGAAGGACTCCACCCCGATGGTGATCGGGTTGAGTAGATAGATGTCGAGCGCGGCCTCCCCCAGTTGGTCACGGACCATGGTCCACGCGTAGAGGACGGGGGATGCCCAGGTGGCGACCATGAGCAGCATGTCGACGAAGTTCTCGGCGTCCCTGAAGTAGACGTTGACAGCGCCGAAGATCAGGCCGAGGCCCGTGGCGAGGAAGGCCACGATCAGGAATCCGACGACGGCAGTGCCGAGCTGGAGCACGGAGGGTGTCCAACCCGTCAGGAGACAGGCCCCCACGAGGATCACCATCTGGGGCAGGAAGTGGATCCCGGAGACCCAGATAGCAGAAACCGGGAAGAGCTGACGCGGCAGGTAGATCTTCTTGATCAGGCCGCCGTTGGTCACGATGGACCGCGAGGCATTGCTCAGTGCTTCCGAGAAGAAGTTGATCAGCACGATCCCTGAGAACAGATAGATTGCGTAGTTCGGCAGACCGGCCGGGTTGCGCTCGCTCTGCTCGAGGCCGAGGAAGATGCCGAGGGCAATGTAGAAGACCACGAACTGGATACCGGGTTTGACATAGGACCACAGCAGGCCCAGGATCGAGCCGCGATAACGGACCTTGATCTCCTTGTCCACCAGGAGCTTGAGCAGGAATCTACTTCCCACCACATCCCGGACGCCCCCGCCACGACCCGGTGCTACCAGACCGACTGCGCCGTCGCCGGCTCGTGAAGCGCCAGCGCTCACGCCCCGGTCCCGGCGTCCGTGCCAGGAGCAGTGCCGTCCAGCCCGAAGGTCCGGCGCCAGGCATTCTGTGAGGTGAAGTCGGGCAAAGCTGCCCGGTACTGCTCGGCCAACTCGTCCCACCGGAGATACAGACGACGGTGGAGGTCGGCGCTGCGCAGCGCCAGCTCGCGTGCCTTCTGGGCGTCTCGCTTGTGCCAGGAGGCCCCGGTGCCGTCCGAGGACGTGACCAGTGCCGAGTCGAGCTGCGCCAGCCGCCACCAGCGCGCATCGACGGCTGCGACATGGGCTTCCGGGTTCTGGGTCGCGGCCACGGAAACGGGTTTCACCTGGTGCGCGGCACTTGCGATCAGTCGCGCGACAGCACCGGATCGGCTCCGTGCAGGGGCTGGACTCTTGCCCTTGTGTGGCGGCTTGCTACGTCTCACGGCTGGGAAGTCGGCAAGATCCTTGGAGACCTGCGCATCGTCGAAGGAAGCTCGCGTGGCGCGGACCTCGCCCAGTTTGGAGCCGATGGTGCGGTGGAGGTGCTCGGGCCCTGACAGCACGTCCTCCAGCGCCTGCAGGCGCAACTCCACTGCGGAGTACTGCATCGACAACAGGTGACGGGCGTCGACGCCCAGGCTCTCCTTCGGCATCCGTCCGCCGCGCTTGTACGGCGAGTAGATGAGCGTTGCGACCCAGCGGTTCCGCTGGTGGTAGTAGGCCTGCCAGTCGATCGTGTCGTCCTTCTCCGTCCACGGCATGTGCCACACGGCGGCTCCAGGCAGTGACACGGTCGTGAAGCCGTGTGCTTTGGCCCGGATCCCGTACTCGACGTCGTCCCATTTGATGAAGACCGGGAGGGCGAGGCCTATCTGACGGATGATCTCGGTGGGGATGAGGCACATCCACCACCCGTTGTAGTCGACGTCCACCCGGCGGTGCATCCACGGCGTCGTGCGGAGGTTGCTGCTCCCGAAGTCGTGGGCTTCCCGTGTGTTCTCCGCTCCGCCGTAACTGAAACGGTAGGGTTGCACCGCCTCACCGAAGTTGTGCATCACGGCGCGCTCGAACAGGTTGAACATGTGCCCGCCGACAATGGTGGGATTGCGGGTGAAGTCCGCGAACTGGGCGGCGCGGAGAATGCCCTCGGTCTCCATCTCGACGTCGTCGTCGAGGAGCATGACATAGGTGCTCTGCCCGTCATCGACGGTCTCCAGCATGCCTCGGGCGAAGCCTCCCGACCCGCCCAGATTCGCCTGTTCCACGATCTCGAGACGGTCGCCGAGTGACGCCGCGGCATCATCGATACCGGCTTCCTCCCGGACCTTCTGCGTGCCCTGATCGGTGACGATGACCCTGTGCAGGACTGGGAGGAGGTCCGGCGAGGCGCCCAGTGCCTTGAGATTGCGGACGCAGTAGTCGGGCCGATTGAAAGTTGTCACGGCGATGGACAGCTTCCCGGCCTGGAAGCCGTCCGGCTCGGGGACACTCCATTCGGCGCTGGTGAGCAGGACGGCGCCACTATGGGCTGCCAGGTCGAACCAGTACCAGCCGCCATCTCCGAAACTCGCGATCGGGAGGTCGAAGACCACCGGAGCAGACCGCGACCCGGTGCGCGTGCTGCTCACCCGGTTGGCGGTGCCCCTGGAGGTCGACCGGTAGACGACGACGGTCGCATCGCCCTCGAGCTCGACGGTCAGACGCACCATGCGGACACTCGTGTGAGCCTGCCAGTAGCTCGCCGGGAAGGCGTTGAAGTAGGTGCCGAGTGACACTCGCTCGTGGGCAGGGAGCGACAGGGTCCGTCGATCCACCACGTAGTCGGGGTGCACATCGGCCCCACCGGACGCTGCGGTGTCCACCTCTCTGGTGCCAGGCCTGTGCTCGGGCACCCGCTGGAGGTTGTTGAAGTCCACATACAGTGGCATGGTGTCGAGGTCCCCGGTCTCCGGGAACACCACACGATGGATCGTCTTCCAGGTTGCCTCGACACCGTCCGAGGTCGGCTTCTGGTCAGCTGCTGCAGTAGTGGTCACGCGTCCACTCCTCCACTCTCAAGCGGGGTGCCGTCACTGAAGTGCGGCTTGATCTTGTTGTCGTACATGGTCAGGGCGGATCCGATGGCCATGTGCATGTCCAGGTACTTGTAGGTGCCGAGGCGCCCGCCGAACAGGACGGAACTCTCGGCCTTGGCCAGATCACGGTAAGCGAGCATCTTCTGGCGGTCGTCCGCTGTGTTGATGGGGTAGTACGGCTCGTCACCCGACTCGGCGAATCTCGAGAACTCGCGCATGATGACGGTTTTCTCGGTCTGGTAGCCGCGCTCGGGGTGGAAGTGGCGGGGCTCGATGATCCTCGTGAACGGTGTCTCGGCGTCGTTGTAGTTGACCACGGAAGTGCCCTGGAAGTCCCCGGTCTCGAGGACCTCCTGCTCGAAATCGATGGTGCGCCAGGACAGCTCGCCCTCGGCGTAGGCGAAGTACCTGTCCACCGGTCCGGTGTAGATGATCGGCACCGTCCCGACGAGATCCTTCTTGTTCAGCGGCTGCGACTCGTCGAAGAAGTCGGTGCTGAGCTGCACCGTGATGTTGGGATGGTCCGCCATCCGTTCGATCCACGCCGTGTACCCGTCGGTGGGGAGCCCCTCGTACGTGTCGTTGAAGTACCGATTGTCGTAGTTGTAGCGCACCGGCAGCCGCGAGATGATGCCGGCCGGCAGATTCTTCGGGTCGGTCTGCCACTGCTTGCCGGTGTAGTGCTTGATGAAAGCCTCGTACAGCGGCCGCCCGATCAACTGGATGCCCTTGTCATTGAGATTCTGCGGGTCGGAGCCTGCAAGCTCTCCGGCCTGCTCCTGAATCAAGTCCCGCGCCTCGTCGGGCGTCAGATTCGCCCGGAAGAACTGATTGATCGTCGCAAGATTGATCGGGAGGGAGTACACCTCGCCGTTGTGGACGCCGTAGACCTTGTGGACGTAGTCGGTGAAGGTCGTGAACCTGTTCACGTACTCCCAGACCCGCTCGTTGGAGGTGTGGAAGAGATGCGCTCCGTACTTGTGGACCTCGATACCCGTCTCGGCGTCGCGCTCGCTGTAGGCGTTCCCCCCGATGTGGTCACGCCGATCGATCACCAGCACCTTCAGCCCGAGGTCGCTGGCGGCCCGTTCCGCGACGGTCAGGCCGAAGAAGCCTGCTCCTACGACGACGAGATCAGCAGTCACACGATCAATCCTCCAAGATGGGTGCACCGGCTCCTGGAGCGGCGGTAGGCGCCCGACCGCCCCAGGCAGGAGACATCACCAGAATGCGCGGTACGAGACGTATAGGTTCGCGTTCTAGGCTACCGGAAGCCGGGTAGCGTCCTGATCTCCACCATGATTCCGACACGGCCCAAGCTCTATCGGCCTCGTGCCGGGTCGGGCTTTGGGGAGGTTAAGCTTCTAGTCATGCGAATCTTGAGTGTGGTCGGCGCCCGTCCCCAGTTCGTGAAACTGGCACCCATCGCTCAGGCGATGAAGGGCGAGGCCGAGCATCTGATCGTCCACACCGGCCAGCACTACGACGCCATGATGTCCGACGTGTTCTTCCAGGACCTCGGTATTCCTGAACCCGATTTCAATCTCGGCGTCGGGTCGGGCAAGCACGGACAGCAGACGGGCGCCATGCTCGGAGGCCTCGAGACCATTTTCGAGGACGTACGTCCGGACTACGTGCTGGTCTACGGTGACACCAATTCCACCCTTGCGGCAGCCCTGGCCGCGGTGAAGCTCCATGTGCCACTCGCTCATCTCGAGGCGGGCCTACGATCGTTCAATCGGCGCATGCCCGAGGAGCACAATCGCGTCCTCACCGATCATGCGGCGGATCTCCTGCTGGCGCCCACCGAGGTCGCGATGGCCCACCTGGAGCACGAGGGCCTCGCAGAACGAAGTGTCCTCGTCGGTGATGTCATGACCGATGTCCTCTTCAGCACACGGGCAGCCGTGGAAGCCCGCAAGGAGGAACTGCCGGGGGGTGTGAGCAAGGGTGGCTACTACATCTGCACCATTCACCGACCCGACAACACCGACGATCCCGAGCGCCTGGGCCAGATCGTCGAGTCCCTGGCGCGCCTGGACAGGCCGGTGATTCTATTGGCCCACCCTCGTCTGGTGGCGCTCGCTGGTAAGCACGGCATTCACCTCGAATCGGGGTCCATCCGGCCCGCGTCCCCGCTTGCCTATCCCCAACTGGTCAATGCTGTCATGAACAGTGCAGGGGTCATTACCGACTCGGGTGGTCTTCAGAAGGAGGCCTTCCTACTGCGTGTTCCCTGCACGACGATCAGGCCGGAGACCGAATGGGTGGAGACTGTGAGACTTGGCTGGAACGTACTGGTCTCCGAGGATCTGGCTACCCTCACAGCCGTCGTCCAGCGTCCGATGCCCGAGCCGACCGTCGCTACCCCTTACGGCGAGGGCCGGGCGGCAGAGCAGGTCGTCAGGGCGATCCTCGGGTGATCGGCGGATCGTAGTGATGACGATGCGTCTGGGTCGACCCTAGACGCATCGCTCAGCGCCTTGTCCTCTGATCGATGTCAGTCAGGACGTTGGCAACGTCGTCTCCGACGCGGGTCAGCGAGTAGTTGTCCTCGACCCAGGCAGCGAGACGCTGCTTCTCGCTGTGTGGCCTTCTGGTGGCGAGAAGTCGGCGCATCGCCTGCGCCACGTCATCAGCGTTCCATTCGACACTCAGTCCCAGGTTCTCTCCGGCGATGATGTCCTTCAATGGACCGACCCCCGCATAGATCACCGGCGTGCCACAGCTGAGGCTGACGAAGGCCTTGGTGGCGAAGGCGAAGTCGTATCCCTTCGCGGGCCGCACCGATGCAAGCCCGGCGACTGCTCCCCTCAGAACGCTCGAGAGATATTCGCTGTCCACCGTGCCGGGAAATGTGATGCGTTCTCCCGCAGGCACTGAGCGGTCGAGGAGTTCATCCCTTTCGACGCCCTGACCGTACATGATCAACCGGACGTCCGGAAATTCCGCCATCACTTTCAGGAAGCCATCAACGAAGACACCGGCACCCTGGATCTCGGACATGGTACCCGCATAGACGAAGTACCGGCCAGGCTCGGGCGTGGCCCGGCCCTCGACGGAGAACTTCCGGGTGTCGACACCCGTCCCTACGTTCACTACACGCTCAGGACGGCTAGTGAGGCGGACAACTGCATCTGACACACCCGGCGAGACCGTGAGGACATAGCGTGCTGCGGACAGGACGTACCGCTCGAGAGTGCGGAGCAGCAGGACGACCGGTGCGGCAACGCCGATCCCGGCGGCAGCGACAGAGCTGACATCCGCCGCGAAGTAGATGAACGGCCGCCTACGTAGTGCAGCAGCTATGCGGACCATCAAGCCGGTGGTGGGCGGCGGTTCCACGATGACGACGTCGAATGCCCGTCCGAACAGGAGGCGGAACAGGAGTGGGATGTCGAAACTTGCGTACTGCAGATATCCGCGGACAGCGCCTGTTCCGTCCCGCAGGACGGGCCATCTTCGAACTGTCGGGCTTGACCGTTCGGCTCCGGGCGCGCGTGTCGTGTAGACGGTCACCTCGTGGCCGCGCTTCTCCAGTTGACGGACCGTCGCAGCCAATCGGTAGGCGGCAGCGCCGGTCTCCGGTTCGAAGATGCGTGTCGCGACTGCAATGCGGAGACCCACGGTCAGAGGTCGCGGACGACGCCGTCGCGTGCCGCCTCGATGATGGCTTCGGCGACACGAAGGGTGTTCAGGCCCTCGCGCATGGTCACCGTATTGTCGGCGACTCCGAGGGCCGCGTCACGGAACGCCTCGAGCTCGGAACGGAGGGGCTCACGCTTGGTGAGGGCCAGCCGGGTGATGTTGCCCTCCGACACTCCCCTGAAGTTGGAAACGGCTTCCCATTCCGTCGTGAAGGTCCCGTTCTCGTAGAACGTGAGGTCAGCGGTGAGGGTGTCGGCGACGAAGGCTCCCTTCTCCCCTGTCACGACGGTGACGCGCTCCTTCATCGGCGAGAGCCAGTTCACCAGGTGACTGGTGATGACGCCGTTCTCGAGCTGACACGATGCCGTGACCATGTCCTCGTGGGCCCGACCGGATCGAGTACTGGTGCGCGCCGATACCGAGACGAACGGTGACTGCGCCAGCCAGGACGTCAGATCGATGTCGTGCGTACCGAGGTCCTTCACCACACCGACATCCGCGATCCGGGCAGGGAACGGACCCTGCCGTCGCGTGGCGATCTGGTACACCTCGCCGAGGTCGCCCGAGGCGATCCGGCTCCTCAGGGACTGCAGCGCGGGGTTGAAGCGCTCGATATGCCCCACGGCACCCACCAGGCCGGCTTCTTCGAAGGCCTCGACCAGATTCAGGCCCGCCTGCACGGTGTCCGCGATGGGCTTCTCGACGAGGGTGTGGACACCGGCGGCTGCGAGTGCCAGACCCACCTCCTCGTGGAGCCCGGTGGGTACCGCGCAGACCGCCAGGTCGAGACCCTGACCGATGAGCTCGTCGATGGAACCGCAGAGCTCCAGATCACCGGCGGCTCCGTGCGGGTCACCGTAGGCATCGGCGACGGCGACGAGCTGCAGACCCTCGACCTCGCGGATGGCCCTCGCATGGTTCCTGCCCATCATGCCCAGCCCGATCAGGCCTACCCTCAGATCAGCCATGAGCTAGGCACCGGCCTTCGCGAGCGCGTTGACCGCTGTGACGATCCGGTCGAGGTCCTCCGCGTCGAGCGAGGGGTGGACGGGGAGCGAGAGGACCTCGCGGGCGGCGATCTCCGTGTTCGGCAGGTCCTCGGTCCGTCGGAAGGAGGGCAGCCGGTGGTTGGGAATCGGGTAGTAGACACCCGAGCCGATGTTGTATTCGTCCTTCAGTGCGGCGGCGAAACCGTCGCGGTCGCTTTCCACCCTGATGGTGTACTGGTGGTAGACGTGCACTGCGCCCTCGGCCACGGCCGGCGGGACGACACCCTCGAGATTTGCGGTGAGGAACGCCGCGTTCGACTGGCGCTGTTCCGTCCACCCGCCCACCTTGGTCAGCTGCACCCGGCCGATGGCGGCGTGCAGATTCGTCATCCTGGCATTGAACCCCACCAGTTCGTTCTCGTACTGGCGTTCCATCCCCTGATTACGCAGTAGACGGAGGCGGCGTTCGATATCCGGGTCTCCGGTGGAGACCATGCCGCCCTCGCCGGAGGTCATGTTCTTGGTCGGGTAGAGGGAGAACATGGCGAAATCGCCGAACGTGCCGACCTGCCGCCCGTCGAAGGACGCTCCGTGTGCCTGCGCGGCGTCCTCGAAGAGCATGATGCCGCGATCGTCGGCGAGCTGCCGGTATGCGGCGAGATCGGCCGGGTGACCGTAGAGGTGCACCGGCATGATGCCCTTGGTCTTCTCGGTGATAAGACTGGTGACGTGGTCGACGTCCAGGCAGTAGTGGTCGAGCTCCACGTCCGCGAAGACGGGCGTGGCACCCGTGAGGGCCACGGAGTTGGCGGTCGCCGCGAAGGTGAACGACGGGACGATGACCTCGTCGCCCGGCCCGATGCCCGCGGCGAGCAGACCGAGGTGGAGTCCTGCCGTCCCCGAGTTGACCGCGACGGCGCCCCGGCCGTCGAGGAGCACATCCGAGAACTCCTTCTCGAAGGCGGCCACCTCGGCGCCCTGCGCGAGCATGCCGGAGAGCAGCACGGCGTCGACGGCGGCGCGTTCGTCTTCTCCGACGATCGGTTTCGCTGCGGGAATGAATTCAGTGCTCATGCTTCTACCCCTACCAGTGTCAGTTGTCCGTTCGATTCCTCGTACCGCTCGGCCGTCTCGGGACAGACCCAGACGCCGTCGACGTCGTGCAGTGGGCGGCCTGCACGGCCGACCCAGCCGATGCGTTTGGCGGGTACACCCGCGACCAGGGCGAAGGGCGGCACGTCCTTCGTGACCACCGCGCCCGCCGCTACGGTGGACCACGCCCCGATGGTGACGGGCGCAACGCATACGGCGCGCGCCCCGATGGCCGCGCCCTTCTCCACCGTCACTCCTACCGGCTCCCAGTCCTCCGAGCTCTTGAGTCCGCCGTCGGGGGTGATGGAGCGGGGGTAGGTGTCGTTGGTCAGCACGACGGCGGGCCCGATGAAGACGCCCTCCCCCAGCACCGCCGGTTCGTAGACGAGCGCATAGTTCTGGAGCTTCGAATTGGCTCCGACACGGACGCCGGTACCCACATAGGCCCCGCGCCCGACGATGCAGTTCTCACCGAGGTGAGCGTCCTCGCGGACCTGGGCGAGATGCCAGATCTTGGACCCTTCTCCGATGGAGGCGTTGGGCGATACGTCAGCCGTTTCAGCGATGTAGCTCATGATGCTTTGATTCCTCTCTGCAGCTGCCGGAGCCGCCTGTGGAGCTGCGACGCCGAGGGAAGTGCATGGTGGTCAGGCCCGCCCGATGACCCGGTAGTCCACATCGGCCCACTGCTCCGGGCTGCTCACGCGGCGCCCGTCGATGAAGGCCTTGATACCCGGCAGATCGGAGGAGGTCAGTCCGGCGTACTCCTCGTGGTTGGCCTGCACCACGGCTGCGTCGATTGCCTCGCCGAAGTGGTAGGGCGCGAAGCCGAGCTTCTCGAGTTCCTCGTCGGTGTACATCGGGTCGTTCACGACGGCGACGGCGCCGCGCGAGGTCAGGGCATCCACGGCGGCGAACACACCGGAGAAGGCGGTCTCCTTGACGCCTCCGCGGTACGCGGCGCCCAGCACCACGACCTTCGCTCCCGTGAGGTCCCCGTACACGCCCTCGAGGAGGCCGATCGTGTAGTCCGGCATCCCGGCGTTGGCCTCACGCGCTGCTCGGACCACCGTGGCCGCGGGGTCGTTCCACAGGTACAGGCGCGGGTAGACGGGAATGCAGTGCCCGCCGACGGCGATGCCCGGCTGGTGGATGTGGCTGTACGGCTGCGAGTTGGAGGCCTCGATGACCTGGTAGATGTCGATGCCGACCGTGGAGGCGTACCGGGCGAACTGGTTGGCCAGTCCGATGTTCACATCGCGATAGGTGGTCTCCGCCAGTTTGGCGAGCTCCGAGGCTTCCGCGGACCCCAGGTCCCATACTCCGTTGCCGCGCTGCAGGTCGGGCCGATCGTCGAAGTCCAGGACGGCCTCGTAGAAGTCCACCGCACGCCGGGCACCCGCGGGCGACAGACCGCCGACGAGCTTCGGGTACTTGCGCAGGTCCTCGAACACGCGGCCCGTCAGCACCCGCTCCGGGGAGAACACGAGGTGGAAGTCCTCGCCTTCCACGAGTCCGCTACCGGACTCGAGGGCCGGCTTCCAGCGGTCCCGGGTGGTGCCCACGGGCAGTGTCGTCTCGTAGGAGACCAGGGTGCCGGCGGTGAGGTGCTTCGCGAGCTCGGCAGTGGCGGCGTCCATCCAGCCGAAGTCGGGCTGCGCCTCCGCGTCGACGAAGAGAGGAACCACGAGCACGACGGCGTCGGCGCCCGGAACGGCGTCGGCGTAGTCGGTCGTGGCTCGCAGGTTGCCCGCGGGCACCAGCTCCGAGAGCTTCTCCTGGAGGTGGGCCTCGCCCGGGAACGGCTCGCGTGCCTCGTTGACCATTGCCACAACTGCAGCGTTCACGTCCACGCCGATGACCTCATGGCCCTTGGAGGCGAATTGCACCGCCAGCGGCAACCCGATTTTGCCCAGGGCAATGACAGCAATTTTCACGTGAGAGCACCTTTTCGTCTTCATGTCCCGCTCGAACGCAGCGGTTTATTCCCCCACCAGCGTATAGGTACCAGCCCACACCGCCGTTCAAAGTGCTGCCGCGCGTCGGGTATCCCTCCAACACCTGCAGCCGTCGAACGGGGCGGACGAGACGGTGTCCACATGCACCGCCGACATCCGCGCGCCCGGAGGCCCGCTCCCTAGTCTCGGACCAGCAGGACTGCGTCAGGAGGCTCCATGGATCTTCACATCACCCTCGTGGACGCTCCGCCGGCGGTGTCCCCTGCCCGCGAGATCGTCGTCGACACCGACGTGCTGCGCTCCGGCGCCACGCTGGCGCAGCGGCTCGAGGCCGCAGGGCACCGTGGCCCGTTCACCGTGGACGGTGTGCCCCTCGCAGCTCTGTCGCCCCTGGCCGGAAAGCTGCCGAACGGCGCGGTGGTCGTGGCGGGCCTCCGGCCCGCCCCTCCCCGGGCGGAGCGGCTCCCCCACCTCGTCCTCGTGGTCCGGTCGGGGCCCGACGCCGGCCAGGTGGTCCCGCTCACGCGCGGCAGCTATACGATCGGGCGCACCGACAGCGACATCGTCATCGCCGATCCGGCCCTGTCGCGACGCCAGGCGCTCCTCACCGTGGGCGAGGACACCATCACGCTGGAGGACCTGGGCTCGGTGAACGGCACCCTGGTGGACGACGAACCCATCACGACGGCGGTGATCACCGTCGCTGCGGTTGTCGCCTTCGGGACGAGTCGGTGCGGCCTCGAACTGGTCGACGGCGCCGAGTGGCTCCCCTCCGCGGTGCGCGACGTCCTCGCCCCGCTCCCCCTCGGCGTCGACGTCCCGGCCAGACCCTCGCGCATCCTCGTACTCACCGCCTTCCTGCCGCTGGTCCTCGGCGTCGTCCTCGCCCTGACCACCGGGATGTGGTTCTTCCTCGCCTTCAGTGCCCTGTCCGCCGTGACCGGCATGGTCCCGCTCCTGACGTACCGCCGCAGCTCGAAGGACTTCGCCCACACCGTGTCCCGTGCCGCCGGGCAGGACCGCGACCGCCGGAGCCGTGCCGTTCCTGATCCAGGACAGACGGCCCTCGATGCCCTGCGCCACGGTGCGGGTCCGATGCCGCGGGGGAACCGGCAGGAGCGTCACCCACCGACACTCGCCCTGCTGCGCCTGGGCCTGGCGTCACAGGCGGCCCGGCTGTCCGTCGACCGGGCCGACCAGGGCTTCGTCCCGCCCGTCCTGCCGGACCTGCCGCTCCTGGTGCCGTGCGCGATCGGTGCTGACGGCGCCGCGCCGAACCGCGTCACGGTGACCGGTGAGGCCGACGCCGTCCGCGCCCTGGCGAGGGCGCTGCTGCTGCAGCTGGCCCACCCGGCCGCCGATCCTTTGCCGGTCCTGTGCTGGGGTCCACCCTCCCAGGTGCCCCGCAACGCACGCTTCCTGCCCCACGTCCGGCTCAGTCACGACGCCCGAGTGCTCGCATCGCTCGCGGCCGGCTCGCCCCTCCTCCTCGTCCTCCAGTTCTCGGACGATCTCCCCGACCTCGGTGCTGCACCGCACGTCTGCGTCTTCCGCTTCCGCCCGGGCGACACGCTGTCCGACCAGGAGCTGTCGACGGATCACGTGCGGCTCTGCTCCGGGGGAGCACGGGCCCGGCTCGGCGGCATCGATCACGACCTCCGGGCCGACGGCGTCGCCAGCCACGTGTTCGAGCGGACAGCCCGTCTGCTGGCCCGTTCGAAGCCACCGATCGACGCGCGGGCGGGGCTCGCGGCGGGCACGGCGGGCGGACTCCCCCGCTCGGCCTCCCTGTGGACCGGGGACCTGAGCCCCGGAACCCTGGCGGCGACGGCGCGGCCCCGGTGGGCGCGGGCGGATCCCCGACACCCCGTGGTCCACCTGGGCCGGGCTGCGAGCGGCGATCTGTTCCTCGACCTCGTCGACGACGGCCCGCACCTCCTCGTCGCCGGGACCACGGGCTCCGGCAAGTCGGAGTTCCTGAGAACCCTCGTGCTGGGCCTGGCGGTGGATCAGCCGCCGGAGCTGCTGACCATGCTGCTGATCGACTACAAGGGAGGCTCCGGCCTCGGGTCCCTGGCCGCACTGCCGCACTGCGTGGGCAGCCTCACCGATCTCTCCTCCGAATCCACCGCGCGGGCCCTGACCTCGCTGAGGGCGGAACTCCGGCGGCGCGAGACACTCTGTGCCGATCACGATGCCTCCGATCTGGTGGACCTGCGCCGCGTGGACCCCGCCGCATGCCCTCCGCGACTACTGGTGGTCATCGACGAGTTCAGGATGCTGAGCGAGGACGTCCCCGGCGCCGTGCAGGATCTGCTGAGGATCGCCGCCCTCGGGCGCTCGCTGGGGGTGCACCTCGTGCTCGCCACGCAGCGGGCCCAAGGTGCTGTGACACCTGACCTCCGGGCCAACATCACCTCGTCCGTCCTCCTGCGGGTCCAGACGCCCATGGAGTCCCACGATCTCCTCGGGTCCGGTGCGGCCGCCGAGATCGGCGTCGACTGCCCGGGCAGGGCCTATCTGCGCCGCGGCGGAGAGGTACCGGTGGGCTTCCAGGTGGCCTCGTCCTCCTTCCTGCCCCCGGCGTCGACGACGACCGGGTGGCAGGATCTCGCCGCGTACGTCACCGGAAAGGACCCTGCCCCGCACGCAGAACCTGGATCTGATCCCGCACCCGTCGCCGGCGTGCTCGACAAGGCGGTGAAGGCCCTCGGTGCTGCTGCGGGCAACTCCTCCGCTCTGCAGCTGCCCCGTCCCGTCCTCCCACCACTGCCGCCGCTCCTGCCGCCGGCCGCCGTGTCCGGATACCAGCCGGCGGACCGACCGGGGTGCTGTCCGCCCGGGGGCGCGGTGCCACTGGGTCTTGCCGACTTCCCCGCCGCACAGGACCAGCGCCTCCTCCTGTGGCATCCGGGCGGCCACTCCCATCTCGCCCTGGTCGGTCCGGGTGGGAGCGGAAGCACGGCAGCCCTTGCGTCCGTCGTGTCACGACTGCCGGTGATCGACCCCGATCTGCATCTGTATCTGCTCGACGGCGACGGCTCGCTGACCGCAGCGCGCGGATTCACCCAGGTCGGCGCCCACGTGCAGTCCCACGAGACGCACAGGGCAGCCCGGGTGCTCTCCCGGCTGGCGTCGCTGCCCCTGCAGGAGCCGGGCTCCCGGGCCCACGTGGTCGTCGTGATCACCGGCTGGGGCCACTGGAGTACCCGGTTCCGGCAGGGTCGCTCCCTCGAGGCGGAGGAGGACCTGCACACGGTGGCGCGCGACGGCGCGACCCGCGGCGTGAGTATCCTCATCAGCGGTGACCGCGAGCTGACGACCGCCCGCTTCTTCGCCCTCCTCCCCAACCGCGT
The DNA here is from genome assembly GCF_947493765.1 of uncultured Arthrobacter sp. Classification (GTDB taxonomy): domain Bacteria; phylum Actinomycetota; class Actinomycetes; order Actinomycetales; family Micrococcaceae; genus Arthrobacter_D. The sequence continues at coordinate 408,588 of NZ_CANLSZ010000001.1, forward strand.
GTATCTGCCGCTCGGCGCGCACCAGGAGACCACGCTCACCTGGCCGAAGCTCCCGCTGCTCGACGCCGTCGCAGGGCGTGGTCTCGCCCAGGGACCGATCACGGGTGCCTCCGGCGACGGCGCCTGCCAGCTCATCACCGATCCGGCCGGACAGGACACCGGCGCCGATCCGCCCCGGCCACCCGCGACCCCTCCCTTCCCCGTGCACCCGCTGCCACGCTTGATCCGGGTCGACGAGCTCCGCCCGGGGCCCGGCGGACGAGGGAGCGGCCCTGCCGCTGCCATCCCCGTGGGGGTGCATGGAGACGATCTCGCCACGTTCTCGGTCTCCCTGCTCCCCGGCGAGGTGTACGTGGTGCTGGGGCCGCCGGGCTCCGGGCGCTCCACCGTGCTGCGGGTGTTCGCACGATCGCCCGGACACCGCCGGGCGCCGCGCCGCGTCCTGGCTCCCCCGGCGGGTGCAGGGGCGACCGAGTACTGGCGGGAGGTGCGGGACCGCGGATTCGGCCGGGTCCCGCCCGAACGGGTCATCATCGTGGTCGACGACGCCGATCGGCTCCCCGCGGACGTGCAGCAGATTCTCAGCGCCCTCGTGACCGCGGGAGCTGCGGCCGTCCTCTCCGCCACACCCGGCCCTGCCCTCCTGACGCGGGTTCCCCTCTCCCTGCACGCCCGGGGCTCGGGCCGCGGGATGATCCTGGCACCGAGGACGCCGGCCGACGGCGACTTCTTCGGGCTGCGTCTTGAGGTGGAGGGTCCGCCCCTGGCCGGACGCGGCTGGGCCTGCGAGCCGTCCGGGGCCGTCCAGCTGCAGATCGCGTGGCCGGCGGACGAACCCGACGCCGTACCCCTGCCGACGGCTCCGGGCGACGGTTCGGCTAGAGCATTTTTCCGGAGCCCGCCGGGCGCACCGTGAACTGGACCACGGGCCTCGAGAAGAGCGTCACGATGACCGCGGCAGCCGGCACCAGCAACAGGACTCCGAGCAGCGGGTTGCCCGCCGAGAAGTAGGGGAACGAGAGGATCACGAGGAACAGCTGGACCACGAGTGCGGGTGAGCGCGGCCAGCGGAAGCCGGTGGAGAGCCGGCGCGCGAGCGTGACCAGACCGACCGCGAGCAGGACCAGCAGGACTGCCATGAACACGGACCCGCCCACGGAGAGGGGATCCGCCCCGAAGAGGATGAGCACGAACCGGACCGCGAGCAGGAGCAGGGCCGCTGCCTGCACCACCAGGACACCGCTGATCAGCAGGACGCCGGGGGGCCGGACGGCGGGCTGGGGTGCGGGATCGACGGTCACACCCGAACCCTACCCGACAGCGCCGAGGCCCCGAGTGCCCTCGCAGGGCAGCTCCGCTGTGACCGACCCCTCACCTGTCAAGGCAAAGAGGGCCGGGAAAACACTTGTTTACCCGTTGGGAACATGACAGCCTTAAAAGCAGTTGAGACCCGGGGGCCGAGATCGGCCCCTTTACTATGTGGCCCCTCGTGAATGTTTTCACAAGTATGGCGAGCGAGGCCGAAGGAGAATGTGATCATCATGGATTGGCGAAGTCGCGCAGCATGTCTGGACAAGGATCCGGAGCTGTTCTTCCCCGTCGGCAATACCGGACCGGCGTTGCTGCAGATCGAGGAAGCCAAGAGCGTGTGCCGCCGCTGCCAGGTCCAGGAGACCTGCCTCCAGTGGGCCATCGAGTCCGGTCAGGACGCCGGGGTGTGGGGTGGGCTGAGCGAGGACGAGCGCCGCGCACTCAAGCGTCGCGCCGCCAGGGCGCGCCGCGCCTCGTAGGCGTCGGAACAGCGCAGACCCCAGCGCACCGGTACCGGGACGCTGAGTACCGGAACGACGCAGAGCAGAGCACGGCGGTCGCAGGACCGCCGTAAGCCAAGGGCCACCCATCGGGTGGCCCTTCGGCGTTCCCGCCCTTTCGCGGCACGTTCCCGCACCGGCCCCGGCGTATTCCCGCACCGTTCCGGTGCTGTTCCTGTCCGGACCGCGCGGGGCAGGCGCGTGCCGGACTACGGTGAGCCGTCCAGCGGGAGATAGAGCTCGAGCACGACGGTGGTGCCTCCGCCCGTCCGGTTGCTCCAGGTGATCGTGCCGTCGAGTTCACTCGTCACGAGGGTCCTGACGATCTGCAGGCCGAGACCCTCGGCGTGACCCTGCGGCGGGAGACCGATGCCGTCGTCGCTGATCGTCACCCGGAGGATCTCCTGGCCGCCGGACTCCGTCCGACGATCCGCGATCAACCACACGGTGCCGGCCCGGCCGGCGAGCCCGTGCTCCACCGCGTTCGTCACCAGCTCGTTGATGACCAGTGCCAGCGGTGTCGCCAGATCGCTCGGGAGCTCCCCGAAGTCACCGCTGCGCTCCGTCCGGACGGTCTGCGTGGGGGACGCGACCTCGGCGCTCAGGAGGAACTGCCGTCCGATCAGCTCGTCGAAATCGACGCGCTGGGCGAGACCCTGCGACAGCGTCTCGTGCACCAGCGCGATGGTCGAGACGCGGCGCATGGCCTGGTCGAGCCCCAGCCTGCCCTCCTCGCTGACCATCCTCCGGGACTGCATGCGCAGCAGCGCCGCCACCGTCTGCAGGTTGTTCTTCACCCGGTGGTGGATCTCGCGGATCGTGGCGTCCTTCGAGACCAGTTCCAGCTCACGGCGGCGCAGCTCGGAGACGTCCCGGCACAGGACGAGGGCGCCGAAACGCTCCTTCTCGTCGCGCAGCGGGATCGCCCTGAGGGACAGGCTCACGCCGTGGGACCCGATCTCGGTCCGCCACGGCATCCGCCCGGTGACCACGAGGGGCAGGGTCTCGTCGACCAGGCGGCGGTCCTTGAGCAGCGCCGTCGTGATCTCCGCGAGTGTCCGCCCCTCGAGCGTCTCGACGTCGCCCAGCCTGCGGAACGCGGAGACACCGTTGGGGCTGGCGTACTGGACGATCCCGTCGACGTCGAGCCGGATCAGGCCGTCCCCCACGCGGGGCGCACCGCGGCGCGCGCCGGTCGGCGTGGCGAAGTCGGGCCACAGCCCCAGGGTGCCCATGCGCAGGAGGTCGTCCGCGCACTGCCGGTACGTCATCTCGAGTCGCGACGGCATCCTCGACGTCGACAGGTCCCGATGGGTGGTCACGACGGCGAGGGTGCGCCCGTTGCGGACCATCGGGACGGCCTCGACCCGCATCGCGGCCGCGGTGGTGGGGCCCGTGTCGGCTGCACGCCCGATCTTCTGGGAGGCCCACGCGGCGTCGACGAGGGGCTGGAGGTCGGCACGGATGCGCTCGCCCACGAAGTCGGTGTGGAAGACCGTGTGCGTGGTCGACGGCCGGGCGTGCGCAAGACTGACGTAGCCGCCGTCGTCCAGCGGGAACCACAGGGCCAGGTCCGCGAACGCGAGATCGGCGACCATCTGCCAGTCCCCCACGAGCAGGTGCAGCCACTCGGCGTCGCCGGGCTCGAAGCCCTCGTACTCGCGGATCGGGTCCGTGAAAATTGCCATGGGATCTCTCTGTCACCGGGTCCGGATGGATGCCGGTGCCCAGTCTTCCACCCCGGCCGGTCCGGACCGACCGGGGCCTGCGTCGGCCGCTGCTCAGCGAACGCCGTCAGCGCGCGCCGTTCAGCGAATGCCGCTCAGCGCACGCCGCCCGACAGGAGCCGTCAGCGCACGCCGCTCAGCGCACGATGGACCGCAGCAGGCGCAGGGCCACCGAGAGCGAGGAGATGTCGTCCTGCTCGAGGAGATTGACCTCGGCGAACATGTTCGAGGCCCGCTGCAGCTGGTCGGCGTTCTGCTCCTGCCACGCCAGCAGCCGCTCCCCCGCGTCGCGGTCCTGCAGGTCCTGCGACGCCCGCATCACGGCGACGCAGATGTCCGCCGTGGTGGAGTAGAGGTCGTCGCGCAGTGCTGCCCGCGCGAGTGCCTGCCACCGGTCCGTCCGTGGGAGCTTCGTGATCCGCTGCAGCAGGTTGTCCACCTCGAAGCGGTCGTAGACGGCGTAGTAGACCTTCGCGATGTTCTCCACCGGCTCGTCGACCCGCCGGGTGCTGTAGGCGATGTCCAGCAGGGCGAAGGACTCGAACTGCTCGGCCCAGTGCCGGCCGAGCTCCTCCGGCAGCTGCCACTGGGACGCCGTCGCCATGCCCTCGCGGGCCCGCTCGTGGTCACTGCCCTGCAGGTACTCCGACAGGTGCGTGCGGAACGGCGCGATCAGCGGCTTGAAAGCCGCGACGTCCTCGTCCACCGAGGTGCCCTGCGCCACGTGGTTCACGAACCAGCGCACCCCACGGTCCAGCAGCCGGCGCAGGTCCAGGTAGACCGTGGTCCACCGGTCGGTCGGGAAATCCGCCGGCAGGGCGGAGAGCGCCTCGACGGTCTCGTCCAGCGCGTAGATCTCGCGCAGCGCCACGAACGCGCGGGCGACCACGGACTCGGGCACCGAGGTCTCCTCCATCACCCGGAACGCGAAGGTGATGCCGCCGAGGTTGATGATGTCGTTGGCGACGAGGGTCGAGATGATCTCCCGGCGCAGCGGGTGCGTGTCGAGCAGGTCGTCGAAGCGTTCCACGAGCTGCCGCGGGAAGTAACGCCGCAGGGTCCCCCGGAAGTACGGGTCGTCGGCGAGATCCGAGGCGGTCAGCACCCGGCTGAGCTCGATCTTCGCGTACGCGGCCAGCACCGCGAGTTCGGGCGAGGTGAGCCCCTGACCGGCGTCGACCCGCCTCCTGAGCTCCGCCGTGGTGGGCAGCGCCTCGAGGGTGCGGTCCAGGTCCGCCTTGTCCTCCAGCCAGTCGATCATGCGCTCGTAACTGGGGCTGAACTCGATCACCTGGCGTCGGTCGTTGAGCAGCAGGATGTTCTGGTCGATGTTGTCCTGCAGCACCAGGTCGGCGACCTCGTCGGTCATGGAGTGCAGGAAGTCGGCACGCTCCTCCGGCTGCAGCCGCCCGGCGCGCACCATCCGGTCGACGAAAATCTTGATGTTGACCTCGTAGTCGGAGCAGTCCACCCCGGCGCTGTTGTCGATCGCATCGGTGTTGAGGATGACGCCGGAGAGCGCCGCCTCGATGCGTCCGCGCTGGGTCATGCCCAGATTGCCGCCCTCGCCCACGACGCGCGCACGCAGCTCGCCGCCGTCCACGCGGATGGCGTCGTTGGCGCGGTCCCCGACCTGGGCGTGTGTCTCGTCCGCCGCCTTCACATACGTGCCGATACCGCCGTTGTAGAGCAGGTCGGCGGGGGCGCGGAGGATGGCCTTGAGCAGTTCGGGTGGGCTCAGCTTGGTGACCGAGGCGTCCAGGCCCAGCGCCTCGCGTACCTCGGCTGACACGGGGATCGACTTCGCCTGCCGCGGGTAGACGCCGCCGCCGGCGCTGATGAGCCGCGTGTCGTAGTCCTCCCAGCTCGAGCGCGGCAGCTCGAAGAGGCGGCGCCGTTCGGCGAAGGACGCCTCGGCGTCGGGGTCCGGGTCGAGGAAGATGTGGCGGTGGTCGAAGGCCGCGAGCAGGCGGATGTGCCGGGAGAGCAGCATGCCGTTGCCGAAGACGTCGCCGCTCATGTCGCCCACACCGACCACCGTGAAGTCCTGCGTCTGCGTGTCGACGTCGAACTCGCTGAAGTGCCGCTTGACGGACTCCCAGGCGCCGCGCGCCGTGATGCCCATGGCCTTGTGGTCGTAGCCCACCGATCCGCCGGAGGCGAAGGCGTCACCGAGCCAGAATCCGTACTCCGCGGAGAGCTCGTTCGCGATGTCGGAGAAGGAGGCCGTCCCCTTGTCCGCCGCGACCACCAGGTAGGAGTCGTCGTCGTCGTGCCGCACCACGCGCGTCGGCGGCAGGATCGACTCGGTGGAGCCGTTGGTGACCACGTTGTCCGTGATGTCGAGCAGGCCGCGGATGAAGGTCCGGTAACTCGCCTGGCCCTCGGCCATCCACGCCTGCCGGTCGGCGGCGGGATCCGGGAGCTGCTTCGCGAAGAACCCGCCCTTGGCGCCGGTGGGGACGATCACCGCGTTCTTCACGGTCTGCGCCTTCACGAGGCCGAGCACCTCCGTGCGGAAGTCCTCCCGGCGGTCCGACCAGCGGAGACCGCCGCGGGCCACCTTCCCGAAGCGCAGGTGCACGCCCTCGATCTGCGGCGAGTACACCCAGATCTCGAACCTCGGGCGCGGGAAGGGTGCTCCCTCGATCCGCTCCGTCGCGAACTTGAAGCTCACGTGCCGCTTGTCCTGGAAGTAGTTGGTGCGCAGGGTCGCCTCGATGAGATTGACGAAGATGCGCAGCACCCGGTCGGCGTCGAGCGTGGGGACCTCCTCGAGCCCCTGCTCGAGCCCGGTGCGGGCCGCGGCGCTCGCCGCCTCGCGGTCGCCGTCGAGGTCGGGGTCGAAACGCGCCATGAACAGGGCGATCAGGCCCCGGGTGACCACGGGATTCCTCATGAGCGTGTCGGCCACGAAGTCGTAGGAATTGGCGTTGCCCAGCTGGCGGATGTACTTCGCGTAGGCACGCAGGATCAGCACCTGCCGCCACCCGAGCTCCTCGCTCAGGACGAGGCGGTCCAGCGGATCGGACTCGCTGTTCCCGACGACGGCGGCCCGGAACGCCTCCTGCAGCAGGGTCGCCGTCCCCAGCGGTGAGACGCCGGCGGGGTACTTCAGCCCCAGGTCGTAGAGGAAGAACGTGCGTCCGTCGGACCGCGTCACCTTGAACGGGCGCTCGTCCAGGACCTCGAGACCGAGATTGTGGAAGTAGGGCAGGATCCGGGTGAGACTCCTGGCCTCGGTGAAGTACAGCTTCAGCCGCGCGTCCTGCGCGTCGTTCGGCGCCGCCCCCGAGGGGACGTAGACCCGGAGTGTCGGCGCCCCCGATTCCGCGGCGGCCAGCTCCTCGAAGCGGGCGATGTCCTCGAGGGCGTCCTCCACCTCGTAGGCCACCCGGTAGCTGGGAGGGAAGGACTCCGCCCAGAGAGCCGCGAGGGGCTCGGCCGTGTCCTGCTCGAACCGCTGCCGGGCCACCTCCTCGATGCCCTCGGACCAGGAGCGGGCCGCATGGACCAGGCGGCCCTCGAGCTGCTCGGCGTCGACGGGGGGCAGCTCGGTGCCGCGCGGCAGGCGGATCCGGAAGAACAGGCGGGCCAGGGCCGACTCGCTCAGTCGCGCCTCGAAGTCGATGGACTCGGCGTGGAAGGCCTCGCGCAGCTCGCCCTCGATCCGCAGCCGCACATTCGTGGTGTACCGGTCGCGCGGCAGGTACACCAGGGCCGACATGAAGCGACCGTAGATGTCGGGGCGCAGGAACAGGCGCGTGCGACGCCGCTCCTGCAGCCGGAGGATCCCGAGGGCGGTGGACACCAGATCCGAGACCTCGATCTGGAAGAGCTCGTCACGCGGGTAGGTCTCGAGGATGGACAGCAGGTCCTTGCCCGAGTGGGAGTCCGAGGGGAAGCCGCAGCGCCGCAGCACCTCCGAGACCTTGTCGCACACCAGGGGGACGTTGAGGACGGAGCCGGTGTACGCACTGGTGGCGAAGAGTCCGATGAAGCGCCGCTCGCCGTCGACCCTGCCCTGCGCGTCGAAGCTCTTGACGCCGATGTAGTCGAGGTATGCCGCCCGATGGACCGTGGACCGGGAGTTCGCCTTGGTGATGACGAGGGCCCGACGCTCGCGGGCCTTGGCCCGGCCTGCCTCGGTGAGCTGCTGCACGGCTCCGCCACCGCCGCCGTGCCGGAGCAGCCCCAGCCCGCTGCCCTCGCGGACGCGGAGGGCGTCGGCCCCGTTCTCGTCCTGCACGAGGTCGTACTCCTTGTACCCGAGGAAGGTGAAGTTCCCGTCCTCGAGCCAGCGGAGGAGGTGCCTCGCCTGCTGCAGATCGGGGATGTCCCCGCCGCCCGCGACGTCGCCGAGCGATGCCGCGATGGTGCTCACCTTGCCGCGCATGGCCGCCCAGTCCTCGACGGCGGACCGGACGTCCCGCAGCACCCGGTGCAGCCCCTCCCGGACCTCCTCCTTCGCCGCGGCATCGGGCAGGCGCGAGACCTCGACCGACATCCACGACTCGATGTGCGTGGTGCGCTCGCCGGCACCGTCCGGTCCGGCATGGACGGGGAGCGCCGCCGTGTCGCCGCTCGAGGCACCCGCCGTCGACGGCACCCGCTCCAGCGTCTCCAGCGTGTGCGTCGCCCCGCTGCGCCCGGCGACGAACGTGGGGTGCACCACGAGGCGGATGGCCGCGTTCTGGCGCACGAGTTCGGCGGTGACGGAGTCGACCAGGAAGGGCATGTCGTCGGTGACGATGAGGACGATGCTGGACACGCCCTGGTCCAGGATGTCGATCACGGCAGTGCCCGGTTCGCGGGACTCGGCCAGCGTCCGGTGGGCCAGGGCCCGCTCCCGGAGGTCGGCGGGGTCGTAGGCGAGGGCGTCCTCGCGAGCGAGGTGCTCGAAGTAGTTCCTGACGAATTCCTCCCCTGACGTGTCCGCGATTGACTGATCCGTTAGCCGGGATCCAGACGACATGGGGAGAGCCTCCGTTGTGAAAGGAAAGGCCGCTCCGTTGCGACCTCTTATCCGCGAAGCCTAGCGGGGTTGGAGGGAAACTTCACGTTGCGCGGGCTGCGCCGGAGCCGCCGTCGCCGCGCGTCGTTCGGCGCAACATCGGCGAGTTCGGCGATGGCGCGGCGCAGCGGTGACGCGGGCGCCGTCTCGAGCAGGGCCGTACCCGCCAGGAGCGCCTGGTCCGCCGCTGCGTGGTCGATCGGGAGGAAGGCCGCGATGTCCGTGGACGGGCCGAAGCGCGCCCACGCCTCCCGCAGCTGGGTCTCCGGGGACCGACCCACGGCCGCGGCCCTGACCTTGTTGAACACGACGCGGGGCGCGCACGTGGGAACGATCTCCACGAGCTCCGTCAAGGCCTTCACCATGCGCGGCACGCCGATCGCATCCGCGCCGCCCACGGCGAGGACGACGTCGGCGGCCTCCAGGCAGCGCAGCGTGGCCCCGTTGCGTCGCGGGGCGAGCGTGTCGAAGCTCAGTTCCTCGTCCGCCTCGAGGCAGAACCCGCAGTCGACGACGGTCACCTCGGCCAGGGAGCGGGCGGCTTCCAGGACATGGCCCAGGGCCGCCGGACGCACCTCGGGCCAGCGGTCGGCGCGGGTGATGCCCGTCAGGACCCGCAGGCGACCTCCCTTGATGGCGACACTCACGGCGATCCGCTCGAGGGCTGCGGGCGAGAAGCCGCCCTGGTCGGCGATGCGGCAGGCCTGTGCGAGCCCCGCCGATTCGTCCAGCAGCCCGAGACAGGCGCCGACACTCGCCGCGTAGGTGTCGGCGTCCACCAGCAGCGTCGAGGTCCCCGCCGCCGCCAGTTCCGCCGCCATGTTGATCGCCACGGTGGTCCGTCCCGGGCTCCCCACCGGACCCCAGACCGCGACCACCCGCCCGTCCCCGGGCGGCCCCGCCGTGTCGGCGAGCGCGGCCCGGGCCGGTTGCGGCACGTCGAAGGGGTCGGCGAACGCCAACGAGCCACGCGGCGGCGGGTCCTCCTCCTCGAACTGCTCGACGGCCCGCGAGACGGCGTCGGCGAGGGTCGCCGGGGCCACGCCCTGGTCGACGTACACCACCCCGTCCACGGCCTCCGCGCCCGGCGTCGCCGCAGGCTCGGACAGGGCGACCACGACGACGCCGGCGAAGTGCAGTCGCGTGATGAGCGAGACCGTCAGCTCCGCGGCGCCGGGCGCGAGGATGACCGCACGGGCGAGTCCGCTCTGGCAGGCGGCGACGAGTTCGGCCAGGTCCTCGCACCGGCGCACCACCGTGACCGGGCCCCGGAGCTGCTCGAGCCCCGGCACGAAGGCGCTCGCCACGCCGCCGAGCGTGATGACCGGGATGCTCACGAACCCGCACCGAGATTCAGGACGACGGCGATGCGGGCATCGTTGGACAGGGCGTCGAGCAGGTCGGGCATCGCCTCGTCGCCGACGAGCACCTGCACGAGGGTCGAGGTGCTCGCGCCGAGGGCCGATTCCCCGACCGTCAGCTCGGCCACTTCCGCGGCCTCGAGCAGCAGCCGGGGTTCCTCATAGCTGTTCGTGTCCGTCCGCAGGGAGACCCACACGTCGACGCGGTCCCCCGTGCCGGTTCCCGAGGGCAACGGATCCTCGACGGTCAGCCCCACGGGCTTGCGGTCCAGGGCGTCGGCGCGTCCGAGCGAGGCCGTGGGGATCAGCTCCCCCGCGGTGACGAGCCTCGTCACCACCGCACCGTCCGGGATCTGCTCACCGGCCGACAGGTAGGAGCCTGCAGCGTCGCCGAGGCGCACCGGCACCGCCACGACGTCGTCGGGCGTCAGCGGCGACCCGACCGCCACGTTCTGCCGCGCCGAGTACACCTCCGTGGTCGTGTTCTGGCTGTCCAGGAGGGCCACGACGCCGGCGGTCGAGGCCAGCACCAGCAGGAGGCCGATGAGCAGGCGCGGGTCCTTCCACGACGGCTTCCTCAGGCGCGGGGCCTCTCCTGTGGGCTGGGCGATCCGTACGTCGGTGCTCACTCTCGTCCCCCATCGGGTCCGTGGCGCCCGCATCCGGCACCCCTGACCGCCATTGTTGTGTACGGCGGCTCCGATGGGAACCGGTCGCTGCCAAATCACGGTGCGGTGTGGATATCCGCCGGAGAGGACGGATGCGGTGGCAGACTTGAGCCGTGACCGAACCAGCAGGAGAGGGGCCGTAGTGGTCGAGCGACGCTTCCTCACCCTCGCCGATGTGGCCGAGGTCCTCAACATCAGCTCGTCGCAGACCTACGCGCTCGTGCGCTCGGGTGAACTGCCGGCCATCCAGGTGGGCGGACGTGGCCAGTGGCGAGTGGAGACCCGCGTCCTCGAGGACTACATCACCAGGGCCTACGAGAAGACCGCCTCCGGCCTCCGGAACGACGACGCAGGCCTGCCCCCGGCCTGACGGACGTCACGGTCCGCGAGGTCACGAACTCCCTGGTCACGGCTCCTGGTCACGGCTCCTGATCATCATCTTCGGCAGACTGCGGCGGAACGCCGTCCCGTCGACCCTCGCCCGATCCCTCACTCCGAGGCGGTCGCCGCATCGAGGGTGTCGATGGAGGCGAAGGGCACGGTCAGGAGATCGCGCATCACCGTTCCCCTCCTGCCCTCCCCCGGACCGGTGAGACCGAGATCGAGGAAGTCGGCACCGACGCGATCGATCACGCCCGTGGTGCGTGTTGCCGGTGCCACCAGCCAGATCGACACCTGCACCCGGTCCCGCGAGAGCGCCCGCAGCGCGGACCCCAGTCCGAGCCTGGCGCCGACGCCCGTGAGCGGCTGACCCACGCCCCGGCCCAGCCCGCGGATGCTGCTGAGCGAGTCCAGCGGCACGATGATCGAGCGGCCCTCCACGAGGACGGCGATCCACGCCGAACCGACCGTGGTCAGCCTCCCGGTGAGGGACCGGCCTCCGCGGGTGGTGACGCCGAGTGGACGGTCGAGGTGTCCGGCCAGGCGCTGGACGAGGGTGAGGCGCGACTGCTCGGCCCTGGTCCGTTCCCGGATCTCGCTCTCCTGCTCCCGGGTGGCGGCCGACTCCAGCTGCGCCTCCAGATCGTCGAACAGGGCATCCCAGCGCATCACCTCACGATAGGCAGGGCCGATCGACCGGTCAACGACTGTGCACAAGAAAACTGGGTCTCGACAAACGACATCAAACTGCATCAAACTGATCCAAAAGAAGCACACGGACGTACTCGAGGTGGGGATCATGACGAGACAGGCTGACGCACTGCAGGCGGGGCTGATCCTGCTCACCGGGGCTGTGCTGCTGGTGGCAGGACGCACGCTGCACGGATCGACGGCATCCGTCGGTGTCGAGGACACCCTCGCCGTCGGGCTCTCCGTCGCAGGCCTGGGCATCATCGGTGTGTGGATCCTCGCGCTGCTGCTCGCGCTGGCGTCCGAGCTGCTGCGGCGGCGGGGCCCGTCACCGGCCGCCACCTGGGCTGCACGCTGGACTCCGGCGACGATGCAGCGCCTCGCCGTGGCCCTTCTGGGCCTCAACGTCCTGGCCGTCCCGGCCGTGGCCCAGGCAGCGCCGGCCCCGTCCGGTGCCGCGGGCATCGCCCTCCCCGCGCCGGCGGAGCACGGGGGCTCGGACGTCCTCCTGCGGTCCCCGGACCGGACCGCCCCTGCCTCCGCCGCTGCCGCTACCCCTGCCCCTGCCTCCGCCGCTGCCGCTACCCCTGCCTTGGAGAGTTCCGGGTCCGTCCCGCCCGCGGGGGATGCAGGCACTCCCGGCGCTCCCGGATCGCCCTACTGGACTCCGCAGGACCTCCCGTCCCCCGGATCCGACGCCGCGGGAACACCGCGACCGGCACCCACGTGGGCCACGCCTGCACCCACGCCGCTGCCCACCGGGGACGCCGGCGCGCCCGCCACGGACCGCGGGTGGGAACCTGCGCCGATACCGACCGACGGCGGACCCATGGTCCGCGCGGAGACACGACCGCAGGTGGGGCCCGCGGAGATCGTGGTTGCACAGGGTGATTCGCTCTGGTCCATCGTGGCGGCCCAGCTCGGCCCCCTGGCGACCGCGGCCGACGTGGCCGCGACCTGGCCCGGCTGGTACGAGGCGAACGCGTCGACCATCGGGCCCGATCCCTGCCTCCTGCTCCCCGGCCAGGTTTTGCGGGCTCCGGCCTAGGATCCCGACTCCGACCCCGACCCCGACCCCGCAGCAGCGAACGCAGACACCCTGTGGAAAGGAAGCGCCATGTCGACCGTCAGCAGACTCCGTGAGAACACCGTCCATCAGCTCGCCGAGGCCAGCGGGGCGCCACGCCCGGTGCGTCAGCCGATGCGTGCGCGGCCCCGGGACGCGGCGCCCGTCATCGAGCTCCGCCCCTGTACGGGTGACGCCGAGGGCGGTGCACCACCGGAGGAGGGACGTGCACGGATCGACGCCGCCCCCCGCCGGCTGGATCACGATGCGGATCCGGATGCGGATGCGGAATCCGAGACGTCCCGACGGGTTGCCCGGATTGCCCGGTCCGTGGCACAGGGGGCACTCGAGGTGCTCGCGGGCACCCGGCCGCTGCAGCAGCTGGCCCGCTGGCTGGATCCGGAGAACTACGAGCGGCTGCAGCTGCGCACCAATCTGGTGCGCTGCATCACGCAGCCGGTCCATCGGGTCGGGGCGGCACGTACAAGCACCCCGCGGCATGTCCTGATCCGGTCCGTCCGCATCTGTGAGGTCACCAGCGGCATCTACGAGGCGTCGGTGGTCGCCTTCGACCAGAAACGGGTCCGCGCCATCGCCCTCAGGATCGAGCAATGGCGCGGGTCGTGGCGGATCACCGCCCTCGAGATCGGCTGAGCTACTTCTTCCGGGTCTTCTTGCTCCTGGTGGGCGCCACCTCGGCCTTGGTCCGCTCCACCTGGACCTCGGCCTCGCCCTGGGCGTTGGGGGCGATGAAGTTCAGCGTGGCGGGTTTCGCCGGAGCATCGAGCCCTGCTGCCTTGATGGACGGGGCCTGGACCAGGCTCCGGCCGTCGGTGACACCGGGCAGGCCGGTGGCGGCCGGTGCCGACACCTCGATCTCCATGTTGAAGAGGAACCCGATGCTCTCCTCACGGATCGACTCCATCATGGCCTGGAAGAGGATGAAGCCCTCGCGCTGGTACTCGACGAGCGGATCGCGCTGCGCCATGGCGCGCAGCCCGATGCCCTCCTTCAGGTAGTCCATCTCGTACAGGTGTTCCTGCCACTTCCGGCCGATGACCGACAGGACCACGCGGCGCTCCAGTTCGCGCATGGCCTGCTCGCCGAGCGCCTCCTCACGGGCCTGGTAGGCGAGCTTGGCGTCGGAGAGGATCTCCGCGTGCAGGAAGTCGCGCGTGAGCCTGGAGGCACCACCGGCTTCCTCGATGACCTCCGCCGAGGTGAGCGTGATCGGGTAGAGCGTCCTCAGGTTCGTCCACAGCAGGTCGTAGTCCCAGTCGTCGCCGTGGCCCTGCTCCGTGGCCTCGTCCACCATCGCGGTGATGACGTCCTCGAGGAAGAACCCCACCTTCTCCTTCAGGTCCCCGCCCTCGAGGATGCGGCGGCGGTCACCGTAGATGGCCTCACGCTGCCGGTTCAGGACGTCGTCGTACTTGAGGACGTTCTTGCGCTGCTCCGCATTGCGGCCCTCCACCTGGCCCTGCGCGTTCTCGATGGCCTTGGACACGAGCTTCGACTCGAGCGCGACGTCGTCGGGCATCGTGGAACTGTTCATGATCCGTTCCGCACCGCCGGAATTGAAGAGCCGCATGAGGTCGTCGGTGAGCGAGAGGTAGAACCGGGAGCGGCCGGGATCACCCTGGCGGCCCGACCGGCCACGCAGCTGGTTGTCGATACGGCGCGATTCGTGGCGCTCGGTCCCCAGCACGTACAGACCGCCCAGCTCGCGGACCTCCAGCTGCTCGGCCTTGACCGCTTCCTTGGCCGCCTCGAGCGCGCCGGGCCATCTCGCCTCGTAGGCCTCGGCGTCGTCGGCCGGGTCCAGTCCCAGCTTCTCGAGGGCGGCGACGGCGTTGAACTCCGCGTTGCCGCCGAGCATGATGTCGGTGCCGCGCCCGGCCATGTTCGTGGCGACGGTGATGGCGCCCTTGCGGCCGGCCTGGGCGATGATGGCGGCCTCACGCGCGTTGTTCTTCGCGTTGAGCACCTCGTGCCGCACCCCGGCGCCGGCCAGCTGCTTCGAGAGGTACTCGCTCTTCTCCACACTGGTGGTACCGACCAGGACCGGCTGACCGGTCTTGTTGCGCTCGAGGATGTCCTTCACGACCGCCTCGAACTTGGCGACCTCGTTCTTGTAGATCAGGTCCGAGAGATCCTGACGGATCAGTTCCCGGTTGGTGGGGATGGGGACGACGCCGATCTTGTACGTGGACATGAACTCGGCCGCCTCGGTCTCGGCGGTACCCGTCATGCCGGAGAGCGTGTCGTACAGGCGGAAGTAGTTCTGCAGGGTGATCGTGGCGAGGGTCTGGTTCTCGGCCTTGATGTCCACCCCCTCCTTCGCCTCGATGGCCTGGTGCATGCCCTCGTTGTAGCGGCGGCCGGCGAGGATCCGGCCGGTGTGCTCGTCGACGATCATGACCTCCCCGTTGAGCACGACGTAGTCCTTGTCGGCCTTGAAGAGTTCCTTGGCCTTGATCGCATTGTTGAGGAACCCGATGAGAGGCGTGTTCGCCGACTCGTAGAGATTGTGGATGCCGAGGTAGTCCTCGACCTTCTCGATCCCGTCCTCGAGCACACCCACCGTGCGCTTCTTCTCGTCCACCTCGTAGTCGACGTCGACGGAGAGCTTCTGCACCACCTTGGCGAACTCGTTGTACCAGCGGTTGACGTCGCCCGAGGCCTGACCGCTGATGATCAGGGGTGTCCGGGCCTCGTCGATGAGGATGGAGTCCACCTCGTCGACGATGGCGAAGTTGTGACCGCGCTGGACCAGCTCGGTGGAGCTCCAGGCCATGTTGTCGCGCAGGTAGTCGAACCCGAACTCGTTGTTCGTCCCGTAGGTGATGTCGGCGGCGTACTGCTCCCGGCGGGTGGCGGGGTCCTGCTTCGACAGGATGCAACCGCTCGTGAGGCCGAGGAAGCGGTAGACACGCCCCATGAGATCCGACTGGTACTCGGCCAGGTAGTCGTTGACCGTGATCACGTGGACGCCCTTGCCGCTGAGGGCGTTCAGATAAGCGGGAGCCGTCGCCACGAGGGTCTTGCCCTCGCCGGTCTTCATCTCGGCGATGTTGCCCAGGTGCAGGGCAGCGCCGCCCATGAGCTGGACGTCGAAGTGGCGCAGGCCGAGGGTCCTGCTCGAGGCCTCTCGCACGGCCGCGAACGCCTCGGGGAGGAGATCCTCCAGCGATGCACCGTCCGCGTGGCGCTTCCTGAGCCGATCGGTCTCCCCGCGCAGGTCGGCGTCGGTCATGTCCCGGAATTCGTCCTCGAGGACATTGATGGCGTCAGCGTAGTTCCGGAGTCTCTTCAGTGTCTTCTTATCGCCGGTCCGAAGTACTCGTTCAAGAAGTGATGGCACTGGTCTCTGCTCCCAATCTGATGCTGCCCAAGATGGCCTGTCTAGTGTACTTCGACGACCGGATCGCCGCGTCGGTTCCCCGCCGGACCGCGCCGACGAGGATCCCTACCGGCTCAGGCTAGCCTGCCCGCCTCCACGGCGAGCGCATGCGCCAGGTCCCCGCGATCCTCGACGACGACGTCGTCCAGTCCCAGCCAGCGGGCCAGGAGGCGCAGCTCGTCCGCGAGTTCCGCCGCGGTACCGGGTGGCGCTCCGGTCTCGGCATGGGCGCCGCGCACGAGCAATCGTCCAGAGGCCCTGTCCGCCTTGAGATCGACGCGGGCGACGATCGCGTCGCCGAGGAGGAAGGGCAGCACGTAGTACCCGTGGATCCGCCGGTCCGCCGGCGTGTAGATCTCGATGCGGTAGTGCACGCCGAACAGGCGGTGCAGGCGGTCGCGGTCGAAGACGAGGGAGTCGAACGGACTCAGCAGCGCCCGCCCGCCGGCCCGCCTGGGGCGGACCGCTGCGGGGTGCAGGTACCACCGCTCCTGGCCCCGGTCCACGGTGACCGCCTCCAGGGACCCCGCCGCCACGAGGTGGTCGAGCGCGTCACGCGTGGGACGGACGGGTGTGCGGAAGTAGTCGGCGATCGATCGGGCGGAGGCCACCCCGAGGGCCCCTGCTGCGCGCTCGGCCAGGACGGCCAGGGCCGCGGGCCGCTCGATCTCCAGCGTGGCCAGGGCGGGCTCGGGGAGCACCCGGCTGATGGGTGCGTAGCGGCGCTCGAACTGGGAGGTGCGGCCGGCGGATCCGAGGAGGCCACGGCCGAAGAGGTCCTCCAGGACGCGCTTCGCCGCGGTCCACCGCCAGCCCCAGCCGTCGGCGGGCCGCGTGGGGTCGGCACCGAGGCGCCGCTGGATCTCCGAACCGGTCAGCGGGCCGCTGCGGTCGAGGAGTTCGAGGATGGTGGTCTCGAGCAGGGTACGCTGGGCCTGCGGCAGGCTGCCCGCCCCCATCCAGGTGCGGCGCTGCCAGGCGCGCAGGTGCGGGAAGAGTTCGGGCGGGACGAGGCTCGCCTCGTGGGCCCAGTACTCCACGAGTCGCCGGGGCGCCCGCGCCGACAGCGCATCCAGGAGGGCCGGCTCGTAGGGTCCGAGGCGCGAGAACAGCGGCAGGTAGTGCGAGCGCGTGAGGACGTTGACGCTGTCGAGCTGCAGGACCTGCAGGCGCCGGACCGCGGTGTCGATCCTCCGGCGGGTCGGCTCGGTCTCCGGTCGCGGCCGGTGCAGCCCCTGGGCGCCGAGGAGGATGCGCCGGGCCTGGGCCGTGGTCAGATCGGGCATGGGCTCCTGTGCGGGCTGCTGCACGGACCTGCCCCCGCGTTCCGGCGCGGGGGCAGGTGGATGACTGGTTGCTGTTCGGGAGCCTCAGCTCCCGGGGACGATCAGGCCGACGCCGCTTCCTCGCCGCGGTAGGCGAGGAGCTGCTCACGCGACGGCGCGGTGCCGTCCAGTCCCTCGGCGTCGAGCGAGATCACTCCGTAGGTCCACCCCTGCCTCCGGTACACCACCGAGGAGGCTCCCGTGGCGGAGTCGACGAAGAGGTAGAAGTCGTGGCCCACCAGTTCCATGTTGTCGACGGCGTCGTCGAGCGTCATCGGCGTGCCGGAGAAGACCTTCCGGCGGATGAGGACCGGCGAATCACCGGCGGGCACGTCGTCCGGCGAGGCATAGGGATCGCCGTCCTGCTGCGAGGCCGGTCGGGCCGCCTCCGCGGCCCCCTGGGACTCCTGGTAGAGGGGCTGGCCGGGATCCGCGGGCTCGAGCCCGGCGGTCGCCGTCCGCACGGCGACGGGCGTGTGGCGTCCGTGATGGACCTTCCGGCGGTCGCGGGCCCGGCGCAGTCGCTCGAGGAGCTTCGCATAGGCGAGATCGAAGGCGGCGAACTTGTCCGAGGCCGAGGCTTCCGCGCGGACCACCGGTCCCCTGCAGATCACCGTCAGTTCGACGGTCAGCGACGTGTCCGCCATGCGTGCGTTGGGTTCCTTGGTGATCTTCGCGTCGACCCGCTGTACCTTGTCGCCGAGCTGCTCGATCTTGTCGATCTTCTCGGTCGCGTACTCACGGAACCGGTCCGATACCGCAAGGTTCCGGCCATTGATCTCAAACTCCATGGTGCCCTCCACATCGTCAAGGTGACACAACGGCGGCCGCGCGCTGTGCAGAGCCGCCGCCGAGGGGTACGTTCCGTCACTGAGTTGTACCCATGCCTCACGGTAGTTCACCCCGGTGCTTTATTCACCCATCGGCGGGAGATGTCTCGTCCGTATGTCCCCGCGCGTCCGCACCGGAGGAACGGCCGGCCTCCCCCGCGGGCGGGACAGCCGCCACCACGACGGCGCCCAGGACCGTGGCACCGCAGGCCACCAGGACACGGTGCACCTCCCCGAGGGTCGCCCCGGTGGTCAGGACGTCGTCCACGATGACGCACTCGCGTCCGGACAGCGTGCTCCGGGCCCGTGCCGCCACCCCCATGGACCCGAGCACGGTGGACCGGCGACGACGCCGACCCAGCCCCTTCTGGCCGCCGGCATCCGGAAGGACCGCCGCGCGGAGCTCGCGGACGGACGGCAGGCCGTGCCGCCGGGCGAGCCGTGCCACGAGCGCCGCCCACGGGCGGTGCCGGACGACCGGACCGAGCACTGTTCCCGCGGGCAGGGAGGCGCTACGCTGCAGGCGCGCCAGGAGCAGCATCACCGGATCGTAGCCGCGGCGACGTCGCGACGACGCCCGCGTCGGCACGGGGACGAGGAGGACGCCCCCTCCCGCCGGAACCCCCGCCCCGCCGGTGTCCGCGGGGACCGCGGCGTGCAGCGCGCCCGCGAGTGCCGCCGCGACGGGTGCGGCCAGATCCACGTGCCCGTGGTTCTTGTAGGCCAGCAGCACCCGGGCCACCACGCCTCCGTACCGACCCGCCGCGACGACCGGCAGGGGCCCGAAGCCGTGGTCCGCGGGGCGCACCGGGTCCGGCGGCGGGACGTCGGGCAGGGACTCGGCTCCGGCCTCCGCGCGGAACGGCCGTGCGGTGGACCGCCTGAACCGGGTGAGGCACGCGCGGCACAGGGAGGAGTCCCAGGCGCCGCACTGCACGCACGACGCGGGCAGCACGAGGGTCCCGAAACCGCGGAGCGCACCCGCGAGGCGCTGGTACGGACGCCCGAAGTACACGGCGTCCAGCCCGCGGGACAGGGCCGCTCTGCTGGGATCCACGCCTTCAGCAGAGCACGGCTGCGCACCGGAGGCGGGCCGGAGCACAGCTATGTGGACGACCTCACCCGGGGAAGGCGGGGTCGACCACGTCGATGTTCTCGTCGACCCAGCTGTTGCCGATGCGCCGGTAGAGGGTCTCCCCCGCCTGCGCGTAGAACATCTCCTCGGCGTCCGCTCCTGCACTGATCCCGAGGACGCCGTCGAGCGTGGCCATCGCCTCCTGCTCGCCGTCCAGATGCAGCACCACCGGCTCCGCCGTGACGGTGGCACCGACGGCCGAGGCGACGATGGTGCTCTGCCCCGCCCACTTGGCGGTGTCGACGTCGACCGCGGTGGGAATGGACAGCGGCGACGTCAGGGTCTGGGGTACGCCCTCGGGGGACCGCGTGATCCCGCTCAGGACCACTTCCGCCGCACCCCCGCGATCGGTGACGACCAGGGCACGGGCTCCGTCCCGCGAGACGCGCAGATCGAGGACCTCCTGGTCCCCGAGCCAGCTCGCCGTCAGCACGGCGGCGTCCCGCTCCGCCCCACCGGGCGGCACGGCGAGGACCTCGCTGCGCCCGCCGACGGAGCGCGCCGTCCAGACCCAGTTCTCGGTGTCGAAGGACGGCTGGGTCAGCGCCGTACCCACGGCGATCCTGCGTGCCTCGCTGCCCGGCGCCGCGACGTACAGCGCCTTGCGCGCGGCGTCCACGAAGGCATAGGCGCTGCCCGAGACGGAGGCCGCCGGATCGCGCGGCCCGAGCTCGGCCACGGACGGCAGGCCCTCGATCGGCGCGACCCGGCCGTCGCGCACGGAGACCAGCTCGTCGTCGGAGACCGCCACCTGCTCCCCTCCCACGTCGGGGGAGAGCTCGGGCACCACGAGGTCAGGGGACGGCGGGCCCAGCTCGATGGGCTGGTCGGTGGTCATCTCCACCGAGGTGACATCGTTCAGGCCCAGCAGATTGACCTGCAACTGCTGGTTCATCTGCTGCAGGCTCAGATTCGTGGCGTTCTCGAGGACCTGGGAGGACAGTTCCACCGTCGCGGTTCCCGAGGTGATCGGCACCGAGTCCCGGGCGAGGCTCACACCCTCCGGGAAGGCGCTCGTGACGGAGCCCTGGAGGTAGGGCACCGGACCTGCCAGCATGGCCCCGACCACCCGGGCCGTCACGCCGGTGCGACGGACGAACCAGCGGGCGTCGGGCACCCAGTACCGGTAGGTGCTGCTGTAGAAGTAGAGGTCGTGGGAGAGCAGGAGATCCCGCGCGCTGCTCTGGGCGAGCATGATCCCGTCGGGGATCTCGTCGATCCGCCACTGGCCGTCCACCTGCACCAGGCGCACGTCCATGGTCTCCGTCGCCGGCACCACGCTGTTGGTCCGCACGCCCGCCGCGTCGATGATGCCCGTGGTCTCGAGCTGGATCTGGTACGCGCCCTCGGCCTCGCGCGCCTCCACGCGTGGATCGGAGCGGAACAGCACGATCCGCTCCTCCGGCTTCCAGGTGTCCTGCAGCTCCGGGGTCAGGTACTGGCGGGCCACGCTGTAGCCGTCGCTCGTGCCGGTCCCCGCGGTGATGAAGTCGAGGAGGATGCGCACGGGACTCGCGTCGACCGCCGGGCCCCGGGGATCGAACACCGCCGCCACCCCGCCGGTCTCGCCGTCGGAGGCGGAGATGACCCCCACCGGACCGTCCGTCGGGATCGCCGTGCAGGCGGACAGGAGCAGGCACATCAGCAGCGCCGTCAGGACGCCGATCGGGCCGGTAGTGGCGCGGCATGACCTCCCGGCCGGCGTCGGCGTCGTGTTCGTCGTCGTCGTCGTTCTAGGGGGTCTCACGGCGCTGTCCCACCTCCTGTACTTGCTGGGCCCGCCCGTCGGCGCCGATCTGCCCGGGATCGTCCGCCCCGGACCCGCTCGTCCCGACGGCGTCCGTGGACGCCGCGGTGGTGATCGGCGCGGGCGGGAGCGCCACCGGGGAGGACGCCAGATCGATGTCCTGGCGTCGCGGCAGGGTGAGCCGGAAGCACGACCCCTGCCCGGGCTCCCCCCAGGCCTCCAGCCACGCCCTGTGGAGGCGGGCGTCCTCGGTCGCGATGGACAGCCCCAGCCCGCTGCCCCCCGTGGTCCTGGCACGGGCCGCATCGGCCCGCCAGAAACGATCGAACACGCGTGAGGCCTGGTCCCCCGTCATGCCGATGCCATGATCACGGACCGCCACCGCGACGGCCTCCGGGCTGCAGTTGATGTGGATGTCGACCGGCCTGCCCTCCCCGTGCTCAAGTGCATTGACGATGAGATTGCGCAGGATCCTGTCGATCCGCCGCGCATCCGCGTCGACGATACAGCTCGATTCCGTGGAGATGATGGTCACCTCCGAGCCGAGCCGCTCGGCGAGCGGCCAGGCGCCGTCGATCGCGTGCTGCACCAGCTGCACGATGTCCACCGACTCGGCCTCCAGCGTCGCCGCGCCGGCGTCGAAGCGGGAGATCTCGAGCAGATCGGCGAGCAGGGCCTGGAAGCGCTCCACCTGGTCGAAGAGGATCTCGGCGGATCTCCTGTTGATCGGGTCGAAGTCCTCCCGGGCATCGTGCAGCACCTCGGCGGCCATGCGCACGGTGGTCAGCGGGGTGCGGAGTTCGTGCGAGACGTCCGAGACGAAGCGCTGCTGCATCTGCGACAGCTGGGCCAACTGGTTGATCTGGTCCTGCAGGCTGCCGGCCATGTGGTTGAACGAGACCCCGAGGCGCGCCACCTCGTCCTCCCCGCTGACCTCCATGCGCTCCTGCAGCTGACCCGCTGCGAGCTTCTCGGACACGGCCGCGGCATGGCTGACCGGGCGGACGACACTGCGGGTGACGTACCAGGCGATCGCACCGATCATGACCAGGAGGATGAGACCCGAGATCGCCAGGACGCGCTGGATGTAGTTCAGGGTCGCCTGCATGGTGGACAGGTCGTAGAAGACGTAGAGCGCGTAGGGCGTCTGCTCCGGCGGGAGGGTCACCCGGGTACCGAAGGCGACTCCGGGGGCCTCGACCTCGCCCCTCTCGGTCACCGGGATCACGATCGGGGACCAGTAGATGTCCTCGCCGTCCGCGACGGCGGCCTGGAGGTCCTGGGGCAGCATGCGCGCCGTCGCACCCTTCTGGCTGGACGTGGTGGGGATGACGATCTCCTCACCGGAGATGGGTGCCAGGATGGCCTCGCGCGGCGAATCGGTGTCGTTCCCGGCCAGGGCGGTGACCGAGTCGAGCACCAGGCGGCTGATCGTGTCCCGATCGGTGGCCGGGGAGTCCCGGAAGACGGCCTTGTACCGGGTGAGCTCGGTGGTCGCCTCGGCGCTGAACTGATCGAAGCGCTGGTCGTAGAGCGCACCGGCGATCTGGGTGGACAGGAAACCGCCCACCGCGACCGACGACGCCGAGGTCAGCAGCATCGTCGCCACCACGGTGCGGAACTGCAGCGACCGCCTCCAGTGCGCCGCGATCCTCCGGAGCACACCGCGGAAGCGTGCCGGAGCCCCCTGGACACGGCCCACGGCCGGGTGGGCGCCGGCTGACCCGCCTGCCACGGACGGCTCGTGCGGCGGGGCTCCGTCGGCGCCCGCCAGGTCAGGCCTGACCGGCTCGGTAGCCGACACCACGCACCGTCAGGACGATCTCGGGCGCCTCCGGGTCACGCTCGATCTTCGACCGGAGCCGTTGCACGTGTACGTTGACCAGCCGCGTGTCGGCGGCATGCCGGTAGCCCCAGACCTGTTCCAGGAGCAGCTCCCGGGTGAAGACCTGCCACGGCTTCCGGGCCAGCGCCACCAGCAGATCGAACTCGAGCGGCGTGAGCGACACGCGCTCCCCGGCCCGGGTGACCTCGTGGCCCGCGACGTCGATCGTGACGTCCTTGATCCGCACGGTCTCGGGGGCCTTCGACTCGGCCGGTCGCAGCCTGGCGCGCACCCGGGCGACGAGCTCGGCGGGCTTGAAGGGTTTGGGGACGTAGTCGTCCGCGCCGGACTCGAGTCCCCGGACGACGTCGGAGGTGTCCGACTTGGCGGTCAGCATCACGATGGGGACGTCCGACTCGGCGCGGATCTGACGGCAGACCTCGATCCCGTCGATGCCGGGGAGCATGAGATCCAGCAGCACGATGTCCGGGTTGCTCGCACGGAAGACACCGAGTGCGGCATCGCCGTCCGCGCAGAACACGGGATCGAAGCCGTCGTTGCGGAGAACGATGCCGATCATCTCGGACAGGGCTTCGTCGTCATCGACGACCAGGATGCGCGCCTTCATGCCTCAATAGTGTCGTACGGGGCCCTCAAGTCCCAACAGCGCCGCCGGGCGCCCGACAGGGCGTGTTGTCCGCACGCCGCTCCGCATCCCTCCGCGGAGGGATGCGGTGCCTATGATGCTAGGGAGGGAGGGAGGCGAGCCGTGCTTCCCGGACGATCGACCGGAGGAACACCATGAGTGATCCGGACAGCCGGCCGGGCCAGGGACCGGGCCCCGACCCGGATGGAGCCCGCGGCGGTGGGTGGACCGGCGCGGACGACGACGGCCAGGCCTCGTCACCGTGGCAGCCCCCCGGACGGTCTCCGGCGCAGGGCTGGGGCGAGCAGTACGGAACCCGGGGCCACGGCCCGGCGTTCGGGGGCCCCGGGCAGTTCCACCCTCCCTGCCCGATATATCGGGCACCCCCGAAACCGGGTGTCATCCCGCTCCGCCCGCTGGGCCTCGGGGAGATACTGGACGGAGCGTTCCAGGCCTGCCGCAGGAACCCCCTCGCCACCTTCGGCACCGCGATCCTCCTGCAGGCCGTCGTCGCCGTGGTGGTCGTGCTCCTGTTCGGCAGTCTCGCCTCCTCCCTGGCGGTGTTCGAGGCGACCGATCCCAGCACGGAGAGCATGATCGGTGCCCTTGCCGGCCTGGGCGTCTTCGCCTCGGTGTCGGGCATCGTCTCCGCCGTGGCACTGCTGCTCCTGCAGGGCATCCTCGTCATCCCGATCGCGCGCTCCGTGATCGCTCAGAGGACCTCCTTCGGCCAGGCCTGGCGCCTCGCCCGGCCCCGCCTGCTGCCGCTGCTCGGCTTCGGGCTCCTCGCCTTCGCCGCCACCGCCCTCGGCGTGGTGCTGCTCGTGGGGATCTCGGTCCTCGCCATCGCCGGCCTCGGCACCGATTCCGCGCTCCTGATCGTGCCGCTCGCGCTCGGCGCCGTCGTGGTCCTGGTCTGGGCGAGCATCAAGCTCGTGGTGGCCCCTGCTGCGCTGATGCTCGAGGGCACCGGACCGTGGGCGTCGATCAGGCGCTCGTGGGTACTGACCCGCGGCAACTGGTGGCGTACCTTCGGCATCGTGCTGCTGACCAGCGTGATCGTCTCGGTGATCAGCTCCGTCATCGCCGCTCCGCTCACCTTCGTCGTGACCCTGCTGATCGGTTTCGGCTCGAGTTCCTCCGCCGCGCCGGACGTCCTCGAATCGCTTCCCGTCCTGGCCGCCACACAGGCCATCACGGCCCTGTTCACCGCCGTCGGCTACGCGTTCCAGGCCGGAGTCACGGCGCTGCTCTACGTGGACCTGCGGATCTGGCGGGAGGGGTTCGACGTCGTGCTGATGCGCGAGCACGAGAACGCCGGCACCACGACGACGGATGTCATCCCGGGAGGGACCACCTCCTTCGGTCATCGGGGCGGGTCCACCTGATACCCGCGGCGGTGGACGCGCTCACGGCGCGACGGGCCGGCCCGTGATCCTCGGAGCCCTCACGCCCGACGCCGATGAGGCACGCCGGCTCCTCGACGAGGAGCTGTCGAAGCGCGTCTACGTGGAGGCCCGACCGAATCTCGCGGAGCGGATCGTCGAGGACCTCCTGCGCGCCGTCGGCAGGCTCCTCGACGGACTGGGAGCGCTCGGGCCGGGGCCCGGGACGGTCGTCCTCCTGCTCGGGGCCGGGATCGTCGTCGTCCTCGCCGTGATCCTCGTCAGGCCGCGCGCCGATCCGCGGGGTGCCCGACCGGAGCCGGACGTCTTCACCGGCGACGTGAGGCGCTCGGCCGCCGGGCATCGCAGCCGCGCCGTCGACCGCGCGGCTGCTGGGCACTGGAACGAGGCGATCGCCGAACTGCTCCGCGCGATCATCCGCTCGGCGGAGGAACGCGTCCTCGTGGACGAGCAGCCGGGCCGGACGGCGTCAGAGGCTGCGGCGCAGCTCGGCGGCGTGTTTCCCGCCCTGGCCGGGGAGGTCGCCTGGCTCGCCGAACTGTTCAACGAGACCCACTACGGGCGAGGGACCGCGTCGGACCAGCAGTATCGCCGGGCAGCGGAGGTGGACGCCCGGTTCTCCGCCCATCCCGTACGCGGGGCAGCCGCCGAGAGCCCGGCGGCACTGCGGTGAGCGCCCGCACGCGGCGTCCCGGCGCGTCGGCGGTCCCGGCGGCCGTGTCGAAGTCGAAGTCGAAGTCGAAGTCGAAGTCGAAGTCGAAGTCGAAGTCGGCGTCGAAGTCGGAGTGGGAGTCGGCGTCGAAGTCGGAGTTGGAGTCGGCGTCGGCGTCGGCGTCGGCGTCGGAGTTGGAGTCGGCGTCGGCGTCGGCGTCGGCGTCGATGGACCATGCCGGCGGGCCCGAGCCCATGGGCGACGGCGGCAGCGCCCGAGCGACAGCACGGCACCGGATCCGGGGCGCACGTCCCCTCGTGGTGGGCGCCGTCGTCCTGGCGCTCACGGTGCTGATCACCCTCCTCTCCGGCACCGGGGAGGAGGGTGCACCGCTCTCCCCGGAGAATCCCGGCCCCGAGGGGGCACGGGGCGTGGCGCAGGTCCTCGCGGACGAGGGCGTGGACGTGGAGCGCCCCGGATCCTTCGACGAGGCCCTGGCGCTCCTCGACGCCGGACCGGCCACACTGTTCCTCAACGACGCCCGGCAGTACCTCAGCGCCACGCAGATCGCCACCCTGACCACGGCGGCGGACCGCTCGGTACTGGCCGGACCCGGGGCACGGCAGCTCACGGCACTCGGGGAGGACATCGACCTCGTGGGGCCCCTGCCCTTCGACCCGGGTGGCGACACTCCCCCGCCGGAGGCGGCATGCGCCGATCCCCGAGCGAGCGCTGCCGGGACGATCACCGCCACCGGCTCGCTCTACTCGGGGCCCGTCGAGTGCTTCCCGTCCGCCACGGGCGACCCGCCGGGGGGCCTGTACGTCACGGGCGCCGACGGATCCGTGGGGGTCCTCGGCGCGCCGGGCGTCCTCGCGAACCGATCGATCACGGCCGAGGGCAACGCCGCCCTCGCGCTCCAGCTCCTGGGGTCGTCACCGGCGCTCGTCTGGTTCGAGCCCACCGGAGCCGACGTCGCCTCGGTCGGCGAAGGCATCGACCCGCTGACCCTCCTCCCGCCCTGGGTGGACCTGCTGCTCGCCTGGCTCCTCGTCTGTGCCGTCCTCGCCATGCTCTGGCGGGGCCGGCGGATGGGCCCGCTCGCCACCGAGCCCCTGCCCGTCCTCGTGCGCGCCGCGGAGACGGCGGAAGGGCGTGCGCGCCTCTACCAGGACGCGCGCTCCGTCGAGCACGCAGCCGCGACGCTCCGATCGGGCACGCTCACGCGCCTGGCACGGAGTCTCCGGGTGGACCACTCCGCCCCGGCGTCAGAGATCATCGATGCCGCCGCGCGCAGGAGCGGGTACCCGCGCGAGGAGCTCGAGCGACGCCTGCTGCACCGCCCCACCACGAACCGTGAGCTCGTGCCCTGGTCGCAGGGACTGCTCGACCTCGAGAAGGAGATCACCCCGCCATGACCCATCCCGACCAGATGCAGGACATCGCCGATCAGGACGCCACCGACGGCGAGTCGACGCGCGCCGCGCTCCTGCGTGTCCGTACGGAGGTCGGCAAGTCGATCGTGGGCCAGGACGCGGCGGTGACCGGTCTGCTCATCGGCCTGCTCGCCGACGGCCACGTCCTGCTCGAGGGCGTGCCCGGCGTCGCCAAGACCCTGCTCGTCCGGACCCTCGCCACGGCCCTGGACCTGGACACCCGGCGTGTGCAGTTCACCCCTGACCTCATGCCCGGTGACATCACCGGGTCCCTCGTCTACGAGGCGAGGACCTCCGGGTTCAGCTTCCGGGAGGGCCCGGTCTTCACCAATATCCTGCTCGCCGACGAGATCAACCGCACGCCACCGAAGACCCAGGCGGCGCTGCTCGAGGCGATGGAGGAGCGGCAGGTCTCGGTGGACGGCACCTCCCGCCCGCTACCCGCGCCGTTCATCGTCGCCGCCACGCAGAACCCCGTCGAGTACGAGGGCACCTACCCCCTCCCCGAGGCCCAGCTCGACCGCTTCCTGCTCAAGCTGACGCTCCCGCTGCCGCAGCGCGACGACGAGATCGAGGTGATCCGCCGCCACAGCGTCGGCTTCGACCCCCGGGATCTCCACGCCGCGGGCGTCCGGGCCGTCGCGGACGCCTCGGACATCGGGCGCGCACGGGCCGCGGTGGCGCGCGTCGCCGTCGCCCCCGAGGTCCTCGCCTACATCGTGGACCTCGTGCGCGCCACGCGGGTCTCGCCGTCGTTCCAGCTCGGAGTCTCCCCGCGTGGTGCCACGGCCCTGCTGAACACCGCGCGGGCCTGGGCGTGGCTGTCCGGGCGGTCCTTCGTCACGCCCGACGACGTCAAGGCCCTCACCCTGCCCGCCCTGCGGCACCGGGTGGCGCTGCGCCCCGAGGCGCAGATGGACGGGGTCGACGCCGACGCCGTGCTCGGCACCATCCTCAGCACCGTCGCCGTCCCGCGGTAGACCAGCCCGTCCCCGCCCCGCCCACCGCACCCGAGAGGAGCCCTCCATGGTGATCACCGGACGCCTCGTGCTCCTGGCACTGCTCGGCGTCGTGCCCGTCATCGTGTATCCGGGCAGCACCTCGATCCTGCTGTGGGCGCTGCTGCTGATCGTGCTGGCGGCTCTCGACGTGGCTCTCGCGGCGTCCCCGCGCCGGATCGGCATCACCCGCACACTGCCCGACGGCGTGCGCCTGGGCGAGGAGTGCGACAGCGCCCTCGTGCTGCGGAACCACACCGCACGAAGGATGCGGGCGACCTTCCGCGAAACCTGGCAGCCCTCGGCCGGGGCGCGGGATCCCGAGCAGAGGGTCGCCCTGCCCCGGGGTGAGGCACGTCGGAGGACCGTCCGCCTGCGTCCGGTACGCCGGGGGATCCTGCGGGTCGACACCGTCACCGTCCGCAGCGCCGGACCCCTCGGTCTGGCCGCCCGGCAGATCACCGTGCCGGCACCGGGCGTGCTCCGGGTGCTCCCGCCCTTCCACTCCAGGCGGCACCTCCCCTCGAAGCTCCGCAAACTGCGGGAGCTCGACGGCCGCTCCGCCGTGCAGCTCAGGGGGGCGGGCACCGAGTTCGACTCCCTGCGCGACTACGTCCGCGGCGACGACGTCCGATCCATCGACTGGCGCGCGACGGCGAGGCGCCGCGGCACGGTGGTCCGCACCTGGCGGCCCGAGCGGGACCGGCGTGTCGTCGTCGTGCTCGACACCTCCCGCACGTCGGCGGGTCGCATCCTCGACGAACCGCGGCTGGACACCGGGATCGAGGCGGCGCTGCTGCTCTCCGTCCTGGCCGAGCGCGGCGGCGACAAGGTGCACTTCCTCGCGTTCGACCGCAGGCTCCGGGCGCGCGTCGACTCCTCGGCACGCGGAAACCTGCTGAGCGCCCTCGTGACCGCCATGGCACCCCTGGAGCCGGAACTGATCGAGGCCGACTGGTCGCGGGTGCCCGCCCAGGTGCGCTCCGCCTCCCCGCACCGGTCGCTCGTGGTGCTGCTGACCTCCCTCGACTCCGGGTCCGTGGAGGAGGGCCTGCTGCCCGCCCTTCCGGGCCTGACCGAGAGGCACGTGGTGGTGGTCGCCTCGGTGCGCGATCCACGGCTCGAGGACCTGCGGGCCGACCGGTCCACGGCGTCCGCCACGTTCCGTGCGGCGGCCGCGGAACGCGCCCTGCTGGACCGGGCCGCCGTCGCCCGGCAACTCCGCCTGCTCGGCGCCGAGGTGGTCGACGCCGTACCCGCGGAGCTGCCGCCCCGGCTCGCGGACACCTACATCCGCCTCAAGGCGGCGGGACGCCTGTGACTGGCTTCGAGTGTCGACGCCCGTCCGAGCCTGCGGGCCCACGGACTGTTCACGGCCCGCATCATGGTTGACTGGGTGTCCGAGCGACGGAAGTGGGCGGCATGATCTCGATCTACCAGGAAGCGATGGGACGCGAGTTCGGCAGGCTCCAGCCCGAACTGCGCGAGTACTTCGGTCTCCACGCCGAGAGTGGCCTCGCGGGATTCGGGCGCGGGGTGTTCGACGTCGCCGGCTGCACCGCTTGGTTCGCGCGGCCCGCCTTCCGGCTCACCGCGCTCGAGAACGCCTTCTTCCCCGAGTACAACAGCGATGTCCCCTTCACCATCAGGAACTACCCGCACCTGGATCCGTTCGGCCGCCCGTCGCTCACCGCGCGGCGCGAGCTCGACTTCGGGACGGCCCTGCGCGTCTTCGAGGACACCACCTCGCTGCAGGACGGTGTGCTGACCGACTACGTGGGCCGGCACCGCCGCATGGCCACCCTGCTCACGTGCACGGCAACCCGCGAGGGGCGCATCCGCATGGTCTCCTCACAGACCCGGATCTTCGCCGGACTCCGCCTGCCCCTGCCCGACGCCGTCGGCGCGCTCGCCTACGTGGAGCAGTGGTGGGACGACACCACGGGACTCTTCAAAATCACCACCCGCGTGGTCCACCGGCAGCTCGGCACCCTTCTCGTCTATGCCGGTGGTTTCGACTACACGCTCGAGGAGTTCGACGGCGTCCTGCCCGAGGGTGCCCGGCCGGACCGCTGGGAAGCCCGCGTCTGAGCCACTTCGCCGCCCGGAGCTCAGCCCTCGGCTCGGAGCTGGTCCAGGGCGTCGGCGGCGCGGACCAGTCTGGTGAGCATGGCCACGGCATCCGCGGGCGAGCGCCCGGCCGGTCCGGGGAGCGTGGTGACGGTCAGGGCGGAGAGCGCGGCGACGGGCAGACCCACGCGGTTCCAGGCGGCCCGTACCGGCTCGACCAGCGAGCTGACCTGAGGCACCGGGTGCCCGGGATCGAGGATGGCGAGCCAGAGCCGACGTCCGCCCTCGACGTCCTCGGCCAGGGCGTCCCACTGCCGGTCGGAGACCGCCGACAACTCCAGGACGAGGGCCTCCACCGCACTCGAGCGGGCGGCCTCGAACGCCACGTCTCCCCGTCCCGGAGCGACGACCGTGCCGGTCGCCCCGGCGGCGAGCGCGGAGTCCGTCACGAGGTCCCACGCCTCCGTGGCCTCGCGGCGATCGATCGCCCGGAGGGTCCGGTAGCCACTGGCGGTCGGGATGCTCCCGGTGAGGACGGCCTCCGCGGCCGGCTCGTCGAGCTGGAGCAGTATCCCCGCCCCGCGCGCCACGGAGGCCACACGCCGGACCAGCTCCGCCGCCCCGGCTGCGAGCGACGCGTACAGCTCCCGCCGGGCACCGTGATCGAGGAGTACCCGTTCGCCGCTGTGCAGATGGACGCCGGCCGCCAGTGAGAGCGGGCCCTGCAGATGCAGGACCAGGCGCGACGCCGGTCGCTCCTCCGCCCCGGCGATGTCCCCGAGGGCGTTGATGTCCGAGGAGAGGGCCGACTCGGCGCGCCGCTGGTCCTTGCCGGGCCGCTGGGTGAGGCGCCACCCGTGCGGCTGGAGATCGAAGGGCAGCTCGACCAGCATGCCGAGCGTGCGTCCTGTGGCGTCACTGCCCGGTCCGCGGGCCGGGAGGGCCGGAAGGAACGGCGGATTGACACCTCCGAGTTCGCCGCGGATCGCCCGGTTCGCCTCGAGCGGGTCCACTCCGGGCCAGTCACCGGCCCCGGTGGCGGTCACCGCGGATCCCCCGGCGTCGCCGTCCTGCTCCCTGCTGTCCTCACGCACGCTCGTCGCGCCCCTCCGCCGTGTTCTCGGACGCGGGACGGCCGGCACCCGGTGCGGGTCTCCGGCTCTCGGAGATGGCCTGGTGGTGCTGGATCACCTCGGAGATGATGAAGTTGAGGAACTTCTCGGCGAAGGCGGGATCGAGCTGGGCCTCCTCCGCGAGCATCCTGAGCCGGGCGATCTGGGCCGACTCCCGCTGCGGGTCGCCCGCCGGCAGATCGTGCTCGGCCTTCAGGTGCCCCACACGCTGCGTCGCCTTGAAGCGTTCGGCCAGGAGGTAGACGAGGGTCGCGTCGATGTTGTCGATGGAGCTCCTCACGGAGAGGAGTTCGGCCATCACCTCGGGGGCCACGTCCCCTGCGAGCGAGGATGCTGCCGGATCGAAACCACTGTGCGGGTGCGTCATGCCACCAGTCAAGCAGACGCCGTCGGCGGGCCGTGCACTACCCCTGCAGGGCGGCCGGCTCGGGACGGAGCGCGGACCGCGCGGAATCGATGGTGGCCTGGCCGAGCACGCGCGTGCCCTGGTAGAGCACCACCGTCTGCCCGGGCGCCACACCGCGCATCGGCTCCACGAGGCGCACCACGAGCTGCTGCGCGCCGTCGTCGTCCCGCTCGACCCGCGCGCGGGCAGCCACCGGGTCGCCGTGCGCCCGCACCTGGGCCATGCAGTCGAACTCCTCGCCCGAGCGCGCCTCGTGGATCGGCAGACCTGCCCAGGACACCTTGATGCCGCGCATCTCGTCGATGGCGAGCAGATGCTCCGGACCGACCACCACTTCGTTCTGCTTGGGGCGGATCTCGAGTACGAAGCGCGGCTTGCCGTCCGCTGCGGGCGTGCCGAGCTTGAGGCCCCGGCGCTGCCCCACGGTGAAGGCGTTCGCCCCGGGGTGGCTGCCGATGCGCTCGCCGTCGACGTCGAGGATGTCGCCCTCGGTCAGCTCGATGCGCTCCTCGAGCCAGCCGCGCGTGTCGCCGTCGGGGATGAAGCAGATGTCGTGGCTGTCGGGCTTGTTCGCGACGGAGAGCCCGCGGCGCTCGGCCTCCGCGCGGACCTCCGCCTTCGACGGCGTGGCCGCCAGCGGGAACATGGAGTGCTCGAGCTGCTCGTGCGTGAGGACCCCGAGCACGTAGGACTGGTCCTTGGCCCAGTCCGCTGCCCGGTGGAGCTCCGGGTTGCCGTCGGCGTCGCGGAGGACGGTGGCGTAGTGGCCGGTGCAGACGGCGTCGAAGCCGAGCGCGAGTGCCTTCTCCAGCAGCGCGGCGAACTTGATGCGCTCGTTGCAGCGCATGCAGGGATTGGGTGTGCGGCCCGCCGCGTACTCGGCGATGAAGTCGTCGACGACGTCCTCCTTGAAGCGCTCCGAGAAGTCCCAGACGTAGTACGGGATGCCGAGGATGTCGCAGGCGCGCCAGGCGTCGCGGGAGTCCTCGATGGTGCAGCATCCCCGGCTGCCGGTGCGCAGCGTGCCGGGCATGCGGGAGAGCGCCAGGTGCACGCCGACGACGTCGTGCCCCGCGTCCACGGCGCGCGCCGCCGCCACTGCGGAGTCGACGCCGCCGCTCATCGCTGCCAGAACCCTCATGATGAAAAACCCGTTCCTGCCGTCTGGATGGTTGATGCGTGCCCGGCCATGCCGGCCTTGCGTGCCCGTGTGTAGGCTTCGCCGATGGCGGCTACCACGGCGGCAACGTCGTCGGCCGTGGATGTATGCCCGAGACTGAACCGTTGCGCGCCGCGGGCCTCGTCCTCGCTCAGCCCCATGGCCAGCAGCACGTGGGACGGGCGGGGGACGCCCGCCGTGCAGGCCGAGCCCGTGGAGGACTCGATGCCGGCCAGATCGAGGAGGAACAGGAGCGAGTCCCCCTCGCAGCCGGGGAAGGTGAAGTGCGCATTGCCGGGCAGTCTCGTCCCCTCGACAGCGGGGTGCGTCACCCCGCGCAGCACGGCCTCCGGGACCTCCCGGGAGATCCCCTCGATGAGTCGGTCACGCAGCGCCGCGAGTCGCGGCTCCTCGACCGGGAGGCGCGCGACGGCGTCCTCGGCCGCCGCGGCGAAGGCGGCGATGCCTGCCCGGTCGAGGGTGCCTGATCTGATGTCGCGCTCCTGGCCTCCCCCGTGCTGCACGGGCATCAGGGTGACGGCTCTGCCCACCAGGAGTGCCCCGACGCCCACCGGTCCACCGATCTTGTGGGCGCTGACGGCCATGGTGGCGAGCCCGGAGTCGGCGAAGGAGACCGGGATCGAGCCGAAGGCCTGCACCGCGTCGCTGTGCACCGGGATGCCGTGGCGGGCGGCCTCGGCCACGACCTCCCGGACGGGCTGCACCGTCCCGACCTCGTTGTTGGCCCACATCACGGTGACCAGTGCCGTCCGGTCGGCGCCGTCCGCGAGCGCCGCGCGGAGTGTGTCGAGGGACACCAGGCCGGTCTCGTCGACGGGCAGCCAGCGGACCTCGGCGCCCTCGTGGCGTTCGAGCCACTCGACGGCGTCCTGCACGGCGTGGTGCTCCACCGCGCTGCAGAGGATCCTCGTGCGGCGTGGGTCGGCTGCTCTGCGTGCCCAGTACAGGCCCTTGACTGCCAGATTGTCGGCTTCGGTCCCGCCGGAGGTGAAGACGATCTCGGAAGCGTGGGCCCCGGCGGCTGCCGCCACGCGCTCCCTGGCGTCCTCCACCGAGCGTCGGGCACGGCGGCCCGAGCCGTGCAGGGAGGAGGGGTTCCCGCCCCGGCTGAGTTCGTGGGTGAGTGCGGCGAGCGCCGGCGCCAAGATCGGCGTGGTCGCCGCGTGGTCGACATACACGGGCATGCCTCGATTCTACGGGCGCCACGCCGTCGGGCCGATTCCGGTGCTTCCTTGTGCCCCGGACACTGTGGCTGCTCGCCCGGTGCTCGGCTGTGCGGTCATCTCTCCCACTGTTCACGCCCGGGCAGTGGGAACGACGCACCACTCCCTGCCCGCCCCGTCGTCCCTCCCAGTGCTCGCCCCCGAATACCGGGAACGATGCAGCACTCCCCGCCGGCACGGCACACCCTCCCACTACTCGAGCCCGGTCGGTGGGATTGAGCGCCCGTTCCCACTGGTGGACCCCGAGTACTGGGAACGACGCACTACGCCCAACCTGCACCGTCGTCCCTCCCACTGCTCGCCCCCGAGAACTGGGAACGACGCACTACGCCCCGCCCGCACGGCACCCCCTCCCAGTGCTCGAGCCCGGTCGGTGGGATTGAACGCCGGTTCCGCCCCTCCTGGCCGCCCTTCCCACTGCTCGCCCCCGAATACCGGGAACGATGCAGCACTCCCCGCCGGCACGGCACACCCTCCCACTACTCGAGCCCGGTCGGTGGGATTGAGCGCCCGTTCCCACTGCTGGACCCCGAGAACTGGGAACGATGCACCACTCTCCGCCTGCACCGTCGTCCCTCCCGCTGCTCGCCGCCGAAAACTGGGAACGAAGCACTACGCCCCGCCCGCGCCGTCGTTCCTCCCACTGCTCGAGCCCGGTCGGTGGGATTGAAGGCTGGTTCCGATCCGCTCAGGCCCCCTTCCCACTGGTGGAACCGGAGTACTGGGAACGATGCACTACTCCCCGCCTGCACGGCACTCCCTCCCACTACTCGAGCCCGGTCAGTGGGATTGAGCGCCCGTTCCCACTGCTCGCTCCCGAGTAGTGGGAACGACGCACTACGCCCAACCTGCACGGCCGTCCCTCCCACTGCTCGCCCCCGAGAACTGGGAGCGACGCACTACGCCCCGCCCGCGCCGTCGTCCCTCCCACTGACGAACCCCGAACACCGGGAGCGACGCAGCACCGATCCCGGACCGCCACCGCGGTGGAGCGCTGTCGGGACGCGACCCGGCCACGCAATACCATGGGCGGTATGAACGAAGCGTCCGCCCCATGATCACCGCCCTCGTCCCCGCGTCCAGCGGGGAGATCGACGACGACGCACTGCACCGCATCTACGCCTACCCTGCGACGTCCGAACCCTACGTCCGTTTCAACTTCATCGCCGCGGCCGACGGCGCCGCCACGACGGGCGGGCTCTCGGCAGGGCTGGGGAACGACGGCGACAAGCGGGTCTTCGCCGTCCTGCGGCGCCTTGCCGACGTCGTCCTGGTCGGGGCGGGAACCGTGCGGGCCGAAGGGTACGCGGGCGATCTCGTCGATGCGGATGCACGCTCCTGGCGGGCGGCCCGGGGTGCGGCTGCGCATCCGGCGATCGCCGTCATCTCGGGCAGTCTGGACCTCGACCCGGCGAGCGATTTCTTCACCGACGCCCCTGTGCGTCCGCTCGTGCTGACGAGCAGCAGCGCCCCGGCCGGGAAGCGCACGGTCCTGGCCGCCGTGGCCGACGTCGTCGACTGCGGCACGGACCGGGTGGACGCCCCCGCGATCCTGGCGGAGCTCGGCCGCCGAGGCCTGCCGAAGATCCTGTGCGAGGGTGGTCCCGCCGTCCTCGGCGACTTCACCGGCTCCGACGTCGTGGACGAGCTCTGCCTCTCGATCAGCCCGGTGCTCGCCGGCGGCGCCGGCCCCCGGATCGCAGTGGGCGAGAGTCCCGACGAGCCGATCGGGCTGGTCCTGTCCTCGCTGCTCACGGAGGACTCCGCGCTCTACACGCGCTACCGCCGGGCCCACTGAGCCCCCGCGACCGCTCCACTCCTCATCACCGAAAGGCTGCATAGATGGCAGAGGCACCACGGAAGTCGTTCTACGACATCCTCGGCGTGTCCCCCGGAGCAGATGCCAGGCAGATCAAGAGCGCCTACCGCCGGGCGGCACGCGCCGCCCACCCGGACCTCGGTGGTAGTGCCACGGCGTTCCACGACGTCGCGGTGGCCTTCGAGACGCTGGGCGATCCCCAGCTCCGGAAGCGCTACGACGCCGACACCGGCCGTCCGTCCGCCGTCCGCCCGTCCGGAGCGAACCCCACTGCCGGCGGGACCGGCACGACGACGGCGCGATCCGCCCCGACCCGCCCGAGGCGCACCACGACGGACGACGAGGACGCCGCCGGCGCGCCCCCGATCTATTTGCCCGCATTCTCCCCCGGCAGTCCTCCGGCCGTGCCGCTGATCCTCGCCGGCCGGCAGCTCCACGGGTCCGTCCGGCAGCCCGGGATTCTCGCGCGCCTGTCCTCCGGGTCGCGCAGCCGCACCGACGGCGAGACCCGGACGGCCGCGCTGCTCGAGCGTGCCCTCCTGCCCGGATACCCCGCTGCACGGCTCGTCAACGGCGTCGTGTTCGACGACCGGGACAGAACGACAGCCGGCCACGTGCTGCTCGCCGGGTACCGGATCGCCGTGATCGACTCCTTCACGGCACCGCCGGGGAACTTCTCCTGGGACGGCCGTGTCCTGCGGCACCAGGGCCGCAGGATCGACCTCGGGTTGCCGCAGACGGTGCGCGCCGTCCAGGAGCTGTTCCCCGATCTCAATGTGGCGGGCTGGGTGGTGGTGCACGGGGCTCCGGACAACCCGTTCGCTCCCGTGATCGACGTGCCGCCGGGCTTCGACCGGTCCTCGCCCACCACCGTCCAGGTGGTGAACGCAGGAACGGCCGTCCGCACCATCCGCTCCTTCCTCGCCGCGGGACCGTCGCCGAACGTGGTGCAGCTCCCGGTCCTCGCGCGGCTGCTGGCCCTCACCGAAAGCTAGGATGATCCGGTGTTCCGCATCCTGTTCCACACCCCCGAGATCCCCGGCAATACCGGTGCGGCGATCCGCCTCGCCGCCGTCGCCGGAGCGGAGCTCCACCTCGTGGAACCGCTCGGCTTCAGTCTCGAGGATTCCAAACTGAGGCGGGCGGGCCTCGACTACCACGATCTCACCGTCCTCCACGTGCACAGCAGTCTCGAGACCGCCTGGGCCGCACTGCGACCCGAGCGGGTCTTCGCCTACACCTCCGAGGGCGATGTCGCCTACACCGACCTCGCCTACGAGCCCGGGGACGTGCTGCTCTTCGGCCGCGAATCGGACGGCCTCCCCGACGACGTGAAGCACGACCCGCGCATCACAGCCCGGGTACGCGTCCCCATGCTGCCCGCACGCCGATCGCTCAATCTGGCCAATACCGCATCCATCGTCCTCTACGAGGCCTGGCGTCAACAGGGCTTCGCCGGAGCACTGTGACCTACGATCTGGAGTTCCCATGACCGCCCGCCCTGCAGCGACCCTGCCCGACGACGGGGCCGAGGACTACGACCGTCTCGCCCCCGCGGTCTGGAACCCCGTGAGCAACGCCGTGGTGGCCGCGGCGGACATCCTGCCGGGGGAACGGGTCCTCGACGTCCACGCGGGCACCGGCTCCGGGACGGTCCCCGCCGCGCAGCTGGCCGGCCCGGGCGGACACGTCGACGCCGTCGAGCGCTCGGCGGCCATGCTGACCCTGGCCAAGGCCAAGACCGAGGCCCTCGGCCTCGGGAACGTCTCCTTCAGCCACTCCGATCCCGCAGGGTGGAACTCCGCGGAGCAGTACGACGCCGTCATCAGCTCCTACGGGGTCTTCCTGCTCCAGGACATGGACGCCGACATGGACCGTATCCTCACCCTGCTGCGCCCCGGCGGCCGGATCGCCCTGAGCACCTGGGACCAGGGCGCCCTCACGCCCTTCGGTGATCTGCTCCTGGAGGCGATCCGCTCCACCGGCGTGCACCCGTCCGCCGAGGCCGCCACCGTCCCGGTCTTCGTCGAGAACTGCCGGAGGCTCGCGCCGGAGGAGCGACTGCAGGAGTGGCTCCTCGCGCGTGGCCTGAACGACGTGGGCGTGGAGAAGCTCGGACTGACCGTCCCGCTCGAGGCGGACCACGCGTGGTCACTCGCCCTGGCCAGCGGGTACCGCGGCCTCCTGCCCGAGGAGCCGGAGGCCCTGCAGCGCGTCCGCACCGCCCTGGTGGACAGCCTCGGTGACGATTTCGTGCTCTCGGCGGACTCCCTGATCGCCGTCGGCACCGTGGGTCCTGACGCCTGAGGACACCGGCCGCCCATCCGCCTGCCCACCGGATCCGAATTCCTCGTGTCAGGTAGGTCAACGCGGAAGAGGCAGGAACACCAGGATGGTTCATACACGGCAGGGCCTGTTGCGCAGCCTCCGCCGCGAGCCATCGACCCATATTCAGTTTCGACGCACCGGCACTTTATGCTGGAACCCTATGGATACGCCACGAGCACACCGGGTCAGCCCGATCGCCGCTGCACGGCAGGATCCGGGGTCCGACGCCGGTGGCACCCCCACCCTGACGGACCTGCTGGTCCGCGTGGCGCGGCAGGACCGGTCCGCGTTCGAACTGTTCTACGAGCAGACGAGTCGACGGGTCTACGGACTAGCGCGACGCGTCCTCATCGATCCCGATCTGAGCGAGGACGCCACCCAGGAGGTCTACCTCCAGGTCTGGAACACCGCCGAACGCTTCAACCCGGCCCTCGGCAGTCCCATGGCCTGGCTGATGACCCTGGCACACCGACGCGCGGTGGACAAGGTGCGCTCCGAGCAGAGCGCCACCGATCGCGAGGCGCGCTACGGCGCCGCCACACAGACCATCGAGCACGACGACGTCGTGGACACCGTGACGCAGCGCCTCGAGGCGCAGAGCGTGGTCGACTGCCTCGGAACACTCACGGAGACGCAGCAGGAATCGGTCCGGATGGCCTATTATGGCGGGTTCACCTATCGGGAGGTCGCCGAGAAACTCGGCGTCGCCGTGCCCACCATCAAATCGAGGATCCGCGACGGCCTGATCCGACTCAAGACGTGCCTGGGGGTTTCCTGATATGCCGGACAAGAACATGAGCAGGCAGTTCGCCGACGATCTCGAGACCGATCTGGCCCGCGGCCACGTCCTCGAGTGGGCGGAACTGTACGCCCTCGACGCGATCAGTGCCGACGAGCGCCGTGCCATCAAGGCCTTCCTCCAGGATGCCGACTCCTCCGTCGCGTCGATCTTCTCCGACCGGGTCCGCACCTGCCGGGACACGATCACGGCCACCTACACCACGGCCCCGCTGGACCCGCCGGCCGATCTCTTCGAGCGCATCCTCGCGCAGCTTCCCGGTGGTGCGGGCGGAGTACGCGCTCGCACCATGTCCGGATCGACGCCCGCCGGACCTGCGCCGGTCGCCCCTGCCGAGAAGGACGGCGACGTGGTGGCGGGAGAGCGCCGCGACGAGCTGTCGGAGCGCCGCGCGAGGAGGACCTCGCGGTCCGGGCGGGCGGCGCGATGGACCATGGCCGCCGCAGCGGCCGCTGTTCTCGTCGTGGGTGGTGTGACGGTGTCGCAGAATCTGCAGGAGAGCACGCTCGAGGACCAGGTGCTCCAGGCCCAGGACGTCAGGACCGAACAGCTCCGCCTCGAGGCCGGCGGCACCGCGGATCTCGCGGTCTCCGGTTCGGAGGACGCCGCGGTCGTCACGCTCACCGGGGTTCCGGCACCGGCCGAAGGATCGGTCTACCAGATGTGGCGCATCCCCGCCGACGGGTCGGCCCCCGTCTCGGTCGGCACCATGACGGAGGACGACGTCGACGGCGGCAAGTCCACCGAGATCACGGACATCAGCGGCCTCAGTGCCCTCGCCATCACCGTGGAGCCCGAGGGCGGGTCGACCACGCCGACGCTGCCCATCGTCGCCCAGATCCCCCTCGGGGCCTGAGCCGGGTCCTGACCGACCTCCGGCCGACGTCGGAGGTCGACGCGTGGTCGGATCAGAAACCGGCGATGGTCTGGTCGGTGTTGATGCCGACCACATGGAAGGCCTCGGCGCTGCGCCCCTCGCCGAGACCGCCGCGGCGGGCGTTGTCCTGCAGGATCGCCCTCACCCTCGACTGCATGCGGTCCACGTCGGGATGCTGGCTCTCGTGGGCCATGATGGCCGCGAGCTTGAGGTCCTCGGCACCGGTGACGTCGATGAAGCGGTTCTCGAGATGCGCGGGCCCGGCGTAGAACCACATCCACGGCACCTTGAAGCTCGTGATTCCCGCCGCCTCGAGTTCCGGGTAGGCGTACGGGTTCTCCACCGCCGGGTACACGGCCCTCGTGACCGCCTCACCACAGGCGAGGTGGTCCGGGTGGCTCTTCTGGATCATGTCCCAGCTGCGCTCGGGATGCATGGAGAGCACGATGTCCGGCCGGACCTCCCTCATGCGCCGGACGATACCGCGGATCACGGCGTCCGTCGGTTCCAGGTGCCCGTCGGCCTCTCCCAGGAACGTCACATCGGTGACGCCGACGCGTGCCGCGGCCGCGCGTTGCTCCTCCCGACGCAGTGCCGCCAGCCCCGGCCTGTCCTCGTCGGAGAACCCGCCGGCGTCGCCGTCGGTGAGGATGCAGTAGCTCACCGACGCCCCGGCCGCGGTCCAGCCCGCGATCGTCGCCGACGCACCGAAGTCGATGTCGTCGGGATGGGCGGCGACGGCGAGGACGCGTGCGGGAGCGGTGGTGTCCCAGGGATCCGCCATGGGCTAGAGCCCGCGCTTCCGGATCTCCTCGGTGGCCTGGGGCAGCACCGAGAAGAGATCACCGACGATCCCGAAATCGGCGATCTCGAAGACCGGCGAATCGGCGTCCTTGTTGATCGCGACGATCACCTTGGAGGTCTGCATCCCGGCCCGCTGCTGCACGGCCCCGGAGATCCCCACGGAGACGTACAGCTGGGGAGCGACCGTCTTCCCGGTCTGGCCCACCTGGGCGGAGTGCTCGATCCAGCCCGCATCGGTCGCGGCCCGGGAGGCGCCCACTGCTCCGCCGAGGGCGTCCGCGAGCTCCTCCAGCGGGCCGAAGTCGCCGTCGACACCGCGTCCACCCGCCACGATCACCCGCGCCTCCGTGAGCTCGGGACGGCCGCTGACCGGCTTGTCGACCCGGCCGGTGATGCGTGCTGCCGGGGCCAGCTCACCCACCGGGACCCGGATCTCGCGTGGTGCCTGTGGTGTCCCGGCCTCCGCGGCGTCGACGCTGTTCGGTTTCACCGTCAGGATGGCGCGCTCGGTGGTCACACGGCAGTCGACCGTGTAGGACCCGGCGAAATCGGCCTTGGTCGCGACGAGATCGCCGTCCAGGGAGACGACATCGGTCACGACTCCGGCCTCGAGGCGGATACCGGCCCGCGCTGCGATCTCCTTGGCCTCGTAGGAGTTCCCCAGCAGCACGACGTCGGCCGCGGCGGTCCGAGCGGCCTCCGCCAGGAACGCCGCCTTGCCCGCGACCAGCACCCCGGACACCTCCGTGTCCGGCCGGTAGCACTCCCCGACGCCGTAGGACCCGACGCCGTCGAGGTAGGTCTGCTCGGCGTCGTCCGCGAGCGCCACGGCGACGTCGCCGAGGGATCCCGCCAGCGAGAGGAGTTCGCGTTCCCCCTTCGCGAGGCTGGCTCCGGGGTGGTCGAGGAAGACGAGGACAGTGGTCATGGCTGGGATCTCCTGGAGGAAGAGGGGCGGCGGGTCAGAGGAGCTTCTGGCCGGCGAGGAAGTCGACCAGCCGGATGCCGGCGTCGCCCTCGTCGGTGATGATCACACCCTGGCTGCGCGGCGGTCTCGGCTCGGCCGCCTCCACCCTGGTCCACGATCCCGGGAGACCCACCTCGTCGGCCTGGACTCCGCAGTCGGCGAGGGACAGCACCTGGATCTGCTTCTTCTTCGCCGCCATGATGCCCTTGAAATTGGGGTACCGGGGATCGTTGATCTGATCCGTCACGGACACCAGCGCGGGCAGGGGCGCCTCGATGGTCTCGGCGAACGTGTCGTTGTCACGGCGGGCGGTCAGGGCCCAGCCGTCGTCCGTCGGCGTCAGTTCCAGCGACGCCGCGAAGGTCACCTGGGGAAGCCCGAGTCGCTCGGCCAGCTGTGCCGGTACGAGCGAGGTCTCCCCGTCGGTCGAGGCCATCCCGGTGAGGATCAGGTCGAACGGTCCCACCTGCTCCAGGAGGGCGGCGAGCGCCCGTGAGGTCGCCGAGGCGTCGGAGCCGAACAGTGCCTCGTCCGTCAGGTGCACGCCGTCGTCGACCCCGATCTGGAGGGACTTCTTCACCGCGTTGACCGCTGCCGCCGGGCCCATG
This sequence comes from uncultured Arthrobacter sp., assembly GCF_947493765.1. Classification (GTDB taxonomy): domain Bacteria; phylum Actinomycetota; class Actinomycetes; order Actinomycetales; family Micrococcaceae; genus Arthrobacter_D. Next base: position 450,923 of record NZ_CANLSZ010000001.1, read on the forward strand.
GTGATGGCCGTGATCCGATGACCGGCCCCCGCTCCCCCGTGCGCCTCGACGAGCTGCAGTGCCGCCTCCAGGGCGTACTCGTCGAGCTCGGAGAGAATGCTCTCGGACCTGACCGTCGTCAGGTGATCGCCGCCGATGTGGCGGTCGAACTGTGCGTCGGGTACGTGCTTCACCAGGACCGCGATGCGCAGCCCGTCTGCCGTGGCCTCGTCCATTGCTGACCTTCCTCGATCGGGGATCTTCCCGCGTCCTAGCTAACCACAGTGGGCTGACGGTTTCCGGCGACCGGAACCGATGGAAAAGGCGGCCCCCGGTGGGAGCCGCCTCGTCCGGCATGGCCGGGAGGATGCTAGCCGGCCGGCACCTCACCCAGCGTGACATCCATGGTCATGGTCTGCCCGTTCCGGAGGATCTCCACCTGCACCTGCTCCCCCACCCGCTGCATGCGGACGGCGGCCGTCAGGGATTCCGGGTCGGTGATCGTGTAGCCCGCCACCTCGGTGATCACGTCACCTGCCTCGAGCGCTGCGTCCTCGGCGGGCGAGCCGGGCTCCACGTTCTCCACGAGGGCCCCGGAGGAGAACGGGGACGAGGTCGGCGATCCATCCGCCGAGGCGGGCGAGATGCTCACGCCGAGGAAGCCGTGGGTGGCCTCACCGTCGGCGATGATCTCGTTCGCGATGCGCTCGGCGTACGTGATGGGGATGGAGAAGCCAACGCCGATGTTGCCCGTGGTCTCACTCGATCCCCCCGAGGCGATCGCCACGTTCACCCCGATGATCTTCCCGTCCGTGTCCACGAGCGCCCCGCCGGAGTTCCCCTGGTTGATCGCGGCGTCGGTCTGGATCACGTTGAGATAGATGGAGCCCTGCGACTGCGGCTGGGGTGCCGACGAGTCGCCGGGCGGGAGGAAGTTGAACCCGTCCTTGTTCTCCGACCCCGAGCTGTCGGGCTGCTGCTCCGGTACGGCGGAGGAGGCCACACTGATGGTCCGGTTCAGCGTGGACACGATCCCGTCGGTCACCGTTCCGCTCAGACCCAGCGGTGAGCCGATCGCGATGGCCGTGTCTCCCACGTTCAGCGCGTCGGAGTCCCCGAGGGTGGCGGCCGTGAGCTGCGGCGCATCGATCTTGACGACCGCGAGATCGCTGAGGGGATCCGTCCCGACCACGGTGGCCGGGAAGAGCCGTCCGTCGTTGAGGCGGACCTCGATGGTGGGGTCCGACACCTGGCCGCCGAGCGTCACCACGTGGGTGTTGGTGAGGATGTGCCCGTCGGTGTCGAGGATGATGCCCGAGCCCGTGCCGCTGGAGTCCCCACCGCTCACGGCGATGGTGACCACGCTCGGCGAGGCGGTGACCGCTGCGCCGGTGATGCTGTTGACGTCGTCGGAGTTGTTGACCACGACCGACTGCGGCGCGGACCGGACGGTACCCGCCGTGGAATCGGGTTCCAGGGCGTTGTAGCCGGCAGTCGCCACGCCACCGCCGATCAGCCCGGCCACGAGGGCTCCGGCAGCGAAGGTCGCCACACTTACCCGGCGGCGGTCGCGCGGTGCCCTGGTCCCGTCGGTCCCGTCGGTCCGGGAAGGGCCGGAGCCGCTCGCATCACCGTAGAAGGGCTGATGGCCCGCGTAGGCGGGGTGCGGCGTGGATTGCGCGCCGGTGCCCCCGGCGGTGCGGGACGGGGGTGTCAGCGGCTGGGGCGGCAGTGGTCGATCGGAGGTGCCCGGCTGCTCGTTCATCGAAAGTCCTCTCGTTGCTGTTGACCACATCATGGCAAGAGTCGCTGAGCATCAGGCGTGCACTTCCTGAATGCTTCCTGGACGTCCGCTGACATCGCTCCGATGCCGACGATCGAGCCGACGATCCAGCCCACGATCGGGTGGTACCGGTTGGACTGCTGCACACCCGGTCCACCCCAGTATCCTCCGTTCGAGCAGCGGGGACACGACGGATCCACGCCCGCTCACCCTAGAGGTCCTGCCGGGCAGCAGGCTAACGGGTCGCCCGCCCGGCCGGCGACGACGGTTCGTTCGGGGCGCGGGCGCCCCGGTGGACGCTCCGGTGGCCCGACCATAGAATCGGACGACAACAGGGAGCCTCCGGCGTCCGCCAGCCCCAGTCGCGGGATCGGTAAGGTCCGGGGGACGTGCTGAAGGGTCGGACATGCGATTGACGAGCAGGCGCGTACGCGTCTCTGCTGTGCTGGGAGCCCTCGTGGCGATCCCGCTGATAGCGGGATCGACGGCGTTCGCCGACGAGCCGGTCACCTTCGACACCGGGAACTACGTGATCGACGACGCCGGCGTCCTCAGCCCTGCCGAGGAGGACCAGCTCCAGGCCGCCATCGAGGACCTGCGGTCGTCCGAGGGTTTCACCGTCCGCGTGGCCTACGTCGACACCTTCGAGAACCCGGCTGCCGCTGGGGACTGGGCCAGTCAGGTGGCGACGGCGAACGCCCAGTCGGCCGATGAGGCTGTGCTCGCGGTCGCGGTGGAGCAGCGCCAGGTGGGGTTCAGTGCCGGGCAGAGTTCGGCGATCTACTCATCGGTCGAGGACATCCGGACGAACGACGTGATCCCGGAACTGGGGCAAGGAGACTGGCTCGGAGGTGGCCTCGCCGCCGTGGCGGGTACCGAGGCGGTTCTCTCCGGGAACACAGGCAGCACGGATACCTCGTCTGACGGCGGAGGACTCGGCGGTCTGGTGCTCGTGGGCGGGGTCGTCGCCGTCGCCGGCGCCGGTGGCTATCTGCTGCTGAAGAAGCGCGGCGGCACCAGCGCCCAGCGCAAGCGCGAGCAGTACGGGTACGGACCGTCGCCGTCGCCGGACGGCGAGGTGATCGACCCGCTCGCCTCGGTCAGCGTGGAGGACCTGCGCAAGCGCGCCGGCAGCCTGCTGATCGCAGCGGACGACGCCATCAAATCCAGCGAGCAGGAGCTCGGCTTCGCCGAGGCACAGTACGGTGCACCCGCGATCGCCACCTTCGCGGAGGACATCGCCGCCGCGAAGCGCCACATGGGCGAGTCCTTCAAACTGCAGCAGCAGCTCGACGACCACATTCCCGACACCGAGGAGCAGCAGCGTCAGTGGCTCGGTGAGATCATCCGCCGCTGCGAGGACGTGAACGCGTCCCTCGAGGAACACAAGGCCGACTTCGACGGCCTGCGCGAACTGGAACGGAACGCGCCGGAAGCACTGGCCCGCGCCCGGTCCGCGGCCGCCGACGCCGGTCGGCGCCTTGCCGCGGCCGAGCAGACCCTCGGTACCCTGCAGGCCCGCTACAGCGAGACCGCGACCACCCAGGTGGCGGACAACATCGACCAGGCCAGGGACCGGCTCGCCTTCGTGGACAGTGCAGCACAGGAGGCCGGTGAGCGCATGGACGCCGGGGACACCGGTCGCGCCGTCGTCGCCGTCCGGGCCGCCGAGGAGGCCGTCCACCAGAGCACTGTCCTCCTCGACGCGATCGACCGGAGATCGGACGAGCTCGCCGCCGCCGAGACGGAGCTGGAGCGCGCGCTGCCCGACACCGAGCAGGACCTGGCGCAGGCCCGGGCCATGGACCGCGCCGGTCAGTACCGTGATCTCGCCGGCCCGATCGCGGCCGTCGAGGCTGCGGTGGCCACCGTGCGGGAGGAACGACGCCGGAGCCGCAGCAATCCGCTGGCGCTGCTGGAACGTCTCGAAGCGGCGCACGCCCAGCTCGACGCCGCTCTCGGGGGCGTGCGGGACCAGGCGGAGAACGCGCGCCGGGCGCAGGATTCGCTGCAGCACGCACTCATCGCCGCGCAGTCCGGCATCTCCGGTACCGCCGACTACATCCGCGCGCGGCGGGGCGGGGTGGGCCGCGAGGCGCGGACCCGCCTGGCCGAGGCCGAGCGGAACCTCGACCACGCCGTCGACCTCCAGCGCTCTGATCCCGTGACGGCCCTCTCCCATGCCCAGCAGGCGGCGATGCTCGCCGACCAGGCCGCGCAGCTCGCCGAACAGGACGTGAGCGGCTTCGGCCGCGGCGGCGGAGGCTACGGTCGACGCGGGAACGACGGCATGGGCGGTGCGCTGCTCGGCGGGATCCTGCTCGGGTCCATCCTCAACGGCGGCGGCGGGTTCGGCGGAGGTTTCGGAGGAGGCTTCGGCGGCGGGCAGGGCGACGGCGGCGGATTCGGCGGCGGCGGCGGCAGTTTCGGCGGCGGCGGGTTCGGCGGGTTCGGTGGGGGCGGAGGCGGCTTCGGCGGGTTCGGCGGCGGGGGCGGCGACTTCTAGACAGCGGGCGACGGCGTCCAGCAGGACACAGAGACCATCAGGAAGAATCGAAAGGCAAATCAATGACGAAACAGTCAATCTTCGGACGGATCGCCCAGCTCACGCGGGCGAACATCAACTCCCTGCTCGACCAGGCCGAGGACCCGCAGAAGATGCTCGACCAGATGGTCCGCGACTACACGAACAGCATCGCCGAGGCGGAGAGCGCGGTCGCCCAGACCATCGGCAACCTGCGCATGATGCAGGAGGACTACAACGAGGACCTGGAGAACTCCCGCAGCTGGGGCAACAAGGCCCTGGCGGCGTCGCGCAAGGCCGACGAGTACCGGACCTCCGGCAACACCGCGGACGCACAGAAGTTCGACAACCTGGCGAAGGTCGCCATCCAGCGCCAGATGTCCGCCGAGAACGAGGCCAAGGGCGCCGAGCCCACCATCGCGTCGCAGACGGAGATCGTGGACAAGCTCAAGGACGGCCTCAACCAGATGAAGGGCAAGCTCGGGGAGCTGACCGTCAAGCGTGATCAGCTGATCGCCCGTTCCCGCACGGCCCAGGCCCAGCAGCAGGTGCACGACGCCGTGAAGAGCATCGACTTCATGGATCCCACGAGCGAGGTGGGCCGCTTCGAGGAGAAGATCCGGCGCGAGGAGGCCAAGGTCCGCGGACAGCAGGAACTGGCGTCGTCGAGCCTCGACGCGCAGTTCGAGAGCCTCGAGGACCTCGGGGAGCAGACCGAGATCGAGGCGCGCCTGGCCGCCCTGAAGTCCGGCGCCGGCAGCCAGTCCGCCCTCGGACGGGGCAACGGGACCGAGGGGTCGAACGAGGCCCCCTCGAGCACGGGTGGAAGCACCTTCTGATCCTCCCGCCGTGCCGCGAGGGCGACGCCGTCCGGTGAAGGGTCGCCCGCAGAGGGCAGTGAGCGGCGGAGCGCGGTAGGCGCAGGGTGACGGGGGAATCACGGCCATGAGGCTGTGGTTCCCCCGTTCTTCCGTCCACGCCGCCGTGTCAGTGGCCGCCGGTAGATTGTCGGTATGGCTGTCACTCTCGTCTGGTTCCGCGACGATCTGCGTATCTCCGACAACCCCGCGCTCACGGCGGCTGCACAGGGCGGGGACGACGTCGTCGCCTGCTACGTGCTGGACGAGGAGACCGAGGGCATCCGGCCTCTCGGAGGGGCCTCCAGGTGGTGGCTGCATCATTCGCTCGAGGCCCTCGCGGCGTCACTCGACGAGCTCGGGATTCCCCTCGTCCTGCGGCGCGGTGCCGCCGGGGAGGTGCTCCCCCGGCTCGTCGACGAGTGCTCGGCCCGCGCCGTGGTGTGGAACCGCCGCTACGGCCTGGCCGAGCGGACGGTCGACGCCTCTCTCAAGGCGGGGTTCTCCGAGGACGGCGTCGAGGCCACGAGCTACCAGGCGAATCTGCTGTACGAGCCGTGGGAGGTCACCTCCGGGTCCAAGGAACCGTACAAGGTGTTCACGCCGTTCTGGCGGGCCTGCCTCGCGTTCCGCACGCCCCGCACGCCGCTCCCGGCGCCCGAGGCCCTGCGCGGCCCGCACCTGGCGTCCGACGAGCTCGCCTCCTGGACGCTGCTCCCGACCACGCCGGACTGGTCCGAGGGTCTGCGCGAGGCCTGGACACCGGGCGAGGCCGGCGCCCATGAGCGCCTCGACGACTTCCTCGACAGCGCCGCCGGTTATAAGGCGGCCCGCGAGCGACCGGGGACCGAGGGCACCAGCAAACTGTCCCCGCACCTGCGCTTCGGCGAGATCAGCCCGTTCGAGGTGTGGCATGCGGCCCAGGATCACAAGGACACCTCGACGGCGGAGGACATCCGGGTCTTCGGATCGGAACTCGGCTGGCGGGAGTTCAGCTGGCAGCTGCTCTACTTCAACCCCGATCTCGCCACCGTGAACTACCGCCGGGAGTTCGACGCCTTCGCGTGGGAGGACCCGTCGCCCGCCGATCTCGGTGCCTGGCAGCAGGGGCGCACCGGCTATCCCCTCGTGGACGCCGGCATGCGCCAGCTGTACGAGATCGGGTGGATGCACAATCGCGTCCGCATGGCCACGGCCTCCTTCCTGATCAAGAACCTCATGATCGACTGGCGCGTGGGCGAGCAGTGGTTCTGGGACTGCCTCGTCGACGCCGACGCGGCATCCAATGCGTCGAACTGGCAGTGGGTAGCGGGGTCGGGCGCTGACGCGAGCCCCTACTTCCGCATCTTCAACCCGGTGCTGCAGAGCAGGAAGTTCGACGCCGAGGGGAAGTACCTCCTGCGCTACGTGCCGGAACTCGCGGCTGCGGACAATCTGCACGAACCGTGGAAGGGATCGGCTCCCGGCTATCCGGAGCCGATCGTGGATCTCAAGGAGTCTCGGGAACGTGCGCTGAGCGCCTACAAGGAGCTCCCGAAGGCCTGATGCTCCCCCGTGCTGCCCGGACCCCGCGAAATGGTTCGGGCCGCACGGCGACGGCCCTCCCCGGCACGTAACGGCCCTCCTCGGCAGTTGTCCAGCAGTCAAGCAAGAAGTCCGGCCCACCAGGTGGACCGGACTTCTCCGTTGGTACTTCTCTTCTATTGTTGCTTCTTCTGTTGTTGCTTCCGTTGCGGGGACAGGATTTGAACCTGTGACCTCTGGGTTATGAGCCCAGCGAGCTACCGAACTGCTCCACCCCGCGGCGTGTTAGTAACGTTACCGGCCGCGGGGTCGGGAGGCAAATCGACCGGCCTCCCGACCCCGCGTGCTCGGCGATGAGCTATCCGCCGGCACCTCCCGAGACGCGCTCCTCCGCGTCCAGGGCCCGCTGGAGGGCGCTCTTCAGCCGGTCCTGCGCGTCACCGTAGGCGGCGAAGTCGTTCGCTGCCAGGGCCGCGTTGCCGTCCTGGATCGCCGCGTTCGCGTCGTCGAGTGCACTGCGCAGGTCGGCGGCCGGATCGTCCGTCGTACCTCCGGGGGTGCCACCCTCGGAGGGAGTGGGTGCCGGCGTCGCGGACGGGGTGGGCGCGGGGGTCTCGCCGTCGCCCTCCACAGGCGGGGCTGCGGGATCGTCCGGGGTCTCCCCGACGTTCTCCTCGTCGCCCGCCGTCGCTCCGGAATCACCGCCGAACACCTGGTCCAGCGCCTCGGCCAACGTGGGCGCGAAGCCGACGTTCTCACCGAAGCTCACCAGGACCCGGCGGAGGACCGGGAAGGACGAGCTGCCGGAGGACTGCACGTACACCGGCTGCACGTAGGCGATGCCGCCGCCGATCGGCAGCGTCAGCAGGTTGCCATTGATGACCTCGGAAGCGCCCTGGCGCAGCAGGTTCAGCTCCTGCGACACCGTGGTGTCCGAGTTGAACAGGTTCTGCGCCTGGCCGGGGCCCACCACCGAATCCTGACCGGAGCTGTCGAGCAGGGTCAGGCGGCCGTAGTCCTCGCTCTTGACGCCGTCCTCCCCCGTGCTCGCGTCACCGTTGGCGGCGAGGAACCCGTACAGCACGTTCCGCGGGGTCTGGCCCGGCGGAACGTAGGGGATGTACGGCGTGGTCAGCGAGAACGCAGCCTCGTCGTACTGGGGCATCTGCAGCGTCAGGTAGAACGGCGGCTGCCGGGGCGTGGACGCCGTCGTCGCACCGTCCGAGGCGGCACCAGGATCGGCCGGCACGCTCCAGGCCTCGCTGTTGTTGAAGAACTCGTCCGTCGCGGTGACGTGGTACCGCGCGAGCAGTTCGCGCTGCACCTTGAAGAGATCCTCCGGGTACCGCACATGGGCGAGCAGGTCCGAGGACATCTCGCTGTAGGGCTTGAGCGAGGACGGGTACACGTTCTGCCAGGACATCAGGACCGGGTCCTCATCGTCCCACGCGTAGAGGTCGACGGAGCCGTCGTAGGCGTCCACCGTGGCCTTCACCGCGTTACGGATGTAGTTCACGCGGTCCGCCGGGAGGGCGGTCGCGAGACCCTCCGCCGTCTGCGAGTCCTGCGTGGCCGACTGCAGCTCCTGCTCCGTGGAGTAGGGGAAGTTGGCGCTCGTCGTGTAGCCGTCGATGATCCACTTCACCCGGCCGTCCACGATCGCGGGGTAGCTGTTGCCGTCGAGGGTCAGGTAGGGGGCCACCTTGCGCACCCGTTCCACGGGGTCCCGGTCGTAGAGGATCTGCGACTCGCTGTTGACCTGGTCGGACAGGAGCAGATCCGTGGACTGGAACTTCAGCGCGTAGACCAGCCGGTTGAAGGCGTTGCCGACGTTCGGCCCGCCGTCCCCGCTGAAGGTGGTCCGCGAGTCGGTGTCCGAGTTCTCGTCCTGCGGCCGGTCGATTTCCGCGGGGTCCTGGTCCTCCGGCGCACCCACCACGGAGTAGTCGGGCGATTCCTCGCCGAAGTAGATCCTCGGCTCGTAGGTGGACTCGTCGCCGAGCACGCCGGTCGAGGGGATGCCGGACTGCAGGAACTCGGGCCGGCCGTCGGGCTGGACGGTGGAGCCGGCCGCGGCGACCACGCCGTAGCCGTGCGTGTAGAACACGTGCTCGTTCACCCAGCCGTCCGGGACGCCGCTCGTGTCGAGCTCGCGCACGGCGATCACGGTGTCCTGGATCTCGCCGTCGATCTCGTAGCGGTCCACGTTCAGCGTGTCGGGGAACTGGTAGTACTGGCGGAACTGCTGGAGCTGGCTGAAGGCGTCGGAGACGAGATTCGGGTCGAGCAGGCGGATGTTCGCCGTGGTCTCGCCGTCGTCACCCAGTGCCCCCGACGTCGGGACGCTCTCCGGCGTGTAGGCGGAGACCTCGACGTCGTCGAGCCCGTAGGCCTCCCGCGTCAGCTCGATGTTGCGGTCGATGAACTCGCCCTCACGGGAGAGCAGCGACGGGTCCACCTGGAAGCGCTGCACGATGGCCGGGTAGATGCCGCCGGCGAGCAGTGCGGTGACGATCAGCATCGCCGTCCCGATCAGGGGCAGCCTCCAGCGACCGATGAAGGCGGAGACGATGAACAGGACGGCGACGATGATCGCGGCGACGGCGAGGATGGCCTTCGTCGGGATGACGGCGTTCACGTCGGTGTACAGCGCGCCCGCCCAGTCGTCCTGGTTCAGCAGCGTCCCGTAGCGGTCCAGCCAGTAGTTGACGCCCTGCAGGACGAGGAACAGCGCCACGACGACGGCGATCTGGATCCGCGCGGCCTTCGTGGTGAACAGGCCCTTCTCCTCGAGGCGGATACCGCCGTAGAGGTAGTGGGTCAGGATCGTCGCGATGGCACTGATGATGACGACGCTGATCAGGAAACCGGTCACGAAGCCCAGGAAGGGCAGCGTGAACATGTAGAAGGAGTAGTCGAGCCCGAACTCGGGGTCCTGCCGGTTGAACGGCTCCTGCCGGAGGAAGAGGAGCACCTGCTGCCACTGCGACGACGCAGCGGTGCCGGCGAATGCGCCGAGCACCACCGGGATACCGAGCATGAGCAGGCGGCGGATGGGTTCGAGCTGCGCCTGATAGCGGTTGAGATTGTCCTGGATGGCGCTGTCGGGTGCGTAGATGGGCCTGCTGCGGAACGCGATGCGAAGACTGAGGTACACCGCCCCGGCCATGATCAGGAACGCCACGAGGAACAGGGCGATCCTGGTGAGATTCTCGGTCACGAACACCTCGAGGAACCCGAGTTGGTCGTACCACAGCACGTCGGCGTAGACCTGGGACAGGTACACGAAGGCCACGACGATGACCGCGACGACGATGATCGTCGGTATGAGCGGGTTGCGGCGCCGGTTTGCTGATCCTCGTGGTGTGCTCGGGCTACTGCCGAACGATCGTTCTGGTCCGGATGTCACATATACCTCATCATTAGGTGCTGCGGGTCACGATGGCCGTTCTTCGGCCCCGCTACCTGCCTCGTGAAGCAGAAGGCAGCGTGCACGGACGCCATTCCTGCTCTCATTCTGCCCTCTCCACGTCCGGGCCGACCAATTCGGTTCCGCGCAGGAGCAGGACACCCCGGATCGTCACCCAACCGTGTCCTTCCGGACCCGCTCCCCCATGCGCCCCCGGAGGACGCCGGTCGCGTGCCCGTCCGGTCCGCCGGCAGAAGAGTCGGGTGCCCGTTCGGTCCGTCGGCAGGAGGGTCGGGAGGCGAGTCAGCAGGAGGCGAGTCCGGCGGCGTCGCCCCCCTCCCCGAGGGTCTCGACGGCCTCGACGGCGTCGTCGAGCGTGTCCACCCGGACGACCGTCAGCCCGTCCGGGATGTTCCCCGTCACCTCGTCGCAGTTCTCCCCCGGGGCGAGGAAGAACTCGGCGCCGCCCGAGCGTGCGCCCACGAGCTTCTGCGCGATCCCTCCGATGGGCCCCACCGCACCGCTCGAGTCGATCGTGCCCGTCCCGGCGAAGTGGCGTCCCCCGGTCAGATTGCCCTCCGTGAGGGTGTCGACGATCCCGAGGGCGAACATCATCCCGGCCGACGGGCCGCCCACGTCGTCCAGCTGGATGGTGATGGCGAAGGGGAAGTCGAACCTCGACGTGAGCAGGACCCCGAGCTGGTAGTCGCCCTCGTCGGACTCCTTGGGTGTGACGGACACGTCGGTCGACGCGCCGTCACGGGTCACGGCGAGGTCGACCGCTGATCCGTCGGCGTCGTTGAGTGCCTCGCGCAGCGCGGCGACGGTGCGGATCTCCTGCCCGTCGATGGAGCGGAGGATGTCGCCCTCCTCGAGGAGCCCGTCCGCGGCGGAGTCCTGGCCGAGACCGACGACGGCCAGCTCCTGGGTGTACCCGATGTCCTCGTGGGACAGGGCGGCAGCGATGGCCGACTCCTGGGAGGAGGTCATGGCGACGGCGTTCTGCTCCTGCACCTCGGAGGACGTGGTGCCCTCGGGGTACACGAGCTGTTCGGGGACGACGTCGTCGTCGGGGGTGGCCCAGGCCCGGATGGTGTCGAGGACGTTGACCTGCCCGTTCGGACCTCCCCGGACGAAGACGGTCGTGAGATCCAGCCGTCCCTCCGGCGGGAAACTCTCCGCGCCGTCGATCTCGATCAGCGGCTGCCCGTCCACCTGGCCGATCGTGTTGAAGGTCGGTCCCGGTGACTCGAGCACATAGGGAGAGGGCAGGAGGACCGCCGTCGCGCTCAGCACGACCGCGAGACCACCGGAGACGCCCATGGCGCGGAAGCGTGGATCGCGGGGACGCTCCGGTCCCTCGTGGCCGTCGGTCTCGGCGTGGGCACGCTGCGTCACGGATCTTCTCTCTGTAGTGGTGGCGGCCCGGCCTGCGAGCACCGTTCCTGCCCACCCAGCCTAGACGCTCGACCCTGGACGATCGCCGGGAGTTCCCCGGATCTTCGGCGGCATCCCTCCCCGTCCCAGCCCCCTCTGGCGACGCCGATCCACGGATGATTCGCTGCTTTGCCCTCAGCGAACGATGCGGGGCACGAGGGACGCCGACGGGCCCGGGCCGGTAGCGTGGAGCGGACAGCCGGCAGGGATGGCTCAATCCCGCCCGACCGGACCCGCCAAGCTACTCCCAGGACCGGTGGTATCAGTGACCAACCCATCCAACCCCTCGAACGGCGACGACGACACGCCCCAGGACCCGCTGTCCGAGATGCTGTCGAAGATGTTCGGCGGAGGGGCCGGAGGCTTCGACCCGCAGGAGCTCGCGAAAGCGGCAGGCCTGCCCTCCGATCCCTCCGCGATGGCCATGATGATGCAGCAGGTCCAGGCGATGTTCTCGGCATCCGGCGACGGCCCCGTGAACTGGCAGCTGGCCCACGAGCAGGCCCGCCGGATCGCCGCTGCGGACAACGACCCGTCCGTCTCCTCCCTGCAGCGCAGGAGCGTCGACGAGGCCCTGAAGCTCGCCGAGATGTGGCTCGACCCGGTCACCGACTTCCCGAGCACCGGTCAGCTGGGCCGTGCGTGGTCGCGGGCCGAGTGGGTGGAGGCGACCATGGCGACCTGGCGCCGCCTGACCGAACCCGTGGCCACGAGCATCGCCCGGGCACTCTCCGATGTGATCTCGGAGCAGCTCCCGGAGGAGATGAAGTCCATGCTCGGCGCCATGGGCGGACCCGCGTCGATGCTGCAGAACGTCGGTGGCGCGATGTTCGGCATGCAGCTCGGGCAGGCCGTCGGCGCCCTGTCGAAGGACGTCGTGGGCTCCACGGACATCGGTGTCCCCCTCGCGGACGGCCGTATGGCCCTGCTCCCGGCGAACGTGGCGGCCTTCGGCGAGGGGCTCGACATCCCCGAGCAGGAGGTCCAGCTCTTCCTGGCGGTCCGGGAGGCGGCCCACGTCAGGCTCTTCACCCAGGTGCCGTGGCTGACCGGCCACCTCCTCGGCAGCATCGAGCGCTATGCGCGCGGCATCCACATCGACATCAGCAAGATCGAGGAAGCCGCCCGGGACATCGACCCGACCAATCCGGAGAGCATGCAGGGTGCGCTGTCGCAGGGTGTGTTCATGCCCGAGCGCACACCGGAGCAGGAAGCGGCACTCGTGCGACTGGAGACCACGCTGGCCCTCGTCGAGGGATGGGTCGACGAGCTCGCGGCAGCTGCCGCGGCGAATCTGCCCTCCGCCGGCGCCCTGCGGGAGATGGTGCGTCGGCGCCGCGCGACGGGCGGACCGGCCGAGCACGCCTTCGCATCGCTCGTGGGCCTCGAGCTCCGGCCGCGCAGGCTGCGGGATGCCGCCGCCCTCTGGTCACGGCTCACCGAGGAACGCGGCGTGGAGGGCCGGGACGCCCTCTGGCAGCACCCGGACCTGCTGCCCACGGCGGAGGACCTCGATGATCCCGAGGGCTTCTCCGAGCGCCGGCGGTTGATCGAGTCCTCCGACGCCGACGTGGATGCGGCCCTCGAGCGCCTGCTCGCGGGCGACTTCGACGACCAGGAGCCGCAGGACCCCGACGCTGCGGCGGACACCTCGACGGATGGTCCGACGCGGTCCGATAGCGCCGGATCAGGCGCGGATCCCGACTCCGGCACGGGCTCCACTGGTGGCGACGTGGCGGACGACGACCGGGACGACGACCGGGATGTACCGGGGACCGATGACGGTGGGGACCCGAACCGCTAGCTCCGGCATCCGGGCTCCGCTGCTCTACGGAGCGGGCGCGGGGTCCTCGGGACCCTGCGCGGCCGGCTGTCCGTCCCGCGACCACCGCCGGGACGCGAACGAGGCGCCGTCGAGGAAAGCCTTCGCGGTCTCCGTCCGGGGGTAGGCCGCGAGCAGTCTCCAGAAGGCGGCGCTGTGCGAGGGCTCGATCAGGTGGGCCATCTCGTGCAGGATCACGTAGTCCACCACCCAGTCCGGCATACCCTGCAGCCTGTGCGACAGACGGATGGTCCGGTGCGCCGGAGTGGCCGATGCCCAGCGTGTGGTCTGGTTCGTGACCCACATGATCGCCGACGGCACGCCGCTGCCGTCGAGATAACGCCGAGCGAGGCCGGCTGCCCGCTCCCGCAGTGCGGGGAGCGGCAGGTCCTCGGGGATGGGGTCTGAAGGATATTTCGCCGCCATCTTCTCCACCATCCGGTCCACCCAGTGGCGTTCCTCCCGTGGGGAGAAGTGACCGGGGATCAGGACACGGAGGACGCCGTCCCGCAGGTCCGCGCTCACCGTGCGCCTGCGCCGCGCCGAGCGCCGGACCTCGACTCGCGGCCGGCCGGGAGCGGACCCCGGGTCAGGCGTTGTCACCGATGATCCCGAGGACGGCTTCACCGTAACGCTCCAGCTTCGCGGAGCCGATACCTGCCAGCTCGCCGAGCTGGTCGAGGGACTCCGGCCGGGCCTCCGCGATGGCGACGAGTGTCGCGTCGGTGAAGATCACGAACGCCGGGACGTCCTTCTCGCGGGCCTCGCCCAGCCGCCACGCGCGCAGTGCCTCGAACGTCTCCTCCTCGTAGCTGACCGGGCAGTCGTTGCATCGGCCGATCTTCCGCTCCGATCCCGTGAGGAGGGGACGCCGGCAGACCCTGCAGGTCACCGGGCCGGCACTCTTCCGCGCCGCCTTCGCGCGGGGTTGACGGAAGGATGCCTGCCCCGTCCCCGCGGGCCTGAGCGCGTCGAGGAAGCGGGACGGCTTCCGGCTGGCGCGTCCGCCCGGCGAGCGCGAGGTGGACCAGGACATGGCGAGATGCCGGCGTGCCCGGGTGATCCCGACGTACAGCAGGCGCCGTTCCTCGTCGACCGCCTCCTGGGTGTCGGCGAACGAGATGGGCATCAGCCCCTCACTGAGGCCCACGAGGAACACGGCATCCCACTCGAGGCCCTTGGCGGAGTGCAGGGAGGCCAGCGTGACGCCCTGGACCGTGGGTGCGTGCTGGGCCGCGGCGCGTTCCTCGAGCTCGGCCACGAAGAGCTGCAGGGTGAGGGCCTCGGGCCCGCGCCAGCGGGCGAGTTCGTCCGCGAGTCCCACGAGGGCCGCGAGCGATTCCCACTTCTCGCGGACGGCGCCGGAGTTCTGCGGCGCCACGGAAGTGTAGCCGAGCGAGGCGAGGACATCGCGCACCTGCTGGGGAACGTCCTCGTCGCCCTGGGTGCGCGCGGCCGCCCGCAGCTGAAGCAGCGCGTCACGGACCTCGCGGCGCTGGAAGAAGCGTTCGCCACCGCGGAGCTGGTAGCCGATGCCGGCACTGGCGAGGGCCTGCTCGTACGCCTCCGACTGCCCGTTGGTGCGGTACAGGATGGCGATCTCGCTCGCCTTGACCCCCTGGTCGAGCAGGGCACCGATGCGCCGGGCGCACTCCGTGGCCTCGGCCTCGTCGTCGCTGCACTCCGTGAAGACGGGTTCGGGGCCCGCCTGCTGCTGCGCGACGAGTTCGAGCGGCGCGGACCAGGTGGTGCCGGCCGTCGATCTGTCGGCCTCCCTGCTCCTGGCCGCCAGGAGGGTGTTCGCCGCCCTGACCACCTGGGGCGTGGACCGGTAGTCGCGCACCAGCCGCACCACCTGGGCACCCTCGTAGCGCTTGGTGAAGTCGAGCAGGTGGCGCGAGGAGGCTCCCGTGAAGGAGTAGATGGTCTGGCTCGCGTCGCCGACCACGCACAGCTCCCGCCGCTCACCCAGCCAGAGGTCGAGCAGTCGCTGCTGCAGCGGCGAGACGTCCTGGTACTCGTCCACCACGAAGTGCCGGTACTGGGCACGGACGGTCGCGGCGATCCTCTCGTCGTCCTCGAGGATCCCGACGGTGCTGAGCAGGACGTCCTCGAAATCGATCAGATTGCGGTCGAGCTTGAGGTCCTCGTAGGCCGAGAAGATGCGCGACACCGTGGTCAGGTCCATGCCCGCGGGCTCCGACCTCCCGACGGCAGCACCCATGTAGGCGTCGGGGGTGAGCATGGACACCTTCGCCCACTCGATCTCCGCCGCGACATCGCGGATGGCGGCCCGATCGGTGGTCACACGCAGCCGACGCGCCGACTCGGCGATGAGCTGCGCCTTGTGGTCCACGAGCGCCGGCAGTGTCCCGCCCACGGCCTGCGGCCAGAAGTACTGCAGCTGACGCAGTGCGGCCGCATGGAAGGTCCGGGCCTGCACGCCGCCGGCCCCGAGATCCCGGAGCCTCGTCCGCATCTCGGCGGCGGCCCGCGCGGTGAAGGTCACGGCCAGGACCTGCTGCGGCTTGTACACGCCGGTGCCGACGCCGTAGGCGATGCGGTGGGTGATGGCGCGGGTCTTGCCCGTCCCAGCCCCGGCCAGCACGCAGAGCGGACCGCTGAGCGTGGTGGCGACCATCCGCTGTTCGTCGTCGAGCCCCTCGAGGATGCTGTCCTCGAGCAGGACGCCGGTCATCGCTCACCGGTCCGGGACGGCTCCTCGTCCAGCGGACCGCCGTACCAGCGCTCGATCAGCGCACGGGCGATGGACACGCCGCCGGCGACGGCGATCGACCCGTCGCGGAGTTCCGTGAACAGCTCTGCCCGGGTGAACCAGCGCAGGGAGCGGATCTCGGAACGATCGGGGCGGACGTCGGTGGTCGCGGCGTGCGCGGTGAAACCGAGCATGAGGGAGGCGGGGAAGGGCCACGGCTGCGATCCGAGGTACTGGGGCGAGTCGACCGTGATGCCGGCCTCCTCACCCACCTCCCGGATGACGGCTGCCTCGAGGGACTCCCCGGGCTCCACGAAGCCGGCGAGCGTCGAGTAGCGGTTCTCGGGCCAGGCCACGGCCGATCCGAGGAGCAACCGGTCCTCGTCGTCCACGATGGACACGATGATGGCGGCGTCGGTGCGCGGGTAGTGCTGCGACCCGTCGTTGGGGCACTGGCGCACCCATCCGGCGTCGCGCACCTCGGTGGGCGTGCCGCACCGTGGACAGTGCGTCGTGGTCTCGTGCCAGTTGGCAACGGCTGCGGCCTCGACGAACAACCCGGCGTCCCGGGCGTCGAGCGAGGTGGCGATGTCGCGCAGTCCCAGCCACTGGTCGAGGGGAGCCAGCCGGGGGTCAGCCTCCTCGAGCATGGCGAGGATCACATGGTTCCCGGCGTCGACGGCTCCCTCGTTGACGCGCCCCAGATAGACCAGGATGCCGTGCGTGCCGATGTCGGCGGGGGTGACCAGGGCCAGCGCTTCCGCGGTGACGGGCGCCGTCCCGTGCGCGACCGGCAGCACCTTGGTGCCGTCCGTCTCCCAGAGCGTCTCGAGGAACTGCTCGGTGATCCTCGACTCGCCGTTCCGGTCCGAATCGGCACGTGAGAGCTGTAGTGCTCCGAGCGGAGGCTGCGCGAGGGTCCGGAGGGTTTCTTCCATGCCTCTACGGTACGTTCCCGCAACCCCAAAGAGGCATTCTGCGCCGACAGGTGGAGGAGCAGTGCAGGACCGAAGACGAGTAGTGCATCTGGCGACTCACCGGACCCCGGGTCGAAAAGCGATGCCCCGACGCCCTACCGTTGAGGGTGTGAAACGCACACCCATGGAACTTGCCGCCGTCGCCAGCGCCGCCGTACCCGGCCTGGCTCCGACGGGCGTGGCCGGCACTCCCGACGATGCTGTGGATTTCGACTCCGCGCAGCTCGTGGACGCGTCCGGGAAACAGTGGCGGGTCCGTGCGCCGAGGCACGCAGAGGCGAGCATGCGGCTCGAGACCGAGGTGCAGGCACTCCGGGCCTTCACCCCGGCGGTGAAGGCGGAACTGCCGTTCCTGATCCCCCATCTCGCGGGCAGTGTGCGCCAGGGGGAGCTGAGCACCTTCGTCTACTCCCACCTCGCCGGCAGCACCGCGACGCTGTCGGCGCTGGCCGGCGGGGACGGCGCCGTCGCGACGGAGATAGGGCGCGTGATCGCCGCCATCCACGACCTCCCGAAGGAGCTGGTCCAGCGAGCTGACCTGCCCAGCTACGAGGCCGACGAGTACCGGCAGCGCAAGCTGAACGAGCTCGATCAGGCGGCGACCACCGGGCGGATCCCTTCGATCCTGTTGCGCCGCTGGGAGCACGCGCTCGAGGACGTGAGCCTCTGGCGGTTCGGTCCCACCGTGGTCCATGGTGATCTGCACGAGGACCACCTGCTCCTCTCGGGGGCACGGGTGTCCGCCGTGATCGGCTGGACCGACCTCTGCGTCGCCGACCCGGCGCAGGACTTCGCCTGGCTCGCAGCGGCCGAGGACACGGACTTCGTCCACGCGGTCCACGAGGCCTATGCCGCCGCCCGGGCCGGAGCCGTCGATCCACATCTCTCCCGGCGCGCGGCGCTCGCGGCCGAGTTCGCCCTCGCGCAGTGGCTGGTCCGGGGTGTCACCCTCGGGGACGACTCGATGATCCGCGAGGCCGAGGAGATGCTCGCAGCGCTCGAGGCCGACGTCGAGTTCCTCGAGCGGGAGCAGCACGAGGCCGCCGAGCGCGCCCGCCGCGCCGAAGAGGAGCGGATCGAGTGGGGCGATGCGGAGGGATCCGACGAGCACACCTCGTCCCCCCGGCCGGGTCCTGCCGCCCAGCACGGCGCGACGATCGTGGGGACGACGTCCTCGTCGCGGTGGTCGGGGGATGCCGAGGTATCCGGCGCGGAGGACGACGGCGGGGACACAGCTGATGGGGACACGGCTGATGAGTACAGCGAGGACACAGCTGGTGAGGACGGCGGCGCGGACGAGCCGCACGGGCTGTCGGCATCCGACGGGGACGCCGACGAGGACGGACCCGGATCAGGACAGGCACCCGGACCCGGATCAGGACAGGCACCCGGACCCGGATCAGGACAGGCACCCGGACCCGGACACGACCGGAGGCTCCCCGGACCGGACGACGGACCCCGGCCGGGCACGGCGTCCGGCTCGTCCCTGGCCTATGCGCGGCTGACCGCCGGACGGCGCGGCACCGTGGGGCAGGGCCGCACGGCCTCGGGGGACGGCGGGACGGGCCCGGGGTCACCCGACGAGCTGGAGACGACAGCCCTTCCCATCGTGTCCTCCGGCCGCTGAGGGCAGGCCACCGCATCAGGCCCGGGAGTGGTCCGGGCCGCTCTCCTGCGCCGCGACGACGATAGCCTCGAGTTCCGCTGCGTCCCCGAGATCGTGCGGACGCACCACGAGGTTGTCGGCGACGTAGAAGAACGCTGCCCGGACCTTCTCGAGCGGGACGTCCTTCAGCCTGGACCACGCCAGTCTGTAGACGGCCAGCTGGACCGCCTTCGCCGCACGCAGTCCGGGAGCCGGCGGGCGGCCGGTCTTCCAGTCGATGAGATCCCATCCGCCGTCGGCGTCGCGGAACACCGCGTCGATCCGCCCGCGGACCACCACCCCTCCGATCCGCGTCTCGATCGGTGCCTCCACGGCCTCCGGCTGGCGCAGTGCCCACTCGGACCGCTCGAAGATCGCGGCCATCTCCCCCAGCCCGAGCGACTCGTCCACGTATGCGTCCGCGCCCCCGGGATACTCCCCCAGGTCGAGCATGCCCGCCGACCCGTAGAACTCCTCGATCCAGGCATGGAACGCCGTTCCCTTACGCGCCGCCGAGCCCGGTCTGCGAGGCAGCGGCCGGCGCAGGTTCCGCATGACGGCCTCCGGATCCTCGCGCAGTTCCACCAGGGTGGACGCCGAGATGTGCGCGGGCAACGCCAGCGGTAGCCGTTCGCCCTCCCGGCGCTGGCGGGCCAGTGCCAGCCGCACCTCGCGACCCCACCGCCCGTCGTCGCCGTCCTCCTCCGGAGCGGCCGCGGCGGTCTGCTCGAGGACGGCCTGCGCCGCCCGCTCCATGGCGGGGCGCCGTGGGCCCAGCGGATCGATGGGCCAGGTGGCCTGCTCGGGCCGGGCGTTCGCCGGGTTGGTGTCGCCGATGTCGGCGTCCGTGACCCAGTGCGGCATGGAGATGCCCGGGCTCCCTGCTTCGGCGAGGACCGTGAGCGATTCGAGGAAGGAGGACGTCGCGGACGGCTTCGAGCGCCCGCCCGACCACGCGGACGAGGTGCAGACCAGCACCTGTTTCGCACGGGTGAAGGCGACATAGGCGAGGCGGCGTTCCTCCCGCTCCGTGTGGGCCCTCGCCTCCCCGGCGAACTCCGTCTCGCTGGCCAGCCATGCCTTCTGGTCCTGCTGTTCCCAGTCCCACTGCGGCAGCTGCGGCGCGTCACCACGCAGGGGCCAGGGGATGGCCGAGCTGCCGCTGCTCCAGCGCGAGTCCCTGTCGCCGGGGAAGGATCCCGCGTTGAGGCCCGGGACGAACACCACGTCCCATTCGAGGCCCTTCGAGGCATGCACCGTGAGCAGTTGCACGGCGTCCCGGCTCGCCTCCAGCTGCGTCACGGGCAGGCCGTCCTCCTCCTGGTCGGCGGCCTCCAGCCACGCGAGGAACGCCGGCAGGTCGACGCGGTCGGCGGTGGCGACGAAGCCGGCCACGGCCTCCGTGAAGGCGTCGAGGTTCCGGCGCGCCTCGTTGGTCCCCACGCCGGGTTTCGCGGCCACTTCGATGTCGAGCAGGATGGTGCGTTCGACCTCCCCGATCATGCTGCCCAGGTCGTCGCCCACGAAGCCGCGGAGCACCCGCAGTTCCTTCCGCAGGGACTCCAGGCGCTGCCGCGCGGTGTCGCTGAGGACCCGGCCGGACGAGGACACCCAGTCCGACGGCGGCAACTGGTCCACGGCCTCCACCAGACTGCCTGCTTCGGCCGTGTCCGGTGACACGATCGCGTCGCGGAGCTGGTCGTCGTCGATCTCCTCCTCCGCCGCCGTCCCGCGCCTGAACATCGCCTCCCGCCTTCGCGCGAGGTGCCGCGACCAGTCCCCGAGCGCCATCAGGTCGGCCGGTCCGATCCGCCATCGCGCTCCGGACAGGAGCCGGAGCATCGAATCCGATCTGTCGGGGTCGCCCAGGACCCGCAGGGTGGCGAGCAGGTCGACGATCCCGGGTGTACGCAGCAGGCCACCCAGCCCGACCACCTGCACCGGGATGCCGGCCCGCTCGAGCTCCCGGCGGATGGGGGCGAACTGCTTGCGCCCCCGGCACAGGACGGCCATGGTGGGCGGCAGGGCCACACCGTTGTGCGAGTCGAAGGAACGACGACGCTGGCGCAGCACCTCCCGCGTGATCGCCTCGGCCTCGCTGAGGGTCGGACCGGGCGCGCCCGCACCATCGGTGGCTGTGCCGAGGACGGGGGCGTCGGTCAGGAACCGTCCCAGGCTTACCTCCCCGACCGGTGCCCCGGGACGCGCGTCCAGGCTCGGGACCTGCTGGGCAGGGGTGGTCCGCAGCCAGGGAGCCGGGGTGTTCAGCGGCGCGGCCACCGTGTTCGCGGCCTCGAGGATGGAGGTGGAGTTCCGCCACGCGACCGACAGGTGGGCCACCGGCGACGGAGCCCGCCGGTCGGTGTCGATCGTCGGGAACGCCGTGCGGAAGGTACCCAGCTGACCGGCCGACGCTCCCCTGAACCCGTAGATCGACTGGTGGGGGTCACCGACGGCGGTGACCGAGCGGCCGTCCGCGAACAGGCGCGAGAACAGGACCATCTGCGCGTGCGACGTGTCCTGGAACTCGTCGAGCAGCACCACCCGGTACTTCTCGCGCTCCAGCAGCCCTGCTTCGGGGATGTCGCGGGCGATCCGCGCCGCGAGGGAGACGAGGTCGCCGAAGTCGAGCTGCCTGCGGGCGAGCTTCGCAGCGGCATAGGTCTCCACGAGCTCCGTGACGGTGATGCGCGTGCGGAGTCTGTCGAGCAGCTCCTGCACCTTCTGCGTGGGCGCCTTCGTGGTTCCGTCCACGTAGGCCCGCGCGGCGACGTACTCGAGGTGGCGCCGGAGCTCCGCGCGCACGGTCGCCGGGCCGACGAGGTGCTCCGCGCACTCCCCGGCCATGTCGAGCACCGCCTTGACGAGCGTGCTCTTGGCTGCCGTGAAGTGCGCCCATTCGCCGTCGTACGCCTCGACGACGGAGTGGGCCAGCTGCCATGACTGCGCTGTCCCGAGCATCACGGAGTCGCGCTCGACGCCGATCCGCAGCCCGTAGTCCTGCACGATCCCGTTCGCGAAGGAGTGGTAGGTGGAGATGGCCGGATCGAGGCGATCCACCACGTCCGCGCCGGGGGCGGCCGCGTCGTCGCTCCCGAGTGCTGCGTAGAGCTGCGTCAGCCGCAGGCGGACCCGCGAGGCGAGCTCCCCGGCGGCCTTGCGCGTGAAGGTGACGCCGAGGATCTGCTCGGGGCGCACGAGCCCGTTCGCGACGAGCCAGACCACCCTGTCCGCCATGGTCCGCGTCTTGCCCGACCCGGCGCCCGCGATGACGAGCAGTGGCTCCAGGGGCGCCTCGATGACCCGCGCCTGGTCCTCGGTGGGGTACTGGACCGGGGCTCCGGGGTCGGTGTGCAGCAGCTCCGCGAGCGCCCTCGCCGAGTAGGTCGGAGCCGGTGTCGCGCCGGCCACTACTGGGTCACCTGCCTGCCCTCTTCGCAGAGCGGACAGATCTCGGGCAGCCGGCAGCCGCTGCCGCCGAATCCGGACCGCCGCGGATCATGGACGGTGTCGAAGGAGGCGGCCGCCATCAGGGCCGCCGCCTCCTCGATCATGGCCAGCGCCCAGGTGTCCTCGTCCCCCACGGCGCGCTGGTCCTGGACCGCGACGGTCTTAACCTTCGTGCCGAGGTGCACGAGCGAGGCGCCTCCGGGCGCTTCGCGCACCGGGACATCACCGGCCCCGCTGTCGTCGGGCTGAGCGGTGTCGGGCTGAGCGGCGTCGGGCTGAGCGGCGTCGGCCCGGGCAGCGTCCACCTGCGACGGGGCGGCAGCTCCGTACGCCACGGCCGTCTGATAGGCGGCGAGCTGCGGGTGCCGCTCGATCTCGGCGGCGGTCGGTGCGCTCCTGCCCGTCTTCAGGTCCACGACGACGGCGCGGCCCCCGGCGTCGCGCTCGAGGCGGTCGATCTGCCCACGGAGCCGGGCCGTCCGCTCCGCACCCTCCACGAGCACGGTGAGATCCACGGAGAAGTCCACCTCCGTGGCCTGCAGGGTGCGTCCCGACTTCCTCATCAGCAGCACATAGGTGGCGAGCTTGCGGACCATGCCCTCGGCCCTCCGGAAGTCCGCCTGCCCCTCCCAGCTGTTGCCGATCCCCAGTCGGGGCCACCGGCGCTCGAGTTCCTGCGTGTACTCCTGGCCGGTGGCATCGGGGAGATCCTGGGCGATCTGGTGGACGAGGGTGCCGAGGGAGCGCGCGAAGTCGGTGGTCCGCTCTCCTCCGGCTGCGGAGACGAACCAGCTCAGGGGTGAGGTCAGCACGGACTCCACCTTCGAGGGCGAGACACTGATGGGCTGGTCCGCCGGGACCACGGGAGCAGCGCTGCTCAGCTCGGCGAGCCCCCACCACTGGGCCGGATGGGCGCCCGGCACGGGCGGCTCGGTCACGGCCATGCGCCCCAGGTGCCGCACGGCCTCCCCCGTCAGTACCGTGCCCGCCTGCGGATCCTGCGCCACCCGGCGCAGCTCCGCGACCAGGGCCCGCAGGGTGAGCGGCCGCAGCACCTCCGTGCGGGGCCTCGCCTCGACACCCGGCGGAAGCGGATCGAGCACGTCGAGGAACGGCGATGCCTGCTCGTCCTGGGACGAGACGGCGCAGCACACCAGTTCCTCGCCGGCGCGGGACACCGCGAGCGAGAAGGTGCGCAGCTCGTCGAAGCGGATGTCCTGCAGCAGGGCGACCGGGTCGCGGGTACTGCGGAAGGACTCGCCGTGATCGAGCAGGGCCCGCAGCTCCCCGGACCCGAGGAGCTCGCCGCGGAGCCGGAGATTCGGCCAGACGCCGTCCTGCACACCGGCGACGACGACCATGGGCCAGTGCCGCCCGGCCGCGCTGGCCGGGGTGAGGACGGAGATGGAGGCCTGACGGCTGGTCCGCTGGGCCAGCGTGTCCATCGGGATGTCCTGGTTGAGGATGTACTCGAGGAAGAGCTCGGGATCGGCGCCGGGCACCTGCTCCACGAAGCGCTCCGCCGTGGTGAACAGGGCCATCATGGCGTCCAGGTCGCGGTCGGCGCGGGCGGAGAACGGTCCTTCGGACAGGGCCGCGGCGGACCACTGCTGGGCGAGACCCGATGCCGACCAGAGGGCCCAGAGGACCGTCTCCGCATCGGCGGCGATCTCGTCCGCCGCTGCCCGGCCCGCCTCGAGCATCCGGTACAGCCGCCGGACGGGCGCTCCCTCGGAGGAGAGTTCGGCGATCTCCTCCGGGGAGGAGAACAGGGTGGCGAGCAACTCGTCACTCGTCCGGCCTCCGCCGCGCTGGAGTTCGATGCGCCGCAGGTGCTGCCGCAGCCGGCGGAGCTCCAGACTGCCTGCTCCGCCGATCCTGGAGGTGAGCAGGGAGATGCAGAGCTCGGTGTCGAGCTGCGCGCTCCCCACGGCCACGGCGTAGAGATCGAGCAGGGGACGTACGGCCGGCTCCTCGCGGATTGCCGTCTCGGCGGCCGGGACGTTCACGGCGATCCCCTGCGCGGTCAGGTAGCGCTGGACGGCCGCCACCTGGGTACCGTTCCGCACGATCACCGCGATGTCGTCGAAGCTGCGCCCACCGAACAGGTGGGCCTCGAGCACCTGCTGGGCGATGAAGCGCTGCTCGTGGAACACGCTGTCGAGCACGTGCACGGAGACCGCCCCGCCTCGCCCCGGAGCAGTCTCCCCGGCACCGTCCGGGCGTCCCTCCGCCTGCGACCCTCCGCGTGCGGCCGGGAGCGAGCGGTAGGCCGTGCTGACACCGGTCGTGGCGATACGGGCCGCCACGTTGGTCCAGGCGTCCGCCAGCGGGCCGCCCAGGGTCAGCGATCCGGGAAGCGTCAACGTCGTCAGTCTGCTCCGGCGCCCGAAGAGGTCGGACAGACGTCCCGCCAGATCGGGGCGCGCACCCCGGAAGCCCTGGGCCACCGTGTCGGGGCAGGCGGTGATGACGACGTCGTTACCCGCACCGATCAGGCCCAGCAGCGCGTGGATGCCGGGGTTGGCCTCCTGGTAGTCGTCCACCAGGACCAGCTGCAGGCGGGCTCGTTCCCGGTCGAGGAACTCCCGGTCCGTCTCGAGGATCTCGCGGGCCGCCGTGAGGATCCCCGCCGGGTCGAAGGCCTCGGGCATGCGCAGATCGAGGACATCGCGGTACTCGCGGTAGAGCTGGGCGGCGGCGATCCAGTCCGGCCGGTCGAACCGCTCCCCCCAGGTGGCGAGCTCCTCGGCGGATACCGCGTACTCGCTCACGCGGTCGAACAGATCACGGATCTCCTGCCGGAAACCCCGTGTGGGCAGCGCCAGGGCCAGGCTCGCCGGCCAGGAGGGACCGGGAGCGCCGTCCTGCCCGTGACCTGCGAGGAGCTCCTTGATGATCAGGTCCTGTTCCGCTCCCGAGAGGAGGCGCGGGGTGCGCCCGATCCAGGGCATCCGGCCCTCGGCGCGGGCCCGCCGGATGAGGTCGAAGGCGTAGGCGGACCAGGTCCGGGCCGGTGCCGTGCTGATGCTGCGGTCGAGCTTCGCCGTGAGGTCGTCGCGGACCCGGGTCGCGGCGGCGCGTGTCGGCGCGAGCACCAGGAGACCCTCGGGGTCGAGCGTCCCGGCCCCGATCCGGCGGACGGCCAGCTCGGTGAGCAGGGAGGACTTGCCGCTGCCCGGGGCACCGAGGACCAGCACCTGCCCGGACAGGTGCCGCAGCGATTCCAGTGTCGCCTCGTAGCCGCTCGTGAGCTGTTCGGCCGAGCCGTCCCCGCCGGCGCCGGAGGGACGGGCGGGAGCGGCGTCGACGGTGCTGGTCATGATCCAACCCCACCACACTCCACGGACAATCAGCGCTCATCCCACGGACGTACCGGGGTCCGTGTCCCTGCCGTCCCCCACGGCGTGGAGGACGGCGCCGAGGTTCTCGATCGCGGTCTGCTCCTGGGCGGTGGGCCACCACCGGGCGAGCACGAGGTCAACACGGTAGTCGGCGTCGTCCATCGCCTCGGCGGGTACCCGCAGGGGTGTGCCCTCGGCGTCGTAGTGTGGCCTGGCCCGACCTGCCAACCCGCCGGCCGGGAATCCGCCGGAGCGCAGCACGCGCCACCACGGGACCTCCCGCGTACTGCGCGAGAGGGCGCGCCCGACCTGGCGCGGACCGCCGCAGCCCAGCAGCTCGGCGACATCGCCGTAGGTCAGGACACGCCCGGCAGGGATCAGCTCGGTGACGGCGAGGACGGCCCCCGCGTAGGCACCGGGGTCCACGGCCGGCGCGGCTCCCGCGGCCCCGCGGCCCACCGCTGTCGTTCCGCGGGCGGCCTCCGGTGCTTCCATGTGCTCAAGACTAGGCGGCGGTGCCGGTTTCCGCGGGGCGGCGAACCCCGATTGGTCGGACCCCACCGGTAGCGTGAGGCCATGACGAGCTGGCACGAGGAACCACGGGCGGCCTTCGACCTGGAGACGACGGGACGCGATCCGGCGGGCGCGCGCATCGTCACCGCGACGGTCGTCCTCGTGGACGGGGACGGTGAGATCCTCGAGCACCACGAATGGCTGGCAGATCCCGGCGTCGAGATCCCGGAGGGTGCCGCCGCGATCCACGGGATCACCACGGACCACGCACGGCGCCACGGTCTCCCCGCGGCGGAGGTGGTGCAGGGCGTCGCCGCCGTCCTGACGCGACTGTTCGACGACGGCGTGCCCGTGCTGGCCTACAACGCGCGGTACGACTTCACGGTGCTCGCGCAGGAGGGCCTGCGCCACGCCGTCGGCACGCCCGTCCCCTCACCCGTGATCGACCCGTACGTCATGGACAAGCAGGCCGATCGGTACCGCCGGGGCAAGCGCACGCTCACGGCGGTGTGCGAGCACTACGGCGTGGGTTTCGAGAACGCGCACACCTCCGCCGCCGATGTCCTGGCGACCCTGCGCGTGGGCCGGCTCCTCGCGGACCGGTACGCCTTCCTCCGCAAGTCTGCTCCTGACCTCCATGCCTCGCTCGTGGTGTGGGCGGCCCATCAGGCGGCGAACTTCGAGGAGTATCTCCGGCGGACGGAGCCCGACGCCGTCATCGAGCGCGACTGGCCCGTCCTGCGGTGTGCCGGGGAGAATAGGAGCACCGTGGAGGACAGGACCACCGTGGAGGACAGGACCGCTGTGGAGGACAGGACCGCCGTGGACGCCGGGCGCCCCGCTGCCCCTTGACGCCCGTGGCTATGCTGTCGCCATGTCGAAGTCGGTCGCTCTGATCCGAGGCGTGGGAGGACCCACCGCGCTGCGGATGCCCGCGCTGCGCTCCGCGCTCGAGGACGAGGGGCTCGAAGGGGTGGCGACCCTGCAGGTCGCGGGGAACGTCGTCTTCGAGCCGAGGGGCCGTCCGGCCTCGGCCTGCGCCGAGCTCGTCAGGCGAACCGTCCGTGAGAGCTTCGGCCACGACCTCCCCGTCCTCGTCCGATCCCACCGACAACTCGCCGCCGCCGCGCGCCGCAACCCGTTCGTCGGAACGCAGGAGGGCCGCTGGGTGATGACGGTGTTCCTCGACCGACCACCACGGGCGGACACCGTGCTCGATCCGGCCGGCGGCACCCCGGATCTGTTCGTGGTGGACGGCGCGGAGGTGTTCGTGCGCCACGCCGAGTCCGTGGCGACGTCGAAACTCCAGGCCACGTGGTTCGAGAAGCGACTCGGCGTGATCGGCACCGCCCGCAATGCCAACACCGTCGCGAAACTTGTGCGGCTCACGGCCTGACCGTCGACGACTCGCCGCCGCGGCGGTCGCGGTCGCGGTGGCGGTGGACACCCTTGCTCAGGGAGGGGCTCAGTCGGTCGGCACCGCCGTCGCGGCAGCCTGCGCCGCCGCCGGCAGGGCCGCGAGGACGCGCTCCATGGCGGCGTCGTCGTGCGCCGCCGAGAGGAACCACGCCTCGTACACCGACGGCGGCAGATAGACGCCGGAGTCGAGCATGGAGTGGAAGAACGGCCCGTAGCGGAAGGCCTCCTGGCCCTGCGCGTCGGCGTAGTTCCACACCCCGTGCGCCGACGTCCCGAAGGCGACACTGAAGAGATTCCCCGCGCGCTGGATCGAGTGATCCACCCCGGCCTCGGCGAGCGCGCCCGAGAGGGCGCCGCTCAGCTCCAGGGAGCGCGCGTCGACGTGGCGGTAGACCTCGTCGGTGGCGGCGGTCAGCGTCGCGACACCGGCGGCCATGGCGATCGGGTTCCCCGACAGCGTGCCGGCCTGATAGACCGGGCCGATCGGCGCGAGGTGGTTCATGACGTGCGCGCGACCACCGAGCGCCGCGGCCGGGATGCCGCCGCCGATGACCTTGCCGAAGGTGAGCAGGTCCGGGGTCCAGGGGTGCTCGGCGTCGTCCGCCCCGCCCGTGAGCTTCCAGTACCCGCCGGGGTGGGTGCGGAAGCCGGTCATGACCTCGTCGACGATGAACAGTGCGCCGTGCTCGGCGCTGATGCGGCTGAGGAAGGCGTTGAAGCCCGGTGCAGGTGTCACCACGCCCATGTTGGCCGGGGCCGCTTCGGTGATGATGGCCGCGATGCTCCCGCCGTGCGCGCGGAAGGCCTCCTCGACCGCTTCGACGTCGTTGTACGGCAGGACGAGGGTCTCCGCCGTCGTCGCCTCCGTGACACCCGCCGATCCGGGCAGCGCCAGGGTCGCGACACCCGACCCGGCCGCAGCGAGCAGGCTGTCCACGTGCCCGTGGTAGCACCCGGCGAACTTCACGATCAGATTCCGCCCCGTGAATCCGCGGGCCAGGCGCACGGCCGTCATGGTGGCCTCGGTGCCGGTGGAGACCATGCGCAGGAGCTCGACGGCGGGCACGCGCTCCTGCACGAGCTGCGCGAGCTCGGCCTCCGCGGGCGTCGAGGCGCCGAAGGTGAGCCCGTGGTCCACGGCGCGGTGGACGGCGGCGATGACGTCGGGATGCGAGTGGCCCAGCAGCGCCGGGCCCCACGATCCGACGAGATCCACGTACTGCGTGCCGTCGGCGTCGGTGACATAGGCGCCCTGCGCGTCGACGAGGAAGCGCGGCGTCCCTCCCACCGATCCGAAGGCGCGGACCGGGGAGTTGACGCCGCCGGGCATCAGGGCGCGGGCGCGCTCGTACAGGGTGTCCGACGTGGTGGAGGGCGTGGTCATGGGGTTCCTTAGCTGTGGTGGTCGTCGAGCCAGAGCGCCAGCTCCGAGGCCCAGTAGGTGAGGATCAGCTGCGCACCGGCGCGCTTGATACCGAGGACGGACTCCTCGATGGCGCGCCGCCGGTCGATCCAGCCGTTCGCCGCCGCGGCCTCGATCATGGCGTACTCCCCCGAGATCTGGTAGGCCGCCACGGGCACGGGCGACATCGCGGCGACATCGGCCAGGATGTCCAGGTAGCTCATCGCGGGCTTGACCATCACGAGGTCGGCGCCCTCCTCGAGATCCAGCTCGACCTCCAGGAGTGCCTCCCGCCGGTTCGCCGCATCCATCTGGTAGGTGCGGCGGTCACCGGTGAGCTGGGAGTCGACCGCCTCGCGGAAGGGCCCGTAGAAGGCGGAGGCGTACTTCGCGGCGTAGGCGAGCACCGTGGTGTCCTGGTAGCCGGCCTCGTCCAGGGCCTGCCGGATGACGGCCACCTGCCCGTCCATCATCCCGGAGGGGCCGAGGACGTGCGCGCCGGCGTTGGCCTGCTCCACGGCCATCTGCGCGTAGAGCGCCAGAGTGGTGTCGTTGTCCACGGCGCCGGCGTCGTCGAGCACCCCGCAGTGCCCGTGGTCGGTGAACTCGTCGAGGCAGACGTCGCTCATGACGACGAGTGAGTCCCCCACCTCGCTCCTGACGTCGGCGATCGCCCTGTTCAGGACGCCGTCGGGATCGATCCCCGCGCTGCCGGTCGCGTCGCGGTGCTCGGGGATGCCGAACAGCATGATCCCGCCCACCCCGCGCTCCACGGCCTCCGCCGCGGCGCGCCTGAGCGAGTCGGTGGTGTGCTGGACGACGCCGGGCATGGACGAGATGGGCGAGGGTTCGGTGAGGCCCTCGCGGATGAACGCCGGCAGGATCAGCTCCGCCGGGTGCACGCGGTACTCGGCGACCATGCGCCGCATGGCGGGGGTGGATCGCAGCCTGCGCGGCCGGTGCTGGGGGAAGCTCATGGTCGATCTCCGTTCGGTCTGGGGCAGATGGTCTGTCGTGGTCTGGCAGCCGCCCGCGTCCCGGACGGCGGCGGCGATGCCCTCCGGCGTGGGGCTGGCCGCGGTCGCCGCCGGGCCCCACCCCTCGACGCGCAGTGCCGCTGCCGTGGTGCGGCCGATGGCGACCGCCGTGAAGGTACCCGGTCCGACGCCGGCGGGTCCGCCGGTCAGTCTGTCGCGGAACTGCCGCACGGTGCTGGGGGCGGTGAAGACGACGATCGGCCGTGCGGGACCGGCCAGGAGGTCGAGGGCGGCGGGCACACCGAGCAGCGGCGGCCGGGCGCCGGCCTCCTCGACGCCGGGGACCCTGCGCTCAGGGTCCGCCGGGGACGCCACCGTGCGGTAGGCCTCGACGCGCCGCACGGACCAGCCCAGCCTCGTCAGGCCTGCACGGAGGTCCTCGGGTGCGAGGTCGGACTGCGGCAGGAGGACATCACCTGTGCCGCGGGGGAAGACCGCGAGGATGCCGGTGGCCGACTCGTCGTCGGGGACCAGTGCGACGTCCATGCCCATGCCGCCGAGGAGCTCCGCCGTCGCCGAGCCCACGGCCACCACCCGGGCTCCTCCCGCGCGGACCGCGTCCGCCAGCGTGGTTCCGGCTTCGCGGGCGATCAGCTCCAGCGCCTGCACGGTGTTGCCGCTCGTCACCACGAGCCAGGCATAGGCACCCCGGGCCAGCGCAGCGAGTTCACGGTGGACGGCATCGGTGTCGCCGGGCAGTTCGGTGTCCGTGAGGGGCAGGGCGAACGGTGCGAAGCCCGCGCCCTCCAGCGCGGCCTTCAGGCGTACGGCGCGTGCCGGATGACGCAGGACGATCACCGGCCGGCCCGGTCCGTCGGGTGCCACGGGAGCCTAGGAGGTCAGCGGCGCGATGGCGGCCGCGCCCGCGGCGAGGAGTTCGTCGGCCAGCGCGTGACCGAGCTGCGCCGCTGCATCGGCGTCCGCGGCGGGGGCAGAGCGCGTGAGCCGGAGGATCGACCGGCCGTCGAGGCTGCAGACCACGGCCTCCAGGGCCAGCTCGTCGCCCCGCAGGTGCGCGAGTGCTCCGATCGGGGCGCTGCACCCGGCCTCGAGGCGACGCAGGACGGCGCGCTCGGCCGTGACGGCGAGTCGGGTGGGCGCGTGGTCGTAGGACGCCAGGGCCTCGCGCACGCCCGGTGCGGTACCGCCCTCGCGGCACTCCACCGCCAGGGCCCCCTGCCCGGGCGCCGGCAGCATCACCGCGGGATCGACCAGTTCGGTGATGGCCTCCTCCCGCCCCAGCCGCCGCAGGCCTGCGGCCGCCAGGACCACGCCGTCGAGGTCTCCGGGCGCACCGATGACGAGCCCGGCCACACGGCCGAGGCGCGTGTCCACGTTCCCGCGGATGTCCACCACCTCGATCCCCGGGCGGGCGGCCCGGAGCTGCGCCGCTCGGCGCGGTGAGCCGGTTCCCACCCGGGCGCCGTCCGGCAGCGTGGCGAGCGTGAGACCGTCCCGCGCGCACAGGGCGTCGCGGACGTCCTCCCGCTCCGGTACCGCTGCGACGGTCAGCCCGTCCGCGGGCAGCGTCGGCAGATCCTTGAGCGAGTGCACCGCCAGGTCGCAGCGCTCCTCCAGCACGGCGTCGCGCAGCGCCGCGACGAAGACGCCCGTGCCGCCGATCTGTGAGAGCGAGCCCTTCAGGACATCGCCCTCGGTACGTACCCGCACCAGTTCGTAGGACGACCCGGCGAGTTCCGAGACCCGCTCCGCGACGGTGGTGGTCTGCGTCATCGCCAGGGCACTGCCCCGGGTCCCCACCCTGATCGTCGCCATCACTCGCCGGGGTTCGGCAGCGGGGTCCCTACGGTGGAGTCGACGGCCGCGACGGTGGGCTTCTCCCCCCGCCGGTTGGCGCAGCAGTTGGGCCGGCACACGTCGAACCAGGGGCCCAGGGACGTGGTGGAGGGACGGTCCGCAATGTTGTTCTCGACGGTGCGCTCGAGGATCAGGTCCACGAGGCCCTCGACGAACTTCCGGTGGGTGCCCGGCGTCGGCACCCGGTCCGCGACCATGCCGAGCTCGGCACAGGTCTCCTTCGCCTCGGTGTCGAGGTCCCAGGCCACCTCCATGTGGTCGGAGACGAAGCCGAGGGGCACGATCACGACGCCGCGCACCCCGTTCTCGTAGCGGTCCCGCAGTGCGTCGCTGATGTCCGGTTCGAGCCAGGGGATGTGCGGTGCGCCGGAGCGCGACTGGTAGACGAGCGACCATTCGACGTCGGCCGCCTCGGGGATGCGCTCGAGGACCGCCTGGGCGGTGGCGAGGTGCTGCGCCACGTACGCGCCCTCCTCGTAGGCCGGACCGCCGTCGGCGTCCCGCGGACCCGCGGCCTCGGCGTCGCCCATCGGGATGGAGTGCGTGGAGAACATGATGTGCACCGGGGCGTCGGCGGCGCCCTGCTCGGCCAGACCGGCACGGACCGTGGCGAGCCCGGCGGACACGCCCTCGACGAAGGGCTCCACGAATCCGGGGTGGTCGAAGTACTGGCGCACCTTGTCCACCTCGAGCCGGCCCTCGAGGCCGGTCTTCACGAGCGCCATCCCGAGGTCCTCGCGGTACTGCCGGCAGCTCGAGTAACAGGAGTACGCACTCGTGGTGACGGCGAGCACCCTGCGGTGCCCGGCGTCGTACGCCTCCTGCAGGGTGTCCGCGATGAACGGCTCCCAGTTGCGGTTGCCCCAGTACACCGGCAGATCGATCCCGCGCCGCCGCAGCTCGGCCTCCATGGCGGCCCGGAGGGCGCGGTTCTGGCTGTTGATGGGGCTCACGCCTCCGAACGCGCGGTAGTGGTGAGAGACCTCCTCGAGACGCTCGTCCGGGATGCCGCGGCCGCGGGTCACATTGCGCAGGAACGGGATGACGTCGTCCTGCCCCTCGGGGCCGCCGAAGGAGGCGAGCACGACGGCGTCGTACGCCTTGGGCGCCATCCGGCCGTTCTCGTCGATCCCCTCGCGTGGGTCGAATACCTGAGTGGTCACTGGAGTACCTCTGCAATCTCGTGGTGGGTGATCCGCCGGCCGGTGAAGAACGGCACTTCCTCGCGCACATGGCGGCGGGCCTCGGTCTCCCGGAGGTGCCGCATGAGGTCCACGAGGTCCACGAGGTCGGGGGCCTCGAGTGCCAGGATCCATTCGTAGTCGTTCAGGGCGAAGGACGACACCGTGTTGGAGAGGACCTGCGGGTACTTGCGCCCCTTCATGCCGTGGTCCATGAGCATCTCGCGGCGTTCCTCCATGGGAAGGATGTACCACTCGTAGGACCTGACGAACGGGTACACGCACACCCACTCGGCCGGCGCCACGCCCCGGGAGAACGCCGGGCTGTGCGACTTCGAGAACTCGGCGTCCCGGTGCACGCCCATGGCGGACCACTCGATCTCGGCTCCGGCGAAGGCCCCGGTGCGGCGGAGCTTCCGGACGGCTGCCTGCAGGTCCTCGGCCCGGGGTCCGTGCAACCACACCATGACGTCGGCGCCGGCCCGCATGGCGGAGACGTCGTAGAACCCGCGGAGCACCACGCCGTCCTGCTCGAAGCCGGCGAGGGCCTCCTCGAGTCCCGCGACCTCGGCGTCAGCTGGGCCACCACTGCGCCGGAAAACGGTCCAGAGGGTGTAGAAGAGTTCACCGGGGGCGTCGTCGCCCGCTCCGGTCTGCTGTGCGGCGTGGGTGGGGTTGCTACCGGTTGGCTCAGTCATGACTACAGTTTGCCCCTGTCCGGAGACGATCCGAAATCTTTTTCTTCTACCGTTCGTAGAAGCGACGAACATCACACGGGAGGTCCCGACCCATCGCCTCCCGCTCCGGCCGGCAGGGCGTCCGCGAGCGCCTCCGCCCGGGCACGCGCGTCGTCGATGACCGCCACGAGTCCCGTCCCCGCGAGCCACCCGCCGGTGACGGCGAGGGAGACCGCATGGTCCGCCAGCAGGGCCCTGATCCGGGCCACCCGCTCGCGGTGCCCCACGGCGGCGTGCGGCAGGGCGCCGGCCCAGCGCACCACGTCGTGATCGCGCACGTCCGCCGGCCCGACCGGGATGCCCAGGAGCGCGGAGGCGTCGGCGAGGGCATGGCGGAGCAGGACGTCGTCGTCACTCGCGATGCCGACGTCGGCGGGACGGTCCCCCACGCGTCCGAAGGACAGGCGCAGCACGTGGCGCCCGGGGCCGGCCTGCTCGCGCAGCCACGCCCACTTGGCGGTGGAGTGCGTGAGTGCCTTCGCGGCGACCCCCTCGACGCCGCGCGCCACGAGCACCCCCGTGCCCCGCGGCCGGACGTCGAGTGCGGGGAGGTCCACGAGCAGGGTCACCAGGGCCACGCCCGGCACGGGAGCGGGCCGTTCCGCGGCCAGGGCCGGCAGGCCCGGGGACAGCAGGTCGACGGCGGCCCTGCCCTCGGTGGCGACGACCACGCCGTCGGCGACGAGGCGCCGCTGCGCTCCCGCGCGGCCGGTCATGACGCTCCAGCCGTTCCCGGTGCTCGTCAGGTCCGTGACCTCCTCCCCCGTCCAGAGCCGAGCCCCGGCGGCCTCGAGGTC
The DNA here is from genome assembly GCF_947493765.1 of uncultured Arthrobacter sp. Taxonomy (GTDB): domain Bacteria; phylum Actinomycetota; class Actinomycetes; order Actinomycetales; family Micrococcaceae; genus Arthrobacter_D. The sequence goes on from NZ_CANLSZ010000001.1 coordinate 485,294, forward strand.
GGTGACGAGGCGGTCGCGCAGGAGCGCGATCCCGCCGTCGATCCCGCCCACCGCCGCGCCGGCCGGGGCCGCCGCGCGGAGAGCACCTGCGGCGGCCCCCAGCGATCCGAGCCGCGCCATCGTCGCGCGGAGTCCCGGTGCCACGGAGTCGACGTCGAGATCGTCGGGGTCGGCGGAGAAGACCCCGCCCGCAACGGGAGCCACGAGCCGCGCGAGGATCTCGTCGCCCATGCGGGTGCGGACCAGTTCTCCGAGGCTGACACCCGCCCGGGTGGCGAGGGAGCCCACCGGCAGGACGCCGTCCTGCGCGGCGCGCCGCGCTCCCTCCGGGGAGATCATGGCGCTGATCAGGGGATCGGTGGGATCCGCCGGGATCCCGAGCACCCCGGAGTTCGGCAGCGGCAGGGCGGACGCCTGCAGGTCCGGTCCGGGTAGCTGGACCCAGGCGCCGGTCGCCTCGGGTGTCACGAGCCGCTCACCCAGGCCGAGCTCGGCGGCCAGTGCCGGCACGGTCGCGGAGCGCGTGGAGAAGGATTCCGCGCCGCTGTCGAGCCGGAGACCTCCGAGCACCCGACCGTCCACGGTGCCCCCGAAACGGTTGGAGCGCTCCAGCAGGGTCACCCGGACCCCGCGCCGGAGCAGCGTGCGCGCGGCCAGCAGGCCCGCCATACCCCCGCCGATCACCACGGCGCTGTGCTGCCGCGCCGGACCCGCGTGGTCCCGGGCTGCGGCGTCGGCGCGCCCGGTCACGGCTAGGGCTCCAGCGAGTGGATGAGCTCCACGACGCGCGTGAGCACGGCGGGATCCGTCTCGGGCGGTACGCCGTGCCCGAGGTTCACCACGTGTCCCGGTGCCGCGGCCCCGGCGGCGAGCACGTCCCGGACGTGCCGCTCGAGGACGGGCCACGGTGCGGGGAGCAGGGCCGGGTCGATGTTGCCCTGCAGCGGTACGGTACCGCCCAGGCGCCGGTCGGCCTCGTCGAGCGGCAGCCGGTAGTCGACGCCGATCACGTCCACCCCGACGTCGTGCATCGCGACGAGCAGTTCGGAGGTGCCGGTGCCGAAGTGGATCAGGGGCGCGCCGAGGCCGCGCACGTGGTCCAGGGCCCGACGGGAGGCCGGCGCCACATGGGTGCGGTAGTCGGCCAGCGAGAGCGAGCCCGCCCAGGAATCGAAGAGCTGGGCTGCGCTGGCGCCTGCCTCGAGCTGGGCGCGCAGGAACATGCCGGACGCGTCCGCGGCCCACTCGGTGAGGGCCCGCCACGTGTCGGGATCCGCGTGCATCATGGTGCGCGGCCCGAGATGGTCCCGGGACGGCTTGCCCTCGACCATGTAGGCGGCGAGGGTGAAGGGGGCTCCGGCGAACCCGACGAGCGGCGTCGACCCGAGCTGCTCCACGGTGAGTGCCACGGCCTGCCGGATGGGCTCGAGGGCCTCCGGTGTGAGGCGCGGCAGGGCGGCGACGTCGGCGGCCGAGCGGATCGGTGAGCCGAGGACCGGCCCCACACCGGGAACGATGTCCACGTCCACACCGGCGAGCTTGAGCGGGATGACGATGTCGGAGAAGAAGATGCCCGCGTCGACGTCGTGCCGCCGGACCGGCTGCAGCGTGATCTCCGAGGCCAGCTCCGGGACGAGGCAGGACTGCAGCATGTCGGTGCCCTCACGCAGGGCGCGGTACTCGGGCAGTGACCTCCCGGCCTGGCGCATGAACCACACGGGGCGCCGGTGCGGCCGCTGGCCCCGGTAGGCGCGGATGAGTGCCGAGTCGGACGTACGTCCGTCGACCAGCGGGTGCGATGCTCCAAGGTCCATGCACCCGATTCTGCCGAAGATCCCTGCGGAGCGTTAACCGGTGGAGGCGGCCCAGCCCTGCAGCGCCGCTCCCGTGCGCAAGATCACTTCGCCTCGGGTACCACGGGTCCCGCGGATCGGCGCGGGATACCCTCCCGGGTAAGGCCAACCTATTCAGGGAATGGGAGGGGACCTCGGTATGCTGAAGTCACTGTGGTACTTCTTTCACTCGTAGCGACCCACTCGGATGTGGACCTGGAAACCGTAGCCCGACTCAGCGTCGGAGCGCCCCAGGTCCCGTCGGTGGTGCTCGCCGACGACAGGTCCGTCGCGGGCGCCGTCGTCCTGGCCACGTGCAACCGCTTCGAGATCTATGCCGAGGCGCCGTCCGCGGAGGACGTCGAGGCCGCCCGCTCGGCGATCATCTCCACCATCAGCGAGTACTCCGGCATCCCCGAGCAGTCCGTCTCCTCCTCCTTCCGCACCCACACCGGGCAGGACGTGGCGGAGCACCTCTTCGCCGTCGGCGCCGGCCTCGACTCCGCCGTGATCGGCGAGCGGGAGATCGCGGGGCAGGTGCGGCGGGCCCTCATCGAGGCGCAGGGCTCCGGTGCGGCCAGCGGCTCCCTGGTGCGCCTGTTCCAGGCGGCCTCGAAGACCGCCAAGGACGTGGGAGCGCAGACCGCCCTCGGCTCCCGCGGACGCTCGATCGTCTCCGTGGCCCTCGAGCTGGGCAGCGACCTCTCGGCCGACCCCGACTGGTCCCGGAAGTCGGTGGTCCTGTTCGGGACGGGCGCCTACGCCGGAGCGACCGTCGCGGCGCTGAAGGACAGGGGCTGCACCGACATCTCCGTCTTCTCCTCCTCGGGCCGGGCCGAGGCCTTCGTCGCATCCCGCGGTGGCACCGCCGTCTCCGCCGCCGGGCTGGCCGGCGCCCTGGCGCAGGCCGACGTCGTCATCGGGTGCAGCGGCAGCGACGCCCGCATCGACGCCGCCGACCTCGAGCGCGTGCGCGCCGACAGCACCTCGCCGCTGCTCGTGATCGACCTGGCCCTGAGCCACGACTTCGACCCTGCCGTAGGACTGCTCGACGACGTCGAGCTCATCACGCTCGAATCGGTCCGCGCAGCTGCCCCCGACGAGCAGGCCGATTCCCTGGTGCAGGCGAGCGACCTCGTGCGGGACGCGGCACGCGCCTTCGAGGAACAGCAGGGTGCACGCGCGATGAACGCCTCGATCGTGGCCCTGCGCCGCCACACGCAATCGGTGCTGGACTCCGAGATGGAGCGCGTCCGTGCCCAGCACGGCTGCACGGCCGCCGCGGAGGAGGTGGAGTTCGCGCTGCGCCGCATGGTGCGCCAGCTCCTGCACGTGCCCACCGTGCGGGCACGTGAACTCGCCGCCGAGGGACGCCAAGAGGACTACGAGGCAGCGCTCGAAGCCCTGTACGGGATCGATGTGGCGCAGTCCGGCGCACCGAGCGCCACCGCAGGCCGGCCTCCCCGGGCAGTGCCCGGCGACGGCGCCGCGGACGCGGCATGCCCGGTGGACCTGGGTCGTCCCGCGCGCGGAGCCTGAGCCGCGACTTCCTCGGCATGGGCTTCGACGACGGGAATGACCTCCGGTACGTGGGTATCGTCGGCGCCGCTCGCACCGCTTCACTACGTGGGTTCCGCCGGTACGTGAGTCCGACCAGTAGGTGAGTCGGTCCAGTACACGGGCCCGTCCAGTACACGGGCCCATCCAGTACGCGGGCCCGTCTAGTACGTGAGCTTGTCCGGTTCGATCCTGCGGACCCACTCCGTGATGCCGCCCTCCACCGAGTGGACGTCGGTGTGCCCCCGGCCGCGGAGGAACCGGACCACCTCCGCCGACCGGACCCCCGATTTGCAGTGCACGTACGCCGTCCGCGCGGGATCGACGACGGTCTCGCCGTCGAGGATCCGCGCCTTCGGGACGAGCACGGCGCCGTGGATACTCACGATCGCGTACTCCTCGGGACTGCGCACGTCCAGCAGGTCGAAATCCGCCCGGCCCTCGGAGCGCGCCGCGAGGAGCTCCGCGAGATCGTCCACGGAGACCACCGGTACTGCCGCGTCCGGATCGGCTGCCACCGTGTCCGCCGCGCCGGTCGCAGCGGAGGGCAGGCCGCAGAACTGCTCGTAGTCGACGAGTTCGGTGATGGGCGGGCTGGTCGGGTCCGGCCGGACGCGCAGTTCCCGCCAGCTCATCGCGAGCGCGTCGAAGACCAGCACCCGGCCGAGCAGGGTGGTTCCCACACCCGTGATGAGCTTGATCGCCTCGTTGACCATCACGGAGCCGATCTGCGCGCACAGGACCCCGAGCACACCGCCCTCCGCGCACGACGGCACGGACCCCGCCGGCGGCGCCTCGGGGAAGAGATCCCGGTAGGTGGGTCCGTGACCCTGCCAGAAGACGCTGACCTGTCCGTCGAAGCGCAGGATCGAACCCCACACGTACGGCTGGCCCAGGATCGCGGCGGCGTCGTTGACGAGGTACCGGGTGGCGAAGTTGTCGGTGCCGTCGATGATGAGGTCGTACCCGGAGAAGAGCTCGAGAGCGTTCGAGCGCTCCAGCCGCTGCTCGTGCAGCACCACCTCGACGAGCGGATTCACCTCCGCGACGCTCAGGCGTGCGGATTCGGCCTTCGACCGTCCGAGGTCGGCCATGCCGTGGATGACCTGGCGCTGCAGGTTCGACAGCTCGACGTCGTCGTCGTCCACGATGCCGAGCGTGCCCACACCCGCTGCCGCGAGGTAGAGCAGCGTCGGGGAACCCAGCCCCCCGGCTCCGATCACGAGGACACGTGCCTGCCGGAGGCGCAGTTGCGCCTCCATCCCGAACCCGGGAATGATCAGGTGCCGGGAGTAGCGCTCCGCCTCCTCCCGGGACAGGGTGCCGACCGGCTCCACCAGCGGAGGAAGCCCTGCCGGGCTGTCCGCCGACGGCGGCACGGCGACGTGGGCCAGGGGTCCGGAAACAGTCATACCCAAGGGTATGGCGCATCGACGCGGCGATGCCACCGCGGGACCGGCCGGTAAACTGGCGCTACCCGATCGCAACAGCTGAGGACCCCTACGTGAGTGCACAACCGACCACCGGACGCGCCGTACGGCTCCCGCGGGACGAGCGTCGACGTCAGCTCCTGGCAGCGGCACAGGCGGTCTTCGTGGGCAACGGCTACCACGGGGCCGCCATGGACGACATCGCCGATGCCGCCCGGGTCAGCAAGCCGGTGCTCTACCAGCACTTCCCCGGCAAGCGCGACCTGTACCTGGCCCTGCTGGACAGCCACCTCGCGGAACTGACGGAGCTGTTGATCGATGCGCTCCGCTCCACCGACGACAACGATCTGCGCGTCCACGCGACCATGCGCGCGTACTTCCAGTTCATCGCCCAGGACAGCCGGGCGCATCGACTGGTCTTCGAATCCGACATCAGCAACGAGCCCGACGTCAGCAGTCGTCTGGAGGCGTTCAACGCCCACTTCGCGAGCGCCATCGCGGACGTGATCGCCGACGACACCCAGCTGTCCAGGGTCGAGGCGACCCTCCTGGGCCGGGGCCTCGCCGGGATGGCGCAGATCAGCGCCCGCTACTGGCTCGAGACCGACGGCAGCCTCGACATCGATGCCGCCGCCGAGCTGATCTACCGTTTAGCTTGGCGCGGAATCAGCCGCTTCCCCAAGGAGATCTAGAGTAGGTTCCAGAGAGCATCAGGAACACTACACAGGAGGCACGCGCCGTGGAAATCAAGATCGGTATCCAGAACATCAACCGCGAGATCGTCATCGATTCCACCGAGAGCGCCGACGCCATCGCCGAGCTGGTGGCCAAGGCCATGGGCGACGGCGGCGACCTCCGCCTCAAGGACTCGAAGGGCCGCCAGGTCATCGTCCCGACGTCGGCCCTGGGGTACGTGGAGATCGGCGCCGAGGAGACCCGGCGCGTGGGCTTCGGCGCACTCTGATCCCACGTTCCGACCCCGCCCGGCAGCAGGAGGGCCCGCACCAGACCTACCCGGTCGGGTCCGACCCTGCCCGGCAGCAGGAGGGCCCGCACCAGACCTACCCGGTCGGGTGCGGGCCCTCCTGCATCCGGCTACGCCGTCAGGCCGAGGGCGCTCATCCGCCGGGAGTGGTTGCGCGTGAGTTCGGAGAAGAACGTCCCGCTGGGCTGGGTGGGGCCGTCCTCGCCGGCGAAGAGCAGTCCCGCGAGATTCTCCCGCTCGATGCCCACCCGCTGCGCCTGGGTCAGGGCCTCTCCCACGAGCCGCCGACCCCAGAGGGCGCAGCGTGACGCGAGCCGCGGATCGGCGGAGAGGGCTTCCTTCAGCCGGCCCCGGAGGTGTTCCGCGGCGTCCCCCGAGTCGATGACGGCGATCAGCTCGCGGGTCCTGGCGTCCAGGTTGTGCGCCAGCGAACGGTAGAAGTCCCGCGAGAAGGCATCGACGACGTACGCCTTCATGAGCGACTCGTACCAGTCGCCCGGCCGCGTCCGCTCGTGGAAGGAGTCGATGGAGGCGCAGAACGGAGTCATGGCGTCCTCGACGGTGATGCCCAACCCGTCCAGGAACCGGCCCACGAGCTCGAAGTGCTCGAACTCCTGGACCGCGAGCCGCCCGAGGCTCGCACGATCGGCGAGGCTCGGCGAGAACCTCGCATCGGAGGACAGCCGCTCGAATCCGGACAGCTCCGCGTAGGCGATCGCGCCGAGCAGATCCGCGACGAAGCGGACGTAGTGGGGATTGTCGAACGGATCCTCGCCGATCCCCACTCCGTCCGCAGGAGCTGAGGGACCTGCCTCCGAGGCATTCCGCGACTCGGCGGCAGGAGGGGCCATGCTGTCGGGGGCGCCGTTGTTCATGCTGCTAAGAGTACGCAATCGCCGGGGAGCGGCAAGCCGTCGGACCGGCCCGGGATGCCACGCTGCTGCGCCGTCCCGGGGCCGCTGTCCGTGATGTGCGTTACCGTGAACCCCGTGCCAGCGAAGCCACCGGATCCCGAGCAGGACACGCAATCACTCCTCGCCCGCTCGCTGAGCCTGCTGCGCGCGGAACTCGATCTGCGTGAGGACTTCCCCGAGGAGGTCCTCCGGGAGGCGGCCGCCGCGGTGACCGCCCACCGTCCCCCGGCCGAGGATCTGCGGGAGCTGCCCTTCCTGACCATCGATCCGCCCGGCTCCACCGATCTGGACCAGGCCATCCACCTCGGACGTGCCGGTGCGGACGGAGCCGGCTACGACGTGCGGTACGCCATCGCCGATCTTCCCGGCTTCGTGCCGGCTGAGGGCGCCGTCGACCTCGAGGCCCGGCTCCGCGGCCAGACCATGTACGCCCCGGACGGCCGGATCCCGCTGCACCCGGACGTGATCTCCGAGGGAGCCGCGAGCCTGCTGCCGGGACAGGACCGCCCGGCGTTCGTCTGGCACTTCCGGCTCGACGCCGCGGGAGCTGTCGGCTCCGTCTCGGTCCGCCGCGCCACCATCAGGAGCCGGCGGCAGCTCACGTATGCCGAGGTGCAGTCCGCGATCGATGCGGGGACCACGGACCACCAGTTCCGCCTCCTCGAGGAGATCGGTCGGCGCCGCATCCGGCTGGAGCTCGAGCGCGGGGGTGCCGGTCTGACCCTGCCGCGCCAGGAGATCACCCACGACGGCGGACGGTACGCCATCGTGACCGAGCCCGCCCGGCCCTGCGAGGACTGGAACGCGCAGCTCTCCCTGATGACCGGCATGGCTGCAGCACGCATCATGCTCGACGGCGGCATCGGGATCCTCCGCACCATGCCCGCGCCCGACGACGGCGCGCTCAGGAAGTTCCGCCTGCAGTCCGAGGCCCTCGGGCATCCGTGGCCCGAGGAGCTGCCGTACGGGGCCTTCCTGCGCACCCTCGACGTCGGCGAGCCCCGGCAGCTCGCCCTCATGCATGCGGCCGCCGCGCTCTTCCGCGGCGCCGGGTACACCGTGTTCGACGGCGAGGTGCCCGAGGACACCGTCCAGTCGGCGATCGCCGCACCCTATGCCCACACCACCGCACCCATCAGGCGGCTCGTGGACCGCTTCGTCCTCGTGATCTGCGCGGCGCTGTGCGCCGGGGAGGAAGTACCCGGGTGGGCGCGGCGGGCGCTGCCCGCTCTGGGGTCCGTCATGGCGTCCTCGGCCCAGGTCGCGTCCCGGCTCGACTCCGGCGCGCTCGACGCGGTCCAGGCAGCGCTGCTGAGCGGGCGGATCGGCGAGGCGTTCCCCGCCGTCGTGCTGCAGGGGTCCCCACCGGCCGCCGAGGACGCCCCCGGCAGGCAGGCGCCCCGCCCGTCCGGCGTCGTCCAGGTGACCGATCCCGTCCTCGAGGCGGTCTGCTACGGCGAGCTGGTGGCGGGAGAACGGGTCACCGTGGTCCTGCTGGAGGCGGACATCGCGCGCCGTCGCCTGCGCTTCGAGGTGAAGCCGGCCGACGCGTGATCGACGCGGCCCGGAATGACGCCCGGCGGGGGCTGGCGGGGTAGAGTTGACAGCGTAGTAATGGATGCCCGGTCGTTATCACGTCCTCGATAACCCGCAGAACCTACTCGATCCCGAGTTTTCCCGCAGGCGCAGGTCCTACTCCCCCGCCCGCACGCAGTCGCAAGCCCGCGATCGGCTTCCACTGGACGCCCTGCGCCCGTCGATACGCTCCGCCCCGCCCGAAGTCGGTCCGGTGCGTCGAGCCTTCGCCGCCGCACGGCCTGAAATGAACGGTAGAACGTGCAGAACACAGAACACACCACAGACACTCCCCCGGCCTCGGATGCACACCACCTCGTCGCCGACGACGCCCCGGACGCCATCGACGTCGAGGAGACCCTGGTCTCCACCGACGAGCCGCACGCGGAGGTCGTCGAGACCTTCGCCGACTTCAACGTGCGGCCCGACATCGTCGAGTCGCTGGCCGACGCCGGGATCATCCACCCCTTCCCCATCCAGGCGATGACGCTGTCCATCGCGCTCGGCGGGCACGACATCATCGGGCAGGCGAAGACCGGCACCGGCAAGACGCTCGGGTTCGGCATCCCGGCGATCCAGCGGGTCGTGGGGCCCGAGGATCCCGGCTACGAGAAGCTGCCCGTGCCCGGCGCGCCGCAGGCCCTCGTGGTGGTCCCCACCCGTGAGCTCGCCGTGCAGGTCGCCGGGGACCTGACGACGGCGGCGAAGAAGCGCAACGCGCGCATCGTCACCATCTACGGCGGCCGAGCCTACGAGCCGCAGATCGAGGCCATCAAGCAGGGCGTCGAGATCGTGGTCGGTACCCCCGGACGCCTGATCGACCTCTACCGGCAGAAGCTGCTGGTGCTGAAGAACGTCAAGATCGTGGTGCTCGACGAGGCCGACGAGATGCTCGATCTCGGCTTCCTGCCCGACGTCGAGACCCTGATCGCCGCGACCCCGCCCGTGCGCCAGACGCTGCTCTTCTCGGCGACGATGCCCGGCCCCGTGATCGCGATGGCCCGCCGCTACATGACCCAGCCCACGCACATCCGCGCTGCGGATCCCGAGGACGAGGGCATCACCAAGAAGGACATCCGCCAGGTCATCTACCGGGCGCACAACCTCGACAAGGCCGAGGTGGTGGCCCGCATCCTGCAGGCGAGGAATCGCGGACGCGCCATCATCTTCTGCAAGACCAAGCGCACCGCCGCGAAGCTCTCCGAGGAACTCATCGACCGCGGCTTCGCAGCCGGCGCCATCCACGGCGACCTGGGGCAGGGAGCCCGCGAGCAGGCCCTCCGGGCCTTCCGCGGCGACAAGATCGACGTCCTCGTCGCCACCGAGGTGGCCGCGCGCGGCATCGACGTCGACGACATCACGCACGTCATCAACTACCAGTGCCCCGAGGACGAGAAGGCGTACCTGCACCGCGTGGGCCGCACGGGCCGTGCCGGCAAGAAGGGCACTGCCGTGACCTTCGTCGACTGGGACGACGTCCCGCGCTGGGGACTGATCAACAAGGCGCTGGGGCTGGACACTCCCGAGCCCATCGAGACGTACTCCTCCTCGCCGCACCTCTTCACGGATCTCGACATCCCCGAGGGCACCAAGGGTCGCCTGCCGCGCAAGGAGCGCAAGCTCGCCGGCATCGACGCCGAGGCCCTGGAGGATCTCGGCGAGACCGGCAAGCGCGGCGGCGCACCCACCGGCCAGGACCGTTCCGCAGGTCGCGGGTCCGGCGGGCGCGACTCGGGCGGTCGCGGATCGGGTGGCAGCCGATCGGGTGGCAGCCGATCGGGTGACAGCGGAACAGGAGGACGCTCCGGGCAGGGCGGCGAGGCATCGCGTGGATCGCGCGGGCGCGGGCGCGGTGGCGATCGTGCAGCGGAGGCCGCCTCGGCGGACAGCCCGGCAACGGACACCAGGGCATCAAACAACCGGGCATCGGACAAGAGGGCATCGGACAACCGGGCGACGACGGACCCGGCCGGCACCGAGACGTCGGGTCGTCGCCGCCGACCGGTCGGCGAGGGCGAGGCGCCCTCGGGCGAGCGTCCCCGTCGCAGCCGGACCCGGCGGCGCAACGGCGAGGTCGTCGCCAAGTCCGCCGGCGGCACGGAGGACTAGCTCTCCGTGAGTGGACTCCCCGCGCCGTCACCGCTGCCCTCCTGGAGCGGTGACGGCGCCAATCTGGTGGTGCACGCCGACAACGCGGAGTTCCTGCCCACCCTGCCGGATGCCGCCTTCACCCTCGTCTACGTGGACCCGCCCTTCAACACCGGGCGCGTGCAGCGCCGGCAGCAGCTGAGCATGCGGCGCGCCGAGGCGGGCGCCGGTGACCGGGTGGGCTTCAAGGGACTGTCCTACTCGACGGTCAAGGGGACCCTCGCGAGCTACGACGACGCGTTCGAGGACTACTGGGACTTCCTGGCCCCACGGCTCATCGAGGCGTGGCGCCTCCTCGCCGACGACGGCACGCTCTACCTGCACCTCGACTACCGCGAGGTGCACTACGCCAAGGTGATGCTGGACGCCCTGTTCGGCCGCGACAGCTTCCTCAACGAGATCATCTGGGCCTACGACTACGGTGCGCGGACCACGCGGAAGTGGCCCGCCAAGCACGACAACATCCTCGTGTACGTGAAGAACCCGTCCACCTACCACTTCGACAGTCAGGCTGTGGACCGGGAACCCTACATGGCACCCGGGCTCGTGACGCCGGAGAAGGCCGCACGCGGGAAGCTCCCCACGGACGTGTGGTGGCACACCATCGTGTCCCCCACCGGGAAGGAGAAGACCGGCTATCCCACCCAGAAGCCCGAGGGGCTGCTGCGGAGGGTGGTCGCGGCGAGCAGTCGCGAGGGCGACTGGGTGCTGGACTTCTTCGCAGGCTCCGGCACCCTCGGCGCCGTCTCCGGGAAACTGGGGCGCCGGTTCGTCTGCGTGGACAGCAACCCGCAGGCCATCGACGTCATGAACGCGCGCCTGACCCCCTGGCTCTGAGTTACCCTCGGGGAGGCCGTCCTCCGGGCTCGGGACTCATGAGCTGCGACTCACGGTTGGGGACTCACGGTTGGGGACTCACGGTTGGGGACTCACGGCTGGGGACTCAGGGGGCGGCGCCTGTGGCGGTACCCGTCGCCAGACCCTGGATGGCCTCGAGCACCTCCGGGGCGGTCAGATTCTCGCCCAGCAGATTCGGCTTCCCGCTGCCGTGGTAGTCGCTGGAGCCCGTCACGAGCAGTCCCCGCTCGCGCGCGATCCTGCGCAGTGCCACCTGCGCGGCGGCAGGGTTGTCCCGGTGCTCCACCTCGAGACCCAGCAGGCCGGCGTCGATCATCTCCTCCAGATCCGCGCCACCCACCACCGCACCCCGGTTGGACGCCGAGGGGTGGGCGAACACCGGGACCCCTCCGGCAGCACGGATGAGACCGACGGCCTCGGCAGGGTGCGGCGCGTAGTGGCTGACCCAGTAGGGTGAGCGCGCCGTGAGGACGCTCTGGAAGGCCTCCGAGCGGGTCCGGACGATCCCCAGGCTCACCAGCGCGTCGGCGATGTGGGGCCGTCCCACCGTGGCGCCCTCGCTCACGTGCTGCGCCACGAGGTCCCAGCTGATGGGATAGTCCACCGACATCAGGTCCACCATGCGCCGGGCACGGGTCAGCCGCGCCGTCCTGGAGCGTTCGATCTCCGCGTGCAGGCCCGGATGCAGCGGGTCGTGCAGATAGGAGAGCATGTGCACGCTGATACCCGTGTCCGTCCGGCAGGAGACCTCCATGCCCGGGATGAACGTGATCCCCAGTCCGTGCGCCGCACTCCGCGCGCGGTCCCACCCCGCCGTCGAGTCGTGGTCGGTCAGTGCGACGGCGTCCAGCCCGGCGGCCGCGGCGGATCCGATGAGGACCTCCGGGTCCTCTGTGCCGTCCGAGACGTTGGAGTGCGTATGCAGGTCGATCCTCACCGGGTCCAATCTACGCGCCGGCGGCGGCATCTCGGTCCATGCCCGCGGGGCCGGACTTCCCCGCCCGGTCACAGCGGTGAGACGATGGCAGGATGAGTACCGCCGACATCGATTCCGCAGCCCACAACCCCACCGACTCGCCGGAGGGCCAGCCCCTGTCCGACCGCAACGAGAACCGGTCGCAGCGCCCCGACTCCGACGCCTTCAAGGCGTTCATGGCCAGTGAATGGGCGCCCGACACCGCGACACTCCCGGACAGGTCGCCCGTGGCGGAGCACGCCGCACGACGCCGGCGCGCCGTCTCCGACCGCTTCCCCGGCGAGCGCGTGGTCGTTCCGGCGGGGCCTTTCAAGGTGCGCTCCAACGACACCGACTACCGCTACCGGCCGCACTCCGGGTTCGCGCACCTGACCGGTCTCGGCCTGGACCACGAGCCCGACGCCATGCTGGTGCTCGAGCCGGTGGAGCACGGGCAGGGCGACGACGGCGGGAACCACACCGCCCGGCTCTACTTCCGTGAGCTCGCGGGCCGGGACAGCGCGGAGTTCTACGCCAACGCCCGGTACGGCGAGTTCTGGATCGGCCGTCGTCCGTCGATGGCGCAGCTGAACGCCCAGCTGGATCTCGCCACCGCCGACCTCGGTGAGCTGGAGGTCGCCATCACCAAGGACGCCGGGGTGGCCGAGATCGGCGGCATCGGCATCCGGCTCCTCCGCGAGGTGGACCCGGCCGCGGATGCCCTGGTGGACACCTCGCGCATCAACACCGGGGTGGACCTCGAGAAGGCGGACGCCCTCGATGCCATGCTCGCCGAGTTTCTCTCCGAACTGCGCCTCATCAAGGACCCGTGGGAGATCGAGCAGATGGAGGCCGCGGTGGCTGCGACCGTGGACGGCTTCCACGAGGTGATCCGGACCCTGCCGCGGGCCATCTCCCACCCACGCGGTGAGCGCGTCGTCGAGGGTGCGTTCTTCACGCGGGCCCGGGAGGAGGGCAACGACCTCGGGTACGACACGATCGCCGCCGCCGGCAACAACGCCACCACGCTGCACTGGATCCGCAACACGGGCCAGGTCAAGGCCGGCGAGCTCCTGCTGCTGGACGCCGGCGTCGAGGCCGAGAGCCTCTACACCGCGGACATCACCAGGACCATCCCCATCAACGGCACGTACACGGACACGCAGCGCGCCATCTACCAGGCCGTGCTCGACGCGGCCGACGCCGGGTTCGCCGCCGCCCAGCCCGGTCGGAAGTTCCGCGAGATCCACGATGCGGCCGTGACGGTGCTCGCCGAGAACCTGGACCGGTGGGGTCTGCTGCCGGTGTCACTGGACCAGGCCCTGGCACCGGACGGCCAGCACCACCGCCGCTGGATGCCGCATGGCACCAGCCACCACCTCGGCATGGACGTCCACGACTGCGCCCAGGCCAAGCGTGAGCTCTACCTGGACGGCGTCCTCACGGAGGGCATGGTCTTCACGATCGAGCCGGGTCTGTACTTCAAGGCCGAGGATCTCGCCGTCCCGGAGGAGTACCGCGGGATCGGCGTGCGGATCGAGGACGACATCCTGATGACCGCCGACGGACCCGTCAACCTGAGCGCCGCGCTCCCCCGCAACCCCGACGACGTCGAGGACTGGATCGCCGGGATCTGGGGCAGCACCGGCGAGTAGCGTCCGCTCCGCCACCGGGCCGGACGACGGAAGGCAGGGACCTCGAGGTCCCTGCCTTCCGTGTCTCCCGACGCCGGTGCGTGCCGCCCGCGTCGAGCTTCTGATCGGTCGAGCTGCTGATCAGGATCCGTTCAGCTGCGGCGCTCCGGTGCGGACGATCCACCGCGCTCGGCGTCGTCCGCCGGGGACTGTCCGCCGCGCCCTTCGGACTGCTGTGCCGGATCGCCGGCCGGGCGATCCTCGACGCGCTCCCCGTACTGGGGCCGGCCGTCCGGGAGATCGGGGAACTGGCCACGACGCGGCCCGCTGGTCCCCGGTCCGGCGGTCTGGTCGGCGGTGACCGGGTCCTGGGCGGGCTGCGGCGGCAGCGCGGGTGGCTGCTGGCCGGCGAAGGGATCGTTCCACTGGGCCGGCCGGTCGGGCGCGGGCTGGGAAGGCCGCTGGCCCTGCCACCCGGTGGAGCCGGCGACCGGGTGCTGGGCCTGGCCCTGCATGGGGAGCTGCTGCAGCAGCTTGCGCGCCTCGGCTGCGAGGGTGGGGTCCACGAGGACGTCGTAGCTGGTCGCGATGACCTGGCTCGTGGAGGTGAAGTCCCGCTTGCCGCGCTGGAAGGCGTAGGTGATCACGCCGAACAGGAGCCAGAAGATGGCACCGAGGGCGATCGAGGACGTGATGGTGATGCCGGACTCGCTCCCGGCGAACAGACTCAGGATGAGGCCAACGAAGAGACCGAACCAGGCACCCGTGGCTGCGCTGCCCAGGGCGACGCGCGGATAGCTGAGCCGTCCGGTGACGCGCTCCACCGCCTTGAGGTCGTTGCCGACGATCGCGACCTTCTGCACGGCGAACTTGTGATCGGCGAGATAGTCCACCGCCTTCTGCGCATCGAGGTAACTCGTGTAGCGGCCGATGATCTCGCCCGTGGGCAGGGTTCGGCCCTGGTCGCGGGAGGCGGTGGTTCCAAGTGGCGTCGACATGAGTCCTATTCTGGCCCACGGCCCGTCGCCGGGACAGTGGTATCGCCGCTGGTGAACGCCGCCGGTTCCCCGACGCGGCAGGACTCCGATGCCGGTCGGCGCGAGCGTGCCCGATAGCCTAGGGCGGTGACTACAAATCCGACCCGCGTCTTCGTCGCCCGGCTCCTGGGCCTGGACGTCTTCGACCCGCTCGGAGACCGCCTGGGCCGCCTCCGGGACGCCGTCGTGCTCGATCGCGGTGCCGCCGGCCCGCCCCAGGTGGTGGGTCTCGTCGTGGAGGTCCCCGGCAAGAAGAGGGTGTTCGTCCCGATGACCCGCATCACCTCGATGGACGCCTCCCAGATCATCTGCACAGGGCTCGTCAACCTCCGGCGGTTCGAACAGCGCGGGGCCGAGATGCTCGTGGTCGCCGAGCTCTTCGACCGGCGCCTCACGCTCCGTGACGGCAGCGGCAGTGCCGTGGTGGAGGACAGCGCCATGGAACGCGATCGCAGTGGCGACTGGCACGTCTCGCAGCTGTACGTGCGCCGCGGTGGGTCCTCCACCTCGCCCCTGCGCGGCCTGCGCCGCGGTGGGGAGCGCCTGATCATCGACTGGCTCGACGCCTTCCACGGCCCCGCGAGCGAGCCGCAGGGCGCGTCCCAGTACGTGGCGCAGCACGAGGATCTGAAGGCCGCCGACTTCGCCGACGCCCTCCACGAGATGAACGACAAGCGCCGCGTGGAGGTGGCCGGGGAGCTGCAGGACGACCGTCTGGCGGACGTGCTGCAGGAACTGCCCGACGACGACCAGGTCCAGATCCTGTCCTCGCTGACGCGTGAGCGTGCGGCGGACGTCCTCGAGGAGATGGACCCCGACGACGCGGCCGATCTCCTCAACGAACTGCCCGAGGCCGAGAAGGAGGAACTGCTGCAGCTCATGGAGCCGGAGGACGCCGAGGACGTGCGTCGCCTGCTCGAGTACGAGGAGGACACGGCAGGATCGCTGATGACCACGGTCCCGGTCATCCTGCCGCCGGAAGCCACCGTCGCGGAGGCCCTCGCCCATGTGCGCCGCGAGGAGCTCACTCCCGCCCTCGCGTCGGCGATCTTCGTCTGCCGCCCACCGCTCGAGACCCCCACGGGGCGCTACCTCGGCGTGGTCCACATCCAGCAGCTGCTGCGGTACCCCCCACCGGAACCGCTGGGCAACATCATCGACACGGATCTGGAGGCCGTCGGTGACCAGGCCGCCGTGAGCGACGTCTCGCGGATCCTCGCGACCTACAATCTGAACTCGGTTCCCGTCATCAGTACCGAGGGTCGACTCGTCGGCGCCGTCACGGTCGACGACGTCCTGGACCATCTGCTGCCCGACGACTGGCGGGCACAGGACGATGCATCGGAAGCGAAGCGAGGTGAACGCCGTGGTTGAGAGGATCAGGTCGAGTTCGAGTGGGCTGGACATGCCCCGCGAGAGCCGTATGCGCCTCCTGCCGCGCCTGCGTCCGAACCCGGACGCGTTCGGCAGCGCCACCGAGAACTTCGCGCGCTTCATGGGCACGCCCCAGTTCCTGTTCTACATGACCGTGTTCTGCGCGGTGTGGCTGCTGTGGAACACGCTGGCACCGGAGGGCCTGCGCTTCGACAGCGCCGCGATCGGGTTCACGCTGCTGACGCTCATGCTCTCGCTGCAGGCCTCCTACGCCGCTCCCCTGCTGCTCCTGGCCCAGAACCGCCAGGACGACCGCGACCGCGTCTCGCTCAAGGAGGACCGCCAGCGCGCGGAACGCAATCTCTCCGACACCGAGTACCTGACCCGCGAGATCGCCGAGCTGCGCATCGCCCTGCGGGAGGTGGCCACCCGCGACTACGTCCGCTCCGAACTGCGGTCCGTCCTGGACGAGGTCCTGGAGACGGCGGACGGCCAGGAACTGATGCTGCAGCGGCGCAAGCCGCGGAAGTCCTCGGACACCGCCGCCACGCCGAGGGTGCAGCCCGCGGGGAGGAGACAGTCGCGGTGATCTTCCCCCCGCCCAGCGAGCAGGCGGTACGCGACGCGCTCGCCACGGTGATCGACCCCGAGCTGCGCCGTCCCATCACCGAGCTCGGCATGGTCGCGTCGGTCGCCGTCGAGGGCGGCACCGTGCGCGTCGGGATCCTGCTCACGATCGCCGGGTGTCCGCTGCGTGGCACCATCACCGACGACACCGAGGCAGCGCTGTCGCGCGTCGAGGGCGTGGACGAGGTGGTGGTGGACCTCGGGGTGATGAACCAGGAGCAGCGTGACGCCCTGAAGGACCAGCTCAAGGGCCCCGGTGGCCGGCGCGGCATCCCGTTCGCCGATCCGACGTCGCTGACCCGGGTCTACGCCGTGGCGAGCGGCAAGGGTGGCGTCGGGAAGTCGAGCGTGACGGTCAACCTCGCGGTGGCCATGGCGGCACGCGGGCTCCGGGTGGGGATCGTCGACGCCGACATCTACGGCTTCTCCGTCCCGGCGCTCATGGGCATCAGCCAGCAGCCCACACGCGTGGACGAACTCATCCTGCCGCCGGTCGCGCACGGCGTGAAGGTGATCTCCATCGGCATGTTCGTCGAGGGCAACCAGCCCATCTCCTGGCGCGGCCCCATGCTGCACCGCGCCCTGGAGCAGTTCCTCACCGAGGTCTACTTCGGCGACCTCGATGCCCTCTTCCTCGATCTGCCACCCGGCACGGGTGACATCGCGATCTCGGTGGCCCAGTTGCTCCCCTCCGCCGAGCTCCTGGTCGTCACCACCCCGCAGAGCGCCGCCGCCAGTGTGGCCGAGCGTGCGGGAGCCATGGCCGCGCAGACCGGGCAGGGCATCGCCGGGGTCATCGAGAACATGTCCTGGCTCGAACTGCCCGACGGCGGGCGGCTCGAGCTCTTCGGAGCGGGTGGGGGTGCCCTGCTGGCCTCCCGGCTGGCCGACACGCTGTCGACCGAGGTACCGCTGCTCGGCAGCATCCCCCTCGAGCAGAGACTGCGCGAGGGCGGGGACGAGGGCCTGCCCCTCGTGCTCGGGACCGGATCCTCCGCGGCGAGGGACGAACTGGTGAGGATCGCCGCTCTCCTCGCCGGGCGCCCGCGCGGCCTCGAGGGGCTGACGCTCCCCGTCACGGTCGCCTGAGCCGCAGGAGCGTCCCGGGCAGGATCTGTGCGACCACCCGCCGGTCGGGCTAGGTGGCCTCCGGATCGTAGGGGGCGGCCGCCCCCGGCACCAGCCGGGGTCCCAGCGGCACCGACGGGCCCGGGCCCACCTGCAGGGCCGCCGCGGGAGCGGCCGCCGGAACAGCGGTCGGCGCTCCGCTGCTCACGGGTTTGAAGACGTCCTCCATGTCATCGAGGAGCGCCTCCTTGATGATGCGCCGTGGGTCGTACTGGCGCGGATCGAGCTTGCGCCAGTCGACCTCGTCGAGTTCCGGACCCACCTCTTCCCGGAGCTGCTCACGCGCCCCGGTGGCCATGCGCCGCAGGCTCCGCACGAGCCTCGCCAACTGGGCGGCGTACTCGGGGAGGCGTTCGGGGCCGAGCACCACGACGGCGATGATCGCGAGGACCACCAGTTCGAGGCCATTGATTCCCAACACGCGAGAAGCCTACCTTCCCGCAGGTGACGTACCGCATCCGCAGGCCCGCCCGACGCCGGATCCGTGCCCGCAGCCGGCCCTGATCAGCGCTCCTGCGGGTGTGTCATGACAGACAGCCCCCGCATGATCCGGTCCAGCGTGGAGCCCTCCTGACGGGACGGCGTCGACAGTCGGGCGTAGTCCGTGGTGACGAGCCGGTTGAGCGTCTGCGGCATGGCAGCGGGTGGCAGCTCGGAGACCACCGTGTAGGTGACCGTGGCTGAATCGAGCACGACGACCCAGGGGTCTCCGGAGCGGACCCAGAGATCACGCCCCACACCGCCCACGTGGTCGAAGCCGTCCTGCTCGACCGTCCTGCCGGTCGCTGCGTTCACCGGCTCCGCCGTCGTCGCACCATCTGTCCCGTCGACCTTCCGCTGCTCGTAGACGGTGACCTCGTCCCCGTCGCGCTCCAGGACGAGCCGGAGCGTGGGCATCCCGCCCATGCTCATACCTCCGGCGCTCCTGAGCGTGAAGCCGAGGGACGTCAGCGCGGGACACGCCCATCCCTCCGCCCGCAGCGTCTCCAGCTGGTCGGCATCGAGGGCAGTCGGTGTTCGGGGCACCATGGACTCCCAGCCGGCACGCAGCGCCGTCGGACCGGCGGCTCCCGCCGTCGCCTGCTGCGGGGCTCCCGCCACGTAGGCGCTGCCGAGGACCGCCGCAGCCACGACGGCCGAGACGGCGGTCGCGGCGATCAACCCGCGACCGCGACCCGGCGCGCGGCGGGACCGGTGGTGCGCGGGGGCTGCGGGGCCCCGGCGACCGTCGTCCGGGCGACGACCATCAGATGATCCGAGGACGTGCGTGGACCCGTGGACGTCGGTGGACCCATGGACGTCGGCGAACTCATGGACCTCGGAGGACCCTGGGGCGGGGGCGGGTTCCGGGACCTCCGAGGCACAGGGAGGGCGTGCCGTGCCGGAGAGGAGCCGGCGCTGGAAGTCCGGATCGAGGGACGGACGCTGCAGCCCGAGGAGGGCGCTCTTGTGACCACGCAGCCGGCCCACAGCTGCCGTGCAGGGCCCGCAGAGGTGGACATGGCGCTCGACGGCGAGCCTCCTCCGGTCGGACAGCTCACCGTCCACGAGGTCCTGCAGGGAACGCCGCGGATGGAACACGGCGCTACCCCAGACCGGCGACCCGCGGCACGCCGAGCGAGGTGCCGCTGCCCCCGGCGGGCCGGGGATCACGGTGTGCGAGCTTGGCACGGAGCATCGTCCGCCCGCGGTGGATCCGTGAGCGGACAGTGCCGAGCTTGACCCCGAGTGCCCGCGCCACCTCGTCGTAGGCCAGGCCCTCGAGATCGCACAGGACGACGGCGGCGCGGAAGTCCGGGGGCAGTTCCTCGAGCGCCGCCTGCACGTCGATGTCCAGGTTGTTGAACTCGAAGCTGCGCTCGGGACCGGGGTGCCTGCTGGCCAGCCGGCTCTCCGCCTCCTCGGTCAGACCGTCGAAGCGGATGCGGGTCCTGCGCCGGGCCTGATCGAGGAACAGGTTCGTGGTGATCCGGTGCAGCCAGCCATCCAGCGTGCCGGGCCTGAACTTCGCCAGGGACCTGAAGACACGCACGAAGACCTCCTGCGTGAGATCCTCGGCGTCGAACTTGTTGCCGGTGAGCCGGTACGCGAGGCGATACACCTTGGGCGAGTAGTTCGTGACGACGTCCTCCCAGGAGGGTGCCACCCAGGGGTTGCCGTGCTCGTCGAGGACGGGCGCGTCCGTTCCGTCGACGCTCTCCACATCCGGCTGTCTCGTCTCAACGCTAGACATCATGTGCCCCTTCTCGCCCGAACTCCCGGAAGGACCTCGGCCGCTCCTACCCGGAGCCGGTCGGTCCCAGCAGTGATTCGGCACTGCTCCGCTGGTGGATGTCCAGCACCAGAAGACTTTCGCACCAAGCTGGGAACTGGCTGGCAGCCCCGGTCGTACCCGGTCCGTGGTCCCCGGACCCGCCGGTCACGTCGGGACAGGAGGTCCGCTGCAGGGCAGGCTCCCCCTCGGAGGCGTGCACGGCACAGTAGTGTTGGGTCCGGGCCCCGGCCCGCCACCAACCACCGACCGCGTGCAGGGCAACTCCCGCGCGGCGTAGAACGAAGGGAAGTCCATGGCCGCCGACAAACACAGCAGCTGGTCCTATACGGAAGGGCTCCCCGACGAGGACGACATCCTCCTCCGGGCGCGCGAGCGGTCCCACGAACTCGGGGTCTCGCCGGTCACGCCCGCGGTCGGCGCCGCCCTGACCGTCCTCGCTGCCGCGTCGAAGGCCTCCACCGCCGTCGAGGTCGGGGCGGGTGCGGGAGTGTCCGGCGTCTGCCTGCTGCGGGGGCTCGGGCGCCAGGCCGTCCTGACCACCATCGACGCCGACGTCGACCACCTTCGCGCGGCGAGGGAGGCCTACGCGGAAGCGGGCATCCCCACCAACCGCACCCGTACGATCTCCGGGCGGGCCTCGGACGTGCTGCCGCGACTGACGGACCGGGCCTACGACCTCGTGTTCCTCGACGCCGACAAGGCAGGACTCCCTGGGTACGTGGAGCAGGCCACGCGGCTGCTGAAGTACGGCGGCATGCTCATCGTCAACGACGCCCTCGATCAGGACCGGGTGCCCGAGCCCGCAGTACGCGAGGCCTCCACGACCACCCTCCGCCAGGTCGGCAGGCTGGTCCGCGAGAACGAGGCCCTGGTCTCGGCGCTCCTGCCCACCGGTACGGGACTTCTCCTGGCCGTGAAGCAGCGCTCCTGACCACCCGGGCCGGTGTTCCCCGGCCCGGCAGCGGCCCTAGGTGGTGACGGTCAGGAGGCAGTCCTTGAGCTTGCCCGCCTCCTCCGCGTTGAGCTCGACGACCAGACGGCCACCGCCATCGATCGGGACCCGCATGATGAGGCTGCGCCCCTCCTTGGTGACTTCCATCGGTCCATCGCCGGTACGCGGTTTCATGGCAGCCATAGGGGAATCCCTTTCAACAGGGCGCAACCGCCAGCAGCGGTCGACGCATCAGTAAGCGGTGCCCCGTGCCGGTTCCCGAGGGGGCCGGCGGTGCACGTCATCGTCTCCATTATTCAGCACAAGCCGTGCACCTGCTAATTCGGATGGGGCGTGGATCACATCCGCCGGGCCTAGGGCGGAAAATCCCCGTCCAGCCCCGACGGGGTCCAGCCCCAGAGCCAGTCCACCCAGACGACCTGGAGCACCACCGAGACAGGCACCAGGAGCCACAGCGGGCGTGGTCCGCGGTGGGCGGCGGCGAGCGCGAGCGGGAACAGCGGCAGGAGGATCCGCCAGGTGCTCGACTGGGGATCCCAGAAGGCCGCCAGATAGAGCATGTACCCGGCGCACCACGACCACAGGACCGGACCGAGGGACCGCACGACCGGGGTCAGGAGGAGACCTGCCACGGCGAGCAGGAGTGCGAGCAGGAGGAGCCCTGCGGCCACCGGTCCGAGCAGCGCGGCCGGCCTCGCGAACCAGGGCACGAAGGGTACGAGTGCTTCCGCTCGCCAGGCCGTCTCCGTCGCCACGTACGCGTCGCGCTCCCCCGTCACGAACCAGGCCGCCATCGGCCAGGTGATCGCCGCCAGGGAGGACACCACGCCGAGGAGGAACAGGGGCAGCAGCTGCCCGGTCGCATCGTGGCGCTCGGCCGACCCGTTACCGGTACGGGCGCGCCAGACCGCGTGGAGGAAGAGGATCCCGATGGCGAGCGCGAACGGTACGCCCACCGGGCGCGCCAGTCCCATGAGCACCACCACGGGCATCGCCGCAATATAGCGGTGCGTGGACACGAGGTGCAGAGCCCATGCCAGCAGGAGCAGCAGGAGGGACTCGGCATAGGGGACCTGCAGGACGGCTGCCACGGGTGCGAGGGAGACGAGGACGACGCCTGCCAGGGCCGTCCCGTGACCGGCGCGGAGGCGGAAGAGCCTGTAGATCGCCAGCGAGGCTCCGGCGGACGCTGCCAGTGCCACGCTCGGTGCCACGATCCCCCAGCCCAGTCCCGTCACCGCGTCGAGGCCACGGACGAGGCCCGGGAAGAGGGGGTAGAAGGCCCACTGGTTGGGCTCGACGGCGCCGAGCGCGCCTCGCGGCAGCTCCACGGGATAGCCCTCCCGGAAGATCCGCTCGTACCAGCCGCTGTCCCAGTAGTTGATGAAGACGCCGTAGCCGGGAGCGGGGCCGGACCACGGGCTGGGGCCCTGCCGGGCGGCGGCGAGCAGGAGGATTCCCGTGGAGACCAGACGTCCGACGACGAAGACCACCAGGACCTGGACCACCCAGGTCCCCGACGTTCCGTCTCGGGAGGGTCCGGCCACGGAACGGCTCATCGAACGGCCCGGTGAACTGCTCGGCGGGCGGCTCGGCGGACAACTCGGCGGTCTGCCCAGCAGACGGCCCAGCGGGCGGGTCGGCGGTTGACCCGGCGGGCGGGTCATCGCCGCTGCGGGTCGCCGGGTGGACCGTCGTCCCCGTCGGTCGCGGCCCCGCCGCGCACCCAGCAGTCCCGGAGGTGGTCGTCGACATAGCCCGTGGCCTGCAGCATCGCGTAGGCCGTGATCGGCCCGACGAAGCGGAACCCCAGTGTCCGGAGCTCCTGGGCCAGGGCGGTGCTTTCGGGCGTGCTCGCCGGGACGTCCGAGAGATCCACGGGCGCTGGACCGTCCGGGGGCCGGTGCGCCCGGAGGACACAACCGAGGCTCGTCCCCGCCGGGAGCGCCAGGAGAGCCCGGGCGTTCGCGATCGTCGCCTCGATCTTGCGGCGGTTCCGGACGATGCCCGTGTCCGCCATGAGCCGCTCGACATCCTCGGGGCCGAACGCCGCTACTGTCTCCGGGTCGAAGGCGGCGAACGCCCGGCGGAACGCGGGTCGCTTCCGCAGGATGGTGATCCAGCTCAGGCCCGACTGGAAGGCCTCGAGGCTCAGGCGTTCATACAGACCCTGTTCGCTGCGGACCGGCCTGCCCCACTCCTCATCGTGGTAGCGCTCGTACTCTGCGCTGGAGACGGCCCAGCCGCACCGGGCCCGGCCGTCCGACCCCAGCACCGCAGGGCTCACCGGACGGCGTCCCGCTCCGCCAGCTGCGCACGCAGGTGCAGGATCTCGTCGTCGCGCTCGGTGAGTGCAGCGGCCAGCCTGTCCAGGACCTCGTCCACCTGGTCCATCCGGTAGCCCCGCAGACCGAGACCGAACCGGACGGCGTCGACGTCGCTCGCCGAGACCTGCGCCGGCAGCAGCACAGGCGGCAGGGAGGCCACCGGTGGGACCAGGCCGAGGTCGTCGCGGCCCGGCACATCGCTGCGCCCGGACCGGGCCCCGTCCGGGCCGGGACGACGCCGTCCGGCCCAGGACGGCAGCGGACGCCCCGATACCAGCAGGGCCGTTCCCCCCACAAGGAGGATGGCGAGGATCACCAGGAAGATAGTCACACCGCAATGGTGCCAGAGGAGGCGGGACGCGGTGCTCAGGCGTCGCCCGGGCTCCCCGCCGACGTCGTCATGATCCGCACCGCTTCCTCCGCCGTGTCGACCAGCTGCACGAGTGAGAGGTCCTGCTCCGCGATGGTCCCCTCGGACACCAGCGTCGCCCGGAGCCAGTCGAGCAGGGGCCCCCAGTAGTCCACGCCGACCAGCACGATCGGGAACGAGGTCACTTTCCGGGTCTGGACCAGGGTGAGCGCCTCGAACAGTTCGTCGAGTGTGCCGTAGCCGCCCGGCAGCACCACGAAGCCGCTCGCGTACTTCACGAACATCGTCTTCCGGGCGAAGAAGTAGCGGAAGTTGACACCCAGATCCACCCATTCGTTCATGCCGGCTTCGAATGGCAGCTCGATCCCGAGACCCACGGAGATGCCGCCCTCCTCGCACGCCCCCTTGTTGGCAGCCTCCATGGTGCCCGGACCACCTCCGGTGATGACGGCGAACCCGGCCTGCACGAGCAGCCGGCCCACCTCCTCGCCCATCGCGTAGTAGCGCGACTCCCGGGCCGTCCGCGCGGACCCGAAGACGCTGACGGCCGGTCCCAGCTCGGCGAGCGCCCCGAATCCCTCCACGAACTCGCTCTGGATCCGCAGGACACGCCAGGGATCCGTGTGGGTGAAGGCGCCCGAACCATGGTCGTCCAGCAGGATGCTGTCGGCCTGCGCACCCGTCGCCTGGCCACGCCGCAGGACCACGGACCCCTTGCGCCTGGTGGAGGGAGTGGACGCAGCGGGCCCGGAGGACGCGCTGCCGTCGTCGGGCGAGGGACGCTGGTAGGAAGACATCCCCATAGGCTAGCGAACCCCCGGCGCAGACCCTCACGCAGCGCCGCGGGCTTGGTTGCTCTTGGATCACGATTGACCACTTCGCGCGGCTGCGTAGTGACACCCCGGGATTGTTCGCTAGATTTCTCCCATGACACCTGAGCCTCAGCCGACCGGATCGTCGACCCCGGCGGGTCCGCTGGTCCAGCTGAAGAACGTCAACAAGCATTTCGGTGAACTGCATGTGCTCCGCGACATCGATCTGGAGGTCTGCCGCGGCGAGGTCGTGGTGGTCATCGGACCGTCCGGGTCGGGCAAGTCGACGCTGTGCCGGGCCATCAACCGCCTCGAGACCATCGACGACGGCGAGATCACCATCGACGGGAAGGTGCTCCCCGCGGAGGGCAAGGGCCTGGCGAAACTGCGCGCGGACGTGGGCATGGTCTTCCAGTCGTTCAATCTGTTCGCCCACAAGTCCATCCTGGAGAACGTGACCCTCGGTCCGATCAAGGTCAAGGGCATGAAGAGCGCAGCCGCGAAGGAACTGGCCATGTCGCTGCTCTCGCGGGTGGGCGTCGAGAACCAGGCGCAGAAACTTCCCGCACAGCTCTCCGGCGGCCAGCAGCAGCGCGTGGCGATCGCGCGTGCGCTGGCCATGCAGCCCAAGGTCATGCTGTTCGACGAGCCTACCTCGGCCCTCGACCCGGAGATGATCACCGAGGTCCTCGACGCGATGGTCGTGCTCGCCAAGGAGGGCATGACCATGATCGTGGTGACCCACGAGATGGGATTCGCCCGCAAGGCGGCCGACCGCGTGATCTTCATGGCCGACGGCGCGATCATGGAACAGGCCACGCCGGAGGAGTTCTTCACCAGTCCGCAGACCGATCGGGCCAAGGACTTCCTCGGCAAGATCCTCGCGCACTGACCCAGCACCACCCGTACACCTCACGGCCTCCGCGGAGGCCACGACGCAAGGAGATCCAATGCGCAGAACCCGTTACGCGGCAGCAGCCATGGCCGCCGCAGCCGCTCTGACCCTGTCCGCCTGCGGTGGCGGTGACGACGCGAGTCCCTCCGGGGAGAGCGGCGACGCCGGCGGCGAGACGGTCCGCATCGGCATCAAGTTCGACCAGCCGGGCCTCGGCTACGACGAGGGCGGATCGTACTCCGGCTTCGACGTGGACGTCGCCAAGTACGTGGCGAACGAGCTCGGCTACTCCGAGGACCAGATCGACTTCGTGGAGTCCCCGTCCGCGAACCGCGAGAACATGCTCGCGAACGACCAGGTGGACATGATCTTCGCGACCTACTCCATCACCGACACCCGCAAGGAGACCGTCGACTTCGCCGGGCCGTACTTCATCGCCGGGCAGGATCTGCTGGTCCCCACCGACAGCGACATCACCGGGCCCGAGGATCTCGAGGGCAAGAACCTGTGCTCGGTCACGGGCTCCACGTCGGCGCAGAAGATCAAGGACCAGTACCCGGGTGTGCAGCTCGTGGAGCAGCCCGGCTACGCGGAGTGCGTCACGGCGATGGGCGGCGGCCAGATCGACGCCGTCACCACCGACGACATCATCCTCGCGGGTCTCGCCGCGCAGGACGCCAATGCCGGCAAGTTCAAGGTGGTCGGCAACACGTTCTCCGAGGAGAAGTACGGCGTCGGCCTGCCCAAGGACAGCGACCGGTGCGAGGACATCAACGCGGCCATCACCAAGATGATCGACGAGGGCGACTGGGAGGAAGCACTCACCAGGAACACGGAGGGTGCCGACTACAGCTACAACGAGGACCTGAACCCCCCTGAGCCCGACGACTGCGCCTAGTCGTCCGTCCCCTGGTGGGGTCCACCCGCGCGGGTGACCCCACCAGGGTCATGCTCCTCAACAGATACGGGGTGATCCGTGGAGAACTATCTCTCCCTCTTCGAGACGTACGACGTGCCCGCTGCGTTCTGGGTCAACATCCAGCTCTCCTTCTGGGCCGCCATCTGGGCGCTGGCCCTCGGCACCGTCCTGGCGCTCTTCCGCATCTCCCCGGTCCGGAGCCTCCAGTGGTTCGGCGCGGCCTACGTCAACATCTTCCGCAACACACCCCTGACCATCATCCTCGCCTTCGGCTTCCTCGGACTGTTCTCCGTGATGCAGATCAACCTGGCCCAGGACCTCAATCTGAGCCTGTTCCGGATCGCGATCGTCGGCCTGTCGCTCTACCACGCGGCCTTCGTGTGCGAGGCCATCCGCAGCGGCGTCAACACCGTTCCCCTCGGCCAGGCCGAGGCAGCCAGGGCCATCGGCCTGGGCTTCCTCCCCGCCGCCCGGCTCATCATCCTGCCGCAGGCCTTCCGGGGGGCCATCGCTCCCCTGGGGAACGTCCTCATCGCGCTGATCAAGAACTCGACCGTGGCGGCGGCAGGCTCGGTCGCGGCCGAGTCGTCGAGCCTCATGAAGACCATGATCGAGTTCCGGTCCGATCTCGTGATCCCCATCTTCTTCACCTTCGCCCTCGGCTTCGTGATCCTGGTGATCCCCATCGGACTCCTGACCACCTGGGCCTCACGGAAACTGGCGGTGGCACGATGAGCGCTCAGCAGGTCCTCTTCGACGCACCCGGGCCGCGTACGCGCCGGATCATCCTGATCTGCAACATCGTCGGCGTCCTGATCGTGCTCGCCCTCCTCGCCTGGATCGTCTCCGCACTGGCCGACAAGGGGCAGTTGACGGCGAGCATGTGGACGCCGTTCCTCCAGGCGCGGACGTGGGAGTTCTTCATCCTGCCCGGCCTCCTCAACACGCTCAAGGCCGCGGGCATCGCGATCCTCACCTCCGTGGCCTTCGGTCTGCTCTTCGGGATCGGCAGGCTCTCCCACATCGCCCCGATCCGCTGGGCCGCCGGCGTCGTCGTCGAGTTCCTCCGTGCCGTCCCGGTCCTGCTGATGATGATCTTCTTCTGGCTCGCGCTCGGCCGGTCCGGCGTGGTGGAGCCGCAGGATGCGCCGCTGATCGCCGTGATCCTCGCGCTCACGCTCTACAACGGCTCGGTGATCGCGGAGCTCGTCCGCTCCGGCGTCCACGGGCTGCCGAAGGGCCAGCGCGAGGCGGGCATGGCGATCGGCCTGACCCGGAACCAGTCGCTGCGCAACATCGAGGTGCCGCAGGCGCTGATCGCGATGCTGCCCGCCCTCATCAGCCAGTTCGTCGTCATCCTGAAGGACTCCGCGCTCGGCTACATCATCACCTATCCGGAGCTGCTGCAGTACACAAGGCGCCTGGGGGTCGGCGAGGGCAATGTGATCCCGTCACTGCTCGTCGCCGCGACCATCTTCATCCTGATCAACTTCGCGCTGTCCAGCCTGGCCACGCGGCTGTCCTCCCTCCTGACGTTCCGGACCAGGGTCCGCAGGCCCGCGAAGGACGTGGTCGTGATGGACCCCGCCTCGACCTGAGCCTACTCCTCACCGCGGACGCGGCCGGACCCTGATCGGACCGGACTGATCGGACCGGACTGATCGGACCGGCCGGGTCGAGCCCGACTGATCGGGCCGGCTTCGTTAGCCGGTCTGATCGGGTCGGCCCAGTCAGGCCAGCCAGGTCAGGTCAGCCAGGTCAGCAGCGCGTCGAGGCAGGCACGGATCGCGTCGGCATGGACGTGCTCGTCGTCGGTATGCGCCAGCAGGGCGTCCCCCGGGCCGAAGTTCACGGCGGGGATGCCGAGGGCACTGAAGCGGGCCACGTCGGTCCAGCCGTATTTCGGCTTCGGATCGGCGCCGACGGCTGCCACGAAGGCGGCTGCCGCGGGGTGCTGCAGCCCGGGACGGGCGCCGGCCGCGGTATCCGTCCGCTCCACGTCGAAGCCCTCCAGCAGCGTCCGCACGTACGCCTCCGCCTCGTCCGGGGTCTTGTCCGGCGCGAAGCGGTAGTTCACCTCGATGACGGTGCTGTCGGGGATGACATTGCCGGCCGTTCCCCCGGTGATCCTCACGGCGTTCAGGCTCTCGCGGTAGTCGAGGCCGTCCACGTGCACGGTGGCGGGCTCGTGGTCGCGGAGGCGCACGAGGACCTCGGCGGCCCCGTGGATGGCGTTCACACCCATCCAGGCGCGGGCGGAATGGGAGGCCTTCCCCGCGATGCGGACGTCGAAGCGGGCGGTGCCGTTGCATCCGCCCTCCACCGTGCCGTCCGTCGGTTCGAGCAGCACAGCGAAGTCGGCGGCCAGCCAGTCGGGACGGGATACGGCCACCCGGCCCAGGCCGCTGAGGGATGCCTCGACCTCCTCGTGGTCGTAGAAGACGAAGGTGATGTCCCGGCTCGGGGTGGTGAGCGCGGCGGCGAGCGCCAGCTGGACCGCGACGCCGCCCTTCATGTCCGTGGCCCCCCGGCCGTACAGGGTCCCGCCCTCCCAGGTCGAGGGCACCGTGCCGCGCGCGCCCGGCGTCGTCGGGAGGGGCACGGTGTCGAGGTGACCGGCCAGGATCACGCGCTCGCCACGCCCGAGCGTCGTCCGCGCCATCACGCAGTCGCCGTCGCGCACCACCTCGAGGTGGTCGAGACCCCTCAGGGCCTGCTCCACGGCATCGGCGAGGGCCTCCTCGTTGCCCGAGACACTCCCGATGTCGATCAGGCGGGCGGTCAGCTGGGCCACGTCGGAGGTGGGGTCGAGCTCCGGGGCAGGGGTCTGGATCATGGCGCAACACTATCGCTCGGTAGACTGCAGCCATGACTTCCCCCATGTCCACCCCCTCCCCCGACGGTGCCCGGCGTTCGGCCGGCGGAACCGGTCTCGCGACGATGGCGGCCGACGGTTCGGTGCTCGACACCTGGTTCCCCGCCCCCTGGCTCCGGGAGGCCCCTCGCCCGACGGACGGCGCCGACCCCGCCGGCGACACCAGCACCGGTACCGACCACGCGGCGCCCGACCACACGGAACTCCGCGACACCCTGGAAGGTCTGGCCCGGGACGGTGCCGACGACGCCCGGAAGGTGACCCAGCGCGTCGTCGAGCTGACCATCGATCCCGACACCGCCCCCGCGAGCACCGAGGACGCCTACCTGCGGCTCCAGCTGCTCTCGCACCGGCTCGTACGGCCCAACACGATCAATCTCGACGGCATCTTCGGCCTGCTCGCCAACGTCGTATGGACCAATCACGGACCCGCCGCCGTCCAGGGCTTCGAGACCGTCCGCGCCGCCCTGCGCGCCCGCGGGCCCGTGGCCGTCCACGGCGTCGACAAGTTCCCCCGCATGACCGACTACGTGGTCCCGGCGGGCGTGCGGATCGCGGATGCCGATCGGGTGCGCCTGGGCGCACACCTCGCCGAGGGCACCACCGTGATGCACGAGGGCTTCGTGAACTTCAACGCGGGCACGCTCGGCCACTCCATGGTGGAGGGCCGCATCTCGGCGGGCGTGGTCGTGGGCGACGGTTCGGACATCGGCGGTGGAGCCTCGATCATGGGCACGCTCTCCGGAGGCGGGACGGCACGCATCACGCTCGGCGAGCGCTGTCTGCTCGGCGCCGAGTCGGGGGTGGGCATCTCCCTGGGCGACGACTGCGTGGTCGAGGCGGGCCTGTACCTGACCGCCGGCACCAAGGTGATGCTGCAGGACGGCTCGTTCGTCAAGGCCCGCGAGCTCTCGGGCGAGGACGGCATCCTCTTCCTGCGCAACTCGGCGACCGGCGTGGTGGAGGCCCGTCCCCGCACCGGCCACGGCATCGCCCTCAATCCGGCCCTGCACGCGAACTGACCCATGACGCCGAGCGCTGGCTCCCGTGCCCGCCGGCGATGGACCGGCGCCGTCCTCGCCGGACTGCTCGTGGTCGTCGGAGGAGCGGTGGTCGTCAACCAGGCCGGCGGTGGTGAGATGCTCGTCCGCGAGCGCTGTACGGCCACCGTGGGCACGGAGACCTTCGACCTCTCGCCCACGCAGACCGAGAACGCCGCCCTGATCGCCGGGGTGGCCGTGAACCGCGGACTGCCCGCCAGGGCTGCCTCGATCGCTATCGCGACGGCGTTCCAGGAATCACGGCTGGAGAACATCGACTACGGGGACGACGCCGGACCGGACTCCCGCGGTCTCTTCCAGCAGCGTCCGTCACAGGGCTGGGGCACCGAGGAGCAGATCATGATGCCGCTGTACGCGGTGGGTGCCTTCTACGACGCCCTGGTGCAGGTACCCGGATACGAGTCCATGCCCATCACCGAGGCCGCGCAGCGGGTGCAGCGCTCCGCCTACCCGGAGGCCTACGCGGACCACGAGCCGGAGGGGCGCGCCTTCGCATCGGCACTGACCGGGAACTCACCGGCTGCCCTCGACTGCTCGCTCCGCACGCCGGGCGGTACCGGCGACGCCCTCTCGGTGTCCAGCTCCGCGGACGAGGTCTTCGGTCCCCTCGGCGGGACCGCCGACGGACGGCAGCTGGTCCTGGAGGCGGAGCAGACCATGGGCTGGGCCGTGGCCCAGTGGGCCGTGGCGAACGCCTCCGCCCTGCACATCACCTCGGTCAGCTACGCGGACCTGGAGTGGACGCGCACCGGGGAGGGCTGGACCATGACGACCACGGAGCCGGCCACCCTGACCATCGGCGTGGCGGACTGAGTCCCGCTGCGGGTCGGGCCGCCGCAGTCGGGGTACCCCTCGTCAGATCGATCGCCGGACGGCTCGTCGGGTACCCCTCGTCGGCCCGCTGCTCCTCGGAGTCCCCCTCGTCGGCCCGCCTCTCGTCGGGGTACCCCTCCTCGGGTGCCCCGTCAGGCGAGCATCCTGATGACCGGCTCCACATAGCTGCGGAAGGACCTCTCGTCGTCGAACAGCTCCTGTCCCAGCAGGAGCTTGTCGGGCTCCACCCACCAGGCCCGCCGGACGCCGAGCGGGAGCTCCACCAGCTCCAACGTGAACCGGCGCGCCGCACGCCCCAGCTCCAGCTCGCGTTCCTGCAGCATCGCGGCGAGCACGCCCTCCATGCTGTCGGCGCCGCGCGAACCCGCGTGCAGCGCGTAGTCGGCGCACCGTTCCTGCGCCCACTCCATGGCCGCCCCGACGTGGGCCCGCAGCAGGGCCTTGAGCGCCTCCATGCCGTCCAGGGCGTCAAAATCGGGCGGGACCGGAAGCACGGCGTCGACGATCCGGTTGCGGAGCAGTCCGTGCCACCAGGCCTCCCACTCCACCCGGAGTGCGGCGCTCCCGCCCAGCGGCTCCGAGAGGCGATGGTGGTCCGTGACGCGCACTGCCGGGACGGCCGGCGGGAGGGTGGGGTGCCCCGACGCCGTGAGTCCCGCACAATCGCGCAGGTACAGCGCCACCAGGAGCACTTCGGACGTATCGACCGTGAAATAGGCGCTGTAGCCGGCGTCGGAGTACGACATGGGCCTCCTTCGGACCAGTCAGGCTGCTCCAAGGGTAGACCCCGGACGCCCGGCGTTCCAGAGCGGGCCGGGCGTACCGCAACCGGGGACTTCGGCCACCCGACGCGCGTGTCGCAGCAAGACACGCCGCCCGATCGCCGTCCGGGCGCGCGCTGTCCCCGATCCGACACCACCGGCGACGCACCGACACCACGCAGCGACCGTCCGGCAGAGGGCAGGCGACCGTCCGGCAGCAGGCAGGTCACGCCCCGGCGCAGGCGGGCGACGGTGCCGACACCCGACCTAGGATGGAGGGATGAAGATCCTCGTCACCGGTGGCAGCGGCTACATCGGTTCCCACACGGTCCTGACCCTGCTCGAGAACAGCCACGACGTCGTCGTGGTGGACAATCTGCTGAACTCCACGGAGGCCTCCCTCGAGCGCGTGGCGTCGCTGGCGGGTCGCACCCCGGTGTTCCATCGGGCGGATCTGCTGGACGAGACGCGGCTGCGGGCCATCTTCGCCGAGGAGAAGGTGGACGCCGTGATCCACTTCGCGGGACTGAAGGCCGTGGGCGAGTCGGTCGAGAAGCCGCTGTACTACTACCACAACAACGTGGGCGGCACCCTGAACCTGCTGCGGGTCATGGACGACGCCGGAGTGCGCACCCTCGTGTTCAGTTCCTCCGCCACCGTCTACGGCACCTCCGACGAGGTGCCCCTCACGGAGAAGCTCCCCCTGGACGCCGTGAACCCGTACGGACGCACTAAGGAGCAGATCGAGGACATCCTCTCGGATCTCGGCGCGTCCGATCCGCGCTGGAACATCGCCCTCCTGCGCTACTTCAACCCGGTGGGCGCGCACGCGTCGGGCACCATCGGCGAGGACCCCACAGGCGTCCCGAACAACCTGCTGCCCTTCGTGGCCCAGGTGGCCGTCGGCCGGCGGGAGAAGGTGCGGATCTTCGGCAACGACTACCCCACGCCGGACGGCACGGGCGTGCGCGACTACATCCACGTGGTGGATCTCGCCGAGGGACACCTGGCCGCCCTGGACTACCTCGTGGCCCACGGCGGCGTGCACACCTGGAATCTCGGCACCGGGACCGGCTCCTCAGTGCTGGAGGTCCTCGACGCCTTCTCCGCCGCCGCGGGCCGGGACATCCCCTACGAGTTCGCGCCCCGCCGTCCCGGTGACGCCGCCGTCAGCTACGCGGACCCGTCGTCAGCACTCGCCGATCTGGGCTGGTCCGCGGGCCGTAGCCTGGCGCAGATGTGCGAGGACCACTGGCGCTGGCAGAAGGACAACCCGCAGGGCTACGCGTCGTCCGGGAACGACTGACCCCGGGACCCGGCCACAGCGCTCACGACGACGGCGGCCGCCCTCCCCGTGAGGGTGGGCGGCCGCCGTCGGGCAGCACCGGAAGCCGTGCTCAGCGTGCGGGGTAGTGGCGCTCCCCCTCGCCCGTGTACAGCTGGCGCGGGCGGCCGATCTTGGTCTGCGGGTCCTGCATCATCTCGCGCCACTGGGCGATCCAGCCCGGCAGTCGGCCGATGGCGAAGAGCACCGTGAACATCTTCTCCGGGAAGCCCATGGCCTTGTAGATCAGGCCGGTGTAGAAGTCCACGTTCGGGTACAGCTTGCGCTCGATGAAGTAGTCGTCGGCGAGGGCCTTCTCCTCGAGCCGCATGGCGATGTCGAGCAGTTCGTCGTTTCCCCCGAGCCTGCTGAGGATGTCGTGCGCCGTGGCCTTGACGATCTTCGCCCGCGGATCGTAGTTCTTGTACACGCGGTGTCCGAAGCCCATGAGCTTCACGCCGTCTTCCTTGTTCTTGACCTTCTCCATGAAGTCCTCGGGCCTGACGCCCTGGGACTTGATGTCGCGCAGCATGTTCAGCACGGCCTCGTTGGCACCGCCGTGGAGCGGCCCGAAGAGGGCGTTGATCCCGGCGGACACCGATGCGAACATGTTCGCGTTCGAGCTCCCCACCAGGCGCACGGTCGACGTCGAGCAGTTCTGCTCGTGGTCCGCGTGCAGGATCAGCAGCAGGTCCAGGGCCTTGACCATCATCGGGTCCACGTCGTACGGCTCGGCGGGAAGGCCGAAGGAGAGCCGCAGGAAGTTCTCCACCAGGTTCATGGAGTTGTCCGGGTACAGCATGGGCTGACCGATGGACTTCTTGTGCGCGTAGGCCGCGATGACCGGGAGCTTCGCCATGAGGCGGAAGGTGGACAGTTCCACCTGCTCGTCGTCGAAGGGGTCCAGCGAATCCTGGTAGAAGGTGGACAGCGCCGACACGGCCGAGGACAGCACGGGCATGGGATGGGCGTCGCGCGGGAAGCCGCCGAAGAACCCCTTGAGCTCCTCGTGCAGCAGCGTGTGGCGGCGGATCCGGCTGTCGAAGGCGCTCAGTTCCTCGGGCGTGGGCAGATTGCCGTAGATGAGCAGGTAGGACACCTCGAGGAAGCTCGAACCCTTCGCGAGCTCCTCGATGGGGTAGCCGCGGTACCGGAGGATCCCGGCGTCGCCGTCGATGTAGGTGATGGCCGAGGTGGTCGCGGCGGTGTTCATGAAACCCGGGTCGTACGTGACCTGACCCGTCTGCTTCAGGAGCTTCGACACGTCGTAGCCGTTGTTGCCCTCCACCGCCGGCACCAGCGGCAACTCGAGCCGACCACCGTCGTAGTGGAGGGACGCAGCATTCTGCTCTGTCATTGATTCTCCTTCAGGGGCCGGCACGAGGTCAGCACGTCATCGCTCTGCCGGAGCACAGGTGTCACTCCGGGACAAGCATCAGGCCAAACGCTACCGCCAGCCCCCCATGATCGCTAATTCCCCGCGGCCCTCGCGGCCTGCGCCGGGGTCAGGGCGAGGCGCCGGCCAGACGGGCCACGGCGGCCTCGATCCGCTCGTCGGCGCCGGTCAGGGCGAACCGGACGAAGCCCTCGCCGGCGTCCCCGTAGAAGGAGCCGGGTCCGACGAGGATCCCCAGTCCGGCGAGCCACTCGATGGTCTCCCACGTCGGCTTCCCGCTCGTGGCCCAGAGGTACAGCCCGGCGTCGGAGCCGTGGACCGTGAAGCCGGCTCCCCGGAGCGCCGGGAGGAGCCGAGCCCGACGGCGGCGGTAGCGGTCCTTCTGCTCCTCGACGTGCGCGTCGTCCCCGAGCGCCACGCGCATCGCCTCCTGCACGGGGTACGGGACGATCATGCCCGCGTGCTTGCGGGAGTTGACGAGGCTCGCGACGAGCGCCGGATCCCCCGCGGTGAAGGCGGCCCGGTACCCGGCGAGATTGGACTGCTTGCTCAGCGAGTAGACCGCCAGCAGGAGCTCGTGGGAGTCCCCGCAGACCCGCGGGTCCAGGATGCTGGGGACGGCGCTGCCCGACTCCGCCGCATCCCAGCGCCCCCACCCGAGTTCGCCGTAGCACTCGTCGGAGGCGACGACGGCGCCGAGCGCCCGGGCGTCGTCCACGATGCTGCGCAGCTGGTCGGCGTCGAGCACCTCGCCCGTCGGGTTGCCCGGGGAGTTGATCCACACCAGGCGCACCCGGTCACGGATGTCCTGCGGCAGCTCGGCGAGGGAGTCGGATGCCACGGGAGTGGCTCCTGCGAGGTGGGCGCCGATGTCGTAGGTGGGATACGCGATGGCGGGGCGCACGACGACGTCGCCCTCCCCCAGGCCGAGCAGGAGCGGGAGCCAGGCGACGAGCTCCTTGGAGCCCACGGTCGGCAGGATGTCCTGCGGGTCCAGACCGGGCACGCCCCTGCGCCGGGCGAACCAGGCACTGACGGCCTGCCGCAGCGCGAGGGTCCCGTGGGTGGTGGGGTAGCCGTGGGCATCGGCGGCAGCGCCGAGGGCCTCCTGGATCAGCGCGGGCGTCGGATCGACGGGCGTGCCGATCGACAGGTCCACCACGCCGTCCGGGTGCCGTGCCGCGATCTCCTGGAAGGGCGCCATGGAGTCCCATGGGTACCCGGGCAGCTGCAGGCCGAACGGCGTCGGCTCCCGGCCCGCCACCTACGCGGGTTGGTTCTGCGGCGGCAGGACGGCGATGATCGGGTGGTCGAAGCCCGTGTTGCCGACCTTCGCGGCTCCACCGGGTGAACCGAGTTCGTCGAAGAACTCCACATTGGCCTTGTAGTACTCGGCCCACTGCTCCGGGGTGTCGTCCTCGTAGTAGATGGCCTCGACCGGGCACACGGGCTCGCAGGCGCCGCAGTCCACGCACTCGTCGGGGTGGATGTAGAGCGATCGCTCACCCTCGTAGATGCAGTCGACCGGGCATTCCTCGATACAGGCCTTGTCCTTGACATCGACGCACGGCTGCGCGATTACGTAGGTCACTTCCCACGCCTTTCCTTGTGACTGGGTCTGCGGATGCACTCCTCGGTGCGGTCTCCAGCTTAACGCACCGGCGCCGAGCGCTCCTGCCCGCGTCCTCCGGAGCCGGCCGGCGGGGCGCTGCGGCTACCCTTGACGTGTGCAGACACCCGGTGAGTTCCTCGCCACGCTCCCCCTGGGAACCAGGGTGGTCGTCCGGCACCGCATCGGCGGGGGCGTCACGGACTCCCTCGGCGACCTGCTGGCCCTCGGTGCCTCCAGCTGCACGGTGCGTACCCGGCGCGGCGACGACGTCGTCCTGCTCGACGACGTCACCGCGGCGAAGCCCGTGCCGCCCGCCCCGCCACGACGCGCGCCGCGGCGCCGGCCCCCGGGTGACCTAACGGGCGACTGACGAACGAGGCAGGTGACCGACCGGGCGAATGACGGCCGGGGCAGGTGACGGATCGAAGACCTCGGCCCGGACCTCGGACTGCTGCGATTGGGAGACCCAATCGGTCACACCGGCTCCCGTAGAATCGTGGCATGGACGGCGACGAGGAGCTCCAGGCGCGGGCCCGCGCGCTGAGTTCGCCCGTCCGGCTCCGGATCCTGCGCCTCTGTCTCCACCGACCGAGGACGAACAAGGAGATCGCCCAGACGCTCGCGCTCAACCCGGCGACGGCCCTGCACCACGTCCGCACCCTCCTGTCCACGGGCTTCCTCGTGGCCGGTGAGGCCCGCAGCGGCAAGCGCGGCGCGCGGGAGATCCCCTACCGCGCCACCGGGTTGTCCTGGAGCAGCCGGGTGCCCGACTCCGCTCCCGTGCTCGTGGAGACCTTCCTCCAGGAGATCGAGGGACTGCAGCCGGCGGAGATCGAGGTGTGGAGACTGGGCGTCCGGCTCAACCGCGGCCATCGGGCGGAGCTGCTCGGCCGCCTGCAGGCGGTCCTCGACGAGTACGTCCGCCGGGGTCCCGACGAGGACGGCGAGGCCACGTCCATCATGCTGGCGCATCATCCTGACCGGACGGCCGACTGACCGCGGGACGAGGAGCACTCCGGCGCCGTGGGCGCAGCACCACGGAGCCCACCACCACCGCCACCAGCGTGACCACGAGGACTCCGAACAACCACAGATTCCCGGCCAGGGCCGTCCCCGGAGCCATCTCGGAGGAGCCCGTCAGGATCAGTGTCCTGGGGGACGTGGAGAGCAGGGCGACGACGCCGTACGCCACTGCGCCCGACACCGCGCTCATGATCACGTTCCGGGCCCAGAGACCGCTGAGCAGGAAGAGGCTCGACGCGAGGAGCAGCGCCCCGAGGGCCCCGACCGGCAGCTGGGCGCCGCCGACCACCAGGAGCTGGGCATGGAGCAGGGTCCCGAGGATCCCCGCCGCCCCGCCGGCCGCCACGGCGCCGGGCAGTCCCCGGAACGACGGACGCCGGTCCCGCCCCACAGGGGAGGTACCGGCGTCGTCGTCGTGCATGGGGCCGTCTCGCGCTAGGCGCGGGCGCGGGACCGCGAGGCCCGCATGCGCTCGTTGGCGTCGAGGATGACCTTGCGGATCCGGATGGACTCCGGCGTCACCTCGACGCACTCGTCCTCCCGCGCGAACTCGAGGGACTCCTCGAGGGTGAGGTTGCGCGGCGGGGTGAGGTTCTCGAAGGAGTCCGACGACGCCGCACGCATGTTGGTGAGCTTCTTCTCCTTCGTGATGTTGACCTCCATGTCGTCGGCGCGTGAGTTCTCGCCGACGATCATGCCCTCGTACACCTCGGAGGTGGGCTGCACGAAGAACGAGCCCCGCTCCTGCAGGTTGATCATCGCGAACGGTGTCACCACGCCCGCACGATCCGCGATCATGGAGCCGTTGGTGCGGTACTCGATGTCACCGGCCCAGGCCTCGTACCCCTCGGAGATCGACGCGGCGATCCCGGAGCCGCGGGTGTCGGTCAGGAAGCGCGTCCGGAAGCCGATGAGGCCGCGGGCGGGCACGGTGAACTCCATGCGGACCCAGCCCGTACCGTGGTTGGCCATGTTGGTCATGCGGCCCTTGCGCGCGGCCAGCAGCTGCGTGACGCCGCCCAGGTACTCCTCGGGGACGTCGATGGTCATGTGCTCCATGGGCTCGTGGACCTTGCCGTCCACGGTCCGGGTGACCACCTGCGGCTTGCCGACGGTCAGCTCGAAGCCCTCGCGGCGCATCTGCTCCACGAGGATGGCCAGGGCCAGCTCGCCGCGGCCCTGGACCTCCCAGGCGTCGGGGCGGGCCGTGGGGAGCACGCGGAGCGAGACGTTGCCGATCAGCTCCTTGTCGAGGCGGTCCTTGACCTGGCGGGCGGTCACCTTGGCTCCCTTGACCCTGCCGGCGAGCGGCGAGGTGTTGATGCCGATGGTGACGGAGATCGCGGGATCGTCGACGGTGATCAGCGGCAGCGGCTGCGGGTTGTCGACGTCGGTCAGGGTCTCGCCGATGGTGATGCCCTCGATCCCGGCGACGGCCACGATCTCTCCGGGGCCGGCAGAATCGGTGGGCACGCGGTCGAGCGCCTTCGTGGCGAGGAGCTCGGTGATCTTCACGGTCTTCAGCTCGCCGTTCTGGCGGGCCCAGGCAACCTGCTGGCCCTTGCGCAGCGTGCCGTTGAAGATCCGCAGCAGCGCCAGGCGGCCCAGGAAGGGTGAGGCATCCAGGTTGGTGACGTGGGCCTGCAGCACACCCTCGGGGTCGTACCGGGGCGCCGGGATGTGCTCGATGATCGTCTGGAACAGGGGCTCCAGGTTGTCGTTCGAGGGCACGCTGCCGTCGGCGGGCTGCTCGAGCGAGGCCGCCCCCGCGCGGGCCGCGGCGTACACCACGGGCACGTTCAGGATCGAGTCGAGGTCGAGATCGGGAACCTCGTCGGCCAGATCGGAGGCGAGGCCGAGCAGGAGGTCCATGGACTCGCTGACGACCTCCTCGATGCGGGAGTCGGGGCGGTCGGTCTTGTTGACCAGCAGTACCACGGGAAGCTTGGCGGCCAGCGCCTTGCGGAGCACGAAGCGGGTCTGGGGCAGGGGGCCCTCGGAGGCATCCACCAGCAGCACCACACCGTCGACCATGGAGAGGCCGCGTTCCACCTCGCCGCCGAAGTCGGCGTGGCCCGGGGTGTCGATGACGTTGATGGTGATGGTCTCACCGTTGGCGGAGGGGCCGTCGTAGAACACCGTGGTGTTCTTGGCGAGGATGGTGATGCCCTTCTCGCGCTCGAGATCGCCGGAATCCATGACGCGCTCCGCCACGTCGCCGTGGGCCGCGAAGGAGTTGGTCTGCTTGAGCATGGCGTCGACCAGGGTGGTTTTTCCGTGGTCAACGTGGGCCACGATGGCTACGTTGCGGAGATCGCTGCGGACAGCGGTGTTGCCTGCGGTTTCAGACATGCGTAAGGACTCAATTCCGTGTCTACTGCGGGGAAAGTGGTGGCGGCTGCAGTGCAC
The DNA here is from genome assembly GCF_947493765.1 of uncultured Arthrobacter sp. GTDB lineage: Bacteria > Actinomycetota > Actinomycetes > Actinomycetales > Micrococcaceae > Arthrobacter_D. The sequence goes on from NZ_CANLSZ010000001.1 coordinate 525,193, forward strand.
GCCTCACCACATTCTAGGCGCTGGACAAAATCAGACCTAATGGACTCTGTCAATGCTCGTCCGGCAGCGGCCCCGGACACACGACGGCGGTCCTCCCCGGGGAGGACCGCCGTCGTGCCCTGCGTGTGTGTCAGCTGTGCGGGTAGCGCCGCGGCTTCCGCGGAGCACCGGGCGTCGGTGTCTCGCCACCGGCCCGCAGGGTCTCCGCGGAGTAGTCGGCGAGGTGCTCCTGCACCTGCCGCTCCACCTGCCCGGACATGGACTCGCTGACCTGGTCGCTGACGCGCTCGGCCATCGCCGTGGTGGCCACCCGCTGCAGGGCTGCCTCCTTGGCACGGTGCTCGCGGTGGAAGGCCTTCGCCGTTGCGACGGTCATGAGCAGCATCACGATGCTGAAGGGCAGGGCCGTCAGGATCGCGGCCGTCTGGATGGAACTCAGTCCGGTGTCGCCCACCAGCAGCAGGGACGTCGCGACGAGGGATGCCAGTACGGCCCAGAACACACGCACCCAGTTCCGGGGATTGGCGTCGCCGCCGGTGGAGATCATGCTCATGACGAGCGCCCCGGAGTCGGCGGAGGTGATGAAGAAGATGGCGATCAGGATGATCGCCCCGATCAGGAGCGCCGGTCCACCCGGGAGATCGGTGAGCAGTCCGAACAGGGCGTTCTCGGTGTCCACCGACCCGTCGTCGGCCACCAGGCCACCCTGCCCGAAGATCTCGCGGTAGATGGCCGATCCGCCGAGCACGGCGAACCAGAGGAACCCGAGCGTGGTGGGGACCAACAGCACACCGGCCACGAACTCGCGGACCGTGCGGCCCTTGGAGATACGGGCGATGAAGATGCCCACGAACGGGGCCCAGGACATCCACCAGCCCCAGTAGAAGGTGCTCCACGCGGCCTGCCAGGCTTCGCCCTCGGCCCCGGCGAACGCGAGGGTGTTGAAGGTCAGGCCGACGACGTTCTGCAGGTAGTTGCCGATCGACTGGACGAACTCGCGCAGCAGGAAGAGGGTGGGCCCGGCGAAGAGCACCACGAGCAGCAGGACGCCCGCGAGGACGAGGTTGATGTTGGAGAGCCACTTCATGCCCTTGCCCACCCCGGAGACCACCGAGAGGATCGTCAGTGCCGTGATGGCCAGGATCAGACCCACCTGGGTGGCCTTGGTCGCGGCGAGGATACCGGCGCTGTCGAGGCCCGAGGAGATCTGGAGGACACCGAGGCCCAGCGAGGTGGCCACACCGAACAGCGTGCCCACGAGTGCGACGACGTCGATGGCGTGGCCCCAGCCGCCCTTGACGCGATCACCGAGCAGCGGCTCGAGGGTCCAGCGGATGGAGATGGGGCGGCCGCGGCGGTGCACGGCGTAGGCGATGGACAGCCCGACGACCACGTAGATGCTCCAGGCGTGCAGCCCCCAGTGGAGGAACGTCTGCGTGATGGCCTGCTGGCCGAGCTCCACCTCCGATCCGGTGACACCGGGACGTGGGCTCGCGAAGTGGTTCAGCGGTTCTGCGACGCCCCAGAACACGAGGCCGATGCCCATACCTGCGGCGAAGAGGAGGGCGAACCAGGACATCGTGGAGAACTCGGGCTTGTCATCGTCCTTGCCCAGCCGGATATCACCGTAGCGACTGAATCCGACCCACAGGGAGAAGATGACGAAGAAGGCGACGAGGGCCACGTAGTACCAGCCGAAGGCACCGATCACGTTCTCCTGGATACCCGCGAAGAGAGCGGCGGCGGAGTCGGGGGCGATGAGCGCGTAGGCCACGAAGACCACGATCAGGACGGAGGCAGGGATGAAGACGGGCAGGGCCAGTCGTGCTCTCCGGGCGGGGCGTTCCCGCTCCTCCGCCGTCTGCTGGGGCGGACTGGCGACAGCCTCGTCCCGGGACTTGATACTCACGGATGTTCTCCTTCTGACGTGCGACGTGCCTCTGGCACAGGGCTGCGATCCGGGCTTCGGACCTGAGGTCAGCTATCCAGAGTACAGAGGAGGCCACGATCCGGGAGGTGGGGCGGGCGCTCTCCAGGCGCGGATGAGGCCCGGATACCCGCGGTCATCTCTCAGGAAACCCTACGGAGGGCTGGAAGCGTAAGGATATGGCGCCCGCGTCGGAATGGGGAGGCGCGCCGATCAGTGACAGCCCAATCGTTACACTCGGGGCCTCTTTCTCCTGCTACGGCGGCCCCTCCTCCGGACAGGGCACTGAGCGGCCCCCGGCATCGGGGGCCGCTCAGCAGCACGTGTCGACCCGTCCGGCCGGTGGACCGGACCGGAATCAGGCTGCCTCGGGTGGCAGCTCCAGACCGGCACCCGGGATGGCCGCCAGCAGGGCCTGCGTGTACGCGGTCTGCGGGTTGTCGAACACCTCGTCCGTGGTGCCCTGTTCCACGAGGCGCCCCTTCTCCATGACGGCGACGTGGTCGGCGATCTGCCGCACCACCGCCAGGTCGTGGGTGATGAAGAGATAGCTCAGCCCGAGCTCGGACTGCAGATCGGCCAGCAGATTCAGGATCTGTGCCTGCACCAGCACGTCGAGGGCGGAGACGGCCTCGTCGCAGATGACCACCTCGGGGTCCAGCGCCAGCGCGCGGGCGATCGCCACGCGCTGCCGCTGTCCGCCCGAGAGCTCGTTCGGGAACCGCTGCATCATCGAGGACGGCAGCGCCACCTGGTCGAGCAGTTCGCGGACCTTCTTCTCGCGGCTCTTCGAGTCGCCGATACCGTGGACCCGCAGGGGCTCCTCGATGGTCCGGTAGATGTTGTACATCGGGTCGAGGGACCCGTAGGGATCCTGGAAGATCGGCTGGACCCTCCGGCGGAAGTCGAACAGGTCCTTCCGGCCCAGGGTGGTGATGTCCACGCCGTCGAAGCGGATGCTGCCCGACGTCGCGTCCTCGAGTCCCAGGACCATCTTCGCGACCGTCGACTTGCCCGACCCGGACTCGCCCACCACAGCTGTGGTGGTGCCCCGCTGGACCGAGAAGGACACGTCGTCCACCGCGGTGAAGTCGGTGGACCTGCCCCAGCTGCCCCGCAGCTTGAAGACCTTGGTGAGGTCCGACACCTCGATCACGGAGTCCTTCGCCGCGTCGACGGGCACGGCGGGAGCCAGGTCGTCCCCGGTCACCACGTGCGCCTTCTTCGCCGACGCGATGCGCCGCGAGGCGATGGACGGTGCCGACGCCACGAGCTTCTGCGTGTACGGGTGGCGTGGGTTGGTCAGCAGTTCCAGGGCGGGGCCCGCCTCCACGACCTGTCCCCGGTACATCACGATCACCTTGTGCGCGCGTTCCGCGGCGAGGCCGAGATCGTGCGTGATGAGCAGGACGGCGGTGCCGAGCTGTTCGGTCATCGTGTCGAGGTGGTCGAGGATCTGGCGCTGGACGGTGACGTCCAGCGCCGACGTCGGCTCGTCGGCGATGAGCAGGCGCGGCCGGCAGGACAGGCCGATCGCGATCAGCGCACGCTGGCGCATGCCCCCCGAGAACTCGTGGGGGTACTGGTTGGCGCGGGACTCGGCATCCGGCAGACCCGCTTCCTCGAGTACCTTCGCCACGTCCTGGGGGCCGCTGGGCAGGCCGTTGGCCCGCAGCGTCTCCCGGACCTGGAAGCCGATCTTCCACACCGGGTTCAGGTTGGACATCGGGTCCTGCGGCACCATGCCGATCGAGGACCCCCGCAGCTCCACGATCCGCTTCCGGGAGGCGCGGGTGATGTCCTCGCCGTCGAAGATGATGCTGCCGTTGGAGACCCGTCCGTTGCCGGGCAGGAGGCCGATGGCCGCGAGCGCCGTCGTCGACTTGCCCGACCCCGACTCCCCCACGATGGCGACGGTCTCCCCCGGCATCACGGTCAGGTGTGCGTTGCGCACCGCCTCGACGTCGCCGTTCGAGGTGGCGAAGGTGATGGCGAGATCGCGCAGCTCGAGCAGGGGCACTGCATCATCCGCGCCGGGTCGCGGCGTGCTGCCGCGGACGTCGTCCATGCCGATACTGTGGCTCATCGTTTGCGTGCCTTCGGGTCGAGAGCGTCACGCAGGGCGTCGCCCAGCATGATGAAGCTCAGAACGGTGATCGACAGAGCCAGCCCGGGCCAGAAGATGGCCATGGGGTTGCTCCGCAGGGAGGGCTTCGCGGCGAAGATGTCGTTGCCCCAGGACATGACGTTCGGGGGCAACCCGATGCCGAGGAAGGACAGCGTCGACTCCGCCACGATGAAGGTACCCAGGGAGATCGTCGCGATGACGATCACGGGTGCCAGCGCATTGGGGATCGCGTGCTTGACGAGCGCACCCAGCGGCGACACCCCGAGCGAGCGCGCCGCCGTGATGAAGTCCGCGTTCCGCACCTCGATGACCGCCGCCCGGGTGATGCGTGCGATCTGCGGCCACCCGAAGGCCACGAGGATGACCACGAGCGTCCACACGTTGCGGTTCTGCTGGAAGACGGGCAGCTGTACCACCACGATCGCGCCGAGGATCAGCGGGAGGGCGAAGAAGATATCACCGAGTCGCGCCAGGATGGCGTCCACCCAGCCGCCGAAGAACCCCGCGAAGGCACCGATCAGTCCGCCGATGATCACCACGCCGATGGTGGCGAACAGGCCGACCGTCAGGGAGGACTGGGTGCCGTACACCACGCGCGACAGGATGTCGCAGCCCTGCACGGTGAAGCCCAGCGGATGGCCCGGAGCGGGTCCGCCGTCCGAGTTCTCGAGCAGGCAGTTCTCGTTGGGTGGTTCGTCGGTGAAGACACCCGGGAACAGTGCCACGAAGATGACCGCCAGGATCAGGATGGCGCTGAGGATGAACAGCGGCTGCCGTCGCAGGCTGCGCCAGGCCTCGCCCCACAGGCTGCGGGGGGCGTCGTCGGTCACGGTACTGTCGGTGGCCTTGATCGGCGTCTCGTCGGGATCCGCCACGAAGTGTTCGATCTCGTACGCGGAGGTCTTGGTGCGCGTCACGGGGGCGGATGGCCCGGTGGGGATGGAGGGTGTTGGTTCAGGCATATCGAATCCTTGGGTCCAGCCACGCGTAGAGGAGATCCACCAGCAGGTTGGCGAGCACGAAGATGAGGATCAGGAAGGTGACGATCGAGACGACCATCGGTCCGTCGCCGTTGAGCACGGCACGGTACAGGGTGTTGCCCACCCCGTTCACATTGAAGATGCCCTCGGTCACGATCGCGCCGCCCATGAGTGCGCCGAGATCGGCGCCGAGGAAGGTCACGACCGGGATCAGCGAGTTGCGCAGCACGTGCACGACGACGACGCGCTTGCGGCTCAGTCCCTTCGCCGTCGCGGTCCGCACGTAGTCCGCGTTGACGTTCTCGATGATGCTGGTGCGGGTGAGGCGCAGGACGTAGGCGAAGGACACGAGTCCGAGCACCACGGCGGGCAGGAGGAGTTCCGTGAAGGTCGCGTCGCCGCTGACCGTCGGGTTGGTCCACTGCAGCTTGACCCCGATCAGGAACTGCATCAGGAAGCCGAGCACGAAGATGGGGACGGCGATGACGACGAGGGAGAGCACGAGGACCGAGGAGTCGAACAGCTTCCCCTTGCGCAGACCGGCGACCAGGCCGAAGACGATCCCGAAGACGGCTTCGAGGACCAGCGCCATGAGGGCGAGCTTCGCCGTGGTCGGGAAGACCTCGGCGATGATCGTGGCGATCGGGCGCCCGGAGAAGTTGGTGCCGAGGTCGAAGGTGAGCACGCCCTTGAGATAGAGCAGGTACTGGACGAAGAAGGGCTCGTCGAGGTTGTACTGCTCACGCAGGCCGGCGACGACGGCGGGGGTGCAGCCGCGGTCCCCGCAGATGGCGGCGGTGGCGTCGCCGGGGAGGCTGAAGACGAGGAAGTACACCAGGAGGGTGGCCCCCAGGAAGACGGGGATCATCTGCAGGAAGCGTCGGACGATGTACCAGGTCATCGGTGCGCTCCTCCCGGCAGGGGACGCGTCCGGACGGGACGCGGGTGGTCATTGTTCATGGGGAAAGTGGAACCTTTGCTTCGGGGCACGGAAAGGGGCCCGCCCGGTGCGGGCGGGCCCCTGACCGCAATGGGCTACTTGCCGGTGATGGCGTAGTACAGCGGGACGCCGTTCCAGCCGAACTCCACACCGTCCACATTGTTGCTCCAGCCGCCCTGGGCAACCTGGTACCACAGCGGGATGGCCGGGAGGTCCTCCAGGATCATCTCCTGGGCCTCGTTCATCATCTCGTTGCCCTCCTCGACGGAGTCGGCCGCGAGACCCTCGGTCAGCTTCTCATCGAAGTCGGGGTTGCTGTAGCGGGCATCGTTCGAACCGGCGCCGGTGGCGTAGATCGGTCCGAGGAAGTTGTACAGCGACGGGTAGTCGGCCTGCCAACCGGAACGCAGCGCACCGGTGAGCTTCTCGTCCGTGGCGTCGGTGCGGGCTTCCTTGAAGGTCGCGTACGGCTTGCCGGATATCTCGATGTCGAGGTTGTTCTTGATGTTGTTCACCACGGCCTCGACCCACGTCTTGTGGTCACCCTTGTCGGCGTTGTAACCGATCGTCAGGGGCTCGGACTCGTCGTAGGGCTCGAGCTCCTCCGCCTGCTCCCACAGCTTCTTCGCCTCGTCGGGGTTGAACTCGAGATTCTCGCTGCCCGGCAGGTCGGGGTTGAATCCGTCGAGAACGGGCGCGGTGAACTCCTTCGCGGGCTCGCGGCCGTTGCTGAAGATCACCTCGGTGATCTCGTCGCGGTTGATCGCCATGGACAGGGCCTGCCGGCGGAGCTTGCCGGCCTCGCCGTCCCAGTTCGGGAGGTAGTACGGGATGGCGATGGTCTGGTTGCCCGCGTAGGGCGACTCGATGGAGCGCTCCCCCAGGTCGTTCTTGAAGTTCTTGATGTCGGACGTGGGGATCGTCTTGAGGACGTCGAGATTGTCCGAGACCAGGTCCTGGTAGGCCGTCGTGTCGTTCTGGTAGATCTTGAACGTGATGCCGCCGTTCTGGGCTTCCTGCGGACCCTCGTACTCGTCGTTCGGGACGAGTTCGATCTGCTGGTTGTGCTGCCAGGCGCCGTCGGAGGCGAACATGTAGGGCCCGTTGCCGATCGGGTTTTCGCCGAACGCGGCCGTGTCCTCGAAGGCGACGGCGGGCAGCGGGTAGAAGGCGCTGTAGCCCAGGCGCAGGGGCCAGTCGGACTCGGGCTGGGCCAGCTTGACGGTGAAGGTCTGATCGTCGACGACCTCGAGGCCGCTCATGGTCTCCACCGTGGAGCCCTCGGCGCTGGCCTCGTCGTAGCCTTCTATGCTCTCGAAGAAGTAGCTGGAGAGCTGTGCGTTCTTCGCGGCGGCGCCGTAGTTCCACGCGTCGACGAACGAGCTCGCGGTGACCGGATCACCGTTGGTGAAGGTCTTGCCCTCCTTCAGCGTGATCGTGTAGTTCTGGGCGTCCTCGGTCTCGATGGACTCGGCCACCTCGTTCTGGGACTTGCCGTCCGCGTCGTAGCTCACCAGACCGGCGAAGACGAGATCGAGGATGGCTCCGCCGCCCACCTCGTTGGTGCTGGTGGGGATCAGCGGGTTCTGGGGCTCCGAGCCGTCCACCACGATGACGGCCTCGGTGTCGCCGCCGCCGCCCCCGTCCGAACTGGAATCCGTGTCCGAGCCGCATGCACTCAGTGCGAGGACGGCGATGGCCGCGACGCTGAGCATTGTGGAACTGCGCGTGTAACGCATTCCGCCTCCTTGGTATTGGTTTCTCCCGGCGTCGATGCAGCCGGTCCGGTCGCCCTCCACTGGGGAGAGCCACCTCACAGGGCAAGATCATATGCCCGTTCCGTTGCCGCGCCGAACATCACGCCGCATCACGCCGAAGCGGACCCCTCGCGGGAGGCGCCAGGAGGGCCGGAGAACCTCCACCTCTCGCGTCCTTGCGCGGGACGGCTCGCGAGGATCACGCTTCGATAACGCCCGATCCCGTGAGGGATCCGCAGCGGGGCCGCACGGAGCGCAGGAGGACGGTGGACGCATCGTGTTGCGGGGAATGCAACCGAGAGGCGCCCACCGGGCCGGTCAGTCGGTCGAGGCCATGAGCTCGGCACGCAGTTCGCGGCGCACCCGCTGCTTCTCGGGATCCGGCAGGGGCACGGCGGCCAGCAGTCGCTGCGTGTAGGGATCCTTCGGGCTCCGCAGGATCTGGTCGCGTGATCCCTGCTCCACGATCCGTCCGCGCTTCATGACGCAGATGTAGTCGGCGAGCACGTCGACCACGGCGAGATCGTGGGTCACGAACAGGCACGCGAAGCCCAGTTCGCGCTGCAGGTTCTGGAACAGTTCGAGCACCTTGGCCTGGACGGAGACGTCCAGCGCCGAGGTGGGTTCGTCGGCCACCATCAGCTTCGGCCTGAGCGAGAGCGCACGGGCAATCCCGACCCGCTGCTTCTGGCCGCCCGAGAGTTCGTGCGGGTACCTGTTGCGGTAGGAGCGCGGCAGCTCCACCTGGTCCAGGAGGGTCTCGATGCGCTTCTGCAGCGCCGCGCCCTTCGCCTCCTTCGCCAGGAACATCGGTTCGCCGATGCTCTCACCGATCGGCAGGCGCGGGTTCAGGGAGGAGGACGGATCCTGGAACACCATTCCCACGTCACGCCGCACCTTCCCCAGTTCCTTCGAGGTGGGCCGGAAGCCGGTGATGTCCGTGCCGACCACCTTCAGCGACCCGGCGGCCACGGGGAGGAGACCCACGGCTGCTCGTCCGATCGTGGTCTTGCCGGACCCGGACTCCCCCACGAGACCGATCACCTGACCGGGGTACACCGTCAGATTGGCGCCCTCCACGGCGCGGAAGGCCGGCACGCGGCCCTGCTTCGGGTACTCGATGGCGACGTCGACCAGCTCGAGGATCGCCTCGCTCGTGGGCCGGGCCTCGGCGCTGGTACCGGTGGTGGTACCGGCGGTGGCCTCGGTGGTGGTGACAGTGGGCGACGCCGCATGTGCGCCGTGGCCGGTTCCCGCGGGCTCCTCCGGTTGCTGTTCTCCGTGGGTCGCGGCCGCCAGCGCCGCGGTGATGTCGACGTCGTCGGCCCCGTCCCCCTGCCCCAGGTGGGGCACCGCGGCGAGGAGCGCCTTCGTGTACTCGTGCTGCGGGTCGTTGAACACCTGGTCCGCTGTGCCGGTCTCCACGATCCGGCCCTGGCGCATGACCGCGATGCGGTCGGCGAGATCGGCCACCACGCCCATGTCGTGCGTGATCAGGACGATGGCACTGTTGAGCTGGGTCCTCAGATTGCGCATGAGGTCGAGGATCTCGGCCTGCACGGTGACGTCGAGTGCCGTGGTCGGTTCGTCGGCGATCAGGAGCTTCGGGTCGCACGAGAGCGACTGCGCGATCATGGCGCGCTGGCGCTGGCCCCCGGAGAGCTGGTGCGGGTAGGAGCGGAAGGCCTTCTCGGGGTCCGGCAACTCGACCAGCTGCAGCATGCGGATGGCACGCTCCCGGGCCTCGTCCGGCGAGATGGCGTTGTGCAGGCGGAGGGTCTCCACGATCTGGAAGCCCACGGTGTAGACGGGGTTCAGGGCCGTCATGGGTTCCTGGAAGATGACCGCGACATCGTTGCCGCGGATCTGCCGCAGCTGCGCCGGCGACATGGTCAGCACGGACTTCCCGTTCAGCATGACCTCACCGGTCACGCGGGCGTTCTCCGGGAGCAGTCCGAGCAGGGACATCGAGCTGGCGCTCTTGCCCGAGCCCGACTCCCCCACGATCGCGAGCACCTCACCGGCGTTGACCTCGTAGCTGAGATCGATGGCTGCGGGCACCCACTCCTTGTCGACGCCGAAGTCCACGCTGAGGTGACGGACCTCGAGGACGGGCCCCTGGGACGCGGGGCGACCCGCGCCGGTGCCGCCGATGACCTGAGTGCTCATGAGGGGATCTCCTTGGTGAGGGAGACGCCGCGGTGCAGCGGTGTCTCCTGGATTGCCGCGCGCCGGCGTTTCGCTGGGACTATTGAGGCATGACGAGCACGCAGGGCATGGCCGGGGCCACCGTTTTCAGACCGCGCACCAGCAGCTGGTTCACAGGTCTGGCCGTCGTCGTCGCCGTCGGCGCGCTGGCGTCCGTGGTCGCGACCGAGGGGCCGGGCGGCCTGCTCGTGGGCTGGCCCCTGCTCGGCATCGCCCTGGTGGGCTGGTGGCTGTTCTGGTACCCCACGGTGGTGGTCGCCGATGACGGCGTCACGGTGCGGAACCCCCTCGCGACGATCCATGTCCCCTGGGAGGCACTGATCGACGTCGACACCAAGTACGCGCTGAAGCTGGTGACGCCCTCGGGGGCCTTCACGGCCTGGGCAGCCCCCGCGCCCGGCGTGTGGGGTACCCACGCCGGGAAGCCGGAACACGTGACCAATCTGCCGTCGATGAGTTACGGTCCCGGGCAGTCGATCCGTCCCGGGGACCTGAAGAACACCGATTCGGGCTACGCGGCCTACCTGGTGCGCTCGCGCTGGGAGGAGCTGGTGGAGAACGGCGCCCTCGACCTCGACCGGCCCTCGCTCCCGCAGCGCTCCTGGCACTGGCGGCTCGTGGTGACGGCGGTCCTCCTGGCGGCGGCTGCCACCTGGACGCTCGCCGTCGGTCTGTAGGCTCCGTCTCACGCCGACACCGGCTTCCCGGCGTTCCTGACGCGGCTCGCCCTGAACTTCTTCTGCCGCGGATCGAACGCGTCCCGCAGGCCGTCCCCGATGAAGTTGATGCACAGGCAGATCAGCACGATGAACAGGCCCGGGAACCAGAACAGCCAGGGGCGGGTCTGGAAGGCTTCCTGGTTCTGGCTGATGATCAGCCCGAGCGAGACGTCCGGAGCCTTCACGCCGAAGCCGATGTAGCTCAGCGCGGTCTCGAGGAGGATCGCCGCGGACATGAGCAGCGTGGTGTTCACGATGATCACCCCGACGGCGTTGGGAAGGATGTGCTTGAAGATGATGCGGCTGTTGGACGCGCCAGCGATCTTCGCGGCATCGACGAACTCCCGCTCACGCAGGGTCAGGAACTCGCCGCGCACCAGCCGGGCCAGCCCGGTCCAGAGCACGAGGCCGAGGAAGAGGCCGAGCAGCCAGATCTGGCCCCCCGGACCCACGAAGCGGGTCACGGCCTCGCCGAGCGTCGCGGCCGCGAGCACCACGGGGATGATGATGATGATGTCCGTGAAGCGCATCAGGACCGCTTCCGGCCACCCGCGGAAGTAGCCGGAGCAGGCCCCGATCACCACGCCGACGAGTCCCGCGAGGGCTCCGATGAGGAACATGATGATGATGGAGTTCTGCGTACCGCGCATGGTCATGGCGAAGTAGTCACGGCCGATGGAGTCCTGGCCGAAGGGGTGCTCCCCCCAGCTGAACGGGCCGGTGACGGTGGGTGCGCCGCCGTCGAGCAGTGGGACGAACTCCGTGTGGTTGTACTTCCACCAGCCGGGGATGCCGGCGAACCCCACCGAGGTGAAGGCCAGCAGGAAGATGACGACGAAGATGACGAGGCTGATGATCGCCGCCGTGTTGTCGAAGAACTTCTTGCGAACGATCTGGCCCTGGGAGAGACCCTTCCTCTCCTGCTCCGGTTCGCCCGCGGGGGTCGACTCGGCGTCCGCATCCGGATGCACCGGCCCCGTGGCGGTCGACTGTGCGTGCAGTGGGAAGTCCGAGGGACTCTGCGTCGTCATGCTTTTACCCTTACGCGAGGATCGAGGAACGAGTACACGATGTCGGCCACGAGGTTGAAGACCAGCGCCAGGATGCCGGCGACGAGGAAGAAGCCCATGATCGGATCGGGATCGACCCGGCGGAGTGCCTGCACGAAGAGCTGTCCCATGCCCGCGAAGGCGAAGACCTGCTCCGTGATGATCGCTCCGCCGATCAGCGCACCGATGTCGAAGGCCACCAGGGTGGCGAGCGGGATGAGGGCGTTGCGGAAGGCGTGCCGCATCACCACGGTGCGCTCGCTGAGGCCCTTCGCGCGGGCCGTCCGGATGTAGTCCATGTTCATGATTTCGAGCATCGAGGCGCGCGAGTACCGGCTGTAGCTCGCCAGGGACGCGAGCAGCAGTGCCAGGGTGGGCAGGAGCAGGTGGGTGAAGGTGTCGAGCCCGTTGATCCAGAACGAGTCGTCCAGCCCCGGCGTCTGCGCCCCGACCGTGGCGATCGGCCTGCCGCGGACCCGCGGGTTGCTCACGTAGGCGGGCCACGTGACCATGAACCGGTCGACCACGATCACCAGTCCCATCAGGACGCCGGTCAGCGCCGCCGCGCGCATGCTCTGCCCGCGGTCGTAGCCGCCCATGAGGTAGCCGACGAGCAGACCCACGAGCACCATGACGAGTCCGAAGGCGATGATCATCCAGATGGTCGCGGCGGTCAGGATCGGATTGACCACGTAGTAGGCGACGAGGCCCACACCGACCATGGCCAGCGACGCGTACACCGCCTTGCGGTTCCTCAGGCCCGCGGTGAGCAGGACGACGCCCAGGGCGATCCCCACCCCGGTGATGAGGATGACGATCGGTCCGAGTCCGGGATCCGAGAACCAGTCGACGAGGTCGAGGAGGAAGAGCAGCGCCGCGGCGATGACGGCACCGAGCACGAACGCCACGCCCTTGCGCTTCCAGGACTTGCTGGCGAACAGGGCCCAGATCAGACCGCTGGCGAGTGCCACCACCAGGATGGTCAGGGGTGGTATGTCGGGATCGGCGAGGAAGTTGTTGAAGCCGATGGCTCCGAACTCCTTGAGGAGCACGGCGAGCCAGAAGATCGGCAGGGAGAAGAACAGGAAGGACATGAACGTCACGCCGTAGTCGAGGCCGCTGTACTGGCGCAGCGCCGTGATGATGCCGAGGGAGACGCCGATGATGATGGCGAGGATGGTGGCGGTGGTGACGAGCGTGATGGTGTTGCCCATGGCCCGTGAGAGCGCCGTCGTGACGGCCTCACCCTGGATGCTCGAGCCGAGGTCGCAGGTGGCGGCGAACGGGACGAGGCACTTGGCCGCTCCGGCCAGCCAGCCGAAGTACCGCAGCGGCGCCGGCGTGTTGAGATCGAGCAGCTCCGTCCGTGCCTGGATCAACTGATCCCGGTTCGGCGCATTGCTGCCGCGGAGATCCTCGAGGGGATCTCCCGAGAGGGCCGTGAGCTGATACACGACGAACGATGCGCCGAACAGGATCAGGACGGCCGTCACCAGACGCCGAACGATGTAGGTGACCATGGGTTTCGAGCCTCAATCCTGGATGCGGGTGGTGGTTCCCGAGCTGTTGCTGAAGTGTAGTTCAGGCTGTGCCGCGCGCGGCGAGGTCACCTCGGGGGATCCTCCGACGTGTCGCACGATGCCACCTGGCAGGGCGACCTCGTCGCGATGGGGCGTTGCGGTGCGTGCGCGCGAAAGGCGCCGCGACGGGCGGATGCCTGTCCCGGCGCCTTTCACGAGCTGGTGGAGCTGGGTGCTACGGATTCCCTACTGGACGACCGACCAGTCCCAGAAGTTCCACCAGATACCCATCTGGTTCGGCATGTACTCGACACCCGAGATGTTGTCGCTGTAGGCGTCGACACCGGGCACCTGGAACAGCGGGATACCGTACTTCGAGTCCCAGATCAGCTTGTCGATCTGCACCTGCAGGGCGTCCTGCTCGGCCTCGTCGGTGGTGACGATGAGCTCGTTCATCAGCTCGTCGGCCTCGGGGCTGGAGAAGCCGTTGAAGTTCGAGCCGCTGCCGGACTTGAAGATCTGCGGCACACCCGCCACGCCGACACCCGAGTTGATCCAGCCGAAGATGGTCGCGTCGTAGGTCCCGTTGCCCAGCGCTGCACCCCAGTCGGAGGCACCGAGCCCGCCGTCGACCACCTTGAAGCCGGCCTTCGCCGCGGACTCCGCGATGAGGGTGTAGGAGTTCAGGCGGTTCGGGTTGTCCCGGTTGTACATCAGGCGCACCTCGGGGGTCGCCCCGTCGAGCAGCTCCTTGGCGCCCTCGATGTCCACCTCGGCGTAGGCGTCCGAACCGTTGCTGCTGGCCGCCTCCTCGTAGGCCGCCTGGTCCGTGAGGAACAGCTGGGAATCCAGCGGCTCGGCGTCGGGGTTGATCTTCTTGATGATGGTGTCGACGAGCTGCTGGCGCGGCACCGTCTTCATGAAGGCCTCGCGCACATCGGCGTCCTTGAACACACCGTCGAAGTTCAGGTCCAGGTGGTCGTAGGAGAGCTGGTTGCCCTGCTCCACCGTGATGCCGTCGAGCGCTTCGAGCTGCTCCACCGTGTCGGCCGAGGCTTGCGGGGCGATGATGTCCACCTCGCCGTTCTGCAGCGCCTGGATCTGCGCGGGGGCCTCACCGATGTAGCGCACGGTGATCTCGTCCACCTTCGGCTCCGGGCCCCACGTGTAGTCCTCGTTGCGCACCAGTGTCATCGACTGGTCCGGTGTAATGCTGGAGGCGATGAACGGCCCGTTCGACAGATACAGGCTCTCGTCCTCGGGCAGCGACTTCGTGTCGAAGCCGGCGTTCCAGAAGTCCGCGAGGTCCTGGACCTCGGGACGCTCCTCCGGGTTCTCGGGATCCCCGGCCGGTGCGGTCTGGATGAGCTCGATCAGCGCGTCCTCGTCCGCGAGGCCGCCCTTCTCCGCCACGACGTGCGCCGGAGTGGAGATGCCCGCCTCGCCCGTCATGTCGCCGAAAGCCACCATGTAGTCGGCGTAGGGCTCCGAGTAGTTCAGGGTGATGGAGCGCCCGTCCTCGCCGATCTCGGGCAGCTCGGTCAGCGCGAGGCCGCTCGTGTCACCGGCGTAGTCGAAGTAGGTGGTCCCGGAGACCGGCTCGCCGGCGTCGTCGGTCTTGGCGTCGTCGAAGTAGCCGGAGCCGATGGCCCAGGTCAGCAGCAGATCGCCGCCGTCCACGGGTTCGCCGTCGGACCACTTCACGTCCTCGTTGACCGTGTACTTCACGCTCAGGGGATCCTCCGAGAGGACTTCCATGGTGCCGAAGTCCTCGTTCTGCACGACCTCCAGGTCGTTGTTCACGTAGACGAACCCGGCGTGGGTCGCGTAGGCGATCTTGCCGTTGATGTCGACGTTGCCCTCGGACGTGTTCGAGTTGAACGAGCTGAAGGCGTTCACCTCGACGACGCGTACATTTCCGCCCGTCGCCTCGCCGTCGTCTCCGCCGTCGGACGAATCCGTCCCCGTATCGGCAGCGCAGGCACTCAGTGCCAGGGCTGCTACTGCGGCAACTCCCACCGCTCTGGAAGTACGTGTGAAACGCATTCCGCCTCCTTCTTCGTCGTGTGGTTCCAACGTCACGCGGTGTTGCATGACAGCCGACGCGCAACCTCTTGGGTGACGCCACTCACATGAGCTAGAGCCTAGGTGCAGTGGACGGGCAAAGGGTAACCATCTGTGGCAGGCCCGGCCGTTGTTATCGACCTGTGACCAAATGGGGGTAACGCACGGCACGGATCGAGCAGACGCAGCACGCGGCGAAGGGGGCTTGATCGGTCGGGCGCACCGGTGTTTTGCTTGGTCAGTCCCGCACGCCCGCGCGGGTGGGTGCCGCCCCTCCCCGCGGGCGGCAGGGTAGGGGCAGGAACAGGACGTGGAAGCGCATGGCGTGGCTCTTCGTGGATCAGCACGCTGCCGTCTGGGACGACGACGCCGATGTGCAGGCTGCGATCGGGGCGATCAAGGCACGCCTCGACCAGCATGCGGAGGTGCACCTGTCCATCCAGAGCAGGGGCCTCAAGGGGCCGGTGTTCGTGATCACGCGGCAGACGCAGCTGAGCTCCCCGGAACTGAGCAATCGCTTCAACGCCGATCTGTTCGCCGAACTGACCACGCCCAGCGCGCGCAACAGTCCCACCATCCACTGGTTCTCGGACGGGCGCGGCTTCGTGTCGGAGACGACCAGCCGCCTGTGGTGAACGCTTCTCCCGGCTATCCGGTGAAGACGTGGAGGAACCGGAAGAACACCGAGGCTCCGACGAAGATGTAGCTCACCGCGATGAGGGGCCCCGCCCACGCCGCGACCCAGCGGGTGAGAGCGCGTGGTGCGGGAATGACGCCGTGGACCAGATTCCTGACGGTGGTGAGGATGAAGAGCGGGATCATGGCGGCCCAGACGACCATGCAGTACAGGCAGAGGATGTAGATCTCGAACAGGGCCTGGCTCCACAACCATGCGGTGAAGACCGATCCGAGGGTCACACCCAGCTGGAGGCCCAGCCAGTACCAGTCCGCCAGGCGCGCTCCGGCGAGGAGCACGACGCCGGTGGTGATGACGATACCGAAGCCCACGAGACCGATGAACGGGTTCGGGAAGCCGAACAGCTCGGACTGCCAGGTCTCCATGACCCGGCCGCAGGACACCCAGGGGTTGATGTCGCAGCTGGTCACGTGATCCGGGTTCCGAAAGAGCTCGAGCTTCTCCAGGATGAGGATGCCGGCGGCCAGCCACCCGACGAGGCCCGTGCCCACGAGCAGGACCCCGAAGGGGACACGGCGGGACAGGACGGGCAGGGACTCCTCGCCGGCCCGGCCGTCCCCCGGTGGTGCGTCCTGGGTGGTGTTCGTCATCTGTCGCCCTTCCGCCGTGCCTTCAACTACCACGCCTCCGACTGCCGTATCTCCTCCCGCCGTCGCCCCGGATCTCCGGGCGACGGCGTCAGTCGGCGATGGCGGTCTCGATCAGGCTGCGGAACTCCGCCTGGCTGGAGGGCTGGATCTTCCGCCCCTCGAGGAAGAACGTGGGGGTCCCCTCGACGTCCAGGGCGAGTCCGTCCGCCTTGTCCCTGTTGACACGCTCCAAGGTGGCCGGATCCGCGACCGCCGCGTCGTAGGCGTCCATGTCGAGATCGAGCGAGAGCGCGTACTCACGGAAGGTATCGGCCCGGGAGTCGGGGGTGTGCGCCCACTCGGGCTGCTTCTCGTACATCAGGGAGTGCATCTCGTCGAACCTGCCCTGCTGCGCCGCTGCCTCGACGGCGAGCGCCGACGTCTCGGAGTTGGGATGCCCCGGCAGGGGGAAGTACCGGGCCACCACGGTGAGATTCTCACCGTACTCGGCCGTGAGGTCCTCGACGAGCGGATACGCCTCGAGGCAGATCTCGCACTCGAAGTCGAGGAACTCCACGAGGACGGCCTTCTCCTCGGGGGCCTGGGACAACCGGTGGCTGTCCTGGCGCACCACCGGCGTCCGCGCTGCCGCCGGGTCCGCAGCCTCTGGTTCGTCCGAGCCGAGATTGCTGAGGATGATCACCACACCCGCGATCAGGGCGGCAGCGAGGAGCAGACCGATCGCTATGCGGTTCGGCAGGCTCAGGCCTTTGGCGGGGGTGGACACGGGTGGATCTCCTCTGGGTCGCGGCGATCGTGCGCCGTACGGGTCGGATGGCGTGCTTCGAGCCGTGCTCGACGTCGGTCAGTGGTCCTGGCAGCAGGCGCAGGGTGCGCTGCCGGTGCAGCACGCATCCGGCGCGGATGCTTTGCTGCCGTCCGCCTGTCCAACGGGCGCGGGAGCAGCGAAGTTTCCGGGGGCGGGAGCGCAGCAGGCGTCCCCCCGCCACGCATCCCTGCCCTCCTTCACGGCCACGGCGGCAATGACCAGGGCCGCGAGCGGATCCGCCCAGGACCAGCCGAACAGACTGTTGAGCAGGAGCCCGCCCAGTAGCACGCCGGAGAGATACGTGCACAGGAGGGTCTGCTTGGAATCGGCGACGGCGGATCGGGAGCCGAGTTCGCGGCCGGCCCTGCGCTGGGCCCAGGAGAGGAACGGCATCACCATCAGGCTGACGGCGGCCAGGACGATCCCCACGGGGGAGTGCTGGGGCTCGGCAGCCCCGAGGAGCGCGCGCACGGCGTCGAGGGTCACGAACGCGGCGAGGCCGAAGAACGAGAAGGCGATCAGCCGGAGGGCCGTCCGTTCCCGCGCCTCCGGGTCGCGGCCCGCGAACTGCCACGCCACCGCTGCCGCGGAGAGGACCTCCACGATCGAGTCCAGCCCGAAGCCGACGAGTGCGCTGGAGGAGGCGATGGTGCCGGCGCTGATCGCGACGACGGCCTCGATGACGTTGTAGGTGATGGTCGCCGCGACGAAGAGGCGGATGCGTCGGGTCAGCACTGTGCGCCGCTCGAGGGTCGGTGTCGCCTTCGCGAGGGTGGATGCCATCAGCAGCAGGCCCTTCCGGCATCATGGGCGTCGGCGGGACAGTCACAGTCAGGGCCCACCACGGCCACGACGTCGAGCAGGGCTGTCAGGGCCTCCCCCAGCTTCCGGTCCGCCAGTTCGTAGCGGACCCGGCGCCCCTCGGGCACGGCCACCACGAGCCCGCATCCGCGCAGGCAACTCAGGTGGTTCGACAGACTCTGGCGACTCACGCCGGCCAACTCGGCGAGATCGCTCGGGTACGACGGTGCGTCCCGCAGGGCCAGCAGTACCCGCGAGCGGGTCGGGTCCGAGAGGGCGTATCCGAAGCGGGCGAGGACCGACGACGACGCAAGGGTTTCCACGCCCCAATGGTACATCCGTTTCTGTACCGCGCGGTGGCTCTTCTCGGGACCCGTCGGCCCGCCTAGTGTGGAGAGCGCACGTCACCAGCTCCGCTCATCGCATACCGCCTCGATCACGGAGGCAGCCGATGGGTCCCGGCTTCCGAGGAAGGACAGCGATGAAGGCTTCCAGCAGGTATGAGGACCGGCGCACTCGTGGACAAAAGCGCGTCACATCAACCATCTCTGTCCTGGCCCTCGGCCTTGCCCTCGGCTTGTCCGCGTGCAGTGCCGACGACAGCGCTGACGCACCCGTGACGGAGAACGCCGGAGCACCCGTCACCGATGCCGCAGCCGAGGCGACCGCGGACGACGCCGCGGTCCTCGCGCGGGCCGCTCTCGCCGACGTCGACGGCCAACCACGGGGCGAGGTGGCGTTCACGGAGGCCGACGGTTCTGTCGTGGTATCCGTGTCGGCCGAGGGACTGGAGCCCGGGTTCTACGGTCTGCATGTCCACGAGATCGGCGAGTGTGCGGCCGACAGTGCGGCCCCTGACGACCCCAGTGACACCGGAGCCTTCAAGTCCTCTGGCGGCCACATTCCCGGGGACAGCGCCGATCATCCTGAGCACGCGGGCGACCTTCCCCCGCTGCTGGTGGGTCAGGACGGTACGGCAACCATGACCGTGGCCACGGATCGACTCGATGAGTCCGTGCTGATGGATGCGGACGGCGCGGCGGTGATGATCCACTCCGAGCCCGACAACTTCGCCAACATCCCGGAGCGGTATGCCGCCGACGGTCCCGACGACGACACCACTAGCGCCGGCGACGCCGGCGACCGCCTTGCCTGCGGCGTCGTGGAAGGCTCCGTCCCGCCGACCGACGGCTAGGAGATCCCCTCGGCGACGCCCTTCCCGCGGTCGGCCCTGATGTCGACACCGGAGGGTGCTGCGCCGGGCGAGGTGAAGTGGACGCCGTCGGACCTGTCCCCGCTCGCGTGGATCCCGCCGGCCACGTCCCACAGGCCCACGCTGTCCGCGAGTTCGACGGAGACGACGTCGTCGCCCTGGGTGGCGATGGCACCGCCAACGCGTATCTCGTCCACGGCGCCACCGGACTTGATGCTCAGCGCAACGGCCTTGAGGGTCATGCAACGGCCTTGAGGGTCATCTGGACGCCCTTGACCAGGCTCGTCCCCTCGCCGCCCTGGGTCGTCAGGTCCTTCCTGATGGTCAGCCGCGGCAGCGGACGGGACAGTTGCACGCCGATCGACCCGTCCGCGTAGGTCTCGATGGACTCGAAGATCGCCTCCTCGAGGGAGCCGTCGTAGAGGTTGAATCCGCGAGCGCCTTTGCCGTGGGTCCGGACCGGAGCCTTGATCTCCAGTGTCCCGATGTCGCTGAAGTTGACGAAGCCGATGCCGCTGGGGCCGTGGGAGGTGATCTGCTGCTCGGCCGTCCAGGAACGCACATCACCCCAGTTGTCGAGCACCATGTCGTTCTGGCCGAGCGTCGTCACGGGTCCGTGATTCGTCACCTGGTCGACGATGGCCCCACTGATGACGAAGACCCCGCCGCTGATCAGATCCGCTGCACCGGCGGCGATACCGCCGTCGGTGTAGACCTCCCCCGTGGTGAGCTTCGTCATCCTCAGGGTGCCGCCTGAGGCCTTGCCGTCGTCCGTCCCGTGCCCGCCGACGAAGACGCCGCTGCCGCGTACCGGGCTCTCCTCGGAGCCCACGGTCACATTCGTGATCTCGGCCGTGAGCTCGACGTCGGCGTCGGGCTGGCGGTTCCAGACCGTCAGACCGCCCTGCATCGCTTCGACGCCGAAGCCGCGCGGGCGATCGGTGCGGCCGCGGACGTCCGCCGCTGTGACGGTCAGCGCATCGATGGCGATGTGGCCGGAGCGGACGGCCTCCGTGGCGACGATCGCGACCTGCCCCACCGTGGTCACGTTGCGCAGGGTGAGCGTGCCCCAGTCGGACCGGGTGACGTCGGCATAGACGGCGATCTCGTGTTCGGGCACGGCGATCTCGATGTCCTCGAGCGTGTTGTCCTGCGTGAGCAGGACGCCCTTGGACCCGAATTCGAGGCGGCCGCCGTGCAGCCAGGCGCCGGCGGGAAGCACGACGCGCGGGATGCCGGAGATGGTGCCGGAGACCTCGATGTCCTGTGCGCCGTCCGTGAGCGCGTCCTGCAGCTCTTCCGCGGTGCTGACTGTGTGCGACTGGACCATGGTGACGACCTTTCGGTGAAGTGTCGGATCTGATGTTGCCGTGCTGTTCGCTTGCCGTGGCTGGCTGACGACCGCTGGCGGAAGCCGGTACTGGGCTTCAACAATTGGGCGCCAGAATTCTTCCATCCTCCGCGGTGGGACATCGACGGCGCTACAGGTGTCGGTGCTGCCTGGACCGCGACCATCCTGTGGCACTCGGCCTCGGCAGAAGTTAGAGCTGACCCCGTCGATCCGCCCGATGACCGCCGCCTCCGCCGAGACCGCAGAAACTACCGACCCGGAGGGGTGGGGGCGGCAATGTCTGCGGATTCGACCCGGCAGGTCCAGCGTTGCGTCGCGCCGCCGTCGGATGGATGGTCCTCGCCTGCACTCCAGCGATCGAGGATCAGCTCGTCGATCGATTCGAGCTGGAAGAAACGACGCTCATGCACCTCGTCCTTGGAAGGCCACGCGTCGTACCGTTCGACGCCGAGGTCACGCACGACGCGCGTCCGACGACCCGTCTCCTCGAGGACCTCACGCACCACTGCTTCGGCGGGCGACTCCTCCGGCTCCGCTTCACCATGATCAGAACGCCGGTTTGCCTCACCCCGCAGGTCTGTCTCCTCGAGGGGAAGGAAGCCCCATTTCTCGTAGAAGTGCCGGGTCCGCGCATATCCTTCATCCGGATGGGATGGTCCCAAAGTCTTCACCTCCGGGAGCTTCACCCCGCGACCTATCGCATCCGCCTCGATCGCAGTGAGCATTGCGCTGCCAACACCCGAGCCGTGCACGGCCCGATCGACGACGATGAGATGGATCTCGACGACGTGCGGCAAGTCGAGCTTTCACGGACTCGTCAAGCCCTCGAATGATTCTGGGTGGCATCAGATATCTCCTCCTGCACTGGTCAATTCGTTCAGCGCGTGTTCGTCGTTCCGGGGGCGATGACATCAAAACCTGCAGACCGCGCGGCCTCTCCGAGCCTGTGGTCATAGGTGAGGATCGCCGATACATCGAGCCGCATCGCCGCCTCCAGATGCAGAGCGTCAAGGGTGCGCAGATACGGCATTGGCAGGAAGCTGGCGCTGCGGTAGACGGCCCTGTCAAGCGCTGCAAGCCCGATGCCGTCGAGAAGACGAGTCACGTCGGACTGAGCGAGTCCCTCCCGCACCGCAACGCGGCGCAGCTCGGTCTCGAGCAGGTCGGTGGAGACGAGGTCGGCGCGCGTCTGGTCCAGCCAATCCAGGAGTGCCGGGCTCTCAGGCTGGTCGATCAACAGTGCAGCCAGAGCGGAGGTGTCGACGTAGATGACCGGGCGGCTGGTCACCGGTCGCCGCGCAGGTCGTCGAGGATCTCGGTGAGACTGTGCTCCGAGGTCTTGCGTTCGACAGCCAGTGCCCTCCAGCCACCCTCGCGGCGGGTCGGCCGAGCGATAGGCAAGGTGGCAGCGGGCGCATCGAGTGGCACGATCCGCCCCACAGGCACCCCGCTGTTGGTCAGGACGAAGGAGTGGCCCTCGCTGACCGCGCGGAGTACCCGGCCAGACTCGTTGCGGAGCTCGCGCTGTGACAAGCTTTCGACCTGCGGTCCGATAGTGCTCACTCCCCTATCGTAGCGCCCGTGCTACGCGCTGATGAAAAGAGGCGCTCCTTGAAGGCACTCCGCGGCACCACCCCCAAGCGGCCGGGTTGGCGGTGATCCCGAAGCCAACGGGCGTCAAAGCATTTCGAGGGGTTCTGCGCGTGCCGGCGGCGGGAAAGCGCGATCGAGGCGCTCGAGATCGGTGTCGCTGAGGTGAAGGTCGCGGGCGGTGGCGTTCTCGAGCACATGCTCGGCAGTTGAAGCCTTCGGGATTGCGAGCACGCTGCTGGTGCGCATCGTCCACGCCAGAGCGACCTGCGCGGGCGTCGCGCCAAGCTCGCAGGCGATCTGTGTCAGATCCGGGTTGCCGAGCAGTCGTCCCTGCTCCACAGGCGAATAGGCCATGACGGGCATCTTCGTCGAAGCACACCATGGCATCAGGTCGAACTCCGGACCGCGCCGGGTCAGGTTGTAGAGCACCTGATCGGTCTGGCACCCCTCAGGCAAACTCCGGAGCTCGTCGGTGTCGAGATTACTCACACCCCACGCACGGATCGAGCCCTCGGCAATAAGGGACTCGAACGCAGCGACGGTCTCCTCGAATGGGAACCTCCCCCGCCAATGCAGGAGATACAGGTCCAGGCAGTCAGTACCTAGACGGTCCAGGCTTGCATGACAGGCCTCGATCGTCCCTGCTGCGGAGGCGTTCGAGGGTAGGACCTTGCTCACCAGGAAAACCTCATCGCGCCTACCCCTGATGGCTTCTCCGACAAGGTCCTCACTGCGCCCACTACCGTACATTTCAGCGGTATCGATCACGGTCAGGCCCAGATCAATACCTGTACGCAGCGCCCTGATCTCAGCGTTCCGGCCGGCAGGAGAGTCACCCAGGTTCCATGTTCCCTGCCCCAGAGCAGGAACAACAGTGCCGTCCGGAAAGGTAATCACACGCCAACGCTACAACTAGAACCATCAGCTAGCGAGGTGTGATGGGAGCCAAACCATGGGTCAGGTCAGCGTGTCACCGATCGGTGCAGCAGACCCGGCTCATGATGAATACGATGCCGCCCTCAGGGTTACAAGGGCTGCGTTTCTAGTCATTCGGGCGAAGGTTCTAGACGTTAAATCGGAACTCCACCACGTCGCCGTCGGACATGACGTACTCCTTGCCCTCGATGCGCACCTTGCCTCGGCTCTTCGCCTCGCTCATGGAGCCGGCGTCGACCAGGTCCTCGAAGGACACCACCTCGGCCTTGATAAAACCCCGCTGGAAGTCGGAGTGGATGACGCCCGCGGCCTCGGGCGCCGTCGCACCCTTCTTCACCGTCCAGGCACGGCTCTCCTTCGGACCGGCCGTCAGATACGTCTGCAGGCCGAGGGTGTGGAAGCCCACGTGGGCCAGCTGGTCGAGCCCGGACTGCTCCTGGCCGCTCATTTCGAGCATCTCCCGGGCCTCGGCCTCGTCGAGCTCCACGAGATCCGCTTCGAGCTTGGCGTCGAGGAAGATGGCATCGGCCGGAACCACGAGCGCACGCAGCTCCTCCTGGCGCTCCGGATTTCCGAGTACCGCGTCGTCCACGTTGAACACGTAGATGAAGGGCTTGGCGGTGAGCAGACTGAGCTCGCGCAGGTGCCCCATCTCGAGCTTGTCGCTCGCGATCGAGGAGAAGATCGTGTCGCCGCGCTCCAGCACCGATTGGACGGCCTGCATCGCGGTCAGCTGCGCAGCCTCGCGCTTCTTGATCTTCACTTCCTTCTCCACGCGCGGGATGGCCTTCTCCAGCGTCTGCAGATCGGCGAGGATCAGCTCGGTGTTGATGGTCTCCATGTCGGAGCGCGGATCCACCTTGCCGTCCACGTGGATCACGTCGGGATCGTCGAACACACGGATCACCTGGGCGATCGCCTCGGCCTCGCGGATGTTGGCGAGGAACTGGTTGCCGAGCCCCTCCCCCTCTGACGCGCCCTTGACGATGCCCGCGATGTCCACGAAGGACACGGTGGCCGGCAGGATCTGCTTGGACCCGAAGACCTCGGCGAGCTGCGCGAGGCGGGGATCGGGCAGATTGACCACGCCGACGTTCGGCTCGATCGTGGCGAACGGATAATTCGCCGCCAGCACGTTGTTGCGCGTCAGCGCGTTGAAGAGGGTTGATTTGCCGACGTTGGGCAGTCCGACGATGCCGATAGTAAGAGCCACGGGAGACAAGTCTACCGGGCGAGTCGCGAGCGACCAGGCGCCACCGGGTAGGTGTCGGTACCGCTGATTGTCGGAGGTTCCTGCGACAGTGTGGGCATGAGCACCACGGCCGTCCTCCTCGTCATCCTCGCGTTCATCCTCGGCTGCGCTCTCGGGGCCGCGCTGATCTGGCGCTCTCTCCGCACACGCAGCACCGACCTGCGCTCCGAGCTCGACGACGCCGCCGCGCGCCTGGGGCGGGCGACGACGGAGCTGGCCGCGGCCTCCGCTCAGCGCGACCTGCTGCAGCAGCACAATCGCGAGCTGACCGGCAAGACCTCGACCGAGAACGACGTGCTGCGCGCCCTCGCACCGGTGGCCGAGAAGCTCACGCAGGTGCAGCGGCAGGTGGGCCTGCTCGAGCGCGACCGCGTGGAGCAGTACGGGCAGCTGGCGCAGCAGCTCGACGAGGCACGCCTGTCCGACGCGCGACTGCTCTCCACCACGCACGCCCTCGCCGGTGCCCTGCGCAGCACCAGCGCACGCGGCCAGTGGGGCGAGGTGCAGCTGCGGCGCGTGGTGGAGGCGGCGGGCATGCTCTCCCGCGTCGACTTCCTGGAGCAGGTGTCCTTCACCGCGACGGACGACGCCGACCGCGCCCGGCCCGACATGGTGGTCCAGCTCCCGGGCGACAAGCAGCTCGTCATCGACGCCAAGGTCCCCCTGAGCGCGTTCCTCGCAGCCCAGGAACTGACGCGGGCGGGAGACGGAGCGGACGCTCCGCACGGGGCCACGTCCGATCGGGGCCTGGAGGCGCAGCGCGCGGAGCTGCTGAAGCAGCACGGCAAGGCCCTGCGCGCACACGTCGACGCCCTGGCCCGCAAGAAGTACTGGGAGGGCGCCACCAACTCCCCCGAACTGGTCATCTGCTTCATCCCGGTCGAGTCCATCCTCTCGGAAGCCCTGCGTGCCGATCCCGAACTGCTCGACTACGCCTTCTCCCGCAGCGTGGCACTGGCCTCGCCGGTCTCGCTGCTGGGCATCCTCAAGGGGGCGGCGTTCAGCTGGCGGCAGGCCGTCCTGACCGACAACGCACGCGAACTCTTCGATCTCTCCAAGCAGCTGTACGAGCGTTTGGGGACCATGGGCGGGCACGTGACCAAGCTCGGGTCATCGCTGAAGACCTCGGTGGAGCGCTACAACTCCTTCGTCGGGGCCTTGGAATCGCGCGTACTGCCGACGGCGCGGCGCATCGGGGCGTTCGACTCCGCATCCCTCGACGTGGTCGACGCCGCGGCCGACGGGGCGCTGCCGGGGACCGCGGGCGCCGACGTCAGCGCGATCGGCGCGGCCCGCGCCCAGCGGGCCGGGGCTCCGCGCGCAGCTGTGGAGCCGGCGGGCTCGATCGACGCGACGCCGCGCTCGCTCACCGCGCACGAACTGCTCGACGGCACCGCGGGCTAGCTCAGGGCGCCACGGTCTCCGATACTCCGTCTCCGATGGAAGGAGACGGCATGGATCCAGGGCGCGGGCCATCCCCGATTACCGCCGAGCAGGAGGCAACAACTGCCTCGCGCCGACACCCCTGCGTTCGAGAGGCCGACATCAGGTGACGCACGCGTGGTCCTCTGCGGGCCACCTCGCGAGCCTCAGTTCAGCGAACCGCGGTCCTGCAGCTGCCCGCGGCCGCCGCGTCCCTCGGACGGATCACCCATGGCCTTCAGCGCGGCGCGGATCTCCTTGGGCAGGGAGAAGATGATGTCCTCCTGCGCCGTCACCACTTCCTCGACATCCCCGTAGCCGTACTCGGCCAGGAGCCGCAGGACGTCCTGCACCAGATTCTCCGGCACGGAGGCACCCGAGGAGATCCCGATCGTGGCGACGCCCTCGAACCAGGACTCGTCCACCTCGTTGGCGAAGTCGACGCGGTGCGCGGCCTTCGCCCCGTACTCCAGGGCCACCTCGACGAGGCGCACGGAGTTGGAGGAGTTCGCCGACCCCACCACGATCACCAGGTCCGACCCGGGGGCGATCTTCTTGATCGCGGCCTGGCGGTTGGACGTGGCGTAGCAGATGTCGTCGCTCGGCGGATCCTGCAGTGTGGGGAAGCGCTCCCTGAGCAGATTGACCGTCAGCATGGTCTCGTCGACGCTGAGCGTGGTCTGCGACAGCCAGATGAGCCGCTCCGGGTCGCGCACCTGCACCTTGTCGACGTCCTCGGGGCCGTTGACGATCTGGATGTGCTCGGGTGCCTCGCCCGCGGTCCCCTCGACCTCCTCGTGGTCCTCGTGACCGATCAGGAGGATGTCGAAGTCGTCGCGCGCGAAGCGCTGGGCCTCCTTGTGCACCTTGGTGACGAGGGGGCAGGTGGCGTCGATGGTGCGCAGGCCGCGGTCCTCGGCGGATTGCACGACGGCGGGAGAGACACCGTGCGCGGAGAAGACCACGAGCGCACCCTCGGGCACCTCGTCGGTCTCGTCGACGAAGATGGCGCCCTGGGCCTCCAGGGTGGAGACGACGTGCAGATTGTGCACGATCTGCTTGCGCACGTAGACCGGCGGCCCGTAGTGCTCCAGGGCCTTCTCGACGGCGATCACCGCACGGTCGACGCCGGCGCAGTACCCGCGGGGCGCCGCCAGCAGGACCCGCTTGTTCCCGGTGACCGGCGCGGCTGACAGCACGTCCTCGGGAGTGCGGCGGCGGCGCGGAATGGTGGGCATGGGGACCTGAACGGTGGTACTGGTCATGAGACCGATCCTACCCGGTCGGCGTCGGCGGCCCCGTGGATCCGGGCGCTCCTGAAGCTCAGAGTCGACCCCGGAGCCGACCTTCGAGTACCGGCCCGTGACCGGGCTTCAGGTGCCGAGCCCCTGGCCGGACCTCAGCGGAACCTCCTGCGCCGTCGTCCGAAGGCCAGTCGCGCGGCGACGCCGATCGCCAGTGCCATGAGTCCGGCCACGAGCACCGGCAGGCCGGCCTCGGCGATGTCCGCTCCGGCCCGTCCCGCGAGCCCGTGGACGAAGACGTCGGCGACCGCGCCCAGGCCCGGTGCCCCGCCTGCCCACTGCGGGATCAGCCGACCCGCCAGCAACGCGAGGGCGCCGATCACCGCGACGCCGAGCCCGAGGAGCGCCAGGGTGGTGCCGTGCCGGCGGGCGATCAGCAGGGCGAGCACGCCCAGCACCCCCGCGATCGTGAGGTAGAGCGGCCAGGCCGTGACGGCGTCGGCCACCCAGCTCAGCATGCCGCCGCGTTCCAAGGAGCCGACCTCGACGGTGGTGTCCTCCGGGGTGGGGATGTCCACACCGAGACCGCCGGCCAGGCTCTCGGTCACGAGTCCGATGACGGGCGCTAGATCGAGGGTGATGACGGCGGGAGCGGGTTCGGCGGGATCCGGGGCCTGGGCGAAGGTCATGGCATGCGAGATCCGCAGCGTCCGGTCCCAGGCCGCGGGGTAGCCCGAGGTCTCGGTCACCGCGGTCACGGCGTCGCGGACGAGGGGTTCGAGGAACGAGACCACCTGGTCGGGAAGATTCCCTGCGCTCGTCGCCTCCTCCACCAGCGAATCCGTGAGCGCGGCCTGGAACTCGGCGTCCTCGGACAGCGGCGAGGCGAGCGCCACGAACCCGGACTCCTCCACGAGATTTCCGTCCACCCATGCCGAGGCCAGACCTCCCGCGGCAGCGACGAGGGCGAGCAGGGCCAGGACGGCAGAGACGAGAGTCCGCATGGGTTCCTTCGGTGGTGGTTACCCGGCCGATTATGCCCCGTCCCGCTGGGCGGTACCGCCCGGACCCGCCGCTGGCAGGCACGACGCCCACATAGCCGCCGCCGGGAGGTCGCCGGGGGTGAGGAGTGGTACAGATGGAGAGTCAGCTTCACGGACGGACAGCGGGGCAGCTCCCGGGACAGGACACCATGACACGCGAGGGAACGGGGACGCCGTCGGGCGCTCCACCCGGCCCGGCCACGGGAACGACGACGGTGCCGGCGACGGCCGCCGAGACCTCTCCCGACACGCCCTGGCCGCTGCGCCTGCTGTCCGCGAAGCTCAAGGCGCACATCGAGCGGGCTCCGGCCGCGTGGGTGGAGGGTCAGGTGATCGAGCTGACGCGCCGGGCGAGCATGTCCTACATCACGCTGCGTGACGTCGATTCGGAGGTGTCTCTCTCCCTGTCCGTCTACGGCTCGGTGATGGACCGCCTGGCCTCGCCGCCCGAGCGGGGCTCGCGCGTGGTGGCACGGCTGAAGCCCGACTTCTGGGTCAAGACCGGACGCCTGTCGATGCAGACCACCGACATCCGGCCCGTCGGGATCGGTGATCTACTGGCACGCATCGAACGGCTCCGCCAGGCCCTGGCGGCGGAGGGTCTCTTCGCTGCCGCGAGCAAGAAGCCGCTGCCGCTGCTCCCCCACCGGATCGGCCTGATCACCGGCCGTGACTCCGACGCGATGAAGGACGTGATGCGCAATGCCGCCCTGCGGTGGCCGGCCGTGGAGTTCGAGGTCCGCGAGGTCGCCGTGCAGGGCGTGAACAGCGTGGCCCAGGTCCGCGCGGCGCTCGGCGAGCTCGATGCCGACGAACGGGTCGACGTCATCATCATCGCCCGTGGCGGCGGGGCCCTCGAGGACCTGCTGCCGTTCAGCGACGAATCGCTCGTGCGCGCCGTCGCCCTGGCCGCGACGCCGGTGGTCAGCGCCATTGGGCACGAGGCCGACCGTCCGCTGCTCGACGACGTCGCCGATCTGCGCGCCTCCACGCCCACGGACGCCGCGAAGCGCGTGGTCCCCGACGTCGCGGAGGAGCTCGGCAGGATAGGACAGGCGCGGGCCGCCCTCGAGCGGGCCATCCGCAATCTGGTCCATCGGGAGGCTGAGAGCCTGGCAGTGCTGCGCTCACGCCCCTCCCTGGCGAAACCGGAAGGGATGATCGAGGTGCGCGAGGCCGATCTGGAGCGGCTTCGCTCACGCACCCACCGGAGCACGACGACGACGGTGGAGCGGGAGGCGGACGCGATCGGGCACCTGCGGGACCGGGTGCGCTCCCTCTCGCCGCAGAAGACGCTGGATCGCGGGTACGCCGTGGTGCAGCAGACCGATGGGCACGTGGTGAGGAGCCCGACCGAGGTGGCTCCCGGGGAGACCCTCCGGGTCCGGGTGGCCGATGGTCAGTTCGACGCCGTCACAGGTGCGGGTACCGCCTCGGTGACAGGCGAGGGCACCGGCGCGGTCCCCGCCCCGATCAACACCTCGATCACGGCCTCGGTTACCGGGCACCCGGCGGAGCAGACGACACAGGGAGAACAGCATGACGGACAGTAGCGATCAGCAGCAGGCCTCGGACGTGGGCGGGCTGTCGTACGAGCGGGCGCGGGAGGAACTCGTCCTCGTGGTCTCGCGGCTCGAGGCCGGGGGCGTGGGTCTGGAGGAGTCCCTGGCCCTCTGGGAGCGGGGTGAGGCCCTCGCGGACCGCTGCGAGGCCTGGCTCGAGGGCGCCAAGGTCAGACTGGCCGCCGCGCGCGAGAAAGCCGAGAACGCGTAGCCCCGGCCGCTAGCCCTCGTCGCGTACGGCCTCGGCGTCCTCGGGCGCGTCGTCACGGCGCTCCTCGATGAGCTCCTTGGTCCGCACGAGCCTCAGGAGCGTCACGAGGACGAGCCCGCCGAGCATGTTGAAGAGCAGCGTGTACCCGAACCATCCGATCCACTGCCCGTAGTCGATGTCGGCTCCGGACTGGATGGCCGCGAAGATGAGCAGCGAGTCCAGGATGGAGTGGAAGAGCTGCAGGCCGGCGAGCAGGAATCCGCCGATCATGGTGGCGACGATCTTGGCGACGTCGTTCTCCGTACCCTGCTGCATGCGGCTCATGAGCGTGATGGTGCTGCCACCCAGGACGGCCAGCGCCACCGTCTGCAGGGAGAACGGTGCATCGACGTAATGGTGGGCGCTCTCGCCCACCGTGGCCGACCACTGCGGGAACGCCTGCATGATGATCCAGACGAAGACCCAGCCACCGGCCAGATTCGCCACCAGGGTGCCGATCCACAGCTTTGCCAGCTGCGCGAGGCTGCCCTCCCTGGCGATGACGGCGCCCACCGGCATCAGGAAGTTCTCCGTGAACAGCTCACTGTGGGCGAGCAGGAGGGCCACGAGCCCGACGCCGAAGGCCAGCCCGGCCAGCAGTTCGTTCCCCGTCTCGTGCAGGACGGCGAGATAGGCCATGATCCCGAGGCCTATCTCGAAGCCACCGAAGACGCCGGTCACCAGGATGGTCCTCAAGGTCCGGTGGAGGCGTTCGGCCCCCTCGTCAATGGTCTTGTCGAAGGACTCCTTCAGCTCGTCCTCGACGGGCGCGTCGGAGTCTCCGAGCTGCCTCCTGCGTGCGTCGCTCATCCTGTCCTCTCAGCTCATGGCGCGGGGGGCGCACTCAGGCGAGGATCAACCTGCCTGGAGGCGCTTCTTCTCGGCCTCGACGTCGAAGGACGCCGTCGGCCAGCTCAGGTCCATCTCCTCGAGGGTCGCCGTGAGCAGGTGCTGCACGGCGAGTCGGGCATACCACTTGCGGTCCGCGGGAACCACGAACCAGGGTGCATCGGCCGTGCTCGTCCGCTGCACGGCGATCTGGTACGCCGCCTGGTACTCGTCCCAGTATGCGCGCTCGTCGACGTCGCCCGGGTTGTACTTCCAGTACTTGTCCTTACGGTCCAGCCGCTCCGCGAGCCGTTCCTTCTGCTCGTCCTTGCTGATGTGCAGCATGACCTTCAGTACCCTGGTCCCCGAGGACACCACGGTGTCCTCGAACTTGAGGATCTCCCCATAGCGCTTCTCCACCGCTTCGCCGGAGGACAGGCCCCGGACCCGGTGGATGAGCACGTCCTCGTAGTGGGAGCGGTCGAAGACGCCGATCATGCCCGGAGCCGGCAGCTCCCGCCGGATGCGCCACAGGAAGTTGTGCTTCTGTTCCTCGGGGGTGGGCGCCTTGAACGCATGGTGCGAGACGCCCTGCGGCTCCACCGAGCCCACCACGTGCCGCACGATCCCGCCCTTGCCGGAGGTGTCCATGCCCTGCAGGACGAGCAGGACGGCGGCCTCGCCCCCGGCACGGCTCTCGGCGAAGAGCTTCTCCTGGAGGGACGACAGCCGCTCCGCTCCGGCGGCCAGCGCCGCCTTGCCCTTCTTCTTGCCGCCGTCGAAGCCCGGGGTGGAACGTAAATCCACCGCCGCGAGGGAGAAGTCCGGTCCCGCCATGAGGAGTTGGCGCGTGGCGGCTGTCGTGTCTGCGGATTTCTTCACGGGTCCTCCTGGAGTGGGCCGAGCGGGCTGGGACGGGAAGGGCCGGGACGGTCAGGGCTTGTAGGTGGAGAGGAAGTCGCCCAGGCGCCCGATGGCGTCCTCGATGACCTCGACGCTGGGCAGGGTCACCATGCGGAAGTGATCCGGTGCCACCCAGTTGAAGGCGGTGCCGTGCGAGATCAGGATCTTCTGCTGCTTGAGCAGATCGAGGGCGAACTTCTCGTCGTCCCGGATGGGATAGACCTCGGGGTCGAGTCTCGGGAACAGGTACAGGGCCCCCTGGGCCACCTCGCAGCTCACGCCGTCGATGCCGTTGAGGAGCTCGGCCGCCCGGTTCCGCTGCTGCAGCAGGCGCCCGCCGGGCAGGATCAGGTCCTCGATGCTCTGGTAGCCGCCGAGCGCCGTCTGGATGGCGTGCTGTGCCGGCACATTGGCGCAGAGCCGCATGTTGGCCAGCAGATTGATGCCCTCGAGATAATTGGCGGCGTCCTGCTTCGGTCCGGTGATCGCCATCCAGCCGCTGCGGAAGCCTGCGATCCGGTAGGCCTTCGACAGGCCGCTGAAGGTCAGGCACAGGACGTCGTCACCGGCGACGGACGCCGCGTTGACGTGCACGGCGTCGTCGTACAGGATCTTCTCGTAGATCTCGTCCGCGAACAGGATGAGCCCGTGCTCGCGCGCTAGGCGGACGATCCCCTCCAGGACCGGGCGGGGGTAGACCGCCCCGGTGGGGTTGTTCGGATTGATCAGGACGATACCCCTGGTGTTCGGGGTGATCTTCGCGGCCATGTCCTCGAGGTCCGGCCACCAGTGGTCGTCCTCGTCGCATAGGTAGTGCACCGGGGTGCCCCCGGCGAGCGCCACGGACGCCGTCCAGAGCGGATAGTCGGGCGTGGGGATCAGGATCTCGTCGCCGACGTCGAGGAGTGCCTGCATGGCGAGGGTGATCAGCTCGCTCACCCCGTTGCCCAGGTAGACGTCGTCGACGTCCATCGAGGTGATGCCCCGGCCCTGGTAGTACTGGACGACGGCGGTCCGCGCCGAGTAGATGCCGCGGGAATCGCTGTACCCCTGGGCCTTGGGCAGATTGCGGATCATGTCCACGAGGATCGCGTCGGGTGCCTCGAAGCCGAACGGCGCGGGATTGCCGATGTTGAGCTTCAGGATCCGGTGTCCCTGGGCCTCCATGGCCATCGCGTGTTCCAGCAGCGGGCCCCGGATGTCGTAGAGGACATTGCGAAGCTTCTCCGACTGTTTGTACAAGACCATTGGATCAGGATGTCACAGCTCGGGCCCGGTCCGCGGGAACCCGTCGGGGTGCCGCGGGCCGGGCCCGAGGTGGTGGTGCAGGTACTACCGGGTGGATCAGCCGGCGAGGTCGTGCTCCTCGAGCCAGTCGGCTGCCGCCTCGGCCGGATCGCGCTTCTCCTCGCCGCTGACCTCGCGGTTCAGCGACAGGAGATCCTCGGTGGTCAGCTCGTCCGAGACCCTGTTGAGGATCTCCCGGGCGTCGTCACCCACCGTGTCCAGATTCACGAGCGGGAGGACCTGCTGCGCGATGAAGTTGTTCTCCGGGTCCTCGAGGACCACGAGGTCGTTGTCCTCGATCGACGGCGT
Source organism: uncultured Arthrobacter sp. (assembly GCF_947493765.1). Taxonomy (GTDB): domain Bacteria; phylum Actinomycetota; class Actinomycetes; order Actinomycetales; family Micrococcaceae; genus Arthrobacter_D. Next base: position 558,574 of record NZ_CANLSZ010000001.1, read on the forward strand.
CGTGGTGTAGATGTCGGCCATCTGCACGGTGTCGTCGAGCAGCGCCTTGAGCGTCAGCTCGCCGCCGCCGTCGTTGATCGCCTCCACCGTGGGCTCGCAGTCGTAATTCTCGATCAGGCCCTTCAGCCCCTGGGGGCGCTCCAGGTAGGTGCTCGGTGCACCCATGGTGAACTCCGAGCAGTAGGGGGTCAGATCAGCGATCGACTCGAGGTCGTACTCCTCCGCCGTCGCGGCGGTGACGACGACGGCGTCCTTGTCCTCCGCCTCGCTCGGCTCCAGCACCCCGAGATTGGCGTCCGGGGACTTCGCGTCCAGCGCATCGGGCAGGGCGTCCATGATCTCCTCGGCGGAGGCCGCCGTGGCGTCGGGATCGGCGAGCAGCAGCAGGTTGCCGCTGTATTCGGGGATCAGGTCGATGGAGCCGTCCTCGATGGCCTGGTAGTAGATCTCACGCGACCCGATGTTGGGCTTCGTGGTGGCCTCGACGCCTTCGGCGTTGAGGGCACCCGCGTAGATCTCGGCGATGATCTGGCTCTCCGGGAAATCAGCTGAACCGACAACGAGCGACCCTCCGGGGGCGTCGCTCTCCGCTTCCCCCTGGGGGTCGCTGTTGGCACCGCAGGCAGTCAACGCCAGAGCGGCCGTGAGACCGCCTGCCAGTCCCATCATGGCGCGTCGGGCGACGCGCGGGGCCAGGTTTGTCATGTTGTTCCTCCTTGTGCACTGGCAACGGCCTCTTGCCGGCCAGATTCCTGCTGGGATCCCGCGGCCGGCCGCGCGGTGCGCAGACCGGGAGAGATCGCAAATCGTTGGAGCAGCGCCATGACGCCGTCGACGGCGATGGCGACGGCGGCGATCACCACGGCGCCGCCGAAGAGTCGTCCGTTGTCGTTGATCTGGGTTCCCTCCACGAGGAAGACCCCCAGCCCGTCCGCCTTGGCGTAGGCGACCACGGTGGCGGTCGCCACCACCTGGAGTACCCCTGCACGCACACCGCCGAGCATGACCTGCAGGCCGTTGGGGATCTCCACACGGGTGAGGATCTGCCATTCGGTCAGGCCCATGCTGCGGGCGGCGTCCACCACGGTGCGGTTCACCGAGGAGACTCCCGCGTAGACGCCGCTGAGGACCGGCGGGACCGCCAGCAGGACGAGCGCCCAGACGGCGGGTAGCACGCCCCGGGAGAAGAGCAGGGCGAAGAGGAAGACCATGCCGAGGGTGGGCAGCGCGCGCAGGATGCCCACGCCCGAGACGATGAGGATGCGCCCCTTGCCGGTGTGACCCACGTAGAGGCCCAGCGGCACGGCGATCACCAGGGCGAGGAGCATGGTCAGGCCCACGTAGCCCAGGTGCTCCGCGATCCGCATGGGGATCCCGCGGGACCCCGACCAGTTCTCCGGATCCGAGAGCCACTCCCCCATCTGGACGAACAGATTGCTGCTCGAGTAGTCCATCAGGAAGCCACCGTCCGTGCGTCGAGGGCCGCGGCTCTGGTCCGGCGCGCCGTCGTGGCACGGGACCAGGGCGTGAGGACGCGCTCGAGGAGCACCAGGAGCAGATCCAGCAACAGTGCCAGCAGGAGCGTGATGATGATGCCCACGGCGATCTGCACCGGGTAGTTGCGTGTCAGCCCGTCCGTGAACAGTCGCCCGAGACTCGGCACCCCGATCAGTGCGCCGACGCTCACCATCGAGATGTTCGTGACGGAGATGACCCGGACGCCCGCGATGAGGACGGGGATGGACAGCGGAAGATCCACGGTGAGGAAGCGCCGCAGCGGCGTGTAGCCCATGGCGACGGCCGCCTGCCGGACGCCGTCGTCGATCGAGGTGAGCGCATCCACCGTGGAGCGCATGAGCAGGGCCACGGCGTAGATGGTCAGCGCCACGACGACGTTGACCATGCTGAGGATGCTCGTCCCGAGGACGAGGGGGAGGAAGACGAACATGGCCAGCGAGGGGATGGTGTAGAGCAGGGAGGAGCCGGTGAGCATGATCCCGGCGAGGGTGCGGTTCTGGCGTGCCAGCTGTGCGAGGGGCACGGCGAGGAGCACGCCGAAGACGATCGGCAGGACCGACTGCAGGAGGTGGTTGCCGGTGAGCTGGCGGAGCTGGCCGATGTTGGCCGGCACGTAGTCGACGATGCCGTTGATCCAGTCCACCCCTACACCGCCGTGTTGTAGTTGGCGCGTCCGCGATCGAGGCGTCCGGCCTCGATGAGTTCGAACACCTCCGCGGCCCGGACCACGCCGACCACCCGCCCGTCGTCGTCGACCGTCACGCCCAGACCCGACGGCGAGGACAGCGAGGCATCGAGGGCACGCCGCAGGGAGTCCCCCCGCGTGTACAGGGAGCCGCCCGGCACCGCGTCGGCCTGCGAGGTGACGGACTCGCGGGTGGCCTCGGGCACCCAGCCGTGCGGACGACCCTCCGCGTCGACGAGGAGCGTCCACGGCGAGTTCACGGTCACCGACGGATCGGCCAGCCGGCCGGTCTCGATGGTCTCGATGGGATGGATGGTGACGTCCTCGCCCTCCTGGAAGGAGAGGTGGCGGAAGCCGCGGTCCCGGCCCACGAAGCCGGCCACGAAGTCGTCGACCGGTGCGCGGAGGATCTCCTCGGGGTCCGCGAACTGCGCGAGCCGCCCGCCGACGGCGAAGACCGCCACCCGGTCCCCCAGGATGGTCGCCTCGTCGATGTCGTGCGTGACGAACACGATGGTCTTGGCCAGGTCGCGCTGCAGGCGGACCAGTTCGCTCTGCAGCTCCGCGCGGACCACGGGGTCCACGGCGCTGAAGGGCTCGTCCATCAGGAGCACGGGCGGATCCGCCGCCAGCGCCCGGGCCACCCCCACGCGCTGCTGCTGGCCCCCGGAGAGCTGCCCGGGGTAGCGGCGGCCCAGCTCCGGGGCGAGACCCACGACGTCGAGCAGTTCCTTCGCGCGGGCACGGGCCGTGGACCTCGCCACGCCGTTGAGGCGGGGGACGGTGGCGATGTTGTCGAGCACCGTGCGATGCGGCATGAGGCCCGAGGACTGCATGACATAACCCATGGAGCGGCGCAGCTCGGCCGCCTTCTGCTCCGCCACGTCCTGCCCGTCGAGGAGGATCCGCCCGGACGTGGGTTCCACCATCCGGTTGATCATGCGCAGCGACGTGGTCTTGCCGCAGCCCGAGGGACCGACGAACACGGTGATCTTCCCGCGCTCTATATCCATGGTGAGACCGTCCACCGCCGGTCGGCCGCGGTCGTAGGTCTTGGTGACGTCGCGGAACTCGATCATGGGGCGGGTGGTGGAGCCCTGCTCGGTGGATGTCATCTCAGCTGTGCCTTTCGTGGCAGGAGCTACTCGGCCGGGCTGCGCCCACGGACCACACACGCGTGGTTCCGGCTTGCCGTCTGGAGGGTTTGCTGGGCGGAACGCGCAGCAGTCAGTTCAAGCTGTCGGAGAATCCGAGTGTAACCATGACTGCGGAACCATGACGAACGAGGTGCGGTCCGACCGACCTCGCGCCGCGGCGCGCAGCCATGGTAGCGGCCCGGGTCGTGGCGTCGGGCGCGGGTCCTAGCGTCGGAGGCGAGTGACCAGCGAGGCCACGGCGAGGACGGCACAGGCCGCGCAGATGACGAGTGCGAACACCGTCACGGACGTGTCGAGGCCCCAGCGGCCCGCGGCAGCGCCGAGTCCGAGCACCGGGACCGCACTGCCCAGGTACGTGATGACGTACACGGCGCTCACGGTCTGGGCGTGCAGCGCGGGATCGACCTTCACGGACACCTCGTTGAAGACCACCCGGAAGGCCATGCCCTGACCGAAGCCGGCGACGACGCACGCCCCGACGAGCAGCGCCGCACTGCCCGTGGACGCGGCGACGGGCAGGAGCCCCGTTCCCAGCGCCATGGCGGCCAGTCCCACCGGCGCCACGAGACGGCCGCGCGGCGACAGGAGCTGGCTGAGGGCGGACGAGGCCAGGACGAGGGCGGCGAGGACGCCGATGACCGGCCGGGAGGTGGTGCCGGTGATCGAGGCGAACCAGGTGGGGGCGAGGCTGAGGGAGAAGCCGAACACCGCGAAGCTGAGGAAGCCCACGGAGGCCGCCGTCCAGAACGCGCGGCGGGCGTCCCTCGACACTCCGGGCCGGCGGGGCCGCAGGGCTGCCAGCGGCCGGACGGCATCCGCCGGCTTGATGGCGGGGCGGGCGTCGAGCAGCACCAGGGGCACCAGCAGGCTCGCCAGCACCACGAGGTAGACGATGAACGGTGTCCGCGTCGGGGCGGGCAGGAGGGACAGCAGGCCGCCGATCACGGGACCGGCCGCGACGCCGCCGGCCGAGGCCAGGAGCGTGAAGCGCGAGGCCCAGTCGGGGCGGGTGGGCAGCAGATCGCGCAGCGCCGCCGCGCTCGCACCCGTGGCGAGGGCCACCGCGCCACCCTGCAGGACGCGGCCCGCCGCGAGCATCGGCAGCGTCGTGGCCGCAGCGAACAGGCAGGCGCCGAGCAGACCGAGGACGACGGCGAGGACCAGCGCGGCGCGACGGCCGAGGTGGTCCGACCAGTGGCCCGCGAGCACGAGCCCGCCCACCAGGGCGAGCACGTAGGAGGAGAACGCGACCGCGACCGCGAAGGAGGTCAGCCCGAGATCGGCCTGGATGAGCGGGTAGAGCGGCGTGGCGAGATTGGCACCGATGAGCAGGGTGGAGATCACCGTGATGGCCAGCGCCAGGCGCACGGCGAGGGAGGCGTCCCATGCGCGGCGCTGCACGGTGGCCGGTCTCATGCGCAGTTCGTTGATGACGCTCATGTCCACCTCTTTCCCTCGATCTGCCGTGCCCGTCGGAGCAGTCCGACGCACTTGCGCCCGGACCTGTATAGAATGAGCTCTCCTGATCGCCGTGCAGTGTCCCTGCGCGGACATTTGAGCTCCGTGCGCAACACGGGCGGAACCGGCTGACGGAAAGTGAGCTTCATGAGCAAGCTGGACAACCTCGACCTGCGGCTGCTGCTCGAACTGGTGCGTGATCCCCGGGCCCAGGTCAGCGAACTGAGCGACACCTTGGGCGTGGCCCGGAACACGGCGCAGAGCAGGATCCGCCGTCTGCTGCGCACCGGTGCGGTGCGCGGGAGCGGACGCGAGATCGATCTCGAGGCGCTCGGCTACGATGTGATCGCCTTCATCACCATCGAGGTCTCCCACCGGGAACTCGACGGTGTGATCGCGGGCCTGCGCACCCTGAGCCAGGTCCTCGAGGTGCACGAGATCTCCGGCCGCGGTGATGTCTGGTGCCGGGTCACCGCGACCGACACGCACAATCTGCAGTCCGCACTGCGCTCGGTGCTGAGGATCAGGGGTGTGATCCGGACGGAGACGGTGCTGGCCCTGCACGAACACATCCCCTACCGGACGGAACCGCTGCTCGAGCGCCTGGCGCAGCACCCCACCGACACCACGAGGAGCACCGACAAGTCATGACCCTGCCGACCACCGACACCCGTGTCACGTACCCGCGCGGGGACACCGAGGCCACAGCGCGCGTGCTCCACGTGGCACCCCGACCGGACGGGCTCCTCGCCGTGGTGCTCGACACCACCGCCTTCCACCCCGTGGACCACGCCTGGCCCGATCAGAGCCCGGACCACGGGTTCCTGCAGCGCGGTGTCGAAACCTGGCCGGTGCAGGACTGCGTGGTCGGGGCCACCGACGGCACAGCCCTGCATCTCGGCAGCGAGGCCCCCGTCCGGAAGGGCACCGAGGGCTGGGCGTTCGTCGTCGTGCATCTCCTCGACGCTGGCAGCGCGGGTGGGCCCTCGGAGGGTGACGACGTGGTGGTGCGCGCGGACGCGTCCTACCGGGCGGCGGTCTCCGCCGGGCACACGGGCTGCCACCTGGCCTCGCTGGCGCTGAACCGGGCCCTGACGGACCGCTGGCGGAAGGACGTCGCTGCGGACGCCCTCGGCGCCCCGAACTTCGACGCCCTCGCCATCGACACGACGACCATCGGGGAGGCCTCCTCCGTGGACAGGTACCGCCTCGGCAAGTCGCTCCGCCGCAAGGGCTTCACGGTGGAGGGCATCGACACCGCGGCCGTGGCGGACGCGGTCAACGCCACGCTCGCACACTGGACCGCGACGGGGGCCACGATCGGCGTGGAGACCGAGGGACCGGGGCTCACCGACCGGCGCCGCTGGGTCTGCGAGCTGCCCGGGGAACGCGCGGAGATCCCCTGCGGCGGGACGCACCTCACCTCCCTGGAGGGCCTCGGTGTCACGGTCGCCCTGGCCCTCTCCGAGGTGGAGGGCACGCAGGTGCTCACCATGGACACCCGCGTGACCGGGTCCTTCGCCGACCGGGACGCCGCGGACCTCCCCTAGGCCCGGAATCCTCCGGGAGGGTGGCCTGCGCCGATCGACAGCGCCTCGGCCAGCAACCGCTCGGCGACGGCCAGCCGGGAGAGTGCCTCCGCCTCTCCCCCTCCGACCCGACGCCGTGCACCGGCCACCAGGGTGAGCACCACGGCCGCGGCCCTGGACCGGAGCGCCACGGGGTCGACGGACTCGTCGAAGACCCGCAGGAAACGCTGGACCGCCTGAGCCACGCGGACATGGCCCGCGTCCTGGCCGGGCAGCACGGCCAGGTGTCCCACACAGCATGCGAGATCGTCCACCAGGTGCCCGGGTCCGAGCGTGTCGAGATCCAGCAGTGCCGAGACCGCGGTGCCGCTGATGAACACATTCCCCCCGTGGAAGTCACCGTGGGTCGGCACGAGCGGGCCCGCGTCGCTCGCACGGACGACGTCGTCGATCCTTTGCGCGAGCAGTCGGATCCGGTGCGCCTCCGCCGGGAGCGCCGCCACGGCAGCCTCTCCGTAGTCGCGGACGCGGTCCGCCCAGGAGGGACGGGCCGGCAGCCCGAGCACCGACGCCGGCAGCGAGGCCAGCGTGCGCACCAGGATCCCCGGATCGATCCCCGCCGCCCCGTCCCGCAGCAGCAGCACGGCCAGGCGGTGGCCCGCAACAGGATGCATGGCGACGACGTCGAGCAGCGGGTCCGCGGCCAGGACGGGCGCCGGCACGCCTGCCTCGTGCAGCAGCGCGTGGCGGTGCGCCAGGGGCGCAGCCCTCCCCGCCCGCAGCACCTTCAGGTACCGGTGCTGGTCCCCGTTCCGGGCGAGTACCACGGCACGGCGCAGGGGCCGATAGGCGCGCAGCCGGAGCACGGTCTCCGCGGGCCGGGCTCCCCCGCCGAAGGCGAACGCCGTGGCGCGCCGGGGATCGAGGGCCGACGGCAGTCCCGGCAGCAGCGGGTCGGCCGGGTGCAGCCAGAGCGCCAGCGGGCTCCCGCCGACGGCGGGGAAGCTGGTGACGCCGCTCGGGTCACCCGGCAAGTGGCAGGAGGTGATGCAGGCCGTGGTCGGAGCGGGGGACGGCGGAGCGGCGGAGGGGCCGCCGCACACCACCGGCGAGGGCCTCGTGGCGATCGAGAAGACCCGGGTGACCCCGGCGCCGGGGCGGTGGTGGAGCGATCCCGGGGCCCAGGAGGTGAGCTCCCAGCCCGCCGCGGCGAGCGCCGACCGCAGCAGGCCCTCGGGGGCCCTGGACCCGAGGAGACCGATCGTGTCCTGCTCGCGCAGGATCCGCCGCCGTCCGGGACCCGCCGCGTCCCGTCCCCGGGGGATCTCAGGGTCGACGAGCCGCTCCGCAGCCACGGAACAGCGAGGACCGGGTCAGGCGCGTCGGCGCTGCAGGACGCCGTCGAGGTCGAGGCCGGTGGAGCCGTGCTTCGCGGCTGCCTCTCCGGCACCCCGGACGGCGGCGCCGGTCGCCTCCTCGTGGGCCGTGGCCGTTCCCCGCCCCGCGTCCCCGTCCGCCGCGGCGGCCCTGCGCACGGCGGCTTCGGCGGCCTTGATCGGCACGGTCGTGGACGCCTTCGGGGCCTTCGGGAGATCGAGTGGGAGCGGGGCCACCCGCTCGGCCTTGGCGGCATCGACGTAGGTGGGGCGCGGGACCTCGACGGGCACCCACGCCGTGGCGCCCGCTCGTTCCCCCGCGTACGGGGTCGACCGGACCGGGGAGGCGTCCTCGGGAGCCGGGTCCTCCGGGTCGGCCGCGTCGACGTCCGGCCGGACGTCGACGGCCGAGGAGCCCTGCGCAACGGCGAGGGCCGCGGTCCTCAGCTCCATGGGCGTCAACGGCCGCGCGTCGGCCTCCTCGGCGTCGAAGAGGGCGGTGGCACGGACCGGTCCGGGCCGCGTGCTCGGGGCGGCGACCGGCTCGGGGTCCTCGGCGTAGGCCGGTCCCATGGCATCGGCGAAGGCGCGATCGACGCGGGCGCGGCGGGCGCGGACGGCCAGGACCCTCAGGAGTGCGATCGACGCCGCGCCCAGCGCGAAGCAGAGCAGCGGCACCAGGAGGGAGACGACCCCGAAGACTCCGAGCAGGAGCGTGACGAGGCCGACGGCGAGGGCGACCAAGCCGACGACCGCGATCGCGAGGCGGCCCGGACGGAGGACGAGGGAGGGTGTGCGCCGCGATGCTCCGGCCGGGGCCGCGTGGCCCGTACCGGAGTCGGCCGGCGCGGTAGCAACTGCGCTGTCGGCGGGACGGTCGGCCCCGTCCGGTGTCGTCATGTCCTGTGGTGTGGTCATCAGCATGATCCCCCTCGCGCGATCCGCGCCGGCCCCCGCGGCCGGCTGTCCGGTGGTGGCCATGTCGGGGAGACTCCGGCGGAGCGCCGAGGGCGCCACCCAGACCAGCCAGAGGCCGACGACCGCCACGAGCACCAGGGAGCTATCCAGAGAGAAGACCACACCTAGAACGGTAGGAGTCCAGGGCTCCGCGAGGGCGTATTGGCCCCGGTGTGTCGGGCGCGGATGTGGTCCGGGGGCAGCAAACCGGCCCGATCAGTCGCGTCGGGGCCGGTTCTCCGACCAGGACGCGAGCAGACCGCGCGGCACGTCCTCGGCCGTGAGTGCGAAGCTGCGGTGATCCGCCCACTGCCCGGCGATGTGCAGGTACCGCCGGCGCAGCCCCTCGTCGCGGAAGCGGAGCTTCTCCACGACGCGCAGACTGGGCCGGTTCTCCGGCCGGATGTTGATCTCCATGCGGTGCAGGCCGAGCTCGTCGAAGCAGTAGTCCGTGGCGAGCGCGACGGCGGTCGGCGCGATGCCCCGACCGGCGCGGTCGGCGTCCACCCAGTACCCCAGGGTGGCACTGAGTGCCGACCCCCAGGTGATGCTCGAGACGGTCAGCTGCCCGACCAGCCGCGCGTCCCGCGATCCGGGCTGCTGCTCCGTGATCAGGAAGGGCAGGGCGAGACCGGCGCGTGCCTGGGCCGTGAGCGTCCGTACCATCTGGTGGTAGGTGGGCAGGTAGCCGTCCGGGTCGGGATTGGACGCCTCCCAGGGTGCGAGCCATTCGACGTTGCGGTTCCGCAGCGCCGTCCAGGTCCCCTTGTCACGGTGGCGGATGGGTCTCAGGACCACGGAGCCGGACCTGAGATTCACAGGCCAGCTTGCCGCCGACCACACGACGGGTCAGAGATCCTTGCTGAAGTTCTTGATCCAGTCCCGCAGGTCCGGGCCCAGATCCTCCCGCTCCGAGGCGAGCGTGACGACGGCCTTGAGATAGCTCAGCTTGTCGCCGGTGTCGTAGCGTCGCCCGCGGAAGACCACGCCGTACACCCCGGAGCCCTCGCCCTCGGCGGCGGCGAGGGTCTGCAGGGCGTCCGTCAGCTGGATCTCGTCACCCCGGCCGGGTTCGGTGGTCTCCAGCACCTCGAACACCCGCGGGTGGAGCACGTAGCGGCCGATCAGGGCAAGATTCGACGGCGCGTCCTCCACCGAGGGCTTCTCCACGAGCTCGTTGACGCGGACGTGGCTCTCGCCGTCGATCTCCGTGATGTCGGCGCAGCCGTAGGCGCTGATCTGCTGGGGGTCGACCTCGATGAGGGCGATCACGGATCCGCCCGTCCTGGCCTGCACCTCGATCATCGTCTCGAGCAGCGGGTCGCGCTCGTCGATGAGGTCGTCGCCGAGCAGGACGGCGAACGGTTCGTCACCGACGTGCAGCTTGGCGCGCAGCACCGCGTGGCCGAGGCCCTTCGGGTCACCCTGGCGGAGGTAGTGGATGTCGCCGAGCTCGGACGGACGGCGGACGGCCGCCAGCTTGTCGTGATCACCCTTCTCCTCGAGGGTCTGCTCGATGAAGGGGACGCGGTCGAAATGGTCCTCGAGTGCGCGCTTGTTGCGGCCGGTGATCATCAGGACGTCCGACAGCCCCGCATCCACCGCTTCCTGGACCACGTACTGGATGGCCGGCTTGTCCACCACCGGGAGCATCTCCTTCGGCATGGCCTTCGTGGCGGGGAGGAAGCGGGTTCCCAGGCCTGCCGCGGGGATAACGGCCTTCGTCACGCGTGATCGCAAAGTCATGGGGACCACACTACATAAAGAGGACGGGATCCCCCGGGCACGGGCACAATGGGGGCATGACACGCTCCGCGAGTGGGCCCGACGGCCACGATGACAAGGTCCGGCTGCGTTCGTGGCTCCGCGAGAGGCGCGACGCACTGGAGCCCGCGGACCGGGCCGCCCAGTCCCGGGACCTGGCACGCCATGTCCTGGACCATGTCGGCAGCACTGTCCCGCCATCCGGCGACGGCGCCCGGTCGACCATCGCGGCCTACCTCGGCGTGGCGCCGGAACCCGACACCATCGCGCTGCTCACCGCGTTGGCTCCCGACCACGACATCGTGGTTCCCATCTGCGAGCCCCGCTACCAGCTCTCCTGGGCGGCCTGGACACCGGGGACACCCCTGGAACGATCGGTCCGGGCACCGGTGGGAGAGCCCGGGGGCCGGAGGTTCGCCTTCACGGAGCTGACCGGGGTGCACCTCATCCTCGTGCCCGCGCTGGGGATCGACGAGGACGGTCAGCGGGTGGGTCAGGGCGGCGGCTACTACGATCGCTTCCTTGCCGACCACCCGCATGATGCCCCGGACGCCGTACCGCGTCTGGGCATCGTCTACCGGAGCGAGCTCCTGCCGGCGGGCCGAGTACCCGCCCGGCCCTACGACCAGCCGCTCCACGGTGCGTTCACCGCCGACGGCCTCCGCCTCTTCGGGGAGCGCGCCACACCCGTGTAGACTGGCACTCGACCCCGGAGAGTGCCAAGTGCAGTACCGAGCGCCCCGAGTCCTCGAAGTCCGTCCAGGAGGATCTCCATGCCCATGTATGCCTACGCCTGCAAGGATTGCGGCCACGCTTTCGACATCCAGCAGTCGTTCTCCGAGGACTCCCTCGCGGTGTGCCCGGAATGCAGCGGCGCCCTGCGCAAGAAGTTCAACAGCGTGGGCGTGGTCTTCAAGGGCTCCGGTTTCTACCGGAACGATTCCAGGTCCGGTCCGGTGAGCGCGGAGGCCGGCTCCGCCCCGGGCACCCCGGCGACCACCGCATCAGGCGGCAGCGCTGAGGGCACCAGGACCCCGACCTCGGACAGCTCGTCCACGACGCCCACGACGGCACCCGCCGCACCCTGATGCGTCGGCTCCTCCGCGGGCCCGCCGATGTCCTGCGGCGCCCGTCGGCACGGCGCGAGCCCACCGTGTGCCGGTCGACCGAGCGCCTGTCCACATAGCACCGTCCCGCCTCCGGCGCCGACGGGCCGGGGCTAGGTTCCAGGCATGAATCCGATGCGCCACCAGACCAGCACCCTGCGCCGCCGTGCCCGCCGTGGCCTCCACCGCCACCGGCGGCTCCTGGCCAGCCTCCTCCTCTGCGTGGCCGCGGGCGTGGCCGTGGAAGCCGCCGTGGGCGACGGACCGGCGTCGACCCCGGTGGTCAGCGCGGTCCGCGACCTCGCGGTGGGCACGGTGATCACGGCGGCCGATGTGACCGTCGTCGAGGTTGCGGGAGGAGCCGCTATCGGCAGCGCCCTCACGGACGTCCACCGGGTGACGGGCCAGCGACTGGCTACTCCCCTCGGCAGGGGCTCCCCCGTGTACACCACGTCACTCGTGGGTGACGGGCTGTTGACGGGCACCGCTCCGGGCACCGTCGCCGTCCCCCTGCGCCCGGCCGATCCGGCCACCGTGCAGCTCCTGGCTCCCGGGCACCTCGTGGACGTGGTCCTCAGTACCGGCGACGGTTACGACGCAACGGCCGATTCCATCGTCCTGGCACGGTCGGTCGCCGTCCTCTGGACGGACCCGGGAGGAGCGGGAGGCGGGTGGCCGGGCGCGGGTCAGGACGGCGGACTCGTCGTGGTCGCCGCCGGAGCCGACGAGGCCGCGGCCCTGGCAGGATCGTCGAGTTCGGGGGACGTGCACCTGGTCCTGACGTCGGGCCCCTGACCTGGGCCTGGCCCCGGTGCGCCGCGCCTAGCCCCAGTGCGGCGGGCGCTGCTCCCGGAGCCAGGCATCGTGATCGCCCTCGGTGTCGCCCCAGGACCGGGCGTCGTCCTCCGACGCCGTCACCGGCAGAACGGGAGCTGCATCGGCGGATCCCGCCGCGTCGGTCTTCCCGGGCTCGTCGTCCGGTCGTGATGGCCTCTGGTGCACGTGGTCGCCGTCCTTCGCCTCGGGGCGGCCGTGGCCGCCGCTGCGTGGTGGGAGGCCGATGAGGGCCGAGGCGTGCTCGGCGCATCCGTCGGGGTCGGCGAACACCTCGATGGTCCACAGCGGCAGATACCGCCATCCCATGCGTTCGAGCACCTGGGGCCGGAGCCTGCTGCGTTCACGGACGGACATCGCGCCGTACCTGGCGGTGCCGTCCGATTCGATGGCCACGGCCGCCGGACGCTCGTCCCGGACCGCTGCCGCACTCCCGTCGGCGCGGAGATCGGCGGGACGTACCGCCACGATGTCCAGTACACCGGCGTAGTGGTCCCTGACCTCGGCGCCCCGGAGCCGCAACCGGTCCACGAGGTCCGCGACCAGCGGATCCTCGTTGCCGACGGAGGCCGAGTCCGCATCCACCGGACCACCGACCTCGCGCTGCAGGAGCCCGTAGAAGTCGAGGGCCCCGGCGGTCAACCGGTCCGGATCCAGGTCCGAGGGCTGGAAACAGGTCAGGACGTGCAGGTGCCGCCGCGCGCGCGTCATGGCCATGACGAAGTTCCGCCGGCCGTTCGGACCGGACAGGGAGCCGAAGGAGTGCAGCGTGCGGCCGTGCGGCGTCCTGCCGTAACCGAGGGAGAAGATGATGGTGTCGCGGATCAGTCCGCCCGCGCGCTCCACGGGCACCACACGGAACGCCTCCCGGCCCGGGACGAAGAACTCGGTGGCCCACGGGAACTCGACCAGTTGGCGCCGCACGGCCTCGCCCACGCGCACCGCATGCCGCGCACTCGCCGTGACGACCGCCAGCGACGAGTCCGAGCGATGGCGGACGTGGTCGAAGACGAGGTCGAGCACGCGGTCGACCTCGGCGTCCACGCTCTCCACGCCGTCGTGCTCCGAGCTCGGCATGCCCGTCCCGTGCGGCAGGTACTCCACGGCCAGCCCGCGGGGCTCCCCCGTGACCTCCGAGGCCTGCGGCAGGCGCGAGAGCTTGCCGTCGTAGAAGGACTCGCTCAGCAGCGCGGTGAGCGAACGATCCACCCCGCGGTACACCTCCGTGAGTCCGCGCACCGGCAGCACCCCCCGCAGCGCCTCGAAGGCACTGGGGAGCGGCTCGAACACCGGCGCCTGATCGGCGCCCTGCGCCTCGACGCCGAAGCGCGTGGGCCCCGCGAGGCGATCGTCGCCGAAGACCACCACCTGCCCGGACCGTGCCACGCAGGGCACCGCGCTCTGCACGGACATCGATTCACCGTCGAGGAGGACGGCGATGTCGAACGAGAAACCCTCCGGCGCCGCTCCCCTGATGCTCAGGGGACTCGTGGTCCACACCGGGAGCAGGGCCGTGACCAGGTCACGGTGCAGGGAGACCAGGATCTCGAGCGTCAGGGTTCCGTCCTTGAGCTCCTGGCGCAGCCGCCCGGCATCCTGAGCGTGATCCTGGACGGCGGTGCGCCAGCGCTCGGCGAGCACCCACCGGAGGCGGGCCGGGCCGGAGGCGATGTGGGCGTTGTCCGCCGCACGGTACTCCGCCTCGAGCCGGCGCAGGCTGTCGCCGTCGGACATGGCGAGGTAGTCGTCGCCGGTGATCATGGCCTCGAGGGCCGACTGCCACCAGGCGAGTTCCAGTTCCGCACCCACCTGCTCGGCCGGCACCTCGCGGGAGGCCAGATCGGCGATCAGCTCGCCGAGACCCTGCTCGCGCATCTCGTCGAGCAGCAGGGTCCGCTCGGGCAGCGTCTCCAGGGCCGGCCGGTCCGCCGCGAGGTCCCGGAGCAGTGCCTCCAGCTCGTCCAGGTCCAGCGCTGCCAGATCGGGGTGCTTCCCGGTGGGCCGGAGGATCGCGGTGAGCTCCTCCAGCCGCTCCTCGACCGCGCGGTACCGGGCGTGGAGCTCGGCGAGACCGCCGGGCACCGAGGGCTGGCGTTCCGACAGCGCGTGGCGCGTCCAGAGCGTGCGCTGCTGCTGCACCTCGAGCAGCGCGGCATGGAGGTCCGCGACGTGGACCCCGGGCCGGATGTACTCCTTGGCCACGCGACGCAGCCGCGACCTGGTCATGGAGCTCATCTCGATCTCGCGTTCCTTCCGCCACGAGGACGGGGCGGTGGCCGAGATGAGGTCGGTGACCGGACGATCGAAGAGATCGGGGGTGAATCTCTCCAGGCTCTCCTGCACGGCCAGGACGAGGTCCAGCTGATCCCCCCACTCACGGACGTTCCCGCCCAGGAGGAGCTGCGTGTGCTCGGCGACGCGGCGCACGGCGGCGCGGAGTTCGGGGACCTCCTCGCTGAGCTGCTCCGCGAGAGCGTGCGCGTGCTCCGTCTCCTTGCGGTTCAGCAGGGGCGCGCCGTACCAGGGGCTCTCGGTGGAGGCCCTGCTGAAGCTGCCCAGCTCCGCGGCACGCTCGAGGCGCTCGGTGAGCTCCCCGCGGTCGGCGATGGCGTCGAGCACGCTGCGCTTGAGGCGCACGGTGGTGGACGGCGCGGGGTCGAGGGCGGTCAGCCGGGCGAGGGACTGCATCGCCTGGTACGGGGAGCACGCCCACCGGCTCCGGACGTCGTGCAGGCTGCTCACATGCTCGATGAGCTGGTGGCGATGCCCGGTCAGCGTCGTGTGGAGTGCCTCCAGCTCGGGTTCCGCGGCCTTCTCGTTGCGCACGATCGCGCGGACGACGGCCTCGCGGAGCTGCTCCGGCCCGGTGCGAGCGCCCAGCTGGAGCACCAGGGATCCGAGCGCGAACCCCTCGAGGTCCTGGACGAACTCGTTGAGCGTGCCCCGGCGCTCGGCGGCCACGAGCAGCATCGACCCGGCCTCGACCGAGCGGGCTGCGATGTTGAGGGCCGTCTGGGTCTGGCCCGTGCCCGGAGGGGAGGCCACCGCCAGGCTGATCCCGGAGGCCACCAGATCCAGCACGTCCTGCTGCGCGGGGTCGGCGTCCAGGACCAGCATCTCGTCCTCCGGGTCCCGCGCGTCCGACGGCGGGAAGTGCAGACCGTCGGCGGCGCCGAGGAGGTCCGGGGCTGCCGGCGCATCGGCCCCGGCGGAGCGTGCGAGCGCCGAGAGGACCGGATGATCCGATCGCAGTGCAGGGTCTCCCTTGATCCCGGTGAGATCCGCGAACGTCGAGACCAGGAGCCGGTGCTCCACCGAGATCCCGCGGACGTCGGCGGTCAGGAGCCGCATGTGTTCGAGCACGGGGTGGGGATCGAAGCGCGCGGTGCCGTAGGCGAGGCGCGCCACCCGGGCAGGGTCCAGGCGCAGACCCTGCTTGGTCCTCAGATGGCGCACGAGCGCCGGGTTCATCCGCGCCTGCTCGGTGAGCTGCAGCTCGTAGTCGTCCTGCGAGGCATGCACGGTCAGCGATACCGCCGTCAGGAGGACCGGGGCGTTCAGGGTCTCGGAGCGTCCCGCGTCGTCGGTGGCCCGCCAGGACGCCGTGCCGGCGGCCAGATGGCCGACGTCGATGCCGCGCTCAGTCCCGAGCTCGAAGATCTTGG
The DNA here is from genome assembly GCF_947493765.1 of uncultured Arthrobacter sp. Lineage (GTDB taxonomy): Bacteria > Actinomycetota > Actinomycetes > Actinomycetales > Micrococcaceae > Arthrobacter_D. The sequence goes on from NZ_CANLSZ010000001.1 coordinate 574,623, forward strand.
CCCGCAGGGCGTGCGCGGCACTCTTCGCCTCGCCGTACTGCGCCGGGTCCCGCAGGAGGGTGGACAGGCGCGTGCGGCGACCGGCGAGCAGCTGCGCAAGGCCCGACGGGTGGGCATGCGTGAGATCGATGCTCGTACCGGCCGAGGGCCTGAAGTGCAGCAGGGTGTCCCCTGCCGACTGCGCTCCGAGGCCGTCGAGCCAGGGCTGCAGCGTCCCCTGCTCCGCGGGCTCCTCGCTGCGCCGGCGCTCGTCGCCGGGAGCCTGCGTCCCGGTTCCCTGGACTGCGTCGGTGGGACGCGCTGCCGCGTCGCTCTGGTCCTGCTCCGGCACGACCGCCTTCTTTCCTGCATTGTCACGGGCTGATCTCGACCAGATGGGCATGGTCTCCAAACTATCCGAAAAGCGTCGTGGTCCCGCGGATAGCAACGCGACCGCGGGCCTCGGGGGCCCCTTCGTCCCCGAGACCGCCCACGCCTACTCCCACTCGATGGTGCCCGGCGGCTTGCTCGTCACATCGAGCACCACGCGGTTCACTCCGTCCACCTCGTTCGTGATGCGGTTCGAGATCCGGGCCAGCAGATCGTAGGGCAGGCGCGACCAGTCGGCGGTCATCGCATCCTCGCTCGACACCGGGCGGAGGACGATCGGGTGGCCGTAGGTGCGACCGTCGCCCTGCACCCCGACGCTGCGCACATCGGCCAGGAGCACCACCGGCATCTGCCACACGTCGTTGTCCAGACCGGCCGCGGTGAGTTCGGCGCGGGCGATCGCATCGGCCCTGCGCAGGAGCTCGAGGCGGTCCCGGGTGACCTCGCCGACGATCCTGATGCCGAGTCCCGGGCCGGGGAACGGCTGGCGGCCCACGATCTCCGCGGGGAGACCGAGCTGGGCGCCCACGGTACGGACCTCGTCCTTGAAGAGGGTCCGCAGGGGCTCCACGAGCTCGAACCGCAGGTCCTCGGGCAGGCCGCCCACATTGTGGTGGCTCTTGATGTTCGCCGCCCCCTCACCGCCGCCGGATTCGACGACGTCGGGGTAGAGGGTGCCCTGGACGAGGAAGCGGATGGGTTCGCCCTCGGCCTCCGCCTCCTTCATGATGGCGCGCTCGGCCTCCTCGAAGGCCCGGATGAACTCGCGGCCGATGATCTTGCGCTTGTCCTCCGGATCGGAGACCCCCGCGAGCGCGTCGAGGAAGCGCTCCTGCTCCTCTGCCACGTGGAGCCTGACCCCGGTGGCGGCGACGAAGTCCCGCTCCACCTGCTCCGCCTCGCCCTCGCGGAGCAGGCCGTGGTCCACGAAGACGCACGTCAGCTGGTCGCCGACCGCGCGCTGCACGAGGGCGGCGGCGACGGCGGAGTCGACGCCGCCGGAGAGCCCGCAGATCACCCGGGCGTCCCCGATCTGCTCGCGGATACGCTGCACCTGCTCCTCGAGGATGTTCCCCGTGGTCCAGTTCGGCGTCAGCCGGGCACCGCGGAGCAGGAAGTTCTCGAGCACCGTCTGACCGTGTTCGGAGTGCTTGACCTCGGGGTGCCACTGCACCCCGTAGAGGCCCTTCTCCTCGTCGGCGAAGGCGGCAACGGGCGCGCCGGCGCTGCGGGCGAGGACGTCGAAGCCCTCGGGCGCGGCCTGGACGCTGTCGCCGTGGCTCATCCAGCTGGCCTGGTGGTCCGGGGTGCCGCTGAGGATCGACCGCGACCCGCCCTCCGAACGGATCTCGGTGGAGCCGTACTCCCGCAGACCGGTGTGGGCCACCGTGCCCCCGAGCGCCTGGGCCATGGCCTGGAACCCGTAGCAGATGCCGAGGACCGGGACGCCGGCGTCGAAGAGCTCGGCGTCGACCGAGGGAGCTCCCTCGGCGTAGACGCTGGAGGGACCTCCGGACAGGATGATGGCCGCCGGGTTCCTCGCCAGGATCTCCTGCGTGCTCAGCGTGTGCGGGACGATCTCGGAGTAGATGTCCGCCTCACGGACGCGGCGGGCGATCAGCTGCGCATACTGTGCGCCGTAGTCCACGACGAGGACAGGGCGGTGTTCGGAGCCGTTCTCGGGGGTAGTCACGCGTCAATGATAGTCGCAGCCCGTCGCCCCGCCCCGCCCTGCGTCGCCGCGGACCCGGGGTCGCTCAGTAGCGCTGCAGCGCCTCCGGATGCGCCCGCAGATCCTCTTCCGCCTGCCGGTGGATGCGCCGCTCCACCACGAAGGACAGCAGGGGGACCACACCGCCGAGTGCGATGAGGACGAACCGGCTGAAGGGCCAGCGCATGAACTGCCAGAGGCGGAAGTCCGCGATGAGGTACAGCACGTAGAGCCAGCCGTGGACGATCAGCACGGCCGTCGAGAGGTTGAAACCGCCGGCGGTGTCCGCGACCACTTCCGGCAGGAACTGGATGACCGCCCCGCCCCCGGCCACGATCTCGGAGTCGAAGCCGTACTTGGCCACCATCTCGACGACCACCAGCAGCAGCATGACGCCGGTGAGATACGCCAGGACACGGTAGAAGGACAGGGCGGAGCGGATCTGTGCGTGCGTGCCGCCGAACCGCCGCTTGGGCGTGCCTGCGGGGGGTGTGCGGCGCCGACCGGCGGGATCGAGTGCTGGCTCTGTCACGGGAAGGTACCGCTTTCGGTGTCGGGGGGCCCTGGAGCGGGAGTGCCGCCGGGCCCCGGGGTGCGCGTGGTGGTGCCCGAGCTGGTGGTACTCGAGCTGGTGGTGCTCGAGCTGGTGGTGCTCGAGCTGGTGGTGCTCGAGGTGAGCCGGGGACCTGAGGGAGCGGCGACCTGCGCTGCGGTGCGTGGCTCGTCAGCGGTGCGCCGGGCCTCCTCGGCGTCGGCGGCGTCCTCGAGGGACCGGCGGTGGTCGTCGGCGACGAGGCGCCACCAGAGGAAGAACGCGAAGCCGGCGAACACCACCCACTCGATGGCATAGAAGATGTTCAGCCAGTTGACGGGCGTCTCCTGGGGCTGGGGTCCCACCACCACCTCCTCGAGGCCTGCCGCGAAGGACACGGGCGCACCGTCGCGGGTCACCTCCGAGGCCACCACGAAGGCGGCGTAGACCGGCTGGTCCCAGATGTTGGACAGCGCGGCCGTGGACAGGGTGGGGAGCTGCCCCTCGACCGGTCGCGCGAGCTCGGGGGCCTCGGGTGGCAGGAGGCGTCCGACCACGGTCGATGCGCCGGTCTGCTCGGGCACGGTCGCCGCGTCCTCCACCGAGGGGACCCAGCCCAGCACCACCGGGATGAGCGCCTGCGCAGCGTCGGCCGTCGTGCCGTCGTCGCCCGTCGGGTCCTCCACGGCGAAGCCCTCGACGACCCACAGTCCCTCGTCGCCGTCCAGCAGCCTGTCCTGGACCAGCATGCGCGCCCCGGGCACGAAGGCGCCGTCGAAGGAGACCATCTGGTCCGCGCCCGTCGCATACAGCGGTGAGAGCGGATCGAGCACGTCGGTGAGGGGGCGGACGGTCTCGGTGGTGGTCGGGGCGGGCGGGGCGGTCTCGCTCGACGAACTGAACTGCCACCGGCTCAGGAGGACGAAGACGGAAGCGATCGCCATCGCGAGGATCAGCATGAGGATCCATCGGGGCTTGATCGCGGTCTTCAGCACCCCTCCACGGTACTTCGTGCGGCTGTAGAACAGCGAATGCCGCAGGCACCCCGACCCGGTCCCGGAGGGGCCGATGGACGACCGGCACAGTGATTGGTTTGTCCCTATCACTTCGGTGCACCGCGGTCTAGGATTGTCCCTCGTGCGCTCCTTTCCCTATCCCCTGGCCGGCTCGCCGGACCTGCGCTCGCCGGCGCGTTATCTGCTCTGGCTCGCCGCCAGGCAGAAGGCCACCCTCGCCGCGGGAATAGCGCTCGGCTCCGTCTGGATGGCCTCGCAGGCCGTGATGCCCTTCGTGCTCGGCCGGGCCATCGACGACGGCGTGATCGGCCAGGACGGCCGGGCCCTCCTGGGCTGGACCCTCGCCCTGCTCGGGCTCATGGTGGTGCAGGCCGCCTCCGACACCGCCACGCACCGGGCCGGGGTCAGCAGCTGGATGCAGGCCGCGTTCCGTTCCGTCCGGCTCGTGGGGCACAAGATCAGCCGCACCGGCGACGCGCTGCCCACAGCGCTGTCCACGGGCGAGGTCGTCTCGACGGCGGCGTCCGATGCCTTCAGGCTCGGGGAGGTCTACGAGGTCCTGACGCGACTCGCCGGGGCGGCTGCCGCCTGGGTCGTGGTGACGGTCCTCATCTGGCGGACCTCGCCCGTCCTCGGCGTCGTGGTCCTGCTCGGCGTGCCCGTCTGCTGCGCGCTGCTGCTCTTCGTGGTGCGGCCCATGCAGGCGCGTCAGCGCGAGCAGCGCGAGGCCGCCGGGAGGATGACGGCGGTCGGCGCGGACACCGTGGCGGGCCTGCGCGTGCTCCGCGGCATCGGCGGGGAGCACATCTTCGTGGACCGCTACCGCGTGAAGTCGGCCGCCACGCGCGACTCCGGGATCCGCGTCGCCCGGTCCCTGGCGGATCTCGAGGCCTCCCAGGTGTTCATCGCGGGGACCTTCAGCGTGGTCTTCACCTGGGTGGGCGCCTCGCTGGTCCTCGACGGCGACATCGCCCCCGGAGAGCTCGTGGCCCTGTACGGGTTCTCCATCTTCCTCGTGACGCCCATCCGGGCGGCCGCTGATTCCGTGGCCCGCTTCATCCGCGCCCATGTCGGCGCCCGCAAGATCATCGCCGTCCTCTCCGTCGATGCGAACGTGTCCGAGAGCACCACCCCGGTCCCTGCGCCGCGCGCCGGTTCGGTCCTGGTCGACGAACGCTCCGGCATCGTCGTCGGCCCCGGGCTCCTCACCGCCGTCGTCTCCCGGGAGCCCGCTGAGTCCACGGAGGCCCTCACGCGCCTCGGCCGCTTCGACGACCGACCCGGCGGACCCGGAGCACCGATCGTGCGCTGGGGGTCCGCTGACCTGCGCCGGGTGCCGCTCGCGGACATCCGCAGACGCATCGTGGTCAGCGAGGCCGCTCCCCAGCTCTTCAGCGGTCCCCTGCGCCGCCAGCTCGATCCGCACGGCCGGCACGACGACGCCGCCGTCCTGGCCGCGCTCGAGGCGGCCAGCGCCCTGGACATCCTCGACGGACTCGACGGCGGCCTCGCCCACGAGGTCACCGAACGCGGCAGGGGTTTCTCCGGCGGGCAACGCCAGCGCCTGGTCCTGGCCCGCGCCTATCTGACGGAGGCGGAGACCCTGGTCCTGGTGGAGCCCACGAGCGCCGTGGACGCGCACACCGAGCAGCGCATCGCCTCCCGCCTGGCGGGCGTGCGGGCGCGGGACGGGCTGACCACGGTCATCGTCACGGCGAGCCCCCTCATGCTCCGGACCATGGACCGCGTGGTGTTCCTCGAGGACGGCCGGGTCAGCGCCCAGGGCAGCCACCGGGACCTCATGGCCGACAGCGCGGCGTACCGGGACGTGGTGATCCGCAGTGAGTAGCACCACCAGGCTCCCCGTCGCGGGAGCCACCGCGGTGCGCGGCGAGGCCTCCAGGCTGATCCGCCACCACCGGCGCGGGCTCGGACTGGTCATCGCGCTGTACATCGGCTCCGCCGTGGCCGGGCTCGCCGGCCCGCTGTTGCTCGGCGAGCTCGTCGACGCGCTGGCCGCGGGTACCACCCGGGGCTTCGTGGCCCTCGTCTCGCTGGGCATGCTCGGCTTCCTGATCGTGCAGTCAGTGCTGCGCCGGTACGCGGTCCGCTCGGGCATGGTCTTCGGTGAGCGGGTCTTCGCCGAGCTGCGCGAGGACTTCATGCAGGACATGACGGCGCTGCCGCTGTCCACGGTGGAGAAGGCCGGGACGGGTGATCTCGTGGCGCGCACCACGAACGACATCGAGGCCGTCTCCCACACCGTGCGCTTCGGCGTCCCGCAGGTCGTCGTGTCGCTCGTGACCATCGTCCTCACCCTCGGTGTCGCGGTCGTCACCTCCCCCGTCCTGTCCCTCGCACTGCTCGTGGGCCTTCCCCTGCTGTGGACCGTGACCCGCTGGTACCTCAGGCGCAGCGCCCGGGGCTACATGCGGGAGCGCGAGACCTACGCCGTCGTCAACGGGACCATCACCGAGACCATCGAGGGCGCGCGGACAGTCGACGCCCTCGGTCTCGGCGCGCTGCGGCGCGAGGAGCTCGACAGCGCCCTCACGGCGAGCTTCAGGGCGGAGCGCTACACCCTGTGGCTGCGCTCGGTCCTCTTCCCGGCCGCGGACATCGCCTTCTGGCTCCCGGCGGCCGCGGTGCTGCTCTGGGGAGGCTGGCTCGCCGGGCAGGGCGTCGTCACGCCGGGCGCGGTGGCCACGGTGGCCCTGTTCGCCGTCCGCCTGATCGACCCGGTGGACCTGCTCATCATGTGGACCGACGAGATCCAGGTGGGCGCGGCGTCGCTGGCGCGGATCGTCGGCATCAAGGACGTGGAGCCCGACCGCACGGCGACCACGGCGGAGCCCGCCAACGAGGACATCGTCGTCGCCGGCGCCAGCTACGCCTACCGTGAAGGGCACACCGTCCTCCACGACGTCGATCTCACCCTCGTGCGCGGCGAACGCCTCGCCGTCGTCGGGCCCTCCGGCGCCGGGAAGTCCACCCTGGGTCGCCTGATCGCCGGGATCCACCCTCCGACGGCGGGCTCCGTGACGGTGGGCGGCGTACCCCTCGTGGACCGCCCGCTCGACGACCTGCGCCGCGAGGTGGCACTCGTGACACAGGAGCACCACGTGTTCGTCGGGTCGGTCTCGGACAACGTGCGTCTGGGGCGTGCGGACGCGCCCGACGCCGAGATCGAGGACGCGCTGCGCAGCGTCGGCGCGCTGGACTGGGTCAGGCAGCTTCCCGAGGGCATGGGGACGGAGGTCGGCTCCGGGGCCCACGAGCTGACCCCGGCCCAGGCGCAGGAGCTCGCCCTGGCACGGCTGATCCTGGCCGACCCGCACACCCTGGTGCTCGACGAGGCAACGTCCCTGATCGATCCGCAGGCCGCCCGGGATCTCGAGCGCTCGCTGAACGCCGTGCTGGCGGGCCGGACCGTCATCGCCATCGCGCACCGCCTGCACACCGCGCACGACGCCGACCGCGTGGCCGTCGTCGAGGAGGGACGCATCATCGAACTCGGCTCGCACGAGGAGCTCATCACCCTGGACGGCGCCTACGCGTCGCTGTGGAACTCGTGGCAGAGCGAGTGAACCTCCCGGGACGCCTGGTGCACCGCAGGACTAGTGGTCGAAGAACACCAGCGAGGAGTTGACCAGTTCGGCGATCACCTCGGCGTCGTGAGCGCGGCGCAGCGACTCGCGGAAGTTCTCCTTGAACAGGCTCCGGGCGGTGGTGGCCAGCACCTCCAGATGCTCCGAGAAGGACTGCGCCGGTGTGGCCATGAGCAGCACGAGGGTGGCCGGTCCGTCCACGGCGCCGAAGTCGATGCTGTAGCCGAAGCGGGTCACGCCGACGGCGATCGACGTCTGCGTCACGTACTCGCTGCGGGCGTGCGGCAGGCCCACCCCGCCGGGCAGCCCCGTGGCCAGCTGGTGCTCGCGGGCGTTGACCTGGCGGAGGAACCCGTCGAGGTCGGAGATGCGCCCCGCACGGTGCAGGCGCCCCGCCAGCTGGGCGGCGGCGTCCTCCTTCGAGGTCGCCTCCATCTCCAGGATCACCAGCTCGGCGGTGGTGAGCTCGGCGTCGTACAGATCGGGGAACAGCTCGTTCACGGTGTGCCTTTCGATGATCACGACGGCTCCAGTGCCACCACCCTAGCGGGGGTGCGTGAACGTTCCCACGGGCTCAGTCGACGGAGGCGTAGGGCGAGAGGACCACTTCCACCCGCTGGAACTCCTTGAGGTCCGAGTACCCGGTGGTGGCCATGGCGCGCCGGAGGGCGCCGATCAGGTTCGAGGTGCCGTCGGTGTGGTGGGACGGACCCCACAGGACCTCCCGGAGCGGCCCCACGGTGCCGATATCCACGCGGTCGCCGCGCGGCAGTTCGCCGTGGTGGGCCTCCTGGCCCCAGTGCCAGCCCCTGCCGGGCGCCTCGTCGGCGCGTGCCAGCGCGGACCCGAGCATCACGGCGTCGGCGCCCATGGCGATGGCCTTGACGATGTCGCCGCTGACGCCCATCCCGCCGTCGGCGATGACGTGGACGTAGCGGCCGCCGGACTCGTCCATGTAGTCCCGGCGGGCACCGGCGACGTCGGCGATGGCCGAGGCCAGCGGCGAGTGGATGCCGAGCGCACGCCGGGTGGTCGTCGTCGCCCCTCCCCCGAATCCGACGAGCACACCGGCGGCACCGGTGCGCATCAGATGCAGAGCGGGCGTGTAGCCCGCCGCTCCCCCGACGATCACGGGGACGTCGAGTTCGTAGATGAACTTCTTCAGGTCCAGCGGCTCCTCGTTCTTGGAGACGTGCTCAGCGGACACCGTGGTGCCGCGGATCACGAAGATGTCCACGCCGGCGGCGAGGACCGTCCTGTAGAACTGCTGGGTGCGCTGCGGGGTGAGTGAGCCCGCCACCGTCACCCCGGCCTCGCGGATCTCGGCGAGCCTGCTCGTGATGAGATCGGCGCGGATGGGGGCCTCGTAGATCTCCTGCAGGCGTCGCGTGGCGGCGGGGCTGAAGTTCTCGGTGCTCAGCCCGGCGATCTCGTCGAGCACGGACTGCGGGTCATCGTAGCGGGTCCACAGACCCTCGAGATTCAGCACGCCCAGACCCCCGAGCCGGCCCATGGCGATCGCCGTGGCGGGGGACATCACCGAGTCCATGGGCGCCGCGATCACGGGCATCTCGAACTGGTAGGCATCGATCTGCCAGGACACGGACACGTCGAGCGGATCACGGGTCCGTCGGGAAGGGACCACCGCCACGTCGTCCAGCGAATATGCCCTGCGTCCACGCTTGGCCCGGCCGATCTCGATCTCGTAAGTCACTGCTCCAGATTAGCCCAGCGTGGGTCGCCGGTCGGGCGGGGCGGGTTCAGGCCTCCGGCAGCTGGCTCTCGAACATGCGGTAGTACCGGCCCCGCAGCGCCACGAGCTCGCGGTGGGTGCCGGACTCGACGATCCGGCCGTCCTCGAGCATGTACACGACGTCGGCCTTCTCGATGGTGGCGAGCCGGTGGCTGATGGCGATGATGGTCCGGGAACGGTCGGCGAAGAGCTGCGAGAAGATGCGGTGCTCGGCGAGCGCGTCGATCGCCGAGGTGGGTTCGTCCATGACGATGAAGGGCGCGTCCCGGTAGAAGTTGCGGGCCATCGCGAGCCGCTGCCACTGCCCGCCGGAGAGTCCGCTGCCCTTCCGCCCCCGGGGATCCTCCATCCAGTTGCTGACGTAGTTCTCGAACCCGTCGGGCAGCTTCGCGATGAAGTCGCCTGCCTCGGCGTCCTCGGCGGCACGGCGGACGCGCTCGTCGTCGCGCGGGCCGTGCACGTCACCGAAGTAGATGTTGTTCGCCGCGGTGGCGAACTCGTAGCGCAGGAAGTCCTGGGACATCACGGCGAGATGCTCGTGCCAGTCGTCGATGCGGATGCCGCGCAGATCGCGCCCGTCGAGCAGGACCGCCCCCTCGCTCGGCTGGTAGAGCCCGGCGAGGACCCTCACGAGCGTCGACTTGCCCGCACCGTTCTCGCCCACGATCGCCACGTGCGTGCCCCGCTCGAACGACATGGAGATGCCCCTGAGGACCTCCGCCTCCGAGCCGGTGTAGGTGAAGTGGATGTCGCGGAGTTCGACGGCGGACGGCGCACCGTCCAGCCGTCCGGTGGCCGTGGTGGACAGCGGGAACTCCATGAACTGCTCGTAGTCCTTCAGGTTCGCCAGATCCTCGTCGATGGAGCTCAGCGACGAGACGAGGCTGTTCGCCGTGGTCAGCGCGCGGCTGACGATCTGCTGGACGTAGAGGAACTGGCCCACGGGTTGGGCCCGCGCGATGATCTGGACCACCACCCACACGAGGGCCAGCAGCTGGGCGCCGTACTGCAGCGCGTCGGCCACGAGCTGTTTGGGGATGTAGCGCTTCTGGAAGTCGAGCCGCCGCTTCTCGTCCACGTCGCGCAGGGTGGAGCGCAGGCCCATCAGGTAGCGGACGATCCCGTAGAGGCGCATTTCCGCGATGTTCTGCGGCTTCATGAGATTCGTCTCGATCATGCGCCGCTGCCGCCGGGAGTCGATCTGCGTGTTCCAGTGCGCGATCTGCTCGCGCGAGAGTCTGAACTGCAGGTAGACGCTGGGGATGATCGCCACGAGGACGATGAGCGCGATCCACCAGCTGACCAGGAGCAGCGCGCCGATCGCGAGGACCACGGACACCAGCTGCGTGAAGATCGCGGCGATCCGGTCCAGGACGCGGGCGTAGGAGTCGGAGAAGCGCCGCGCACGGTCGTAGAGATCGACCGTCTCCTTGTCGTCGTAGCGCCAGAACTCCAGCGCCAGGAAACGCTCGTACATGCGGTCGCCCACGATCGCCCCGACACGGAAGCTCAGGACCTGCTGGATGTAGCGGTCCACGCTCGTGAACGCTCCCCACAGGAGCCCGAGGACCACCGTGATGACCACGTAGACGAGGGCCGACCGACCGGCGTCGGCCTCACCCGCGTAGGCGTCGGCGAGCGCCGTCGTCGTGAGGGCCGCGAAGTAGGTGGTCACGAGCGGCAGCACCGCGGAGATGAGGGAGCCGCCGATCTTCATGGCGACGGCACCCGGCGACGCCTTGGCGCTCACCGCGAGGACCTGCCCGACGGCGCGCGCGTACGGACGGACGCGGATCCTGCGGCGGGCGGTGGCCTCGGGCTGCGGGAGTCCGCTCACGGGGCACCTCCCGCGCCGGGAGGGGCGTACGGGGGCCGGGAGTGGCTAGTTGGAGCCGTAGTTGGGTGCCTCAACTGTCATCTGGATGTCGTGCGGGTGGGATTCCTTCAGCCCGGCCGAGGTGATGCGGACGAACTTGCCCTTGGCCTTGAGCTCGGCGATGGTGCGCGCGCCGGTGTAGAACATGGTCTGGCGTAGGCCCCCGACCAGCTGGTGGGCCACCGAGGCCAGCGGGCCCCGGTAGGCCACGCGGCCCTCGATCCCCTCGGGGATCAGCTTGTCGTCGCCGGCGACGTCGGCCTGGAAGTAGCGGTCCTTCGAGTACGAGGTGTTCTTGCCGCGGGTCTGCATGGCGCCCAGGGAGCCCATGCCCCGGTAGGTCTTGAACTGCTTCCCGTTGACGAAGACCAGCTCCCCGGGGGACTCGGCGGAACCGGCCAGGAGCGAACCGAGCATCACGGTGTCGGCGCCGGCGACGAGCGCCTTGCCGATGTCGCCGGAGTACTGCAGACCGCCGTCGGCGATCACCGGGACCCCGGCGGGGATGGCGGCCTTCGCGGACTCGTAGATCGCCGTCACCTGCGGTACGCCGACGCCCGCGACGACGCGCGTGGTGCAGATGGAGCCCGGCCCTACACCCACCTTGATGCCGTCGGCTCCGGCGTCGATCAGGGCCTGCGCTCCCTCGCGGGTGGCTGCCTGCCCGCCGACGATGTCGACGTGGGCCGCGGAGGTCTCGGCCTTGAGCCGCGCGATCATCTCGAGGACGCCGGCACTGTGGCCGTTGGCCGTGTCGACGAAGAGGGCGTCGACACCGGCGTCGACCAGCGCCATGGCCCGCTCCCAGCCGTCACCGAAGAAGCCGATGGCGGCCCCGACGCGGAGGCGTCCGTCGTCGTCCTTCGTGGAGAGCGGGTACTGCTCGGCCTTCGTGAAGTCCTTGACCGTGATGAGGCCGCGGAGCACGCCCTCGCCGTCGACCAGGGGAAGTTTCTCGATCTTGTTGGTCGCGAGGAGGTCGATCGCGTCGTCGCCGCTGATGCCCACGCGCCCGGTCACCAGCGGCATCTTGGTCATCACGGTGTGCACGAGCGTGCGGGGGAAGTCGCGTTCGAGCACGAAGCGCGTGTCGCGGTTGGTCACGATGCCGAGGAGGCGGCCGGCGTCGTCGACCACGGGCAGACCGGAGACGCGGTAGTGCCCGCACAGGGCATCGAGTTCCTGGAGCGTGGCGTCGGGCCCGATGGTCAGCGGATTCGAGATCATGCCCGACTCGCTGCGCTTCACCCGGTCCACCTGGTCGGCCTGGTCCTGGATGGAGAGATTGCGGTGGATGACGCCGAGGCCGCCCTGCCGTGCCATGGCGACGGCCATACGGGACTCGGTCACGGTGTCCATGGCGGAGGAGAGCAGGGGGGTCCTGACCGTGATGCGCCGGGAGATGCGCGACGACGTATCGGCCTCCGACGGAATGACGTCGGTGTGGCCGGGGAGCAGGAGCACGTCGTCGTACGTCAGGCCGATGAATCCGAAAGGGTCGTGGGTCTCGTTCTGGCCGGACTGCTGGCTCACTGATACGCCTCTTTCGGTGTTGCCCGATCTGGGTGGGTGGGGCCTGCGGCGGGCTACGCCTGCGGCCGTACCAGTCTAGAACGCTCGGCGGAGCCGCCCTATTTCCGGCCGGTCGCCGCCCCGCTTTCCGGCCGGTCCCCGCCCCGCGCGTCGCTCCTCCTGTCCGGTCCGTTCCCGCTGTCGGCCGCCGATCCGCCGGTTCACGGCGGGAGCACGTACTCTTGATAGGAGTATCTCCCGGCGGATACCCGGGACCATCTGAGTCCGATCGCCGGGTCTGCCGGCCTCGACGACACAACGTCGATGAGCCCCCTGACCCGCTTCGGCTCATCAACGAGAGAATGCTGATCTGTGAATAAACGACCTGCTGCACTGAAAGCACCACGGGAACTGGCCAAGGGAGCCATGCGCATCGTCGCACTCGGTGGGATCGGTGAGATCGGCAGAAACATGACCGTCTTCGAGTTCGACGGCAAACTGCTGATCGTCGACTGCGGCGTCCTGTTCCCCGAGGACCACCAGCCGGGGATCAACGTCATCCTCCCCGACTTCTCCTACATCCGCGAGCGTCTCGACGACGTCGTCGCGGTGGTCCTCACCCACGGGCACGAGGACCACATCGGCGGTATCCCCTACCTGCTGAAGGAACGCGCGGACATCCCCCTGATCGGTTCGCGGCTGACGCTCGCGTTCATCGAGGCCAAGCTCAAGGAACACCGCATCACCCCGAAGACCGTCCAGGTCAAGGAGGGCGACCGGCGCACCATCGAGGGCTTCGATCTCGAGTTCGTCGCCGTCAACCACTCCATCCCCGACAGCCTCGCCGTCGCCATCCGCACCGCGGCCGGCATGGTGCTGCACACGGGCGACTTCAAGATGGACCAGTTCCCCCTGGACCGGCGCATCACGGACCTCGGAGCCTTCGCCCGCCTGGGCGCGGAGGGCGTGGACCTGTTCCTCACGGACTCCACGAACGCCGATGTGCCGGGCTTCACCACGTCCGAGAAGGACCTGGCGCCGGCCATCGACGCGGTGTTCCGCACCGCGCCACGCCGCATCATCGTCTCCAGCTTCGCGAGCCACATCCACCGCATCCAGCAGATCATCGACACCGCGCACCGGCACAAGCGCAAGGTGGCCTTCGTGGGCCGCTCGATGGTGCGCAACATGACCATCGCGGCAGACCTCGGGTACCTGAACATTCCGCAGGGCCTGCTCGTCGACTTCAGGAAGCTCGAGCGCAGCGACGACCACAAGGTGGTGCTGATCTGCACCGGCTCGCAGGGTGAGCCGATGGCGGCCCTGTCCCGCATGGCGAACAAGGACCACGCCATCCGCATCAGCGAGGGCGACACGGTGCTGCTGGCCAGCTCGCTGATCCCCGGCAACGAGAACGCCATCTACGGCATCATCAACGCGCTCACCGAGATCGGCGCGAATGTGGTGCACAAGGGCAACGCGAAGGTGCACGTCTCCGGGCACGCCAGCGCGGGCGAGCTCGCCTACTGCTACAACATCGTCAAGCCGCGCAATGTCATGCCCGTGCACGGCGAGTGGCGTCACCTCCGCGCCAACTCGGAGATCGCCGTCTCCACCGGCGTCGATCCCCGCAACGTGGTCATCGCCCAGGACGGCGTCACCGTGGATCTCGCCCGCGGGCGTGCCACGCTCTCGGGCAAGGTGGACGCCGGCCTCGTGTTCGTGGACGGCGACAGCGTGGGCGGCATCACCGAGGAGGACCTGCGCGAGCGCCGCCGCCTGGCGGAGGAGGGCGTGGTCACCGTCCTGGCGATCATCGATCCGGACAACGGCGACATGGTCGAGGCCCCCGAGTTCTTCACCAAGGGCTTCTCCTGCTCCAACGAGGACCTGGACAAGGCCGGCGCCGCCGTCGAGAAGGCACTGCGCGACGCCGCGTCGAACCGTCAGGGTGGACGCAAGCAGGATCCGGAGGAGATCATCGAGCGGGCCACGTCCAACTGGATGCGCCGCTTCTACAACCGGCAGCCCGTGGTGACGGCGATCGTCGTCGACGCCTGATCCCCGGCGCGTCCGCAGGACCCCGGTACCCTTCGTCGAGGGGTACCGGGGTAGCCCGATGATCCATGCGCGTTCCGTCGCCGGCGCCGATCGATCAGCTTGTGAAGGTGGTATTCCATGGCTCGACGCCTCTTCGGTGAACTCTCGCCGCTGACCTACCGGATCGCGATGGAACGCATGATCCTGCTGCGGCACCTGAAGAATTTCGGGGGCCGGAAGCGGTTTGCCAGGCGCCGCACGACCGAGTCACTTCCTGTCACGGTATACCGGCACACGTCGCTGATCCGCCGTCGCCTCGGGAATGTGGACACCGAGCTGCAGGACAACAAGGCCGTCAGTCTGGGACTGACGGCACCGAAGATCGACGGAATAGTGATAGCTCCCGGAGAACGGTTCTCCTTCTGGCACCTCGCCGGTCGGTGCTCCGCCAAGGAGGGCTACCGCGAGGGCATGACGATCAGCAACGGCAAGCCCTCCCGCGGGATGGGCGGTGGCATGTGCCAGTTCACCAACCTGTTGCACTGGATGGTGCTCCACAGCCCGCTCACCGTGGTGGAGCATCACCACCACAACGGACTCGATCTCTTCCCGGACCACAATCGACAGATTCCCTGGGGTACCGGGACCTCCATAGCCTTCAACTATCTCGATTACCAGGTGGAGAACCGGACGCCGTACACCTTCCAGTTCCGGACCTGGACCACGGAGGAGCACCTCCGCGGGGAGCTGCGAGCGGACACCGAGCTGCCGATGAAGTTCCATATCCGCGAGCGTGACGCCTACTTCTATGAGAAGGATGGCGACGTGTTGCGCCATAACAGGGTGTACCGGATCGAACGCGACAAGCGCACGGGCGAGCAGGTGGCGGAGACGATGATCCTGGAGAACGAGGGGCGGATCGCCTACGACCGGGCCCTGGTCCGCGCTGACATCCTCCCGGCGCGACCGGAGCATCCTCGGCCCTCACCCTGACATGGGCACGAGTGTGACCGACCGCCGCTGATCAAGGGACCTGATGCGTCGGGCCGTCGTCCTCGATCCCTCCGGGCCAGCTTCGGCAGTGGGCGGAACCGTTCGTTCCCGCCCCTTGATCGCCGCCCGGGGGAGCGACGAGCACACCCCCACGCACAGGCCCCGCCTCCCTCTCTCGATTCGGAGGTCAGCAGCGCGAACGACGGCGAATCCCTGCCCTGAGCGGCCTCGCTCCCACTCTCCACCTGTGGCCAGTGAGAACGAGCGCGAACCCCTGCCCTGCCCGCGCTCCCTCCCACCGTCCACCTGCGACCAATGGGAACGACCGGCGCTGCCCACCATTCAGGGCCGAACAGTGGGAACGACGACGAACCCCCACCCTGAGCGCGCTCCCTCCCACCGTTCAGGGCCGAACAGTGGGAACGACGACGAACCCCCACCCTGAGCGCGCTCCCTCCCACCGTCCAGCGCCGAACAGTGGGAACGACGACGAAACCCCACCCTGTCCGGGCTCCCTCCCACTCTCCACCCGCGACCAGTGGGAACGACCGGCGCTGCCCACCGTTCAGGACCGATCAGTGGGAACGACGACGAACCCTTACCGCGCACGCGCTCCCACCCCACCGTCCACCTGCGAACAATGGGAACGACGACGAACCCCCACCCCTGCACGCTCCCTCCCACTCTCCACCCGCGACCAATGGGAACGACCGGCGCTGCCCACCATCCAGCGCCGAACGATGGGGACGACGACGAAACCTCACCCTGTCCGGGCTCCCTCCCCACTGTCCACCCGCGACCAGTGGTAACGACCAGCGCTGCCCACCATCCAGCGCCGAACGATGGGATGGACGACGAAACCCCCGCACTCCCCCGCACCCCGAACGCAGCAGCACCCCGGCTCCGAGGAACCGGGGTGCTGCTGGATCTGGTGACGCGGGACGAGCCCGGGTGTCCTAGTGCGAGTGGCCGTGGCCCTCGTCGTCGGACTCCTCGGGCTTCTCCACCACGAGGGTCTCCGTGGTGAGCACCAGTGCCGCGATGGAAGCCGCGTTGCGCAGGGCCGAGCGGGTCACCTTCACCGGGTCGATGATGCCGGACTCCACGAGGTCCTCGTACTCGCCGGTCGCGGCGTTGAAGCCGTGGCCCACCTCGAGGTCGGAGACGCGGGAGACGACGACGTAGCCCTCATGCCCGGCGTTCTCGGCGATCCAGCGCAGGGGCTGGGCGAGCGCACGACGCACGAGACCGATGGCCGTCGCGGCGTCGCCCTCGAGTGCGAGGACGTCCGAGTCGGTGTCCAGTGCCTTGCCGGCGTGGACCAGCGCGGAGCCGCCACCGGCGACGATGCCCTCTTCGAGAGCTGCACGCGTCGACGACACGGCGTCCTCGATGCGGTGCTTCTTCTCCTTGAGCTCCACCTCGGTGGCGGCGCCGACCTTGATGACGCCGATACCGCCGGCGAGCTTCGCCAGGCGCTCCTGGAGCTTCTCGCGGTCCCAGTCGGAGTCGGTGCGCTCCACCTCGGCGCGGATCTGCGCCACGCGGTCGGCGACGTCGGACTCGCTGCCCGTGCCGTCCACGATGGTGGTGGCGTCCTTGGTGACGGTGATGCGGCGAGCCGACCCCAGCACCTCGAGGCCCACCTGGTCCAGCTTCAGACCGAGATCGGGCGAGACGACCTGCGCGCCCGTGAGCGTGGCGATGTCCTGCATCATGGCCTTGCGGCGGTCACCGAAGCCCGGTGCCTTGACGGCGACGACGTTCAGGGTGCCGCGGATCTTGTTCACCACGAGGGTGGACAGTGCCTCACCCTCGATGTCCTCGGCGATGATGAACAGCGGCTTGCCGGCCTGCAGGGCCTTCTCGAGCAGCGGCAAGAACTCCTGCAGCGAGGAGATCTTGCCGGAGTTGATGAGGATGAGCGCGTCCTCGAGGACGGCTTCCTGACGCTCGGCGTCGGTCACGAAGTACGGCGAGAGGTAGCCCTTGTCGAACTGCATGCCCTCCGTGAGGACCAGTTCGGTCTGCGTGGTGGAGGACTCCTCGATGGTGATCACACCATCCTTGCCCACCTTCTCGAAGGCCTCCGCGAGGAGGTCTCCCACCTCGGTGCTCTGGGCGGAGATCGACGCGACGTTGGCGGTCTGCTGACCGACGACCTCGCGGGCGTTCTCCAGCAGGCGCTTGGCGACGGCCTCGACCGACACCTCGATACCGTGCTTGAGCTGTCCGGGTGCAGCGCCGGCGGCCACGTTGCGCAGGCCCTCCTTGACGAGTGCCTGCGCCAGGACGGTGGCCGTGGTGGTGCCGTCACCGGCGACGTCGTTCGTCTTGGTGGCAACTTCCTTGGCCAGCTGTGCGCCGAGGTTCTCGTACGGGTCGTCGAGCTCGACCTCGCGGGCGATCGTGACGCCGTCGTTCGTGATGGTGGGGGCGCCCCACTTCTTGTCGAGCACCACATTGCGTCCACGCGGGCCCAGCGTCACCTTGACGGTGTCGGCGAGCTTGTCCACGCCGGCCTCGAGGGCACGGCGGGCGGCGTCGTTGAATTCCAACTGCTTTGCCATTGTTGATTCCTTTCAGGCTTGTGCAGCAAGAAAAACCCCGGCCAGTGCGACCGGGGCTCTTCTCAGGGGCTACTACTTGACGACGATGGCGAGGACGTCGCGGGCGGAGAGCACGAGGTACTCCTGGCCGCCGTTCTTGACCTCGGTTCCGCCGTACTTCGAGTAGATGACGACGTCGCCCTCGGACACGTCGATGGGAACGCGGTTGCCGTTGTCGTCGATGCGACCCGGTCCGACGGCTACGACCTCGCCCTCCTGGGGCTTCTCCTTGGCCGTGTCCGGGATGACGAGGCCGGAAGCAGTGGTCTGCTCGGCTTCGAGGGGGCGGACCACAATGCGATCCTCAAGGGGCTTGATAGAGACCGACACTCGGGCTCTCCTTTGCGTTCGATTCCAATGGAGTAAAGGCCTTCGGGCTGGGCGTGTACCGTCGTCGCGGTGCCGGTGAACGCTGCCCTCGCAGGCTGGCACCCGCGGGGAGCGAGTGCCAACTCCGACTGTATGCAACGGCTGGCACTCGGTCAAGGTGAGTGCCAGCCAGTGGGCAATGGTGAGCGACGGAAGGCGACGACCGCGGGCGGCTAGGAGGGCGATGAGGGCGCGCGGACGCCGGGCGCGACGGAGCGTCCTCTAGGCTGACCGGATGGCAACGGAGAACCTCGCGCACATCCTCTCCCCCGAGGGGTGGGAGCTGCTAAACTCGCTCGGGCCGTACGACGAAGCGCACAGCATGCGGCTCACCGACCGACTCCGCAGGGCCGGGCATGCGCCCGAGGTCGTGGCCGCAGCCCTCACCCAGTCGCGGCTCCGGGCGCGTGCCACGGCCAAGTTCGGCCCGTTCGCGGAGCGCATGGTGTTCACGGAGGCGGGCCTGGAGCAGGCCACCCGCCTCGTCGTCGCCGCGCGCCACGCCCGCCGTTTCGCCGACGCCGGTCTGGTACGGATCGCGGATCTGGGGTGCGGGCTCGGCGCGGACAGCATGGCCCTGGCCACGCTCGACCGCGAGGTCACCGCCGTCGAACTGGACGAGACGACCGCGGCCGCCGCGACCATGAATCTGCTGCCCTTCCCCAACGCGCGCGTGGTCAACACCGACGCCGGTCTCGTGGACACCACGGAGTACGACGGCGTGTGGCTGGATCCGGCGCGGCGGACCACGACGACGTCGGGCACCTCCCGCCTCTTCGACCCTGAGGCCTTCTCGCCGCCCCTGTCCTTCGTGCAGGACCTCGCGGCGACGGGCACGCCCGTGGGCGTGAAGATGGGACCGGGCATGCCGCACGACGCGATCCCCGCGGACTGCGAGGCGCAGTGGGTCTCCGTGGACGGCGCCGTCACGGAGGTGGCGCTGTGGTTCAACGCCCTCCGGCGGGACGGCGTCCGCCGGGCAGCCCTGGTCCTCGGGGCGCGGAACGCGGCGGAGCTGACGTCGGCGGCGGACTTCGGAGCCGGTCCGACGGCGGCGATCGGAGCACCGGAGGGCTATCTCTACGAACCCGACGGCGCCGTCATCCGAGCCGAGCTCGTCGCCGATCTCGCGGCGCAGCTCGGTGGGCACCTGCTCGATCCGATGATCGCGTACATCTGCGCGCCCTCGCACATCGACACCCCGTTCGCCCGCGCCTACCGGATCCTCGAGGTCCGCCCCTTCAATGTGAAGGCCCTGAAGGCGTGGGTACGCGCGGAGGGGATCGGGGTCCTCGACATCAAGAAGCGCGGCATCTCCGTCACTCCGGAGGAGGTGCGGGAGAAGCTCCTGGCGGGAGCGGGGAAGGGCCGCAGGAAGGCGACGCTCGTGCTGACCCGGGTGGGCGACGAACGCCTCGCACTCGTGGTGGAGCCCGTCCTCACCGGGTGAGCGGGGCATACGGTCGCCGAACCCGCAACCCGGGCGGCGCGTGTGCACCCGGTGCGCAGGGGTTCCTAGACTGGGAGGTCATCCCACCCTACGGAAGGCAGGTCCATGACGGACGACACGGAAAGCAGTGAGGTGCGCCGCGGCGTCCTCTTCGACGTCGACGGCACGCTCGTCGATTCCAACTATCTCCACACCATCGCGTGGTGGCAGTCCTTCCGCCGCTTCGGACACGACGTCCCCATGTCCGGGATCCACCGGGCCATCGGCATGGGCGGGGACAAGCTCGTCGCCCACCTGCTCGGCGAGGGTCGCGATGCCGGCCAGGACACCGCGATCGACTCCACGCACGGCGCCATCTTCTCCTCGTTCTGGCCCTCCCTGCGCGCCTTCGACGGAGCTGCCGAGCTGGTGCGCCGCTGCGCGGACGACGGCCTGGTGGTCGTCCTCGCCTCCTCGGCCTCGCAGGACGACGTCGATGCGAACCGTGCCGTCATCGACGCCGACGACGCCATCACCGCGGCGACCACCACCGACGACGCCGGCAACAGCAAGCCCTCCCCCGACATCCTGCAGGCAGCGCTCGACGCCGGCGGGCTGGAGGCCGCGAACGTCGTCTTCGTGGGCGATGCGGTCTGGGACGTCATCGCCGCCACCGAACTGGGGATCCCCACGATCGCCCTCGCCTCCGGCGGAACCAGCGAGTCCGAACTCCGGGACGCCGGCGCCGCCCTGGTATACAGGGACATCCGGGCGCTGCTCGACGCGTTCGACGCGTTCGACGACGGCCCCCTCCACGCCCTGATGGCGTCGGGCGAAGCGTCGTGACCTGCTGCCACCCCTACTGACGACGGAAACCGGAGGACGGAGGACATAGGACGGAGGACGGAGGACATAGGACGGAGGACGGATGGGCGGGAAACAGCCGGGACCGGGCGGTACGCCGGCCCTCCGCGCGCTGACGGCAGCGCAGGTCCCGTTCACCGTCCGGCCGTACACGCACCAGGACGGGGCGCCGTCGTACGGGCTCGAGGCCGCCGCGGCGCTCGGCGTCGTACCGGCCCGTGTCCTCAAGACGCTGATGACCAGTGTGGACGGTCTCCTCGTGTGCGCCGTCGTCCCCGTCAGCGGCTCACTCGATCTGAAGGCCCTCGCCGCGACGCTCGGCGGTAGGAGGGCGTCGATGGCCGACCCCGAGGTGGCGCGGCGCTGGACGGGCTACGTGCTCGGAGGGATCTCACCGCTCGGGCAGCGCCGGCACTCCCCCGTCGTCGTCGACGGGACCGCGCTGGCCCACCCCACGGTCTTCGTCTCGGGTGGGCGGCGCGGCCTGGACATCGAGCTCGCACCGACGGATCTCATCGCCGTCACCGATGCGCGGGTCGCGGCGATCGCCGGTCCCTAGCGCTCAGGACCCCGCGATAGGGTGACGCACGTGGAACTCACCGAAGGCGCCCTCCCACCGCCGGCCGAAGCGCTCGCACTCTACGACGCCGTCGGCTGGACCGCCTACACACGCGACCCGGACCGCCTGCAGCGCAGCCTGGCCGGATCGCACCTGCTGCTGACGGTGCGCGACGACGACGGCACGCTCCTCGGACTGGCCCGGACCGTCTCCGACGACGAGTCCATCTGCTACCTCCAGGACATCCTCGTGCACCCCGACGCGCGGCGGCGCGGTGTGGGCCGCGCGCTGGTGCTCCACGTACAGCAGCGCTACCGCCACTGCATGTTCATCGCGCTGAGCACCGATGCCGGGACCACGCCCGACGCCGCCCTGTCCCACCCGTTCTACCGGTCCCTGGGTTTCAGTCCCCACCCGGAGCTGGGACTGGCCGCCTTCGGCTACCGACCCTGACCGTTCCCGCGGACGCCGCGCGCCGACCGCCCGGGAACATCGAGGCCCCGGGGCAGCCGGGGACCGGGGCCATCCGGGCCCCAGGGCCATCCGGGCCATCCGGGCCCCAGTGGCAGCCAGGGACCGGGTCAGGCGTCGATCCGCACGGCTCCGCCCGAGACGGTCAGCCCACCGGCTCCGGGGATCGCCACGGTGATCACGGAGGGGCGCCCGACGTCGGATCCCTGATGCACCGTCAGGACGGTGGGCGGTGTGAGCTCACCGCGTTCCCGGAGATACGCGCCGAGTGCGGCCGCAGCGGAACCGGTCGCCGGGTCCTCGCGCACGCCTCCGGGCGGGAACGGATTGCGCGCCTCGAAGACGTCGGGCGCCAGCCGGTGGACGACGGCGATGGTCGCGCCCCAGCCCTGCTCGGCCATGAAGGTCTTCAGCCCGCCGTAGTCGTAGTCGAGGGCGTGGAGCACGGCGGAGCTCCGCACGGGCACGATCGGATGGACATTGCCGGCGAAGGCCAGCATCACCGGCAGCTCGGTGGAGAGATCGGCCTCGTCCAGCCGCAGGTGCCGGAGCAGGTCGGCGCGGACGGCGTCGTCGATCTCCCCGGCCCACGGCTCGACCGTGACGAGCGAGGCGACCAGACCGTCCCCGATCCGCTCCGTCGTGAGCTCGAGTTCTCCCACGGGTGTGGACAGGACCAGGCGTCCGGGCCCCTCGCGCTCGGCGAGCGCGACGCCGGTGGCGATGGTCGCGTGCCCGCAGAACGGGATCTCGGCCTCGGGCGCGAAGTAGCGGACCGTCGCGTGGCCGGGACTCCGCGCCGTGATGAACGCACTCTCCGCGTAGCCGACGTCGGCGGCGATGGCCTGCATCCGGTCCGCCGTGAGCCGGCCGGCATCGAGGACGATGCCGGCGGGATTACCGCCGTCGGGCCTGTCGGTGAACGCGGCGTAGCGGAGGATCTCCATGCCGTGATGCTATCGGCGTCAGTCGTCCGGCCCGGAGCTCTCCACCAGCGCCGGATCTCCGGGGCGGGTGTCGGTGCTCCGGTTGATGAGCCAGGTGATAACCCAGAGCACCACGCCGATGACCATGAGCCCCCCGGCGATCTGGTACTGGATGACGTCGCGTCCCACCCAGGGCCCGGCGAGGAAAGCACACAGGACCGCGGCGACGATCGGCATCGGTCCGGGCGAGGTGAAGAACACCTTCCTGTTCGGGTCACGCTTTCCCCGCAGCACCACGCAGGCGATGTTCACCACCGTGAAGACGCACAGCAGCAGGAACGCAGTGGTGCCCGAGAGATTGGCCACGATGTTGCTGTCCGGATCGCTCGTGACGTAGACGATCAGACCGAGCGCGAGGACGGTGGAGAAGGCGATGCCGGCCCAGGGGGTCAGGCGCACCGGCAGGACTCCGCCGAGCGGTCGGGGCAGGATGCCCTGGCGCGCCATCCCGTAGATCAGCCGGCTCGCCATGAGCATGTTGATCAGGGCCGTGTTGGCCACGGCGAAGACCGCCAGGAACGGGAAGATCCGCTCGATCGGGAAACCCGGGGAGCCCTTCTGCACCACCTCGAGCAGGGCCGCGCCCTCGGCTTCACGGATGCCGTCCAGCTCGGTGGGGCTCAGCACCGTGACCACGGAGATCGCGACCAGCATGTAGAAGACGACGGCGATCCCGAGGCCCGTCAGCATGGTGCGCGGGAAGATCCGCTCCGGTTCCTTCGTCTCCTCCACCATGTTCACGGAGTCCTCGAACCCGACCATCGCGAAGAAGGCGATCGAGGTCGCCGCGGTCACCGCGAGGAACAGGCCCTTGTCCTGCTGATCCGAGAACACGAAGATCTCGCCGATGTTGCCGTTGCCCTGCGCCATCGCGTAGAAACCGACGCCGATCACGATGCACAGCGCCGTCATCTCCACCAGGGTCAGCACCACGTTGAACTTGACGCTCTCCCCGACGCCACGCAGATTGACGACGGCGAGCAGCAGCATGAAGCCCAGCGCCACGGCCGTGATCACGCCCTGCCCGGGCACCTCCATCCAGCCGTTGACCTCGAGCCCGCCGAAGAAGTTCTGGGCGAGGACGTTCGCCGAGGTGGAGGCGCTGGTGATCCCCGAGCAGACCACGGCGAACGCCACGAGGAACGTGACGAAGTGAATACCGAAGGCCTTGTGCGTGTACAGCGCAGCACCGGCGGCCTGGGGGTACTGCGTGACGAGTTCCAGATAGGACAGCGCCGTCATGGTCGCCACGAGGAAGGCGAGCAGGAACGGGAGCCAGACGATTCCCCCGACCGTGCCGGCCATGGTCCCGGTGACCGCGTAGACCCCTGCTCCGAGGATGTCACCCACGATGAACAGCAGTAGCAGCTTCGGTCCGAGGACCCGTCTGAGCTCCGGCTGGCCGGTGGCGGTCTGCGCGTCGGACGCCCGTTCGGCGGAAGTGCTCATGGTGTCCCTCCCTGGCTTTCCACCACACTGTGGACCTGTTCGGCGCGCATGGCAAGGTTCCCGTGCGCGGCCCGCCCGGCGGTCGCGCACCGTCGTGCGTGGTCCCACACCGTCTCCGGGCGCTGCGCTGCCCTAGGCTTGCCGCATGAGTGCCATACCCCTGACCGGCGATCGGCTCCGATCGGAACTGGGCTCCGCACGGCGGGCGGCCACCTCGGACGGGGACTGGGAGTCCTTCGAGGCACGCGTCGAGGCGGAGTTCCCGCGCCTGCAGCGGCTCTTCCACACCCTGTACGGCCCGGGGGCCGACGACGAGCTCCTGCAGGTGGTCCTCGACACGGCGGCCTCCTGGCAGGACCGGGCCGCGGACCTCAAGAACCTCGACACCGTGCGGGTCATGGCTCCGGACTGGTTTCAGTCGAACCGGATGCTCGGCGGAGTCTGCTACGTGGACCTGTATGCCGGGGACCTCGCCGGTCTGCGCGAGCGCATCCCCTACTTCCGCGAGCTCGGCCTGACCTACCTGCACCTCATGCCGCTGTTCCGGGCCCCCGAGGAGAACTCCGACGGCGGGTACGCGGTCTCCAGCTACCGCGCCGTGGACCCACGGCTGGGCACCATGGACGACCTCGCCGACGTCGCACGGGAACTGCGCGCGAACGGGATCGCCCTGGTGGTCGACTTCGTCTTCAACCACACCTCGAACGAGCACGAGTGGGCCCGGCGTGCTCTGGCGAAGGACCCGGAGTACGCGGACTTCTACTGGATCTACCCGGACCGCTCCATGCCCGATGCGTTCGAGCGGACCGTGCGGGAGATCTTCCCGGACGACCATCCCGGCTCCTTCGTGCCCCTGGAGGACGGGCGGTGGGTGTGGGCCACCTTCCACTCGTTCCAGTGGGACCTCGACTACCGGAATCCCCGGGTCTTCCGTGCGATGGCCGGCGAGCTGCTGTTCCTCGCGAATCTCGGGGTCGAGGTGGCGCATGGACGCCGTCGCCTTCATCTGGAAGCGGCTCGGCACCGCCTGTGAGTCCCTCCCGGAGGCCCATCTCCTGCTGCAGGCCTTCAACGCCGTGTGCCGGCTCGCCGCGCCGTCCCTGCTGTTCAAGTCCGAGGCCATCGTCCACCCGGACGAGGTGGTGCAGTACATCGACCCGGGTGAGTGCCGGCTCAGCTACAACCCGCTGCAGATGGCCCTGATCTGGAACTCGCTCGCCACCCGTGATGTCTCCCTGCTGGCCCAGGCCCTCGAGCGCCGGCACGGGATCCCGGAGGGCACGGCGTGGGTCAACTACGTGCGCAGCCACGACGACATCGGGTGGACGTTCTCCGACCAGGACGCCGCCGAGCTCGGGATCGACGGCCACGACCACCGCCGGTTCCTCAACGCCTTCTACGTGAACCGTTTCCCCGGCAGCTTCGCCCGCGGGGTCCCGTTCCAGGACAACCCGCGCACCGGTGACGCGCGCATCTCGGGCACGACGGCGTCCCTGGCGGGACTCGAGTCCGCTGCCGACGCCGGAGCCGACGGCACCGGGGTGGCCCGGGTCCTGCTGGCCCACGCGATCATCCTCAGCACCGGTGGGATCCCGCTGCTATACCTCGGCGACGAGGTGGGCCAGCTCAACGACCACACCTATCTCGAGGATCCCGCCAAAGCAGTGGACAGCCGCTGGGTGGGCCGCCCCGCGTATCCGGAGGACCGCTATGCGGCCAGGACGGATCCCACCACGGAGGCCGGTGCCATCTTCCGCGGCCTCATGGACCTCATCGAGATCCGCAAGCAGACCCCCGAGTTCGCCGGAGGACGCCTCCTGCCGTTCCACACGGACAACCCGCACGTCCTCGGCTACCAGCGGCCCGGGCTGCTCGACGGCGAGGACTCCACCGTGGTGGCCTTCGTCAATGTCGCGGACACCGCACAGCACCTCGGAGCGGAGACCCTCTCCGGCCTGCCGGAGACGGCGTGGGAGCTCATCGGTGGAGAGCGGGTGTTCCTGCGGACGGGCCTGAGGCTCGAGCCGTTGGGTGTCCGCTGGCTCAGGATCTGATCCCGGCGCAGGGAAGGCACCCGGTCACTGCCTGCGCGAGAACTCCCCTGCGGCCCGGACCTGCTCCGGGGTGGGCCGGAGACCCGTGTAGAGCACGAACTGCTCCTCGGCCTGCAGGGCCACCACGTCCGCACCCGTGATGACCGGTGTGCCCCTGTGCCGTGCGGCGAGGACGAGCGGGGTCTCCGACGGGGAGGCGACGACGTCGAACACCACGCGGGCCGCCTCGATGGCGTGCTGCGGGAAGGCGACGACGTCTGCCTCGTCACCCTCCATGCCGAGCGGCGTGACGTTCACGAGCAGATCCGCCGTCGACTCCCCCACCTCCGCCTGCCAGTCGAAGCCGTAGAGACCGGCGAGTGCCCGGCCGGTGTGCTCGTTGCGGGCCACGAGCACCACATCGTCGAACCCGGAGTCGCGCAGCGCCGCGACGACGGCCTTGGCCATGCCGCCGGAGCCGCGCACGAGCACCGAGTGCGTTCTCGGGACGGCATGCTCACGCAGCAGTCGCGCCACGGCCAGGTAGTCGGTGTTGTAGGCGGTGAGGACGCCGTCGTCGTTGACGACGGTGTTGACGGAGTCGATGGCCCGCGCGGAGGGATCGAGGTGGTCCACCAGGGCGATCACGTCCTCCTTGAACGGCATGGAGATGGCGCAGCCGCGGATGCCCAGCCCGCGCACACCCGCGATGGCCGCCGCCAGATCCGTGGTGGTGAACGCCTTGTAGACGTAGTTCAGCCCCAGTTCCTCGTAGAGGTAGTTGTGGAACCGTGTACCGATGTTGCTGGGCCGCGCGGCCAGCGAGATGCACAGGGTCATGTCTTTGTTCAGGATGGGCACGCCCCCATTCTGCCCTGCTGCAGCGGTCCCGTGGCCGGTCGGGCGACGACATCCGACCGCGGCAGCGCGCCGGGGACACCGCGGTCTCATTACACTTGAGCTCGGTCCTCCCGCGACGGCGCACTCCATAGGCCTGATCCCCGACCACCGCACACCTCGTCCCAGGAGCCGCTCCGTGACTATCGATTTCGCGCAGTCCGCGCAATCCACGCTCGGTGTCGAGTGGGAACTGGCCCTGGTGGACCGCTCCACCGGCGAGCTGGTCTCGGTGGCCGATCAGGTGCTCCGCGGCGTCAGCGCCAACCACCCCGAGCTGCAGGAGGACGAGGAGCACCCGCACATCAAGCAGGAGCTCCTGCTGAACACCGTGGAACTCGTCACGGGCGTGTGCACCACGGTGGGCGAGGCGAAGGACGATCTGGCCCGCTCGCTCGGCGCCGTCCGCGAAGTCACCGATCCCATGGGGGTCGACGTCTTCTGCGCGGGCTCGCACCCCTTCAGCTCGCCGAGGGATCAGCAGGTCACCGACCGGGAGCGGTACGCGAAACTGATCGACCGCACCCGGTGGTGGGGACAGCAGATGGTGATCTACGGGGTGCACGTCCACGTGGGACTCGATCGCCGGGACAAGGCGCTGCCGGTGGTGGACGGCCTGATGAACTACGTGCCGCACTTCCAGGCGCTCTCGGCGTCGTCGCCGTTCTGGGGTGGCGAGGACACCGGCTACGCCTCGCAGCGAGCCCTCATGTTCCAGCAGCTGCCCACGGCGGGTCTTCCCTTCCACTTCGACGACTGGGCCGGCTACGAGTCCTACGTGCAGGACATGTTCACCACGGGAGTGATCGACTCCATCAGCGAGATCCGCTGGGACATCCGTCCGGTCCCCAATCTCGGAACGGTCGAGATGCGTGTGTGCGACGGGCTGTCCACCCTGCAGGACGTGGGCGCCGTCGCAGCCCTGACCCAGTGTCTCGTCCAGGAGTTCTCCGACACGCTCGATGCCGGAGGGACCATCCCCACCATGCAGCCGTGGCACATCCAGGAGAACAAGTGGCGTGCGGCGCGGTACGGTCTGGACGCCATCATCATCCTCGACGCCGCCGGCAACGAACGGCTCGTCACCGATCACCTCGCCGAGGTGCTCACCCGGCTGGAACCCGTCGCGCGAAGGCTCGGCTGCAGCAGTGAACTCGCCGACGTGGCCGCGATCATGCAGCGTGGCGCCGGGTACCAGCGTCAGCGGCGCGTCGCGGAGGAGAACGACGGCGATCTCCGCGCGGTCGTCCTCGACATGGTGGAGCAGCTGCGCGGGTAGGGATCGGCGGTCGGTTCACGCCGTCGCACTTTCCCCTCTGCCGAGGGCACGTGCCTGCGGTGCAGCCATGAGGAGGAACCCGACAACGCCGAAGCTCATGACCATCAACAGCGCGTACTTCCGCCCGAGAGCCTGCTCGATCCTGCCGACGTGGTGAAAAGGACAGCCAGGGCCGGCCGGCCGATGTCGATGGATGCGAGAAGCCCGCCGGTGAGCATGGCGATACCGGCACCGCTGATCGCGAAGGAGACAGCGAACCCGACGAACGAGCGTCGCCGGGGGCGCGAGGGCACGGTTCCCCCAGACGTTTCGCCGGGCGGACGTCGTGGAACTCGTCGATCGACCTCGTTGTCGGAGTGGATCTGGCCGGCGAAGTGCCTGGCCGGTGAAGGATTCGGCCGGTGAAGGATCGGGGCTAGTGAAAGATCCGGGCTCGGGGCCGACGCCTCATCACTTTAGCCGACGAAGATGCAGAACGGGTGACCGGCCGGATCGGCGTAGACGTAGAGCGGTTCGTCGGGGTCGTCCGTCCGGTCGAGCAGGACTTCGGCCCCCAGCGCCAGCGCCCTGGAGTGGTGGTGCTCGAGGGCTTCCCGATCGGAGACCGTGAAGTCCACGTGGAGTTGCATCGGCACCCCGCCCGAAGGCCAGGTTGTCCGCGCAAGGTCCTTTACCTGCTGGAATGCGAGAACGGATCGTCCCTGCGAGTCGATCAGGACGAGCCATTGGGCGTCGTCTGCGCGCTCCGTCGGAGGTTCGTCACCCGGCCGGTACGTCAATCCGAGAAGCCTGCGATAGAACTCCGCCAACCCTCGCACGTCGGTGCCGTCGAGGACCGTGTGGAGTAGCTCGGGGTATGCCGACATCGACCAAGAGTAACCAGCAGCAGAATGCCTGCGCCAGCACCGGCCGGAGGGGCGACGTTCGGTCGGGGTCAGCCGCGCTGCGCAGCCCGGTCCTGGAACCAGTGCATCAGCTCCCGCAGGGTCGCGAGGGATCGCTGCGGATCCTCCTCGTCCTCGATGTCGGAGAACGACGTGCGGTAGCCGGGGATCTCCTCCAGCCGCAGGTCGGTCGCCGGCTCGAAGGCCATGGTCCACTCGGGGAACTGGCGTTGGTCGATCGTCTCCTGGAACAGGACACGGACGTCCAGATGGCGGGGATCCGCGGCGATGATGGACATGCGCTCCCGCAGGACATCGCTGGGACCCTCGATGACCTGCAGGAAATGCCCGCCACCGTAGATGAGCATGCCGGTCAGCCGGGAATCGGCATTGTTCCTCCGGCTGAGCTCCAGCAGGGCAGCGAGTTCCTCGTCGCCGAACGGATAGGCGGCACTGCTCGCATACACGATGGACAGCAGGTCATGGGGAAAGGTACTCACACCCCCAATTTACCGGCCATCGGCCGCACCACCCCGACGTCGTCCCCTCGATACCCTCCCGGGCGCTCATCCGGAGCGTCGGAACCTACGACCCGTGCCGGCCGGGGCCGTGGCGTGCCACGAGATCGCGGACCGCCCCGAAAAGCGGATGCCCGGCATTGAGGCCCGTGATCGACGTCGTGGCCTCCGCCGGATCCTGGGTCGCCAGGATCTCCGCCAGCGCAGCGACCTCCGGATCATCCGGAGCCGAGAAGGACAGGGCGGCCTCCATGGCGGCGAGAAGAGCCTCGGGGTGGATTCCCCGCTCCGCGAGTTCCGCCGCCGGAGCGACGAACCGCTCGCTGCGTCCGAGCTTGCGCAGCGGAGCCCTGCCCACACGCACCACGGTGTCGGGCAGGTGCCGGTTGCTGAAACGGTGCAGGATCTTCTGCACGTACGCTTCCTGCTCCGCCGCGTCGAAGCCGTGTCTGGCCACGAGGAGTTGCTTGGTCTCCCCGAGCACCGCCCGGACCCGGGATGCGACGGACTCGTCCGCCATCGCATCGGCGATCTTCTCGGCGCCGGCCGTGTAACCGAAGTAGGCGGCCGCCGCGTGCCCCGTATTGACGGTGAAGAGCTTGCGTTCGATGTAGGGGCCGAGGTCGTCCACCCAGGTGACTCCCGGGATGTCGGGGGTACGGCCGCTGAACGGCGTCCGGTCGATCACCCATTCGAAGAAGGTCTCCACCGTCACGTCGAGACCCTGGCCCTCGGCCTGGTTCGGGACGATCCGGTCCACCGCGGTATTGGCGAACACCGCCCGGGCCGCGAGATCCAGGGCCGCGCCGTCGTACGTCTGCTCGACCTCGCGGTGCAGGAGGTCCGTGGCATTGATGGCGTTCTCGCAGGCCATGACCTGTAGGGGTTCGAGCTCCCTGTCCCGGCGGGCGATCGCGCGGGCGATGACCGGCGCCAGGAACTTCAGGACGCTCGGACCCACGGCGGTGGTCACGATGTCGGCCGTCGCGATCTCCGCGACGACCTCCTCCTCCTGCGAGCGCGAGTTCAGGGCGC
This sequence comes from uncultured Arthrobacter sp., assembly GCF_947493765.1. Taxonomy (GTDB): domain Bacteria; phylum Actinomycetota; class Actinomycetes; order Actinomycetales; family Micrococcaceae; genus Arthrobacter_D. The sequence continues at coordinate 605,415 of NZ_CANLSZ010000001.1, forward strand.
GGTAGTTGTCGACGGTCCTCGTGGTCGGCTCCTCACCGACCTCGTGGACCACATAGCTGGGCGTCGAGGCCAGTTGACCGATCAGAGCGTCCGCGACGTCGGCGAAGACCACCTCGTACCCTGCCTCGTGGAGCAGGAGCCCCACGAAGCCGCGGCCGATGTTCCCGGCACCGAAGTGCACGGCCTTCATCAGGCGTTCACCTTCCCGAAGAGGGCCAGGACCTCGTCCGCCGTCGTCGCCTCGTCGAGCCTCGCGACCTGCTCCTTGTCGGAGAACACGCGGGCGATCGCGGACAGGATGGACAGGTGCTCGTTGTTGACGCCGGCGACGCCGACCACGAACTTGACCTGCTTGCCGTTCCAGTCGATGCCCTCGGGGTAGCGGATGATCGACACCGCCGAGCGCTTGATCAGATCCTTCGCGGCATTGGTGCCGTGGGGGATCGCGAGGAAGTTGCCCATGTACGTGGGGACGGACAGTTCGCGCTCGTGCATGGCCGCGACGTAGCTGGAATCGACGGCACCGCGGTCCACCAGCAGTTTGCCGGCTTCGTCGATCGCGTCCTTCTGCGTGGTCGCCCGTCCGCTGAGGATCACGCTCTCCTCGGCGAGGACCTCCCGGCCGGCTCCACTCTCGCCGTCGGCATCCGCGTCGGCGGCCACTGCGGCCGCCGTGGGATTCTTCGGGTCGATCCCGCCGTCGGCCGCGGCGCTCGCCCGGACCAGCTCCACGATCTCCTCGTAGCGGGGGCTGTTCATGAAGTTGTCGACGGCGACGTGCGTGGCACTCTGCGTCAGCGGTTCGGCGCGTGCGGCGAGATCCTGGTGCGTCACCACGACGTCGTAGTCGTCCTTCAGGTTGGCGATGGCCAGGTTGGTGACCTTGACGTCCGGGAACCCGGCCGCCTTGATCTTGTTGCGGAGCACCGAAGCGCCCATCGCCGAGGAGCCCATGCCGGCGTCGCAGGCGAACACGATGTTGCGGATGGGGCCCTCCGTCGCGGAGGAGGTCTGGAAGGTTCCGGCGACGGAGCTCTTCTTGCCCTTGAGACCTTCCATCCTGGTCGCAGCGGCGGCGAGGTCGCCGTCGTCCTGGTTCCTGCCGGTCTTCAGGATGACCGATGCGACGAGGAAGGACACGGCCGTGGCGAGCACGACCGACAGCACGACGCCCACGTAGCTGTCGCGGGAGGTCTGCGCGAGGACGGCGATGATGGACCCCGGAGCGGCGGGGGCGACGAGCCCGGCGTTCGTGATGCTGAGCGTCGCGATACCGGTCATGCCGCCTGCGATCGCGGCCAGGATCAGCAGCGGGCGCATGAGCACGTAGGGGAAGTAGATCTCGTGGATACCGCCGACGAAATGGATGATGGCGGCACCGGACGCGGACGCCTTGGCGGCACCGCGACCGAAGAACATGTACGCGAGCAGGATGCCGAGGCCGGGACCGGGGTTCGCCTCGAGCAGGAAGAGGATGGACTTGCCCTCCTCCAGCGACTGCTGCACACCCAGCGGCGTCAGGACACCGTGGTTGATGGCGTTGTTGAGGAACAGGACCTTGGCGGGCTCGATGAAGATGCTGGTCAGCGGCAGCAGCCCGTTGTTGACGAGGAACTGGACCACGTTGCCCGCGCCGGTGCTGAAGGCCTCGACCAGCGGGGAGACCCCGAAGAAGCCGATGAGGGCGAGGACCGCACCCCAGATCCCTGCGGAGAAGTTGTTGACGAGCATCTCGAAGCCGGGGCGGATCTTGCCGTCCCAGATCCCGTCGATCTTCTTCATGGTCCAGCCGCCGAGCGGGCCCATGATCATGGCGCCGATGAACATGGGGATACCTGCTCCGACGATCACACCCATCGTCGCGATGGATCCCACCACGCCACCGCGGACGTCGTAGACCATGCGGCCGCCGGTGTAGGCGATCAGGAGTGGCAGCAGATAGGTGATCATCGGCCCTACGAGACCGATGTTCGCCACGCCGTCGGTCTCTCCGAATCCGCCGAGCTGCGGAACCGGGAGCCAGCCGGCCTCGATGAAGAGCGCGGTGACGATGCCCCAGGCGATGAAGGCACCGATGTTCGGCATGATCATGCCGGAGAGGAACGTCCCGAATCTCTGTACGCGGACCCGGACGCTGGATCCGGTCTTCGCTTCTACTTGTGTTGCCACGTTCTTTCCTTACCGTTGTCCCCGCACCTGTGCGGGGAGGGATGGATGAGCGGGATGGGTCAGCTCGCGGACCTGCTGGAGATCCGGTGGAGCCATTCGAGGAACAGCTTGAGCTCCGGACCGGAGAGCTGATCGGGGTGGGAGGACTGCAGTGCCGCGTTCAGTGCGATGGCTGCCACCACCACGGCCGGTGTCCCCTCGGTGTCGATCACGGGATCGGCCTCCGAATCCGTGGCCACTGCCGAGAGCACGGCCTCGCGGGTCATGACGGAGAGTTCCAGGCTCCGCTTCTCGGCCGTGTCCGAGATGAGCATGAGCGTGACGCCGATGTTCGCGGCGAGGATGCTGCGCGCCGCCTCGCGCGGCGTGACCACCAGCCGGGACGCTGCAGCAGCACGGCGGAGCACCTCCTCGAGGAAGGCCTCCGCCGTGGCCACCGTCGAGGGCCTGCGTTCGGGACGGATGTTGCCGAACATCACGAGGTAGAGCTGAGGATGGTCGAGCCCGAACTGCACGTGGTTGTCCCAGTGCCGCCGGAGATCCTCGATCGGTTGTCCGGACGCAGGGATGCTCCGCTCGGCGTCGAGGTACTCGGCGAAGCCCTCCGCGACGACGGCGTCGAACAGGCCCTCCTTGTCGCCGAAGTGGTGGTAGAGGGTGGGTGCGGTCACCTTGGCAGCCTCGGTGATCTGTCGGGTGGAGACGGGCGCGCCGTCGGATTCGGCCAGCAGTGCCGCCGCTGCCCTCAGCAGCCGAAGTTTCGGCGCCGGGTCGCCTGTGGATTTCATGGCTGTTACGGTAGCACCTATAACGCCGCTATATGAACTGGATCACACACATTCCTGTGGCACAGGGCACAATGATCATGGACCGCGATCACCACCGGCAGGGAAACGAGGACATTCGATGAGCAATTTCGCAGGTGTGGGAGTCAGTCCCGGACGCGTGATCGGGCCGGTGCGCCATATGGCGGAGGCCGTCGGCGAACCGCCGGCCGACGAACGCAACGATTCCCCCGAGGCAGCGTCCGCGTCCCTCGCGGCGGCCTCGAAGGCGGTCCAGGAGGAGCTCAAGCGCCGGGCGGAGGCCGCGACCGGCGACGCGCGGGCGGTCCTCCAAGCCACCTCCCTCATGGCGGCTGATCCGATGCTGCTGAAGTCGGCGAAGAAACTCATCGCCAAGGGCGTCTCCGCGGAACGAGCGGTCTGGGAGGCAGGCGCATCCGTCGCGGAGATGCTGCACAACCTCGGCGGGTACATGGCGGAGCGCACCGCCGATGTCCTCGACGTCCGCTCCCGTCTCGTCGCCGAGCTCCGCGGGCTCCCTGCCCCCGGCATCCCCTCCTCCACCACGCCCTTCGTCCTCGTCGCCGAGGACCTGGCACCGGCCGACACCGCCACCCTCGATCCGGCCATGGTCCTCGCCCTCGTCACCTCGGGCGGCGGACCGCAGTCCCACACGGCGATCATCGCCCGCGCCCTGGGCCTCCCGGCCGTCGTCGCGGCGTCGGGGGTGGAGGGTATCGAGGAGGATGCGTCCGTCTTCGTCGACGGCGCCGCCGGCACCATCGCCCTCGATCCCGGGGCCGCCGAGGAAGCCGCTGCGGCGGAGTACCGGGCTGCCGCCGAGGCACTCACCGTGTTCGACGGCGTCGGCATCACCGCGGACGGGCACGAGGTCCCGCTCCTGGCCAACGTGGGTGGAGCGAAGGACGCCGTGACGGCTGCGGAGGCCGGGGCGCAGGGCGTGGGTCTGCTGCGGACGGAGTTCTGCTTCCTGGGACGCGACACCGAACCCACCGCGGAGGAACAGGTGGAGGCCTACCGCGGGGTGTTCGACGCCTTCCCGGGCAAGAAGGTGGTGGTGCGGACCCTGGATGCGGGTGCGGACAAGCCCCTGCCGTTCCTCACCGACACCACCGAGCCGAATCCCGCCCTCGGCGTGCGGGGCTATCGCACCGATCTCACGTCCCCGGGCGTGCTCGCGCGTCAGCTCACGGCCATCGCGGATGCGGCGGCGCAGGCCACCGCCGATGTCTGGGTCATGGCACCCATGATCTCCACCGCCGAGGAGGCAGCGGATTTCGCCGCCCTCTGCGCGACGGCGGGCCTGCGGACGCCGGGGGTCATGGTGGAGGTCCCCTCGGCGGCCCTCACGGCGGAGGCCATCCTCACCGAGGTGTCCTTCGCGAGCCTGGGGACCAACGATCTGACGCAGTACACCATGGCGGCGGACCGTCAGCTCGGCTCCCTGGCCGCCCTCAACAACTCGTGGCAGCCGGCGCTCCTGCGCATGGTGCGGCTCACGGTGGAGGGGTCGCTGGCCGAGGGGCATGCCAAACCGGTCGGTATCTGCGGTGAGGCCGCTGCGGATCCCGCGCTCGCCGTCGTGCTCGTGGGGCTGGGTGTCTCGACGCTGTCCATGACGCCGCGCGCCCTGGCCGGGGTGGGCGCCGTCCTGAACAGTGTGACGCGCGCCGACGCGGAGCGGATCGCCGGCGTGGCGCTCGCGGCACCGACCGCCGCCGAGGCCCGGGCCCGCACGCGGGCGGAACTGCCGGTCCTCGAGCAGCTCGGCCTGTAGCGGCGGGGCCCGCGGGCTACCCGGCAGCGGCCAGCTGCACCCTGAGGTCGTCGACGACGGCGAGCAGTGCGTCCCGGCCCAGCACAGTCGCTCCGGGATCCAGCCGCCGGAAGAGCAGGACGGGCTCCCGGGGCGTGGCGAGTTCGACGACGTCGGGCCCGGCCACGGCGGGGGCGCGCCCGTGGTCCCCGCCGCTCCACTCGAGTGCGAGTGTCGGTTCGATCCGGACGATCTCCTCGTCCACCTCGTGGAACTGCTCGGCCTGTGCCGCACCGGCCAGGACCGCGTCCCCGAGGGCCGCCAGGTACACCGGATCGCCGACGGCGTCGTAGACCCACCGCTGACCGAGGACGGGGTGATCGATGGTCCCGATCAGGTACTCCTCCAGCTCGGCGACCGGCGCACCGCGATAGGCCAGCGGCACCTGCACCAGGGTCTCGCCGTCCCTGAGCAGCAGGGTCTCCACGCCCACCTCGCCCGCGGGATCGTCGAAGCGGTACGCCGCGAGCTGCTCCGGGTCGCCGATACCTCCGGCCCAGGGCTGACGGGGCAGCCACGGCAGCAGCACGTCGACCTTGGAGGGATGCAGGGGTACGTCGTAGATGAAAGCCATGCGCCCAGCCTAGGCGCACAGCCGGAGCGGCACCCCGCGGGGCGATCCCGGCGGGGCGATCCCGGCGGGGGCCAGGATGTCGGACCGCCCCCATACTCTCGTCGCATGGCTCAACGACCAGGGTGGCACGGCATCCCGCCGAGCGTCGACCGATACGTGGCCCCGCTGCAGCTCGACACCCCGGCACACCGCATCACCCTGCCGCTGCGCTCGCCCGCCCTGTGGGTGGACCTCCGCTACCCGGACGGCTCCAACCGCACCATGAAGGGCTTCGCCATGGCCTGGACCAGCACCGCCGTCCTGGCCCAGTGGATCGAGTACTCCCGGGCGCGCGAGGCATGGGTGTCCGCCGCGTGCTGCCGACGTCGTAGCCTCGCGCCCCGGTCGGGCCCGCCCGCCCCGGGCAGGGCGTGAGAGTCGGCCTCCGACGGACCGTGGTCCCCACCCGCCCTCGTGCAGTAGCGGCATGGACGATGCGATCATGTGCGCGGATGCGGGTGCGCGTGCCTGAGGCGGCCGGGTGGCACGGGCTGCCGCCGACCACCCACGAGTTCACCCCGCCCCTCCAGCTCCGGGCCCCGACCGAGGGCGTCACGGAGTCCGTCGCACCCTCCCCTGCCCTGTGGGTCGAGCTCGAGTACCCGAACGGGTCCCGGCAGAGAGTGCGCGGCTTCGCCATGGCGTGGACCAGCACCGCGGTACTGGCGCAGTGGATCGAGTTCTCCATCGCCCGGGAAGCCTGGGTCCGCGCCGATCAGTGCACACGCCGCGACATCCGCCGGTCTGCGCCGGAGACCTGACCGGCGCCCTGCACGGCGCCCTGCCCGCGCCGGTAGCATCGGCCCATGGAAGCACGTACTCAAGCAGTCGAAGTGGTCCGGCAGTACTGGTCGTCGGTATGGAGCAGGGACTGGGACGGCGTGGGGCGCACGCTCGCCGACGACGTCGAGGTCTTCTGGCCCGTGACCCGGGAGATCATCCGCGGACGCGACAACATGGTCGCCGTGAACTCCGAGTACCCGAACGGGTGGAGCATCGACGTCCTGAACGTCTACGACGCCGGTGAGGTGGTGGTGTCCGAGGTCCAGGTGCCGCAGGAGGACGTGGGGATCTTCCGCGTCGTGTCCATCTGGACGGTGATCGACGGCGTCATCACCTCGGGGCGCGAGTACTGGACCCTGTACGGCGGCGAGGAAGGGCACGACTGGCGGCGCCGGTACGTCCACGTCGGAGATCTGCCCTCCTGAGCCGCAGCTGTGCACCTGTTCCCACGCTCGACGCTCTTCGCTAGGGTGGCGGGAGGCGAGCAGGAATGCCGAACCGGGACAGGGCCGCAACGGCGCCCTGCACAGTCAGTCGATTCTCAGGAGGAACTATGGCGGACGACCAGGATCTCAGTAACACAGAAGGCCCCGCGGACGGCGGCGCAGCAGGCGTACCCGGCGAACACGACGGCGGCGCCGACGGATCAGCCGAAGGCCCCGCGGACGGCGGCGCAGCAGGCGTACCCGGCGAACACGACGGCGGCGCCGACGGATCGGCCGAAGGCCCCGCGGACGGCGGCGCAGCAGGCGTACCCGGCGAACACGACGGCGGCGCCGACGGATCGGCCGACGAGGGCAACCGCTCTTGAACCCTGCGCGTCCAGAGCTCCAGGACGCCGGTACCGTCACCGGTGCCGGCGTCCTGGAGACCCGCCTCCTCGACATGGACCGCGAGACGTTCGCCGGTGAGGTGTGGGGGCGCGCAGCCCTGCTGACCCGCTCGACCGGCGACTTCTCCGATCTGCTCTCCGCCGACGCCGTGGACGAGCTCGTCTCACGGCGGGGACTGCGCGCACCGTTCCTCCGCGTCGCCAAGGACGGCACCACGCTTCCGGACTCGGCCTTCACCTCCGGTGCGGGGATCGGCGCAACCATCTCCGACCAACTCGACGACACGGCGCTCTGGCGCCGCTTCGCGGACGGAGCCACCCTCGTGCTCCAGGCGCTGCACCGGACCTGGGAACCGATCGCCGAGTTCAGCGCGCGGCTGGGCGGCGAACTCGGCCACCCGGTCCAGGCGAACGCCTACGTCACGCCGCCCCAGAACCGCGGCTTCGACGACCACTACGACGTCCACGACGTCTTCGTGCTGCAGATCGAGGGCACGAAGCGCTGGATCATCCACGAGCCCGTGCACACCGACCCACTGCGGGACCAGCCGTGGACCGACCGCCGCTCCACGGTGGCGGAGGCCGCCAAGGGCGAGGCGTTCATCGACACGATCCTCGGACCCGGCGACGTGCTGTACCTGCCCCGGGGGTGGCTGCACGCCGCGCAGGCCCAGGGCGAGGTGTCGATCCATCTCACACTCGGCATCCACAGCTGGACCCGCTACGCCCTGGCGGAGCAGCTCGCGCAGGCCGCGCTCGCAGAGCTCCGCGACGACCCGGAGATGCGGGCCACGCTGCCGCTCGGCGTCGACGGTCCCGCTGCTGACCTGGACCTGGTCCGCGAGCGGCTCCGCGCCGCCGTGTCCACGGCGGATTCCGCTCCCCTGTTCCACCGGACCCGGCGCGGTCAGGCCCGGCCCGCGCCGCTGGGTCCCCTGGCGCAGCTCCGCTCCGTCAGGCAGCTGGGGTCCGCGAGCCTCGTGCGGCTCCGTGACTCGCTGGAGGCACGGCTGGAGGGCCCACGCCTGACCACCCGCGTGGGCTGGCTGGAGTTCGGCGAGGCGGAACTGCCGTCGGTGCAGCGCCTGCTCGACGGCGAGGTGCACACCGCGGGAGATCTCGGCGTGGAGCTCGTGGACCGACTGATGCGTGCCGGGGTGCTGATTCCTGCTGACCGGTGATGGTGGGGCGGTGCCCGGCGCAGTCCGCTTCTTCTGCTCGAACGCCGCCCGCGAACGGGCCGACCCGATCGCGGGCACGGCACCGCGCGGCCTGGTCTGGATCCTGATCGAGTATCGCGGAGGATGGCCCCCCAACGGCTTCGACGGCCTCGATCTGGAACCGGGGACGAAGGCGCGGGTGTTCTCGGCTGCGCAGGCCCAGCGGGCACGGATCCTCCTCATGAGGCGTCCCGGTCGTCGAACGCACGGAGGACCGGGACGCTGGGCCGTCCTGCGTCATGACAGCGCCGGCGCGTACCGCCAGCAGTGGGGTACGTGGGACCGCGACGAGGATCTGGCCGGTATCGCCGGCGCACTGGAGCGGCCGGGTGAGCTCGGGCACCCGCCGGTCGTCCTGGTCTGCACGCACGGTCAGCACGACGTCTGCTGCTCGGTGCGGGGCCGGCCGGTGGCTCGCGCCCTCGGCGAGCGCTGGCCCGAACTGGTGTGGGAGTGCGCGCACGTGGGCGGCGACAGGTTCGCTGCCACCGTGGTGGTGGCGCCCGACGGCGTCTACTACGGCAATCTCGACGAGGAGGCCGCCGTCGGCGTGGTCGAGGGCCATCTCGCCGACCGCATCGGGGCCGACCACCTCCGCGGCTACACCGATCTTCCGTCAGCACACCAGGCGGCGATCTGCGGAGCGCTCGGGCACGTCGGTCCGGCCGGCCGCAACGACTACATCGTCGCCGGATCCACGCGCGACGGCGATACCTGGCGCGTCCGGTTGACGGGACGGCCGGCTCAGCTGGCCGACATCGAGGTCGAGGTGCAGGCACACCGGACCCCGCCGCGTCAGCTGACGTGCCGCGGTGCGCAGCCGAGCCCGGCCATCGACTACGAACTGGTGTCGGTCCGGCAGGTGTGAACCCTCAGACCTTCGGCAGGACCACCGTGGTGACCGGCAGTGACGAGTTCGTCCCGAAGGCGATCCCGCTCGGGCTCCGACCGCTCATCACGAGCTGCGCGCCGAGCGCCGCGACCATGGCGCCGTTGTCGGTGCACAGCGGGATGGGCGGCACGGTGAGCGTGATCCCCGCCGCCTCGCAGCGTTCCTGCGTCAGCTCGCGCAGGCGCCGGTTCGCGGCGACCCCACCGCCGAGCAGCAGCTCGGTGATGCCGTGCTCGGTGCAGGCCAGCACGGCCTTGGACGTGATGATGTCGACCACCGCTTCCTGGAACGACGCCGCGATGTCGGCGACCGGCACGTCGAGGCCCGCCGCCTCGTACTGCTCCACGGAGCGGGCCACCGCCGTCTTGAGCCCGCTGAAGGACCAGTCGTAGCGGTGCGGACCCGGCACCTCCGCCGTGCCCATGTACTTGGGCTGCGAGAGCCCGCGCGGGAAGCGGATGGCCTTCGGGTCGCCCTGGGCCGCGAGCCGGTCGATCGCCGGACCACCGGGGTAGCCGAGGCCGAGGATGCGCGCCGTCTTGTCGTAGGCCTCACCGGCGGCGTCGTCGATGGTGGACCCCAGCAGCTCGACGTCGCCCGCGATGTCCACCACGCGCAGGATCTCGGTGTGTCCGCCGGAGACGAGCAGTGCGCCGAGCGCCGGAGGGAGACCGTCGGCCGGCGTCCGTCCGATCAGCCCCACGCCCACGTGCGCCACGAGATGATTGATGGCGAACAGGGGTTTCCCGGTCGCGACGGCGAGCGCCTTCGCGGCGGCGACGCCCACCATGAGCGCACCCGAGAGTCCGGGCCCGGCGGTGACGGCGATGGCGTCGATCTCCTCGAGCGAGACGCCGGCGTCCGCCAGCGCGGCCCGCAGCGTCGGCACGAAGGCCTCGAGGTGCGCGCGCGAGGCGATCTCGGGGATGACGCCGCCGAAGCGCACGTGCTCGTCCATCGACGAGGACACGGTGTTGGTCAGGAGCTGCGTGCCCCGCACGATGCCGATACCGGTCTCGTCGCACGAGGACTCGACACCCAGGATCAGGGGCTCTGCCGTGGTCACGATGACCCTCCCTCCTCCGCCAGCACGAGTTGCATGACCCAGGCGTCGACGCCGTCGCGGTAGTACTTCTTCCTCAGGTGGATCTTCCGGAAACCGTAGCGGGCGTAGAGGTCCTGCGCACGGGGGTTGTCGGCGCGCACCTCGAGCATCACGGTCGTGGCCCCCCTGCGACGCGCCTCGCCGAGCAGCTCGGTGAGCATGGCGCGGCCCATCCCCTGCCCCTCGAAGCGCGGCAGCACCCCGATGGTCTGGATGTCCGCGGTCGTGTCGATGACCATGAGACCGGCGTAGCCCACCACCTCGCCGTCCACCTCCACCACGATGTAGCGCCGCGTGTCCGGTTGGAAGAACTCGGAGTAGAACAGTTCGAGCGGCCAGGCGTCGGCGGGGAACAGCTCGTTCTCCAGCCTCCCGATGGTCTCGATTTCCTCGTACGCGAGGTCCCGCAGCACGAAGCTCACGCCGTCGCCCGCTTCCGCGGTCCGGGCACCCGGGCATCCGATTCCCGCAGGTACAGCGGCGAGGTGTCGAGCAGTAACCGGCCCGCGAGGAGCCGGGCGTGGGCGACGCGCCCCAGGGACGCGGCATCGGGGTCCGCCGTCGTGAAGCCGGGCACTCCGTCGAGATCCTCCGGGTACAGACCGGCGGCGCGTCCGATGACCGGTCGGCTCCCCGGCAGTCCCGCGGCCGGGCCGACGTGCGGTCCGTCCACCAGCTCCGGCAGCACGGCGCCCTGCGCGGGGGCACGGTACGCGGCCCAGTAGACCTCGCCACGGCGCGCGTCCGTTCCCACGAGGAACTCCGTGTCCGGCGTGGTGGCGTTGCCGGCCACCGCGTCGAAGGCCAGGGCATCCAGGCTCATGACGCCGTGCAGTGCCACGTCCCAGGCGAAGCCGAGCGTCCGCGCGGTCACGAGCCCGGCGCGCAGGCCCGTGAAGGGGCCGGGGCCCACCCCTGCGATGATCGCGTCGAGCTCGGTGCCCGCCACGCCGGCGTCGGCGAGGACCCCCCGCACGGCCGGAGCGAGGACCTCGGCGTGCGAGCGCGTGTCGGCACTGGCGAACCGGCCGACGACGACGTCGTCGCGCACGAGCGCGACGGTGGCCGCGGCGGAGGTGTCGAGGGCGAGGAGAAGCACCCGGCAATCCTAGTCGAGGGACACCGCCGGCGGCCCTCCGCGCCAGCGCTCGCCGAACCCCGCGAGGGTGATGCTGCGCATCTCGTCCTCGCCGTCGTCGTCGAACGCCGTGACCGGCGCCCCTGCACCTCCGGGCCCCGCGCCGTCCGTGCCCCGCGGGCGGGTGATCTCGATGTGCAGCCTGCTGCTGCTGAGGTGCTCCACGCGGTCCGTGCCCCACTCCACCACCGTGACGTTGCCGGGCATGGTGGCCTCGAGATCCAGGTCGTCGACGGCTGCGGCGCTCCCCAGGCGGTACGCGTCCACGTGGATGAGCCCCGGTCCGTCTCCTGTGGAGGGATGCTGGCGGACGAGGACGAACGTGGGCGAGATGATGCGGTCCAGCACACCCAGACCGACGCCCAGGCCCTGCGTGAAGGTGGTCTTGCCCGCGCCGAGTCCTCCTCCGAGGACCACGAGATCACCGCGCCGCAGCGCCGGTGCCAGGCGCCCGGCGAAGGCCTGCAGCTGCGCTGCCGAGGCGATCTCGTGCACCCGGGTCCACTCAGGCGGGACCGTCATCGTCCGCTCCTGCCTCGGCGTGGAGGTGGACGCGCTCCACGCGGTCGCTGATCCGCGTGACGATCTCGTAGTTGATGGTCTGGGCGGCGGCGGCCCAGTCCTCCACGGCCGGGGCGTCACCGCCGCCGAACAACACGGCGCGCCGCCCCACGGGACTGTCGGGCGTGTCCACGAGCCCGTCGGTCCCGAAGTCGATCACGAGCTGGTCCATGGCGATCCGTCCGACCACCGGATAGATCCGTCCACCCACCTGCACGGGTGCCCCGGTCGCGATGCGCGGCACACCGTCCCCGTACCCCACGGGGACGAGGCCGAGGGTCGTGGCCTGGTGTGTGCGGTAGGCATGGCCGTAGGACACGCCCTGCCCCTTCGGGACCTCCTTGCAGGTGGAGACCGTGGTGCTGAAGGTCATCACGGGCCGCAGGCCGAGATCGGCGGAGTCCTGATCGGCGAAGGGCGAGAGGCCGTAGATGCCCAGGCCCACACGCACGAGGTCGAAGTGGCAGTCGGGCCGGGAGAACGTGGCCGGCGTATTGGCCAGGTGCCGCACCTCGACGGCGATCCCCGCACGTTCGGCGGCCGCGACGGCCTCGCGGAACAACTGGACCTGCCGGTCCGTCTCGGGACGGGCCGGTTCGTCCGCGGTGGCGAGGTGGGAGAAGATCCCGACGACGCGGAGCACGCCCTCGTCCTGGTACCCGACGGCCCGGTGGAGCAGCTCGTCCCACTTCTCGGGCGGGCAGCCGTTGCGGCCCAGTCCCGTGTCGATCTTGAGATGCACGATCGCGGGTCGTTCGAGCTCACGCGCGGCGGCGACGACGTGCTCGAGCTCCCACCCGGAGATCCCGAGGTCCAGGCCGTGCTCCACCCCGGCCACGAAATCCGATCGCGGTGTGTGGAGCCAGGCGAGGACCGGCGCCTCGATCCCCGCCCGGCGCAGGTCCACACCCTCGCTGATGTGGGCGACGCCGAGCCAGGCCGCTCCGGCCTCGAGAGCGGCCCGGGCCACGGGAACCGCGCCGTGCCCGTAGGCGTCGGCCTTCACCACGGCCATGACACGCGCCGGGTCGGCGATGTCGCGGAGGTGCCGGACGTTGTGCCGCAGGGCATCGAGGTCGATCTCCACAGCGCGCTCGGGAAAGGTCACCCGCCCCATTCTGCCAGCTTGCCGGGGGCCGTGACGGGCTTGCACCTGCGAGCGCCGGCCGCGAGGATCGAAGACGTGTTCGATCCGACGCTCCCCGGCCCGAGGTGTGTCCTGCCCGGTGACGACGGCATGCCCTGCGACAGCCCGGTGGGGGACGGCCCCTTCGGCCTCTGCGCCGGGCACATCGCGATCGTGGCGGAGTGGGCCGATACACAGTGGGGGACGACGGATCTGCTGCCGGGCGCGTGCCGTGCCTGCGGCTCCCGGCTCGGGGTCCGCTATCCCAGCGGGTGGGTCTGCGCGGCCTGTGAATGGCGCGTGGGCGACGTGCTCGACGACGGCCTCCCTCCCCCGCGCATCGACGTGGTCTACTACCTCGGCTTCCGGGACCGGATCAAGATCGGCACGACGGCGAACCCGCGCCGGCGGCTGGGCCGCATCCGGTACGACGAGCTCCTCGCGTTCGAGCGCGGCGACCGGCTCGTCGAACGTCGTCGTCACGGGCAGTTCGCCTCCTGCCGGCGCGGCACCTCCGAATGGTTCGACGCCTCGCCGGAACTCTCGGAGCACGTGCGCCGACTCTCCGCGGGCGTCGACGATCCCTGGGCGCTGTACCTGCGCTGGCTCGGTGAGGCCGCGGCCCTGCGCGGCTGATCCCTCGGAGCGCGTGCGCTACTGTCGGACATCAGCGACCCCCGAGGAAGAGAGCCGTGCCATGCAGAAGATGTCCCTCACCGCCCTCGCGCGGAACCAGCTCGACGCGGCACGCACGGGTACCAGCGGCCGCAGTGCCAGCACCGTGTACGGCGGGCACGAGCGCGTTCTCCGCCAGACCGTGATCGCCCTGCGCGGCGGCTCCGCGCTGGGCGAGCACGGGAACCCCGGCGAGGCCACCGTGTACGTCCTGAGCGGGCGGGTGCGACTCGTCGCGGCACCGGACGAGTGGGAGGGTTCGGCCGGGGACCTCCTGATCGTGCCCGAGCGCCGTCATTCCCTGGAGGCCGACGAGGATTCTGTGGTCCTGCTGTCGGTGGCCAAGCGAGCCTGACACCCCGACGGCCGGGAGTCCCGGCCGTCAGCGGCGCGGCAGGCTCAGGCCTTCAGGGCAGCGGCCCAGAGATTGATGTCGGACTCGACGGCGAACTCGTCGATGGCCCGCAGTTCCTCCTCGGTGAAGTCGAGCTGCCGTGCCGCGGTCAGACTGTCCTCGAGCTGACGGACACTCGAGGCGCCGATCAGCGCCGAGGTCACGGGCGTCCCCTTCGTCTGCTCGCGCAGGACCCAGGCGATGGCCAGCTGCGCCAGACTCTGGCCGCGGTTCTCCGCGATACCGTTCAGCCCGCGGACGCGGTCGAGATTGTCCTGGGACAGGTGGTCCTCGGAGAGGGACGTGCCGGCGGCGGCACGCGAGTCCTCCGGGACGCCGTGCAGGTACTTGTCGGTCAGCAGGCCCTGCGCCAGCGGCGAGAAGGCGATCGATCCGGCGCCGACCCGCTCGAGTGCCTCGAACAGATTCGGCTCACCGTTCTCCGTCCAGCGGTTGAGCATCGAGTAGGAGGGCTGGTGGATCAGCAGCGGTGTGCCGAGATCCGCGAGGATCGCCGCTGCCTCCAGGGTGCGCTCCGGTGAGTAGGAGGAGATGCCCGCGTACAGGGCACGCCCGGACCGCACCGCCGTGTCCAGGGCCCCCATCGTCTCCTCCAGCGGAGTGCCGGGATCGGGCCGGTGGCTGTAGAAGATGTCGACGTAGGGCGTGTCTCCTAACCTTTTGGTGGGATGAACGAGATGATTGTGGAATGTCGCGTACTCGTAGTCTTTCGGATGTCGCGTGGGGCCGTTTGGAGCCGTTGATGCCGGTTGCTGCCCGGGCCGGGGGTCGTCCGTTCCAGGATCATCGGCGGGTGCTCGAGGGAATCATCTGGCGGTTTCGGACCGGGTCGCCGTGGCGTGATCTTCCGGCGGAGTTCGGGCCCTGGCAGACCGCGTGGAA
>NZ_CANLSZ010000002.1 GCF_947493765.1 uncultured Arthrobacter sp.
CATCCGAAAGACTACGAGTACGCGACATTCCACAATCATCTCGTTCATCCCACCAAAAGGTTAGGAGACACGCCCTAGGGGCAGATGCGTCAGAGTAGTGCGGCGGGAGCTACCGAGCCTTCCCACTCGATCGAGCCCCTTGGAGAGGTCCGACGTCGCTGCACCGGTCCCATGACCTGACCCGTGCATCTCCGCGGTCACCGCCACTGAAACCCCCGCGAATCCTGCATAAGCACTGGGAGCGCGGGGGTTTTACTTTTGCCATATAGCCGCAGCTGATGAGGCGTCCGGTGGTGCGCATGGCACGGGGCTAACGTCATTGCTCTCTCTTCAGCGACTTCCCTAGCTGTTCTGTGTCATGACGTTGGTGATGGTCTGGTGGAGGCGTGAGGCTGGGGGTTGGTCACCGATCGCAGTATGTGCTCGATGGTAGTTGTAGTGGATGTTCCAGATGGTGATGGCGTCGGCGCGCTGGGTTTCTGAGATCCATTCGCGGGCGTAGAGAAGCTCTTCGGCGAGGGTCCGGTTGTAGCGCTCCACCTTGCCGTTGTGCTTCGGGGTGTGGGGTCGGATGCGTTGGTGGCGGACCGCGGTGGACACGATGGTCCGGGTGAAGTTCCTCGCCCGGTAGTTGGACCCGTTGTCGGTCACGACACGAGTGATGCGGTGGATGCCGTGGGCAGCGAAGAAGACCCTGGCACGAGACCAGAACCCGATCGTGGTCGCCGCGGTCTCGTTGGGCAGGGCCTCGGTGTAGGCCAGGCGGGAGAAGCCGTCCACGGCCGAGTGCAAGTACACGTACCCGGCCCGGCCGCCGGTCGTCTTCCCTTCGGTCCTGGCGGCGGTCCTGGCTGTGGTTTTGGGGCCCTTCGCATTTAGGCGTGGTTGGTTCGTTTCGTGCGGTAGGGGCGGTGGCCGCCGGCGGCGAGGAGGCAGCGGAGTCTGTAGTTGGTGAAGTTGCGGAATCCTCGGGCGATGCGGCGGGTGGTTTCGATGACACCGTTCACGGCTTCGGTAGGCCCGTTGGACGCGCCGTCGGTGTCGAAGTACGCCAGGATCGCGGACTTCCACTGCCGTAGTGTCCGGCCGAGTCGTGCGATCTCGGGGATCGGACAAGAGGGGAACGAGGCCAGGATGGTGGCGACCAGGGCCCGGCCCTTCTCCGGTTTGACGTGATAGATCGAGCGGAGCTGTTGATAGCACTGCCAGGCGAGGGTGACTTCGTGGTCGGGGTCCCCGAAGTCGAGCTTGGTGTTCAGGCGGGCAACTTGTTTGTCGGTGAGGTGCTCGACCCCGCATTGCAGGGTCCGTCTGATTCCGTAGAGCGGATCCCCGCTGCGTCCGCGGTGCCCGAGGGTGTTCTGCTGGACACGGCGGCGGACCTCGTCGACCATGGCCGAGCCGAGCTTCACGACATGGAACGCATCGAGCACGGTGATGGCTTCGGGGAGTTCGTCGCGGATCGCGTTCGCGTACCCGCGGAACGGGTCCAGGGCCGCAGTTTTGATGCCGGTCGTGAAGTTCGGGCCGTGGTCGGTGAGCCAGGTGGCGTAGGCCTTACCCGACCGGCCCGGAACGAGATCCAGCAACCTCGCATGAACCACGCCGTTCGCGTCGCGGGTGTGGTCCACAATGCCGGTGACCATACCCGTGCCCGGTGGTCCGGTGTGAGCCCAGACGTGCTCATCGACACCGAGAGCGTCGACTCCGGTCAGCCGTCCGGGCCCGGTGGTGCGGCGGATCGCCTCGGGTGTGATCGCGTCCCAGAGCGTGTGCCAGGACACCCCGAGTTGATAGGCCAGGGCGGAGACTGAGGTGTCGTAACGGGACAGGGCGTCGACCGCCCACCCGATGGCCCGGCCGGTGAGCTTCGACCGTGGACTGGCCAGCGGGTGCTCTTCGGTGAACGTGGTCGTCGGGCATCCCGGGTCTGGGCACCGCCAGATGCGTTTGGACCAGACCAGGCGCACGGGCCGGCCAAAACACGGGATGTCATGCAGCCGGACCGGTCGGCGTCCGTGGCCGACCGCGATGACTCCGCAGGCCGGGCAGCCAGCGATCGTGTCGCCGGTTTCAACGCCGAGGACCAGGGCCGTCGGCGTTGTCGTGACGGTAGTGAGGTGGATGCTGGCGACGCCGAGCATGGTGTCCGCGCGTGCGCACCAGCGGTCGCCGGAGCACGACATAGAGTTATTCATGTCAGGGTCTCTTCTGAATCTCGGTTGCTTGGTCGCTACCAATTCAAAGAGGCCCTGACCTCATTCCTCCCACACCACGCCGCAACAACCCCAGCGAACCCCTGCCGCGTTAGTCCCCGACCGCCCTACCCACGCTCAACTGCGAAGGGCCGGTTTTGGCACGGTCGGCGGCTTTGGCGGCCGCGGAGCCGCGTCCGTGGGCCCGCCAGCCCCCACCATCGGGTATCCGTCCGACTTTCTTCACATCCAGATGAACCATGTGCCCGGCATACCGGGCCACGATCTTGGTGCTGGTGCGGTTACTGGCACCGGTGGGGTCGATGTCCCGCCGACGGGAGATCCCGAGCCTGCGCAACCAGCGGGCCACGGTCACCGAGGAGATCCGGTGACCGTCCCGGACGAGCTCGAGGTGGATCTGCCGTGCCGTCCATTGTGCTCCCGACGCAGGACCTCGATCCGGTCCACCACCGTCTTGGGGATCTGGGTGGGGCTGGTGTGGGGTGCGCTGGACCGGTCGACCAGCCCAGCCTCACCAAGTACCTGGTACCGGTGCACCCACTTCGTCACCGTCTGGCGTGCCACCCCTGCTTCCGCGGCGACGTGGGCGATCGGGCGGTGCTGGCAGCGCTCGACCAGGCGCAGTCTTCCAGCAGGGGTCAACGGGGCATTAGCGTGGGTCATGAGGGGTAGGTCCTTCGTGCGAATGGCTTGTAGAGGTACTTCCATCCTGCAACCAGAGACCTACCCCTTCTTCACACCAACACACCCACCCGTGTCACTAACCTCATGACCCACAACACCTAGCCTGGATTCGAGGTCCAATGACGGGCGTCATTCCTATCAAGGGGAGCTTCTCATGCGCGCTTTGCAGATTGAATCCGCCGGTGTCCTGAAGATCAAGGACGTACCGGTTCCCGAGATCGATTCCGACGAGGTCCTCGTGAAGGTCGCAGGAGTTGGCCTGTGCCACTCGGACATCCACGTGCGCCACATGCCCGAGTGGCCGATCCCGAACATGACGCTGGCCCACGAGACCGCCGGCTACGTCGAGAAGCTCGGCGAGAACGTCACGGAGGTTTCCGAAGGCCAGGCAGTCCTGGTCTACCTCGTCTGGGCATGCGGAGTCTGCCGTCCGTGTATCGAGGGCCGCGACAATGTCTGCGCGAACTATGGAGGGCGCCTGGGCATGCCCCCCTGCCCGGGACTCGGGCCCGATGGCGG
This sequence comes from uncultured Arthrobacter sp., assembly GCF_947493765.1. Classification (GTDB taxonomy): domain Bacteria; phylum Actinomycetota; class Actinomycetes; order Actinomycetales; family Micrococcaceae; genus Arthrobacter_D. Next base: position 3,420 of record NZ_CANLSZ010000002.1, read on the forward strand.
TATGGCCGAGTACATGAAGGTCAAAGCACGCTACCTCGAACCCCTCGGTGATCTCGATCCGGTGACCGCCGGCCCCTTGGCCGACGCCGGACTGACGCCGATGCATGCCGTGAACGGCGCCCGGCACCGCCTCACCCCGGGTTCCACCGCCGTCGTCATCGGTTTGGGCGGCCTCGGACATATGGGGCTTCAGATCCTCAAGGCCACTACGGGCGCCCGGATCATCGCCATCGACTCGAGCGAGCAGAAGCTGGAGCTGGCCCGCAAGCACGGCGCGGACGAGACCTTCATCAGTGATGGCGAGACCGCGGCGAAGGTGCTGGCGCTCACCGATGACTACGGTGCCGATGCCGTCTTCGACTTCGTCGGTGTCCAGCCGACCGTGGACCTCGCGACGAACATCATCGCCCCCGACGGCGCGCTTCGTTTCGCCGGTCTGGGTGAGGGATCTTTCACCTACGCAGCCGACGCGCTCACCTCGACTCTGCCGTGGGGTGTCGATGTGCGCCGTTCCTATGGCGGGACACGCTCCGATCAGCGCCAAGTCATCGAGCTCGCCAAACTCGGGAAGATCTCCGTCGATGTGAAGCAGTATTCTCTTGAGGACGGCATCCAGGCCTTCGACGACCTCGAGGCCGGAAACGTCCCAGGACGCGCCGTCCTCGTCCCGTAGTCGACAGCCTTGTGGCCCCGTTGGGAAAGACCCCGGCGGGGCCGCCAAAACCGTCCGGTCAAGTTGAACCGGCCATTCTGCACAAGCGGGATCGCTAGACTCACAGGCACCATGGACGAAGATTTCGTAGGCCTGCTCTTTCTGCTCGCATCTCTCGTCGGTCTGCCTGCCGTGTGTGTCTTCGTCACACGACAGGCGGCCGAGGGATTGATTGGCCGGAATGCCTCTGGCGGGATCCGTACGCGCTACACCAAAGCATCAGACACCGCCTGGATCGCCGGGCATGCAGCTGCCCTTCCAGTGGTGAAAAAGATGTGGCTGGCCGCAGGCGCGGGAGTCCTGCTGACCATCAGCGCGCAGGTTCTCGTGGGCGGGGAAGCAGGCGCCGTCGTCGGCGTCGCCGCGCTCCTGGCCCAGACAGTGATTCTCCTTCGCGCTGCCTCGGCTGCCAACAGCGCTGCTCGGTCGGTCACCGATCATCGGACCGGGAAGTATTAGGCCCGTGACTTCCTCCGAGAACAGGAACTCAGCGATGCCCATCAGCTTCATAACCCTCGACGCCGTCGGGCATGACCGCGAACCGCTGATCGACTTCATGACGCGTAACGAGTTCCCCTTCCACGGGAGACCGCATCCGGTCCGCGAAGACATCGAGAACGCCATCAGCGAGGGCGCGTACCAGGACGAGGACAATCAGTCCTTCTGGATCGATCATGACGAACTCGGACGTATCGGCTTCTTTCGGCTCGAGGATCTGGGAGATCCCACTCCGGTCTTCGATCTGCGACTCGACGGCGCCTTCCGGGGACGAGGACTGGGCGTGGAGGTCCTGCAGGCTGCGACGCGGCACGTCTTCACCTCGATGCCGCAGGTCGACCGTTTCGAAGGCCAGACCCGGGAGGACAACATCGCGATGCGCCGAACGTTCCTCAAGTGCGGCTGGGTCAAGGAAGCCCACTACCGGGAGGGCTGGCCCGTCGAGGGCGGCGAGCCTCTCGCGTCCGTGGCCTACGCGATCCTGCGCCGCGACTGGGAAACAGGCCGGACGACGACGTTCGTCTGGGAGGATCTTGTCCTGTGACGAAACGGCCTGGAGCGCCTTGCCAACCCGGTAGAAGCGCCGTGTTTGGATGATGCCATGACGAACGACCACCGGATGCGGTCCCTGGCGAAGCTCACCGCTGGCGATCGCGTGGCGATCCTGTCGCCGTCGTTCGCTGCTCCTGGTTTCGCCCCTGCTGTCCATGAGCAGGCGATGAACCGTTTCTCGACGGCGACCGGCCTGGTCCCCGTGGAGTTCCCGACCACCCGCCAGCTCGGCGCGAGTCCACAAGAACGCGCGAGGGACATCAACGCCGCGTTCGCCAATCCAAGCATTCGGGCGATCCTCGCGACGGTCGGCGGTGACGACCAGGTGACCGTGATCCCCCACCTCGACGCCGAGCTCGCGCGGGCCGACCCGAAGATCTTCCTCGGCTACAGCGACAACACGAATCTGCTCAACTGGCTGTGGACCAACGGCATCCCGGGCTTCTACGGTGGCTCCAGCCAAGTGCATCTGGGCCCCGGACCACACCTCGACGACGTGCATCTCGCCTCACTGCGAGCCGCCCTCCTGACCGGCGAGGACCTCGAGATCACCGATCCCGGAGAATCGGAGGACTTCGGCCGGGACTGGCTCGACCCGCGGGCCCTGACCGAGTTCGGCGACCGCGAGGATACCGAGCCGTGGGTCTGGGCCGGGCCGCGGCGTGAGGTGACGGGCCGAACGTGGGGCGGCTGCCTCGAAGTGATCGACCAGCTGGCCGTGGCCCAGCGGATGCCCTCGGCCAGCGACCTCGAAGGCACGATCCTGCTGCTGGAGACGAGCGAGGAACTCCCGCCTGCGAGCGCCGTCAAGCGCTGGATCCGCTCCCTGGGCGAGGCAGGCATTCTCGGCGCTGTGGACGGGGTCATCCTTGCCAGAGCGCCGACCAGCAGCTCCTCATCGCGCCCGGGCTCCGGCGAGCGCGCCGACCTGAGGGCGCAGCAGCAGGACGCCGTCCTGTCGCAACTCAGTCAGTACAATCCGGACGCGGCGGTCTGCGTCGGCGTTCCCTTCGGGCACACGCGGCCCCAGTGGATCATCCCCTACGGCGGCCACATCACGCTGAACGGTGACACCCGGACCATCACCGCACGCTACAGCTGAGCCTTCTGCACAGCGGGCTACGGAGACGCACCGGTCACGAGCCTGCGGTGACCTCGAGGATCCGCCGTCGCTCCTCGTCGGTCAGGGTGGACACGGCCAGAATCTCCTGCAGCACCGCGGACTTGCCTGCGATGTAGCGGTCGATGGTCATGCCCGGTTTGCGGGCCAACTGTTGCTTGACGGCTCCGTAGCGGTCCCGGAGATCGGACCGTGCCCGCAGCACATCGCGCACGGCCAGATGGTTGCGAAGATGCAGCGTGTCCGCGACGCAGAGATACACATTCCGGGAGGGCCGTTCATCCGTTGCGGTGAACGCTACGCGATCGGTCAGACCGAGGTCGCCGCAGTGGATGTATCCGCCGCACTCGAGCGCCCTGATGGCGCTCGTCACGGTCTCTCGCTGGACGACGACGTCGACGTCGAGGACCGGCTTTGCCGGTAGCCCCGGGACCGACGTCGAGCCGACATGCTCGATCGCGTTCACCGGCACCCCGGCCAGGATCGTCGCCAGCTCTCCGGCGACCAGCTCGAACTGGCGGGCCCACTCGGGCGAGTGTGCGACCACCGAGATGCCCCTGCTGTACCGATCGCTCACGGAGCCACACTACCGACGTCTTCACATGTTGCACCTCCACCAGCAGTGGCTTTGGAAGTCAGGGCAGGAGCAGCGACACGGCGAAGACCAGGCATCCGACCGCGTGACCCGCGAGCACCTGACCCGGGGAGTGAGCCCCGACACGGATCCTGGACCACCCGACAGCGGAGGCCAGGAGCAGCGCAAGGGCCGGTCCGAGTGCCGGGACGGGGGCGAGCAGCGCCAGCGCGATGTAGGCGGCCACAGCCGAGTGCACGGAGAGCTTCCACACCAGGTTCACCAGCAGGCAGAGCACCAGACCGACGAAGACCGCACCGATCGCACCGATCGCACCGAACAGCCCAGCCGGCGCACCCAGGTGCACCAGCAGCAACGCGCCGATTCCGAGCGAGAGCGCGGCGAATGCCATGACCGGGGCGCGATCCTCGCGCACGCTGATGTGGTGGTCCGTGACAGCACCACGATGCTTCAGCCACAGGAGCAGTGCGAAGGGCAGACCCACGGTGAAGACCATAGCCGTGACCGACTGCAGCCAGGTTGCTCCCGGCGTGAGCAGGGGCTGCGCCAGCAGGAAGACACCGACCAGAACAGTCGGAGCGAACACCTCGGTGACGGTCAGAGCCAGCGTCCGGCTGAGATGGGCACCGATGGACGGGGCGGTTTCTGGCATCAGGCGATCATACGATCAATTCGGTCTGCAGTAGCCCGCCTGCCAAGCAGCGCGCTGCGAGCCCAGTGGAGCCGGCCCGCCTACTCGGAGGGGCCGGGACGAGTGGCAGCGTCGGCGTAGTAGGAGCGCATCCCGTGCTTCACGCCCAACCGGATGACGACGTACAGAACCAGCGCACCGATCAGCAGAGGCACGATCCACGCAAAGAGGACGACGACCTCGAACCCGTTCATAGCCATGACTGCTCCCCCATCTCGTATTTCTGCACTCGCCGTCAGCCTAGCCGGAGACCCACGCCGTCCTCGGAGGCCAGCGCCTCAACTTGAACCAAACAATCCACAAGAACTATTGCGCAATGATCATTGTGGAGTAGCGTGAAGGAATGGAACCTCAGCGAAATCTGCACAGCGCGGCTCACCTGCGCGTCCTGGCCCACCCCACCCGCCTCCGTCTGCTGGGGCTACTCCGGCGTCTTGGCCCCCAGACTGCGGCAAGTCTGGCCGAGCATGTCGACGAGGCGCCCGGCACCCTGAGCTATCACCTGTCGAAACTCGCTGCAGCGGAGCTGATCGAGCAGGACGCCCGCCCCGGCAGCGATCGGCGTGAACGCTGGTGGCGAGCGAGCCAGGAGCAGACGGTGTGGGACGACGCCGACTTCGCCGGAGATCCCGAGAAGTTCCGGGTGGCGAAGGACTACTACCGCATCCTGGGCCAGCATTACGCCCGCCAGCACGAGGCGTACGTGGAGTCCATGCCCCAGCTGGACCGCGTGTGGGTTGACGGCGCCGTCGGCAGCGACCGCCGACTCCGCCTCACCGCGGAGCAACTACACGAACTCCGCGACGACTTCCATGCACTCGAGGCCAAATGGGCGGCCATCAGTGCTGACCACACGGCCGGCGATGATGGCGAGGAGATCTTCCTCCTCATGCAGGCGTATCGCAGCGCCACATGAATACTCCCGGACGCGCCCGCCTGTCCCTCACGGCACTGTTGGCCGCCCACACGGTGTCGCGTACCGGGAACGTCGTCACGCTCTTCGCCATCCCCTTCCTTGTCCTCGAAACCGGCGGTGGGCCGGTTCAGGTCGGTATCGCAGCTGCAGCAGCGACCGCTCCCGTGGTCCTCGGTGCTCCACTGGGCGGGGTGCTCGTCGACCGCATCGGATACCTGCGCTCGTCGGTCAGCTCCGACGTCGTGAGCGGGGCGACCATCGCGCTCGTCCCCGTTCTCGCAGCTCTGACCGGCCTTCCGTTCCCGGCACTGCTTGCGCTGGTGTTCCTCGGCGGACTTCTCGACACTCCGGGAGAGACAGCGCGCCGCGTCCTGCTCCCGGACCTCTCGACGGAGGCACGGATTCCGCTGGAGCGATCCGTCGGCTTCCTCGACGGTGCCACCCGTACAGCGACACTCACCGGGGCGCCCCTGGCAGCACTCCTCGTGGCCTCGCTCGGAGCCTTTCCCGCGCTTCTGGTAACCGCTGCAGCATTCGCGCTCTCCGCCATCATCACGGGGCTCCTCGTCCGTCCGCCGGCCCCGACGGCCGATGCCGGGGCCGATGCGGGCAGCTACTGGACGGATTTGCGGGACGGGCTGTGCTTCGTCAGGGACGACCGCCTGCTCCGACCGCTGATCGTCCTGGTCCTGGTGACGAATACGCTCGACGCCGCGCGGGGCGGCACCCTGCTACCCCTGTATGCCAGCCAGGAGCTCGCCGGGCCGGCGTCCCTCGGGATCATTGCCGGCGCCTTCGGCGGCGCGGCGCTCCTCGGTTCCGTCGTGTTCGGCTTCATCGCCCACCGACTCCCCCGCCGGGTACCGTTCGTCATGTGCTACACCCTCGTCGCCGGTTCCTCGCTCGGGCCCGCCTTGGGCCTGGACACTCCATGGCTGCTCGGGGTGTTCATCCTGTCCGGTCTGGCAGCCGGTGCGATCAATCCCATCATCGGCGCCGTCGAGCTCGAGCGCATTCCACCGCACCTGCGCGCTCGGGTCCTGGGGCTGATCACCGCCGGAGCCTGGGCCGGAATGCCCCTCGGAGGTCTCCTGGGCGGATTCGCTGCGAACTCCTTCGGCCTGACGGCAACCTTCACCGCAGCCTTCGTCATCTACATCACCGCGACTCTGACCCCGCTTCGCGGAGGGCCGTGGAAGCTCATGGAGCGCACCGGTGGGCCGGCAATCGACGATCACGGCAAAGCCCCGGACTGGATCAGTCGGTCTTGTAGAAGATTCTCACCTGATAGGTGGCGTCCGGATCACTCGTGGTCACCTCGGTCGATTCCTGACCTGCCGAAAGAGGCAGCGACCAGATGGTGGTAGCTCCGGGAGCCTCCTCGTTGACGCCGTCGTCGCACAGGGCTTCCCCGCCGCCTTCCACACCGAAGGTGCCCGGGCTGAGGCACATCAGCGTGATCGAGATAGTGGTGGCACCCTCCGGTGCAGGGCCGAGATCGAACGTGGTGGTCCCCGTATAGGTGCCCGTCACCGGGTCAGCTGCGACGGATGTACCCGCCGACGACGGCGTGGCAGGAGTGGGTTCTCCCTCGGGCTCCGGCTCGTTCTGCGCCGTACAGCCCGAGAGGAGCGCTGCCAAGAGCAGGGTCACCGCTGGAACGCCCACCCGCATCCGTCGTGTCATGGGTCAGAAGGTACCAACAGAGCCGCAGAACTCCTCGAACAGCAGTACATCGTTACCAGGATGTGTTGTCCGAAGGAACGAGAGGTTTCACCCGGCGATGCTGACGGCGTCGAGGTCTGGTGCCGGGTCGGTGTGGAGACGTGCGTGGGCCTCGACGTCGAACCGTCGGCTGCCGTAGCGCAGCTTCCCGCGCTCGATCCCCTCGGGAACGAAGCCCGCCCGCGTGGCGACCCTGCACGACGCCGGGTTATTGACGCGGTGCCCGAGCTCGAGACGGAAGAGGCCGTCGTCGAAGGCCCAAAGGGCAGCGGCACCGAGGGCCCGCGCTGCATAGCCGTTGCCGCGGGCTGCGGGAACGAGCCAGTAGGAGGCCCACGCCGTCTCGTGCTCGCGCTCGATGTTCGACAGGCCGACGTTGCCCACGACGGCGCCGTCGACACTCAGTGCCCAAGATCGGCGGGACGGCAGTGCGACAAGATGCTCACCGATGAAGACCCGGGCCTGTTCGACGGAGGAGATATCGGTGCCGCCGAATTGCGTGACCAGATCCGGAGTCTCTTGGTAGGCCGACAGGAGGGCCGGCGCGTCGTCGTGCGTCCAGGGACGGAGTTCGAAGGTCATGAACCATCTATACCGCGCTCACTGCTCCGCCGATCAGCATGGAGATCGGTACGGCATGGCACTCTGGGATCGTGTCCTCCCGCCTCCGTCTCGTCAGCGTGCACGACGCCGCAGAGCTGGCGGAGCTACTTCGGCGTCATCGTCGGTTCCTGGCACCGTGGGAGCCGCTGCGCGAGGAGGGCTATTTCACCGTCGCCGGGCAACGCGCCGACATCGATGCAGTGTTGATGCGGCAGGAGCGCGGGGACGCGGTTCCACTGGTCATCCTCGACGACGACGGGACGATCGCGGGTCGATTGACCCTGAACGGTCTTGTCCGTGGGCCGTTCCAGTCGTGCCGCATGGGCTACTGGCTCGCCGAGGATCGAACCGGCCGGGGACTCGCCACGCAGGCCGTGCAGGCAGCCGTCTCGCTGGCGTTCTCGGAGCTCGGCCTCCACCGCGTCCAGGCTGAAACGCTGACGAGCAATGCTGCCTCCCGCCGAGTTCTTGCCAGGGCGGGTTTCGAGCAGTACGGGCTGGCTCCGAGGTATCTGCAGATCGCCGGCGTCTGGCAGGACCATGTGATGTACCAGAGGCTGAACGACTGACGCGAGCGATGGGCGCGTTCAGTAAGGAGAGCCTGCTCAGCCCTCGTTGTCCTCCGCAGCAGCTTTCAGCGCATCCTTCTCGGCCCGCACGGCCTCCGTCTCGTGCTGCTCCTCGGCCTTCTCCCGATGGATGACCTCCGCGAGGAGCTTCTCCATCTCCTTGGCCACACCGGCGGCCGACGCCGGGTTCTGACCGGTGACCAGTCGCTCGTCGACCACCACCTTCTCCTCGAAGACCTCCGCGGAGACATGCGTGGCGCCCTGGTCCTCGAGCCGGTCGGCCAGGAAGAACGGGATGACCGTGTCCTTGCCGGCGGCGACCTCCTCGTCGTTGGTGAAGGCGGCCACCCTCCGGCCCTCCACGAGGCGGAGTCCGTTCGCCAGCTCCACGCCCAACAGCCCGGCCGGCCCATGGCAGACCGCGCCGACCAGGCCGCCGGCGTCATAGACCGCGGCAACGAGCTTCCGCAGGCCCTCGCTGTCGGGGAAGTCCCACATGGTGCCGTGCCCGCCCACGAGGTAGACGCCGTCGTACTGGTCCGGATCGACGACGTCGACGCGCGCCGTGTTGTAGAGCCCCGCTCGGGTGGTCTCGTCCTCGGTGAAGGCGACCTGGATGGGATCCGACGTGTCCACCTCGTCGCGCGGCGGCTGCCCGCCCTTGATGGAGGCGAAGTCGACGAAGTGGCCGGAATCCTTGAACACCTTCCAGGGATGCGCGGCCTCGGCCACGTTGTAGCCGGTCTTCTCACCCGTGTCTCCGAGCTCGGAGACGCTGGTCAGAACCATGAGGATCTTCTTCATGTGGTGCTCCTTCTCGTCGGCTGCGCCTGCGGCGCTGCTGGCCCGGTCCGATCGCCTGCGGCATGGACCCGTGATCCGGGCGATAGCCTGAGCCCATGGTAATCCGGGTGCTCGCAGTGGGCCGCAAGCACGAGAGCTGGGTGGCGGAGGGCATCGAGCGCTACACCAAACGCCTGAAGAAGCCGTTCGAGCTCTCCTGGCAGCTGATCGCCCACTCCGCCCGCGAGCAGGACGCCGCCCGCACCGAGGAATCGGAGCGGCTCCTCAGCAAGGTGGGAACAGACTTCGTGGTGCTGCTCGACGAGCGCGGCAAGGCCATCGACTCCCCGGCCCTGTCCCGAACCCTGCTCGCGCCCCTGGAGTCCTCGCGCAGCGTCACCGTGATCATCGGTGGCGCCTACGGGGTGGACCCGGCGGTCCACCAGCGGGCCGATTTCGTCTGGTCCCTCTCCCCGCTGGTCTTCCCGCACCAGCTCGTGCGCCTCATCCTCGCCGAGCAGGTCTACCGGGCCCAGGAGATAGCGGGCGGTCGCTCGTACCACCACGAATGACCGGCTCCGGATAACGATTCGGCACACCTGGCTGCGCCCTCCGGATGTGTGGCGCGCCGACCCTACAGTGAGGGCATGACGACATTGCTGGGGAGCAAGTACTGGATCACGACCCTTCTGGCTGCAGGGGCGCTGGTCGCGGTGAGCGGCTGCACGGCGTCCGCGGTGGGCGACGACGGGGCAGCCGCACCGGCGTCGTCGTCGCCCACCGCGCCCGACATCGCGAGCGCAGGGTCGACCGCCGCTCCTACCGCCACCACGGGCGAGACGCCCTCCGCCGCCGCGACGCCGGCAGCCAGTGTGCCGCCCGGCCCGACGACGTCGTCCGCGCCCCCGGCAGCCTCGTCCGCACCTCAGAACTCCGCAGCCTCGTCCTCCGCACCCCTGGCGCCGGCCACCTGCACGGCGGCCCAGCTCGGTGGAGCGGTCGAGAGCCGGCTCGGCGGAGGTGCGGCCGGCAGCGTGTACCGGACCCTCCGGTTGACCAATATCTCCCAGGCGGACTGCACCATGGCGGGCTACCCGGGAGTGTCCTTCGTCGATGCTGCCGGGAACCAGCTCGGCGCGCCGGCTGACCGCGCCGATGCCGCCGTCGTCCCCGTCACCCTCGCCCCGGGCACGTCCGTCTCGACGACGCTGCAGCAGACCAACGCGCAGAACTACGGGGCCGACTGCGGTCTCACCCAGGCCGCAGGCGTCCGCGTCTACCCACCCGGCGCCACCGACTCGCTGATCCTGCCGCAGGACATCGCTGCGTGCTCGGCGGGCTCGATCGTCCTGATGACCGTGGGGGCCGTCCAGCCCGTCGGGTGAGGTCGCGGCGGAAGCTGCCCGCCCCGTCCGACGCGTCGTTCCTCCCCTCTTCCGCGGGCTGGTGGACAGCGCGCCAGCGACGCGATCGAGTGTCGGCGCGCTGGGGCATGATGAACAGATGACGCAGGTGCTGACCAGATTCACCCCGGCCACCCATGAGTGGTTCGCCGGAGCCTTCTCGGCACCCACACCGGCCCAGGAAGGGGCCTGGTCGGCGATCTCCGCCGGGTCCAACGCGCTCGTCGTCGCGCCCACCGGATCCGGCAAGACCCTGGCCGCGTTCCTCTGGGCGCTCGACCGGCTGATCGCCTCCGGAGAGGGCAGCGGGGACGACGACGAGCCCGCGCCGACGCCGGCCAAGGGCCTGGCTCCGGCGTCGAAGAAGCCGAAGCGCACCACCCGCGTGCTCTACATCTCCCCCCTGAAGGCTCTCGGCGTGGACGTGGAGCGGAACCTGCGGGCACCGCTGATCGGTATCACCCAGACGGCCAAGCGCCTCGGCCTGCCGGCACCGAGCATCACGGTGGGTGTCCGCTCCGGCGACACCCCGCAGGCCGAGCGGCGCACCATGCTCACGCGCCCACCGGACATCCTCATCACCACGCCCGAATCGCTGTTCCTCATGCTCACCTCGAAAGCCCGGGAGACCCTGATGGAGGTGGACACCGTCATCATCGACGAGGTCCACGCCGTCGCCGGCACCAAGCGCGGCGCGCATCTGGCCGTGTCGCTGGCCCGGCTCGATGCCCTGCTGGACAAGCCCGTGCAGCGCATCGGGCTCTCCGCCACGGTGGAGCCCAAGGAGACGGTGGCCCGCTTCCTCTCCGGCAACGCCCCGGTGGAGATCGTGGCGCCGCCGTCGAACAAGCAGTGGGATCTGACAGTCACCGTCCCGGTGGAGGACATGACGGAGCTCGGCGGCGCGGCGGCCAACACCGACGACGACGGCGACGCCGTGCCGCAGGCGAGCATCTGGCCGCACGTCGAGGAGAAGATCGTCGACCTGATCGAGCAGAACCGGTCGACGATCGTCTTCGCCAACTCACGCCGGCTGGCCGAGCGCCTCACCGCCCGGCTCAACGAAATCCACGCCGAACGTCGGGAGCGCGACGCCGTCTGGGCAGCCGGTGGCCCGGACGCCGAGCGTGGAGCCGTCGAGCCCGGTACCGCACCGACGCCGTCGTACGCCCACACCACCGGCACGCCCGCGCAGGTCATGGCGCAGTCCGGCCAGAGCGAGGGGGCGGAGCCGCTCCTGGCACGCGCCCACCACGGCTCCGTGTCCAAGGACCAGCGTGCGCTCATCGAGGACGACCTGAAGTCGGGCCGCCTGCGCTGCGTGGTCGCGACGAGCTCGCTGGAACTCGGGATCGACATGGGCGCGGTGGATCTCGTGGTGCAGGTGGAGTCCCCGCACTCCGTGGCCAGCGGCCTGCAGCGCGTGGGCCGGGCGGGGCACCAGGTGGGCGAGGTCTCGCAGGGAGTCCTGTTCCCGAAGCACCGCGGCGATCTGGTCAATACCACGGTCACGGTGGAGCGTATGCTCGCCGGCCGGATCGAACCCCTGTACATCCCCACCAATCCGCTGGACATCCTGGCGCAGCAGACCGTGGCCGCCGCAGCTCTCGGGACCATCGACGTCGAGGAGTGGTTCGACGTCGTCCGGGCATCGGCGCCGTTCGCCACCCTGCCGCGGTCGGCCTTCGAGGCGACCCTGGATCTCCTCGCGGGCCGCTACCCCTCGGACGAGTTCGCCGAGCTGCGCCCGCGCATCATCTGGGACCGCGTGGAGGGCACCATCACGGGACGCCCCGGGGCGCAGCGCCTCGCGGTCACCTCCGGCGGCACCATCCCGGACCGCGGGCTCTTCGGGGTGTTCCTCGTGGGCTCGGAGGGCGAGGGCGCGCGGGCGGGCGGTCGCCGCGTGGGCGAGCTCGACGAGGAGATGGTCTACGAGTCGCGCGTGGGCGACGTCTTCGCGCTCGGGGCCACGAGCTGGCGGATCGAGGAGATCACGCACGACCGCGTCCTGGTGTCCCCCGCCTTCGGCCAGCCCGGCAAGCTGCCCTTCTGGAAGGGTGACTCGCTCGGCAGGCCGGTGGAACTGGGCCGTGCGCTCGGCGCCTTCAACCGCGAGATGTCCGGCGGCACACCGGAGGCCGCACGCGAGCGATGCTCGGCGATCGGCCTCGACACGTGGGCCTCCGACAATCTCATCACCTACCTGACGGAGCAGCGGGAGGCCACCGAGGTGGTGCCGAACGACAGGACGCTCGTGGTGGAGCGGTTCCACGACGAGCTCGGCGACTGGCGCGTGGTGCTGCACAGCCCGTTCGGCATGCCGGTGCACGCGCCGTGGGCCCTGGCGGTCGGTGCGCGCCTCGAGCAGCGCTACGGCATGGACGGCTCCGCCATGGCCTCAGACGACGGCATCGTGCTGCGTGTGCCGCTCATGGAGGACGAGCCGCCGGGCGCCGATCTGTTCCTGTTCGACGCCGAGGAACTCGACGGCATGGTGACCGCGGAGGTGGGCGGCTCCGCACTCTTCGCCTCGCGCTTCCGCGAGTGCGCCGCCCGGGCACTCCTGCTGCCCCGCCAGAACCCGGGCAAGCGCTCGCCGCTCTGGCAGCAACGGCAGCGCTCGGCCCAGCTGCTCGACGTCGCCAAGAAGTACCCCACGTTCCCCATCGTGCTGGAGACCGTGCGCGAGGTGCTCCAGGACGTCTACGATCTCCCTGCCCTGAAGGATCTCACGGCGTCCCTGGAGCGCAGGGAGCTGCGAATCGTGGAGGTCACCACGCAGCAGCCCTCACCCTTCGCGCGGTCCATGCTGTTCGGCTACGTGGCGTCCTTCCTCTACGAGGGTGACTCCCCGCTGGCCGAGCGCCGCGCCGCCGCGCTCTCGCTCGACCCGACCCTGCTGAACGAACTCCTGGGGCGGGCGGAGCTGCGCGAGCTGCTCGACGCGCGGGTCATCGCCGAGACCGAGCTGGAACTGCAGCGGCTCAAGCCGGACCGCCTGGCCCGCGGGCTCGAGGGGGTCGCGGACCTGCTGCGCCTGCTCGGACCGCTCACCGTCGACGAGCTCACCCAGCGGCTCGAAGCCCCCGCCGGGATCGGGACGACGGCACCGCCCACCGCAGAACTGGCACCCACCGACGCCGACGACGCCGACGACATCGAGGGTGATCCTGCCGCACACGAGCTCGCGCCCGGCGCCGACGGCGAGCCTGCCGCACTGGCCGGCCGAGCGTCGCCCGAGCTCGTACGGGAGCACGTCGCAGCGCTCGTGAAGGCCAACCGAGCGTTGACCGTGAACATCGCCGGTGTGGAGAGGATCTCCGCCGTCGAGGACGCCGCACGCCTGCGCGATGCCCTCGGCGTCCCGCTGCCCATGGGCATCCCGCTCGCGTTCATCGAGCCGGTGGCGGATCCGCTCGGGGACCTCGTAGGACGCTACGCGCGCACCCACGGCCCGTTCACCGCCGCCGAAGCAGCCGCGCAGCTGGGACTCGGCGTCGCCGTCGTCGCCGGATCCCTGCAGCGCCTCGCCGGTGCCGGCCGCGTGATCGAGGGCGAGTTCCGCCCCGTGGAGTCGGTCCCGGCGCTCGACATCTCCGCGGAGTCCGGCGCGGCGCCCGGGACCATCACCGTCCACACGCCCGCGGCGAGCGAGTGGTGCGACGTCGAGGTGCTCCGGCGCCTGCGCCGTCGCTCGCTGGCCGTACTGCGCCAGGACGTGGAGCCGGTCGACCCTGCGGCCTACGGGCGCTTCCTGCCCGCCTGGCAGCATATCGGCTCCGGTCTGCGCGGGCTCGACGGCGTCATCACCGTGATCGACCAGCTCTCGGGCGTGCCGATCCCCGCGTCGGCCTGGGAACCGCTGATCCTCGCCCAGCGCGTGGCCAACTACTCCCCCGCCATGCTCGACGAACTGACCGCGACGGGCGAGGTGCTCTGGTCCGGCGCCGGATCGCTGGCCGGCAACGACGGCTGGATCGCCCTGCACCTGGCCGAGAACGCGGCCCTGACGCTCAAGCCCGATCCCGACTTCGAAGCCTCCGCCCTGCAGTCGGCCCTCCTGGAACTGCTGGCCGGAGGCGGCGGCTACTTCCTGCGCCAGCTCACGCCCCAGCTCGACGTGCAGGAGCCGACGAGCGACGCGGCGATCGTCACCGCCCTCTGGGATCTCGTCTGGGCCGGGCGGATCAGCAACGACACCTTCACACCGGTGCGGGCCCTGCTCGCCAACGGCAAGACGGCCCACAAGCAGCGACCCGTCCCCGCCCGGGCGCGCACGTCCCGCGCGGGACGCCTCGGCCGCGCCCCGGGCAAATCCCTCACCGGGGCGTCGATGCGCCTGAGCGCAGCGTCCGGCTCCGATGACGGCGCCGGCGCGAGCGGTGGCTACCAGCGCGCCACGCCTCCCCTGGCGGCCGGGCGCTGGAACATCCTCCCCCCGGTGGAGCCCGAGAGGACACTGCACGCCCACGCCACGGCGGAGCTCCTGCTCGATCGCTACGGTGTGGTGACGCGCGGCGCCGTCGGCATGGAGGGCATCCCCGGCGGCTTCGGTCTCATGTACAAGGTGCTGGCCCGGCTCGAGGAGATGGGCCGGTGCCGGCGCGGCTACTTCATCGAGCACCTCGGCGCCGCCCAGTTCGCCGTCCCCGCTACGGTGGACCGGCTGCGCTCCTTCAGCGCCGACAACCAGCTCCCCACCGCGCAGGACGTGCTCGGCGGCGAGGCCGCACCGCTGCACGCCGTCGCCCTGGCCGCCACCGACCCGGCGAATCCCTACGGCGCCGCGCTCAGCTGGCCCCAGGCCGACGGCGGCCACCGCGCCGGGCGGAAGGCCGGTGCGCTCGTGGTGCTCGTCGACGGAGCGCTCGCCCTGTACGTGGAGCGGGGCGGCAAGACGCTGCTCGTGTTCACGGAGGAAGCCGGCGTGCTGCGCGCCGCGGCGCTCGCCCTGGTGACCATCATCCGGCGCGGTGCGGCCGACAAGATGGCGCTGGAGAAGGTCAACGGCGGCGAGATCCTCGACACCGAGGTGGGCCGTGCGCTCGCCGACGCCGGCTTCTACACGACGCCGAGGGGACTGAGGATCCGTGCCTGAGGGAGATACCGTCTGGCGGGCCGCCCGCGAGCTGCACCGCGCCCTGGCAGGGAAGATCCTCACGCGGTGCGACATCCGGGTGCCGCGCTTCGCGACCGTGGACTTCACCGGCGACACCGTGCAGGAGGCCGTGGCGCACGGGAAGCACCTGCTGATCCGCGGCGGAGGCGACGACGGCTGGGACATCCACTCGCACCTCAAGATGGAGGGCCTGTGGCACGTGTATGCGCGCGGGGAGAAATGGCGCCGTCCGGCGTTCAAGGCGCGCTGCATCCTGGAGACCGACGACGCCGTCGTCGTCGGCTTCGAACTCGGGTTCCTCCGGGTGATCTCCCGGGCCGAGGAGGACGACGCCGTCGGCTATCTGGGGCCTGATCTGCTCGGCCCGGACTGGGATCCGGACGAGGCGCTGCGGCGGTTGCTCGAGGAGCCGGAACGGCCCATCGGCCTGGCGCTGCTGGACCAGCGGAATCTCGCCGGGATCGGCAACGTCTACCGGTGCGAGCTGTGCTTCCTCGCCGGTGTCCACCCGCTCACGCCGACGGGCGAGGTGCCGAATCTGCCGCGCATGGTGGAGCTGTCGAAGAAGCTCCTCGAGGCGAACAAGAACCGCAGCACCAGGGCCACCACCGGGCAGCTGCGCGGCAACAACCTGTGGGTCTACGGTCGCTCCCACAGGGGGTGCCTGCGCTGCGGGACCCCCGTGGCGCTCGAGCAGCTCGGGGACAGGGACACCGAGCTGCGCGAGCTCTACTACTGTCCGCACTGCCAGCCGCGAATGGTGGTGCCGGCCCGCACGGCACTACCCTGACAGGGTGGGAACGATGAGGCAGGTGAGCGGCGGATGGCGATGACGTCGCCCCTGCCGGTGCGCGACGGCGTGAACGCGACCCGCCTCCGCCTGCCACAGGACGGCCCGTGGAGTACGGCGCTCGAGTACATCCTCGACCGCTTCGACCACGTGGACCCCGAGGGCATGGGCCGGCGGTTCGACCGCGGGGAGGTGGTGGCGCTCGGAGGAGAGGCCCTGACGCGCTCCACACCGCTCGGGAAGCACACCTTCGTCTGGTACTACCGCGAGCTTCCGGTCGAGGAGCGGCTGCCGGTGGAGCTGTCGGTCCTGCACCGGGACGACCACCTGCTCGTCGTCGACAAGCCGCACTTCCTGCCCACCACTCCCGGCGGCCGGTACGTGGCGGAGTCGGCGCTGGTGCGGCTGCGCGTGGAGCTCGGCCTGCCCGAGCTCATCCCCATGCACCGTCTCGACCGGATGACCGCGGGCGTGCTGATGTTCTCCGTGAACCCGGAGACCCGAGGCGCGTACCAGCTGCTCTTCGAGAACCGGCGGATCCGCAAGGAGTACCGGGCGGTGGCAGCCGTACGCCCGGAGCTGCGGCTGGAGACGGAGCCCCTCGAGGTGCGGAGCCGGATCGTGAAGTCCCGGACGTATCTGCTCGCGCAGGAGGTGGAGGGCCCGGAGAACACCCTGACCACCATCAGCCTGCTCGATCGGACGGGCACCGGAGCGGAGGAGCGCGGGCTGTACCGGCTGCAGCCGCACACCGGCAAGACGCACCAGCTCCGACTGCACATGGCGTCGCTCGGCCTGGGAATCGTCAACGACCCCTTCTATCCCGTGCTGCTGCCGCAGGCGCCGGACGACTACGGCAGGCCCCTGCAACTCCTGGCCCACAGCATCGCGTTCACCGATCCCCTGAGCGGCACCGATCGACGCTTCGAATCGGGGCTGACCCTGGCGGGGTTCTCCGGGGACGGAGCGCCGCGGTAGACCCCGGAGGGCCGCGGTGACCCGGTCGGGCGATGATCGGTACGCTGGTGACGTCATCACGGCGGTACGCCACGCCCTGAAGCAGCACCGGAAGGCCACACCAGCGCATGAGCACCCCGAAGAGCCCGGGATCCCAGCTTCCCGACACACCGGGCAGGCCGCCGAGGATCACCGCGGACCCGGCCACCACTGGCGGGACCCCGAGTGTCCTCGAACGCCTGAAGGCAGCACGACCGCGCACGGCCGGGTCCGAGCCGTCCACTGTTCCCGGGACGTCCGCGTCGGCAGGTAAGGGCAATGCCGACAGTGCCGGCACTGACGACGCGGCGGACGTCGGACCGAGCGACGGGACGACCTCGGCAGGTCACGACACTCCTGGCAACGACGCCGCAGCGGCGGCCGCCGCCGACCGGCGTCGGGCCGGTGTGGAGCGGCGTCGGGCCGCGGTCCAGAGGGCCCGCTTCACTGCGGGAGCCACTGCCCGGACGATCGGGCGGGGTAGCCGCACCGCCGGTCGATCCATCGGGCGGGGTAGCCGTGTCGCCGGACAGGCCATCGGCCGGGGAAGCGCCGCGGCCGGCCACCGGATCAGAGCGTGGGACCCGGACATCGTCCGGCAATCGGTGGTCACCCTCAGCGTCGTGGCCTGCATTCTGGGGTCGGCGGCCGGCGTCGGCGTCTTCGGGGGCCCGTCCATCGCGGATGCCGCCGGCGGGCTGTTCTCGCCGGACGCGACCCTCCTGGCGCCGTCGTCGTCGGCCTTCTCCATCTGGAGCCTGATCTACGTGGGCCTCGTGGCCTACACCGTCTTCCAGTGGCTGCCGTCGCAGCGCCGATCAGCGCGGCAACGACGGCTGGGCTGGACCGTAGCCGCCTCGATGCTGCTGAATGTCGCGTGGATCCTCAGCGCCCAGGCCGGGCTGCTGGTCCTGAGCCTGATCATCATTCTGCTGTTGTTCTTCACCCTGCTCGCGGCCGTTCGGATCCTGAACGCTTTCCCGGGCACCTCGCGGCTCGAGGGTGCGCTCGTCGATACACCGGTCGGCCTCTATCTGGGGTGGATCCTGGTGGCCGCAGCAGCGAATGCGGCCGCTCTCCTCACGGCGAGGAATGTCGATCTCTTCGCCTGGGCCGGCGACACCTGGGCCATCGTGGGCATCGCCGCGGTCCTGATCACGGCGGCCGTCATCTGTTCCACGGCTCGAGGCCGCCTCGCGGTGGCCGCCGCGACCTCGTGGGGTCTGCTCTGGATCGCCGTCGAGCGCGCTTTCGGCGAACCCTCGGCGATCGACGTCGCCTTCACCGCCGTCCTGGCGGTCTTCCTCCTGGTCATCACCGCCGGGTCCCGCAGGCACCGCGTGGACCACGCCTACCGGCGTCGACTCCGTGCGGAGGAGGACGCCGAGCGCGAGCCGCTGGATCTGCTCGCCGATGATCGGGAGACTCTCCTGTAGGACCACCGGAACGGGCCTCGCATCCCTGGGACGCGAGGCCCGGTGCACTAGCTCGCGTCGCCCACCGTGATGGCGATCTTGCCGGGCGCATGGCCGTCCATGTTGCTGCGGAAGGCTTCCGCCGCCCGCTCGAGGCGGAAGATGCCCGCGATGATGGGCTTCACCTTCTCCGCCTCCACCAGTTCGGTGAGCGCGAGCAGATCGGCCGGATTCGGGCGGACGAAGATGTAGAGTCCACCCCTGTCCTTGACCTCCGCGTCGGCCACCGAGGCGATGCGCCCCGGTACCTTCAGCTGGTCGATAGTGGCCACCCAGTCCTCGCCGCCAACGAAATCGACGATCGCGTCGACCCCGTCCGGGACAAGTTCGGCCAGGCGCCCGGCAAGACCCTCGCCGTAGGTCAAGGGCTCGGCGCCGAGAGACCGCAGGAAGTCGTGGTTCTTCTCGGAGGACGTGGCGATCACCCGTGCACCCCAGGCCTTCGCGATCTGGATGGCGTAGGTACCGACGCCTCCGGCGCCGTTGTGTATCAGGACGACATCGCCCTCGCCCACTCCGACGGCCCGGAGAGACTGGTAGGCCGTCAATCCGGTCAGCGGCATGGTGCCTGCTTCGGCCCAGGAGACATTGCGTGGCTTGCGCGCGAGCGCCCGCACCGGGGCTGCCACCTTCTCGGCGAAGGTGCCGAGGCCCACGGTGTCCATGCGCACATAGCCGATCACCTCGTCGCCCGCCTGGAACTCCGTCACGGACGGGCCGGGCTCGACGACGACGCCTGCCACGTCCCAGCCCGGGATCGCCGGGAAGTAGGTGTGGAGGGCGCCGTCGAGGTAACCGGCCGTGATCTTCCAGTCGACGGGGTTCACCGAGGACGCGCGCACATCGACGAGGACGGAATCCGGCCCGATCTTCGGGTCTGGCCGTTCCCCGTACTGCAGGGTGTCGGGATCGCCGTACTTCTCGTAGAAAATAGCCTTCATGGTGCTCCTTCTCGTGGATCGCTGTTCGTCTCCTGGGCGGTAACCGGCAGCCGTTCACGCGTATTCCGAGGTGTCGCGGTCCAGGGGCAGCCGACAGAAGAACAGGGCACTACTCGGGGCACTGTCGGAGACAGGCCCGAAGTTCCCTGCTCAGCCGGGCCCGTGCCTCGCCGATCGCCCTGGTGGACCCGTGCCGGGGCATGCCCGTGAGGGAAGGTCCTCGGCTCATCTGCCCAGCCACTTCGGGCTGCTATGTCTGGGTGGAGACCATGAGACGTTCCACCTCGTCCGCCAGCTCTGAGATCGGTCGGCGACCATCGAGCTCGAGGGTCGCCCCCTTGCGCAGCAGCGGCTCGACGTCGAGGACCTGCTGACGAATCAGCAGCTGCTCTTCTGCTGCTCTCCCGTAGGAGTTGTTCGTGCGGGTCGAGACGCGCTCGATGAGCACTTCCACCGGGGCGCTGAGGAGGACGACGGCCGCGAAGTGGTCGTAGAAGCGCCCCTGGTTCTCCACCGTGCCCTGGAGGACGAGCGACGGATCGGACGCGAGAAGCGCGGACATGCGCGGCTCATCCCAGGTGCCGTCAGGCAGCGTCCAGCCGTCGTAGTCGGTGTCGAGAGTTCGGTGACCCCGCCGGGACAGCTCGCCGAGCAGCGTCGTCTTTCCTGCCCCTGACATACCGGTGATCAGGATTCGGGACATGGGGTCAGCCTACCGAGGCACCTGTCGGCGGGAATACCTCACCCTTGAAATGTCCGTCACGGCGCTGATAATTGGGCGATGGCGACCTATTCCAAGACGAAGGAATTCGAAGGCGCAACCTTCGTCAACGCGAGCTTCAAAGGCGCGGCGCTCCGGTTCTCCGATGTGAGTGGTCTGCGGATGCGTGGTGTCGAGGTAGACGGACTCGACATCGACAGTCATGATCTGTTCTTCGGCAGCCTCTTCGTCAACGGCGTCGACGTGGTGCCGCTCGTGGACGCCGAACTCAATCGGCAGTTCCCAGGACGTGAGCTGCAGAACGCGCAGACGCCCGAGGGCCTACGCGAGGCTTGGGTCGCTGCACGGAATGCGTGGCAGGAGACCGTGGCCGACACTCCGCGGGAGCTGGTGGACGCCCATGTCGAGGACGAGTGGTCGCTGGCCCAGACGCTCCGGCACCTGATCCTGGCGTCGGACGGCTGGTTGCGCGGTGGAATCCAACAGCTGGAACAACCGTTCCATGAGATCGGGCTGATCTTCACCGGTGCCGAGGACACGGGCTTCGACATGTCGATCTTCCGGGTGGATCCGCCATCGTACGAGGAGATTCTCGCGGTCCGGGCCGAACGACAGCAGCAGGTGACCGACTTCCTTTCCTCCGTCACGACGGAGTTGCTCGCAGACGAACGCGAGAACCCCTGGGGCGGCGGCGACTGGCGTCCCAGTGTCGGCGACTGCGTCCGCGTGATCCTGGAGGAGGAATGGGCGCACCTGCGCTACATCCGACGGGATCTCGCCCTTCTCCGGTGATCCGCAGCAGCCAGCAGAGCCTGATGTCCGGTCCTGCCGGTCGAGATGTGTGTCAGGTAATTCGACCGAGTCGGCCCAGGATCCGGGCCCGTCGGTCCGCATCCGGAGGGACGAGTGGGGCGGGTCTACAAATGCGCTCTAGAGTGCTCGACCTCGTCGGTCCCAGTCAGCTCGAGCGTCGATCGAGGACGGCCGCGACCGCTTCGATCTCGACGAGCTGGTGCTCATAGCCGAGAACGGTCACGCCCAGCAGGGTGCTCGGGACATCGTGGTCACCGAACCTGGCGCGTACAACGTCCCAGGCCGTCACGAGGTCCGCCCGGACGGTGGATGCCACGAGGACACGCGTACTGATCACGTCCTCGAGTCTCGCGCCAGCGTCACCCAACGCCGCCAGCAGATTGTCGAGGCACTGCATCGCCTGCGCCGCGTAATCGCCCCGACCGACGATCGCACCGGCCTCGTCGAGCGGACAGGACCCGGCGAGGAAGACCAGCCGTGCGTCCGCCGGCGCAGTAGCCGCATACGCGTACGGCACGGAGTGGGCCAGAGTGCTGGAGCGGATCAGAGTCACAGCAGACTTCATGGGACCTCCCTTTCTGTCGTCGTCCTGAACGCTTCCACCCTTCCCCTCGGTCCCTCCGGATGCTCCTCCGCGATCGGCGCCCTCCACTTCAGTGCAGCGGCAGTGCGACGACGACGACCAGCGCCAGCACACTGACCAGCGCGACGGCGGCCGCCATCCAGGCGACGCCGACGACGTAGGCCCCGATCCGGCCGGAGCGCATACCCCGCACATCCCGCCGATAGCGGCGCCCCTGACCGGTGGCGATGCCCAGCGCGATGCACACCGTCAGGCCGCTGATCACGAGAGGGAACCACCCGTGCAGCGGGACCCAGCGGAGCAACAGCACCCCGGCCAGGATCAGCGCGAGGAGGGTGCGGTTCCAGGCGAGTGACGTGCGCTCGGGCTGCAGACCGGGATCGACCGGACCGTTCGGGAGCGGCAGACCCGAACCTGCCTCCCGATCCCCGGACGCACCGTGCGCGTTCATCCGCCGACGAGCACCCCGACGAGCACGGAAGCGGCGACGAGGGCACCGCCCATCGCCAGGACCGGGACCAGCAGCGGCAGGGGAAGGGGCCCCTGACGGCGCAGCGCCCGCTCCACCCGGAGCCAGCGGACTCCCGCCGCAAGAGCGAGCACGAGCGCGAGCACCAGCAGGACGACGGCGAGCGCCGTGCGGACAGGAGGCACGAAGGTGTCCGGGGTGAAGGCCTCCACCGCGATACCGCCCGCCAGGAGCGCCAGAGCCGTCCTGATCCAGGCCAGAAAAGTGCGCTCGTTCGCCAGGGTGAAGCGGGGGTCCGGCTCGATGCCGCCGCCGAGGAGTCGGACGGCTCGGGAGGCCCGACGATCGCGATCGGCGACGGGCTGCTCGGGCGTGGCCGCCGCGGCGGGAGCGGCACCGGCGTCGCCGAGCTGGTCGGGTCGGTCGGCTTCACCGCGGGAAGATCTCACGCGCCCATCGTAGGTCCGGTCGGCGGCGCAGCGGGTATCGGCGCCGTCGTCGGTACCTGCAGGCCAGACACCGGCTCCCGGACGGACCGGCGCCGGCGTCAGGCGAATGCGGAGATGCCCGTCAGCGCCCGTCCCACGATGAGGGAGTTGATCTCGTAGGAGCCCTCGTAGGTGTAGACGGCCTCGGCGTCCGCGAAGATCTTGGCCATCCCGTAGTCCGTCACGATCCCGTTGCCGCCGAGGATCCCGCGCCCGAGCGCCACGGTCTCGCGCATGCGCGCCGTGGTGAAGGATTTGGCGAAGGCCGCCTGCGCCATGTCGGAGGCGCCCTGTGCCTGCAGGTCCGCGATCCGCGCCATGACCGCCAGGCTCGCCGTCGTGTTGCCCATCATGGTCACGAGCTGGTCCTGGACGAGCTGGAAGCCCGCGATCGGCCGGCCGAACTGATGACGCTCCAGCGCGTACTGCCGGGCGACGTCGAACGCCGCCAGCTGCTGTCCCACCGCCTGCCAGCCCACGAGGATGCGTGAGCCGAGCAGGAGCTGGCGGGTGTCATTGAACGAGTCGATGCCGGCGAACCGGTCGGCCTCGGGAACGCGCACGTCGGTGAGGGTGATGTCGGCGTTCTGCACGGTCCGCAGCGCCGTCTTGTTGGCGATGGCGGTCCGGGTGACTCCGGGCAGGGTGGCGTCGAGGATGAAGCCGCGCACCCCTCCGGTCTCGGTGTCGCGGGCCCACAGGAGCATGTAGTCGCAGAAGGTGCCGTTGCCGATCCACCGCTTCGCGCCGTTGATGACCCACGTGTCGCCGTCCCGGGTGGCCGTGGTGGTCATGCCACCGGCGACGTCGGAGCCGTGCAGCGGCTCGGTCAGCGCGAAGGCACCGGTGATGCGCAGGTCCATGGCGTCCTGCAGGAGCCTGGCCTTCTGGTCCTCGCTGCCGAAGGTGTGCAGGGCTTCGACGAAGAGATCGTGGTGGACCATGAAGAACGTGGCGATCGAGGTGTCGGCGCGGGTCAGCTCGGCGATCACCAGACCGCTGAAGAGGTGGCTGTACCCCTGCTGGAGGGGGGTGCTGAGCTGGAGGTCCGCCAGCTTGGGGAGGAGCTCGTGCGGGAACTCGGCTCGGTTCCACCACTCGACGGCGAGCGGCGAGACCTCCTTGGCGAGGAAATCGCGCACGTCCTGCAGCTTCTCCCGCTCGTGGGCGGCGAGGAGCGATTCGAACGCGAGGAAGTCCGCGGTGGGTAGCTGGCTCTCCATGGAGCCGTCCTTTCGATCGTGACCGGTGGCAGCGATTACTTCGGGGCCATCCGGATGGCGCCGTCGAGACGGATGGTCTCCCCGTTGAGCATCTGGTTCTCCACGATGTGCGCGGCGAGTGCTGCGTACTCGACCGGCTTGCCGAGGCGGGAGGGGTGCGGTACCTGGGTGCCCAGGGAGTCCTGGGCCTCCTGCGGCAGGGAGGACATCATCGGGGTCTCGAAGATGCCCGGGGCGATCGTGACCACGCGGATGAGCGAACGGGCGAGCTCGCGTGCGATCGGAAGCGTCATGGCCGCGACGCCGCCCTTCGAGGCGGAGTACGCGGCCTGGCCGATCTGCCCGTCGAAGGCGGCGACGGATGCGGTGTTGATGATGACGCCGCGCTCGTCCGAGCCGCCGAGCCCGGTCACCGTCGGCGTGAGGGCCATGGCTGCGGCGGCGAGTCGGATCACGTTGAAGGTGCCGAGGAGATTGACGGTGATGACGCGCGTGAACTGCTCGAGTGGCAGGACCCCGTCGCGGCCGAGGACCTTGCCGGGAGTGGCGATACCGGCGCAGTTGACGACGATCCGCAGCGGGCCGAGCCCGGTGGCGGCGTCGACCGCTGCCTGCACCTGCTCCGGATCGGCGACGTCGGCGGCGACGAAGCGGATGCGCTCCCCCGACGGATCCAGCTCGACGGCCGCGTCTGCTCCGGCGGACTGCGGCAGATCGACGAGGACCACGGAGGCGCCGCCGTCGAACAGTCTGCGAGCCGTGGCGAGACCGAGTCCCGAGGCGCCACCGGTGACGAGAGCCACCGCTCTACTGATGTCCATGCTGATCCTTCCGCCCGGGGACCGCCGTTGGTCCATCCGGGGCCAGACTACTGTGACCTGGCCCACTGCGCACCCGCGCGGAGTTCTACTGAGCATTGTGCCCAACGGCAGGGCAGGGCGAGCTGGCTAGGGTGGTCGTATGCCCATCCCCGACGACGCCGCGCCCGCGGCCGCAGCCAGCATCCGGCAGCTGTTCGCCCGCCGCAGCCTGAGCGTCCCCGGCACGCGATTGGGAGCCATCGCCCTCCCTGCACCGGCCGGCCTGCGGAGCCACTGGCACTACTGGTGGCAGGCGCACTTCCTCGACTGCCTCATCGACGAGCACGTCCGTGATCCCTCGGGTCACGCGCTCCCCGAGGCACGAAAACTGGCCCGCGGGATCTGGCTGCGCAATGGTGCCCGATGGCGCAACGCCTACTACGACGACATGGCCTGGCTGGCCCTGGCCCTGCAGCGCCTCGACGCGGTGGAGCGGCGACGCCGACCCAGTCGCCCCGTGCGGGTCCTCGGCGACGCACTGCGCTCCGCGCATACGCAGGAGCTGGGTGGCGGCGTCTTCTGGAACACGACGCGGGACTACAAGAACACGCCCAGCACGGCCCCCGCTGCGCTCTTCTTCGCGAGGGCAGGGGAGGAGGAGCGCGCGCAGCGCCTTCTCGACTGGCTGAGGGAACACCTGTTCGAGACGGGGAGCGGGCTCTACCTCGACGGCATCAGGACCGACGGCCGGGTGGAACGCACGCTCCACACCTACAACCAGGGCACGGTGCTCGGTGCGCTCGTCGCCGTCGGCGGACCCAGCAATCTGCAGCACGCCGGCGAGCTCGTGGAAGCGATCGCGCGCGACATGGCCGCCGACGACGGCGTGCTGCCGCTGGGATCCACCGGCGACGGCGGTCTCTTCACCGGGATCCTCGCGCGCTATCTGGCGCGGGCCGCCGCATCGGACGTCGTCGGGTCGGACATCGGCGGGTCGGCGGCGACGACGGCCCGGCACCTGCTCGAGTCCACGGCCGCGTACGTGTGGACCGGGCGCACCCCGATCGCCGGCGGCGGCATCGTCTTCCCCCCGCCGCAGGACGGAGCGATCAGTCTGTCGTCGCAGCTCCAAGCCTGGATGATCCTGGAGGCGGAGCGGGCTTCGCGGAGCAGACAGGATCCTGGCCCCCGGATCTGATCCGTACGGACCATCCTGGCGGGACGTCACCCGCAGCGCACCCGCCCCGATGACAGACTGCTCCCATGGAGAACACAGAACGCGCTTACGACCTCGTCATCTACGGAGCCACGGGTTTCGTCGGTGAGCTGATCGCCGCATACGTCGCGGAACATGCCCCGGCCGGCCTCAGGGTAGGCATCGCCGGCCGGTCGAGAAGCAAGCTCGAGGCCGTCCGGTCGCGGCTTCCGGCGGCCGCTCGCGAGTGGTCCCTCATCGAGGCCGACTCGGAGGACGCCGGCGCCCTCACCGCCCTCGCCGAGAGCACACAGGTGCTCTTCACCACCGTGGGTCCCTACGTGAAGTACGGGCTGCCCGTCGTCGAGGCCTGCGCCCAGGCCGGTACCCACTACGGCGATCTGACCGGCGAGGTGTCCTTCGTCCGCGACGCCATCGATCGCTGCGACGCGCTCGCCAAGGCGAGCGGCGCGAGGATCGTGCATGCGTGCGGCTACGACTCGGTCCCGTCGGATCTCGCGGTCCTCCTGCTGCACAGGGCAGCCGAGGCCGACGACGCCGGTGCGCTGACCGACGTCCAGCTCGTCGCGACGGCGAAGGGCGGCGTCAGCGGAGGCACCGTCGACTCGATGCGCGGCCAGCTCGACGGTGCACGCTCGGACCCCGCACTGAAATCGCTCGCCGGCGATCCCTACGCGCTCAGCCCGGACCGCGCCGCGGAACCGTCCACGGACCAGCCCGCGGATTACGGCCCCGTGAGCCGCTCGACGAACGGCCTGTGGACGGCGCCGTTCGTGATGGCCGCCGGCAACACGCGGATCGTCCGCCGCAGCAACGCCCTGCAGGGCTGGGCCTACGGCCGCTCGCTCAGCTACGGCGAGGTGATGGGCATCTCCAGCGGACCGGCAGGGGCCGTCGTCGCCCGCATCATCGCCGTGGGGCTGAAGATCTTCATGGGCGCCATGGCGGTACCGGTGACCCGGCGACTGCTCGATCGCGTGCTGCCCGCTCCGGGCAAGGGCCCGAGCCGGGAGGCACAGGAGGCGGGCTGGTTCCGCTCCACGGTGACCGCCCGCACCGAGGGCGGCCGACGCTATCGGGCGACGGTGAAGGCTCCGGGCGATCCGGGGTACGCCGCGACCGCCGTCATGGCGGGTGAGACCGCGCTCTCCCTGGCGCTCGACGGCGACCGGCTCCCACCCGTGAGTGGATCGCTGACGCCGGCCACCGCGCTCGGCGACGTGCTCGTGGAGCGGCTGCGGGCCGCCGGCCACACCTACGAGGTGACCCGGCTGATCTGAGACGCAGACCGGCTCGCGCGGCAGAGGGCAGCGTGCGCTAGACGTCCCTCCGCCGGACGCCCTGGGGATGGAAGGTCTCCCCGCGGGCGAGCATGGCGACGAACTTCGCGATGTTGCGCTCCCTGGCCGCCTCGGTCTTCAGCTGTGACAGGCGGAAGATCAGCGCATAGCGATTCTGGGAACTCAGGGTGGTGAACGTGGCGAGCGCGCGTCGTCGGCCTCGATCGCCGCCATGAGCCGGGGCGGCACCTCGGCCGTCGCCGGGCCCGCATAGGCGCGCTCCCACCGTCCGTCGGCCTGCGCCGCCGCGACAGCCCGCTCACCCGCCTCCTGCATGCGGCCCTCGCCGCGGAGCCGGTCGATGTAGGTCCTGTTGCGCACCGACCAGATGCTCCGCGGCCCGCGCGGGGTGAAGCGCTGGAGGTAGCTGCCCTCGTCGCGCGTCCTGGCCTGGCCGTCGATCCAGCCGAAGCAGAGCGCTTCGTCGAGCGCCAGCGCGTAGGTGAGCGCCGTCGTCGTCCCGCCCTTCTTGTGCTGGACGAGCCACACGCCGGGCGAGTCGCCGTGGTGCTCCTCGAGCCAGCGGTGCCACGCCGCCGCGTCAGGCAGGAGGAGTTCCGGCAGCTCGGGCTTCATGCGATCACTGTAGGGCCGCTGTCACTCCTCGTGCACTAGATTGCTGGAGCACGCCCTTCGCCTATCCGAGGGAGACTTGATGCTCCGCGTCCGCCCGCTCGTGTACACCTCCGATCTGCCCCGCGCCGCCGGATTCCTGGTCGCGCTGGGGCTCGCCCCCGCCGTCGACCCTGGGCCGAACGACTCCTACGCGGTGTTCGACGCCGGGAGCGGCCGCGTGGCACTCCATGCCTGCGCACCGGGCAGCCCCGAGGACGGCACGACGGCGCTGGCGTTCGATGTGTCGGACGTGGCCGAATTCGTCCGGAGGACCAACGCCGCCGGGACCGCCGCCGAGCTGTCGGAGGAAGGGCACCAGCTCGTGGCGCGCATCACCGCTCCCGACGGGATCTCCTTCCGCGCCGAGGCCGGTCCGCGTGCCACGGGAGCCGCAGCAACCCCGCTGTCCGTGGTCGCCCTCTGGTACACGCACCGCATCGGCTCCGCCGTGCGTGTCCTGAAGGACATCGGCGCCAGGCCCCGCACCAGTTCGGACGCCGGCACGTGGCACGATTTCAACGCGAAGAACGGCGGGCTGGTCGCCCTGCACGCCGGCGCGCGCACCGGGCTGGAGCTGGCCTTCGAGGACGACGGCGACGTGCAGTCCCGTGTCTCCGATCTCACCGCCGCCGGCGTCGAGTCCGCGCTGATCGACGAGAGCCACGGGCGGTCGTTGCGTGTCCGCCCTCCCTGGGGCGGGGAGCTCTGGATCAACGAGCGGCAGCAGGATCTCCACGGGTACACCGAGCACTGATTCCGGGCGGTGCGGTTTTCAGCCACTGGCCGAAGAACCGCCCTGCGGTGACGGAGGGGCCGAGGTCTGCTATAGAACTAGGGTATGAACGTTCGCACCCCTGACCCCAATCCGGGCTGGCTCTCCGACGAAGATCTGTACGAGGCCCGCCGCCGCCTGCCGATGGTCTACGTGGAGGCGATCCCCGTGCGCTGTGATGCGCTGGGCTACGTCGACGAGGTGGGCCTGCTGCTCCAGGCGAACGAGCAGGGCGAGATGGTGCGGACGTTCGTCTCGGGTCGCGTGATGTACCGGGAGACCATCCGGGCAGCCCTGCTCCGGCACCTGGAGAAGGACCTCGGGCCACTGGCCCTGCCGCAGCTGTCCCCCTCTCCCCTGCCCTTCACCATCGCCGAGTACTTCCCGTCCCCCTCCGAGACCGGGCTGACCGACGATCGCCAGCACGCCGTCGCACTGGCCTACCTGATCCCGGTGACGGGCGAGTGCAATCCGCGCCAGGATGCCCTCGAGCTGTCGTGGATGACGCCG
Organism: uncultured Arthrobacter sp.; assembly: GCF_947493765.1. Taxonomy (GTDB): domain Bacteria; phylum Actinomycetota; class Actinomycetes; order Actinomycetales; family Micrococcaceae; genus Arthrobacter_D. The sequence continues at coordinate 32,461 of NZ_CANLSZ010000002.1, forward strand.
ACGGAGGCGCTGAGCCCGGCGATCCAGGCCGAGTTCTCCGGCGGGCGCGCCGACCTGCTCCGCCAGGCCCTGGCCCACGCCGGGTGGGGTCGCTGAGCAGGAGGACCTTCACGGGCAGGCCGTGACGACGGAGCGCCGCAGGGCGCACACCCAGGAGAGGATCGAGTGGCGGACAAGGACATGAGGGGGCTGCGTGCGGTGCCCGCTGACCGGCTCGCGGCCGGGGACATGCTCGCGCTCCCCCGGGACGAAGGGACGGCGGAGGTCGCCTCCGTGGAGGTGGAGAACGACGATTTCGGGATCGCCGCGCTCGTCATCGCCACGCTCACGGACGGGCGGCGGATCTCGATCGCGAGTGGGTCCCTGGTCCACCTCGAGCCCGCGGACACGGAGCTCGGGGTCTCGGCCGTGGCGGCCGACCACGGCTCGCCCGAAGCACTCGTGGCCCAGATTGCCCGGACCCATGAGCACAACCCCGGCCTGCAGGAGATCGCCGGACGCCTGGCACGCGGGATCAATCTCAAGGCCGGGAGCAATCTCCAGGATCTGCACCAGCTCGCCACCACCCTGCTCGTCGACGAGGCGGACACGGCTGCGGCCCTCGGCATCGCCGATCTGCTCGCCGGGCAAGCGTTCGACGGCAACTTCGGTCGCTGGAAGTGGATCGAGGGCGGGCTGGCGATCGCGGCCTATCTCACGCGGCACGACGCCGAGCGGTCCGCCGGGTACTCCGCGGCCATCCTCGCGGCCGATGCCGCCGAGACGGACCCGCTGCGCGCGAAGACGGCGGCCATCTACCGGCAGCGGCAACTGAACGAGCCCAATGTGTACGACCCGGAGATCCTCCGGGCAGCCGCGGCCGGGCAGGACGACGTCGAACGCGACTGGCGCGTGCTGCGCATCGGCGTGCTGCTCTATCTCCGGGCGCACGGCGGCTCCCAGACCCTGGGCCGCGAGGTGCTCGAACGGCGCATCGCCGCGGAACTCGCCGCCGTCGCAGCCCTGAACGAGCGACTGGCGGAGCGCTGAGGGCGCGACTGGCGGGCCGCTGACGCGCGGCACGCCGGGCGACGGAGGACTGGCAAAATAGGGTGGTGCATCCACAGTCCCAGCAGTCGTCCTTCGCCTTCGCCGTCCACTCACGCCTGGAGGACACGACGCCGGGTGGCGGGAGCGGCGGTCCGCGGCACGGGCGCACCGGCACCATCACCACACCGCACGGGCAGATCCGCACACCGGCGTTCATCCCGGTGGGAACGAAGGCCTCGGTCAAGGCGGTCCTCCCCGGCGCGATGGCCGAGCTCGGAGCGCAGGCCCTGCTGGCCAACGCCTACCACCTGTATCTGCAGCCCGGCGCGGACATCCTCGACGAGGCCGGGGGACTCGGCGCCTTCATGAACTGGCCCGGCCCCACCTTCACCGACTCCGGTGGCTTCCAGGTGATGAGCCTGGGCTCCGGTTTCAAGAAGGTCATCACCATGGACGCCCCCGTGGACGCCGAGCAGACCGGGGCGGACGACCGCGTGGCCGTCGGGAAGGAACGCCTGGCGCACATTGACGACGACGGCGTCTGGTTCAAGTCGCACCTCAACGGTGACCGCCACCGGTTCACGCCCGAGATCTCCATGCAGGTGCAGCACCAGCTCGGCGCGGACATCATGTTCGCCTTCGACGAGCTCACCACCCTCATGAACTCCCGCGGCTACCAGGAGGAATCCCTCGAGCGGACCCGGCTCTGGGCGCAGCGCTGCGTCTCCGAGCACGAGCGCCTCACCGCCGAGCGCAGCCACCGGCCCTACCAGGCGCTCTTCGGCGTCATCCAGGGCGCCCAGTACGAGGACCTGCGGCGTAAGGCCTCCGCCGATCTCGGGGGCATGAACTTCGACGGCTTCGGCATCGGCGGTGCCCTCGAGAAGGAGAATCTGGGCACCATCCTGGGCTGGTGCAGCGACGAGCTCCCCGAGGACAAACCACGCCATCTGCTCGGTATCTCCGAACCGGACGATCTGTTCACCGGAATCGAGAACGGCGCCGACACCTTCGACTGCGTCTCCCCCACCCGGGTGGCCCGCAACTCCGCGTTCTACACCCCCGACGGGCGGTGGAATCTCTCCAATGCGCGATTCAGGCGCGACTTCACCCCGCTCGTGGAGGGCTGCGACTGCTACACCTGCACGCACTACACGCGCGCCTACATCCATCACCTCTTCAAGGCCAAGGAGATGGTCTCGGCCACGCTGATCTCCATCCACAACGAGCGCTTCGTGGTGCGCATGGTGGACGACGCCCGGGCAGCGATCGACGACGGCACGTTCTACGACCTCAAGGCCGAGGTCCTCGGGCGCTACTACACCTGAGGCCCCTGCCGGTCCCGGCGCATCGGGACTGGCCGCTCCGGATGCCGGTCGGGCAGACTAGGGGGATGTCCACCACCGAGTCATCCGCAGCCCCTGTCACCCTGACCATCGCCGGATCGGAGGCCACCGGCGGTGCCGGCGCCCAGGCCGATCTGCGCACCTTCCAGGAACTCGGCGTCTTCGGCATCACGGCACTGACCTGCATCGTCTCCTTCGACCCCGAGCACGACTGGCAGCACCGCTTCGTGCCGGTCGACCAGCAGGTCATCGCCGATCAGCTCGAAGCCATCCGGGCCACCTATCCGCTGTCCACGGTCAAGCTCGGCATGCTCGGCACGCCCGCCACCATCGACACCGTGGCCGCCACACTGCAGAGCCAGGAGTGGGAGAACGTGGTGCTCGATCCCGTGCTCATCTGCAAGGGCCAGGAACCCGGCGCGGCCCTCGACACAGACCAGGCACTCACGGCGAAGATCCTGCCGCTGGCCACCTTCGTCACCCCGAACCACTTCGAGGCCGAATCGCTCTCCGGGATGAGCATCGAGAACCTCGAGGACCTCAAGGAGGCCGCCCGCATCATCCACCGCAAGAGCGGCGCCGTCGTCCTCGCCAAGGGTGGTGTGCGCATCGAGGGCCCGGACGCCGTCGACGTCTACTTCGACGGCGAGACCCTCGAGGTGCTGTCCACCCCGAAGATCGGCGACGTCGCCGTGAGCGGCGCGGGCTGCACGCTCGCCGCCGCGGTCGCGGCGGAACTGGCGAAGGGCGCCACACCGCTCGACGCCGCGCGGACGGCGAAGGACTTCGTGACGGAGGGCATCCGGAACCGCCTCACGTCCAACGCACCGTTCGACGCCGTCCGGCAGGGTGGGGCACGCTCCTCGGACTGATCCGCCTCGGGAGACCCACGGCCTGTCCTCCGCGCCGCAGTCCTGCTAGGGCAGTCCTGCTAGGGCGCCGTCGGCGTGGCCTCCGGCGTCGGGCTCTGCTCGTCCTCGGCTGTGCAGGACAACCCTGCCGGTGTCTCATCGACCCCCTGCGGCGCCACGAGTCCCTTGTAGGCCGAGCCCAGGATCACGTCGACCGTGCGGTCCTCGCGCTCGTCGGGCACGAAGATCGCGTCGGGGATGGTGCGTTGCAGGGTGAAGGCGTTGGCAAGGCCACCCTCCCCGGCGACGATGATGGCCGTCATACCCGTCGGGTCCACGTCCCGGTTCCCGATCTCACGAACCGCGAATGCACGCCCGCGCAGTTGCTCGGCCGCGGTTCCGGCGAGGCCGCCGATGGTGGTGCTGTTGTAGACGTCGACGGTGATGGAGCTGGGGTCCTGGAGATCGAACGGCCCGGCGGGGCAGTCGGATCCCGAGGTGGCGGACGACGAGGGCGTGCGCTCGAGGGCGTCGAGGGTGATGTCGCCGCGGGCCATGCCGACCGCCAGGTAGACAGCCGCCGCCACCAGACCGACCAGCAGCACGAGGACCACACCGTGGCGGATGCGTCGCCGCCGCAAGATCCGCTGCCGGTCCGCTGCGTCGTCGGCCTCGAAGGTGGTGCCGAGATCCGTCTCGGTGACGATCCGCTGGCCGTGCCACTCCCTGGGATCCCGTCTGGCCCTGGCCCGCTGCTTGCGCGGCGAATCCTGTCCGCTCATCGGGCATCACCAGGGTTGCGGGGGCGAACTGTTCTGAGGATCACTGCCCCAGCCTAGGTAATCGTCACCCGCAATGGAACGCGGCGCCGTTCCCCGGCATGGCGGCGCCTCCCCGGGTTCCTCGCCTGGTCCGCCCCTACTGCCCTGGCAGCGGTAGACCGTCGTGGAGCGCCGGGTAGGAGGGCTGGGCCCCGGCATGCTGGACCGCATACGCTCCGACCTGCACGGCGAACCGGACGGAGTCCTCGAGACCCACCCCCTCGGCGAGCCGTACGGCCAGGGCACCGACGAAGGCATCCCCCGCCCCCGTGGTGTCCACAGCATCCACGCGAGGAGCGGGCATCTCAGTTACGGCGTCTCCGTCGGAGACCAGGGCACCAGCGGCGCCCAGCGTCATCACCACCGACGCCAGCCCGCACTCCAGCAGCGCTTCCACTACACCGCGGTGGTCCGTCACCTCCGGGCCTCCGAGGTGCGCCAGGACCAGCATTCCCTCGTGTTCGTTGACCACCAACGGATCGGCGCGCAGGAGCACGGCGTGGTCGAGCTGGAGGGCCGGAGCCAGATTGAGGATTATCCGCCCCGAGCCCAGTCGCATGGCAGTCTCCGTGGTACCGGCGGGGAGCTCGCCCTGCACGACGACGACGGTCGCTTCCGCGACGGTCTTCGCGCAGGACTCCACGAGGCCAGGGGTCACGTCGGCGTTCGCTCCGGGAACCACCACGATGGTGTTCTCGCCGTCGTCGGAGACCTCGACGACGGCGATGCCCGTGGTGCCGGGCGACCTGTGAACCGCTCGCAGGTCCACGCCGGCGCTTCTCAGCATCGAGAGCGCCGTATCTGCGTACTCGTCCGATCCCACTGCGCCGATCATGGTGACCTGGCCGCCGAGCAGCGCTGCCGCGACCGCCTGATTGGCGCCCTTGCCGCCGGGCAGCACGGTCAGCGACCGGCCGCGCACTGTCTCCCCGGGCTTGGGATGCCGCTCCAGCGTGACCAGGAGGTCGGCATTGATGGAGCCGACGACGACGATCCCGGGCGACCCTGTACTCATGCGGCGAGTCTCTCATGGGCGGCATGAGTTGCCCTGATGACGCCGGAGTCGCGATGTCGCCGGAGACTCAGGGGCAGGTGCTGGAAGTGACGCAAAGTCCCTTCCTGTAGCGTGCTGAAGCATCGGATCATCAAGAAGGTGGTGCCATGCAGCCAAGACGATACGCCGCGATCGCAGTCGGGATGTCGGGCCTCGTGAGCCTTGGCGGATGCAGTGGCGGTGGCGGTATCGCTGCCCTTGATCGTGCCCCTACGGCAGATGATCAGCTGCCGGGCTGTGTGGTGACGCAGGACCTGGACGTCGATTCCGTGCGGCTGGTCGTCGAGCAGGAAGGGATCAACTACTTCATCTCCGAGCGGAAGGAAGGCGTCGGTTTCTGTTTGACCTTGACGAAAGACCAGGACGAACGGGCCTGGATATCGGCATGCGGCGGACCTGTCGGCGAAGCAATCACTGCCCAATCCAGAGGCATCCCCGGAGTCGTGAAGCTGGTGGTCGACGGCTACTCCACCGATTACCTCGAAGAAAACGGGTGGACGAAGATCCACGACAATCTCCTCACCCGCTGACCGGCGCGTGCTGCCGATATCCGATCGGCAGTGGAAGACCCGGATCAGAGCCCCTGGTGCGGTCCGATATCGCCTGCGGCATGGTCGGATTCGTCATCACCGGACAAGAAGGCCCTCGTGAGGCTGCCTGCAGCGCCGGCGAGGAGCACATAGGCGCCGATGATCAGGGTCCTGTAGAGAGGTTCACCCAGGTGCTCGGCCAGCGTCGTGCGTCCACCGAAGACGACGACTGCCCCCGCCACGCACAGCGCAGCTACGACGAACCAGAGGGTGCTACGAGTGTTCAATCTCAGGACCTTCCGTACGAGAAAGTGGTGGAACTACTTCGACCTGCCGGGCTGGTTGCCGTCCCGAAGGAGTTTAATACCCAAGAACATGGTGCCCCCGGCTCCGGCAATCAACAGCAGTGGTACCAGAGCCAGATACCAGGCATCTGCGGCCAAGGCGATGACGATCGCGACACCACGCTCAGAACGATGCTTGCGAAGCTGACGCCAAGTGCATTGCCTCGAGGTGCGGGTCAACGTTTCCCCATTGTCATTCGGTGAGTCTACTGGGCTCCTCCCTACCGGCCTTCGGACGACCGTTGCCTGGCGCCAGGCCTGTTCCGGCGTCGGAATGGAAGCCAGCCCCGCGCGGGAACATACTGGGACCATGCCTACGGATGCCCCCATCGACCTGCTGCCCGACGCCCCCGCCCTGCCCTCGGAGGAAAGCCACCCCGTGCAGGGGCTGCTCCTCGACGTCGACGGCCCGATCGCCAGTCCTGAGACCCGGACGGTTCCGCCCGGCATCATCACGGATCTGCTGCTCCTCGCCGCGGCGGGCTGGCCCGTGGTGTTCAACACGGGCCGCTCGGACCACTTCATCCGAACACAGGTGATGGAGCCGATGCTCGCCGTCGGGATCCCGGCCGGCGTCACCTTCCACGCCGTCTGCGAGAAGGGCGGAACGTGGTTCTCGTTCACGGCCGACGGCGCCGGGGAGGTCCTCGTCGACGAGGGACTCGCGCTGCCCACCAGCTTCGCCGACGACATCCGGGATCTCGTGGAGGAGAAGTACGCGCACCTCATGTTCTTCGACGAGACGAAGCTCGCGATGGTCTCCGTGGAGCAGTCACTCACCGCGACGAACGCCGAGTACCTCGAGGGCCAGGCCCACTTCGACGACGATGTGGTCGACGTCATGCACAGCCACGACATGGGCGTGACCCGACTGGAGCGCGACGAGCCGGACAGCTCGGGGGACATCGCGTACCGGATCGATCCGACCATCATCTCCACCGACATCGAATCGGTCCGCGTGGGCAAGGACCTCGGGGCGGAGCGGGCCCTGACGCTCGTGGCACCGCTGATGGACCTCCCCCGCACCTGGCGGACCGTGGGCGATTCCCGTACCGACTACGCCATGGCCGACTACCTGCACGACCAGGGCTTCGACGTCGCGCACGTGGACGTCCGCCCGGCTGACGGTATTCCGGACAAGCCCTACGAGGTGCTCACCGAGGGTCCGCTCATCCACGAGGAGGCGGGAGCCGCGTTCCTCGCGCGCTGCGTGGCGTCGCTCCCCTGGGACGCCGGTGCGTCCGACGGGGCTGCCCCGCTCTGAATCGCTGGGCCCTGACGGCCGCGCCGGAGCAGATCGGGCACCGGGGACGTTGGACTCGGGGGACGGCTCCATGGCCGGCTCTCCCTGCCCGACGAGGGCGTCGACCGGCCGCCGGGCCAGGGAGAGAACAGGGCACCGCCTGGGAATCATCGATACGTGGAAGCTCGAGCTCCCCACCACCTTCACCGACGGTGATCCGAGCACGCAGCGTTCGACGGCGAACTCACCGACAGCGCGCAGGTCCAGGAGACGCCCACCTACATCCGCCGCCCACCACTGCCGCGCTCGCAGCGCCTCGGATACACCCGCCCGGATACACGAAGGACCCCGACCGATGGGCCGGGGTCCTTCGTGTTCTGCTGCAGCGGAGGATGGGGGATTTGAACCCCCGAGGGCGTGAACCCAACACGCGTTCCAGGCGTGCGCCATAGGCCGCTAGGCGAATCCTCCTCAGTGGAGCAGCTCCCAGAATACCCATACAAGGGGATCCTGCCGAATCACGGCCCCGGCAGGGCACCCCCGATCGATTCGAAAGCCGTGCAGGCGACTGTGTAGACTGTTTGCTGGCCCCTCATGTGGTGTCACCCTGTGAACTCCCCCAGGACCGGAAGGTAGCAAGGGTAAGCGGGCTCTGGCAGGTGCATGGGGGGTCTTACCTTTAAGTACCGGCTACAGGAGGTTGCGCGGTGGCAGAGACGGGCGCCGGTCGATTCGCGCCTAGCCCCTCGGGTCCGCTCCACGTGGGCAATCTGCGCACCGCCGTCCTCGCCTGGCTCTTCGCGCGATCGACAGGCCGCCGCTTCCTCCTCCGGATCGAGGACCTCGACCGCGTCCGGGCCGGAGCGGAGGCCGCGCAGCTGGCCGAACTCTCGGCGCTGGGCCTGGTGTCCGACGCCGCCGTGATCCGGCAGAGCGAGCGGATCGACCACTACACCCGCGCCCTCGGCCGGCTGCAGGATCTGGGCCTGGTCTACGAGTGCTTCTGCACACGCCGGGACATCGCCGAGGCCGCCCACGCACCCCACGCCGACCCCGGCCTCTACCCCGGCACGTGCCGGAATCTGGGCGACGGCGAGAGGGCACGACGACGGGCGGAGCGCACACCCGCCCTCCGTCTGCGCTCCGGTGTCGACTCCTGGGAGATCGACGACGTCCTGGTCGGCCGCTTCCGGGCGCCGGTGGACGACGTCGTCCTGCGCCGGAACGACGGCGTGATCTCCTACAACCTCGCCGTGGTCGTGGACGACGCGGCCCAGGGCATCGACCAGGTGGTGCGCGGCGACGACCTGCTCGCCTCCGCTCCCCGGCAGGCCTACCTCGCCTCGCTGCTCGGACTGCCCGGTCCCACGTACGCCCATGTGCCGCTCGCGCTCTCGCCGCAGGGGAAGCGCTTGGCAAAACGGGACGGCGCTGTGACACTGGAGGACCTCGCGGACCTCGGCCACGCGCCGTCGGCCGTGTTGGCCGCCATCCTCGGCTCGCTCGAGCTCCCCACCGGCTCACTGGCAGCAGCGCTCGAAGCCTTCGATGCGCAGCGGGTACCTCGTGAGCCGTGGATCGTGGACCCTGCGCACCTGCTCTCCACCGTCGCCCGTCCGGCACCCGAACAGTCAGCACCAACCGATAAGGTTCATCCGTGAGTACAGCCCTCTACCGCCGCTATCGCCCCGAGACCTTCGCGGACGTCATCGGCCAGGAGCACGTCACAGACCCCCTGATGGCGGCCATCGACAAGGACCGCATCAACCACGCCTACCTGTTCTCGGGTCCGCGCGGCTGCGGCAAGACCACGTCGGCGCGGATCCTCGCCCGCTGCCTGAACTGTGCCCAGGGCCCCACGTCGACCCCGTGCGGTGTGTGCGACAGCTGCGTGGGACTCGCCCGCAACGGCTCGGGCAGTCTCGACGTGATGGAGATCGACGCCGCCAGCCACGGCGGCGTCGACGACGCCCGCGATCTCCGCGAGCGCGCCACCTTCGCGCCGGTGCGCGACCGCTTCAAGATCTTCATCATCGACGAGGCCCACATGGTGACCTCCGCAGGGTTCAACGCCCTGCTGAAGATCGTGGAGGAGCCACCGGAGCACATCCTCTTCATCTTCGCGACCACCGAGCCCGACAAGGTGATCGGCACCATCCGCTCGCGCACCCACCACTACCCGTTCCGCCTCGTGCCACCCGAGCCGCTCATGGCCTACCTGGAGCTGCTGTGCCGGCAGGAGAACGTGCCGGTGGCGCCCGGGGTCCTCTCGCTCGTGATCCGGGCCGGCGGCGGATCGGTCCGTGACTCGCTCTCCGTGCTCGATCAGCTCATGGCCGGAGCCGGCGAGGACGGCCTCGACTACGAGCTGGCCGTCTCCCTCCTGGGGTACACCCACGCGGCACTGCTGGACGACGTCGTCGATTCCATGGCGGCCGGTGACGCAGCAACGGTCTTCCACGCGGTCGATCGCGTCATCCAGACCGGACACGATCCCCGCCGGTTCGTGGAGGACCTGCTCGAGCGCTTCCGCGATCTGATCGTCATCAATGCTGTGCCCGAGGGCGCGGCGTCGATCCTCCGCGGTGTGCCCGACGACCAGCTGAACCGCATGCGCACCCAGGCGAACCAGCTCGGCGCCGGTGAACTCTCGCGCGCCGCCGACGTCACGAACACAGCGCTGACCGAGATGACCGGGGCCACCTCGCCGCGGCTGCACCTGGAGCTGCTGTGCGCCAGGCTGCTGCTGCCGGCGGCCGACGCGACCGTGCGCGGCACCCTGGCCCGCGTGGACCGCATCGAACGGCGCCTCGAGTACGCCGGCGGCGCCCCGGTGGTCGAGACGCCGGTCGACACGGGGATCGAGCCGGGGGTCGAGACGGAGGCAGCGCCGGAGGTGCCTGCGCGACCCGCGGAGCGTTCGCGGCTCGAAGGCGTGCCACGGAACGCCGAGGAGGCGGCCGCGCAGTGGTCCCTGCCCACGGCTGGATCGGACCCGCACGCGCCGGCCGTTCCTGCTGCTGCACGGACCGGCTCGCCGTCCGCGCCGGAAACGTCGGCCGACTGGGGCGCGAGCTGGGGCGTGTCGACCGACGCAGGCTTCTCCGGAGCGGAGACCGGAGGTAGGACTGCTCCGACGACGCAGGGCGCTGCCTCGGGAGCCAACCGCCCTGCAGCGCCGGCCTCGGCGGAGCAGTCCGCCGGCGGCCGCCCTGCTTCCGGTAATGCCGCTTCCGGTGATTCGGGTGTCGGTCTGCCCTCGTCCGGTCGGACCGTCGAAAGCCCCTCCGACGCCGGCCCCTCCGCGGAGTCGGGCGGGCCGATGCCGAACAGCCCCGGCGGGGCCGGCCCGACCTCCGTCGATCAGCCCACACCGGGTGATCCGTCGCCTGCCGGGTCCTTCGACGCCGACCGGTCGGTCGCGCCAGGTGAGTCCGCGCCTGCCGGGTCCTCCGATCCCCACCGGTCGGTCGCGCCGGATGAGTCCGCGCCTGCCGGGTCCACCGACGCCGACGGCTCGGTCGCGCCGGATGAGTCCGCGTCCACGTCCGTGGAGGCCTCCCCCTCGGGATCCGCGCCGGCTCAGGGATCATCGCCCAGGCATGACCATGCACCGAGCGAGAACATCGAGATGATCCGCCGCGCGTGGCCCGAGATCATGAGCGAGGTCGCCGGGATCAAGCGAGCCACCTGGCTGATCGTCAACGTCTCGGCAGCGCCGCGCTCGTTCGACGGCAACCAACTGGTGCTCGCCTTCGCCAATCAGGGCAATGCCATCGGATTCCAGCGCGGACAGCACATGGACAACGTGAAGCAGGCCATCCACAAGGTCCTCGGCCTCACCTGTTCCATCGAAGCGGTGCACGATGCCGGCGGAGGAGGTGGGGCCGACCCAAAAGCACCAGCCGGCCCGCCGGCCCCCACCAGTGACCGGCGTCCCGCTGCGACCGCACCATCTCCCCAGCGCCCTGCCGCCGCGGAACAGGGGCTAGGCCGGCAGCCCACGCAACCGGCCGCGCCGTCGAGCGTGAACCGCGGCCCCCGTCCACAGCCCACGCAACCGGCCACGCCGTCGACCCCGGTCCGGGGGCCCTCCTCCCGTGAGGTGGACCCGCTCGCCGGGACGGCCGGCGCCCCGGATCCCGGTGCGGACTCTGCACGCCGGCCACGTGAGACCCCGCGAGAAGCGTCCCCTGCACGGGCGTCCACCGCCGGACGTTCGCCGGACGAAGGGGTCGGCGCCTGGGACCCGACCATCACCGATGACTCGTGGGCGCTCGTCGAGCCTCCTGAGGATGCGTTCGACCCCGGCGCAGCCTGGGGCTCCGTGCCGGAGGACCCCTCCGACCGCCCCAGGACCGCCTCCGCGGACACGACGCGCGCCCCCGGCGGTGCTGCAGCGGATCGCCGGGACCGGGCGTCGGCGTCGCAGGATCTCACGGAAGGTCCTACGGAGCCGCGATCTGCTGAAGCGGCGCCGTCCCGCTCCGTGGTGTGGAGTCCTCCGGCAGCTCCCGCACCGACAGGAGACACCGACGGAGCAGCCGGGACCCCCGGCACTGCACCCGGCACCGGCTGCGGATGGAACGGTCCTGCTGCGACAGCCCGCACCGGTGCGTCCGCCGCCGCCCCCCGTGCGGGGGGCGGCTTCGCGACGGAGCAGCGCCAGGCGGCAGGTCCGCTCCGCGAGAAGCCCGTCAGCCGGTACCAGCAGTTGCTCGACGAGGGCCAGCGGAAGCGGGCGGAGCAGGCGGCCAGCACCCGCGGCGCCGTCGACCTCCGGTTCGTGGAGGACGAACCCAGCGCCGACGACGAGACGCTCGAGGACTCCGGACTCGTCGGACGCGCCGCGATCGAGCGGATCCTCAACGGGCGCCTGGTCGAGGAACGGACGCCTGACGGCCAGTAGCACCGCGGACCGGATCGACCGGTCGACGCTCACGGCGTAACCACTGCGCTCCTCGGCGGGCAGCACCCGTCGAGGGCGGACAATGGACACAAGTCATCACCGCAGAAGAGGGAGCACCGTGTACGAAGGCGCAGTCCAGGAGCTGATCGACGAGCTCGGACGCCTCCCAGGGGTGGGTCCGAAATCCGCCCAGCGCCTCGCGTTCCACATCCTCGAGGCCGACGGCGAGGACATGGCGCGTCTCGTCACCGCCATCACGACCGTGAAGGAGCGGGTCAAGTTCTGTACGGTCTGCGGCAACGTCGCGGAGGAGGAACGCTGCGCCATCTGCCGCGACCCACGGCGGGATCCGAGCATGATCTGCGTGGTCGAGGAATCGAAGGACGTCATCGCCGTCGAACGCACACGGTCGTTCCGCGGGAGGTATCACGTCCTCGGGGGCGCCATCAATCCGATCGCCGGCGTGGGACCCGATCAGCTGCGCATCCGCGAACTGCTGGCGCGCCTGTCCGACGACCAGGTCCAGGAGATCATCATCGCCACCGACCCGAATCTCGAGGGCGAGGCGACGGCAACCTATCTTGTGCGCATGCTGCGGACCATCGGCATCCCGGTGACGCGGCTCGCATCCGGGCTGCCGGTGGGCGGTGACCTCGAGTACGCGGACGAGGTGACACTCGGCCGAGCCTTCGAGGGCCGCCGGGTCATGAGCTGAGCCACCGCCACGGCGGGCCGCATCCCGGTCCCCACACCGGGGTCAGGCGATCCGCGTCCCCTTCGCCAGTCGCCGGGCCGGCATGGTCAGGCGCCGGCGTCCGAGGAGCAGCAGGACTCCCGCGAGGGCTAGCTGGATGCCCAGGCCGAGCGGCCAGATGGGAACCTCCTGGGGCAGCGGGCGCAGTGCCGCTGCGGCTTCCTCGCAGGTGACGTCCAGATCCGGCCCGGCCTGCGCGGCACGCACCAGTTGGCTCGCCATCTCCATGACACCGGGCGAGTAGTAGTCGCCCGTAGGCCCGTAGGGGCCGGGTAGGGCGTCCGCCGGTGGTTCGTCGGGGAGACTGTAGGGCACCGCATCGGCCACCACCACGAAGGGGTTGGCTGCGAGGAGCCAGGCCACGTACTCCGTGTGGGCCACCGGAGTGGTGTAGGTCTGGGTGATGCACTCGAGTTCGGCGTCCTCGTCGAACATCCCGTCGTCCCGGTACGCGGATTCGGGGTAGTCGTAGTAGGACGTCGTCGTCATCCTCTCCTCCGTCACCAGCGCGCTGCTCAGCCCGAAGACGATCAGCGTCCCGATACTGAGCAGGGCCACCACCATGTAGGTGCTGACGATCGAGAACAGGGGCCGGTCGGCGAGCGCGGAGATCCCGACACCGATGGCGCAGAGGATGCCGAGCTCGACGGCGAGCATGAGCAGGGAGACGAGCGCTTCGGACGCGTCGACGCCGCCGAGAGCCAGGGCCCAGAAGATGAAGGGGCTGCTCAGCACGAGGAAGGCGAGCGATCCGACCGAGGATGCCAGCCACTTCCCCAGGAGCAACTGCCCAGGGCTCAGCAGTGTCACCTGCAGGATGGCGAGGGTCCCTCCGGCGCGGTCCCCGTTGACGGCGTTGGCGGAGAGCCCGGGCGCCACGAGCAGCCCGAAGAAGAGGACGAAACCGACCACGAGGTCGAAGAGGATACCGCCCTCGTTGTCCATGGTCCCGAGGAAAGCGGTCCCGAGCACGAAGATGAAGCCGATCACCACGAACCAGACGCCGAGCATCCAGTACCAGGCCCTGCCGCGCAGACGCTGCTTCATCTCGAGCGAGAACACGGTGCGGACGGCCGTCCAGGCGGGAAGGCTCGTGGACGTCCGGACCGGCTGCGGGGTCGACGGCTCGATCACCGTGCTCATCGTCTGTCCGTATCGAGGCTCATGTAGGTCTCCTCCAGTGCGCCGCCCGCGGGCGCGAAAGCCGTGACGACCACGTCGCCGAGCACGAGGGTCCGCAGCAACCACGACGCCTCCGCGGTGCTGCCGAGCTGGATGAGGAACTCCTCGCGCCGGGAGTCCCCGCGTGCCTCGAAGCGCACCCCGTAGCTCTGCAGTGCCGCCGCGAGCTCCGACATCGGCTCCGCGCGCACGTAGTAGCGCCTCGTCTGGCTGCCGGCCTCGTCGAGGGTCTGGCTCTTCACCGACCGCCCTCGGCTCACGAAGACGGCGCGGTCGGCGATCTCGTCGAGCTCGGACAGGACATGACTGGACACGACCACGGTCTTGCCGGCCGCCGCCAGCGACCGCAGGAGGGAGCGCAGCTCCACGCGCGATCCCGGGTCCAGGCCCGACGCCGGCTCGTCCAGCAACAGGACCTGCGGGTCGTGGATGAGCGCCCGCGCCAGGCTCAGGCGCTGCTGCTGACCGCGCGAGAGGACCCGCGCCGGTTGCTTCGCGTACTCGGTGAGGTTCACCGTGCCGAGCAGATCCTCGGCCCGGGCGACGCGGTCCGCCTCGCCCAGCCCGTAGAGGGCACCCATGGTCCTCAGGACCTCCGACGCCGTGAGGGAATCCCAGACACCGAGGGTGTCCGGCATCCAGCCCATGCGCCTGCGGACTTCGCCCGGCTGGGCGACCGGGTCGAAGCCCGCCACCCGGACGGTCCCCCTGTCGGGGGCCAGCAAGCTCGCCAGGATCAATAGCAGCGTGGTCTTCCCGGAGCCGTTCGGGCCGATCAAGGCCGTCACTTCTCCGGGCGGGGCCATGAAATCGACGTCGTCGACGGCCTGCACCGAGCCGAAGCTCCTGGCGACGCCCTCGACGACGATTCCCCCATTCTCGTCGGTCATGGTAAGAGGGTATGCGATACCGGCGCTCCCGGACCCCGGCCGGGCGCATATTTTCCGGCGGAAGCGCACGTACACAAACGGACACCGACTTCCGGTCCGCAATCACGGCGTCCTACACTGACACGGGTGCCCGGGCCCGGCCGCAGGGTCCAGGTCGCGAGGCACCCGCGAATGGTCCCGACAACGCGGCGCGGTCCCGCCGTCCTCCCTAGCAGTGAGCGAGTGCATGAGCCTCATAGTCCAGAAGTTCGGGGGCTCCTCGGTGTCCGACGCCGAGGGGATCAAGCGCGTTGCGCGGCGCATCATCGACACCCAGGCCGCCGGTCACGACGTGGTGGTGGTCGTCTCCGCCATGGGCGACAGCACCGACGAGCTGCTCGATCTCGCCGCGCAGGTGGGCCCCGAGTCGTCGAGCGACCGGGAGATGGACATGCTCCTCAGCGCCGGCGAGCGCATCTCGATGGCGCTGCTGGCCATGGCGATCCACGGGCTCGGCGCCTCGGCGCAGTCGTTCACGGGCAGCCAGGCGGGCATGATCACCGACGCCATCCACGGCAAGGCGCGCATCATCGCCGTCTCCCCCCACCGGATCCGGACGGCCATCGAGAAGGGCGACGTCGCCATCGTCGCGGGCTTCCAGGGCATGAGCCGGGACAGCAACGACATCACCACGCTCGGGCGCGGCGGGTCGGACACCACCGCCGTCGCCCTCGCAGCGGCCCTCGACGCCGATGTCTGCGAGATCTACACGGACGTGGACGGCGTCTACACCGCGGATCCGCGCGTGGTCCCCTCCGCGCAGAAGATCGAGGCCATCTCCAGCCAGGAGATGCTCGAGATGGCGGCCTCGGGTGCCAAGATCCTGCATCTGCGCTGCGTCGAGTACGCGCGCCGCTTCGGGGTGCCCCTCCACGTCCGCTCCTCCTTCACGCACAACGAGGGCACCTGGGTGCTCCCGGCGCCCGACGACCAGATCACGATCGAAGAGGGAGAACCCTTGGAACAGCCCATCATCTCCGGCGTTGCGCACGACAGGTCCGAGGCCAAGGTCACCGTCATCGGCGTCCCGGACATCCCCGGCAAGGCCGCCGACATCTTCGGCATCGTCGCCGGAGCCAACACGAACATCGACATGATCGTGCAGAACATCTCGACGCACGGCTCGGGCCGGACCGACATCTCGTTCACCCTGCCGATGGTGGACGGTTCCGCCGCCCTCGCGGCCCTCGACTCCGCGCGGGACCGAGTGGGCTTCGAATCGGTCGAGTACAACGAGAGGATCGGCAAGCTCTCCCTGATCGGGGCGGGCATGCGCTCCAATCCCGGGGTCTCCTACCGGTTCTTCCGGGCCCTGTCCGACGCCGGCGTGAACATCGACATGATCTCCACCTCCGAGATCCGTATCTCCGTGGTCACCGAGGCGGAGCTGCTGGACACCGCGGTCCGCGCGGTCCACGCGGCGTTCGAGCTCGACGGCGAATCCCCCGCTGTGGTGCATGCGGGGACGGGACGCTGATCCTCCCCTGATCCGGGCCGTTCCCTCGGCAAGGGCCCGCTCCCTCTCTTCGGCGGTGCGCCTGCTCGACCCGCCGCTCAACCCTTCTTGTGGCGCCCGGGCCCCAGCACCGGGATCGATACCCACCGCCGGCTCGCTCCCACCGTTCGGGCCCCGGCTCTGGGATCGATGCCCACCCTCGGCTCGCTCCCACCGTCCGGGACCCAACAGTGGGAACGAGCGCTCATCCCCACCGCTTCAACGCCGGTAGTGGGATCGACGAGGACGCACCACGCCCAATCCCACTACTCAGTGCCCAGCACTGGGATCGAAGTGCATGCCCGGCTCAACCCCACTGATCGAGCGCGAGTGCTGGGGTGGAAGGCCCTGGACTACTCGTTCCCACTGCTCGAGGCCCACCAGTGGGAACGACCGCTCATCCCCACTGCTTCGACGCCAGTGATGGGATCGAGGAGGACGCACCATGCTCGATCCCACCGTTCGGGAACCGACACTGGGAGTGACGCCCACAGCCCGAGACCGACGTCCGCCCGAGAACCCGTACAGCCCGTGACCGACGCCCCACCCGAAGCCCCGCCCGAACACCAGCGCCGAGACCACAGACCCCAGCTCCCGCCCGGAGCCGGAACGCAGGAAGGCCGATGGATCGATGATCCATCGGCCTTCCCGTGCTGATCACTCAGCTGGTGTCACAGGTTGAGCTGGTGCTACTTGTCGCCGGTCGGGGTGGTCGACTGGGCGGGTCCCGTCAGGAGCTTGTCGGCCGGGTTGACGGAGGGGAGCTGGGCCGTGGCCTGACCCTTCCCGTCGACCAGGACGGTCACGTAGGTCGTCGCAGAGGATCCTGCGTAACTCACGCGGCCCACGTAGGAGCCCGGCGCGAGTCCGGTCCAGGTGAGCGTGACCGCACCGGTGGTGCCGTTCGCCAGGCGAAGCGGATTGGGTGTCACCTTCGCGTTGTTCTCGTCGCCGCCCAGAATCGCAGCGTCGATCGTGCCGGTAGCGGGCTTGCCATCGACACTGGAGTACAGATTGGCGATGATGCGGTAGGCGCCGGGAGCCGGATTCTCGAGCGTGATCGTCTCACTGGAGTCCGACGTCGCCACCTGGGTGAGGGTGCCGGCCGGCGTGATGAGGAACATGTCGAAGTCGGCGGTCGGATCGTCCGAGAGCACCGAGAACTTCGCCACCGGAGTGCCCTTGGGGACGGTGACGTCCTTGACGGCGTTGGAGGCGTTGTTCCCGTTGATCAGCCCACCGGGGACCAGGCTGATCGCGGAGGAGTCGGCCTTCGACAGACCCTCGAGCGTCATCTTGATCGGGGTGTTGGTACCCGAGGTGACGTCGAAGGTACCGCTGCCGTCGGCATCGGCGGACGTGAAGCCGACCTCGGCAGGCGCGTTCACGGCCTGGGGACGGACGGCCACCGGGGAGGTGACCTTCTTGCCCTGACCCGACCAGGTGAGCGAACCCTTGGCGAACTCACCGAAGGCGGCGCCCTGGTTCTCGAAGGAGACCTTGAACGTGCGGGTCTCGCCGGCCGCGCTGAAGTTCAGGATGGACGGCGTGACCGTGACCTTCACTCCGGGCACGTTCGAGGTGGCGCGGTAGATGCCGGGCGTCACGGCGGTGACCGTACGGGTCACCTCGGTGCGTCCGGTCAGGTTACCGAGGGCGAAGGACGGCACATTGGTGTCCTTCGCGGCGACGGCCTCGAGGCCCTCGATCCCGAGGTCGAGCCCGGTGCCCTGGATGAAGCGCAGGTAGTCGTCGGCATCCTGGTCGTACACCAGACCCGGGCTGAGGACACTGGCCGGGTTGATGTGACCGGCACCCACGGCGAGGACGTCGGTCTCGACGCCGCCGGATGCGGTCTTCAGCGGGTAGGCCGTGGTCATCATCGCGGACTTGACCGCAGCGGGCGACCAGTTGGGCTTCTGCCCGAGGACCAGGGCACCGAGACCCGCGACGTGCGGCGAGGCCATGGAGGTTCCGGACAGGAACCCGAACTGCTCACCGTTCGACCCGACGGTGGAGACGCCTGCGAGGACGGCGACACCGGGAGCGGTGATGTCCGGCTTCAACAGATCGGAGTCGGTGGCCAGGAGCGGCCCGCGCGAGGAGAAGCCGGCCACCTGCGGTGTGGGAGGCAGGGGCTTGCCGGTGGTGTCCGTGGGCTTCAGGGCAACCTTGATCGACGGGTTCGCCGCGACCTTCGCCTTGAGCTCGAGCGCCTCCGGAGCATTCACGTGCACGGTGGGAACTGCATGCACATCGGTGTCCGTCGACGAATCGACGAGGTTCACCAGGATCATGCCGACGCCGCCGGCGCGGGCGACTTCGTCGCTCTTGTCGGTCCGGGCGATGGCACCGCGGTCGCAGACCACGATCTTGCCGGCGACCTTCGCCGGATCGAGCGTGTTCGCGCCACAGAGATTCGGACTGGCTGCTCCCGCTGCCGCGACGTTCGCCGCGATGACGACCGGGCTGGCCGGGACGCCGCTGCGCATGATGGACGCTCCGCGGTACTTGGACCCGTCGGAGAACTCGGCCGTGCCCTGGAGCTCGTAGCTGAAGGTGCTGGCGGCGACGGTGGTCATCCACGGTCCGCCGTGGTTGACCGTGCTCGCGGTGGGACCGGAGTTGCCCGCGGATGCCGCGACGAAGACGCCGGCGGAGGTCGCGGACAGGAAGGCGAGGGATACGGGGTCCGTCGTCGTCGTCGTGCTGCCCGAGATCGAGTAGTTCAGCACGTCCACGCCGTCGAGGATGGCCTGGTTGATGGCGGCGATGGCGGCGGAGGAGTAGCAACCGCCGGTATCGGGATCGGTGTCCTCCCAGCAGACCTTGTAGACGGAGATCTTCGCCTCGGGGGCGACGCCCGACGATTCACCGAACGCGCGGCCCGCGGCCCGCTGCTCCACGCCGGAGTTGCCGGCGGCGGTGCTGGCGGTGTGGGTTCCGTGGTTGTCGATGTCCACCGGGGAGATGACTTCCTCAGGGGCACGCTTGGCGGCCGGGACGTTGTCGAGGAAGGTGTCCGCGAAGTAGCGGGCCGAGACGACCTTCGAGTTGCAGAGGCTGCCGTCGAAGTCCTCACCGACCTGGCACTCGCCCTCGAAGGTGGTGCCGTCGCTCTTGAGCATGGCGATGGAACCCGCGGGGGTGAGGTAGGGCTCGCCGACCTTGGGCTGCTGCTTGCCCTTGAGCGGCTTGACCTTCTTGCCCTCGAAGAAGGGGTTGTCCGGGGCATAGCCGGTGTCGATGACACCGACGACGGTCCCCTTGCCCGCGTTCTTCTTGCCGCCGAACTGCGTCTTCCAGGCACCCTTGCCGCCATCGAGACCGAGGAAGTCGATGCTCGAGTAGTCCGGGGCGTTCTCGACGTCGGGCGCCACGAGGAGCACGTCGTCGCTCTTGGCCAGCTGGACCGCCTGGCTGGTGCTGAGGTCGGCCGCGAAGCCGTTGATGGCCGCCGTGTAGGTGCGGGCGATCTCCACGTTCTCCTCGGCTGCGACGTCCTCCTGCTTCGACTCGAGGAACTCCGAGTACTGCTGGACGTACTCGGCGGTGGCGTCGAGCTTGGCGCCCTCTTCAGGCTTGGTGGGCGCCAGTCCCTCCACGCCGCCCTCGTAGGTGGCCACCGGCTTGTCGGCGAGTACGACGATGTACTTGCCGTCCGGGTACTTCGCAGGGTCCAGATCCTTGGCCGGCGCTTTCTGGGGCGAGACCGAGGTGGACGGAGTGGGTGCTGCGAACGCAGCGGGTGCCACGGCGGTCGAGGTGACCAGTAACGGCAGACCCAGGACGATCGCCGTGGCGGCGCGCAGCGTACTGCGGCCCTGCACGGCTTTTCTCCGTTGTGTCATAAGAAGGTTGTGCCTCTCGTCATTGTGCGGGCCGGCCTGTGCCGTTCCCCCTGTGCCGCGATCCCGGATAGGACCCCCTGCCTGTGATGATGCTCACAGACGTCGCGGCGAGGACAAACTTACCCGAGGCAACACACCATGACCAGCAACTCCGGAGGGCGATTCCCGGAATCTTCCCAGGGTATTTACGCCCACCGGTACGGGTGATAATGAGAGGGTGCCCCACCGTCCGCTCCGCCTCTCCGAAGGGGAATGGCAGGACCGCCGGAGCCGGCACCGGGAGCGCGTGGCGAGGTTCGCCGAGCCGTACCTGGACCGCCGCTCGCGCGGCGAGAAGCATCCGGTGGAGGACTTCCTCTTCACCTACTACAGCCAGAAACCCGGTCAACTCCTCCGCTGGCACCCCGGGGCGGGCGTGCTCCTGGAGGGCACCGCCGCAGCGGAACGCGCCGACTGGAAGTACTACGTCGCCGACGACGACGGCGTGCGCGTCGATGCCGGGCGGTTCGCCGAGGAGCGGCGCGAGGCCGTCGACTTCGCACGCGTGATCCTCGCCCGGACGGCGGCCCGGCCCGGCCAGTTCGGCTGCTTCGGACTTCACGAGTGGGCCATGGCCTACCGCTCGACCGTCAACGGCGTGCGGCACGAGTACCTCCGGCTGCGCCTCGGCGCGGCCGGGACCGACGACGTCGTCGAGGGCTCCCGCCTCCGCTGCACCCACTTCGACGCGTTCCGGTTCTACACCCCCGAGGCAGAACCGCTCAACGAGCACACCCCCACCCGGCAGACCCAGCGCGACCTCGAGCAGCCCGCCTGCCTGCACGCCAACATGGATCTGTACAAGTGGGCGTACAAGCTCACGCCCCTGCTGGCGAGCGAACTCGTGATGGACTGCTTCGAGCTGTCCTGGCGTATCCGGACGATGGACATGCGCGCCTCCCCCTACGATCTCGAGGCCTGGGGCTACACGCCCATCGCCATCGAGACCACCGCCGGCAAGTCCGAGTACGTCCGGCTGCAGCGCGGGTTCGCCGAGGAGTCCCAGGCCCTGCGGGAACGGCTCCTGCGTGACCTGGAGTCCGCGCTCGCACCCTGAGCCGGCACGCGCCGCGGCCGCCGTCCGTTGACCGGGCATCAACCGCTAGGCTGGAGGGCCAGCCGAAGGGGACATCATGGCACGTACATCCGGGATCTCGCCCGCAGCCGGGCCGCGCCGGCTCGTCAGCACGGTCGTGGTCCCGCTTGCCGCCCTGACCCTCGCGCTCTCGGCCTGCACCACGAGCGGGCCGGGCACCGGGCCGACGGCCGAATCGACAGGAACGGAGAGCCCCGTGCAGTCACCCACCCCCGAACCTCCCGCATCCTCGGCCCCCGCCTCGCCGACGGGGCCGACAGGGCCGACGGGGCCGGCAGGGCCGACGGGGCCGGCAGGGCCGACGGCGGAGAGCACGCCGACGCCGTCCGCCT
Source organism: uncultured Arthrobacter sp. (assembly GCF_947493765.1). Taxonomy (GTDB): domain Bacteria; phylum Actinomycetota; class Actinomycetes; order Actinomycetales; family Micrococcaceae; genus Arthrobacter_D. Next base: position 54,266 of record NZ_CANLSZ010000002.1, read on the forward strand.
CCTCGCCCGACGCCGCGGCGTCGAGCGCGAGACTGACGGTCGCCATCCGGCAGGACGCCTCGTCCGAACCGGTGCAGTACGTCCTCGAGTGCGTCGACGGCGTGCCCGGCCCGGGGTCCACCCTCCCGAACGCGGAGGCCGCCTGCGCCAGGCTCGCGCAGCTCGGGACGGACTTCTTCACGGCCCGGCCGAACAAGGACATCATCTGCACGCAGCAGTACGGCGGCCCGCAGACGGCGAGCATCATGGGAGAGCTCGACGGCACCTCCGTGCTGGCCTCCTTCGCCCTCACGGACGGCTGCGAGATCTCGCGCTGGAAGCAGGCCCAGGACATCCTCGGCGCGCCCGGGGCGTAGGAGAGGGACCCGGGGCACGGGGGAAGCGACCGGGGCACGGAGGCGGGCCCGGACGCCGTCGGGTGCCCGGTAGACTTGACGGGCAAGCTCGCGGAGCGCTCGTGTCACCCCGATACGGCGTGAGACGGCACTCCCGGGCCCCTGCACGACTGCTGGAACCGCCAGCGTTTGCCGCTCACGCACAGGAGTTGCCGGATGCCCCGGATTGTTGTCGACGTCATGCCGAAGCCCGAGATCCTCGACCCGCAGGGGAAGGCCATCGCCGGGGCCCTGCCCCGGATCGGGCTGACGGGGTTCGCCGCCGTCCGCCAGGGCAAGCGCTTCGAACTGACGGTGGACGGTGAGATCACCGAGCAGATCCTCGAACAGGCACGTCACGCCGCCACCACCCTGCTCTCCAATCCCGTGATCGAGGACGTCACCCGCGTGGAGGTCATCGAGGAGGACGCCCCGTGACGAGCACGAGTATCGAGACACCGCTCATCGGCGACCTGCAGGCCGTGACCGACGACGACGGTCCGCTCGCCACGGTGCGGGTGGGCGTCGTGACGTTCCCCGGCTCGCTCGACGACCGCGACGCGATGCGCGCGGTCCGGCTCGCCGGGGGCAGCGCCGTGCAGCTGTGGCACGGCGACCACGATCTGCAGGAGGTGGACGCCGTGATCATCCCCGGCGGCTTCTCCTACGGCGACTACCTGCGCGCCGGCGCCATCTCCCGGTTCGCCCCGCTCATGGAGCAGATCACGCACGCCGCCTCCGGCGGCGCGAACGCCCTGCCCGTCCTCGGCATCTGCAACGGATTCCAGATCCTCACCGAGGCGCATCTGCTGCCCGGGTCCATGATCAAGAACGAGCACCTCCACTTCCTCTGCCGGGACCAGCGCCTGCGGGTGGAGAACGCCGACACCCACTGGACCGGCGAGTACTGGGCCGGTGAGGAGGTCGTGATCCCGCTCAAGAACCAGGACGGGCAGTTCGTCGCCGACAACCGGACGCTCGACGAGCTCGAGGGTGAGGGCCGCGTGGTGTTCCGCTACGTGGACGAGAATCCCAACGGGTCGCGCCGCAACATCGCCGGCATCTCGAACGCGGCAGGCAACGTGGTGGGCCTGATGCCGCACCCCGAGCATGCGGTGGAGGCCGGGTTCGGCCCGGATTCCTCGGCGCGCGGTGACGTGGGGCTGCGCGGCGGCACCGACGGGCTCGGGATCTTCACCTCGGTACTCAGGAAGCTGGTGGGCTAGATGACGGCAGAGGCGATGTCCAGGAAGTTCAATATCGACACCGTGGCGCAGGCCGAGGCGACACCGGGCCAGGATCTGCCCTGGGCCGCGCTCGGACTCACGGAGAGCGAGTACCGGCGCATCGGGGAGATCCTCGGCCGCAGGCCCACGGGCGCCGAGCTCGCCATGTACTCGGTGATGTGGAGCGAGCACTGCTCCTACAAGTCCTCCAAGGTGCACCTGCGCCAGTTCGGCGACAAGGTCACCGACGGCATGAAGGAACACCTCCTCGTGGGGATCGGCGAGAACGCCGGCGTCGTGGACATCGGTGACGGCTGGGCCGTGACGTTCAAGGTGGAGAGCCACAACCACCCCTCCTTCGTGGAGCCGTACCAGGGCGCCGCGACCGGCGTCGGCGGGATCGTCCGCGACATCATCTCCATGGGCGCACGCCCGGTGGCCGTCATGGACCCGCTCCGCTTCGGGGCGATCGACCACCCCGACACCGCCCGCCTGGTCCACGGGATCGTGGCCGGGATCGGCGGGTACGGGAACTCCCTCGGCCTGCCGAACATCGGCGGCGAGGTGGTCTTCGACGCCGTCTACCAGGGCAACCCGCTGGTCAACGCCCTCGCCGTCGGCGTGCTGCGGCACGAGGACATCCGGCTCGCCAACGCGTCAGGCACCGGCAACAGGGTGGTGCTCTTCGGGGCACGCACCGGCGGCGACGGCATCGGCGGCGCCTCGGTGCTCGCCTCGGAGTCCTTCGACTCCTCCAAGCCGTCCAAGCGCCCTGCGGTGCAGGTGGGCGATCCGTTCGCCGAGAAGGTATTGATCGAGTGCTGCCTCGAGCTGTTCAAGGCCTCCGTGGTGGAGGGCATCCAGGACCTCGGGGCGGCAGGGATCTCCTGCGCGACGTCGGAGCTCGCCTCCAACGGCGACGGCGGCATGCACGTGGAACTGACCAACGTGCTGCTGCGCGATCCGTCCCTGACCCCCGGCGAGATCCTCATGTCGGAGTCGCAGGAGCGCATGATGGCCGTGGTCACGCCCGAGAACGTGAGCGCGTTCGAGGCGATCATGGACCGGTGGGCCGTCGAGTACTCGTGGCTGGGCGAGGTCACCGACACGGGCCGCCTGATCATCGAGTGGGACGGCGAGACCATCGTGGACGTGGATCCGCGCACCGTCGCCCATGACGGCCCGGTGTACGAGCGCCCCTATCATCGGCCCGCCTGGCTCGACGACGTCCAGGCCGACGCCTTCGACGCCGAGCAGCCCACCGATCTGCGCGCCGCGGTGCTCGAGCTCATGGCCTCCCCGAACCTGTGCTCCAAGGACTGGGTGACCGATCAGTTCGACCGCTACGTGCAGGGCAACACGGCACTGGCCATGCCCGACGACGCCGGTGTGGTCCGGGTGGACGAGGAGACCGGCCTCGGCGTCGCGATCTCCACCGACGCGAACGGCCGCTATTCCTATCTCGACCCGTACGAGGGCGCACGCCTGGCCCTCGCCGAGGCGTACCGCAACGTGGCGACGTCGGGCGCCGAGCCCCTCGCCGTCTCCGACTGCCTGAACTTCGGCTCCCCGGAGGATCCCGAGGTCATGTGGCAGTTCGCCGAGAGCGTCCGCGGGCTCGCCGACGCCTGCCAGGAACTCGGCGTCCCGGTGACCGGCGGCAACGTCTCGCTGTACAACCAGACCGGCGGCGTGGCGGTGCACCCCACCCCGGTGGTCGGCGTGCTGGGCGTGTTCGACGACGTCGCCCGCCGGACGCCGTCGGGCTGGCGCGAGGACGGCCAGGCCATCTACCTGCTCGGGACCACGAAGGACGAGCTGGACGGCTCGGAGTGGGCGAATCTGCGCGGGCACCTCGGCGGGAGGCCCCCGGCGGTGGATCTGGCCGCGGAGAAGACGCTCGCCGCGATCCTCGTGAACTGCTCGCGCGACGGCATGATCGACGCCGCCCACGATCTCTCCGAGGGCGGTCTCGCGGCGGTCCTGAGCGAGATGGCGCTGCGCTTCGGCGTGGGCGCGCGCATCGGACTCGATGAGCTGTGCGAACGCGATCGGATCGACGCCTTCACCGCCCTGTTCAGCGAGAGCCAGGGGCGCGCCGTCGTCGCGGTGCCGCGGTCCGAGGAGGTGCGCTACAACGACATGTGTACCGCGCGGAACTACCCCACCCTGCGGATCGGCGTGGTGGACACGGAGAACGAGGCGCTCGATCTGCAGGGCTACTTCAATCTGCCGCTGGACCAGCTCCGTGAGGCGCACCGGGGAACGCTGCCGAGGCACTTCGGCTAGGACTGCGGGGCAGCCGGGGCCGCGCTCAGCCGGCCTTGGCTGCTCAGCCGGCCTTCGGCAGGGCCGTGATGACGACGTTCTTGCCCCACGGGTCCTCGGTGTAGCAGCTGATGAGGACCACGCGGTTCGGCACGACGTCCCAGATGTCGCTGTCCTTCAGGGTGTCCTTGTCGTGCGTGGTCACGGAGTCGACGACGAAGGTCATGGTGCCCGTCCCCGTGGTGAGGCTGAACTCCTTCCCCACGAGGGACTCGTCGCTCAACCGGTTGAACGGTGCGTCCCTGCCCTCCCAGCTGTGACCGGCGATGTAGGTGGTGTTGACCGAGCCGTCGCCCGGGACGCCGTAGGGCGTCAGCCAGTAGGCGTCGACCGTGAGCGGCGGGACGAGGGTCTGCGCGGCGAGCTCCGATCCGCTCGGGGTGAGTGGCAGGACCCCCATGTCGATCCCCGCGGCGGGGAAGGTGAATCCGGTGGGTGCGGAGGCCGCCGGGCGGCGGTCCGGCGTGGGGTGCGTGGTGGGAACTGTCGGGGCAGGCGTCGTGGCAGGCGTTGCGGCAGGCGACGACGGTGCTGCGACGGCGGAGAGGGTCGGCGGCGCCGCCGGGGGCGTGGGAGCAGGCTCCAGCGGCAGGACCGACGCGGCGATCGCCAGTCCGACGGCCGCCACGACGGGGAGGGCCAGCCAGCGCCGGCGGAGTGACGTGCGCGGCGGCGCTGCTGCGCGTTGCGGTGCGGAGTCGTCGGGCATGCCCTGCTCCTTCATCCCTGCGATGTCCTGACTCGAATCCTGGCCGGGCGTCGTCCGGCCCGGACCCGTGATCCCTCGATCACAGGTCCGGGCCGGCCATGGTGCAGTGCTAGCGCTGGGCGCGCTCGAGGCGGCGCATCCGCGCGGCGGTGGCCACGGGGACGGCCACACCGGCGGCCAGCAGTGCCGCGATGAGTGCGAGCGCCGGACCACCCGTGTCCTCGGCGGCGGCAGCGGTCTGGACATTCAGCCCCTGATTGGTGGCGACCGGCGCCGGAGCAACTGGGGCGACACCGGGAACCACCGCCGGGGCTGCCGGTGCCACGGGTGTCACGGGCACGACGGGCGTCGCGACCGGCGCCGGGACCACGACGGGCGTGACCGGATCCGTACCGATGGCGCTCGCGTCGCACGCTGCGAGGAACGCCTCGAACAGACCGAGCAGCTGATCGGCGACCGCCTCGTCCACGCCCACCTGACCGAGGAGAGCCTGGACCTCCTGGGCCGCGGCGTCGAGTTCCAGCTCCGCGGCGGCCAGCGCCGGGTCCTCGAAGGCCGCCTGGACAGCGGCATCGGCCGCGTCGGAGTCAGCGATGGCGGCGAGTTCCAGGTTCTCGGCCGCCGTCAGCGCCTCACGAGCCTTGCGGACGCGCTCATCGTTCTCGGGGTCACCGTCCATGTCGGTGTCCTCCGCGGTGGCCAGGGCGACCGCGTCGTCGACGCCCTGCTGCGCGACGGCCACGGCATTCTGCGCGTCCTCGACGAGCTGGTCGGTGCGCTCCATCTCGTCGAACAGTGCCTCGAGCCCGAGTGCCGCCCCGATGCTCTCGTACTTCTCCTCCGCGATGAGGACCGCGTCGGTTGCCGCTTCGAACCGGTCCACGAAGTCGACGGTGATGCCGGCCGCCGCGAGTGCCGCCTCGAACTGCGTCGAGGCCTGCAGGCAGGCGGCGTCGCCGGGAGCGGCCGAGGCCATCGGGGTGCCGAGGAACAGTCCTCCGGCCAGAAGGGTTACCGTCGACCCAGCAGCGACCCACTTCTTCGGAACAATCATTTTCGCGTCTCCTGAAACACGTAGTATCCCCCGGGCCATCCCCGACGGCGCAGCTGCGCAACCACAGGGAAGCGGCGTCCTCCGGGGAGGGCGCCGCTGGGATCCATGATGTCGCCGATCGTGAGACCAGGACCCGGAACTGAACGGACCCTGTGCGATCGCTGTACGACTCAACATAGGGCCAGCAGGGGGTCGCGGCAAGAGACGCGACACGCGCGCTCCCATAACACTTCGGTATCGGTCCGAGCTCACAGATCCGGCCCGCAGGAGTGCCCGCTCAGCCGCGAGCCAGCGCCTCGGCAGCCTTCGCGTACCGCGCCAGGACGTAGCGCTGCCCCAGCCGGGTCACGGGTGCTGCCAGCCGGTACAGCGCACTGGCCGGGACGCTGTAGGCCGAGCAGCTGAACAGCACGCGATTGTCGGCGGTCAACTCGGCGTAGAAGCCCTCCTCGCCCCGCACCGGATGGCCGGGAAGTGTGCCGTACCCGAAGCCCCCGCGCTGCCCCGGCACCGCCCGGCCGGCGCCGTCGAGCTGGGGGTCCCTGGCCCACAGGACCCGGCAGGGTGCCTTGATCCGCGCGGGTCCGATCCCGAGCCCGGAGGTGACCTGCACCCCCGGTGCCGCCCGGCCGGCGTCGGACTCCATGGTCAGACCCGCGCCGCGGTGCAGCTCCCACGCGAGGATCCCCTCCGTGAGCGCGATGAAGGCGGCCGACGGATCCGCCGCGCCGATCTCGTGGGTCTCGACCATGACGGTGTAGCCGGGGGGCCAGCCGCCGTCGAGCGACGCCGGATAGGGCCTGTCGGTGGCACCCTGCTCCTCGTAGGTGAACTGCTCCATGCGTGCTCCTTCGTCGTCATGTGCGGGCAGCCGTCCGGCCGCGGTCGCCCTGCCGGATACCGGATGCTACGGGGGTGTCAGAGACCGAGGGCCGGTCCCTCGATGGCGGGGCACGCATCCATGACGACGTCGAGCCCGGCAGCCGAGGCCCGCTGAGCCGCGGCCTCGTCGATCACGCCCAGCTGCAGCCACACGGCGCGCGCTCCGACCTCGATGGCCTGGTCCACAACCGCTCCCACCTTCTCGGAGTTCACGAAGCAGTCGACCACGTCGATCTGCCCCGGTACGTCCGAGAGCCGCGTGTAGCCCTGCTGCCCGTGGACGTCGTCGCCCTTCAGGCTCACCGGGACGATCTCCATCCCGAGCCCGTCCATCAGGTACCGCGAGACGCCGACGGCCACGCGGCGCGGATTGCTGGACAGTCCCACCACGGCCCAGCGGCCGTGCCCGGTCAGGAGCCTTTCGATCACGTCGGGATCGTTCTGGTGCGCCATGGTGCCTCCCCGTGCTTCTGCGTCGATTGTTACGGTCTCTATTACACGTCCTCGCCGCAGGATTTTGTTCACCCGCGCCTCCGAGCGTTTCATGGGAGTGACCATCCCGAGCGGCTGAGAGACCTGGATCAGTGACGCCGCAGCAACCCTGGTTGTCCGCATCACCCTGATGCCGGGCAATAACGAGGTTCGAGCCATGGGACCACCGGCAGCGGTGGCAAGGCTCGATCCGTAGGGTGCTCCCGCCAGGATCGATGGAGACACGATGACTGCACTTCTGACGCCGGGCAGCACCCACCCGCACCACGACCACAGGGCCTTCGGCATCCGCTTCTCCCGCCTCGGGCAGAGCTTCGGCACGGCGGAGAAGCGGCGCGCCGTCCTCCGCGACGTGAGCCTCGAGGTCCGGCCCGGTGAGATCCTGGCCATCCTCGGGACCAGCGGGTGCGGCAAGTCCACCCTGCTCCGGACGGCGGCCGGCCTGGACGCGCCGGACACGGGCGAGGTGCTGATCGACGGCCATCCCGTCCGCGGTATCGACGAGCGGTGCGCGGTCGCCTTCCAGGAGCCACGCCTGCTGCCGTGGCACACGCTCCGGGCCAATGTGGCGATGGGTCTGCCCAGATCCTCCAGCGCGAGTGCGGGCAAGGCCAGGGTGCTGGAGCTGCTGGAGCTCGTGGGGCTCACGGCCTTCGCGAAGCACCGTCCGCGCGAGGTCTCCGGCGGCATGGCCCAGCGCACCTCCCTGGCGCGCGCGCTCGCCCGGAATCCGGGAGTGCTCCTCCTCGACGAACCGTTCGGCGCGCTCGATGCGCTCACGCGCATCAGGATGCAGGATCTCCTCCTGGACATCCATGGCGTCCGGCCCACCACCGTGCTGCTCGTCACCCACGACGTCGACGAGGCACTGCTGCTCGCCGATCGCATCCTCGTCCTCGGACCGGGGGCCGGGCAAACCGGCTCCACCATCGCGGAGCTCCTCGCCGTGCCGGGCACCCGGCCGCGGGACCGCGCCTCGGCGGATCTCGCCGCGCTCCGCAGCACCCTGCTCTCGATGCTCGGCGTCGACGGCCACTAGGCCCCTCGGCGCCCCTCCTCCCCCTCTCGCCGCACACCGTGCGCGCGTGTCCTCCTGCCTACCCTCCGAAGGATCCATCATGCATCGCACCCTCCTGCCCCTGACCCTCACCGCCGTCCTCGCCGTCGGCCTGACCGGCTGCCTCGCCGGAGAGGACGCCTCCACCACGCAGTCCACCGACGAGTCCGGGGCCACGGAACTCACCCTCGACTTCGCGACCTACAATCCGCTGAGCCTCGTCATCAAGGACCAGGGGTGGCTCGAGGACGAGCTCGCAGACCAGGACATCAGCGTCACCTGGGTGCAGTCCGCCGGCTCGAACAAGGCGAACGAGGCGCTGCGGGCAGGCGCTATCGACATCGGCTCCACCGCGGGATCCGCCGCGCTGCTGGCCCGCTCGAACGGCTCACCCATCAAGACCATCGACATCTACTCGCAGCCCGAGTGGTCGGCCCTGGTCACGGTGGACGGCACCGGGGTCGACGGCGTGGAGGACCTCCGTGGCAGATCCGTCGCGGCCACGAAGGGGACCGATCCGTACTTCTTCCTCGTCCAGGCCCTCGAGGCCGCCGGGCTGGACAGCTCGGAGGTGACGGTCCAGAATCTGCAGCACGCCGACGGATGGGCCGCCCTGAACAACGGGTCGGTGGACGCGTGGGCCGGTCTCGATCCGATCATGGCGTCGGCGGAGCAGGAGGGAGCCGACCTGTTCTACCGGAACATCGACTTCAACACCTACGGCTTCCTCAACGCCACCGAGGACTTCCTCACCACCAGCCCCGAGCTGGCGCAGACCGTGGTCGACGCGTACGAGAAGGCGCGCCGGTGGGCCGGGGAGAATCCGGAGGAGACAGCGCGCATCCTCGCGGAGGAGGCGGGCATCGACGTGGAGCTGGCGACGACGGTGATCGTCGAACGGACGAATCTGGACGTCGACCCCGTTCCCGGTGAGGCGCAACGGCGTGTCCTCGAGACGGTGGGGCCGAACTTCGTGGAGACCGGCGACGTCTCCTCGCAGGACTCGATCGACGAGGCCCTCGACACGCTCTTCGACGAGAGCTTCGCGACGAACGCGGACCCGGACGCCATCGGCGCCGCCTCGTGAGCCAGGAGGCCAGGACCGCCGTCGGCGCCCGGACCGCTGCGTCCCGCACCGGTCAGCGGGGCGACGCGGAGGACGACACCAGGAGCCGGTCCGCACGGGATCCCGCCCGCATCCGTCGGACCGGTGCATCGAGCGGTGCTCTCTCCCACGGCCCCGTGCGCCTGCTGCTGGGACTGGTCGTCCCCTTGCTGATCCTCGGCGCCTGGCAGGCCAACGCGGTGCTCGGCGTGTTCAGCGCGGTCCAGCTACCGTCCCCGGGAGCGGTCCTCGCGGCGGGGGCCGAGCTGGCCGCCCGGGGCGAGCTCTGGCTGCACATCGTCATCTCCACCCAGCGCGTGCTCATCGGCTTCGCGATCGGCTCCGTCCTCGGCCTCGCCGTGGGAGCGCTCCTGGGCCTGTCCCGACTGGCGGACGCGCTCCTGACACCGGTCGTCGGCGCCCTGCGCGCGGTGCCCTCGCTCGCCTGGGTTCCGCTGCTGATCCTCTGGATGAAGATCGGGGAGGATTCCAAGGTGACGCTGATCCTCATCGGCGCCTTCTTCCCGGTCTTCACCACCGTCTTCCTGGCGCTGCGCCACGTGGACCGCGATCTCGTGGAGGCGGGGCGGGCCTTCGGGCTCCGCGGCATGCAGCTCCTCACCACGGTGCAGCTGCCGGCGGTGGTGCCCGCCGTCTTCTCCGGGCTCCGCCTGGCGCTGGCCCAGGCCTGGCTCTTCCTGGTGGCGGCCGAACTGATCGCCTCGTCGCTGGGGCTCGGCTTCCTACTGATCGACTCCTCGAACAACGGGCGGACCGACCGGATCTTCCTGGCGATCATCCTGCTCGCCGTCATCGGCAAGGCGACCGACGCACTCCTCGGGCTGGCCGAGCGGTGGGCGGTACGGCGCTGGACCTGACCCTGCCGGCCGGCACGGCTTAAAAGGAAGCGGCAGGTGCCCCGTCCAAGCACCTGCCGCTTCCCGCGTGGGATCGCTCCTGGGTCAGCGCGAGACCCGAACGAACTGTGCACCCGGGAGATCCGAGAGGGGGTGCTGCATGGTGAGGTTCCGCCCGTTCATGCCACTGCTGATGACCTGTCCGCCGCCGGCGTAGATGGCCACGTGACCGCCGGTGACCACCAGATCGCCGGGAGCCGGGCTGGAGACGCGCGTGCCGTAGTTGAGGAACTGCAGGGGACCGAGGTCTCCCACCGGGATGCCCGCTGCACGCAGGGCGACCTCGGCCAGCACGGTGCAGTCCTGGACGGCGCCGGCGGCGAGCTGTGCCTGGGCCGAACCGAGGATGATGCCGCCGAGGTTGCCGGCTGCAGGGGCGCTGACCACGGGGGTGGACCTGGGCGCGGTCCTGCCGGTGATCCCGGTGGAGCTGAGCTGGTAGTCCGAGGCGACTGCAGCCGGGGCTGCATAGGAAGCGGCGGCCGGGGCTGCGTAGGCGGCGGGGGTCGAGACCGCTGCCTGCTGGGCTACGGGGGCGACGACGGCTACCTGCTGGGCGACAGGGGCGATCGCTGCCACCTGCTGGGCAACGGGTGCGACGGCGGCCTGCTGCACGGTGGGTGCCACGGCGACGGGCACGGAGACCGTCCGGACCGGTGCGGCCACTGCGCCGGCGGTCGGCAGGACGATGCTCTGTCCCGGCATGATGACCGAGTTGAGCGACAGACCGTTGACGGCCAGGACGGCGTTGAGGTCCACCGCGTAGCGTGCGGAGATGGCGCCGAGGGTGTCGCCCGCGACGACGGTGTGGGTGCCGGGAGCGGCGACGACGGCCGACGTGGTGCCCTGCTCCGAGTAGGTTCCGGCCTGTGCCGTACCCATGGCGCTGAGGGCGAGACCCGAGGTGACGGCGACGATGGCGACGGGGCGGCCCACGGTGGAGGCGTGTGCGCGGGCGGCGCGGGACAGACCCTGCAGCGCGATGTTCCCGTCGACGGCCGCGCGGTGGCGTGCCGGTGAAGTGTTTCGTGACATGTGTGTACCTCTCCCATGCCTGCGGGGTGAGCTGTCGGGTTCGGATGGGAGTCACCCGGTCGCGGGCACCGCCGATGGGCGGTGCTGTGCGACTTCACCCCGAGGACGCGGTCAGGAGGTCCTGTGCGCCCGGTGGAACCATGGTTCCCCCGTCTCTGCCTTCGTGTGTGCGGACGTGTCCTGGTCGGCGGCAGAGCTCGGCAATCCGACCCGAAGAGCCTCACATGGACGGAGGCACTGGATGAGAGTAACCACCCCGTCGGGGATTTGTCACATTCCGGTAACGTCGCCTATTGTTCCCGCCGCGCGGCGGCGCAGGCACGGCGAGAGACCGGCGCTCGAGCCGCCCGGCGGCGGATCAGTGGGCGTCGACGATGGTGTCGTTGCGGCTGAACCGCCGGTTCCTCAGCACCGGCAGGAACTCCCGGACGTCGTCGACCCTGCGCCGCGTGACCTCGGCGCTGACGACACCGCGTTCCTCGTTCTCCAGGTGCGCGAGCGGGATCCCCATGGGGTCGATGACGGCCGAGTGACCGATGGTGTGGCCTCCGGAGGTCCCCGCTGCCGCGATCCACACCGTGTTCTCGATGGCCCGCGCCTTCAGCAGCGTCTCCCAGTGCTCGATCTTGTGCTCACCCTCGAACCAGGCGGCCGGCACGCACAGCAGCTCAGCGCCCTCGTCGGCCAGGGCACGCGCCTGCTCGGGGAAGCGGATGTCGTAGCAGGTCATGAGTCCCACCCGGAGACCGCCGATCTCGGCGACCTTGATGCCGCCGTCGCCGGGCTTGATGCGGGTGGACTCCTGATAGCTGAACGCGTCGTAGAGATGCAGCTTGCGGTAGGTGTCCACGATGCGCCCGGTCGCGTCGATGAGTACGAGGGTGTTGAACGGGCGTTCCTCCCCGCTGGGCTCGTAGCCACCGGCGACGACGGCGATCGAGTGCTCGGCCGCGATGAACGACAGCTGCTGGACGAACGAGGTCCAGTGGGCCTCCACCGCCTCCGCGAGGGGGCCCTCCACGGCGCCGATGGAGAACATCGACTCCTCGGGGAAGACGATCAGCGCGGAGCCGTCCGCACCGGCGCTCGCCGCGAGTTCCCGCATGACGCCCAGATTCGCAGCGGTGTCCCCGCCGGGCCGGAACTGACCAACACTGACCTTCATACTGCCGCCCTCTTCCCTGTGTCCTCCGTCCAGCCTACAGACCCGCCCCGGGCACCCCCGGAGTAGCCTGTGTGTCCATGAAGACACCGCAGAACGACAGACGCGTGCCGCCCGGACCGGGCCAGGAATCGGTCTGGAACTATCCGAGACCGCCCCGCGTGGAGCGGATGCCGGCGAGGATCGAGGTGCGCTTCGGCGGGCAGGTGATCGTCCGGACCGGTAACGCGGTCAGGGTGCTGGAGACGAGTCACCCGCCGGTCTTCTATCTTCCGATCGAGGACTTCGCGCCCGGCGTCCTGGAACCGGTGGAGGGCACCACGCACTGCGAGTTCAAGGGCGCCGCCGCCTACTTCGACGTCGTCGCGGGCGCCGCACGCAGCCTCCGCGGCGCCTGGACGTACCCCTCCCCCGTGCGCGGCTACGAGGACCTCTCCACCCGGGCAGCGATCTACCCCTCGCAGATGGACTCCTGCTCGGTGGACGGCGAGCAGGTCCAGGCACAGGAGGGTGATTTCTACGGCGGGTGGATCACCTCCGCCGTCGTGGGTCCGTTCAAGGGCGCCGCCGGGACCTGGGGCTGGTAGCCGGTCCCGACTCCCAGCGTCGGTGGAGCGTCCACCCACGGCGCGTACATCGGGGTTTGCTAGTGTTCCACGCTGACCCACGACGCGAGGACACATCATGGCCAGCAGGACATCAGCACGGAAGCGGTTGCTGCTCGCTGCCGCGTTCATCGGATCGGCGGCGCTCCTGGGCGCCTGCGGAGCCTCGGACGAGGCCGACGGCGGGGCGGGCCCCGCCACCGCCGAGTCGTCCTCCGGAGCACCGGCGACGTCCGCCGAAGCACAGCCGCAGCCCGAACCGGACCTCGAGGGCATCCCCGAGGTGGTGGCCGTGGTGAACGGGACGGACATCGGGCGTGACGAGTTCACCACCGCCTACGAGTCCCAGTTCGCCCAGGCCGCAGCCGCGGCGCAGGCCGGTGGGCAGGAGCTCGACCAGGAGCAGTTGCGAACGAGCGTGGCGGACAATCTCGTCAGCGCCGAACTGCTGCGGCAGGAGGCCGAGGACCGGGGCATCGAGGCGACCCCCGAGGCCCGCGCCGCCGCGATCGACGATCTGCTCGAGACGAGCCAGCTCGGGACCGAGGACGAGCTGCGTGCTGCCTTCGCGGAACAGGGCCTCGAGGACGAGGAGTTCGACAGGCAGCTCGCCGACCAGGTGAAGCTCGACGCGCTGCTCGCCGAGGAGGCCGGTGACACCGCGCCCTCCGACCAGGAGGTCCAGGACACCTACGACGCCGCGAAGGCGCAGCAGGAAGCAGCGGGCGAGACGGCGACGCCCATCCCGCCGCTGGACGAGGTCCGTCCCCAGATCGAGGAGCAGCTCGCCGGGGAGAAGCTCTCCGAGGCGGCGCAGAAGCTCATCGAGGAGCTGCGGGCGGACGCGGACATCTCCGTGAAGCTCTAGACCGGACACCCCGGAACAGCCACTCCCGGCCGCTCCGGGGCCCAGTTCCTGGCCCCCATGAGGTCAGGGCTGCGGTCAGGACCCGATCAGATCGTTGATCACGATGGTCTGGTCGCGGTCCGGGCCCACACCGATGGCCGAGAAGCGGGTCCCGGAGAGCGTCTCGAGCGCCCGCACGTAGACCTGCGCGTTCTGCGGCAGGTCGTCCAGGGTCCGCGCCCCGGTGATGTCCTCGGTCCAGCCGTCGAAGTACTCGAAGATCGGCTTCGCGTGGTGGAAGTCGGTCTGCGTCATGGGCATCTCGTCGTGGCGCACGCCGTCCACGTCGTACGCCACGCACACCGGGATGCTCTCGATGCCGGTGAGGACGTCGAGCTTCGTCACGAAGTAGTCCGTGAAGCCGTTGACGCGGGAGGCGTGGCGGGCCAGCACGGCGTCGTACCACCCGCAGCGGCGCGGACGGCCGGTGTTCACGCCGAACTCCCCGCCCTTGGTCTGCAGGTGGAGACCCATGTCGTCGAACAGTTCCGTGGGGAAGGGGCCGGCTCCCACGCGCGTGGTGTACGCCTTGATGATGCCCACGGCGCGGTTGATCCGGGTGGGGCCGATCCCCGAGCCCACACAGGCGCCGCCCGCCGTCGGGTTCGACGACGTCACGAACGGGTAGGTGCCGTGGTCGACGTCGAGGAAGGTGGCCTGGCCGCCCTCCATGAGCACTACCTTGCCGGCGTCGAGCGCCTCGTTGAGCACGAAGGTGGAGTCGATGACGAGGGGCCTCAGCCGCTCGGCGAAGGACAGGAAGTACTCGACGACCTCCTCCACCTCGACGTCGCGCCGGTTGTAGACCTTGACCAGCAGCTCGTTCTTCTGCTTGAGCGAACCCTCGACCTTCTGCCGGAGGATCGACTCGTCGAACACGTCCTGGACCCGCAGGCCGAGCCGGGCCACCTTGTCCATGTACGCCGGGCCGATGCCGCGTCCCGTGGTGCCGATGGCGCGCTTGCCGAGGAACCGCTCCGTGACCTTGTCCAGTACCTGGTGATAGGGCGCCACGAGGTGGGCGTTGGCCGAGACACGCAGCTTGGACGTGTCGGCCCCGCGGGCCTCCAGCCCGTCGATCTCCTCGAACAGGGCCTCGAGGTTGATGACGCAGCCGTTGCCGATGATCGGTACGGCGTTGGGGCTCAGGATGCCGGCGGGAAGGAGCTTGAGCTCGTACTTCTCGCCGTTGACCACCACCGTGTGTCCGGCGTTGTTGCCCCCGTTGGGCTTGACGACGTAGTCGACCCGCCCGCCGAGCAGATCGGTGGCCTTGCCCTTGCCCTCGTCGCCCCACTGGGCTCCGACGATGACGATTGCTGGCATGGGATACTCCCCCATTCGGTACGGCGTCCCCCGCGTGCCGGGGACCAGACGCCGTGCATGAGAACGCCCCAACCGGCCGCACGCTGCTCGCGGCCACTGGGGCTCTTACCGTCCGAGTTTAGCCGAGGTGCCCGGAGGTCGCCGCACGGGGTCGGTCCAGGGACCGGTCGCAGGCCCGATCCCGGTCTCCTCCCCGGGTCAGGGTGGAGCCGTGGACACTGGGGGCATGGACAATGGGGGCATGGACCGCTTCGTTGGACACATCGCCGGCATCGGCACCACCTCCGGCACGCGGCTCGTGATCGGCCGGTGGGATTCCTCGCCGCTCGGCGTGTTCACGGACGTCATGATGGAGGACGCCGTCGGTCACCGCACCCTGCTGGCCCCGTCGCAGGACGTGGCGGACTACGTGGGTGCCACCTACTCCTTCGACGACGTGATCCTGTGCCCCATCACCTCGACGCTCGCTGAGGACCGCCTCGTGGTGGACGCCGGTGAGCTGCAGGTCTTCGCCGAGATCGGCCGGATCACCGCGCTCGGGCGCCTGCTCGGCGTCGTCCCCGCGCGCCTGGCCACACATCCGCGCTGGCTGGCGCTCGTCAATCCGCTGGCCTCACGGCTGATCGCGGGGGTCGCGACGGCCGGTTCTGCGGGACACGGGCGCACGGAGTACTACGGGGTCACCTCGGCCCGCGCCGTCGACGGTGCGACGGCGGCGTGGCGGGGCACGGATCTCGGCGCCCTGGCCCCCGTGAGCCCGCCGGTGCGCTTCGGTTTCAGTTCCGCCCCGCCACGACCGCAGCTGGTGTCCGTCACCACGACCATCCGCCGCCCGGAGGAGTGACCCGGCCGGTCCTGTCCGCCGCTCCGGCTCCGTCTCCGGCCCGGCCGTCCCGCCTCCCGGTCAGACCGCAGCACCGGCCAGGCGCTCGCGGGCCACACGGTAGTGCGGCCAGTAGCGGACGCTCCCCGGGAGCACGGGGACCAGGATGCGCACCACGCGGCGCAGGACGGCGAACGCCAGCTGCTCCCGACGCCGCCAGGGGAGGGCATAGGCGTCCCGCAGGGTGGGCGGAAGGAGACCCGCGGCCAGGAGCGAGGGCACCCCGCGCAGCGGGCGCGCCACCAGGGGAGGGTCCGGCGCGAGGATCTGCCCGCTGATGAGGTGCGCCGTCGACCCGACGTCCAGCACCGTGTGGATCTGCTCGTGGACGTAGCGCTCCAGGGCATCGTAGTCCGCGGGGAGAACCTCCTCGGTGACGTCGAACAACCGGGCGAACTGCGTCATGTCGCGATAGTAGGCGTCGCGCTCCCCCGGGGTGACGGGCCGGAGGAGGATCTCGGTGACCTCGAGCGCGGTCCAGACGAGCGTGGCGAACACCCACAGGGCCAGCTCCGGGTCCCGGGCGCTGTAGGGGGTACCGGCGGGCAGCGACGCGCCGTCGTCGGGGAGCGTCCCGCGCACCGGGCGGTGTCGGCGGGCCACCAGGTCGCCTGCAGCCCGGACCTGTGCCAGGTCCCCGAAGGTGACGGTCAGGACGGCGTCGAGCGTTCCGCGCAGCCGGCGCAGCGGATCGGCGGCGAAGCCGCTGTGGGCACGGACTCCCTCACCGATGAGGGGATGCGCCACCTGGAGCAGGAGCGCCGCCGGACCGCCGGCGAGAACCGTCCGCTCGCGGGCGATCCTCCACGCGGTGGACCCGGGGCCGAAGAGCCCGGGGTCTCCCGCGGCACCGGGCATGGGGCGCGCCGGGAAGAACCGACCCAGGCGCCTCGTCCACGCTCGCATCCCACCACACTACCGAGTCGGAGGGCACCGGCCGCGGACCTGCCGTGCCACCCGGTCCCGGATCGTCCGGGGGGATCGGTTCAGTCGATCGAGTAGTCGCTCCCCGGGTTCCTCTCGTCGAGGTACTCGCGTACCGCGCTCTTGGGTACCCGGTACGATCGTCCGAATCTGATGCTGTCGAGGGTCCCCGACTGCACCAGCCGGTAGACCGTCATCTTCGACACCCGCATCATCGCGGCCACCTCCGCCACCGTGTACAACTGCTCCGTACTCATCTTCGTCGACACCCAGCCCACTCCCATTCGCCTCAGTACGTTCGTGGAGCCTTAACTCTGGGCACACCCCTACCACAAGCGCAAGGATGGTGACTACCCGTCTTCGGGCCGGGCGGCCGGACGAGTGGGCGTCCGGCCCCCGGACGGGAAGTGCTGTCGGGGACCGCTGTCGGGACGGGCGCGACCGGCCCATGCCGTCAGGCGAGCTGGGCGCTCGCCTCGGGATCGGAGTCCCGGAGGAGAGCCGCGATCCGCTCCGCCTCCTCCATCTCACCGATGGAGGCGGCCGCCCTGCCGAGGGCGTAGAGCGCCCGCAGGAAGCCGCGGTTCGGTTCGTGCGAGTAGGGCACCGGACCCGTTCCGCGCCAGCCGCTGCGCCGCAGCGCATCGAGCCCGCGGTGATAGCCGGTGCGGGCGAAGGCGTAGGACTCGATGGTCCGGCCCTCCGCGTACGCCTCGTCCGCGAGGACGGCCCAGACCAGCGACGACGTCGGGTGCGCGGCCGCGAGATCGAGGGCCTCGTCCCCCGCGGCGAGCCGCTCGACCACCTCCGGCTCCTCGGGGAGCAGTGTGGCGTCGGGACCGAGCAGATTCCGCCTGAAGTCGTCGGACACGACTCAGAGCTTCTTCCCGGCCGAGCCGAGCGAGGCGGCGGCGGTGACCACGCGGGCCGCGAGGCCCGCTTCGGCCGCGGCACCCCAGACGCGCGGGTCGTAGGTCTTCTTGTTGCCCACCTCGCCGTCGATCTTCAGGACGCCGTCGTAGTTCTTCAGCATGTGGTCGGCCACCGGGCGCGTGAAGGCGTACTGGGTGTCGGTGTCGATGTTCATCTTGATCACGCCGTAGGACACGGCGTCGGCGATCTCCTGCTCGGAGGAGCCGGAACCGCCATGGAACACGAGGTCGAACGGCTTGTCCTTGCCGATCTTCTGGCCCACCTTCTCCTGGATCTCCTTGAGGATCTCCGGACGCAGCTTGACGCCGCCGGGCTTGTAGACGCCGTGCACGTTGCCGAAGGTCAGGGCCGTGATGTAGCGGCCGTGCTCCCCCGCGCCGAGCGCGTCGATGGTCGCCAGGGCGTCGTCGACCGTGGTGTAGAGCTTGTCGTTGATGGCGTTCTCCACACCGTCCTCCTCGCCGCCCACGGTGCCGATCTCCACCTCGAGGATCATCTTGGCGGCGGTCATGCGGGGCAGGATCTCCCGGGCGATGCGCAGGTTGTCCTCGAGCGTCTCCGCCGAGCCGTCCCACATGTGGGAGTTGAAGATCGGGTCCCGCCCGTTCTTCACGGCGTCCTCGGAGGCCGCGAGCAGGGGGAACACGAGGTCGTCCAGCTTGTCCTTGGGGCAGTGGTCGGTGTGCAGGGCGATGTTGACGTCGTACTTCCTCGCCACCTCCTTCGCGAAGGCCGCGAAGCCGAGCGCGCCGGCCACCATGTCCTTCACGCTCGCTCCGGACCAGTAGGCTGCACCGCCCGTGGAGACCTGCACGATGCCGTCCGAGCCGGCCTCGGCGAAGCCGCGCATCGCCGCGTTGAGGGTCTGGGAGGACGTCACGTTGACGGCGGGGAAGGCGAAACCGTCGGCCTTCGCACGGTCGAGCATCTCGGCGTAGACATCAGGGGTGGCAATAGGCATGCTGAACTCCTTCTAGGTAGGTGCTTGCCTCATCCTAGCGAGCGGACCTGCCGGGCGCAGGGGTACGTCCGGGGTTCAGACCTGCTGGCCGAAGGCGTGCCGCCGCACCCAGCCGTGCATCGCGATCGCCGCAGCGGCCGAGGCGTTGATGGAGCGGGTGGACCCGAACTGGGCGATCGACAGCGTGGCCTCCGCCGCCTCGTGCACCTCGGGCGTCAGGCCGGGGCCCTCCTGCCCGAACACCAGCACGCAGCGCTCCGGCAGCTCATAGGTCTCCAGGGGTACGGAGTCCGGGAAGTTGTCGATCCCGATCACGGCCAGTCCCTCCGCATCGGCCCACGCGACGAAGTCGGCCACATCCGGGTGGTGGCGCACGTGCTGGTAGCGGTCCGTGACCATGGCGCCGCGCCTGTTCCACCGGCGTCGCCCGATGATGTGGACCTCCTTCGCGAGGAACGCGTTCGCGGTCCGCACCACGGAGCCGATGTTGAGGTCGTGCTGCCAGTTCTCGATGGCCACGTGGAAGGCGTGCCGCCGCTCGTCCAGCTCCGCCACGATCGCCTCGTGGGTCCAGTACCGGTAGCGGTCGACGACGTTGCGGGTGTCCCCCGCCGCCAGCAGATCGCCGTCCCAGTGCTCGCCGTCGGGCCACGGACCCTCCCAGGGGCCCACCCCGACTGCCGGTGGCGCGGCGGGATCGTCCGTGGTGATGCCGGCGTCGGGCAGGGTTTCCTTCACCGTCCAAGCGTAGTGTGCCGCCGAAGTGGGAGACTGGCACCGTCCGGTTGCCCGGATCCACCCCGTGAAAGGAAGCTCATGCACGAGAACGAACACATTGAGTGCTGGCTCACCGACATGGACGGCGTGCTGGTGCACGAGAACCATGCGATCCCCGGCGCCGCGGAACTGATCGAGCGGTGGGTGGCCACCTCGAAGCGCTTCCTCGTCCTGACGAACAACTCGATCTACACCCCGCGGGACCTCGCCGCACGCCTGAAGGCCTCCGGGCTCGAGATCCCGGAGGAGAATCTCTGGACCTCCGCGCTCGCCACGGCACAGTTTCTCTCCGACCAGCTGCCCGGCGGCAGGGCGTTCGTGATCGGCGAGGCGGGGCTGACCACGGCGCTGCACGAGGCCGGGTTCGTCCTCACGGACACGAATCCCGACTACGTGGTGCTCGGGGAGACCCGCACGTACTCCTTCGAGGCGATCACCAAGGCCGTGCGCCTCATCCTCGACGGCGCCCGCTTCATCGCCACGAACCCGGATGTCACGGGTCCGTCGAAGGAGGGGCCCATGCCGGCGACCGGCGCCGTGGCCGCGATGATCACGGCCGCCACCAGCCGTGACCCCTACGTGGTCGGCAAGCCGAATCCCATGATGTTCCGCTCGGCCATGAACCGGATCGACGCCCACTCGGAGACGACGGCGATGATCGGCGACCGCATGGACACCGACATCATCGCGGGGATGGAGGCGGGGCTGCACACCGTGCTCGTGCTCAGCGGCATCACGCAGCCGGAGGACATCGACACCTACCCGTTCCGGCCTGCGCAGGTCTGCACCTCGGTCGCCGACCTGATCGAGCAGGTCTGATCGCCTGCGGAGTCCTAGAACGCCGTCTTCCGTGCGCCGCCACCTGGCACCGGCAGGTACTCGCGCTGCACGGCCGTGAGGATCGGGGCGTAGATGTCCGCGTTCCACTGCGGACTCGCATGGGCCGGTAGCGCACCCGCCGTCACGTAGTCGGTGGCCACCACGTTGTCGGGCAGTTCGCGCGCCCACCCGGCAGGCGCCGTCGAGTAGTCCACCACCTCGTCGTCCGGGTTCCCCGCGAAGACGATCCTCGTGTCGCCGAGGGACAACCTGAAGCGTGACACGTCGAAGTGGTAGATGTACGAGGACTCCGACTGCACGAGTCGACTGCTGGGGGCCAGCGGGGAGAGCTGCTCGAGCGACTGCTGCACCACCTGGGTCCACGTGCGCTCGTTCTTGTGGGCGATGCGTTCGCCGAGCTCGTATGTTCCCCGCAGGCTGATGGGGACGCTGAGCCCGGCGTCGTAGAGCCTGACGACGCCGTTGAACATGCGCTGGTCACGGACGTCGAAGCGGCTGGACGGCGAGGAGTCGAGGAACACCAGGTCCACCGGGATCCCGCGGTCCCGCAGGCGTGCCGCCACCTCGACGGCGACCATCCCGCCGAAGCTGTGACCGTAGAAGTAGAGCTTCTCCAGCCGGAAGTTCGCCACGTAGCGGTTCATGGTCGCCACGATGGCGTTGATGTCGAGACCGCGGTTCGAGTACCCCATCGCGGCCATCTGCCCGCGGCGGGAGAGGGCCGGGCGGAGCGAGTCCAGGATCCAGAGTCCTTCCTCCCAGCTCGTCTTGTACCCGGGGAAGAGCACCCAGCGGTCCCACGGGAACCGCCGTCGCGCCCGCTCGTCGTCGAGGGGGAGGATGCGGTTCTGCTGCCGCTGGTTCTGGATGATGCGCGTGGCCACGAGGTCCGTCCCGAGGGCCGCTGCCGCCGCCGACCCGATGAGGAAGGACCTGCGCGAGGACACATGGAAGTCCCTCGCCCGTCGAAGGGCCCCGCCGTCGTCCTCCATGCACCGTTCCTAGGGAAGACCCAGTTCGTCCTTGCCGAAGGCGAAGAGATAGGGCACCGCGGCCTCCGATTCGATGCGCTCCTTCGACCCCGTGTCCCGGTCCACGATGACGGCGACCGCCCGCACATCGCCTCCGGCGCGCCGTACGCCGTCGACCGCGGTCAGCGCCGAGCCCCCCGTCGTGGAGGTGTCCTCCAGCACGACGACGCCGCGGCCGGTCACCGCCGGACCCTCGACCTGGCGGCCCATCCCATGGGTCTTCTGGGTCTTGCGCACCACGAAGGCGTCGATGGGACGGCCGGCCTGCCCTGCCGCGTGCATCACGGCCGTACCCACCGGATCGGCGCCCATCGTGAGTCCGCCGGCGGCCTCGAAGGCGATCCCGGCGTCGTCGAGCAGCTGGAGCATGACACGGCCCACGAGCGCGGACGCCTCGTGGTGCAGCGTGATCCGGCGGAGGTCGATGTAGTAGTCGGCCTCGGCCCCGCTGGAGAGCGTGACGCGCTCGTGCACCACGGCGAGCTCCTTGATCAGCTCGAGGAGCCGGGTGCGATCGGCGGTCGGCGCGGGGGTCTCGGCGGTCATGCGGTCAGTCTATCCAGCGCGTGGGCACCGCGGCGCTCCCCGGTCCGGCGCCGTGATCGAGCCTCGTCCGCCGGATAGTTTTCCGCCGCGATCCGGGGACTTCGACGCGCGGAACCCGGATTCGACGGCGAGTCGTGGCTCGACACGCGTCCGCCCGGCCCGATGTCCCCGGATCAGCACCGCTGATAGCCGCCCTGCCCTGCTCGACCCTCCCGGAGTTGCACCACTGCCTCAGGCCTCTCACCCGCCCCATGTCCCCCGGATCAGCGCCACTGGCCGGTCCGGTTGTCCACATAGCAGCTTGCTCTCCACCGGGGCCGTGCTGCCCGACATGGAATCGACCCATGGATGCCGTCACCGCCCTCGCACTCGCCGGATCGGTGGCGCGGACGAACCGGCTCGTGGAACAGGGAGTCACGCACCGGGAGATCGCGCGGCAGGTACGGTACGGGACCGTCATCCGGCTACGACAGGGTGTTCTCGCGCTCCCGGAGGCACCGCAGGATCTCGTCACCGCGACACTGCACGCCGGTCGCCTCACCTGCGCCTCGGCCGCCCGGCACTACGGCCTGTGGCTCCTGCACCCACCGGTGGCCCATCATCTGTGCTCCCATGCCCGCGCGCAACAGCACTGGGTCAACCATCACCGGCAGCTCTCCGTGCCCGTGCACCCGACCCTCCCACTGGTCGGCCCGGTGGACGTCCTGATCCATGCTCTCCACTGCCTGCCGGCTCTCGATGCCGCGGTCATGGTGGAGAGCTCGCTCCGACGCGCCGACACCGTCCGGCCGTTCCTCCTCGATCGCCTGCAGGGCAACCGCAACGGCCCTGCACGCGCGGCACTCGACCTGGTGACAGGAACGGCGGAGTCAGCACTGGAGGTCGTCGCCCGCGTGCTGTTCTCCCGCGCCGGGATCCACCTCCAGAGCCAGGTGCAGCTCGACGGCGTCGGTCGCGTCGACTTCCTCCTGGAGGGTTTCCTCGTGGTGGAGGTGGACGGCGATGCCTATCATTCGGATCGCGCAGCCCGACGGCGGGACCGCAACCGCAACAACATGACCGTCGCGGGCGGACACCTCGTCCTCCGGTACGGCTACGAGGACGTGATGTTCCACCCGGATGCGGTCCTCTCACAGGTTCTCACCGTCCTCTCCGGTCGTCCGCTCCGCTGAGCGGCCCGGCGTCCGGCCATGCGTTGGACCACGTTTCGGATCGCCGTCCATGACCTGTGAGAAACCGGGTGCGGTCCAGTTCCCCAACGGCAATGCCGTGGAGCTCGAGTCCGGTCCGACTCAGTCAGTTCGGATCCGGGGAGTTCGGGCCCATACTGTTCGGATCCGGGGAGTTCGGATCGGCCCCACAGCTTCAGCCCGGCGTGTCGTGGGCCGACACCCGATACGCAGCGGCAATCACCCCGAACCGGAACGGCTCTGCCCCTCAACACTCCGGGCCCCGGCAGCGGTTCAATGCGTGACCCCCTTCTGGGTCGTAGGCTCGTGGTTCCACGCCTACCAGGAACAGTGAAGGGCCCATGCCACGCGGAACAGCACCCCGACCCGACAGTCCACTCGGCACCAGGTCCTGGCCCGACGGGTTCCTCTGGGGGTCCGCCACAGCCGCGGCCCAGGTCGAGGGCGCCAGCCACGAGGGCGGTAAGGAGGACTCCATCTGGGACACCTTCGCCCGGATCCCCGGTGCCATCGCCAACGGCGAGACCCTGCAGGACGCCGTCCAGCACTACCGGCGCATGCCCGAGGACGTCGCGATCATGAAATCGCTGGGACTCGATGCGTACCGCTTCTCGACGAGCTGGGCCCGTGTACGCCCCGGAGATCGCGCCCCGAACGCCGAGGGCCTCGACTTCTACTCCCGACTGGTGGACGAACTGCTCGAGGCCGGGATCCTGCCCTGGCTCACCCTCTACCACTGGGACCTCCCGCAGGCACTCGAGGAGAAGGGCGGCTGGGCCAACCGCGACACCGCCCACCGCTTCGTCGAGTACGCCGACGACGTCCACTCCGTCCTGGGCGACCGCGTCCACCACTGGACCACCTTCAACGAGCCGTTCTGCTCGTCGCTGCTCGGCTACGCCGCCGGAGTCCATGCTCCCGGACGCCAGGACCCGAGGGCAGCCGTCGCGGCCATCCACCATCAGCACCTTGCCCACGGGCTGGCGGTCGCCGAGCTGCGCTCGCGCGGCGTCGATCAGCTAGGGATCACGCTCAATCTCAGCAATGCGCTCCCCCAGAATCCCTCGGATCCCGTGGACCTGGACGCCGCACGTCGCTTCGACTCGCTCCAGAACAGGATCTTCCTCGACCCCATCCTCCGCGGCGCCTACCCCGAGGACACCCTGTCCGATCTCGAGCAGTTCGGCCTGCGGGAGATCATCCAGCCCGGCGACCTGGACGTCATCGGCATTCCCATCGACTTCCTCGGCGTGAATCACTATCACGACGATCTCATCAGCGGGCACCCCACCACCGAGGACGGCGACGGCCACTCGGGTGGCGCACCGCGCCCGACGTCGTCGTGCTGGATCGGCTCGGAGGACATCGCGTTCCCCAGTCGCGGCCTGCCGCGCACCGCCATGAACTGGGAGGTCAACCCGGACGGGCTGCGGAAGCTCCTCGTGCGGCTCGGGGAGGAGTACGAGAATCTCCCTCCGCTCTACGTCACCGAGAACGGCGCGGCGTACGACGACGACGTCGCCTCCGACGGAGCCGTCCACGACGTCGAGCGGACAGCGTTCGTGCTGAACCACATCGCTGCCGTGGGTGAGGCCATCGACCAGGGCGCCGACGTACGCGGCTACTTCGTCTGGTCCCTGCTCGACAACTTCGAGTGGTCCTGGGGCTACGGCAAACGCTTCGGGGTGGTCCGCGTGGACTACGGGACCTTCGAACGGACGATCAAGGAAAGCGGTCTGGCCTACGCGCGGGTGATCGCCGCCGCGAGGTGACCCCGACCTGCGCTTCGAAACCCCGTAGCGTGCACGCCAGGGGGTTTCGACGTCGACGGAGACGCTGCGCCGGCGTGTCGTGGAGCGACACGCCTTCGGCAGCAGCAAAGTCCCCGGATAGGCCCCCCGCGAGCAGCAAAGTCCCCGGATAGACCCGCCGCGAGCACCGAAGTCCCCGGGACCGGCTTCGGTGGGATCGGACCAGCCCCGCGGGCTCGGAACGAGCAACCCGGCACGAGTAGCCTTGGACCATGCGTGACATGCAGGCAGAGATCATCCGGGCCCTGGGCGTCGAGCCCACCATCGATCCCGCGGCGGAGATCCGTCGTCGGGTGTCGTTCCTGAAGGACTACCTCCGCGCCACGGGCACCCGTGGCTTCGTGCTCGGCATCAGTGGGGGGCTCGACTCCACCCTCGCCGGCAAGCTCGCCCAGCTCGCCGTCGACGAGCTCCGCGCCGAGGGCGTCGACGCCGACTTCGTGGCCGTGCGGCTGCCCTACCAGGTGCAGCTCGACGAGGACGACGCACAGGCCGCCCTGGCGTTCATCGCGCCTCGCAGCTCGCAGGTGTTCAACGTGGCGCCGGCCGTCGACGGCGTCGAGCAGGAGTACACGGACGCGACGGGCGAGCCGATCTCCGACTTCACCAAGGGCAACGCGAAGGCGCGCGTCCGCATGGTGGCGCAGTACGCGATCGCGGGCCAGCGCAACCTGCTCGTCATCGGGACGGACCATGCGGCCGAGTCCGTGACGGGCTTCTTCACCAAGTTCGGCGACGGCGGTGCGGACATCCTGCCGCTGTACGGCCTCGACAAGCGCCAGAACAGAGCCGTGCTCAAGGAGCTCGGAGCTCCGGCCGCCCTGTACGACAAGATCCCGACGGCGGATCTGCTCGACGATTCCCCGGGCCGGACCGACGAGCAGGAACTCGGGCTCACCTACGACCAGATCGACGACTACCTCGAGGGCCGCGAGGTCGCTGTCGGGGCGGCCGAGAAGATCGAGCACCGCTACCGGACCACACGGCACAAGCGCACGGTGCCCGTGAGCATCCTCGATTCCTGGTGGCGGGAGCCGTAGGGGCCGTTGGTAACGTGGACACCGTGAAGATCGCGACCTGGAACGTCAATTCCCTCCGTGCCCGTGCAGATCGCGTCGAAGCCTGGCTCGGGAGGTCCGACGTCGACGTCCTGGCCATCCAGGAGACGAAGTGCAAGGACGAGAACTTCCCCTGGGACCTGTTCGAGAACAGCGGGTTCGAGGTGGCGCACTTCGGGTTCAGCCAGTGGAACGGCGTGGCCATCGCGTCCCGGGTGGGGCTCGACGACGTCGAGCGCACGTTCCCGGACCAGCCCGCCTTCGGCAAGCCGGGGCAGGACGCCGTCCAGGAGGCCCGGGCGATCGGCGCCACCTGCGGCGGGATCCGCGTGTGGAGCCTGTACGTACCGAACGGGCGCGCCCTCGACGACCCGCACATGCCCTACAAGATCGAGTGGCTCGACACCCTCCGGGGCAACGCCGAGCGGTGGGTCTCGGAGGACCCGGGTGCCCAGCTGGCGCTCATGGGTGACTGGAACATCGCACCGCAGGACGACGACGTCTGGGACATCGACCTCTTCGTGGACGGCGGGTACACCCACGTCAGCCCTCCGGAGCGCTCGGCTTTCCAGTCGTTCCTCGATGCGGGCTTCGCCGATGTGGCGCGCCCCTACACGCCGGGTCCCGGCCTCTACACCTACTGGGACTACAAGCAGCTGCGCTTCCCCAATAAGGAGGGCATGCGCATCGACTTCGTCCTCGGCTCCCCTGCCCTGGCCGAGCGCGTCACCGGCGCCTCCGTGGACCGCGAGGAACGCAAGGGCAAGGGCGCCTCGGACCATGCGCCCGTGATCGTGGAGCTCAGCGGGCCGTGAACCCGCTCGCCGGTGGCGCCCAGTCCTTCCCCTACGTCTCCTACCTGCGCGTCTACGAGCCGCTCGAGGCCTTCTCCGACGCCCAGCAGCTCGCGATCCTCGCCCAGCGCGGCCGCGAACGGCACCGGACCGATTCGATCGAGCACGAGCAGTCGCTGCGCAGGATCCTGCGCACGCTCTCGGATCCGTTCCCGCACCATGAGACCGATCTCGTGCGCACCACGCACTTCCCCGGACCGAGCGGGGCGACGGCCCCGTACTACTGCCCCAACCAGCTCGCCGTCCGGACCACGCTCGCGGCGGAATCGCTCGGTCAGAGCCTCCGCGGCCCGCTGATCGACGTCCTGGTCCCGGAGGCCGCCCGCGAGGCCCACCAGGCCAGGCTCGACCAGGACACCTTCGCCGACTCGGCCGCCAAGCTGCACACCCGGTCGGCCACATGGGGGGTCCCCTTCGCCTGGTTCGCACTCATCCACGAGGACGACCTCACCGAGGTGGTCGAGGACGACGGACGGGTGCAGACGGTCCGGGTCACCGCACGCATCGGCGACTGCATCGATCGTGGCCGGCGCTCGATCGCCCACCTCGCGGTGGCGGCACCGGAGATGGACCTGCTCGACGAGATCACCGAGATCCTCGACTGGCTGGAGGTGTTCCGGCGGGACGCCGTGGTCGAGGTGGACTACGGTCCGGTGGCCGAGCGCGTGTTCCCCGACGACTCGCCCTCCGATGTGCGGCTGGGCATCGAGAGCCTCGCGGAGGCGGACATGCTGGGCGCGGCGGCGTCCTACCGACGCCTGGCGTCGCGGTGGATCCCGATCCGCCAGCTCGCCCGCGCCTCCTGACCCCCACCGCCCCGGCGCGGGGCTCGCACGTCATGCTCCTCACAGGCACGTGGCCCGGAAGCTTCCGCCCGGCATGATGGTGCAGCCGCCTCAGGGCCCGACCCGCCCGGTCGATGCCCGCTCCACCAGCGCGTGCGGTCGGGACGGCGGATAGTCCGCGGCGGCGCCGCGGGTCAGCTCCCCGAGCAGGAGATCGGCGGCGAAGGCTCCCTGGTCCTCGGGATCCTGCCGGATGGTGGTCAGGCCCATGGGCTCGGCGAACTCGTGGTCGTCGATCCCGATCACCGACAGCTCCCCCGGGACGCGGATCCCGAGTTCGGCGGCCGCCCGCAGCACGCCGAAGGCCATCTCGTCGGAGGAGCAGAACACCGCCGTCGGCCGGTCTTTCGGATCGGCGAGCAACGTGAGTGCTGCGACCCTCGCTGTGGTGAACCGGAAGTCGCCGAACGCGGACCACTCCTCGCGGACGGGGAGGCCGTGGAGGTGCATGGTCCTCCGGAACGCCTGCTCACGCAGGCGCGGCACCTCGAAGTCGATGTCGAAGGATCCGCCCCCGCGCATGTGGGCGATCCTCGTGTGCCCCAGTGAGATCAGGTACTCCACCGCGTCCGCGGCGGCCCGGGCATCATCGATCCCGACGTGCCGCACACCCTCCACCGCGCCGCCCACCGAGATGCTCGGGTACTCGAGCTCCTGCAGGGCCAGCCGCTCCTCCTCCGTCAGGTGCATGCACATGACCAGGAGGGCGTCGATGCGCTTCCTGAGGATGGAGCGGTGGAACACGCGCTCTCGATTGGCGCCGATGCCACCCAGACTGAACACGATGAGGTCGTAGCCCGCCGCGCGCAGCCTTCGGTCGATCCCGTCGAGCACGGCGGAGAAGTACCACCGGTTGATGGCGGGGACCAGCACCCCCATCGCCATGGTCCTGCCGGTCGCGAGCCCCCGCGCCGCCGACGACGGCACGTAGCCGAGGGCCGCCGCCGCCGTGGCGACCCGTGCACGGGTCTCCTCGGCCACCCCCGGCAGTCCGCGCAACGCTCTCGACACCGTGGCCGTGGAGACCCCGAGCGAGGCGGCGACGTCGTCGATGCCGATCATGTCTCAGCCCTTCAACCCGCCTGCCAGCAGGCCGCGGACGAAGTAGCGCTGCAGTCCGAAGAAGACGGCGAGCGGGACCACGATCGACACGAATGCGCCGGCCGTGAGGCGCTGCCACTCCCCGCCGCGCGAGCCCTGGAGCTCCGCCAGGCGCTGCGTGATGGGGGCGACGTCCGCCCCGCCCCCGGAGAACACGAGGGCCACGAGGAGGTCGTTCCAGAGCCAGAGGAACTGGAAGATCCCGAAGGAGGCGAGAGCAGGCGTCGCGAGCGGGACGATGATCCGCCAGAAGATGGTGCTGTGACCGGCGCCGTCCACCCGCGCCGCCTCGATGACCTCTCCCGGTATCTCCGCGATGAAGTTGTGCAGGAGGAAGATCGCCAGCGGCAGACCGAAGATGGTGTGCGCCACCCAGAGCTGCGCGTAGGTACCGCTCGGCAGGAGCTGGAAGTCGCCGATCGCCAGGACCTTCGTGAACAGCTGCAGCAGCGGGATGAGTGCCATCTGGAGCGGGACGATCTGCAGTGCGAAGACGAAGATGAACAGGCCGTCCTTGCCCCGGAACCGGCCCCAGGCGAACATGTAGGCCGCCATGGATCCCAGCACCAGGGTGAAGATCGTTCCCGGGATCACGATCGCCAGGGAGTTGACGAAGTACGAGAGCAGATTGGGCGACTGGCTCCCGCCCGGGCTGAGCACATCGGCGTAGTTCTCCAGCGTGAACTGCCGGTCCGTGAGGACGTTCCACCAGCCGTTGCCCTTGATGTTCGCCTCGGGGCGGAACGAGGAGACGAGGAGCCCGAACGTGGGGATGGTCCAGATGACGGCGATGATGATCGCCGCCGCCGTGGCCCGCCTCGAGGTCAGCTTCTGCTTCACCCGCTTCTGCTGGGTGGACCTGCCCTGCGTTGCGTCGTCCTTGACCTCGGGCAGGAGGTCCTTCCTGTTCTCCACGGGCACGGTGCTCATCGGATCTCCTTCTGCTTGCGGAGCAGCCGGGCGTTGTAGACCACCACGGGAAGCACCATCAGGAACAGGACGAGGGCCAGCGCGGCGCCCCGTCCGGGCTCTCCCGCCCGGAACGCCTGGGTGTACATCTCATTGGCGACGACCGAGGTCTCGTACTGGCCCGCCGTCATGGTCCGCACGATGTCGAACACCTTCAGCGTGCCGATGGTGATCGTGGTGACGACCACGATCAGCGAGCCCCGGATGGTCGGGATGGTGACGTTCCGGAACTGCTGCCATGCGCTGGCGCCGTCGAGCCTCGCCGCCTCGACGATCTCGGTGGGGATCCCCTTGATGGCCGCGGAGAGGACCACCATGGCGAATCCCGTCTGGATCCAGATCATCACGGCGATGAGGAAGAACGTGTTCGCCGGGGCGTCGAGCAGGAACTGCCTGGGCTCCTGGCCGAGCCAGACGAGGATCTGGTTGAGCAGTCCGATCTGGTCCTGCCCCGCGCCCTTGTAGGCGTAGACGAAGCGCCAGATGACGCCGGCTCCCACGAAGGAGATGGCCATCGGCATGAAGACGAGCGCCTTCAGGGCCTTCTCGCCGCGCGCCCGGTCGATGAACACGGCGTAGGCGAGGCCGATCGAGGAGGCCAGCAGGGGAACGAGCACCACCCAGATGAGGGTGTTCCTCAGGGTCACCAGGGCCTCGGGCTGGGTGAACAGCCAGGCGAAGTTCTCGAGTCCGACGAAGTCGCCGTCGCGGTTCGTCAGCGACAGGTAGGAGGTCTGGAGCGCCGGGAACACCAGTCCGACGGCGAGGAGCACCAGCGCCGGAGCCAGGAAGGCCGCGACTTGGATCTTCTCGCGCCCGCTCTTCGGAGCGCGGTCCACGACGAGCATGATCAGGCCGATGATCGCCGTGAAGATGGCGAGCCCCACCACCACCTGTATGCCCTTGTCTGCAATTTCTTCCACAGCACAGCCTCCTTGGCGCGCTTGTCGGGTGACCCGGGAACGGACCAGGGCGCGCCGCCCGGAGGGAGCGCCCTGGTCCGTCGACGACGATCGGTACCGGGCCGTTCAGGGCGCCGGCACCGACCGTCGGCAGGTCAGGAGGAGGGCCAGCTGTCCTCGACGGACTTCGTGATCTCGTCCGTGGAGGAGCCGTTGATCCAGTTCACGATGCCGCTCCAGAAGGAGTTGGCGCCGACCGCGCCGGGCATCAGGTCCGAGCCGTCGAAGCGGAAGACCGTGTCCGGATCCTGCAGGAGTTCGATCGACTGGCGATCGAGGTCCGACTGCGCGATCTCCGGATCGAGCCCCTTGTTGGCGCTGATGGCTCCACCCTGCGACACACGGGCGTTGGCGAACTCGGCGCTGGCCAGGTACTGCTGCAACGCCTGGACCTCCGGGCGGTCGGCGTACGCGCCGATCAGCTCACCGCCGCCGGTGATCGCGGTGCCCATGGACTCGTCGATCGGAGGCGTCATGAACGCCCAGACATCGCCGTCCTCGGCCACCACGGTCTCCTCCGGCCAGTTGTTGGCCTGGAACGAGGCCTGGTGGTGCATGGCGCACGTGCCGTCGAGGACGGGCTGGCCTGCGTCGGCGAACGGGGTGGAGAGGATGGAGCGCACATCACCGAAGCCGCCGTTGACGTACTTGTCGTCCTTCAGGATCTCACCGACGCGGTCGAACGACTCGACGATCTGCGGATCGTCGAAGGGGATCTCGTGCGCCACCCACTGGTCATACACCTCGGGGCCGTTGGCGCGCAGGACGGCGTCCTCCACCCAGTCCGTCCCGGGCCAGCCCGTGGCCTCCCCGGACTCGAAACCGGCGCACCAGGGCTTCATGTCCGGTTCGTCGGCTGCGATCTTCTCGGTCAGCTCCATCATCTCGTCCCAGGTGGCCGGGATCTCCCAGCCCTTCTCCTCGAACGTCGCCGGGACGTACCAGACGTAGCCCTTGACGTTCGCGAGCATCGGCGCGGCGTAGAAGGTGCCATCGATCGTGCCGTAGTTCTTCCAGTCCTCCGACCAGTTCTCGTCCACGAGGTCGGAGACCTCCTGGGGAGCGGGGACCAGGTTGGACGCCTGGGCCGCCAGCAGCCCGGGCTGCGGGAAGATGGCGAGATCCGGGGCGGTGCCGCCCTGGGCGCGGACGCCGATCTGGGTCTCGAACTCCTTGGAACCCTCATAGGCGACGTCGATCCCCGTGCACTCGGCGAAGTCCGTCCAGGAGTTCTCCAGCCTCTCGGCCTCGATGTCGACGATGGTCGAGTAGACACTGACCTCCGCGTCCTCGAACGTCCCGTAGGACTCGTAGTCGGCGCAGTCCGTGTCGCCGGATCCTCCGGCGTCGTCCGATCCTCCGTCCCCGCAGCCGGCGAGGGCCAGCAGGGAGACGCTGAGGGCCGCGATGGGCAGGGTCAACTTCCGTGAGCGAATTCTCGCCATTGCACAGACTCCTTCGTCCTGCGGTCCACAGTGCTCTCCGGGGTGCCCGTGTACTGCTGCCGCCCCGCTGCTGCGCCGCTTGTTCCTGATTACGTATCGTCACAGTAAGCGCTTACATCGCATGCGACAACAGAGATCCTGCCGTCAGGCGTATCGATACGCAACTGTGACCCGCCTCACCCTGCGCGGCGGGACAAGTCTGCTGCCTCATGCTCCCGGGATGCGTCCGCCGGACGGGCGGTCCCACCGCCCCGTGGAGCACCCGGTCAGGGGTGCTCGCAGTGCTGCCCGAGCCAGTCCTGTACTGGTTCCATGGCGCGCCGGAAGGCTGCCTCGTCGAAGGTGCCCGAGCCCGTGGGCGGCGCCTCGACCGAGTGCGCGAGGACCTCGAAGTCGTCCTGCAGGTCCGCGGGGAGCTTGTCCCGGAGGTCGAGGAGTTCCTGCTCGAGTTCCACCATCCGCCCGTGGTCCTCGGAGGAGCGCAGGCCCAGGGGCGCCAGCACGGCCGTGGTGAGCCCGCCGGCGACGATCACGCAGTGGGGGGAAGGCCCGGCTTCCGTCGACGGTCCGGTGCTCCCGGACCCGGAGGCGCCACCCTCGGGGACCGCGGCATCGGGAACCGGGGCAGCGGGGGCGTCATCCTCGGCCGTCCCGCCGTCCGGCGGCGCCACGTGGGGTTCGGCGGGCATGGTGAGCGTGGCCCCGGCCGGTGGACCCGCTTCCTGACTGCATCCGGTCAGGACCACGGCCAGGAGGCAGAGACCGACGACGGGATGCAGGATTCTCACGGAAGCCCTTTCGTCTCGACGCCGGGATCGGTCACACGGAGCCGGACCCGTCCCCACGGTGCCGCATCCGGGGCGGCCCCCGGCGCGGGTACCGCGATGCTACTGGTCCAATCCCGGCGTTGGCTGGGAGAGGCGTCGGCGGGGAGGCAGTGCCGTCGACGTGCTGGTGTCGCCGCTGGGCCGCGGGACGGGGACGGCACGAAAAAACCCCGCGCTCCGTGGGGAACAGCGGGGTCTTCAGCGGTGGCTCCGACCGGCGTCGATCCGGTGACCTTTCGATTTTCAGTCGAACGCTCTACCAACTGAGCTACAGAGCCTTGCGACCATCGTGCCGATGATCACCGTATCCAGCGCGAGCTGCATCCGCGAGGGGATCCAGCCGCCTGAGCGACCCTGACGGGACTTGAACCCGCGACCTCCGCCGTGACAGGGCGGCGCGCTAACCAACTGCGCTACAGGGCCTTGCTAACTTCATGTGCCGTTTTGCACGAGCTTCAGCCTACCAGCACTTACTGCTCCGATCGACCGCCCGTGAGGGCCACCCATGCGTACCCCCAACGGGATTCGAACCCGTGCTGCCGCCGTGAAAGGGCGGTGTCCTAGGCCGCTAAACGATGGGGGCCTTGACCATCCAGAGGTCGTGCTGTTCATCGGACGGCAAGCATTTCCGAAGGATCATTCCCTGGCGTGGACCTACAGAACTATAGGTCCAGATCACCGATTACACAAAATCATCGAGGACGCCGTTCCGCCGCCGCCGCACGTCGCGCCAGGGTCCGCTCCCTGTCCGGGCGAGGTGGGCCACGCCGAGGTCGGTACGATCAGGGCGTGCCCTTCGAGATGAGCCTGACCGAGTTCGAGGAGGCGGTCGACGACGCGATCGACCGCATCCCCGACGATCTCGCGCAGTCCATGGACAACGTGGCCATCTTCGTGGTGGAGGAGTACGAGCCCGGCCCCGCCGAGCCCGCGGACACACAGCTCCTGGGGCTCTACGAAGGCACTCCGCTGACCGAGCGGGACGCGTGGTGGGACGCGGGCTCGCTCCCGGACCGCATCAGCATCTTCCGTGGGCCGCTCATGAGGCTCTGCGACTCCAGGGAGGAACTCGTGGAGGAGATCCTGGTGACGGTCGTCCACGAGATCGCCCACCACTTCGGCATCTCCGACGAACGTCTCCACGACCTCGGCTGGGGCTGACGGCGCCCGACCGGGTCACCCGACGTCAGCCGGCAGGGGCGATCATGGGCCCGAAGGAGTCCCGGTCCTCGAGCCGGGGGTCCGCCCTGTCCGGGACCACCAGCACCGGCCCGCGCGCGTGGTGCAGCACTGCCTGGCTCGTCGAGCCCACGAGCATCCCGGTGAAGCCGCCGCGACCCCGCGTACCGACCACGAGCAGCTCCGAGGTCGCCGACGCCTCGATCAGGACCTCGGCCGGTGACCCGTCCACGAGATCCACGTGGATGTCCACGTCCGGGAAGTGGCTCTTCAGCCAGTGCTGCCCGGCTGTGAGCTGCACGGCGAGATCCGCGTGGAGTGCCTCCCTGTCCACCGGAGCCGGGACCCAGGAGAGCGACCCGCTGAAGGGCGCCACCGAGCAGATCACGCGGAGGGCCAGACCCCTGGACCGCGCTTCCTCGGCGGCGACCAGCGATGCCATGCGGGCCTGCTCCGAACCGTCTACCCCGACCACGACGATCGGCTCGACAGCCGTGGGCTGCGTGCCGGCGTCCCTGCCCGGGGTGCTGCCCAGTTCCGGGTGCCCGAGTCGCGCCGAGGCGCAGACGGGGATGATCGCCGTCGGGCACTTGGCGTGCGCGGGCAGGGCGCTGCTGACCGACCCGAGGAGGCGCCCCACGAATCCACCACGGCCACGCGAACCCACCACCATCAGTTCCGCCTGCTCGGAGAGGTCCAGGAGGACTCCTGCCGCATCGCCCGTCTCGATCCTCGGCCGCACGTCGACGTCCAGGTGCTGCACCTGGGCCAGTGCGCCGTCCAGGACGGCCTGCGCACTGTCCCTGATGACGTCGTCGTCGACGATCGCGTACCCCGCATCCATGCTCGAGGCCGCGAAGACCGGGACGGTGTACGCCGTCACCACGTACAGCGGGGTGCGGCGCCGGCGCGCCTCCGCCGCCGCCCACAGCAGGGCGCACGTCCCCTGGTCCGAGCCGTCCACCCCGACGACGATCCCGTGCTGCGCCGGTGACTGCGACGATCCCTCTGCATGCCCGTTGCCCACGACAGGCCTCCCTCGGTCGCGTGTCCCCACCGCCTCGCGCGGCCGGTCCCCCCTTTGTAACCCACAGCAGAAGATCGGTCTATCAAGTGTCCGAAAAGTTATATAGGCTGCAGGAACCCGTGGCGGGGGGGTCCGGTCATCCCGACCGGGGACCTGCCGTGCGTAGTGCTCTTGGTTGACCCGTTCGCAATCAAGAGTCCGTACGGCCCGGAAGAGGCGCCGGGCCGTACGGGACCATGGCTTTCCTGTGGAGGTATCCCGGTGATTCCCTTGCCGTTCGACGCTGCGCGCCGTGCATCAGGCACGTGCGGGCCAGCGGAGCAGACCAGTACCGTGGTGATCGGCTCCGGCCTGTCCGGCCTCGCCGTCGCGAGCGAGCTGAGCCGGCGCGGCGTCGAATCGATCGTCGTCGAGGCCCTGGAGTGCTCCGACTCGGGCACCATGCGCACCGTGCTGGCGGACGCCGCGTCGCTGTCGGAGCGCACCGAGCTCATGCGCCTCCTGCGCGGCTACGCCTCGGCCCACTGCCTCGACGTGCGCCAGAGCACCGTGGCCGGGCAGCTGAGCATCATCGGCCATCCCTCCCTCATCGCCGCACGCCTCGGCCGGAAACAGTGGGCGGTGCAGACGGCCGATGGCGTCCTGCTCGCCGACCACGTGGTCCTGACGAAGTACCCGCAGAACGAGCTGCGCCGGTTCCTCAGGGCCATGGGCGTCGCCGTCGGGAAGGATCTGAGGACGACGCTGCGCAGCATCGGTCTCCATCTGATCGGGGTCGGTGAGCCACTGACCCCCACCACGCGGGAGATCGTGCGCCAGGCCAAGCTCGTCAGCGACGCCATCGCCACGGGGGGACCGGCGACGGCGCACCACACCGCTCCGCCCGCCGGGACCACACCGCTGAGCGCCTGAACGTCGGTCCCCGGAGTTACCGGCTGCCGCCGAGGCGCTTGCGCGCGGTGAAGGCCAGGACGCCGACGATCACCACGAGTGCCGTGATCATCAGCACGATGCTCCAGGGGAAGTCGCTGACGCCCGCGGTCTGCGACCCGGCCGCAGGCTCGTCCTGCACCTCCGCCGGGCCGGCCGTGGTGATCGAGTCGAGCGACGCCGTCGAGCCCTGCTGGGTGGTGAACGAGAAGAC
The DNA here is from genome assembly GCF_947493765.1 of uncultured Arthrobacter sp. Lineage (GTDB taxonomy): Bacteria > Actinomycetota > Actinomycetes > Actinomycetales > Micrococcaceae > Arthrobacter_D. The sequence goes on from NZ_CANLSZ010000002.1 coordinate 90,752, forward strand.
CCCCTCGATGGGGTGGGAATCCGAGCTGACCACGCGCCAGGAGACCGTGTACTCGCCGGCCGGGGCGTCCGCACGCAGGGCCTGCGTGGCCGTGCGGTCCACGATCTGCACGGGCCCCTCGGCCCAGTCCTCGCCGGACCCGTCGAGGACCTCCACCTGCGCCCCGATACCGGAGGGCACGCTGGTGAAGCTGAGCTCCACGCTCGGTGGCAGGACGGCCACGGTGGCGCCCTCCGCCGGGACGGTACCGGTCAGCTCGTCGTGCGCGACTGCCGCGCCACCCGCCCCGAGGAGCATCACCGTCGCGAGGAGGAGGGCCAGGACGGCGGCGACCACGGTGTTCACGGCGGCCACGGGACGACGGCGCCCGGAACCACGGCGCCCGGGACGACGGTGGTGCCTCGACGTGGACGGGTGCAGGACGCGCGGGGAGAGGGAGGCAGGCATGCTCCAACCCTACGCGGAGGCCCCGGCGCACGGGCCCTCCGCCGCTGCGGAGCCGGTCGCGGCGGATGCGCGGGGCGGCGTCACGAACCGGTGGTCAGGGCGGGGCCGGGATAGGATGTCTGGCGTCGACGCCCGCCCTCCTCCGCCCTAGGATCGCCCATGCCCAGAACTGGTTCCGCGCTGGACCGCTACTTCTCCGTCACGCAGCGCGGGTCGACGTTCTCCCGTGAGCTCCGCGGCGGCCTGGCGACCTTCTTCGCCATGAGCTACATCGTGGTCCTCAACCCGCTCATCCTCGCCGGGGCGGATTCTGCGGGCACCGAGCTCGGCCTCGGCCGCGTCGCGGCTGTGACGGCCCTCGTGGCCGGCATCCTCACCATCGCCATGGGCGCCTGGGCCAAGTACCCGTTCGCACTGGCCACGGGGCTCGGCGTGAACGCCTTCGTCGCCATCACGGTCGCGACGAACCCGGGCCTGACCTGGCCCGACATCATGGGGCTCGTGGTGCTCGCGGGCCTGACCATGTTCGTGCTCGTGCTGACGGGCTTCCGGACAGCTGTCTTCAACGCGGTCCCGGAAAGCCTCAAGACGGCGATCGTCGTGGGGATCGGCCTGTTCATCGCCCTGATCGGTCTGGTGAACTCGGGCTTCGTGCGGCGCATCCCCGACACGGCGAACACCACGGTACCGGTGGGCCTGGGCTTCGGCGGCGTGCTCATCGGCTGGCCCACGCTCGTCTTCGTCGTCGGCCTCGTCCTCACCATGGCCCTGGTGGTCCGCAAGGTGCGTGGCGGGATCCTCATGGGCGTGCTCGGCGCCACGGTCCTCGCGGTGGTCCTCGAGGCCGCCTTCGACATCGGCCCCAGTGTGTCGCCCGGAGAGGAGCCGAACCCGGCCGGATGGTCCCTCGTGGTCCCCGAGCTCCCCACGGGCACCTGGGTGGGGATCCCGGATCTGTCCCTCGTGGGCAACGTGAGTCTCTTCGGCGCCTTCGGCCATCTCGGGGCCACGGCCGCACTCCTGCTGACGTTCACCATCCTGCTCAGCATCTTCTTCGACGCGATGGGCACCATGGTGGGGCTGGCGAACGAGGCGAAGCTCGTGGACGCGAAGGGCAACATCCCCGGCGTCGACCGGGTCCTGGTGGTCGACGCGCTCGGTGCCGTGGCCGGCGGCGCCGGATCCGTGTCCTCGAACCAGATCTACGTGGAATCCGGCGCCGGCATCGGCGAGGGCGCGCGGACCGGCCTGGCGAACGTGGTCACGGGGATCCTGTTCCTCCTCGCGATGTTCTTCACGCCCCTCATCAGCCTCGTCCCGTTCGAGGCCGTGGCGCCGGCGCTCGTGGTGGTCGGCTTCATGATGGTGGCGCAGGTGGGTCGGATCGACTTCGACGACTGGGGCGTGGCCATCCCGGCGTTCCTGACCTTCACCCTCATGCCGTTCACGTACTCGATCGCGAACGGCATCGGCGCCGGCTTCATCGCCTTCGTGCTGATCCGCGCCATCCAGGGCCGTGCCCGCGAGGTCCACCCCCTCATGTGGGTGGTCGCGGCAGCATTCGTGGTCTTCTTCGGCCTCGGCCCCATCGAAGAACTGCTCGGCGTCTGAGGGCCGGTGCGGGCCCGGCTCTCAGCGGGCAGACCAGCCGCCGTCCATGACGTAGGACGAGCCGGTGACCATCCCGGCGTCGTCGCCCGCGAGCCAGGCGACGACCGAGGCGACCTCGCGGGGCTCGACGAGCCGCTTGATCGCCGACTCGGTGAGCATGATCCGGTTCATCACCTCGTCCTCGCTGATGGAGTGCAGGCGGGCCTGATCGGCGATCTGGTCCTCCACGAGAGGTGTGCGCACGTATCCGGGGTTCACGCAGTTGCTCGTGACGCCGTGCTCGCCGCCCTCGAGGGCCGTGACCTTCGAGAGCCCCTCGAGCGCGTGCTTGGCCGTGACGTAGGCGGACTTGTACGGCGAGGCGCGCAGGCCGTGCACGGAGGAGATGTTGATGATGCGGCCGAAGCCGCGCTCGTACATCCCGGGCAGGGCGGCGCGGATCAGGAGGAACGGCGCCTCCACCATGAGGGTCTGGATGCGGCGGAAATCGGCCGGCTCGAAGTCCTGGATGGGGCTGACCACCTGGATGCCGGCATTGTTCACGAGGATGTCCGCCCGTAGGGACAGGTGCTCCAGTGCGATCGTGTCGAGGAGGTCCACCGCCCAGGACTCTCCCCCGAGGTCCTCGGCGACACTCCGGGCACCGTCCTCGTCGCGGTCGGCGACCACCACCGTCGCACCCCGCGCCGCCAGGGCCCGCGCGCAGGCTGCACCGATGCCGCTCGCTCCCCCGGTGACGACGGCGCGGCGCCCGCTGAGATCGCCCTGCGCGGAGCTGCTCCCGGCGTCGTGCTGCACGTCTGGATCGGGACTCATGGCTGGCCTCTTCTCGCTCGGGGGACGGGTCCGGCACTCCCGAGTATCTCTGCCGGACCAGGGCGCTCCAATGACCACTTCGGCACCGTCACTCTGCAATACTGCACACATGGCCGACCCGAACGCCCAGGATCTCCTCGTCCTGCAGGCCGTGGCCCGGTCGGGCCGCTACACCGCCGCGGCCCACGCCCTCGGGCTCAACCACACGACCGTCTCCCGCAGGATCGCCGCCCTCGAGAAGGCCCTCGGCGGGCGCGTCCTCTCCCGGGCGGTGGACGGCTGGGAGCTGACGGCGCTCGGCGCGCGTGCCGTCGCGGCCGCCACGGAGATCGCCGCCGCCGTCGCGCACCTCACCGATGACGACGCCGGGACACTCAGCGGCGTCGTCCGCCTCAGTGCCACGGACGGTTTCAGCGCCTACATCGCGGCGCCCGCCTTCGCCCGCCTGCGCACCGGGAACCCGGGGCTCAGCGTCGAGATCGTCGCGACCACCCGCCGCGCCTCACAGACGCGGACCGGGCTCGACTTCGAGGTGGTGGTGGGGGAACCGCAGCTCCACCGCGCGGAGGCGATCCGGCTCGGCGCCTACGTGCTGGGCCTCTACGCCTCACGGGACTACCTGGCGGCGCACGGGACGCCGTCGGAGCTGGACGACGTCCTCGCGCACCCGCTGGTCTATTTCATCGACTCGATGCTGCAGGTCGACGGACTCGACACGCCCCGGCGCCTGCTGCCCGCCATGCGCGACGCGCTGAGCTGCACCAATGTCTTCGTCCACGTGGAGGCCACCCGCGTGGGCGCGGGGATCGGCCTGCTGCCGTGCTTCATGGCGGACCGCCACGCCGATCTGGTGCGGCTCCTGCCCGACGTGGTGGCCGAGCAGCTGGACTACTGGCTCGTGGCGCGCCCGGACGCGTTGCGCCGTCCCGCCGTGGCCGCCGTCGTGCAGGCCCTCCGCGAGGGTACCCGCGCGCTCGAACCGCAGCTCCTCGGGCAGGATCGACGCGCGTAGGCCATGATCTGATCAGTCGGTCAGGACCTGTGCCCCCGCGGCGAAGGCCCGTACGCGGGCGTCCTGCCAGAGCTGCGCCGGCATCCCCCCGCCGAGCAGTTCGCGTGCCAGCCCCGGGTCGGTGCCCAGGGGTGCGTCGCTCCCGGCGATGATCACGTTGCCGAGGCGCCGGCCCTTGAGCATGGCCGGGTCGGCGATGATCACGGTGTGCGCGAACTCCGCGCCGATGGTCGCCGCCTCACGCCTGGCCAGCGCGAGATCCGGCCTGTCACCGCAGTTGACGACGTACACGCCGTCCGGCGCGAGCGGGCGACGGACGGCACGGGTGAACTCCCTCGTGGTCAGGGACACCGGTGTGGTGCTGCCCGCGAAGACGTCCCGGATGACGAGATCGCGGCTGTCCTCGCTCAACGACTCCGTCACGGCGCGCGCTTCGCCGACCCTGATGCGCATGAGGGGCGCCCGCGGCAGATCGAACCACCGGCGCACCAGGTCCGCGAGGCGCCCGTCGAGTTCGACGACGACCTGCCGGGATTGCGGGTGCGACGCCGTGAAGCGCCGGGCGAGGGAGCAGGCGCCCCCGCCGAGGTGGAGGGCGCGCAGCCGGTCCGGAGCGGCCCAGCGCGAGTCGACGAGGGAGGCGATCCAGCGCATGTACTCGAAGTCCAGCCGCAGCGGGTCCACGAGATCGATGTGGGAGCTGGGCACGCCGTTGATTCGCAGCACCCAGCCATCCGGGTTGTACGGATCGGGCTCGAGTTCGCAGGTCCCGGTGTCGATGGGGAACTCCCCGATCTCGGGGTGCGCACCCGCGGGTCTCGCCATCAGCCCCACCGGAGGTCGGTTCGTGCGACGGCGGGCTGCTGGCCGGCGGGCTGCTCACCCGGCAGGTGGTCGCCGGTAGGCCATGCGTCAGCGGGATGCACGGTGGCGTCGTCGACCGCGGGCTGCCGGCCGGCGCGCCCTACGGCAGCGGGATGCACGGCAGCGTCGACGACGGACGGGGCCGGTCGGGCGGTGGAGGGCATGCTTCCCATGCTAGCGGCGGTGTGGTGGCCGTCCCGTCGCTGCCGATGGGTCGGGACCGGGGACTTCCGATCCGGTGTGCGGCGTGTCGCCCCGGACGCGCCGTCCGGAGGTCGATCTGCGATCCGAAGACCCCGGTCCCGTACGCCCCGGCGCGCGAAGACCCCGAAGGTCAGGCGCCCGGCCATCCGATGCATCGACGTGCAGCAAGCGAAGAGCGGGCGCACCGGAAAGCCTCGCCCGGGACAGCGCCGGCGCCGACCTGCACTACGCCGGCCCGGCAGTGGTCAGGAGTGGCCCTCGTACTGCTCCTGATCGGTGATGGCCGCCTCCAGCCGCTCCACCTTCCCGGTGAGCTCGCCCGTATGCCCGGGCCGGATGTCCGCCTTCAGGACCAGCGAGACGCGGCTGCCGTAGCGGCCCGCAGCGTCGGTGGCGTTCTTGACGACGGCCATCACCTCGTCCCAGTCGCCCTCGATCGTGGTGAACATGGCGTCGGTGTGATTGGGCAGACCCGACTCACGCACGACGGCGACCGCGGCGGCCACGGCGTCGTGCACCGACCCCTCGGGATTCTCGCGTGAGGTGTCGGAGGAACCGGACGGGGCGACGCTGAAGGCTACGAGCATCCTCCCAGTCTGGCACGGGGGTGGCTCGATGGTCAGCCCCCGGTGACGGCCTTAACCAGCTCGTTCAGTCCGAGCACGAGGAACACCACGGTGGTGATGACGAGGAACACGTTGGAGAGCCACCTGTTCCGCCACTGCTGTGCCAGGCGCGAGCTGTTGAGCAGTACCAGCAGCGTGATGGCGAGGAAGGGCATGAACAGCGACCCGAGCACCCCGTAGAGCAGGATCAGGAAGAACGGCCGCCCGAGCAGGAGCAGCAGCATGGGCGGGATGGTCAGCCAGAGCATGTAGGCGCGGGCGGGCCTGCTGTGCGATCCGGGGGCGTCGTCGTCGGAGAGATCGTCCGCCTTCTTACGGAAGTTGGCCCAGAAGTCGGCGAACATGAGGCTGACGCCGTGCCACACCCCCAGGAGCGAGGAGAACGACGACGCCCAGAACCCGACGAGGAACACCTTGGCCCACACCACGCCGTAGCGGTCCTCGAGCACTGCCCCCATGTCGAGGAGCCCGCGGTCCCCGCTCTGGAGCGAGATGTTCGCGGTGTAGAGCAGTTCCGCGCCGAGGATGAGCATGCAGATCACGAAGATGCCGGTCATGGTGTACGCCACCGAGTTGTCCACCCGCATGACCTTCATCCACTTCGGCCTGTTCCAGCCCTTCTCCCGCAGCCAGTACCCGTAGGCGGCGAGCGTGATGGTGCCGCCCACCCCGCCGGCCAGTCCCAGGACGTAGAAGACCGATTCGGCGGGCAGGGTGGGCACCAGGCCGGTGAGCATCGAGGGGATGTTCGGCAGCGCGAGGACGGCCGAGCCGACCACGGAGACGAACATGATGCCGACCATCACGGTCATGACCTTCTCGAAGAGCCCGTACCGGCCGAACCACACCAGCGTCAGACCGATCAGGCCAGAGGCGACGGCGAACACGTTCAGGGGGACGGCCGGGAAAAGGGCCTGCAGGGGCAGGGCCGTGGAACTCATGGCCGTCGCTCCGTACACGAAGCCCCAGATGATGACGTACGGGCCGAAGTACCAGCTGGTCCAGGCCCCGAGTGTCCGCCAGCCCTGGAAGATCGTCTTACCCGTAGCGAGGTACCAGCGGCCCACGCCCTCCACCAGGATGATCTTGAGGACACAGCCGATCACCGCCGCCCACAGGAGGGCGTAGCCGTAGCGGCTCCCCGCGATCAGCGTGGCCACGAGATCACCCGCGCCGACGCCGGTGGCTGCGGCGAGCAACCCCGGCCCCACCAGCCGCCATCTCGGTTTCTCGAGCTCGTCGACGCCCGTACTTCCAGGATCAGCCACTGTGTGCCCCCTCGGAGTCCCGTTGGTGCGTCGAGCCTAGCAAGGGCGTGGCGGTGCGCCTACGGTTCGGTCACGACGTCATGGACGCCTCGCGGCGGCGCAGCCACTCGCTGGCAGGGGCGGTGGACAGACCGTGGATCACCACGGAGAGCGTGATGGCCAGGGTCGTGTAGACGAACAGGTCGTGGTTGCCGGTCATCCGCTCGGCAAGGGTCGCGTAGAAGAGCGCAGAGATGCCGACGGGGCCGAACCAGCCGAGGAACACGGTCTCGGGCACGCTGTGTACCCGCCGCAGGAGTGGGCGCAGGACCAGGAGATCCACGGCCCGGCGGAGGAGGAGCGCCGCGAGGACCACCGCGGGGGCACTCCACCCGAGCGTCGCCCACGCGTCGAACGGCAGGGCGAGGCCGAGCAGGATGAAGACCGGCAGCAGGAAGAACCTGTTCACCACGTCCTCCACCGCGTCCTCCTGGTCCTCGTCCCGCTGCGGGATGACCTGGCCGAACACCGCTGCTGCGACGAAGACGGCGAGGACGGCGTCGGTCCCCAGCAACTTGCCCGCGCCGAGCAGCAGGAGGGCGAAGGGCAGGAGGAAGCCCAGGTAGGAGTTGTCCTCCATCAGGCCCCTGTTCTTCGCGAGGACGAAGATCCTGGCCAGGAGGTATCCCGCAAGCGCTCCGAACAGGGCGGCGCCGAGCACCTCCCGGAGCAGCACGGAGACCAGCAGATCCCGACCCGCCGTCTCCGGCGAGGTCAGGAGGAGGACCGGCAGGAGGACGAAGAGGTACCCGAGCCCGTCGTTGAGCCCGCTCTCCGAGGAGATGTCGTACCGCACACGCCGCGGGATCTTCGCCTCGGCGAGGGAACCGGTGACGATCGGGGTGGAGACCACGGGGTCCGTGGGCGTGATGATCGCCCCGAGTGTCAGGGCCACGAGGAACGGCACACCCAGCAGCGCCCAGAGGACACCCGTGGAGACCGCCCACATGACGGGCATGCCGAGGACGATGCTCGCGACGACCCAGCGGCGGTTCCGTCGCCAGTAGCCGTGCGGCAACCGGAGGGCCACGCCCGCGAGGCCGACGGCGAGCGTGATCCGCGCCGCCTGCTCCAGCAGTTCGCCCGTCGGTACACCGAGATCCTCGATGCGCACGACGCCGAGCACGGCCGGGCCGAGGAGCACGCCCGTGGTGAGCGCCAGCACCGGCCCGGGGAGACTGATGCGCTGCAGCGTGGAGGAGAAGAGCGAGAGCAGGAGGATGGTTCCCGCGAACAGGGTGAGGAGCAGATCGATGTCCAGGGCCGGGACCGCCTTCCGAGGGTCAACAGGGGGATCGTCACCAGAGTAATCCGGTGACCGTCCCGTGTGCCGGGCTTCGAGGAGCCTCTCCCCGGTCGCATCGGGCGGCACACGACGCTGCTGATCCTCCTGCCGCCCCCTACGCTTGGTCCCAGTACGCCTCGGCTCTCGATGGTGCAGCCGGGGGATCACTGCCACGTTCTCCGATGGGTGTTCCTTGTCTGCTTCGCCTCCGACGGTGTCCGCCGCCGCACCCTTCCCGTACCTCGGTCTGCTCTCGCTGGCCGGTGCCATCTTCGTCTCCGTGACCAGCGAGTTCCTGCCCACGGGACTCCTGCCGGCCATGGCGCGCGATCTCGGGGTGGGGCTGTCGACCGCGGGCTACCTCGTGACCATCTTCGCGGGGACCGTCGTCGTCGCGACCACGCCGTTGGCCGCGGTGACCCAGCGCTTCTCCCGCAAGTCGCTGATCGTCGTCGTGCTCCTGGTGATCGCGGTGGCCAATGTCCTGGCGGCGATCGCACCGACGTACGGCGTCCTGGTGGCAGCGCGCATCCTGGGCGGGTTGGCGCACGGTCTGTTCTGGGCCGTGGTCGCCGCGTACGCCGCGCACCTCGTCCCGGCACACCAGCTGGGCAAGGCGGTGGCCATCACCGCAGGGGGCGGGACGGCGGCGTTCGTGCTGGGCGTACCCGTGGGGACGGCGATCGGCAATGCACTGGGCTGGCGTGCGGCGTTCACCATCATCGGCGTCGTCGTCCTCGTCCTCGCCCTCGTGATCGTGAAGTTCCTGCCCCCGGTGGAGCACCGTGTGGAGCGTGCGGCGGGCGAGGAACGGGTCCCGGCGCGCCGGGATCCGAGCATGAGGGCCGTGCTGCTGCTCTGCGCGGTGATCCTGATCGTCCTCACCGGGCAGAATCTCTTCTACACCTACATAGCCCCGTGGCTCACGGAGATCTCCACCTTCGCCCCGGAGGGGATCGCGCTGGTCCTCTTCCTCTACGGCGGAGCGGGCATCATCGGCCTGATCATCGCCGGCTATGCCACCGACCGCTTCCCGCGCAAGGCGTTCGTGGCCGTGCTGCTGCTGGTCATGGTGGCGGTCCTGACGCTCGCGCTCGCCCCGTCGAACACCGCGGTGGTGCTGCTGGCGGTGACCGTGTGGGGTGCCGCCTTCGGGGCGATCCCGGCCATGCTGCAGACGAGGATGATGCGCACGGCCTCGCACCGCATCCGCGATCTCTCCGCAGCGCTGCAGACCACGGCCTTCAACATCGGCATCGCCAGCGGCGCCCTGTTCGGCGGGATCCTGCTCGACTCCGTGGGTCTGGGGGTCCTCCCCTTCGTCCTGATCGTCCTGCTGGGCGTGGCACTGGCCCTCAGCCTGACCACCGACACCGTGACGGGGCGGAGGGAGCGCCGCAGGCTCCGCCCCTGACTAGAGTGGCCTGATGCGCGCTGTGTGGTTCGACCGCTTCACCGAACGCCCCGTCCTCCGCGACGTCCCGGACCCCGTTCCGACGCCCCGCGGCGTCGTGGTCCGCGTCGAGGCGACGGGCCTGTGCCGCAGCGATGTGCACGGCTGGCTGGGGCACGACGACGGCATCGCCCTGCCGCACGTCCCCGGCCACGAGCTCGTCGGCACCATCACCGCGGTGGGTCAGGAGGTCCGGAGGTTCGGCCCCGGGGACCGCGTGACCACCCCGTTCATCTGCGCGTGCGGACGCTGTCCCGAGTGCGCCGCGGGCAACGGCCAGGTCTGCAGGAACCAGACGCAGCCGGGCTTCACCCACTGGGGGTCCTTCGCCGAGCAGGTGGCGCTGCACGACGCCGACACGAACCTGATCGCGGTCCCCGCCTCCCTCGACGCCGGCGCCGCCGCCCTGCTGGGCTGCCGGTTCGCGACGTCGTACCGCGGCCTGGTCCACCAGGCGCGGCTGGAGGCCGGCCAGTCCCTCCTGGTGGTGGGGTGCGGAGGCGTGGGGCTCAGCGCCGTCATGATCGGCGTGGCCCTCGGCGCGCAAATGATCGCGGTGGACGTGGACGACGCCGCACTGGAGCGTGCGCGCCGTTTCGGGGCCGTCCACACCGTGGATTCCGCCGGCCTGTCGGTGGAGGAGGCGGTGCACGCCGTGCGCGCCGCAGTGCCGTCGGGTATCGACGTCTCCGTCGACGCGCTGGGACGCGAGCAGACCGCCGCCCTGGGCATCCTGTCCCTGCGCCCGCGCGGGCGCCATGTGCAGATCGGGCTCTTCCCCGCGGACCCGGTGGTGCCCATGGGCGCGGTGATCAGCGGTGAGCTCACCGTCCTCGGCAGCCACGGCATGCCCGCCCGGGACTATCCCGGCCTGCTGGACCTGATCGGCGAGGGCCGGCTGCGTCCCCAGGATCTGATCGAGCGGACCATCCCCCTCTCCGCCGTCCCGGACGCCCTCGTCGCGATGGCGGGTGACCGGTCGGTGGGTGGGGTGACCGTCGTCGATCCGCGTCTGTGAACCGACCGGTTCCGCAGGCGGGACCGCCACGGCCCGAGGAACCGGTCAGCCGCGGAACAGACCCTCGAGCAGATCGACCGCGATGACCAGCGCGTCCTCGTCCACGTCGAAGCGGCGGTGGTGGTGCGGGGCCGGGTTCGAGGCGCCGACGAAGATGTAGGTGCCCAGTCCGCCCGCTTCCTGCACCTCGCGGATGAGCAGGTGCGCGTCATCACTGCCGCCGCCGGAGGGTCCGCTGGGCGTGAACTCGGAGATCGCCGCAACATCCCCCGCCGCGCGCGCCACCTCGGCGAGCAGCGCCTCGTCCGGCTGGGACACCGCGGCGCGGCCGTACACCGTGGTCGAGGCCTCCACCCCGTACATCCGCGCGGCCCCCTGCACGGCGTTCTCCGCACGCAGGTTCAGGTCCTCGAGGACGGCGTTCGACGTCGACCGGGTCTCATAGGTGATGGTGGCGAGCGCCGGAATGATGTTGGCGCTGCCGTCGGCGTGGAACGTGCCCACATTGACGCGGGTGTCCGCCTCGGCGAACCGGGTCAGCCCGAGGATCGCGAGCGTGGCCTGGGCAGCGGCGGCGAGCGCATGGCGGCCCTTCTCCGGTGCCGCGGCAGCGTGCGCCGCCTCGCCCTCGAAACGAGCGGTCCACTTGGTGGTCGCCATCGCGTCCGTGACCCCGCCGACCACGGCCCCCGTCGGCAGGTCGCCGCCGAGGTGGACGGCGAGCATCCGGTCGACCCCGCGCGTCACACCCGCGTCGATCATGGGCTGCGCCCCGCGGACCCCCTCCTCGGCGGGCTGGAACATGATGCGCACCGTGCCGGGGAAGTCGCCGTCGCGCAATCGCTCGGCCAGTGCGAGACCGATCGCGGCGTGGCCGTCGTGGCCGCACGCGTGCATGTAGCCCGTGGTGGACCGGAAGCCGCCTGCCGCCGGGGCGTGCCCGTCACCGGTCTCCTCGTCGACGGGAAGGGCATCGATGTCCACCCGCAGGCCCCACGTGGGGCCGGGCCTGTTTCCCTCGAGCTCGGCGATGATCGCGGTGCCGTGCTCCTGGAAGTAGGCGACGTCGTCGGGCGGGGTCCCGGCGTCCACGGCTCGTGCTCCCCACGTATCCATCTCGACGCGGGTGGGCGGCACCGCGATCCGGTCGACCGCGATGGCGGCGGCGCCGGTGGTGGCCCGGACCCCCATGCTCCTGAGCTCGGCGAGGACGACGGAGGCGGTGCGGTATTCGAGGAATCCCGGCTCGGCGTGGGCGTGGAACCGGCGGCGGAGGGCGATGATCGTCTCGGGCTGCATCCTCCGACCCTACGCAGGATGAGCGCGGGTATCCGGCGCAGCGGCGTGACGTACCCTGCTTGAACCCCGTCCGAACGATGTCGGCCATCCGGCCGAAGGAGGCCCCGTGGAGACCGTACGGATCCGCACCATCCACGATCTTCATCACCTCCTCCCCCGGCCCGCGCCGAACGAACGGGTCGTGCTCGGTCTCGTCGGAGCACCCGGCGCCGAGAAATCGACCGTTGCCGGGATGATCGCGGCCCTCGACCCGGTGGCCCATGCCCTGGTGCCGCTGGACGGCTTCCACCTGGCGGACCGGGCGCTGACCTGCCTCGGTCTCCTGGACCGGAAAGGGGCACCGGAAACCTTCGATGCCCACGGCTACGCGACCCTCCTCACCCGGCTGCGGAGCAGGCCGGCCGAGACCGTGTACGCGCCGGCCTTCGAACGCGAGCTCGAACAGCCCCTCGCCAACGCGTTGCCCATCCCGGCGTCGGCGACCCTGCTCGTCACGGAGGGCAACTACCTGCTCCTCGACGCGCCGGGGTGGCGGGAGGCCCGGAGCCGGCTCGACGAGGTCTGGTTCCTCGACGTGGATCCGGCCGTTCGACGGCGCAGACTCATCGACCGCCACATCAGGTTCGGCAAGGAGCCCCGGGAGGCCGAGGCCTGGGTGCGACGCGTGGACGATCCGAATGCCGCACTCGTCGAGGCCACCCGGCACCGGGCCGACCGCGTGCTCGACCTCGGCGACCGGACTCCTGCCTGAACTGCGTCGGCTCCCGTGGGAGTCGACGCGAAGGAGAAGGCGCCCGGGCATCGATGGGGGCAGGACCACTCCGTCCCGGCCGCCGCTACGCTGGCAGGACGACGCCGGAGCGCCGGGTAACGGCAGGAAGGAATGCAGTGCCGAACGAGCAGGATCTGTCCGTGGGGCAGCTGGCCGCGCGCAGCGGCGTCGCCGTCTCCGCCCTGCGCTTCTACGAGCGCCAGGGCCTCATCCGGAGCCGGCGCACCACTGGCAACCAGCGCCGCTACGACCGCTCGATCCTGCGCCGGGTCGCCGTGATCCGCGCCGCCCAGCGGGCCGGGATCCCGCTCTCCACCGTCGCCGAAGCCTTCGCCGAGCTGCCCCGGGACGGCGTTCCGGACCAGCAGGACTGGCAGCGGATGTCCGCTGCGTGGCAGCAGGAGATCGCGCAGCGCATCTCCCAGCTGGAGCACCTGCGGGATCGCCTGGGCGGCTGTATCGGGTGCGGCTGCCTGTCGCTGTCCATGTGCAGCTTCGTCAATCCGGACGACGCCGCCGCCCGTCGCGACGGGACCGCGACCCTTCTGGACCCCGACCACCCGATTTGACCTCAACCAATGTTCAGGTTCTACGGTGAATCACATGACAGCATCCCCGGGCCACGCCGCCCCCACCGCCGAGCTCTTCAAGGACGCCTTCCGGGCGCATCCTGCAGGGATCGCGGTCATCACGGCGCAGGGCGCCAGGGGGCCCGTGGGCCTGACGGCGTCGTCGGTCTCCTCGGTCTCGGCGGACCCGCCCGTACTGGCCTTCTCCGTGTCGACGGCATCGGCGTCCGCAGCGGCCCTCGTGGAGTCCGAGACAATCGTGGTGCATCTGCTCGGCGCGGACCAGCTCGACATCGCGAAGCTCTTCGCCACCCGCGGGGCCGACCGTTTCTCGGGGGCCGTTGAGTGGCGCCCCCTGGCCTCGGGCGAACCGCTGCTGGTGGATGCGCCGTGGGCCCTGCGCTGCCGCATCCTGCACCGCATGCCGGTGGGTGGGTCGATGATCCTCGCGGCCGAAGTGCTGTCCATCGAGCCGGGGGCGCACAACGACGTCGCACCGCTCGTCTACCACAATCGCGCCTATCATCGGCTGGGAGACCAGTCGCTGCTGGGCTGAAGGAACCGAACACCAATCAGGAGGATTGCATGAGCGAGTACGTACTGCCGGATCTGGACTACGACTACGCGGCCCTGGAGCCGCACATCTCGGGCCGGATCATGGAACTGCACCACTCCAAGCACCAGGCCACCTACGTCAAGGGCGCCAATGACGCCCTCGCCCAGCTCGCCGAGGCCCGCGAGCAGGGCCAGTTCGCGACCATCCCCAAGCTCTCCAAGGACCTGGCGTTCCATGTGGGCGGGGTGATCAACCACAGCATCTTCTGGAAGAACATGTCCCCCGAGGGCGGCGACAAGCCCGACGGTGAGCTCGCCTCCGCCCTGGACGGGGCGTTCGGGTCCTTCGACGCGTTCCGGGCGCACTTCACGGCCGCGGCGACGTCGCTGCAGGGCTCGGGCTGGGCGGTCCTGGCGTACGAGCCGCTGGGGAAGAACCTGGTGATCGAGCAGCTCTACGACCAGCAGGGCAACGTGCCCGTGGGCACCATCCCGCTGCTGATGCTCGACATGTGGGAGCACGCCTTCTACCTGGACTACGTGAACGTGAAGCCCGACTACGTCAAGGCGTGGTGGAACCTGGTGAACTGGGCCGATGTCCAGGCCCGCTACCAGGCGGCGACCGCCGGGGCCTCCACCCTCATCACCCCCTGACACAAGAGCACTGACACCCGAGCACTGACACCTGAGCACGTCGCATCGGGAATGCAGAAGGCCGCCCTCCCGAGGAGAGCGGCCTTCCGCGTTCACGTGGGGACTGCCCCGTGGAGGCTACTTCGCCAGGAACTCCAGCAGGTGCCTGTTCCACTCCTCGCGGTGGGACACGGTGACACCGTGCGGGGCGGCCTCGATGAGCACCGTCTCGCTCGTCGGGATGGCCTCGCCCGTGCGCTTGCCACTGACTTCGAAGGGGACGATCGTGTCGGAGTCGCCGTGGATGACGAGCGTCGGGACGGTGATCCTCGTCAGATCGTCCCGGAAGTCCGTCGTCGCGAACGCCGTGGTGGAGTCGAGCGTCCCCTTCGGCGAGGCGGCGAGCGCGATGGAGAGGTTGTACGCGATCTGCTCCCCGGCTCACCAGCGGCTTGTTCAGCAGGGTCTGCTTGCCGGCCGTGAAGAACATCCCGAGGAACTCGGCGAGGAACGCCGGACGGTCCTCCGTGAGGCCCGTGGTGAACCAGTCCGCCAGCTCCTGGTCCACGCCGCCGTCGGGGTTGTCCTCGGACTTCCAGAGGTACGGCGGAACGGCGCTGGCGAAGACGAGCTTGCCGATCCGCTCCTCGCCGTAGGTGCCCACGTACCGGGCGAGCTCGCCGCCACCCATCGAGAAGCCGACCAGGACGGCGTCCTGGAGATCGAGCTCCTCCAGCAGGGCGTGCAGATCTGCGGCGAAGGTGTCGTAGTCGTACCCGGACCAGGGCTGCGCCGACGCACCGAAGCCGCGGCGGTCGTAGCTGATGACACGGTAGCCGGCCTCGACGAGCGCGGGCACCTGCCCCTCCCACGAGCGAGCGCTGAGCGGCCAGCCGTGGATCAGGACCACCGGCCGGCCGGTGCCGTAGTCCTCGTAGTGGAGTTCGACGGCGCCGGTCGGGGAATCGGACGGGATGCTGAGGAAGGGCATGCTGGACCTTTCGTGCTCGGGTGCGGACCGCCGTGCGGCCCTGACGGGTGGTCTTCGGAGTCAGGACACCGCCGGATGGTGTCCCGCCGGGGCCAGGTACTGCGCCGAGATCAGGCGGTACGACCTCGTCAGGAACGCGGCTCCGGCGAGGAGCACCAGGACGGCCCCGGCGATGACGAACACGAGGGCGATGCCACGCGCCTCGCCGTCGCCCAGCAGACCGCCGAACGTGCCGCGGCCGGCCTCCGAGTTCATGTACGGGATGATCAGGAACTCGGCGAGCGGTGCGATGAGGAAGGCGGAGATCGGGGCCGCCGCCGATTCGAAGGCCGCCGCGAAGCCGAAGACCCGGCCCTGCGTGGCGAACGGCACGACCTTCTGGATCACCGTCTGCTCCGACGCCTCGACCGCGGGGATCAGCAGCATGTACAGCCAGACGCCTGCGGCGTAGAGCCACCACCAGTCGCGGATCGTGAAGAGCGCCCCGAGCACCCCCATGAGGACGACCAGGAGCAGCATGGTGCGGATGGGGTTGCGCCCCAGCCCGAACCTCGCGATCACCAGACCGCCGATGATGAACCCGGTCGAGGAGACCCCGAGCACCACGCCCCACCACTCGACCGGGAAGAGCTCGAGGCCGTAGGGGTCCATGAGTGCCATGTAGACGCCGCCGATGAGGTTGTTGAAGGTGGAGAAGACGACCAGCGCGAACAACCCGGTGGCTGCGCGCACCGCCGCCACGCTGCCGCGCAGATCGACGAGTGGCTGCTTCCCGGCGCCCCGCTGTGGCTGCTGCTCGGGGATCCGCAGGAAGAGCAGGTGCGCCAGGGCCGCCGCAGGGAGCACGATCGCGATCGCCAGCGTCCACCCCATGCCGAGCAGCCCGACGGACAGCCCGCTGAACACGCTCGTCACCAGGAAGGCGAGTCCCTGCACCGTACCGACCAGGCCGTTCGCGTGGGCATGGCGCTCGGTGGGGATGAGCAGCGTGACGGTGGTCGACAGCGCGATGTTGCGCATGTTCTCGACCACCGCCCCGAAGAGGATGATGCCGCTGAACAGCCAGAACCACGGCGCGCCGAGGTCGAGGAGCGCCGCCTCGGGGAACATGAGGTACAGGCCGCCGCCGATGCCGAAGGAGACGAGGGTGACGGCGCCGGCGAGCACCATGACGCGGTGCTTGCGAGTACGGTCGACGACGGTCCCGAACGCGAGGGAGAAGACGGCCACGAACAGCATGTAGGCACCACCGATGATGCCGGTCGCGAGCACGGAGAGCGTCTCGAGGTAGACCCAGAACGTCAGCGCGAACCACAGGAAGCTCGTGGTCACGTTCGCGACGGCGGTGTTCACCAGGATCTGGGCGAACGTCCGCGCACCGGACGGCGGCACGGCCGACGGGGATGCGGGTGTCATGGAGGCTTCGCCAGCGCGGTCCATGGACCAATGGTCCCCGATCCGGGCGGAGGAGTCACCCTTCGCCGCCCGACGTGCGCGCCCTTCTCCGGCGCGTCGTGGCGTGATCGGGGCATCAGTACCCGCTGACCGGGATGATTGGTTGCCTGGATGACCGGAGGAATAGACTGCGGTGTCGACGATGAAGGAGCCGGTTCGTGCGGGGTGTGCTGAGGAGGCTCGGATCCTTCACCGCAGTCGGAACCGTGGCCTTCGTGGTGGACATCATCCTGTTCAACATCCTGTCCTCGGGATTCGGCGTCGCGCCCATCCTGTCGAAGATCATCTCGGTCGCTGCCGCGACAGGGGTCTCGTGGCTCGGCAGCAGATACTTCACCTTCCGGGAGCTGGGCGGGCGTTCCAAGCGCCAGGAAGCCGTCCTCTTCGGGCTGACGAATCTCGTGGGACTCGGGATCGCCGCGGGATGCCTCTTCGTCTCGCACTACGTCCTCGGACTGACCAGCGCGCTCGCGGACAACATCTCCGGCAACGTGGTGGGGGTCCTCCTGGGTAATCTCTTCCGGTACTTCGCCTACCGCTTCGTGGTCTTCCAGCCCCCCGCACGGTCGTCCGGGCGGACGAGCGGTGACCGGACCACGGCCGGTCACGAGTAGGCCCGACACAGCCGCCAGCGGGTGGGCTTCGGCCCGGGAGCGGCGTACCATGAACGGGGTGGCCGGCAGCGTTCCGCGCAGTCGCGTACCCCTCGTCTCGTCCCACCCGAACGACTTGTCTCGTCCCACCCGAAAAGACCCCGCCATGCGTGCCTCTCTCGTCCTCACTACACTGGCGATCAGCTCCGGCCTGATGCTGTCGGCACCAGCGGCCGTCGCCACCACGATGCCCACCCCGGTGCCACCGACCGTCGTCGAGCAACCGCCCTCCGACCAGCCCGTGGTCCCTGCGGTTCCCACTGCCCCGGTGGTCGTGCCTCCCGTCGAGACTGGCGGGCCTCCCCTCGAGACCGCAGACCCTCCGACCGGGACCGTCGAGTCCCCGCCGGTCGAGACGACCCCGGGAACGGATCCGGGACCAGGCCCGGAGACCTCAGCCCCGGTGCAGACCACCCCGGAGGCGACCACGCCGCTCTCCGGACCGAGCGCCCCGACCGGCGAGGTGCCCGGTACGGCGCCCACGGCGGACGGGAGTGCCAGGACCCCTGCCCGCGGCGTGGTGCCCGCGGAAGCACTGGAGGCAGGTGTGGGCATTCCCGCGCAACGCACCCTGCCGCGCATCGCCGACCCTGCCCCTGCTGCCGGCGGACGCTCCGTCGTCCGGACCCCGGACACCCCGGCGTCGCCCGCCGCCACGAGGACATCGTCGGAGGCCGCCGTCATCCAGCCGGACGAACCCGTACAGGCGGACGAGGCGACAGGCACGCTGCAGGCCGGCGTCGCGTCCTCCTTCAGGAACACGGCCGCCGGGATCCTGAGCGTCGTCGCGCTCCTGCTGGCGGTGGCGGTCGCCGTCGTGGCCCAGCCCCGACGCAGGCGCACGCACTGATTCGATTGGATCGGATCGGATCGTCCAGGGTGTCGGGCGCGCGTACGGTGGAGGGATGAGCGCGCCTATCCGGTCCAGGATCACCGTCGACGACCACTTCGCCCGGGACCTGCCCGAGATGGCTGTCGCCTGGCAGGCGGACGCGGCCCCGGCGCCACGCCTCCTAACCCTCAACGAACCCCTCGCGGCCGAGCTCGGTCTCGACGCCGCCGGCCTCCGCTCCCCCGAGGGTCTGGCCCTGCTGCTCGGGACGTCCCCGCCCGACGGCGCCAGCCCCGTGGCGCAGGCCTACTCCGGACATCAGTTCGGCAGCTTCAACCCGGGGCTCGGCGACGGCAGGGCCCTCCTCCTCGGTGAGCTCACCGACACGGCCGGTCGGCTCCGCGACCTCCACCTCAAGGGATCGGGGCGGACGCCGTTCGCGCGCGGCGGCGACGGTCTTGCCGTCGTCGGGCCCATGCTCCGCGAGTACATCGTGAGCGAGGCGATGCACGCCCTCAACATTCCGACCACCCGCTCGCTCGCCGTCACCGCGACCGGACGCGAGGTGCGCCGCGAGAGGCTGCTGCCCGGCGCCGTCCTCACCCGCGTGGCCGGCAGCCATCTGCGCGTGGGGAGCTTCCAGTACGCGGCGGCCAGCGGGGACCGGAGCCTCCTGAAGCGCCTCGCGGACCACGCCATCGGCCGTCATTACCCCGAGTCGGGCTCCGCCGAGCGGCCGTACCTGGCGTTCTTCGAGTCCGTGGTGAGCGCGCAGGCGGCCCTCGTGGCGCAGTGGATGCTCGTGGGCTTCGTCCACGGCGTGATGAACACCGACAACATGACCATCTCGGGCGAGACCATCGACTACGGACCGTGCGCCTTCATGGACGTCTTCGACCACGGTGCCAGCTACAGCTCCATCGATCGCGACGGCCGCTACGCCTACGCCAATCAGCCGCCCATCGCCGAGTGGAATCTCGCGCGCCTCGCCGAGACCCTGCTCCCGCTCATCGCCGAGGACCAGGAGGAGGCCGTCCGGCTCGCGGTCGCGGCGCTCGAGGCCTTCCGTCCGCAGTACACCGCGGTGTGGCTGGCCGGCATGAGCGCCAAGCTGGGACTGCCCGACGACGTCGACGGGGCCGTCGCGGCGTCGCTGGCCCGGGACGTGCTCTCGCTGCTGCAGGACAACCACGTGGACTACACCGCGTTCTTCCGCGGTCTCGCCTCGGCCGCCCGCGGCGATGCGCGCCCGGCACGCGACAGGGTGCTCGACGTCGCCGCCTTCGACGCCTGGGCCGCCCGCTGGCTGGCCCTGGGCCCCGATGCGGACGCGATGGACCGGGTCAATCCGCTCTACATCCCGCGCAACCATCTGGTCGAGGAAGCGCTCGAATCGGCGACCCTCGGAGACCTGGGGCCCCTGGACAGGCTGGTCGACGCCGTCACCCGGCCCTTCGAGGAACGCCCCGGGCTGGAGCGCTACGCCTCCGGGCCGCCGGAGGACTTCGGCGCCTACACGACGTACTGCGGGACCTGAGGCGACCAGCCTCCGTCAGGTGGGCTCCTCGGCGGCCCGGGCCTCGGCCGGCCTCCCGTACAGGTACCCCTGGCCCTGGTCGCAGCCGAGCCCGTGCAGGATCAGCGCCTGGGTCGCGGTCTCGATACCCTCGGCGATGACCGTCAGGCGCAGCGCGTGGGCCAGTCCGATCACGGCGGTGACCACGGCGAAGGACTCCCGGCGCCGGTCGGGGTCGTCGAGGCCCGCCACGAAGCTCCCGTCGATCTTCAGCGTGGTGACGGGGAACTGGGCGATGTAGGACAGGGAGGAGTAGCCCGTCCCGAAATCGTCGATCGCCAGGTGGACGTCGAGCGAGCGCAGGCGGGCAAGGGTCAGCCTCACCCGGTTGGGGTCATTCATGAGGACGCTCTCGGTGATCTCCAGGCCCAGGGCGCGCCCCGGGAGGTCGTACTCCCGCAGGGCGTCCTCGACGGAGGCGGCGAAGTCGGGGTCGTCGAGCTCGGAGGCCGACACGTTGACCCACATGATCGGCGCGGCCTGGGCGGGAAGGACCGCCGTGTCGCCCGTCGGTCCCGCAGCGTCCGTCTGCAGGCGCCTGAGTTCCGTCCCGGCCCGGGCGACGGCAGTCCGCAGGACCCAGCGGCCGAGCTCTCCCATGAGACCGGCCCCCTCCGCGATGTCGATGAAATCACCGGGCATCAGGAGCCCGTGCTGGGGGTGCTCCCACCGCACGAGGGCCTCCACCCCCACCACGGCGTCCCCGGTGAGGTCCACCTGGGGCTGGTAGTGCAGGCGCAGCCGGTCCTCGCGGATGGCCGCCTGCAGTTCGCTCTCCAGCTGCAGGCGCCTGCGTACCTGGCCGCCGTGGACGGCGTCGTGCGCCGTCGCCCGGTCCCGCCCGGCGTCCTTCGCCTGGTACATCGCGTCGTCACTGTCGCGCAGGAGCTGTTCGGCGGTGGTCCGTCCGCCGTCCGAGAGGGCGATGCCCACCGACACCGTGACCAGTACGGAGTGCCCGTTGACCACGACCGGTTCGCGCGCGCCCGCCATGATCCGGTCGGCGACCGCCGCAGCCTCCTCCGCCGTCACGTCGGGGCACAGCACCACGAGCTCGTCCCCGCCGAGCCGGGCCACGGTACCGGCGCCGCCGACCGCGTCCTGGAACCGTCGGGCCGTGGCGGTGAGGACCAGGTCCCCGACGAGATGGCCGTAGGTGTCGTTGATGGCCTTGAACCGGTCCAGGTCGCAGAAGAGCACGGCGACCCCGGACCGGGTCGCGGTTCCACGCTCGTCGGGATTGAGCGCCTGGTGGAGGCGGTCCAGGAACAGCGCGCGATTCGGTAGCGAGGTCAGGGGGTCGTGGAGCGCCTGGTGGCGCAGTCGTGCCTCGAAGATCCGCCGGTCGGTGATGTCCTCCACGTGGTCGATCACCAGCACCGGCCGGCCGTCCCCGTTCGCGACGGCCGAGGAGGAGTGCAGGACGCCCACCACGGACCCGTCAGCGTGCAGGAACCGCGTCTCGTGCTGGTGCCGCGCGCGGGTGCCCCTGAGCAGCGACTGGCGCTGCCGCACGCTGTGGGCGGCGTCCTCCGGATGGGTGACGTCCTGGACCGCCATCCGCAGGAGCGCCTCCTCCGGGTAGCCGAGCAGGTCCGCGAAGGCGCGGTTCACCTGCAGGAAGCGGCCCGTCAGACCCGTGATCGCCATCCCGATCGGCGCGTCGTCGAAGGCGCTGCGGAAGCGGCTGTTGAGTTCCTCCAGGGCGCCCTGCGCCTGTTTCAGGTCCGTGATCTCGGCGCACGCCAGCACACGGGGCTGCCCGGCGGTGTCCGGCTGCCCGCCGAGCTCCGCGATGGCCGCCTCGAACCAGAGCCAGCGCCCGTCGTCGTGCCTGAACCGCACTTCCGCGGTGGCGTCGCGGCCGAAGCGCGGCAGGGTGGAGGGCTCCAGCAGGGTGTGGAGGGCCGGGAGATCGTCCGGGTGCACCAGCTCGCGGACGTCGCGTCCTGCGAGCCCTGCGGCGGGGACGCCGAGCAGGCGCATCGCCGTCGGGCTGACCGTCAGGAGCTCGCCGTGCCCGTCCACGAGGACCATCAGGTCCGAGGTGCTCTCGAGCATGCTGTGCAGGGCGAGCTCGCGATTCTTCCGTTCGGTGATCTCACGCTGGACGGCCACCCAGTGCGTGTACCAGCCGCGGGCATTTGCTACCGGCGTGATGTTGATCTGCACCCAGAACTCCACGCCGTCCTTGCGGACGTTCAGGAGCTCCACCTCGACCGGCTCCCACGCCTGCAGGGCGGCGCGCAGCCTGTCGAGTTCCGCCCGGTCGGTCCTGGGCGACTGCAGGATCCGCGGCGTGCGGCCCACGATCTCCTCCGGCGTGTAGCCGGTCATCCGGGTGAACGCCGGATTGACGTACAGGACGCGGGGGCCTCCGGAGGACAGGTCCAGCGGTTCGGCCTCGGTCACCAGCACCACGTCGTTGACGTTCACCACCACCGACTCGAACAGCTCACGCTGCCCGGGGTCCTGCACGTCCGGAGGAGTCGCACCCTCCACAACGGCGCCCGTCAGGTCCGGATACTCGATACGGGTCACGTGAACACCTTCTACCAGTCGGACACCACGGAAACGGTTCCCGAGCGAGGTGAGGAACCTGATGAATATACCCGGCACGGGCCTCGCTCAGCGCACCCCGGCCCGCCGGCGGCGGTCGTTGCCCGAGCGGAGGTCACGGTTCAGGCGGCGGTCCCCGTGGTAGAGGATGGACTCCCAGTCCGCCTCGGCCGCCGTCTTCGGCACCACCTTCGACTCCTCGACCTTCCGGACGCGCGGCGACACGTACAGCCAGTTCAGGACGCCGAGCCACATGTCCACCACGGAGTTGTTGATCCCGATGTAGGCGCGGATGGCGCCGGCCGCGAGCATGGCGTTCAGGCCGGCGAAGACCGCGTTGCCCCAGTTCTGCTCCAGGGCGTCCCGCACCAGGGTGAGCAGCGAGAAGGCCACGATGGCGTAGGGGATCACCACGTAGAAGCCAGGCGCGGCCGTGCGGTCCTTCACCTTCGGGGTGCGCACGAACGGGATCTTCTCCCCCGTAAACGCCTGCTGGATGGACTTCAGCACACCGGCCAGGTTCACCGGCAGCAGGACGAGGTTGAACCCGTAGATCCGGAAGATGTCGGAGAACCGGTGCCCGCAGTCCCGCAGGTCACTGCCCATCGCGAGGAAGTACGGTGCGGCGGCGAGGAACACCACCGGGCTCAGTAGCCTGCTGTCGTAGGGGTAGGCGAGCAGGAAGAGCAGCCCGAAGCTCGCCCAGGCGATCGACGCCATGTAGTTGACCCGCAGCAGGAGCTCCCGGGCCAGGATCTGCTCTCGCAGGTGGCGGCGGTGGCGTACCTGGTTCCACAGCTTCGGCAGGATCAGCAGCCCGCCGTTGGCCCAGCGCCGGCGCTGCACCACGAGGGAGCCGAAGTCGGGCGGCGTGGCACTGTAGCTCAGGCGCTCGGGGTAGTTCATGAGGGTCCAGCCGTGGGTGCCGAGGTCCACGCTCGATTCGGTGTCCTCGATGACCGTGCGGTCCTGGATGTAGGTCTTGATCTCGAACCCGCCCACGTTCTCGACCTCGACGATGTCCTCCACGGCCCGCTTGCGGATCACGGCGTTCGCGCCCACCCAGAACGTGGCGCCGTAGTAGGACATGCCCTGGTGCAGGATGTGCTGGATGTCCGTGGTCGCGCCCGCCACCCGCTCGATGCGCGTCGGCGCGCCGCGGAACGAGGAGTACGGTGTCTGCGTGACGGCGATCCGCTCGTTCCCGGGTGATTCGAGCAGGTACACCAGGCGCACGCAGTAGTCGCGCAGGAGGAGGGAGTCGGCGTCGAGCGTGAGCAGGTAGGTGGAGTCCTGGACGTCCAGGATCTCGGGGGCGTCCGCGTCCTCCCCGTCGGCCAGGGGTCGCAGCACCGTCCCGGTGGCCACGTGCTCCTTCCGCCAGCGCCGGCCCATGAGCGAGATGTAGGCGTTCAGGTTCATGGCCTTGTTGGCCTCGTGCGAGAGCGACGCGTAGGCCTTCCGCTCGAAGGTCTCGAGCCTCGTCGAGAAGATCCGCACCAGCCGGACGTACAGCTCCCGGACGCGCTCCGGTTCGGGGCACTGCTCCTGCACCAGCGCGGCGTCGAGGGCGTACATGGTCAGGCGCAGCTCGCGCGCCAGACCCATGACCACGAGATCCACGAAGAACTCGTCCACGTGGTCCTCGACCGTCTCGGCGTCGGCCATGTCCTCGAGCCAGACGGCGGCGGCCTCGTACGCGGCGATGAGCGGTGGCAGGTCGAGGCACGACGGCGGGGCGTCGGCGCCGCGGGCGGCCACGTCCGCCTCGAAGGCGGCGAGGGCCGCCGCGGCGCGGGTGGAGGGCTCCAGCAGACCGGACTCGATCTCGAAGGTCAGTGCCCGCGTGGCCTCCAGCCGCTCGCGCGTCACCGGGTCCTTCGGGTGCGGCGGGTCGTCGAGCAGGAGGACCACCCGGATGTTGGGGAATTCCTGCAGCGCGGCGGACCACAGGGTGGCGCGCACGACGGCGGGTTCCTCGGCGTAGGAGGGCACCAGCACGGTGATGCCCTCGCGGTGATCGGCGAAGTGGCGGTCCAGCTCGCCGCGTGGCACCCGCCGGTGGTCCTTGAACCTGTACATGGCCCCCTGGCGTGCCACCAGGTACATGAGTGCCGAGAAGGTCAGGAACGTGACGACGACCAGGTAGGACACCGCCTCCAGCTGGAACCGGAAGCCCGCATTCGGGTTGTTCGCGAACTGGCGCAGGATCGTGGTGACGATGTACGTCATCCACGCCAGGACCGTGGTGACGATGGCCAGGCGTCCCAGGGCGAGCTTCCGGGCGGACGGTGTCGGATGCACGATCGACAGGGGCTCCGAACGTCGCTCGGCGCCCCACTGGCGACGGCGGACCGACGTGGAGGTGCGCTCGGTGGTGGTGACGTGTTCTGACATGGCTACCCGGCAGTCGAGGGACGATTCCTGGCCGGGCGGTGTTCCCCAGAGGCCCGGTTCCGTGCCGTACTCTCGGCATCTCGCGGGTGACCGTTAGCGGGTTGCGCGGATGATCCTGGTCGGTACCATAAGCCTTTCACGCAGCATTCGCGGTCTCACGCTCGTCCTTCCTCCTCCTGCTGCCGTCATGATCTGGGGTTCATCGTGTCTGCACGTTTCCCGGGCCGGAAACTCTCCCTGGCCCGCCTCTGCCTGCTCACCGGCGCCGTCGCGGCCGTCACCGTGGGCGGCCTCACCGGCTTCAACCGCTGGGAGGACGCCCGCACCGCCGAGAGCGCCGGCTCGTTCTTCGCCGGTTACGTCGACGTCACGGCCACCCCCTCCTACGCCTTCGAGGACCCGGCGAAGGACATCGGTGGGGGTGCGGTGCTGTCCTTCATCGTGGCCTCGAAGACCGAACCGTGCGCGCCGTCGTGGGGCACCTACTACTCGCTCGACGACGCCGAGACCGGCCTCGACCTGGACCGCCGCGTGGCACGCATGACGCAGGACAACGGGGAGGTGATCGTGTCCTTCGGCGGGCTGCTGAACGACGAGCTGGCCACGGCCTGCACCGACCCCGACGACCTCGTGGACGCGTACGCGCAGGTGATCGACCGGTACGAGCTCTCGACCGTCGACCTCGACATCGAGGGTGAGAACCTGTCGGACACCGCTGCCGGGGAGCGGCGGGCGGAGGCCATGGCGACGCTGCAGAAGGAACGCGCCGGCACGGCGCGGCCGCTCAACGTGTGGCTGACCCTGCCCGTGGCCCCCACGGGACTGACAGCCGAGGGTACGGCCGCCGTCGCGCAGTTCCTCGAGGCGGGCGTGGATCTCGCCGGCGTGAACGTCATGACCATGGACTACGGTGGCAGCCGGCCGGAGGGGACCGACATGCTGACGGCGTCGAAGAACGCCGCGGACGCCACGCACCGCCAGGTGCAGGTGCTGTACGAGCGGGCAGGCATGCCGCTCGGGCCGCAGGCTGCGTGGCGGAAGATCGGGCTGACGCCCATGATCGGGCAGAACGACGTCGTGGGTGAGGTGTTCACGCTCGAGGACGCGGAGGCCTTCAATGCCTTCGCCACCGAGCGTGGCGCGGGACGCATGTCCATGTGGTCGCTCAATCGCGACGCCACGTGCAGCGAGAACTACGGCGACACCACCCTGGTGTCCGACTCCTGCAGCGGTATCGACCAGAAGGGGTTTACCTTCGCCCCCGTGCTCGGCGCCGATTTCGAGGGCCGCGCCGCGACGCTCGCTGAGGAACCCGTCGCCGAGGAATCGCCCGAGGCCCTGGTCGAGGACGATCCGGAGACCAGCCCCTACCCCATCTGGTCCGACGTGGGCACGTACCGGGAGGACGACCGCGTGGTGTGGCACGGCTACGTGTACACCGCGAAGTACTGGACACAGGGCGACGTGCCGGACAATCCGGTGCTGCAGGCGGAGGAGACCCCGTGGACGCTGCTGGGACCGGTGCTGCCGGACGAGCGCCCCGTGCCCGTCGCCACGGCTCCGGCCGGACTGTACCCGGAGTGGGAACCGAAGGCGGTGTACGAGCGGGGGGACCGCATCCTCGTGGACGGCCGGGTGTACGAGGCGAAGTGGTGGAGCCAGAGCGACAGCCCCGAGGCGGCCGTCCAGGGCTCCGACGCCTCGCCCTGGCAGAAGCTCGACGACGCCGCACTGGTGAAGGCGATCGAGGAGAAGAAGAAGGACAAGTCCTAGCGGTGGAGTGACGGCCGGTCGCGGGCGGCGCCCACGGCCGGTGCGTGCCGCCGTCGGGCACATGGCTCCGCTGGGTGGCCGTGCAACCTACTCGTAGCACTCAGATGACTCCGGAGAGCATCGCTGAACCGACCAGCTGTCGAGTTGCAGCGCCCCGAAGTCCTGGCCCTGGCCTGACAAAATAACCGCGCTGCTTCTTGCCGGCCGCCGCTGGTACTTGAGTCCGCCTGCCCGTCGGACGGTCTTCTTGGGAGAGGGCATCGATTCGACACTGGCTCTTCTGACAGCCGTTCTGCTGGTCCTCAGAATCACTGCACTCGAGGAAATTCGGCACCTACCGCTGAACTAAGCAGATATTCAACTCCGGGAGATGAGTGAACACCGCCGACATCGAGGAAGCCCCCGGCATATCGCCGAAGGCTTCCTGGTCGACTTGAAGGTACTACTGGACTGCGACGAACACCTTATCGGCTAGCATACCGGGGCTGACAGCAAGAACTCCTTCGCCAGCAGACGCCGATGGCACCTCGAACGCGACATTACCTGTGGCCGTGCCACCCGTGTAAAGGGTGCCTGACATATCAATCGGCTCGGGCGCAACGACCAAATTGTCGAAGCTGTTGACCGTGGTTCCCTCGGCCGTTACGTATTCCAGTGTCACGAATGCGGGCAACTGGCCGTCAGGATCATCACCTAGATAGGTGGCCGAGTAATTCACGAGAATGTATTCCGACCCGTCAGCTGGCGGCTCATTGAACTCATTGGCGTTAAGGACTACGTCCGTGGCAGCTAGAGTGACGGAGTCAACGATAAGGCGCCAGTCGTCGGATTCGATGACCGATCCGACCGGGTATGGATTCATTCGAGTCCCGGCCTCCCCTTCCGCGTCATCCTCTTCTGCGGCATCGTCGCTGGGTCCAGCGTTCTCGGCAACAGCATCAGCGGACGGTTCGACGACTGTCGTATCGCCACTTTCGAACGCCTCATCAATGGAAGTCGTGACGACCGTGAGGAATACCAGAACTCCCACGATCGTCCCCACGATCGACAGAATGATCGCCGTGATCCCCATCCACTTGGACTTGTCCCGGAGAAAGAGAGAAACAAGCCCGAGGATGAAGGCTATTGGGAGAAGAATCCATCCAACGATGAGTGCGCCCGGAATGCAGGCGAAGATGAAGCCCAGAATCGCCGCTATCAGTGCGATGAGACCCACAACGTTTTTCTGCTTGGTCTGTCGAGGTGACGGTGTTTGCGTTGATGCCCCGTGTGCGGAGGCATTGGGAGAAGGTTGCTGCGGCTGCTGGGGCGGGAAACGGTTCGAGTCCTCCCCAGGGATCTCTGAAGTCATGAGCTAATGATGGCAGATGAGGAACAGACCTCGTGCACTCGCTAACCGGCGATTTGCTATCCGAGGAGATCACTTGCCGCGATCAGGAAGTCTGACTGGTAGCTGCTCAAAGGATTTCG
The DNA here is from genome assembly GCF_947493765.1 of uncultured Arthrobacter sp. Lineage (GTDB taxonomy): Bacteria > Actinomycetota > Actinomycetes > Actinomycetales > Micrococcaceae > Arthrobacter_D. The sequence goes on from NZ_CANLSZ010000002.1 coordinate 118,929, forward strand.
CTTCATGAGCGTCAGACCGCAATTGCTGGCCGTGCAAGATTATCCTCATGCGGGCGGCGCCCACGGCCGGTGCGTGCTGCCGTCGGGCACATGGCTACGCTGGGTGGATGGCCACAGTGATTCTCGTGCGGCACGGCCGCACCACAGCGAACGCCTCCGGACTGCTGGCCGGACGGACCCCCGGCGTCGACCTGGACGACGTCGGGCGTCACCAGGCGGTCGTGACCGGGGACCGGCTCGCCGCCGTGCCCCTCGTCGGGGTGGTGTCGAGCCCGCTCGAGCGGTGCCGGCAGACGGCCCGGTTCATCCTCGACCGCCAGCAGGGGGCCCCGCACGCGCCGGTCGACGTCGATCTCACCGAGTGCGACTACGGCCGATGGCAGGGGCGTACGCTCACGGAGCTCGCGGCCGAGGAGTTGTGGCCGATGGTGCAGTCCCAGCCCTCCGCCGTCACTTTCCCCGGCGGCGAATCCATGGCGGGGATGCAGACGCGCGCCGTGGCGGCGATCCGGCGCCGCGATGCAGCCTTCCAGGGCGAGCACGGGCCGGGAGCCGTGTGGGTGGCGGTGAGCCACGGGGACATCATCAAGTCGGTCCTCGCGGATGCCTTCGGCATGCACCTCGACCTGTTCCAGCGCATCAGTGTGGGCCCTGCCTCGGTCTCGATCGTCCACTACGGCACAGGCCGGCCCACCGTCCACGCGACCAACACCGACGCGGGCGACCTGGCCTGGCTCGCCACGAGCGCGCACTCCGGTGATGCGCCGGTCGGTGGCGGTGCAGGTCAGCAAGCGCCACCGCCCTGAAGCGCCTAAAATGGAGACATGCCTACACAAGTTCACGAGTTCGCCTGGCCTGATCGGGTCGTCGTCGGCACCATAGGCGTCCCTGGGGAGCGCACCTTCTACCTGCAGGTCCGCGCAGGAACCCAGATCGTCAGTATCGCCCTGGAGAAACAGCAGTCGGCCCTCCTCGCCGAGAAGATCGACGAGATCCTCGACCAGCTGATCAATCTGGACGGCAATCCCTTCAGCGTTCCCGTGGGCACGCCCACGGAGCTCGTCGACAACGACCAGCTCGAGTCCGTCGAGGAGCAGTTCCGCACCGGCGCCATGAGCCTGGGGTGGGATCCGGCCACGCTGCAGGTGGTCATCGAGGCGTACCCGCTCATCGAGGTGGACACGGACGACGACGCCGAGGTCATCGATGCCCTGCTCAGTGAGGACGACGTCGACGTACCGGAGATGCTCCGTGTCCGTATGCCGGTGGGTACCGCCCGCGCGTTCGCCATGCGCACGCGCGAGGTGGTCGGGGCCGGGCGTCCCACCTGCTCCGACTGCGGGCGTCCCATCGACGCCGACGGGCACAGCTGCACCCCTCCCGAGGACTGATGCCGGCTCCGGACCTCGTGACCGCCGATCTCACCCTCACCGGCCGCATCACGACGGCGTCGAACGCCACCTTCCTGGGCAGTATCGGGGACGCCGCGGTGGTCTACAAGCCGATGGCGGGCGAGCACCCGCTATGGGACTTCCCCGACGGGGCGCTGGCCCACCGCGAGGTGGCGGCTTATCTGGTCTCGGAGGTGCTGGGCTGGAACATCGTGCCGCGGACCTGGCTGCGTGACGGTCCGCTCGGCGAAGGGATGGTGCAGCTGTGGCAGGAGCAGGATCCCGACCGAAGCGCCGTGGACCTGCTCCCCGCCGACGAAGTGCCGGAGGCTGGCTGGAAACAGGTGCTCGAGGGACAGGACGAGAGCGGCCGGGTGGTCGCCCTCGTGCACGAGGACTCACCCGCGCTCCGACGCATGGCGGTGTTCGACGCCGTCGTCAACAACGCCGACCGGAAGGGCGACCACGTCCTGGCCATGAGTGACGGACACCGGTACGGCGTGGACCACGGTCTCACCTTCCACAGCGACCACAAGTTGCGCACCGTCCTCTGGGGCTGGCTGGGGGACGCCCTGACGGCCGAGGAACTCGAGGGCATCGACCGTGTCCGGGACGGGCTGCAGGGTGAGCTGGGTCGACACCTGACGAATCTCCTCACCCCCGGAGAGATCACGGCGCTCGACGCACGCTGTGCCCGGCTGCGGTCGGCGGGGCGATTCCCCGCTCCAGGGGGACGCATGTCGGCGGTACCCTGGCCACTGTTCTGAGGCACTCGACCCTTCAAGGCACGCCGCAGCGTCGCCGACCGAGCCCGCGACCGTCCTGAGCACTCCTCCGCCGGTGACGCGGGTGCCACTGCCTCCAGGCGCGATCACCGGGCTCCCGTCACCCGAACCGGTGCTGGCGTGGACGGTCGACGACGGCTCCGACAGTGAGGTGGTGCGCCGCTACATCGAGTTCGCCCGGACGAGCGGCACACGTCTGACCTTCTTCCTGAACGGCTCCTACCCCGCCTGGTCGGAGCACGCCGCACTCCTGCAACCCCTTGTGACGTCGGGCCAGATCCAGCTCGGCAACCACACCTGGTCCCACGCGAGCCTCACCAGCCTCAGCGACGCGGGTATCGCCTCCGAGCTGCAGCGGAACCACGACTTCATCGTCGACACCTTCGGCGTGGATCCCCGGCCCTACTATCGGCCCCCGTTCGGGTACCGCGACGGGCGGACCGACGCCGCCGCCGCCTCGCTCGGCTACACCTCACCGGTCATGTGGTACGGCTCCCTGGCAGATTCCGGCCCCCGTACCGAACAGCAGATCATCGACCTCGCCACGGAGTGGTTCCTGCCCGCCCACATCGTCATCGGTCACCTGAACTTCCCTGCCGTGACGCGGGTGTTCCCTCGACTCCGCCAGCTCATTGAGGACCGAGGTCTCATCACCGTCACACTCGACGACATTTTCGCGCGCTGAGCGTCGTCCCGCCGTCGTCGTCCCCGGCCTTGCCGAGATGGCAGGAATGACCGCCGATCGGCGGCGCCGATGGTGATTTCCGCCATCTCGGCAGGTGCTGGCGGCGCGAGCACGCAGAAGGGGCGCCCGCACCGGCGGACGCCCCTTCGTGGAACGCGATCGGTCAGCTGTTCTCGGTCCGGACCGGGCTGTTGCCGTCCTCCTCGAGGGGTGAGGGCGCGTCGCCGTCCTCGGACAGGGCTTCGTGGCCCTCGAGGGACTCGGACAGTTCCTCGTCGGCCGATTCGTCGTGCTGGGGCTGCTCGCTGTGGGTACTCATGGGGCGTCCTTCCGCTGGGTCCTGCGTGGTGGGTCCGACGCCCTGCCGCTCCTGCAGAGACCTGCCGGTCATGGCCCGACGTCGTGCTGTCACCCTACGCGCATCATCAGCGTGCTTGGTATCCGATAGCAGGTCGCCCGACGTCGCGGCATCGGACGACGGCGGGTCAGACGACCGCGAGCGCCTCGACGTCGTCGTCGGGCTCCGGGTCCGTCAGGTCCACCGCGATCTGCGGAGCCACCGGGGGCCGGGCCGTGATCCAGTCCGCCAGGAGATCGGGGGCCAGCGGCCGGCTGTAGTGGAAGCCCTGCGCCAGGTCGCAGCCCATGGTGAGCAGCGCGGAGCGCTGGTAGTCCGTCTCGACCCCCTCGGCCACGGCCCTGATACCCACGGCATGGGCCAGCTGGATGCAGCTCGAGACGATCGCGGCGTCACCGTTGCCGGCGCCGAGCCCGCTGACGAACGACCGGTCGATCTTGAGCTCGTCGATGGGGAAGTGCTTGAGATAGGTGAGGCTGGCGTAGCCCGTACCGAAGTCGTCGATGGCCAGGCCCACACCGAGGGCCTTGAGCGCCGTGAGCACCTTCAGCGCCATCTCGGGGTTCTCCATGAGCGCCGTCTCGGTGATCTCCAGGATCAGCAGCCCGGGATCGAAGTCGTGCCGGGCGAGGACCGCCTCGACGATACCGGTGAGCTGCGGGTCCACGAGCTGCCGGGGAGAGAGATTGACGGCCATGCCCACGGGCGCCTCCCCCGAGCCCGCACGGTTCCACTGCGCACCCTGCTGCACGGCCTCGTCCAGCACCCAGGCGCCGAGCCCGCGGATCAGGCCGGACTCCTCCGCCAGGTCGATGAAGTCTCCGGGCTGCAGGAGGCCGCGGGTGGGGTGCTCCCAGCGCACCAGGGCCTCCACGCCGATGGCGCTGTTCGTCGCGATGTTCATCCGCGGCTGGTAGTGGACGCGCAGCTGTCCGTCCTCGATGCCGTGCCGGAGTTCCCCGAGCAGGCGCATGCGGTTCACCGCCGGATCCGCCTCGGAGGGGTCGTGGACCTCCCAGGTGTTGCGCCCACGGGCCTTCGCCCGGTACATGGCGATGTCGGCCCAGCGCAGCAGGCGCTCCGGGTCGGCGGTCTCGTCGGCGAGCGCGATGCCGATGCTGGCGGAGCAGACCACCTCCAGGCCCTCGATGACCATGGACCGGTTGATGGTATCGAGCAGCCGCTCCGCCAGCACCGTCGCGTCGGTCGCCGACCCCACGTGCTCGACGACGACGAACTCGTCGCCTGCCAGCCGCGCCACGGTGCCGGTCCCGCGGACGCTCGAGGAGAGGCGCTGCGCCACGATGGTGAGGAGCTCGTCCCCGGCGTTGTGGCCGAGGCTGTCGTTGACGGACTTGAAATGGTCGAGGTCCACGAAGAGGAGGGCGATCGAGACGTCGGGCTGCCGGTCCGCGAGTTCCTTCTCGAGGATCGCCGCGAGTCCCGGCCTGTTCGGCAGGCTCGTGAGCGAGTCGTGCAGGGCGAGGTACTGGAGTCCGGCTTCTGCGCGGATGCTGCGTTCCTCGGACTCCTCGGCGCTCCTGCGGGCCGCGACGAGTTCCAGCTCGTACTGGTGGCGTTCGTGTGCACTGAAGATGATGACGCGGAACTCCGCGGTACCGTCCTCGTGGACCGAGCGGACCGCCGTGAGCAGTGCGGCCCGGTGCCGACCGAGCACGTCGACGATCTCGATCGACACCTCGGACACGGCCCCCGTGAGCTGCATCCGCGGCACCTCGCGCGATGCGTGCGCGAGCCGGTCGTCCGCGGACATCAGGCGGGGAAGCGCCACCCCGACCACGTCGTCGCGCGTGTACCCCGTCCAGTCGAGGAAGGTGCCGTTGGCGGCAGTGATGGTCCAGCTCTCATCCGTGACGAGATAGCTGCACGGCGCCCGGTGGAACAGCTGTTCGTAGTCGGCGGTCGGCGTCATGACGATCCCGACGGGGTCGATACGGAGGGACGCGGCGCGGCTTCATCGGCAGGACGGCGGGCTCCGACGTCGTGCCTTCCGGGGGCTCGCGCACTGTCCACTGGTACATCCGTTTCCTGCCGAAGGGAACGGGCCCGTGCGATCCGCGGCCCCACCGTATGCTGTCGGTCGAGAACGGCAGATCGTAAGGGAACGGCGGTGGCGCCTCGGACGGGCTGGGCGCTGCCGACACACCTGGCCGGCAGCGCTCAACCCGTCCTGCACCTCGGTGTCGGGCTACTTGACCTTGCCGTTGGGCGTCTTGGTGATGGACAGCTCGGCGATGATGGGAAGGTGGTCGGATGCCGTCGTCTGCACGACCTTGGCCGACGTCGCCCGTGCTCCCCGCGCGGTCAGGATGTAATCGATGCGGAGATTGGGGTTCTCCACCGATCCGCTTCCGGGCAGTCCTTCGAGATCGGCCCCGAAGGTGTAGTCCTCGTTCTGGCCCAGAGCCGCGAAGGTGTCGGTGAACACCGAGAAGAGGGGCTGCAACTCCGGAGCGTCAGGCGCAGCGTTGAGGTCTCCGACGATCACTGCGGGCCGCTTGCTGGTCCCGGTGATCTCGAGGATCTCCTGGACCTGCGAGGCGCGCTGCTCCTCCCGCTGGAAGTCGAGGTGTGTGCTGTAGAACGCAATGTGATTGCCGCGTACATTCACCACCGCCTCGAGCAGGCCGCGCTGCTCGGTAGGTCGTTCGGCGTACTCGATGTTCTCCAGGAGGTGGTTCTCCGAGGAGAGGATCGGGTACTCGCTGAGGATCGCTGTGCCGTACTGGCGATTGTCCGTGTCACCGGGCAGGGGCGGCTCGTCCAGATTGGCGCCGTACACCACATGCATGTCCAGCCGGTCCGCGAGCACTGCCGCCTCGTCGAGGAAGTCGCTACGGGCACCCCAGTGGTTGTCCACCTCCTGCAGCCCGATGATCTCGGCTCCCGAGTCCTCGATGACCGATGCGGTGCGCTCGAGATCGAAGACATTGTCGTCGTCGGCTCCGTAATGGATGTTGAAGGACATCACGGTCACCTCTGTGGTCTTGTCCTTGCCCTTGTCATTACCTGCGAGTGCGGGTCCTGCTCCGACGACGGCGCTCGCGGCGATGAGTGCGGCTACGGATCCTGAGGCGATGAATCTTCTGAACATTGCTGTTTCTCCTTCGTCGGGGTGATACCTGCGGTCAGTGGCTGGAGGTGATGGCGGGGAGGAGCGTCCGGCCGGCGAGCAGCTCCGTGAGCGGGACCGGGCTCGCGATCTCGCCCACGAATCTGCCGTCCACGCTGTTCTGGAAGCCGAAGACCACCCATTCGCCGTCGCGCTTGCGGAACAGCTGTGCGGAGTAGATACCTGGGACGAAGAAGCTGGTGCTGCCGGTCAGGTCCCAGGGCCCCAACAGGCTCCGGCCGCTGGCTATCCAGGTGCCGGTGCTCGAGGTGTGGAAGTCGATACCCGGCGCTCGGTCGGGAAGGCAGGAGAACAGGAGCACCGCCTCGTCGTCCACCTCGCGCGACTGGATCACTTCCATCTCGCCGAAGCCGGCCGGCTCGGACAACGGTGGTCGGACGGACCAGTGCGTGAGGTCTGCGCTGACGGCGTGTCCGACGACGGCGCGCTGATCGGGATCGCCCTCGCGACCCCGTGCGGAGATCACCATCTGCCAGAGTCGCGAGTCCTCGTCGAAGAACACGAAGGGGTCCCGCCATGCCTCGTCCGCCCAGGTACCCTCGCCCAGCTTCTCGTACCAGCGAGGGTCGGCCTCGAGGACGGGCATCTCGGACCGTGTCCAGGTGATGAGGTCCTTCGAGACGGCGGAGCCGATGCGCTGCTGCAATCCGTTCTCGGCACGGCTGACGCCCGTGTAGAACAGGTGCCAGGTGCCGTCGGGGCCACGGACGGTGCATCCGGTCCAGGTGGCAAGATCGTCCCACGCCGGTTCAGCGGCGGCGACGAGTGCATCCGGGAGGAGGGTCCACTCCTCCAGGTCCCCGGACACCGCGTGGCCGATCGACGCGCGGAAGTGACGTCGGTCCGGATCGATCAGCGCCCTGCTCGCGCGCAGGAAGAACAGGTGGTACTGCTCGTCGTCGTCGACCAGCCAGCTGTCCCATACCCAGTGGTCGGGGAGGCGGAGGGTCATGACCCGTCCAGGCCGAGCAGGGGGATCGCGGCGGCGACGGACCGGTAGTAGTCGGTCAGGGTCAGCCGCGAGGCAGCGGCTTCGTCCAGCACGAAGGTGGCGCGCTGGTGGAACTGCAGTATCGAGGCCGGGCACATGCTCGCGACGGGACCCTCGATCGCCGCCGCGACGGCCTCGGCCTTCGCCTCGCCCTGGGCCACGAGGACGATCTCGCGCGCCTCCATGATGGTGCCGAGCCCCTGCGTGATGCAGTGCGTGGGCACACCGACGCCGTCGTCGAAGAATCTGGCGTTGTCCTGTCGGGTCCGCTCCGACAGGGCCTTGATGCGGGTGCGGGAGGCGAGGGACGACGTCGGCTCGTTGAAGCCGATGTGCCCGTTCGAGCCGATGCCGAGGAGCTGGAGATCCACCCCGCCCGCGCGGGCCAGCGCCTCCTCGTAGGCCGGGCCGGCCTCGCGGATGTGCGCGGCGTCCCCGTCCGGGGTGTGCACGCGGGCGGGATCGAGACCCAGGGGTCCGGTCACCTCCTCGGCGACGACGACGGCGTAGCTCGCCGGGTGTCCCGGTGGCAGGCCGACGTACTCGTCGAGCGCGAAGCAACGTACGTGGTCGAATCTGGTCGGCGACTCCCCGCGCAGCCTGGCGAGCTCACGGTAGGTCTCCCGCGGTGAGGAACCGGTGGCGACTCCGAGGACCAGATCAGGGATCAGCTCGGCGCGCGCGGCGATGAGTGCCGCGGCGTGGGCGCCGACGGTGGCGGGGTCGGGCAGGATGACGACCTCCACGATCTGTCCTTTCTCATGAGGGGCGGGCAGGACATGACGATGTCAGCCCTTGACGGCAGAACTCGCCACGCCTTCGATGAACCAGCGCTGGAAGATCAGGAAGACGATGATCACCGGCAGGACGAGTAGAACGCCGAAGGCCATGACCTGGCCCCAGGCCGGCGGCAGCTGCCCGGCGAAGACGCTGATCTGCAGAGGCAGCGGCCTGAGGTTGGGATCGGAGATCATCAGCACGGGCCACAGGAAGGAACCCCACTGAGTGAGGAAGGTGAGGATGGCCACCGAGGCGTAAGCCGGCTTGCTCATGGGAGCGATGATTCGCCAGAAGATGCGCCACGGGCCCGCACCGTCCATTCGGGCCGCTTCGTCGATGCTGTGCGGGATACCGGAGAAGAAGGAGTAGAAGAGGAAAATGGACAGCGCGTTGCCGATGAAGGGCACGATCTGGATCCAGAGGGTGTTCCGCGCGTCGTTGTAGAGGTAGAACATGGGGACGGCGACGGCCTCGAAGGGCACGATCAGGAGCAGCAGGATGGCGAAGAGCGCCAGCCCACGCCCGCGCCACGCCAGCCGGGAGAGAGCGTAGGCGGCCATGGAGTTCACCACCAGCCCCAGCCCGACGACGGCGATCGTCACCGTGAAGGAAACCGCGAAGAAGCGCCACAGGTGACCGGTGCTGTCCGAGGAGAGACTGGCCGCCACGCCCGAGTAGTTGTGCAGGCCCCACTGCGTCACATCGAACACGGCGAATCCGGCAAGGGTGTCGCTGGCCGGGGCGAGGGACGCCGCGACCATGTAGGCCACCGGCGCGAGGAACAGCAGTCCGGTGATCAGGAGCGTCGCGTAGTGCGGCACCCGCGAGGCCATCTCCCGCCGGCTGATCCTCTGCGACGGTGCGCTGGTCTGAGCCATCTCAGCCCTCCTTCTCTCGGGTGGCACGGCGCTGGATGACGGACAGGATGACGACGATGACGAAGAAGACCACGGAGATGGCACTGGCCCGTCCGATGTTGTTCTCGTCGAAGGCCGCGGTCACCGCCTCGTACATGACGGTGCGCGTGGCCCCCTCGTTCAGGCCACCGCCCGATTTGGCGAGCACGTAGATCTGGTCGAAGACCCGCAGGGAGAGAATCATCGTGTACAGCGCCACGAAGACCAGGGTGGTCTTGATGCCCGGGACGGTCACGTGGATGAAGCGCTGCCAGGCACTGGCGCGGTCGAGCTCCGCCGCCTCGTAGAGTTCCGCCGGCACCTGCTGCAGTGCCGCGAGCAGGATCACCATCTGGAAGCCGCAACCCTGCCAGATGGACAGGACGATCACGGAGGCCAGGGCGGTGAGGCCGGATCCCAGCCAGTCCTGCGAGCCGAAGGCCCCGCCCGAGAAGAACCCGAGCGCGGAGTTGAGCAGGCCGTCGTCGCCCCGGGCCAGGATCAGGCGCCAGATGATCGCCACCAGCGCGATCGGGAAGACGACGGGGAGGAAGAACAGGGACCGGAAGATCCCCACCCCGGGGATGGTCTTCTTGACCAGGAGTGCCAGGGAGAGCGCGAGAGCCGTCTGCACCGGCACCACGACCGCCGCGAAGATCAGGTTGTGCAGCAGCGCCTGGAGGAACTGACGGGAGATGTCGGGATCCGTGAGGATCCGCGCGTACTGCGTGAACCCCATGAAGGTCGGGGCCCGCGGATCTCCCAGCCGGACGTTGTAGAGCGAGAACCCGATCGCGGCGAGGAAGGGTACGGCAACGAAGAGCAGCAGGAGCAGCAGCGCCGGTGAGGCCATGAGCGGACCCGCCAGTCCCCCGGTCCTGGACCGCCTGGTCCTGCTGGACCGGGGAACCGCGGCGGGGGCCCGGGCGGGCGTGAGGCCTGTGGTGGTAGCGATGGCGAACTCCTCCGACCGGGCGGCGGAGGCCCGTGGGCCCCGCCTTCCGAGCTTCTAATCGTCCTGGTAGCCGTTGTTGTCCGAGAAGTCGGAGTCGATCGCGCGCGCCGCGGAGTCCAGTTCGTCCTTCACCTCGGCACCTCCCCAGATTGCCAGCAGGGCGCTGCCGAACGAGCTCGTCACCGTCGGGTAGCCGGGTGTCACGGGGCGTGCGACGGCGATGCACTCCTCGGTGACGCTGTCGGAGCCGCACGCGGACTCGAGATTCGTGGCGAAGAGTTCCAGCGGCTTGTCCGCTCCGTACAGCTCGCTCTGTTCGAGTGCCGAGGTGCTCCCCGGCACGGCCGCGTTGGCCTCCACCATCGCGCTGATGCTCTCATCCGTGAGGAGGAAGTCCAGGAAAGCTCCCGCGGCCTCGGGGTCGTCCTCCGCAACGGGCGTGACGCCCCACTGCCAGGACCCGTGACCGGCCTTGGTGCCGTTGCCGAAGTCGGGCAGTGGCATGAGTGCGAGATCCTCACCCAGCGCCTCGCTGAAGGTGGGGTACATCCAGTTGCCGGTCCAGGTCAGCGCGGTCTGCCCGTCCTGGAAGGCACTGCCACTGGTATTGGGATCGGCGAACTCGCGCCAGGACGCCCACTCCTCGAGTGCTTCCACGTTGTCGTCGCTGTTGAGGACGCCGTCGGCCTTGCCGTCCTTCATGAGCGTGCCGCCGGCCGACCAGAGATCGGGCGTGGTGGTGAACGTTCCCCACTCGCCCGCGAAACCGTTGGCTTCTCCGAGGTCGATCGCCTTGCCGGAGGGTGAGACCTCGGCAAGCTTCTCGAGGTTGGCCGTGAACTCCTCGGTGGTCCAGGCTTCCTCGGCGGTGGCGGGGGCCTCGATCCCGGCTTCGGCGAGCAGCGCCCTGTTGCCCCACAGGCCCAGGCCGACGTCGAACATGCCCACTGCATAGGTGGCGTCGTTGTACGTGCCGCTCTCCGTGACGCCGCTGATCCGGTTGTCGAGCGTCTCGGAGGAGACGACGTCGTCGAGCGGGATGAGCTTGCGGTCGTAGGCGAACGCCGCCATGGTGGGGGCGTCCATCTCCATGACGTCGGGCAGCTCCTCGGCCGACGTCGCCTGGATGGTGCTGGTGTAGTCGGCTTCCGGAATGAGCGTGAGGTTCGCGGTGACGTCCTCCTGGGAGGAGTTGAACTTCTCCACGAGCATCTGGAGCGCTTCGGTCTCCGCCGCCTGACCGGTGTGGGCCCAGACGTCGATCGTGCCGTCGGAGGATCCATCCCCAGAATCTCCCGAGCAGGCGGACAGCATCAGGGCGACCGAGAGAGCGGCGCCGACGGTAGCTGCAGTGCGCCGGGACCTCCTGGGTGAGAGCATCGCCATCGTTCCTTTCGTCGTGAATACCGCGGGCCGGTCAGTTCGATCAGCTTGGCCTAGACCAATTCTGAAGTCAATAGATTGGCTTAGACCAATCTGGGGAAGACGGCGGTACTATCGACGGATGACCGACCGGGGGTTCGCGGCACCGAAGTACTACGGGGTGAAGGAGGATCTCCGCCGCCTGGCCCTCGAGGCCGGCCCGGAGGCGTCCCTCCCCACGGAGCGAGCGTTGGCGGTGCGCTACGGGACCTCGCGGACCACGATCCGGCAGGCCATCGCCGAACTCGTGGCCGAGGGCGTCCTGCACCGGACCCAGGGCAAGGGGACCTTCGTGGCCCGGGAGCACCGGGCCTACGTCCGCCAGCGGACGTCCTTCACCGACGACGCGAGGGCACAGGGCCTCGGCATCTCGTCGATCATCCTCGGGATCGACCATCCGGAGGCCGACGAGCATCTCGCCGGGCAGCTGCGCGTGGTCCCCGGCACCGGCCTGACCCGCGTGGAACGGGTGCGCCTGATCGACGAGGAGCCGCTGGCCCACGAGGTGGCGCACCTCCCGGGGACGCTGACGGATCTGGGCCGGATCCTGGAGCAGGACGGCTCGCTCTACGCTGCGCTCGCCTCCCACTACGGCAGGCGGGTCGCCGAGGTCGAGGACACCGTGGAGACGGCCATCGCGGGTCCTGCCGATGCTGGGCTCCTCGCGATCGAGACCGGCTCTCCCCTGCTCCTCATCCACCGGCTCGGGCTCGACGAATCGGGCTCCCCGGTCGAGTGGACGCGATCGGTGTTCCGCGGTGACCGCTTCCGGTTCTTCGCCCGCACCTATCGCTGACCACCCCCGGAGTCAGGTCAGCGCCATGTCCGGCTCCAGCGCCACCCGCAGCTTCTTCAGTCCGTCCCGGATGCGGGTCTTCGCGGTCGGCACGGGTACGCCGAGCCGCTCGGCCACCTCGGCGTAGGTCAGGTGCGAGAAGTAGGCCAGGGAGATCGCCTCGCGCTGCACCAGCGACAGGGCGGCCAGACTGGCATGCACGCGCTCGGCCTCGTCCCGTCCGGTGACCTGCTCCGCCACCTCGTCGAAACCCGTGGACCAGTGCCGCCTCCCCCACGCCTCGTCACGCCCGGCACGGGCGACTTCCGAGCGGAGGCGATCGACGGCTCGCCGGTGGGTGAGCGTCATGATCCAGGAGATCGGGTGCCCCAGCCCGGGCTTGTAGCGGTCGCCCTGCTCCCAGAGGAGGAGGAAGACCTCCTGTGTCACCTCGGCGCTGACCTCCGGATCACCGAGGATCCTCCGGGCCAGGCCGAACACGCGCCGCGAGCACGCCGAGTAGAGGGCCCGGAACGCCTGGGCATCCTTCAGGCCCGTCGCCACGAGGAGTGCCGTGAGATCCGGAGGTGCGGAGGATTCGTCGTTCATGGGGGCGGGAATCGAGCGTGCGACGTCGTCGAGGACGTGCACAGGCGTGGAGGAGGTGATGGCGGGACTTCCTGGCTGAGACCGGAACGGGGCGATGCCCTTTGCCTGAATGTAACGCCCCGCGCACCCGGGGTCGACCACGAGCTGCCATCGTGACCGAATTGCATTCCAATCTTTCGTCTTCACGGCTCCCGTCCCCGGCAGATCATGCGCCGGACGCCGGTGCCCGGGTCACGACGAGGGTGGGGCAGGGCGGCTCGAGCAGGAGCCGGTGGGTCACGGAGCCGAGCGACATGCCCGACCGCGCCCCGCTCCCGTGCCGGCCGATCACCAGAAGGTCGGCCCCTGCGGCCCGTGAGGACAGCGCCTGCACCGGTCCATGGACGTCGTCCACGACCCACCGGACCGTCAACGCCGGGAAGCGTGCCTGCAGCTCGCGCACCAGTTCCGGCCCCTCGAGCGCCCTCGGCCCGGCAGCGGCGTCGGGGGTGGTGACCACGGTCAGCTGACCCGCCGTCGCATCCGCCTCCTCGGCAGCCCTGAGCAGGGCGGTCCTCGACATCTCCGACCCGTCCACGCCCACTACCACACCCCCGCCCGAGGCTGCCGATGCTGCGGATGGTGCAGGAGGTACGACGACGACGGGCGCGCTGGAGTTGAGCGCCACCCGGAGTGCGACGGAGCCCTTGAACTCGCCGCTGGCCGGATCCTGACGGTCCGCGCCGACCACGAGCATGGGAGCGGTGGCGGCGAGCCCGAGGAGCGCCTCGACGATCCCGCCGCAGTGCAGGTAGGTGCTGACGCGGAGGCCCGGGTGGGCCTCCCCCACACGGGACGCCTCCCTGACGATCAGCTCCCTGCCACGCTTGACCTCGTCGCCGAAGGAGCTCCCCGGCGGCAGCAGGGCAGGGTCCGCAACGGCATGAAGGAGCGTGAGGGGTGCGGCGAGCGACGCGGCCCGTGCCGCTGCCCACTCGACGACGGCGCGGTCGCTCGCGGGATCGCGCACCGCGACGAGCATGGGCTCCGCGGATGCGGTGTGCGTAGGACTCGGTCGGGTGAGAGGTGTCATGGACACTGTGGTTCCTTCCGGGAAGCGCTGGCACTTCGCTGCGGGATCGCGGCGGATCGCCACCCTCCAGCCTCGCAGACCACCGACGGCCGGGTCAGGGCCTTTCGGCCCTGACCCTCAGGGCACCGGTGCTACGGCTCCACCGTCTCCGTCTCGATGACTTCCTTGCGCACCTGGGCGCTGACCACCTCGTCGCGGGTCCGGGCCTCTCGGCTGATCCGTACGCGCTCGATCGGGACCACCTCCATCTCGACGCGGGGCTTCTCCTCGTACAGGACCACCTCGACCACATCGCCGTCGAACGCGGACTCGACGGCGGAGTACAGCTGCTCCCGCTCGGCGTTCGTGTAGGGCGTCTCGCCGTCGTCGTAGTACGCCGCGCCGTTCGCGATGGGCTCGCGCTCCACCACGAGCTCCTCGCGCCGGATCTGGACGGTCATGGTCACGTCCTCGGTGACCACGCGCTTGACCAGGCGCACGCGCTCGGTCTCGCGCAGCTCGGTACCCACGCGGAGCTGCTCCTCGGAGCGCGTCATGGAGTACTCGCCCTCGGGCCGGGAGGACTGCGCCCGCTCCTCACCGGTCCCGCTGACCTGATCGGGTGCGGCGCCGTCGTCCTCCGCGGCCATGAGTCCGTAGTAGCGGAGCAGCTGCTGCTCCTCCTCGGGGCTCAGATGGCCGTCCTGCGACATCTTCGGCGACTCGTACACCATGGAGTGGCTGAACGGGAGGCGCACGTTGCGTCCGTCGAGCTCCGCGCCCTGCAGCGGGGCGAAGGACTCCGGGTTGCCCATGGCGTGGGTGACCACCGTGACCCAGCTCGGCTCGCCGGTGGCGTCGTCCACGTAGAGCTGACCCATGGGCCCGAGGGCGGCTCCGTCCTCGCTCAGCACGGTGGCGCCGGCGTTCATGGAATCCTTCATCTGGTCAAGCGTGATCATGACGGCCCTTTCGAAGAGGTGTTCTCCTCACCGTAGGTTCTGGCCGGAGCCATAGCAAGCATGCTTAGTACCGCGCCCCGCCCGGCTCACCCGGTGAACCGGGCGATCACGAGGAACACCACCGGCAGATAGAGCACGCCGGCCACGGTCTGCAGCGTGATGGTGGAGGCCATGAGCCGCGCGTCCCCGCCGAGGGCGCGGGCCATCACGAAGGCCGACGATGCCGTGGGCAGCGCCAGGAACAGGACCACGGTGGCCGCCGGTTCTCCCGTGAGGCCAAGCAGCAGGCAGCCGGCAAGCCCCAGGCCCGGCATGACACCGAACTTCAGGGTGCCGGCAAGACCGACGGCCCAGGGGTTGCGGACCATGCTGCGCAGCTCCAGGGCAGCTCCCACGCACAGGAGGCCCAGCGGCAGCGACGCACTTCCGAGCGTCCGCACGAACTCCGCGACGCCGGGCGGCAGGCCGAGGCCCGTCAGATTGAGTGAGATCCCGATGACGCAGCCCAGGATCAGCGGATTGGTGGCGATACTGCGGACGGTGCCACCGGCGGTGAGCGTCTCCGCCCCGTACCGGGCGAACGCGAGCGTGCAGACCACATTCACCAGAGGCACCAGGATGGCGTTGGCGATCGCCGCGAGCGCCACGCCGTCGGGCCCGAAGAGGGCCAGCGCGATCGAGAGTCCGAGGTAGTTGTTGAAGCGGATACTGCCCTGCAGCACGGAGGTGAAGGCCGGTCCGTCGAACTGCATCCACCGCTGGGCCGCCACGAGCCCGAGCGCGGTGAGCACCACCGGAGCGGCGAGGACCGGCGCCATGAGGGAGATGGGCAGTCCCGCCAGGTCGGCCGTCGCCAGACCGTGGATGAACAGTGCCGGCAGCAGGACGACGTAGCAGAGCCGCTCCGCCGGGGGCCAGAACGCCGGCGAGACGAAGCTGCGCACCCGCAGGACGTACCCGAGGCCGAGCAGACCGATCACGGGCCCGAGTGCCACCAGTGTCTGGGCGATCACCGCTCGACGTCGGGCCCTACGTGGGCGAACAGCCCCGATGGCATGGCGGGGACCGACACCGTGGGGCGGGTCACCAGCCCTGGGCCTGCAGCCAGCGGGCCGCCAGGGAGCTCCACTGCTCGGCGGCTCCGCTGCCCTCCGCGAGACCGAGCCCGTGCTCCCCGTCGGCGAAGACGTGGAGCGCGTGCGGAACGGCGTGTGCTGCGAGCGCCTGGCCGAGCAGATAGGCGTGCTCCACCGGGACGGAGGCGTCGGCGGCGGTGTGCCAGATGAAGAACGGTGGAGCGTCCGGCGTGACCAGCCGGTCGAGCGAGGTCGCCGCGCGGCTGCGGCCGTCGGCCTCGGGGCCGATCAGCTGGTCCTGGGATCCGCGGTGCGTGGCCAGCTGCATCGACACGACGGGGTAGCAGAGCACGGCCGCGTCGACGCGCTCCTCGTCCGCGACGGAGGATGCGAGTGCTGCATGTCCTGCGAGATGACCGCCCGCGGAGAACCCGAGCAGCGCCACGCGGCCGGCGCCGCCGGCCCTGACCCTGCGGATCTCGGCGCGGACGGCGTCGAGCGGTCCCGGGTGCCGCGTCAGGACGGGGTACCTGAACACCCCGGCCGAGAGACCGAGGGTGCGCAGCCGTGCGGCCACGATCTCCCCCTCGTTGTCGGACAGCTCGGAGTACCCGCCGCCGGGCAGGACGATCACGTGGGAAGGCGTCATGCGCTTACCGTACTGGTCGGCAGCCGCCACTTCACGACAGGAGCCCCCGGTCCGTGGACCGGGGGCTCCTGGATGTCAGGAGGGGCGCTCAGCCCTCGCACTCGGTGCAGAACTTGTCGCCGTTCTTCTCACGGGCGAGCTGGCTGCGGTGGTGCACCAGGAAGCAGGACATGCAGGTGAACTCGTCCTCCTGCTCCGGGATGACCTGGATCAGGAGTTCCTCGTGCGAAAGATCGGCGCCGGGCAGATCGATGCCTTCGGCGGTCTCGCCGTCCTCGACATCGATCAGCGCGGTCTGCGTGGTGGCGCTGCGCTGTGCCTGGATTGCCTCGAGCGACTCGTTGGCCGGCTGATCCTCCGGGCGAACGCGCGGTTCGTCGTAGTCGGTTGCCATTGCGGTAGATCTCCTTCTGTGGGCGGGAAAGATGCCCAGATGCCATTTCCAACTTCGGCAGGGGTGGAAGTATTCCACATAACGGGAGCAATATACATGCTACGGAGCAGTATTTTCTTCTCGGTCGGCCCAGATGTCGAACGACTGCTGCTCTGTCATGCTGCGGATGGTACTCCGTGCCCCTGGGCGGCACCGTAATGCGGCACCGTAGTGTTGCACCGGATCCCGTACCGGATCCCGCACCGGAATGCCCCAGGAGGTTCCAGGAGGTTCCCATGGTCCAGGCACCGCCGTCCGGCACGGCCACGTCGTCCGCGTCGTCCTCGGTGGGCCGCAGCGCGACCCTCGCACCGAACGGGGCGCTCGACGCCGGCCCCATGGCCGCGATCCTCGCGAACCACGCCATCCCGGGCTGCGAGCTCACCGACCGGCCCGGCCGCACGCACACTCGCCTGCTGCCGGGCCCTCGTGGACCACGGCGGGTCACCGTGAGCATCCGGGCCGACGACGTCGAGCTCACCGCCGACACCGAGGACGACGCCGAATTCGAGGGGCTCGTCCGCATCACCCGATCATGGCTCGACCTCGACACGGAGGTCGACGCGGTGGCCCGCGCCTTCGAGGACGATCCGCTCCTCGGGCCGCTGGTCCGGCGGCGTCCGGGCCTGCGCGCCGTCGGTTATCCGGAACCGTTCGAAGCCGCCGTCATGACGGTCCTCGGGCAGCAGGTCTCCGTCGCGGCCGGGGGCACCTTCGGCGGCAGGCTCGCAGCAGCGTACGGCACGCCGTCGCCGTCGGGTCTCACGGTCTTCCCCACGCCGCAGGTCATCGCCGACGCACCGCACGAGGAACTGCGGTCGGCCATCGGTGTGACCCGCACGCGCGCGGCCACCGTGCAGCACGTGGCCCGCGCCTTCGTCGACGGCCTGCAGCTCCATCCCGCCGCCGATCATGCGGCCCTGCGGAGGCAGCTGCTCGCCCTCCCGGGGATCGGCCCGTGGTCCGCGGACTACCTGGCGGTCCGCGTGCTCCGGGACGCCGATGCCTTCACCCCCGGCGACCTCGTGGCGCGGCGCGCCATGGGCAATCCGAGCATCCGGGACGCGGGGACGATCGCCGAGGCCTGGCGGCCGTACCGTGCGTACGCCCTGTTCCACCTGTGGACCTCGGCCACGTACATCGGGGACTGAGCACGGCTACGCCGAGCGGGCCGGCACCGTCAGCCGGCTGCGCAGCGCGATCTCCAGTTCGAAGCGTGCCTTCGGGTCCTTCAGCTCGTCCCCGAACAGCTCGCGCAGCTGCAGTACGCGGTAGCCGACGGTCTGCGCGTGGATACCGAGTTCCTCCGCGATCGGTGCCCGCTGCCCCCAGTGCCGCAGCCAGGTGAGGAGGGTCTCCTCGAGCCGCATGCGCTGGTTGTCCGGCAGGGCCGCGAGGGGCGCGAGCCGCCGTCGTGCCAGCTCTCCCACGGCCGACGGCTCGGCTGCCAGGACCACCTCGATCAGGTGCTCGCCCGCCCAGACGGGGAGTTCGTCGTCGCCCTCACGAGGGGGCAGCATGGAGGCGGCGAGGACCGCCAGGCGCAGCGACTGAGCCACCTGACCCAGTCCGCCGGCGGGCCCGATCGCGGCCCTCCGCCCGGCGAGCACGCGCTCCAGCTCTGCGCGGGAGGCCGGGCCGCGCTCCGGCACGAGCGCGACGGCGTCGGTCTCCCGCTCGATCACGATGGCACCCTGTCCCAGCCGCTGGCGGAGTCCGCCCGCGCGTTCCAGCGGGAGAGTCACCACGACCACCTCGGCGGGCACCGTCCAGTCCGCGAGCGACGCCGCCTGCCGCAGCGCCGTCCCGTCGGCCTGGCCCAGCAGGAGGAGCTCGAGGAGTTCCGCGCGCCGACGGTCGACGGCGCCCGCCCGCTCCGACTGCTCGAAGGCGTAGGCCTCGGCACTCACGGCGGAGAGCTCGTCGATGTACGCCATGATGGATTCGCCGAGATCCACGACCACGGACGAGCCGAGGCCCTGCTCCATGGAGCGCCGCGACATCTCCCGGAAGGTGACGCGGGCGCCCATCCGGTAGGCGCCGAGCAGCGAATCCATGCTGCGACCCTGCCGGAACTCCCCGCGTCCCAGTCCCGCCACCAGCTGACGGCTCTCCTCGGACAGCGCGGGCAGCTTGGTTCCCGGCAGGTCGAGGAACCGCTCCAGCGCAGCCGTGACCCCCTTGCGCAGCACGTGACCGAAACTGCCCTCCATCGGGCGGGCATAGGCCGGCACCAGCTGGGGCACGGCCTCGATGATCGCCTCCACCAGCGCCGGGGTCAGGGATCGCAGGCGGTCGCCGACATCGGGCGGCAGGGCGAGCCACGGAGGCTCCGGAGGCGTGGGTGGCAGCTCACTCCTGGACATCTGGTCACTCCTGATCTATTGCAACGCGATGATTCTGCACCCTCAACTGTATGCCGGGAGAGGAGATTCTTAGCGGGAGAGACTATATCGTTGATGAAATGATCCGGTTCAAGGCATTGGCGCGGGCCGCCTCCGCGCTCACCACCCCGCTTGCGCCGGAGGACTTCCTCTCCCTCTTCAACCCCGTGTACTCGGCCCGTCAGCTCCGCGGCGTCGTGACCCGCGTGGAGCACGAGACCGAGCAGTCGGCCACCATCTACTTCCGCCCGGGCCGCGGCTGGCACGCCCACCAGGCGGGCCAGTGGGCGCGCATCGGCGTCGAGCTGGACGGGGTGCGCCAGTGGCGTTCCTACTCCCTCAGCAATGCGGCCGGGCAGGATCCCGCGATCACCGTGACGGACGCCGGGTCGGTGTCGCACGTGCTCGTCCGGGACACCAGGCCCGGTGACGTCCTCTTCCTCGCCCCGCCGCAGGGCGACTTCGTCCTCCCCGAGCACCCGCGTCCCCTGCTGATGCTCACCGCGGGCAGCGGCATCACGCCGGTCATGTCGATGATCCGCACGCTGATCCCGCGCAGGCCTGACGCCGACGTCGTGCTCATCACATCCAACAGCACGCCCGAGAGGAGCCTGTTCCGCGAGGAGCTCGACGAACTCGCCGACCAGTTCCCCAACCTGACGGTGCGGCACTGGTTCTCGAGCATCCGGGGCAGGCTTGAGTTCACCACCAGGACCATCGCCGAGCTCTGCCCGGACTGGCGCTCCCGCTCGGCGTACGCATGTGGTCCCGAGGGCTTCCTGAACGACGCCGAGGAGCTGTGGCAGCGCGAGGCCGCGCTCGACGCAGCCCGCGCCGCCCCCCGGGTCGGCGAGGGTGCGGGGCAGGAGCCGGCCGGGGTGGGCACGCTCACGATCGAGCGCTTCAGCACCGATCTCACCATGGGCGCCGGGCACGACGGCGGCCTGGTCACGTTCGAGCAGTCGGACCGCGAGATCCAGGCCGACGGAGACACCCCCCTGCTCGACATCGGCGAGGACGCAGGGGTCCTGATGCCCAGCGGGTGCCGCATGGGCATCTGCCACAGCTGCCTGATCCCGCTGCGCGCCGGGCAGGTGCGCGATCTCCGCACCGGGGAACTGCACAACGCCCCCGGCCATCTCATCCAGACCTGCGTCTCGGCAGCCGCCGGGCCCGTGAACCTCGACCTGTAACCCCACGGAGGAAACCCCTTGACCACTACCCTGACCCGCCCGGGCGCCCTCGCGACCTCCGGTCGTCCCCTGGTCCGCCCCGACGCCGCGAAGCACCTCTCCGACGAGCAGATCGCCGAACTGGGCCGCGAGCTCGACGCCGTGCGCGACGAGATCCTCGCCAAGCGGGGGGCCTCCGACGCCGCCTACATCCGTCGGATCATCAGGATCCAGCGGTCGCTGGAGTTCGCCGGCCGCGGCACCCTGCTGTTCGGCAAGTACCGGCCTGCCTGGTTCGCCGGCACGGCCATGCTGAGTTTCGCCAAGATCCTCGAGAACATGGAGATCGGCCACAACGTCCTCCACGGGCAGTGGGACTGGATGCGCGACCCGGACATCCACTCCACCACCTGGGAGTGGGACTTCGTGACGCCCGCGCGGTCCTGGCAGCACACGCACAACGACCTGCATCACCGGTGGACCAACGTCATCGGCAAGGACAAGGACATCGGGTACAACCTGCTCCGCATGGACGCCGATCAGCCCTGGCGGCCTTTCAACCTCGGCAACCCGCTGTACAACGCGATCCTGGCCCCGGTCTTCGAGTGGGGCATCGCCCTGTACGACCTCGAGCTGCCGGAGTACAAGGAGGGCCTGAAGTCCAAGGAGGCCATGAACCGCGACCTCAAGGCCGTGGGGGTCAAGGTCGTCAAGCAGTTCTCCAAGGACTACGCGGCCACACCCGCCGTCGCCATGCTCACCGGCTCCGGCAGGCAGGCCCTCTACGGCACGCTCGCCGCCAACGCCATCCGCAACTTCTGGGCCCACGCCGTCATCTTCTGCGGCCACTTCCCCGACGGGACGGACACCTTCACGGAGGAGGAGGTGGACGGCGAGACCCGCGGCGACTGGTACGTCCGCCAGATGATCGGCTCGGCGAACATCTCCGGCTCGAAGTTCATGCACCTCATGACGGGTAATCTCTCGCACCAGATCGAGCACCACTGCTTCCCGGACCTGCCGTCCAACCGGTACGCCGAGGTAGCGGTGAAGGTCCGCGAGATCTGCTCGCGCTACCGCCTGCCGTACACCACCGGCCCCCTGCCCAAGCAGGTCGGGTCCACCTGGGCGAAGATCTTCAAGCTGGCCCTGCCCAATCGCACGCCGAAGGCCGCCGACGCCTAGAGCGTCCCGGGAGGCGCCGTCGTCCGGGGTTCTCCTGCGGCGGCGGCGCTTCTGCGTACACTCCCTCCCGGTTTCCCGCTCACGCTCGCGCCGAGATCGCAGACGGTGCCGGTCCTGGAGGGATCGGCGGTCGTTCCTGCCGTCTCGGCACACGGGAAGACCGTGCACGACCGGGAAGACCGTGCACGACGGACTCGAGATACCAGGTGTCGGACGAGCCTGCGAGACTGGGCTCATGACCCGCGGAATCTATGTGAGCGCCATGACGAGCGGCTCCGGCAAGTCCCTGATCTCGCTCGGTCTGGCCGACATGCTGCACCGGCATGCGGACCGCGTGGGCTTCTTCCGGCCCATCGTCGAGGGCGATGATCCGGCCGCGGACCCGATGGTGCGCCTCATGCAGCGCTCGTTCGACCTACCCGCGAGCCGGGCCCGGGGCGGTCTGACGCGCGCGGAGGCCCGTGCCCTGCTCGTGAGGGGGGACCGGGCCGAGATCGACGCACGCTGCGTCGCGATCTACGGCGAGATCGCGGCGGAGTGCGACGTCGTGATCGTCGAGGGCACGGATCTCTCCGGCAACGACTCCGCCGTCGAGTTCGACCTCAACGCGCGCCTGGCCAACAATCTGGGAGCCATGGTGCTGGCGGTCGTCAGTGCCAAGGCCATGGGTGTCGGTGAGGCCGCGGATACCGTGGACGTGGCCCGCCGCGAACTCGACGCCGCGAAGGTCTCCCTCCTCGCCATGATGGTCAACCGGGCGGCCGACGACGCGGTCGCCTCCATCAGCGAGCAGATCCGCCCCGGGCGCTCGGGCCGGCCCGTCTACGTGATCCCGGAACTGACGGAGATCTCCCAGCCCACGGTCTCGGAGGTCGCCGCCGAACTCGGGGCACGGCAGATCGCCGGTGACCCGAATCTCGAGCGCGACGTCGCCGGCGTCCGGGTCGCGGCGATGAACGTGGGCAATTTCCTGCACCTGCTCACGGACGGCGCCCTCGTGATCGTGCCCGGTGACCGCGCGGACGTCCTCGTGGCCACCCTCGCATCGTCGTTCTCGCCGGAGTTCCCCGTGCCCTCGGCACTGGTCCTGACCGGGGGCCTCGCGCCTGATCCGAACATCCTCGCCCTCCTGGCGCAGGCGCCCTTCCCGGTCTTCACGCTCGACGACGACACGTACACCGTGGCGCGCCAGGTGAGCGAGGTGCGCAGTGAGATCGCGAGCGGCCTGCGCCGCAAGGCTGCGGCCGCGCTCGGTGCCTGGTCCCGCCACGTCGACGAGAACGAGTTGCTCGAGCGTCTCGAGCTGCCGCGACCGGCCACCATGACGCCGCTGCGGTTCCTGCACGAACTGATCCAGCGCGCCCGGGCCGAGCGCCGCAGGATCGTGCTCCCCGAGGGGGAGGACATCAGGATCCTCAAGGCCGCGGAGATCCTGCACCGCCGTGACGTCTGCGACCTGACCGTCCTCGGTCCCGAGGCGCGCGTGCGCGAGCTGGCGGCGACCCAGGGCATCGATCTCACCGGCATCACCCTCGTGGACCCCGCGACCTCGGAGCTCCGCGACGAGTTCGCCGAGGAGTACGCGCGCCTCCGGGCCCACAAGAACGTCTCGTTCGAGCAGGCGAGGGAACGCATGCTCGAGGGGGCATACTTCGGCACCATGATGGTGCAGCTCGGCAGAGTGGACGGCATGGTGTCCGGTGCTGCCCATACGACGGCGAACACCATCCGCCCTGCCCTCGAGTTCGTGAAGACCAAGGAGGGCGTGAAGATCGTCTCCTCGGTGTTCCTCATGCTGCTGCAGGACCGCGTGCTCGTCTACGGCGACTGCGCCGTGAACCCCGACCCCGACGACGAACAGCTGGCGGACATCGCCGTGGCCTCGGCCGAGACGGCGCAGCAGTTCGGCGTCGAGCCCCGCGTGGCCATGCTCTCCTACTCCACGGGCGCCTCCGGTGCTGGTGGGGCGGTCGACGAGGTGCGGCGGGCCACCGAGCTCGTGCGGCAGCTGCGACCCGATCTCGCCGTCGAGGGGCCCATCCAGTACGACGCCGCCGTCGACGCCTCGGTGGCGGCCTCGAAGCTGCCCGGGTCCGCGGTGGCCGGGCAGGCGACGGTGTTCATCTTCCCGGATCTGAACACCGGCAACAACACCTACAAGGCCGTGCAGCAGTCGGCCGGCGCCGTGGCCGTCGGGCCCGTCCTGCAGGGCCTCCGCAAACCGGTCAACGACCTCTCGCGCGGCTGTACGGTCGAGGACATCGTCAACACGGTGGCCATCACCGCCGTGCAGGCCCAGCAGTCCGCCACTTCCTAGCCGACACCGCCCTCCAGGACAGGACCCCATGATCATCCTCGTCATCAACTCCGGCTCGTCCTCGCTCAAGTACCAGGTGCGGGACGGCGAGGACATCCTCGCCGAGGGCCTGGTAGAGCGCATCGGCGAGGCCGAGGTGCCCGATCATGCGGCCGCCCTCGACCGCGTGGACCGCGACCTGGCCGAGGCGCTCGGGGATCGTGGGATCGACGCGGTGGGCCACCGCGTGGTGCACGGGGGTGAGCGGTTCAGCGAACCGGTGCTGATCGACAACGAGATCACCCGCGCCATCGAGCGGCTCAATCCGCTGGCGCCCCTGCACAATCCCGCGGCCGTCACCGGCATCCGGGCGATCACGAGGAAATGGCCCGACCTGCCTCAGGTGGCCGTCTTCGACACCGCGTTCCACCGGACCCTGCCCGAGTACGCCTGGCGGTACGCGCTGCCCGACGAGCTGTACCGACGGCACGGCATCCGGCGCTACGGCTTCCACGGGACGTCCCATGCCCATGTGGCCCGGGGTGCGGCCGGACTGCTGGGCGTCGAAACATTCACCGGCGTCATCGCCCACCTCGGCAACGGGGCCTCGGTGACAGCGGTGCGCGACGGGGAGAGCATCGACACGTCCATGGGCTTCACCCCCCTCGAGGGCCTCGTGATGGGCTCCCGCTCCGGGGACGTGGATCCGTCCATCCTGCTGTTCCTGCTCCGTGAGGGGTACTCCGAGGAGGAGCTGAACGAGCTGCTCAACCGCGACAGCGGGCTCAAGGGCCTCACGGGTACCAACGACATGCGCTCCGTCACCAAGGCCGCGGAGTCCGGGGACGCCGCGGCGAGGACGGCGATCGACGTCGCCTCCTACCGGCTCGCGAAGTACGTCGGCGGGTACCACGTGGCCGTGGGGGGAGCTCAGGCGCTGGTCTTCACCGCCGGTATCGGGGAGAACGCCGGAGCCTTCCGCGCCGCCGTCGTCGCCAGGCTCGGCGCGCTCGGCCTCGAGCTCGACGCCGGGCGCAACGGTGAGCGCTCCCGGGAGGCCAGGGTGATCAGCTCCGCGGCCTCGGCCTTCCCCGTCTTGGTGGTGCCGACCGACGAGGAGGCCGCGATCGCGGAGGCGACGGCCGCCGTCGTGAACGGCCCGTGACCGCGCGATCCCGTCCTGCCGCCCGACGGGCACCCGCTCGGACTTCACCGGGCGCGGGAGGATCATGACGATGCTGCGTATCACCGTCCTGTTCGTCCTGGCCGCGGGCGCCGAGATCGGTGGGGCGTGGCTGATCTGGCAGGCCGTCAGGGAGGGTAGACCGTGGTGGTGGGCCGGTCTCGGCATCATGCTGCTCGGGGCCTACGGCTTCGTCGCGACCCTGCAACCCGACCCGCACTTCGGACGGATCCTCGCTGCGTACGGCGGGATCTTCGTAGCGGGTTCGCTGGCCTGGGGCGTGCTCGTGGACGGCTTCCGACCGGATCGCTGGGATCTCATCGGTTCGGCGGTCTGCCTCGTCGGGGTCGCCGTCATCATGGCAGCCCCACGCTCCGCCGCCTAGCACGGCACCCCAGGCGTGAGCTGCACCGCCGCGGCGGCGTCCTGTCCCACTGAACCGGGTCGGACACCGGGAACGAGCGCTCGGTCCCAAGGAACCACCGCGAACAGTGGGAGGGGCGCACCACGGAGCGCTCATTCCCACCGGACGACCGCGAACAGTGGGACGAGCGCACCACGGAGCGCGCGGTCCCACCGCACGACCGCGAACAGTGGGAGGGGAGGCTGCGGCGGAGTGGGACCCAGGACCGGAGGGCCCTACGCGGCCCCGAGCAGCCGTGCCAGCCCGGCCGCGAGCGCTCCCACCAGCACCACCACGAGGAACGGCGCCCGCAGCCACAGGGCGACGGCGGCCGCGACGAGCGCAGCGACCCGGGCGTCCACGACGAGCGACTGACCCGACGCGACGGTGTTGGTCGCGGTCAGCGCCGCCAGTAGCCCGATCGTCAGGGACCCGGCGACGCGCAGCATCCTCGGATTGTCGAGGAGCCTCGCGGGAACCAGGAAGCCGAGGAACTTCGTGGCGATCGACACCGCACACGCGACCAGGATCCATCCCCACAGACTCATGCCCCACCTCTCGGGGCGCCCGGGGCATAGGGCTCGACGTCGGGCTCCAGGCCCTCGCTCGGCGGCACGAAGCCCGACAGCCCGAGCACCGCGGCCACCACGGCCGCGATCAGGATGGGCACACCCGAGGGGACGAACGGCACGGCGACCAGGGTGATCACCGCGCAGACGACGGCGATCGCCGCCGGTTCCCGGGCCCGGATCCGTGGCCAGAGCAGGCCGAGGAAGGCGGCGACGGCGGCGCCGTCGAGCCCCCAGCGGGCAGGATCGCCCATCGCGTTGCCCACCACCGCGCCCAGAAGGGTGAACAGGTTCCAAAGGGCGAAGACGCCGATACCGGCGGCCCAGAATCCCCGGCGCTGCTCGTCCGGATCCCGCTGGCCCGAGGCGGTCGCCGCCGATTCGTCGATGGTCAGATGTGCCATGACCAGCTTCCGCCACCGTGGGGGGCGCAGCAGGACATTGAGCTGCATGCCGTAGACGCCGTTGCGGATCCCCAGCAGGGCTGCCGCGGACATCGCCGAGATGCCGCTGCCCCCTCCGGCGACGACGCCGATGAACGCGAACTGGGAGCCGCCGCTGAACAGCAGCAGGCTCAGCGCCATGGTCTGGAGGACGTCCAGGCCGGCGGCCACCGACAGCGCCCCGAAGGACAGTCCATACAGCCCGGTGGCGACAGCGACGGAGAGGCCCACCCGGACGGCGGGGGATTTCAGGAGCAGCACCTCCCAAGGCTAGGTGACGCGCGGTCCGGCTTCCCATTCGTGGGTGATGGGTGAATAGTGGGGGAAGGAAGGCCTACTCAGTATCCGGAGGAACACACATGAAGGCAGTGACCTGGCAGGGCAAGCGCAACGTCAGCGTGGAGAACGTCCCGGACCCCGTCATCCAGGAGCCCACGGACGCCATCGTCCGTATCACCTCCACCGCCATCTGCGGGTCCGATCTCCACCTGTACGAGGTCCTCGGCCCCTACATGGCGAAGGGCGACATCCTCGGACACGAGCCCATGGGGATCGTCGAGGAGGTCGGTTCGGCGGTCACGAAGCTGAAGGCGGGAGACCGCGTGGTGATCCCCTTCAACATCTCCTGCGGCCACTGCTACATGTGCACGCGGGGACTCCAGTCCCAGTGCGAGACCACGCAGGTGCACGAGCAGGGCTCGGGTGCCGCGCTCCTCGGCTTCTCGTCCCTCTACGGTTCGGTGCCCGGTGGCCAGGCCGAGTACCTGCGGGTGCCCTTCGCCGACTACGGACCGGTCAAGGTCGGCTCGGACCTGCCGGACGAGCGCTACCTCTACCTGTCCGACATCCTGCCCACCGCCTGGCAGGGCGTCCAGTACGCGGACGTGCCGAAGGACGGTGTGCTCACGGTCTACGGCCTGGGTCCCGTGGGACAGTTCGCGGCTCGGATCGGCAAGTATCTCGGGCATCGCGTGATCGGCGTCGAACCCGTCCCGGAGCGTCGTGAGATGGCGGCGCGCCACGGGATCGAGACGATCGACTTCTCGGACGGAACCGCGGAGGAACTGCGCAGCATGACCGGTGGCCGCGGACCGGACGCCATCGTGGATGCCGTCGGGATGGAGGCGCACGGCTCCCCCGTGGGCGCCTTCGCCCAGCACGCCGTCGGGATCCTGCCGGACACATTGGCACAGAAGGTGATGGAGACCGGTGGCAGCGACCGCATGACGGTCCTCCACTCGGCCATCGACGCCGTACGCCGCGGCGGCACGCTCTCCCTCAGCGGCGTCTACGGAGGAGCAGCGAGCCCCATGCCCCTGCTGACCATGTTCGACAAGCAGATCCAGTTCCGCATGGGTCAGTGCAACGTGCGCCGCTGGACGGACGAGCTCCTGCCGATCGTCGAGGAGGCCTCCGATCCCCTGGGCGTCACCGACCTCATGACGCATGAGGTCCCGATCGACGAGGCACCTGCCGCGTACGAGAACTTCCAGAAGAAGACCGACGGCGCCATCAAGGTGATCCTCAAGCCGCAGGGCGTCTCCGCCTAGCAGGCTGCAGGGGAGAGCGGTCCCTGCAGGAACCGCCCTCCCCTGCCCACTTCCCTGCCTACTCCCGTGCCATGACCTCGTGGACGCCGGCCTCGCCGCGGGCGATCTGGAGGGCGTCGGCCGCCCGCACCAGGCCCAGGTGCGAGAAGGCCTGCGGGAAGTTGCCGACCATACGGTGGTTGACGGCGTCGTACTCCTCGGACAGCAGCCCGAGTTCGTTCGAATAGCCCACCAGCTGCTCCATGAGCCGCCCGGCCTCCTCACCGCGGCCACTCATCGCGTACTGCTCCACGAGCCAGAAGGAGCATGCCAGGAACGGGTGCTCACCGGGGTCCAGGCCGTCGTCGGCGCCGTGCGTGCGGTAGCGCAGCAGCAGTCCCTCGCTGTCGAGCAGATCCGCCTCGATCCGTTCCACCGTGCCGAGCATCCGAGGGTCGTCGTAGTCGAGGAACCCGACCTGGGGGAGCTGGAGCAGGGAGGCGTCCACCTCCGTCCCGCCGTACACCTGGGTGAAGGAGTTCAGCTCGCGATCGAACCCGCGCTCCATGATCTCCGCGTGCATCCGGTCACGGATGTCCGCCCACTCCTCGACCGGCCCATCCAGCCCGTGGTCGCGGACGGCGCGCACGGCGCAGTCGAAGGTGGCCCACACCATGACGCGTGAGTGCGTGAAGAACTGCTTCTTCCCCCGCATCTCCCAGATCCCGTGATCCGGATCGTCCAGGTGATTCCTCGCGAACTTGATGAGGGCCCGCTGCAGCGGCCAGGAGAAGTCGTCCTCCCTCACCCCGTGGCAGCGCAGCTTCTCCAGCGCCACCAGCACCTCGCCGACCACGTCGGCCTGGTACTGGTCCACGGCTCCGTTGCCCACCCGGACCGGCACGGAGTCGGCGTAGCCCGGCAGGTGGTCGAGTTCGCGCTCGGGCAGCCTGCGCTCCCCCGCCACCCCGTACATGATCTGGAGATCCTCGGGATCACCGGCGACGGCGCGCAGCAGCCAGTTGCGCCAGCCCAGGGCCTCCCCGGCGAAGCCGTGCGTCATCATGGCCTCGAGGGTCAGGGCCGCGTCGCGGAGCCAGCAGAAGCGGTAGTCCCAGTTGCGGGCCCCGCCGAACTGCTCGGGCAGCGACGTCGTGGGCGCTGCGACGATCCCGCCGGTGTCCTCGTGCGTGAGGGCGCGCAGGACGAGTAGTGAGCGCCGGACGGCGGCGGAATAGTGGCCGTCGCCCTCCGAGCTCGCCTCCCAGGCCCGCCAGTAGCTGATCGTGGCGTCCAGGGCCTCCTCGACGTCGAGTCCGCCGGGGGTCTCGCGGTGCGAGGGGTACCAGATCATCTCGAGGTCCACGACGTCGCCCCCCGACACCTCGAAGGTGCCCCGGTGCGTGTTGTCCTCAGCGTGCAGCCGCGGCCCGCGGAGCAGGAGTGCGTCCGGCCCGGCGATCGCCAGCAGTGCCGGGCCGTCGTCGCCGGAATGCTGCGTCACCCACGGGACGATCTCGCCGTAGCCGAAGCGGATCTGCAGCTCCTGCCGGAACGTCACCCTTCCCCTCAGGCCCTGGACGCGCCGGATCACGTTGGCCCGCCGGTCGGCGACGGGCATGAAGTCCGTGACGAGGGCCTCGCCCTCGGGGGTGCGCCAGTGGGTCTGGAGCACGAAGGTGGAATCGATGTAGCTCCTGCTCACCACCTCCGCCCGCGATGAATCCGGCGTGACGAGCCAGCGGCCGTGCTCCGGGGTGCCGAGGAGGGCGGCGAACACGGAATCCGAGTCGAAGCGGGGGAAGCACAACCAGTCGAGGCTCCCGGTCCGGGAGATCAGTGCACCCGTGTGGAGATCGGACAGGAGCGCATAATCCTCGATGGGTGTTCGCATCGTCCTACTCAACCACAGCACACCGGTCGGACGCCCGCATCATCCGCCCGGCTCGGCCATGGCCTGCAGGATGAGCGCGGGTACGTCCGAGGTGAGCTCCTGGACACCGAGACCGGCGAGGAAGTGCGCGTCCTCCACCGTGTTGACGGTCCAGACCCGCACCCGGGTGCCGTCCGCGATCCACCGCCGCACCCGGTCGGGGTGGTCGCGCACGTACTGGACGCCGGGTCCGGCCAGCCCCACCACCTGCTGGTCGATCAGCTCCTCGCTGTCCCGCTGGGCCCCCTCCAGCACGTCGATCAGGGCGCCCTCCGCCACGGACCCGAGACGCAGGGCCTCCCTGACCTCGCCGGGGTCGATGTCCGCCACCAGCTGGCACACCTGATGGTGCGGCGCGGACTCGAGCAGCTGACGCACCGAGTCCGGGTTGAAGCTCATGAAGCTCACCTCCACCCCGCCGACCATGGACGACTCCGGATCCCAGCCCTCGTCCATCAGGAACGCGATCAGCGCCTCCTCGAGCCGGAGGCCGAACGGACTCGGGTGCTTCAGCTCGACGGCCAGCCCGACGGGGCGGCCGGCACGGCGCAGCAGGAGCAGCAGGTCCCCCAGGGTGAGGAGCTGCTCTCCCGGACCGCCGTACGCCGGAGGGATGTCCACGCCCTTCCAGGAGGAGACGTCGAGCTCGCGCAGTTCGGCCAGCGTGTGGTCCGCCACGTCCCCGGTACCGTCCGTGGTGCGATCCAGCGTGGTGTCGTGGATGCAGACGAGGTGGCCGTCGCGGGTCAGGTGCACATCGCACTCCACGCCGTCGGCGCCGTCGGCCAGCGCCTGCAGATAGGCCGCCCGGGTGTGTTCGGCGAAGGAGCCGCTGCTGCCGCGGTGGGCGAGGATGACAGGGGGCACGGGGCACGGTCCTTCGCGTGGTCGACGGCGTCGGTCCACCGTACGGGACGCCGTCGGCCACGCGCCATCGCCCTGCGGCGGGGACGGCGTCGGCGGCGCGTCGATACACTCGGGAGGGTGGATGCTCAGATGACCGGGACCGACGTGGAGCGGGCGGTCGCCCTCCGCCGTATGAAGACCCTGGCCACGGGGCTCCTCGGTGCGCTGGCACTCGTCTTCGTGGTGGCCTTCGCCCTGCAGGACTCCTACCCGTGGCTCCAGTACGTCCGGGCCGCGGCCGAGGGAGGCATGGTCGGAGCCCTCGCGGACTGGTTCGCGGTCACCGCGCTGTTCAAGCACCCGATGGGCCTGAAGATCCCGCACACCGCGATCATCCCGCGCAAGAAGGACCAGATCGGCGAGTCGCTCGGCCAGTTCGTCGAGGAGAACTTCCTGTCCGAGGACGTGGTGGTGGCCAAGCTCGAGTCCGCCCGCATCGCGCAGAAGGCCGGCGCCTGGCTGGAGCGGCCCGAGAGCGCGGACCGCATCGCGGTGGAGGGGGCGGCGCTCATCCGCGGCCTGTTCACCGTGCTCGACGACGACGTCGTCCAGGGTGTCATCGAAGGGTTGGTCCGCAAGCACGTCCTCGAGCCGCCCTGGGGGCCTCCCATCGGCAGCATCGCCGAGCGGATCTTCGCCGAAGGTCATCACCACGCGCTCGTCGACCTGCTGGTGGACCGCGCCGCCGACTGGGTGGACGGGAACTACGCCGTGGTGACGAGGGTCGTGGCGCAGCGCTCCCCCACCTGGGTGCCACGCCTCGTGGACGGCGTGGTCGGAGATCGCGTGCACGCCGAGCTGTCGAAGTTCATCCGTGCCGTCCAGGACGACCCCCGGCACGACGTGCGCCTGGCCATCGACAAGTACCTGCGCGATCTCGCGCAGGATCTGCAGCACCGCCCGGAGACCATCGCCCGGGCCGAGGAGATCAAGGCGCAGCTCCTGGACGATCCGCGCGTCCTGGACCTCACGGCGCGTACCTGGGCCACCATCAAGACCGCGCTGCTCGAGGCCGTCAACGATCCCGCGAGCGAACTGACCACCAACTTCAAGGCGCTGGTCCGCGACTTCGGTTCGCGGTTGACCAGCGACACCGCCCTCGCGGACAGGATGAACCGCTGGATCGCCGACGGTGCCTCGTATTTCGTGCGGACCTATCGCAGCGAGATCGCAGGGGTCATCTCGGAGACCGTGGGCCGCTGGGACGCCGAGGAGACCTCCCGCAAGATCGAACTGCAGGTCGGGAAGGATCTGCAGTTCATCCGGATCAACGGGACGGTGGTCGGCTCCCTGGCCGGGCTGCTGATCTTCAGCATCGCCCACGCCGTCTTCGGCTAGGAGCTCGTCCGGCTACCGTCCTGCTGCGTCAGTTCCAGGGCTTCGGCCAGTTCGCCGGGAACGGTCCGGGGCAGGGGACCGAAGGCCTCGCGCGTGGTACTGATGACCGCCTTGCCCATGAGGTGGTTGCCCGCACCCCCGATCACGGCCCCTGCCCCGAACGGCAGCGCCCGGCCCAGCATGAACCCGCCCTGCCGGGCGAGGAACTTCTTCAGGAAGCGACGCTGGATGGTTCCCGTCAGCGTCTTCACGAGCGAGGCCGGTGCAGCCTTGTTCACCATCTGCCCCCAGTACTGGGGAGCGCCCTGACCGGCCGAGGCCCCGAGGATGGAGCGGATCAGCGCGGTGCCCTCCTCCCCCATGAGGATGGCCATGACCATGGCGCGGGAGCGCTCGGGGTCGTCGGTGTGGATGCCGTGCAGTTCGGCGATCGATTCCGCGTACAGCGCGGTGGCCTCGAGGAAACCGACGGTCGCCGCGGCCGAGAGTCCCAGCGAGGCGACCGTCCCGACGGCGGGTACGGCGGCCGTGGCGCCGACGGCGGCTCCGGCGGCCGTCGTCGCGCGCAGGTAGTCGCGTTCGAGCCGTCTGGCGAGGTCCGCCGGCGAGGCATCCGGATGCCGACGGCGGAGGCGGGCCAGATTGGAGATGATCAGGGGTCGCTGCACGTTCAGGGCACGCTCGATGCCGCGGAGGATGGCGGGCTTGGGGTGGCCGTCCTTGTCGAACAGCGCACCGTTGGCGGCCTTGACCGCCGGGTTCTCCTTGTTCCTGCCGAACATCGTGGTCCTTCCGCACCTGACTGGTGCTGTGGTCATCGGGGCGGGTGCGGAACGATGAAGGGACGCCACCAGATCCTGGTGACGTCCCTCCGGCAGCTGATCCCCGCAGTTCAGCCGACTGCTGCGTGAATCAGACGCGCGAGCCCTTGCGTCCGGTGACCGCACCGTAGATGACGAGGACGATCAGCGAGCCGCCGATGGCCAGGAGCCAGGTCGAGAGTTTGAAGAACTCGTCGATACCGACCCCGAAGATTGCGCTGCCGATGAAGCCGCCGAGCAGGGCGCCGACGACGCCGAGGATCAGCGTGATGATCCAGCCGCCGGCCTGCTTGCCGGGGAGGATGAGCTTGGCGATAGCGCCGGCGATGAGGCCCAGGATGAGCCAGCCGAAGATTCCCATAAGATGCTCCTTGAGTGATAGTGACGAAGGACCCGCTGGTCCTGCCGCCGTCCAATAGGGTGATGCAAACCATCTGCAACTTGGTACGACTCTACTTCATCAGCATGCTTAGGGTGCAATTCTAGCACCGCGCCCGGCCGTCCGGCCCCCGGCGCCCATGATCCCCGCGTGCCCCTCCCGGCCACCCCGCTGTCGAACGGTGGCGTCGAACCACGCCGGATTCTTGTGACCGAAACCACTTGACCCCTGCGCAAAAGCAAAGATAAAGTCACCCAAACAAAGATGAAGCAACATCCTGCGGCATGCTCCGCAGCCCGATCGCAACGGAGTCCCATGTTCGCCGAGGAGCGCTACCGCCAGATCAGCGATCTCGTCTCCGCCGACGGCCGGGTCACTGTGGCCGGGCTGTCCACGCACTTCGGCATCACGAAGGAGACGGTGCGCAGGGACCTGGCGCTGCTCGAGAACGACGGTGTCCTCCGCCGGGTCCACGGGGGAGCGATCGCCGGTGGCGGTCCCACGACCAACGAGCCGAGCCTCATCAGCCGGTCCTCCCGGCACGAGGCCGAGAAGCAGCGCATCGCCCTGGCCGCGCTCGCCCTGGTACCGGAGCGGGGCGCCGTGCTGCTCGACGCCGGGACCACCACCGGCGCACTCGCCGCGATGCTCGCGGAGGAACCCCGCCCCGAGCTGGCCGTGGTCACCCACTGTCTCCCGATCGCCGCCGTCCTGTCGGCGGCCGGCCTCGGAGTGGAACTCCTCGGCGGCCGCGTGCGGGCCCTGACCAGCGCTGCGGTCGGAAGCGTAACCCTCGCGCACCTGGACAGGCTGCGGGCGGACATCGCCTTCATCGGGGCCAACGGGCTGGCTGCCGGCTTCGGGCTCAGCACCCCCGACGGGGACGAGGCAGCCGTCAAGACGGCCATCATCCGCTCGGCGCGCCGCGTGGTGCTGCTGACCGATTCGTCCAAGTTCGACGAGGAGACCCTCGTCGGCTTCGCCCAGCTGGAGGACATCGATGCACTCATCACCGACCGCGCACCCCGGGAATCCCTCTCGGCCGCACTCGCCGACGCCGATGTGGAGGTGATCGTCGCGTGATCCTCACCCTCACGACCAATCCGAGCGTCGACCGGACGGTCGAACTCGACGCACCGCTGGAGCGCGGCGCCGTCCAGCGCGCCGTCCGCGTGAGCCGGGAAGCGGGCGGGAAGGGCGTCAACGTCAGTCGGGCGCTGGCGATGTCCGGCGTCCGCACGCTGGCGGTCCTGCCGGGCGACGACGACGACCCCGTCCTCGCCGGTCTGCGTACGGTGGCGGTGCCCTTCAGGAACCTGCCCATCGGCGCGGACCTGCGGACCAACACGGCCATCACGGAGGCGGACGGCACGACCACGAAGATCAACGAGCCCGGCCCCGTGCTCACGGGCGCACAGCTCGACGAGCTCCTCGCCGTCGTCGTCGCCGAGAGCGGCGGGGCACACTGGCTGGTACTGGCAGGTTCCCTGCCCCCCGGCGTCCCGCCGACCTTCTACACCCGCGTGATCGCCGCTGTCCGGGAGGCCCACGGGCCATCGGCTCCGCTCGTCGCCATCGATTCCTCGGGCGAACCCCTCAGCGAGGGCGCCACGGGATTCCCCGCTCCGGATCTGCTCAAGCCCAACGCCGAGGAACTCGCGGAGCTGACGGGCATCGGCACCGCACACGATCTCGAGGAGGACCACGAGCTGGCCGCGAGCGCCTGCGCGGTGCTCGTCTCCTCGGGTGTCGGAGCGGTCCTGGCCACCCTCGGCTCCCGGGGCGCCCTGCTCGTCACGAGTGCGGGGGCCTGGCACGGGATACACTCGCCCGTCACGGCCCGCTCAACGGTCGGCGCGGGAGACTCCGCCCTGGCAGGATACCTGCTGGCGCACAGCGCGGGCGAACTCCCGGAGAACTGCCTGCGCCAGGCGGTCGCCCACGGATCGGCGGCAGCGGCCCTGCCCGGGTCCACGGTGCCCTCGCTCGAACAGACGTCACCGGCGGAGGTCTCCATCACCGCCCACACGATCACCCTCCCCGTGATCGGAACCCACGCAGGTCCCGGCTCGGGACCCACAGCACAGGAGGAACTCTGATGTCCGATCTCATCACGGCAGAGCTCGTGGTTCTGGACCAGGATCTGGGGGCGGAACGGTCCTCGGTGATCCGCCACCTGGCCGAACAGGTGGCCGCCCAGGGCCGCTCCACGGAGGTGGAGGGCCTGTACGCCGACGCCCTCGCCCGGGAGGAGAAGACCGCCACGGGCGTTCCCGGTGGGATCGCCATTCCGCACTGCCGCTCGAAGGCCGTCTCGACGCCGACCCTGGCCATGGCCCGCCTGGCCCCACCGGTCGACTTCGGGGCCAAGGACGGACCGGCCGATCTCGTGTTCTTCATCGCCGCGCCGGACGGAGCCGACCAGGAACACCTGAAACTGCTGTCCACGCTGGCCCGGTCGCTGATCAGGAAGGACTTCACGGCGGCCCTGCGCGCCGCCCGGACACCCGCCGACGTCGTCGCGCTCGTCGATGGTGCCCTCGGCCTCGGGAGTACGACGGCGGACGGCACCGGAGCGCACGCTGCAGGATCGGCCGGGGCGACGAGCCGCGCCGGCGCCGATGCGAGCGAGGCTGCTGCCACGCTCGGCACCTCGCGCTCCGGCGTCGATGCCACCGGCCCCGCACTCGACGGGGCTCACGGAACGCAGACCGGCACCAGGCGCCTGGTCGCCGTGACCGCGTGTCCCACCGGCATCGCCCACACCTACATGGCCGCCGACTCCCTCGTCGCGGCCGCGAAGGAGCGCGGGGTCGACCTGCAGGTGGAGACGCAGGGGTCCTCCGGGGCGACCCCGCTGGATCCCTCGGTGATCGCGGCCGCCGACGCCGTGATCTTCGCCGTCGACGTCGATGTCCGTGACAAGCAGCGGTTCGCCGGACTCCCGGTCGTCTCCGCGCCGGTCAAGCGCGGCATCGACGAGCCGGGCGAGATGGTCGACGAAGCGCTCGCCGCCGCGCAGGATCCCCGTGCCCGCACGGTCTCCGGGACCGCGGCCACCGAGCAGCCGGACGGCGACGGCGGGAGGGACGGCATCGGCAGCACGCTCAAGCGTGCCCTGCTCACCGGCGTGAGCTACATGATCCCGTTCGTTGCAGGAGGCGGACTCCTCATCGCCATCGGGTTCCTGCTCGGCGGGTATCTCATCACCGAGACCGCGGACACGATCGTGCTCGAGAACAGCCTGGGCAATCTGCCCGACGGCGGCCTGGGCACCTACCTGGGAGCGGTCGCGTTCAAGATCGGGCAGCTCTCGCTCGGGTTCCTCGTCCCGGCCCTCGCCGGGTACATCGCCTACGCCCTCGCCGATCGGCCCGGCATCGCCCCCGGCTTCGTGGCCGGTTCGGTGGCGGGCTTCATGGGTGCAGGCTTCCTCGGTGGCATCGTGGGCGGCCTGCTGGCCGGCTACATCGCGATGCTGATCGGGCGGCTCGCCGTCCCCCGCTGGCTGCGCAGCCTGATGCCGGTCGTCATCATCCCGCTCCTGGCCTCCGTCGTGGCCTCGGGGCTCATGTTCCTGCTGCTCGGCGGCCCGATCGCCGCGCTCACCGCGGGTCTGAACGACTGGCTCTCCGGCCTGACCGGCACGGCCGCCGTGGGCCTGGGCATCATCCTCGGGCTCATGATGGCGCTCGATCTCGGCGGGCCCGTGAACAAGGTGGCCTACTCCTTCGCCGTGGCCGGGCTCGGTGCCGGGTCCATCGACAACCAAGCCCCGTGGCAGATCATGGCCGCCGTCATGGCTGCGGGCATGGTCCCGCCGCTGGCCATGGCCCTGGCCACGCTGCTCGACCGGCGGCGGTTCAGCCTCGCCGAGCGGGAGAACGGCAAGGCCGCCTGGCTCCTGGGAGCTGCCTTCATCTCCGAGGGCGCCATCCCGTTCGCCGCGGCCGATCCCCTGCGCGTCATCCCCGCCTCCCTCCTCGGGTCCGCGGTGACCGGGGCGATCGTGATGGGGACCGGCGTCACCTCGCAGGCACCCCACGGCGGGATCTTCGTCTTCTTCGCGATCGGCAACATCGCGATGTTCGTCGTCGCGATCCTCGTCGGCACGGTGGTCTCCGCCCTCGCGGTCATCGCGCTCAAGCGCTTCGCCACGAGCAGGAAGACCACCGCCGTCGCAGAACCGGTTGCGGCCTGACCTCCGTTCGGCTTGGCTGTACTGAAGAATCCCCGACGAAAAGGAACTCCCATGGCAGAACGCAAAGCAACCGTAGCCAGCCGCGTGGGGCTCCATGCCCGGCCGGCCTCCATCTTCGCCGAGGCCGCGGGGGAGATCCCCCTCGAGGTCACCATCGCCATGGAGGGCGAGCCTGCCGACGAGGCCATGGACGCCTCGAGCATCCTGTCGCTGATGAGCCTCGGCGCCTCCCACGGGGACGTCGTGGTGCTGCGGGCCGAGGGTGACGGCGCCGTGGATGCGCTCGAGAGCCTGGCCCGCATCATCGAGACGGACCACGACGCCGAATAGCACCGGAAACCACGAAGGGCACCATCCGATTCGCCTCGGCTGGTGCCCTTCTCAGTGTCTTCAGCACTGAAGCACAGGTCGGTGGGTCCACCCGTTCTAATGGACACACCTCGCATGCGGTCGCAACGATCCGCTGACCCCCCACGGTCCGCGGCAGTTACATAATCATAATTTTTGCACACCATCATGAAAACGTGAACAGAACCAGGACACGATTCGGTCTCCATCGGCGCGCTCGGACCAGCAGATCCCAGGATGATCGCCGCCCATCGCGGTACTCGAGGAACCGGTACCGGTCAGGGGGCGCCGGTCAGGAGAGCCCGGTGTCCCGCGCCGAACGCCGCCGCGCGAGCATGTGGCTCAGCCAGATGAGACCCAGACCCAGCACCAGGAGCACGATCGCCGAGAACGGCAGGATGACATTCCAGTCGAGGAGCTCGAGGCTGGTGAGGCGCAGCACCACGAACACCACCACGAGCAGGAAGCTGCTGGAGAGCAGGGCGCCCGCCACCCGGTGGCTGGGCCTCGACCGCCGGTCGAGCATGGACAGGGCCGTCGGCAGCACCAGGCACGCGGCCACGTACCCCGGGTAGAGCCGTCCGACGGCGGCGTACTCCTGGACGGTGGCCTGGTCGTCGAAGGCGCCCAGGCCCACGGAGCTGAAGGGCAGCTCGCTCGCCCCGAAGAAGTACAGGGTCGCGGCGACGGTCAGACCGAGGACGGCCAGGCCGAAGGGCCCGACCACCAGGCGGTGCGCCAGGGGCGACGCGAAAGCGGCCGCGACCCTGACCCCGAGCAGGACGAAGACTGCGTACAGCGTCATGCGCAGCAACAGGTTGGCCCCGTTGACCCCGCCCAGGACGGCGTCCACGGGGTTGTAGACCGGCGCGATGGACAGTCCGACGGCAAGGGTCAGGAGCAGCAGAGCCGCGCACATGGTTCGCCCGCGCCCCCGCAGTGCACCCGGGATGCGCACGGCGGCGGCGATGGCGCAGAGGACCAGTGCCGCCCACTGGATCGTCATGCCCGTCATGCGAGGTTCTCCCAGATCGCCCGGTCCCTGCCGTCGTCGAGCTCTGTCCGCCTCATCTGCCGACCCAGGACGTCGAGCCGGTCGCGGGCGAGGAGCACGAGGTCGAGATCGGGAACGGCGCGCAGCGCCCGGTCGCGGCCGTCCTCGGGCCACCCGCCCTCCTCAGGGGTGATGAGCCCCGTGACCACCAGACCACTGGCCAGTGAGACGCCGGCGATCCGACCGGCCTGGACGGCGATCCAGGGGGCGAGTCGCCCGGCCGTCAGCTGCGCCGAGAGATTCTGCCGCGCCACACCGGTACTGACCGCCAGCTGCTGACGGAGATCCCCAGGGTCGATGGCCTCGATCCAGGCCCGCACCGACGCCCTGTGCGGGAAGGGAGCGAGATCCGGCGGCATGTCGCTCCCGCTCTCCTTCGCCTCGCTCCTGGCCACGAGAAGGCGCAGGATGTCGATGTGTGAGATCTGGCTCAGCAGCTCGGCGTCGGTCGGCTCCGCGAGCCCGTCCGGGAGGTCCTCGAAGCCGTTGAACTCCGACAGCGCGTCCACGACCGGTACCCCGTACCCGCGGGCGATGGAGACGACGGTGGGGACGGAGACCTTGCCGCGGACGAGCTGCTGGGCGAGGGTGGACCGCTTGACGTCGGCGATCCTGCAGAGGTCGGACACACTGTCGTGTGGAGCGATCCGGGTACGCCACAGCTGGAATGCCCTGGCTGTGACGGCCATCAGCACCTTTCGATTGGACTTTTCGGTCTCCTGTAGAAGTATACTGGGATCGCTGGCTCCGATTTCTGCGATTCCCCCATACGCAGAACGCGGAGCCAGCTCCATTTCAGGCGGTTCTGGGCTTCTCCCAAGGACGAGTCACCTCGCCGCTACCACCGCACCTTCCTCTCCTGCTTCCCCTGCTTGCCGCTCTGGTGGGCCGCTTTCACGTGTCCGGCCCCGGTGGCTGCGGTGGGACTGGCCGCATGATTCTTCCTGGCGAGCGCGAGCCGGGCCCGCGGGTCGTCCTGCACACTCCTCGCTGGAGCTTCCCCCGCACTCGGTGTGGCTTCGTCGGTTCCGCCGTTCGCTGCGGATCGGTCATCGTTGCTGGTCATGGTGTTCCTTTCGGGTGCCCCACGGAACGGCCCGCGACCGACACAGGACGGAAAGTCTTCTGTGAGGATGGTCGGAGGACTTCTGTGGCGCGCTTGGAGGGGTGTCATCGACAAGTGGCGCTGAAATCGTGGCGGGGGCCGCGATTACTGGAACAGAAGTGTCCTCATGCCGGATGACGCTACACCCACGTGTCGAGGGCGACAAGGGACTGGCTGCCTCCTTGCGGCACCGTGGTCAGCGCGACCGGGTGTCCCGCGGCACCACATCCGCGTAGACGAGGCGGTGCCCACTCGCGGGGAAGGGAGCGATACCCGTCAGCTCGGAGCCCGGGAGGCCGGCCCTGGGCCAGAGGACGCCGGAGGAGGAGATGCGGAGCGTCCTCGACGGCAGCACGTAGTCGGCGCGCAGATTGCCCGCTCCCTGGTCCTCGAGGTCCACGGTGTCGAACCTGGGGTCCCCCCGGTGGGTCGCATTCGCCCCGCCCTGCAGTGCCGCTGCCTCGACCGCACCCTCCGAGGACGGCAGGGGATCCTGCACCAGACTGCTGTCCAGGAGCCGGTCGATGGACGTCGACGCCGCGCCGCCGTCGAACGGGTCGATGTTCTGGTCCCCCATGACCACGAAGCGTTCACCCTGCCTCAGCCCGCCCCGTGTGCCGTCGTCGTCGTAACCGTAGGAGGCGCCGCGGACGTAGTCGGACCAGAAGCGGACCTCGTCGCCCGTGCGCGCGCCCGCGCCATCCGAGCCTTCGGTGACCGGACCGCCCGGATGGCTCGCGAGCACGTGAACGGTCCGGCCCGCCACGACGACCGGGACGTCCCAGTGGGAGGTGCTCGACAGGGGCAGCACTGCCAGTTCGTCGGCCGAGTACCAGGCGCCGTCCTGCGTCGTGGCCGAGTCGAGAAGCGCCCCGGGCATGTCCTTCCACAGGAAGTTGCGGAAGGTCCGGACGCCGTCCGCCTGGATGGGATACCTCGAGAACAGGACCATGCTGTCCTGCCCCCGGAACGCGCCGGGCCCGAGCGCGTCACCGGGTCCGTCGATGCTGCCGTCGTTGTCCAGATCGAACCCGCTCGGCACTCCCGCATTGGAGGAGGGCGCATAGACGTAGGGATAGTCGAGTGGATCCTTGCCGTTCTGACCCACGCGCAGGTAGTTCCGGTAGAACAGTTCCACCGCGGCCGAGCCGGGCTCGTTGTCGAAGCCGCCGAGCAGCACCACATCCGGTCTGGCGGTCTGCAGGATCTCCGCGGTCGCCCTCGCCTGCGCACTGTCGGAGCCGCTGAGCTCCTGCACCAGTTCACCTGCGCCGGGGCGGGTCAGACCGGTGGTGAACGTCGCGAACCTGGCGTTCTGGCCACTCGCCTGAGCCCTGGAGGCGATCAGTGCACGTTTTTCGTCCCCGTGGTCCGCCATGGCAGCCGGTGCGACGCCGAGGAGGAGCAGGGCCGCCAGCAGGGCAGCCGTGCATCGGGTGAGGACTCGCATCGGATCCTTCCCTGCCTCGATGTGCGCTCCGCGACCCCGGGTCGGAGGCCGCTGATGGTTCGCTTGTGAAACTTAAATCCTACCGGCGGGGCGGCGCCTTCCGAAGAGATCGGCCGGTAACGATTCAGGCTCGACCCGGACCGTCCCTGTGCCGGGCCACGCGGGTCGTCCGAAGGACACCGACCTCCCGTTCCGCCTCCGCGAAGACGTGTTCCGCGCGGAGCACGGCCTCGGTGTATGCGGCCAGCTCGCCCGGCTGCCCCGTCGGTGACCCGGACCCGGCGTCGCGTTCCGTCTCCGCGTCCCGCAGGGCGTGGACCACGCGCCGCGCTGCCGGATGGGAGGGGTCGTGCATCTCGGGGTGGTCGATCGCCTTCGCCGGATCGAGGTCGTAGTCGGCCCAGTGCCGGGCCACGGTGTCGTGGCGGCCGAGCAACCCGGACCATGCGATGGTCCGGGCAGCGACGACGGCCTCCTGGCGCCGCGCCCGCTCCCGGCGCCAGACCCATCCGGCAGCCACGGTGACCGCCACGGCTGCGGTGGCCGCTGCCGCCCAGAGGCCGCCGAGCGCCGCTGCCACGACGCCGGCCCCGGCGACGACCACGACCCCGCCGAAGGCGACCCAGAAGAAGTCGTCGGTGCCGCCGCCGCTTCGTGCGAGCACATCGACACGCCATGCGGTGATCGCGGTGCCTGCCGCGACGACCAGGCAGGCGGAGACGATCCCGAGCAGGGCGACGACGTCCATGATTTCCTCCTCGCCCGGCCGGCACGGCCTGGGCTCTCCTACCAGTGCAAACGAGCGGGGGCGGCGAGTCAATCCCCGATCCGGTGATGAATTCACCGGTCCGGCGCGGGTGTACCTGTGGCGGGCGCCCGTCCGCTCCGTCAGCGGGCGGGGCTCCGTCACCGGGTGGGGCTCCGTCACCGGGTGGGGCTCCGTCATCGGGCGGAGATCCGGAGAGGGAGCGCCGAAGGAGAACCGGCGAGCCCTCCCGAGGAGAACGGGACGTCGGACGGAAAGAGGACCCCTGCATCCGCCGGGGTCCTCCCGCTGTCCCGGTGGGCCCTGTGGGGATCGAACCCACGACCCACGGATTAAAAGTCCGTTGCTCTAACCAACTGAGCTAAGGGCCCCTGCAGCTGCCGTCCCGGGAAGCACCCGCCGGGGGCGGCTCCGCGGCGACAACCCCATCACTTTAGCGCAATCACCCTCCCACCCGGGCCAGCGCCGGCTCCCCATCGACCGGCCCGCCTATCGGCCCCGGAAAGGCCAGGAGTATCGTTCATCCCATGGACGGCGACTACACGAGCAAGAGCCCACGGCCCCACAAACCGAAGCCATTCGCTCCCGCGGACTTCGAGGTCTTCGCGGGGGGAGTCGATCCGTCACGTGTCTCCGAGGCAGCGCACATGGCAGCGCACGCCCTGGTGCACCACGGCCGCGACGCCGACGACCCGGAGATCACGCGCCGTCTGGTGGAGCTCGCCGACCGGCAGGGCCTCGAGGCCATCGCGGAGATGTGGGCCGAGAGCCCGGCCCGCTCCCTCCCCGGTGCACTGTGGCGCCTCTACGCCCTGCGTGCGGCCACGCAGCAGAACCCGGAGCGCATCGCGGCGTTCTTCGCCTCCGGCAAGGAGATCGCCCAGGTCTCCAATGTCGTCGCCGGTGCGGCCGAGCCGCCCGGTGCGGTGGAGATGTCCTCCATGGCCGACACCATCCTCTCGGGCGCGTTCGACGGCGAGTTCGACGTGGCGCTGGAACGCTTCGCCGCCTTCTGCCGGGTGGTGGCCCTCGGCCAGGCGAACCACGCCGACGGCGCCGACTCCGCCAACGGCTCGCACGCCTCGAAACTGACGCGGAGCTCCAGTCAGCTGGTGAGGACCGCCGAGGACCTCGAGCACGCGGCGGCGGCCTGGCGGCGCGGGGAGCTCGACTGACCCACTCGGATGCTGGTGCGCCGGGACCCTACACGTCGAGCACCAGACGCGATCCCCTGCACCGCGAGACGCAGATCATCATCGTGTCGCCCGCATCCTGTTCCTCCGGAGTGAGAAGGGAGTCCCGATGGTCGATCTCCCCGGATACCACGGCGGTCTCACACGTTCCGCAAATCCCTCCCCTGCACGAGTTCAGTGCAGGGACGCCGGCCTCCGCCAGGGCATCGAGGATGCTGATCCCCACCGGAACCTGCACTTCCACACCTCCGGTGGTCTCCACGGTGAATTCGTGCTCGTCCTCCACCGCGACGGGGTCCTGCGCGGCAACGAACCGTTCGAAGTGGAAGCGCGTCCGGTCGTCCCACGTCCCCGCGAGTGACGCGATCTGGTCGAGCAGGGTCGCCGGCCCGCAGACGTAGGCGTGGAACCCGCCGACACCGGTGCCGAACAGCTCCGGCAGCGGATAGCGGCCGGACGTATCGTTCGCATGGAGCTGCACCTTGTCGCCATAGCGCTCCAGTTCACTCCTGAACGCCATCGATGCCAGGGACCGCCCCAGGTAGACCAGGCGCCAGGGGATGCCCTCTTCCTCGGCGCGCGCGATCATGGGGAGGAGCGGAGTGATGCCGATACCGCCGGCGACGAAGAGGTACTCGGGAGCGGGCAGGAGCTCGAAGTTGTTCCTGGGTGAGCGGACCCTGACGCTGTCCCCGGGGCGGAGTCCCTCGTGGATGTACGCCGAGCCGCCGCGGCCCGATGCCTCACGGAGGACTCCCAACCGCCACGTCCCTGCTCCCGGTTCGGAACACAGCGAGTACTGGCGGAGAAGACCATTCGGTAGCAGCACGTCGACATGTGATCCCGGAGTCCACGAAGGGAGTCCGCCCTCGGTGCGGGGGCGGAGATGGACGGAGACCACCCGGTCGGATTCCGGGCGGATCTCGTCGATGACCACCTCCGTGTACCCGTCGTCGGCGCCTCCTGCACCCGG
Source organism: uncultured Arthrobacter sp. (assembly GCF_947493765.1). Classification (GTDB taxonomy): domain Bacteria; phylum Actinomycetota; class Actinomycetes; order Actinomycetales; family Micrococcaceae; genus Arthrobacter_D. Next base: position 163,532 of record NZ_CANLSZ010000002.1, read on the forward strand.
TGGGCCCAGGTGCAGTCCGGCAGTAGGGACGGTGCCCATGACGTACCTCCAATGCGATGTATCCGGGAGACCGGGATCATCCCGGTATGGGAGCCCCTGTGAGGGCGAAGATCGTGCCTGTCCTGACGGAGGACCGGGACGAATGCCTGGCGGTCGCCGATCAGTCGACGAGCACCCGGTTCACTTCTTCCACCACTGATCCGGCATGGACGAGGTCACGTGCCCTCCGGACCCGGGGATACAGCACGACGTCGGACGTGATGTGGTCGACCGGGCGACCGTCCTGCGACGTGCTGCTGCGAAGCAGGGCCAGCGCCGACGCCGACGCCCTGCCCATCCGCGCCTCCCCCGTCGACTCCAGACCGGCACGAAGTTCCAGGGCCTGGGCCGCCATGAGCAGTTCGACGCCGACCACGGTCTCGATGTTCTCCACGATCTGGCGTGCATGCCGCCCGGCGTTGTTGGCCATGGACACGTGGTCCTCCTGATTGGCGCACGTGGGGATCGAGTCCACGGAGTCCGGGTGGGCCAGGGTCTTGCAGTCCGAGACCAGGGCAGCGGCCAGATACTGCGGCAGCATGTAGCCGCAGTCCAGGCCGGTCTGCTCCGAATCGATGAGCATGTCCGGGAGCCCGCGGTTCAGCGTGCCGTCGTCCAGGCGGAAGAGGCGGCGTTCCGTGATCGAGCCGATCTCGGTGACCACGATGGAGATGAAATCGGCTGCGAAGGCGACGTACTCGGCATGGAAGTTCCCGCCCGAGACCGCTTTCAGCGACCGCGTGTCGGGCAGCGCGGGCAGGATCAGCGGGTTGTCCGTCGCCGCGTTGATCTCGTTCTCCAGGATCCCCGCGGCGAAGGCAAGGGTGTCCTTGATGGGGCCGAAGACCTGTGGGACACACCGGAGGGAGTAGGCGTCCTGCGGCGGTTGGCGCTTGGGATCGGTGGACGCGTTGCCGTCGATCAGGGTCGAATCGGCGAGGAGTTCACGCATGCGGGCGGCGACCTCGATCTGGCCGCGCTGTCCCCGCGCCCGGTGCAACTCGTCGATGAACGCATCCCCGAAACCCATCACGGCCTCGAGCGTCATCGCCGCGGTGATCTGCGCCGTCTCGAGCAGATTCTGTGCGTCGACGAGGGCCAGCGCGGCCTGGGCGGCCGAGAACGAGGTGCCGTTGAGCAGGGCCAGTCCGTCCTTCGCACCCAGGGGCAGCCGCTCGATGCCGGCCGCCTCCATGGCCGTCATTCCCGAGACGATCGTGCCCGCGAGCATGGCCTCCCCGGAGTCGAGGTTGATGTCCTCACCGGCGTGCGAGCGGGACATGACGATCGCAACGTGTGCCAACGGAATCAGGTCACCGGAGGCGCCGAGTGATCCGTACTCCGGGATGGCGGGGCACACTCCGGCATTGAGCATGTCCGCGAGCGTGCTGATGATCTCCGGGCGAATACCCGAATACCCCTGCGCCAGGGAGACGATCCGGATGAACATGGTCGCGCGAACCACTTCCTCGTCCACGAAGCGTCCCACCCCGGAGGCGTTGGACAGCACCAGGCGGCGGGAGAGTTCCGCGGCGTCCGCCGGTTCGGAGAACGCCCGACGGCCGGCGAGTGAACCGAATCCTGTGTTCACGGAGTAGATCGGTGGTGTCTTCGTGTCCCCGCCCATGGAATCCACGATTCCCTGGAGCCATTCCTGCGACGGACGCATCGACTCGAAGACGGCCTCGTCGATCACCACGCGGCGTCGGTTGCGGGCCACCTCGACCATGTCCTCGAGCGTGGCGCGATGGACGCCGATCGTCACGGGTGTCGTCTCAGGCAGTACTGCAGTCATCAAGGGTCTCCCTGGTGGATTTCGGTGGTGGGCCACTGTTCAGCGCCCCTGAAAGAGTTTCCGCTGCCTCGCGCATGACTGTCAGCGTGGACGCTACCCACGGTTTGGAGCCGCAGCGGGCCTCGGGGCCGGCCACGTTGAGCGAACACGCGAGTTCACCGCGGTGCATGACGGGAACGGCGATCGAGACCGATCCCTCGTCCAACTCGCCCCGGGACACGACCACACCCGAGGCACGCACCATCGGAATACTGGCCAGCAGCTGCTCCCGGGTGAGGGTCTTCTCGGTGAAGCGGGTCATGGGTCCGTCGAGAACCTGGTGGACCACCTCCGGCGGCGCCCATGAGAGCACCATGCGCTGACCGGCCCCCGCATACAGCGGAAGCAACTCGTTGACGGCGAACGTGTACTTCAGCGACTTGCGCGTCTCCTCGCGAAGCAGGCACATGCCCTGGTCGCCGACCCGGACGATCATCACGGCGGTCTCACCCACCTGGTCGACGATCGACCGCAGGACCGCGTTTCCCATGTCGACCAGGACGGACTGGGCTGCCGGCCGACCCGCGACATCGAGGACCCTTCGTCCCACGCGGTACAGGCCCTCGTCCTCCGTCACGAAGCCCTGGTCCCGCAGGACCCTGAAGTACCGGTAGGCGGAGCTGACGGGGATGCGGAGGTCGCGGGCAACCGTCTCGACAGTCGTCTCGCCGTCGGCGAGCACCTCAGCCAGGATTGCCAGCCCCCGCTCGAAGGACGACGACATGGGCACTCCTCTCCCGGCAGTGTGACGCGCCGCACATGAGCGGCTTCCCGTCGATCGTCCACCCCGCGGGCAGGGATGACAATTTCGGTTCCCGCAGGATGAGAACCACATTGTCCAGAAATCCTGTGGATCGCTAGGTTGAAGTCCGCTCCATCCTTCGTCAGACGGGAAGCAGGAACGCATGAGCACCGCCCCCATCCCAGTGATCACCGAGGACCCGTACGCCCCCGGGCACCTCGCGGACCCGTACCCGTTGTTCGAGCAGATGCGCCAGGCAGGGCCCGTGGTCCTGATGAAGGAGCACTCCCTGCACGCCGCGACCCGGTTCGAGGAATGCAGGTCGATCCTCGAGGACCACGACACCTTCATCTCCGGAGCCGGAGCGGGTCCGAAGAACCTGCACTACGAGCCCAGCTGGCGAGCGCAGGGGATCATGGAGTCGGACCCGCCCATCCACACCGAGATGCGCCGGTCACTGGCCGGCGTCATCTCCCCTCGCGGAGTCCGCTCACTGCGTCCCGCATTCGAGGAGTACGCCACCGAGCTGGTCGACGAGCTGCTGGAACGGCGCTCCTTCGACCTGGTCAAGGACATGGCGGAGGTATTCCCGCTGCGCGTCTTCGGCGACGCCGTGGGCATCCCCCGGGAGGGCCGTGCGGAGAACCTGCCTGCGCTCGGAGCAGCGAACTTCTCGACGTTCGGCCCCGATACCGAACTCGCTCGTCAGCACTTCGACGCCGGTGCCGGGAAGAACGACTGGGCCATGGCGAACACGGCCCGGGAGAATCTTTCCCCTGGTTCACTCGGCGCGCAGATCTGGGAGCACGCCGATCGTGGAGAGATCAGCACCGATCAGGCGGCCCTCCTCGTCCGCGCGATGCTCTCCGCCGGACTGGACACCACCATCTTCTCCCTGGGAGCGACCCTCATGTCGCTCGTCGGCAACCCCGGCGAGTACGCGAAGGTCCACGAGAACCAGAAACTGGTCAAGTTCGCCGTCGACGAGGCATTCCGCTTCGAATCGCCCTTCCAGTCGTTCTACCGCACGACCTCGACGGACACCGTCCTCGGCGGAGTCGAACTGCCCGCCGGGACGAAGGTGGCGGTGTTCGTCGGTTCGGCGAATCGCGACCGCGAGCGCTGGGGCCCGGATGCCGACCGGTACGACATCGGCCGTCAAGCCGGAGGGCATCTGGCGTTCGGGATGGGCATCCATCAGTGCGTCGGCCAGCCGCTCTCCCGCCTGGAGATGGACGTGCTCCTCACCGAGTTCGCGCGCCGGGTGAGATCGGTCGAACTCACCTCACCCCCGGAACAGTTCCTGCACACCGCCCTGCGGGGCTGGTCGTCGATCCCCGTGGTGGTGACAGCCGCCTGATCACGAGAACGGGCGCCCCCGGACGGCACTCCGTACGGGAGGTAGCGGCGCGCTCCCGGTGCCGGCGAGCTTCGGCGGTTGACAGTTGTGGCGGGGACGGCAAGACTTAACGCGGCGTCGAGCCGTGGAACCCCCGGGCTTCAACACCCAGCCGCTTCGAGCGGCCTTCCGCCGAGAGGCGCTCCCGGTTCGGCGCCACTATTATGCCCTCCGCATCCCGGTGTGATGGACATCGGCGCGTCCGCACCCTCGAGGAAGACTCCGTGAGACTACGCCTCTTCCCCCAGGAGAACGCCGGACCCGAACTGCTCTCGCGCATGGCCCGGCAGCTGGTGCTCGGCGTGGGGACCATGTCCGCTCTCCTCGGCGCCACCACCGAGGAGTACGACCGCCTCTCCGAGGAACTCCACGAGCACGAGTCCGCCTCGACGGATCTCCACTTCGCGCTCCTGACCTCCATGCGCACCTCGTTCATCAACTCGCTGCCGCGCGAGGACGTCTACTCCCTCTCGCGGCTGCTGAACGAGGCGATCGAGAAGCTCGACGGCGCCGGCGAGCTCATCGCCCTGTACCGGCTGAGCACACTGAGCCAGCGCGCCACCGACCAGCTCGAGGTCATCAACCGGCAGGCGGAACTGACGATGGTGGCCATGCAGCAGCTGAACTCCATGGAGGACCTCGAGGAGTACTGGATCGAGATCCTCCGCCTGGCCAAGCGGGCCGAACGCACGCACCGCAGCTGGTGCGCGGAGCTGCTCCACGACCACAAACCCCTCGTCTACCTCCGACACCGGGATGTGGCCGACCAGCTGGTCGACGTCACTCGGGACATCCGCCGGGTCGCGACCCAGGTGGGCAGCATCCTCGTCAAGGAATCGTAGGTGGAGCCCCTCCTCCTCGGCGCGGTGATCGTCGCCGCAGGCGGTTCCGCCTTCCTGAACGGCTTCCACGACGTCTCCAACTCCGTGGCGGCAGCCGTCCGCACGCGGGCGCTGGCGCCGACCGTCGCCGTCCTGCTCGCAGCTCTGTTCGGCCTCCTGGGCGCCCTGCTGGGCACCTCTCTGGCCCTCTTCTTCATCGGCGCGGCCCGCGGTCTGCCGCCGGGCAGCACGGGTCTGGCGATCCTGCTGACCGCCCTGATCGCCGCGTCCGGCTGGAGCGTCCTCACGTGGTACCGGGGCACGCCGTCGTCGTCCACGCATGCCCTGCTCGGTGGGATCGTCGGCGCGGGCCTCGCCTCCCACCTCACGAGTGGCCCGGTGATGGAGGGCGCTCCGGAAGGATTCCTCCTGAGGCTCGTCCTGCCGCTCCTGCTGGCCCCGGTCGTCGCCTACCTGCTGGCCTACGCCGCGGTGTTCCCGGCCACGTGGCTGCTGCGCCACGGCTCCCCCGCACGGGTCAACCGGGGCAACCGGATGGCGCAGGCCGTCCTGACCGGGGTGTTCGCGCTCGGCCAGGGTCTGCAGGACGGCCAACGGACCACGGCGGTGATCCTCCTGGCGCTCATCGCGACGGGCTCCGCCGACGGGGCGGGCGTCCCGATGTGGATCCAGGTGCTCGCCGCCCTCCTGCTCGCCGCCGGCTCCCTTCTCGGGGGCTGGCGGATCACCCACACCCTCGGGCATCGCCTGGTGCACATCGATCCCATGCGGGGCTCCACCGCGCAGGGCGTGGGCTCGGCGATGCTCCTGGTGAGCGGGATCGTCCTGCACCTGCCCCTGTCCGGTACGCAGATGATGGCCTCGGCAATCGTCGGGGCCGGCGCCAACCAGCCGTTCGCCTCCGTCCGCCGCCCCCGCGTGGTCCGAGTCCTGCTGGTCTGGCTCGGGACGGTCCCCGCGACCGCGCTGCTGGGCGCCGTCCTCTTCCTCGCCCTGAGCCCCCTGCTCCCGTCCTAGCCGAAGCGGCCCGAGACGTAGTCCTCCGTCGACTTCTGGAGCGGCTTGTTGAAGATGGTGGTGGTGTCCGCGTACTCGATCAGCTTCCCGGGCTTGCCGGTTCCGGCGATGTTGAAGAACGCCGTCTTGTCCGACACGCGCGCTGCCTGCTGCATGTTGTGGGTCACGATCACCACCGTGTAGTCCGCCTTGAGCTCGTTGATGAGATCCTCGATGGCGAGCGTGGAGATGGGGTCCAGGGCCGAGCACGGCTCGTCCATGAGGATGACCTGGGGTGACACCGCAATGGCCCGCGCGATGCACAGGCGCTGCTGCTGACCGCCCGACAGCCCCGAGCCCGGGCGCCCCAGCCGGTCCTTGACCTCGTTCCACAGATTCGCGCCGCGCAGGGACTTCTCCACGAGGGCGTCGGCGTCGGACCTGCTGATCCGCTTGTTGTTGAGCTTCACCCCGGCGAGGACGTTGTCCCGGATGGACATGGTGGGGAACGGGTTGGGGCGCTGGAAGACCATGCCGACCTGCCCGCGGACGGTCACGGGGTCGACGGCGGGATCGTAGAGGTCGTCGCCGTCCAGCAGCACCTCACCCTCGACGTGCGCGCCGGGGATGACCTCGTGCATCCGGTTCAGCGTGCGCAGGAAGGTGGACTTGCCGCAGCCCGAGGGGCCGATGAACGCCGTCACCGAGCGGGCCTCGATGGAGATGTTGACGTCCTCCACGGCGAGGAACTTGCTGTAGTAGACGTTGAGGTCCTTGACGTCGATTCGCTTTGACATTGCTTCCTTGTCAGCTCGGGAAAGAGGTGGGGCGGGTCAGCGGCTGGTCCGGGGGGCGAAGATCCTCGCCACCAGGCGTGCCACGACATTGAGCAGCATGACCATGATGATCAGGATCAGCGCCGCCGCCCAGGCGCGCTGCGTACTCGCATCGATGTTGGTCGGGGAGGTCGGGGTGAGGATCTGGTAGTAGATGAACGTCGGGAGCGTGCTCATCCATCCCCCGAACACATTCAGGTTGATCGAGCTCGCGAAGCCGGCGGTGACGAGAATGGGGGCGGTCTCCCCGACCACCCGCGCGATCGCCAGGGTGACGCCCGAGGCGATGCCGGAGATCGCCGTCGGCACCACCACCTTCACGATGGTGCGCCACTTCCTCACACCGAGCGCGTAGGAGGCCTCGCGGAGTTCGTTCGGGACGATCTTGAGCATCTCCTCGGTGGAACGGACCACCACGGGGATCATGAGCACGGACAGGGCGACGGACGCGACGAATCCCGTCCGGGTGCCGGGCCCGAACAGGAGCGCGAACAGCGCGGCCGCGAAGAGGCCGGCCACGATCGACGGGATCCCCGTCATGACGTCCACGAAGAAGGTGATGGCGCGGTCGAGTGCCCCGCCCCTGCCGTACTCCACCAGGTACACGGCGGCCAGCAGGCCGATCGGCACGGAGACGAGCGTGGCCCACAGGGTGATCTGCAGGGTGCCGACGATCGCGTGGTACGCGCCGCCCAGGACCGGCGTCCCGTTCTCGGCGGACGCGTTGTCCGTGGCACCGGTCACCCCGTTCATCGAGGTGAAGAAGAAGTCGTAGGACAGTCCCGGCAGGCCCCGCTCCAGGACCGTCCAGATGACGGAGAGGAGCGGGAGCAGCGCGATCACGAAGGCGCCGTACACCAGGTACGTCATGAGCGAGTCGGCGGCCTTCCGCCGGCCCTCGGCGGCTGCGGTGACCAGTGTGGCGCCGGCGACGAAGAAGACGGCTGCGATGAGGGCCCACACGAGCACGTCGAAACCGATGAGGGCCGAGACGGCGGCGGCGAGCACCACGGCGGTGCCGAGGACCACCCAGATGGCGTAGCCGGGCAGTCTGCCCTTGGTCAGCTGCGAGCGCCGTGTCTTCAGCAGTGCACTGCTCATGTCAGTTCGCTCCCGAGAATTCCCTGTGGCGGCTGATGATCCAGCGCGCGATGATGTTCACGGCCAGCGTGATGACGAAGAGCACCAGGCCCGCCGCGATGAGTTCGCTCAGGCGCAGTCCGTACGCCTCGGGGAAGTTCAGGGCGATCTCCGCGGCGATCGTCTGGTTTCCGGACTGGATCAGGCTCGCCGTGAGGGCGCCGCCGGAGAGCACCAGGGCCACCGCCATGGTCTCGCCCAGGGCCCTGCCGAGTCCGAGCATCGCCGCACTGACGATGCCTGCCCGCGCGAAGGGGAGCACCGCCATCCGGATCATCTCCAGCCGGGTGGCGCCCATGGCGAGGGCAGCTTCCTCGTGCAGTGTGGGGGTCTGCAGGAAGATCTCCCGACTCAGGGAGGTGATGATCGGCAGCACCATGACGGCGAGGACGATCCCCGCGGTGAGGATGGTCTTGCCCGTCTGGCTCGCCGGTCCGGCGAAGAGGGGGATCCAGCCGAGGTTCTCGGCCAGCCACCCGTACACGACGGCCAGTCGCGGCGCCAGGACCGCATAGCCCCATGCGCCGTAGACCACCGACGGGATGGCGGCCAGCAGGTCCACCAGGTAGCCGAAGGTCATGGCCAGGCGCCGGGGGGCGTAGTGGGAGATGAACAGGGCCACACCGATGCCCAGCGGGGTGGCGAGCAGGAGCGCGATGGCTGCGGCGATGACGGTGCCGACGACGATCGGGAAGATGTAGGCCCCGAACCCCTCACCGCCGGTGATGTCCGCCGGATCCGCGCCCAGGACCGGCAGGGCCTGGATGATCAGGAAGACCGCCACGCCGAACAGGACCACGAGGATCAGGATGCCCGCTCCCAGCGCGGCTCCGGAGAAGACCCGGTCTCCGGACTTGCCTGCCGCATCGCGTCTGGTCAGGGTGGTGGTCGCCACGGGGGTGCCCTTCGGGTCGGAGGTCGGGCGCTGCGCGCCCCGGACAGATGTCACGGTACGGGATTCTCCTGCACGGCCCGGAACCGCCGGTGGTCCTTCCCGGTGGCCGCCGGGCCGGTGACGGCGTCTACGACGAACCCACGGTGATCGATCCGATCGCCGTCATGGCGTCTGCCCGGATGTCCTCCGGGAGCGGTGCGCTGCCCGCGGAGGCCGCGGCGGCGTCCTGCCCCTCCGCGCTGACCACATAGGTCTCGAAGGCCCTGACGAGGTCCACGGTCTGCTGGTCCGCGTAGCTGCTGCAGACCACGTGGTAGGAGACGAGGACCACGGGGTAGGCACCGGACGCGGTGGTGTCCCGCTCGAGCTCGAGGGACATGTCGACGTCGGACCGGCCCGCGACCCGCGTCGCCGCCTCGACCGCGCGGCCGGCGGCGTCGGCACCGAGGGGCACGTACTCCTCGCCGACCAGCACGCTGACCCGGCCGAGATCGCCGACGGCGGAGGCATCCGCGTAGGTGATGGCGCCGTCGGTCCCGGTGGTCGTCGAGACGACGCCGTTGGTGCCCTGGGCGTTCTCGGCGACGAGGGCCTCGGGCCAGGCGCCGTCGGCCTCGTCGGTCCAGACCTCCGGTGCGGCGGCCGCCAAATAGTCGGTGAAGTTCTCGGTGGTCCCGGAGTCGTCCGCGCGGTGCACCACGGTGACGGGCGTCGCGGGGAGTTCCACGCCCTCGTTCTGCGCGGCGATCGCCTCGTCGTCCCAGCTCTCCACCTCGCCGCGGAAGACGGAGGCGATGGTCGCGGCGTCCAGTTGCAGGGTGTCGATGCCGGGGAGATTGAAGGCGATCGCGATCGGCGAGACGTAGACCGGGATGTCGATGGCGCCGTCGGGACCGCAGACCTCCTTCGAGGCGGCGTACTCCTCGTCGTCGAGGGCTGCGTCCGATCCCGCGAACTGCACGCCCTCTGCCAGGAACGCGTCGCGGCCGGCCCCCGAGCCGTCGGGCGAGTACTGGACGCCGGCGCCGCTCGATGCGGCGAACCCGGACTGCCATGCGGTCATGGCCGCGTTCTGGGCCGAGGACCCGGCGCCGGTCAGCGTCCCGCTGAGCGTGGAGGACCCGGAGGCTGCATCGGCCGGCGCCCCTCCGGTGACGTCGTCGGAACCGCATGCGGTCAGCGCCAGCGCGGCGAGGGAGATGACGGCCACGGTGCGGCCGCTACGAGAAACCTTCACGGGATACTGCCCCTTCCAGGGAGATGGTCACCGGGCACGCGCGGCACCGGTGGGAACGCGGAGGACGGAGGTACGGGTTCGACGCTAGGCGCAGCAGATGACGGGACTGATCATCGGACCTTAACGGGAGGTGAACATCGCCGGCCGGGCCCGGGCGCCCCTTCCTCTAGACCGGGAGGGGCCCGGGACCCCACCTCATAGACTGGGGCCATGCCGGCACGCCAGGGAGTATCAGCGACGCTCGCCTTCCTGCGCAGGCGCTCGCGCATCGGCCTGAGGCGCAGCTCCGGATCGGTGGTCACCGCACTCCAGATGACCGTCTGCGCGGTGGGGGCCTACGCCTTCGCCGAGGAGGTCCTGGGCCACGAGGGGCCGCTCTTCGCGGCGACCTCGTCCATGATCGCCCTCGGCTTCTCCCGCGATCCACGGCTGCGCCGCGTCCTGGAGGTGGCCCTGGGGTGCACGCTCGGCATCGCGGTGGGCGATGTCCTCCTCACGTTCTTCGGCACCGGCCTCTGGCAGGCGGCCCTCGTCCTGTTCGTATCCATCCTCCTGGCACGCTTCCTGGACAGCGGCACCATCTTCACCACGCAGCTGGGCCTGCAGTCCCTGCTCGTGGTGCTGCTCCCCGCCCCCGACGGCGGTCCGTTCACCCGCAGCCTCGACGCGATCGTGGGGGGCCTCTTCGCCCTCCTGATCACCGTGCTGCTGCCCCGCGACCCCCGCCGCGAACCCAAGACCGACGTCCGCGATCTCCTGGGTGAGCTCTCGGACGTACTCCGGGAGAGCGCCGCGGCCCTGCGCAACAGCGACTCCACCCGCGCCTGGCACGCCCTCGTGAGGGCGCGCGCCTCCCAGTCCCGGCTCGACACCCTGACCACCAGCATGCGCTCGGCCGAGGAGGTGGCGCGGATCTCCCCCGCCTACCGCAGGCACCGCGACGAACTCGGCTCCCTCAGGAGGTCCGTCGGCTTCATCGACCTCGCCATCCGGAACAGCCGCGTGTTCTCCCGGCGGCTGACCTCGGTGATCAATCACGCCGCCATGTCCGACGAGGCGGTCGTGGCCCTCAGTCAGGCGCTGGTCGACGCCGCCGACGGCGTCGACGTCCTCAGCCGCGCCCTGTCCGGTCAGGACTCGACCGAGCGCGGCCTCAATCTCCGCCAGGCACGCATGGAACTCGCCGACGTCGCGATCCAGCTCCATCCCGGGCCGCTGCACATCAAGCACCTCGAGGGCGAGGGCCTCGTGCTGCTCCTGCGCCCCCTCGTGGTGGACCTGCTCGAGGCCACGGGCCTCTCCCACGAGGACGCCGCAGGCTACCTGCCGCGCCTCTGAGCCCGTCCTGTCCGTGGCCGCCGGTAGCCTGAGGCCATGGCCACCAAGACCTCCCCCGCTGCCCGTGCGGGCCGCAGCAACGCCCCGAACTACCGCTGCGCCGAGTGCGGCTGGACCACGGCGAAGTGGGTGGGCCGCTGCGGCGAGTGCCAGGCCTGGGGAACCGTCGAGGAGACCGGCCAGGTGGCGGCCCGCACCACGGCGGCCACGGCGGTCACCACTCCCGCACGGCGGATCGCCGACGTCGATGCCACCCTGTCCGGGTTCCAGCCGACGAGGATCGACGAGCTCGACCGCGTCCTCGGCGGAGGGCTCGTGCCGGGGGCCGTGATCCTCCTCGCGGGGGAGCCCGGCGTGGGGAAGTCCACCCTCCTGCTCGACGTGGCCGCGCGCGTGGCACGGCTGGGCAACGACGTCCTCTACGTCACGGGCGAGGAGTCGGCAGCCCAGGTGAGACTCCGGGCGGACAGGATCGACGCCGTCGCCGACTCCCTGTACCTCAGCGCGGAGACGGACCTGGGCCAGGCCCTCGGCCAGGTCGAGAAGATCGACCCCGCCCTGCTGATCGTCGACTCCGTCCAGACGCTGAGCAGCGCCGCCGTGGACGGCAGTGCCGGCGGTGTCACGCAGGTCCGCGAGGTCGCCGCCTCGCTCATCGGGGCGGCGAAGGCCCGCGGCATGACCACGCTGCTCGTGGGGCACGTCACGAAGGACGGGTCGATCGCCGGACCGAGGCTCCTGGAGCACCTGGTCGACGTCGTCTGCCAGTTCGAGGGCGAACGGCACTCGCGCCTGCGGCTGCTGCGCGCGGTGAAGAACCGCTACGGTCCCACGGACGAGGTGGGCTGTTTCGACCTGACGGACGGCGGGATCGAGGGGCTCGCCGATCCGAGCGGACTGTTCGTCTCGCGGACCAAGGACCCGGTCTCGGGCACCTGCATCACCGTGACGCTGGAGGGCCGGCGCCCGCTGCTCGCGGAGGTCCAGGCACTGCTCGCCGAGTCCTCCACCTCGCAGCCCCGCAGGGCCACGAGCGGGCTGGACAGTTCCCGTGTGGCCATGCTGCTGGCAGTGCTGCAGAGCCGGGCCTCGGTCTCCCTCCACAAGGACGACAGCTACGTGGCCACGGTGGGCGGGGTCAGGCTGACGGAACCGGCCACGGATCTGGCCGTCGCCCTGGCCATCGCCTCCGCCAAGACCGATCACCCGCTCCCGGCCCGGCTCATCGCGTTCGGCGAGGTGGGACTGGCCGGGGAGGTGCGGCCGGTCCCCGGCATCAACCGGCGGATCCTCGAGGCGGAACGGCTCGGCTTCACGCACGCGATCGTCCCCGCCTCGCCCGGGGGCACGGGTCCCGTTCCCGCCGGTTTCTCGGTGCGGGAGGTGTCCACCCTCGCCGAGGCGCTGGCCCTGCTGTTCTAGGGTGCGGCCCGAGGATCTGCCGGGGCACCCCCTGGAACAGCGGGGCCGGCGACGGGCGTCCGCGCCGGTGGGCGCGACGGCGCCAGTAGTATTGATGTCGGCTGCACCACACCCCTCAGCCATCGACCGCCGGACCGTCCCGGCGCCTGCCCGACCGCGCCGGGCTCTCCACCGCGCGGAGGCGAAAGGAAGTGCCCATGGTCCGCAGTCCTGAGGACGCGCTGAAGGCCACCCTCGCCAGAGTAGCCCCCGGAACCCAGTTGCGCGACGGTCTTGAGCGAATCCTGCGGGGACGGACCGGAGCGCTGATCGTGCTCGGATTCGACAGGACCGTGGACTCCATCTCCTCGGGCGGATTCGACATCGGCATCGACTTCTCGCCCACGCGCCTGCGGGAGCTGGCGAAGATGGACGGCGCGATCGTGTGCGACCGCGACGCGAGCCGGATCCTCCGTGCCGGGGTGCAGCTCGTCCCCGACCACACCATCGAGACGCAGGAGTCCGGGACACGGCACCGGACGGCGGAGCGCGTGGCGAAGCAGACCGGCCTGCCCGTGATCAGCGTGAGCCAGTCCATGCAGATCATCGCCCTCTACATCGCCGGGATCCGCTTCGTCCTGGAGGGCTCCGAGCCCGTCCTCGCCCGCGCCAACCAGGCCCTGGCCACGCTGGAGCGGTACCGGGCGCGCCTGGACCAGGTGACCAATTCGCTCTCCGCCCTCGAGATCGAGGCGATGGTCACGGTGCGCGACGTGGCCGCCACACTGCAGCGCCAGGAGATGGTGCGCCGGATCTCGGAGGAGATCTCCCAGTACGTGCTGGAGCTCGGCGTGGACGGCCGCCTGCTGTCGCTCCAGGTGGAGGAGCTGACCACCGGGCTGGGCCCGGGCAGCGAGATGGTGCTGCGCGACTACCTGGAGGTCGGCTCCAGTACCGCCTCGCTCGAGGACCGCGTGAGCACCCTGCAGGGCCTCAGCTCCACCGAACTGATCGATCTCGGGACCATCGCCGGCGTGCTCGGGTTCACCTCCTCCGGCGATTCGCTGGACACCCCGGTCCAGCCGAAGGGCTATCGGCTGCTCTCGGGCATCAAGGCGGTACCCCCGGCCATCGCCAATCGCCTCGTGGACCGCCTGGACGGACTGCAGAATCTCATGGCGGCGAACATCGAGGACCTCATGGCGGTGGACGGCATCGGCGAGCAGCGTGCGAGGACCGTCCGCGAGGGCCTGTCGAGGATCGCCGAGACGAGCCTGCTCGACCGCTTCATGTAGCGGTGCGCCCCGTGACCCAGGAGTACCGATGACCACCGCCTCCGGTGCCCGGAGTCGGGCGCCGCTGTCCGGCCGCCCCGCCCCTCCCACGCTGCTGCACCGTCGCGTGACGGCGTGGTTCTCGGAGGCGGCCCGCGAGCTGCCCTGGCGGGATCCCGCGTGCTCGGCGTGGGGCATCCTGGTCAGCGAGGTGATGCTGCAGCAGACCCCCGTGGTGCGCGTCCTGCCGGTCTGGAACGAGTGGCTGGAGCGCTGGCCCACGCCGGGTGAGCTCGCGGCGGAGCCCGCGGGCGCCGCCGTGCGCCACTGGGGCCGGCTCGGCTATCCGCGCCGGGCGCTGCGCCTGCACGCCGCGGCGAGCACCATCGTGCTGCAGCACGGTGGCGTGGTCCCGTCGACCCGCGAGGAGCTCCTGGCCCTGCCCGGCGTCGGCGCCTACACGGCCGCCGCCGTCGCGGCCTTCGCCCACGGCCGGCGCGAGACGGTGGTGGACACCAATATCAGGCGGGTGCACGCACGCCTGTTCGCGGGCACCGCCCTGCCCGCCCCAGCACTCACTGCGGCGGAGATGAGGCGGGCCGAGGAGCTGCTGCCCGAGGACGACGCACTCTCGGTGCGGTGGAACGCCGCCGTCATGGAGCTCGGGGCGGTGATCTGCACGGCCCGCGTACCCGCCTGTGGGAGCTGTCCGGTCCGGGACGCCTGCGCCTGGGTCGCCGCGGGCCGCCCCGCCCCGGACCACGTGCCGAAGGGACAGGCGTGGGCCGGCACGGACCGGCAGGTGCGCGGGGCGATGGTGGCCGTCCTGCGTGCCACCGAGGATCCCCTCCCGAGGGCCCTGCTGCTCCGGGGCCCGGTGGATCTCGTGCCGGGATATCCGGCGGGCGTCACGTCCGCTGCATCCGGTCAGCTGCACGGCGCGCTCGGCGCGCTGCACGGGCTGCAGGCGCCCGGTGAGCAGCTCGAGCGGGCCCTCGCCGGACTGCTGGCCGACGGCCTGGCCGAGGAGACCGACGGGAGCATCCACCTGCCGTCCTGACCCGGAGGAGGGCGGCTGTCGGGAGCGGCTCAGGGCGGGCTCAAGACGGGCTCAGGACGGGCGCTCAGGTCGGCTCGCCGAACCCCGATTCGACGGACTCCCGGACGAGATCGAGGGCACGCTGCGCATCCGGGCCGCTCGCCTCGACCCTCGCCGTCTCCCCCTGGCCGAGGCCGAGACTCATGAGCATCATCACCGAGGTGGCGTCCACGCCGTTGAGCGTCACCTCCGCGTCGAGTTCCAGCAGGGCGGCGGCGAGCACGGCGGCCGGACGGGCGTGGAGGCCCATCCTGTTCGGGAGCGTGAACGAGCCGCTGACCTGCGGTCCGTCCGGGGCGGGCCCGCCGGACGTGCCGTCCTCCCCGCGGCCCGTGGCCGCTCCGCTGACGAACGGCTGGAGCTCCTCGGGCCGGAGGGACACCACGGCGCTCTCCGCCGCACGGAGGACCTCCTCCAGCGGGGCCCCACCCTGGGCCTGGACGGCAGCGGCGACGGCCCCCTCCACCACGGCCGCCTCGGCGAGGCGCACCGCGGCGCGGACCTCGGGCTCGAGGAACTCGAGCACGCTCTCGGCGGTCATGACGGCGGAACCGAGATCGGTCAGGACCACGACGCCGTCGTCGCCCATGGCCTGCTCGATCCCGGCCTGGACCCGCTCGAAGCTCGTCCCGATCCGGGCGCCGTCGCCGTCGTCCGTCCCGCCTGCCGCGACGATCACCACGTCGGGCGCCATCTGGGCCGCCAGGTCGACCACGCCGACGGCGATCTTCTCGCTGTGCGAGACGATCACGAGGCCCACGGTCATGGGGTGCCGTCTCCTGCGGCGTCGGCCGCGGCCTGCAGGATCAGGGCGCTCGAGACCGCACCGGGGTCCCGGTGCCCGATGCTGCGCTCCCCCAGGTAACTTGCCCTGCCCTTGCGGGCGAGCAGCGGCTCGGTGGCCTCCGCTCCCGACCGGGCTGCGTCCGCCGCCGCTGCCAGCACCGCGGCGGCGGCGGATCCCTCCCGGGCCGCGGTCGTGGCGGCGTCGGCGGCCGGGGTCCACGCGTCCACCATGGTCTTGTCGCCCGGTTCGGCCTTGCCCCGTGCCACGATCCCGTCCCGGGCGGCGGCGATCATGGTCGCCACCTGTGCCGCGTCGATCTCCCCCGCATCCCCGAGGGAGGTCGCGGCGCGCAGGAAGGCGGTTCCGTAGAGGGGCCCGGCCGCACCGCCCACGGTGGACATCAGGGTCATGGCGACCAGTTTCAGGACCGTGGCCGGCGTGGCGGGTGCGTCCGCCGCGTCGAGCTTGCCGAGCACCGCCGTGAAGCCGCGATCCAGGTTCTCGCCGTGGTCGGCGTCGCCGATGGCGCGGTCCAGGTCGATGAGTGCTGCGCGCTCGACGGCGATCACGCGGGCCGTCTCCCGCATCCAGCGCAGGGCCCAGGCGGTGTCGAGCGTGCCGGCCACGTCACACCCCCCAGCGGAGGGCCGCGGTGTGCACGGGGCTGTCCCACAGCTCGAGCATCTCGTCGTCCGCACGCAGCACGGTCACGGACGCGCCCTGCATCTCGAGGGCCGTGATGTAGTTGCCCACGAGTGAGCGCTCGATGGTGACGCCGAGGCCCTCGAGCAGCTGCGCCACCCTGCGGAACACGATGTACAGCTCGCTCGCCGGGGTACCTCCCATCCCGTTGACCATCACGATGGTGCGGTCCCCGGAGGTCAGCTGCAGATCGGCCGTGATGGGGTCGAGGAGGCGCTGCGTGATGCTGTCCGCGTCCTCCATGGCGATGCGGTGCCGGCCGGGTTCCCCGTGGATGCCGATGCCGATCTCGATCTCGTCGTCCGCGAGCTCGAAGCTGGGAACTCCCGCGTGCGGGACGGTGCAGGCGGCCAGGGCCACGCCCATCGACCGGACGCCGTCGACCACGCGCTGCGCCACGGCGGCGACGCCGTCCAGGTCGTCGCCCCGCTCGGCGGCCGCGCCGGCGATGCGCTCCACCAGGACGGTGCCCCCGACGCCGCGGCGCCCCGCGGTGTACAGCGAGTCCTCGACGGCGACGTCGTCGTTCACGAGCACCGAGCGCACGCGCACGCCGTCGGCCTCCGCCATCTCGGCCGCGGTCTCGAAGTTCAGGACGTCCCCGGTGTAGTTCTTGACGATGTGCAGCACGCCCGCCCCGCCGTCCACGGCCGTGGTGGCCGGGATGATCGCGTCGGGGGTGGGCGAGGTGAAGACCGGACCGGGGACGGCGGCATCGAGCATGCCGCGCCCCACGTACCCGGCGTGCAGCGGTTCGTGCCCGCTGCCGCCTCCGGAGACCAGGCCCACCTTGCCCTGCACGGGCGCGTCCCGGCGGACGACGAAGAGCGGATCTGCGTGGACGGTCACGAGATCCGCGTGCGCGACCCCGAATCCTTCGACCGACTCGTCGACCACTGCTCGGGGATCGTTGATGAGCTTCTTCATGGCGGCTGCTCCTTGCTGCGGACGGACAGAGACCTCGCGGCCCGCCCCCGTGGACCGTACGGGCCACTGGCCACGTTACCGGCCCCCGCCGTCCGGGCCTAGGGTCCGAGCCGGGGCTGTCCGGGGTACCCGGACCGGGGACGCCGGAGGGAGGGCCCCCGCGACGGGAACCCTCCCTCCGGTCCTGCCGGGCTGCCCTGGAAGGGGCGGCCCGATCCGGGTCAGTCGCCCTGCTTGAACGCGTCCTTCACGTTCTCGCCGGCATCCTTGACGCTGGAGCTCGCCTGGTCCTTGTGGCCCTCGGCCTCCATGCTCTCGTTCCCGGTCGCCTTGCCGAAGCCTTCCTTCGCCTTGCCGGCCAGGTCCTCGCCCTTGTTCCCGATCTTGTCTCCCAGTCCCATGATGCGGACCTCCTTCGGTTCGGTGTACACCCACCGGATCCGGTGCGCGCCGGCACTCCCGCGGGAGATGCTCAGTGGTCCGACCTTATCCCCGGGTCCGGACGGAGCGCCAGCCTCCCGGGGACGGTGCGGTCACAGCCGGCGGATCATCCTGGTGTTGCCGAGCGTGTTCGGTTTGACCCGCGCGAGATCCAGGAACTCCGCCACCCCTTCGTCGTGGGAGCGCAGCAGCTCGGAGTAGATCTCCGGGTCGACCACGGACTGGTCCTCCATGACCGCGAACCCGTGGCGGCGGAAGAAGTCCACCTCGAACGTCAGGCAGAACACGCGGCTGACCCCGAAGTCGCGGGCCCCGGCCAGGAGCTCCTCCACCAGCGCGTGCCCCACGCCCAGCCCGCGCGCGTCCGAGGCCGTCGCCAGGGTGCGCACCTCGGCCAGATCCTCCCACATGATGTGCAGCGCCCCGCAGCCGAGCATCACGCCGTCCGGACTCTCGGCGATCCGGAACTCGGGCAGCGCCTCGTAGTAGGCCACCGTCTCCTTGGCGATCAGGATGCGCTCCTGCGCGAGCGGGGCGATGATCGACCTGATCGCGGGGACGTCCGCGGTACGCGCGGTGCGGATGGTGAAGGGCGGGCTCATCGGACCACTCTACAAATCATCCCCGTCCCCGGAGCACTACAGGCCGAGCTCCGGCGGCAGCTCACGCTCCTCCCCGAGGAGGTGCGTGGCGAGGAAGGCCTCGATGACCGATTACCAGATCCTCGCGTGCTGGGGTTTGAGGATCCAGTGGTTCTCGTCGGGGAAGTACAGGAAGCGATGCGGCGTGACGCCGTCGTCGTCCGCGGGGAGCTGCGAGGCGGAGAGCAGTTCGTACCACAGGCGCAGTCCCTCGCCGATCGGCACCCTGTAGTCCTTGTCGCCGTGGATGACCAGCATCGGGGTGCTGATCTCTCCCACGTGCGTGTGCGGGGAGTTCTCCAGCATCGCCTCGGGGGTCATCTCGCGTTTCCAGTAGTAGGCCGCATCGGTCGTCGGGCCGAACTGGTCGAGGGCCCACAGGCTCGCGTGGGTGACGATCGCGGCGAATCTGTCGGTGTGGCCGGCGATCCAGTTGGCCATGTAACCGCCGAAGCTCCCTCCGAGCGCCGCGACGCGCGTGGCGTCGATGTCCGCGCGCGCCACGAGGTCGTCTGTCGCCCTCATGAGATCGGTGTACGGCGCCCTGCCCCACTGGCCCCAGCCCCGATCCACCATGTGCTGGCCGTACCCCGTGGACAGGGCCGGGTCGGGCAGCAGCACGGCGTAGCCCCGGGCCGCCATGATCCAGGGGCACCAGCGCCAGCTCCAGGCGTTCCATGAGCCGATCGGACCGCCGTGGACCCACAGCAGGGCCGGTGCCGGCGATTCCGCGGAGGCGCCGTCCGGCAGCACCAGCCAGGACGCCACCCGCTGACCGTCCTCCCCGCTCGACTCCATCCGCTCGAGCGTGCCGGGGAGCTCGGGGCGCTCCGCGGGGTTGCGGAGGCGTTCGGTGGCGCCGGAGGCGACATCGACGCGGACCACCTCGGGCGGGAAGAGATAGGAACTGCGCAGCGCGTAGATCGTGAGGCCGTCCGGGGCCAACCGGACGTCGGAGTAGGCCGCGGCGTCCTGCGTGACCCGGCGCACCGAACCCGTGGCGGTGCCGATCAGGAACACCGGTGCGGAGCCGTCGTCGTCGGCCGTGACCACGAGGGCCGAGCCGTCCGGCAGCCATGCCTGGGGTTCGGGCCAGCGGTCCCAGTCGGCCGCCAGCGGGACCGGCTCGCCGCCGTCGAGGGGCAGCAGCAGCAGGCTGCTGCGGGGTGCGAGCTCGGCCGTGGTCCGCCGTTCCCGCACCACCACCAGGTACCGGCCGTCCGGGCTCACAGGCCCGGGAGAGTAGTCGTGGCCGCGGTCGTCGAGCAGCACGTCCAGCGCGCCGGTGGCCAGCTCGACCCGCGCCATGACGGTGCGCCGGGAACCGCGCTCCTCCGGGAGCGTGAGGGAGGTGAAGAGTGCGGAGCCGTCCGGTGTGAGGACCGGGTGGGCGTTCCGGAGCCCGTCCCGGACGGAGGGGACGAGGTCCTCGAGTGCATCGTCCCCGCCCCGGCCGCCCTGGACGGCGAAGTACCGGGGTTCCTCGGGGCCGAGATCGGCATCCCAGTACCGTACGGGGTAGCCGCTGTGGAGGATGGCCGCGACCCCGCCGTCCTTGCGTGCCGTGCGGCGCTCGGCGTCGTCCTGCTCGGTCGTGGCCCCGGAGAGCACGCTCCCGGTCACGACGGCTATCTCGGCGTCGTCCGCCGTGGCGACACCGGAGACCCCGCCCTCGCGGGTCAGGAACAGCGAGGCCTCGCCGCCCGCGGCGGGGAGGCGCCAGAGTGCCGGCCGCTTCTCGGCGTCGGCGTCGTCGGGGTCGGGCCGGGCGGAGGTGAACAGGAGATCTCCGCCGGGGAGGAACGCCGCGCCCGACTCGCCGGCCGCGCTGCGCGTGAGCCGCCGTGCGGGCTGCTTGCCCTCCGGGTCGATCTCCCACAGTGCGCTCTGGTACGCGGTCTTCTTCTGGTCGAGGGTGGCCACGGTCGTCACGAGGCGCGTGCCCTGCCGGTCGAGGGCGAGTCCGCTCAGGCGCGGCAGGGCGACGGCGTCGTCGAGGTTCGAGAAGGGGGTGCTCATGGATCATCTCTACCACCGGATATGGGCGGGATCACAGGAGTTCACTTTGGGAGGAATCCGGTTGCCGCGGGCACCGATCCATCGGCCGCACTCCCCTCCCCCACAGACGACGGAACCCGCCCTGGTGGCCAGGGCGGGTTCCGTGGTGCGCAGGGGATGGTCCTACTCGGGGACCGTTGCCTCCAGCGCAGCAGGGGCGTCCTCGATCTCCTTCGGCGCCCCGACGCCGACGAAGGTGAACTTCGCGTCCACACCCTCGCCCTCGACGTCGATGTGGATGCGCTCGCCCGAGGTGATCTCCCCGAAGAGGATCTTCTCCGAGAGCTGGTCCTCGATCTCGCGCTGGATGGTGCGGCGCAGCGGCCGCGCACCCATCGCCGGATCGTAGCCCCGCGTGGCCAGCAGCACCTTCGCGGCCGGCGTGAGCTCCATGGTCATGCCCTGGTCGCCCATGCGCTTGCCGAGCCGCTCGAGGAACAGGTCCACGATCTCGATGATCTCGTCCTGCGTGAGCTGCGGGAACACCACGGTGTCGTCCACCCGGTTCAGGAACTCGGGGCGGAAGTGCTGCTTCAGCTCCTCCTGGACCTTGGCCTTCATCCGGTTGTAGCTCGTGGTGGTGTCGGTGCCGGACTGGAAGCCCGTCATGACACCCTTCGAGATGTCCCGCGTGCCGAGGTTCGTGGTCATGATGATCACGGTGTTCTTGAAGTCCACCATGCGCCCCTGGCTGTCGGTCAGGCGACCGTCCTCCAGGATCTGCAGGAGCGAGTTGAACAGGTCCGAGTGGGCCTTCTCCACCTCGTCGAACAGGACCACCGAGAACGGCTTGCGGCGGACCTTCTCGGTCAGCTGGCCGCCCTCCTCGTAACCGACGTAGCCCGGAGGGGCACCGAAGAGCCGCGAGACGGTGTGCTTCTCGGAGTACTCGGACATGTCGAGGGTGATCAGCGCGTCCTCGTCCCCGAACAGGAACTCCGCGAGGGCCTTGGCGAGCTCGGTCTTGCCCACGCCGGTGGGGCCGGCGAAGATGAACGAGCCGCCCGGACGCTTGGGATCCTTCAGGCCGGCCCGCGTGCGCCGGATGGCCTGCGAGATCGACTTGATGGCCTCGTTCTGGCCCACCACGCGCTTGTGGAGCTCGGCTTCCATGTTGAGCAGTCGCGAGGACTCGGCCTCGGTCAGCTTGAACACGGGGATGCCGGTCGAGTTGGCCAGCACCTCGGCGATGAGCTCCTCGTCCACCTCGGCGATGTCGTCGAGTCCACCGGACTTCCAGCGGCGCTCCTTGTCGCTGCGCTCGTCGTGGAGCTTCTGCTCCTTGTCGCGCAGCGAGGCGGCACCCTCGAAGTCCTGGGAGTCGATGGCCGACTCCTTCTCGCGCCGCACCTCGGCGATGCGCTCGTCCATCTCCTTGAGCTCCGGCGGTGCCGTCATGCGGCGGATGCGCAGGCGTGCTCCGGCCTCGTCGATCAGGTCGATCGCCTTGTCCGGGAGGAACCGGTCCGAGATGTAGCGCTCGGCCAGCGTCGCGGCACTGCTCAGCGCACCGTCCGTGATGGACACGCGGTGGTGGGCCTCGTAGCGGTCGCGCAGGCCCTTGAGGATCTCGACGGCGTGGGCCACGGACGGCTCGGCCACCTGGATCGGCTGGAACCGGCGCTCGAGTGCTGCGTCCTTCTCGATGTGCTTGCGGTACTCGTCGAGCGTGGTGGCGCCGATCGTCTGGAGCTCACCACGGGCCAGCATGGGCTTGAGGATCGATGCGGCGTCGATGGCGCCCTCGGCCGCTCCGGCTCCCACGAGGGTGTGGATCTCGTCGATGAACAGGATGATGTCGCCGCGGGTGCGGATCTCCTTGAGCACCTTCTTCAGGCGCTCCTCGAAGTCTCCGCGGTAGCGCGAGCCCGCCACGAGGGAACCGAGGTCCAGCGTGTAGAGCTGCTTGTCCTTGATGGTCTCCGGGACGTCGCCGCGGATGATCGCCTGGGCGAGGCCCTCGACGACGGCGGTCTTGCCGACGCCCGGCTCACCGATGAGGACGGGGTTGTTCTTGGTGCGGCGCGAGAGGACCTGCATGACGCGTTCCATCTCCTGCTCGCGCCCGATCACCGGGTCGAGCTTGGACTCGCGTGCAGCCTGCGTGAGGTTCCGGCCGAACTGGTCCAGGACCACGGATCCAGCGGGAGTACCCTCCTGCGCCGGGCCGCCGGCTGCTGCCGGCTCCTTGCCCTGGTAGCCCGACAGGAGCTGGATGACCTGCTGGCGGACGCGGTTCAGGTCGGCTCCGAGCTTCACCAGGACCTGTGCGGCGACACCCTCACCCTCGCGGATGAGCCCGAGCAGGATGTGCTCGGTACCGATGTAGTTGTGGCCGAGCTGGAGGGCCTCCCGCAGGGACAGTTCCAGTACCTTCTTGGCCCGGGGGGTGAAGGGGATGTGACCGGAGGGGGCCTGCTGGCCCTGCCCGATGATCTCCTGGACCTGTTCCCTGACGGCACCCAGCGAGATGCTCAGTGACTCCAGCGCCTTGGCGGCAACGCCCTCACCCTCGTGGATCAGGCCAAGCAGAATGTGCTCGGTGCCGATGTAATTGTGGTTGAGCATGCGGGCCTCTTCCTGGGCCAGCACAACAACTCGACGGGCACGATCCGTAAATCTTTCGAACATCAGACACACTCCTAGCTAACGTGTAATTCGATGCTACGGGCACGGAGTGCGCTGTGGGGACGTGTTCGCCACAGGCGAGAAAACGCCGGAGCCTCCGAGGCCCCGGCGCCGGGTGTCAGCGCTGCGCCGCGCGGTACGCCTCGACGATCTCGCTGTTGACGCGGCCGCGGGAGGAGACGGTGTAGCCGTTGTCCTTGGCCCATTCCCGGATCTGCGCCGCTTCCTGGTTGCGCGAGGGGGAGGACGTGCCGGACCGCTGCTGCTTGCCCTGGCTGCTGCGACGGGCGGCGCCGACGTAATCCGAGAGTGCATTCCTCAGTTCGGAGGCATGCTTCTCCGAGAGATCTATCTCGTACTGCACGCCGTCGAGACCGAACCGCACGGTTTCGTCGGCATCCCCCTGGTCGAGGTCATCGATGAGAATGATCTTCGTCTTCTGCGCCATTGTGCTCTCCTATTGATTCCCGAATAACAGTACCCCCGTAAAAGAGTATGAAGTACTTATTCATCCAGGTCAAAGACGGGCATTCTAATGCGGGTAAATTTCGTCATCGTTATTGTCCCGTCCTGCAGCACGGTCCCGGGCGTCCTGTTCGTCCTGCAGCCTCTCGGCCTGCGCCATGGCCTCCCGTTCGGAACGATCCACATTGAAGATCGCCTTGATGACGAAGTAGAAGATCACGCCCAGGACGAGCGACGGGAGGAGGACGGCGAGATATTCCACGTCTACTGACCCGTCTCCGGCCGGAGAATGGGGAAGAGAATCGATTCCCGAATTCCGACGTCCGTGAAAAGCATCACCAGGCGGTCTATCCCGAGGCCGATTCCGCCCATGGGGGGTGCACCGTATTCGAGCGCGCGGAGGAAATCCTCGTCGAGTTGCATTGCCTCGTCGTCGCCCGCCGCGGACCGGCGGGACTGCAGTGTGAGCCGCTCCCGCTGGATCACGGGGTCGATGAGTTCGGAGAACGCCGTACCGCGCTCCATACCCCCGATGACGAGGTCCCAGGCCTCGATGAGCCGCGGGTCGTCTCGGTGCGGCCGGGCGAGCGGCTGCGCCGACGGCGGGTAGTCGTACACGAAGGTGGGCTGGATGAGGGTGGGCTCGACGAGCTCCGAGAACAGTTCGAGCACGATCTTCTCGGCGTCCCAGGACGGGTCGAGCGCGACACCGTGGCGTTCGGCGATCGGGCGCAGCTCCGCCGCACCCGTCTCCGGGGTGACCCGGTGGTCCACCACCGCCGAGAGGCCGGGGTAGACGCCGAGCCAGGCCCACTCGCCGTCGAGCTCGATGGTGCCCTGCGCGGTCTCGAGGGTGCGCGAGCCCAGCATGTCGGCGCACGCGAGGATCATCTCCTGCATCCGCTCCGCCATGACGAACTGGTCCGCGTACGCCTCGTAGCTCTCGAGCATGGTGAACTCCGGGCTGTGCGTGGAATCGACACCCTCGTTGCGGAAGATCCGGCCGATCTCGTAGACGCGGTCCACCCCGCCCACGACCGCGCGTTTGAGGTACAGCTCGAGGGCGATGCGCAGTGTCATCTTCTGGTCGAACGCATTGAGGTGCGTCTCGAAGGGCCGGGCGGTCGCGCCGCCGTGGACGAGCTGGAGCACCGGGGTCTCCACCTCGATGTAGTCGCGCCGGTGGAGCGTCTCGCGCAGTGTCCGCGTGATCGCCGCACGCGTGCGCACCATCTGCCGGGCCTCCTCGCGCACCATGAGGTCCACGTAGCGCTGGCGCACGCGGGTCTCCTCGTTGACGCCGGCGTGGAGGGTGGGCAGGGGGCGCAGGGCCTTCGACGCCATGGCCCAGGTGTGGGCCATGACGGAGAGCTCGCCTCGCCGGGAGCTGATCACCTCGCCGTGGACCGAGACGTGGTCCCCGAGATCGACGAGGGACTTCCAGTCCGCGAGGCTGTCGCCGCCCACCTCGGCGAGGCTGAGCATCACCTGCAGCCTCGTGCCGTCCCCCTCCTGGAGCGTCGCGAAACACAGCTTGCCCGAATTGCGGATGAAGACCACCCGCCCGACGACGGCCGCCTGCTGCCCGCTCGATTCCCCCGGCTCCAGGGGGGCGAACTGCTCGCGCACCTCGGCGAGGGAGTGCGTCCGGGCCGGCTTCACCGGGTAGGGCTCCGTCCCGGAGTGGAGCAGGGCCTCGCGCTTCTGCCGCCGGAAGCGCATCTGTTCGTTGAGGTCGTCCACGGGCAGGGTCTCGTCACTGGTCACGGAAGACAAGTTTACGACCCCGTCCGGGCCCGCCGCCCCGTGCGGGGTCGTCATGCCGGTCCGGACAGCGCGATGTTGTCGATGAGCCGGACCGCGCCCACCCGTGCCGCGACGACGGCGAGCGCCGGCGCGGTGCCACCGGCTCCGTGCCCGACGGCGTCGAAGGAGAGCGGATCGACGACGTCGAGGTAGTCCAGCTCCACGCCGTCCACGGCGTCGATGCGGCTCCGCCCGGCCGCGAGGTCTAGCGGGAGCCCGTCCAGGCTCCGCTCGCGCAGCTCGTGCAGCACCCGGGGCAGCACGAGGGCGGCCGTGCGGTCGGCCGCGGAGAGGAACCGGTTGCGGCTGGACAGGGCCAGGCCATCGGTGTCACGCACGATCGGGACACCCTCGATGTCCGCGGGGATGTTCAGGTCGAGCACCATGCGCCGGATCAGGGCCAGCTGCTGGGCGTCCTTCTGCCCGAAGTAGGCCCGGTAGTCCGCGGTGGCGGGCCGCGCGAGATTGAGGAGCTTGGCCACCACGGTGAGCATGCCGTCGAAATGGCCCGGCCGGGCAGCCCCCTCGAGCACCTCCCCCATCGCCCCGGCATTCACGCGGACCAGGGGTTCACCTCCGGGATACATCTCCTCCAGGGCCGGGGCGAAGACCACGTCCACCCCGCTCTCCCCGAGCAGGCGCAGATCGGCGTCGAGCGTGCGGGGGTAGCGCTCCAGGTCCGCGCGGTCGCCGAACTGCAGCGGGTTCACGAAGATCGAGGCGACCACGACGTCGTCGGCCCGGCGGGCCGTGTCGGCCAGGGCCGCGTGGCCGGCGTGCAGGCCGCCCATCGTGGGGACCAGGCCGAGGGAGGCCCTCCTGCCCCGCCCTCCCACGTCCTCCAGGAGGGCGGAGGTGGCCTCGCGGAGCTCGCCGGCGGTGGAGGCGAGGAGCGGGGTGGACTGGGTGGTGCCGGTCTCGGTCACGGGAGGGTCCTTCGGAGCATTCGACGGGCACGGACGACGCCCCGGTGGCGCGGCCGCAGGAACGGTGGGGAGCTGGGGGCTCAGGACGGCGGTCCGGGACGCGTGTCCGTGGCCTGTCCGGGCCCGCCGGTACCGGGTGGGTCGGCGAGTGCCGCCAGGATGGCCTCGCCCTGCGCCGGGGAGAGGACACCGCGCCCGAGGGCCCGTTCGGCGGTGGCCCGCGCCATGCCGAGGTACGCCTGCCGCGTATCGGGGGCGTCGTGCCCGCCGAGGGCCTCACGGTGGGCCACGACCGTACCGGCGTCGCCCCGCGCCACCGGACCGGTCAGGGCGCCCTCGCCCGAGGCGAGCGCGTTCTCGAGGGAGGCCTTCATGAGCGGCCCCAGCATGCGGTCCGGATGCTCGACGCCGAGATCGGCGAGCAGTTGCGCGGACTGGGCCGCGATGGTGACGAGGTGGTTGGAGGCGTGGGCCAGGGCCGCGTGGTACAGCGGCCTGGACCCCTCCTCGATCACCACCGGCTCGGCCCCCATCTCGACCACCAGCGCCTGGGCGATCGGCAGCACGGCCGACGGCGCGGTGACGCCGAACATGCTGTCGGGGAGACGACCGAGATCCAGGCTCATCCCGGTGAAGGTCATCACGGGGTGGATGGCCAGCGGGATGGCGCCGGCGGCACGGGCCGGGCCGAGCACCCCGATGCCGTAGCGCCCGGAGGTGTGCACCACGAGCTGCCCCGCCTGCCAGGATCCCAGCCGCGCCAGCCCCTCCACCAGTCCTGGCAGGGCGTCGTCGGGGACGGCCAGGAGCACCAGTTCGGCGCGTTCGATGATCTCCGGGGGCTCGAGCACCGGTACCCCGGGCAGGAGGTTCTCGGCGCGCTCGAGACTCGCCGCGGAGACGGCGGAGACACCGATGACGGCATGGCCCGCGGCCCTGAGGGCGGCCCCCAGGACAGCGCCGACCCTGCCCGCCCCGATGACGCCCACGCCGAGCCGCCCGGGACGCCGGGACGCGTCACCGGGGGTCATCGGCGGGTCCTCCGGCGGGCGGGGCGGGGACGTAGCTCGGCACCTCGGGCATGACCTCGCGCGTACCCGGCGGCACCGGCTGCTCACCCGTGGTCGGGGTGACGTCCGTGGTCGGGGTGACGTCCCTGGTCGGCAGGGCGTCCGTGGTCGGGGTGACGTCCGTGGTCGGGGTGACGTCCGTGGGTCCGGCCGGCACCGGAGCAGTTCCGGGCGCTGCCGGCTCCCGCACGAGGATCGGTTTCATCCACTGCTCGGGTGCGCCGCGGCGTCGTGCCTCCGCGGCGCGGGCCGCCTGGCCGTGGAACAGGTCCCAGGCGACGTCGGAGTCCGTCTGGTGCACCCGTGGGCTGACCGGCCCCGGTGTGGTCTGGAACTGCAGGGTGGAGACCCGGAAGCGCCGGTCCAGCGGCCCCTGCTCGATCGACAGGGACTGGGTGCGCTCGTGCGGCACGACGACGAGCTGGCGCCACAGCACCCCGGAGCGCATCAGGAGGGCCGTGGAGGTCACCGCGAAGCCGTTGCGCCGCCAGGCCAGGGGTGCCAGCCAGCGTGCCCTGCGCGGAGTGGTGACGAAACCCTCGCCGTCGTCCCGGCCCGTCATCCCGGCGGAGAACAGCTCGACCGGGCGCTCCGTCCCGGGATCGGGCAGCACCAGGGCGAGGATCTGCAGCACCTCCTCGCGCGTGCCGACGGGCAGCAGCGTGGCTCGGGCCTGGTCCTCTCCCGACGCCGCAGCACCGTAGCCGGCCACATTGACGCTCACGCGGTACCAGCCCTTGAGCCGCCACAGCGGCGACTGCACGATCGACAGCGCCTGCACCCGCCCAGGCGGTACGGTCTGCGCGCGCGTGTCGAGCAGGCCGTAGCGCATCCTGATGCCGTCCGGCGAGGTCGCGGCGCGGAAGTTGTAGCCCGTGCCCAGGGCCGACCAGTAGGCGCCGCCCACCCCGATGAGGATGGGGATGAAGGACGTGGCCACGATCGCGGTCCCCAGGACGACGCCGAGCACGAACACGGCGACCGCGGCCACGAGGAGCACCACCGTGGCGCCGGAGAGGACGGCCGCCCCGATGACGCGGCCGGGACTGAGTGCCACGACCTCGCGCTCGGGTGCCTCGACGATGTCCTCCGGGTGCTCCGGGTCGGTCTCCACGCCCGCCGCCCTGGCCAGGATGGTGGCGCGCAGCCTCCTGGCGTCGTCGAGCTTGAGGAACGCGAGCCGTACTGCCGACTCCCCGGCGTCCGCCACCTCGAACTTCAGCTCCGCGAGCCCGAAGATCCGGGCCAGGAGCGGCTGGACGATGTCGATGGCCTGGACCCTGTCGAGCCTCGCCTGCCGCTGCTGGCGGAAGATGACACCGGAGTGCACCCGTACGTGCTCGGCGGTGACCTGGTAGCGGGTGAAGTACCAGGCGACGAAGAAGCCCGCGGCGATGAGCAGGACGACGCCGAGGAGCACGCCGCCGGCGAGCAGGAGCCCGACGCCCTCGGGCAGCGGCCCGCGCGCCCCCGACCCGGCGTCGAAGAGACCCTCGAACCAGTCGCGGCCGACGAAGTAGAGGATGGCCACGAGGGCGATCCACCCGCGCACGAGCGGCGAGATGAAGTGCACGCGCTGCCAGGGGACGCCGGCGTCCGCGTCCTTCTCCCCGACCGCTGCGTGCGGCGCGACGCCCGGATGCTCGCCGCCGGTCCCTGGGGCTGTCGTCACAGCCCGGCCAGCCGGGATTCTCCCCGCGCCGACAGCTGCTCACGCAGCCTCGTGCCCTCCTCGGTGGGGAGGCCCGGGATCAGGGCGTTCGTGGCCGGGGACGCGGTGTGCAGCTTGAGCGTGCAGATCCCGAAGGCCCGCTGGAGGGGCCCGACGGCGATGTCCACGTACTGCATGCGGCCGTACGGCACCACCATGGTGCGCTGGAAGAAGACGCCCTGGCGGACCAGGAGATCGTCGTCGCGCTCGGCGTAGCCGATCGCCGCGACCTGGCGCGGGAGCAGCAGTCCCCGCCAGACGGCGCCCACGAGGACGAGGGCGGGCAGCGCCCAGACGACCCACCCGGGCGGGAAGGAGTCCCAGACGCCGGTCAGGCGCAGGACCAGGGGGACGCTCGCGATGACCAGCCAGACGAGCGATCCCAGCAGCCAGCCGAGGATCCTGACCCGCAGGTATCTGGGGGACACCCTGGACCACTCGAGCCCGGAGGGGTCGATCGGTTCGCTACGCATACTCCCCCTCCTCACGCTCCGGGGTTCCTGTGGCGTCGTCGTCGGGCGGGAGCCTGCAGAAGTTCTCGACGACCAGTCCCACCACAATCATGACCATGCCGCCCACCATCAGCGCAACCGAGCCCCAGAGCGGCGCCGTGCCGGAGCGCACGGCCAGGAGGGCCACCTGGTCCACGAAGATGCCCGCGTGCCAGCCCAGACTCACCGCCCCGGCATACGCGCAGGCCTGCGCCAGGACGAGCGTGCGCGTGGCCAGGATCGGATCGAGCGGGCGGTCCCGGCGGCCGTTCGTCCACCGCAGCACGCGGCGGCCGAACACCAGGGTGATGCCGATGATCACGGCGGTGGTGACGAGGGAGGTCAGGGGCAGGGTGGGCGTGCCGTAGCCGTTGCGGGTGGTCAGCCAGTTGGCCAGCCAGCCCAGCAGCCCGGACACCAGGCCCACGAGGGCCAGCCAGCGGAAGCGAAGGGGACTCACCGCGTCCTAGTCCTCCTCGAAGGGCGCGAGGCCCGGGAGATCGGGGGCCTCGGCGGCGAGCTCGCCGACCAGGCGCCCGTCGAGGCGTGCAGCGGGGTCCATCCACGCCCAGGGCTGCAGGACGAAGGCCCGGGAGGCGGCCCGCGGGTGGGGAAGCGTGAGCGTCGGGTCGTCCGAGGTCAGGGACCCGTAGGTGATGATGTCGACGTCGAGGGTCCGCGGCCCCCAGCGGACGGACCGCGTGCGCTGGTACTTCTCCTCGACGCCCTGGCAGTGCGCCAGCAGCTCGAGCGGGGCGAGGGAGGTCTCCACCTCGAGCACCATGTTCAGGTAGTCGGGCTGCTCGGGTCCGCCCACCGACCGGGTCCGCACGACGGGCGAGAGCGCGTGGAGGCGCACGTCGTCGTGGTCCGCGAGGTCCGCGACGGCGCCGACCAGGGTGTCCCTGCTGGCCCCGAGATTGCTGCCGAGGGCCAGGACGGAGCGTACGGTCCCGCTCATGCCCGGCTCCTGCGCAGGGTCACGGCCACGTCGTCGAACGGCACCGTGATGGGCGCCTGGGGCTTGTGCACGGTGACGTCGACGGCGGCGACGGGGTAGGTGCCGAGGACGGCGGCGGCGATGGTCTCCGCGAGGGCCTCGATCAGCTCGAAGGGCTCCCCGCCGATGATGGCGTGGACGTGGTCGGCCACCTCGCCGTAGTGGGCGGTCCGGGCGAGGTCGTCGCCGGTGCCGGCGGGCTGCAGGTCGAGGTGGAGCACGAGGTCGACCACGAACGGCTGGCCGTCGCGGCGCTCGTGGTCGAACACGCCGTGATGACCCGTGGCCGTGATGCCCCGCAGGGTCACCGAGTCGAGCCGGCCCGACGGCGAGCCGGGCGTACCGGTGACGGCCCGGCCGCTCACCGGGGGCCCACGGCGGCCGCGACCTTCACGGCGTCGAGTGTGGCGGCGGGGTCGTGCACCCGCACACCCCATGCCCCGGCGCTTGCGGCGAGGGTCGCGACGGCCAGGGAGGCGTGGTCGCGCTCCGCCGGGGCCGCCGTCTTCCCGGCGCTCGTCAGGAGGGTGCCGAGGAAGCGTTTGCGGGAGGCGCCGACGAGGAGGCGGTGCCCCAGACCCAGGAAGACGTCGAGATTCCTGAGGATGGCCCAGTTGTGCTCGTCGGTCTTGGCGAAGCCGATCCCCGGATCCAGGATGATCCGGTCGGGGTCGACGCCGGCCGCGACGAAGCGGTCGCGCAATCCGGTGAGCTCCGCGGCGACCTCCGCCACCACGTCCCCGTACTCGGCCAGGCCGTCCATGGTCGCTGCAGTACCCCTGCGGTGCGTCAGGACGTACGGCACCCCGCGCTCGGCCACGAGGGCCGGCATGTCCGGGTCGTACTCCGTGCCGGAGACGTCGTTGACGATCCCGGCGCCGGCGTCGAGGGCCTGCCGTGCCGTCTCCGCGTGCCGGGTGTCGATGCTGACCAGCGCGCCGGCCTTCGCGAGGGCACGGACCACGGGCAGCACGCGCGCCAGCTCCTCCTCGACCGGTACCTCGCGGGCCTGGGGGCGGGTCGACTCGCCGCCGACGTCGATGATGTCGGCCCCACCGTAGAACAGGCGCAGACCGTGGGCGACGGCGTCGTCGGTGGTGGCGTAGCTGCCGCCGTCGCTGAAGGAGTCCGGCGTGACGTTGAGGATCCCGAGGACCAGGGCGCGGTCCGTGGGCAGGTCGGCGACCGTCCTGGCGGCGCGGACGGCCCGGATGACCGGCAGCGGCGAGGTCGCCGGCCCGGTGCCGGGTGCTGCGGCGAGAGAATCCATGTGCTCAGGTGTCCTATCTTCCGAGGATGAGGCTCATCGCCTCGGCGCGGGTCGCCGTGTCGCGGATCTGGCCCCGGACGGCGGAGGTGACGGTCTTCGCGCCGGGCTTGCGGACGCCGCGCATGGACATGCACAGGTGTTCGCACTCCACGACGACGATCGCTCCCTTGGGCGTGAGGTGTTCCATCATCGCATCGACGATCTGCGTGGTGAGCCGTTCCTGGACCTGCGGGCGCCGGGCGAACACCTCGACGAGCCGCGCGAGCTTGCTCAGCCCCGTGACACGGCCCTCCTCCGACGGGATGTAGCCGAGGTGGGCCGTGCCGTGGAAGGGCACGAGGTGGTGCTCGCAGGTCGAGTAGAACGGGATGTCCTTGACCAGGACGAGCTCCTGGTGGTCCAGGTCGAACGAGGTCGCCAGGATGTCGCCGGCGTCCTGGTGGAGCCCGGCGAAGATCTCGGCGTAGGCCTTCGCCACGCGGGCAGGGGTCTCGAGCAGCCCGTCCCGGTCGGGGTCCTCCCCGATGGCCACGAGGATCTCCCTCACCGCCCGGCGGATACGCTCCTGGTCCACGGGCTGGGCGACGGCCTGCAACTGCGCATCCATCATGTCGTCGTCGAACGCTGTCATGGGTGTCCTTCCTTCGTGGACCGCTGCCGGGCACCCACCCTGGGGTCGATCGCTAGCCGTCCGGGCGCTCGGCGCTGTTGTCCGATCCGGTCGACGGCAGGTCCGAGTCGTGCACGTCGAAGTCGCCGGGGATGTTGGCGGCGGCGAGCTGGTCCTGTGGCGCCACTGTACCCGGTGCGGGCTGACCGCTCTCGAGCGCCTCGGCCCGCTCCTTGCGGGAGGTGACCGGCGGGAGGGAGTGGACGGGGCGCGTTCCCTTGGACAGCCACACCTCGCGCAGGCTCCGCTTGCGCACGTCCGAGAAGACCTCGGCGATCTCGGCCTGGTTGAGGGTCTCGCGCTCCAGCAGCTCGAGGGCGAGGCGGTCCAGGACGTCGCGGTTCTCCGTGAGGATCTGGTACGCCTCGTCGTGCGCGTTGTCGATCAGGCGGCGCACCTCCTCGTCGACCACGAGGGCTATCTGGTCGGAGTAGTCGCGGTCGCTGCCCATGTCGCGGCCGAGGAAGGGCTCGCCCGCCCCCTGCCCCAGCTTCACCGCGCCGATGCGCTCGCTCATGCCGTACTGCGTGACCATCTTGCGCGCGGTGCCCGTGGCCTTCTCGATGTCGTTCGAGGCTCCCGTCGAGGGGTCGTGGAACACGATCTCCTCCGCCACGCGCCCGCCCATGGCGTAGGCGAGCTGGTCGAGCAGTTCGTTCCGGCTCACGGAGTACTTGTCGTCGCTGGGCATGACCATGGTGTACCCGAGGGCGCGACCGCGCGGCAGGATGGTCACCTTGGTCACCGGGTCCGTGTTGCGCAGCGCCGCCGCCACCAGGGCGTGACCGCCCTCGTGGTAGGCGGTGATCTTGCGCTCGAGTTCCTTCATCACGCGGGAGCGCTTCTGCGGCCCGGCGATCACGCGGTCGATCGCCTCGTCGAGGGCGCGGTCGTCGACCAGCTGCGCGTTGGAGCGCGCCGTGAGCAGGGCGGCCTCGTTGAGGACATTGGCGAGATCGGCTCCGGTGAAGCCCGGCGTCTTCTTGGCCACGGCCTTCAGGTCCACCCCGGCCGCCATCGGCTTGCCCTTGGCGTGCACCGAGAGGATCTGGGCGCGGCCCTTCATGTCGGGGGCCTCGACGCCGATCTGGCGGTCGAACCGGCCGGGCCGCAGCAGCGCGGGGTCCAGCACGTCGGGGCGGTTGGTCGCCGCGATGAGGATCACGTTGGTGGTGGCGTCGAAGCCGTCCATCTCCACCAGGAGCTGGTTCAGCGTCTGCTCGCGCTCGTCGTTGCCGCCGCCCACCCCCGCGCCGCGGTGGCGTCCGACGGCGTCGATCTCGTCCACGAAGATGATGGCCGGTGAGTTGTTCTTGGCCTGCTCGAAGAGATCCCTGACGCGGGAGGCGCCCACGCCGACGAACATCTCCACGAAGTCGGAGCCGGAGATGGAGTAGAAGGGCACTCCGGCCTCGCCGGCCACCGCACGGGCGAGGAGCGTCTTGCCCGTGCCGGGCGGGCCGTACAGGAGCACGCCCTTGGGGATCTTGGCGCCGAGGGCCTGGAACTTGGCGGGCTCCTGGAGGAAGTCCTTGATCTCGAGGAGTTCCTCGACCGCCTCGTCCGATCCGGCGACGTCGCTGAAGGTCACCTGCGGCATGTCCTTGGAGATCAGCTTCGCCTTCGACTTGCCGAACTGCATGACCTTCGAGCCGCCGCCCTGCATGCGGCTGAGCAGGAACCAGAAGATGACACCGAGGATCAGGATGGGGAAGATCAGGCCGGCCAGGCTCAGGAACCAGTTGCTCTCCGCGGGCTGGTCGGTGAAGCCGTCCGCGCCCGAGGTGTTGATGGCGTCGACGACGCTCTCGGCGCGGGCGGTGCTGTAGAAGAACTGGACGCTCTTGCCCATGTCCTCGTAGTCCTCGCGCAGGGTCAGGTCCACGCGCTGCTCGCCGTCGTAGATCTTGGCCTGCGCCACTTGGCCGTCCTCGAGGAGTCGGAGCCCCACGTTCGTGTCCACGCGGGAGCTACCCGATCCGAAGAGTGTCGGCAGGACCAGCAGCAGAGCCACGACCGCGAGGACGATCCAGAAGATCGGCCCCTTGAAGATGTTCTTGAATTTCATTCGTCTCAGGGCAGCAAGCCCTGTCCCTCCTGCTGGTGCAAGTAAAAATGTGCGGGCGCGCTGCCGGAGCCGCCCGGCAGGCTTCCCAAGATATACACCGTCCGTGCTGCACCACGCATGACCGGCGCCAATAGTTCCCTCTGGGCGTACTGCCGACGGGCGGCGGGGGCCTACTCGTAGATGTGCGGGGCCAGCGTGCCGATGAAGTCGAGATTGCGGTACTTCTCGGCGAAATCGAGGCCGTAGCCCACCACGAACTCACTGGGGATCTCGTACCCGACGTACTTGACGTCGATCTCCACCTTCGCGGCGTCGGGCTTGCGCAGCAGGGTGCAGATCTCCACCGAGGCCGGTCCGCGCGAGAGCAGATTGGCCTTCAGCCAGGAGAGCGTGAGCCCGGAGTCGATGATGTCCTCGGCGATCAGGACGTGCTTGCCCATGAGGTCCGTCTCCAGGTCCTTGAGGATCCTGACGACGCCGGAGGACTGCGTCCCGGATCCGTAGGACGAGACCGCCATCCAGTCCATGGTGACGTGGGAGTGCAGTGCGCGGGCCAGATCGGCCATGACCATCACCGCGCCCTTGAGCACACCCACCAGGAGGATGTCCCGGCCCTGGTAGTCGGCGTCGATCTGCGCCGCGAGTTCGGTGATCCGCTGCTGGATCTCTTCCCTGGTGTAGAGGACGTGCTTGAGATCTGACCGGACGTCGTTGGAATCCACCGATTACTCCTGGGTTGGACGGCGCGACTTCTTCACGCCGGCACCGTTGCTGCCAAGGACAAGATTGCCATAGCTTGGTTCCCCCCGGAGAACCGAGCGCCCCCGGACCTGGCGGTGGACGCTCACCCCGCCCCCGAGCTGCACGGGCCCGGCGGACCCCTTGCGCTCCAGCAGCGACTCCGCCGCGCGGAGCCGTTCGGCGCTCGGCTGGAAGGCGCCGAGCTCGAGGGCAGCCAGGGCCAGCACCCGCTGCCGCAGTGCCGCCGGGAGGGCGCGCAGATCCTCCTCCGGGAGCAGCACCTCGCCGTCGTCGCCCTCCGTCCGCATCCCCGAGTACGCCCGCCGGCTGAGATCGGAGAGGTGATCGGCGTCCTGTCCGAGGATCCGCGCCGAACGTGCCAGCGCCTGCGCGATGCCCGGGCCGAGCCGGTCCTCGAGGAACGGCAGCACCTCGGCGCGGACCCGTGACCGGGCGAACGCCGGATCGAGATTGGTCGGGTCGTGCCATGGCTCGAGGCCGTAGAAGCCGCAGATGGCCTCGGTGTCCGCGCGGCGCAGCTCGAGGAAGGGGCGGAGGTAGGGACCGCGGCGAGCCGGCATGCCGGCGAGGGACCGCGTGCCCGAGCCCCTGGCCAGGCCCAGCAGCACCTGCTCCGCCTGGTCGTCGAGCGTGTGGCCGAGCAGGACCGCAGAGGCCCCCAGCGTGGCCGCGGCGTCGTCGAGCGCCGCGTACCGCGCGCTGCGGGCGGCGGCCTCCGGCCCCATGCCCTCGCTGTGGACCGCGACGCGGTGCACGTGGACGGGAACGAGGCCCAGGCCCCGCGCCGCGCCGGCGGCACGGTCGGCGATCGCGTGGCTGTCGGGCTGCAGCCCGTGGTCGACGACGACGGCCCCGACCCGGGCGCGGCCGGTGTGGACAAGGTGAGCGGCGACCGCCGCGAGAGCCAGCGAATCGGTTCCGCCGCTGCAGGCCACGAGGACGAGCGGCAACCCTGCGGGATCGTCCGCGCCCGGCTCCGCGAGGATCCCCTCGAGGCTCGCACCGAGCAGATTGCGCGCGGTGCCCACCGCGGGCAGCAGCCGGGGGCGTCTAGCCATGGCGGCGCAGGCTCATCCTGTCGATCCACTCGTCGGGTGCGTGGATCTCCTGCTCGGTGGGCAGGTGTGCGGCCGATTCCCAGACCGCGTTGAAGCCGTCCATGCCGGTCTGGCCCACCACACGGCGGACGAACTTCGAGCCGTCGCTGTACTGGCGCATCTTGGCGTCCAGGCCCATGAGCTGCCGGATGAGCTTCTCGAGGGGCCCGCGGGAGGTGCCGCGGGCGTTGAACCGCCGGCGGATGGTCTTGACGGAGGGGACGATGCTCCCGTCCACGCCGTCCATCACCACGTTCGCGTGACCCTCGAGCAGGCTCATGACGGCGGTCAGGTGGGAGAGCCGGGCCTTGTCCTCGGGGCCCTGGAGCATCGACAGCACGCCGCCGTCACGGGGCTGCTCCCGGGTCTCCACCGCTGCGTCCGGGGAGCGCGGCGCCGTCGATGCGAGATTCCTGACCGCTGCTCCGAGGCGCTCGGACAGGGAGTCGGCCTTGTCCATCAGACCGGAGGTCAGCTCGCCGATGTGGCTGGTCATGTGGTCCCGCAGCCAGGGCGCGGCGGCGAACTGCACGCGGTGGGTCTGTTCGTGGAGGCACACCCAGAGCCGGAAGTCGGAGGGGTCCACGTTCAGTTCGCGCTCCACGGCGATCATGTTGGGGGCGACGAGCATGAGCCTGCCGCCCTGTCCGTGCCGGGAGGGGACGAACGGGTCGTACTGTCCCAGCACCTTGCTGGAGAGGAAGGCGAGGATGGTGCCGAGCTGCACGCCGGTGAGGGTCCCGCCCAGGGCCAGCGACGCCGAGCGCATCACCTCGGGCCGCGCGGCCGCGAGCTGGTCCAGGGCGGGCTCGAGGAGCGTCCGGAAGCTCTGGGCGTTGGCCCTGGACCACGAGGCGCGGTCGATCACCAGGAGCTCGGAGTCACGGAGGTCCCGCGCGGCGTCGAGCCGCGAGATGGCGTGGACGTGGGCCACGGAGTCGTCGGCCAGGCGGCGGATGTTCTCCACGGCGCGCGCTATCTCGGCCGGCTTCATGGTCGGTCCGGCCGGTGTCAGGGACGCCGCCGTGGAGGCAGCGATCTCCCAGTTGACCAGCTGCGGGCGGGGTGGCGCTGACTCGTTCCGGGACATGCGCCTATTCGATCACATCCCGCGGACACGCCGGATCCATCGGCAGCCTCCGGCCGGCGGGGACGGTCACCGGCAGCCGCACGAGGCCAGGGTGGCCGCGGCGCCGTCCGCGGCGGCCCGCGCCCGGGCCGTGTTGCCGTCGAGCCCCGTCGCGAGGAAGGAGAACACGAGCAGCCGGCCGTCCACCGTCACCACGTGCCCCGAGAGCGCCGTGACGGCGTTGAGCGTGCCGGTCTTGGCCCGCACCACTCCGGCACCCGCGGCTGATCCGCCGTCCTCGAACCGCCCCGACAGGGTCCCCGTGGCCCCTGCGACGGGCAGCGAGCGGGCCACCGCCACGAGACCCGGGACGCCCGAGGTGGTCGTGGCGCGGAGCAGGACGGCCAGCTGGACGGGGGAGACGGCGTTGCGGACCGACAGTCCCGCCGCGTCCCCGAGGACCAGTCCCTCGCCGGGTACACCGAGGCGCTCGGCGGCGGCGGCGAGGGTCCGGGTGGCGCCGTCGGACGACGCCGGCCTGCCGCTCCTCAGCGCGGCGCCGCGCGCCAGGGCCTCGGCCAGGTAGTTGTCGGAGACCTCCAGCATGCGCCGCACCTGGTCCTCCAGGGGTGCCGACTCCACCGCGGCGACGACCCGGGCGCCACCGGGCGCACTCGCCCGTTCCACGCCTGGGCCGACGGTGACGCCGCGCTCGGCCGCCGCTGCGGAGAGTGCGGCGGCGAACGTGCGGGCCGCGTCGAGGGCCGCGTCCTGCGAGCGCGGTCCGCTGGTCCGCCCCTCCCCCGGCCAGGCGGAGTTGACGGCGAGGGCATGCACCGGCGCGATCTGCCCCGCGTCGATGTCTCCCCGGGCCCAGGTGGGGTTCAGCGCGGGGCCGGTGAACAGGCTGTCGTCGAGATACACCGTGTAGGGCCCGGCCCCGGGGTCGAGGGCCTCCGCCGTCCCGGCCGCGAGGGTGCCCAGCCCGGCCTGCCCCACCACCGCGTCGGGATCGGAGGGCCCGGCACCGAGGAGGACGTCGCCGCCACCGTGCAGGTAGAGCGCACCGGGCCGGTCGGTGGAGGCGAGGACCGACGTCGTGAGGCGCTCCCCGGGCTCGGCGTAGGTCATGGCCGCGACGGCCGTGAACAGTTTGATGTTCGAGGCGGGCGCCTGCAGGCGGGCTGCGTCCCGGGAGAAGAGCACGGTGCCGTCGCTCGCATCGACCACGGTCCCCGCGAACGTCCCCGGGCCCTGGAACCGGAGGGCGGCGTCGAGCCGGGGGCCGAGCACCGCCGGGTCGGGAGCGGGGGCTGACGGGGACAGCGGCGCCAGGACCTCCGGCGGCGGGACCGCGGACGGCAGGAGCTGCTGCGTCGGAGTCACGGCGGACGGTGCCACCGGCCCGCGCGACGTCGGCTCGAGGGTCACCCGGACTCCCACCACCAGCACCAGGACCGCCAGGAGACCCGTCAGCAGGCGGAGCAGGCGCGTCATCGTGTCCTTCCACGTCGCAGGGTCGATCAGGGCCGGCTCGACGGTCGGATGCCCTGGTAGGGGCGGGCGACCGATATGTTGGGAACCGACGAGTAAACAGTAGACCGGCAGGGCGCGGCCGCGGCCCAGCACCGACCCATTCCCAGGAGTTGCCATGAAGCTCGACGTCACCATCGAGATCCCCAAGGGTTCGCGCGTGAAGTACGAGATCGACCACGAGACACACCGACTGCGCCTCGACCGTGTCCTGTTCACCTCCATGCAGTACCCCACGCACTACGGCTACTTCGAGAACACGCTCGGGGAGGACGGCGATCCGCTGGACGCGCTCGTGATGCTGCAGGACTTCGACCTGATCCCGGGGGTCCTCGTGGAGTCCCGGCCCGTCGGTGTCTTCAACATGACCGACGACGGCGGCGGGGACGCGAAGATCCTCTGCGTGCCGGTCGATCCCCGGTTCGAGCACATCCAGGAGCTCTCCGACGTCCCCGTCTTCCTGCTCGACGAGATCAAGCACTTCTTCGAGCGGTACAAGGACCTCGAGCCCGGCAAGTGGGTGGAGGCCGCCGACTGGGCCGGCCGCGCGGAGGCCGAGGCGGAGGTCGAGGCCTCGCTCGAGCGCTTCCGGGCGCTCGGGGAAGGCAGCGCGGAGGACCAGCCGCAGGGCCGCGACATCGACGTCGAGGCGGAGAACGCCACCGACTCCCCCGAGGGCCGCTGACCCGGAGAGCGGGCCGCTCCTGCACCCGGACGTCCTGAGGCCATGCACTTCGTCCTGACCATCAACCAGCGCGACTCCCGCGAGGTGGGAGATCTCGTCGACGAGCTCCTGGGGACCCTGCGGTACCTCCCCACGCTGGTCCCTTTCCAGCGGTCCGTCGGTGACGAGGTGCAGGGGGTGGTGGACACCGCGACGACGGCGGTGGACGCGGCGCTGCGGGCCCTGCGGTCCCGCCGGTGGTACGTGGGGATCGGCGTCGGGGGGCTCACCCCGCCGGTACCCGAGCGGATCGTGCACGCACAGGGGTACGGTCTGGTCCTCGCCCGGAGGGCCGTGGACCGCGCGCGGAGGACCGGGGAGCGGATCCCGCTCGCCGTCGAGGGCCCCGACGCGGAGATCGCGGCGGAGGCCGAGGCCGTGCTGCGCCTCCTCGGGCGGATCGTCCACACCCGCACGGACGCGGAGTGGGCCGTCCTGGATCTGCTGACCCCGGGGGCCCGGGGCCAGCAGAAGTACGTGGCCGAGGAACTCGGCGTCACCGCCCAGGCCGTGAGCCGCGCCGTCGTCCGCTCCCACTGGACGGAGGAGTGGGCCACGCGCCCGGCCGCGGCCCGCCTGCTGGACCTCGCCCACAAGCCGGCCGCGCTCGCGGACCCGGTCCCCTGAGAACCACACGGGGCCCGGCAGCGCCCCGGCAGCGCTCCGGCGGACGGCGGTGGTGGCGCGACCCGTGCGGGTCCGCGCCTCCAGGACCGCCGGACGACGGCCGGACGACGGCCGGACGACGGCCGGACGACGCCTAGATGACGCCCAGTGCGAGCATGGCGTCGGCCACCTTCAGGAAGCCGGCGATGTTCGCGCCGGTCACGTAGTTCCCCGGTGCCCCGTACTCGTCGGCCGTCGCCGCACAGCGCTCGTGGATGCCCACCATGATCTCCTCGAGGCGCCTCTCCGTGTGGTCGAAGGTCCACGCGTCGCGGCTGGCGTTCTGCTGCATCTCCAGCGCGGAGGTGGCCACGCCCCCCGCGTTGGCCGCCTTGCCCGGGCCGAAGAGGATCCCCGCCTCGTGGAAGAGGGACACCGCGGCGCGCGTCGTGGGCATGTTGGCGCCCTCGGCGACGGCCACCACCCCGGACTCGACCAGCCGCTTGGCCGCCGCTTCGTCCAGTTCGTTCTGCGTGGCGCACGGCAGCGCCACCGTGGCGGGCACGTCCCAGACGGAGCCGCTGTCCACGAAGACGGCGCCGCTCCGCTCGGCGTACTCGCTGACCCTGCCGCGCTCGGTCTCCTTGATCTGCTTCAGCAGCTCGACGTCGATCCCGCGCTCGTCCACCACGTAGCCGGACGAGTCCGAGCAGGTGAGCACCGTGGCACCGAGTGCCTGTGCCTTCTCGATCGCGTACATGGCCACGTTGCCGGAGCCCGAGACCAGGACGCGCTGCCCGTCGAGGCTCTGGTTCCGCGTGGCGAGCATCTCGTTCGCGAAGAGGACGGTGCCGAAGCCGGTGGCCTCGGGGCGGACCAGGGAGCCTCCCCAGCCCATCCCCTTGCCGGTGAGGACGCCGGACTCGTACCGGTTGGTGATGCGCTTGTACTGGCCGAAGAGATAGCCGATCTCGCGCGTGCCGACGCCCATGTCACCGGCCGGGACGTCCGTGTACTCGCCCAGGTGCCGGTACAGCTCCGTCATGAAGGACTGGCAGAAGCGCATCACCTCGCCCTCGCTGCGCCCGCGGGGATCGAAGTCCGAGCCGCCCTTGCCGCCACCGATCGGCATGCCGGTCAGCGCATTCTTGAAGATCT
Source organism: uncultured Arthrobacter sp. (assembly GCF_947493765.1). Taxonomy (GTDB): domain Bacteria; phylum Actinomycetota; class Actinomycetes; order Actinomycetales; family Micrococcaceae; genus Arthrobacter_D. Next base: position 205,214 of record NZ_CANLSZ010000002.1, read on the forward strand.
GCTCGAAGCCGAGGAACTTGACGATCCCCAGGTTGACGGACGGGTGGAACCGCAGGCCGCCCTTGAAGGGGCCGAGCGCGGAGTTGAACTCGACGCGGAAGCCCCTGTTGATGCGCACCTGTCCGGAGTCGTCCACCCACGGCACGCGGAAGATGATCTGCCGCTCCGGCTCGCAGAGCCGCTCCAGGACCGCCGCGGCCTCGAACTTCGCGTGCTTCTTCAGGACGGGGCCGAGCGACGCGAAGACCTCGTCGACGGCCTGGTGGAATTCTGCCTCACCGGGGTTCCGGCGGAGGACTTCCGCTTTGATGGAGTCGAGCTCGACTGTCATGGCGCCTTTCGGGTATCTGGTGCTCGGACGGTACCGCCCTGGGAAGAGTACGTGCCTGGGGTAGCCGGATCATAAAGAGATGAAGCGGCGATGACATCTACGCCGGCAGGTCGGCCGCCAGCTGCACTGAGGAGAACGGGCGGTGGCAGGGGACGGGGTTCCTGAGCAGACGGTGAAATACGACATAGCCGTCAACCCAACGAGAACGTCTATCTCATCGTTCCACTACACCGTGAAGAAGGGCCTTGCTCGCTCAGGCCCTCCGACGGATTCACCTATCGGGGTGAGGCAGCGCCCGGTCAGCCGACATTCGCCCGATAGGTGAGGGAAGGATCGACGCGGCTTTCGATGAGGGCAAACGCCTCATGCCCCTTTGCGAACCAGGATCGTTGAAGTTCCACAGACGCGGCATCGACCCCGTGAAGTGCGATTCCGTAGGACGTGTATTCGAGTCCGCGAACGTCTTCCCACCGGATCGTGGTCACCACACGGTCCACCAGGCTTACGCCATCATCGCCGATCACGAGGCGAGCCTTCGACGGGACTCCTTGGAAGGACCCACGGAGGCTGCGCTTGAAGGCACGTCCGGATACCGGTTCGTGGGCGCCGGTGCCGAAACTGTTCAGGGTGGGATCCGACGTACCTGTTCCCTCGGGCATACCTACGAGCTGAGGGTCGAATCGAAGGGACAGCACATCCTTCACCGTCTGCGACGTCACTGCCGCGGTCTCGGTGACCATCTGTTCCGGACTGATGATCTGCTCCCCCACCAGGTGACGTCGGGCGGCATCCGTGGCGGCGACAACTGCTGAGCGAGGATCCGCTACGAAGCCTGCGATGTCGTCCGTCAGCTGCTGCAACTCCAACTCGTCAGGCCCATTCGACGCCAGCTCTTGCAGTATCTGCCGAAGCTCGCTGCACACCAGGTCGGCATTCTCCCTCCGTGGATCGGCGGTGAAGCACACGATGCTCTGATGTCCGCCACCCTCGAAAAGGTCGAACTCGATGTCGTAGATCAACCCACGCTGCTTCCTCAGATCAGCCAGGGCTCGCTGACAGACGATCTGCGCCATCGCGGAGGCGCTCGTTCTCGCCGATTCCGACCCGGACTCGTACTCGAACGACAACGCGAGGGGAGGCCCGCCCAGCTCGAACCAGAGCGGCATCGGAAGGCCTCTGGTCGGAACGGCAACAGAAGGGTGCCGGGCTTCACCGGGAGGAAGAACGAGGGACAGGCCCGGAGGAGGAGGGCCCGTCAACGCCAGCGCCGCATTACCACTCGTGAGAAAGTTCCTGATGACTTCTTCAACGGCGTCCTGACTGATGCTGGTGAGTGCCGGCTGATCGACCCCTGCAAGCCCTAACGAGGAGAGGCCGTACCTGCGTAGGAGGTGCTCTGCAACTGCTGGTCCTACAACAGATGAGGCTTCCGCAGCTAGAACCTTTCTCTCGACTTCCAAGGAGCCGAAATCGGGAACGCAAATGTGTGCACAGACGTCGTTGAGGAACGCGACCACCTGCTCGGGGCGGCCGGTGGCTTCGAACGACATGAAACTCAGCTCAACCGTCGCATTGTGATCGTGCCGGGGTGACGGTACACCGCTCATCACGACATGTTCGGCGAGATGGGTGATGCCCGAGGTCATTAGGGACTCGTCTCGAACTCCAACACGAAATACGAGTTCGGCACTCAGGGGAGGGGGACCCTCGACCCAGAAAACGGGTACCCCGTCGATCTCGACCCTATTGAGTGGCATGCCTCGATCCTAGGTCGAGACAAGGATTCCGTAAGAGCGACACGAGGCCGGCACCGACTACGAGCTTGACGAACGAAATTGTTCGGCGACGCGCCTACAGGAACAGCTCCCCGGCCTCCTCCAGCAGAACGGCGGCGTCGGTCATGCACCGCCGCAGATCGGGTTCGAGCTCCGTGAGGGCGAGCACGCGGGAGAACCCGGCCCCGCGCTGCTCGGCGGGCGTGAGCTCGTTCCTGCCGCACACCGCCACGACGGGGCAGCCGTGGGCGGCGGCGAGCCGGGCCACGCCGACGGGCGTCTTGCCGGACAGGCTCTGCGCGTCGAGGCTCCCCTCACCCGTGATGACGAGCTCGGCGCCGTCGAGCCTGCCTGCGAGACCGACGAACTCCAGGACCACGTCCACCCCGGGGCGGCGGACGGCGCCGAGCACCGCCAGCGCCGCGTACCCGGTCCCCCCGGCGGCACCGGCGCCCGGGGCGCGGGAGAGGTCGGCTGCACGCGGCCCGAGCGCGGCCCCGAGGACGGCGACGAACTGCGTGAGGCCCGCGTCCAGGGCCAGGACGTCCTCCGGCGTCGCGCCCTTCTGCGGCCCGAAGACCGCCGCGGCTCCGCCCAGGCCGAGGAGCGCGTTGTCCACGTCGCTGGCGAGGACGACCGTCGCGGTGCCCAGCCGGGCGTCGAGGCCGGTCAGGTCGATCCGGGTCAGAGCGCGCAGGGCTGCTCCTCCCGGGGCGAGCTCCCCGCCGTCGGCGTCGAGCAGGCGGGCCCCCAGTCCCCGCAGCAGCCCCGCACCGCCGTCCGTGCAGGCGCTGCCACCGACGCCCAGCACGATCCGCGTGCACCCGGCGTCGAGCGCGTGGCGGATCAGCGCTCCGGTGCCCTCGCTGGTCGCATCGAGCGGGCGGGGCGTGCCACCGGGGAGGAGGGCGAGGCCGGAAGCGGCGGCCAGTTCGACGACGGCCCGCGTCCCCCGGATCCCGAGCGCCGCCCGCACCGGATCCCCCGTCGGCCCGGGGACCTCGAACCGGTGCTGCTCGTATCCGGCGGCGAACGCCGCCTCCAGGGTGCCCTCGCCGCCGTCGGCCACCGGGACCTCGACCACGTCGAGGTCCGGGATCCGCCTCCGCAGTCCGTTCGCCAGGTGATGGGCCACCTCGGGCGCGGACAGCGATCCCCTGAACTTGTCGGGGGCGACGACGACGCGCCTCGGCCCGGGCGCCCCGGTCACAGGGACCGGTGCAGGGACCGGCGCAGTCACCGGTGCCGGAGTGTGCTCTGCAGTCCGCTCCGGATCGTATGCCGCGACGACCATCAGACCAGGGAGCGCAGCACCTTGGCGGCGCCGTCGTCGTACACGGTGCCGGTCACCTCGGACGCGATCGCGCGCACCTCCTCGGGGGCCTGGCCCATGGCGACACCGCGGCCCGCCCACTGGAGCATCTCGACGTCGTTGCGCCCGTCGCCCACGGCGACGGTGTTGTCGGGGTGCGTGCCGAGGCGCTGGCGGAGCACCTCGAGGGCACTGGCCTTCGTGACACCGGAGGCCGCGATGTCCAGCCACGCCGTCCAGCCCACGGAGTAGGTGACGCCGTGCAGCCCGATCGAGGCGACGGCGTCACCGAAGTCCTCGGCCGAGGAATCGGTGCTGAAGACCACCACGCGCACTGCCCGGCTCGTGATCATCTCGTCGAAGCCGACGCTCCGGGTCTCCGCGCCGAAGCTGTCGTCCTGGAAACTCTCGGTGGCGAGGAATCTGCCGCGGTCGTCCTCGAGGGCGTACTTGGCGGTGGGCAGCCTCTCGCGCAGGGCCGTCAGCGCGGGCTTCGGGTCGAAGGTGATGCGCTCGAGGACCTCGAACCCGCCGGGGAGTCCGGCGTCGAGCCGCAGCGTGACGCCGCCGTTGGAGCACACGGCGAATCCCCGTGTGATGCCGAGCAGGCGGATCACCGGGAGGGTGGCTCCGAGGGAGCGTCCGGTGGCGATGATGACGTCGTGCCCCGCCTCGACGACGGCGCGGGCCGCGGCGCGCACCTCGTCCGTCATCGATCCGGCGTGGTCCACGAGCGTGCCGTCGACATCCAGGGCGACGAGGTGCCTACGGGTGGTCTCCCGCTGGTCGTCGTTGCCAGCACTGGTCAAAGTGGTCATACTCCAGTGAACCAGACACCACCGACGCCCGGGGCGGGCGGCTCAGAGGACCGGGAGGATTTCCAGTCCGTTCAGGTACGGGCGCAGTGCGGCGGGCACCGTGATCGAGCCGTCGGGGTTCTGGTGGTGCTCCAGTATCGCCACGATCCAGCGCGTCGTCGCGAGCGTCCCGTTGAGCGTGGCCACGGCCCGCTTGCCCTTCCTGCCCTCGCCGTCCTGGCGTTCCCGGATGTTCAGGCGCCGGGCCTGGAACGTGGTGCAGTTCGAGGTGGACGTGAGCTCGCGGTAGTCGCCCTGGGTGGGGACCCACGCCTCGCAGTCGAACTTCCGGGCCGCGGACATCCCGAGGTCGCCGGCGGCCGTGTCGATCACGCGGTAGGGGAGCTCCACCTTGGCGAGCATCTCCTCCTCCCAGGCGAGCATGCGCTCGTGCTCCGCCGCAGCGTCCTCCACCGTGGTGTAGGTGAACATCTCCACCTTGTTGAACTGGTGCACCCGGATGATCCCGCGGGTGTCCTTGCCGTGGGATCCGGCCTCCCGGCGATAGCAGGAGGACCAGCCCGCGTACCGGACGGGGCCCGCGGTGAGATCGATGATCTCGTCGGAGTGGTACCCGGCCAGCGCCACCTCCGAGGTTCCCACGAGATACAGGTCGTCCTCGGCGAGACGGTAGATCTCGGCGTCGTGCGCCACGTCGAAACCGGTGCCCTGCATGATCTCGGGGCGCACGAGCGTGGGGGGGATCATCGGCGTGAAGCCGGCCTCGATCGCCTGGTCGAGCGCCATGCGGAGCAGGGCCAGCTCGAGCCGCGCGCCCACACCCTTCAGGAAGTAGAAGCGCGAGCCGGAGACCTTCGCCCCGCGTTCCATGTCGATGGCACCGATGAGCTCGCCGAGCTCCAGGTGATCGCGCGGCTCGAACCCCTCGGCGGCGAAATCACGCGGGGTACCGACGGTCTTCACCACCACGAAGTCCTTCTCCAGCCCCTCGGGGGCGCCGTCCTGGATCAGGTTCGGCAGCGCACGCAGCAGGGCGTCCTGCTCCGCCGAGGCCTCCTCGGCGTCCGCGGCCGCCGTCTTCACGGCGGCGGCCAGGTCCCTGACCTCGGCGAGGAGGGCCTGCTTCTCCTCGCCGGACGCCCGGGCCACGCGCTTGCCGAAGGCGTTCTGCTCGGCCCGGAGGTTCTCGGAGGACGTCACGGCCTCGCGGCGGCGGGTGTCCGCGGCCAGCACGGCGTCGACGATCGACTCGTCCGCCCGGCGGGCGCGCTGCGAGGCTCGGTACTGCTCGGGATGCTGGCGAAGGTCGTTGACGTCGATCACATCGTCAAGCCTACCGAACGCCCCGGGACCGGCGGCCCGGGCGGTACTGCCGCTAGGGTGGAGGACCATGGGCCGTAAACTGCTTGCCGGAACGGCCGCCGCCTCCGCGGCCGCAGCATCCCTCCGGTCGTACTGGTCCGTGCGGCGCCTCCGGCAGACGCGCGCAGCCACGGCGTCCGTGAACCGGCCGATGCCCGTCCCGGCGGGCCCCACCCGCGTGGCCCTGATCGTCAATCCGTCCAAGCTGCACGCCGAGACCACACGCCGGCTCGTGACGGACGCCTGCGCCGCGGCGGGCTGGGAGCCCCCGCTGATCCTCGAGACCACGATCGGGGATCCCGGCACCGGCCAGGCCGAGCAGGCCCTGGCCGCGGGAGCCGACGTCGTCCTCGCGGCGGGCGGCGACGGAACGGTGCGGGCCGTGGCCCGGGCCCTGGCGCACAGCCCGGCCGCGCTCGGTCTCCTGCCCCTGGGTACGGGCAATCTGCTGGTGCGGAATCTCGGACTGCCGTACAACGACATCGCCGGGTGTCTGGAGCTGGCCCTCCACGGCTACGAACGGCGCATCGACCTCGGTCTGATCACGATCCGCAACGACCGCATGCAGTCCAGCTCCGAGCACCTGTTCCTCGTCATGGGCGGGGCGGGTTTCGATGCGAGCGTGGTCACCGATGCGAAGCAGGACCTCAAGGAGAAGTTCGGGTGGCTCGCCTACAGCGAGGCCGGTGTGCGGCACCTGCCGGGCCGCCGGCGGCGTATCTCGATCAGCCTCGACGGCCGGCCCCCGCAGACCCGCAAGGTGCGGAGCCTGCTCGTGGCCAACTGCGGCAAGCTCCCGGCGGGCGTGGACTTCGTGCCCGACGCCGTGATCGACGACGGTTACCTGGACGTGGTGGTCCTCAGCCCCCGGAGCCTGCTCGGCTGGACCTGGATGGCCGCGAAGATCCTCCTGCGGCACCGCGGCGGCATCCCCGTGATCAGCTACTACCGCGTGCGGGAGATCACGGTGTGGTCGGCGGAGCCGATCGCCACCCAGCTCGACGGCGATCCGTCCGGGCCCGCCACCTCCCTGACGGCCCGGGTGGACCCGGACGCACTGATGGTCCGGGTGCCGCCGCCGGCGCCCGGACCATCGGGATCCACCGCCGTGCAGGCGCGACGCGTGTCGCGGCAGGACCGGCGGGGACTGCTGCGGTCCTAGCGGTCGCTGTCCGTGTACTCGCCCTGGCCCTCGGGCTCGTCGACGAGCGGCGCGTCCTTGTCGGTGTACTCGCCCTCCTCGGCGGGATCCTGGGCGGAGGTGTACCCGCCGGAGTGACCCTGGGGTTCGGCGCTGGTGTAGTCGCCCTCGTCGTCGACCGGGTCGGCCTGCTCGCTGATGAGCTGCTGCTCCTCCGCGAAGCGCAGGTCGTTGCCCTGGTCGCCGGCGTCGCCGGGCCGGTTGGGGTCCGACGTCGAGGCGCGGCCCGCGTCGGGGTTCACGATGTGTCCGTCGTGGCTGTTCTCGGTCATCATGCTGCCTTTCATCGGAGGATGCGCTGCGTGAGCGCCCATGCCAAGCGTACTGACGATCGGGGCGGCGACAAAGGCGGGCACCGGACCACCGGTCAGTCGCGCAGCAGTTCCTGCACCGCCTTCTCCGACGCCGAGTACGTGCCGATCGGGATGACCTCCCCGCTCATGAACCGGTCCACGAGGCGCGGGTCCACATAGGAGCTCCGGGCCACGGTGGGCGTGTTCCCGAGATGATCGGCGACGGCCCGCATGGTGCCGGTCACGGCCTTCTGGCGCGCGGTGCGGCTGGTGGCCTTGAGATCCTCCTTGGCCAGGGCCATGGCGGCGACGACCGTGGCCTGCCAGGTCCGGAAGTCCTTCGCCGTGAACGGTCCGCCCGTGACCTGGCGCAGGAACTCGTTGAGCTGTGAGCCGTCCACGTGGTGCCAGGACCCGTCCTCCGACTGCCAGGCGAGCACGGTGTCGGCGCCCTCGCGCTCGAGCATGGGGCGCAGCGCCGTCGCGAGATCCTCGTCCTCCAGGCGCGTGTCCCAGTGCTGGCCGCTCTTGCCCGGGAAGTCGAAGGAGACCACGTCCGCCTCGACGGTGCAGTGCTCCACGAGCAGTGTGGTCACCCCGAAGGAGCCGTTGGCCTCCGCGTACTGCGCCGAACCGATCCTCAGGGCACCGGAGTCGACGATCCTCAGGGCCGCGGCGAAGGCCCGCTCCCGGCCCACGCCGTCGCTGCGCAGATGCTGCGTGATGACGCGGCGGGCGCTGGTCAGTTTGGCCCCGAAATCGAGGGCGCGGTCGAACTTCTCGCGGTCCTTCTGCTCCCGCCACGACGGGTGGTACAGGTACTGCCGCCGGCCCGCCTCGTCCTTGCCGATCGCCTGGACGTGCCCGTTCGGGTAGGGGGCGATCCAGACCTCCTGCCACGCCGGAGGGATCACCAGCTCCTTGATGCGCGCGATCTCCTCCTTGTCCTGGAGGAGACTTCCGTCCGGAGCGCGATAGCTGAAGCCCTTGCCGTGGCGGCGTCGGGTGATCCCGGGCCTACGCGTGTTGCTCCGGCGCAATCGAGCCATCGGGGAACCGGCCTTCCGGGTCGGGGTGGGGACTGTAAGCCTACTGCGCCTGCGCGCCCTCCGACCGGCCGGTTCCGGCACCCCGGAGGATCCCGCCGAGCCAGGCTCCGGCGGCATCGAACGCGGCGTCGGAGGTGTGGCGCCCGATCGGGGAGGGGCGACGGTCCGCGCGGGCGTAGGACCCGAGGAAGCGCAGGCCCGGACTGATGCGGTGCAGCCCCTTGAGGGCATCGGCCACCCGTGCGTCCTCGATGTGGCCGTCGGCGTCCACGCTGAAGAAGTAGTCGCCCAGGAACTGCCCGGTGGGCCGGGATTCGATCCGGCTGAGATTCACCCCGCGGGCCGCGAACTGATCGAGGATCTGCATGAGGGCACCCGGGTGGTCCACCGGCAGGGGGATCACGACGGTGGTCTTGTCGGCACCCGTGCGCGGCGTCAGGGCATCCGGTCCGCCCACGAGGACGAAGCGGGTGACGGCGTCGGAGACGTCCCCGATGTCCTCCGCCAGGACGGTCAGACCCAGCCGGTCGGCCAGCAGCGGCGAGCAGATGGCGGCGTCGAAGGAGTCCTCCCCGTCGGCGAGGCCCTGGGCCGCGGCGGCGGTCGACGTCGACGGGATGTATTCCGCGTCGCGTACGTGCTCGTCGGCCCAGGCCCGGCACTGCGCCCAGGCATGGCCGTGCGTCGCGATGCGGCGGACATCCGCCAGGGCGGTCCCCGCCCGGGCCACGAGGACGAAGGTGATGGGAACGAGTTCCTCGCGGACGATCCGCAGCGGATCACCGACGGCGATGGCGTCGAGGGTGGCGCTCACGCCGCCCTCCACCGAGTTCTCGATGGGCACCATGGCGGCATCGACGGCTCCGGACCGGACGGCGTCGAGCGCGGCACCCACGGTCGACGCCGAGACGCGGCGCGCGCCCTCGGCCCCCGGCACCTGGAGCAGGGCCGCCTCGGTGAAGGTGCCCTCGGGGCCCAGGTAGGCGTAGGAGGTGCTACCCGTCACAGGACGGTCGGCTCGCTGTCCCCCTCGGACACCATGGGCTTGCCCTCCTCGAGCCACGCACCCATGCCGCCCGTGACATTGATGGCCGTGTAACCGTTGCCGTCGAGCCATTCCGCGGCGCGCTGCGAGCGCCCGCCCGAACGGCAGATCACGTGGAGGTCCTCGTCCGGGTCCAGCTCGTCCACCCGCGTGGGCAGCTCGTCCAGCGGGATGTGGAGGGCGCCGTCGATGTGCCCGGCCTCCCACTCGTAGTCCTCGCGGACGTCGAGGATGCGGGCATCCTTCGGAACGGCGGTCACCGGTACATTCTGGAGTTCACTCATGGACCCACCTTTTCACGGTCCGCCGGGGCACCGCCAGACGCGCCGTGGTGCCCCGACGCGCCCGGAGCCTCCCGTACCCGCAGGCTCCTATAGTGGTCCTTGTCTCCCGCAGGGCCCGTGGCACGGCGGGTCCCGTGACTGCCCGCCTCCCACTGGAGCCCCATGAGCGATCCGCACGAACTCTCCGCACTGTCCCTCCAGGACGCCCTGGCCCGCGGGGCGCTCAGCGCCCGCGAGGTGACGGAGCACTTCCTGCGCCGGATCGACGCGCTGAACCCGGCGCTGGGCTCGTTCGTCACCGTCACGCACGACGACGCCCTGCGCGCGGCCGACCACGCGGATCGGCTGCGCGCGTCGGGTGTGGGGCTCGGTCCGCTGCACGGCATGCCCCTGGCGCACAAGGATCTCACCGACGTCGCCGGCGTGCGGACCACCCTCGGGACCGCGGCGCTCGATCCGACCATCGCGCCGAAGGACGCCCCGCTCGCCGCTGTGCTGCGCCGCGCGGGAGCCATCAGCCTCGGCAAGACGCAGGTCCCCGAGTTCGGGCTGAGCTCCTACAGCGAGAACCACCTGGCGCCGCCGGCCCGCAACCCGCTGGACCGGCGCCGGAGCCCCGGCGGCTCCTCGGGAGGCAGCGCCGCCGCCGTGGCCGCCGGGATGCTCCCGTTCGCACCCGGGACCGACGGCGGCGGGTCCATCCGCATCCCCGCCGCGGCGACCGGACTGGTGGGGCTCAAACCGAATCGCGGCCGCGTGCCGTCGGGGTCGGGACAGGCCGATCTGGGGCAGTTCGTGGTCGCCGGGCCCCTTGCCCACTCCGCCGTGGACGCGGGCCTGCTCCTCGACGCCCTGGTGCGTGAGCCGAACTACCGGCCCACGAGCGCGGCCTCGCGCCATCCGGGCTCCTTCACCGATGCCGCCCTGCGCGCCGAGGGACGCTTCCGGATCGGCGTCAGCACCGCGTCCCCGTTCTCCGCGGCGATGGACATCGACCTGGACAGCGCCGCGGTCGACGCCCTGCGCTCCGGGATCCAGCTGCTGCAGAACGCAGGCCACGACGTCGTCGACACCGATCTGAGCTACGACCCCCGCTACCACGAGGCGTTCCAGCTCGTCTGGACGGCGGGGCTGGCCAACCTGCCGATCCCCTCCGACCGGGAGCACCGCCTGACGGACCTCACGCGGGTCCTCCGCCGTCGGGCCCTCGGCCGGAGCGCGGCCGAGCTGGCCGGAGCGATCGACGTCCTGCGCGCCTTCGAGCACGAGACCATCCGCCAGTACTCGGCGTACGACATGATCCTGACTCCCGCGCTCGCCATGACGCCGCGCCCCGTCGGCTGGTACACGGACGCCGACGGCGACACGGACTACGTGCGCCAGTGCCAGTACTCGCCGTACACCTCGATGGTCAACGTCTGCGGGCTCCCCGCTGTCACGGTACCCGCCGTGACCCTCCCCGACGGCCTCTCGATGAGCGTGCAGCTCATCGGCCGCCCGGGCGAGGAGGCGGAGCTGCTCGCCGTGACCGCCCAGCTCGAGGCGGTACGCGGGTAGCCGGCACGCTTGCTTCACCCGATGACGGGCGGCACCATGGAACGGGTGAGCACCTCCCAGCGGACCACCGCTCCCGACGGCAAGACCTTCTTCGGCCATCCGCGGATGCTGGCGAACCTGTTCAGCGTGGAACTCTGGGAGCGCTTCTCCTTCTACGGCATGCAGGCCCTGCTGCTGTACTACATGACCTACTCTCTCGCCGAGGGCGGGCTCGGCTTCGGCGAGGGCACCGCCGCCGGTCTGGTCGGGGCCTACGGCGGCGGGGTCTACCTGTCCACCATCCTCGGCGCCTGGGTGGCGGACCGCATCCTGGGATCCGAGCGGGTGCTCTTCTTCTCGGCGATCATCATCATGTGCGGCCACATCGCGCTCGCCCTGCTGCCCGGGGTGGTGGGCCTGTCGGTCGGCCTCGTCCTCGTCGGCGTGGGTTCGGGCGGGCTGAAGGCCAACGCGTCGTCCCTCGTGGGCACGCTCTACGCGCCCGGCGACACCCGCCGCGACGCGGGCTTCTCCATCTTCTACATGGGCATCAACATCGGCGCCCTGGTGGGACCGCTCCTGACCAATCTGGCGTGGGACAACTTCGGTTTCCACGTGGGGTTCGGGCTCGCCGCGGTCGGCATGGCCGCCGGGCTCATCCAGTACTCCCTGGCCCGACGGAAACTGCCGGCCGCCGCGCACGAGGTGGAGGATCCCCTGCCCCGCGCGGCCTACGCCCGGTGGATCGGCATCGCCGTCGGGGTCCTCGTGCTCCTGGGCGTGGTCCTGTCCACCGGGCTCCTGAACGCCGGCAATCTCGCCGAGATCATGGCGTACACGGCGATCGCGGCGACGATCGCCTACTTCGCGGTGATCCTCTCGAGCCGCAAGGTCAGCGCCGAGGAACGACGCCGGGTGTACTCCTTCATGCCGCTCTTCCTGGCCAGCGCCGCATTCTGGTCGCTGTTCCAGCAGCAGTTCACCGTGGTGGCGCTGTACTCGGAGAGCCGCCTCGACCGGACCATCCTCGGCTGGGAGATGCCCCCCGGCATGGTGCAGTCCATCAACCCCATCTTCATCATCGTCTTCGCCGGGGTCTTCGCAGGCGTGTGGACGCGCCTGGGCGAGCGCCAGCCGTCGTCGCCGGTGAAGTTCTCCCTGGGCCTGATGGTCATGGGCCTGGCGTTCCTCGCCTTCATCCCGTTCGCGGGGGGCGGGCCGAACAGCACACCGCTGATAGCCCTCGCCGCCATCCTGCTGCTGTTCACGTGGGCCGAGCTCTTCATCTCCCCGATCGGCCTGTCCGTCACCACCAAGCTGGCACCCGAGGCGTTCCGCACCCAGATGCTGGCGCTGTTCTTCCTCTCCATCTCGCTCGGCACCACCGTCTCCGGTCTGCTGGCCGGCTCCTACTCGGCGGAGACGGAGGTCCCCTACTTCGCGTTCAGCGGGATCACCGCCATCGTGCTCGGAGGGGCCCTCCTCGCGAGCGCACCCGTGATCCGCAGGGCGATGAGCGGCGTCCGCTGATTTGCCTCGATCGGACCGGGCGGGCCGGCTTGAACCGAGCCTTGCGGGTTTCCGCTGTCCCGGGCGTCCGAGTCCGGGGTCTTTGCTGTCCCAGGCGTTCGGGTCCGGGGACTTCGCGGCTGAAACAGGCCCTCGGACGGCGTGTTCGGGCGCGACACGCCTCGAACGGCCTCGAAGACCCCGGATCAGTACCGACATTGCACCGACATTGCGCCGACACTGCGCCGCCGCACACATACAGGGGCGACGTCCCCGCCCTCCGACACGGCACCGCCGTCGTGCCGCCCACCGAGACCGGACCGACGCCCTGCGCCCCGACTCCCCCTCCACCGAGGTAACGGCCGCACCGGCTCCCCATCCACTGAGCCGGGCAGGCCAGTGCGCCCTGTTGCGTGACCGCCCACGATCACCCAGACTTCTACCCACCGGTAACATCGTGACCGGCCGCTGCCGCGCTACGCATGATCGAAGGAGATCGAGTGACGAACCTCGCCAACAACCTGGTGTCCACCGCGACGAGGAGCCCCTCCGCCGTGGCCATCAAGCTCGACGACGTCGAGGTCACCTTCGGCGCGCTGGAGCAGCTCAGCCAGAAAGTCGCGACGATCCTCGGCCAGTTCGGCATCCAGCGGGGCGATCGCGTGGCGCTGATGATGCCGAACATCCCGCAGATGGCCTTCGTCTACTACGGCGTGCTGCGCACCGGGGCCGTGGTCGTGCCGCTGAATCCCCTGCTGAAGGGCCGCGAGGTGGCCTACCACCTGAGCAACTCGGGCGCGAAGCTCGTCTTCGCCTGGGAGGGCGTCAGCGCCGAGGCGACCGCCGGCGCCGAGGTCTCCGCGGAGGAGACCGACGCCGGGGTGGACGTGGTGACCGTGGACAGCGGAGCCTTCATGCAGCGCGTCTCGGCGGCCGAGCCGACACCGGAGGTCGTCGACCTCGACGGCGACGACACCGCCGTGGTCCTGTTCACCTCCGGGACCACCGGTCGACCGAAGGGCGCCACCCTCTCCCACACCAATCTCTCGCGCAACGCCGAGATCTCCCGTGACCTGATGGGGATCAAGGAAGGGGAGGTGCTCTTCGGGGGCCTGCCGTTCTTCCACATCTTCGGTCAGACGTGCGCCCTCAACGCCTCCGTCCTCACCGGCGCCACCGTGACCCTCCTGCCGCGGTTCGAGCCGGCCAAGGCGCTGGAGATCATCGCGCGGGATCGGGTGACCATCTTCGAGGGCGTGCCCACCATGTACGTGGCGATGCTGCGCACCCCCAGCGTCTCCTCCACCGATCTCTCCTCCGTCCGGGTGGCCGTCTCGGGCGGTTCCGCGCTGCCGGTGGAGGTACTGCACGAGTTCGAGCGGGTGTTCAAGGCCGATCTGCTCGAGGGCTACGGCCTGTCCGAGACCTCCCCGATCGTGAGCTTCAACCGCGTGGGGGAGCTGCGCAAGCCCGGCTCGATCGGCACCCCCGTGGAGGGTGTCGAGGTCCGCATGCTCGACGGCGAGGGCAACGACGTACCCCAGGGCGACGTCGGCGAGCTCTCCGTGCGCGGCCACTGCGTGATGAAGGGCTACTGGGAGAACGAGGAGGCCACGAGGACCGCGATCCCCGACGGCTGGTTCCGCACGGGCGATCTGGCCCGCTTCGACGAGGACGGCCTGATCTTCATCGTCGACCGCAAGAAGGAAGTGATCCTCCGCGGCGGGTACAACGTCTACCCGCGGGAGGTGGAGGAAGTGCTCTACGAGCACCAAGCCGTGGCCGAGGCCGCCGTCATCGGTGTGCCGGACGAGCTGCACGGCGAGGAGATCGTGGCTGTCATCGGCCTCAAGGCCGAGCATGCCCCCGCCGACGACGCCGCGGCCGAGGCCCTCTCGAACGAGATCGTCGCGTTCGCCAAGGATCGGGTGGCCGCCTACAAGTACCCGCGCCGCGTCGTGATCGTCGACGCCCTGCCCAAGGGACCCACGGGCAAGATCCTCAAGCGCGAGATCGCGGTCTAGGCGGGGCGATCCGACCGGCAGCGCTCCTGCCGGGAGACGCCGGGGCCGGGGTGGGGGACGGCTCCCCCTCCCCGGCCCCGGCGCGGCGGGTACTGCGGCGGGGATCACCTGCCCGGCGGCCGAACAGTGGAACGGTGGATCAGGCTCCGGAGCCCTCGTTGTCCGCCTCGAAGCCGGGAGCCACCTCTTCCTCGGGGTCCGGTCCGCCGTAGCCTCCCTCGGTCTGCTCGTCGGGCGCGCCGGCCTGCTCCGCGCCCTGCTCGCCGGGATCGTTGTCGGGGGTCTCGCTCTGGTTCTCGCTCATCTCGGTGCCTTCCGTGCAGCGTCCGCTCCCTGGTCGGGGGCTGATTCTCAGCTTACTGACGATCACTGCCCCGGCAAGCCGGACCGGTCGAGGCGCTCGGGGGAAGACGCAGCCGGGCAACGGGTGTAATCGGGCCTGTTCTTTGACATGCTGGGGCGATGGCCAACCGAGCGGGCACCGTAGCCCTTCCCAGCGATCTCGTCGACATCACCAGCTTGCTCGACGCGTACTTCGACGTCGAACCCGACCTGACGGACCCCGCCCAGCGCGTGGCGTTCGGGACCTCCGGTCACCGCGGGTCGTCGCTGAAGTCCTCCTTCAACGAAGGGCACATCCTGGCGATCACGCAGGCGATCGTGGAGTACCGAACGGGCCAGGGCATCACCGGGCCGCTCTTCATGGGCAAGGACACGCACGCCCTGTCCGAACCGGCGCAGAACACGGCGCTCGAGGTCCTCGCAGCCCACGGGGTCACGGTACTGATCGACGCGCGGGGCGCCTACACCCCCACCCCCGCGGTCAGCCACGCCATCCTCGGCTACAACGCGACGCGCACGGATCAGTCCGACGGCATCGTCATCACTCCCTCGCACAATCCGCCCGGTGACGGCGGTTTCAAGTACAACCCCCCGCACGGCGGGCCGGCCGACTCCGACGCCACCACGTGGATCGCGAACCGTGCCAACACGCTGCTGCAGGGCGGGCTGCGCGAGGTGAAGCGCATGCCGCTGGCGCAGGCACGCACGGCAGAGGGGATCGGCAGCTACGACTTCCTGCAGCACTACGTCGAGGATCTCCCCTCCGTGCTGAATCTCGACGCGATCCGCTCCGCGGGCGTCCGCATCGGAGCCGACCCCATGGGCGGCGCCTCCGTGGACTACTGGGGGGCCATCGGCGAGCGCCACGATCTCGATCTCACGGTGGTCAATCCCACGGTGGACCCGCAGTGGGCCTTCATGACCCTGGACTGGGACGAGAAGATCCGCATGGACTGCTCGTCGCCCTACGCCATGGCGTCCCTGATCGGGCAGGCGGACCGGTTCGACATCTCCACGGGCAACGACGCCGACGCCGACCGCCACGGGATCGTCACCCCCGACGCCGGCCTGATGAACCCTAACCACTATCTGGCCGTCGCCATCCAGTATCTCTACGCGAACCGCCCCGACTGGCGGCAGGACGCGGTGATCGGCAAGACCCTCGTGTCGTCGTCGATCATCGACCGCGTCGCCGCCGATCTCGGCCGCGTGCTGCAGGAGGTCCCCGTGGGCTTCAAGTGGTTCGTCCCCGGTCTGCTCAGAGGCGAGCTCGCCTTCGGTGGCGAGGAGTCCGCCGGTGCCTCGTTCCTGCGGCTCGACGGGACGGCCTGGTCCACGGACAAGGACGGCATCCTCCTGGCCCTGCTGGCGTCGGAGATCACGGCCGTGACGGGCAGGACGCCGTCGCAGCACTACGCCGGTCTGACCGACCGGTTCGGGGCGCCCGTGTACGCGCGGATCGACGCCGCCGCCACGCGTGAGCAGAAGGCTGCCCTCGGCAAGCTCTCGCCGTCGGACGTCTCCGCCACCACGCTCGCCGGGGAGGAGATCACGGCCCGCCTCACGGAGGCACCGGGCAACGGCGCCCCCGTGGGCGGGCTGAAGGTCACCACGGAGAACGCCTGGTTCGCCGCGCGCCCCTCGGGCACCGAGGACGTCTACAAGATCTACGCGGAGTCCTTCAAGGGCGAGGAGCACCTGGCCCAGGTCCAGGCCGAGGCGAAGGCCCTGGTGGACGGCGTCATCGGCTGAGGCGCAACGTCGTCGAGCCTGCCCAATCCTCAGAGGAGCTTGCGCAGCAGCTTCCGCTTGATCGGACCGAAGGGCGGGTACGCGAGGCGGAGCGTATCCATCCGGGTGGGCTTGGAGAACACGGACTGCCGGTGGCTGAATGTCCGGAACGAATCGTGCCCGTGGTAGCTGCCCATCCCGCTCGTGCCGACGCCGCCGAACGGCAGTCCCGGGACCGCAAGCTGGATGGTGCTCACGTTGTGGGCCAGTCCGCCGGCCTGGACCCGCTCCGTGAACTCGTCCAGGTGCTCCCCGCTGTCACTGAACAAGTACGCCGCCAGAGGGTGCGGGCGCGCGGCGATGAACTCGATCGCCGCGTCGAGATCCGCCACCTCGAGGATGGGCAGGAGCGGCCCGAAGATCTCCTCCTGCATGAGCGCCGACCCCGGGTCCACCTCGCGCAGGATGGTCGGCTCGAGGTACCGCTCGGCGCGCTCGTGCCTGCCGCCGGAGACGACCGTGCCGTCGGGCAGCAGCTTCACGAGCCGGTCGAAGTGGTCGTCCGTGATGATCCGCCCGTAGTCGCCCGACTCCCGGGGATCGCTGCCGTAGAACTCCCGCACCGCCTCGGCCAGCGCCTCGGCGAGCGCGGGTGCCCGGTCCGGCGTCGTCAGGACGTAGTCGGGAGCCACGCAGGTCTGCGCGGCATTCATGAACTTGCCGTGCGCGAGGCGCCGGGCCATGGTGCGCAGATCGCCGTCCAGGACGACGGCGGGAGACTTGCCGCCGAGTTCGAGGGTGACGGGCGTCAGGTGCTCGGCCGCGGCCTTCATCACGATCTTCCCCACACGCTCGCCCCCCGTGTAGAAGATGTGGTCCCAGGCCTGCGCCAGCAGGTCGGTGCTCACCTCGACCCCGCCCTCGACGACGGACACCGCCGAACGGTCCAGGTACAGCGGTACCAGGCGCGCGAGCGCCGCCGACGTGGCCGGAGCCAGTTCGCTGGGCTTGATCACCGCGGCGTTGCCCGCGGCGAGGGCGCCGACGAGCGGCGCCAGGACCAGCTGCATGGGGTAGTTCCAGGGCCCGATGATCAGGACGACGCCGAGCGGCCTCGCCTGGGTCCAGGCCCGGGCCGGGCGCAACCCGCCCGGCACGGAGACCTTCTCGGGTTCCATCCAGGCGTCCAGGTGCTTGAGGGCGAAGTCCAGTTCGGCCCGCACCACGGCCACCTCGGAGAGGAAGCCCTCCGTGCGGCTCTTGCCGAGATCCTCCTCGAGGGCGCCGGTCAGCTCGTCCTCCCGTTCGGAGAGCAGGCGCAGGAAGGCCTCGAGCTGCCCCCGGCGCCACTCGACGGGACGAGTGGCGCCGGTGTCGAAGAACCGGCGGTGGTCGGCGAGGAGTGTTGCGGCGTTCATCGGTCTGCCTTCTGGTCGGTGCTGGTGCTCACCGGGCGCCCGGTGAACTTCTCCATGGAGCTGTAGACCCGGAAGACGCGTCCTGCGACGACGTCCCACACCGGCTGCGGCAGGAGATTGCGCAGGGTGCCGGCGAGCTGGACGGTCCAGGGCAGCTGTATGCGGGCCCTGCCCTCGAGGGCTCCGCGCCAGGCCTTGTCCACCACGTACCCGGGTTCCATCAGCGGCGTCATGAGCGGGCCGCGTGCGCCCTCGAACATCCCGGTCTTGATGTAGCTGGGGATCAGGGTGGTGACGGCGATGGGGTGGCCGGCCTCGAGGAGCTCCAGGCGCAGCGAGTCGCTCCATCCGATCATGGCCCACTTGGTGGCCGCGTACACGCTCATCCGCGGGACGGCCAGGGTTCCCGAGGCCGACGCGATGTTGAGGATGCTGCCCGGGGTGCCGCGTTCGATCATGGCCGGGAGGAAGGCCCGCGTGATGTGCATGGGACCCGCGAGATTGATGTCCAGGGTGGCGTCGATGTCGGTGGTGTGATCGTGCTCCCAGAAGTACTTGCCACGGACGATCCCCGCGTTGTTGACGAGCATGTCGGGCACGCCGACGTCGTTCAGGACCGACTGCGCCGCTGCCTGGATCGACTCGACGGACGCGACGTCCACCACGTAGCTGTGGAGCGCGGTCGCCGTCGAGGTCAGGGAGGTGACCACCTCCTCCAGGGCGTCCCCGTCCACGTCCCACAGGACGACGGCGGCGGCCCCCTCCTGGACGGCGCGCTCCACGTAGAGCCTGCCCATGCCGCGGCCCGCGCCGGTGACCAGGACGGTCCGTCCCGTGATGCTGAATGTCATCGTCTGCCCTTTCTCTGGCTGCTCTGCAACGTAGCATCGAAGCCCGCGCGCTGCCGGTAGGATTTCCCGGGACCCCCGCGATCGCCTTCGGAAGGCAGACCCATGAGCATACGAGGTATCGGCTGGACTCTCCACGGGGACGGCCGGAACGTGCGGGCCGGCGGTTTCGTGGCCCCCGACGAGCGCCTGAGCTGGCCCCGGACCGTCGGTATCGGCGCGCAGCACGTGGTGGCGATGTTCGGGGCCACCTTCCTCGTGCCGCTGATCACCGGCTTCCCGCCCTCCACCACGCTCCTGTTCTCCGGGATCGGCACCCTCCTGTTCCTCGTCATCACGGCAGGGCGGATCCCCAGCTATCTCGGCTCCAGCTTCGCCTTCATCGCCCCGATCGCCGCAGCCCAGTCCCAGCACGGGCCGGCCGGCGCCCTGGGCGGCATCATCATGGCGGGCGCCGCCCTGGCCGTGATCGGGTTCATCGTGCACACCGCCGGCGCCCGGTGGATCCAGGTGGCCATGCCGCCCATCGTGACGGGCTCCATCGTGGCCCTGATCGGCCTCAATCTGGCGCCCACGGCCAAGGCCAGCTTCGAGCAGGCACCCCTCACCGCACTGGTCACGGTGCTCGCGATCCTGCTCGTCACAGTCCTGTTCAAGGGCATTCTCGGGCGGCTGTCGATCCTCGTCGGCGTGCTCGCGGGGTACGCCGTCGCCCTGCTCCGCGGGGAGGTGGATCTCGCCGCGATCGGCGCCGCGGCGTGGACCGGCCTGCCGGACTTCGCCGCTCCGGAGTTCCATCTCTCCGTCGTCGGGCTCTTCGTCCCCGTGGTCCTCGTCCTCGTGGCGGAGAACATCGGCCACGTGAAGTCGGTGGCCGCGATGACAGGCCGCGACCTGGACCCCCTGACCGGTCGGGCCCTCATGGCGGACGGGCTGGCCACCATGATCGCCGGCGCCGGTGGTGGGTCCGGCACCACCACCTACGCCGAGAACATCGGCGTCATGGCGGCCTCGCGCGTGTACTCAACGGCCGCCTACTGGGTGGCCGGCGTCGTCGCGATCCTGCTGAGCCTGTTCCCCAAGTTCGGTGCGCTGATCGCCACCGTGCCTCCCGGGGTGCTGGGCGGCGCGGGTGTGGTCCTCTACGGGATGATCGGGATCCTCGGGGTGCGCATCTGGGTGCAGAACCAGGTGGACTTCTCGAATCCGATCAATCTGTCCACGGCCGGCGTGGCGCTGGTGATCGGCATCGCGGACTTCACCTGGGTGATCGGCGAGCTGACGTTCGCCGGGATCGCCCTCGGGACGGCGGCGGCACTGCTCATCTTCCACGGCATGACGGCGATCGCCCGGATCCGCGGCAGCGAGCACGTCGCCGGGCCCGAGGAGCTCGAATCGAGCGACCACGGCAGCAGACCCTCGAAGCTCGGTTGACCGGCTGCGACAATGAGCCGCATGCCATACCTTTCCGTCCTGCCCTGCGTTCCATGAGCAGCACCCCATGACCAGTGGACCAATGACCCGTGAACTCTGGGCCTCCTCCGCCTGGCGCCAGGAGGCCGAGCAGTGGATCGACACTGCGCTCGCAGCCCTCGAGGTGCGGCGCACCGGGCCCGCCGAGCAGCCGCGCATCAGATTCTGGTCGACCCAGCTCGCGGTGCCCACGGATCACGGGACGCTGTGGTTCAAGGAGAACAATCCCGGGCAGCTCGCCGAGGCCTCCATCCTGTCGGTCCTCGGCGAGCTCGCACCGGACCGCGTGGCTGCGCCACTGGTCATCGACGCCTCCCGGGGGTGGATGCTCACCGCAGACTACGGGGTCACCGTGGACAGTCTCGGCCCGTCCGATCCTGCCCTCTGGGCGCGGATCGCCGTGGACTTCGCCGAGCTGCAGCGGATCGCGGCACCCCACGGGGACCGGCTCGCCGGGGCAGGGCTGGTCATCATGAACCCCGAGGTGGCCGTGGACTTCGTCCAGAACCAGCTGCAGCTCCACACGAGCATTCCGGCCGGGCACCCGATGCACCTGTCCGTGGAGGAGGCAGCCGACGTCGTCGCGCGCCTCCCGGCGATCGCCGCGGCCGTGGACGTGCTGCGCTCCGTGCCCGTGCCGCTCTCGCTCGACCACAACGACCTGCACGGTGGCAACTGCTTCCTCCCGGGAACCGATGAGGAGCCGCTGCGCTTCCTGGACTTCGCGGACTCCTACTGGGCGCATCCGTTCAGCGCGCTGCTCGTGCCGATCACGCAGATGCGCGAGCAGTGGGGGACGACGCCGGGCGATCCACGGATCGAGGCGGTCATCACGGCGTACCTCGAGCGGTGGACGGACCATGCCCCGCTGAGCCGGCTGCGCGCCGCCGTCGAGCCCGCCCTGGCGCTGGCCGGGGTGCACCGGTACGCCTCGTGGCTGCGCCTGCTCGTGCACGCCGACGAGGAATCCCTGCGCGAGTACGCACCGACGGCACTGCGGCATCTGCGGACGCTGGGTGACCCGGTGCTCTAGGTCCTGCGCGGTTCTAGGCTGTTGTCGGCAGGACGGAGGTGGGGTGCTCCTGTGCGGAGGCGCTTCGGTCGAACCAGCCCATCACCCAGCCCCGCAGCGCGACGGCGAGCGGGATCAGGGCGAGGGAGGCGAGCAGCCCGAAAAGCATCGCGGGTCCTCCGATATTCGCGACGAAACCCATGTACGCACATACTCCGGCACCGAGTACGGCCATGCCCGTGAGCGACGCCGCCATGACGTCGGCCCAGCGCCGTGCCCTACCGGTCGATGTCCCACCCGCCACAGCGATCGCGACGAGGCGCCAGGCTGCCACGATCGCCAGCTCCAGCCCAACGACTGCGATTATGAGGACCGCGACGGTCGGGGGTGCCAGGTGTGCGACTTCCGGGTAAGCGCCGGCCACATCGGAGCCGGCCCGTGGAATGACCACGACCTGAACCAGTAGTGCCGCGGCGGCCCAGAGCCCGAGGAAGAAACGGAGGGGAAGCGCTTCCTGCGTGGTCATGTCGCGATCCTCGTCCTCCGGCCGACGTCGGTCAACAGGGTGGCTACTTTCCCGGCCACCGTGCTCTCCCGAACGAGACCGTGCCCCCGGGACCAGTAGCCTCGTCTTGTGAGCGCTCACGCGAAGACGACCGACCCCGCAGCTGACGACTCCTCGGGGACAGCTGCCCGCTTTACCGGCGCCGTTGCACCGGCGGCGGCATGGGCGTTCGTCTTCCTGCTCCTGCGGATCCTCGCCGTCTCCGGCTACGACTGGAACACCGCCTTCGCCGTCAGCACCACCATCAGCTTCAGCGATGGGCTCGCCCTTCTCGTCGGGACGCTCATGGCCGGATACCTACTGGTGGCGATTCTCCTGATCGGCGTCCTTCCGCTGCTGGTCGCCACCCTCGTGTGGTCGTCCCGCGGGCTTCAGGCCGTCGTCGTGCTCTCCACCGTCCTGGCCGCGGTGACCATGATCGCCCTGACCGTGAGCTTCCACCTCGTGTGGCTGCCCGTTGCGGCAGCGGCCGTGTTCGGGATGTTCGCCCTCATCCGCATCCTTCCGGAAAGAAGCAGGGTGCGCCGCATCTTCTCCCGAGCCATGACCAGCGTGGGGTGGGTCACCGGCGTCTCCGTCCTGTTCGTCGCAGCCCTCGTCCAGACACCCTGGGTACCCGAGGAACGGATTGGCACCACCGACGGCACCATCACCGGCTACGTCCTGAGCGTCGATTCGGGCTTCGTCAACATCCTCACCGAGGACCACACCTTCATGATCCTCATCAGCGGCGACATCACCTCGCGCGACTGAAACCAGGGGTCGGCACCCTAGGCGGCCACCGGCGAAGATGGCTCGCTTTCGGACGCCGGTGGCACGAGTTCGTCGGGCTGCATCTTCGCGTCCCGGGACGATGCACTCACGCGGGTGTAGCCCGTGTGCTCCATCTCAGCAGTCCGTCCCACAAAGTCCTAGCGACAGGAGCGCTGAGATACTTCACGGTGAGGTGACTTCCTGAGACAGTCGACACCCCTAGATCTGGCGGAAGCTCTTCGGCTCCGACGGAGATGAATGCCTGTCTCGGGAACCTGTGGCGGTCTCAACCGGTCAATGCACCACTCCTTGGCAGGATGAGTGGTGGAGGTGCGTGTGGAGTTCACGATGGAGCAGCAGCAGGCGATCTGGGAGGGGTGGCGGGATGGTGAGTCCTTCCGCCAGGTCGGCGACCGGGTAGGGCAACCGGCGCACGTCATCCAGTACTTCCTCCGGGGCCATGGCGGCATCAAGCCGAGCGTTCCTCGGCGGCATCACCGGCACCTGAGTCATCAGGAGCGCGAGGAGATCTCCCGCGGTGTTGCGGCAGGATTGTCTGTCCGCCGGATCTCCGCGGCCCTGGGCAGGTCTCACTCGAGCATCTCCAGGGAGCTCGGGCGCAACGGCGGACGAACCGCGTACCGGGCAACAACCGCTGAAGATACAGCCCGCCTTCGGATGAAGCGGCCGAAGCTGACCCGGCTCAAACAACGACCGGCGTTGCTGAAGGTCGTGAAGGAGAAGCTGGTCCTGGGGTGGTCACCGGAGCAGATCGCCGCATGGTTGAAGCTGGCTTATCCCGAGGACACGGTCATGCGCCTGTCCCACGAGGGGATCTACCGGTCGATCTACTACGAATACCGCCGTGAGCTCGACCGTGGCATGTCCCAGCATCTGCGCTCCGGGAGCACCATCCGCCGGCCACGAAAAGCCAAGCAGTCGTTGGGTCGTGGCCGGTTGAAGAACATGGTGCCCATCACCGCCCGCCCAGCATCAATCGAGGACCGCGTTGAAGTCGGCCACTGGGAAGGCGACCTCGTCATGGGAAAGAGGCCCTCCGCGGTAGCGACGCTAGTCGAACGCACCACCCGGGCCGTCAAAGTCGTTCATCTTCCCGACGGGTACAAAGCAGAGGCCGTACGCATCGCCCTGACTGAAGCGTTCACAGCGATTCCGGAACCGTTGCGCCGGTCGCTGACCTGGGATCGCGGTCGGGAAATGGCAGAGCATCAGCAGCTTTCCACGGACCTGAGGATGGACGTCTACTTCTGCGCCCCAGGGAGCCCTTGGCAGCGCGGGACGAACGAGAACACGAACCGCATGCTCCGCCAATACCTCACGAAAGGCTCCGACCTCCAACGCTTCACAGCCAAAGACCTCGACGACATCGCGAACCTCCTCAACGACCGTCCCCGGCAGGTCCTAAAATGGGCCAGCTCCAACGACCTCTACCAGGCCCACCTCAGCACCGCGAACCAGCCCGCGATACCCTCAGAATCACAGGTGGTGCATTGACCGGTTGAGGTCGCCAAAGGTTTGCGAGACGCCGTGGCAGGCCCACACCCGTTACGACCGCTCCGCGCTATGAGAGCGTCGCGACTGTCTTACTTAGTTGTCTCGACATGGAACGTCTTACCGGAACGCCCGTCCGACGTTGTGAGACTGTCTCGCAAGCAACGGGTTGCAGCAGACTTGGTCGAGGCACCTCCACTCCCCCGCCACTGCTGTTCCTTGTGTGTCTTGCTCTCTGGTGCGCGGCGGCGAATTTGCTCGATGTGGTTCCGGTGACGCGGGAGAAAGCGCGGGTGGAGTGGGCCCGATTGGCTTAACCCAGCGTCGCGGCGATTCCGGTCTGGTTCCCTTCGTGGTGCACGGGCGCTCCCAGGCTTCCTGAAGGCGTCGTCGCAGCGACACAACTATCTGTCAGGTTTTGCTTGACGCCTCGATGGGCGTAAAGAGATACTTTACGCATGAGTAAGGATCGAATTTCCCCGTCTCTCGTTACCGCGCTGCTTGCTCGCACGCAGGCATTGGCGGCGAGTGTGCATGACAGGAGGGATCAGCAGTCGGCACTGAGGGCTGTGCGTAATGCTGCGGGATTGCGGGCGGATGCTGAGGCACTCCTGTCTGCTCTCGTTGACGATGCACGGTCGCTCGGGGCGACATGGCAGGAAGTGGGTAGCACGTTGGGAATTTCACGTCAGGCTGCGTACCAGAGATTTGGTCAGGTCACCGACCCGAGGACGGGGCGTCCCTTGGCGAAGGATCCGTTTGAAGGCGCTGCCGGCCGGGCCATCCTTGTTTTCGACCTGCTTAGGGAGGGAAGGGGCAAGGACGTTCACATTGATTTCGACGAAACGATGCAGCAGGCGATGACCGCTGAGCAGCTGGGGGACGTCTGGGCGCATGTGTTGACGACGGTGGGAGCCTTCGAGAGTAACGGTGAGCCGACCGCTCGGCGCATGGGCGAGCTGACGGTCGTGGATGTTCCCCTGCATTTCGAAGCAGGTGAAATGGTGGGCCGCGTCGCTCTCACGGAAGACAACCAGATCGCTGGGTTGTTCATCCTGGATGCCAGCGCGGTGGCCGGAGGTGCATCGTGAGGAAAACAGAGGTTACAGCTTCGGTTCCATGGAGAGCTGTCGTTGTCTTCGTCGCAGTATCCATGGGATTGGCTTGGATGATCGCCCTGCCGTTATGGGGAAGCGCTGATGGTTTGGCGAGTTCATGGAGCGCCCTTGTGTTGCCGGTAATGATGCTTGCGCCTGCGATCGCCACCGTGGTCGCTCTCCTTGTACAGAAGCCCCGGCCCCATCCGGTTATGGTTTTCCTCGGGCTCTGGCCGATACGCCCAGCCCGCCGCATCATCTGGTCATCAGTGGCTGCCGTCCCGGCCGCCGCCCTGCTTGTGGTGGGCGGAGTAATCCTATCCGCGGGCTTGGGGCTCGTTGACCTGGACCTTGCGACCTTCAGTGGCTATGCCGCACAACTTGAGCAGGCGGGGATCAGCGAGCTTGCCCTGCCCATCGGGACCCTTGTGGCTCTCCAACTCATCGCAATTCCCTTGAACACTCTACTGAGCATCCCCTTCGCCTTGGGTGAGGAGTTGGGATGGCGGGGTTGGCTCCTTCCTGCACTGCTGCCGCTAGGAACCTGGCCCGCACTACTCCTTAGCGGCGCGATCTGGGGTCTTTGGCACTCCCCCATCATCTTGCTCGGCTACAACTACGCCCGCCCCGGGGTGTCAGGGCTAGCGCTCATGACGGCGGCCTGCATGATCTTTGGGGTTTTGCTTGGCTGGCTGCGCCTGCGTACAGGGTCCGTGTGGCCGGCAGTCATGGCGCACAGCGCTTTCAACGCCTCCGCCGGGTTCATGAGCCTTGTCATTGCAGCAGGGTCCAATCCTGATGCCGCCGCCGTCGGTCCGCTCGGGTGGGTTACCTGCACGTTGATGGCGATCACCATTGGTGCGGTCTTCCTGAGCGGAGGGATGCGAAAGGTAGCCTTGACACTTTTTCCGAGACATGAAACGTTAAATATCAGAGTGGCGCAGCAAGCAGATCCTTCTTCGGATGACGCAGGTGCTGTTTCACAGGTCAACTCAGGGGGCAGTCGATCATGACCATTTCACGAACTCACACCATGGCTACGCCGACCAGCACGGACTCCCGTTTCTGGTGGGCTGCAGTCGCACCGGCAACCGGAGCTCTGCTTTCGAGTCTGGTACTGGCCGTGGGGTGGGCGTTCCAGTTGCCCTCCGAAGTTGCGATGAAATGGGCGGAAGGCACCGTGGTCAGTGTCGCTCCGCTGGCCGTCGCGATGGCCTCCACGCTTGGGCCCGCACTCGCAGCCCTGGTTTTCCTCGTTGTCGTACAGCTTGGCGGCAAACTGAACGAATGGGGCCGACGCTCCACAGTCGGTGCTCTCGTCGCCTTGTCCTTGTTCCTCAGCGGTTCCCTACCCGCCCTGTTGGTGCCATCACTGGCTGTCGCCGACCCATGGCTGGCCCCGGACCCGGGTGTACCAGCTATCGCGGCCCTCGGTGTGGCGGCCGTTCTGCTGGGAGCCCTGGCCGCGGTCAGCGCCAGCCGTTATCCGCGAAGCGATGCCCAAATCACTGGGACGACCGGCACCAGTGGTAACCGGGCTACTACCTTATGGTCGGAAACGACGACGGCCTGGGTGTTCGTCGCCCTTGGTGTGATCGGGCTCATCCTCCTCGCGCTCGGCATTGCATCACTCACGCCATGGCCGGTCGCTCTCCTCGGAGGTGTGATGGTGCTCCTGGGATTCGGCCTGAGCCGTTGGGCTGTCACAGTTGATGTCGATGGACTCACGTGCCGCCCCACCCGGGGACCGGGCTCAATCCGCGTTACCGCTGAACCCGGCGCCAGAGCATCGACGGGACAGGCCTCGCATGCCCTGGACGCCCTCGGACTCGGGATCCGCGGCCTTGGAACGCGCTCACCGCAGCTTCGTTTTCGCCTCGGCAAGACCCTCCTCATTCATCGAAGCACCGGGGAGACGATCGTTGTGACCGTTGAAGGGGCAGAAGCAGCCGCCGCCGCGTACAACGCCGCCGCCGAACGGCACTAACAGATTTGGACGTAGCGACTGTTCGCTACACCGCAAGAACTGGGAGAGGGGGCGCCGTCAGCGGGGGACTGACGACGCGGACGATGCAGGCAGAGGCGATCGAGCCCGCCGACATCACCGCACAGCATGAACACACGAATTACTTGAATGGGGAAAAGTTGAAGAACAAGCTCATCGCCGTGGTGGTTACCTCGGCTCTTCTGGTCTCACTACCAAGCGCAGCAATCGCAGGCCCGGTAAGCACTCCGGCCAGCCACACTGAAGTCACCTCAGCGAAGAAGACATCGATGTCCGATGCTCGGAATCTTTACAAGGCGGTGTACTTCGGAGTCGGACCAGCGGCTGAGTCCTTCGATTCAGCTCTGGACGATTCGGCCTACTCCGCGTTCCGGGACATGGTGCAGGAAGTCGGCCCGGACAACAAGGCCATCGACGCCCTCGTCAGCAAGGTGGAAGCGGCATCACCGGGTTCCCTCAAGAAGTGGCACAAGGAGTTGACCTCGGGCGATGTGCTGCGTGTTGAGGCGGCCTTTGTCTCAGGCACACAGAACTTGAGCGATGTCGTCGCCGCTGACGTGCAGCAGCAAAAGCAGCAGCAAGCCTCCGTGATGAAGGCTGATCCCGAGACCGCGAACCCAACAGCAGCCGTTCCGGTATTCGCTGTCTGGGTTGCTGTTGTCTCGGTTGCAGGTGCAGTACACGCCCTCACCGCCGCAGTTCAGAACAATGTCGCCTGGACGCAGAACGCGTTCTGGGCGTCCCCTGCCGGTGGTGGTGGAACTCTCGAGTCCGAAAAGGGGATCGTCGAGCTGACCGAAACCCTGCAGGCCTTCTGAGTCCATCCAGAATCCTTCACGGAAGGCTTCACGAGAAGCGGTGACCTGCACAATGCGGGTCACCGCTTCCTCCCTCTGCGCCTTGAGGCCGAAGCCACCCTTCTCGCCACTGCCAGGTAGGACTCATGAAAATCCGCCACACCCTTCTACCCTCCACGCTGCTCGGAGTCTTCGCTCTCTACTCCGGTCTCGCTTCGCTGGACGCAACCGTCTTGGACCCGCCAGGGCTCGACGAAAAGCGCGTCGAGATCATGTCGGTTGCCCCGCAAGGCTGGTCCTTCTTCACCAAGTCTCCGCGCGACCCGCAAATCGAACCTTTCGCTGCAAGCGACAGCACCCTTGAATCAGTCGCAGGATTCCCTAACACACGCGCCGAGAATCTCTTCGGTCTCAGCCGACACGGTCGTTCGCAGGGCGTGGAGACCGCCCTGCTGATGGCAGCCTTACCCGACGCAAACTGGATCACTTGTGATTCTCCCGCTCTGGACACGTGTGCGGAGGACTTGATGTCCTCAACCCTGCACCCCGTCACTAACACTGTTCCATCGCCTTCCCTATGCGGTGAGATCGTGCTTGTGGAATCAACGCCCGTCGCCTGGTCCTACAGAGACCACACAGAACTGTCCGAATCTGCAGAGAGCGGCCTACGAATGGACGTCAAATGCTGAGCACTCTGCGTCGCGGGTGGCAGCTGCCTGTCGTACCCGATGCCATCATCTGGTCACCCGTTGTGGGCCTAGCTCGCACCCTCGTCGCACTCGGGGGACTGATCACAGTTCTGCTAACTCCCGCCGATTACCTATTCCGCCCCGTTGCCGGGCTCGGGTCCTACCCCCTCTGCACGAATCTGGACCAGGCTGGCGTCTTCTGCCTCATGCGGGAAGATCTTCCGCTCGCGCAAGGACTGTGTGCCCTCATCCTGGTGGCCGTCATCAGCGGGTTCCTCCCGCAGATAACATCACTTCTGCACCTTTGGGTTGCATTCAGCATCAGTTCGAGCATCTCGATACCTGAAGGCGGCGACCAGATCGCCACGATCATCGCCCTCCTCCTGGTTCCGATCTGCGTTACTGACCCACGGATGAACCATTGGAGCAGCGCTCGTACGGCGCGTCGCCTCTACGAGCCGCGGGCTGGATTCGCTCTCGTCTTCCTCATCGGAATCAAGCTTCAACTCACCGTCCTGTACTTCTATTCAGCTGCAGGCAAACTGTTCGTCACAGAGTGGGCAGAGGGAACAGCCCTTTACTACATTGGACAGGGCTTCTTCGGAGCGAGCGGCCTTCCTCTCTGGGTGATTACGACCGTCAGCTCCACTGCGCTAGGCGCAGCAGCTCTAACATGGGGCACAATCGCTCTGGAACTCGCCCTGGCCGCGACATTGCTCACACGCGGACGGGCCAGAGTCCTGATCGCCATCGCCGGAGTAGCACTGCATCTTGGGATCATTGTCTTCATCGGTCTCTGGAGCTTCCAGATCATCATGATCGGAGGACTTGTCCTTCTTGCAACGCCAATCAGATCGCCGGCCTTCACTGCCGGATTCAGCCTGCGCACCGTTGCGCACCGAAGAACGCCCCTGAATCACGGCGCTGACACCGGGGCGGAACCCACTGTGGAGCTGGCAGCCATGAAGTAGGACCATCGTGACGGCTCAGCGGGCAACTGACGACGCCTTCGCCCCTACAGGAGGAGGACACCCGACACCACCGCCGTAAGCGCTATTAAGCGTGGCGGAGTTCTTGTGCGGCACAAGTGGTGTCAGCCTCATAGGTCGCGTCAGAGTGCGTCAGAGTGCGTCATCGAACCCAGACTCAGGTAGCGGTACACCGTTGCTCTGCTGGCACCGATGATCTTCCCGATATCGGCCGGAGTAAGTCCCTGAGCTTTGAGGTTTCGAGCGCGTCTGACCTTCGCGTGGTCGGTGGTGACTTCCCGTCGGCCAGCCTTCCGCCCATGCTCTGCAGCAGCGGCCATACCGGCCCTGGTCCGCTCGGCGAGCTGGTCACGCTCGAGCTGCGCGAACGCGGACATCACTGTGAGCATGGCCCTTCCCATGGGGCCTGTGGTGCTGATGCCCTCGGTGACGCTGCGGAAGTGCACTCCCCTGCGCTCCAGGTCGTCGATGAGGGCCAGTAGGTTGCGAGTGTTGCGCCCTAGCCGGTCCAGCTTCCACACCACGACCTCATCACCCTTCCGGAGGTGATCGAGGAGCTTGTCGAGCTCAGGCCGACTGGCCACCGTTCCACTTACACCATGGTCGGTGAAGATCCGGCTGCAACCCGCTGTGGTGAGCGCTGCATGCTGCAGATCCGCGTTCTGCTCCAAAGTGCTGACCCTGGCATACCCGATACTTCCCATCTCAGTGTTCCTCACACTCATCAAAGGCCCGTCTCTCCTTTGTTGAGAATAACTGACGTGAGACACATTGCTGAGACAGATGCTGGCCGCCAAGTTCCCCGCCGATACTGGAGTTCACTGACCCACCCCTGGACCACCTCGGTCGGTCCAGTCAAAGGATCCTTTGACCGGACACTGAAGCTACTCAGAATGAAGTAGGAGCTGCACGAAGCGCTCGATGATCTCGTCCCTGTTTACCCCGGGTTTCACAGGAACGGTGATCTGATCGAGGATGAACCCGTTGATCGCGTAGTGGAAGAGGGCGATCTCCTGCTCACCTCCTGGTAGTCCCATACGGGTGTTGAGAGCGACGTCGTCTGCGAGTCCTGCCCGTAGCCAGGCGGTGATGGCTTCTTCGACGTGGGGGCGCCGTGTTGCCTCGAGGCGAAGCTCGAACAGGGCAAGGGCCGCATCACGGTCCGACGTCAATCGGTGGACGATGTCCTTCATGTAGGCGGTGAACAGTTTCTTCCCGGGCGCCTGACCCGCCAGACCAGCGTGCACAACCGGATCAGGTGCCAGGCGCTGACCTATACGGACCAGAATCGCGTCGATGATCGAGTCCCTGGTGGCGAAGAAGTTGGACGAAGTCCCCCGAGGAACCCCTGCATCGTCATCGAGTGCGCGGTGGGTGAGCCCCCTTGATCCTTGCTGCGCGAGGACGTGGACGGCAGCATCAGCGAGAATCGTGCGCCGCCCCGGGTTCCGCATCATGTCCATATCTTACGATATTCACGACAGGCGTCGTGGTAACGTTCGATCACGACATCCGTAGTGATTGGAGTAGTTGTGCGTGAGCTCGTGTATTACATCGCCGTGTCGATCGACGGCCGTATCGCCGCACCCGATGGTTCCTTCGACGCGTTCCCGCTCGAGGGCGACCATATGGAAACGCTTCTCACCGAGTACGCCGACGCCCTACCAACCCATGTCCTGGCGTCAATGGGTCTCGAAGCGCCGCGGACACGTTTCAACACGGTCATCCAAGGCTGGAACAGCTACGCCGTCGCGCACTCCGTTGGAATCACCCGCCCGTACGCACACCTCCGAGAGTTCGTAGCAACACGGACCAAAGACACCACCGATCCGGCTGTCACCTTCACCCGTGATGCGCTGAGCACCGTCCAGAAACTCAAGCAAGACGATGGGCTGGACATCTACCTCTGCGGTGGGGGAAATCTGGCCGGGCACCTACTCCCTGAAATAGACCGTCTGATCCTCAAACGCAACCCCATCATCCTCGGAGCCGGCATCTCCCTGTTCGGGGGCGTCACTGGTCGGCCAGCGTCCTTCCACCCAGTGCACGCGCGACGGTTCTCCTCCGGCGTGGTCATCGAAGAATACGAACGCGCCCGATGAGATTCCTCCTGTATCAGGCGAGGTAAGGCCTTGACCCCTCGTGCGACGATCTGTTCCATGCCATGGCCTACTGCTACCGGTCTCGAGAGCGCCCGGTTGATCCTCGAACCGCTCGCCCCTGACCATGCCACCGAGATGGTCGCGGTACTCGCGCCCCCAGAGCTGTACACCTTCATCGGCGGCGAGCCACCGACCCTGGATGCCCTACGAACCCGGTACCAGAAACAAGCCGTTGGCCACTCACCCTCCGATGACGCCGGGTGGCTCAACTGGATTATCCGCTCCCAAACAACCAGGGATGCTCTCGGGTACGTCCAAGCGACCCTTACCCACGAGAATACTGCTCTGGTCGCAGACATCGCCTGGCTCATCACTCCCCCAGCACAACACCACGGCATCGCGACAGAAGCAACCACAACGATGCTCACCTGGCTACAAGACCACCAGGTAATCATGGTGAGGGCCTTCATCCATCCCGACCACGAAGCCTCGGCTCGTATTGCCGCACGCCTCGGCCTCAGCGCCACGCCGACCATTGTCGACGGCGAAGTGCTCTGGCAGCACTTTGAACCTTCGCCCCCGTCCGGTACCGATCCCCTGCAGTAGGTCGCTGGCTTCCAGGATCGACCGTTCGCCAATCCCTCGAGCTGCCCACCGATCTCAACATCAGTACACCGCGGGTGGTGCAGAACTACGCAGCAGCGCCCGTCCGGTTCTGCACCGCCCATGAATCCATCGCTACCAGCCACTACCTGTTCAGCTCCAACTGGCGTACGGCGCAGAACACCAGTGCACAACCGATCGTTTCTGCACCGCTGGCCAAGGATGGGAGGCGACACTGCTGACGACGCCTTGATGTAGCCGTCGCAGGATCTGCTGCTACTACAGATCTGCGACTCGGTTTCGTTGGCGATTTGCAGGGCGTCGAGAGCTCGGCGGCGTTCTTCGGCTCGTGCTTCAGCAACTTCGGAGCGCCGTCGCCACTCCTGGACCTCAGCCTCCAGCTCGCGGACGCGCTCGAGCAGCCGCCCGGTGTTCTCTGGTTCCTCCGAAGGCTGAGCGGCTCGGGTCGATGGTCCGGCCTGTGAGGCGGTATGGAAACCCTCGCCGTGGATAAGGCCCACGGCGATGAGTGCGGTCATGGGCACCTGCCACCCGGTGGAGGTGATGGTGGCCCCCACTTCTTCCAGCTCGGCGCGTCGTCGGCGGAGGGTGCTCACACTGACACATGCCACATCGGCGGCTTCCTTCATGGTGAACACCGCACTGGAACCCCCTGATACCCCTTTCTGGCTAGGAATTTCGTTGCTGGGGGTATCACTGTGGGTAGCCATGGGGCCCATCATGGCACCCCTTCATGGGAGAGCCTGGTACCCCGGCGTGGAACCCCTGGCACCGGGGGTCACGGCTAGCTGTTGTCCCTGGTCGGCCATAGGAGAGAACGAAAAGGCCCCCTCAGTCTTGGGCGGGGGGGGGCTGGCAGTACTGAGGCCCTGGCAAATTGCCAGGGCCTCACTACCGGGTGGGCAAGATCAGGAGGCGATCATGCCGTGGGGGTCGATGATGTACTTCTCGGCCGAGCCGTTGTCGAAGTCCGCGTAGGCCTGAGGAGCATCGTCAAGGCCGATGACCTTGGTCTGCAGCATGTCCGACAGGTACGGCATGCGGTCCCACAGGATCGCCTGCATCAACTCGTAGTTGTAATGCATGATCGGCGCCTGGCCAGCGGTGATCTTCGGGGACTTGATCCAGGCGTTGCCGAATTCAATCGGGTAGATGCCGTTCTGCTCGTCCTTGGAATCCGCCAGGGGGTCAGGCCCGTAGATGCCGATGATGCCGGTGGCGCCTCCCGCGCGGGTAACGTCGATCACCTGGTTGATCGCATAGGCCGGATCCTCTTTGTCCGCGTCCTTGCCGATGCCGTGAGCTTCGGTGCCGACGTAGTCCACGGCGCAGTCGACCATCGGCTCGCCAAGGATCTTTTCGATCTGGTCCTGCAGCGGGACATCCTCGTTGAGGTCAATGGTTTCGCAACCGTTGCGCTTCATCAGGGCCAAGCGATCCTTGTCATGGTCGCCGACGATGATGCAGGACGCCCCCAGCAGGCGCGCAGCTGCGGCGCCGCAACGGCCCACGGGGCCGGCCCCCGCGATGTAGACAGTGGACCCGGGCTTGGCGCCAGCCTCCATGAGGCCGTGGAAAGCAGTCGGGAGGATGTCAGAGAGAAGCGCCAGATCGCGGATCTTCTCCATGGCCTGGTCACGGTCCGGGAACTTCAGCAGCTGGAAGTCCGCATAGGGAACAAAGAGATACTCGGCCTGTCGGGCTCGCTCTCCTCCTAGGCTCCATGACGTTCTTCATCCTGCGGATGTTCCGGCTCTAAGTCAGCATGCCCATGCCCTACGCTGAGGAATTCCGACTCGACGTGGTGCACGTGGCGAGGAACCGGAGTCCGACGTCGCCGATAAGTTGGCAAGGCAAACGGTCCGGGGGCATCCGAGAACGTTAGGGCTCCTAGGCGACCGATGGCAACGGTGGCAACGTCGAGCTGCGCAACCTCGACCCGGCGAGGTTCCGCTTCTCGTTCCTGGGAGTCTTCGACCCGCAATCCCCACGCGCGTGAGCGATGGGGCGGGGGAAACACGGCCTAATAGGCACTGGCGCCCAGCGCGCAGCCCAATAGCTTCAGCAGAGGTAGCCTCTCGCCCCTTAGGGAGGTGGCGCCCTCCTGATCGCGGGGTCGATGACGCGAGGAGTCCCCTCGCTGTTCCAGGCGAAGAGGGTCAGGTGCCAAAGATGAGGCTGCCTGCGGGAGGGGTCGATCAGGCCGTGGGCGCCCAGATCCTCAAGGGCTTCTCGTACTCGCCAGGGACGAGGCCGTTCTCCTCGTGCGATGGGTCCCTGCCAGTCCGCGGCGGCATCCGCCGGGTCGACACCGATGGACCTCAACGCCTGCTGTATGCGGAGGTCGACGATGCGATCGGCTTCTACCTCGAACTGCAGCACTTCAAGGTCAGGAGTGCGATCGTCGGTATGAGCGATCATCGCGGCTGCCACCCCTTCACGCGAGGAGCTGAGGTACAGCGTCGGTACGCCCTCCGGAGAATACCGGCCGGCAGACCGCGACCCGGTCAGCGCGTCGGCGCGATACGAGGGATCTACTGCGCGGAAAAATGATCCTCGTACTGATCGCATCAGCGGATCGTCGCCGCTGACGATTGGTTGGCTCTGCTGCACCACACCGCCTTATCTCTGAAGTCCGCTTGTTCAAGCACACCTTGCCAGGTGATGTGCTCCCCGAACAGCATCGCCGTTGTCTCCTGGCTCTGCCGTCAGAAGGTTCAGGAGGAATCAGGTTCTCCTCGACGGATCCAATCGTCGATACCATCCAAGCGCGGGCGGCCATCGATGGTTATCGGACGGCGCTGAGATACGGGAGGATCGCTGTCGCCCATGAGCTCGCGCTGGAGCTCGAGATCGAGATCGGGCTCGCCCATCCTCACATTGGTACGGGCGCCGACGAAAGACCATCAATGAGTGCCATGTCAGGCAGACTTGCTGGGGTGAGCACCACCGGATCATCTTCACCCGTTCTGCGCGACGGTCTCATCGAGCTTCGCCCGTACACAAAGGCAGACGAAGAATTCTTCGTCGCCTTGTTCCAGGACCCGGAGGTCGTCCGTTACGTCGGTGACGGGTTGGAGACCGAGGCAGCCGATCGCGAGCTTTTCCATCGCGTCTTCACCCGGGTGTACCCGACAAACAAGTTCGCAGTCTGGGCTGTCGTCGCTCACGGCTTGCTCATCGGACACGCCGAGCTCAAGCCCTCGCCCCGCGATGACATCGAGGACTGGGAGCTCGTGTACGCTATCCAGCGCTCTCACTGGCGCCGAGGGTACGGCCGCGCAGTAGCCGCACTGGTCACCCGCTACGGCTTCGACACTCTCCGGCTTCGGGCAATGTTCGCGACCGTGGACACCGAGAACACACCCTCGCTGGCTCTCCTGGAAAGCCTCGGGTTCGTTCGGATCGAGGAGACGGTGGACGGCGGCCGGAGAACCGGGATTTTGGTAGCTCACGCGTCGGACCGACGCCGTCCGCGAGCACCTATGCTCGAACAAGAAACCCAGGACGGGTTGCGGCAGCACTCGGAGGGTGCGGGACCGAGCACGAGGGGCACCATCTGAACGCGTTGCACCGATTTCAATCACCGCGAAGCCGTCCCATCACCTTGGAGCTGGACCCTGGAACTACACACCGACCGACTGGTGCTTCGTGAGTATGTCCTCGAGGACTTCGGCGCCGTCCATTCCTTCGCCTCTGACCCGCGAATTGCCCGGTTCGTGGACTGGGGGCCCAACACCGAGGACGACACCCGCGCCTATCTCGAAGGATGCATCGCCGCTCAGGAAGCCTCTCCCCGCACAGTGTTCACCCTGGCTATCACGCTACCCGGGGGTGTGCCCGTGGGCTCCGTCGGACTGACCGTGGACGAGCAGCAGCGTGGTCATCTTGGTTACGTCGTCGGGGTCGACCACTGGGGAAGGGGCTATGCCACAGAAGCGGCGACCTGCCTCTTGGCCCACGCCCACAACACCTTGGAGCTGGATCTGATCGAAGCCACGTGCCGGCCGGCCAACGTGGCATCGGCGAGGGTCCTCGAGAAGATCGGCATGACCTTCACGGGAGTGCGCCCGAGGGACAGGTTCACAGGAGGACAGTGGAGCAGTTCCCTCGTCTTCGCTGCAGGTAGCTCACGCTCCGGACCGCCCTCAGTAGACCTGTTCTGATGCAGGCTCCTCCTCGGCTTTCGCTCAGACCGGTTGCCTCCGGACGATACGCGTTCCGGTCTTCACGAGCATGAGGACCAGCAGCAGGATGCCCACGTACCCGTTGATCACGTACACAATGTTGACCATCTGGGAGAACGGCAGGAGCAAGCCGATCACCGTCCCGACCACCGCGAGGACGATCGTCAGCACCTTGAAGCGGAGCGTCTTGTCCACGAAGAACCGTGAGGACACGGTCCACAGCAGCGGTACGGCTGTCGTGTAGATCCCGGTGAGGATCATGACCGAGATACCTGCGGCAAGCACTGGGCTGACATCCCTCGCCAGTACGAGCATCGGGATCTCGGCCCCGCCGACCTTCACCACATTTGCAAGCAGGCCGAGGCCGACGATGATGCAGGCGACCGAGAAAGCGATGGCTCCGATCGAGCCGCCTGCGGCGGCTTCCTTGCGGCTGTGCGCGGTCTTCCCCAGCGCCGTCAGGAAGGCTGCCAGCCAGAGCATACAGAAGCCAACGTAGGACAGCCCGGCCAGGAACCAGTTCGTGGACGCCTGCGTCAGATCGAGGGTCGGAAGGATCGCATGACCGGCAGCGATTCCGCCCGGATTCCGGAAGATTCCCAGCAGCCCGAGCGCGATGGCGACCACCACGATGATCGGTCCGATCTTGCCGATGACGTCGACCAGGCTCTTCAGACCGAACCACACACTGACGCCGACGGCGACGGCTAGGCCGACGCCGCCGATGTATCGGGAGATCCCGTAATGCTCCTCGAACACGGCGCCGGCACCGGCCACCATCACGGTGAAGCTCAGGAACACGAAGAGGATGGAGAAGAAGTCGAAGAACGTCCCCAGGTACTTGCCGCAGTAGTAGTGGAAGATCCGTGAGGGACGATCGAACTTCTTCGCCTCCCCCACCACGAAGAACTCCATGGCCACATAGGTCATGAGGACCAGAACCAGTGCTCCGGTCCCGAACACGCCCCAGTAACCGTACGAGGTGAAGTACTGCATGATTTCCTGGCCGGTCGCGAATCCGGATCCGATGAGGAAGGCCATGATCGCGCCCGCATAGGTGAGGACTCGGAGGACACTCACCTTCTCGGAGGTGTGCAGGTGCGCCCGCGTGGGTGCGTTCTGAGCCAAAAGGTGCCTTCTTCCGAAAAGATCCA
This sequence comes from uncultured Arthrobacter sp., assembly GCF_947493765.1. GTDB lineage: Bacteria > Actinomycetota > Actinomycetes > Actinomycetales > Micrococcaceae > Arthrobacter_D. The sequence goes on from NZ_CANLSZ010000002.1 coordinate 243,051, forward strand.
TACGTCGTCGTCGACGAGTGATATATCAGTCTCCGAAGGAAGCTACGGGAGAAGTGTGACCCAGTCAACAATCGTCACTGTGCGCCGAGGCAACTTCTCGAGACGAGGCCGGAACGCTGCACCCTCGGGGCCGCCCGGACCCAGGAGACCGGAGCCATATCCTGCTGGACCCGAGCACCACGAGGGCGGCATGGCGGCGTCAGTCCACGCGGTACTACCGGCTTCCTGGACGCGTCGAGCGCGCCGCAACACATTCCGCAAGAACATCTCCCGCGTCCGAGACCAGACCGTCGACGCCCAGATCCAGCAGCCGGTCCATGTCCTCGCGTCGATTGATGGTCCACACGTGCACCTGCAGCCCGGCGGCGTGGCAGGCTGCCACGAAGCGGGGCGTCACCACCCGGACCCCCCGGTAAGTCTCGGGCACCTGCAGAGCCTGGACGCCGGCGCGCCGAGCGACGATCCCCGCCAGACCCAGGGGCGCCGCCGCCTTCACCCCGGCATTGACCCGCATCCCGGCCGACGACGCCGTCGGCCTCTCGAGCAGGCGCAGCACCTGCCGGCGGCGGCGGTCCGAGAACGACGCCACGAGCACCCGGTCATGGGCCCGCAGGCGATTGATCAGCTCCGCGAACGGCCGCACGGCGTCATCCGTCTTGATGTCGATGTTCAGGCGCAGCTCCGGCCAGCGCAGCAGCACCGCCTCGAGCGTCGGGATGCCGCCGCGACCCTCCACGGAGACGGCGCCGAGCTCCGCAGCGGAGCGCTCCACGAGGGGCCCGCGGGCATCCGTGACGCGGTCCAGGTGCTCGTCGTGGAAGACCATCACCACGCCGTCGGACGAGGCCCTGACGTCGATCTCCACGTACCGGAAGCCGAGGCCCACGGCACGCTCGATCGCGTCCATGGTGTTCTCGCCGCCGTCGGGCGCGAAACCGCGGTGGGCGAGGGCGAGGGGCGCACGCCCAACCCGCACCCCGCTCCCGGCGCCAGCCCCGGTTGCGGCGTCGAGATAGGGGAACCGCTGCGGATCAGGCCGTACGGAGCGCCGCAAGGCGTTCCTCCAGGATCTGCGCCACGCCGTCCTCCTCGAACGCGGGGGCCATCAGCTTCGCGGCGGCGAGCGCGTCCGGGTGACCGGAGGCCATCGCGTAGCCCTGCCCGGCCCAACCGAGCATCTGCACGTCGTTGGGCATGTCGCCGAAGGCCACGACGTCGGCCCTGTCCACCCCCAGCTCGGCGGCGTACTGCGCGAGCGTCACGGACTTGTCGATGTTCGGCCGCGCCATCTCGAGCAGCGCCACGCTCGGTGCCGAGTGGGTCGTCGAGACGAGGTGCGCGACGGCGGGCCTGACGGTCGCGAGGAACTCGTCCGGGGAGATGTCCGTCAGCCGGGCGAGGAACTTCACGATCTCCTCCCCTGGCAGGGTCTCCTCGAACGGCCGGGCGGTGATGTCGCCCAGGAGTTCCGAGGCCGCGGCGTCCCCGAAGCCCGGCTCGACGGTGAAGCCCGCGATCGTCTCCGCCGCGAACGTCGCCGCGGGGAAGAGGCCGCGGATGATGTCGCGAGCCGCGTAGACGTCGACCGGCTCGAGGAGCTTCGAGCTGAGGACGGTCTCGGTGGCGAGATCATAGGTGAGCGCGCCGTTGGAGCAGATGACGGTTCCCCGGTGCCCGAGCTGGTCGCGCAGGGGGTGGAGCCAGCGGGGCGGACGCCCGGTGACGAACACGACGTGGATCCCCGCCTCGACGCATGCCTCGAACGCCCTGACCGTCCGTGCGCTCATCTTCCCGTCATGGCCCACGACGGTCCCGTCCATGTCGCTCGCCACGAGGCGCATCGCTGACTCCTTCGGTCCTTGATCCTCCAGATTACCGGCGCAGCGGTCTCACTCCGCGGGCACCTCGAAGGTCCCGATCAGCCGTGCGCGGCCGAGCGTGTGGGAGAACAGATTGAAGCCGAGGTACGCCGGCGAGGCGTCGGCGGGGATCCCGAGGGACTCGACGTCGACGGCGTGGACCACCACGTGGTACTCGTGCGGGCCGTGGCCGGGAGGCGGTGCGGCTCCGACGTACCCGGCGAACCCGCCGTCGTTGCGCAGCTGGAAAGCACCCTCGGGCAGCAGGTCCGAGTGCTCGCTCCCCGCACCCGCGGGCAGCGACGTGGTGGCGACGTCCACGTCCACCAGCGCCCAGTGCCAGAAACCGCTGGCGGTCGGGGCGTCGGGGTCGTACACGGTGACGGCGAAACTCTTGGTCCCCTCGGGGAAGCCGCTCCACGACAGCTGCGGTGATTCGTCGTCGCCGCCCGGTCCCATCCGTCCCGAGACCTGCGCGGTGGCGAGGGGTTCACCGTCGGTGATGCTCTCGCTGGTGAGCTCGAACTCGGGGACCTGCGGCAGGTCGGCGTACGGATCGCGGGACATGGGAGTGCTCCTTCTGGTGGTCGGCAGGGCGGGTCGGGGTCTGCAGATTACGGTGTCCGGATCATCTCGGCACGCGAGGGCGGATCCGCGCCGGGGCGGGAGACGGTGATGGCCGCTGCCCGGGCGGCGTACTGCAGCATCCCGGTCAGCTGGTCGAGCGTGATGCCGCGCAGGTCCTGCCGGCGCTGCGCGCCGTCCAGCCCCAGATCCACGAGCGAGCCGATGAGCGCTGCCATGAAGGAGTCCCCGGCACCCACCGAGTCCACCACGCTGGTGGACGGCGCGGGCACGGCGCTCTCGCCGGCGCGGCACACCGCCCATGGCCCCCTGGAACCGCGGGTCACGACGACGACGGCGGGCCCGGCCTCGAGCCAGGCACGTGCGGTCTCCTCGGGGCTCCGGTCCGGGTAGAGCCAGCGCAGATCCTCGTCGGAGGCCTTCACGAGATCCGCGAGCGCCACGAACGCCTCGGCCTGGTCGCGGGCGAGATCCCGGTCCCGGATGATGGTCGGCCTGCAGTTGGGGTCGTAGGTGATGGTGATGCCGGGATGTGCCGCCCGCACCAGGGCCAGGACGTCGTCGGCGCCGGGGGTGAGCATCGTGGCGATGGACCCGGTGTGCAGGAGGGTGGTGCCGTCGAGCAGCTCCTCGCGCCGCCCGGCCAGACCGGGCAGCTCCCAGACCAGCTGGAAGTCGTAGGCCGCCCCGCCCGCCGGATCGAGTCGCGCGGTGGCCACACTCGTGGGGGAGTCGTCGGGGCCGATGGGGAACGGGACGGAATTGTCGCGCAGGTGCTGCTGGATCAGGCGCCCGTAGTCGTCGTCGCCGTACCGGCCCACGAACTGGGCGGGATGCCCCAGCCGCGCGATCCCCACGGCCACGTTCATGGGGCTGCCACCCACGTGGGCGCGCATGGGGGCGATGTCGCTGACGACTTCGTCGATGAGGGTTTCCCCGATCACGGTGAGCACGCCTTCAAGGTACCAGTCGTACCTGCGACGGGGCCGTTCGGTCGCGGACGGCTACAGGGCGTTCTTGCGGAACAGCGGCACCCTGGGCGGCAGGGGACGGCCGCGGAAGCGGTGCACGCTGTACGCGATCAGGGCGAGGGCGATCAGTGAGGAGACGATGAGGCTGACCCCCGTCCCCACGCCTCCGGGGAGCCACAGTCCCTCGCCGGGGAACCACCAGCCCGGCATCCGGGGTTGGAGCACCCACACCACGCCGAGGCCCATGATCACCAGGGCGCTGGCGCAGCTCAGGGCGATCCGCGGCACGGTCTGCACCCCGAGCGCTGCCGCGTGGAAGGCGTTGCCCTTGAGCGGTTTGAGGAAGCGGCGGGCCCAGTGGTACTGCTGCGAGAGGACCGCGAGACCGGCGGCGAGCATCAGCAGTCCCGGACCGGGCAGCACCAGGGCCGCGAGCCCCAGCACCACCAGGGTCCACCCGAGCACCTCGATGCCGGTGCGGCGGATCCACCCTGAGACCCGCCCTCTCGCTGCCATGCACACAGGATGTCACAGGATGCAGGGCGGAGCCGGTCGACCGGACGGCCTGCCCGCCCACCGGAGGTCGCCGGCGCGGGAATGAAAGGAAAACTTCATGCGTTTGCATTGATATGCTGGTCGAGAGACGCCAGCCCTATGAAGGAGGACGGCATGACCATCCAGACCGAAGGTCTTCACCACGTCACCGCGATCGCGGGGGACCCGCAGAAGAACATCGACTTCTACATCAAGGGCCTGGGTCTGCGCCTGGTCAAGAAGACGGTGAACTTCGACGATCCCGGCACCTACCACCTCTACTACGGCGACGAGTCCGGCAACCCCGGCTCCCTCCTGACCTTCTTCCCCTGGCAGGGCATCCGCAGCGGCCGGGTGGGCAGCGGCCAGTCCACCACCACCGCCTTCTCCGTCCCGCAGGGCACCCTCGGCTGGTGGCAGGAGCACTTCAAGGGACTCGGCGTCGAGTCCACCGTCTCGCGTGCGTCGTCCGAGGAGGAGCGCCTCTCGCTGCGCGACCCCGACGGCCTGCAGATCGACCTCGTGGCCTCCTCCATCTCCGATCCGCGCAACCCCTGGGACTCCGCCTCCGTCCCCGCCGAGTACGCCGTGCGCGGCCAGCACTCGTCGGTGCTGACGGTGCAGGATCCCACCCACACCCTCGAGACGTTCACGCGTGACCTCGGCATGAACATCCTCAGCGAGAAGGACGGCCGCTACCGCCTGAGCACGCACGACGGCGCCCCCGGCACCGTGGTGGACGTGGTCACCGATCCCCGCGGCCAGCGCGGCCTCGTGGCCGGCGGCACCGTGCACCACATCGCCTTCCGCGTCCCCGACCAGGAGACCCAGGAGCTGTGGCGCCGCGAGCTCGCGGAGCGCGGCTACGGGGTCACCGCGATCCTCGACCGCCAGTACTTCACCTCGATCTACTTCCGCGAGCCCGGTGGAACACTGCTCGAGATCGCCACGGACACACCGGGCTTCGACATCGACGAACCCCTGCTGGAACTGGGCCGCTCGCTGAAGCTGCCGCCGTGGCTCGAGCCCAACCGCGAGGCCATCGCCCACGCGGTCGCGAAGATCGACGTCCCGGGCGAGAACAACCCCGCCGTCCAGTCCTTCCTGAAGTAGGAGCGCACCATGACCACCACGCACGACTGGCCCCACCTGTTCGACGCCGGAGCGGCGGACGCCCCGGTGCTGCTGCTGCTGCACGGCACCGGGGGGACCGAGCACGACCTCCTGCCGCTCGTGAAGGGGCTCGCACCGGAGGCAGGGTACCTGGCACCCCGCGGTCCCGTGCAGGAACACGGCATGAACCGCTGGTTCCGCCGTTTCGGGGAGGGCAACTTCGACGTCGACGACGTGGTCCGCCGCTCCGGTGAGCTGGCCGACTTCATCGCGTGGGCCAGGGACCACTACGGGATCGGGGAGCGCCGGCTCGTGGCCGTGGGCTTCTCGAACGGCGCGAACATCGCCCTCGCCACGGCCCTGCTGCACCCGGGTGCGGTGGCCGACGCCGTCGCGTTCTCGGGGATGTACCCGCTGGACGGGCGTCCGGTCGAGGCGGACCTGTCCGGGTCCTCGATCGCCCTGTTCAATGGGAAGGCGGATGCCATGGCACCGATCGACAGCGTGGTCCGCCTCGGGTCGATCCTCGAGAGCCGTGGCGCCGAAGTACACCGGGCCGTCCGCGAGGGCGGGCACGGTATCCATCCCAGCGAGATCGACGGCGCAGCAGCGTGGATCGCCTCGCTCACCCGGAAGGTTTCACATGACTGACGCACACACCGAGCACGGCGGCCTCGCCGCGAGGGCGACCGCCTTCGCCGAGCTGCACTCCGCCCCCGAGATCCTGCAGGTGGTCAACGTCTGGGACGTCATCAGCGCGACGACCGTCGCCGACGTACCCGGCACGAAGGCCCTCGCCACGGCGAGCCACTCGATCGCCGCGTCCCTCGGCTACGAGGACGGCGAGAACATCCCCCTGGAGGAGATGATCGCGGCGATCGGGCGGATCGCGGCGGCCACGGACCTGCCGGTCTCCGCCGATCTCGAATCGGGCTACGGTGACCCGGAGGACACCGTGCGCCGGGCGATCGGCGTCGGGATCGTGGGGGCCAACATCGAGGACCAGATGCGCCCGCTCGCCGACGCCGTGGCGCAGATGGAGGCGGCCATGAAGGCCGGCCAGGCCGAGGGCATCGACTTCGTCCTCAACGCCCGCACCGACGCGTTCGTGAGGGCCGGTGATCGCGATCCGGCGGAGGTCCTCGGCGACGCCGTGGAGCGCGGCAAGGCCTTCCTCGGCATCGGCGCGACGAACGTCTTCGTTCCCGGCCTGCTCGACGAGCACGCGGTGAGCACGCTCGTGGAGGCCTTCGGCCCGCAGCGCCTGAGCGTCATCAACGTGCCGGGCAGTCTCGCTCCGGCCCGGCTGCAGGAGCTCGGCGTGGCCCGGATCTCCTACGGACCGTGGACGCAGCGCGTGGCCCTGACCGCGCTGGCGGACTCGGCCGCCGAGCTGTACGCGGGAGGCGCGCTGCCCGAGGGCACGCGTCCCCTGAACTAGGGAGTTCCCCGGCGAACCCCGGTCAGCCCGTCACGGGCGGGCCGGGGTTCGCCGTGTCCGCGGCCCGTCCCAGCGCCTCCACCACGGCCTCCCACGCCTTCGATCCGGGGGTGATGACCGCGAAGTGGTCCCCGGGCACGATCGTGAGATCGGCCGTGGCGCCCCGTGCCGTCGCGGCGGCCACATACGTCTCGGACTGCGAGAGCGGCACCGCGGTGTCCTCCGTCCCGTGCACCGCGTGGACCGGGACGCCGAGCGGGAGGGCGGTCATCGGATCCGCGAGGCGATAGCGCTCGGGATCGCCCGGTGCCCGCAGGAAGTTCTCGACGGCGTCGTCGCCGAGTCGCAGTTCGCGTGCCTGCCGCAGATCCAGGACGCCGGCCTGGCTGACCACCGCCGTGAGCGGCACCGCCGGCACACCGGTGCCGGCGGTGCCGGCCGGGAGGGTGCTGCGGCCCGCCGCCCACACCGCGAGGTGACCTCCCGCGGAGTGCCCGAGCGCCGTCGTCGAGCGCAGCTCCAGTCCGTGCTCGGCGGCCGCCACCGCGAGGTGGTCGATCCCGGTGGCGACGTCGTCGAAGGTGGCGGGCCAGCCGCCGCCGTTGCCCGCGCGGCGGTACTCCAGATTCCAGCAGGCGTACCCGCGCCGCACCAGATCCTGCGCGAGGGGTTCACCGAGTTCCGCGCCGTAGGTGGAGCGCCAGTAGCCGCCGTGGATGATCACGACGACACCCCGGAGGGCGGTCCCCGTGGCCGGGAGGTAGAGTTCCGCGAACTGGCTCGGATCATCGCCGTAGGCGTAGCGCTGCGGCGTCACCGCGGCCGGCTTCGCGGTGGGCTCCGCGGCGGCCCTGAAGCCGCCGATCAGGAGCGCGGCACCGGCTGCGGCGGCAAGGGCGAGGAGGGGGCGTCGTCGTAGGGGATCCACCCGTGCAGCCTAGCCGTCGGGAGCGTTGGCTACGATGGGACTTCTCCTCGGAAAGGCAGTGTGCATGGGCGCGTGGGACGATCTCGACGACCGGCTGCGCCCTGCCGTCGAGGCCCATACGCGCGAGTTCGAGCGTGTCCGCCCTGCCCTGGACCGCGTCACGAGCGCCATGCGGGAGAGCATCTCGGCCATCTTCGACGGGACCGATCTGAGCCCCCTGTTCGTCACGGCGCGCACCAAGACCGTCGAGTCCTTCCGCGACAAGGCCTCGCGCACCCTTCCCTCGTCCGAGCCGGGAGCACCTCCCACCCTCGTCTTCCCCGACCCGATGCGTAATCTGATCGACCTGGTGGGCGTGCGCATCATCACCACCCTCCCGCACGAGGTGGATCTCGCGGCGAACATGCTCAAGCGCCAGCGCCGGGAGTTCGACTGCCGCGGCGACCGCGAGAAGGACATCGGCTCGATCGAGTCCGGCACGTACGGCTATTCGAGCCGGCACCTGATCATGCGGACCATCCACAACGACGTGGTCCGTGCGTTCCAGCAGGTCGTCGACCCGGAGACGAAGGCCGCGGGAAGCTATCTGTTCGAGGTGCAGGTGCGCACGGTCCTGGCCCATGCCTGGTCGGAGATCGAGCACGACCTGCGCTTCAAGGCGTCCAACCCGAAGGCCTGGAGCCCCTACTTCGACCGGCAGTTCACGGCCACCGCGGCCATGCTGGAGACCGTGGAGTCCACCTTCGCCGAACTGCACGAGCGGTACGAGACCATCACCGGTTTCTGGGACGAGGACGGCGAGGGCAGCGCTCCGCTGACGCCCAACAGGATCCGCCACATCTGGCAGACCCTCCTGCCCCACGTGGACCGCAAGTCCGGGGACGACTGGGCGTGGGCCGCCGAGCTGCTGGCCGCCCACGGCCTGAGGACCACGCTGGATCTGGTGCCGCTGCTGCAGGCCGGGGCCATCACCTCGGTCCGGAAGGCCCTGGACCACCGCTACTCACCGGGCCCGGACCGGCTCCTCGACGACCTGCTGCTGTGGCACTACGGCCATCCGCACATCGAGCTCACCGCCGAGCCCGAGAGCGCCGAGAGCACTCCCCGCCGGGACAGCCTCCAGCGCCGGCACCGGCAGATGGAGATCTACCGTCAGCAGCATCCCTGACCCGGCTCGTCGCCGGTGGCGGCGCGGTACTTCCCCGCACGCCGCACCAGCCGGTCCGCTGACGGCAGGGCCCTGACCCGCGACAGCTCGTACTCGATCGCCAGGGCCATCCGCTCGCAGAACGCGCGCCCCTCCCGGGCGGCGTCGGGGCGCTCGTCCACCACGTGGTCGACCACGCCGCGCTCCACGAGGGCGGCGACCTTCACGCCCTGCGCCTCGGCCATCTCGGGCGCCCGCTCCACGGTCCGGTGGACGATGGCGCTCGCTCCCTCCGGCGGCAGGGGTGAGAGCCACGCGTGCTCGGCGGCGATGGTGCTGTCGGCCGGCAGGAGCGCGAGCGCACCGCCGCCCGCGCCCTGCCCGAGCAACACGGAGACCGACGACGACGCGAGCCCGATGAGGTCGTACAGGGACCGGGCGATCTCGCCGGCCAGGCCGCCCTCCTCCGCCTCCCTGGACAGATCGGCGCCCGCGGTGTCGATGACCGTCAGGAGTGGCAGTCCCAGTTCCTCGGCGAGCTTCATGCCGCGGCGCGCCTCCCGGAGGGACGCCGGGCCCATCACGGCCTCCCCGGGCTCCCGTGGTCGCTGGTGCCCCAGCACGATGCAGGGCTGCGCCCCGAAGCGGGCCAGGGCGAGCAGGAGACCCGGGTCCTTCTCCCCCTGACCCGTGCCGTTGAGTGGCAGGACGTCCCGGGCGCCGTGGGCGAGCAGCCGGCGGAGATCCGGTCGGCGTCGATCGCGTGAGACCAGGATGGACTCCCAGGCGCTCCCGGTGCCGGGCGCTACGGAGGCGGTGGCGGGCACGGGCGGCCCGGCGGTCGCGTCGGCGAGCAGCACGCTGAGCGCCGTGTCGACGATCTTCGCCAGGTGCTCCGGTGCGACGACGGCGTCGATGAGTCCCTTGTCGAAGAGATTCTCCGCGGTCTGGACGTCCGGCGGAAAGGGCCTGTCGTAGAGCGCCTCGTACACGCGGGGCCCGAGGAACCCGAGGAGGGCGCCCGGTTCGGCCACGGTGAGATGCCCCAGGGAGCCCCACGACGCCATGACCCCGCCGGTGGTGGGATGGCGGAGATAGACGAGATAGGGCAGACCGGCCTGCCGGTGGGCGCGCACGGCACCGGTGATGTCCACCATGGACAGGAACGCCGGGGTGCCCTCCTGCATGCGCGTCCCGCCCGACGCCGGCCCGGCCAGGAGGGGCAGCCGCTCGCGGGTGGCCCTCTGGATGGCGGCGGTGATGCGGTGCGCGGCCGCGCTGCCGATCGAGCCGGCGAGGAACGCGAACTCCGAGACGATGACGGCCACCCGTCGTCCGTGGATGAGGCCCTCCCCCGTCAGGACGGACTCGTCCGCGCCACTCCTGTGCCGGGCGCGCAGCAGCTCGTCCTCGTAGGACGGGCTCGCGCCCGGATACGGGACGGGGACGGGACTGTCCCAGGACGCGAAGGAACCGTCGTCGAGCACCTCGTCGATGAGGTCCCGCGCCGTGAGGTGGCGCGCTCCGGCGGTCATGCGCCCGGCGCCGGCTCCGCGAGCCAGGCGCGGATGGACTCGCCGTCGCCGTCGAGCAGTGGGGGCGCGGCATGCGTGGTGGGCGTGGTCTCGGCGGCGCCGTCGAAGAACCGCAGCGGGGGTCCCGGGAGGGCGATGGTCCCGAGCAGCGCGTGCTCGACGTCGAGGAGCAGACCCTGCGACCGCACCTGGTCCCAGGCGTACACCTCGTCGAGCGTGCGCACCTTGCCGGCCGGGATGTCGGCCTCCTCGAGCTTCCTCAGGAGGGGTTCGGCCTGGTACGCGGAGAAGGCGTCCTCGACCACCCCGATCAGCTGCTCCCGGTTCCGCACGCGGTCCGCGTTGGTGGCGAACCGGGGCTCGTCCGCCGCGAGGCCGAAGGTCTCCGCGAACGTGGCCCACAGCTTCTCGCTGCCCACGCTGATCTGCACCCTGCCTCCGCGGCAGGTGAAGAGACCGTAGGGGGCGATCGACGGGTGATGGTTCCCCTGCGCCTGCGGCACCTCGCCGGCCACCGTGGCCCGGGTGCCCTGGAACGCATGCACACCGATGATCGAGGCGAGCAGGGACGTCCGCACCACCTGGCCCTTGCCCGTCCGCTCGCGCTCGAGCAGTGCCGCGACGGCCCCGTACGCCCCGTACATGCCCGAGAGCAGATCGGCGATCGGCACGCCGACGCGCTGGGGATGGTCGGGATCGGGGCCCGTGAGGGACATGAGGCCCGCCTCGCCCTGGACGATCTGGTCGTAGCCGCTGCGCCTGGCCTCCGGTCCGTCGTGCCCGAACCCGGTGATGGAGAGGATCACCAGGCCGGCGTTCAGCTCCAGCATGGCCTCGGTGGAGAACCCGAGGCGGTCGAGGACGCCGGGGCGGAAGTTCTCCACGACGACGTCGGCGCGGCGCAGCAGCTCGGTGAGCGTGTCCCTGCCGTCGTCGCTCTTGAGGTCGAGGGCGATGGACTCCTTGTTGCGGTTGCAGGACAGGAAGTAGGTGGACTGCCGGTCCTCCTCCGGCCCCACGAACGGCGGCCCCCAGCCGCGCGTGTCGTCGCCGGTCCCGGGGGTCTCCACCTTGATCACGCGGGCGCCGAGATCGCCGAGCATCATGCCCGCGTGCGGTCCGGCGAGCGCCCGGCTGAGATCGACGACCAGGCGGCCGGCGAGGGGGCCGCCGCGGTCTCCGCTCGTAGGGGACGGTGTCTCGGCGCTCATGGTTCCTCCGGAGGTTCGGGCGCGATCGGTCGCGTGGGGTCGGTCGTGCGCGAAGTGGATCGGACCAGCACTACCAGGATCTGTGGTCCACGAGTTCCAACGCATCTGGTGCGCACGCGCGAAGCGCTATGCCACCCCGGTCGTTCCCAGCAGGAGTCCCACCGCGTAGGTGAACGCCATGGCCAGGGCCCCGCCGATCATGAGGCGGGTCACGGCGCGGGCCACCGAACTCTCGCCCACGCGGGCGCTGATCGCTCCCGTGATGGCCAGTGCCACCAGGACGGCGACGAAGGTCAGCGGCACCCGGATGTCGGCGGGTGCGAGGAGGATGGTGAGCAGGGGCAGGACGGCGCCCACGGCGAAGGCCGCCGCCGAGGCGAACGCGGCGTGCCACGGATTGGCCACCTCGAGTTCGTCGATGTTGAGTTCGATGGAGAGATGGGCGGCCAGGGCATCGTGCTCGGTCAGCTCCGCCGCGACCCGGTGCGCGGTGTCCGGGGCCAGACCCTTCTTCTCGTAGAGCCCGGCGAGTTCGAGGAGCTCGCCCTCGGGATCCTCGCGGAGCTCCTGGCGTTCCTTCTCGATCAGGGCCTCCTGGCTGTCCCGCTGGCTGCTGACCGAGACATATTCTCCGAGCGCCATGGACACCGATCCGCCCACCACGGCTGCTGTTCCGGCGACCAGGATCGGGGTGACGGTATTGGTCACACCCGCCACGCCGATCACGGTGGCGGCCGTCGAGACGATTCCGTCGTTCGCGCCCAGGACGGCGGCGCGGAGCCAGTTCAGGCGCGATGCTATGCCGTTGTCGTGGGGCTCGGGGCGACCCGCGGGGATGTGTGCCATCCCTGCAGTAAACACCGGGCGGCGCCATCCGGCCACACAGGTTCGGCTTGCCTCACGCGGCCCGCGCGCTGCGGGAGCCTACGGTGCACGCTCACTGCTCCGGTCGCCGGCGCTGCTGGGCGTAGTGGTGGCCGAGGGAGTCCTCATGGATCTCGATGGACCCCAGGGTCTCCTCCGAGAAGTCCTCTGCCTCGTCGTGCCGATGGACCACGGGCAGATCCCCCTCGGACCGGTCGGCCGGTCCGAGGAACACCCGGACGGTGGAGTCGATCCTGTCGAAGATCGAGCCATGACCCCTGCCCGGCTTCTTCGGGACGGTCCCCGGGTCGGTTCCGGGATCGGTTCCGGACTCCGGCGGCATCGGAAGGTCCTCGGCCCTGTGCCGGGCGGCCGGATCGGGCTGCGGCGCGGGATCGGGCGGCACTGTCGAGTCCTGCTGCGCGTCCGAGTCCTGCTGCGCCGTGGGATCCTGCTGCTGCGACTGTCGGCTTCGATGGGTATCCATCACACACCTGCTTCATCGGGGCATTTAGTGTACTCCGGACCACGGCGAAGGGCTACGGCGGAGGGCTACGGCGGAGGGTCATCGTCGGTCCGGTGTGCTCGCGCCGGGCAGCGGAACGGCCGGCCCCCTCGAGGGTGACCGGCCGTTCCCGTCCTGACCGGGCCCGCGGAACGGGCCCGGAGCATCAGGCCTCGGAGACCTGCGCTGCGAGATTCCCGAGCGTGGTGTCCAGGGCGTCCTGGGGCACGGCGGGGAAGCTGACCTTCTTGAGGAGCTCCTTGTCGGTCACGGCCGACCAGTCGTACGTCACCGAGACCTGCGTGGAATCGGGGCCGTCGGGCTGAAGCTCCCAGACCCACTCCCATCCCGGGGGAACCTCGCCGGCCGGAGCGGTCTTCCAGGCCAGCAGCTTGTTCGGGTCGTAGCCCACCACGTGGTTGTCGGTCTGGTAGTCCCCGCCCATCTTGTCCCAGTGCTGGTTCATGGTGAACACCTGGCCGACGGCGGTGATGCGATCCGACTTGCTGTCGGACTGCACCATCCCCGAACCGTCCAGGGCGGCATGATGCTCCGGGTTCGAGAGGATCTCGAAGATCGCGGCGGCGGGTGCATCGATGGTGCGAGTTGCGGAAATGCTTGTTTCTGCCATGGAACGTTCTCCTTCTGGTTGGGGACGACGCCGTCTACTGCGCGTCGTCCGGTGAGGACTCGTCGAGCGTCCAGCCGGTGATGGCTTCCAGGTCCTTGCCGGCATCGCGCGTGTACTGCCATGCACGCTGCCGCTGGTCCTGCAGGTCCTGCCGGAACCGGCCCTGCGAGGCGCCCAGGGTCGGCACGCGATCGATGACGTCCATGGCCAGCTGGAACCGGTCGATCTGGTTCAGCATCGCCATGTCGAACGGCGTCGTCGTCGTGCCTTCCTCCTTGTAGCCCCGAACGTGCAGATTACCGTGGTTGTTCCTCCGGTAGGTGAGGCGGTGGATGAGCGCCGGGTAGCCGTGGAACGCGAAGATCACGGGCTTCGACGTGGTGAAGAGCGTATCGAAGTCGCGCGACGAGAGCCCGTGCGGATGCTCGGTGTCGTCCTGCAGGCGCATCAGGTCCACGACGTTCACCACGCGGATCTTCAGACCGGGAACACCGGCCTTGAGGAGACCTGCTGCCGCGACGGCCTCGAGCGTGGGCACGTCACCGGCACAGCCGAGGACGACGTCGGGCTCCATGCCCGGCTCCTCGCTGCCGGCGAAATCGAGGATGCCGATGCCCCGCTCGGTGTGCAGCTGCGCCTCCTCCGGCCCGAACCACGTGGGGGTGGGCTGCTTGCCCGTGACGATCACGTTGACGGTGTCACGCGCGCGCATGCAGTGCTCGGTCACCGCGAGCATGGTGTTCGCATCCGGTGGCAGGTACACGCGGGTGATGTCGGCCGTCTTGTTCACCACGTGGTCCATGAAGCCGGGGTCCTGGTGGGAGAACCCGTTGTGGTCCTGCTGCCAGACATGGCTGGAGAGCATGTAGTTGAAGGAGGCGATGGGCCTGCGCCAGGACAGCATGCGGTGGACCTTCAGCCACTTGGCGAACTGGTTGAACATCGAGTCGACGATGTGCACGAATGCCTCGTAGCAGTTGAAGACACCGTGCCGCCCCGTGAGCAGATACCCCTCGAGCCAGCCCTGGCACAGGTGCTCGCTGAGCACCTCCATCACGCGCCCTGATCGCGCGAGGTGCTCGTCCACCTCCTCGATGCGCGGCTGCCAGGCCTTGTCCGTCACCTCGTAGACGGCCGACAACCGGTTAGAGGCCGTCTCGTCCGGCCCGAAGAGACGGAACGTGTGCGGATTGAGCTCGATGACGTCGCGCAGGTAGCCACCCACCGTGATCATGGGACTCACCTTCTCCGTCCCGGGACGGGAGACCGCCACGGCGTGCTCGGCGTAGGAGGGCAGGACGAGATCCTTCAGGAGCCAGCCGCCGTTGGCATAGGGTGTCGCGCTCATCCGGAGACCGCCCTCGGGCGCAAGGGCGGCGATCTCCGGTCGCAGTTCCCCGTTGCCGGTGAAGAGGGACTCCGGGTCGTAGGACCTCATCCACTCCTCGAGCTGCTGCAGGTGCCGCTCGTCGGTGTGGACCCCGGACAGCGGTACCTGGTGGGACCGCCAGGTACCCTCCACCGGTGCGCCGTCCACCTCCGCGGGGCCGGTCCAGCCCTTCGGTGAGCGCAGCACGATCATGGGCCAGCGCACGGCGGGGTCCCCTGGTCCGGAGGGGGAGGTCCGCGCCCGGTCCTGGATGGCGTGGATGTCGTCGATGCACGCGTCGAGGACGTCCGCGAAGTCCTGGTGCGCGGCCTCCGTGGCGGCGGGATCGGTCACCGTGACGAAGCGGGGATCGTAGCCGTAGCCGTACATGAGCTGCCGCAGCTGTTCCTCGGGCATGCGGGCCAGCACCGTGGGATTGGCGATCTTGTAGCCGTTGAGGTGCAGGATCGGCAGCACCGCGCCGTCGATGGCGGGGTCCACGAAGCTGCTCGAGTGCCAGCTCGCGGCGAGGGGACCGGTCTCGGCCTCGCCGTCGCCCACCACCGTGGCGGCGATGAGCGTGGGGTTGTCGAAGACGGCGCCGTACGCGTGGGCCAGGGAGTACCCGAGCTCCCCGCCCTCGTGGATGGAGCCCGGGGTCTCTGGTGCTGCGTGGGACGGTATGCCGCCGGGATAGCTGAACTGCTTGAACAGGGCGTTCATCCCGGCGTCGTCGGACCCGATCTTCCCGTAGATCTCCGAGTAGGTCCCCTCCAGCCACGCGTTGGCCACGTTCGCCGGGCCGCCGTGCCCCGGACCGGTGACGAAGAGGATCTCCTGCTGCCGCTGCGCGATCACCCGGTTCAGGTGTGCGTACACGAAGTTGAGGCCCGGGGTGGTCCCCCAGTGTCCGAGCAGGCGCTCCTTCACGTCCTCGCTCCTGAGGGATCGCGTCAGCAGGGCGTTGTCCCGCAGGTAGATCTGCCCGACGGACAGATAGTTGGCGGCGCGCCACCACGCATGCAGACCCTGGATGTCGATACTCATCTATGCCTCCGTGTTCATGGAACTAGTTCGGTCGTCGGTGATGTCGTCCGTGATGTCGTCGGTGATGTCGTCCGGTGTCTTGTCCGGGCGCCAGCCGCGCCACACGGGATGGCGGAGACGTCCGCCTCCCGTCCGGCCGCTGTAGCGGACCTCGGCCACGAGCGAGGGGCTCACCCAGTGGGCGTCGGAGGCCTCCGCCGGCGGGACGTCGCCGAGCGGCGCCGTGGAGCGGCCCAGCCCGTCCAGGCGTTCCCGGGCGGCGCGGAGATCGCGCTCCCCGAGACCGGAGCCCACCCGGCCCACATAGCGGAGCGTGTCGCCGTCGGGCACGGCGACCAGGAGGGAGCCGAGCGTCGCGGCCCTGCCGCCGTTGCCCGGACGCCATCCCACCACCACCACCTCCTGCGTCCGCAGGTGCCTGATCTTGATCCACGACGGCGAGCGCGCTCCCGGTCGGTAGTCGCCGGAGAGCCGCTTGGCCACGATGCCCTCGAGGCCCAGCTGCCTGCTCGCCACGACCGCCTCCTCGAACGTCGCGTCCAGGGCCGCGGGCACCTGCACGTGGTGGTCCCCGGACTCGTCGACGGCCCGCTCGAGCAGTTCGCGCCGCTGGCGGTACTCGAATCCCGTGAGGTCGTTCCCCTCGAGGGCCGGCAGATCGAAGAGCACCAGGCGCACCGGCGTGATGCCACGGGCCTCCTCGATCTCCTGCTCGTCCGTCAGCGTCATGCGCTGCTGGAGCAGCCCGAAGTCCGGCCGGCCCCTCGGGTCGAGCGCCACGATCTCGCCGTCGAGCACGGCGGTGTCGGCCCGGACGTGCTCGGCCAGGTCGCCGAGTTCCGGGTAGACCGCCGTGATGTCCACGCCGTTCCGACTCCACAGCGTGAGCCCTCCCTCCGAGACGGTGGCTATGCAGCGCACCCCGTCCCACTTGAGCTCGTACGCCCAGTCGTCGGGGTCCGGAAGGGTCTGCGCCACGCTCGGGGTCGCGAGCATGGGAGGGACGAACCCGCCGGACGTCCTCTCCTCCGGGTGCTCCCCGTCAGGGGGCGCCGTGCGGACCGTCGGCGCGTCCTCCTGCTGCGCGGGCTGGTCCTTCATGAGGTGGATGAGCCAGTTGTTCTTCCCCTTCACGCCTCCCGTGCTGATGAGCGCGTACCGGCGGACGGCCGCTCCCGCGCGCGCCAGGCCGCCGTCGGGCCGGCCGTGGAGCGTGCAGATGACCTCCTTGCCGTCCCTCCACTTCTCCAGCTCGTAGGTTCCGGCATCCCAGATGGAGACGTGGCCGCCACCATATTCCCCGGCCGGAATGTCTCCTTCGAAGCTCCCGTACTCGAGGGGGTGGTCCTCGGTCTGGACGGCCAGGTGGTTCCTGTCCGGTGTCAGGGGAGGCCCCTTGGGGAGGGCCCAGGACACCAGCACACCCTCGCGCTCGAGGCGGAAGTCCCAGTGGAGGCGGCGTGCATGGTGCTCCTGGATCACGAACCCGGTCCCACCGGCCGGGCCGGTCGCCGCGGGCACGGGCTCGGGTGTCCTCGACGCATCGCGCATGCTCCGGTAGGTGGAGAGCCGGTCGGCGGGAGCTTCACCGGCGGACGCGCCGGCGGAGGCGCCGCCGGCGTCGGCCGGGACGGGAACCGTGGCGGGGGCGAGGAGATCCCCGGACGCTGCGATCCGGGCCATGACCGCCGCGGGATCCAGCTGGTCCAGCCCGCCCGCCTCGAGCTCCTCCCACGAGCGCGGCGCCGCGACGGTGGGTTCGAACCCGCCGCGGAGGGAGTACGGGGCCACGGTGGTCTTGGTGGCGCTGTTCTGGCTCCAGTCCACCAGGACCCTGCCGGAGCGGAGCGTCTTCTTCATGTCGCTGACCGCGAGTGCGGGGTGGTCCGCCTCGAGCGCCCGCGCGAGCTCGTGGGCGACGGCGGACACCTGTGCCGAGCTCTGGCCCCCGGTCAGGGCACAGTAGAGGTGGAGGCCCTTCGCTCCGCTCGTCACGGGGAAGGGCTCGAGACCCATGCCCTGCAGGATGGGCCGGGCCAGGAGCGCCACCTCGGCGCACTCGGCCAGGCCGGCCCCCTCCCCCGGATCGAGATCGAGCACGAGGCGGTCGGGGGCGGCCGCGGCGCCGTCGGCGTCGAAGCGCCACTGCGGCACATGGATCTCCAGGGCCGCGATCTGTCCCAGCCAGGTCAGGGTCGCGAGGTCGTCGACCCGCGGATAGCTGTTCGTGTGGTCCCTGTGCCGGACGGCGGTGCGGGGCACCCAGTCCGGGGCGTTGTCGTCGATGTTCTTCTGGAAGAACACCTCACCCGGCGCGGCAGGGGTCCCCACGCCGTGGACCCAGCGCTTCCGCGTGGCCGGCCGCCCGGCCGCGTGGTGGATCAGGGGCCCGGCCACGGCGGCGTAGTAGGAGAGCACGTCGGCCTTGGTGGTCCCGGTGGCCGGGTAGAGCACCTTGTCCAGGTTCGACAGGCGGAGGGTGCGCCCGTCCACGGTGACGCTCTGGGAGCGGGTGGGGACCATACCCCCAGTCTCGACCGGATGGGCCGCGGATGCCAGTGGTGCGGTCCGTCGATGCCGGTGGCGGTCTCAGTCGGCGAACTGCTCGCGGTACCGGTCCACGTAGACCTCCCAAAGTGCGGGATCCTGCCCGAGATTGCGCTTGTTCAGGAAGTCGTCGAGGCCCGCAATGGTCAGGTGCCAGCCCGCAGCCATGGTGGCCGCGTGGCGCGGGCTCCCGGGGGTGAGCAGCAGCACGAGGCGCGTACCGTTGTCCGGTGTCCGCTCCAGTTCCCAGCGCAGGGTGTCCCGCTCCCACGTGTACGCCAGCACCGAGGGCCGCTCGGCCTCCAGCACCACACCGCGCAGGGGCTTCTGGTCGGCGTACCGGAACAGGATCTCCGCGTCCTTCCGCGGCTCGAACTCCATCTCGCACGGGAACCAGTACTTGAGCTTCTCGGCGTCGGTGAGGTGCTTCCACAGCACGGTGGGCGGGAAGGCGAACTCGAAGGCGAGGCGCAGCACCGTGGCGCCGTCGTCGCTGGTGGTCCTGCTGACCGTGGGTTCTGCGGTTTCGGAAGTCACCCCCCAAGTCTAGGCGCGGTTGTCCCGCGTGCTCTGGCCCGCTAGGCGCGCGTGGTGTCTACTGGAGCCATGAGAGCCATCTGGAAGGGTGCGGTCGCGTTCGGCCTGGTCAATGTCCCCGTGAAGGTCTACAGCGCCACGGAGGACCACGACATCTCGCTCCACCAGGTCCACGACAGGGACGGCGGCCGGATCCGCTACCAGCGGCGCTGCGAGGTCTGCGGGGAGATCGTGGACTTCAAGGACATCGACAAGGCCTACGACGACGGCGAGCACACCGTGGTGCTGACCGACGACGATCTCTCCGCGCTGCCGGTGGAGCGCAGCCGGGAGATCGAGGTGGTGGAGTTCGTCCCGAGCGATCAGCTCGACCCGATCATGCTGGACCGCGCCTACTACCTCGAACCGGACAGCACCTCGATCAAGGCGTACGTCCTGCTGCGCCGCACGCTCCAGGAGACGGATCGCACGGCGATCGTGCAGTTCGCCCTCCGCCAGAAGAGCCGCCTCGCCGCGCTGCGCGTACGCGGTGACGTCCTGATGCTCCAGACCCTCCTCTGGGACGACGAGATCCGCGAGGCCGCCTTCCCCGCCCTCGAGGAGAAGGTGCGCATCTCCGCGAAGGAGAAGCAGATGTCGGCCGAGCTCGTCGACTCCTTCTCCACGGACTTCGATCCGGAGAACTTCACCGACGACTACCAGTCCCAGCTGCGCACCCTCATCGAGGCGAAGATCGACAAGGGCGACACCCTCGACACGGAGGAGACCTTCGGCCCGGCGGACGAGGACGACGACGACAACGTCCTGGATCTCATGGAGGCGCTGCGCCGCAGCGTCGAGAAGAACCGGGAGAAGGCCGGCGCCAAGAAGGCCACCGGCTCCACGAAGCAGAAGGGCGCGTGATGGGATTCTTCACCGACGAGTTCGGACGGCAGACGGTGCTGCAGCGACCCAACGCGCCCATCCTCGGCTGGGCCGGGTCCGAAGCGGCCTCCTTCATGGCGCTCGGGGCGGAGAACCGCCAGCGCCTACGCCGGGCGAGCTCCGCCTGCCTGCTGGTGTGGGCGCTGCTCGAGACCACCACGGGTCGGAGCGGGTTCCGTCGCAGCGCCGGGATCCTCACCCTCTCCTGGCTGTGGCGGAGGTACGGACCCCGCGCGGACTGAGCGCCTACTGCTGCTCGAAGACGTCCGGTATGCCGTCGTCGTCGGCGTCGATCTGCTCCTGCTCCTCGATCTCCCGGTAGCGCTTGCTGCGCCGGAGCAGCAGGACCGCTGCCACGAGCGCGGCGATCAGGGACCCGGCGAGGATGGCCACCTTGGCGTGATCGTCCTCCACGGTGCCCTGCCCGAAGCCGAG
The DNA here is from genome assembly GCF_947493765.1 of uncultured Arthrobacter sp. Lineage (GTDB taxonomy): Bacteria > Actinomycetota > Actinomycetes > Actinomycetales > Micrococcaceae > Arthrobacter_D. Next base: position 263,234 of record NZ_CANLSZ010000002.1, read on the forward strand.
TTCGCTGATGAGCAGCGAGACCGTGAAGCCGACGCCCGCCAGGATCGCGACGCCGATGATGTCGATCCACGCCAGGTCCGGGGCGAGCGCCGCCTTCGTGGTCTTCGTGACGACGACGGTGGCGAGCAGGATCCCGATGGGCTTGCCGATGACGAGGGCCACCATGATGCCGATCGCGATCGGGTCGGTGATCGCATTCACCAGACCGTCGATCCCGCCCACGGCCACGCCGGCGGAGAAGAATGCGAAGACGGGCACGGCGAACCCGGCGGACAGCGGACGGATGCGGTGTTCGAGGGTGTCCGCGAGGCCGTCCGGCTGGGCGGCAGGCACCTCGTCCGCCGACGCCTCCGCGGCGTCGACGGCGTCGGCCGACTTCACGGCGTCCGCGCGGGTGACACCGCGGGGCAGCACCGGGATGGCGAAGGCGAGCAGCACGCCCGCCACCGTGGCGTGGACGCCCGACTCGTGCACCAGCGCCCACACGATGATCCCGAGGGGGAGCAGGATCACCCACGGCGACCACGGATGGCGCTGGAAGAAGGCGGGGAAGCGCTGCGCCGCGAAGGCGTAGACCGCGAGCGGGACGATCGCCAGCAGCAGGGGCGGGAACGCGATGTCCTCGGAGTAGAAGAAGGCGATGATGCTGATCGCCAGGAGGTCGTCCACCACGGCGAGGGTCAGGAGGAAGATGCGCAGCGCGCTGGGCAGATGGGACCCGACGACGGCGAGCACGGCCACCGCGAACGCGATGTCGGTGGCGGTGGGGATGGCCCAGCCGCGCAGGGCCTCCGGTCCGGCGCTGAAGGTGATGGCCACATAGATGAGCGCGGGCACGACGACGCCGCCCACGGCCGCGGCGACCGGGACGATCGCGCGGTCGAACTTGCGGAGGTCCCCGGCCACGAACTCCCGCTTCAGTTCCAAGCCGGCGAGGAAGAAGAAGATGGCGAGCAACCCGTCGGCGGACCAGGTTCCCACACTCAGTTCGAGGTGCCACGGCTCGTAGCCGAACCGGAAGTCCCGGACGGCGAAGTAGGCGTCCGCCGCGGCCGTGTTGGCGAGGACCAGCGCGATCACCGTGGCCAGCAGCAGCAGGCCTCCGCCCACGGTCTCCTTGCGCAGGATGCTCGTGATGCGCAGGTGTTCGGGGTAGCTGCTGCGGGAGAAGATCCTGCTGCCGGGCGGGGAGTCCGGGACGGGATCGGTGGGGCCTGCAAGATGGGCCATGGCATTCCTTCGGTTGGGCACGCTCGACGTCACGCCGACCAGACTTCCCGGCTCACCAGTTCGTCCACACTAGCCCCGCTCGGGCGCGGGCGCGACATCGATGACGTGGCGCGCTACAGGAGGGAGCTGAACAGTTCCGCCTTGGCCGTCGGTCCCGCGACGATGATCTCGTCGTCGTCGTAGAGGGTGGTCTGGGCCGTGGTGTAGTCCCACGTCCCGCCCTTGCGCCGGACGGCGACGACCGTCACGCCGTACTTGCCGCGCAGCCCGGTGGTGCCCAGCTCCCGGTCCCAGTACTCGCGGGGCGGGCGGGTCTTGACCATCGCGAAGTTGTCCTCGAACTCCACGTAGTCGAGCATGGTGCCGCGGACCAGGTGCGCCACACGCCGGCCCATGTCGTGCTCGGGCCGGATGACGTGCTCCACCCCGAGCTGCGACAGGATCTGCGCGTGCGGCTCGCTGATGGCTTTCGCCCAGACGGTGGAGCGATCGAACCGCAGGAGGATCGACGTCGTCAGGATGCTCGCCTCGAGGTCGCTGCCGATCCCCACCACCACACGGTCGAAATCCGGCAGGGAGAGCTGGCGCAGCGCCTCCTCCTTGGTGGCGTCGGCGCGCACCACGTGCGTCAGGCGACCGTTGAAGGACTGGACCACTTCCTCGTCGAGGTCTATCCCGAGGACCTCGGTTCCGGCCCCCTCGAGTTCGAGGGCGAGCGCGCCGCCGAAGCGCCCGAGGCCGATGACGGCGACGGAATCGGCCGCCGCGATGGCCTCGATGGGTTTGGAGGAGAAGAAGCGTTGCCTAGCCAATGAGGGGCCTTTCCTTGGGGTATTCGTACTGGAGGGGCCTGGACCGCAGCGCCAGGGCCGAGGCGAGGGTCACCGGGCCCAGCCTCCCGGCGAACATCACCAGGATGAGGATCACCTGGCCCACGGACGGGATGCCCGCGGTGATGCCGGTGGACAGTCCCACGGTGCCGAAGGCGGAGACCACCTCGAACAGGATCCGGTCCAGCCCGAAGTCGGTGATCAGCATCAGGACCATCGTGGCCGTGATGACCAGGCCACCGGCGAGCAGCACGATCGAGATGGCCTGCCGGTGCACGGAGCGCGGGAGTCGCTTGCCGAAGACGTTGACGGCGTTGCCTCCGCTGATCTCCGTGTAGAGGATGAAGAACAGCACACCGAAGGTGGTGATCTTCAGCCCCCCTGCGGTGCCGGCGGGACCACCCCCGATGAACATCAGCACGTCCATGGCCAGCAGGGTGACCGGGTGGAGCTGCCCGATGTCGACGCTGTTGAAGCCCGCGGTGCGCGTCATGGTGGACTGGAAGAATCCGGCGAGGACCCGCTCGCCGGGCGGCAGCGGCCCGAGGGTCGCCGGACTGGACCACTCCACCGCGGTGATGAAGACGGTGCCGAGGACCAGGAGCACGAGGGTCCCGCTCAGCACGAGCTTGGTGGTCATCAGCCACTTGCGCGGGTACCGGAAGTGGCGCCGCAGCTCGAACAGCACCGGGAAGCCGAGTCCTCCGAGGATGACGGCGCCGGCCACGGGCAGGCAGATCCACGGGTCGCCCACGAATCCCGTCAGGTTGTCGCTGAACAGGGCGAAGCCGGCGTTGTTGAACGCCGAGACGGCATGGAAGACGCCGAGCCACACGGACTCGGCCGGTGGACGGCCGTACCCGAGGTGGAAGCGGCCGGCGAGGAGTACCGCGGTCACGCCCTCCACCAGCAGGGTGGTCCTCAGGATCCCGACCAGGATGCTGCGCACGTCACCGATACCCGTGCTCTTCGTCTCCGCCGCCGTCGAGATCCGCGAGCGCAGGCCCATCCGACGGGCCAGCAGGACTCCGAGCAGCGAGGCGAAGGACATGATGCCGAAGCCGCCGATCTGGATCAGCGCCAGGATGGTCACCTGGCCCATACCGGTCCAGTACGCCGGGGTGTCGACGACGGTCAGGCCGGTGACGCAGACCGCGGACGTGGCGGTGAAGAGGGCCTCGAGGAAGCCCGCGCCTCCCGGGCCCACCCTGGAGGTGGGCAGCGTGAGCAGGAGGGTGCCCGCGAGGATGGCCGCTGCGAAGCCGAGCACGATCACCTGGGCCGGATGGCGCGGACTCAGATGTGCCGCCCAGGCACGGAGGATCCGGGCCAGGGCCTGGACCCTCGACGTCGCCGGCGTCCGGGCCGCCCGCGGGGTCTGACTGGTGAGCCTCACGGGGACGCGGAACCTCCGGTAGCGGGATGCGGCGAGCTGATCCTACGCCGCATCCCGCTCCCGCGGAAGGCGCTGCGGACCGGGCTGCACGGTCCGGGAACGCACCCCGCCGAGCGGGCCCGCCACGGCTCCCGGACGGCGTCAGGCGCGCAGGGCGCCCCGGGCGTCGGTGAGCGCGTGGATCTCCTGGTCCGGTGCGGTCATGGCGGGCGGGTAGGGCGCGCCGTCGCGGTTCAGCCAGAGGGTCCTCAGGCCGGCCCGCGCCGCGCCGTCGATGTCCCACGGGTGGACGGCGAGGAGCACGACGTCGCCCGGATCCCGGCCGAGCGATTCCAGTGCGTAGGCGTAGGACTCCGGCGCCGGTTTCCACCGCGGCGCATCCTGGACGGACAGGACGGTGCCCATCAGGTCACGGACTCCGGCGCGGTCGAGCAGGGCCTCCGCGGTCGCGGCCGCGCCGTTGGTCAGGGCGGCCATGTCGACGCCCCCTGCGGCCAGGTCACGGATGCCGTCGGCGACGTCGGCGTGGACGGGAAGGCCCTGCAGACCCGAGAAGACGTGCTCCACGGCCTCCTCGAGGTCCCGGTTGAGGGGCTGACCGGCCAGGACGGCCCGCAGTGTCCCCTCGGCCACGTCCCGGAAGGGGACATTCTGCCCGACGGCGGTCAAGGCGAACCCGTCCCGGAGCACCGCGGCGAACCACAGCCCGGCCAGCTGCGGCGGTGCGCCGAGTTCCTCGAAGTGCTGGGACATCACGCTCATGTCCGAGAGCGTCTCGTTGACGTCGAAGAGCACCAGGGGCGGCGCCATTACTGCCGGTACCCCTCCACCTGGCTGATGGGGCGCGCATCGGCGTCCGCGGGGTTCTCCCCGGCATCGGCCTTGGCGCGGCGCTGGCGCAGCAGATCCCAGCACTGGTCGAGGTCCTCCTCCAGCCGCTTCAGCCGCGCCGTGTGGTCCTGGCTCTCGGCGCCGGCCGCAGCGCCCTGGGGCTGGTCCCTGAGATCGTGCTCCTCCTGCACGAGCGCCTGGATCCGCTGCAGGATGTCCTCGTTGTTCATGTGCTGTCCCTTCGTCGCCGTGCCCGACCGATCGACCCGCTCCGGCCTCCGATCCGTTTCCCTCAGGCTACTGAGGTGTCGGGACGATGACCAGCGGCCCGTCCGGCCGTCGTCGGCGATGCTGATCCCCGCGAATTTGGCGCATCGCCCGGATGGCCTAAGCTGGTCAGGAGTCACAGGCCTGTGTAGCTCAGTCTGGTAGAGCATCCGCCTCACACGCGGAAGGCCCGGGGATCAAGGCCCCGCGCAGGCACATCGGAACGCCGGTGACGGCAGTACAGTGACGGTGATACAGGAGGGGCCCGCACCGGGACGACGGTGCGGGCCCCTCCTGCATCCGCATCCCGCCGAGGCCCACCTTGCACAGCGGCGCCCCGCACGCGAAGGATGGGGGCATGGACTTCACACCGAGCACAGCAATCGTCACCGGCTCCGACTCCGGCATCGGCCGGGCAACAGCACTCGCCCTCGCAGCGGCCGGCTGCGCGGTCGGTGTCACCTGGCACTCCGACCAGGAAGGCGCGGAGGAGACCGCGCGCCTCGTCCGCGAGAAGGGCGTCAAGGCGGCGGTGGCGCACCTGGACACCACGGACGCGCCGGCCTGCGGAGATGTGATCGACCAGCTCGCGGAGGAACTCGGCGGGGTGGACGTCTTCGTCAACAATGCCGGCATCAACGGCGGCACCATGTTCATGGAGACGGACTGGGATCTCTGGCGCGCCACGGTCGGCGCGAACCTCGACGGCGCGTTCGTCTGCATCCAGCGCGCGGCCCGGCACATGCTCGACGCCGGCAGGGGCGGGCGCATCATCGCGGTCACCAGTGTCCACCAGGCGCAGCCGCGTGTGGGATCGGCCGCCTACGACGCGTCCAAGCACGGCCTCGGCGGCCTCGTCAAGACCATCGCCCTGGAGCTCGGTGATCGCGGCATCACGGCGAACGCCGTACTCCCGGGCGAGATCAACACTCCGATGAACGATTCCGAGGACCAGGATCCGCGGAGCATCGACCGCCCCGGGGTGCCGGTGGGCCGGCCGGGATCGGCGGAGGAGGTGGCCGACGTCGTCGCCTTCCTCGCCTCCGGCGCCTCCAGCTACGTCAACGGCGCCTCGTTCGTCGTCGACGGCGGCATGCTCCTCATGGGGCCGCAGGCCGGCTCGCACCTCACGAGCGGCGACTGGCGCACGGTCTAGCGGCCGATCCCGCAGGAACGACGGGTCCCGGGGTCCGGGATCCGTCATTCCTGCGGTGTCGCCGAGCCGGAGCGCTACCGGACCACCGCTGAGCGCAGCAGGAGAAGGGTCATGACCGCGCTGACGGCGATGATCACGACGGCGGCGACCGCCAGCCACCACAGCCGGAAGCCGTCGAGCACCGACCCGGTGATCAACGGCAGGACCAGGGCGAGCAGGCCGAGGAGTCCGATCGCCAGACCTGCTCCGAGGAAGACCGGTCCGCGATTCCCGAAGCGTGCCCAGGACGCCCCGAACAGGGCTCCGATGGTCAGTGCGCCGAGGCTGCCGAGGAACACCGTGGGCAGCAGGATCAGCAGGTCACCGGTCCCGAGGTAGTAGACGTCGAAGATGTAGATGCCGGCGAACCAGTGATCGGTGGCCAGCTCCACCAGCAGGAGCACGGCGTAGATGACCGCGAGATACGCGGAGGTGACGGCGGCCCAGACCAGGGTCCCGCCCACGAAGGCCTTCCGCGTGGAGCCGAGCGTCAGGGCGAAGGGGAACGTGGTGGCGATCGACTGGACCCCCATGTAGACGAGGAATCCCAGCAGCCCGAAGGCCATGCCACCGTTGCTTCGTGCTCCGTCGATCCATTCCTCGGAGCCCGGGAGTCCCCCGGCACGCCAGATGATGAGGGCGATCAGGGCTGAGATGACGGCGATAAGCCCCACGATCTGCAGGGGGACCCCGAACGTCATGTTCTTCTTGGTCAGATGCAGCCGGGTGGCCGCCTGGATGCCGCTCATGCGCTGATTCCTTCCTTGCTGGAGTCCTGCAGGGAGTCCCCGGAGCCGTAGGCCACCGCGAGATCCTGCAGCGATGCGCCCTTGAGCTGGACGCCGAGGGTCGCCGCACGCGACCGGGCGTCGTCGTCGAGCCGGCCGGTGATGGTGGATGTGCGCAGACCGCCGATGGAATGGCTGCGGAGCACGGGGTAGTCCGCGCAGAACGCCTGGACGGCATCCGCGACGCCGCTGACGCACATCGCGAGACGGCGCGCCTCCTCGGCCTCCGCACGGAGGACCACGCGGCCGCGGTCCATGAGCACGACATGGTCGAAGAGGGAGTCCGATTCGTCGATGAGGTGCGTGGAGAGCAGGAGCGTGCGCGGGTGCCGCCCGAGATCGCGGAGCAGGAGATCGTGGAACAGCCCGCGGGCCGTCGCGTCGAGACCGAGATACGGCTCGTCCAGCAGGGTGACCGGCGCCCGGGAGGCGAGTCCGAGCACGATGGCGACGGCGGAGAGCTGGCCCCTGGAGAACTTCCTGATGGCCGGTTTCCGCGGCAGCCGGAAGCCCTCGACCAGTTCGGCGGCGAGTTCGCCGTCCCAGGAAGGCGCGAACTCGGGGGCGATGCTCAGGACGTGATGCAGGAAGTAGTCGTCGGGATACCGCTGGTTGTCGCGGACGAAGCTGATCCTGGACAGGACCGCCTCATTCTCGAACGGGTCCTCCCCGTCCACGAGCACCTGCCCGGTGGTGGGCCGGTCCTGCCCCGAGATCAGCGACATCACGGTGGTCTTGCCCGCACCGTTCCTGCCGAGCAGGCCGCAGATGGCGCCGTCCGGCACGGTCAGGGTGACATCCTCCAGCGCGTTGTCATTGCGGAAGCGCCGGGTGACGGACTGTAGTTCTATCGCCTGTGTCATGGGATGTATTCCTCCTTGATCATCTGCGCCAGCTCCGGGGGCTCGATACCGACGGCCCTGGCCTCCCTGATGAGCGGGTGGACGAACTGCTGCGGGAAGTCCGCCCTCCGCTGCTTGAGGAGCTGGCTCCGGGCGCCGGGCGCCACGAACATGCCCACGCCCCGCTTCTTGTAGAGCACGCCCTGCTCGACGAGCACATTGAGCGCTTTCCCGGCCGTGGCCGGATTCATGTGCAGGAAGGTCGCGAAGTCGTTCGACGACGGTACAGCGGCATCCTCGGCGTAGGTCCCGGCCACGATGTCGTCCGCGATCCGGGCAGCGAGCTGCTGATAGATGGGGCTGTCTCCGGTGAACATCGCACTCCCTTGGTTCATTACTACACTAGTTAACCTACGAGGTGCATGCTGTCCCGTCAAGGCCTCATCGGGCGCCGGGCGCCCGTCCGCGAGGTCGGCTCCTCTCCCCTGTAACGTGGCTCCGGTGAGAAACCGAGCCCCCGCCGTATCCCTCGCCCTCGCCGCCGCGCTCGCCCTGACGGCCTGCGGCTCCGACTACCCCCTCGGAGCCGAGCAGGAGGCGGCAGCGGAGAACGGTGACACGAGCCTGAAGGGCGCGATCACCGGTGCTGGGTCCTCGGCGCAGGGACCGGCCATGGACGCGTGGCGGGCCGGCTTCAGTACGCTGTACCCGCGCGCGCAGGTCCAGTACTCACCCGACGGCTCGGGGGCGGGCCGGGGCGCGCTGCTCGCCGGCGCGGTCTCCTTCGCCGGATCCGACGCCTATCTCAGCGACGAGGAACTCGCCGAGTCGCGGGAGGCCTGCGGTCCCGGCGGGGCCTTCAACATCCCTGCCTACGTCTCCCCCATCAGCGTTGCCTTCAATCTCCCCGGCATCACGGAGCTGAACCTCAATGCCGGTACGATCGCGCAGATCTTCCGCGGGGAGATCACGCGGTGGGACGATCCGGCGATCGCGGCGCAGAACGAGGTGGACCTCCCCGATCTGGCGATCTCCGCGGTGAGCCGCTCCGACGACTCCGGAACCACCGAGAACTTCACCGACTACCTGCACGCCGTGGTGCCCGAGATCTGGACCGAGGAGGCCGATGGGACCTGGCCCTCCGGTCTCGACAACGAGAACGCCAAGGGCAATGCGGGGGTGGTCAGCACGGTGGCCGGTACGGAGGGGGCCATCACCTATGCCGACGACTCGGCCGTCGGGGATCCCCTCGGGCGGGCCGCCCTGCGGGTCGGGGACGCGTACGTGCCGGTCAGCGCCGACGCCGCCGCAGCCGCCGTCGATCTCGCGGGCCGCGTCCCGGGCCGGGCGGACTACGACATAGCGCTGGACCTCGACCGGTCCACGCGCGAACCCGGCGTCTACCCGCTGGTCCTGGTGTCCTACCACGTCTACTGCGCACGCTACGAGAACGAGTCGACCGCCGACGTCGTCCGCACCTTCGGGACCTACGCGGTCAGCGCGGAGGGTCAGGCCGAAGCGGCGGAGGCGGCGAAGAGCTCCCCCATCTCCGCGGAGCTGTCCCGTCAGGCGACCGACGCCATCGCGACGATCGAGGTCGGCGACGTCCCGTAGGCCGGGAGGACGCAGGACAGGAGGCGGACCCCACGGGGATCCGCCTCCTGTCCTTCGCCTGCGCGTCAGTCGGCGCGCGGTCCACCCGAGTCCGGGTCGTTCGTCGAGGTGTCCGGCACCGCATCGTTCGCCGGCACCGCATCCCCCGTCTCCCCCGTGGGGGGCGCGTCGACCTCCCCGCGCCAGGCGCCGGTCTCTCCACCACTCTTCTCGATGAAGGACTTGAACCGCTTGAGGTCGCCCTTGACCTGGATCGCGTCCGCATTCACCACGGCACCGACCTTCTCGGTGAACGTCTCCGGGTGCCAGTCGATCTGCACCATGAGCCGCGTACTGCTCTCGTCGAGCCGGTGGAACGTCACCACGCCGGCGTGCGATTCCCCGTCGGTGCTCTTCCAGGCGATCCGCTGGTCGGGATGCTGCTCGGTGATCTCCGCGTCGAACTCGCGCTTCACCCCACCGATGCTCGTCACCCAGTGCGTCATGGTCTCGGAGGACTGCGTGATGGAGTCGACACCCCCCATGAACCGGGGGAAACTCTCGAACTGGGTCCACTGGTTGTAGGCCGTGGTGACCGGTACTGCCACGTCGATGGATTCCTGCACTGAAGCCACGAGGGTTCCTCCTTTTTCAAGACTCCGGCGCCGCCCATACCCCTCGTGCGGGGTTTCGGCACGACTGGACCGTAAGTCCCCTTAGCGTATTGATTCCGGTTGGATTTGGCCAACACCCGGGACTACGCTGAAAACGGTCCCCCGGCGTTTCCCGGCGTGAACACCACGCCGCCGGAGGAGGTCATTTCTCTAGCACTGGAGGATTCATGAAGGCTTCAAGCACCCTCACCGACAACATGCAGGCGGTCCTCGTGGACCTGGTCGAACTGCACCTGCAGGGCAAGCAGGCGCACTGGAACGTGGTCGGCAAGAACTTCCGCGATCTCCACCTGCAGCTCGACGAGATCATCGACGACGCCCGCACCTTCGCCGACGACATGGCGGAGCGCATGCGTGCGCTGCACGCCGTACCGGACGGCCGCAGCATCGCCGTGGCCGAGGGCACCAAGATCGAACCCTTCCCGGCCGGTCTCGTCTCCACCAAGGACACCGTGGGTCTCGTGGTCAGGATGCTGAACGCAGCGGTGAAGACCATGCGCGACGTCCACGACCAGATCGACGAGGAGGATCCCACCACGGCCGACCTGCTCCACGGCTTCATCGGGAAGCTCGAGCAGTACGCCTGGATGGTCGACGCCGAGAACATGGAACCGACCGCAGAGGTCGTCACGCCGGTCGGCACCGAAGAGGCCACCGTCTGAGCCACTGCATTATCTGCACTGACGCGTGACAGTCACGTAGGGAGGGGAGGTGCCCGTGGGCACCTCCCCTCCCCCTTTCGCGCTGCCTTCATCCCGGGTCCGCCGATGCCTGATTCACCCGGGACCCAAGGACTGGCAGGTAGGGAAACGCATCGGGATACCAGAGGCCTGGGACCCTGGTGCTGACATCAGGCGTCACTACGCTTTCCGTCATGGCTACCCCTCCTATAGCTCCGGGTACCGATGGTCCCGCGTCCGACGCCCTCCTCAAGATCGGGCAGTTCTTCACCCGATGGGACCAGAGCCCGGACCGTCGCGCGGTGTTCCGCTCGGGCGGACGCGCCGGTGACGCGTTCTACCGGAACCGGTGGAGTCACGACAAGGTGGTCCGTTCCACGCACGGGGTGAACTGCACCGGTTCGTGCTCATGGAAGGTCTACGTCAAGGACGGGATCATCACCTGGGAGGCGCAGGAGACCGACTACCCGTCGGTGGGTCCGGACCGCCCGGAGTACGAGCCCCGCGGCTGCCCCCGTGGCGCGGCCTTCTCCTGGTACACCTACTCGCCGACCCGCGTGCGCTACCCGTACGTACGCGGAGTGCTGCTGGGGATGTACCGCCAGGCCAAGGAAGAGGTGGGTGGGGATCCGGTGCTCGCCTGGCAGGCGGTGGTGAGCGACCCGGAGAAGCGCCGGGCATTCCAGTAGGCCCGTGGCAAGGGCGGACTGGTGCGCTCGAGCTGGCAGGAGGCCCTGGAGATGACGGCCGCCGCCCACGTGCACACGATCAAGACCTACGGACCCGACCGGTGCACCGGGTTCTCCCCCATCCCGGCCATGTCGATGGTCTCCCACGCGGCCGGCGCGCGGTTCATCAACCTCATCGGCGGGGTGATGAACAGCTTCTACGACTGGTACGCGGACCTGCCCGTTGCCAGTCCTCAGGTCTTCGGCGACCAGACGGACGTCCCGGAGTCCGGCGACTGGTGGGACGCCACCTACCTCATGATGTGGGGCTCCAACATCCCGGTGACCCGCACCCCTGACGCGCACTGGATGGTCGAGGCACGCTACCGGGGGACGAAAGTCGTCTCCGTCAGCCCCGACTACGCCGACAACACGAAGTTCGCCGACGAGTGGCTGCCGGCCCAGGCCGGCACGGACGCTGCCCTGGCCATGGCGATGGGTCATGTGATCCTCAAGGAGAACTTCGTGGACAGAAGGGTTCCCTTCTTCGAGGACTATGTGGTGCAGTACACCGACTTACCCTTCCTCGTCACCCTCGAGCAGCGACCGGACGGCACCGTGGTGCCCGACAAGTTCCTCACCGCCACGGATCTGGGCAACGCCGAGGCGGAAACTTCCGACGCGGCGTTCAAGACGGTGCTGATCGATCGGGATGCGGGTACCCCGGTGGTGCCCAACGGGTCGGTGGGGTTCCGCTACAACGAGGTAGACGAGGGGAAGTGGAACCTGGATCTGCAGGGCGTGCGTCCGGCTCTGTCGATCACCGACGCGGCATCGTACAGCGGGACCACGAGTACGGTGGAGCTGCCCGCCTTCACGGACGCCACGGGAGAGGGCTCGGTGGTGCACCGCGGAGTACCCGTCACGGAAGTTGCCGGACGCCAGGTCACGACGGTCTTCGACCTCATGCTCGCCCAGTACGGAGTGGGTAGAGCCGGATTGCCCGGACAGTGGGCCTCAGGGTACGACGACGTCGACACGCCCTACACGCCGGCCTGGCAGGAGGAGATCACCTCGGTCCCAGCTCAGGCAGTAGCCCGCATCGCCCGGGAATTCGCGACCAATGCAGAGAAGTCCAGAGGCCGGTCGATGATCATCCTGGGCGCCGGCATCTGCCAGTGGTACCACGGGGACGTCACCTACCGGGCCATCCTGGCGATGCTCATGCTCTGTGGTTGCCAAGGCCGCAACGGCGGCGGCTGGGCGCACTACGTCGGTCAGGAGAAGGTCCGCCCCATCACGGGCTGGGCAGCGATGGCGGCAGCCACCGATTGGACCCGTCCGCCGCGGTTCATGATCGGCACGGCCTTCTGGTACATGCACACCGACCAGTTCCGCTCCGACGGGTACTCCTCCGATTCCCTGCAGTCCCCGCTGGCCCAGGGTCATCTGGAGGGCATGCACACCGCCGATGTGGTCGCCAAGTCCACCCGGATGGGGTGGATGCCGTTCTTCCCGCAGTTCGACCAGAATTCGCTCGATGTGGCCGAGGCGGCCATCGCGGGTGTGGCCCGCGGCGAAGCTGCCGACGAGGCGCAGTGGGTCGCGGACCGGCTCAAGGCCGAGGACATGCGCTTCGCCGTGGAGGACGTCGACGCCCCGCAGAACTGGCCTCGCACCCTGATCCTGTGGCGTTCCAATCTGCTGGGTTCCTCGGCCAAGGGCGAGGAGTACTTCCTCAAGCATCTGCTGGGCACTCATCACAACGTCATGGGGGAGGACCACGCCGGGTCACGGCCGAAGGACGTGACCTGGCACGAGGAAGCCCCCGAGGGCAAACTCGACCTGCTCGTCTCGGCCGATTTCAGGATGACCAGCTCCACGCTGCTCTCCGACGTCGTGTTCCCGGCGGCGACCTGGTACGAGAAGCACGATCTCTCCTCGACCGACATGCACCCGTACGTGCACGCCTTCACCCCGGCGATCAGCCCGCCCTGGGAGGCCAAGACGGACTACGACCTGTTCCGGCTGCTGGCCGAGGAATTCTCCCGGCAGGCGAGCGCCCACCTGGGCGTGCGGAAGGACCTGGTGGCCACTGCACTCACCCACGACACCCCCGGCGAGCTCGCCCAACCCGGAGGCCACGCTCCGGACTGGAAGGGCACTGACATCCCGGCCGTCCCGGGGAGGAATCTGCCGGAGCTGAAGATCGTCGAACGGGACTACGCCGCGGTCGGGCAGAAGTTCTCGGCCGTCGGACCGCTGGCGGAGAAGCTTGGATTCACCACGAAACACATCACCTACGACGTCACCCACCAGATCCGCCAGCTCGCGCAGAAGCACGGCGTCTTCGACTCCGGCGCCGCGGCGGGCCGGCCCGCAGTGGACACCGACGCGCGGATGGCCGAGGCCATCCTGCTGTTCTCCGGCACCACCAATGGTGAGCTGGCCGTACAGGGATTCGAGACGCTCGAGCAGCGCACAGGAGTCCAGCTGGCCGATCTGGCCCGCGGATCCCAGGAGAAGCGGATCACCTTTGCCGACACCCAGGCCGCTCCCGTTCCCGTGATCACCTCCCCGGAGTGGTCGGGCTCGGAGACCGGAGGTCGGCGCTACGCCCCGTTCACCATCAACATCGAACGGCTCAAACCGTTCCACACCCTCACCGGGCGGATGCACTTCTTCCTCGACCACGACTGGATCAAGGACATGGGTGAGTCCCTGCCGATCTACCGCCCGCCCCTGGACATGCACCGCCTGTTCGGGGAGCCCCAGCTCGGGCAGCGCGGTGAGCTGTCGATCGCCGTGCGGTACCTGACCCCGCACAACAAGTGGTCGATCCATTCGGAGTACCAGGACAACCTGTTCATGCTCTCCCTCTCCCGCGGCGGCACCACGGTGTGGATGAGCCCCCAGGACGCCGCGCTGATCGAGGTCTCCGACAACGACTGGGTCGAGTGCCTCAACACCAACGGCGTTTACGTGGGACGGGCCATCGTCTCCCACCGCATGCCGGCCGGGGTGGTCTATGTTCATCACGCTCAGGAGCGCACCATCGACGTGCCGAAGTCCGAGACGACCGGCCGCCGGGGCGGGATCCACAACTCGGTCACCCGCATCCTCGTCAAACCGACCCACATGATCGGTGGCTACGCACAGCTGTCCTGGGCCTTCAACTATCTCGGGCCCACCGGCAACCAGCGCGACATCGTCTCCGTGGTCCGAAAGCGTTCCCAGGAGGTCCGGTACTGATGCGAGTCATGGCCCAGGTCGCGATGGTGATGGCGCTCGACAAGTGCATCGGGTGCCACACCTGTTCGGTGACGTGCAAGCAGGCGTGGACGAACCGCGCCGGCACGGAGTACGTGTGGTTCAACAACGTGGAGACCCGTCCGGGCCAGGGATATCCCCGCCGGTACGAGGACCAGGAGAAGTGGAAGGGCGGCTGGGAGCTCAATCGCCGCGGCAATCTCAAGCTCAAGGCAGGCGGGCGCTGGGCGAAGCTCTTCGGCCTGTTCGCGAGTCCCGTCCAGCCCGAGCTCAACGACTACTACGAGCCGTGGACCTACGACTACGAGAATCTGATCACCGCTCCGGCCGGCACCGACTTCCCGGTGGCCCGGCCCAAGTCCCTGATCACCGGTGAGGACATGAAGATCGAGTGGTCGGCCAACTGGGACGACAATCTCGGCGGTACGGCCCAGCTGGGCCATCTGGACCCGGTCGTGGAAAAGGTCCGACGGGAATCGGAGGACAAGATCACGTTCGAGTTCGAACAGACCTTCGCCTTCTACCTTCCCCGGATCTGCGAGCACTGCCTCAATCCCTCCTGCATGGCCTCCTGCCCCTCCGGCGCGATCTACAAGCGTGCGGAGGACGGGATCGTGCTGGTGGACCAGGACCGGTGCCGAGGCTGGCGCCAGTGCATCACCGGCTGCCCGTACAAGAAGATGTACTACAACCACAAATCCGGCAAAGCGGAGAAGTGCACCTTCTGCTACCCCCGCATCGAGGTGGGCATCCCCACCGTGTGCGCGGAGACGTGCGTGGGCCGGCTGCGCTACATCGGCATCGTCCTCTACGACGCCGACCGGGTCACCGAGGCCGCCGCGACCCCGGACGAGCAGGACCTCTACGAGGCCCAGCTGGACATCATGCTCGATCCCCATGACCCCGACGTAGTCGCCGCTGCTCGTGCCGAAGGCATCCCCGAGGACTGGCTCGACGCCGCACGCCGATCCCCCGTCCACATTCTCGCCAAGGAGCTGCGGGTGGCTCTGCCGCTGCACCCGGAGTACCGGACCATGCCCATGGTCTGGTACGTGCCGCCGCTGTCCCCGGTGGTGGACCTGCTCAAGGACCAGGGTCACGACGGCGAGGACGCCTCCACCCTGTTCGGGGCCATCGACGCCCTGCGCATCCCGGTCGAGTACCTCGCCGAGCTGTTCACGGCCGGGGACACCGGGACGATCCGTGAGGTACTCGGCAAACTGGCCGCCATGCGTTCGTACATGCGCGACATCGCCCTCGGCGAGGACCCGGACGAGGGGATCGCCGAGGCTGTCGGGATGACCGGTGCCGAGATCCGGAAGATGTACCGGCTCATGGCGATCGCCAAGTACGAGGAACGCTACGTCATCCCCTCCGCTCATCTGGAGGAGGCACACAACCTCGAGGAGATCGGCTGCTCCCTCGACGTCGACGGCGGGCCGGGCATGGGCCAGACCGGCGTGTTCGGCGAGGCCTCCGGCCGACCGATGCCCGTGGCGACGGAGAACTTCAACGCCCTGCAGGCACGGCAGCGCGGCGAGGATCCCACCGGCAACGAGGGCCTGGCCGGACGGGTCAACCTGCTCAACTGGGACGGCCGGGGCAACCCCCAGGGGTTGTTCCCGCCCGACAGCGGACCTAGGAACGGAACGAACTGATGGGTGTGCTGGAGAAGCTGCTCGGCAAAGCCGGACCGGGAACCGTCGATCCCGGCATATATACCGACACCGATCCCCGGCGCAGCGCCGTGATCCGCCAGGCCACCGCTCTGCTCCTCGGCTATCCGGACCACCAGCTTCTGACGATGCTGCCGACCCTTCGTGCTGCCCTCGAGGAGGTGCGAGCTCCGGTGGAGGAGATCGAGGAGCTCCTCGACTGGTTCACGGCCCGACCGCTGGAGCAGGTGCAGTCCGACTATGTCCAGGAGTTCGACCTCTCCCGCCGCCACAGCCTGCACCTGACGTACTGGACCGACGGCGACACCCGCCGTCGGGGGGAGGCCCTGGCGGCGTTCAAGGAGATCTATCGCTCCCACGGGGCAGATCCCGAGGAATCCGAGCTTCCGGACTATCTGCCGCTGGTGCTGGAGTTCGCCGCAAGGATCTCCCCGGAGGACGGCTACGAGCTGCTGCAGCGCTACCGCCCCTCCCTCGAACTGCTGCGGCTCGCGCTGCGTGACGATCATTTGCCGTACCGCGGCGCCGTCGCCCTCGTGTGCTCCACCCTTCCCGGGGTCTCCCCGGAGGACCGCGACGCCGTGATGCGGATGGCCGGTTACGGTCCGCCCACCGAGTCCGTCGGCCTGGATCCCTACGATCCCCGGTTACTGCCCGTCAGCCGAAGGAGCACTCCATGAACCGCGTTGCCCCGATCGTTCAGAACGCTGACACGGGCGTAGGTAGCATCCTGCTGTGGGGCGTGCTCCCCTACGTAGTGCTGGCCGTCGTGATCGGCGGCACCGTGTGGCGCTACAGGTACGACCAGTTCGGCTGGACCACCCGGTCCTCGCAGCTCTATGAATCCCGTATTCTGCGCATCGCCTCCCCGCTGTTCCATTTCGGGATCCTCGCGGTCCTGGCGGGGCACATCATGGGCCTGTTCATTCCCGCGTCCTGGACTGCCGCCGTGGGCATGACCGAGGGGATGTACCACTTCATGGCCCTGAGCATCGGGACGATCGCCGGGATCGGCACCCTCGTGGGGATCGTCCTGCTCGTCTGGCGCCGCCGCACCACCGGCCCCGTGTTCATGGCGACCACCAAGAACGACAAGTTCATGTACGTCATGCTCCTGGCGGCCCTGCTGACGGGACTGGCCACCACCGTCATCTCGGTGCTCGACCACTCGGTCGCGGACTACCGGCAGACAGTCTCCCCGTGGTTCCGCTCCATCTGGATCTTCCAGCCGGATGTCGCAGCCATGGCCGCCGCCGGGCCGTCCTTCAAGCTCCACGCGCTGTGGGCGATGGCCCTGTTCGCGATCTGGCCGTTCACCCGCCTCGTGCACGCGTTCACGGCACCCGTGCACTACCTCTTCCGTCCATACATCGTCTACCGCTCCCGCGACACCGGCTCCTCGTCGCATCACCACTCATCCGGCCACCGCGGCTGGGAACCTGTGGGCACCCAGGACCGGGCCCGCGGTGCCACGAGGGCACCTTCGCCCCGCAGGAGGGCCGGCCGACGTTGATGTCCCGTCTCATCCACCGACCGCACGAGGACGACCATGGCATCCACCTCCCGAGCGACATCTCCCGGCACTGACCCGGATCTCAGAGCCGGGCAGCTGCGCAACCTGGTCCTGGCCACGCTGGCGTCCACGGTCGGTTTCTGGGCCTGGACCATCGTGGGTCCGCTCTCCAGGCGCTACGCCCAGCAGATGGAGCTCGATGCCACCCAGACCGCCGTCCTGGTGGCGATGCCGATCCTCGTCGGCTCCGTCTTCCGTGTTCCCGTGGGAGCTCTGACCGACCGCTACGGGGGACGGGTGATGTTCACCGTCATCCTCGGCATGGCGGCCCCGCTGGTGCTGGCCACCGGATTGATCGGGCAGCTGAACAGCTTCGGGCTGCTCGTGGCTGCGGCGTTCTTCCTGGGTATCGCCGGCACGGTCTTCGCCATCGGCATCCCGTTCTGCTCCGCCTGGTACGAGTCCCACCGCAAGGGCTTCGCCACCGGTGTCTTCGGTGCCGGCATGATCGGCACCGCCGTCTCGGCGTTCCTCACTCCCCGCCTCGTGGCCGGAATCGGATATCTGGGTACGCACATCACCGTCGCCGTGATCGTCGCCCTCATGGCCCTGGTCAGCTGGCTGCTACTGCGCGACTCACCCGTGCATGCGGCCAAGACCCCCGAGCCGGTCCTGCCGAAGATCGGCCACGCCTTCACCCTGAAGGTGACCTGGCAGCTGTGCTTCCTCTACGGGGTGGTGTTCGGCGCGTTCGTGGCATTTTCGAACTATCTGCCGACCTATCTCGACAACGTGTATGGCTTCGACGCCACCGCCGCCGGTACCCGCACCGCGGGATTCGCCCTGGCCGCTGTCATCGCCCGCCCCGTCGGCGGGATCCTCGCTGACAGGATCGGACCCAGGACCGTCACCCTGGCGTCCCTGGGCGGCACTGCCGTGCTCGCGATGGTCGTGGCCCTCCAACCCGGGCAGGAACGCGTCTACGGGCCCGTCTTCCTCCTCATGGCACTCTTCCTCGGTCTGGGCACCGGTGGGGTCTTCGGCTGGGTAGGCCGGGCAGCCCCGGCCAGGAACGTCGGAACCATCGGCGGCATCATCGCGGCCGCCGGCGGTCTGGGCGGGTACTTCCCACCGCTGGTCATGGGTGCCACCTACAACACCGAGAACAGCAGCTACTTCGTCGGGCTGACACTACTGGCAGCATTCGCGGTTCTGTCCCTGCTGCTCTCCCTCACCGTGCGCAATGGTGGAAAGGTCGACGCGCGGGCCGATCCCTGATCTCGCGCGGTATCGCCGGAGCACCGACTGACCACCCCGGACACGCACTCGGACCGAGTCCGTGGTCCGCTCAGGTAGAAGCCGGCATGGGACCCATGCGCCGATGATGCTAGGTTTACCCGACATCGTGATCCCCGCTGTGGGGTAAGGGAGTCAGAATGGATGCACAACCGCGCCACGTGGTGGTCATGGGAATCTCGGGTTCCGGCAAGACCACCATCGCCACCCACCTGGCGGAGACACTCGGGTGGACGTTCGCCGAGGCGGACGAGTTCCACTCCGCGGAGAACATCGAGAAGATGACGTCCGGGACACCACTGACCGACGAGGACCGCTGGCCCTGGCTGGAGTCGATCCGCGCCTGGCTCACCGAGCAGGCGGAGGCCGGTACCAGTACCGTCATCACGTGTTCGGCCCTGCGGCGCGCCTACCGCGACGTCCTCGCGCAGGCGGCGGGCGAGGTCCGGTTCGTGCACCTGCTCGGCGACACGGATCTCATCCTCGACCGCATGAAGACCCGCAGCGGCCACTTCATGCCGCAGTCGCTCCTGCCGTCACAGCTCAGCACGCTCGAACCGCTGGAGTCCGACGAGCAGGGCATCAGGATCATGAACACCGGGACTCCCGACGAGGTGACCGCCGGCGTGATCGACCAGCTCGGCCTCGAGCATTCCGACCCCCTGCAGGAGGAGACGCCATGACCGTCGAAGGATGGACCCAGACCCTGACCGCCGGTCCGCTCCTGCTGATCGCCGCAGCGGCGATCCTCGTCCTGCTGTTCCTGATCATCACGCTCCGCCTCCACGCGTTCGTGGCCCTGATCCTCATCAGCCTCGCGACGGCCTTCGCCACGGGTATCCCGACGTCCCAGATCGTGACCGTCCTGGTGGGGAGCTTCGGTTCCACGCTGGGCGCCGTGGCACTCCTCGTGGGTCTCGGCGCCATGCTCGGCCGGCTCGTCGAGACCAGTGGCGGTGCCAAGGTCCTCGCCGACTACCTCATCAGGGTCTTCGGTGAGCAGAGGGCACCCCTGGCCCTGGGAGTCGCCTCACTGGTCTTCGGGTTCCCCATCTTCTTCGACGCCGGACTCGTGGTGATGCTGCCGATCGTCTTCTCGATCGCCCGTCGCCTCGGTGGTGGTGTGCTGCGGTACGGTCTGCCGGCCGCGGGGGCCTTCTCGGTCATGCACATCTTCGTCCCCCCGCATCCGGGACCGGTCGCCGCCTCCGAGTTCTTCGGGGCGAACGTGGGGATCGTCATCATGGTCGGCCTCGTCGCCGCCATCCCCACCTGGTACGTGACCTCCTACCTGTACGGCCTCTGGGTCGGCAAGAAGTACGTCCTGCCCGTCCCGGCACTCCTCGGGACGGCGGACGAGCATGCGGAGGCCAATCCTCCGAAATTCGGCACCGTGGTGGCCATCCTCCTGCTCCCCCTCGTGCTGATCTTCCTCAACACGGGGCTGAACACCGTGGCACGATCGGGCTCGGCCGACGAGGGTCTCGCCGACCAGACCTGGTTCCAGGTACTCAGGACCCTCGGTGAGACACCCGTGGCCCTGCTGATCTCCCTGCTCGTGGCCGCCTATGTCCTCGGCCGCCGGCGCGGAATGGACAAGACCGTCCTCGAGAGCACCCTGGAATCCGCCCTCGGGCCGATCGCCTCCGTGGTCCTCATCACCGGGGCGGGCGGCATGTTCGGCGGCGTGCTGCGCACCAGCGGAATCGGCGACGCCCTCGCGGATGTCCTCGGCGAGCTCGGCATCCCGCTGATCCTCGCGGGCTTCCTCATCGCCGCGATCCTGCGCATCGCCCAGGGCTCGGCGACCGTGGCACTGACCACCGCGGCCGGCCTCATCTCCCCCGCCATCCTCGCGGGCGACTACAACACGTTCCAGCTCGCGGCCCTCGTGGTCGCCGTCGCCGGCGGCTCGGTGGTGGCCAGCCACGTGAACGACTCCGGCTTCTGGCTCGTGGGGCGGTTCTTCGGCATGGACGTCAAGACCACGCTGAAGACGTGGACCGTCATGGAGACGACGATCGGCGTCATGGGCTTCGCCATCGCGGCGGCGGTCTTCGCCCTCGCCTCGGCGGGCTGACGGCCGCGGCTACAGCAGCGCGGCCAGGGAACGGCCCACGGTCCGTCCTGAGAAGATGCACCCACCCAGGAAGGTGCCCTCGAGGGCGTTGTACCCGTGGGCGCCTCCGCCCCCGAACCCCGCGGCCTCGCCCGCCGCGTACAGGCCCTGGATCGGCGTTCCCGCCGTATCGAAGGCCCTGTCGGTCAGATCGGTCTGGATGCCGCCCAGGCTCTTCCGGGTGATGATGTGCAGCTTCACCGCGATCAGCGGCCCCGCCGCCGGATCGAGGATCCTGTGGGGCTTCGCCGTCCTCGTGAGCCGATCGCCGAGGAACCTCCGCGAATTGTGGATGCTCATGACCTGGACGTCCTTGGAATAGGGGTTGTCCAGCTCGGCATCACGCTGGACGATCTGACGCTCGATCAGGTCGTGGTCCAGCAGCGCCGTGTCGGTGAGCCGGTTCATGCCCGCCACGAGTCCGCGAAGGGTGCTCGCGACCACGAAGTCCTCGCCTCGATCCTTGAACGCCTCGACGGGTGGTGGCGCACCGCGACCCAGCCTGCTGCGCAGCAGCAGCCTCAGGTCCCGGTCCGTGAGATCGGGATTCTGCTCCGAGCCCGAGAGCGCAAACTCCTTCTCGATCATCCTCTGCGTCAGGATGAACCAGGAGTGGTCGTACTCGACCAGGTCCGGGGTGGTGCGGAGGAGCTTCAGGGTCCCGATCGTGTCGTGCCCGGGCAGGCCGGGCACGGGCAGCCTCCGCCCCAGGGCGTCGAACCACATCGACGACGGACCCGGCAGGATCCGGATGCCGTGCTGCGGCCAGACAGGGTCCCAGTTCCGCACGCCCTCGGTGTAGTGCCACATGCGATCCCGATTGACCAGGCGGACACCGGCGTCGGCGACGATGTCGAGCATGCGTCCGTCCACGTGCCGCGGCACCCCGGTGATCATGGTCGACGGCGGCGTGCCCAGGCGTGGGGGCCACCACTTGCGGATCTGCTCGTGGTCCCCACCGATCCCTCCGCTGGCGATCACTACGGCCTGGGCCCGCAGCTCGAACGCGCCGACGGCGTCGCGGGTCGAGCTGACACCCCGGGCGGCGTCGTCCGGCGCCAGGACCGTCCCGTGGACCCCGGCGACCGTGGAGCCGTCCAGGACGAGGCCGTCGACGCGGTGACGGAAACAAAAGCCCAGTGAGCCCTCCTCCGCGGCCGCGCGGGCCCTGTCGGCGAACGGCTCGGAGATCCCGGTCCCGGTGCCCCACGGGACATGGAACCTGGGCACGGAGTTGCCGTGTCCCGCCGCCGAACCGCTACCCCGCTCGGCCCAGCCCACCAGCGGCGTGAACTTCACGCCCTGCTCCTCGAGCCAGGGGCGTTTGTCGCCGGCCGCGAACTCGACGTACGCGCGTCCCCACCGCTGCGCCCACTCGTCCTCGGGAAGCTCGCCCTCGAGGCGGTCCCAGCCCGCCGAGCCCTGCCAGTCCTGCCAGGCGAGGTCGAACGAGTCCTTCACGCCGAGCCGGCGCTGCATCGGGGTGTCGACCAGGAAGAGACCCCCGAAGGACCAGAATGCCTGGCCTCCGAGATTGCGGGCGTTCTCCTGCTCCACGACGAGGACCGTCCTGCCCGCCCGGATCAGCTCGTTGGCGGCGACGAGGCCGGCAAGCCCTGCTCCGACGATGATGACGTCAGCGTCCACGCCGTCTGCCGCCCTTCTGCCCGCTGCCCTGCTGTTTGTGGCTCTGCTGTCCACTGCCCTTTCGTCCACTGCCCTGCTGTCCACTGCCCTGCTGTCCCCCGCCCCGGCCGGTGGCGGCCTTCTTCGCCGCGGCCTTCTGCGCAGCGGTCCTCTTCGGGGCCTCCTGCCGGGAGGGTTGCCGTGAGCTCTGCGCCGTCCGTCCGCGGACGATGCCGATGAACTCCTCGACGTCGTCCGACTCGTCCTCCACCCGCCACGCGATGCCGATGGTGGTCACCGGCAGGCCCGGTACCGGGCGGTGCACCGCATCCTTGCGCGCATGCAGCCGGGCGAGGGACATCGGCAGGACCACAACCCCCGCGCCGGAGGCAGCCACCTCCACGGCGTTCCCCGGTCCGCCGCACGCGCCGACGTCGAGCAGGGTCTGCGCCCCGAGTTCCTCGGGCGGCACCTCGTCGAGGAGCGAGAGCTCGTTCTCCCGCGACATCACCACCACGGGCTGTTCCTCGTAGAGGGGGATCAGGTGCAACCCGGCGCGCTCCACCGGCAGGCGGACGAACACGACGTCGTCGGATCCGTTCCGCAGGCCCTCCAGGGCGGCGTCGGCGTCGTGCTCGTGGAGCTCCAGGGGCACGCTGGGGTGCCGCTCACGCCACCTCGACGCCCACTTGCCCGGCGTCACGCCCGGCACGAAGCCGACGGAGAGGACGCGGGGCTGGTCGGCGGGCACCTGATCACAGTAGCGCCTGGGCTCGACCGTTAAGCTGGGTCCATGACTCCCGCGAAAGCCACCCAGACCCTCAAACCCGCCACGGCGGCCAAGAAGCTGGGGATCTACCTGCCCGCCGCCCCCCAGGCCTTCCAGGAGAGTGGACCGACGCGCGCGGAGTTCGACGAACTCCAGCAGAGCCCGCCGGAATGGCTCGCGGAGCTGCGCCGCACTGGCCCGCACCCGCGCCCCGTGGTGGCGCAGAAGCTCGGTATCTCCATCAGCGGCCTGGCCCGCGGTGGACTGACGGATCCCCTGACGACCGAGCAGATCACCGCCCTCCTGCAGGATCCGCCGGCCTGGCTGGTCAGCGAGCGCGCCACGCAGGCGGCCGTCCGCAGCGAGGCGGCGAGGGTCAAGGAGCGCGATGCCGCGCGCAGGGCTGCCGACACCTGAGAAGCACCGTGGACGCGGTTCGTCCGGACCGGACACACCGATTGACTTAATAGAACACGTCTTCGAATATTAGGGGGTGACGCCTCCAGCTGCCGGTCCCGAGTGGGACGATCCCCCCACCGAGGGCGCGCCACGACCCGCGGCGTCCGGGACGGCCCGCGAGCTCCAGGCCCGGATCAACAGCATGCAGGCCAGCACGCTGGCCTCGCGGTGCATGCCCACGGTTCCCGCACTCGCCCGGATCCTGCCCGGCGGCGGCCTCCAGTCCGGAAGCTCGTACGCGGTGCGGAATTCCGCCACCCTGGCCATGGCGCTGCTCGCCGGCCCGTCGGCAACGGGCGCCTGGTGCTGCGTCATCGGCGTACCGGACTTCAGCGCCGAAGCGGCACAGGGCTTCGGCATCAACCTCGAGCGGCTCATCCTGATCCCCGACCCCGGAAGCCAGTGGCTCTCCGTCACGGCAGCCCTCGTGGACGTGGTCTCGATCGTGCTGGTCCGCACCCCGGAACACCTCGCACCCACCGAGTGGGCCCGTCTGAAGGCGCGCCTGCGCCAGCGCGGCGCGGCGCTGATCACCCTCGGCTCCTGGAAGCAGAGCGATTCGACGCTCGGTGTGGCCGAGAGCGCCTGGGAGGGCCTCGGGGCCGGCTCCGGCCACCTCCGGAAACGCCGCATGAAGATCACCGCCACGCAACCCTCCGGACGGCTCCGCCACGCCTATGTGGGACTGGCCGAGCTGCAGGGCACCGCGGACGGAACCGTGCTCCCCGGAGCCCCCTCCCTCGGCGACGGCGATCCCGCCGGTTCCCTGTTCGAACCCCGGCTGATGAAGTCCTCGTGAGATCCACCCTGCCCGCAGCGCCCACCGCCACCCGGACCCTGATGTTCTGGTGCCCGGACTGGCCCGTGACGGCAGCACTGCGCGAACACGCGCTGCCCGCGGACACCGCACTCGTCCTCGTGGATCGGGGGGAGGTCTTCGCGTGCTCCCCCGCCGCGCGCCAGGACGGCGTGCGGCGGGGACTGCGGATCAGGGAGGCCCAGGCCCGCAGCACCGGACTCGTGTCCCTCGCGTACGATGCCTCCCTCGACGAACGCGCCTTCGAACCCGTGACCGCGGCGGTCGAGACCATCATGCCCGGCGTGCAGGTGATCCGTCCCGGGCTGTGCGCCATCAGGGTCAAGGGACCCGCGCGGTACTACGGCAGCGAGGAGAAGACCGCCGGCGTCGTCGTCGACACCCTTGCCGCCATCGGCCTCACCGATGTGCGGATCGGCGTCGCCGACGGGCCGTTCGCCGCCGAGCAGGCAGCCCGGGCCACCGACCAGCTCGACGACGACGCCGCGCCGGTCGTCGTCATCCCGCCCGGTGGCTCGCCCTGGTTCCTCAGCAGCTACCCCCTGGAGGTCCTGGAGCAGCCGAAGCTCACGGTGCTGCTCAAACGGCTCGGCATCCGGTCCCTCGGCGACTTCGCCGCCCTCAGGGCCTCCGACGTCCGGAACCGCTTCGGCCTCGAGGGCGCCGTGGCCCACCGTCAGGCCGGCGGGCTCGACCACCACGACGTCGTGGCCCGCACGCCCCCGCCCCAGCTCGACGCCGTCGCCGATTTCGAGCCGCCGCTGGCCCGTATCGACCAGCTCGCATTCACCATGCGCACCAAGGCTGCTGCCTTCATCGACACCCTGCGCGGGGCCGGCCTGGTCTGCACGGCCCTGCACGTGTCCCTGCACACGGAGTCGGGCGAGGTCTCCGCGCGCCGCTGGCAGCACCCGCGCTGGTTCGACGCCGACGACGTCGTGGACCGCGTGCGCTGGCAACTGCAGGGGGCCAATGCGTCCGACCACGGCCTGACCTCCGGCATCACCCGGGTGCACCTGGTGCCCGACGTCGTCGAGGACCTCGGCGATCACGCCGACGGCCTGTGGGGCACGGGACCGGACGAGAGCATCCACCACGGCCTGGCCCGGGTGCAGAGCATGCTGGGCCACAGCGCCGTGCTCACCGCCGTCATCGCCGGGGGCCGGCTCCTGGCGGATCGCCGCGTCCTCATCCCCTGGGGGGACGTACCGGCGGGATCGCAGTCCCCGGGACCACCCGCCAGGGAGCGGGACCAGCCCTGGCCCGGCAGGCTGCCGGGCCCGGCTCCGGCCACCGTGTTCGCCGACCCCAGGCCCGCCGTCGTCGTCGATGCGCGCGGCAATCCGGTGGACGTGGATCCCCGCGGTCTCCTGAGCGCCGATCCCGCCTTCTTCAGCGCCGGGTCCGACGGCGGACAGCGGCCCGTGCACTCCTGGGCCGGGCCGTGGCCCATCAGTGAACGGTGGTGGGATCCGAAGGGACGGGCGCTCCACCGCTTCCAGCTGGTGGATCAGTCGGGATCCGCCTGGCTGCTGCTGCTCGAGGACCACGCCTGGTGGGTGGAGGCGAGCTACGACTGACCGGGGTGCCGGCAGCAGGGACAGTGACGGGAACGACGACGGGAACGACGACGGGACGGAGGACCATGGGCTGGAACAACCCACCCATCCCGTGGTCGGAGTTCGAGCGGAATCTCTCCGCGACCCGGCCCGGTGCACCGCCCGTGGGCGCCGACGGTGGTGACAGTCCCGCGTGGTCGCGGAAGCGCCTGCCCTACACGGCCCCTGCGGCGCTCCCTGCCCCGGAGGGCCCGGTGGTCCCGTACGCGGAACTGCACGTCCACTCCAACTTCAGCTTCCTCGATGGCGCCTCCAGCCCCGAGCACCTCGCCGAGGAGGCCCACCGGCTCGGGCTGACCGGGCTGGCCCTGACCGATCACGACGGTCTGTACGGCGCCGTCCGCTTCGCCGAGGCGACCGAGAAGTACGCCGGCTTCTCGACGATGTACGGCACCGAGCTCTCGCTGGGGCTGTCCCGGCCCCAGAACGGGGAGGCGGATCCGCAGGGGAAGCACCTGCTGGTCCTGGCCCGCGGGGCCGCCGGTTATCACCGCCTCTCCACGGCCATCACGGAGGCCCAGCTCGATGCGGGGGCCGAGAAGGGCAAGCCCTGCTACGACCTCGAGCGTCTCGCCGGACACGCCGGTGGCCAGTGGATGATCCTCACCGGGTGCCGCAAGGGGTCGGTCCGCTCGGCCCTCGCCACCGGGGTCACCGAGGCCGAGACCGAGCTCCGGAGGCTCGTGGACCTGTTCGGCCGGGAGTCCGTCGCCGTCGAGCTGATCGACCAGGGCAACCCGCTGGACACCGCACACAACGCCGCCCTGGCCACCCTCGCCGGCCGCCTGCAGCTGCCCACCGTCGCCACGAACAACGTGCACTACGCCACCCCGGACCAGCACCGGCTCGCCTCCGCCCTGGCCGCGGTCAGGGCGCGCCGGAGCCTGGACCAGATGGACGGCTGGCTCCCCGCTGCCGGCTCCGCCCACCTGCGCAGCGGGGCGGAGATGCTGCGACGGTTCAGGGACTACCCCGGAGCCGTGGAACGGACCGTGGACCTCGCGGCGGAGCTGTCCTTCACCCTGCGCAGTGTCACCCCCGGTCTGCCGAACATCGAGCTGCCCGAGGGACACACCCAGATGAGCTATCTCCGCCAGCTCGTCTGGCAGGGAGCCGACAGGCTCTACGGGGGCCGGGCCGACGTCCGGGAACGCATCGAGCGCGAGCTGGAGGTCATCGAGGACAAGAACTTCCCGGGCTACTTCCTGATCGTCCACGATCTCGTGCAGTACGCCCGCCGGCACGGCATCCTGTGCCAGGGGCGCGGCTCGGCCGCGAACTCGGCGGTCTGCTATCTGCTGGAGATCACCGCCGTCGACTCCATCAAGTACCGGCTCCCCTTCGAACGCTTCCTCTCGAGTCTGCGCGACGAGGAACCGGACATCGACGTGGACTTCGACTCGGACCGGCGCGAGGAGGTCATCCAGTACGTCTACCGCAAGTACGGACGCTTCAACGCCGCCCAGGTGGCCAACGTGATCACGTACCGGCCGAAGTTCGCCGTCCGGGACATGGCGAAGGCACTCGGGCACAGTCCAGGGCAGCAGGACGCCTGGTCCCGGCAGATCGAGCGCTGGGGGGGCCTCGTCTCCAGCAGCGATCACGACATCCCGGAGTCCGTGGTCACGCTGGCGCAGGAGGTGCTGAAGTTTCCCCGCCACCTGGGGATCCACTCGGGCGGGATGGTGCTGACGGACCGGCCGGTGGGAGAAGTATGTCCGATCGAGCATGGACGGATGGAGGGGCGGACCGTCCTGCAGTGGGACAAGGACGACTGCGCCTGGATGGGGCTCGTGAAGTTCGACCTCCTGGGGCTCGGCATCCTAGCCGCCATCCAGTACAACTTCGATCTCGTGGAACGGCACTTCGGTGAGACATGGGAGCTGCACACCATTCCGAAGGAGGAGCAGGGCGTCTACGACATGCTGTGCTTCGCGGACTCCATCGGGGTGTTCCAGGTGGAGAGCCGCGCCCAGATGGGAATGCTCCCCCGCCTGCAGCCCCGCCAGTTCTACGATCTCGTGATCGAGGTGGCCCTGGTCAGGCCCGGTCCCATCCAGGGCGGCGCCGTCCACCCGTACGTCAAGCGGAAGATGGGCGAGGAGGAGGTCCGGTACATCCACCCCGAACTGAAACCGGTTCTGGAGCGGACCCTGGGTGTCCCCCTCTTCCAGGAACAGCTCATGCAGATGGCCATGGTGGTGGGCGGCTGCACCGGCGCGGACGCCGACCTCCTGCGCCGCGCCATGGGATCGAAGCGGGGCGAGGAGCGGATCGACTCCCTCAAGGCCACGCTGTACGAGGGCATGGCCTCCAAGGGGATCACCGGAGAGACGGCGGACGCGATCTACAGCAAGATCTACGCGTTCGCGAACTTCGGCTTCGCCGAGAGCCACTCGATCAGTTTCGCGCTGCTGGTCTATGTCAGTGCCTGGCTGCGCCTGCATTATCCGGGGGCGTTCCTCGCCTCGCTGCTGCGTGCGCAGCCCATGGGGTTCTACTCGCCGCAGACGCTCGTGGCGGACGCCCGGCGGCACGGCGCCGTCGTGCTGCGCCCCGACATCCTGCTCTCCGGGGTGCACGCCGATCTTGAACCGCTGGAGGGGTACCACCCTCCCTCCGATCCTTCCCGGCGTACCACCGGTATGGACTGCTGCACCGAGAACGAGCAGGCGCCGGTGGGTCCCTTCGACCCGGACACGCCCTTCGACTCCACCCCGCACCGGCGTGACGGCAACCATGCGGTGCGACTCGGGCTCGCCAGCGTGGAGTCCCTCGGCATGAAGCTGGCCGAGAGGATCGTCGCGGAGCGGGAACGGGAGGGCCCCTACGAGGATCTTCCCGATCTGGCACGGCGCACCGGGGTCAATGCGGGCCAGCTCGAGGCCCTGGCCGCGGCGGGTGCTTTCGACTCCATGGGCCTGACCCGCCGGGAGGCGCTGTGGCATGCCGGCCCGGCGTCCACCGAGCGGGCCGACCAGATCAAGGGGACCGCCGTCTACATCCAGCCCCCGCTCATGCCCGAGCTCTCGGACATCGACAGGGTCGGGTCCGATCTCTGGTCCACCGGGATCACTCCGGACGACCACCCCATGCGCCACGCCAGGAGCAGGCTGATCCGCCGTGGCGCCCTGACGGCACTGGAGCTGAGGACGACGGAGTCCGGTCGGAGGATCGAGGTGGCGGGAGTCGTCACGCACCGGCAGAGGCCGGCAACCGCGAGCGGTATCACCTTCATGAATCTCGAGGACGAGACGGGACTGGTGAACATCATCTGCTCGGTGGGCGTCTGGCAGCGCCACCGCCGGGTGGCGCGCGAGGCCGGCAGCGTGATCGTCCGCGGCATCCTCGAACGCTCCGACGAGGGGATCGTGAACGTGGTGGCGGACCGCATCGAGGCCCTGCAGCTGAAGGCCACCAGCAAGTCACGCGACTTCCGCTGACCCGCGCCCCGACGACGAAGGGCCCCCGACCGGCGGGAGCCCTCCACTGTGATGCACTGTGCGCGAGGGGGGATTTGAACCCCCACACCCTTTCGGATACTGGCACCTGAAGCCAGCGCGTCTGCCGTTCCGCCACTCGCGCAGTCTGAGTTTCCAACTCCTGCACGCCAGGGCGCAGATGTTGTGAACAGCAGAAACGAGCATAGCGGAGAGCTGCGGCATTCACCTAAACACCCCCGGACATGGCCGGTCGTACCATGGATCCACGCACCGGGAGCTGCCCGGCCCGGTGATCGTTAGGACAAAGTGATCCTCGGGGAGCCCACCTGGAGCCCTTTCAGGAGGGCTCCCAGTAGTATCGGATGGAACACGCCCGGCTGGACCCTGCCATCAGGCAGCACCGGGCACGATGCCGCGGCACCCCGCCGTCGGACCGGCGCAGCGACAGCAGAAGGAGGCACGCGATGGGCATTCTCGACAACGTGGAACGCGGACTCGAAAAGCTCGTCCGCGGCGCCTTCGCAAGTGGCTCGCACTCCCAGGTCCAGCCCCTGGAGATCGCCAGTGCCCTCCGGAAGGAGCTCGACAACCGCTCCCTGGTCCTCTCGCAGGGTCGTACCCTCGCACCGAACGTCTTCGCCGCGCGACTGTCGGACTCCGACTTCGACCTCGCCCAGCAGTGGGGTTCCCCCCTCGCCGAGGAACTCTGCGACGTGGTCATCGCCCACGTGAACAGCCAGCAGTACAGCCTGCAGGGGCCCGTGCGTGTCTCCTTCGAGCACGACCCCGATCTTCGGGCGGGTGTCTTCGAGATCGACTCCTCCATCGAGAAGGCGGGCGCGGAGCGTCGCCCCGCAGGGCCCGCTGCTCCCGCGACGCCCCGGCACGAGCCGGTGCGGTACCAGCCGGTCCTCGAGCTCGACGGGCGGCGGTACTCCATCACCTCCGGCTCGGTGGTGCTGGGCCGCTCGTCCGAGGCGGACATCCTCGTCGACGACACCGGGGTGTCGCGGCGGCACCTGGAGATCCGTTCGGAGGACGGGCGCGTCTACGCCGTCGACCTCGGGTCCACCAACGGCAGCTACGTCAACGGCCAGCGCGTGGCGGGCCGCACGGAGCTCACCGACGGTTCGGCCATCTCCCTGGGGCGGTCGCGCCTGATGTTCCGCATCCTCCCCGCGCAGGGCGGCGGACACCGATGACCGATGCCGGTGAACTCACCGTCACCCTGCTGCGCTTCGGATTCCTGATCCTGCTCTGGATCCTCGTCCTCAGCACCGTGGGTGCCCTGCGCCGCGACCTCGTGGTGGGCCGCCGGAACAAGGTGGGTACGCCCACGGCACGGGAGATCCGCAGGAACCCGGACCTCGTGGACCAGGCACCCCCGGCACGCACGACGGCGCGGCAGCTGGTCGTCACCGAGGGCCCCCTCACCGGGACGGTCCTGGAACTCGCCTCCAGTCCCATCCTGCTCGGCCGGGCCCAGGAGTCGTCGCTCGTCCTCGAGGACGACTACGCCTCCGGTCGGCACGCGCGCCTGTTCCCGCAGGGCAGCCGCTGGTTCGTCGAGGATCTCGGCTCCACGAACGGCACGTACCTGGCCGGTCAGCAATTGACGCGAGCCCTGCCCGTCGAGCCGGGGGTCCCGATCCGGATCGGCAAGACGGTCATCGAATTGAGGCCGTGAGCATGCGGCTCGCCCTGCGGTTCGCCGCCCGGTCCGACGTGGGCATGGTGCGTGCGAAGAACGACGACTCCGCCTACGCCGGCCGCTATCTCGCCGTCGTGGCCGACGGCATGGGAGGCCATGCCGGCGGGAACGTCGCCTCGGCGTCGACGGTGCTGGACCTGATCCACCTCGACCACGACGGACACGGCGGCGAGGCGGGAACGCATCTCGCGGACGAGATCCAGACCGCCAACTCGCTGCTCTCCGAACTGGTCGGCACCAGTCCGCAACTGGCGGGGATGGGCACCACCGTCACGGCCCTGCTCCTCGAGGACAGCACGCTCCAGCTGGCCCACATCGGGGACTCACGCGCCTATCGCCTCAAGGACGGCGTCTTCGAGCAGATCACCACGGACCACACCTTCGTGCAGCGGCTCATCGACGAGGGCCGCATCACGCCCGAGGACGCGGAGGTCCACCCGCACAAGAACGTCCTCATGCGGGTCCTGGGCGACGTCGATGCCAGCCCCGAGCTCGATCTGGACCACTTCGACGCGGCGCCGGGAGAACGCTGGCTGCTGTGCTCCGACGGGCTCAACGCCGTCCTCCCCGACCGCGTCGTCGAGCAGACCATGCGCGAGGCCGAGGACATCCGCGAGGCCGTCGACGCCCTCGTGGACATGACGCTCGCGGGCGGCTCGCCCGACAACATCACCGTCGCCGTGATCGAGGTGGTCGATGCGGACGACGACGGCGGCCCGCCCGCCGTGCTGCCTCCGGCCCGGGAAGCGGCCGGCGAGCGCGACGACGCAGCGGAGCGCCCCGCCGAAACGGGGGACACCGCCGGGACGGGGGACACCGATGGGACGGGGAACACCGCCGGGACGGGGAACACCGCCGGGACGGACCCGGCGGAGACCGCCTCCACGGATGTCGAGCACAAGGGGGACCTGCCCGGCACGGCCATCCGCGCCGACGTGATCCGCGAGGATCTGCTGACCAGGCCCCATGTCCTCGTGGGCTCGGCGGCCCTGGCCACGGAGACGGGCCAGATCCCCATCGTGACGCAGCGGACCACGGAGCGGCGCGCGGCGAAGATGCTGATGCGCCAGTCGGACGAGGATCTGGCCGAGGACCTCGAGGACGAACCCCCCGTCCGGAAGCGGCGCTGGCTCGTGCCCGCCTTCCTCTCCCTGCTCACCCTGATCCTGGTGGCCGTCCTGGGCTTCGGCTACACCTGGACGCAGACGCGCTACTACATCGCCGACGCCGACAATCGCGTCGCGATCTTCACGGGGGTGCCCCAGAGGGTGGGCCCCATCGATCTGAGTGATCTGTACCGGACCACCGACATCCCGGTCTCCAATCTGCCCGAGTACCAGCGTTCCCAGGTGCGGAACACCCTGCCGGCGGCGAGCCTGCAGGAGGCCGAACGGATCGTGGGCGATCTGCGCAGTGAGTTGCGCGCCGTCTCCTGCGACCCGGTCACGCCGGGCACCGCATCCGCGAGCCCGCGCACCGGCAGTGCGGCTCCGACCGCCGGCAGCACGGCACGTCCCGGTCCCTCCGGGTCGGCCGGTCCGTCGGCCTCCGCGATGCCGAACCGGTCGGCCTCCGCCTCGCTGGCGCCGTCGGCGTCCGTGCAGGCCGGTACCGCCTCCGGGTCCGGTTCCCCGACCGTGGACTGTGGAGGTACCGGCGATGAGTGATGTCCTGACAGCGCCCCGCTCACGGCGCAACATCGAGCTCGTCCTGCTCCTGCTCGCCCTCGTGGTGGGCATCGGGGCGAACTTCCTGGCCAATCTCGGGCGCAACGAGCCCCTCGGCGACTACTTCTGGTCCCAGGCCCTGACACTCGGGCTCATGGGCCTGTTCCTCCACATCGTGCTCCGGTTCCGGGCGAAGTATGCCGATCCCGTGATACTTCCCATCGTGATCGCCCTGAACGGGATCGGCCTGGCCATGATCCATCGCCTCGATCTCTCGGCACTCTCGGTGAATCCCGAGTTCACCCCCGTCGCGCCGCAACAGGTCATGTGGACCGCGGTGGCGATCGGGGCGGCAGCGGTCCTGCTGCTCGTGTTCAAGGATCACCGGATCCTCCGGCGCTTCACCTACACCTCGCTCATCGTCAGCGCCGTGCTGCTCCTGCTGCCCCTCATGCCCCCACCCCTCGGCCTGGAGATCAACGGGGCGCGGATCTGGATCTCGGTCGGTTTCGGCACGTTCCAGCCGGGTGAGATCGCGAAGATCACCCTCGCCATCTTCTTCGCCGGCTATCTGTCGACCAACCGCGATCTGATCCTGCTGGCCGGCAAGAAGATCGGCCCCCTCCAGCTGCCGCGCTTCCGTGATCTGGCCCCGATGGCCGCGGCCTGGGTGGTCAGTATCGGCGTGCTGATCTTCCAGCGCGACCTGGGGTCGTCGATCCTCTTCTTCGGTCTCTTCATGGTCATGATCTACGTGGCGACGAGCAGGGTCAGCTGGGTCCTCATCGGCCTGGCGATGATCGCCGGCGGGGTGTTCGTCGCCCTCGAGCTGTTCAGCCACGTGGCCCTGCGCTTCGACTCGTGGATCAACGCCTTCGACCCCGACGTCTACAACAGGGCTCCCGGCGGGAGCGGTCAGGTGGTGCAGGGCCTGTTCGGACTCGCCGACGGCGGGCTCCTGGGCACGGGGCTCGGCGGGGGCCGGCCCGATCTCGTGACCTATGCGAACAGCGACATGATCATCGCCGCGCTCGGAGAGGAACTCGGGCTCATCGGCGTCGTCGCGATCGTGATGCTCTACGTCATCCTCGTCTCCCGCGGCATCAGGGCCGCTCTCGGGACCAAGGACGGCTTCGGCAAGCTGCTGGCGTGCGGTCTCTCCTTCACCATCGCCCTCCAGTGTTTCGTGGTGATCGGCGGCATCACCCGGCTCATCCCGCTGACGGGGCTCACCACGCCGTTCATGTCGGCCGGCGGGTCGTCGCTGCTCGCCAACTGGCTGATCGTGGCCCTGCTGCTGCTCATCTCCGAGACCGCGCGGCGACCGGTCACCAGCACGCCCATGAAGAACTCGTTCCCGGAGCCGGTCGGCGTCACGGGGAAGATCGGCAGAACCAGGGCAGCCAGGGAGGGAACCCGATGAATCAGGCCATCCGCGGGGCCTGGGTGGTCGCCGTCACCATGTTCGCCCTCGTCCTGGGTTCCCTGACCTACGTGCAGTTCTTCCAGGCGGCCGAGCTGACGGCCAACCCCTGGAACAACCGCCAGCTCTATCAGGACTTCGACCGGCAGCGGGGGGCGATCCTGGTCGACGGGCGGGCCGTGGCCCAGTCCGTGCCGTCCGACGACCAGTTCAACTACCAGCGCGTCTACGGGGAACCCGAGCGGTACGCGCACCTCACGGGTTTCTATTCCCTCTCGATCGGGTCCACGCAGCTCGAGGACGCGGAATCGGAGATCCTCGCCGGCACCAGCAGCTCGCTCTTCTACGACCGTGTGGTGAGCCTGTTCTCCGGAGCCGAACCGGGAGGCGCCTCCGTGGAACTGACCATCGACCCCCAGCTCCAGCAGCTCGCGTCGGACCTGATCCCGGAGGGCCAGCGGGGCTCCATCGTGGTGCTGGAACCGTCCACCGGGCGGATCCTCGCGATGGTGTCCAAGCCGACCTACGACCCGAATCTGCTGGCGGGGCACGACACCTCGATCGTCGCCGAGAATCTGGCAGCGCTCACGGAACAGCCGGGCCTGTCCGTCTACACCAACCCGGCCACGGAGTCGCTCATCGCACCGGGATCCGTCTTCAAGCTCATCGACGCGGCGGCGGCGCTCGAGTCCGGGGAGTACGACGCCGAGTCGGAGATCCCCAACCCGCCGGCGCTCGAGTTCCCCGGGATCGAGTACACCCTGCCGAACTTCGTCTCCGGCGGGTGTGCGAGCCGGGCGACGGCGGATCTCGAGTTCGCCCTGGAGCAGTCCTGCAACACGGCGTTCGCGCAGATCGCCCTGGACCTGGGCGAGGAGGCCCTCCGCAAGCAGGCGGAGCGGTTCGGTTTCGGCGAGGAGCTGTCCATCCCCACCAGGGTCCTGGCCAGTATCTTCCCGACGGACCTGACGGACCCCGAGCTGGCCCAGTCGGCGGTCGGCCAGTTCGACACGCGCGTCACCCCCCTGCAGATGGCCATGGTCGCCGCTGCCATCGCCAACGACGGCGAGCAGATGAAGCCGCAGCTCGTCTCCTCCATCAGGGCCGCCGACCTCGAACTGATCGACTCCCCGCAGCCGGAGACGCTGCGGCAGTCGGTGAGCCGGGAGACGGCTGACCAGCTGACGGAGTGGATGGTCAACGTGGTGGACAACGGCACCGCGGCGGGAGCCCAGGTGGCGGGCGTGAAGGTGGCCGGCAAGACAGGGACCGCCGAGGTCACCGACAGCGGGGACAACGCCTGGTTCACCGGCTTCGCCCCCGCGGACGACCCGCAGGTGGCCATCTCGATCGTGATGGAGAACGTGGACATCCCCACCGGTCAGCAATTGACCTCACCCAGTGCCAAGCGACTCATAGAGGCGGTGTTGAACAGATGAGGCCAACGTCAGGAATCACCCTGGGCGGCAGATTCGAACTGACCGACCGCATCGCCATCGGTGGCATGGGGGAGGTCTGGAAGGCCCGGGACCGGATCCTCGGGCGCGTGGTCGCGATCAAGATCCTCAAGGAGGAGTACTCGGGCGACCCGGCGTTCCTCAACCGCTTCCGGGCGGAAGCACGTCACACCGCCCTGCTCAACCATGAGGGAATCGCGAATGTCTTCGACTACGGCGAGGAGGGCGGTTCCGCCTACCTCGTCATGGAACTCGTCCCGGGGCAGCCGCTCTCCGCCGTGATCGAGAAGGAGCAGGTCCTCTCACCGGACCGCACCCTGTCCATCGTGGGGCAGACCGCCACGGCCCTCGCCGTCGCCCACCGCCAGGGCCTCGTCCACCGCGACGTCAAGCCCGGCAATATCCTCGTCATGCCGGACGGCCGGGTGAAGATCACCGACTTCGGGATCGCGCGGCTCGCCGATCAGGTGCCGCTGACCGCCACCGGCCAGGTCATGGGCACCGCCCAGTACCTCGCTCCGGAGCAGGCCACCGGCCAGCCGGCCACGGGCTCCTCCGACATCTACGCACTCGGCGTGATCGGCTACGAACTGCTGGCCGGCCGGCGCCCCTTCTCCGGCGAATCACAGATCGCCATCGCACTCGCGCAGGTCAACGACGCACCACCTCCCCTGCCGCAGTCCATCCCGCATCCGGTGCGGGCACTCATCGGCTCGATGCTGGCCAAGAACCCGGCCGACAGGCCCGCCGACTCGGAGGCCCTGGCTCGGGCGGTCGATGCCATCCGTTCCGGCGACATCCGGGCTGCGGAGGCCGCCGTCCCCGGGATGCTCGCCTTCTCCCGCGGCGCCGACACGCCCACGGCAGCGGTACAGCGCCAGGACACCCAGGCGACAACCGCCATCTCCTCCCCGTCGACGTCGGCCCTGCCCACCGTGGCCGCTCCCACGACCGCCGGGATCGCGGCGTCGCGGGACTGGTCGCAGGACGACGTCGAGGGCCCCGACGGTGCGCAGGCGTACGACCACGAGGCGAACCGGCGCAGCCCGTGGCTGATACCGCTGATCGTGCTGCTCCTGCTCGCCCTCGGCGCGATCGCGTTCCTGATGCTCCAGCCCCTGCTCGTGGGCGACGATGCGGCGGACGTGCCTCCGGCCCCGACCTCGGCGGCACCCACGACGCCGTCACCGGAGCCCAGCGAGGAAGCGGAGATCGTCATCACCACGGGCGACTACCTGGGGAGGCCGGTGGCCGAGGTGACGGACGAGCTCGCCGAGCTCGGCTTCAGGGTGACGACGGAGACGGATCCACCCTCCGATACCCGGGAGGGCCTCGTGACCGGCATCGACCCGGTCGGCAGCCTCACCCGGGGCGACACCATCACGCTCAGTGTCTCCAGCGGCCCGGAGGAGGTCACGGTACCGGCGGGCCTGCAGGGAAGGACCTCCGCCGAGGTGGACCGCATCCTCGTGGATCTGGGACTCGTGCCGGTGAACGAGGGGACCGAGGAGTCCCAGCAGCCCGCGGGCACGGTCGTCAGAACCGCACCCGGAGCCGGTGCGGTGGTCGCCACGGGGACGAACGTCAACTACGTCGTCTCCTCCGGTCCTCCCGCACCTGCGCCGCCCGTCGAGCCTGTACCGAGCGAAGAACCGCCGCCCGAGGAGCCGACGACGAGCCCGGAGCCCACCACGAGTCCGGAGCCCACCTCGAGCCCCGCAGCAGCGGCCGACCCGACACCCGCTCCCACCTCGACCCCCTGAACCGGCGGCTCCACGGGCCGCCGTCGGAAGCCCTGCACGGTCGAAGGGCGTGCTGCGCCGGCGTCAGCGTGCGATGAGCGGACTGAGGCCCGCAGCAGTGGCAGCAGCCCCCCGGAGACCCAGGGACTCCAACCAGTTCCCCAGCAGCTGATAACCACCCTCCGTGAGCACGGACTCCGGGTGGAACTGGACGCCGCGCAGGGGCGCTGTGGTGTGGTCCAGCCCCATGATGATCCCGCTCGCCGTGCGCGCGGTCACCACCAGCTCGGCCGGCACGTCGTCGCTGACGGCCGCCAGCGAGTGGTAGCGGGTGGCCGTCATGGGCGACGGCAGACCCGCGAAGACCCCGGTGGAATCATGCTCCACGAGGGAGGTCTTGCCGTGCATGAGCTCCGGGGCGTGCGTGACGGTCCCGCCGTACGCCTCGGCGAGTGCCTGGTGCCCGAGGCACACCCCGAGCATCGGCTTGGCATGCTCTCCGCACCAGGTGATGAGGTCCACGCAGATGCCGGCCTCGGCGGGCGTCCCGGGGCCGGGAGAGATCAGGACGCCGTCGCGGGACGCCGCCATCTCCTGCGCCTCGGCGAGCGTGAGATCGTCGTTGCGGACCACTGTCGTCTCGGCCCCGAGCTCCTGCAGGTAACCGACGAGGGTGTAGACGAAGCTGTCGTAGTTGTCCACGACGAGGATTCGGGTTGTAGCAGCCATGAGCCAGAGGGAACCAATCGTTGAATCGGTGGGTGGACCGGCCCGCCAAGGCCCGGACGGGCAGCACCCCGGAGGTGGCCGGAGCCGGTGGGCGGGACCGTCGGGTCGTCGGGTCGTCGTCCCCCAGATTATCCCTGTCCTGCGGCACGGACCATTCGGGCTCCTCCGCCGAGGCGCGGTCCCCGGCCCGGCGGGAGCGGCGGCCGCTCCCGCCGGCAGGATCTCCGGTGACCCGGGTCTTGGCTAGAATCGTCAGGAGTGCCGGGCCGCCGCCTGTCGCTGGGCCCGTCGGCCCGGACACAGCGTCCCGGACAGCAAGTCGTCCCACCCCCGGCGCCGTCGATCCGCGGCCGCGCCCCGTCGAGGAGTACCCGTGCCAGAGTCGAAGCCCCGCAAGAGAGCCACCTCAGCAACGGCCGGCGTGAGATCCTCGCAGCCCGCCCCGAATCCTGCCTGGTACAAACCCGTGATGTTCGGCCTGATGATCATCGGGCTGCTCTGGATCATCACCTTCTACATCTCCGAGTCGCGCTTCCCCGTGGAGGCCTGGGGGTCATGGAACATCATGGCCGGTTTCGGCATCGCGATCGTCGGCTTCCTCATGACCACGCGCTGGCGGTGAGTGCCCGGCGCCCGGGACTGTACACAGCGTGTGCATGACGTTTTCCACAACTGTGCAGAAGATGGGGGATTTCGTCCCGATTCCCGGCCGATCGCCCGCAGCGCTTATCCACAGCTGTGGAATTACATGTGTGTAAGTTATCCCCGCTGTGGACAACTGCTGTGGATAACGCACTGAGGGGCCGGTACGGACAGTACCGGCCCCTCAGTGCATCCCCTGTGGTCAGCCGGGCAGGAGTGCACCCCCGACGAGGGTGAGCACGGCCAGCAGCGCCACCACCCCGGCGAGCCCCAGCCACTGGATGGTGGCCTGCCGTTCGCCGCGGGGTGCATAGGCGATGACCGCCGCACAGGCGGCCCCCGTCAGGAGCCCCCCGAGATGCGCTTCCCAGGCGATGCCCGGCACCACGAAGCCCAGCACGGCATTGATGCCGATGAGCACCACGATCTGCTTGACGTCGTTGCCGCGCTTCCGCTGGATGATGAAGAGCGCTCCGAACAGTCCGAAGACGGCGCCGGAGGCCCCCACCACGCCCTGGAGCGGGTTCGGGCTGAGCAGGAGCACCCCGATCGACCCGCCCGCGGCGGCGATCAGGTACAGCGCAGCGAACCGGGCCCATCCCATCGCCGGCTCGAGGACCTTCCCGAGGATGTACAGCGCGTACATGTTGAACGCGATGTGCAGGAAGGAACTCTGGGAGTGCAGGAACGCCGCCGTCAGCATGCGCCACGGCTGGGCGGGGATCACGCCCTCGAGCCCCGCCGTGAAGACGGGGGCGTAGAGCAGGGCGCGGGTCAGGTTTGGGACGACGAGTTGCAGGAGGAAGACCACCACACAGAGCCCGATGAAGGTGTAGGTGGCCACGGGCCCGGTCCCGCGGGCGATCCCGCCGAAGGCGTTCCTGCGCACCGGTGCGTTGGCGGCCTGCTCCCGCACGCAGTCCACGCACTGGAAGCCCACGGCAGCGGGCCGCTGGCACTGCCCGCAGGCCGGGCGACCGCACCGCTGGCAGCTCACATAGCTGACGCGGTCAGGATGCCGCGGACATACCGGAGCCTCCTGGCTGCCGGTATCTGGCGCGGGAACACCGAAGGACACTCGGTCAGAGCTGCTCGACGGTGATGCTCTCGATCACGACGTCGTCGAGGGGCTTGTCCCTCATGTCGGTGGCGATCGAGTTGAGCTTGTCGACCACCGCGCGTGAGTCCTCGTCGGTGACATCGCCGAAGATGGTGTGCTTGCCCTGCAGCCAGGTGGTGGGCACCGACGTGATGAAGAACTGCGACCCGTTGGTCCCGCGTCCGCCCTGCAGCCCCGCATTGGCCATCGCGAGCTTGTACGGCTCCCCGAACGTCAGGTCGGGATTGATCTCGTCGTCGAACTGGTAGCCGGGGCCGCCCACTCCCTGTCCCAGGGGGTCGCCTCCCTGGATCATGAAGTCCTTGATGATGCGGTGGAAGATGGTCCCGTTGTAGAGCGGGGCGTTGCTCTTCTCGCCGGTCTTCGGGTGGGTCCAGGTGATCTCGCCGGTGGCGAGCCCGGTGAAGTTCTTGACGGTCTTCGGTGCGTGGTTGCCGAAGAGATTCACGAGGATCTCGCCCTGGTTCGTCCGGATGGTCGCTTTTGCTGTTGGAATGGCAGTCATCCCTCCATTCTTTCACGGTGTCCCGGGGAAAAAGCTGGAGCGGTGCCATTCCGCGCACAGTGAAATCGCACAGTGAAATCACGGTGAAATGCCGGAACCCGACGGATATTCGCTCGGCGTCGGATAGCACGCCCTGCCCATGCAACGTAGGCTGATGTCAACGAGTAGGCACCCTTTTGGAGGTTTTTGTGAAGAAGAACGATCGTGTTGCCCATGAGCTCGAAGACGTCGTCGCCGGAGTGACCGCCGTCCGTGAATGGGCGGCACCCCGCGTGGATGCAGCCTACGGCTGGGCGAAGCCCCGTCTGGAGAAGGGCCTCGAGACCGCCGGCCCCGCGCTCCAGGACACCTACCGGCGTGCGGCCGACGGCATCTCCGGAGGAATCTCCACCGTGACGCCCAAGATCCAGGACGGGATCGACAAGGTGGGCCCGAGGCTCTCCCAGCTGATCGACGACACCACCCCCAGGCTCCAGGGCACCCTGGACAAGGCCGGGCCCGCCATCACGACGGCGAAGGGCAAGGTGGTGGACGAGTACCTCCCCGCGCTGTCCACCAGGCTCGGAGAAGCCGCCGACACGGCATCGCGCTCCCTCGCCGGGGCCACGGTGCCTCCCGCCGTGGAGAAGACCGTGACGAAGGTGACCGGCAACAAGAAAAGCGTGAAGAACGCGCAGAAGCGCCTCGCCGCCGCAGCCAAGCAGACGTCGAAGGACCTCAAGAAGAACCAGGCGCGCAAGTCCGGCAAGGGCTGGCTGGTCCTCGGTATCGTCATGGCGGCCCTCGTCGCCGGCGTCGCCGCCTGGCGGGCGTCCAAGCCGGTCGAGGACCCCTGGAAGACGCCGGCGCCGATCAAGGCGACCCCCGCTCCGGTGTCCAGTGCCAAGTCCGAGGAGGCGAAGGAGGTCATCGCCACCATCAAGGAAGCCGCTGATCGCGCGGCGGCCGCCGAAGGACAGACCGAGGACACCAAGACCCAGGCGGACGTGCCGGCTCCGGTCACCGCGACCAAGAACGCACCGGAGACCACCAAGAACACCGGCACGGACGAGCACCGCGCCTGATCCGGTAGTCGCCGCACCATCGACGACGGAACGACCCCCGGGATTCCCGGGGGTCCTTCGTTGTCCGGGCGGCGCTCCCGGCCCGCGAGGGCGCGAGCCTACTCTCCGCCGAGAGCCGGCGGCGGGGTGGGATGGTCGGTTCCCAGCGGTCGACGTCGGCCCCTGGCCCGTTGCTGACCGCGCACCACCACCGCCAGGCCGGCGAGGATCAGCAGGAGCCCCCCGTACGTGCCGATGGGCAACTTCTCGTCCAGGAAGATCGCCGCGAGGAGGGCCGCGCCCGGGATCTCCAGCAGGATGATCATCGAGACGACGAGCGGGCTCATCACGGCGAGCAGATGATTGAACACCGAGTGGCCCATGAGCTGCGCCAGGACCGTGACCGCGAGGATCCCTGCCCAGGCGGCCGGGCTGAAACCCACGAGTGCCTGCCCCGTCAGGAGGCACAGGACCGCGAGGATCGCCGCGCAGGCGCCGTAGCACAGGGTGGTGTAGGTCCCGGTGGACATGGTCCTCCTCGCCGCGGCGCCGGCCATCTGGTAGATCGCCGCCATGGCTCCTCCCGCCAGGGCCAGGACGTCGCCGAGCAGCGCTTCGCGGGAGAGCGAGAGATCGAACCCGGTGATGATGACGACGCCGAGCAGCGCCACTCCGAGACCCGCCACCACGACACCCTGCGGCCGGCGGCCCAGGAGGGAGTCGAAGAGGGCGATCCAGGCCACCTGCAGACACACCAGCGCCGTCGCCGCGGCGACCGAGGTGAGCTTGAGCGCGGAGACGAAGCAGACGAAGTGGAGGGCCAGTGCCACGGCCGCGATGGTGAGCCGCTTGTAGTCGGCCGCGGTCAGCGCGGCGAACTCCGCGCGCTTCGTCACCGCCGTGGGTACCGCCATCAGGCCGGCGCCGAGCAGATTCCGCCAGAAGGCGATCGCCAGGACCGGTGCGGCGGTGGCGGCCATGATGGGACCAGATGCCGAGACTCCGATGACGCCGAGGATCGACAGGAAGATGATCACCGGGCCACCCTAGTGCACTTCATCTCCCCCAGGACCCCCTTAACGCGGCTAGGTCCCGACCTCCCGGCCGGGACCTACCCTTCGGTGGAGGCACGGGGACTCGAACCCCGAACCCCCTGCTTGCAAAGCAGGTGCGCTACCAATTGCGCCATGCCCCCGAGATACATCCACCCACACGCGTGGATCATCCGTACTACGCGACAGGATCCGTCGCGTTGCTCCAGATCTTCTTCTCCTTCACCGAACCCTGCCACCGCGTGTAGACGAGGACACCTGCTGCGGCCGCTGCTGCGACGAGCAACTTCTTCACAACTGTCTCCTCACGCATACCTGCGAGTGGCGGATCCGTGGGCGTACCAGGACTTGAACCTGGGACCTCTTCGTTATCAGCGAAGCGCTCTAACCGCCTGAGCTATACGCCCCCATACCGCTACGGGCCAAGAATTGACCTTACCGTAGTGATTCTCGATTTCTCAAATCAGGCCACGGGCGGGTCAGCCCTAGTCGTCGGTGAGCGTGACGCCGATACCGCCCACGAGGCTCGACGCGATGTTGTACAGCACGGCCGAGAGCATGGCCAGCGCCGTCAGCAGCACCACGTTCACCACCGCAATGATGGTGGCGAACGAGAGGACCTGGGCCAGGGATGCGAACTCCCGGAGATCGAACCCGCCGCTCTCGGAGCCTGCGATCTCGCTCAGGAGCTCGTTCACCCCGTCGAAGATCCCCGTCAGGTCCAGCACGGTCCAGATCACGAACGAGGCGACCACCGTGACGATGCCCAGGGCCACCGAGAGCAGGAACGACATCTTCAGGACCGACCACGGATCCACCTTGCTCA
This sequence comes from uncultured Arthrobacter sp., assembly GCF_947493765.1. Classification (GTDB taxonomy): domain Bacteria; phylum Actinomycetota; class Actinomycetes; order Actinomycetales; family Micrococcaceae; genus Arthrobacter_D. Next base: position 306,752 of record NZ_CANLSZ010000002.1, read on the forward strand.
CGAGCAGGCGCGCCTTCCGCGCCTTCGCCTTCGGAGCCGGCTTCACCAGCCCGGGCTTGCCCTGGTTCCCCGTGGACGCCGGCCGCTGGGCCGGACGTGGCGGGTTCACTCGCGACGTCGATCCAGGTGTCTTGACCTGGCCGCTTGACGATCGCGGATTGGTGCTGCCCGAGCTCACTCGCTACCTCCGTGTTCCGGCGACCCGGCATCTGACTCAGCCACGTCCTCTGTCGACAACGGTACTTCATCCCCCGGGAACTCCTCGGAATCAGCGTCCGGTCCCACCGTCCCGATGACGTCGACGTCCGGGCTGGCCTGCGCCGGATCGTCGATCAGGCCCTCCTCGACGGCCACGCTGCGTTCGCTGTTGCGGGCCACGGCGATGATGCGGTCGGCCTTGTCCGGCTTGGCGAAGATGACGCCCATGGTGTCGCGTCCCTTGGCGGGAACACCGGCCACTGCGGATCGGACCACCTTGCCCCCGCCCATCACCACGAGCACCTCGTCCTCCTCCTGGACCACGAGTGCTCCCACCAGGTCCCCCCGCTCCTCGGCGAGTTTGGCCACCTTGATACCGAGGCCCCCGCGGCCCTGCACCCGGTAGTCGTCCACCCTGGTCCGCTTCGCGAAACCACCCTCGGTGACGATGAAGACGAACGAGTTGTCGGTGACCACCTTCGCGGCGAGCAGTTCGTCGTCGTTGCGGAACTTCATGCCGGTCACACCCGACGTCGCGCGCCCCATGGGACGCAGCGCATCGTCGTCGGCCGTGAAGCGGATCGACTGGCCCTTCCGCGAGACGAGCATGATGTCGTCCGCGCCGGAGACCAGCTGCGCGGAGACGAGTTCGTCGTTGTCGCGCAGGTTGATCGCGATCACGCCGGCCGTCCGGTTGGTGTCGTAGTCCTCGAGGCGGGTCTTCTTGACCAGTCCCCGCCGGGTCGCCAGGACCAGGTACGGCGACTGCTGGTAGTCGCGCAGGTCCAGGACCTGCGCGATGGTCTCGTCGGGCTGGAAGGCGAGCAGATTGGCCACGTGCTGCCCCTTCGCGTCGCGGGCGGCCTCCACCAGTTCGTAGGCCTTGGCCCGGTAGACCCGACCGAGATTCGTGAAGAACAGCAGCCAGTGGTGCGTGGTGGTGACGAAGAAGTGCTCGACGACGTCGTCGCCCCGCAGTTGCGCCCCCTTGATGCCCTTCCCGCCACGCGCCTGCTGGCGGTAGTTGTCGCTGCGCGTGCGCTTGACGTAGCCGCCGCGGGTGATCGTGACGACCATCTCCTCCTCCGGGATCAGGTCCTCCATGCTCATGTCACCGTCGTAGCCCTGGAGGATCTCCGTCCGTCGGTCGTCGCCGAACTTGGCGACGATCTCGGCGAGCTCCGTGCTGACGATGCCGCGCTGGACGTCCTCGGAGGCGAGGATGCGGTGGAACTCGACGATCATCGACTCCAGCTCGGCGTGACGGTCCTGGATCTTCTGCCGCTCGAGCGCAGCCAGTCGACGCAGCTGCATGTTGAGGATGGCCGTGGCCTGGAGCTCGTCGATGGACAGCAGGGTGATCAGCCCGTCGCGCGCCTCCTCGGTGGTGGAGGACGCGCGGATCAGGGCGATGACCTCGTCGAGGGCGTCGAGTGCCTTGAGCAGGCCACGGAGGATGTGGGCCTCCTCCTCGGCCTTGCGCAGCCTGTAGCGCGTGCGCCGCACGATGACCTCGAGCTGGTGGGTCACCCAGTGGCGGATGAACGCGTCCAGGCTGAGCGTGCGGGGCACGTCGTCCACGATGGCGAGCATGTTGGCGCTGAAGTTGTCCTGCAGCTGCGTGTGCTTGTAGAGGTTGTTCAGGACCACCTTGGCGATGGCGTCGCGCTTGAGCACGATCACCAGGCGCTGGCCGGTCCTGCCCGAGGTCTCGTCCCGCAGATCCGCGATCCCGCTGATCCGGCCGTCCTTGACCAGCTCGGCGATCTTGATCGCGAGGTTGTCGGGGTTGGCCTGGTAGGGGAGCTCGGTCACCACGAGGCACGTGCGGTTCTGGATCTCCTCGACGTTGACCACGGCCCGCATGGTGATGGACCCGCGTCCGGTCCGGTACGCGTCCTCGATGCCCCGGTGGCCGAGGATCTGCGCGCCGGTGGGGAAGTCGGGTCCCTTGATCCGCTGGATCAGTGCCTCGAGCAGTTCCTCCCGGGAGGCGCTGGGGTTCTCGAGGTACCACTGGACACCCTCGGCGACCTCCCGCAGGTTGTGCGGGGGGATGTTCGTGGCCATGCCCACGGCGATGCCGGAGGATCCGTTGGCGAGCAGGTTCGGGAAGCGCGACGGCAGGATCGTCGGTTCCTGGTTCTTCCCGTCGTAGTTGTCCTGGAAGTCGACGGTCTCCTCGTCGATGTCCCGCACCATCTCCATGGCGAGGGGTGCCATCTTCGTCTCCGTGTAGCGCGGTGCGGCCGCCCCGTCGTTGCCCGGTGAACCGAAGTTGCCCTGCCCGAGGGCCAGCGGATAGCGCATGGTCCAGTCCTGGATGAGCCGGACCAGCGCATCGTAGATCGCGGAATCCCCGTGCGGGTGGTACTGGCCCATGACCTCGCCCACCACGCGGGCACACTTGTTGAACGACCGGTCGGGCCGGTACCCGCCATCGAACATGGCATACAGGACGCGGCGGTGCACGGGCTTGAGACCGTCGCGGACGTCCGGCAGCGCACGTCCCACGATGACCGCCATCGCGTAGTCCAGGTAGGACCGCTGCATCTCGGTCTGCAGGTCCACCTGCTCGACACGGTCGGTCAGGACCTCGCCCTCGATGGGCTCGTCCGGGCCGTTGCCGATGGTCTCGTCAGTCATGAATCAGTTCCGTTCGTGAAGAAGGTCTCCGCCGCAGAGTGGACGCGGCCGGCTGCCTGTGCCCGGCGTCTTGTGTAGGCGCTTTGATATTCGCGAGGAACGAGCGAATTTCGTCGCGCCGGCAAGATCCCGGGTACCGGCACTCAAATGTCGAGGAAACGCACGTCCTTGGCGTTCTGCTGGATGAAGTTGCGGCGGGACTCGACGTCCTCGCCCATCAGCACCGAGAACACCTGGTCCGCCGCAGCGGCGTCGTCCATGGTCACCTGGAGCAGCGTGCGATGATCCGGGTCCATGGTGGTCTCCCACAGCTCCGTGTAGTCCATCTCGCCCAGGCCCTTGTACCGCTGGATGCCGTTCTCCTTCGGCAACCGCTGGTTCCTGGCGAGACCCATCTTGATGACCTCGTCCCGCTCCCGGTCACTGAAGACGTAGTCGTGCTTCGCGTTGGACCACTTGATCCGGTACAGCGGGGGCTGGGCCAGATAGACGAACCCGTTCTCGATCAGCGGGCGCATGTAGCGGAACAGGAGGGTCAGCAGCAGGGTGGTGATGTGCTGGCCGTCGACGTCCGCGTCCGCCATCAGGACGATCTTGTGGTACCTGGCCTTCTCGACGTCGAAGTCCTCGCCGATACCGGCACCGAATGCCGTGATCATCGCCTGGACCTCGGCATTGCCGAGCGCACGATCCAGCCTGGCCCGTTCCACGTTGAGGATCTTCCCGCGCAGCGGCAGGATGGCCTGCGTCTCCGGATTGCGCCCGCGGACCGCGGAGCCGCCGGCCGAGTCGCCCTCGACGATGTAGATCTCGGAGCGCGCCGGGTCCTTGGACTGGCAGTCCTTCAGCTTGCCCGGCATCCCCCCGGATTCGAGCAGGCCCTTGCGGCGCGTGGACTCCCGCGCCTTGCGCGCGGCCAGACGTGCCTGGGAGGCCTGGATGGATTTCCGGATGATGTCCCTGGCCGGACCGGGATTGCGTTCCAGCCAGTCACCGAGCCGGTCCGTCACCACGCGCTGCACGAAGCCCTTGACCTCGGAATTACCGAGCTTGGTCTTCGTCTGGCCCTCGAACTGCGGCTCGGAGTGCTTCACCGAGATGACCGCCGTCAGGCCCTCGCGGATGTCGTCGCCCGTGAGGTTGTCGTCCTTCTCCTTGATGATGTTCTTCTCGCGCGCATACCTGTTGATCAGGGTGGTCATGGCCGCACGAAAGCCCTCCTCGTGCGTTCCACCCTCGTGCGTGTTGATCATGTTCGCGTAGGTGTGGACACTCTCGGAATAGGCGGTGGTCCACTGCAGGGCGATCTCCACCGACATGGTGCGGTCGGGCGTCTCGGTCTCGAAGACGATGACATCCGGGTGCACCACCTCCACGCGCTTCGACGAGTTCAGGTGATGGACGTAGTCCACCAGCCCGTTCTCGTAGAGGTACTCCACCTCGCGGTGCTTCGGCGTCGGATCGTCACCGGTCTCGTCGGCCACCTCGTCCTCGACCTCGTCGACGTGCTCGTCGATGAAGGTGATCCGTAGACCCTTGTTCAGGAAGGCGGTCTGCTGGAAGCGGGCGCGGAGTGTCTCGAAATCGAACTCCGTGCTCTCGAAGATCGTGTCGTCGGGGTAGAACGTCTGCGTCGTCCCCGTCTCCGAGGTCTCCTCGCCCTTCCTGAGCTCACCGAAGGGCTTACCGCCGTCGGAAAAGGACTGGCGCCACACGTGGCCCTGCCGCCGGACCTCCGTCTCGACGCGCTTCGACAGCGCATTGACCACCGAGATACCCACACCGTGCAGTCCGCCCGAGACGGCGTACCCGCCGCCGCCGAACTTCCCACCGGCGTGGAGGATGGTCATGACCACCTCCACCGTGGGTCGACCCTCCGTGGGATGCATGTCCACCGGTATCCCACGCCCGTTGTCGATGACCTGGACGCCACCGTCGGCGCGCAGGGTGATCTGGATGTGGTCGCAGTGACCGGCGAGGGCCTCGTCGACCGAGTTGTCGACCACCTCGTAGACGAGGTGGTGGAGACCGCGCGGTCCCGTGGATCCGATGTACATGCTGGGACGCTTGCGAACCGCCTCCAGACCCTCCAGCACGGTGATCTCACTGGCACCGTAGGCATGCTCGGTCGTGGCCTCCAGGATGGGGGACTCGTCCTCGCCGATCAGTACATCGCTTGCGTTCAACTCGTTCTCGTGTGGCACGGGCGTAGTCGGCTCCTCAACTGGGTAAAGCAGAAATAAGCTCGTCCCATTCTACCCTGCGGAGGGCTACAATCGCGCACGAACAAGCCCTCACTGGGCAGTAAAGCCGGTTCAGAGTCCTCATCAGGCCCGTCCATGAGGCCGGATACGACGGCGGCATCCCCACGAGCGCTGCGGGCCGCCCGTGGATCGCGGGGACCAGACGCCCCCGCTCACCCGTAGGTGTCCCGAGGGCCCCTCCCGCGAACGGATCGGCCACCCTTGCGCCAGCTCGGGCCCGCGGGTCCGATCACCGACAGCTTCTTCACCACTCCCGCTCCCAGCTCGGTCTCGAAACGCTGGAGCACCTGGGGCGTGATGAGCCGTACCTGGGTGGCCCATGCCGTCGAATCGCATCGCACCAGGACGGTGTCCGCGTCGAAACTCTCGGGCACGCAGTGGGCTGCGATCTCGCGACCCACGATCTCGTGCCACCGACCCAGGACCGCGCCGATCGCCACCGGGGACTTCCATCCGCGTTCTGCGAGCATGCGGGAGAAGACATCCCCCACACCCTCGGGGTCGCGCCCACCATATGTCGAGGCTGGTATATACCCGCGCCGGGATGTCTCTCCCCGGGCCCGGGTCCCCGTGTCTCGCGGCGTCCCCCTGGCGCGAGAGGCATCCCGCAACCTGTTCAGCAGGGCTTGGGGGGCGTCCTGCTCGCCACGATCCGGCGGATCCACGTCCGGAGGGTTGTCAGTCATCCGTACCCGCCCCATCGGGAAGCGCCGACACCCCGCCACCCCCGGTGGCATCCACAGGGTCGATGCCACCGGGAACGACCCTGATCCGACGTCCCGTGAGAGTCTCCGGGATGTCGTCCACCACGGCCGCGGTGATGAGTACCTGCTCCGCAGAGCCGATGATCGCTGCCAGGCGTGAACGTCGCTGCACATCCAGCTCGGCGAACACGTCGTCGAGGATGAGGACGGGTTCCGCTCCAGGAGTCCGCCCGTCCTCCAGCAGGAGATAGTACGACGCCAACCGGAGGGCGATCGCCATCGACCAGGTCTCCCCGTGGGAGGCATAGCCCTTCACCGGTGCGCCCCCCAGTGTCAGTCCGAGCTCATCGCGGTGCGGACCCACGAGGGAGATCCCCCGGTCCAGTTCCTTCCCCCGGTGGCGGATCAGGTCAGCGGCGAACAGCTCCCTGAGCTCGGAATCCGGCAGGTGTGCCAGGCCCTCGTCGCGCACGGGGGCGGCGATTCCGGGGTCGTCGTCCGGCACGAGCAGCTCACCGGACGGGGAGACACTCGAGGAGTAGTGGATGTCCACGCCCTTGGACCCGTCCGTCAGCTGCCCGTACGCACGTACCACCAGCGGGCGGAGCTGCTCCACCAGGCGAAGGCGTGCAGACAGGAGAAGTACCCCGGCCTCCACGAGGTGCTGGTCCCAGACGTCGAGGGTCGCCTCGTGCGTGGTGGAGAACCGGCCGGCCGCCCGTGCGGACTTCAGCAGTGCATTTCGTTGTTTCAGCACACGGTCGTAGTCCGCACGGAGCGACGCCTGATGAGGGAGCAGCGCGACCAGGACCTCGTCGAGATAGCGGCGACGGACGGATGGATCGGCCTTGACGAGCGAGAGGTCCTCGGGGGCGAACACGACGGAGCGGAGGATTCCCGCGGCGTTCCTCGCCCGTACCGGATTCGCCCGGTTGATCCGTGCCCTGTTCGCGGCCTCGACGTTGATCTCCACCTCGACGCTGGTCCGCTGCGTCCCGCGAACCAGCTTGCCGCGGATGATCGCGCGCTCGTGCCCGAAGGTCACCAACGGCCGATCCGTCGCCGTGCGATGCGAACTCAGGGTGGCCAGATACCCGATGGCCTCCACGATGTTGGTCTTCCCCACGCCGTTCGCACCGACGAAGACCGTGATCCCCGGCCCGATCGGGACATCGAGCTGTTCATAGCTCCGGAACCCGGTGAGCGAGAGGTGCTCGACGTACACCGGTCAGCCCTTACCCAGGGAGCTGCCGTGAGGGCTTGACCGCGTGCCCTCCGAACTGCTGGCGAAGCGCGGCCACCATCTTCATCGCCGGGGCGTCCTCCTGCCGCGAGGAGAACCGGGCGAACAGGGCCGCGGTGATGGCGGGTGCGGGTACGCCGTTCGCGATGGCCTCCTCGACGGTCCAGCGGCCTTCGCCGGAATCCTCCACGTACCCTGCGATCCGGGAGAGCTCCGGATCCTCCTCGAGAGCCTTCACGAGGAGATCCAGCAGCCAGGACCGCACCACGGTCCCCTTCTGCCAGGCCGCGAACGTCCCGTGGACGTCCTTGACGATGCCCTTCGCCTCCAGCAGTTCATACCCCTCGGCGTACGACTGCATGAGGCCGTACTCGATGCCGTTGTGCACCATCTTCGCGTAATGGCCGGCGCCGGTGTCCCCCACGTGGACGAAACTCTCCGCACGCCCACCCTCCGGACGCAGCGCATCGAAGATCGGCATGGCCAGCTCGATGTCCTCCGTGCTGCCGCCGGCCATCAGACCGTACCCGTTCTCCAGACCCCAGACGCCGCCCGAGACACCGCAGTCCACGAACCTGATGCCCTGCTGGGCCAGCAGCGTTGCGTGGATCTGGTCGTCGGTGAATTTGGAGTTCCCGCCGTCGATGACCAGGTCGCCCTCCGAGAGGGCACCCGACAGGTCGTGGATGACGCCGTCGGTGATCTGTCCTGCCGGCACCATCACCCAGATGATCCTCGGGGACGGCAGCGCGGCCACGAGATCGTCCAGGGTGGCGACGTCGGTCAGCTCGGGATCACGATCGAACCCCGTGACCTCGATGCCCTGCTCACGCAGGCGGCCCCTCATGTTGAAGCCCATTTTCCCGAGTCCGATGAGGCCGATGTGCATGAGTTTCTCCTTCTGGGTACGACTGGTGGCGCTGTCTGTCGGTCCGACTACTGGTTCGGCAGCCGCACGGGCATCAGGAGGTACCTGTAGTCCTCGCGATCACTGCCGGTCGCTTCCTCCTGCGCGGAGATCACGGCGGGTTTCGGCGGCGAGGTGAAGGAGAACCGGACGTACGGACTGCTGAAGGCGCCCAGACCCTCACTGAGGTACTGGGGGTTGAACGCGACGGTGATGTCGTCCCCTTCGAGGGTGGCCTCGATGACCTCCGACGCCTGGGCATCCTCACCGGTCCCGGCGTCGAGCGTCACCTGTCCCTCCGTGAAGGCGAGCCGGACCGGGGTGTTGCGCTCCGCGACGAGTGATACGCGGCGTACCGCTTCCACCAGGACGGAGGTCTGGACCATCGCGTGGATGGGCGTCGTCTCTGGGAACAGCGAGCGGATCTTCGGGTAGTCCCCGTCCACGAGCAGTGACGTGGTCCGGCGACCTCCGGATTCGAATCCGATGAGCTCCGAATCATCGGAGAAGGCGATGTTGAGGTCCCCTGCTCCGCCGAGGGTCTTCGCCACCTCACTGAGGGTTTTCGCCTTCACCAGGGCTGTGGTGGAGATACCGGGGGAGGTCGGCTTCCAGGACACTTCGCGCAGTGCCAGGCGGTACCGATCAGTGGCCAGGAGGGTGATGAGGTCTTCCTCGATCTCCAGGCGGACGCCGGTCAGGATCGGCAGGGTGTCGTCTCGGCTCGCGGCGATGATCACCTGGGACACGGCCTGGGCGAAGGCTTCACCGTCCACCACGCCGCTGACCTCGGGCAGACGAGGCAGCTCCGGGTACTCGGCCTCGGGCATGGTGGCCAGGTTGAACCGGCTGCTGCGGCACGTGAGGGTGACTTTCGAGCCGTCGGTCATGACTTCCACCGGCGCGGAAGGAAGGCTCCGGCAGATATCGGCCAGCAGACGCCCCGACACCAGGACGGTCCCTTCCTCCAGGACATCCGCGGCGATTTCGAGACGGGCCGAGATCTCGTAGTCGAAGCTGGCGAGGCTGAGGCTTCCTCCCTCGGCCTTGATGAGCAGACCGGCGAGGACGGGCACCGGTGGTCTCGGTGAGAGGGAACGAGCGGTCCAGGACACAGCCTCTGCCAATACGTCCCGCTCAACTCTGAACTTCACGGAGCAGTGCCACCTTTCGTCGGATCGAGGACCGCCGCGGAGGAATCAGCGGGAAGCCTACTGCGTGCGGATGGACCCCCGACGCAACGAAGTACAACCCTACTGCGTACGGACGGCGGCGGATAGCAGGGCGCCGAGGCGGAACGGGACCGGGTCTCGGGCTTGATCGTGTCGGGTCGGGGAAACGCGAAGTGTTATCTGAAGAACTTTTGAAGTTTAAGGTTCGTAGTGTTAATAACTGCTGTGGATTCTGTGGATAACGTGTTCTCGTGGCGCGCCGGCGCGCATTTTGCTTGTGGATAAGCTGTGAAGTGATGCGGCGTCGCGCAGCGGTGTCATGTGGACGACGTGCGGGGTTACGGCGGCGTCCACAGGATCGGGGGAGTTGTCCTCAGCCTGTACCCCTGTGCGCCGGCAGTTATCCACAGGGCGATCCACAGCTGTTAATTACGGTCAGCTGTCATCCCTCGCGTTGTTTGTGCTTGATCCGGTTCGTGAGCTCCGTGACCTGGTTGAAGATCGCCCGTCGCTCGGCCATGAGCTCCCGGATCTTGCGGTCGGCGTGGATCACCGTGGTGTGGTCACGTCCACCCAGCTCGAGGCCGATCTTGGGCAGTGACATGTCTGTCAGTTCGCGGCAGAGATACATCGCGATCTGCCGGGCCGTGACGAGAGTTCGCGTACGGGACTTGCTGCACAGTTCCTCGAGGCTGATCTGGAAGTAGTCGGCGGTCTGGGCCATGATCACGGTGGAGGTGATCTCCCTGGCACCGTCGTCGGAGATGAGGTCCTTGAGGACGATCTCCGCCAGATTCACGTCCACCTGCTGGCGGTTCAAACTGGCGAACGCGGTCACCCGGATCAGGGCGCCCTCGAGTTCGCGGATGTTGGTGGCGATCTTCGAGGCGATGTACTCCAGGACGTCGTCGGGTGCGCTCAGGCTGTCGCTGATCGCCTTCTTCCTGAGGATCGCGATGCGGGTCTCCAACTCCGGTGGCTGGATGTCGGTGAGCAGTCCCCATTCGAAGCGTGACCGCATGCGCTCCTCGAAGCCGATGAGCTGCTTCGGGGGCAGATCCGAGGTGATCACCACCTGCTTGCTGTGGTTGTGCAGCGCATTGAAGGTGTGGAAGAACTCCTCCATGGTCCGGTCCTTGCCGGAGAGGAACTGGATGTCATCGATCAGGAGGATGTCCACGTTCCGATAGGTCTGCTTGAAGCTCGAGCCCTCGTCGTCGCGGATCGAGTTGATGAAGTCGTTCGTGAACTCCTCGGAATTCACGTACCGCACGCGGATGCCCGTATAGAGGTGCCGCGCATAATGGCCGATCGCGTGCAGGAGGTGGGTCTTGCCGAGCCCGGAGTCCCCGTAGATGAACAGTGGGTTGTAGGCCTTGGCCGGCGCCTCGGCGACAGCGACGGCCGCCGCGTGTGCGAAGCGGTTGGAGGACCCGATGACGAACGTGTCGAAGATGTACTTGGGATTGAGGCGACCGAACTCGTGGGAGTTGCTCGGAGGAGTCGGGGACGGTTTCGGCTCCCCCTTGGGCTCCGGAGCAACTGCTTCGGGTGCTTCGTGCTCGACCTCCTCCTCCACGGGCGTCAGCTCGGGGTCGATCACGAACGCGCACTGCACCTCCTCGTGGAAGACCTCCCGCAGCGCTTCGTCGAGTGATCCCTTGAGCTGGGTCTGGAGGACCTCGCGCGTCAGCTCGTTCGGGACGGCGATCAGCATGGTGGTGCCGATGAGTCCCTGGGCCTGGGTGAGGACCATGAAACCGCGCTGGCGGGGTGTGATGCGATCGTCCTGTTCGAGGGTCCGGATGACCTTCCGCCAGGAGCTCCCGACGTCGTTGATCTCATCTGTTCCCACGGAAGACCCCTCTTGGCTGCGTTGCTCGCGCTCGAAAAGGTCCGTCATCCACAGACTTGTGCACAGGTCATGGGCGGACGGACCATGGCCAAGACTAGAGGATGGAAAGTGCAGAAGATAGCGGAGTTCTGCGCCTTGGAGCTCGTCGAAGGAGGGAGGCGGCCGACTCCGGGACAACAGCCGACCGACACCCGGCGTCCAGTTGTCCACAGGCTGTCGACAGGATCACCCACAGGCCCTGCCCGCCCGGTTTGACGCCTCGCAACCGCTTCCCCTAACGTTATGAAGTCCACCACGTCTGCATTCCGCGTGCCGTCACAGCTGTTCCGGAGTCCAAGAAACCCCGGAAGGTGACGGCAGTCCCGCGAATGTCGGACGACCACCCTCATCGCGTCAGTCTGTTCTCCCCTCTTGTTGCAATGGGCCGGGCGCATCTCAAGATCGTTCTGGAGTAACTACAGTGAGCAAGCGGACTTTTCAGCCGAATAACCGCCGTCGTGCCAAGAAGCACGGTTTCCGCCTTCGCATGCGTACCCGCGCAGGCCGCGCGATCCTGTCGGCGCGACGCGGCAAGGGTCGTACCGAACTCTCGGCATAGGCGGCTCCTGCCGGTGATGCATCCCTGGGATGACTGCACCGCTCCAGGACCCGACGCCCCGATAGCAGGAAGACCCCGACGATGCTCCCGGTGATGAACCGGGTACGAGCAGCCGGCGATTTCAGCCATACCGTACGTTCCGGCGCCCGCTCAGGGCGCCGGAACGTACTGCTATATGGCGTGGTGACCTCCAGCGACTCCCCGTCCCGGGTCGGTTTCATCGTGGGCAAGAACGTGGGGAACGCCGTGGCGCGCAACCTCGTTAAACGAAGGCTTCGTCATGCCGCACTGGAACACCTTCGTGCGCATCCCTACGGGTACGACCTCGTCGTCCGGGCACTACCGGCGGCCGGCGCGTCCGACTGGCAGTCGCTGCGACACGAGCTCGCGGGTTGTCTGAGCACTGTGGTCCGGAAGCTGGAGCGGGCGGATCGAGTCGAACGGGAAGGCAGAGTATCGTGAGGGACATCACCACCGGGGTGATCCGTCTTCTTGCCGGCGTTCCTCGCACGGCAGTGATCTGGGTGCTCATCGCCTACCGGAAAGTGGTCTCTCCGCTGTACGGACCGGTGTGCCGGTTCTATCCGAGTTGCTCGGCCTACTCACTGGAAGCGGTGACGGTCCACGGACTTCCTCGAGGTAGTTGGCTCACGATACGGCGGGTGGGGCGTTGCCATCCGTGGAACGACGGCGGCGTCGATCACGTCCCGCCGGGTGGCAGGATTTTTCCGGACAGGAAAGTGCCAGCAATAGTTGTGTTGAACCACCCGGTGATCCCGGACGATGACGAAAGCCGCCCCGCGGCCCGAGGAGCAGACTGACTATGAATTTCCTAGGGACTATTCTCTTCCCCTTCGAGTGGCTCGTCTCGTGGATCATGTTCCTGTTCCACGAGGCCTTCTCCTTCCTGGGCATGGATCCGGCGTCGGGGTGGACCTGGACGCTGTCCATCATCGGACTCGTGGTGATCATCCGGACGGCGCTGATCCCGGTGTTCGTCAAGCAGATCAAGGCACAGCGTGGAATGCAGGCGCTCCAGCCGGACCTGCGGAAGCTCCAGCAGAAGTACAAGGGCAAGACCGATCAGCTCTCGCGCCAGGCCATGACCCAGGAGCAGATGGCCCTGTACAAGAAGCACGGGACCAATCCGTTCGCGGCCTGCCTGCCGATCATCATCCAGATGCCGTTCTTCTTCTCCCTCTTCCGCGTGCTGAACGGGGTCTCCCGCGCCAGCGCCGAGGGGACGAGCATCGGTGCGCTCCAGCCCGACTCGGTCCGGCAGTTCGACGACGCGACCATTCTCGGCGCCCCGCTGTCCTCGACGTTCCTCGGGAGTTTCGGCGCGGACGGCAACATCAGCGTCATCATCCTCTCGGTGCTCATGATCATCGCGATGTCGGCATCGCAGTTCATCACGCAGAAGCAGATCATGGCGAAGAACATGTCCGAAGAGGCCATGCAGAGCCCGTTCATGCGTCAGCAGAAGATCATGCTGTACATCCTTCCCCTGGTCTTCGGCATCGGCGGCATCAACTTCCCGATCGGCGTGCTCGTCTACTGGACCACCACGAACGTCTGGACCATGGCGCAGCAGTTCTACGTGATCCGCCGGATGCCGACTCCCGGTTCGCCCGCAGCCAAGGCCCTCGCCGATCGGCGCGAGAAGAAGGGCCTGCCGATGGTCCCCCTGCTCGGTGAGCGGAAGTCCGAACCCGCGGTCGAGACGGTGCCCGAGCCCCGGACCCAGCGTGTGCAGCCCCAGCGCAAGAAGAGGAAGAAGCGATGACGGTGGAGAACGAAGATCACGCATCCGCCCCGCAGGATGCGCTCCCCGATGAGGGGATGTCCTCCGGGGAGGGCACGAGGGCGTCCCGTCTCGACGAGGAGGGGGACGTGGCGGCCGACTACCTCGAGGAACTGCTCGACATCGCGGACATCGACGGGGACATCGACATCGAGGTCCGCGAGGGCCGCTCCTACATCTCCATCGTCTCGGAGGACACCTCCGATACCGCCCTGTCCTCGCTGGTGGGCCCGGACGGGGAGGTCCTCGAGGCGCTGCAGGAACTGACGCGGTTGAGCGTACTCACCGCGACGGACGCACGGAGCCGACTGGTCCTCGACATCGACGGGTATCGCGATCGCCGTGAAGGTGAACTGACGAAGATCGCCCAGGACGCGGCCCAGAAGGCCAGGGAGTCGGGAGACGACGTCGCGCTCGCCCCGATGACAGCCTACGAGCGGAAGATCGTGCATGACGCGATCGCCGATCTGGGACTCTCGAGCGAGTCCGAGGGTGAGGGTCACGCCCGGCACATCGTCGTCTCCATGAGCGATGACTGAGGACATCCCCGGGTCCTCCCACGCGGATCCTGAGCCGACGACGGAGGAACAGGTTGCTGCGACCGCGATCTTCGGGGAGCGGATGGACCTGGCGCGGCGATTCGTGCACCACCTCTCGACGTCGGGCACTGAACGGGGCCTGCTCGGTCCCCGGGAAGTCCCCCGACTCTGGGGACGCCACGTCCTCAACTGCGCCGTGGTCGCCGAACTGATGGACCAGGATTCCACGGTGGTGGACGTGGGCAGTGGTGCGGGGCTCCCCGGGTGGTGATCGCCATCGCGCGACCTGATCTGCGGCTCCAGCTCGTCGAGCCGCTCGAGCGTCGAACCCTGTGGCTGAACGAGGTGGTCGAGGATCTCCGCCTCGACAACGTGGAGGTGCTCCGTGGCCGGGCCGAGCAGATGGTCGGGACGATCGTCGCTGACTACTCGACGGCTCGAGCCGTGTCCGCACTCTCCACGCTGGCGGGCTGGACGATGCCCCTGACCCGGGTCGGCGGAGAGGTGCTCGCGATCAAGGGGCGCAGCGCCGGCGAGGAGATCGCCAAGGCGAGGAAGACGATCCGGAGCCTCGGCGGGGGCCAGGTCGACATCGTGTCCGCCGGGGTGGACAGACTCTCCACGCCCACGACGGTGGTGCGCATCCCGGTGGTGTCGCGGTAGGCGCCGTCCGACGGGGTCGTCCTCGTCCTCCGGGGGTGCTCCTCCGGCTACCCTTGTAGATAACGATGTCTGGCCTGTGAGAGTTGGTTTGTGCGTGTCCATTGATGGCAGCCCCCTGCAGAACACCGATGCAACCGTCGTGTCCACCGACGCCGTCCCGGTGTCGGCAGGCACATCGGCAGGATCCGCGAAGAGCGTGATGGAGACCATGGACGACTCGTCGCCGCTCGGGCGGGAACTCGCACGCGAGGCGAAGCGGCGTGAGAAATTGGCCGGTAAGACGCTGCCCAGACCGTCGAGCACCCGCGTCATGACCGTCAGCAACCAGAAGGGGGGCGTGGGCAAGACGACGACGACCGTCAACATCGCGGCGGCACTCGCGACCGCCGGCCTCCAGGTGCTGGTGATCGACATCGACCCCCAGGGCAATGCCTCCACCGCCCTGAACATCGACCATCACGCAGAGATCGATTCGATCTACGACGTCCTGATCGACGACGTGCCCCTGAAGGACGTCGTGGCACCGTGCCCCGATGTACCGAACCTCATCTGTGCGCCCGCGACGATCCACCTGGCCGGTGCCGAGATCGAGCTCGTCTCCCTCGTGGCGCGTGAACAGCGGCTGCAGCGGGCCATCGACACCTACGCGAAGGACAGGGAAGCACTCGGCCAGCCCCGCCTCGACTTCGTCCTGGTCGACTGCCCACCGAGCCTGGGTCTGCTCACGGTCAATGCATTCGTGGCGGCCAGGGAGGTGCTGATCCCGATACAGTGCGAGTACTACGCGCTGGAAGGACTCAGCCAGTTGCTCAAGAACATCGAGATGATCCAGAAGCATCTCAACGCCGATCTGGTGGTCTCCACGATCCTGCTCACCATGTACGACGGGCGGACCAATCTGGCGGCACAGGTGGCGGCCGAGGTACGTGAGCACTTCCCAGACCAGGTGCTCAAGGCGGTCATCCCCCGATCGGTGAGGATCTCGGAAGCTCCGAGCTACCAGCAGACCGTGATGACCTACGACCCCTCGTCGAGCGGTGCGCTCTCCTACCAGGAGGCCGCGGCGGAGATCACCGCCCGCCCCTGAGCGACGCTCGTACCTGATCGCCGAGGTGGAACGAACTTTAGCGGGCTGACGCCCAGGATCCGGAAGGAACGACATGGTGGAGAAGCGGCGTGGTCTGGGTCGGGGTCTTGGAGCCCTCATTCCCAGTGCCCCACTGGAGGAGACGAAGGAGCAGATCGACGACACGACGCCGGGGGGCGATTCCGGTACCGACGACACCGAGACCGGTGCGCCTCGACCGCAGGGGGGCCGGCCCGTGGACCTGTTCTTCGAGCGTGTCACGTCGGAGGATGTCGTCGAGACGCCACGCTCCTACTCGACAGCGCTGAGGTCGGGCATCGACCGCAATGTGCGTGAAGCACAATCCAAAAGAGTTGCGAAGTCGGCCGAGAAGAGCCCAGGGGCAGCATCCGGCGGGAAGGGTAGATCGCGAGGGTCGAGGAGCGAGGAGTCCGCTCCTCCTCTCCACGCCGGTGCTGGGGACAGGAAGACTTCGACCCCCGATGTTGCAGGGACAGGTGCTGACGTTGCGGAGACGAGCAACGAGGTGAATCGATCTGCTGGTGCGGGCAGTCCGGTCCGGAAGCGGCGCGAGGTGAAGCAGAATGCCGAAGAGCTTGAGTCGTCGAACGTTTCACGTGAAACAGTCTCATCAGCCGGCGATCAGGTAGCCCCGGAGCCCGTCGCTTCAACAGCCGCCGCCACAGCAGCGCCGAGCGAATCGTTCGACTCGGCCGAGTCGGTGCAACCGACCCGCGTTTCAGCCGAAGCTTCCTCCGATCTCGTACAGGTGCCGGGAGCCAGCTTCGCCGAACTCGAGCTCGACAGGATCCGCCCTAACAGCAAGCAGCCTCGCGTCGAATTCGATTCGGACGAGCTGGCGGAACTGGTGCACTCGATCCGTGAGGTCGGCGTGCTGCAGCCGGTCGTGGTCCGACCATCGCAGGCGGATGGCTCGACCGACTACGAGCTGGTCATGGGTGAGCGTCGATGGCGGGCTTCGAAAGAGGCCGGTATGTCGACGATCCCGGCCATCATCCGATCCACGCTGGACGACGATCTGCTCAGGGACGCTCTCCTGGAGAATCTCCATCGAAGTGCCCTGAATCCGCTCGAAGAAGCAGCGGCTTATCAGCAACTGCTCGACGACTTCGGGTGCTCCCATGACGAACTCGCGGGACGCCTGGGGCGATCACGCCCCCAGATCTCCAACACACTACGGCTGTTGAGCCTTCCACCCCTCGTGCAGAGGCGAGTTGCCGCCGGTGTCCTGACGGCCGGCCATTCACGCGCACTCCTCGGGCTCAGTGACGCGGCCGCGATGGAGCAGCTGGCTCAGAGGATCGTCGCTGAGGGCCTCTCGGTGCGGACCACAGAGGAGATCGTGGCCCTCGAGTCCGGCTTGCGGCAAGTCTCCAAGCCGGCGCGGACACCGACGAGTGCACGTCACGAGCGCCTGGATTATCTGGCCTCCTCGCTCTCGGACCGGCTCGACACGAATGTGAAGATATCGCTCGGCGCGAAGAAGGGGCGTGTCAGCATCGAATTTGCGTCGGTGGACGATCTGAACCGCATCATCGGAGTGATCTCCCCCGGTTCCGAGTAGAGCTGGTCGCCCGAGACTGATCTCGCATCGCTCCGGGTAAGCGCCATCATGGAATCATGTTTCACGTGAAACGTGATTACTGGCGAACGAGCAATGATGCGGACGGTCGTCGGTGCTCTGAACGGTCAGCTCACCACCGATGATCGCTTTATGTGGATTCCCACCAAGCTGCGATGAAGCGAGGTCGAATTCTTCGCTACGTAGGCGCACGCATGACCGGGCAACAGCTTCGTGGCGCCGTATTGTGCGGAACACTGTGGTGCTCAAGGACAGACGGGTGCGCTCGGGACGCTCGGGCACGAATTGCACGGGGCAAGTGAGTTCGGGAGTGAACTTGCTCTGAAGTGATGGAGCGGGGTCGAAGGATCCGGTAGCGAAGCGGCGACACATCGATGAAGAGCTGCCGGGCCTGATCGCAACGAAACAGGGGGCTCGCTGTTTCACGTGAAACGGTCACTGCTGACTGCTGAGAGTGCACTTGCGGCATCTCATCCAAGGCCGGGCTAAGGACGAGCAGAAGGTCCAGTGCAAGTATTCGCTCCGATCTGTCTGGATCGAGCGGCTCTTTAGTAGAGCATTTCGCGTGGCCTGCGTGGCCTGCGTGGCCTGCGTGGCCTGCGTGGCCTGCGCGGCGGGCGTGGCGTGCGTGGCCTGGGCGGCTTGCGTAGGTTGCGTGGCTCGCGTGATGAGGCTACTGATGTGGCATCTCGTTACCAGCTCTTCTCCGGGCGGAGCGCTCGAACGCCGTGGTTGGCACCAGGACTTTTACGGCGGCTGAAGTCCGCAGCTGTGGCTTCGGAGCATGGAACAGCCAGGCGTGTCCCCTCCGAAGAGAGACGATGACCGTTCAGTGTCTCAGTGTCTCAGGGCCTCCAGGGCCGACCTCGGTCCCGGCCCGGAGGAGGACAAGTCCCGGACTGCCCTTGCAGGTAGCGGATCGGCGTCACTGGTGGTGATTTGCTGAACCCATTCTGTTTCGGAGAGGTTCCGACGAACTCCGTGCTCCCGGGGCAAGCTGAGGATCCGCCCCAACTCAGACTTCAGCGCCCGAATCTGGACCAGGTTTCACGTGGAACATAGCGCAGCACGAATGACCCTGATGGCATGGCGCTCCATGTTTCACGTGAAACTACTCTCATGCCCGAACACAGCAGGCCACCTTTGCATGAGGAAGACAGGCTTACGCACCTCACCCTGGCTGCAGCAGTTGGATCAAGTTGGCAGGGGGCCGTCAGTGCCCGGAGTAATAGGCAACCTGTACTTTTGGGCCGATCAGAGCGCGAAGTGGAGCACGACCTTAGGCCCGGTGGCTCCCTGTCATAGCAGGTGAGGACGTCAGCCGCGGAATCATAGGAGGTTTCACCTGAACCCACGACAATAGTTACTCCGCTGGCCCGGCTGAGTCGTTCACGAACTGGTGTTCATCAACCCGTGTAGGCGGTGTCGATGGACTCGCGTCATAGGCGGCGAGTTTCACTCCGGCAGGTGACCGGTACGGCTGGGTTTTTGACGCCGGCGACTAACTGACGCCGGCAACCAACGATCGCGGCGCTCCTGCTGGAGAAAGATGGGACGAAAAAGGACCCACCCGAGTGGGTGGGTCCTTTCGAGCGGGCTGATCCGGACTAACTCAGTTCTGGACCACCTCAGTTCTGGACTAACCGAGGAACGCGGCGAACTCCTGCTCCAGCACTTGTTTCGGCTTTGCACCGATGGACTTGGCCGCCACCTCACCGTTCTGGAAGACGTACACCGCAGGGATTGACGTGATGCCGTACTTGGCGGAGATCGAGGGGTTGTCGTCGACGTTCACCTTCACCACGTTCACCTTGCCCGCGTGATCGGAGGCGATGTCGTCGAGGATCGGGGAGAGCATGCGGCAGGGGCCACACCACTCGGCCCAGAAGTCGACGATCACGGGCTTGTCCGACTGCAGGACGTCGGCGTCGAAGGATGCGTCGGTGACGTCTTTGGCGTTGCTCATGGATATTCTCCTTGTGCTCGATCGATCAGAGTGAGGCGGATTCCGACACGGCTTCGGCCGGCGGGGTGGGGACGCGAGCAGCGGTCTGTGCGGCGCTGACCGTGTCGGCGAGGTAATGCTCCACATCGAGGGCGGCCACACATCCGCTTCCCGCGGCAGTGATGGCCTGACGGTATGTCGGGTCGATCACGTCACCCGCGGCGAAGACGCCCTCGAGTGAGGTCTTGGACGTACGGCCGTTGACGGCGATCGTGCCCTCGCTCGTCAGCTCCAGCTGGTTCCGGACGAGATCCACGCGAGGATCGTTGCCAATAGCAACAAAAATCCCGCTGACCTCGATCTCGCTCGTGGTGCCGTCGACCGTACTGGAGACGGAGAGACCGGTGACCTTGTCCCCGCCGTGGATCGCCGTGACCTCGGAGTTCCAGAGGAACGTGATCTTGTCGTGGGCGAACGCCCTGTCCTGCATGATCTTCGACGCGCGGAGGCTGTCCCTGCGGTGGATGATCGTCACTGAACGGGCGAACTTGGTGAGGAAGAGCGCTTCCTCCATGGCGGAGTCGCCCCCTCCCACTACCGCGATGTCCTGGTCCCGGAAGAAGAAGCCGTCGCACGTGGCGCACCAGCTCACCCCGTGACCGGACAGTCGCTTCTCGTCGTCGAGCCCGATCTCGCGGTACTCCGAGCCTGTGGAGATGATGACCGCCCGGGCGAGGTACTCCTCACCGGTGGCCAGCGTGAGCTTCTTGATGTCGCCGTCGAGCTCGGCCGACACCACGTCCTCGAACAGGATCTCGGTGCCGAACCGGCGTGCCTGCTGCTCGAACTGGTCCATGAGGTCCGGACCCATGACACCCTCGGGGAAACCGGGGAAGTTCTCGACGTCGGTGGTGTTCATGAGCTCGCCGCCGGCCTTGACGGAGCTGGCGATCAGCACCGGCTTCAGGTTTGCGCGAGCCGTGTAGACCGCTGCCGTGTAGCCGGACGGCCCCGACCCCACGATGATCACGTCATGGATCTTGGGTTCGGTGCTGGACGCGTCGGTGCTGGGCGTTTCCAGCTCGACGTCGGTATGAGTAGTCACGTTCTCGAAAGACCTTTCTGTCTTCTCCATCGGCTGAGCCGGCCTGGCCGGCCATCTCCGGGGACACTTGCAAGAACCCTCCCATGGAGGGGGTTATTCCACACCCCGGCGGCCCCTGCGACGCTGGGCCGGATCGGGCTCACCTGACGTCGATCTCCGCGATCCGGAGGCCGTAGGGGTACTGTGCCTGGATGTCCGAGAGTCTGGGGAGCTGCGTGACATTCACGATCACGTACCTGCCCGTGGGCTGCCCGTCCTCGCCCGCCACGATGGGGACGTCGACCGTGGGAGCGGTGAAGCTGCCCTGGGCGATCTGCTTCGCCCCGTCGAGGGTCGGCTCGTCATTGACCAGGACGGAGAAGCTGCCGCCGGATCCGTTGAGCTGTTCGATGGTGACGTCGGAGATGGTGGACGGTTCCTCGAGTTCGACCACCAGGGCGAGGCTCCCCGCGAGGCCCCCGAACGTGTCGCTCGCGTAGACCTGGTTGCCCCAGAACGTGTCCGGATCGCCGTCGATGATCTGTGGGAGGTCGGCGTCGTTGCCGGCGTCGAGACCGGGGTTGTCCGGGACCACGCGGCTGATGCCCGTGATGACCGGGTCCACCGTCGCTGCCTCCGGTGCGGCGGACGACGCCTCGGGCGCGGAGGTGGGGCTCTGCGCCGCCGTGGCTCCCGTGTTCTGCTCAGCCGGGTTGTTGGCCGCTTCCGACCCGCCGAAGACCGAGGCCAGCTGGGTGACCACGAGGATCACCGAGATCACGAGGACGAGGCTGAGGATCACTCCGGTGACGATTCGTGCGACACCGAATCCGCCGGCACCACCGGTGTCGCGGTCCCGGTCGTCGGAGTCATCGTCCCCCGCGCCATCGTCCCCCGCGCCATCGTTCCCCGCACCGCCGGCCGCCGCCTCGTCGTCGTCGTCGAAGAACGGAAAGCCCGAGCTCGTCCCGTCCGGTGCCCCGATGGTCCCGGTCGAACTGCCGCCGACGGCGACTCCGGCTGGTCCGGCCACGACGGCCGGCCGGACGGGCTCGCCCTGCGCCTCGCTGCGGTAGGCACTCGGCCGGTGGGCCGGGGGTGGTGGGACGCGATGCGAGGTGGGCCTCGGGGCGACAGGTGCCGTGCTCCGTGGAGCGGCCTCCACCGGCGCGGCATCCACCGGCGTGGCCCCCTCGGCGGGGCCCTCGGCGTCATGGAAGGGCTCGTCCCCGAGCTGATCCTCGCCCAGCTCCTCCTGGCGTCGCCCGAAGCGCCGCCTGAGACCTGCAAGCCCGGACCAGCGGAACTCCTCGCGGTGATCGTCGTCGTCCTCGTCGTCGAAGGTCTCGAGCTCCGTGGGGCGGGGGCCCCCGAAGATCTCGGAGCCGAGGGTGTCGGTGAAGAACGGCTCCACATACGGCTCCTCGCCTGCCGCGTCGTCCTGCCGCACCACGAGGTCCAGCAGATCCGCGGCCGGGGTGCGACCCGTCACGAGGTAGGTGCCGTCGTCCGTGGTCAGCAGGTCGAGGACCTGCAGATTCGCCGTTCGTTCTCCCGTCGCCAGTTCCCTGGCGCTCTCCACCACCTGGTCCGCGTTGCCCTCCGAGGCCGCGAGGATGCTGACCGGACGATTGAGGACCTGGTCCACGCCGTCGAGCACGAGGTCCTCTCGAGCAGATGCCAGAATATGCGCGGTCACCCTGTACCGATTGCCCAGGACCGAACCGACGTCTGCTGCTTCTGGCACGTGTTCCTCTCCCCGTCCGGCTGATTTCTACCCATGCTACCGTTCGGCCTGTCCGACGGCGGATCAGCGGATCAGGCGTTGCGTCGGCCGATTCGGGCCAGCAGTGGTGCCGCGAACTCCCGCAGCTCGGTCACCTTCAGCACCCTGAGCATCACCAGGTAGACGGCCAGCATGGTGATCCCGCCGAGCGCGAGCACGGCGATGGCATTGAGCTTGGACTGCCAGAGGAATCCGGAGGCGTCGTAGCCGCCGAAGCTCCAGCACAGCACGCTGCCCACCACGGCCGCGACGATACCGGCGATGATCAGCCGCACATGGACGTCGAACACGCGCCCTGCGCCGTACGATCCGATGGCGCGGGTCAGGAAGACATGGCTGACGACGACGGCGATCACGTTGCCGAGCGAGTATGCCACGGCGAGCATCGGGACGATCAGCCGGGGATTGAACGTGCCGGCCACCAGGGCCAGAGCAACCCCGACCACCGAGAGGATCAGCTGGATCTTCAGGGGAGTCCTGACGTCCTCGCTGGCGTAGAACACACGGGTGAGGAAGAAATTGGCGCTGAGGAACGGCGCTCCCACCGCGAGGATCGCGATGATCACGCCGTTGATGGCCGCGACCTCCGGGGACTCGCTGAAGAGCATGCCGAGCGGTCCGGCGAAGGTGAGCAGCGCGGCCGCCCCGAAGACCGTCGCGACGCCGATGATGCGCAGGCCGTGGGACAGTGTGGCGCGGACGGAGGGCAGGTCGTTGTCGGCGTGGGCGGAGGAGAGCTGGTTGAACATGACCGTGGCCAGGGAGAGCGCGATCACCGCATGCGGCAACTGGTAGAGCATGGTGCCGAACTCGAGGTTCGTAGCACCGGCGATCTCGACCGGGGGATCCTGGCCGAGGAAGGCCGGGCGGGCGTCGGAGGCGATCGTGGCGATCTTCAGGTTCACGAGGTACAGACCGTTACCCACGAGCATGGTCACGATCGTGACGGAAGCCAGCTTCCCGGTCCGTCCGAGGCCCGAGCCGCGGAGACCGAACGTGGGGCGGAGACCGAGGTTCAGCCGCTTGAGCGGGATGATCAGCACGAGCGCCTGGATGATGATGCCCAGCGTGGTGCCGCCCGCCAGCAGCAGGGTCTGCTCACCCGTCCAGGACCCGGGACTGTGCCGCTCCACCTGCTCGGTGCCCATGAGCGCGATGAAGGCCACGAGGAAACCGATCGACACGATGTTGTTGACCACCGGCGCCCACATGTACGGGCCGAAGGAACCGTTGGCATTGAGGATCTGCCCCGTCACCGCGTACATGCCGTAGAAGAAGATCTGCGGCAGGCACCAGTAGGCGAACACCGTGGTGAGGGCGAGCCTGGCGCCGGTGAAACTCGTGGTGATGTCGACGATGATCGGCGCGGCGAGCGTCACGAGCACGGTGAGGACGAGCAGGACGACAGCGGCGAGCGTCAGGAGCCGGCTCACGTAGTCCGCGCCGCGATCGGGTTGCCGGCTGGCACGGATGATCTGGGGTACCAGCACCGCGTTGAAGACACCGCCGGCGAGCATCAGGTAGAGGAAGTTCGGCAGGTTGTTGGCCGAGGTGAAGAGATCCGACACCTGGCCCGCAGCGCCGATCGCCGTGGCCAGCAGCGCCACGCGGACCAGCCCGAGGAGCCGGGAGACGAGCGTCCCGGCGGCCATGATGGCGCTCGACCGGGCGGTGGAACCGCTGCGGGGAGCTGAGGGGTCCGCCCGCTCCGGCGGGTCGGCATCCGCGAGCGGCATCGAGGCTGTGTTCGTGTCAGACATCGTTCCCTATCGTCTCACCCGGGCGCCGGCACCCGGCGCACGCGCTGCCTCAGAGGT
Organism: uncultured Arthrobacter sp.; assembly: GCF_947493765.1. Lineage (GTDB taxonomy): Bacteria > Actinomycetota > Actinomycetes > Actinomycetales > Micrococcaceae > Arthrobacter_D. The sequence goes on from NZ_CANLSZ010000002.1 coordinate 330,667, forward strand.
GGTGGGGCAGTGCCTGCCGCGCCAGATCGGCGATGCGCCGCTCGTTCGGGAATGACAACCGCCGGCCGAGGTCCTGGAGGGGCACCCAGGCCACGTCGACCGCCTCGTGATCGGGGTCGTTCTCGATGGTGAGCTCGCCGCCGGTCGCGATGAGCAGGAAGTGGTGCACCGTCTTGTGGACCCGATGACCGCTGACGGTGAACCAGTAGTCGATGCTCCCGAGCGTGGAGACGATCCGGCCCTCGATCCCGGTCTCCTCGGCGATCTCGCGGACCGCCGCGTCCTCGTTGTTCTCGGGGCCCTCGGGGTGTCCCTTGGGAAGACACCACTCGAGGCGGCCGCCCCGATTGAGGCGGGCGATGATGGCGACGTCGAACGTGTCCTTCGAGGCATCGATGACCACTCCGCCGGAGGAGACCTCTTCCACCGTGGGCAGCTGGTGGACCGCAGGCATGCCCGTCGTTCCCATTGACACTGTCAACGGGGTGCGTTTTGGAGCACTCGGAACGGGTCGGTCCATGCAGACCACTCTAACGAGCTTTGCCTCGGGCTGACGACGGCGCAGCCCCGTCCGCGGGGTCCGGCCGGTGCGGTGCCACCGCCGGCGGACCGGCGTCCGCTGTGGGAAACCGCGGCGCGTCTGGCACCCTTGAAGGACTATGTCGCACCTGCCGGACACCTCTGTACTCACCGCTTCCCTCCCTCCCGTGGTCCTCGAGGTCGGCGAGCTCTTCGATGCCGCCGGACACGAGCTGTCGCTCGTCGGCGGGCCGGTGCGGGACCTGTTCCTCGGCAGGGTGTCCGGCGATCTCGACTTCACCACGGACGCCGATCCGGACCGGATCATCGCCGTCGTCAGGCGATGGGCGGACGCGTACTGGGAGATCGGCCGTGCCTACGGGACGATCGGCCTCCGCAGGGACGGTTATCAGATCGAGATCACCACCTACCGCGCCGAGGCCTACGATCCGGAGTCCAGGAAGCCGTCGGTGGCGTTCGGGACGGATCTCGGGGACGACCTCCTGCGGCGGGACTTCACCATCAACGCCATGGCCCTGAAGCTCCCGTCCCTCGAGCTCGTGGACCTGTTCGGCGGCGTACGGGACCTCCACGCGCGGCTGCTGCGGACCCCCGGGACGCCGTCGTCGTCGTTCTCCGACGATCCGCTGCGCATGATGCGCGCCGCGCGGTTCGTCGCCCAGCTGGGCATGACGGTGGCCCCCGAGGTGGCGCAGGCCATGACGGACATGGCCGGCCGCATCTCCATCATCTCCGCCGAGCGCGTGCGCGACGAGCTGGTGAAGCTCATCGGCGGGACGGCCCCCGACGCCGGGATGGACCTCATGGTGGCGACGGGCCTCGCCGACCACGTCCTGCCGGAGGTCGCGGCCCTGCGCCTTGAGACGGACGAGCACCACCGCCACAAGGACGTCTACCAGCACTCGCTGACCGTGCTGCGCCAGGCCTGCGAGCTCGAGACGGACGCCCAGGGCCCCGTGCCCGGGCCCGACGTCGTGCTGCGCCTCGCGGCCCTGCTCCACGACATCGGGAAGCCGGCCACCCGGAGATTCGAGTCCGGGGGCGCGGTCACCTTCCGTCACCACGACGCCGTCGGAGCCAAGCTCGCGGCGAAGCGGCTGCGTGCACTGCGGTTCGACAACGACACCGTCAAGGCGGTGGCCCGCCTGGTGGAACTGCACATGCGGTTCTACGGCTACGGCGAAGCAGGCTGGAGCGACTCGGCCGTCCGGCGGTACGTGAGCGACGCCGGCCCGCTCCTCGAGCGGCTGCACCGCCTCACCCGCTCCGACGTCACCACGCGGAACCGGCGCAAGGCCGAACGGCTGGCCTTCGCCTACGATGATCTCGAGTCGAGGATCAGTGCGCTCGCCGAGCAGGAGGAACTGGCCTCGATCCGCCCGGACCTGGACGGGGAGCAGATCATGGCCCTGCTCGGCGTCGCCCCGGGACCGGTGGTGGGGCGCGCCTACCGCTTCCTCCTCGAGGAACGCATGGAACACGGCCCGCAGGACCCGGCCGACGCCGAGGCCTCGCTCCGCTCCTGGTGGTCCGAGCAGCCCGAATTCGAGGAGAGCACGCGATGACACCCATGACAGGCGCAGCAGCACCGGACCTGACACCGGCCGGAACACCCCTTCCCCGGCTGTGGCTGCTGAGGCACGGCGAGACCGAGTGGTCGAGGGACGGCCGCTACACGGGGCTCACCGATCTCGCGCTCACGGAGAACGGCGAGCAGCAGGCCCTCGCTGCCCGCCGCCACCTAGAAGGTGTCGACTTCGAGCTCGTGGTCTCCTCGCCGCTGCAGCGCGCCAGGCGCACCGCAGAGCTCGCCGGCTTCCCCGACGCCGAGATCCTGCCCTTCGCGCACGAGTGGGACTACGGCGACAACGAGGGCCGCAACAGTGCCACCGTGCGCGAGGAGAACCCGGGGTACCTGATCTGGAACGACGGTGTCCCGAACGGTGAGACGCTGGACCAGGTCTCGGAGCGGGCGGACCGCGTGATCGCGCGCATCCAGGCCGGATGCGGCACCCCTGCGGACCGTGATCCCGGGGCGACCCCCGTGCAGAACGCACTGCTCGTGGCACACGGCCACTTCCTGCGGATCGTCGCTGCCCGCTGGCTGCAGTTCGGGGGCATCGAGGGACGGCGATTCGTCCTGGGAACGGCGGCCGTCTGTGCGCTCGGCTGGGACAAGCGCACACCGGCGATCGTGCACTGGAACCTCTAGGCGCCGTCGTGCCGGGCTGATCGTCCGTACGTGACGCGGCGCAGCGCCCACTCGAGCGGGCCGGAGGCGAAGCGCCGGAGGAGCAGGCGGCTGGCGACCGCCTGCACCAGGTACACGGCGACGCCGACCAGCACGACGACGACGGCGGGAAGCCGGTCCTGCAGCCCGAGCCCGTACCCGGTGAAGACCAGGCCGAGCAGGGCGGACTGCGCGACGTAGTTGCTCAGGGACAGTCGGCCCATCGGTGCGAGGACCCGCGAGACGACGCGTCCCGGACGGGTACCGAGGAGGAGCAGGAAGCCTGCCGCATAGCCGATCGTCACCAGCGGCGACACCAGCACGGAGATCCCGGAGGCCAGCAGGGTGGAGCCGTCGTCGCCTCGGAGGGCGAGCCAGGCCTGGCCGGCGGAGAGGACCAGGCCCGCCGGCAGCGTCAGCAGGACGAGGCGCCGCAGGAGGGGCTTCGGGGGTGCCGACGGCCGGAGCACCCCCCACGCGGCGAGGGCCGAGCCGGCGTAGAACGCCGCGAGGGCGAGCGGACCCTGGAAGACCACCACGTTGATCCCGATCACCCCGTAGGTCGCCGCGTTGGCGGCCAGCGCCCCGGCCGGCCCGACGGCGGGGTCTTCGACGGCGGAGTCCCCGACGGCGGTCGCGGCGGCCTCCGCGGGCCCGGTCAGCAGTGCGGAGGAGACGAGCAGGAGCGCCATCGCGGCCGTGATGGCGACCGCGAGGAGCAGTTCCACCCGCGGGGCGAGGGAACGCGTGGCCAGCAGCAGGGAGCCGGCCAGGGCGTAGGTCAGCAGGATGTCGCCGTAGAACAGCGTTGCTCCGTGGAGGATCCCGAGGACGGCGAGGAAGCCCAGGCGCCTCGACGTCAGGTGTACCGCCTGCCCGCCGGCGCGGTCCCGGAGCACGGCGGACCCGTAGCCGAACAGGAGTGAGAACAGCAGGTAGAACTTGCCCTCGAACAGGGTGGTCACCAGGAAGCGGACGGCCAGGTTTGGCGCGGAGGCCGTCGCGGGAAGCGGGCCACCCGAGAGGGTGGTGGAGTCGGCGAAGTACCAGATGTTGACCAGCAGGATGCCGAGGAGCGCGAAGCCGCGCAGGGCATCGACGGCAGCGACACGATCCGTCGCCGGCACCGAACCAGCCATGCGTCCCGCCTTCCGGGGTCGTCGTCGCCGCGGACCGCCGGCACCGAACCAGCCATGCGTCCCGCCTTCCGGGGTCGTCGTCGCCGGGGACCGCCCGCAGCGGCCGTCCCGGCGGATCCTCCTCAGGGTAGCTTTCCCGCCCCTCGGGGATGGGGCGGCCGTCGTCCCGCCGGGCGCTCCAGGCGCTCCGGCACTGCCGGGGTGCAGCCGCCGGAGCGGAATGTGAGCCGACATCGCGGCGTTGTAGTGTCAGGGGGATTGACCGGCACACCCCCGCGCCGGTCTGGGAGGAGAGGTGTGACCGGCGTCAGGCGCGTTGCCATGCTCTCCCTCCACTCCTCCCCGCTGGAGCAGCCCGGCAGCGGCGACGCCGGCGGCATGAACGTGTACGTCAGGAGTACGGCCCTCGAGCTCGCGAAGGTGGGGATCGAGGTGGAGATCTTCACGCGCGAGGTCGGCGAGGGCCGTCCGCGCCGGGAGGTCCTGGGTGACGGCGTGGTGGTCCACCACCTCGACGCCGGCCCGGCACGGCCCATACCCAAGGAAGCGCTCCCGGGCCTCACCGGGATCTTCGCCGATGCCATCACCGATGTGGCCCGGATGCTGACGGACCGCCACTTCGACGTGCTCCACTCCCACTACTGGGTCTCGGGTGCCGTGGGCCTGGAACTCAGCAGGGACCTCGAGCTGCCGCTCGTCCACTCGATGCACACCATGGCCCGCGTGAAGAACCTGCGGATGAGGAAGATCGGCTCGCCCGAACCGGCCGACAGGATCAGTGGGGAGCAGGCCATCGTGGACGGCTCCACGCGTCTCCTGGCGAACACGAGCACCGAGGCCACCGAGCTCGTCTCCCTCTACGGCGCCGCACCGGATCGCGTCGACGTGGTCGCACCCGGCGTGGACCTCGCCACCTTCCACCCGGGCGACCGCGGTGCAGCCCGCGCGTCCCTCGCCTTCCCGCCGGAGCAGTTCCACGTGGTCTTCGCGGGGCGGATCCAGAAACTCAAGGGTCCGCAGGTCCTCGTGGCGGCCGCCGCGGAACTGCGCGCGCGCAGGCCCGACATCCCGCTCGTGGTCAGCATCCTCGGGTCCGGCAGCGGATCCGAGGCCCTGGCGCTCCAACCCCTCATCGACGACGCCGGCCTCGGCGACAGCGTGCGCCTCTACCCACCCGTCGCGGCGGTCAATCTGGCCCAGTGGTTCCGGGCCGCGGACGCCGTCGTCATGCCGTCCTTCAGCGAGTCCTTCGGACTCGTGGCGCTGGAGGCGCAGGCGTGCGGCACGCCGGTCATCGCGGCCAACGTGGGCGGACTGCCGCAGGCCATCAGCGACGGGCGCAGCGGCATCCTCGTCGACGGGCACTCCGCCGGCGAGTGGGCGGGCGCCCTCGAGCGACTCCACGACGACACGGCCCTGCGCGTGAGGCTCGGCCGGGGTGCGGCCACGCACGCCCTGGCGTTCGGGTGGCAGCGCACCGCCCTGCTCACGGCGCAGAGCTACCGCACCGCCGTCGAGCACTTCCCCGTCGGCGCCCCGCGCATCACGGCGTCCTAGGATGGACGGGTGAATCCCACCGAGCTCGCCGAGTACCTCGATTCCGCCCGCATCACCGGTCTGGTCGCCACGCCTCGGCAGGACAATCTCCGGCATATACGGCTCTTCCTCGAGGGCGACGAGAACCTCGAGTTCGGTGTCACCCGGACACGCGAGTGGAGCTTCGACGCCGTGTTCGGGCTCATGCACGAGCGCGTGGGCATCAGCGGCGATCCCGGGCACGTCCGGGGTCAGGACACCATCGACGCCCGGACCTGCGTCGCGGCCCTCGACCGGTTCGCCGACGTCCTCGGGGCCTCGGTGGGCAGGGGGGAGAGGATCCTCTTCGCGACGGGGCACCCTGCCGGGCTCCTTCCCGTCCATGCCGCCCTCGCCCGCTCCGCCGCCACCGCCGGCGCCACCGTGGTGGCCGTGCCCGAGGGGCGCGCTTTCGGGGACGGGGACATCCGCCGGCTCTTCGGGGTGCTCGCCTGGCACCAGCACGGGGGCCTCATGCACACGCACTCCCCGGAACCCATGCGGATCAGCCTCGACACGCTCGCGGAGGAGGGCGCTCCGCCCCCCGATCTCGTGGTGGCCGACCACGGCTGGGCCGGGTACGCCGCGAGCTCCGGCCTGCCCACCATCGGGTTCGCCGACTGCAACGACCCCGGCCTGTTCGTCTCCGAGGCCCAGGGGCAGCTCGACGTCGCCGTGCCGCTCGACGACAACGTGTGCCCGGGTCTGTACGGGCCCCTGGTCGACTACGTCCTGGAGCGGGCCGGAATGCCTCCGGCCTGAGGCCGGCCCGCTGGTACCTTTGGCGCATGAGCGATCTTGAGATTGCCCGCAACGCTGCGGTCAGGCCCATCGAGGAGATCTCCGACGCCGCGGGCATCCCGCGCGAGGCGATCGAGTTCCACGGACGCTTCAAGGCGAAGATCGATCCGCGCCTCCTGCCCGCGGACGGCGGGACGCCCGGCAGCGTGGTCCTCGTCAGCGCCATGAGCCCCACCCCCGCGGGCGAGGGCAAGTCGACCTGCACCGTGGGGCTCGCGGACTCCCTCGCCCGGGCCGGGCAGCGCGTGATGATCGCCCTGCGCGAGCCCTCCCTCGGACCGGTGCTCGGCATGAAGGGCGGTGCCACGGGCGGCGGCTACTCCCAGGTGCTGCCCATGGACGAGATCAATCTGCACCTCACGGGTGACTTCCACGCCATCACGGCGGCCAACAATGCCCTGGCCGCCCTGATCGACAACCACATCCAGCAGGGCAACGCCCTCGGCATCGACCCGCGGCGCATCACGTTCAAGCGCGTGCTCGACGTCAACGACCGGGCGCTGCGCGAGGTGGTCATCGGGCTCGGCGGCCCCACCGAGGGCACCCCACGGCAGGACGGCTTCGACATCACGGTGGCCTCCGAGGTCATGGCGGTCTTCTGCCTGGCCCAGGATCTCGACGATCTCCGGGAACGGCTCGGGGACATCACCTTCGGCTCCAGCTACGACCGGGTGCCCCTGACGGTCCGCGATCTCGGCGTCGAGGGGGCCCTCACGCTGCTGCTCCGGGACGCCATCAAACCGAACCTGGTCCAGACGATCGCGGGCACGCCCGCCCTGGTGCACGGCGGTCCGTTCGCCAACATCGCCCACGGCTGCAACTCCGTGATCGCCACGCGGACGGCCCGGCAGCTGGCGGACATCGTGGTCACCGAGGCGGGGTTCGGGGCCGATCTCGGGGCGGAGAAGTTCCTCGACATCAAGGCCCGTGCCGCCGACTTCGCGCCCGGCGCCGTGGTCATCGTGGCCACGATCCGCGCGCTGAAGATGCACGGGGGAATCGCGAAGACGGAACTGGCCGCACCCGACGTCGACGCAGTTGCCAGGGGGACGGAGAATCTGCTCCGGCACGTCCGGAACATCGAGAAGTTCGGCCTGGCGCCGGTGGTGGCCGTCAACCAGTTCGGCACCGACGCGCAGGAGGAGCTGGACTGGCTGCTCGGGTGGTGCCGGAGCGAGGGGATCGAGGCGGCGGTCGCCGACGTCTGGGGCCAGGGCGGTGGTGGTCCCGGAGGGGACGAGCTGGCGGCGAAGGTCCTCGCGGCCCTGGACCGTCCGGTCGACTTCTCCCACCTGTACCCGCTCGAGCTCCCCGTCGAGGACAAGATCCGCACCATCGCCCGGGAGATCTACGGGGCGGACGGTGTCGAGTTCTCGGCGGTCGCCCTGCGACGACTGGCGGAGATCCGGGCCAACGGCTGGGACGACCTGCCGGTGTGCATCGCGAAGACGCAGTACTCGTTCTCGGACGATCCGACGCTGCTCGGAGCTCCGACGGGCTTCACGCTGCACGTCAGGGAGCTCATCCCCAAGACCGGGGCGGGTTTCGTCGTCGTGAAGACCGGAGCCGTGATGACCATGCCGGGACTGCCGAAGGAGCCCGCCGCGCTGCGGATGGACGTCGACGCCGACGGGAACGCCGTCGGGCTGTTCTAGGTCCCTCCGGGTGCGGGCACCGGAGCGAGGCCGACACGGAGCGTCGACCCCGTGTCGGCCGGGCGATACCGCCGGTGCTAGCGGTCCGCGTCGCCGCGGATGAAGGCCTCGACCTTCTCGTGGGCGATGTCGTCCGCGTACTGCTCCGGAGGGGACTTCATGAAGTAGCTGGAGGCGGAGAGGATCGGTCCGCCGATACCCCGGTCGAGGGCGATCTTCGCGGCACGGATCGCGTCGATGATGACACCAGCGGAGTTCGGCGAGTCCCACACCTCGAGCTTGTACTCCAGCGAGACCGGTGCGTCGCCGAAGTTGCGGCCCTCGAGGCGCACGAAGGCCCACTTGCGGTCGTCGAGCCAGGCCACGTAGTCCGAGGGGCCGATGTGGACGTCGTCGGCGTGGAGCTCCGCCTTCACGTTGGAGGTCACGGCCTGGGTCTTGGAGACCTTCTTGGACTCGAGGCGGTCGCGCTCGAGCATGTTCTTGAAGTCCATGTTGCCGCCGACGTTGAGCTGGTACGTGCGGTCCAGGGTCACCCCGCGGTCCTCGAACAGCTTCGCCATGACGCGGTGGGTGATCGTCGCGCCGATCTGGCTCTTGATGTCGTCACCGACGATCGGCACGCCGGCCTCGGTGAACTTGTCCGCCCACTCCTTCGTGCCGGCGATGAAGACGGGAAGGGCGTTGACGAAGGCGACGCCGGCGTCGATGGCGCACTGCGCGTAGTACTTCGCCGCGTGCTCCGAACCGACCGGCAGATAGCAGACCAGGACGTCGGCGCGGGAGTCCTTGAGCTGGGCGACGATGTCCACGGGCTCCTCGTCGGACTCGACGATGGTCTCGCGGTAGTACTTGCCGAGGCCGTCGAGGGTGTGGCCGCGCTGGACGATCACGCCGGTGGGTGGGACGTCCGCGATCTTGATGGTGTTGTTCTCGCTGGCGCCGATGGCTTCCGCCAGATCGTGGCCCACCTTCTTGCCGTCGACGTCGAACGCCGCGACGAACTGCACGTCATTCACGTGGTACTTGCCGAACTCCACATGCATCAGTCCGGGGATGGTGCCGGTCGGGTCCGCGTCACGGTAGTAGTGCACGCCCTGCACCAGCGACGCGGCGCAGTTGCCGACTCCAATGATTGCCACGCGAATGGGGTTCTGTCCCACAGTTCTCCTCGAAAGCCAGTTGAGTATGCCCCCGCCGGCATCGTCCGGGAATGGGGTCGGCAGGAAGTGCCAGTCTACGTTCAGTTCGCAACACGGATGGCAGCACGCCCATTCCCGCGTACGTGCCGAACCGCTCTCCCCCGAGGCCCCGCGGCCCCGTCGTCAGCGGCGCAGCGGGTTAGGCTCGATCCATGGTCATGGGTCCAGGCTCACGCGGGCCGCACCGCATCGATGTTCCGAGCCGTTCCGACCCCGTCCTCCGGCCCCTCGTCGAAGGAGCCGGTGGTCCGCTGGGTCACCACAGCGCCCCCGGATCGACCTCCCCGGGCTGGTTCACGGTGGAGCGCGTGCTCATCGTCGTGACGGTCTGCGCCGCCGTCCTCGCCGTCGTGGTGAAGAGCCCCTGCCGGATCATGGGCTGGTCCTCGCCCGACTACTTCTACCGTGCGTGCTACTCCGACTGGACCGAGCTGTTCCGGAGCCGCGGACTGGGCGAGGGCACGCTTCCCTTCCTCACCGAGGGGGCCCTGTTCGAGTACCCGGTGCTGCTGGGTCTGCTCGCCTCCGCGACGGCCGTCGTCGTGGACGTCATGGCAGGGGGAGCGCCGCTGGAGGAGAAGACGCTCCTCTACTTCGACGTCAACGCCGTCCTGCTGACGGTGGTCTGGATCCTGACGGTGCTGGCGACCCTCCGGCTGTCCGGGCGGAGACCGTGGGACGCGATGATCGTGGCGAGCGCTCCCGTCATCATCGTCTCCGGCACCATCAACTGGGATCTGTGGGCCGTCCTGCTGGCGACGGCGGGGATGCTCGCCTTCGCGCGCAGGCACCCGGTCCTGGCCGGGGTGCTGTGGGGACTCGGTGCGGCCGTCAAGCTCTACCCCGTCCTGCTGCTCGGAGCGGTCCTCGTGCTGGCGATCCGGAGCGGACGGTACCGCGCGTTCCTCGGAGCGCTCGCCGGCACGACGGCGGCCTGGCTCGCGGTGAACGTGCCGTTCCTGCTGCGTGATCCCGAGGGGTGGTCGTACTTCCTGACCTTCTCCGAGACGCGCGACGCCGGGTTCTCCTCGGGCTGGTACGTCTACAACGCGCTGGCGCGGCAGGCGGGCGCGCCCACACTGTCGTCGGGCACCGTCAACACGGCGGCGGCGGTGCTCTTCGCCCTGTCGTGCGCCGGGATCGCCGTGCTCGCGCTGAGGTCGCACCGGCGCCCCCGCCTCGCGCAGCTCGCGCTGCTGATCGTGGGCGCCTTCATCCTGTGCAACAAGGTCTACTCCCCCCAGTACGCGCTCTGGCTGATCCCCCTCATCGCCCTGGCCGTTCCGCGCTGGCGCGTGGTCCTCGGGTGGCAGTTGGTCGAGCTCCTGCACTGGGGTGCCGTCTGGCTGTACCTGGGCGGGCAGGTCAGTGGTGGGCCCCCCGAGCACAACCTCGGCCTCGGGACGTACGCGTGGGCCGTGCTGGCGCACATCCTGGCCACGGTGTGGGTCATGCTCCTGGTGGTCCGCGACATCCTCGAGCCCGGGCAGGACCCCGTGCGGCAGGACGGCCGCGACGACCCGCAGGGCGGCCCGTTCGATCAGAGCCCTGACCGGCCGGTAGCCCTGGTCCTGCGAGCGGCCCGTCTCCGGCGTCGTCGTGGTCCGGCATCGGCGGGGCCTGCTGCAGGCGAATCAGGCGAATCAGTCGAACCAGTCGAATCAGGCGGGTCCGGCAAGTCAGGCGAACCAGGCGGGTCCGGCAAGTCAGGCGTCTCGAGCGGGTGAGGCGGGGGCCGGAGGGCAGGGCCGCCCGATCGCAAAGGCTAGGCTGGACGGAGCGCGTGGAAGGCGCACCGTCGGACCTTCCACGGCGTCCCGCGACCGCACCGGTCAGCGTCCCGGAGCGGGCAGCGGGCAGCGCGGTGACCAGTGTCTACGACCAGTGGAAGAGGATCAGTGAGTGCAGCGCACCTGACCCACAGCGTGCTCGACAGGGCCGGCTTCGAGGCCATCGCCGCGGCCCACCCCGAGGTGGTGATCCCCATCGAGCAGACTCCCGACTGGGTGGAGTTCGAGCAGGCACTCGGACGCGCCGCGCTCGGGATCTGGGTGTATGCGGACGCCGATGGTTCCGTGGTCGCGACCGCGAGCTTCGTCCGGGTGACGCGGCGGCTCCGCGACTCGGTCGTGGTGGTCAACGGGCCCGTCTGGTTCGGCGAGCGGACGCCCGCGGCGGAACGCGCACTTTTGGAGACGGTCCGCCTGCAGTTCCGCGAGGATCCCTCCGTCGATCCCCTCTACGTGCGCATGCAGGTCGCCACGCTCCAACCTCCCGCGACGGGGCCCATCGAGCACGGCTGGTACGAACGGGAGATCGTGGTCGACCTCACGATGTCCGAGGCGGCGCTCCTGAAGAGCTTCCGTCCCAATGCACGCAACAGCATCCGCCGGGCGCAGCGCGACGGAGTCGAGGTGCGGCATATACCGCGGGAGGAATGGGTCTCCGTGTTCACCTCGGAGCTCTTCCCGATCATGCGGGAGACCGCTGAGCGTGACGGCTTCCAGTCCTTCGACTCCTCCTACTACGAGACGCTCCTGACGGTCCTCGGTGATCGACTGCGGATGCTCGTCGCCTACCGTGACGGACAGCCGCTCAGCTGGCTCATCACCACGGAGTACCGCGGGTACGCGGTCTACTACTTCGCCGGCAGCACCCGGGAGGCGCGCCGCGTCTTCGCCCCGTACCTGCTGCTCTGGGAAGCGTTCCGGGTGCTCCGGTCCGCAGGCAACACCGCGTGCGGACTGACGGGTATCGTCAGCGAGAACTACCCGGGACTGGCCAACGTGACCACGTTCAAGCGCAACTTCTCCCGGAACGTGGTGGTGGTCCCCACCACGTACGACATCCCGCTGGACCGGGCACGCTACACGGCCGTGGCATCGCTCCTGCAGGCCCGCCGCGCGGGCACGGCACTGGCGGGATCGGCGCGACGGCGCGCCTCCTCCGTGGTGGGCCGGCTCCGGCACGGACGCGGACCCGAGGGTGGGACGTGATGGATGTAGAGGTGGTCGGTGCCGGCCCGAACGGTCTCGCCGCGGCCGTGGTGATGGCCCGCGCAGGGTTGAGCGTGCGGGTGCACGAGGCTGCTCCGACGATCGGCGGGGGGTCGCGGTCGGTCGAACTGATGGAGCAGGGCCACCTGCACGATGTCTGTTCCGCGGTCCACCCCATGGCGCTCGCGTCGCCCTTCTTCCAGGACTTCGAGATCTCGCGTCGTATCGGGTTCGCCATCCCGGAGGTCTCCTTCGCGCACCCGCTAGACGGTGGCCGGGCCGGCGTCGCCCACCGCAGCATGGACCGCACCGTGGCAGGGCTCGGCGTCGACGGCGAGGCCTACCGCCGCCTCCTCGAGCCCCTGAGTGATCGGGCCGCGGAGATCCTCGGCTTCACCCTCGACCACGTGGTGCGCGTCCCTCGCCACCCCGGGGCGGTGGTGCGGTTCGGGCTCGCCGTGCTCGATCAGGGTCTGCCCTGGTGGAACAGGCGGTTCACCACCGACGAGGCCGCGGCGCTCGTCACAGGGGTGATGGCCCACCCCGTCGGGACACTCCCCTCGTTGGCCGGGGCGGGCGCCGGCCTGGTGCTGAATCTCCTTGCGCACACCACGGGCTGGCCGATCCCGGTCGGAGGCTCGCAGTCCATCGTGGACGCCCTGGCGCTCGACCTCCGGCAGCACGGCGGGCAGATCGTCACCGACAGCCGCATCAGTACCCTCGCCGAGGTCTCGGACGCCCGCGCGGTCCTCCTCGACGTCGCACCCAGGACCTTCAGCGCCATGTCCCGCGGACGACTGCCCGCGACCTACGAGAAGGCACTCTCGGCGTTCAGGTACGGGAACGCGGCGTGCAAGGTGGACTTCGTCCTCTCCGGTCCCGTGCCGTGGACGCACCCCGAGCTGCACCGGGCCGGGACGGCGCACCTGGGCGGTACGCGCGAGGAGATCGCCGCCGGCGAGCAGCAGGTCAACCGGGGTGAGCACCCGGAGAGCCCCTACGTGCTGCTCTCCCAACCCTCCACCTTCGACCCGACCCGCGCGCCCGAGGGACGCCACACCCTGTGGACCTACTGCCATGTGCCGCGCGGCTCCACCCGGGACATGGCGGAGGCCGTGACCGCGCAGATTGAGCGCTTCGCTCCCGGCTTCCGTGACGTCGTCGTGCGCACCCGGACGACGACGGCGACCGAGCTGGAGGCGTACAACGCCAATTACGTGGGCGGGGACTTCAGCAGCGGAGCGGTCAATCTGCGGCAGATCGTCGCCCGGCCCGTGCCGTCCCTGCAGCCCTGGGCCACTCCGCTCGAGGGTGTCTATCTCTGCTCGCAGTCCACGCCCCCGGGTCCCGGTGTGCACGGCATGGCGGGCCTCAACGCCGCACGCCTCGCCCTGCGACGCGAGTTCGGACTGCCGGTGCCCGCGCTGGGTCTCTAGCTCGCGCACGCCCCCGCCGCACGCCGCCGTCGGGCGCTGCTCCGGGGACCTCCGGGAACACGCGGGGCGAAGTGCGGCGATGCGATCCGTGGGCGCGCCGACATCTGGCAATGTGTAAACCATGACCTCCGAACCAGCCGCGCGTGTTGCACTCATCATCGAAGACGACGCCGATGTGCGCCAGCTCCTCGTCATGACCCTGGGCATGAACGGTTTCACCACGATCGAGGCCGGGAGCGGGCGGGAGGGCGTTGCCCTCGTCCGTGAACGCCGCCCGGATCTCGTGACCCTCGACCTGAACCTGCCGGACATCGACGGCGTGGAGGTGTGCCGCCAGATCCGTCCGCTGACCGATGCGTACATCATCATGATCACGGCACGCCAGGACGAGATCGACCGCCTGATCGGCCTCGAGATCGGCGCCGACGACTTCGTGGTGAAGCCCTTCAGCCCGCGCGAGGTGGGCGCCCGCGTGAACGCGATGTTCCGGCGACCGAGGAATGCGGGCAGTGCCGAGCCGCAGCGGGCCGGATCGGACACCGCACCGGCCGGGTCGGATGCCGCACCGGCCGGGAGCCCGGAGGTCGGGGCGACCCCGGCGTCGGAGTCCGTCGAGGGACTGCTGGTCCACGGGCCGATCGAGATCGACACGGAGGGCCGGATCGCCATGCTCGACGGGGCCGAGCTTCCGCTGACGCGCATCGAGTTCGATCTGCTGGCCACGCTCGTCTCTGGCCCGCGGAGGGTCTGGCAGCGCGAGACGCTGCTGGCGAGGATCTGGGGCGACGGATGGGTGAACGACCAGCACCTGGTGGAGGTCCACATCCGCAACCTGCGCAAGAAGCTGAACGAGGACACCAAGGCGCCCCGGTTCATCCGCACGGTGCGGGGCGTCGGTTACCGGATGATCCCGCCGAGCGCCGCCTGATACTCGGAGCCGAGGATCCGCAGCCGGTCGATCAGGGCCTCGTGCCGGTCCGGCTCGCCGACGAGTTCCAGGGCCGAGGAGGAGGCCTCCTCGAGCCGGCGGGCGCCCACCATCGAGGCGCTGACATTGAGGCTGAGCAGGGCCACCACGGCGGCGTCGCCGTCCCGTGCGCCGAACGCCGCGTCGATGGCGTCGATCCGCTGCGGGAGCATGTCCACGAACATCCCGGCGAACTGCAGTGCTCCGGCCTGGTTCGACAGTTCCGCCCCGAGATCGTCGAGCGTCTGCCGGTCGAGCACGGGGAGCAGCGAGATGTCCTCGGCGGTGTGGGCGCCCGGGGCGGGGGTGCCGGTCGCGCCGGCGGCGTCGTCGGCGTCGTCCTTGGGCCGGGACCAGATCATGAGCAGTAGACCTCCGACGAGGACGGCAGGGACCCCGTAGACGAGGAGCTGGCTGACAACGGGCGTACGGAGGGCCCGGATGATGGAGCCGACCTCGGGGATGACCGCTCTGGCCTCATACACGTGGTCCCCCTCGAGGGTGGCGGTCCAGGGGTCGACGGAGTCGTTGGCGTCACCCTTGGTGCGGACGGCGGTGGTGCCGTCCGTCCCCCTGATGACCTCGACCACCCGGTGTGTCTCGACCCGGTGGTCCTCCACGGGGATGTGGTAGCTGATGACATCGCCCACCGCGATGCCGCTCACGGGCTGCAGGGTGGTGACGACGACGTCGCCGGGCATGATCTCCGGGGCCATGCTCCCGGTGAGCATCGTGGCGGTCTGGTAGCCGAGGAAGCGGGGGCCGATGGCGAAGAACAGGACGGCGGCGATCGCCGTGATCATGAGCAGCGTTCCCAGCAGGCTCGCGAGGCGCTGGCCGAGGGACGGCCGGTCGGTGGCGACGACAGTCTCCGCCGGTGCGATCCGGCGTCCGGCGGGCCGGAGCGTGGCCCGTGATGCGGGGCTGATGGACGGGAGGTCGATCGTCGTCACGCGTGGCTCCTTCTGGTGGTTCCCCGGATCCGGTCGGTGACCGGTCGAGGTTGCCCGCCTGCCCGGTGGACGGACCGGAACGGGTGGGCAACCTCGGGAGTGCTGGACTCCTGGTATCCACTGTGCTGCTCGGGACTAAAGGCAGCGTGCCGGAAGGGCGAAAGAAAACCGAAGAAAGAGCGAAGAGTGAGTTCGCGGGGGGCTTCGTCCCCAGTGCCCGACGGTCATCGGTGGGATCGAGCGGTCGGGCCCGTTGGTCCCCCGTCGTTGTTCCCACCGCCCGACGGCGATGGGTGGGAGCGAGCGGTCCGGCCCCTTGGTCGCCGTCGTTGACCAGTGGGATGGAGCAAGGGCCGACGCCGGAAGAAGGCCCGATGCCTCTTCTCGACGCCGAGTAGGCGCTCAGGGCGGGTCGCGGCGCGGAAGAGTACTGAATCCCCTGGGCCGTTGCGTTCGTTCCCAGTGGCCGACGGCAGCCAGTGGGAGCGAGCGGTCGGGCCCCTTGGTCGCCGTCGTCGGTCCCAGTGCCCGACGGCGATCGGTGGGAACGAGCGGTCGATCCCACTCACCGCCGTTGACCAGTGGGAGGGAGCGGTCCGGCACGCCGATTCTGGCGTTCCTTCCCAGTGCCCGACGGCGATCACTGGGAGCAAGGACCCTGCCCGCGCTGGCCGTCGCGTTCGTCCCCACTGCACGATGGCGATCACTGGGATCGAGGACTCGGTGCCAGCGACCGTCGAGAACGAGGGCCCCGCTGCTGCCTGCGGTCGTCCGTTCTACTGTGCGGCAGGCTTTGTGCCGAGAAGGATGTTCGCACCCCAGGCCAGGGCTGTCATGGCGACGACGGCAGCGGCCATGGTGAGGAAGTGGACCGGGGTGTGCAGAATACCGAGACTCACGATCAGCGTCGTCGCTCCCGCCGGTGGGTGCGGAAGGCGGAGCATCGTGAGCGCCAGGGTGGTGGCGGCCACGGATACCGCCCCCGCCAGGACGTGGGCCGCCGTGAGCCCTCCGACCGGCGCCGCCTGCAGACCGTCGATGCCGAACGCATAGAAGCAGGCGATACCGGCCGCCAGACCGACGCCATGTCCCACGAGGGTGTTGAGCGGTCGGGACGACGGCTGGTCGGGGGATTCGAAGAACAGCATGAGCGTGGGTCCGAGGCTCGGAAAGAGCCACGGCATGTGGGTGAGCAGCCCGATGAGCCCGACTGCGGACAGCGTGAGCAGGCTCAGGGCAGCCGCATACACGCCGGCGCCCATGGTTCCGAAGGCGTTGCGCAGCCGATCGAGGACGGGCGTCCCGGAGGTCACCGTGCCACGAGCAGGGCCTGGGGGGCGGCCTGCTTGGTCCGTGTCCGGATCCACCGAGCCTGGAGCTCGGTATCCGGGGCGCAGCTCGAGACGATACCGCCCAGCTCGGTGTCCCTGCTGCCGGCAGCCGCCTGGCCCACGAGGGTCCACATGATGTCGATGTGCTGGACGAGCACATAGAGATCCTGCAGATCGAGCAGCAGTCCGAGAGGCCCGGAGCGCACCTCCCGGACGCCGTCCGCCGTCACGCGATGTTCCTCCTCGCCCTCCACCTCCGCGCCGAAGCGTTCGATGACAGGGTGCAGCACCTCGAGATGCCGATCGCACTGCCCGGCCAGGGTATCGAGGATGGTGTGGACGTCGGGTTCGTCCGCGTGTCCCTCGGCGACGGTGCGGAAGGACCGGGCCAGAATCTCCTCTCCTTCCCTCAGCAGTCCGAGGTAGACGGGTAGCTTCATGACGGCTCCTCTCGCGTCGCACGCGCTGGTGGGGTGCTCTCGGGGAAGGACTCGGTGGACTCCCCGGCGCTGCCCCCGACTGTGGCCGGGACGGAGGCGCGCGCCGGTCGGGAAGCGGTGGTGGTCGGCGCAGGGGAGGGACCTGTCCCGCTGCGCAGCTTTTCGACCCGCGCGGCAGCGTTCTTGAAGATCGGCTGCTTGGAGACGGGATCCCACTCGGTCAGGGTGAGTTCATTGGCGGCCTCGTGCGACGGCGCGAAGCGTGCGCCGTCGTCCGCTCCCTCACCTGCGCCGTGGTTCCAGGATCCGTAGTGGAAGGGAGCGAAAACGGTTCCCTCACGCACGTCGCCGACCCGCACGGGGACCTCGAGATACCCCCGTGGAGACCGGACGGAGGCGATGTCGCCCTCGGAGAGTCCCAGGCGCTCGGCATCGGGTACGGACACCTCGATCCACGCTCCCCGAGCCGCATCATCCAGCGGTTTGCTGCGTCCGGTCTTGGTCCGGGTATGGAACTGATAGACGGTCCTCCCCGTGGTGTACCGCAGGGGGTACTCGTCGCTGGGCTCCTCGTGCGGCGGACGGTAGGGCTCGCTCTTGAGCCAGGCCTTGCCCGGCTCCACTGTCGCCCGGTACAGGACAGGGCCGGTGGTGCCGCCCGTCAGCAGATCATGTCCGTAGGACTCGCAGTCGTCCGGGTCGGTCCGGAAGACCCCGTCCGTGTAGAGCCTCGCCGTGCCATCGGGGTGTTCGTCGGTGCACGGCCAGGGGATCCCGCTCCCGCCGCGCAGGCGGTCGTAGCTGAGACCGGTGTAGTCGCACGGCCTACCCCGGGACGCCTCCTGCCAGGCCCGAAAGCCGTCCTCCGGGCCGTCCCAGGTGAGCAGGGGTGTACCCCTGCGCGTACGGAAATCCATGCGGCGGGAGTAGTCGAGAAAGACGTCGAGATCGCTGCGAGCCTCGCCCGGCGGCTCGACGGCCTTGTCCGAGAGGTGCACCGTCCGGTCCACGTTCGTGAACGTCCCGGTCTTTTCACCCCACGCGGCGCACGGAAGGACGACGTCGGCGTACTGGGCGGTCTCGGTCAGATACAGATCCTGCACCACGAGGAAGAGCTCCTCGCGATCGAGGATGCTCCGAATCCGATCGAGTTGCGGCATGGAGACCGCCGGATTCGTGGCGGAGATCCAGAAGAACTCGATGGACCCCTGCTCGACGTACCTGAAGAGTTGCATCGCGTGCGTCGGCGGTGCCCAGTGCGGAATGGTGTCGGTGGGCACGTCCCACAGGTCTGCCAGCTGCTGCACGTGCTGGGGATTCTCCCAGTTCCGGAAGCCGGGAAGATCGCCGTCGGCCCCGCACTCGCGGTTGTTCTGCGCGGTCGGTTGACCGTTCATCTGGAGGATCCCGCTGCCGGGCGAGCCCAGCAGACCGCGCAGCAGGTGGAGATTGTTCACCTGGCAGGCGGAGGCCGTTGCTTGGGCGGACTGGTAGAACCCCTGGAGCACCGTCGAGAGGACACGGTCGCTGGTTCCGAAGATCTCCGCGGCGCGCCGTACGTCCCCGGCGTCGACACCACAGGTCTCCGCAACGGCGTCGGGGGTCCATTCCTCCACTGTGGAGCGCAGCTGTTCGATGTTCATCGTGTGATCGGTGATGTACTGCTCGTCGATCCACCCGTGGTGGAGCAGTTCACGGACCAGTCCGTTCAGCAGGGCGAGGTTCGTCCCCGGTCGTACCGGGAGGTGTACCTCGGCGGCCAGTGCCACCTCGGTCTCGCGTGGGTCGACGCAGACCAGACGCGGCGGATTGGGTCCTGCCAACCGGTCCAGGACGCGCATCCACAGCACGGTCTGCGTCTCGGCCATGTTGTGGCCGAAGAGGAACATGGCGTCGCACTCGTCGATATCGGAGTAACTACCCGGCTGGCCGTCGGACCCGAAGCTCTCCTTCATCGCTGCAGCCGCGGTCGCCGTGCACAGACGCGTATTGCCGTCCATGTGAGGTGTGCCGATGCCCGCCTTGCCGATGATGCCGAGCGCGTAGTACTCCTCCAGGAACAACTGGCCCGAGGTGTAGAAGCCGTGACTGAGTGGACCCTTCTCCGCCAGGAGTGTCCTGCTGCGCTCGACGATCCGGGTCATCGCCGTGTCCCAGTCCGTCTCGACCAATCGGCCGTCAACCCGGATGAGCGGGCGGGTCAATCGGTCGCGGTGGTTTACTCCCTGCCAGCTGGCGAAGAGACCTTTCGGGCCGAGGCGGCCGTGATTCACGACGTCGGAGGCACGCCCCCGGATCCCGACCATGCGACTGTCCTTGACGGCGATGTCGCACCCGCAGCCATTGCTGCACAGTACGCAGGCGGACTGGACCCAGCGGTCGACGTCGTTCTCCGAAACGCCGTCCTCGAGTGCCTGGTCCACACGGACGGGCCAGTGCTCTCCCTGGGCGTACGGGGCACGTGTACCCCAGATATCAGCGATGCGGTCAACCACGGTGCCTCCCGGTCGTGTCGGTCTGTGACTACCGGATCGACGCTACTAGCGCTCGGGGAGCTCCGCCACGATTTTGTCTCGGGCTCTTCTGCTCGATCCCGCTGCTAGTCCCCGACGACGATCGCTGGGAGCGAGCGGTCCGGCCCCTTGCTCCCCGTCGTCGTTCCCACTGGCCGACGGAGAGCGGTGGGAACGAGCGGTCGATCCCACTCACCGCCGTTGACCAGTGGGATGGAGCGGTCCGGAACGCCGATTCTGTCGTCATTCCCAGTGGCCGACGGCGATCGGTGGGATCGAGGACCGTGCCCCTTGGTTCCTGTCGTCGTTCCCAGTGGCCGACGGCGATTGGTGGGATCGAGGACCGTGCCCCTTGGTCGCCGTCGTCGTCCCCAGTGCCGGACGGCGATCGGTGGGAATGAGTGGTCGATCCCACGGATGGCGGTCGAGCAGTGGGATGGAGAGCGAATCACCGTCCGACCGGGATGCTCGGCCCAACGCCCCGCACCGGAGGACGTCCGGGGTGGGACCGGGCGTCCGGAACTAGGCGAGCATGTCCCGGACCAGGGGGATGACCTTCGTGCCGTAGAGCTCGATGCTGCGCATGAGCTTCTCGTGCGGCAGGGGGCCGGCGCTGTACTTCATGTCGAAGCGGTCGATCCCGAGGGTCCTGACCGTCGAGGCGATCTTCGTCGCCACGGTCTCCGGTGAACCGACGTAGAGCGACCCGCTGTCGGCCTCCTGCTCGAACTCGGTACGACTCGTGGGACCCCAGCCGCGCTCGCGACCGAGGCGATCGCGCATGATCCGGTTGTCCGGCCACAGCTCCTCGCGCGCCTGCTCGTCGGTGTCTGCGATGTAGCCGGGCGAGTGGACGCCGATCGGCAGCGTGGGCTGTTCCAACTGTGTGAGTGCCCGGTGGTACAGGTCCACGTAGGGGGCGAAGCGGGCAGGATCCCCGCCGATGATCGCGAGCATCAGCGGCATGCCGTAGCGTGCGGCGCGGACCACGGACTCGGGACTCCCGCCGACGCCGATCCAGGTCTTGATGCGGCCGCTCTCCGTCTTCGGGTACACCTCGTGGGCGTTCAGACCCGGCCTGGTGCTGCCGGACCAGGTGACGGGGCCCTCCTTGAGGAGCTCGGAGAAGAGATCCAGCTTCTCCTCGAAGAGCCGCTCGTAGTCGGAGAGTTCGTAGCCGAAGAGGGGGAAGGACTCCGTGAAGGAACCGCGTCCGAGGATGACCTCCGCGCGACCGTCGGAGACGGCGTCGAGCGTGGCGAAGCGCTGGTAGACCCGCACCGGATCATCGGAGCTGAGCACCGTCACGGCCGAGCCGAGGCGGATGCGCGACGTCTGTCCGGCGATCGCCGCGAGCACGGTCTCGGGTGCCGAGATCGCGAAATCGTCGCGGTGGTGTTCGCCGAGTCCGATGAAGTCGATGCCGACCTGATCGGCGAGCACGGCCTCGGCGACGACGTTGCGGATGACCTGCGGGTAGGGGACGGGGGCGCCGTCCTCCCCTCGCGTGACATCCCCGAAGGTGTCGAGTCCGAACTCCACTTCGTTTGCCATGATGGTGCTCCTTCGCGTTGCGTCCGGCGTATTCCCGGTCCTGGTGGGAGAACGGCCTTCGTCGCACCGTTATTCCATGCATACGTATGGAGTTCGCAGGTGGCTTCGCCCTCGAACCCGCCGTCGTGGCCGCGTGGTCGGGTGGTGCGAACGAGTGCTCGTGCACGGCGCGCCACGGCTCGTCGGTCAACCGCAGCATCGGATCAGACACCTGTCCGTACCAGGTCCGGCGCACACCGGTGCAGGGATGCAATGGAATCGACGTCCCTCGCGAACTCGGTCGTCCTGTGCGCGGGGGAAGCGTGCGCGCCGAGCCACGAACCCCGAGCCACGAACCCACGAGCCACGAACCCCGAGCCACGAACCCACGAGCCACCCGGCCCCCGAGTCCCCCGGCTCCCGGAGCCACGAACCCCCGAGCCACCCGGCACCCGGAGCAACCGGCCCGGAGTCACCGGCCCCTGATCTGCTCGGCCTCCGCGGCGCGGTCGGCGCGAGCGATGCTCGCCGGGTCCGAGAGATCGACGCCGGCCCTCACCGCCGCTGCGCGGGCTGCAGGGCTCGACAGATCCGGCGGGACGAACTCCTCGGCCCGGATCCGCCGGTCGACGTCGGCGTAGGCCGCCTGCTGCTCGGACAGCATCGGTACGAACTGTTCCGTCGACCACAGCATCTCCTCGGTGACCGCCACGCGGCTCCCCGTCAGCGCGGCGGACACCAGCGGCATGTACCCCAGGGCGTGTCCGGCCCGGTTGGGGTGGTACGAGTCCGAGACCGGGTGGGAGAGCCCGTTCAGCCATTCGACGTCGTCGCACACGGCATGGCCGGTGAAGACCACCGTCGGATCGACGAAGACGAAGCCGGCCCGCGCAGCCGCCGCCGCCGTCGTCCGGTTGACCAGGTCCACCGTCGCGTTCAGGCCCGCCTGGTCCCGGGGGGAGAACCAGGTGCCGGCGTTGCAGTCCTCACCGTTGAAGAGGCGCGGGTAGCCGACGATCGCGACCGCCGCCTGCGGTGCCCGGACGCGCACCTGTCCGTAGAGCGAGTCGAGGCGACCAGGGAGCGCGCCCCTGATCAGGGCCCGCGTGCGGTCGATCGCCGCGGAGCAGTTGCCCAGCCACGCCGGCTGGGCACATTCGCTCAGGACCGACACGAATGCGACATCGTTCCCGCCGACACTCAGGGAGACGTACGAGGTGGCGGGCGTGAGGGCGTCGAGCTGGAGCGCGGCGACATCCGCGACCGTGGCTCCCGAACAGGCCCGGAGATTCAGGGCGAGCCCCGTCGCGCGCGCGATCAGGGAGGGGAAGGCGTAGGCGGAGCGCCGGCAGTCCGTCCCGTCGGGAAGGTAGGTGCGCGTGCCGGTACCCGCGGAGTAGGAGTCGCCGAGGGCCACGTAGGACGCCCCCGCGACGTCGGGTGGCGCGGGAAGCCCGACGGCGGCCGGCAGGACGAGCGCGGCACGGGCCGTCCGGGAGCGGGAAGCCGTCATCGGTACTCCAGCTGGTCGGGATGATGGGTCCACGCTAGCCGCAGGCCGCCGTCGGGGCTTTGCCTCTCCCCGGCACCGCGCGGTACGCTGTAGTCAGGATCACATCCAGCGATCCCTCAACTGAATACGCCTTCGATCCGCAGCGGGAGAGTTCTGCTGTCGACCACAGACCGGCAGGCGCCGTAGGAGCAACTCCTCCCCAGGAATCTCTCAGGCCCAGTACCGTCGCGGATAGGCAACTCTGGAAAGCGGTGGCGGACGTGGTCCCCCACCCACCGACGGTGCAAGCAGGATGTCCTGCGAAAACTCTCAGGTTCCCTACAGAGCGGGGAGGAACCCGACCAGGCATGCGCTACCGCGCCCGCTCATCGACCTACGGAGTTCCCATGACTGCCCTGCCCCATCAGGTATCCGGCCCCGCCTCGACCTTCGCCGATCGCCATATCGGCCCGCGCTCCTCGGAGGCCGACCACATGCTCGAGGTGCTCGGCTACCCGAGCCTCGACAAGCTCGTGGACCTGGCGGTCCCCGCCAGCATCCGCCTCGACCGGTCGCTGAATCTGCCCGGGGCACTGAGCGAGACCCAGGTGCTCGCGGAGCTCCGCCGCATGGCGGGCCGCAACCGGACGGCCGTGCAGATGATCGGGCAGGGCTACTTCGACACGTTCACGCCGCCGGTCATCCGCCGCAACGTGCTCGAATCCCCCGCCTGGTACACGGCCTACACGCCCTACCAGCCGGAGATCTCGCAGGGTCGCCTCGAGGCGCTCCTGAACTTCCAGACCATGGTGCAGGACCTCACGGCGCTCGACATCGCCAACGCGTCCCTGCTCGACGAGGCCTCCGCGGTCGCCGAGGCCGTGCTCCTCATGCGGCGCTCGGGCAAGAACAAGGGCCGCACGGTCATCGACGCCGACACCCTCCCGCAGACGGTCGCCGTCGTCCGTGGCCGCGCCGAGGCCCTCGGCTTCGAGGTGGAGATCGCGGATCTCTCGGCAGGCCTGCCCGACGGCGACATCAACGGCGTCGTCCTCCAGCAGCCCGGCGCCTCGGGCGCACTCCGCGACCACGCCGCGGTCATCGCGACCGCGAAGGAGCGCGGGGCACTCGTCACGGTCGCCGCCGATCTGCTGTCCCTCACCCTCATCACCGCGCCCGGCGAGCAGGGCGCCGACATCGCCGTCGGCTCCGCCCAGCGCTTCGGCGTCCCGCTGTTCTTCGGCGGCCCGCACGCCGCGTACATGGCCGTCCGCAAGGGCCTCGAGCGCATGCTGCCCGGACGGCTCGTCGGCGTCTCGAAGGACGCCGACGGCGCTCCCGGCTACCGGCTCGCCCTGCAGACCCGTGAGCAGCACATCCGCCGCGAGAAGGCCACGAGCAACATCTGCACGGCCCAGGCGCTGCTGGCGATCGTGGCCTCCATGTACGCCGTCTACCACGGCCCCGAGGGGCTGAAGGAGATCGCCCGCACCACGCACCGGCGCGCCGTCGAGCTCGCGAGCGCACTCGAGGACACGGAGGCCGCCGTCGTGCACGGGGCGTTCTTCGACACCCTCCTGGTCCGGGTGCCGGGCCGGGCCGCGGAGTACGCGGACCAGGCCGAGGCCGCGGGCTACAACCTCCGCCGGATCGATGCCGACCACCTCGGCATCTCGTGCGACGAGACCACCACGCCGGAGCACGTCGCGGCCGTCGCCGCCGTCTTCGGGGGATCCGACGCCACCTCGGAGGCAGGTGGGTCCAAGGCAAGTGGGTCCG
Source organism: uncultured Arthrobacter sp. (assembly GCF_947493765.1). Classification (GTDB taxonomy): domain Bacteria; phylum Actinomycetota; class Actinomycetes; order Actinomycetales; family Micrococcaceae; genus Arthrobacter_D. Next base: position 355,249 of record NZ_CANLSZ010000002.1, read on the forward strand.
AGACGGGCCGGTCGACGGGGGAGCGCATCCCGGAGGGCCTGCACCGCACGTCGGAGTTCATGACGCACCCGGTGTTCTCGATGTACCGCTCCGAGACGGCGATGCTGCGCTACCTGCGCCGCCTCTCCGACAAGGACCTCGCGCTGGACCGCACCATGATCCCACTGGGTTCCTGCACCATGAAGCTCAACGCGACGGTGGAGATGGAGCCCATCTCCTGGCCGGAGTTCGCCTCGATCCACCCGTATGCGCCCGAGGCGCAGACCGAGGGCTGGCGTGAGCTGATCACCGATCTCGAGGAGCGCCTCGCGGAGATCACCGGCTACGACCGCGTCTCGCTGCAGCCGAACGCCGGCTCGCAGGGCGAGCTCGCGGGCCTGCTGGCCATCCGCGGGTACCACCGCTCCCGCGGCGACGAGAACCGCACCGTCTGCCTCATCCCGTCCTCGGCGCACGGCACTAATGCCGCCTCCGCCGTGCTCGCCGGCATGAAGGTGGTGGTGGTCAAGACCGCGGACAACGGCAACATCGACCACGACGACCTGCTGGCGAAGATCGAGCAGCACGCCGAGAATCTCTCGGCCATCATGATCACCTACCCGTCCACGCACGGCGTGTTCGAGGAGGACGTCCGCTGGGTCTGCGAGAAGGTGCACGACGCCGGCGGCCAGGTCTACATCGACGGAGCCAACCTCAACGCCCTCGTGGGTCTCGCGCAGCCCGGTGAGTTCGGCGGCGACGTCTCCCACCTGAATCTGCACAAGACGTTCTGCATCCCCCACGGCGGTGGCGGACCCGGCGTCGGGCCCGTGGCCGTCGCCGCACACCTGTCCCCGTTCCTGCCGGGGGACGCGAACCGCGACATCGCCGACGACGGCGGACCGGACGCCGAGGGCGGCACCCCCGTCTCGGGGTCCATGTACGGCTCGGCCGGTGTCCTGCCGATCTCCTGGGCGTACGTCGCGCTCATGGGCGCGGACGGTCTCACCAGTGCGACGGCGCATGCGCTGCTGACCGCCAACTACGTGGCCTCCCGGCTCACCGACCACTTCCCCGTGCTGTACACCGGGGTGCAGGGTCTCGTGGCACACGAGTGCATCCTGGATCTGCGCCCGCTCACGGCCGCCACGGGGGTCACGGCCGAGGATGTCGCCAAGCGGCTCATCGACTACGGCTTCCACGCACCCACGCTGTCCTTCCCCGTCGCCGGCACGCTGATGGTGGAGCCGACCGAGTCGGAGGACCTCGCGGAGCTGGACCGCTTCATCGACGCGATGATCGCGATCAAGGCGGAGATCGACTGCGTGGCCTCCGGTGAGTTCACCCTCGAGGAGAGCCCGCTGCGCCAGGCCCCGCACACCGCCCAGCTGCTCGTCGGCGACGAGTGGACCCAGGCGTACTCGCGTGAGCGGGCCGCGTACCCGCTGCGCTCGCTGCGGCACGACAAGTACTTCCCCCCGGTGCGCAGGATCGACGGCGCCCACGGCGACCGCAACCTGATCTGTTCCTGCCCGCCCATCGAAGCATTCGACGACGAGGAGTAGGCCCTCCATGAGTGAGCACGGCAAACGAACACCCCTCTACACGCAGCACGAGGCCCACGGTGCCTCCTTCACCGACTTCGGCGGCTGGCAGATGCCGCTGAAGTACCGCAGCGAGCTCGAGGAACACCACACCGTGCGGAAGGCCGCCGGCCTCTTCGACCTGTCCCACATGGGCGAGATCCTCGTCAGCGGACCCCAGGCCGGAGCTTTCCTCAACTACGCGCTCGTCAGCAATCTGGCGGTCATCGCCGTGGGCAGGGCGAAGTACTCGCTGCTCTGCACCGCGGACGGCGGCGTGATCGACGACCTGATCACGTACCGGCTCTCCGAGGACTCCTTCCTCGTGGTGCCCAACGCCTCCAATGCGCCCGTGGTCGCCGAGGAACTGCGCCGCCGGGCCGACGGCTTCGACGTCGCGGTGGAGGACCAGTCCGAGGCCACCTCGCTCCTGGCGGTGCAGGGCCCGACGGCGGAGTCCGTGGTCCTCGGCCTCGCCCGCTTCGGGGACGCCGACGCGATCCGGTCCATGAAGTACTACGCGGTCCTCGAGGTGGAGCTGGCGGGTGTCCCGGCCCTGCTCGCCCGCACGGGGTACACGGGTGAGGACGGCTTCGAGATCTACATCGGCAACAACATGGCGGTGCGCCTCTGGGACGCGGCACTCGAGGCGGGGAAGGCCCACGGGTTGCTCCCCTGCGGTCTGGCCTCGCGCGACTCCCTGCGCCTCGAAGCCGGGATGCCCCTCTACGGCAACGAGCTCGGTCCCACCACCAATCCGTTCGAGGCCGGTCTGGGACCGGTCGTCAGCACGAAGAAGCCCGACGACTTCGTGGGACGCGCAGCCCTCGAACCACTCAAGGACGTGGAGCCCGCCCGTCGCCTCGTGGGCCTGAGGGCCGCCGGACGCCGTGCGGCCCGGGCCGGGTACGACGTCGTCGTCGACGGCGCCCCCGTGGGTACCGTCACCTCGGGACTGCCGAGTCCCACCCTCGGCTACCCCGTGGCCCTCGCCTATGTCGACGCGGCACACGCCGCCATCGGCACCGAGGTGCACGTCGACCTGCGGGGCCGCGGGGAACCGTTCACCGTGGTCCCGACGCCGTTCTACCGGCGCGAGCCGGCGGGGAGTCCAGTATGACCATCAGCGCCTTCGATCTCTTCAAGATCGGCATCGGTCCCTCCAGCTCCCACACCGGCGGGCCGATGACCGCGGCCTATCTGTTCACCGAACTCCTGCGGACCGACGCGCTGCTCCCCGAGGTGCAGCGGGTCCAGGTCGATCTCTTCGGCTCACTCGGCGTGACGGGTCACGGTCACGGGACCGTCAAGGCCTTACTGCTCGGACTGGAAGGGGAGCAGCCCCACCTGGTGGATCCGACGTCGGCCGATGCCCGCGTGGCCTCCATCGGCGAGCAGCACACGCTGAAGCTGGCGGGGGAGCGGGACATCACGTTCGACCCGGAGACCGATGTGCTGCTGCACCGGGGCCAGCGGCTCGACTACCACACCAATGGCATGCGCTTCTCGGCATATTCCTCGACCGGAGATGTCATGCGAACCAGGGAATACTTCTCCGTGGGTGGCGGCTTCGTACTGGACGAGGATCAGATCGGGTCGGAGACGGTGGATCTGCCGCAGATCCCCATGCCCCATCCCTTCGACACGGCGGACCAGCTGCTGGAGATCTGCAGGACCACCGGTCTGTCCTTCTCCGATGTGGTCCTGGCCAACGAGCTCTCCTGGCGCTCCGAGGAGGAGGTGCGGTCCGGCCTGCTGGAGATCTGGTCCGTCATGCAGGACACCATCCGGCGCGGGACCACCACCGGGGGGATCCTTCCGGGCGGACTGAGCGTCCGGCGGCGCGCCGAGCGGCAGCGTGAACTGCTCGAGAAGGCCGATGACCCGACGGACCGGCTGGGCACCATGGAGTGGGTCACGCTCTTCGCGCTCGCGGTGAACGAGGAGAACGCGGCGGGCGGGCGCGTGGTCACGGCGCCCACGAACGGCGCCGCGGGCATCATCCCCGCGGTGCTGAAGTACTACGTCGACTTCGTCCCGGGAGCCGACGAGGACGGCGTGGTGCGGTTCCTCCTCGCCGCCACCGCCGTCGGTGCCCTGTTCAAGAAGAACGCCTCCATCTCGGGAGCGGAGGTGGGATGCCAGGGCGAGGTCGGCTCGGCCTGCGCCATGGCGGCCGGGGCGCTCGCCGAGGTTCTCGGGGGAACACCGGAGCAGGTCGAGAACGCAGCGGAGATCGGGATCGAGCACAATCTCGGGCTGACCTGCGACCCGGTTGGCGGACTCGTCCAGATCCCGTGCATCGAGCGGAATGCCGTCGGGGCCATGAAGGCGATCACGGCGGCTCGCATGGCGGTGCGCGGGGACGGTCAGCACCACGTCTCGCTCGACATCGCGATCAAGACCATGCGCGACACCGGGGCGGACATGATGGACAAGTACAAGGAGACGGCGCGCGGCGGCCTCGCCCTGAACGTGGTGGAGTGCTGACCAGGGGGTGACGGAGCTCGATACCCGCGTCGAGGTGGTCCCGGGGGAGGCGCTGCTCGGACGGCTCCTCGACCACGTGCCCGCCCCCGCCGTCGTCTCGGTGACGTGCCTGCCGCATCACGGGCCGCTCCAGGCGGTGGACACGGCCGTCCGGCTGGCCGCCGCCGGCTACACCGTGATCCCCCATCTCGCGGCCCGGTCGGTGGGGAGCCGGACGGAACTCGCCGACCACGTGCGTCGCCTGCAGGATGCAGGTGTCACCGACGTGTTCGTGATCGGGGGAGATGCGAACCGGCCCGCCGGCCCGTACGCCTGGAGCGGTGCGCTCATGGAGGATCTCGCGGATCTGGCCGGGGGCACGCTGCGGATGGGGATCGCCGTGTACCCGGAGGGCCACGCCGGCATGCCCGGGGACGAACTTCTACGGACCCTGCGGGCCAAGCAGGACCAGGCGTCCTGGTGCGTGACCCAGCTCTGCTTCTCCCCCGCGATTCTCGCGGCCTTCCCCGACCGGCTCCGTGCGGACGGCGTGACGCTGCCGGTCTGGGCAGGCATCCCCGGCCCCGTCCGCGTGAGCCGGCTGGTGAGACTGGCCGGGACGATCGGGGTGGGCCAGTCGGTCGGGTTCCTCAAGCGCTCCGCCGGCGGGTCGAACACCGGATCCGTGGTCCGGCAGCTGCTCTCCTCGGCGTCGTACGACCCCTCCCCGCTGCTGGAGGCACTCGACGGCGCGGGCTACGCGGGGGTCCACCTCTACAGCTTCAACGATCTCGCGGGACTGGCCGGCTCCGGCCTGGCAGGACGGATCGGCTGACACCGACCCCGTCACGACGTCAGGGCCGCCCCGCGGGGCGGCCCTGAGGTGGCTCCTGCTGAGGCTCGCACGTCGGATCAGACAGCCGTGGCGGTCGCCGACTTCTGCCGTTGGGGTGCGAGCTCCCCGATGATCCCGTGCAACAGCTTGCGCAGATCGAACGACTCGAGCCCCGCTCCCACCATCAGCGTGCGCTCGATGTCCTCCGCCCGGGCGAGGGCGTCGATGCCGGCAGGGGTGATGGTGATGCGCTGGCTCCGGCGGTCGATGCTGTCGCGGATCTTCGAGATGAAGTTCTCCCGTTCGAGCTTCTCGATGGTCTTGCCGATGGTCTGCGCCTGGACATGCATGGCAAGGGCCAGTTTGGCTCCCGTCATGGTGCCCTGCCGGGACAGGACGCCGAGCGTGGTGTAGCCGGCGTGCGTGATCCCGATATCGAGCAGCCGCTCGTTCCATGCATGATCCACCAGGCGCGCCGCCGTGGTGAGCAGGCGGCTGGTTGACCACTCTTCCAGTTCTGACATTGGGCTTCCTCCGGGGCAGGTGGGACACCCGGGCGGCGCTGGACGGTACCCGCCGGGTGTCATGTCCGTGCCATCCTCCGGCCGGGCGAGCCACGGCGCCGACGGCACTCCATCCATTATCCCCTTCGATCCTCAAGATTCTGGTATCGGAATGCCGAAGATCACAGCACCCCGGCCACGGCAGCGGGCGATCCTGCCCGGATGGGACACTGGTCGCGTGGCCCATCTCGAGATCTCCGGTATCGACTACTTCCTCTCCGACGGCAGGCAGCTGCTCAATTCGGTGTCCTTCAGGGTGGGGGAGGGTCACAAGACGGCGCTGATCGGACCGAACGGCACCGGCAAGACCACCCTCCTGCGGATCATCTCGGGGGAGCTCACCGCGGACGAGGGGGCGGTCACGCGCTCGGGGCAGCTGGGCATCATGCGGCAGTTCGTCGGTCAGGTGCGCGACGGCACGAGCGTGCGGGATCTGCTGGTCTCGGCGGCACCGCCGGCGCTCGCCGCGGCGGCGCAGCGGGTCGACGACGCCGAACTCGCCATGATGGAGACCGAGGACGAACCCACCCAGATGAGATATGCGCAGGCGATCGCCGACTGGGGGGACGCGGGCGGCTACGAGCTCGAGACCATGTGGGACGAGGTCACCATGTCGGCCCTCGGCATCCCGTTCGACCGCGCCCAGCACAGGGCCGCTGCAACCCTCTCGGGAGGTGAGCAGAAGCGGCTGGTCCTGGAGGCGCTCTTCTCCGGACCCGACGACATGCTCCTCCTCGACGAGCCGGACAACTACCTCGATGTCCCGGGCAAGCGCTGGCTGGAGGCGAAGCTCGGGGAGTCGAAGAAATCCGTCCTGTTCGTCAGCCACGACCGCGAGCTGCTCGCGAACGCCGCCACCCGCATCGTGACGCTCGAGCCCGGGGCCCTCGGGGCGTCGTCGTGGACCCACGGCGGCGGGTTCGGCACCTATCTGAGGGCGCGCCAGGACCGGAACCTGCGCTTCGAGGAACTCCGGAAGCGCTGGGACGAGGAACACCTCAAGCTCAAGGAACTCGTCACCATGTACAAGAACAAGGCGGCCTTCCGGTCCGACATGGCCAACCGGTACCACGCAGCCCAGACACGCCTCGCCCGGTTCCTCGAGGCCGGCCCGCCGGAAGCGATCCCCGTGGAGCAGAACGTCTCGATGCGCCTGGCCGGCGGGCGCACGGCCAAACGCGCCGTCGTGGCCCGGAAGCTCGAGCTGACCGGGCTGTTGAAGCCGTTCAGCACCGAGATCTGGTTCGGTGACCGCGTGGGCGTGCTCGGCTCCAACGGCTCCGGCAAATCGCACTTCCTCCGGCTGCTCGCCGGTGGCGGCTCGGATCCGGAGGCGGAGCACCTGCCGGTGTCCGACGTCGAGATCGCCGCGGTACCGCACGAGGGGTCCGTGAAGCTCGGCGCGCGGATCCGACCCGGCTTCTTCGCGCAGACCCATGCGCGGCCGGATCTCCTCGGACGCCCCCTCGTGGACATCCTGCACCGCGGGGACGAGCACCGGTCGGGGCTGGGCCGCGAGGGTGCCTCCGCCGTGCTCGACCGGTACGGACTCGCCTCCCAGGCGGAGCAGCCCTACGACTCCCTCTCCGGCGGTCAGCAGGCCAGACTGCAGATCCTGCTGCTCGAGCTCTCCGGTGCCACCCTCCTGCTGCTCGACGAACCGACGGACAATCTCGACCTGCACTCCGCCGAGGCGCTCGAGCACGCGATCGACGCCTTCGAGGGGACCGTGCTCGCCGTGACCCATGACCGGTGGTTCGCCCGGAGTTTCGAGCGGTTCCTCGTCTTCGGATCCGACGGCGTGGTCTACGAGACCCAGGAGCCGGTCTGGGACGAGAGCAGGGTCGAGCGGGCGCGCTGACCCGGCCGTCCACACCCTGTCCACAGGGTTATCCCCAATCGGTGGACAACTCGGCCCGGAACGGCGCCGATTGGGGGCCGCGACGCCGCCAGCCTACGGTTGAGGAGTGAAACCAGCCGTCCATGCCGCCACGATCGCCACCTATGTCATCTTCGGCCTCAACGGACTGGTCTTCGCGAGCTGGGCGTCACGGATCCCCGCGGCGTCGGGAACCCTGGGGCTGAGTTCCGGCCAGACCGGCGGTCTGCTCCTGGTGGCGGCAATCGGCTCGGTCATCTCCCTGCCCCTCGCGGGGCTCATCGCGGCCCGCTTCGGTACTGCCGACACCGTGCGCATCGGAGGCACTGCGGCGGCACTCGGTGCATGCGCGGTGGCCCTGGGCCTCGCGCTCGTCTCCGTGCCGGTGGCCGCGGCGGGGCTGTTCCTGTTCGGCTGCGGGGTCGCCCTGTGGGACGTGGGACAGAACATCGAGGGGGCGGCGGTGGAGCGGGCGCTGAACAGGACCATCATGCCGCGGTTCCACGCCGCCTTCAGCGGCGGCGCCTTCGCGGGGGCGCTGGTGGGAGCCGGCCTGTCGGCGCTGGACATCTCCTTCTCCGCGCACCTGGTCGTCGTCGCCGCCCTCAGCGTCACCGTCTCGCTCTGGGTCCCGCGGTCCTTCCTGCCCGAGCGGCCCACGGACCGTCCCTCCTCGACGCCGGAGGCCACCGGTCGCCGTCCCGGCGGCCTGGGTGCGTGGGGAGAATCCCGCACGCTGCTGCTGGGCCTCGTGGTGCTGGGTGCCGCCCTCACGGAGGGGGCGGCCAACGACTGGGTGGCGAAGGCGAGCGTGGACGGACTGGGCACCACGGAGAGTGCCGGCGCCATCATGTTCGCCGTCTTCGTCGCCTCGATGACCCTGGTGCGCTTCGTGGGCGGTGCCGTGATCGACCACTTCGGCCGGGTCCGGGTCCTCCAGGCGAGTCTCGGCTCCTCCCTCGTGGGACTCGTCCTGTTCGTCGTCGCGCCCACCGTCCCCCTGGCCGCCGTCGGTGCGATCCTGTGGGGTGCGGGTGCGGCACTCGGCTTCCCCATGGGCATGTCGGCAGCCGCCGACGACCCCGAGCGGGCCGCCGCACGCGTCTCGGTGGTCTCCACGGTCGGCTACACCGCGTTCCTCGCCGGCCCGCCGCTCCTCGGCTTCCTCGGCGACCTCGTGGGCATCCGTACGGCGCTCCTGGCGGTCGGCGTCGCGGTCCTCGCATCCTTCGTCGTGGCCCCGGCGGCCCGCGAGCGCCCGCCCCGGTCCGTCGATCCGCTGCCCGGGATTCCCGACCGTAATCCCTAGGTCCGGTACGCCCTGCAGTTCTACCCTTGACACATGGCAATCATCGAGGCAGCGGGTCTGGAGAAGACCTATTCCAGCAAGACCGGCCCCGTTCATGCCCTCGCCGGCATGGATCTCTCCGTGCCCGAGGGCACGGTCAAGGCGCTGCTGGGTCCCAACGGGGCGGGCAAGACCACCGTGGTGAAGATCCTCACCACCCTCATCCAGCCGACGGCCGGAAGCGCCCGGGTGGACGGCCTCGACGTGCTGCGCCACCCGAAGGCGGTCCGCCGGATCATCGGCGTCTCCGGCCAGTACTCGGCCGTGGACGAGAATCTGACCGGCTTCGAGAATCTCGACATGGTGGGACGCCTCTACCACCTCGGGGCGAGCGCCTCCAGGCGCAGGGCGCAGGAGCTGATCGACCAGTTCGAGCTCACGGAGGCCGGCAACCGGCCGGTGAAGGGCTTCTCGGGAGGCATGCGGCGGCGCATCGACCTGGCGGGTGCGCTCGTCATCCGGCCGAAGATCCTCTTCCTGGACGAGCCGACCACGGGACTCGACCCGAGGAGCCGGATCTCCCTCTGGGGCATCATCAAGGACCTCGTCCGCGACGGGACCACACTGCTCCTGACCACGCAGTACCTGGAGGAGGCCGACCAGCTCTCCGACGACATCGTGGTGATCGACGGCGGCAGGGCCATCGCCGAGGGCACCTCGGACGAACTCAAGGCGCAGATCGGCGGGCACCGCGCCTCGGTGTCGCTCCTGGAGCAGGCGGACGCCCCCACGGCCCGCGCCGTGCTCGGTCGCCACGGCGACGGCGAGCCCGTGACGGGGGACGACGGCCGCAGCATCGAGGTCGCGGTCAGCGACGGACCACTGGCCCTGCAGCTCATCCTGGCCGAGCTGGAGGAGGCCGGTGTCGCACTGCACGACGCCGGCATGCGGCGCCCGAGCCTCGACGACGTCTTCCTGACACTCACGGGCCGGCGCGCCGAGGACAGCACCACCAGCACAGCCAGCACAGCCAGCACCACCAGCACCACCAGCTCGGACAGCACCGACGGCACTGCAGGGAAGGAGACCGCGGCATGAGTGTCGTGACCCCGAAGGACCGGCGACCACGGCCCGGGCGGACCGGCGTGCCGGAGGACGCGACCACCGAGGCACCCCTGGCGCTGTGGTTCTCCGACGGGTGGATCGTCACCCGGCGCAATCTCACGAAGCTGAAACGCTCGCCCGACATGCTGGTCTTCGCGGTGCTCCAGCCGATCATGTTCGTGCTGCTCTTCAGCCAGATCTACGGCGGGTCCATCGAGGTGGAGGGCAGCGACTACACGCAGTACCTCATGGCGGGGATCTTCGCGCAGACCGTGATCTTCGGCTCGACGTTCTCGGGGTCGGCGATGGCCCAGGATCTCAAGGACGGCATCATCGACCGCTTCAGGACGCTGCCCATGAGCTCCTCGGCGGTCCTGATCGGGCGCACCAACAGCGATCTGGTCCTCAACACGCTCTCGGTGGTCATCATGATGGGCACAGGGTTCCTGGTGGGGTGGCGCGTCACCACCGACGCGGGAAGCGCGCTCGCCGGCGTCGGGCTCCTGCTGCTGTTCTCCTACGCCTTCAGCTGGGTCATGGCGCTGCTGGGCATGTCGGTGAAGTCGCCGGAGGTCATCAACAACGCGTCCTTCATGATCCTGTTCCCGCTGACGTTCATCTCGAACGCGTTCGTGCAGCCGCAGAACCTGCCGGGCCCCCTGGAGACCTTCGCCAACTGGAATCCGGTCTCGGCGCTCGTCCAGGCGGTACGCGAGCTGTTCGGCAACACGGGCTCCGTGCCGGTGCCCGACGCCTGGCCCATGCAGAACGCCCTGCCGATGGTCCTGGTGGGCATCGTCCTGCTGCTGGTGGTCTTCGTCCCCCTGTGCATCCGGAAGTTCGCCTCGATCAGCTCGAGATGACGTCCGCCGTCCTCCGAAAGAGGTACGCCGCAGCGCGCGGAGATCATCCCCGGGGCCGGTTACCGCCGGCAGCTCCGGGCCTACTGTGGACGGAGTACATGTATCAGCGGGAGACCCCGCGAGCCGCCGACCCGAAGGAACGTCCCATGATCGAGGCCCAGGCCCTGTCCAAGCGGTACGGCGCGAAAACAGCCGTGGACGCCGTCTCGTTCACCGTGCAGCCCGGGAAGGTGACCGGGTTCCTCGGTCCGAACGGTGCGGGCAAGTCCACGACCATGCGCATGATCGTCGGCCTCGACAGTCCCAGCGGCGGCCACGTCACGGTGAACGGAGCGCGCTATGCGACGCACCGGGCGCCGTTGCGCGAGGTGGGAGCGCTGCTGGACGCCAAGGCCGTCCACACGAAGCGCTCGGCCTACAACCACCTCCGTGCCATGGCCGCCACGCACGGCATCCCGAACAGCCGCGTCAAGGAGGTCATCGATCTCACGGGCCTGGGTCCTGTGGCGAAGAAGCGCGTGGGTGGTTTCTCCCTCGGCATGGGCCAGCGCCTGGGCATCGCCGCGGCGCTCCTGGGAGATCCCCACACCGTGATCCTTGACGAGCCGGTCAACGGGCTCGATCCCGAGGGCGTGCAGTGGGTCCGGCACCTCGCCAAGGGTCTCGCGTCGGAGGGCCGCACGGTCTTCCTGTCCTCGCACCTCATGTCGGAGATGGCGCAGACGGCGGATCACCTGATCGTCATCGGTCGCGGACGCATCATCGCCGACGCCCCCATCCAGTCGATCATCGACGGCCAGGGCAGGGCGCGCGTCCGGGTCCGCGCCGATCGTCCGCAGGATCTGCTCGGCAGCCTTGCTGGAGACGGTGTGACCTCGCAGGTCCTCGAACCCGAACTGATCGAGATCACCGGGGTGGAGCCGCGCCGTATCGCGGAGATCGCCCTGCGTGAGAGGGTCCTGGTCTACGAACTGACACCCCTGCAGGTCTCCCTCGAGGACGCCTACATGCAGCTCACCCAGGGTGAGGTCGAGTACCACTCCGGTGACCCGGCTGCGACCCCGGACTCCGGTGCCGAGGAACCCGCATCGATCGCTACATCCGTAGAGAAAGGACGCTGACCATGGCGACATCGACCCAGCCCGCCCACGCCGAGCGAGGCTCGCACCGCCCACGCACCTCAGGGCCGGGCGTCACCTTCGGCCGGGTGCTGAAGTCGGAGTGGATCAAGGTCACCACGGTCCCGTCGACCGTCATCCTCATCATCTCGACGGTCGTGGTGATGGTGGGGCTCGCGGCGCTCTTCGCCTGGAGCATGTCCCTCACCGCGGAGGCACTGAGCGATCCGGACTTCCCGGCGGAGTTCCAGGCCCCCGCCGAGGGGCCCGGCAGCCCGGGTTTCGATGCGCTCATGGCACCCTCGTCGGGCCTGATCTTCGGCCAGCTGCTCATCGCCGCACTGGCGGTGGTGCTGATCGCGTCGGAGTGGACCACCGGCATGATCCGCTCCACCATGGTGGCCGTGCCCAGGCGCACGCCGGCACTCCTCGCGAAGACCCTCGTGGTCGCCGTCGTGGCCTTCGCGGTGGGTCTCGGCAGCGCGCTGCTCTCCTATCTCGTCGCCCAGCCGATCCTGCGCGGTGAGGACATCGACTTCGCGATCACGAAGGACGGCGTCCTGGCGAGCATCATCAACACCGGCACCTTCCTGGCGCTCGTGGCCATCATCTCCATGGCCATCGGGATCCTGCTCCGGAACACGGCAGGTGGTGTCGTCACGGCCGTCGGCCTCTTCTTCGTGCTGCCGCTGATCGTCCAGCTGCTCTCGGGCCTGGCCGACTGGATCCCGGATGCGGCGCGCTTCCTCCCCGGCGACGCAGGGAACCAGATGGTGAGCATCACAACCCTGGAGGGCGACCTCACGCAGTGGGAGGGCGGTCTCGTCATGGGGGCGTGGGCCCTGATCCTCCTGGTCGTGGCGCTGCTCGTCGCGAAGAAGCGGGACGTCTAGGCGTTCGTGAGCCGGTCCCGTCCATGAGCACCAGACCCCCGGTGACGGAGGCGGCCGGGCGAAGCGGCGCGGTCTCCTTCACCGAGCTCAATGCGCGCCGGCTGGGACCCGTGCGGCGGTACTTCCGCACCCGACCCCGCGCCATGGACGCCGTCGTCGTCCTCGCCTTCCTGGTCCTGACCCTGCCCGACGCCGTGATCATGGCGGCCGGCGAGGGGGCCTGGTGGGCTCTGGCGGGCGTCGTCCTGGCCGGGAGCGCCCTGGTGTTCCGCCGGTCGAGGCCCCTGGCGGTGCTGGCGTTCGTCGCCGTCCTCGATCTGCCGCTGAGCTTCCTCACCGAGGGCGTGGGGAGCAGTGGTGCGGCCACGGCCTTCGCCCTGTACTCGGTGGCCGCGGCCCATCCGCTGCGCCGTGCGTTCACCGCCTCGGTTGCCGCCGCGGCACTGTCCGTCGCTGCCGTCCTGCTCCTGCCCTCCACCGCGTTCGCCGAGGCACCCTGGGTGGTCTGGCTGGTGGCCGGTTTCGTGGTGATGATCCTCGCTGCGGCCGCCGGGATCGGCATCACCGTGCGGCGCGACCGCGAGCACGAGCGGGAGTTGCGCGACTGGGCGGCACGCAACGCGGAGCTGGCATCCGCCGGGGAGCGCACGCGGATCGCCCGGGAGATGCACGACGTCGTCGCCCACTCACTCACGGTCATGGTGGCCCTCTCGGACGGCGCGGCCGTCGTCATGAAGCGCGATCCCGCACGAGCCGAGGCCGTGCTGGGGGAGCTCTCCGCCGCCGGGCGGACCGCGCTCGCGGACATGCGCCGCGTGCTCGGTCTGCTCCGGGCGGACGGCGGCGCTCCGGCACCCCTGCCGGCATCGAGTTCCGTGACCCAGCTCCTCGACGGCTTCAGGGCGGCAGGTCTACCGCTGCGGGTGACCACCAGCGGCCCGCTCCTGCCCGAGGATCCTGCCTTCCAGCTCACCATGTACCGGATCCTGCAGGAGTCGCTCACCAACGTCCTGCGCTACGGCAAGGGCGTTACGCTGGTGGACATCCGGATCACGAGGACCGGACGGACGGTCACGCTGCGCGTCGCGGACGACGGCGGAAGCCCCATGGAGCCTCTCGCCTCGCTCGGCTCCGGCCAGGGTCTCGAGGGCATGCGCGAGCGCGCAGCGATCTACGCGGGCTCCGTGGAGTGCGGTCGCAGGCCCTCCGGCGGCTGGGTGGTGGACGTGCAGCTGACGATCCCCGACGGCGAGTCGGGGAACCAACGGGGGAACGAGAAGGATGACCACGCAGCAGACCATGCGGTCCGGCCCGGATACGCCGATCAGGGTTCTGCTCGCTGACGACCAGCCCCTGCTGAGGATGGGCTTCCGACTCATCCTCGAGGGTGAGTCGGACCTGGAGATCGCCGGTGAGGCGTGCACCGGTGACGAGGCGGTGAGGCTCTCGGCCCAGCTCCGCCCCGACGTCGTCCTCATGGATGTACGGATGCCGCGTGGTGACGGGATCGAGGCCACCCGTCAGATCACGGCGTCGGGCTCGTGCTCGCGCATCATCATCCTGACCACGTTCGATCTGGACGAGTACGCCTTCGCCGGCCTGCAGGCCGGGGCATCGGCGTTCCTGCTGAAGGACGTGGCGCCGCAGGAACTGGTCCAGGCGGTGCGGGTCGTCGCGAGCGGTGACGCCGTCGTGGCGCCCCGTGTCACCCAGCGACTGCTCGAGACCTACGTCCGCTCGCTTCCACCGGCCACCGCGACGGTGCGGGATCCGCGGCTCGCCGAACTGACGCCGCGTGAGAACGAGGTGCTGCAGGCCGTTGCCGGAGGCCTCTCCAACGCCGAACTCGCTGCGACCTTCTTCCTGTCCGAGGCCACCATCAAGACGCATGTGCGACGGATCCTCACGAAGCTCGGCCTGCGGGACCGCGTGCAGGCCGTGGTGTTCGCCTACGAGAACGGGATCGTCGTACCGGGTCCCGGGACCTGAGAGTGCCTGTACCGTCCGATCAGGGCGTCGACGCGGATCCGACCCGCATGGGTCAGCACTTGATCGGGTAGACCGCCGGATCGCCGGTCCACGTCCCCACACTCGCCCAGATCCTGAGGGTGTAGGTGCCGTTCAGCATGGACATCCGGGTGATCGTGGTGGCCCGCTTGGTCGGACTGACGGTGTGGGTGGTCACGACACCCGCCGGGCCCGTCAGGGTCACGGTGTACTCGGTGGCACGAGGGACCACGCCAAAATCGGTGATCGCCACGGTCACGAACATCTTCAGGAGCGAGCAGTCGATGGTGCCGGTGACGCCGGCGGGTGCGGGGATGTCGTAGGTGCCCACGGACAGAGCCGCCGTGTCCCGGTCGGAGAACGCCGCCTGCGCGACCGTGGGTGCCCAGGTGAGGACGACGACGGCGAGCAGCAGCTTCGCGAGGAACCGCAGTCGGCGCGGGAGGCGGGTGGTTCCGCCTGCACGGTGTCGGCTCATGGTCGGATTCCCTCGGTGGTCACTCGGATGCGGCAGCGGGCAGCGGGCGCCCTCGGCCGAGGGCGCCCGGGGCCTGGACTAGCGGCTGGTGGCGGCGCGCTGCGTTGCGGTGAACGTGAAGTTCACCGTGCTCGTGAGGCCCTGGAAGGTGTTGTCGGCGGCGACCGGGAGGGTGGACGTGAAGCGCAGGTTGTCCGCCTTGCCCGGGGCCATGGAGGCGAGGCCGGGGAGTGCGACATCGGTGCCGATGATCGCGCGGCTCGGCAGGATGCTCGTGACGGTCCCGGCGCAGGTGTAGGTGTAGGCGGGCGCGGTGCCGGTCTCGGTCCAGGGGACGCTGCAGGAGTCGACCGTGAGCTGGAGGCCGTTGACGGCGTCGGTGGAGAGCTTCGACGGCGAGCCGACCGCTGCGGTGCTCAGGGTGATACCGCCGAAGGCCTGGCTGCCCGTGTTGGTGATGGCCGCCACGCGCTGGACGCTGTCGCCGGGCACGATGTTGACGGCAGCGACGGTGAGGCGGTTGGCCGCCGTTCCTGCAGCACCGAGCTGGATGTCGACCGTGCCGGCGCTGACCGTCTCGCTGGCGGAGGTGGTGGAGGTGAAGGAGCCGTACGTGCCCAGGCCCGCGACGGACGCGGCGACGCCGAGCAGCGCGACGGAGGCGAGAACCTTGCCGGAGGTGGACTTCATCGAGATGCGGGACATGCGAGCCATGGTGAGACCTTTTCGTGAGGATCGATCGGTGGGGCCCGGTTCCCCCAGCGGGATCCGGTGCTTCTGGTGTCAAATATCGGCACCGAAGCTCAACCCGGACCCGCCGTACCCGCGAACCATGCGCGAAGGAACACCGAAGAGGAGGTCCAAACCGAAGAACAGGTGAAGACAGGCCGAAGAAGCGCCTTTGTACGACCGGGTGGTCACGAAGGCCATCTGGTTGAATCGGAGGATGAGCCCCACCGCAGCCCACATCCAGGATCTCGGCGCCTATGTAGCGGCGTCACCATCGAGCTACCACGCCGCGGCGGAGGCCGGACGCCGCCTCGCGGCGAAGGGGTTCGTGCGGCTGGAGGAGCGCGAGGCCTGGCAGGGCGGTGCCGGCAGCTACTTCGTCATCCGCGACGGGGCCCTCATCGCCTGGGTGGTCCCGCCGGGCGCAGGGCCCACGACGGCGTTCCACATCCTCGGGGCACATACCGATTCGCCGTCGTTCAAGCTCAAGCCGAAGCCCACCACCGGGAAGTACGGCTGGCTGCAGGCCGGCGTCGAGGTGTACGGGGGTCCGCTGCTGAACTCCTGGCTGGATCGCGAACTCGCGCTCGCCGGCCGCCTGACACTGCTCGACGGCGCGGAGCACCTCGTGCACACCGGGCCGCTGCTGCGCTTCCCGCAGCTCGCCGTCCACCTCGACCGGGCGGTGAACGACGGGCTCACGCTCGACAAGCAGCGTCACATGAATCCGGTGTGGGGTCTGGGAGATCCGCTGGACGCCGATCTGCTCGGTCTCCTCGCCGAAGGGGCAGGAGTGGACCCGCTGGAGGTGGGCGGATTCGACGTCGTGGTCGCCGACACCCAGGAGCCGCGCGTCTTCGGGGCCGACGGCGCATTCTTCGCCTCGGGCCGGCTCGACAATCTCTCCTCGGTCCACGCCGGCCTCACCGCGATCATCGAGACCGCCACGACGGGGCCCTCGGAGGGACCGATCGCCGTGCTGGCGGCCTTCGACCACGAGGAGGTCGGCAGCGCCTCCCGCTCGGGTGCCAGCGGGCCGCTGCTCGAGGACGTCCTGCACCGGATCTCGCTCGGGCTGGGAGCCGGAGCCGAGGAGCGGCTCCGGGCCATGGCGTCGTCGTTCTGCGTCTCCGCCGACGCCGGCCACGCCGTGCACCCCAACTACGCCGAGCGCCACGACCCGGTGAACCTGCCCGTGCTCAACGGGGGTCCGCTCCTGAAGATCAACGCCAACCAGCGCTACACCACGGACGCGGCGGGTGCCGCCTACTGGGCGGATCTCTGCCGCGCGGCCGATGTTCCCTACCAGGAGTTCGTCTCCAACAACGTGATGCCGTGCGGCTCCACCATCGGGCCGCTGACGGCCACGCGGCTGGGTATCCGGACCGTCGACGTCGGGACCCCCCTGCTGTCGATGCATTCCGCCCGCGAACTCTGCGGGGTGCACGATCCCGGGTATCTTGCAGCGGTCACGTCCCGCTTCTTCCGGGACGGGCGATAGCGCCCGCGGGTCGGGGCCCGACCATTAGTCCGGTATCATTGATTCGTCCGTGCGACGGACTGCCGGCGATACCTGTCGTCGGCAGCGGCCGGACCAACGCTAGAGAACCTCCTGTTGCGGAAAGACCGTGACCGCTCAGCCCAGAGGAGGTGGGTTCACACATGCGTGCATATGAATTGATGGTCATCATCGACCCCGATGTCGAGGAACGTTCCATCGACCCGACACTCGAGAAGTTCCTGAACGTGGTCCGCAATGGCGGCGGCACGGTGGACAAGGTGGACATCTGGGGGCGTCGGCGTTTCGCCTACGAGATCCAGAAGAAGACCGAGGGCATCTACGCCGTCGTCAACTTCACCGCCACCCCGGCCGTGGCGTCGGAACTGGACCGCCAGCTGAGTCTCAACGAGACGATCATGCGGACCAAGATCATCCGCCCCGAGGAGCAGAAGGTCTCCGCCGAGTAGTTTCGGCAGAGCCCTTCTCCATCCAGCCCGCTCCGGCGGGACGTGACCCAAGGAGGCACCATGGCAGGCGAGACAGTCATCACGGTGGTCGGCAACCTGACCAACGACCCGGAACTGCGGTTCACGCCGTCGGGTTCGGCGGTGGCCAACTTCACCATCGCGTCCACCCCCCGCACCTTCGATCGTCAGACGAGCGACTGGAAGGACGGCGAAACGCTGTTCCTCCGTGCCTCGGTGTGGCGTGAGGCCGCGGAGAACGTCGCCGAGACCCTGACCAAGGGAACCCGCGTGGTTGCCCAGGGTCGACTGAAGTCGCGGTCCTTCGACACGAAGGAGGGCGAGAAGCGCACGGTGATGGAACTCGAGGTGGACGAGATCGGTCCGTCCCTGCGCTACGCGTCCGCCAAGGTCACCCGCGCCCAGCGCTCCGGCGGTGGCAACAGCGGGGGCTTCGGGGGCAACTCCGGCGGCAACGGTGGATCGAACACCCAGTCGGGTTCCGGCTGGGGCGGCGGACAGCAGTCCCAGCAGCCGGCGGACGACCCCTGGGGCGCTCCCTCGGGCGGAAACCCGGGTGGCAATTCGCAGGGCTGGGGCAACGGCCCAGACTCCGAGCCACCCTTCTAGGTGACGGTCCCGATCCCGGGACCGACACCGCAGTCACTCGCGTGACTTGTACTTCCCATCCCGCAGAATCGTTCTGCGGGCTCCAACAGAAGAAGGAGCACCACGATGGCCAAGGCTGAACTCCGTAAGCCCAAACCAAAGTCCAATCCCCTCAAGGCCGCTGACGTCACCGTCATCGACTACAAGGACGTAGCGCTGCTGCGCAAGTTCATCTCCGATCGCGGAAAGATCCGCGCACGTCGCGTCACCGGCGTGACCGTGCAGGAGCAGCGCAAGATCGCCCAGGCAATCAAGAACGCCCGCGAGGTCGCACTGCTGCCGTACTCCGGCGCCGGTCGCGGCTAGGGAAAGGGACACATCATGTCGAAACTCATTCTGACCCAGGAAGTCACCGGGCTCGGTGCTGCAGGCGACGTCGTCGAGGTGAAGAACGGTTATGCACGTAACTATCTTCTGCCCCGCGGCTTCGCCCTCACATGGAGCAAGGGTGGCGAGAAGCAGGTCGACTCGATCAAGGCGGCGCGCTCCGCGCGCGAGCACGCCTCACTCGAGGATGCCCAGCGCCAGGCTGCCGCCCTGTCGGCGAAGCCCGTCACCCTCACCGTCAAGGCCGGTGGCTCCGGCCGCCTGTTCGGGACGGTCAAGACCGACGACGTCGCGAAGGCCGTCGAGGCCGCCGGTCTGGGCAAGATCGACAAGCGCAAGGTGGAGCTCCCCGCGCACATCAAGTCGGTCGGCTCCTACCAGGCGAATGTCCGGCTGCACGAGGACGTCGCTGCAGTGATCGATCTGGACGTCGTCGCCGGCTAGCTCGCACCACCCCTCAGCAGGTCCAGGAAGCCCCCACTTCGGTGGGGGCTTCCGTCGTTCGTCGGGACTGTTCCCGGCAGGGCGGTCCGGCGCCGCACGGGCGCCGCCATCGGTCCGTTCCGACCCTGGACCGCGGCTATCCCGGTGCCTTTGTCAACATGGTCTCTGTGGATGGAGAGCCGGGAAAATACTTTCCCTCCACAGGGTCTGTATAAAGTTTTCCCACGTCAGAGTTGGTTTGAGCTGTGGCGGCAATAGTTGTCCACAGCGTTGTCCCCATCCTGTGCACAAGACACGCCGCGCAATCCACAGCTTATTCACTCTTACCCACACCCCCTGTTGGCCCAGCATTTCGGCCAGCGTCCCGGTGGGGTTACGGTGGCCGAAGACTCCCGATAGTGAGGGTGACGGGTGATAGGAGTTCTCCTATCAGGCCCGGGCCGGTGGTCCGGCGTCCGCCGAGGTGGACAGCGTTTCTACAGTACGAGGAAGGCCCTTCAGTGTCCCTGGCACATGCAGATTCATCGACGGACACCCGGCATCCGGAGTTCTCCCGGACGCCGCCACAGGATCTCGTCGCGGAGCAGTCGGTCCTCGGCGGCATGATGCTGTCGAAGGACGCCATCGCGGATTGCGTGGAGGTGCTCAGGGGGCTCGACTTCTATCGTCCCGCGCACGAGAGCATCTACGAGGCGATCATCGACCTCTACGGTCGTGGGGAGCCGGCGGACGCCGTGACCGTCTCCGACGAGCTCACCAAGCGCGGGGAGATCTCGCGGATCGGCGGGCCCGCCTATCTGCACACCCTCATCCAGTCCGTCCCGACGGCCGCCAATGCGGGCTTCTACGCCGAGATCGTCCGTGAGCGGGCCGTGCTGCGCCGCCTCGTCGACGCCGGCACGAAGATCGTCCAGCTGGGCTACTCGAACGACGGCGAGGTGGACGATCTGGTCAATGCGGCCCAGGCCGAGGTGTATGCCGTCGCCGAGCGCCGCACGGCCGAGGACTACGTGGCCCTGAAGGACATCATCGAGGGCACGGTCGACGAGATCGAGTCCGCGGGGCATCGCGGGGAGGGCATGACAGGTGTTCCCACCGGGTTCTACGAACTCGACGAGCTGACGCAGGGACTGCACGGGGGCCAGATGATCGTCGTCGCTGCCCGCCCTGCGATGGGCAAGTCGACCTTCGCCCTGGACTGGGCGCGGTCCGCGGCCATCAAGCACAACATGGCCACCGTCTTCTTCTCGCTCGAGATGGGCCGCAACGAGATCGCGATGCGGCTCCTGTCGGCCGAGGCCACGATCGGCCTGCAGGATCTCCGGAAGGGCACCATCAAGGACGAGCAGTGGGGCAAGATCGCCACCACCATGGGGCGCATGAACGATGCTCCGCTCTTCATCGACGACAGCCCCAACATGTCCCTCATGGAGATCAGGGCCAAGTGCCGGCGCCTGAAGCAGCGACACGACCTGAAGCTCGTGGTGCTGGACTATCTCCAGCTCATGTCCTCGGGCAAGCGCGTCGAGTCCCGCCAGCAGGAGGTGTCGGAGTTCTCCCGGGCGCTGAAGCTGCTCGCCAAGGAACTGAATGTCCCCGTGGTCGCCCTGTCGCAGCTCAATCGTGGGTCGGAGCAGCGCACCGACAAGCGCCCGCAGGTGTCGGACCTGCGCGAGTCGGGATCCATCGAGCAGGACGCCGACATGGTGATCCTGCTGCACCGCGACGACGTGTACGACAAGGAATCAGCCCGGGCGGGGGAGGCGGACGTGATCGTGGCCAAGCACCGCAACGGGCCCACGAAGACCATCGTGGTCGGGTTCCAGGGCCACTACTCCCGCTTCAACAACATGGCCGCCGACAACAGCGGGTACTAGTCCTTCTTCGGACCGAGCTCGTTGATGACGGTCGCCAGCCCGTCGCGAAGTTCCTGGGAGGCCAGGCCGTCGTCGGCCATGAGCTCGTGTTCGATGTTCTTGGCCTGTTCGATCGCGCTGATACCTGCTGCGGTGATGGTGATGCGCTGGCTGCGGCGGTCAGCACTGTTCCGCAGCCGCGTGACGAGGCCCCGCTTCTCGAGGCGGTCGAGTGTCCGTCCGACCGTCTGGGCCTGGACGTGGACGAGCTGGGCCAGGCGCACGCCCGTCACCGTGCCCTCCCGCTCGAGGACACCCAGCGTGGTGAGCCCCGCGTGGGTGATGCCGATGCTCAGGAGCTTCTCGTTCCATGAGTGCTCGACGATACGGGCCGCGGTGGTGAGCAGGCGGCTGGTCGACCATTCGTTCAACTCCGGCACGATTGCGTGTCCTTACCCTTGATGACCCTGGAAATGAGGGAGGGCCCGGAGCAACGCCCCGAGCCCTCCCCTGCTGAACGGTTGCTCAGCGGTTGTTGTCGGTGCGCCTCTCGTCGGCGCCCTCGACCTCGATCTTCTCCTTGCGGACCTCGTCGCTGACCGTCTCGTTCTCGGTGACGGTCTCCTTGTCGAGGCGGACCCGCTCCACGGGGACGGTCTCCTTGTCGGCGACGACGCGCTCGGAGTGGAGGGTCACTTCGTGCTCCTCCTCGCTGATGGACGGGCCATCGTGTGCGTTCCCGCGATTGGCGTCCGTGATGGGCTCGCTGACCACACGAACCTCCTCGTGGCTCACCGGCACGGTCTTGCTGACGTTCTCCGTGACGACGTACTTGCGCATCCGTGCACGACCCGCCTCGGTACGCTCGGTGCCCACGTGGAGCTGCTCCTCCGACCGCGTCATGGCGTCGTCGGTGGTGGGGCCGGACGTGTCGTGTCCCACGGTCTCGCGTCCGGAGTCGAAGCCCGCAGCATCGCGGTCGTCGGTACGACCGGTCATGCCGGCGTCCGTGGTACCGGCGTGGCGGCCGGCGTTCGCGTCGAGGTCACGCTCGTTGTCCACCATGCCGGTGGTCGTGTCGGTGCGATTGCCCGTGACACCGCCGCCGATCTCGTAGTGGCGGTAGAGACGATCCTCTTCCTCCGGGCTGAGGTTGCCGTCGGACTCCACGCGGGGTGCATCCTTGACCTGGGCCTTGGTGTAGGGCACACGGACGTCGTTGCCTTCCACGTTGGCGCCCTGCAGCGGGACGAAGGACTCGGACGTGCCGAAGAGGCCCGTCTTCGCGGTGACCCAGCTGGGATCGCCGGTCTGGTCGTCGAGGTAGATCTGACCGACCGATCCGATCTTGTCCCCGTCGGACCCGAGGACGTCGCCGCCGTTGCTGAGCAGGGTATCGATGTTTTCCTGGCTGATCATGTCGTTCTCCTTCTGTTGAGCCTGTATGAGTGTGGTACTGCCGGTTCCAGGCTGCGTCGGGATCCTGCTCCGGCGAACCACCCGACCTCTAGAGTAAGCACACTTAGCAGTGAATTGAAAGCACGCTTAGTATTCGCTTCCCTTCCACCGAGGTCGCGGTGCGCTACTTCTGCTGCTGCACGCGTGACTGGGCGTCCTGCGCACTGCCCTTCACGTCACCCGCGGCCTGCTGTCCCTCGTCCTTGACGGTCCGTGCCGAATCCGTCGCTGATTCCTTGACGGACTGGACGGCCTCCTGGGCGGGCTCCTTGACCTCTTCGCCGATCTGCTTGGCGGCGTCGGTGACCTTCTCCTTCAGGGGAGCTGCCTGCTCCTTGAGCTGCGACGCGACGTCCTGCTCCTTCTGGCTGGCAGGGATGAGGGAGGCGACGAGGAGGCCTGCGCCGAAGGCGATCAGACCGGCGGCCAGCGGATTGCCGGCAGCCTTCTCCTTCGCGGAGTCCGCGGTGGAACGGGAGGTCCCGCCCCCGCCGCTCATCGTGTTCCTGGCCTGACCGGCGCGATCCCGGGCCGAGTCCTTGACGTCCTCCGCCTTGCCCAGCACGGAATCCTTGACGTCCTCCGCCTTGCCCATCACCGTCTCCTTCACATTGCTCAAGCTGTGCTTCACCTTCTCGGTCTGGCGGTGCGCGATGTTCGTGGGGTTCACGCGGTCGGCCATCTCGTCGACGTCCGAGCCGAGTGCCTGTCGGGTGCGCTCGATCTCGGCACGGATCTCATCGGGGGACTGGCTCATCGTGTCTCACCTGGTTTCAGTGTCGGCGGAATTTCCTTGATGGTCTCCGCTGTCTGCGGCAGACCCTTGACCTTCTTCATTTCCTTCTTGCCCGTCAGGGCCAGTATCGCGGCGATGATCGCCCAGACCGCGGCGACGATCAGGGCGGCCCACCCGAGTGCCATGAGCTCTCCGAGGCCCCACATCGCGGCGAGGGAGAGGAACAGGAGGAGGAAGTGACCGCCCACGGCGGCACCGGCGAACATGCCAGCGCTTTTTCCTGCATTCTTCGCCGACTCGGTCGCTTCGGCCTTCGCCAGAGCCACCTCCTGCCGCATCAGCGTGGACAGATCCTTCGTGACTTCTCCGAGGATGTCCCCGAGAGAGCGGTCGGCTCCTCCGGTGGCCGTGTCCGGGCCCGGACGGGCGGAGGCCTGGTGGGCACCTCCGACGGATGTCTCAGTCATCAGCGCAGGCCTCCGTCAGTCGGACGGGTACCCACGGGCGGCGTTCCCGGCGGGATCGTCGGGTACTCGTCGGCGGGGTCCACGAACGCAGGGCTCGGATCGCGCTCGGAGCGCTCCTGCCTCCGGTCGTCCAGGCCCGCCGTAGCGGGCGTGCCGCTGTAGGAGTCGGCGTCCACCTCGGTGTAGCCCGCGTACCCATCGGTCGTCGAGGTGTCCGACGACGTGCGGGGTGCGGTGGTCCGTGCCTGGCCCTGCGCAGAGGATGTCGTGTCCGAGTCGCGATTGCCCGTGACGCCCCGGGTGAGGCGCCCCACGAGGACACCCGCACCTCCGGCGAGGAGGAGGAACATGCCCGGCTTGCGGCGTGCGTAGGACTTCACGTCCTCGAGGAGTTCGGAGGCGTCGCGGCCCTCGAGCCAGCTGGCCGCGGAGTCCGCACGCTCGGAGGCCTGGTGCACCAGGTTGGACACCGTCTGGTTGTCCGACCCGTCGGCCATCGACTTCAGCTCCTCCGAGGCCGACCGCAGGCCCTTCGAGATGTTCTGCTGCTGGGCGCCGGCCTGGCTCTTGACCTCGGAGGTCACGGTCCCGAGGAGGTCCTTGGCCTGCGCGCCGGCTTCGGCTGCCACGCCCTTCGCCTCCGACGCGGCTGTTCCCGCGACGTTCTTGGCGGCGTGCTTGCCGTCCTCGCCCACCTTCTTCGCCTGATCCTTCGCAGCATCTGTCCGCGACGCGTCGGAACCGGAGGTCGGGTCCCCGGTGCCCAGCTGCGTGGTGGCGAGATCCGAGGTGGAGGACTCGTTCCCGGTGGTGGAGGGGACCAGGGGGTCCTGCGGCCAATTCTGCGTAGTCATGTTCATTCCTAACCTTGACATTGCCCATCGAACGGACGCTCAATCGTGGTTTCCGGTGCGTGGGCGTGGCCCGTGACCGGAACGTGTCCTCAAACCTAAGCATGCTTAGGTTCTCCGACGCAACCACGAGGACGGGTGTGTCCTCCCGAGTATCCAGCGGACGACGACCGTCCTATCGGCACCTGGTCCGCCCGCGACCGGGGCTCGGGCCCCGGTCGCGGCGAGCATCCGCGTACCCTCGATGACAGATCCCCCTCACGAAAGCAGGCGATGACCATTTTCTCCCGCAGCAGGCGAACCCTCGCCGGACTCACTCTCGTCGGACTCGTGGCGGTCTCCGGATGCTCGGATTCCGAGCAGCCCGCGCCGGACGCCGTCGAGACCGAGGAGCAGCAGGACGCCGATGTAGTCCTCGCCGCCGATGATGCGTCCCAGCGCCTCGTGCTCCGTGGCTCCTCCGGTGAGCTCTCACTCGCGACGAGCCGTGCACTCTTCGACCGCAGTCCGGTGGCGGTCGTCCTGGCCGAGGACGCCGACGCCTCGCTGACGGACACGGATCTCGGACCCGCCGCGAGTGCCGCCGTGGGCCTCCGGGTGCCATTGCTGGTCGTCGGGCCGGGAGGTTCGGGGACCGCCGACGTCACCGCGGAGCTGGACCGACTCGGTGTGGACAGCATCGTCGGGTACGGCGATCCCGCTGCCGACTGGACCGCGCTGGGGCAGGCACGTGACCTGCTCGCAGGGCCCGGGACCGCCAAGGACTTCTCGTCCGTGATCGGCCTGACGGTCGAGCCCACCGCGGTGAAGGCCTCCGATCTCGTCCGTACCGTCACCGGGCTGGGGAGCGAGGACCTGCAGCTGCTGGAGCTCACGCCTCCGCCGCCCCCGGAGAGCGCTCCGTCCGGAGCCGCATCGACCGCTCCGGCGCCGTCCGGCCCCGCGCCGACCGGCCCCGCGCCGACCGGGTCGACCTCCGAGTCGTCGTCCGCCGGCCCCGACCTCGCGGAGCAGGCGACCGCCGAGGACCTGCCCGATTTCGATGCGCCCGAGGAGGACGCCGCCGCACTCGTCCTGGCCACCGGGGCCTCGGATCCCGCGTCCTTGGCGACGGCGCGAGCGGCCGGAGCGGACGTGCGCGTCTTGGCCGAGGCCGACCCCCGCGCCACATCGGCGTCGGTCGACGCCGTCGTCGAGCACGCCGACACGGCGGTCTTCGCCGTCGGTGACGAGTTCGGCAGCGAGACCGAGTTCGCGGCCCGCGCAGGCGTGGCGGCGACCGGCGTCGAACTGCCCGGCGGCGGCCAGACCGTCTTCCCTGGCAGGCGCATGGTGGCGCTCTACGGCCACCCCGACGGTCCTTACCTCGGAGCCCTGGGAGAGCAGGACAGCGCAGCCGCTATGGTCAGGGTCAAGGAGCTGGCCGCGCAGTACCAACCGTTCAGCGACGAGCCCGTGGTCCCGGCCATCGATCTGATCACCACCGTGGCCAGTGCGGATGCAGGGGAGGACGGCGACTACTCCAGCGAGACGGCGATCGAGGACTTGATCCCCTGGGTCGATGCCGCCGAGAAGGCAGGGGTCTACGTGGTGCTCGACTTCCAGTCCGGCCGCTCGGACTTCCTCTCCCAGATGAAGCGCTACGAGGAACTCCTCGAGCGCCCCACGGTGGGGTTGGCGCTCGACCCCGAATGGCGACTCGCGCCGGGGCAGCTCCCGCTCCAGCAGATCGGGTCCGTCGATGCGGAGGAGATCAACACCACGGCGGCGTGGCTGGCGGACCTCACGCGCGAGAACGACCTCCCGCAGAAGGTCATGATGGTCCACCAGTTCCGATTGGACATGATCGACGGGCGCGAGAAGCTCGACACCTCGCGCAGCGAGCTGGCCTTCACGCTCCACGCGGACGGGCACGGGACGCCGGAGGAGAAGCTGAACACGTGGTCGGTCCTGCAGGCCGAGATGCCGGAGGGGGTCTGGCCCTCGTGGAAGAACTTCTACGACGAGGACAAACCGACCCTCAGCCCCGAGCAGACCTACACGACCGTCACGCCCAAGCCCTGGCTCGTGACCTACCAGTAGGTCCCGTCCGGCCGGTGCTCAGCCTCCGGCCACCGACTGGACGATCATGACCGTCGCCCCGGGGGGCACCTCGGTGCCCAGGCCGTCCAGGCGACGGACGTCCTCGCCGTCCACGAAGATGTTCACATAGCGCCGCAGGGCGCCCGTCTCCTCGCGGATGCGCTGCCCGAGCAGCGGGCGTCCCTCGCACAGGGCGTCCAGGACGGACGAGAGATCGCCCCGCGGTGGCGGTTCGACGCCGATCTCGCTCCGTCCGTCCAGATAGGGGCGGAGGAGGGTGGGGATCAGGACGGTGACGGAGTACATCCCGGACCACCGATCAGGCGGGCACGACGGCGGCCCGGACCGATAGGACGTCCGGCAGGTGGCTCGCCACCTCGCGGAAGGAACGCCCCTCGTCCGCGCTGGCGTAGACCGTGCCGCCCCGGGTCCCGAAATAGACACCCGGGATCAGTGCGGTGTCCACGCAGGCGGCGTCGCGAAGCACGGCGTTGTAGTCGGCCGCCGGGAGTCCGGCGGCGGTCGCCTCCCAGGTGGTGCCGCTGTCCTCCGTCCGGTGCACCATGAGTCGGCCGTCGGGCGGGATCCGCTCGCCGTCGGCCTTGAGGGGGATCACCCAGGCGGTCCCGCTCCTGTGCGGGTGGGAGAGCATCACGAAGCCGAAATCGGCCGGTAGTCCGGCGGCGATGGACTGCCAGGAGTCCCCACGGTCCATGGATCGGTACACGCCGTGGTGGTTCTGCGCGAAGAGGTGGTCGGGGTCCACGTCGCGTGCCACCCGGTGCACGCACTGACCGAATTCGGGGTTCGGATCCGGCATGAAGTAGGCGCTGATCCCGCTGTTGCGCGGCTGCCACGACGTCCCGCCGTCATCGGAGCGGTAGACGCCTCCGGTGCTCATCGCGACATGGATGGTCTCGTCCGCCGGGCTCGGCAGGACGGTGTGGGCTGCGGCTCCACCGAACCCCGCTCCCCAGCGGCTGCGGTGCGGGTGGTCCCAGAGTCCCCGGTTGAGCTCGAAGGTCTCGCCGTGGTCGACCGACTTCCACACGGAGATCGGCTGGCATCCGGCCCAGACGACGCCGGGCCGGTCCTCCGAGTCGGGCTGGATCTGCCAGATCCGTTCCAGCGCCTCGCCGTCGTCGGCGCCGAACCGGATACCGCCCTCCTGCGGCTCGGCCCAGGTCTCACCGAGGTCGTCGGAGTGTGCGATGCAGGGTCCGAAGTGCCACGACATCCGGCCCACGAACAACCGCGTGCGGGATCCGCGGGTGTCGATGCCGATGCTCGGGATCTCCTCCATGAGGAACTTCGGTTCGCTGAGGGTCCAGTTCTCGCGGTCGGAACTCGACGCGAGCCACAGCCCCTTCTTCGTGCCGATGGCGAGGAGGGTGGTTCCTGCGGCTGTCATGACGGCTCCCTCGGGTTTCGGAGCGGCCACCGGACCGCACGGTGATGTGGATCACCTCGCAGGATGCCACCGTCCGAGGTCTTTGTACAGGGTGCGGAGCGCGAAGCCTACACTGCTCATCATGGCCGTCCTCATCGATCCGCCCTCCTGGCCCGCGCACGGAACGGTGTTCTCGCATCTGGTCTCCACGTCCTCCCTCGAGGAGCTCCACCGGTTCGCCGCCGCCGCGGGGATCCCGCTCCGGGCGTTCGACGGTGACCACTACGACGTGCCCGCCCGGCGGTACAGCGACCTCGTCGATCGCGGGGCCGTGCCGGTCAGCGGGGCCGGCCTGGTCCGGGCGCTCATCGCCAGCGGGCTCCGGATTCCCGCACGACGACGGCCGGCGAAGCTCCGCGCCGTCCTCACCTCGCGCTGGAGCGCTCTCCTGCCCGCCGATCCCACGCTCGGGCAGGAACTCCTCGGCCGCTGGGAGGAGGCTCACCGCAGGTATCACACCCCGTCGCACCTCCTGGCGGTCCTCGAGGCGCTCGATCAGCTGCTGGACGACTCCGACACCGTCCACCGTCGGAACATTCTCATGGCGGCATGGTTCCACGACGCCGTCTATCGGGGAGTGCCCGGGGAGGACGAGCAGGCGTCGGCAGCCCTGGCCCACGACCGGCTCCGGGAGCGGCTCCCCGAGCACGAGGTGGAGGAGATCGGGCGGCTGATCCTCCTCACCCGCGACCACGACCCGGTGCCCGGCGATCGTGCCGGTGAGCTGCTCTGCGACGCGGATCTCGCCGTCCTGGGTGGGTCTGCCCCGGAGTACGAGCGGTATCGCACGGCCGTGAGGCTGGAATACGCCCATATTCCCGACGAGGCATTCAGGCAGGGCCGCTCGAGTGTGCTGGAGCAGCTGCTCGCGCTCGAGCCCCTGTTCCGGACCGCGCGTGCCCGGGAGCGCTGGGCCGGAACGGCACGTCAGAATCTGGCGGCGGAGCTCCGGTCCCTCGGCGCGGCCCCGGCGTCATGATCCCCGGACGGCGGTGACGGGTTCCACGCCGGCGGCCCTGCGTACGGGTGCCGCTGTACTGTGTGCGCATGGAACACGGAGTGCGCATGGAACGCTGCGCGGTGATCTCGGATCTCCACGGGAATGTCACGGCCTTCGAGGCGGTGCTGGCCGATCTTCGCCGGCGCGGGATCACCACCGTCTACAATCTCGGCGACGTGGCGGGGAAGGGGCCCCGCGGCTCGGAGTGCGTGCGCCTCAGCCGCCTCCACTGCGCCGTCACCGTCCGCGGCAACTGGGACGACTTCCTCCCCACGGACACTCCCGAGTGGAGGGACGAGGCCGGATGGTGGTGGCACAGGGAGCTGACCCCGGAGGACCGCCGGTGGCTGGGGACCCTTCCGCTCTGTCACGATCTCCGCGTGGGCGGCCGGAACGTGCGCCTGTTCCACGCCTCGGCCAGGAGCGTGTACCACCGCGTGCACGCCCGGCACACCGACGAGGACTTCGAGGGCATGTTCGCATCGACCGGGCTGACCGGTACCGGACCGGCACCGGACGTGGTGTGCTACGGAGACATCCACGATGCCTTCGTCTCGACGGTGCGCAGCCGCACCCTCGTGAACGTGGGCAGTGTGGGGAACCCCCTCGACGAACCGCGGGCGAGCTACGTGATCCTCGAGGGCGACCCGGGAGGCGATCGCGGGGCTGCCTTCGGCATCCAGTTCGTGCGGGTGCCCTACGACATCGAGGCGGAGATCGCCGTCGCCGCCGCGGTCGGGATGCCGGCACTCGAGGCCTACGCGATCGAGTTGCGTACCGCGGTCTACCGCGGGCGCCATGAGGATCTCGGGCTGGTCGGCGTCTCCGTGTCCGGCACGACCGAGCCCGCGGAGGAGTCGGCCTGAGGGGGGATCTGCCGGGCCCTGCCGCCCGCTCGTGGGGCCGACATCATGGCACCCCGGGATTCGGTAATGTTCATCTCGTCGTTTAGCAGCAAGCGGCAATCCTTTCCCGACGCCGGCGCGTGCCGGCCGCACGGGAAGTGATGCAAAGGCTCACCGATTGTCTGATCAAGAAAACGGAAACACAGTGCGTGCGGTCGACGCGGGCTCGATCCAGGACATGGTGCTCGACAGCGAGGACGTCGAGCAGTTCCTGACGAAGCTGGTGGTCGCGGCCGGCCATCGGATGTCCACCGGCTCCGACGAGGTCCTCTGCGGTGTCACCCTCCTGAGGGACCGCGCCAAGACGACGGTGGCCAGCAACGGCGCGCTGGCCCAGAAGATGGACGAGGTCCAGTACGAGTTCGACGACGGGCCGTGCCTTCGCGCAGCGCGCGAGGGCTCCGTGCACTACGTTCCCGACTTCGCGGTCGAGGAGCGCTTCCCCGAGTACAGCCGGGCGATCGCCGGTCACGGGATCGTCTCCGCGCTCGGTGTCCCCGTCCCGCTCGAGGGCGAGGCGACGGCGGCGCTCAACTTCTACTCACCCCGCGCCGACGCGTTCGGGGAGAGTGACATCGCGGCGGCACAGCGGTTCGCCGAGGAGGTCTCGGTGTCCCTCCGGCTCGCGGTGCGTATCGCCCGACTCACCGAGTCCAGCGCCGACATGCGGGCGGCGATGGAGAGCCGGACCACGATCGACCTCGCCGTCGGGGTGATCATGGGGCAGAACCGCTGCTCGCAGGAGGAGGCGATGTCGATCCTGAAGGCCGCCTCGAGTGCGAGGAATCTCAAGGTGCGCGACGTCGCGGCATCGGTCCTGCAGTCGCTCGGCCAGGGGCCGGGGAGGACGCACTTCGACTAGCGGTGTAGGGCGGCACGTGCTCGCCCGGGGGACGGCGTCGCCAGGGCAGCTTTCGCGAGGGTGCGGCATCCAGACCAGGACGTCGTCGCCCCCGGGTGCATCGCCCTGAGACCCGAGCCCGAGCCCGGGCTCAGGGGCTTAGGGTCTCAGGGGCGCTGGTTGCCCTGGTCGGGTCGGCGCAGCGGATGCTCGCGCCATGTCTCCTGCCCCGGCGGCGGACCATATCCCGGTCGGAGCAGGGGTTCGTCCGGGTCGTCCTCGCGATGCGGGCGGCGCGGATCCCGGTTGCGACGCGTGAGCCAGTACCCCCAGCCGAGGCACGCGGCGGAGGCGAGGATGAGGGCGAGTCCGATGAGCAGGTACGGCAGGGCCGTGGAGGGCACGGGGGTGCCGGTCGACTCGGCCCGTGCGAAGTCGGACACGGCCCCGGGCAGGAAGAGGGTGCTGACGAAGAAGAGGATCAGGCCGGCCAGGTACTGCTTGATGCCGAGTTTCATGGTTCCCCTGGTTCCCGTACGGAATGGACGATCAGCTCCAGCTTAGGCCTGGGCGCCGACACCCTAGGCTGGTCGGGTGCACGAGAGACCGCCCGACAACCGCCTGCTCAGCCGCAGTATCCTGCGGCTCGCCGTCCCTGCCCTGGGCGCGCTCATCGCCGAACCCCTGTTCCTGCTCGCGGACTCGGCGATCGTCGGGCACCTGGGCGTCGCCGAGCTCGCGGGTGTGGGACTGGCCTCCACGGTGCTCCAGACCGCCGTCGGGCTCATGGTCTTCCTCGCCTACTCCACCACGCCTGCCGTCGCGCGCCTGCTCGGTGCCGGACGGCGGCCCGAAGCGCTCGCTGCAGGGCGGGACGGCGTGGGCCTCGCCGTCGTGCTCGGTCTCCTGCTCTCCACCGCCGGATGGCTCGCCGCTCCCGCCCTCGTGTCCCTCCTGGGAGCCGAGGGCGCCGTGGGGGTCTACGCGGTGGACTATCTACGCTGGTCCATGCCGGGCCTGACCGCCATGCTGGTGGTCCTCGCCGCCACCGGCATGCTCCGCGGACTGCAGGACACCCGGACCCCGCTCGTGGTGGCGGGTGCCGGTTTCGGCGTCAACATCGTCCTCAACTATGTGCTGGTGTACGTGGCGGGGATGTCGGTGGCGGGGTCGGCCCTGGGAACCAGCATTGCGCAGTGGGGGATGGCCGGGGTGTACCTCCTCATGATCGTGCGCTCCTCGCGGCGGGACGGTGTGTCCCTCCGTCCGTCCCTGCACGGGATCCGGGGCACCGCCCGCGTGGGCTCATGGCTCATGCTGCGGACCCTGTCGCTGCGGGTCGCCGTGCTGGCCACGGTCCTCGTCGCCACCGGCCAGGGCGCCCTCGGCCTCGCGTCGCACCAGCTGGTCATGACGGTCTTCACCTTCCTCGCCTTCGCGCTCGATGCCCTCGCCATCGCCGCCCAGGCGCTGATCGGGAAGGAGCTGGGGTCCGGGAACAGGGTCCTGGCAGGCGCGCTCACGCGACGCATGGTCGCCTGGGGTGTCGGGTTCGGGGTCGTCACCGGCGCCGTCCTCGCCGCGGCCGCCCCCTTCCTGGGATGGATCTTCACCACCGATCCGGCGGTGCAGGCCGCTTTCGCCGCCGGGCTCTGGGTCCTCGCGGCTGCGCAGCCGGTGTGCGGGTTCGTCTTCGTGCTCGACGGCGTGCTCATCGGTGCGGGGGACGCGCGGTACCTGGCGCTCGCCGGCGTCGTGAACCTGGTGCTCTACCTGCCGCTGCTGGTCCTCGTGGACCGGGCGGGACTGTCGGGGAGCGAGGGCATCGTGTGGCTGTGGCTGGCATTCGGCGTCGGGTACATGCTGGCCCGATCCGTGACCCTGGGCTGGCGCATCCGGGACGACCGCTGGATGGTCACCGGCCCCACGCGCGGGACAGTGATGCGCGGCGCGTCGTGAGGCAGCCCGCCGCCAGGAGGAGGCCGGACCGGAGTGGCCCCTAAACTGGTCGTGCCGAGAAGACCGACCCACCGCACCACGTGAGAAAGACACCGATGGCTACTGCAGCACGCGCTCCGGGCGCCGACCCGGCCGGGTCCCCGGTCTGGAGACCCTTCATGGCGCGCGCCGTGGTGAGCGCGGTCTTCGGTCTCGTCACGATCTTCTGGCGTGAGCCCACCACGCCGGTGCTCGCCGTCGCGGGCGGGTCGTATCTCCTGCTGGGGGGCGCCGGGTATCTGTGGACGCACCGGACCCTGGGCCCGGGTGTACGCATCACGCCGCTGACCAGCGTCGGTGGCGGGCTGCTCCTCGGGGCGGGGCTGGTGTGCCTCGTCGTCGTGGACACCCGCACATTCGCCGTCGCGGGGGCTGCGGCCCTCGCGGTGGCCGGCGTCGTGGAGCTGGTCCGGGGTCTCGCCGAGCGGCCCCGGCCCGAAGCACGGGATCTGGTCCTCGTGGGGGTCATCGGCCTCGGCACCGGCGCCATCCTGCTGTTCGTGGAGCAGCTCGGTCCGCAGGCGCTGCTGGGCGTCAGTGGCGGTGGGGCGCTGCTGACCGCCGTCGTGCTCGGGATCGCAGCGCTCAGCTATCGGCATGATTCAGCCGTGAGCGCATCATCAGTCCAGGGGGCCCAGGACGGACCGGACCCCGTAAACTAGAAGCTCTACAACTCGTAGAAAATTCATCACCGGAAGGAGTGCCCGTGGCCAAGCGTCAGCCGGGGAAGCCCACACAGGGACGGTTCCGCTACGGCATCAAAGCTCCGCTGGTGTTCTCCGCGGCGCTCGCGGTGGTCGCGGGGGTGGCGACGGCGATCTTCGCCACCGGCGGTGGATCCCAGGTACTGCGTGTGGACCTCGGCCTCACAGCAGCCGGGATCGCGTTCATCGTCTCGCTCGTCATCTGCGCCATGCTGATGATGGCGGAGACGCCCAATGCCGAGCACCTCAGCCAGGGCTCCGGGGTCAACCGGTCGTCCGCCCGGCCGGATGCCCAGGCCAAGCCGCAGGAGACAGCACAGGCTGCCGACCCGGAGTCCGGTGACGCACCCCGGTACGGAGAGCGCCTGCCGAACCAGGACGGCTGACGGCCGCCACGACACCCTGTGATCGGTCGGGTGAGTTGGGTGGCCGGTCGCGTGAGCCGGTCGCATGATTCGGGGGATGGTTCGGACACGGACGCTGCAGATCGGGGACTTCGGCTGACGAGCGGCCTTCCGCAGCGGCGTGTCGCCGCTCGACACGGTACGGACGGCGGTGATGTCCCCGGATCCGGGACGGACGCCCCCGGGGACGACGCCGGAACCGCCCGGAGGGCAGTCGTCCTGCTACCCTCCCCTCATGGACGATGACGTCGCTGGTTTCATGAGGGATTTCGGGACGATGGTTCGCCTGGCCCAGGACGCGCTACCGACGTCGCCACAGGGCAGGGAAGTCACCGACACGATCAGCGCGCACCTCGGGACGCCGGCGGGCGGTGTCGCCGTCGTCGTCGAGGAGATCGCCGCGCACCGCTTCGTCGATGCCGACATCGTGCTGACGGACGTCGTGGGGTCCGATGCCCGACTGGTCGGGATCGGCGGCGGAGATCAGCGCCACCACTCGTCCCTGAGCGACATGCTCCAGCAGTCGGCGCTGTACCCGAACTTCCCCCTGGCGCAGCCGGACTACGTGAACCTGCCGATCGGTCCTGCCGAGCAGCGACAGACCGTTGCCCTCGGACTCCGGCTCTTCCGCTTCGATGGCGTTCCCGTGGCCCTCCTGCAGCGCAGCGCCGAGCCACGCTACGGACGCGCGTCGGCCTCGCTCGAGGTCCTGTGCGAGGACCCGGCGGTGACGAAGGCCTTCCTCGCCGAGTTCCGGCAGCGCATGCGCAGTGAGAGCGTCCTCAAGGGGCAGGTGCTCTCGTTCACCACCGACAACTTCGGTTCCGGTGATGCGGGCGTCACCTTCCACGAGCGGCCCACCCTTTCGGCCGACGACGTCACTCTCCCCGACGGTCTGCTGGGCCGGGTGAGGGAGCATGCGCTCGGCATCGGCGCCCATCGTGAGGCACTCCTGAAGGCCGGACAGCACCTCAAACGCGGCATCCTCCTCTACGGTCCGCCGGGAACGGGCAAGACCCACACCGTCCGCTTCCTGCTCAGCGCGAGTAAGGGCACGACGGCGATCCTCCTCTCCGGCAGCACGCTCGCCCATGTGGGGGAGGCGGCCAGGACGGCGCGTGCGCTGCAGCCCTCCATCGTGGTCCTCGAGGACTGTGACCTGATCGCCGAGGACCGCAGCTTCGGGCACGGCCCGCAGCCCCTCCTGTTCGAGGTGCTCGACGCCATGGACGGCCTCGACGCCGACGCCGACGTCACCTTCGTCCTGACCACCAACCGCGTGGACATGCTCGAGCGTGCGCTCGCCCAGCGTCCGGGCCGCGTGGATCTGGCGGTCGAGGTGCCGCTGCCCGCCGAGCACGAGCGGGCTGCGCTGTTGCGCCTCTACGCCGGTGGGCTGCCCTTTGGTGCCGAGGCGATCGGGACCGCCGCAGGCCGCACCGACGGCACGACGGCGTCCTTCGCGCGCGAGCTGGTGCGTCGCGCAGTGCTCGCAGCCGCGCTCGAGGGCGTACCGACGGCCGATGCCCACCTGATCGCAGCCGTGGGCGAGCTCATGGCGGACAGCGCGTCACTGACCAGGAGCCTGCTCGGCAGCAATGGCCCGGTACCCGAGGAGGCCGGAGGGCCCTTCGGACCGGACCCGGGAGTCGGCTACGGCGGCGGGCACGGGTCCGCCTACAGCTCCTCCCTCACCCTGTCGTTCGACGGCCCTGCACAACCGGGCTTCGCCGCCGACGGATACTCGGAGGACGGTTTCACCGGCGACGGCGTCGAGGGCGTCGCAGCCCCGTCGGCGGAGGAGGACGACGTCGGGCGCTGAACTGCATGGTCCTGATGATCAGTCACGCTGTCACGTACGTACCCAATCGGGGACTTCGAGGGCAGATACCCCTTTGACGACGGCGTGTCGCGCCGTGCCACGCCGTGCCACGCCGTTCTGAGCGCCGAAGTCCCCGGACCCAGCACAGGTAGACCCGCCGTACCCCGGCCGGTCAGCCGCTGCCGGCCCTGCGCGCCCGGTACGCCTTCACATGGGTGCGATTCGCGCAGTTCCCCGTGTCGCAGAAGCGTTTGGACCGGTTCCGGCTGAGGTCGAGCACCACGCCGTCGCAGTCGGGTGCGGCGCAGGCACCGAGGCGGTCGAGTTCATGCCCTCGGACCACGTCCGCGAGGGCCATCGCCGCCTCCGTGGCCATGCGGTCGGCCAGTGGCGCCTCCGGGGTGGTGGCGTGGAGATGCCAGTCCCACTCGTCATGGCGCACCAGCTGCGGGAGCGCACTGGTGCGCCGCAGGATCGCATTCACCTGCTCGACGACGTCGTCCTCCCCCGCGAACCACAGCACCTCCAGTTCCTTCCGGAGGGCACGCACGGCCTGCAGCTCGGACTCCGCCCGAGTCCGCGAGCCGGTGAACCGCTGCTCCTCGAGGAACGCGTCCAGCCCCTCCATGGTGTCGAGCACGTCCACGTCGTCGCGTGCGGTGTTGATCAGCGCTGCGGCCGTGGCGAGGGCAACCTGGGTGTCATAGGTGAACGACATCTTGACTCCTGACATTGCCAACCCCTAGTGTCACGACCATAACGAGCTTCACTGCTGACAGCAAAGCCGTGCGGCCGATCTCGACACCACCCGAAGGGAAGCGACGTGACGCAGCATCCTGCCGCCGGCCTCTGGATAGCACTCGTCTCGGCGGCGACCTTCGGCGTCTCCGGGCCGTTCGCCAAATCACTGATCGAGATCGGCTGGAGCCCCGGCGCCGCCGTCGGCGTGCGGATCGGGGGTGCCGCCGCCGTCCTCCTCGTCCCGGCCCTCCTCGCGCTGCGGGGCCGCTGGTCGATCCTGCGCCGGCACTCGCTGACCATCACCATCTACGGCATGACGGCGATCGCCCTGTGCCAGCTGTTCTACTTCAATGCCGTGGCGCGCATGTCGATCGGCGTCTCCCTGCTGCTGGAGTATCTCGCCCCCGTGCTGATCGTCGGTTTCCTCTGGGTGCGGTCACGGAAACCGCCGACGATCCCCACGATCCTCGGGTCCGTGACGGCGATCCTCGGACTGCTCCTGGTCCTCGATCTGACCGGTGACACCCGGCTGGATCCCGTGGGGGTCCTCTTCGGGCTGGCCGCGGCGGTCTGCCTCATGGTGTTCTTCCTGATGTCCGCGCGGATCGACGACACCCTTCCTCCACTCGTCATGGCCGGCGGGGGAATGGTGGTGGCCGCGCTGACCATCGGGCTCCTGGGGCTCACGAACCTCATGCCCATCCGCGTGGTCCTCGCCGACGTGACCCTGGCCGGGGCCACGTACAGCTGGCTCGCCCCGGTGGCGGTCCTGGTGCTCGTCGCCACGGTGGCGGCCTACGTGACGGGCATCCTGGCGGCGCAGCGGCTCGGCTCGAAGGTGGCGAGCTTCGTGGCGCTGACCGAGGTGATGTTCGCGGTCCTCGCCGCATGGCTCGTCCTCGGCGAGCTGCCGGGCCTGATGCAACTGTTCGGCGGAGTGCTGATCGTTGCCGGTGTGGTGTGGGTGCGGATGGACGAGCTCCGCACCACCGCCGGCGACACCGTGGCGCCGGAGGCCTTCGACCAGCCCAATCCGGTGGAGCCGGTCCCACGTCCCTGATCCGCGTCGGGCGCTGCCCACGCCCGGGTCTGCGTCCATGTCGGGCGCTGCCCGCGTCAGCGGCTGGTGGCGGCGCGCTGTGTAGCGGTGAAGGCGAAGTTCACCGTGCTCGTGAGGCCCTGGAACGTGTTGTCGG
This sequence comes from uncultured Arthrobacter sp., assembly GCF_947493765.1. Lineage (GTDB taxonomy): Bacteria > Actinomycetota > Actinomycetes > Actinomycetales > Micrococcaceae > Arthrobacter_D. Next base: position 392,953 of record NZ_CANLSZ010000002.1, read on the forward strand.
CGGCGACCGGGAGCGTCGCCGTGAAGCGCAGGTGGTCGGTCCTGCCCGGGGTGATGGATGCGAGGCCGGAGAAGGCCGCGTTGGAGCCGATGATCGCGCGGCTCGGCAGGACACTCGCGATGGTCCCGGCGCAGGTGTAGGTGTAGGCGGGGGCGATGCCTCCCTCGGTCCAGGGCACACTGCAGGAGTCGACGGCGAGCTGGAGGCCGTTGACGGCGTCGGTGGTGAGCTTCGACGGCGAACCGACCGGGATGGTGCTCAGGGTCACGCCGCCGAAGGCCTGGTTGCCGGTGTTCGAGATGGTCGCCACGCGCTGCAGCGTGTCCCCCGGTACGAGGGAACTGCCGGAGAGATTGAAGCGATTCGCTGCTGTTCCCGGCGTGCCGAGCTGGATGGCGACCCTGCCGGCGCTGACCGTCTCGCTGGCGGAGGTGGTGGAGGTGAAGGAGCCGTAGGTGCCGAGGCCAGCAACGGATGCGGCGACGCCGAGCAGCGCGACGGAGGCGAGGACCTTGCCGGTGGTGGATCGCAGGATGCGGGACGGGCGTGCCACGGTGTACTCCAGGGGCGATGCCGGATGCCGGCAGGGAACATCTCGGCCACGGGTGGTGGTCCTGCCGGGTACCACTGTGCCCGGCCCACCCGGGGCCGGAGCCGGTCCTGCGCCGAAGGAAGTCCGAAGAAAGAGCGAAGACCGGTCGTGGGGCCTCCGGACGCGGTGAGCCCCCTGCCGGAGGAGGCAGGGGGCTCACGGATGAGCGCGATTCAGACGACCGCGGCCTTGTCCCTGGCCGGCCGGTTGGAGACGTTGATGAGCACGGCGTTCCTGCTCAGCGGTACTCCGACGGCGGTCTCGAAGTCGGGGACGACGCTCGAGTGGATCTGTTCGATGACGGCACGCACATCGGCCCGGGGGTCGATGCCGACATCGAGGGTGAGATCGGGCTGCGAGGCGCTGCCCCGCAGCAGCGCGGACGCTGCCTGGACGCCGTCCAGCTGCTCGACGTCCGCCTCGACGGCGTCGGAGAGGACATCCGGCTCGCAGGACGTCATCCCGTCCGCATTGTCCCCGGAATTGAGGCGGAACGTCCCCGCCTGGTGCAGCTTCGGAAGCTGCGCCAGCAGCCACGCGAGGGCCAGCAGACCGACGACGACGGCGACGACACTCAGGATCACGGCGGCCACGGGTGGCGCGAAGATGCTCTGGGCATTCTCCGGAAGCGCCGTCTCGCCCGGTCCGGCGGGCTCGAAGCCCGTCCCGGTCGCCGAGGCGATCCCGGCAGCGGCTCCGGAGGCCAGCAGGATCCCCACCACACCGAGGAGCAGGGCCAGGATGCCGATGATCGTCAGCCATCCCCGGTTGAGCTTGCCTGCGGTTTCTCTCATCGGTGGTTCCTTCCGTTGTCCGGGGCCGACGACGGCCCGACCGGTAGCGCGCGCCTCATCCGGTACTCCTGACCCGTACGACGACGCGGGGTGCGGGGTCGACGCCGATCTCGTCGAACTTCCGCTCGAGCGATTCGGTCAAGGTCCTGGAGAGCTCGTTGGTGGTGCGCAGCGGGGTCCGTACGGTCGCCGTGACCTTGCGTGCGGTGGAGCTGACCGACGTCGACTCCACGCCGTCCGCGTGATCCAGGTGCCAGGACGCGAGTCTCGAGAGGCCGCGACGGCTGATCACCGTCTCGACCGACCGGGCGTCGGCGCCGGAGGGACCCGCGAGCTGGATGGCGGTGTGCTTGCCGGGCAGGATGGCTGCCAGGAGCAGGATCAGCCCGATGAGGGCGAGGACCACCGAGGCACCCCAGACAGCCGGACTGTTCCACGTGAGCCCTGCCAGTGAATCCCCGATCGAGGACATGAAGCCGGGCCAGGATCCCGTCACCAAGCGGCTGATGCCCAGCCAGGCGAGGGCGACCGCGAGCGCAAGGAGGACCAGCGCGGTGATCGTGGCGGGAACCGAGCGGCTGGACCGGCGGCGCAAGCGTTGCGAGCGGGAATTCTTGCTCATTCGAGCTCCCTCCGATCGGTGGAGGCCGACCGACCGACCAGCGAGGTGATGTCGATGTCGACGTGCCTGACGTCGACGCCGGTACGGGAGCTCACGCCGGAGCGGATGCGCTCGCGAAGATCGTCCGTCGTCGTCCGCAGCGGTGTCGGGTACCGCACGCCGGCGCTGACCTCGATCGAGGCCATCTGCCCGTGCAGACGGACCTTGACCTTCGGGCGGGAATCCTCGTCGTGATGCCCCCCGATACCGAGGAAGCCTCCCGTGGCGCCGAGGATGTGCGGGGTCTCCATGGCGATCTGCCCCGCGATCTTCTCGATGGCCTTCTCGGAGATGGTCAGCGTGCCGCGGTCACCGGTGTCGACTGCATCCGGTGAGGCCGTCATCGGCGGGTACTTGAACGTCCGGTCAGGGCGCCCAGATCGAGTTTGCCGTCGATGACGCGGGCGATCAGGAGTCCGAGAGCGCCGAAGACGGCCACGATGAGGAATTCCTCGAAGCCCCCGAAAGCGGCCGCCCATCCCAGGACGAGACCGGCCAGGAGGCCCATAGCTGTTGTACTCATAGTCAGTATCTTTCAGTGAGAGAACGATGGCGGATGCGCCGCGGGTGCACCCGGTGATGCAGGCAGCCGATCCGGGCGGAACCGGGTGGGCGGGACCGTCGTCGTCCTCCCTCCGGAGCGGGGGAGGACGACGACGCGGGTGTTACTGGAGTTCCTGGCGATCCGACTTGTCGTCGTCCTTCTGGTCGTCCTCGGGGAGGTGCACATCGGTGACGTTGATGTTCACTTCGAGGACCTCGAGGCCGGTGGACTCCTCGACGGTCTCGATGACGTTGCGGCGGATCATCTTGCTGACGTCGACGATGGAGGCGCCGTGCTCCACGACGATGCTCAGGTCGATGGCGGCCTGGCGCTCGCCCTTCTCGACGCTGACGCCGCCGCTGACGTTGGTCTGTGAGCCCGGGATGCGCTCGGAGAGGCTGCTGAAGGCCCGACGGCTCGCGCTGCCCATGGCGTAGACGCCGGGGATCTCACGGGTGGCGATGCCTGCGAGCTTCTGCACGACGGTCTCGTTGATCGTGGTGTTGCCCTGCTCGGTCTGCAGCGGGCCGACGTTGCGGCTCTTCTCCACGTCCTTGGACTGCTGCTCCGACTGACGCTTCTGCTCCTCGCCGGTCGCCGGGACTGCTGCCGAGTGGGAGGCGGGGTTCTGGTTGTTTGCCATGGGGTACTGACTCCTTCGAACGATGGTGGTGCGTACACAGGTAAAGACGCCGTGCCGCGGGATTCCTCACGCCTGAAGTCGAAACTTCTTCGTGTCGGATCCGCGTCACCTATCCGGTGTCACATATGGATAGGAAGCATGCTGAGCATATGCTGGTCCGGAACGAACCGCCAACGACCGTCGTCCGCGTGACGACGAGGCGGCGATGACGCAGGATCGCGGAAAGGGGTCCCCATGATCCGGACGGGATCGCCCTCCCGGGCATCACCCGCCTCCCTGACCTCTGTTCCGCTGGCAGATCTGGACGAGTCGACGGTCGTGGCGAGGGCCCAGGACGGCGATCCGAAGGCCTTCGAACGGCTGATCACCGTCCATCAGGGTGGCGTGTACCGGCTCTGCTTCCGGATGCTGGACGACCGGGGGCATGCCGAGGACATCGTGCAGGAGACCTTCATCGCAGCCTGGCGGGGACTGCCGCATCTCGCGACGACCCAGGCCTTCGTACCCTGGCTCTACCGCACCGCCACCAACAAGTGCCTGGACCAGCTGCGGCAGCGCAAGCGCCGTCCGGTCGATCCCACCGCCGAGCTCGACGGGCCCTCGACGGGGGCCTGGGACGCCCCCTCGTCCGCGGAGGACCCGAGGACGTCGCCACTCCTGTCCTCCCGCGGAGCGGTATCACTCTCCAACGGTGTGTCCCCCGACCCGGCCGAGCAGGTCGAGACGCGGGAGCAGATGCGCGCCCTGGCCAGATTGCTGCAGACCGTCCCGCCGGGCCCCAGGGCGTGCTGGCTGCTGCGTGAGGTGCACGGATTCTCCTATCATGAGATCGCAGCCATCGTGCAGCTTCCCGAAAGCACCGTTCGAGGCCGGATCGCGCGGGCGAAGCGGGTCCTCGCAGAAGGGATGTCACCGTGGCGCTGAACGATGATCGCTTCCAGGAGGAGCGACCGCGCCTGGGCTGCGGCCGGGAACTCGACGACCTGTGGGCCTCGATCGACCACCCGCCGACGCCGCACGAGCAGTCATGCCCGGACTGCCGGCATGCGCGGGCGGCCCTGCACCACCTCGCGTCGGTCACCCAGGCCATGCGCGAGGCGGACCCGCAGGATCCGGGGCTCGAACCCGGTGACAGGGTCCGGAACGCCATCATGATGGTGGCCCGTGCGGAGGTGCGTCGGGGACGTCGGGCGCCGCTGCGCACCACGGAGCTCGGCACGATCGACATCAGCGAGCAGGCCCTGACCGCGCTGATCCGTTTTGCCGCCGACACCCTTCCGGGTGTGCGTGCCCGCCGCTGCACCATCGGCACCTCGGACGAGGGACGCCGCAGGCCGGTGGCCGGGGAGGCCGTCGACGTCGGCGACATCCGCATCACCCTGAGGGTGGCGGTCGCGTCGAGCGTCGGCATCCCGGCCGCCATGGTGGCCCTGAGAGAGAGGGTGGGGACGGTCGTGCAGGCGCAGACCTCCATCACCATGGCGCAGATCGATGTGGTCGTGGAGGATCTTTACGATGTCTGACGAACCCGCAGAAGCCACCGTCGTCGATCTCGCGTCGGTGACCCGTACCCTCCGCACGGCGCTGCTGGAGCAGCCGGGCATCCTCCGGCTGGAACCGACGGTGCACAGTACTCTCACCCGGTTGCGGGCGTCGGCCGTGGATTCCGTCCAGCGCCGTCTCAGGTCCGAGGACGACGGACCCCAGCACGCCTCCAGCGACGGCCTCGCCCTCTCCCTCGCGGACGGGCTCCTGACCGTGCAGATCGACATCGCCACCGACATCGGGCACTCGGCCCTCACCCTTGCGGAGACGGCCCAGACCCTGGCGGCACGCACCATCGAACGCAGCGGTTTCACGGTCGGCTCCGTGGCCGTCACCATCCTGTCGATCGAGGGCGGCTCGGCACCCGCGGAGCGGCCGGCCCCGGAGAAGCGGCCGCGCGTCAGCGGTTGAAGTGGGTGGTGGTCGCCTGTGACTGGCCGACCGAGGCCAGGATGCTCGCGGCGACGTCGCGCAGTTTGATGTTGCGGGCGGACGACGCGCGGCGGAGGATCGCGATGGCCTCGTCCTGCCCGCACCGATTCTGGGCCATGATGGCACCGACGGCCATGTCGATCGTGGTTCTCGACGACAGCGCTGCTTCCAGATTCCTGGCGTCCTCGGTGAGCCGTCCGATCTTGACCGCCAGGCGCAGACTGCTCGAGGCGTTCCGGGCGATGCCCTCGGCGGCGGCGACGCCCTCGGCGTCGAAGGCGTTCGGCTCCGTCGAGTAGAAGTCGAGGCCGGCACTCGCGCCCTCGTCGAGCTGCACGGGGATCCCCAGAGCGGAGCGGACGCCGAAGGACGCGATGGCCGCGCGGTACTCGGGGAAGCGGGTCTCCGTCAGGAAGTCGCGGATGTGCACGGTGTAGCCCTCCCGTGCTGCCCGCAGGCAGGGCCCGTCATCGAAGTTGTACTGGATCTCGTCCACCTGGCGCGCCCGCTCACCGCTGCTCGCGACGGTGATCATCGACCGCGGGCGGAGCAGGGTGACGCCGCAGAACACTTCCCCGTAGGTTCCCGAGAAGACGGTCGCCGCCACATCGGCCAGTCCGGTCAGGAACTCCTGGACGTCGCCGCTGTCGAGCACCACGTCCTGCAGCATCGCCGTGACCGGGTCCTCGAGGGACTCCTGGGCGAGTTCGTGTTCGTCGGGCATCGTGGGCAACTCCTTCGGATGACGGCACTACACCGGATGGTAGGGGACCGGACGCGCACCGGGACACCCCAGAGCATACGGTGCGTGCACGGGCGGCGTGTGCCGGACCCCTGTCACCTCCCGAAGCCGCGCAGTCTCAGGGAATTGGCGACGACGAGCACCGAGCTCGCGGCCATCGCGCCTCCGGCGAGCATCGGGTTCAGCAGACCGAGGGCGGCGACCGGGATGCCGACGGCGTTGTAGAAGAACGCCCAGAACAGATTGCCCTTGATCGTGGAGAGCGTGCGCCTCGAGAGTTCGATGGCCTGGGCCACCTGCTCCAGGCTGTTGCCCATCACCGTGAGATCGGCCGCCTCGATGGCCACATCGGTCCCCGAGCCCATCGCGATGCCGAGATCGGCCTGCGCCAGGGCTGCGGCGTCGTTGACCCCGTCCCCGGCCATCGCGACCGTGGCGCCCGACGCCTGGAGTGCGCGGACCACGTCCACCTTGCCCTCCGGCGTGATGCCCGCGTGGACGTCAGCGGCATCGATACCCACGGACGCCGCGACCTGGAGGGCCACCGCCCGGTTGTCCCCCGTGAGCAGGATCGGGCGCAGTCCGAGGGTGCGCAGGCGCCCGATCGCAGCGCTCGAGCTCTCCTTGACGGTGTCGGACAGGGTGATGAAGCCCGCCACCGCGTCGTCGACCGCCACCCAGACCGCCGTGGTCCCGGCGTCCTCGGCAGCGCCGAACGCCGCCTCCTGCTCGGGGGAGGGGCTGATCCCGTTGCGGCGGAGCCAGCTGGTCCGCCCCGCGGTGACGGTGAGGGCGTCCACAGTGCCCCGTACGCCTCCGCCTGGTGCGCTCGAGAAGTCCATGGCCTGGGCGAGTTGGCCTGCTCCGGCCGCGTGATCGGCGATGGCCCGGGCGATCGGGTGCTCGCTCGCCGCCTCGACGGCTCCCGCGAGGCGGAGGAGCTCCTGGGCGGTCCGGTGCCCGAGGGCGACGACGTCGTGGACCGCCATGGTCCCGGTGGTGACTGTCCCGGTCTTGTCCAGCACGATGGTGTCCACGGTCCGGGTGTCCTCGAGGACCTGGGGCCCACGGATGAGGATCCCGAGCTGTGCACCACGGCCCGTACCGGTCAGCAGCGCCGTCGGCGTCGCCAGTCCGAGCGCGCACGGGCAGGCGATCACGAGCACCGTCACGGACGCCGTGAAGGCCGCATCGAGGTCGCCGGTGAGGACGAGCCAGAGGACGAAGGTGACGACGGCGATCACGAGCACCACCGGCACGAAGACCGCGCTGATGCGGTCCGCGAGCCGGGCTATCCGGGCCTTGCCGCTCTGGGCCTGGCTGACGAGGCGGCCCATGTGGGAGAGCACGGTGTCGGAGCCCACGCGCGTGGCCCGCACCACGAGCCGGCCGGAGGTGTTGATGGTGGCGCCGGTGACGGCGCTGTCGCGGCCCACCTCGACCGGCACGCTCTCACCGGTGAGGAGGGCCGTGTCCACGGCGCTGTGGCCCTCGACCACCACGCCGTCGGTGGCGATCTTCTCGCCCGGGCGAACCACGAACTCGTCGCCCGGGATCAGGGTGTCGGCGGGCAGCGTGACCTCCACGCGGTCGCCGTCGACCATGCGGAGCACGTGGGCCTCCTTCGCGCCGAGGCTCAGCAGGGATGTCAGGGCGTCCCCGGCCCGCTGCTTCGCTGAGGCCTCCAGGAAACGGCCCAGGAGCAGGAAGGTGACCACCACGGCGGCCACCTCGAAGTAGAGGGAGTGCTCGCTCATGCCCATGCCCGTGTGCTGCGTCATCGCCGGGTCGGCGACGAGCTGCCAGGTGGAGAAGAGGAAGGCGGCCGTGACGCCGATCGAGACGAGCGTGTCCATGGTGGAGGACAGGTGGCGTGCGTTGACAGCCGCGGCGCGGTGGAACGGCCAGGCCGACCACGTCACCACCGGGAGGGTCAGCGCGAGGACCACCCAGCCCCAGTGGGCGAACTGCAGTCCGGGCACCATGGAGATCAGCAGCACCGGCAGGGACAGGACGGCCGCGAGGACCAGGCGTGCTCCGAGGCGCGAGGGGGCCTGCTCGACGGCGCTCCCGTCGGTCCGGTCCGGGTCCACGACCCGCGCGCCGTAGCCGGTGGCCTCGACGGTGTCGATCAGCTGCTGGTCGGTGACGGACGCCGGAACCCGGACCACGGCGCTCTCCAGCGGCAGATTGACGCTCGCCTCGACGCCGTCGAGCTTGCCGAGCTTGCGTTCCACGCGGCCCACGCAGGAGGCGCACGTCATCCCCTGGATGGAGAGTTCGACGACGCGCTGGTCCTGGCCCGCGTGCTGCGCGGGGAGCTGCCGTGTGGCCATGTCAGGATCCGGCAGGGACCACGGTGTAGCCGGCCTCGGTGACGGCGTCGTCGATCGAGGCGGGATCGAGCTGGCCCTCGGAGGAGATGGTGGCGGTGGACGTGCCACCGTTGACGAGGTCGACGTCGACCGATCCGACACCGGGGAGCTCCGAGAGCTCGCTCCTGACGGCGCTGACGCAGTGGCCGCAGGTCATGCCGGTGATGTTGATCGTGGTGGTGGTCATGCTGTTCTCCTCGGTGGTGGGTGGGGTCGGCCTTGATGACGGATCAGCGCAGGAGCCGGCCGATGGCGGCCGTTGCCTCCGCGACCTTCTCCTGGACCACATCCGTGGTGCCCGAGACCTGCGACTCCTGCGCGGCCCCGACCACGCAGTGGGCGATATGTTCCTCCAGCAGCCCCATGGAGACCGCGTGGAGGGCCTTGTTGACGGCTGCGACCTGGGTCAGGATGTCGATGCAGTACTTGTCCTCCTCGACCATGCGGGCTATCCCACGGACCTGTCCCTCCACCCGGCGGAGCCGCTTGAGATAGGCGTCCTTGTCCGCGGTGTAGCCGTGGACGACGGCGGTCCCGGCGTTCCCGGTCATGAGCTAGCTCCCTGCTGGTCGTTCAAGATACCCTCAGGGGGTATAACGACCAAGGCTATCCCCCTATTCCCTCCGAGGGAACCCCCAGCTGGATGTCGTACGTTCACGATGTCGTACGTTCGTACGGGAACGTCGCCGACCCAAGGACCTTCATGACCCTCTCGTTCACCGGCTGGCAGAAGCGGATCCTGCTGGTCCTGGCAGGCCTCGCCGTCGTCGCGCTCTTCGCGCTCGCCTTCACCGCCGGTCGCGTGAGTGCCTCGCCGTCGTACCCGGACGGCAGCAGCGCCGATGCCGGTTTCGCACGCGACATGCAGGTGCACCACCACCAGGCGGTGGAGATGTCGCTGATCGTGCGCGACGAGGTCGACGACGAGACCCTGAGGGCCGTGGCCTACGACATCGTCACCACGCAGCAGCAGCAGGCCGGACAGATGTACGCGTGGCTCGAGGAGTGGGGGCTGTCCCAGAGCAGTTCCCAGCCGCGCATGGAGTGGATGACCGAGGCCTCCGGCGACCACGCCGGGATGGAGATGGGCTCCGGCGACGGATCCATGCTCCTGCCCAACGGGCTCATGCCCGGCATGGCCACCGACGAGCAGCTCGACGAGCTCAGGAGCGCCACCGGCGACGACGCGGCGCGGCAGTTCCTGGAGCTCATGATCGTCCACCACGAGGCCGGCGTGGACATGGCCGCAGCGGGGGCCGAACTCGCCGCCACGGACCAGGTCCGCGAGCTAGCCCGGAAGATCGAGGCCGGGCAGCAGGCCGAAATCACCCTCATGCAGGGCATGCTCGATGACCTGTGAACCGCTGCAGCCGCTGCGGCTCCACCGCACGACCTGTCCCGTACTCCCGGGCGCCACCGGTACATTGGTCACCGGCGCCACACCATCCCTGCCGCGGCACCGCCCGCAGCCACCCCAGCACCGGAGGACATCCCGTTGAACAAGAAGCGGTCACAGGAGAACCAGGACCGTCAGGCGCGCCTGGCGGCGATCCAGTCGAAGCAGCGGGCCGGTGAGCGCAAGCGCGCCGCCCTGATCTTCGGCGGGATCGGTGCCGTGATCCTGGTGATCATCATCGCGGTGACCCTGGTGATCGTGCAGCAGGTGCGCGTGAACGAGAGCCGGGAGGCCGAGGCCGCGCAGCCGATCGACGGCGTGCGGACCTTCGACGACGTGACGTTCGAGCACGTGGACGGTCCGGTGGACTACGAGCAGTCCCCTCCGGTCGGCGGTGACCACGATCCCATCTGGACCAACTGCGGCGTCTATACCGAGGAGGTCCCGAACGAGAACTCCGTCCACTCCATGGAGCACGGTGCGGTCTGGATCACCTACCAGCCGGATCTCGACCAGGCGGAGATCGACAAGCTGACCGAGCTCGTCGGCTCGCGGTCCTACGTGCTGCTCAGCCCGTACGAGGGGCTCGAGACCCCGATCGCCGCCAGCGCCTGGGGTCTGCAGCTGACCGTCGACTCCGCCGACGACCCGCGCCTGACGACCTTCCTGGACAAGTACGTGCAGGGCGAGCAGACCCGCGAGCCGGGTGCAGCCTGCTCCGGCGGCATCACGCCCCCGGGCCTGGTGGGTTCCTGACCCATGAGCGACCTCCGGCCGCAGACGCAGTCTCCCGGGACCCGCGGAGCAGCGGACACCGCCACTCCGGCGGTGGTGGTCGATGTGGAGATCCTGGAGCGCAACATCGCGGTCATGGCAGCTTCCGCCCGTCGGCGCGGGCTGCGACTGCGTCCCCATGCCAAGACCCACAAGATCCCCGAGATCGCCCGACTGCAGCTGGCGGCCGGCGCCGTGGGACTCACGGTCGCGACGATCGGAGAGGCCGAGGTCTTCGCGGCCGCTGGCGTCGATGACCTCTTCATCGCCTATCCGCTCTGGGTCGAGGAGCGCGCGGCCCGCCGCCTCCTCGCCGTCGCGGATCGGGCCCGTCTCCGTGTCGGGGTCGACTCCGCGCGGGGTGCCGAGCAGCTGGCCCGTGCCCTCGGCGACGACGTCGGGCGGATCGCCGTCCGCGTCGAACTGGACAGTGGACACCACCGCAGCGGGGTGCAGCCCCGGGACGCGCGTGCCGTCGCGGAGGCGGCCCGTTCGGCAGGTCTGGTCGTCACGGGCGTGTTCACCTTCCCCGGCCACAGCTACGGTCCGGGCATGGCGGACGCCGCCGTCGCGGACGAGCAGGCGGCGCTGGCCGCGGGAGTGGCAGCCCTCGAAGCCGCGGGCTTCGGCGACGTCGAGGCCAGCGGAGGGTCGACGCCGTCCGCGGCGCTCTCCTCAGGCGCCACCCTGACGGAGCTGCGTCCGGGCGTCTACGTCTTCGGCGACGCGCAGCAGTGGGAGCTCGGCCACTGCCGACCGGAGGACATCGCACTGACGGTCGAATCCACGGTGGTGAGCCACCGACGCGACCCGGGGTCGCCCGCGCGGCTGATCCTCGACGCCGGCAGCAAGGTCCTCGGGAGCGATCGCGCCGCGTGGGCCACCGGGTACGGCAGGCTCCTCGATCATCCGGCCGCCCGGATCACGGCGCTCTCCGAGCACCACGCCACCGTGGAGTGGCCCTCGGACGCATCCCTGCCGCCCCTGGGCACGCGGCTACGCGTGGTGCCGAACCACGTCTGCCTCACCCCCAATCTCGTGGACGAGGTGCAGGTGGTTCGCGTCGGTGTCCACCAGGGCAGCTGGGCGGTCGCAGCCCGCGGCAGGAACAGCTAGGACCGCGTCGGGTAGCACCGGGGTCCGCTACTGCCGGACTAATGCCCGACTGCTGCCGGACTAATGCCCGACAGCTGCCGGACTACGGCTCGACGGCGGCACCGATCGGCTCGAGGACGACGCCGGGATGGTCCTTCGTGAAGTGGCCGATCTTCCACTTGTCGCCGAAGACCGCGACGGCCTCGCCGTCAGAGCGGAAGAGGATCTCCCCGCCGCGGAAGGTCTCGGGCACACCCTGGCTCTCCGCACCCACGCGCATCGCGAGAGTGTAGGAGAGGTTGTCCAGGGACGTGGGGGCGTTGAACTCCGTGCCGAGCCGCTCCGCGGCGACCTCGAACTGCAGGGCGCCGACGGCCGCCAGCACGGGCGCCTGGTCACCACGCAGATCGGAGCGCAATACCTGCACCACGCCCTCGTGCTCGAGCTGGTCGATGCCCCGCCGGAACTGCTTGTAGCGTCCGGGGTCCTTGGCGCGGGCCACGGCGAAGAGTTCGGGGGAGAAGCGTGGGATATCGGGGAACTGGACGGGCTCCTCGGAGAACAGGCTGTCGCCCACCCGCAGGCTCGTCGCATTGACGAGGCCGACGACGTCGCCGGGCCAGGCGGTGTCCACCACCTCGCGGCTGCGGCCGAGCACGCGGTGCGCGTACTTCGTGGCGAAGGGCTTGCCGGTGCGCTGGTTGGTGATGACCATGCCGCGCTCGAAGGTCCCGGAGCAGATGCGCAGATAGGCGATGTGGTCGCGGTGGGAGCTGTCCTGGCCGGCCTGCACCTTGAACACGAAGCCCGACATCGGCGCCTCGATGGCCCGGGGCCCGGCATCCTTCGACGGGCGCGGGGACGGGGACGGTGCCACGTCCACGAGGATGTCGAGCAGCTGGGACACGCCGAAGTTCTTGGCGGCCGCGGCGAAGAGCACGGGCGTCTGCCGGGCGGCTTCGAACTCCTCGCGGTCGAACGAGCCGTTCGAGGATTCGACGAGGCCTGATTCCTCACGCGCCTCGAGCCAGGCACCCGCCTCGTGCGGAGCGAGGGCGTCGATGTCGACATCGGTCTCCTCGGCGGCCTGTGCCCCTGCACCGACGGCCGCGAGGGCGATGGCGCGCTCGGCCCGCAGGTCGATCAGTCCCTGGAACTCCCCGGCGATCCCGACGGGCCAGGTGAGGGGGACCGGCGTCATCCCGGTGCGCTCGCCGACGTCGTCGATCAGGCCGAGGGCGTCGAGGCCGGGTCTGTCCCACTTGTTGATGACGGTGATGATGGGGATGTTCCGGGCCTTGCAGACGGCGAGCAGCTTGACCGTCTGCGGCTCGAAGCCCTTGGCCGCGTCGATCAGCATGACGGCGGAGTCCACGGCGGCGAGCACGCGGTAGGTGTCCTCCGAGAAGTCGGCGTGACCGGGGGTGTCGACGACATTGAGGATGGTGTCGCGGTAGGTGAGCTGCAGGGCTGCCGAACTGATCGAGATACCGCGGTCCTGCTCGATACCCATCCAGTCCGAGACCGTGGCGTGGCGACTCGACTTACCGTGTGTCACTCCCGCGTCCTGGATGGCGCGGGCGAGGAGCGCGAGCGCCTCCGTCAGGGTCGATTTGCCTGCGTCGGGGTGGGAGATCACGGCGAACGTCCGACGGCGTCCGGCCTCGCGTCGGACGGCGTCGGTGTCGAGAACAGGGGAATCGGTCAGCAGGGCCACGCCTCCATTGTCCCTGATCCGGGCGGGCGGATCAGTCTCAGCCCGGCGCACCCCCGTTCTTCATGCCGGTGTCCGCTTCCTGGCCCGTATAGATGAGCGATTCGGCGACGCTCACGAGTCTGCGATTCGTACGGCAACTCTCACTCTGCAGCCGGGCGAAAGCGGCGTCGGCGCTGATCTTGTGGCGTTCCATGAGGATGCCCTTGGCCTGCCCGATGAGGTCGCGGCTCGCGACGGCCCGATGAAGCTGGAGGATGGTTCTGCCCTGCTGGTCGAGCAGTGCACGGATCGCTGTCAGTTCATCACCGCCGTGAAGGGGAACCCGTGGAGCTCTACTCCCGCTTGCCGCGGCTTCGGCTCTGTCGAGGAGCACCAGGACGCTCACATGCTCGTCGTCGCCCCCCGGGCCGAGGATCTCTCCGACGTCCGGTGTCGACACGGGGCCGACGGGGCAGTTCCGGGAGGTTCGATCAGGCAGCCGAGGGTCGCCGACCTGCGACGTGACTGCCTCCGGTGTGAGGTCCTCCAGACGCTTGATCCCGAGAATCTCCAGCGCGCGATAGAGGTGGCCCTGGATCGCCCTCAGTGGGAGTGACAATTCGTCGGCCATCTCCCGGCAGCTGCGGCCGGTCGATGCCATGGCGATGATCACCGCCTGACGATCGTCCAGGGTCTGCGCCTCGCGGGCGTGGTGCGTACCCGGAGGCGGCACGCGCCGGGGGCGCGCGGTTGTGGCGTCTGTGGTCTGCATCATCGGACTCCTGAGGGGGGCGGTCGCGATCACGGCGGAGATCGTGGATGCCAGGGTCCGGGGCAGCAATCACCACAGTGCTGTACCAGCGCGGATACGTCAAGGTATCGGCGCCCGTCCGTCAGGGAGGGCCCGGAGGCCGATCGGCCGAGCGTCACTGCCGGGAACTTCAGCTCCTCCTCCGGTCTGCGGCTAAGCTCGGTTCCACGCAGTGGCTACTGCACTACGCGGCGATACACAAGAAGTCCGGGGTCGGAGAGGAAGGCATGCTGGTTCGGTCGTTCTCACCTGGTGCACCAGCTGCGGGGGTGAGCAGGTGAGCGAGCCGGAGCCACCCGATCTGGACGCCCTGTGCTCGATCCTGTGTGCCTCGTTCATCGAGGCACTTCCCGTGTCGGGGGTCGCACTCTCCGCGTTCAGCGGTTCGGATCGGGAAACGACCCTGTGTGCCAGCGATGCGCTGGCGGCCCGCCTGGACGAGCTGCAGTTCGATCTGGGAGAAGGCCCACGCTGGGAAGCGGCGAGCACACGATCGCCGGTGCTCCTGCCGTACGCGCGCTCCATGACCCACGACAGATGGCCGGTCTTCGGGATGGCGCTCTCCGGCACCGATGTCCAAGCCCTGTTCGTCTTCCCCCTGCTGGTCGGCGCCATGGACATCGGGGTCGTGGAACTGTACAGCACCACGCCCGGCGAACTGACTGAATCGGACCGGGCCACCGCGCGATCTCTTGCGGACCGGGCGGCCTGGAGGCTGCTGCGCCAGATTCTCGTGCCGGAGTCCGGAGATGACCCGCAGGCAGGTCTGGCTCCGTCGCGCAGGGAGATCCATCAGGCTACGGGAATGGTCCTCGCGCAGACCGGGGGTACGGCCGCGGAGGCGCTCCTGCTGCTACGCGCTCACGCGTTCGCGAACGGACGGAGCGTGCGGGAGACCTCCGAGGACGTCCTCGGGCGGCGCCTGGATTTCACGCCACCCACTACGTGAGAGGTCACCGGTCGCCAAAGGAAGTCGCTTAAGGAACAGGGACGGTGACCCTACACTCGGTGTATGGAAAGCATCACCCGTGCCAGCCGCGTCAGCGCCGCCTTCGTGAAGATCGCGGACACGCTGGTCGATGAATACGATTCGCTGGATCTGGTGCAGACGCTCGTCGAACAGAGTGTCGAGCTGCTCGATGCCGCCGCTGCGGGACTGATGATCGCCGATCCGAACGGGGTCCTGCAGGTTCTGGCGTCCACCAGCGAGGAGGTCCGCCTGGTCGAGGTGCTGCAGCAGGAGACCGGCATCGGGCCGTGCATCGACTGCTACAGCACGGGCGCGCCAGTGACGGTCCGCGACATCGACGGAACCCGGGATCGCTGGCCCGCGTTCCGGGATGCGGCGGTAGCCCAGGGTTTCCGCTCCGTGCACGCCTTCCCGTTGCGGGTCCGCGGCAGGAGTATCGGAGCGATGAACCTGTTCCGGGTCGGGACCGGCGAGCTGAACGCCGAGGACATCGCCATCGGGCAGGCGCTGGCCGATGTGTCCACGATCAGCATCCTGCAGGAGCGCACCATCCGCGAGTCCGCCGTCGTCAACGAGCAGCTGCAACGCGCCCTCGACAGCAGGATCCTCATCGAGCAGGCGAAGGGCATGCTCGCCTACACGGCGGACATTGACACCGCTGAAGCATTCCAGCGCCTGCGCGCCCACGCCCGGTCGCACAATGCCACTCTCCGCGACACGGCTCGGGCCGTGCTGGATCGATCCCTGAGCCTCTGACCCCGCCTCCGCGCCGCAGCGACGGGAGTACCGTCGCGGGGCGCCCCGGGCTCCGTTATCGGCGGTAGCGCTGGGTCAGCGGGCAGTCGAAGGGATCCCGTGCAGCGAGCCCCACCCGGTTCAGATGGGTGATGACCGCGGAGTAGGACTGCAGCACGCCCACCTCCGTGTAGGGGATGCCGAGACGCGCGCAGTGCTCGCGGACGATGACGGCGGCCCGGCGCAGATGGGGGCGCGGCATGTCCGGGAAGAGGTGGTGCTCGATCTGGAAGTTCAGCCCTCCGAAGGCATTGTTCACGAACGACCCTCCCCGGATGTTGCGGGCGGTGACCACCTGCCGGCGGAGGAAGTCGGCGGTGCTGCCGGCGGGGAGGATCGGCATCCCCTTGTGGTTGGGGGCGAACGAGGCGCCCATGTACGTGCCGAAGATCGCCAGCTGGACCCCGAGGAACGCCGCCGCCAGACCGGCCGGCAGGAACCAGAACAGCACACCCAGGTACAGCCCGAAGCGCGAGCCGATGAGGGCCAGCTCCACCCAGCGGCCCGGCACCGATCCACGGTGGAGCAGAGTCCTGAGCGACTGCACATGGAGATTGATGCCCTCGAGGCTCAGCAGCGGGAAGAAGAAGTGCCCCTGCCGCCGGGTGAACCAGGCGTGGACGCCGGTGCGGGGGGCGGCGTCCTCCTCCCTGAAGGACAGTGTGCCCATCGCGATGTCGGGATCCTTGCCCACCGTATTGGGGTCGTTGTGGTGTCGGGTGTGCTTGTCCATCCACCAGGCGTAGCTGATGCCGGCCACCCCGGCGGCGAGGAATCGTCCCGCCCGGTCGTTGGTGCGGCGGGAGGCGAAGATCTGACGGTGGGAGGCCTCGTGGCCGAGGAAGGCGAACTGGGTGAGGATGATGCCCAGGATCCCGGCGACGACGAGCTGGAACCAGGAGTCCCCGAGCAGCACGAACCCCGTCGACGCCGCAGCCAGGCCCAGACCGAGGACGAGGACCACTCCGGCGTAGAAGCGTCGGCGCCGCACCAGGAGGCCCTCTGCCCGTACCTGCTTCAGCAGGACGGAGTAGGAGGCGATCACCCGGTTCGTCCGCTCCACCACGACCTTACGCGGACGCGTTGGCGCAGCGGACGGGGGATTCGATCCGGCGACGGCGGGACCAGCCGCAGGTCCGGCGCCGGAGTCCGGCAAGGCCAGCAATATGGTGCTGCTGACTTCGGTACTGCTGATTTCCGTAGCGCCGACAACGGTGCTGCTGATATCTGTGGTCATGGTCCGTCCCCTGATCCGGCATTCGATCGGACGCTGGTCGTCGATCGTGGCACTGACAGGGTCTGGGGCAGCACTCTGAGCATAGAGCCGGTCGGCACCCGATGGAAGCACGATTTCCTACGTCGGACCCGACTGCCCCCGGTCAGGAACCACCGGCCTCCGTCTCGCTCCTGATGAGTTCCTCACCGGTGTCCAGATGGGGTGCTGCCGCGGGCTCGAGCATCTGCTCCCGGGCGTACTGCAGGGCGACCATCACCACGGCGACGATCGGCGTCGCCAGGAAGGCCCCCACGATGCCGAACAGGGTGCCTCCCGCCGTCACGCCCGTGAGGACCACGGCCGGATGGATCTTGAGCGACTTGCCCACCAGGATCGGTTGCAGGACATTGCTCTCGAGCTGCTGGACGAGCAGGACGATCCCGAGGACGATCAGGGCGTCGACCCAGCCCTCGGCCAGGAGCGCGACCAGGGTGGCGAGGAGGCCGGTGGCGACTGCTCCGATGACGGGGAGGAAACCGCCGAAGAAGACGAGGATCGCGAGCGGCAGGGCCAGCGGAACATCGAGGATCCACAGCCCGAGTCCGATGAAGACGGCGTCCACGAGCGCGACGGCAGCCTGCGAGAGGACGTAGGCGGAGAGTGTCTTCCAGCCTCTCGAGAAGACCTCGCCGGCATGCACGAAGACCGTACCGGTGGTCCACCGCAGCAGCCAGCCGGCCAGCCGGTCGCCGTCCTTGAGACTGAAGAAGGTGAGGACCAGCGCCAGCAGGATCGTGACGGTGACGGAGCCCAGGGTGCCGACGCCGGCCGTCACACGTGACAGGATCAGCGCCACGTTCCCCTGGATCCAGGTGAGCGCCGACGTCAGCAGTTCGTCCACGTCCACGTTGGGGATGGTGAACGGCAGCGACTCCGCGAACTCCCCGATGTTCCGGATGTTCTCCACGGCCTTGGTGGAGAGCTCCCGCACGCCGTCGACGGAAAGTATCACCGTGAGCCATCCCACCCCGACGACGACGGCGAGGAACCCGACGATCGTGATGGTCGCGGCCAGTGCCTGAGGGAGGATCCGGCGCAGGAGGGCGTTGACGGGCCAGAGGACCGAGGACAGGAGGAGGGCCAGGATCACCGGGAGGACCACGACCCAGAGCGCGGACAGGAGATAGTACAGCCCGATGAGCGCGACGGCGATGACGAGGATCCGGCCCACGATGGCCGTGGTCGTGGTGAGGGCCGCGAGCGGCGCTCCGCGGCGGATGCGCTGCATCATCGCGCCCGCCGTCGTGGCGCCCGACGTCCTCCTGCCGCCGTTGCCGGCGTCGTCGTTGTCGTCATTGTTGTTGCGTCGGTCGCTGCCGCTGATTCCACCCTCGCCCGTACTGCTGCGCTCGTCCTGCTGATCGGTCATGCTCGTCCTTCGATCGGGATCATCCGTGGCGGAACCGTCCCGCTGCAGGGGCCACCGGGATCAACAGTAGTGTCAGCTGCTCCTGCAACCGGTGTCCTGCCGGTCCGTCATGCGGACCGTGCCGGGGCCACCTGCTCGGTCTTCGCGCTTCCGCGCAGGCTCCACGCCGCCAGGACGGATGCGCCGACCATGAGGAGGGCGGCGATACCCGAGGTGATGGTCACCCCGCTGTCGAACGCGTGGAATGCCGACTCGCGCAGGAGGGAGGCGCCGGCGGGCGACAGTTGCGACGCGACCTCGACGGCGCCGCCGAGGGTCTCGGTGGAGGATCCCACCTGGGCATCGGTGAGTCCGCCGGGAAGCACGAGATTCCGCTGGTAGGTCGCGAGCAGGATGCTGCCGAGCACCGCGGTGCCGAGGACGGAGCCCACCTCGTAGGCGGTCTCCGAGATGGCCGACGCCGCTCCGGCCTTCGCGGCCGGCACGGTGGAGAGGATGAGGTCGTTCGAGATCGTCTCGGACGCCCCGACGCCGAGCCCCAGGACCACGAAGGCGAGCATCAGCAGGCCGGCCGAGCCGCCGTCGTCGAGCAGTGCGATCATCGCGTAGGCGACCGCCGAGAAGAGCAGCGAGACCGAGACCACGGCGTGCGGGGGCAGGTGCCGTACCACCGGCACGACGGCGAGACCCGCCACGATGGTCACCAGGAGCCCGGGAAGCAGGACGAGCCCGGCGTCGAGGGGACTGAGCCCGAGCACGAGCTGCAGGTGCTGCGAGACGAAGAAGAGGAATCCGACGAGTGAGAAGAGCGCCAGCAGATTGACCAGGACGGCGCCGGAGAAGGCCCGCACGGTGAACAGGCGCACATCCAGCATCGGGTCGGGACGGTGGAGCTGGCGTGTGACGAAGGCGACGCCCGACGCGAGGCCGATGAAGGCCGCCGTCGCCGAGACGAGCAGGGGGCCCTCGGTGGCGAGATTCTTGATGCCGTACACGATCGGGAGCATGGTCGCGATCGAGAGCACGATACTCACGACATCGATACGACCGGGAGCCGGGTCCTTCGACTCGGGCACCAGGATCGGCGTCAGGACGAGCATGAGCACCAGCACCGGGACGGCCAGAAGGAAGACCGAGCCCCACCAGAAGTTCTCGAGCAGCACCCCTCCGAGGAGGGGTCCCAGGGCGGCTCCGGACGAGAAACCGGCGGCCCAGACGGCGATGGCGATGCGTCGCTGGTTGCGGTCGGCGAAGATGTTGCGGATCAGCGACAGGGTCGAGGGCATGAGCATGGCACCGAAGACGCCCAGACCCACCCGCGACGCCAGGAGGAATGCCGCCGTAGGGGCGAACGCTGCCGCGACCGAGAAGAGGGCGAATCCGGCCGCGCCGATCATGAGCAGGCGACGACGGCCGAAGCGGTCCCCGAGGCTCCCCATGACCACCAGGAATCCGGCGAGGACCAGGGGATAGCTGTCCACGATCCACAGCAGCATGGTGCCGCTCGTCTCGAAGTAGCGCGAGATCTCCGGCAGCGCGAAGCTCAGCACCGTGTTGTCGACCGAGACCAGGAGCACGGGAAGCATCAGGACCGCGAGGGCGAACCATTCGCGCCGACCGGCGAGGGGAGCAGGTGCAGTATCCGGAGTCACCCCGGGCACAGCGGTGGCGGGGACATTCATGGTGGTCATCCCACAAAGGTAAACCGTCCAGCCGGTACAGTACAACAAAAGTGACGGGTATCATCGGGGCGTGTCCAGTTCCCGCGAACGCATCCTCGACAGCTTCGAGAGCGCCCTGATCCGTGCGGGTGAGCGGGCGGCGACGATGGACGCCGTCGCCGCTGCGGCCGACGTGTCCAAGGGCGGACTCCTCTACCACTTCCCGTCCAAGGAGGCACTCGTGGACGGCCTGGCCGAGCGCCTCCGCTCGCTGGCGGAGGTGGACCGCGAGGCCATGCGGTCGGACCCCGAGGGGGCGGCCCGCTACTACGTGCGGACCTCGATCTTCGAAGACAGCGCCCTCGACCGCTCGCTGGTCTCCATGGCGCGGTTGGCCCAGCAGGGGCACCCCACGGCGAAGGCCTCCCTGGCGGAGATCCAGGACCGGTGGCTCGATGCCCTGGAGTCCCAACTCGGCAACCGCACCACGGCGCTCGCCGTCAAGCTCCTCGGCGACGGCCTGTACTACGACGCAGCCTTCTTCGCCTCCGCCGGGTCCGGCCGTACGAGCGCCGGCGAGATCGCGGCGCTGCTCGACGTCGTCGACCTGATCGTCCACGCCGGTCCCTGATCCCGCGCGTGGTCGGGGCTGCCGATCACGGACACATGGTGCGTCGGCTGGTTAGGGTGAGCCTGTACCAGGTGGCAGCCGAAGCATCCGGAAGGAAACAGTGTTCAAGGGATTCAGGGATTTCATCATGCGGGGCAACGTCATCGAGCTGGCGATCGCCGTGGTGATCGGCGGCGCGTTCACGGCCCTCGTCGGCGCGTTCACCGAGAACATCGTCAATCCGGTGATCGCATCCGCCGGTGGTGTCGACGCCGCCGGGGTCGGCTTCCCCATCAGGCCGGGCAACGAGGCCACCTTCGTGGACTTCGGGGCCGTCCTGACGGCGGTCATCACCTTCCTCATCACGGCTGCCGTGGTGTACTTCGTCTTCGTGCTCCCCATGAACCGGGCCAAGGAGCGGCTCCGGGCCCTGACCTCGGCCGGGGACTCCGAGGAGGAACCCACACCCGTGGACACCGCCCTGCTCACCGAGATGCGTGATCTGCTCAAGGACCTGGCGGCGCGGGACACCCGATAGGACCTGAGGCCCTCAGGTTCCTGCCCGGTGCTGCCGGTGCCCCGGCGCTGTCGGTCATGGCCGCTAGGGTGACAACCGAGCATCGTCCCGCCAGGAAGGCAGCCTCCGTGCACGTTCAACTCGTCCTGCCGCACCAGCTCTTCGAGGAGCATCTCGAGGCCTCGCCGGACACGGCTTTCGTTCTCCTCGAGGACGACCTCATGTTCCGCAGCCTCCGGTTCCACCAGCAGAAGCTCGTCCTGCACCGGGCGGCCATGACGATCTTCTCCCGACGGCTGGCCGGGGCGGGCTACGCCGTGCACTATGTGGAGACCTCCGCGGACATCGCGAGCCAGCAGGGACTCGCCGCTGTGCTGCACGAGCTCGAGGCCACGCGGGTGACCTACTACGACGTCGTCGACGAGTGGCTCGAGCGACGGCTCGGCACCACGCTCGCGGACGCCGGCGTCGAGGCCCGCGTGCTCGAGACCCCCCAGTTCCTCACGTCGCGCGACGTCGTCGCCACCTATTTCTCCTCACACTCCTGGCGGATGCAGACCTTCTACGAGTGGCAGCGCAAGCGACTCGGCATCATGGTGGGCACGGACGGCTCGCCCGAGGGCGGGAAGTGGAGCTTCGACACCGAGAACCGCAAGAAGCTCCCCCGGAAGATCACCGTGCCGGACCTGCCGAGGTTCCAGAGGCCGCCCGAGGTGGAGGAGGCGATCACCTGGGTGCAGGCGGCGTTCCCGGACAACCCCGGGAACGCCGAGGCCTTCTCCTGGCCCGTGACCCACCAGCAGGCGTCCGACGCCCTGGAGGCCTTCCTGAGCGAGCGGTTCGAGCTCTTCGGCCCCTACGAGGACGCGATCGCCGAGGGGCAGACCTATCTGTTCCACTCGGCGCTGAGCTCGAGCCTGAACTGCGGACTCCTCGACCCCGCGGAGGTCGTGGATCTCGCCCTCGACTTCGCCGGCAGGCACGAGACCCCCATCGCCAGTGTGGAGGGGTTCATCCGGCAGGTCATCGGGTGGCGTGAGTACATCCGCGCCTCCTACGTGCTGCGGGGCGGCGAGATGCGCACCGGCAACACGCTCGGGCTCACGGCGGATCTCGATCCCCGGTGGTGGACCGGCGACACCGGTCTGGCGCCCGTGGATTCCGTGATCACCCGCGTCCTCGACACCGCCTACGCCCACCACATCGAACGGCTCATGATCCTCGGCAACGCGGCGCTCCTGATGCGGGCGCGCCCGGACGCCGTCTACGAGTGGTTCATGGAGATGTTCATCGACGCCTACGACTGGGTGATGGTGCCCAACGTCTACGCGATGAGCCAGTACGCCGCCGGCACCATGATCACCACCAAGCCCTATGTCAGCGGCAGCAACTACGTCAAGAAGATGAGCGACTTCCGGGACGGACCCTGGCGCTTCAGCTGGGACGCGCTCTACTGGGCCTTCGTCGACGACCACCGTGACCTGTTCGCCAGGAACCCCCGCTCCAACATGGTCGTGGCACTCCTCGACAGGATGGACCCCGCGAGGCGCGCCGACCTCGGGCAGGAGGCGGTCCGCTGGCTTCCCCGGTAGGGCACGACGGCGGAACACGGGTTCCACGGACCGGCACCCTCCGCTAGTGTGGGCTGCATCACGTCAGACGGAGCACGAGGACGTCTGTCATCGCTAGATCACCGACGAAGGAATCGACATGACCGAGAACACCTCAAGCGTTGGTACCGGCGAATCCCACACCATCCGCGACTGGACCGATCTGGCCGAGGAGATGTGGTCGTACCTGACCGGGCGCGGCGCCGCGATCAACTACACCCTCGAGGACATGACCATCGAGGTGCCCCGCGACATCGGGCCGGATGCACCCCGTGCCACCTGGAAGTTCAACGGCACGCTGCGCATCACCACGAGTGACAACGCCGCCAGTGGTTCCGACCACCACACCAGCTGATCCGTCACGAGCGACATGGCCTCCCCACTCCGGCTCGACATCGATATCGACTTCTCCCTGGGGGAACCTGCCCTCGACGGCAAGCCGGAGGCACGGCTGTCCGGGACCGTCAGGGCCGCAGGCACCACCGTGGAGATCTTCGTCGATGATCCGGGAGCGTTCCGCGGGAACAACGTGCCCGGGCTCGGGCAGGTGCGCGCCATGGCCAAGGGTCTCGCCGAGCAGGGACTCGAGGTGTCCATCTCGGGGCCCAAGGGATTGCTGGTCAGTGTCGGCGCCGTGCAGTCCTCCCTCGCGCAGCGACTGATCACGCGGTCCCCCCACATACGGCTCGGGTCTCCGGGCACGCTCGCTCCGCTGCTCGGCATCGGGAAGCGAGCCCTCGAGAAGGACGACGCGCCACGGCTCCTCCCGCCGTCCACCCCCTTCCCCCTGGTGCCGACCGTGAACCGCCGGATCAGACGGACCATCACGACCACGCACTACGTACACGGGAGCGGCCGTCCGCGACTGATCTTCGTGCAGAACTCCGAGACCTGGAACGGCCAGATCCCACGGGAGTTCGAACTCCTGGGTGATCGCATCACGATCGGCAGCAGTGAGGACGCGATGCTCCGTCTCGCCGGCCTCGATGCACTGCACGCGGAGGTCCTCCACACCGACGAGGACGAGTACGTGCTCGTCCCGCACGGAGTGATCACCGGCAGCGTCAACGGCAGGGAGAGGTCCATCCTCCGCACCGGGGCGCGCATCCAGCTCGGTGACTGGGCGCTCGCCTTCTTCCGTGAGGAGTACGCGGATCACGGCCGGCCCTTCGGCGGTCGCAGCGGCGGGGAGCTCTCCTACCAGCGACCGCAGCGCAATCCCCGCACCGGGGCCACGGAGCAGGACGGTTCCACCGGGATCGGGGACTTCCGGAGGCCGCCTCGCTGATGCGGCCCGGGAGGTCGGCCTGCGGAGGAGGCGCGTTCGGTGGCCGATAGCGTCGAGCTCCTGCTGGACGCGGCGGCGGACCTGTTCATCCGCGAGGACTGGGCCGCCCTGGAGCACGAGGGGTTGCCGAATCTGTCCCGGCACGGGTCCGCGAGCAACGCGCCGCACATCACCCTCGCCGCCGCCTCGCGCATCGACGACCGGTACGACGCCGATCTCAGCGCCGCCGCGATCGGTGCACCACTCGGTCTCGTCACGGCGGGCTTCGTCGTCTTCATCACGCGCCGGAAGTTCGTCCTCGCCCGGCAGGTGGTCGTGGACCGGGCGCTGGCGGATCTGCACCACCGGATCTGGTCCGCCCTGGACGGACTCTCCGACGCCGTCCCGACCACCCGGGCGGGCGTCTGGACCCCACACCTCACGCTCTCCCACTCCCTGACGGCCGAGCAGCTGGCCGACGCGCTCGACGTGCTGCGCGGGCGCACTGCCGAGCGGCTCGGTACCGGTCCGGTGCGGCGCTGGGATGCCCTCGAGAAACAGCTGATCCTGCTCGGAGGCGTGGAACAGGCCTAGCGGTGCCCGCCCGTCCGGTCCTCACCGAGCTGGTCCTCCCCGGGCTGCGGGGGGTCGATGTCCAGCAGGACCTGGATGGGAGCGTGGTCGCTGGCGTGCCTGCCCTCGAACGTCGACGAGTTCACCCCGGCCTGGCGGACCACCACCTCGGGTGTCGTCAGGATCCAGTCGATCCGGGGTCCATGGAGGAGCGGTTCGTCGTAGAGGGGGTAGGTGCCGTAGTCCGGCGTCAGCTGGTCCTGCGCAGCGGCCCAGGTGTCGGTGAGGACGTGCGAGGTGGTGAAGCTCCGGAAGACACTGGAGGAGTCGGCGTCCGAGTTGAAGTCACCCATGACGATGCTGACCGGACCGGGCCGGAAGAAGCGCACCAGGTCGAGGACCGCGGACGCACTCCGCCTCCGTGCGTTCTCGGACTCGTGGTCGAAGTGCGTGTTCACGATCAGGAGCTCCTGATGTGTGCCGGTGTCGTGGAAACGACCCCACGTGACGATCCGCGGCACCCCGTTGCCCCAGGTCGAGGAGCCGATCAGCTTCGGGGTGTCGGAGAGCCAGAACTGGTCCCACTCGATGAGCTGCAGGCGCTGGGAGTCGTAGAAGATGGCGGAGTACTCACCGCGGCTCCCGCCGTCCCGACCCATCCCGATCATCCGGTGCGTTGCGGGGAGGGCTG
Organism: uncultured Arthrobacter sp.; assembly: GCF_947493765.1. Classification (GTDB taxonomy): domain Bacteria; phylum Actinomycetota; class Actinomycetes; order Actinomycetales; family Micrococcaceae; genus Arthrobacter_D. The sequence goes on from NZ_CANLSZ010000002.1 coordinate 418,392, forward strand.
CCTCGATCACCACCAGCTGGTGGTACAGGGCCTCCTGGACGCCGAGGACCGACGGCACCTCGCGCCGCAGCAGATCCTGGAGCGGGGCGATCCTGTCGGGCCAGTAGTCGAGGTCACCGGGACCGGAGGAAGGACGGTCGTACCTGATGTTGAAGCTCATGACATGGAGGAACGTCCGACTGGCCCCGATCAGGGGTTCCTCGGAGGTTCCGGCCACGGTGGCGGATCCGCTCATGACCGTGTCCCGTTGACCGCTCACCCCAGATGGTCCACGAGGTGAGCCGCGATTCCCGTGTAATCGGCGGGCGTGAGTTCCAGGAGCCGCTGTTCGGCCCCCGGGCTGAGCTCGAGGCTGCCGACGAAGTCCTTCATGCGCCCCGCGTCCACCCGCTGACCGCGCGTCAGCTCCTTCAGGCGCTCGTAGGGGTCGTCCAGTCCCGGCACCCCGGCGATCGACTCCGCCCGCATGACCATCTGCACCGCTTCGCCGAGCACCTCCCAGTTGGCGTCGAGATCCGCTGCCAGGACGTCGTCGGCCACGTCGAGGCGGGCGAGCCCCTTGACCACGTTGGAGATGGCCAGGAGGGAGTGCCCCAGCGCCACACCGATGTTGCGCTGGCTCGAGGAGTCCGTCAGGTCGCGTTGCCACCGCGAGGTCACCAGGGTGGAGGCGAGCGTGTCCAGCAGGCCCGAGGAGATCTCCAGATTGGCTTCGGCGTTCTCGAAGCGGATGGGATTGACCTTGTGGGGCATGGTCGAGGATCCGGTGGCACCCGGAACGGGGATCTGCGCGAAGTACCCGATGGAGATGTAACTCCACACGTCGGTGCAGAAGTTGTGCAGAATCCGGTTGAACCGTGCCAGATCCGAGTACAGCTCCGCCTGCCAGTCGTGCGACTCGATCTGCGTGGTCAGCGGGTTCCAGGTGAGGCCGAGGCCCTCCACGAAGGAGCGCGACACCGCCTGCCAGTCCGCATCGGGAACGGCCGCGTAGTGCGCTGCGTACGTTCCGGTTGCCCCGTTGATCTTCCCGAGGAAGTCCGTGGCCGCGATGCGGTCGAGCTGGCGCGTCAACCGGTGCGCGACGACGGCGAACTCCTTGCCGAGCGTGGTGGGGGTGGCCGGCTGCCCGTGCGTGCGGGAGAGCATCGGCGTGTTCCTCGAGGCCCGGGCCCGGTCGGCGATCGCGGCGACGAGCGCCCGGGCGGCAGGGAGCCAGCTGCGTTCCACCGCCGCCTTGATCCCCAGGGCGTAGGAGAGATTGTTGATGTCCTCGGAGGTACACCCGAAGTGCACCAGCGGTCTGAGGTGCCCGACGCCGATACCGTCGAGGCGGCGCCCGATGAAGTACTCGACGGCCTTCACGTCATGGACCGTGACCGCCTCGATCCCGGCGAGCTCCGCCACCTCGTCCGGTCCGAAGGTCTCCACGATCCTGCGCAGCTCGGTCTCCTGCCGGGCTTCCAGCGGTCCGGTCCCGGGCAGTACGCCCCGGCGGGTCAGGTGGATCAGCCATTCGACCTCCACGTGGACACGGTCGCGATTGAGCGCTGCCTCCGAGAGGAAGTCGATGAGCGGGGCGACGGCTTCGCGATACCGGCCGTCCAGGGGGCCGAGCGTCAGGGATGTTCCCTCCCCCCGGGCCAGTGCAGCGAATTCGACACGGGGCGGTGCGCAGTCAGCCATTGCTCCATCATCCCACGGAGCGGCCCCCGCGCCCCTGTCCACATATCCGGGTGCGTCGTCCGGCCCACGCGGCGCCGCCCATAGCATTGCGGCACAGCCGGAGGAGGAGAGCGCAGCATGGACGGTCGGGCGGTGTGGGGTTCCCGGGACGACCCCGGAGGTGGCGTGGCCGTGCAGGTGCTGGCCTTCGAGACGGAGTTGCGCCGGCACAGGGACGTCCTCGACGATCTCCGGCGGCAGGCACTGTCCGTCACCCTCCTGTCCTGGGAATCGCCCGCCGGACGCTCGTTCCGCACCTATCTCTCGGCACGCTGCACCGAACTGGCACGAACGGCGGAGCTGCTCGGCGCTGCGGCGGAGGAGCTGGGCAGCTACCGCCGCCTCCTGGGGGAGGCGGAACTGCTGCAGCGACAGGTGGGACTGTGAGCGACGGACTGCGGCCGGTGACCGACCACGAGGAGGGTCTCCTCATCCACGGCGGCGTGGGCGGGATCCGCTTCCAGTGGGAGGAGCTCGACGAGGCCGCCCGGGTCCTGACGCTCCTCGCGTCCCAGGTCGGAGCGGTGGCCCTCGATCTCGCCTTCCTCGACCGGGATCTCGGCGCACTGCCGTGGCTGGTCGTGCGTGCGGGTCCGGCAGGAGCCGTCGCGGGCTGGCAGTACCAGTCGGCGCTCGAGCAGGTCCATGTGGCTGCGACGTCGGCGCAGGAGAATGGTCGTGCGCTGGAGTCGACCGGGGTGCGGCTGCGCGCGAGTGTGCAGGCGTACCGCCTGGCGGACGGGGTGGTGCGCGCCGCGACGGAGGGTGTCCGTGCCGGGAGTGCTCTCATGGCACGGGAGGCTGCGCGCGAGGCCCTCGATCGTGGGGTGCTCAGCACCGGTCCGGTCGACCTGCGCCGCCGGGCAGCGGCGCCGGAGGTGCCGTTCACGGGGACCGTCGAGGGCGTGCTCGACCGGGTGGCTGCCGTCGAGAACGACGAACCGGGAACCTTCGAGGTGCTGCGGACGGGGCCGGACGGCCGGCCGCACTTCGTCGTCGTCCTGCCGGGGACGCAGTCGGGACGCGTCGACGGGCGGGAAGGAGCCAATCCGTTCGACGTCGGTGGTATCGCCGAGGCGCTGGCGGAGGACAGCCGTTTCCTGGAGGAGGCCGTCGGCACGGCTCTGGAACGGGCGGGGGCGGAGGCGGGGGACCCGGTGGTGCTCGCCGGGTACAGCCAGGGCGGCCTGCACGCCGTGAACCTCGCCGGAGCGGACGCGCTGGGTGATCGGTTCGACGTGCAACTCGTCGTCACGATCGGCTCCCCCACCGGCTGGCACGAGACGGGACCCGGTGAGTACCTGCACCTGGAACACCGCGCCGACGCCGTTCCCGGGCTGGACACCGTGCCGAACGAGGACGGTCGCCACCGGACCACCGTGCGGCTCGGGAACCCCGTCCCCGAACTCGGGGAAAGAGCCGACGGGTCCACGGAGCCATGGGGACTCGGGCCGGCCCACAAGGTGGAGAACTATCTGCAGGGCGCACGGCTCGTCGACGCGAGCGATGCGCCGTCCCTCGCTCCGGCGGTCGCACTCCTGGCCGCCGCCGGCGCGTCCGGCACGGCTCGGCGCTACTCCTTCACCGCGCTGCGGCGGCGGGAGGACGGCGCCGCACCGGAGCGCCGTGGCCCGCGAGGGTAGCCGGGACGCGGGTCTAGGCTATGGCCATGACATCGATCGACGACTCCTCCGCAGCTCCCTCCGGAAAGACACTCGAGGCCTTCTCCGAGGCAGCCGGCATCCGTCCCCGCGATGCGCTCGGCAGGCTCCCGCGCTATGCAGCCGGCAAGCCTCCCCTGACGGTCGAGGGCCTCGAGAGCTTCAAGCTCTCCTCGAACGAGAATCCGCTGCCACCCCTGCCCGCCGTGCTCGAGGCGATCGCCGCGGAGACCTCGATCAACCGGTACCCGGACCCCATGACGACGGCGTTGCGTGCGGAGCTCGCCGCCCACCTCGGGGTGCCCGCCACGGACATCGTCACCGGAGCGGGCAGCCTCGGAGCCCTGAACCAGATCCTCGCCACCTTCGCCGGTCAGAACGACTTCGGCGCGCCGGACGAGGTCGTCTACGCGTGGCGTTCCTTCGAGGCGTATCCGATCAGCGTCGGTCTCGCCGGAGCGTCCGGGGTGCAGGTGCCGGTCCGCGCCGACGGCACGCACGATCTCGAGGCCATGGCTGCTGCCGTCACCGAGCGGACCCGCGTGGTGATGCTCTGTACGCCGAACAACCCCACCGGCCCCATCCTCACGCACGACGACGTCGTGGGTTTCCTCGACCGGGTCCCGGACGACGTGGTGGTGGTGATCGACGAGGCCTACCAGGAGTTCGTCCGACGCCCGGACGCCGTGGACGGCCTGGAGCTCTACCGGAGCCACCCGAACGTGATCGTCCTGCGGACCTTCTCCAAGGCCCACGGCCTGGCCGGCCTCCGCGTGGGCTACTCGGTGGCCCAGCAGTCCCTGACGGAACACCTGCGGGTCAGCGCCGTACCCTTCGCCGTCTCCCAGATCGCCGAGCATGCGGCGGTCACGTCACTACGCCACATCGACGAGGTGGAGGCCCGGGTCCAGTCGATCGTCGACGAGCGCACTCGTGTCGTCGCACGGCTCCACGAGCTCGGGTGGACCGTCCCGGAGGCGGAGGGCAACTTCGTCTGGCTCGCGCTGGGTGAGCACACCCAGGACTTCGCCGCGCAGGCCGGGGAGCAGGCGCTCTCCGTGCGGGCCTTCGGCTCCGAGGGTGTACGTGTCTCCATCGGCGAGGAGGCAGCCAACACGCGGTTCCTCGACCTGTGCGCAGGCTATCCGCATCGTCCGTGAAGTGGTGACGACATCCTGAATGGCACTGCGAGGGCCCGCTGACTAGTGTTGATCGGGACGTCGCCGGAACATATGGTCTTCGGTGCATGACCAACGGCATACATTCCGCACCAGCGATGTATACGGCCGAGTGAGGATACGGATGAACGGCAGTCGCTTGCCCACGGCGGAGTTCGAGGCCGAGGACGTGGCGCGTGGACCGGACGTCGACGAGGCCGGCTCCAGCGGGACCGACGACGCCGACACACTGCACATCCTCTCGGAGCAGGGGGAGCTCGGCAGCACCCTGACGGCCCGTGTCGGGGGCGAGGTGGTGGACTTCTCCCCCTACGTCCGGGCCGACGATGCCGAGCACCTCCGCTCCCTGTACAGCGACATGTACCTCATCCGGCGCTTCGACCAGGAGTCGACGGCGCTGCAGCGCCAGGGGCAGTTGGCCCTCTGGGTGCCGCTCACCGGACAGGAGGGGGCGCAGATCGGGTCGGGCAGGGCACTGCAACCCCAGGACTACGCCTTCCCCACCTACCGGGAGCACGGCGTCGCGCTCACGCGTGGAGTGGAGCCGGCGGACCTCCTGCGCCTCTTCCGGGGTGTCACGAACGGTGGCTGGGACCCGCGCGAGCACAATTTCCACCTCTACACACTGGTCCTCGCGGCCCAGTGCCTCCACGCGGTCGGCTACGCCATGGGTCTGCAGCGGGACCAGCTGGCCGACCCCTCGTTGCCGCCGGCTGCCTCGATCGCCTACTTCGGTGACGGCGCCAGCTCCGAGGGTGACGTCCACGAGTCCATGGTCTTCGCCGCATCCTTCAAGGCCCCCGTGGTGTTCTTCTGCCAGAACAACCAGTGGGCCATCTCCGTCCCGTCGACCGTGCAGACGAGGGTGCCGCTGGCCCAGCGGGCGGCCGGCTACGGATTCCCGGGCATCCGGGTGGACGGGAACGACGTCGTCGCCGTGGAGGCCGTGACGCGGTGGGCCCTCGAGCACGCCCGCTCCGGCGAGGGCCCCGTGCTGATCGAGGCGTACACCTACCGCATGAGCGCGCACACCACGGCTGACGATCCGACCAAGTACCGTCTCTCCGAGGACGAGCGACAGTGGAGGGCCAGGGATCCCCTGCTCCGGCTGGACACCCATCTCCGTTCCACCGGACAGGCGGACGACGCCTTCTTCGAGGACCTCGACGCCCGGGCCCGCGCCATGACCACCGGTCTGCGCGAGGCCGTCCTGTCGATGCGGGTGCCGGATCTCGAGGACCGGTTCGCGAGCGTGTACGCCGATCCCCACCCCCTCGTGCAGGAGGAACTGGCGTTCTTCCGCGAGTACCAGGCCGGATTCGCCGACGACGGGCAGGTGTCCTGATGCCCACGATGACCATCGCAAAGGCGCTCAACGAAGGACTCAGGGCGGTCCTGGACGGCGACCCCGCCACCCTGCTCATGGGGGAGGACATCGGGGAGCTCGGTGGCGTGTACCGCGTGACCGAGGGCCTCAAGAGGGATTTCGGCGCCCTGCGGGTCGTGGACACCCCCCTGGGGGAGTCCGGGATCATCGGGACGGCGATCGGTCTCGCGTTGCGCGGGTACCGGCCCGTCTGCGAGATCCAGTTCGACGGCTTCGTCTTCCCCGGGTTCAACCAGATCACCACGCAGCTCGCCAAGCTCCGCACCCGCAGCGACGGCATGCTCAGTGCACCCGTGGTGATCCGCATCCCCTACGGCGGGGGGATCGGCAGCATCGAGCACCATTCGGAGTCGCCCGAGGCGCTCTTCGCCCACACCGCGGGCCTGCGGATCATCACCCCGTCGAATCCACAGGATGCCTACTGGATGATCCAGCAGGCCGTGACCAGCCAGGATCCAGTCATCGTCTTCGAGCCCAAACGGCGCTACTGGCTCAAGGGTGAGGTCGACACCTCGACGCCGGTGTCCGATCCGTTCTCCGCCCACACGCTCAGGGCCGGGACGGATGCCACGGTGGTCGCCTACGGACCGCTGGTACCGGTGGCACTCGCGGCGGCGAATGCCGCCGAGGCCGACGGCCGGAGCATCGAGGTCATCGATCTGCGGTCCATCTCGCCGATCGACTTCGACACCGTCACCGCGTCCGTCCTGCGGACGGGCCGGCTCGTCGTCGCGCACGAGGCGCCCACGTTCGGCGGGATCGGCGGGGAGATCGCGGCGCGGATCTCGGAGCGGGCGTTCCTGTCGCTCGAGGCACCGGTGATCCGCGTGGGTGGATTCCACATGCCGTATCCGGTGGCGCGCGTGGAAGAGCACTACCTGCCGGACATCGACCGTATCCTCGAGGCACTCGACCGTGCCTTCGCGTACTGAAGGACCATCATGACGCTCAAGACATTCGATCTGCCCGACGTCGGCGAGGGTCTCACCGAGGCGGAGATCGTGGAGTGGCGGGTCGCTCCGGGGCAGGCGGTCGCGGTGAACGACATCATCTGCGAGATCGAGACCGCCAAGTCGCTGGTAGAACTCTCCTCGCCGTACGAGGGCACCGTATCGGAACTCCTCGTGCTGGCGGGCGAGACCATCGAGGTCGGCACGCCGATCATCTCCGTCGACGATGCACAGGAATCACAGGAATCACAGGAATCACAGGAATCACCGGAGTCACCGGTGGGGTCGGGTGGCTCGGAGCGGCAGTCACCGGAGGGTTCGGCGGGATCCACGGGCCCGTCGTCGGCAGCGCTTGCCGACGCCGTCGATGCCCCGGTCCCGGCGCCGGACATGCCGGGTGAGGTCGCCGGGCCGCTCGTCGGATCGGGTCCGAAGGCCGACGCCGTCAAGCGGCGCCCACGAAAGTCCTCCGCAACAGCTGGGCCGGGTACGCCGTCGGCCGAAATGTCTCCACGCGCGCCGTCGGCCGGTCAGCGCGCGACGCCGGCTCCGCCGTCGGACCCGAGCGGCACGCCGGCCGCGGCCGGTCAGCGCGCGACGCCGGCTTCGCCGTCGGACCCGAGCAGCACGCCGACCGCGGCGGACCAGCGCACTTCGCCGCCCGAGGGGACCGGCGGTCGTGTCCTCGCCAAGCCGCCGGTGCGGAAGGCCGCGCGGGACCTCGGGATCGACCTCGCTGATGTCCCCGCCTCGGGCTCGGCGGGGGAGGTGACTAAACAGGATCTCCTCGAGTACCGGGATCGACTCGGCGGTGGTCGCGACTCCGTCCCTCAGTCCGTCTCCCCGTCCATCACACCGTCCGTCGCTTCGCCCGGCACCGATCGCGGCACCTCGGCAGGCGACCGCATCGAGCGGATCCCGGTGAAGGGCGTCCGGAAGGCGACGGCGGAAGCGATGGTGCGCAGCGCCTTCACCGCTCCGCACGCGAGCATCTTCGTGGACGTCGATGCATCCCGCACCATGGAGTTCGTGCGCCGGCTCAAGGCCTCACGGGACTACGAGGGCATCAGGGTCTCGCCCCTCCTGATCGTCGCCAGGGCCGTCATCTGGGCGGCCGCCCGCAATCCGGCGGTGAATGCGACGTGGGGCGACGACGAGATCCTGGTCAAGCACTTCATGAATCTCGGGATCGCGGCCGCCACCCCGCGTGGTCTCATGGTGCCCAACATCAAGGACGCCCAGGATCTCTCCCTGAAGGAGCTGGCGCTCGCCCTGAACGAGCTGGCGGCGACGGCGCGGGACGGCAGGACCCAACCGGCCCAGATGCAGGGCGGTACGTTGACCGTCACCAACATCGGTGCTCTGGGCCTCGACACCGGTACGCCCATCATCAATCCGGGCGAGGTGGCGATCGTGGCATTCGGGACCATCAAGCAGAAGCCCTGGGTGGTCGGGGGCGAGGTGGTGCCCCGCTGGATCACGACGCTGGGAGGATCATTCGATCACCGGGTGGTCGACGGCGAACTCAGTGCTCGATTCATCGCGGATGTCGCTTCGGTCCTCGAGGAGCCTGCGCTCCTGCTCGATTAGTCTGGGCTCATGGACCACGAGCACGGAAGCGACCGGGGGAGGCCACCGCGACGGCGGTACCCGCTGAGCAGGCTCCTGCTCGTGGTGATCCTCGGGTTCGTGGCGTCCAGCATCCTCCAACTGGTGTTCCCCGATCTGGGGGTCGTCGGGAGACTGTCGATCCTCGTCATCATCGCCGCCCTGATCTCGATCGCGGTCACGATGCGCCAGCAGAAACGGCCGCCGCCCTGAGGCGCGGGGCCGGAGGCGGCCCGGTCCTCGAGCTCCTGCAGCCCGCGCACCGGCATCCTCCTGCCGGGCTCTGACCCGGCGGCGAGCCGAGACCCCAACGCTGCCGCTATGAGCGCGGAGTGTGCTCGACCTCCTGCAGTCAGCGCGCCGGCGTCCTGACGCCCGCGGGACCTACGCCTTGAGCTCGCTGATCGCGGCGCGGAGGATCGGCGCCAGGCGTCGCACGCCCTCCACGATGTCCTGCGCCGGCGTCCTGACGCCCGCTGAGCCTACGCCTTGAGCTCGCTGATCGCGGCGCGGAGGATCGGCGCCAGGCGTCGCACGCCCTCCACGATGTCCTCCGGCGTCACGGCGCTGAACGCGAGGCGTAGCTTGTTGGACGGCTCGTCCGACGGTGTGAAGGCTGCGCCCGGGATGAAGACCACACCGGCGTCGATCGCGGTGTACAGGAGCGGGTAGGTGTCGATGCCCTCCGGGAGGGTCACCCAGACGAAGAATCCGCCGTCCGGGGTGGTCCAGTGGACACCGTCCGGGAACTCCTCGGCCAGCGCACCGAGCATCGCCTCGCAGCGCTCCTGGTACAGCCCCCGCATGGACCGCAGGTGCCCCTGCCAGTCGTAATCGGTCAGATAGGCGCTCACGAGCATCTGCGTCAGGGGTGACGGGCAGAGGACCACGGCCTCGCAGGCGAGGTAGAAGCGGCGGTACAGGTGCTTGGGCACCAGGGCCCATCCGAGCCGCACCCCCGGCGCGAAGATCTTCGAGAAGGAGCCGAGGTAGATGACGTCGTCCGGGTTGTCGGCGCGCATGGGTGTGAGCGGCTCGCCGTCGAAGCGCAGCATGCCGTAAGGATTGTCCTCGAGGACCAGGATGCCGTGGTCGCGGCAGATGTCCACCACACGCTGACGGCGATCGGCGGCCAGCGTGACGCCGCTGGGGTTGTTGAAGCTCGGAATCGTGTACAGCAGCTTGATGGCGCGCCCCTGCGCCTCCAGTTCGCCGATGGTTCGTTCCAGTTCGTCGGGAACCAGACCGTTCTCGTCCATCGCGATACTCACGACGTCGACCTCGTACGCCTCGAAGGTGTTGAGGGCACCCACGTAGGTGGGGTCCTCGCAGAGGATCACGTCGCCCGGATCGCAGAAGACCTTGGCAGCGACGTCCTGTGCGGACTGGGAGCCGGTGGTGATGACGATGTCCTCGGGGACGGCGCCCAGGATCCCCTCGGCCGCCATCACCTCGCAGACGAGGGTGCGCAGCTCCTCCATGCCCTGTCCGCCGCCGTACTGCAGCGCCTCGAGGCCGTGCTCGGCGATGATCGTCTGCGCGGTCCGCCCGAGATCCTCGAGGGGGAGCGATCTCAGATAGGGACTCCCACCTGCGAGCGAGACGAGTCCGGGCCGGATGGAGATGTCGAAGACGTCCCGCACCGCGGACTGCTTGATGTTGGCCGCCCGCCGCGAGAAGAGCCGGTCGTGTCGGGCGGCAGACTCCGCGGCACGGCCGAGTGCCGCCTCGGTCTCGGCAGGCAGGATGTCGGTGGAGGATTCGCGGGAGGTCGTCACGCCCAGAGTCTAGGCGCGGGTTCACCGATGGGCAACAGGTGTTGCCCGGTGGTCCTCGTGCGTGTCACACCCAGCCGGCTTCCCTCGCCTTCAGCCCGGCCTGGAAGCGACTGTCCGCGCCGAGTGTCTCGAGCATGAAGGCGATGTGCCGCCGGCAGGTCCTCACATTGATGTCCAGGCGGCGGGCGATCGACTCGTCGGACAGGCCGTTGGACAGCCCCTGGAGGATGGAGCGCTGCAGGCTGTTCAGGGGCGACTCGACCCGCTCCGGTGCGAGGAAGGACTCGCTGAGCTCCCACGCGACCTCGAAGAGATGGATGAAGATGGTGATCAGACTGGGGTCACGCACCACCAGGGCCGCTTTGTCGTTGCGGGTCTGCTGCCGACCGAGCAGGGCCAGTTTCTCGTCGAAGATGAGGATGCGCAGGGGGATGAAGGGGAGGACGCCGAACTCACCACCTCCGGCCGCGATGGCCTCGACGGCCTTGCGGGTGGGAACGTGGTCGCGGGTGCTCGTGTCATAGAGGGTTCTTCGCCGTACCCCGTTCTCCAGGAGCTCGAGATCCTTGCGCACGCTCTCCTCGTGGACGTCTGCCGTCGATCCCTGGCCCGGCTGCGCTATGTAGACCTTCTCCGTGACATCCCGGCCGTAGTCGATCAGGACCCGATGGATGAGGTGGGGATCCTCGAGGGTCTCGACCGAGGTGCTCGCGAGGACGCTCTTGCGGGCCTCCAGGAAGGAGGGGAGCAGACTCGACATCTCGCGGCGCTGACCGCTGATGCGGGTCTTGAGTTCCTGCAGGGCGCGTTCGTCAGCATCGACCAGATCAGCGAGCGCAACATCGGGGGACACGGCGATCAGGCCACCGGAGTCACCGGCCCGGGCGCTGAGCAGCTTGCGGGCCGAGAGTTCACCGATCGCATCGTCGATGCGACGCAGTGTCAGGCCCAGCGCCTCGGACGCATCCGAGCGTGTCCAGCCGGGGTGGCCGACGGCGTAGCGGTAGACCTCCAGCGACATGGCGTCCAGCATGGGCGGTCCTGTTCTCGTCGCCGGTGTTGCAGCGGCTTCGGTAGCAGTGCATTTCCCGGGCTTGTCCAGTTAATGACAGAACGGGGCCGGTGGCAATCGGGCGCGCAGAATTGCGCGGCAAAGGCTGCATTCTCGCTGTTTTCGGCTCTGGAAATCAGGGCAGAACGCCTGACCATCAGGCCGGAAGGTCCGTTTCGCGTCATGTCCGCAACCGGACATTTCTACCGCTGGACACCGGCTGCTGCCGACCGACATCCTTGTGGAGCCGGTCACCGGTGATGCACCAGGACCCCTGGTGGGTCGGGGTATCGCGGGAACGCGTTACCCACAGCTCGAACCTCCCGGACGCCAGAGATGGAAGGAGCCGTCATGAAGAAGGTACTCGCTGCAACCGCGGGCCTGTTGATCGTGGCGGGAGCTGTGGTGCTGGTAGGAGGAACCTTCGGCTCACCACGTGAACATCGGCTCGAGAGCCTCTCCGTGCTGGGTGGCAAGGTCGTCTCCGACAGTGGGTCGGTCAGCAGTTGGGACTGGCCCAAGTAAAAGGGAGCACCGGCACAGAGCCCGGTCTCCCGCCCAGAGCCCGCCCCAGCGGGAGTAGTCAGAGCCCGTGAAGGATGCAGCCATGAGCCAGGTGATCGCCGCCCGAACCGCCTCTCGGACGGTCGTCAGCTCTCAGTGGTGGCATGTGTCCCTGTCCGCGGGCGACTTCGATGCAGCGGACGGCATCATTGAAGAGCTGATTACCCCGCTGGTGGCGCAGGCACAGAAGTACGGAGCGAAACGCTGGTACTTCACCCGCTCCAGGGCCATGACATCGGGCGCCGGCAGCGACGTCGTCCTCAGCGTCCAGGCACACCCGCGGGTGCTGGCACGACTTCGGAGCTTCCAGCAGGAACATCGGGCGGGTCCTGGTCCTGCCCGCGCTCTCCTCAATGCCCGCCAGTACTTCACGCCGCCGGCCGGCGACACCTACTACGCGGGAGGTCAGCACATGGCCGATCCCCAACTGGAGGCGAATCTGGTGAGGTATGGCGGCGTCGAGGGTCTGGGCCTTGCCGAGGAGGTCTTCGAGTTCGGCTCGGAGCTCGCCATCTGGGCCGCACAGAGATTCCCCCGTCCGCAGAGCCGGTCCGCCTTCGCCGCGATACTCCTGTTCGATGCCGCCCGGAGTATGACGTCCGGACCACATGCAGAGCGCTGGGTCGACCGTCGTATTCCCTGGGAGCACTACTGGGACAGCCATCTGAGGACGTGCACCGCCGATACAGGGGTGCACGCTGCGGATGTCCGCACGGCGATGACCGCACATGTGTCCACGAAAGCCGCGGGCTTCCATTCCCTCATGGACGCAGAGGCGTCCGAGCTCATGGTGCAGAGGTGGCGGCGTCGCTGGTACCAGGCGCTCGACTCGTACCTGCACCGGGCCAACCGTGTGTGCGTGAGCCGCAGCGCGCTCCATCTGACCGTCTACCAGGCCCACATGATGCTCAACCGACTGGGCATCAGCGCCGCTGAGGAGGCGCCCCTCGGCCTCTACGCACGATCCTGGACGCCGCATGTGACGCTGAGTCGAGGTCCGGCTGTCGCCCGGCGTCGCTCCTCCGACACCGCCGAGCGAAGGGCCGAGTGATGAACGACAGGAACACGGTTGTCCTCGCCCTCGGCGAGAAGGCACTCTCCGAAGCCCTGGGATGTTCGTCGGAGACGGTGGAGCTGTTACGGAACGACGGCGTCCTCGAGTTGCAGGGTGAGCTCTGGGAGATCGGCGCGGCGCAGGACTATCTACGTGACGCCGCGTGGGCCGACCAGCTCTGGCACTGAGATCCGGCACTGAGATCTGGCACGGAGACCCGCCCCCGGGCATCTCTCGTCGTTATGATCACACCTGCGACGGCTGCCGGCGGGGCCACAGCGTGTAACCGATGGCCCAGACGAGGTCGATCAGGACAATGAGACCGAGGATCGGATAGAACCCGGCGAGGGCTGCGGTTCCGCCGGGATCGTCCACGAGGGCGATGAGCAGGTAGAGGAACCCTGCGGCGATCAGCGCCGCCGCCACCGTCCGCACCACGTCCTTCCAGCACTCCCTCGCGTAGGACACGCCATAGAGCCGCGTCGGCCGCGGGCCGTCGGCGAAATGGTGGGCGAAGCGGATGTCCGCCCAGCCGATCATCTTGCGCCCGTAGGCGATCGAGATGCCGAGATAGACGGCTGCAAGTCCGTGGGCGGTGCCTGCAGTGGCCCCGGAGCGAAGATCCAGGACCGTGGCGACCAGCAGGATGAGGTCGACGAGCGGCGTCAGCGCCAGCAGGACAAGTCCTGTGCGTCGTCTGCCGAGGACGTACCGGACGATCAGTCCGGCGACGATGAGAACCCAGAAACCGATCTCGCAGGCGATGATGATCGCGAGGACCAGATTCACGGCGACTCCCTCCGGGGACCACGAGCAAGGGTCCGGCCTCCCTGTAGCACCAGCATGTGGGCGGGCCTCATGCGGATCACCCGGTGGAGGCCCCGACGCAGCGGCGCAATCGTTCTTCTAGACGAGTGCCGTCCAATCCTCCGACAGTTCCAGGTCGTGCGCGGTGGAGACGGAGTGATGCGTCACCTTGCCCGCCGCCACATTCAGACCACGCGCCAGGGCGGCGTCGGCCTCGAAGGCCCCGTGCACGCCCTTGTCCGCGAGCGCGACGGCGTAGCGGAGGGTGACATTCGTCAGCGCGTAGGTCGAGGTGTTGGGTACGGCGCCGGGCATGTTCCCCACGCAGTAGAACAGGGACTGGTGCACGGTGAACGTGGGATCCTCGTGCGTGGTGACATGGGAGTCCTCGAAGCATCCGCCCTGGTCCACGGCGATATCCACGAGCACGCTGCCCGGCTTCATGCGGGACACCATGTCATTGGTCACGAGCTTCGGTGCGCGTGCACCGGGGATCAGGACCGAGCCGATCACGAGATCAGCCTCGAGCACCGACTTCTCGACCTCGAGGGAGTTCGAGGCCACGGTCTTCACACGCCCCGCGTAGAGGGCATCGAGCTCGCGCAGGCGTGCGACGTTGATGTCGAGGATGGTCACATCGGCGCCGGTGCCGACGGCCATCGCCGTCGCGTTGGTGCCGGCCACACCCGCTCCGAGGACCACGACCTTCGCCGGACGGACCCCGGCGACACCCCCGAGGAGCAGGCCGGGCCCACCTGCGGGAGCGGACATGACATTCGCGCCGACCTGCACCGAGAGACGACCGGCGACCTCCGACATGGGCGCCAGCAGCGGCAGGACCCGACCGTCCTGCACGGTCTCGTAGGCGATGGCCGTGACGCCCGCCTCGAGCAGCGCATGGGTCAGCTCCGGTTCGGCGGCAAGATGCAGATACGTGAAGAGGATCAGGCCCTCGCGGAACAGGTGGTACTCCGAGGCGAGGGGCTCCTTGACCTTCATGACCATGTCGGCGCGCTCCCAGACCTCCTCCGCCGTCTCCACGAGTTCCGCTCCCGCGGCCTCGTACTCGGCGTCGGAGATGGTGGATCCCACGCCCGCGCCGCGTTCCACCAGGACGGTGTGGCCATGTGCGTTGAACTCGTGCACGCCGGATGCGGTGATCGCGACACGGAACTCGTTGTTCTTCACTTCTTTGGGGACGCCGATGATCATGAGGTTCTCCCTGGGTGTGATCGGGCGGACGGGATGCCTCAAGGATAGGGAGTGCGGGGTCACGACGGCGCTGCCGATCCACCGGGTTCCCGGGGCTGTTCCCTCCGCCGATCGGCAGGCCAGGATGTAATCCGCGCCACAACGCGCTCCAGGCTGCCATGCGCTGCATCTCCACCGGACATCGGCGATGAACTACCTCGACAGATGTCGAACCTAGACGCAACAGATGTGGTCCACGAAGTCCTTCCCATCTACGCTGAGGGGATGAGGGACCAGGCGGTCGAGGACGTGGTGGAGACTCTCGCGCAGGAGCTCGGGAGGGGCCTGTCCCTCGAGGATCCCGATGGTGTGCTGCTCGCCTACAGCAGCCATCAGTCCTCGGCGGACCGCGTACGGGTGAACTTCCTGCTCAGCAAGAAGGTGCCCGAGGACGTGGCCGAATGGCAGCTCCGGCACGGTATTGCACAGGCGGTCCGGCCCGTCGTCGTCCCCTCCAACGAGGCACTCGGTATGCGGGAGCGTGTCTGTGTGCCGCTGCTCGTCCGGGGTTTCAGGGTCGGCTACCTGTGGGTGCAGCAGCAGTCGGACGATGATCCCGCGGCGGGGATCCTCACGGAACTGCCGAGGATCAGGCGGACGACCGATCGTCTCGCCGAACTCCTCCTCGAGACGGACACGGCGGTGTCGGAGCGCAGAGTGCGGCGTGAGGAGGTCTTCCTCGGGGCGTGCCGTGGCCGCTCGTCCGCCGTCGACGACCTGCATGGCTGGCGTGAGTTCGACGACGGCCTGCCCTGGCGTGTGGCGGTGATCAGGGAACTGGCCCCGGCGACACCGCCCGACCGCCCTGATACCCAGGATCCGGGCGAGGCGGCTCTCCTGCAGCGCACACTCGCACTGCACGCGACGGTCGGTGTGCGCGATGTCCTGTTCAGCGCCGGTGCTCCGAGCTGTTCGGTACTGCTGTGCGCCGGCGACATCACCCGCGGGGTGCTGGCGCAGGTCCTCGAGCGCTACCGCTCGGAGGTGGGGAAGCGTGCCGGACGTCCTCCGGAACGACTGGTTCTCGGCCTGAGCGAACCCGTCCCTGCTGCACGTGGTCTGTCCGGCGGCTTCGAGCAGGCACTGCACGCCGTCCAGGCGGCCGCGGTGGACGCGGGCCTGGGCAGTGTCGTCTCCTATGCGGGGATCGGCGTCTACCAGTTCCTCGGTGCGCTGACGGGTCCGCCACCGATGCCGGCCAGTGGTCGCTTCACCGAGTTGTGCCGTGTCGATCGGCTCGACGAGCTCGTGCCGGTCCTCGAGCTGCTCTACGACAAGAACGGCTCGGTGCAGGATGTCGCGGAGCAGCTGCATCTGCACCGCAGCACCGTGTACAACCGGCTGGCGCGGATCCGGGCGATCATCGGCGTCGATCCACTCGGCGGTGCCACCCGGCTCGAACTGCACCTGGCGCTCAAGGCCCGGCGATGGCGATCGCGGCCCCACGTGGACCATCCCGGGTAGCGGTGGTGTGGTCCGGCCCGGTCTTGTCTTCCGGCGTCTTGTCTTCCGGTGTCTCGTCTTCCAATGGCCCGTCCGGTTCCCGCCCAACCGGTCCCGTCGCACCCGCGCCTTCCAGTGCGGGGCCCCGTCCCGGGCCCTGCCCTGAGTCCCGCCCCGCGCGCACACGGCCACCGATGAACACCTGACTACTGCGGGCGTCAGCGCGTCCGACAGCACCTGCCGGCGAACCGGGTGGAGCGACAGCACATGGCACAGCACCACCGATGTCACAGCGTGCGAGTTGCTCGTGGACGGCCTCTTCCACCTGCCAGTAGAGGTTGCGTCTGGGGGTCCGGCCAGGGTCGAGGTACGTCGGTGGCCTGAACCACGGGACACCCCGGAGCGATTCGACCGACCACTGTCCGTCATGGATCAGGTGGTGATGCCGTGAGCAGAGCAGTACGCCGTCGTCGATGCTGGTGACCCCGCCTGCCGCCCAGGGAACGATATGGTGGGCTTCGCACCAGGTAGCAGGCATGGTGCAGTCGGGGAAGGCGCAGCCCCTGTCACGTGCGACGAGCGCCCGCCGCAGGTGAGGTGGAAAGAGGCGCTGGGCTCGCCCGACATCGAGGATCCGGCCCTGGCCGCCGAGCACGAGGGGCAGGATGTCGGCGTCGCAGGCGATCCGCCGGATGCTTCGGGCGCTCACTTGCTGCGCGAAGACGGAGTGGCCGTCATGGCCCAGCTCGCTGAGGAGGTCGCGATAGTTGATGGTCACCATCACCTGGGGTCTGTGGCCTCCGGTCGTAGGAAGTCCGTCGCCGGCGAGCGCGATCCGGCAGGCCGAGACCAACCCGTCGAGAAGTTCCTGAGCACGGGTGGGACGCTCGGGTGGGGGCGCGTTCCCGGCGCCCGTCGGTTCGTGCCCACGCCGGTCCGCAGATTCCCTCGATCGCTCTTCGCACTCCGTCCGGGCAACGGCCGGAGTCGTGCCGCCGGCACGGGGGTTGGTCGCGGTATTCATGACGGTGACAAGGTGCTCGAACTGTTCGTCGGTGGCGCCGATCTCCATGAGGTGAAGGCCGTGTCGCTTCCCGCGGAGGAAGAGTCCCTGCCGGGCTCTCAGCGTCTTCTCCGTCGGTTCCCGGCCGTCCTGATCGATGACGCTCTCCCACCGTCGCGCAAGGACCCGCAGAATGTCCTCGTCGGACTCGACCGCCTGGCGTGTCAGGTGCTCCTCCATGGCCTGCACCTGCGGGCGGGTCGCGACCGTGGCGACCCGGTGCACGGCATCCCGAATCACGGTGGCAGCCCGACTGCTGATCTCGCCGGTACTCGCTGCGGCGGCAAGGGTAGCCAGGCGGGGCTCAACCGATGCGCCCGGACCGGGGGCGTCGGGCAGGAGATCCTGCCCCAGCCTCAACCGACGGTTCGCCTCGGAGCGGCTGATGCCGATGCTCGCCCGCAGGTACTCCGCTGTGCTGCCGTGGTGTTCCTGGCCGTCCATGGCCGCGAGCTGGTGGTGCTCGGCAGCGCGGGCAGCCAGCGTCTGGAGGTGGTCGATCAGGTGGGAACACCGTTCGACCATGACCAGGGTTGCTGCCGCCTCCTGCTGATCCAGCAGGAGGTACCTCGATTCGAACTGCTGTGCGGCGGTGAGCAGGGCCGCGTGCAGGCCCTGCAGAAGGAAGGTGTCCTCCGTGCGGGTCTCCAGCATCTCGATGGTCATAAAGCAATTTTATCGAACACGTGTACTAATGGCGACTGTGCGCGGGCTCTGTGGAGTACAAGTGGGGAGGAACTTGTCCACAGTTCTGTCGAGCCCCCTTGCCCCGACCGCAGCTATGCTCGACCGATGCACTCCACCGACTCCGGTTCACACGGGACGAAGGACTGCCGCTCCTGCGGACGCCGCATCGAGTGGCGGAAGAAGTGGGAGCGGAACTGGGATTCGATCGCCTACTGCAGCGATGCGTGCCGCGCGCGGAAGGTGCGGTCCATCGACGCCGAGCTGGAGGCGTGGCTGCTCGCGCGGCTGACCAGCAGCCCGCGAGGTGGGACGGTGGACCCGGCAGATGCTGCCCAGGCCCTGGGGGCGGATGTGTCAGCACTGCGTGAGCCGGCCCGGAATGCTGCGCGCCGGCTCGTCAGCCGCGGACTGGCGGAGATGGTCCAGCGCGGAGTCGTCGTCGATCCGTCGACGGCCAGGGGCCCGGTGTCCCTCCGCCTACCCCGCTGAGGGCTGCGGCTGCACGTCGTACACGAGTTCCTCCCCGGCAACCCTGACGCCCTGCGTCGGCGGGTGGAGGGAGAGCTTCCCACCCGGCATGAGGTGCTCGACGGCGACGCCGTGCAGCAGAGCGGCGTTGTCGGCGATGAGGCGGCGATGGCAGCGCCACCAGACGGTCTCGCTGCACATGATCACCGTCCGCGTCTCCCTAGCCTGGACCAGGAGCTCCGCCAACGCCGTTGTGAACTCCCCGGATCTCATGTACCCGGCGTAGGCGCGGAAGGACTCGTTGCGCAGCACCACGTCCGGGGAATCGGGCAGCAGCTTACGGAACCCGCCGAGGTCCTTCTCCCAGCGGTAGGCGATCCCGGCCGCCGGCAGCCACTGGTCCAGGGAGTCCTTGCCGAAGTGGGGGAATTTGCGGCTGCCGGGGCCGATGCGTACATCGACCAGCGCCCGCACCCCGGCCTCCTGCAGCAGGTCGGCGAAAGCCTCCTGCGAGGCGGTGCCGTGCCCCACCGTCATCAGCGTGTGTTCCGTGTCCTCCACGGCTCCACCCTATGCGCCGTGATCCGGAGGAGCCGACGGTGGCGGACCCTCCGGACCCGGTCGACGGGTCTACTGCCGACGGCTTATCTGCGTGCTGATCCAGTGTTCGACGTCGACCCTCCGGATGCGCCGGTGGGATCCGCGGTACTCCACGGCGAGGGTGCCGGCGTCGGTGAGCTTGCGGAGATAACTGTTCGAGATGCCGGCGAGATCGGCGGCCTGGGAGGTGGTGAGCAGCTCGGCCACGGAGGACACCTCGGCGGTGTCGCCGTCGGCCAGGCGTGCGAGGAGGTCGACGACGGCGTCCCGGGTTTCGTCGGGCAGGCGGTGGGCGGTGCCGTTCACGAAGACGGTGACGTCGGCGCTCTCGGTGAGCGCTGAGCGCAGCCTGGACGCCTGGTCGGGCGGCAGCGCCGCGGCGGTGCGAGGTGGCCTGGCCGTCATGTCAACATTGTGCCAGCCGAACGCGGTCCGGCGCCGCCCCAGGACTTGGGGGCGCTTCCGTTTCGGGCTCAGTGGACCAGGATGTTCCGATGAATCCTGGTCCAGCCTTTCTGCTCCAGCAGGTCGGTGGAGTATCCGTCCGTCACCAGGGTCACCGACACCAGGCCCGAATCGGCACCCGGTTTGTTCGTGATCACCCGGCCCGGGCCGGCGCTGCATCCTCCCAAGAAGTTGTCGCTCGTGATCGAGTAGACACAGGCCGATCGGCCGTCGTTCAACACTCCCAGGTAGTACGTCACGCCGTCGTGCTCTTCGACCTTCCGGACCGAGTCGGCGTCGAGGTCTCCGATGCCGTTACCCACCGCGATTTCCGTGACGAATCCCGGTAGCTGATCCTCCGCAGTAGGCTCTCGGGTCAACGCGGCGATACTGCTTCCGGATGGTGGCTCCTGTGCCGGAGCCGTGTGCGCCCGGCCCGTGACGTCGTCGGACGCACTGCTACAACCGGCGACACCGGTCAGGACTGCAGCTACTCCCACGATCAGCGCCGATTGCCCGAGCCGCATGTCGTCACCCTTCAGCTCGTTGGTCGTCGATCATCCGCGCTGGATCAGCGCATGCCCTGGACGAGTCGTTCTTCTGCCGGAAGCCACTGAGGTCAACGAAGCAATCAGCACCCATGCGCGATCTCGATGGTGTCCGGTGAACCGAGATGACACCGTTACCTGCCCCACCTATGGGTGAGGGGAACGCCCGGTCCGGAGGTGCTCACTCCTCCGCGGCGGCGTGCCCGACGGCGGTGCCGACCCGGGCTTTCAGCTCGGGCAGGACCTCGGTCACGAACCACGGATTCCTCGTCTGCCACCGGAAGTTCAGCGGCGACGGGTGAACCAGCGGGAACCAGGGCGGAGCGAACTTCCGGTGGTCTCGCACATTGTCGGTCAGCGTCCCATGGCGGCCGGCCGGCAGATAGTGCAGCTGGGCGTAGCGGCCGATCAGGAGGACGAGCTCTATCCGGGGCATCAGCGCGAGCAGCGGCGGATGCCATGTCGCCGCGAAGCCCTTCCGGGGCGGGAGATCACCGCTCCGGCCCCTCCCCGGGTAGTAGAAGTCCATGCCGAGGAAGGCGAACAGATTCGGCGAGCGGAACTGCTCCTCCGTCACGCCGAGCCACTCGATGAGCGTCCTGCCACTGGCGTCGTCCCACGGGATACCGCTGGACTGAGCCCTGATCCCGGGTGCCTGGCCGATCACCGCGATCCGTGCGTCGGCCGACGCCGTGTACAGCGGCTCCCAGCCCTTCTCGCGCATCGGTCGATTGGCCTCGTCATGGGTCAGGGCGTATCTGACGGCGTCGAAGGTGTCCAGCGGAGCTACGCGCTGCCCTGATGAGGATGCCGGAACGCTGCTGGATTCCACCGGCCCATTCTACGATTACGGCCCATCCCTTGACCTTCCCCGAACGCCTCCCTAGGTTTGAGGCACGTTGCTCCCGACGGGGCACGCGCCCGCAGCTACTTCTCCGACGACGGAGGAAGACCGATGCCGCTGTACGACTTCCGGTGCTCCGCGGGGCACGGGACCGAGGCCTCCTTCGCGATGGCCGACCGACCGGACCACGTGGCGTGTCCGGTCTGCGGGGAGACCTCACGCCGCCGGATACCGTCCCCGCGACTGTCCATCGCGGGCAGCTCGGCGTTCGGACTGCTCGAGTCCACGCAGCGCAGCGCCCACGAACCCGAGGTGGTGGCGTCCACCAACCCCGGTACGCGCTCGCCCACACCCACGACGTCGAACCCCCTCCACCGAAAACTTCCCCGGCCGTAGGGCCGGGTGGGCAGACCCGTACGCGCAGTCGACAGCCAAGGAGACATCATGCCGGAACAGCTCTTCTCACTCGATTCCACCAAGGCGTTCAAGGACCAGGAGAAGCTCGGCCACAATCGCTGGCACCCCGAGATCCCTCCCGTCGCGACGGTTAAGCGCGGCGACTCGTTCCGCGTGGACTGCCGGGAGTGGTTCGACGGCGCCATCCACAACGACGACTCCGCGCAGGACATCCTCGACGCGCCCCTCCTCACGGTGCACACCCTCAGCGGACCGTTCGCCGTCGAGGGAGCCAAGCCCGGCGACCTCCTCGTGGTCGACATCCTGGACGTGGGACCGATCCCGCAGGAGGATTCGGGTCCGCTCGCCGGCCAGGGCTGGGGCTACACGGGCATCTTCTCGAAGAACAACGGCGGAAGTTTCCTCACCGATCAGTTCCCCGATGCGTACAAGGCCGTCTGGGACTTCAAGGGGCAGGTCGCCACCTCCCGGCACGTGCCCGGTGTGGCGTTCGAGGGGATCATCCATCCCGGCCTGATGGGGACCGCTCCGTCCGCGGAGCTCCTGGCCAAGTGGAACAAGCGCGAGGGTGACCTCATCGCCACGGACCCCCACCGTGTACCGCCGCTGGCCCTGCCTCCCGAGGCGGAGCACGCCATTCTCGGTGGCCTCCCGCGGGACCAGTGGGAGCGTGTCGGATCGGAGGCCGGCCGCACCGCCCCACCGCGCGAGAACGGCGGGAATCAGGACATCAAGAATCTGTCCAAGGGCACCCGCATCTTCTACCCCGTCTACGTGGACGGCGCCAACTTCTCCGTCGGCGATCTGCACTTCTCCCAGGGCGACGGCGAGATCACCTTCTGCGGCGGCATCGAGATGGGCGGATTCATCGACCTGGCCGTGGACGTGATCCCCGGCGGGATGGAGACGTACGGGGTCACGGAGAACGCCATCTTCATGCCCGGCCGGGTGGAGCCGCAGTTCAGCGAGTGGCTCGCGTTCTCCGGGACGTCCGTGACGCTCGAGGGCGAGCAGCGCTACCTGGACTCGCACCTGTCCTACCAGCGGGCCTGCCTCCACGCCATCGACTACCTCACCAAGTTCGGGTACGCCCCGGAGCAGGCCTATCTGCTGCTGGGTGCGGCGCCCATCGAGGGCCGGCTCTCGGGCGTGGTGGACATCCCGAACTCCTGCTCCACCGTGTACCTGCCGACGGCGATGTTCGACTTCGACATCCGCCCCTCCGCCGCCGGACCCGTGCAGATCGACCCGGGGATCGGAGCGCCGCGGGCCGCGAACG
Organism: uncultured Arthrobacter sp.; assembly: GCF_947493765.1. Classification (GTDB taxonomy): domain Bacteria; phylum Actinomycetota; class Actinomycetes; order Actinomycetales; family Micrococcaceae; genus Arthrobacter_D. The sequence goes on from NZ_CANLSZ010000002.1 coordinate 441,199, forward strand.
GCTGACGGACGGGCGCGCCGATGCCCGGACGGTCAGTAACTCGCCGTGGTGCTGCTGTCCGACCTGCCGCCGTCCGACGTTCCACTGCCGGACGGGTCATCGCCCGGCGGCGGGACGAAGGCTGCGGCCAGGGCCTCGGATCCGCGGGCCAGCAGTGCGACGTCGGCACCCACGAGGATGAACCGGGCGCCGGCGTCGAGATAGCCGTTCGCCGTGGCAGGGGAGAAGGCATTGACACCCGCCGGTTTCCCGGCACGGTCCGCGGCCGCGAGGCAGTGCACGACGGCGGCCCGTACGTCGTCGTGCTCCTGCTGTCCCAGCAGGCCCATGGACGCCGCGAGATCGGAGGGACCCACGAAGATCGCGTCAACGCCGTCGACCGCGAGGATGTCCTCCACCGCTGCGACGGCCTCGGTCGACTCGATCTGCACCGTGACGCTGATGGTGGAGGCGGCGGCGGCGAGATAGTCGGGCGCCCTGTTCCACCGGGCAGCCCGGGCCAGTGCGGAGCCCACCCCGCGGACACCGGCCGGTGGATAGCGGGTCGCGGCGACGGCGGCCTCGGCGTCGGTCACGGAGTGGACCATCGGCACCAGCAGATTCTGCACGCCCAGGTCCAGGTACTGCTTGATGAGGACCGTGTCGTTGACCGGCGGCCGCACGAGGACCTGCACCGGGTAGCCGTGCACCGCCTGGAGCTGGGCGAGGATCGACTCGAGACCGTTGGGGCTGTGCTCGGCGTCGACGAGCAGCCAGTCGAGCCCGGCGCCGGCGCAGATCTCGGCCACGAGGGGGCTGGCGGAGCAGACCCACATGCCGGCGAGCGGCCGGTCCGCCGAGCCCAGTGCCTCGCGGAAGCTCTCTTCTAGTGGAAGTGGCATGTCACGGCTCCGAGGGGTCCGTAGTCGGCGTGGATGGTGTCGCCCTGGCCCACCCACAGCGGCCGGGTGAAGGACCCGGCGAGGATGGTGTCGCCGGCTTTCAATCCGTCCCCGTGGGCGGCGATCTTGTTGGCGAGCCAGTGCACGCCGGCCGCCGGGTGGTCCAGGACACCGGCAGCGACACCGGTCTCCTCCACCGTCTGGTTCTTGTACAGGATGGCGGAGATCCAGCGCAGATCGACGGCGTCGGGCCGTACCGGGCGCCCACCCAGCACCATCGCGCCCATGGCCGCGTTGTCGGCGATAGTGTCCACGATGGTGCGGCCCTCCATCTCGATCCGTGAATCGAGGATCTCCAGCGCAGGCATCACGTAATCCGTCGCGTTGAGGACGTCCACGAGCGTGCAGCCCGGCCCGGTGAGGTCGCGGCTGAGTACGAACGCGAGCTCCACCTCGACGCGCGGGCGGGTGTAGCGGTGCCAGCCCACCGAGGCCCCGGTCTCGAGGACCATGTCGTCGAAGATGGCACCGTAGTCGGGCTCGGTGATGCCCGTGGCCTCCTGCATGGCCCGGGAGGTCAGACCGATCTTCCGACCCACGAGCGTGCGGCCCGCCTCCTCGTTCCGCGTGCGCCAGAGGCGCTGGACGGCGTAGGAGTCCTCCACGGTCATGTCCGGGTAGCGGGCGGTGAGCAGGGGGACGGGGGTGTGCGTGCGGGCGGCGTCGAGCAGTTCGTCGGCGATCCGGCTGATGGTGTGCTGATCGAGCATGGGGGTGTCCTTGACCGGTCGGGGCGGGGAGTGTCAGAGCTGGGTGCCGAGCTTGAAGCCCTCGGGCGAGCCGTCGTCGTCGTTCCTCGTGTAGGAGAAGCCGTCGGCTCCCACGGTGACCGCCATCTCGCTGCGCTCGTCGCGTTCGGTGACGGATTGCGGGTTGCCGTCGAGATCGAGCACGAGCGAGGCCTCGGTGTACCAGGACGGTACGACCGGGTTGCCCCACCAGTCGCGGCGCTGGTTGTCGTGCACGTCCCACGTGATGGTCGGGTTGTCGGGGTCGCCCGTGTAGTAGTCCTGGCAGTAGATCTCGATGCGGTGATCGTCCGGATCCAGGATGTACAGGTAGAACGCGTTCGAGACGCCATGGCGCCCCGGCCCACGTTCGATGCGGTCGCTGATCCGCAGCGCGCCCATCTTGTCGCAGATCTGGATGATGTTGTGCTTCTCGTGGGTGGCGAACGCGACGTGGTGCATGCGCGGGCCGTCGCCGCCGGTCAGGGCGGTGTCGTGGACCGTCTGCTTGCGGTGCATCCAGACCGCGTACGTGACACCGTCGGAGTCCTGGATGTCCTCCGACACGCGGAAACCCAGGTCCTCCAGATACGCCCGGCCCCGCGGTACGTCGGGCGTGACCTGGTTGAAGTGGTCGAGGCGCACCAGTTCCCCGGCGGAGTAGAGATCGTAGCGCTGGGTGAGGCGTTCCACGTGCTCCACGTCGTAGAAGAACTCGTACGGGAAGCCCAGCGGGTCCTCCACGCGGACCGAGTCGCCCACACCCTTCGTGAAGCCCTCCGCCCGGCGCTCGGTCCTGCAGCCCAGTTCCCGGTAGTACGCCTCCGCGGCGTCCACCTCCTCGGGGGACCGCACACGGTAGGCGAATGCGGCGACGGCGGCCACCGGACCCTTGCGCAGCACCAGGTTGTGGTGGATGAACTCCTCGAGGGAGCGCAGGTGGATCGCCTCGTCGTCCTCCTCCGTCACGTGCAGGCCGAGCACGTCCACGTAGAAGGCCCGGGAGCGGGCCAGATCGGTGACCACGATCTCCATGTAGGCGCAGCGGACGATATCCGGTGCGGGGACGGAGGGCGTGGGGATGCGGTGGGCCATGGGATTCTCTCCTCGTCGAGCGAACGGGATCAGGTGAACGGGTTCAGCGGACGGATGGGTCAGGCGGTGGCGGCGGGGTCCGTGGCACCGAACTTCGGGGTGTGGACGGTACCGAGCGTGATGTGCACGGCCTGCTGGTCGGTGTAGAAGTCGATGGACCGGTAGCCGCCCTCGTGGCCGAGTCCCGAGGCCTTCACCCCGCCGAACGGGGTGCGCAGATCGCGGACGTTGTGGCTGTTGAGCCACACCATCCCGGCCTCCACGCTCTGCGCGAAGGTGTGGGCGCGGGTCAGGTCGTTCGTCCAGATGTACGCGGCGAGCCCGTACTTCGTGTTGTTGGCCAGCTCCAGGGCTTCGGCGTCGGTGTCGAACGGGGTGAGGGCGACGACGGGGCCGAAGATCTCCTCCTGGAAGATGCGTGCGTCGGGGGACACGTCGGCGAAGACCGTGGGTGCGATGTAGTTGCCGTGCGGCAGGTGGTCCGGGCGTCCGCCGCCGGCCAGCAGCGTCCCCTCGGTCTTCCCGATCTCCACGTAGGAGGCCACCTTCTCGAAGTGTTCGGGGTGGACCAGGGCGCCCACCTCGGTGAGCGGATCGTGCGGGTCGCCGACGACGATCGTCTTGGCCCGCGCCGCGAACTTCTCGCAGAACTCGGCGTAGACGGAGCGTTCCACGAGGATGCGGGAGCCTGCCGTGCAGCGCTCGCCGTTGAGGGAGAAGACGCCGAAGAGCGCGGAGTCGATCGCGGCGTCGAGGTCGGCGTCCGCGAAGACCACGCAGGGCGACTTGCCGCCGAGCTCCATCGACAGGCCCTTCAGGCTCTCCGCGGCGTTCCGGAAGATGGTCTGGCCCGTGGTCGTCTCACCGGTGAAGGAGATCAATGGCACGTCCGGGTGCTTCACGAGGGCGTCCCCGGCCTCCTCGCCGAGCCCGTTGACCAGGTTGAACACGCCGTGGGGCAGCCCGGCGTCCCTGAAGATCCTCGCCCATAGCGACGCCGAGAGCGGGGTGAACTCGGCGGGCTTGAGGACCACGGTGTTGCCCGTGGCGAGCGCCGGTGCGAGCTTCCACGACTCGAGCATGAACGGCGTGTTCCACGGCGTGATGAGCCCGGCCACGCCGATCGGCTTGCGGTTCACGTAGTTGATCTGTGCTCCGGGAACCTTCATGGCGTCGTCGAACTGGGCCACGATGAGATCGGCGAAGAAGCGGAAGTTCTCGGCCGCGCGGAGCGCCTGGCCGCGGGACTGGGTGATCGGCAGCCCGGTGTCGAAGGTCTCGAGTTCGGCGAGGCGGGACTCCTGGGCCTCGACGGCGTCGGCGATCCGGTTCAGCACGCGCGCCCGCTCACGTGGTTTCATGCGGGGCCAGGGTCCGTTGGTGAACGCCTCGCGCGCTGCGGCGACGGCGGCGTCGATGTCCTCCTGCCGGCCCGCGGCCGCGGTGGCGTAGGTGGTGTTGGACACCGGGTCGAGGACCTCGAACGTGGCACCGCCGACCGAGTCGACGAACTCGCCGTCGATGTAGTGCTGGAGATGCGTGGGCAGGTCCTCGGGGACGTAGTGCGTGCGGGTGTCGGGCGAGGTGGTCATGGTGTCTCCTTGCTGGGGTCTGCACTGTGGTCAGCAGTGGGATCTGTGCCGGTGAGGGCGAGATAGGCGTCGAGGGTGGTGCTGCGGTGGAGGCGGGCGGCACGCTCGACGTCGTCGGCCGCGGCTCCCGAGGCGATGAGTTCGAGCAGCGCGTCGTGTTCCCGGACGGACTCTCGGGCCCGTCCCGGGACGAAGCGGAAGGTCGAGGCGCGCAGGGAGGCGAGGCGGTCCCAGCCCCGGTGGACGAGATCCAGGATGTGCGGGTTCGGGCAGTTCTCGAACAGGATCCCGTGGAAGTCCCGGTTGAGCCGTGTGAACCGCACCGGGTCGAAGTCCTCGAGGCAGGCACGCATCTGTTCGTTCACGGCGCGGGCCCGGGCGATGTCCGCAGCGCCGATCAGGGGGGAGGAGAGCGCTGTCGCCGCGCCCTCGAGGATGCTGAGCGTCTGCATCGTGTAGAGGTACTCGGTGGGATCGATGCCGGCGACCGTGGCGCCGACGTTGCGCTCGAAGCTCACCAGACCCTCGGCCTCGAGGCGCCTGATGGCCTCGCGGACGGGGACCACGCTCACCCCCAGGTCGTCGGCGATCCTCCCGAGGACCAGGCGGTACCCGGGGGAGTAGCTGCCGTCGACGATCCTCGCCTTCACAGCGGCGTAGGCCTGCTCCGATTTGCTGCCGGTTCCCGTCGCGGTGCTACCCACCCGTCCTCCCGGCGTCGTGCCTCTGCTGTTCCTCATGCTGGCGTTCCTCGTACCGGGCCCGCCACTGTGCGTTCATCGGGTAGAGGCCGTCCACGCCGTGCCCCTCGGAGACCATCTGCGCGATGAACACCTCCTCGCGTTCCTGGGCGAGGGCGTCGTCGGCCACACTCTCCGCGAGTGCCGGGGGGATCACGAGGATGCCGTCGGCGTCGGCCACGATGATGTCCCCGGGCTGCACGGTGGTCCCGCCGCACGCGATGGTGAGATCGGTGTCCCAGGGCACGTGCTTCCTGCCGAGGACGGCCGGGTGCGGGTTCGCGAACCAGGTGGGGATCTCCATGGCCGCCACTGCGGCGTAGTCCCGGACCCCGCCGTCGGTGATGATCGCGGCAGCTCCGCGGACCTGCGCCCGCAGGGCCAGGATGTCCCCGATGGTCCCGGTACCCTTCTCCCCGCGGGCCTCCATGACGAGGATCTCGCCCTCGCCCACGGTGTCGATGGCGCGCTTCTGCGCGTTGAAACCGCCGCCGTGGGTCTTGAACAGGTCCTCCCGGTTGGGGACGTAGCGGAGGGTCCTGGCGATCCCGACGACGCGGTGCTCGGGCCGGGTGGCCTGCAGCCCGTCGATGCTGACGTTGTTCAGGCCGCGCTTGCGCAGCTGGGAGGACAGGGTGGCGGTGGCGACCTGCTCGAGCTTCGCCTTCAGCTCGGCGCCGAGCCCGCGGGTGGACGCCGGCAGGCCGGCGGCCTCGCGGGACCCGTAGGCTTCCTCGCGCTGGGCGTCGTCGGCCTTCGGCTGCGCACCGAACTCCGCGAGCGGCGTCCGGCCCTCGACCACGCGGGTGGACAGGCGGCCGGTCGAGACCGTACCGCCGGTATCGGTGACCTCGATCTCGATCGTGTCGCCGGGGCGGGCGACCGACGCGCCGGCCGGTGTCCCGGTGAGGATGATGTCGCCCTGCTCGAGCGTCAGCAGCTGGGACAGGTCCGCGAGCAGCCGGGAGAAGGGGAAGAGCAGATCCTCGGTCGTGTCGTCCTGGACCACCTCGCCGTTGTGCCAGGTGCGGATGCGGAGTCGGGCGGGATCCACGGAGTCCGCGGGGATGAGACCGGGGCCCACCGGGGTGAAGCCGTCGCCGCCCTTCGAGCGCAGGTTCGAGCCCTTGTCCGCGTACCGGAGGTCGTAGACGCCGAGATCGTTGCTCGCGGTGACCCACGCGACGTGCCGCCAGGCGTCCGCAGGATCCATCCGCCGGCCCGGTGTCCCGATCACCAGGGCGATCTCACCCTCGAAGCCGAGCAGCTCGCACCCCACTGGGCGCTCGACGGTCGCCCCCGAGAGGGCGAGCGAGGAGGGTGGCTTGAGGAAGTAGGAGGGCTGGGCCGGTGTGCGGCCGCGCTGGGCGGCGCGGCTCGGGTAGTTGATGTGCACGGCGATGACCTTGCGGGTCGCCTGCAGGGTTGCATGATCCAGCTGTTCCACGCATGCTCCTCATCGAGTACAAAATCGTATATGAAGTGTAGGAAGCATTCCGCATCCCGTCAAGGGTCCAGGCGTTGCCTTCATATCCGCATCAGGCACCCTTGCCCGTGTGTCCCCGATCACCTACGCTTGCGGAGCGATAGTAGAACGCTCCGTTCGATTATCGAACTGCGAGCCACTCGATGCGGGCCGCACCGCTCGAGCGGCACCATCCAATCCGCACCATTCAGGCCGCACGATTCAGGCCGAGCCTTGACCACGACGACGTGAGGACAGCGCATGCAATTCCACCATCACGGATATGTTTCCGGTGATCCCCGGATCCAGCCGGTGGCGGGCGTCGGCGTCGACCGGCCGCAGGAACTTCCCGACGTCGTCGACGTCCTGATCATCGGGACCGGCCCGGCCGGCATGATCGCCGCGGCGCAGCTCTCACAGTTCCCCGGCATCACCACCCGGATCGTCGAGCGCAGGCCGGGGCGCCTGGCCATCGGTCAGGCGGACGGCATCCAGGCCCGCAGCGTCGAGACCTTCCAGGCCTTCGGCTTCGCGCAGCGCATCACCGACGAGGCGTACCGCATCGTCGAGATGGCCTTCTGGAAGCCCGATCCCGACGACTCCTCCCGCATCATCCGTACCGCCCGCCCGGTCGACGACCCGGCCGGCATCAGCGAGTTCCCCCACCTGATCGTCAACCAGGCCCGCGTGCTCGACTACTTCGCGGAGTACATGAGGAACGCGCCCACCCGCATGGAGCCCGACTACGGCTTCGAGTTCGCCGGTCTGGAGGTCGACGACGACACCGAGTACCCGGTGTCCGTCACCCTCACCGCGACCGGGGGCGAGCGCGAGGGGCAGCAGCGTGTGGTGCGTGCCAAGTACGTGGTGGGCGCCGACGGCGCGCGGAGCGGCGTACGCCAGGCCATCGGCTGCACCATGGAGGGCGACCACGCCAATCATGCCTGGGGCGTGATGGACATCGTGGCCGTGACCGACTTCCCCGACATCCGGCGCAAATGTGCCATCCAGTCCGGCAACGGCGGCAGCATCCTCCTTATCCCGAGGGAGGGCGGCCACCTGTTCCGCATGTACGTGGATCTCGGCGAGACCCCGGCCGATGACCGTGGAGCGGTAAGGTCCACCAGCATCGACCAGATCATCGCGAAGGCGAACTCCATCCTGAGCCCGTACACACTCGATGTGCGCGACGTCGCCTGGCACAGCGTCTACGAGGTGGGGCACCGGCTGACGAACAGGTTCGACGACGTCCGCCCCGAGGACGTCGGCAGGCGCACCCCGCGCGTCTTCATCACCGGCGACGCCTGCCACACGCACAGCGCCAAGGCCGGCCAGGGCATGAACGTGTCGATGCAGGACGGTTTCAACATCGGCTGGAAACTGGGCCACGTGCTCGAGGGGCGCAGCCCCGAGGCGCTCCTGGCGACCTACTCGCAGGAACGCCAGGTGGTCGCGAAAAATCTCATCGACTTCGACAGGCAGTGGTCCACGCTCATGGCCAAGCGCCCGGAGGAGTTCGAGGACCCATCCGAGCTCGAGGACTTCTACGTGCGCACAGCCGAGTTCCCCGCCGGCTTCATGACGCAGTACGAGCCGTCCATGCTCGTCGCCGATGACGCCCACCAGGGTCTCGCGACGGGCTTCCCGCTCGGCAAGCGCTTCAAGTCGGCGCCCGTGGTGCGCGTGTGCGACGGCGTTCCCCTCCACCTCGGGCACCACGCGACGGCGGACGGGCGGTGGCGCATCTACGTCTTCGCCGACGAGGCCGGGCCCGGAGCGGCATCCGGGGTGACCGACTTCGCGCAGTGGATCGGCTCCGCCGCCGAGTCGCCCCTGGCAGCGACACCGGAGGGCCTGGACCGCGATGCCTGGTTCGACGTGAAGGTGATCTACCAGCAGGACCATGTCGGTGTGGACATCGGTCAGGTGCCGGGGGAGTTCAAGCCGGCCGTCGGCCCGTTCGGTCTCACGGACTACGAGAAGGTGTACGCCGCGGATCCGGAAGCCGACATCTTCGAGCTGCGCGGCATCGACCGCACGGGCGTCGTCGTCGTCGTGCGTCCCGACCAGTACGTGGCCGCGGTCCTGCCACTGCGCGCGACGGCGGAGCTCGGGCAGTTCTTCGCCGGTGTCCTTGCGCCGGTCCCGGCCCGCTGATGGAGCGGTCGACCGGCACGGAGACGGTTCCCCGGACGACGGGCGGGGCACCGCCGAGCCAGACGTTGTCGCGGGGCATCCGCGTCCTGGAGATCCTGGCGGACACCGCCGGCGCCATGACGATCGCGGAGCTCGCCGGGGCGCTCGGGGTGCACCGTTCCATCGCCTACCGCATCATCCGTACGCTCGAGGATCACGGCCTGGTGCTGAAGGACTCGGCCGGTGGATTCCGGATCGGTCCGGGCATGGCGACGCTGGCGCGAGGGGTCTCCCGCGATCTGCAGTCGGCCGCCCTGCCGGAGCTCACGGCACTCGCCGCGGAGCTGCGGATGACGGCCTTCATCGCTGTCTGGGACCGCCGGCACTGCATCACGCTCGTCGCCGTAGAACCGCCGCACGGTGAGGGGACGATCGTGCAGCGGCCCGGATCGCGGCACAGGTTCGACGCCGGCGCCCCCGGCATCGCCATCCAGGCGGCGCTCGGGGAAGCGCAGTGGGGGCAGCTCGCGCCCGGTGAGCTGTTCCGCGAGGAAGCGCGTGCGGCCGCGGCGACGGGCTACGCGGTGAGCCACGACGAGGTGATACCCGGCGTCAGCTCGGTCGCCGCGCCGATCCTGGTGCCGGGACACCTGCCCGCTGCGCTCGCCGTCGTCTATGTGCGGAGCGATCTCGACGAGGCCGGTCTGGGGCGGCAGGTCGCGCGGACGGCCTGCGCCGTCGAGACGCTTCTCTAGGACATACAGCACACCTACCGTGCTGCACGTCACAATCAGAACACAATTCGCCATGGCATTACCGAATGAACGATCGTTCGGTAATGTTTGGGGCACCGACCACCGACGGGCTGCCGAGGGCTGCTGCAGGGGCGGGAGCCCAGCACCACCTACCGGAAGACAAGGGAGTTTTTCATGGCTGTAGCAGCAGGGCGGTCGCAACCCGCCACCCGCATGAGTTCGGCGGACCGTCGGGTCCTGGCGGGCACGATGGTCGGCACCACGATCGAGTGGTACGACTTCTTCGTCTTCGCGCAGGCGGCAGGGCTCGTCTTCGCCACGCTGTACTTCGGGCCGCTGGAGACGGAGAGCGCAGGCCTGGCCCAGCTCGTCTCCCTGGCCACCATCGGCATCAGCTTCTTCTTCCGCCCCCTCGGCGCCGTGATCGCCGGCAGACTCGGCGACCGCATCGGGCGCAAGGCGATGCTGGTGTTCACCCTGGTCCTCATGGGATCGGCCACCGCCCTGATCGGCCTGCTCCCCACCTACGCGCAGATCGGTGTGTGGGCGCCCATCCTCCTCATGCTGCTGCGCATCCTCCAGGGGTTCTCCGCCGGAGGTGAGTGGGGCGGTGCGGCACTGATGGCCGTCGAGCACGCTCCCGTGAACAGGCGCGGCTTCTGGGGTGCGTACCCGCAGATCGGCGTTCCGGTCGGCATGATCCTCGCCACCCTCGTGCTCTTCGTGCTGCGCAGCTCCATGTCCGCCGAGGCGTTCCTCGAGTGGGGCTGGCGCATCCCGTTCCTGCTCTCCGTGGTCCTGATCGTCGTCGGCTACTTCATCCGCACGGCCGTCGCCGAGAGCCCCGTCTTCCAGCGCATGATCGAGCGCAAGCGCGACACCGCCACACCGCTGCGCAATCTCCTGAAGACCAACAAGCGCGAAGTGCTGCTCGCCGCCGTCATCTTCATCGGCAACAACGCCGCCGGCTATCTCGTGATCGCGTTCCTCGCCGCCTACGCCCAGAGGACCCTCGGCATGCCGGCCGCGCCCGTCCTCCTGGCAACACTGCTGGCATCCTTCGGCTGGCTGATCTTCACCCTGGTCGGCGGCATGCTGTCCGACCGCATCGGGCGCGTGCGCACCTTCCAGATCGGCTACGGCCTGATCTTCGTCTGGATGATCCCGCTCTTCCTCCTCATCGACACCGGGAACGTCTGGCTCTACGGCATCGGGATCTTCCTGCTGACCATCGGGCTCGGACTCTCCTACGGTCCCATGTCCGCGATGTACGCGGAGATGTTCCCGGCCAATGTGCGGTACTCCGGCATCGGAATCGGCTACGCCCTGGGAGCCATTCTCGGTGGCGCCTTCGCACCACTCATCGCGCAGGCCTTGCTCAGCAGTACCGGGTGGTCCGGCTCGATAGCCCTCTACATCATGGCCCTCTGCGTCATCTCGTTCATCGGCGCGAGCATGGTGAAGGAGACCAGGGGCGCGCCACTCGAGGCGGACGAGACCCCGCTGACCGCAGGGGCACCCCACCGCCCCTAGATACGGTCGACCCGCGCCGCACGTCCCCGCACCGCACGAAGGAGCACCCTTGGAAACCGTCACCCTGCGAGCCTCGGCAGCTGATCCCGCCACCCTCGACCCGGAGGAGACGTGGTCCCGGGACCACCTGGAGTCCGTGCAGCTCGAGCGGCTCCGGTCCACCGTGCAGCACGCCTACACGAACGTGCCGCTGTACACGCGCAAGTTCGACGATGCCGGCGTGCATCCCGACGATCTGCGCGAACTCGGCGATCTGGCGAAGTTCCCCTTCACCACCAAGGAGGACCTGCGCAGCACGTACCCGTTCGGGATGTTCGCCGTCCCGCAGGACCGGATCGCACGCATCCACGCGTCGTCGGGCACCACCGGCCAGCCGACGGTGGTGGGCTACACCTCCGGGGACCTGTACCGCTGGGCGTCGCTCGTGGCCCGCTCGCTGCGGGCGTCGGGGGTCAAGAAGGGCTGGAAGGTCCACAACGCCTACGGGTACGGGCTCTTCACGGGCGGGCTCGGTGCCCATGCGGGTGCCGAGCACCTGGGGTGCACGGTCATCCCCATCTCGGGAGGGCAGACCGAGCGGCAGGTGCAGCTGATCCGCGACTTCGAGCCGGACGCGATCCTGGCCACCCCTACGTATCTGCTGACCATCCTCGACGCGATGGCGGAGGCGGGTATCGACCCGCGGTCGACGTCGCTCAAGACCGCCGTGCTCGGGGCCGAACCGTGGACCGAGGGCATGCGGCAGGAGCTCGAGGGCCGCATGGGCTTCGACGCGTGCGACATCTACGGGCTGTCCGAGGTCATGGGCCCCGGCGTGGCCGGTGAGTGTGTGGAGTCGAAGGACGGCGCGCACGTCTGGGAGGACCACTTCCGTCCGGAGATCATCGACCCGTTCACGGAGAAGGTGCAGGGCGACGAATCGGCCGGTGAGCTGGTCTTCACCTCGCTCACCAAGGAGGCCCTGCCGATCATCCGGTACCGGACGCACGATCTGACGCGGCTCATGCCCGGCACCGCGCGCCCCGGCATGCGCCGGATGGAGCGGATCAGGGGGCGCAGCGACGACATGGTGATCGTCCGTGGCGTCAACCTCTTCCCCACGCAGGTGGAGGAGCTGGCGCTGGGCATCCCTGCGCTCAGCCCGCACTTCCAGCTCGAACTGAGCCGGCCCGACGGTCAGCGCATGGACCAGCTGGCCATCAACATCGAGCTGCGGGACGGCGTCAGCACCGACGACGGCGCGGCGGCGGCTGCCGAGCTGCGGCGCCTCATCAAGGTGCACATCGGCTCCACGTGTGCCGTGCGGATCGTCGACCAGGGCTCCCTCGTGCGGTCCAGCGGGAAGCTGCGCCGCATCTACGATCTGCGGCCGAAGGCCTGACGACTGCATCCTCGTCATGTACTCCCGACGCGGTCTGCTTCTACTGTCGTCGGGCGGTGGCCCGATTCCCCCTCGGAGCCTTCCCGATCGCGGCAGCGACGCCGAGCATCATCGCGGTGCCGGCGGTAGTGCCGACGGCGACGAGGATCATCCCGACGGCCCATAGGCCAGAGCTGTCCTGCGCGGAAGCCGTAGTGACCCAGGCGATGGTGAAAGATGCCGGGAGGACAAGCAGCGCGACCGGAAAGTACAGGACACGGTAGGCGAAACCCACGACCACGACCCCGCACAGGAACGCCCCGACGCCCTGCCAGACGGCGTAGGGCCCTGACATCTCGGCGGTGGCTGCGTTGTACTGGTACTCGGTGTCCCACGCGAACCAGCCGAACCACAGACCAGCGGACAGTGCAGCGAACAGGGCTACGAGGGAAAGTTGGTGTGCGAGCGGTCGGCGATCCCGGGTCAGGCGCATGCCTCACAGTAGGCCTCCCCGGGAGCCGTTCCGGCATATAGGTCACCGCGCCGCCGTCGATTCGATCGACTCGGCCGCGGTCAGGCGGGCAGGTGGAACAAGCGCCGGATCAGAGGGTCTGACCCCCACTGCGTGCGTCATTCGCGTCGTCAGGGGCAATCCTCATTGTGCAAGGCCTGCCACTGCGCACCTGCCGGCACAAGTGCCTAGTCCAGGCAGAACTCGTTGCCCTCGACGTCCTGCATGACGAGGAACGACTCGTCCACCTCGTCCGCGGGCACCAGATGCAGGCGACGTGCGCCCAGGGACACCAGGCGGGATGCCTCGTCCTCCAACGCGTCGACCCGTTGGTCGCCGGTGAGCCCGACACCCACGCGCACGTCCAGATGCAGTCTGTTCTTCACCGTCTTGCCCTCCGACACGCGCTGGAAGAACAGGCGCAGACCCACCCCGTCGGGGTCCTGGCACGCCCAGAACTGTCCGCGGCTCTCCTCGGGCAGGGACGCCTCGAAGGCCTCCCACGAGTCGAAGCCCGCACGGGCGGGGGGATCGACGTACCCGAGCACAGCCTTCCAGAACTGCGCCACAGCTCGCGGATCCGCGCAATCGAAGGTCACCTGGATCTGCTTCACGTCGCTCATCAGCTCATCCTAGGGAGGCGGAGCGGGCGTGTCGACGGTCCTGAATCCGTAGCTACTTCGTGCCGGTCGCGACAGCGACGATCTCCTGCATGTACGGCGCCACGATCTGCTGCGAGACCCTGCAGTCGAGCAGGAGTACGCCGTCGTCGTCGGATCCGAGCCAGGTGGCGACGTCGTCGAGATCGGCGAGACTGCTGATCGTCCGTCCGCGAGCACCGAGAGCCGTTGCGAGGGCCGCGAAGTCCACTTCATCGATCATCATGGGGCCGGAGTCGATGCCGCGGACGGCATACTGGTGGATCTCGGCACCGTAGGCGGCGTCGTTGAAGACGACGATCACAGCGCGGCGGGCCGTCCGGATGAACGAGTCGAGGTCGGCCAGGGCCATGAGCGCACCGCCGTCGCCGGTGCAGAGCACCACGGTGGAGTCTGGAAGGGCGCGCGCGGCACCGACGGCGCTGGGGAAGCCCAGGCCGATGCTCTGCAGGGCCGTGCCCACCATGATCAGCCGGTTCGGCGACGGTACGCGCAGATAGCCGGGCGCCCAGCCGATGAAGTGGCCGCCGTCCTGCACCACTGTGCGGTCCGCAGGCAGCAGGGCGTCGAGCCGCCGGCAGAGGCTGCGGGGGTCCAGGCGACCGTCGGGAGCGGCCGGATCGCCGTCGGGCCTCGCGTGGTGCGAGTCCCGGGCGTCCACGGCGTCGCGCCAGCGGTCCGCGTCCCGCTGCCGCACGGACCCGAGCAGTGCTTCAGCCGCGCTGCGTGCGTCGGCGCGCACGAAGTCCGTGACGAGCGGCGAGGTCGCCTCACCGGCGACGTCGACCTGGACGATGCGCGCCGCGCTGTCGAAGGCGTGGCCGAAACGGGTGGTGAACTGGTTGAGCCCGGCGCCCAGCACGAGGACGATGTCGGCCTGTTCCACGAGCTGCGTGGTGCGGTCCGATGCCCACCCACCGGCGATCCCCAGCGCGGCCGGATCGTCGTCGAAGAGCCCCGCGCCCAGCGCAGAGGTCGCCAGGAGCGCGCCCAGCCTCTCCGCGAGCCCGACGGCGGCCTCCCGTGCGCCGCTGAGCCAGGCACCCCGCCCGGCGAGGACGAGCGGACGCTCCGCCGCGGTGAGCAGGGCGGCCATGCGCTCGACGTCGGCGGGCGACGCCGCGATCGGGGCCGGGAGAGCCACGGGATCGGGAGCCGGTTCGTCCATCGCCTCCACGCCGGCCAGATCGTAGGGGATGGCCAGGACCACCGCCTCGCGCCGGTGGAGCGCGTGGCGGACGGCCGCCGTCGTGATCTCGAGCGGAGCGGTGGCGGAGACCGTGAAGGTGGTGACGCCGAGGCCCTCGGCCACCATGGTCTGGTCCACGTCCCACGGTCGCATCCCGCTGGTGGGTGCATCGCCGACCACGAGGACGAGCGGGATCCGTGCCCTCACCGCTTCGGCGAGCGGTGTCAGCGCATTGGTGAAGCCGGCTCCGTAGGTGGTCGTGGCAACGGCGGGGCGGCCCGTGGCGCGGAAGTACGCGTCGGCGGCGGCGACAGCACCGGCCTCGTGCCGGACGGCGGTGTAGTGCAGCGATCCGCGCAGTGCCATGACGGCGTCCAGGAAGTGGGCGTTGCCGTTGCCCATCACGCCGAACACGTCGGTGACATGGGGCTGCAGGGCAGACAGGATGCGGGCGGAGACGGTGGTCATCGGGAATCCTTCGGGGAGAACGCCCTCCTCTGGCGTCGCGAGGATGCCTGGGTGGGACGGTGGTTGAGTTCTTCCGTATATGACTCGGGCTGGTCCACCCTTATTGCCTCTTTTTCAGGCACGGCGCCGACGAGCGCCCGACGTCGTCACTCTAGTGGATGCTCCACCGCACCGGGAGCGCGGCGCGGCTGCAGTGGAAAACGTGCAGCCGGGGTCAGTACTGTTTGACCATGGCCACCTCCCTGAGAAACAGCCGCGCCGCGGCGCTCCCCGCCAAGCTCTCGCGATCGTGGCTGCTGGCCTCCGCCGCCTCCGAGGACAATTTCATCCCCGCGCTGACCTCCGAGGCGGACTCCGTGGTCTTCGACATGGAGGATGCCGTCCCGGCGCCAGACAAGGCCGCGGCGCGCGAGCGCGTGGTCGAGGCACTCTCCACCGGGATGACCGCCTGGGTCCGGGTCAACAGCATCGAGACCGAGTACTGGGCCGACGACCTCGCCGCCCTGTCCAGGGCGCCCGGCCTGCGCGGCGTCATGCTCGCGCAGACGGAGAAACCCGAACAGGTCACGCACACCGCCATGCGGCTGCAGGCGGGCACCCCGGTCCTGGCCCTGGTCGAGTCAGCCCTCGGGATCGAGAACGCGACGGCGATCGCCAGCGCGCCGGGCACCTTCCGGTTGGCATTCGGCGTGGGCGACTTCCGCCGGGACACCGGGGCCTCCGACGACCCGATGGCGCTGGCCTACGCGCGTTCCAAGCTCGTGGTCGCCTCCCGCGTGGGCCAGCTCCCCGGCCCGATCGACGGCCCCACGGTCGGTGCGCTGGGCGACGACTTGCTGGAGGCGTGCAGGGTCACGGCGTCCATGGGGATGACGGGCAAGCTGTGCCTGCTCACCGAGGCCACCGACACCATCAACCGCGGCCTCTCGCCGAGCGACGCCGAGATCTCGTGGGCCGCGGAGCTCCTGCGGGACCATGCCGCGGGTGCCGTGGTGGGCGACGGCTCCTACCTGCCGCGCCTGGCCCGCGCCCAGAAGATCTCCTCCCTCGCGGACTCGTACGGTCTCTGGAACGCCTAGATGAGTGAGTCCTAATGGTCGTAGGCGGTGAGGGATCGTTTGTGGGGTTGGTTGATGAGCCAGTTGTGCCAGATTCCGGCGGCGAGTGCGAGTAGGCGGGCTGCGACTCTGGAATAGACGCCGGCGATGGTGCGTCCGCCGTGGTCTTCGAGGGTGAGTTGGCCTTTCATGGTGTCGAAGACCGATTCGACCCATTGTCGGATCCCGCCGAGCTTCCCGAAGCGTCGCGGCTCGTCCTTGCGGTCGGGTCGGATCAGTGTGACGCCCAGTTCTTGGGTGATGAAGCGTTCGAAGCCGGCCCCGGCGAAGCCTTTGTCGCTGATGATGACTTGGCCTGGGCGGGTGAGGTGGTGGTCGTGGCGGAGCATCGCTTCGGCTGCTTCACGTTCCCCAATTTTCGGGTTAGCGAGCCCCCAGATGATGGGCATCCCATCGGGAGCGCAAACAAGGTAGAGCCGGAACCCCCAGAAGTAGCGGGAGTGGGACGCGCAGTATCCGTAGCTGGCGTGTCCGGCGAGATCCGAGCGCTTGGTTGTCTCCCGTGATGTCCCGCACGGCAGCGGGGTCGAGTCGATCAGCCGGGTGTTCTCGGACCAGGACGGGCTGTCGCGGGCTAGTTCGGTGATGACGGTTGCGAGCAGGCCGCTGGCTTGCCGGACGCGTTTTCCCCACCCTGATTGAGTAGTGCCCCTTAGTGTGGTGTAACGCTCGGTGGCCGGGCTCGTCGCTCGTGACGTAGGCGCGGTCACCGTGTGATCCTTCGAGGAAACTCTCACATCCCACTCGAAAGGCATCATCACGATGACCGCTCCTCATATTCTCGACCCTGCCCGCCTCCTGACTGAAGCCCTCGGCGAGGCATCCCCTGATTTGATGCGTAACCTGCTGCAAACCATGATCAACGCCCTGCTTTCCGCGGACGCCGACGCCGTGGCCGGGGCGGAGTGGGGCAAGCCCAGCCCTGAGCGTTTGACCCAGCGCAACGGCTACCGGCACCGCGACCTGGACACCCGCGTCGGGACCGTTGATGTCGCTGTCCCGAAACTGCGCTCTGGCACCTACTTCCCGGACTGGCTCCTCGAGCGTAGGAAACGGGCCGAGAGCGCGCTGATCACCGTCGTCGCGGACTGCTACCTCGCCGGGGTTTCCACGCGTCGGATGGACAAGCTCGTGAAGACCCTGGGCATCAACTCCCTGTCGAAGTCGCAGGTCTCCCGCATGGCCTCCGAGCTCGACGAGCACGTGAACGAGTTCCGCCACCGCCCCCTCGGTGAAGCCGGACCGTTCACGTTCGTCGCCGCCGATGCGCTCACCATGAAAGTCCGCGAGGGTGGTCGTGTCATCAACGCGGTCGTCCTGGTCGCGACCGGCGTCAACGCCGACGGCCGCCGGGAAGTCCTCGGCCTGCGCGTGGCCACCAGTGAGACCGGGTCCGCGTGGAACAGCTTCTTCGCCGACCTCGTGGCCCGCGGCCTCGCCGGTGTCCGGCTCGTCACCTCCGACGCCCACCGGGGCCTGGTCGAGGCGATCGGCGCGAACCTGCCCGGAGCTGCATGGCAGAGATGCCGGACCCACTACGCGGCGAATCTCATGAGTGTGACGCCGAAGAGTACGTGGCCGGCCGTCAAAGCGATGCTCCACTCGGTTTACGACCAACCCGACGCCAAAGCGGTGCATGCCCAGTTCGACCGGCTCCTGGACTACGTCCAGGACACACTCCCGACGCCCATGAGCACCTCGATGCTGCTCGGGCGGACATCCTTACGTTCACCAGCTTCCCTGAAGGGCTCTGGCAACAGGTCTGGTCAAACAACCCCAACGAACGGTTGAACCGCGAGATCCGGCGTCGCACCGACAGCGTCGGGATCTTCCCCAACCGTGACGCGATCATCCGCCTCGTCGGAGCGGTCCTGGCCGAACAGACCGATGAATGGGCTGAAGGACGCCGCTACCTCGGACTCGACATCCTCGCGAAATCCCGTCTCACCCTCGTCACCGACACCGGGAAGGAGGCAACTACCGACACCAGCCTCGAACTCAGCGCCTAACAACCAAAAGGATCACCCACCGCTACACCACCACCAGGGACTTGACCCCTGATTGTTGCGGGAGGTTCGGGAACATGCTGATCAGATGAGAGCGGGCGTAGCGGATCCACTTGCGGTCCGAGGCGATACCGAGCATCTGCTGGGCAACGACCAGGCACAGCAACTCGACATCGGTGAGCACGGGTTTGCGACCCGGATGATGAGCTCTGCTGAAACCCACCGCTGGCAGAATCCGATCATCAAGATGCACGTACAGTGTGGTCAGGAGGGTGTTCAAATCTGTCTTCACACACAGGGTTTAACACCCTCCGCCTTCGATTAACAGCGCCCACGCTGCAACCACCCAATAGGACTCACTCATCTAGGGGAGACGGCGACGGCCTCTGGAACACCCAAGGGGACGGCGATGGCGATGGCGACGAAAGCGACGCTGTCGGCTCTCAGCCGTTCTGCTCGGTCCAGCTCCTGAAAGGCGCGGCCGGGTCCTCGGAACGCCCCTGGAGCATCGGCAGCTGCCTGTCCTCGGGTTCCAGCGGGAACTCGTCGTAGAACGTGGCGAGGGTCATGTACCTGTTGCCGTCCTCGTAGTGCTCGTTCTCCTGCTCCCGCGTGGCGGCGTAGATCACCGAGCGGGGCTGCGCGTAGTAGAGGGCCCCCAGGCACATGGGACACGGATGGGCGGTGATGTAGATGTCGCAGTCGCTCAGGTCCGTCAGGCCGCGCTCGGCTGCGCGGCGCAGGGCCTCAATCTCGGCGTGAGCGGTGACATCTCCGGTCTGCGCCACCTGGTTCGTCGCCTCCAGGAGGGTCTCGCCGTCGCGCACCACGAGGCACGCGAACGGCTTTCCCCCGGCATCGACGTTCTCGAGGGCCAGATCGACGGAACGCTGCACGAGGGACGGATCGGGTTCGACCGACGGGTCAGTAGTCATGATCCGATCCTAGGCGCCGACGGCCGCAGCGAGGGCGATGGTCGCAGCGCCCGGACGAGGGCTGGACAGACTCTGCCGGCCGTGTCCCTCAGGGGCGACGGTAGCGGTTGACCATGGGGCAGTCGAAGGGATCCCGTGCGGCGAGGCCCACGCGGTTCAGGTAGGACACCACGGCGCCGTAGGACGCCGCGACGCCCACCTCGGTGTACGGCACGCGGAGTCGCTCGCAGTGCTCCTTGACGATGACGGCGGCGCGGCGCAGGTGCGGGCGCGGCATGTCGGGGAAGAGGTGGTGCTCGATCTGGAAGTTCAGACCGCCGAAGGCGTTGTTCACGAACGAGCCGCCACGGATGTTGCGTGAGGTGAGGACCTGCTTCTGGAAGAAGTCCAGTTTGCTGTCCTTCGGCACCACGGGCATGCCCTTGTGGTTCGGCGCGAAGCTCGCGCCCATGTAGACCCCGAACACGGCGAGCTGCACGCCGAGGAACGCGAACGCCATACCCACGGGGAGGAACCAGAACAGGATGGTGAGATATGCGCCGAAGCGTGCACCGAGCAGGGCAAGCTCCACCCAGCGGCCCTTGATCTCACGCCGGGCGAAGAGGGTGCCCATCGAGCGGGCGTGGAGATTGATGCCCTCCATGGTCAGCAGCGGGAAGAACAGGTACCCCTGGCGGCGCGTGATCCACGCCTGGATGCCCCTGGCCTTCGCCGCGTCCTCCTCCAGGAACGAGATGGTGTCCACCTCGATGTCCGGATCCTTGCCCTTGGTATTCGGATCATTGTGGTGCCGGGTGTGCTTGTCCATCCACCAGGCGTAGCTGATACCCACGACGCCGGCGGCGAGGATGCGCCCCGACCAGTCGTTGGCGCCGCGCGTCCTGAAGATCTGCCGGTGGGAGGCCTCGTGGGCGAGGAAGGCCACCTGCGTCAGGACGACGCCGAGGGCCGCGGCGATGAGCAGCTGGAACCACGTGTCGCCCAGCAGGGCGAAGCCGGTCCAGGCGGCCCCCATGGCCAGCGTCAGCAGCGCGAACACCGAGACGTAGAAGCGCCGGCGACGGTTCAGCAGACCCTCCTTGCGCACCTGCTTCAGCAGCACGGAATAGGAGGCGACGACGTCGTTCGGCTTGGAGATGCGAACGGTACGGGGGGCAGCAGCAATGCTCATGAGATCCCTGGGGGTAGCGGAAGGCTTCCCAGCCAAGGGGGTGGGGTGCTAGCCCGCAGATGGTCCAAGTATATGGGGATACCCTGGGCAGCTGCTGAACGTGATTCGCACCGATCAGCGCTTGTGCTCGGGGCCCTCGTCATCCCGGGGCCACTCCTCCACCGGGATGCGGGTGATCCGGAGGACCTCGCCGAGGGCACTCCACTCGTTCTTCCCGAGGCGGGACAGCGGCTTGAGCGCCCCGACGTCGGGCAGGTCGCCGTCGAGCACGTCCTCGGAGACCACGGCGTGCAGTACCTCGCCGAAGACGAGCGTGCAGTCTCCCATCTCCTGGATCGAGTGCAGGCGGCACTCGAGGGCAGCGGGCGACTCGAGGACGCGGGGCGGCGTCACCGTGGTGCTCGGCTCGCGGGTGAGCCCGGCGGCGTCGAACTCGCTGACCTCGGGCGGGAAGTTGGTGCCGGTGGCATTGACGGCCTCGAACAGGTCCTCCGGCGTGAAGCTGACCACGAACTCGCCGGTGGCCCTGATGTTGCGCACCGAGTCCTTCACGCCCACGGAGGTGAACTGCACTATCGGCGGGTTCACCGACGCGACGGTGAAGAAGGAGTGGGGTGCGAGATTGTCGACGCCGTCGGCCGAGGTGGAGGAGATCCATGCGATGGGTCGCGGGACGACGACGGAGGTGAGGAACTTGTAGAACACCCGGCTGGCCTCGGGATCCGGGATCACGTCTCTGCGCATGGATGCAGCCTAACGGCGTCCTGCGGGCGTCCGGCATCGAGTTCCCGGCCGGATGCCGGCGGCTAGACTGACCGCACCATGAACTACATGCGCAAGCTCAGCACACCCATCGTCTGGCTCGTCGTCGTCGCCCTGGTCCTCGGTATCGGGGCCGGCTTCTTCTCCGTTCTCTTCTGACGCTCCCCCCACCTCTTCCGGCGCCTTCAGGTCGATCCGTCCGGGCCTCCCCGGTGCTGCCCCGGGAACTTGTCCGAGACCCGGCGCGGCTCTAGAATTATCAGCAGGCTTAGTTTTCACGACTCGGCCGCTGACCCTTCCGGCGCCCCACGGCCCGGCACGCACTCTGCACAGGGAGAACACCCATGACGTCCGAGAGCACCGCAGGATCGACCGACCAGTACACCTTCCAGAACCCGGTGACGCGCTTCGAGAGCATCACACCCGCAGCGGAGCACACCGCCGAGCCGGGGCTGGAATCCGACCTGGAGCCCAGAGCCGACCGCGGGGAGACGTCCTACCGCGGCACCGGTCGACTGAAGGGCCGCAAGGCCCTCATCACCGGCGCGGACTCCGGGATCGGCGCGGCAGTGGCCATCGCCTACGCGCGGGAGGGCGCCGACGTCGCCCTGTCCTATCTTCCCGAGGAGGAGGAGGACGCGCAGACCGTGAAGGAGCTCATCGAGGCAGAGGGCCGCACCGCACTCTGCATCCCGGGCGATCTCAAGGACGCCGAGTACTGCGTGTCGCTGGTGCAGCAGGCGGCCGACGGACTGGGCGGGCTGGACATCCTCGTCAACAACGCCGGCAAGCAGGTGGCCGTCGAGTCGCTGGAGGAGCTGACCGACGAGCAGCTCGACCACACCTTCAAGACCAACATCTACTCGTTCTTCCGCGTGACCAGGGAGGCGCTCAAGCACCTGCAGCCCGGATCGGCGATCATCAACAGCACCTCCATCCAGGCGTACGAGCCCTCGCCCACGCTGGTGGACTACGCCAGCACGAAGGCCGCGATCAACAACTTCACCAAGGGACTCGGGCAGCAGCTCGCTCCCAAGGGGATCCGCGTGAACGCGGTGGCGCCGGGACCCATCTGGACCCCGCTGCAGCCCTCCGGTGGACAGCCGGCCGAGGCGCTCCCCGAGTTCGGGAAGGCCACCCCGCTGGGACGCGCCGGCCAGCCGACCGAACTGGCCCCGGCGTACGTCTTCCTGGCGTCGTCCGAAGCGAGCTACGTGATCGGTGAGACGCTGAACGTGAACGGCGGCATGCCCTCGCCCTGAGTGTCCGCCCCAACAGCTCAGGCCCCGACTCCGTGGAGTCGGGGCCTGAGCTGTCTACGGCCGGTCGGTCGTGGTCACCGGCCCGCGCGGTCGGCGACGGCGTCGAAGTCGGTCCGGTCGATCCTGCGGTGATAGCGCATCCCCGCGAGACCGCCGAGCACCGCGCCGAGGAGGGCTACCGCCGCGACGACGAGCAGGCTGATGAGGCCCGGGACCGTGAGGTCCGCGACGGACGGCAGGTTCAGGTTCTGGAACTGGTCCGTGACATTCGCCTGGTTCCCGACGATCAGGCCGACGACGGTCACGACGACGGCGACGATGACCGCCCAGAGCCATACGGCCACTCCCTGCTTGGCGCCGCTGAAGCGGGCCATGCGGCCGGCGACGTACCCGCCGGCGTAGTAGGAGAGCAACAGGGCGATGCCGAAGATCACGGCGGCCGTGATCCCTGCTGCCTGGACCTCACCGGAACCGCTCGTGA
The DNA here is from genome assembly GCF_947493765.1 of uncultured Arthrobacter sp. Taxonomy (GTDB): domain Bacteria; phylum Actinomycetota; class Actinomycetes; order Actinomycetales; family Micrococcaceae; genus Arthrobacter_D. The sequence continues at coordinate 464,106 of NZ_CANLSZ010000002.1, forward strand.
GGTCGGCGGTGGAGAGATCGGCGCCCGCGCCGAACAGGGCTGCCACGGCCCCGATGAGAGCCGAGAGCAGCACGAACATGCCCGTCGCCGTGAGCCAGCCGAAGAACGCCGAGCCGAACTTCATGCCGCCGAAGTGCTCCTTCTCGCGCTGGTGCAGCACCTTGCGGTCCTCCACGCTCGGCGTCGTCGATCCGGTAGCGTCCGGACGGCCCGCCACGCTGTTCTGCTCCCGGTCGCCGGAGTGGGCTCCGGTGTCACCGAAGGAGCGTGTCGCGGTCACCGGGGCCACCTGGGTGTGTTCCTGCGTGGTGGGCTCGCGTGTCGAGGCGTGCGCGTCCTTCGAGGCGGAGACCGGCGCGGGCCGGAACCCGGTGTGCTCGTCGGTATCGTGCGGCGCATCGGAGTACATGCCCGGCACGTAGTCCCCGGCGTCGTCGTCCCCGTCCGTGCCGCCCGCGGTGCCGGCAACGCTCGAGCCGCGGCCGGAGCCCCCCAGATCCATCGACCGCGTGGGGGGCCCCGGGCTGTCCACCCGCTCGTCCCCGTCGGGTGACGACCCGCCACGTGACTCGTCCCTGTTCCCTGCTCCTGGTGTGCTCACTGGTCCTCCTGGTCTCGGCGCCCTCGGGCTCACTAAGGTTGCTTAGTTTTTCCCACAGTATTCCATCCCCGGCGCCGACGGATCAGGCCGGGCCGCTGCTGCGAGCCGGGATGCGAGACTGGAGGCATGGAGCTCCAGGTGTTCATGACAGTGGTCTGCGGTCTGCTCATCGCCGTCGGGATCGCAGGCATCGTCGTCCCGGTGCTCCCCGGCAGCATCCTGGTCATCGCGGCACTGCTCGTGTGGGCGCTGACCGTGGCCGGCGTCGAGGGCTGGGTGGTGTTCGCCATCGGCACGGTGCTGGCCGGCGCCGGTCTCTCGGCCGGCCTGGTCCTCACCGGACGCAGCCTCCGTCAGCGGGAGATCCCCGGCAGATCCGTGACCATCGGCGTGCTCACCGGGATCGTGGGCCTGTTCGTGATTCCCGTGGTCGGGTTGTTCGTCGGCTTCGCCGTCGGGCTCTTCGCGAGCGAGTACGCCCGGCAACGGACCGCCGGTGCCGCACTGAGTTCGAGCGTCCATGCCCTCAGGGCCACAGGGCTCGGCATCCTGGCCGAGCTGGGCCTCGCCTGCCTCGCGGCGACCACCTGGGTGATCGGCGTCTGGGTCTACTTCGCCACGCTGTGAGGCATCCGGCCCGACCGCTCAGTTGTGGTCGGCGCGCCGTCCTTCCCGTGACGCGTCATCGGAGAGTGCCAGTGCCGCGTGGATCAGCGCGAGGTGGCTCAGGCCCTGCGGGAGGTTCCCCATGAACGCGTTGTCCGAGGGCTCGATCATCTCCGCCAGGATGCCGACGTCGTTGGCCAGCGGCAGGAGCTCCTCCATGAGCTCAACCGCCTCCTCCCGGCGCCCCACTGCGGCGAGGGCGGACACCGTCCAGTAGGCGCAGGCCACGAAGGTGGCTTCCTCCTCCTGCATGCCGCTGTAGCGGTAGAGGAGCGGACCGGCACCCAGTTCGCTGCGCAGCGCGTCGATCGTGGAGGACATGCGGTCACCGGTGTCGAAACCGCTCATCGCATGCAGCAGGATCGAGGCGTCCAACTCGGTGGAACCCGGGTACCAGACGTAGCTCTGCCGTTCCTCGGACCAGCCGTTCTCGTGGACCCAGGCCCGGATGCGGTCGCGCTCGGTGATCCACCGGTCCACTGGGCCGTGCAGCTGGCCGCTCTCGGCGAGCAGGACGGCGCACTTCAGCGCGTTCCAGCAGCCCAGTTTCGAGCTGACGTAGTGGCGCTCCTCCGGCAGCTCCCAGATCCCTGCGTCGCGGTTCTGCCAGATGTCGCAGGTGAGATCCGCGATCTCGGCGAGCTGGCGCATGGTGCTCGGATCGAGTGTGTGCCCGGACTGCACGTACTCCCAGACGATGTCGAAGAGGTCACCGAAGACGCCAAGCTGCAGCTGTCCCGCCGCCGGATTGCCGTCCACCACCGGACCGATGTTCCTCCAGCCGGTGAGGTCGGGGTGGCGCGTACCCTCAGGTGTGCTGCCGTTCAGGCGCGTGAACACTTCCAGGTCGGGGCCCTGGGACCGCAGGTTCTTGAGCATCCAGGAGACCGCGGCGTGGACCTCCTCGCGCAGCCCCACGCGGGTGAGCGCATGGAGCGTGTAGGCGGTGTCCCGCACCCAGGCATAGCGGTAGTCCCAGTTCTTGCCGCCCTCGGCGCTCTCCGGCAGGGAGGTCGTCGCGGCGGCGGCGATGGAGCCGGACGGGCTGTGCAGCAGGAGCTTGAGGGCGAGCGAGCTGCGGAGCACCGCGTGCCGGTACTCGCCGGTGTAGTCGACCGTGTCGGACCACACCTGCCAGTTGCGGATGGTGCGATCGACGCCGTCGTCGATGGTCCGCGGATCGGGAAGGGGGAGCGGTTCGCCGTACGTGGACACGACGGCCACGAGGTGCCTGGAGCCCTCCGAGGTGGTGAACCCGCCCTCCACCGTCTGCCCCTCGGGCGTCCTGAGCCCGTGGTCGATGCCGCAGATCGCGAGACCCACGCCGTCGCTGCGCAGGATGGGCTGATCGGGCGTGCCGTCGAGCCAGGCCGAGGCGGTGCCGAAGCACGATCCGGGCGTGATGCTCCAGGCCATGTCCACCGCGCCGCTCAGGCCGTCGATCCTCCGGGCCAGCTCGCCCCAGGGCAGCCGGCCCGCCACGCCCGTGTTGAGCGAGTCCGTGACGCGGACCATGCCAGCGGCGGTGGTGTAGGTGGTCTCGAGGACGTTCGTGCCGTCCACGTAGCGGCGCTCCACCGTGTACTCCTCCGACGGGGCGAGCCAGAGGAAGCCCTCACGGGCGTCGAGCAGGCGCGCGAAGCACGGCGTCGAGTCGAGATCCGGCGTGGGATACCAGTCGATCGACCCGTCGAGGGCCACGAGGGCGACAGTGCGTCCGTCGCCGATGGCGGCGTAGGAGCGGAGGTCGGCGAAGCCGGCGTCGTCCCGGATGGCCATGATCGGGTCCCGTCTTCTGCTAGCGGTTCGCAGATCCGTTGCGGCCGCCGTCGGACTGCTGACCGCCGCGACGCTTCCTCATGATGCGGGAGGCGATGAGGGGCACCACTGCCCAGAGGATTCTTCTCAACATGGTGTGTCCTTCTGCTCGGGCCCGGCAGCTGCTGCCGCCGGTGGTCCCATCCTACGGTTGTTCCCGGCCGGATCCTGCTGGGGAGACGAAGGTCCGCAGCGCGCTGAGTTGTGCATCCCTCGCCTGCGGGTTCAGGTACATCATGTGCCCGGCCCGATGGTAGTGGTGCGTGAAGCGTGCGCGGGCCGCGTCGTCGAGATCCATGTGCGCCCAGACGTACTCGGCCGCGAAGTGCGGCGTCGCGCCGTCGTGGTAGCCGTAGTCCACATGCACCCGGAGCGTCGGGTTGTGGACCATGAGCCGCTCCAGGACGCCCGAGACGTCCACGGGCGCACCCTCGAAGGTGCGGTAGCTCCACGGGTGCACGCGCGCCGTCAGGATCTCGTAGGGCAGGTCGTTCTCGTACCCGAGCTCCGCCCGGACGTAGTGGTTCATCGCTGCCGAGTACGGTCCGGTGATGGCCCGCAGACTCGGATCGTCGAACGCGTCGGAGGACTGCAGACTCTCGGGCCTCGCCGCGAAGCGGCCGTCGATGCGTCCCACCGCGAGTCCGTCGGCGCGCAGCAGCTCGGCCGCGAAATCGTGGTAGGCCCAGCGCAGATTCGTCCTGCGGATGAACCCCTCGTCGAGGGTGGTGATCGCGTGGAGGCGGGCGACGACGTCGTCGTACTCCGCGGCGCTCAGCCGGTTGCCCTGGGTCAGGGCGTAGCCGAAGTCGCGGGCGGCGAAGTCCTCCGCCTCCCGGACGACGTCGTCCAGCTCGCGATCGCCGTGGCGACCGTGGAAGTGCGCGATGGCGGCGTAGGTGGGGATGTGCAGGGCGTAGGGCAGATCGCTCCCGGGGAAGAAGCGCAGGGTGGACATGTTCAGCACCGTGGAGATGAGCCCCAGGCCGTTGACGGCCATGCCGTAGGCGTCGAAGAGGCGTCCGGCCACCGCCACGGCACGCAGCGTGCCGTAGGACTCTCCCACCAGGTACTTGGGGGAGAGCCAGCGATTGTTGCGGGTGGTCCAGAGCCGGATCACCTCGGCCACGAGGTCCCTGTCCTGCACGAAGGCGTGGAACTCGTCCGCCGTCTCGCCCTCGACCACACGGGAGAAGCCGGTGTTCACCGGGTCGATCATGACCAGGTCACTGGATTCGAGCAGGCTGTCCGGGTTGTCGACCAGACCGAAGGGCGCCGGGGTCATGGAGCCGACGTCGCCGGAGTCCACGAGGCGCGGACCGAGCAGGCCCAGATGCAGCCAGACGGAGGCCGAACCGGGCCCGCCGTTGAAGGCGAACGTCACGGGCCTGCCGGGCTCGGGGTCCTGCTTGGTGTAGGCGACGAGGAAGATCTCCGCCTTGGGCTTGAAGCCGTCGGCCTTGCCGTCCTTCGTCTCCTCGCGGCGCAGGACGAGGCGCCCCGTGGTGGTCGTGTACTTCAGGCCGGAGGCCGAGGTGTGCTCGCGTACCGCGAAGTCGTCGGAGACCTCCCTGGCCTGCGCCTGTTCACCGTCCTGCTGGTCCTTCACCGGGTCACGTGTGTCCTGCGTCTCGTCAGCCATGGCAGCAGCCTACCGGTAGTTCTCCGAGGCAACGGTAGGGGTGTCGGTCACTCCTGCCTCCTGCGCGGGGTCCTTCCTCCCGGCCGAGCCGGCGTCCTCCTCCCAGATGCGGTTCTGCTGCGGCTTCGCGAAGAAGAGGGCGGCCAGGAATCCGATGATGACCACGCTGGCCGGGAGATAGAGGGACTGGCCCATCGAGAGCGCGTACGCGGCCTTCGCCTCGTCGGGCAGATCCGCACCCGGTGTGGCACTGATGGCCCCTCCACCCACGTTCGCCATGAGGCGTGACTGCATCATGGCGGCGATCGCAGCGCTGCCGAGCACGGCGCCCATCTGGCGGGTGGTGTTGTAGACGCCGGAGCCGGCTCCGGCGAGGGATGGGGCGAGATTGCGGGTGGCGGTCAGTGACACCGGCGCCCAGATCCCTGCACTGGCCAGACCCAGCAGGGAGACCGGGAGCAGCAGCATCCAGATCGGCACGTCCGTGGTGAGGATGGAGCCCAGCCAGAAGAGGGCGCCGGACATGCTGGCGAACGCGGCAACAGCGAGGTACTTCGGATTGCTCCGCTGGACGAACCGGCCGACGAAGGGGGCGAGGACGCCCGAGATGACGGCCATCGGCGTCAGCAGGAGCGCCGCCTCGGTGGGGGACAGACCGCGGACAGTCTGTGCGTAGAGCATCAGGGGCAGGCTCATGGTGGTGATGGAGAAGCCCATGGCGGTGATGGAGGTGTTGGCGAGGGAGAAGTTGCGGTCCCTGAAGAGTCTCAGCGGAAGCAGCGGTTCCCCCCGGTTGATCCGCTGCCAGACGACGAAGGCGACGAGCAGCACGATGCCGGTGATGATGAGCGACCAGACCGACAGCGGGCCGGCGATGGTGCCCCAGTCGTACGTCTCACCCTCCTGGATGCCGAACACGAGGCAGAAGAGCCCTGCGGCGCTGAGGAAGACCCCGAGCATGTCGAAGCGGTGCGCCGTGGTCGGCAGGGTGGGCACGAGGCGCGCGGCGAGGACGAAGCCCACCACGCCCACCGGCACGTTGATGAAGAAGATCCACTCCCACCCGGCGGAGTCCACGAGCACCCCGCCGAGCACCGGACCCACGAGTGTGGCGATACCGGCCACCGAACCCCACAGGCCCATGGCGGCGCCGCGGCGCTCGGGCGGGAAGATCCGGGTGATGACGGACATGGTCTGCGGTGTCATGAGGGCGGCGCCGAGTCCCTGCAGGACACGGGCCAGGATGAGGGCCTCGACCGATCCGGCCAGACCGCACCACGCACTGGAGAGGGTGAAGACCACCAGGCCCACGAGGTAGATGCGCTTGGGCCCGAACCGGTCGCCGAGCCTGCCGGTCACGAGCAGCGGGACGGCGTAGGCCAGCAGGTACGCGCTGGTCACCCAGATGACGCTGTCGATGCCGGCGTCGAGGCCCTCCATGATCGCGGGGGTCGCCACGGAGACGATGGTGGAGTCGACGAGGATCATGAAGAAGCCGATGACGAGCGACCAGAGCGCGGGCCAGGGCCGGATGTCGTCGTTCTCGACGACGGCTGGGGCGTGCGCCCGGGGGGTGCTGGACATGGTCAGAAGACTACGCCCGGCAGCCGACAGTCGGCCCCGGCCGCGGTGCGGTCATGCGACTTTGAGCTCAGGCCGTCCTCGTGGGTACAGTGTGGTGGGTAGCATCCGGGGCTTTAGCTCAGTTGGTAGAGCGTTTCGTTCGCAATGAAAAGGTCAGGGGTTCGATTCCCCTAAGCTCCACCCAAGACGACGTCCCAGAACCCCGATGCGCGAAAGCGCATCGGGGTTCTGCTGTATCGGAGGGCCTTCCGCCCGCGGCGCCGGCTGTCTAGCTGTTCTGTGTCATGACGTTGGTGATGGTCTGGTGGAGGCGTGAGGCTGGGGGTTGGTCACCGATCGCAGTATGTGCTCGATGGTAGTTGTAGTGGATGTTCCAGATGGTGATGGCGTCGGCGCGCTGGGTTTCTGAGATCCATTCGCGGGCGTAGAGAAGCTCTTCGGCGAGGGTCCGGTTGTAGCGCTCCACCTTGCCGTTGTG
>NZ_CANLSZ010000003.1 GCF_947493765.1 uncultured Arthrobacter sp.
ACCATTCTCGGAAGACCTCGGCGCCTACCTCAAGACCAACGCGCCACCGCGGCTACACCCTGGAATCGGATGAGCCCCTATAGCGCCTAGGGGCTATTCATCCCAGGTGGCCGGGAGGCAGAGTCGGACCGCTTTTGCCCAAAACCTCCCACTATGGGTTTCGGTGACAAACCTATGTGGTGCAGCGCTGGGGTATACCCAGTAACACATCGGTGAAGAGTGCTCAGTCGACCTGGAAAAGGGTGGGAGGAAAACCCGGAGTGGGTACGATCCCAGAGGCCCAGTTGAGCACCTTCCAGTCGTCTCCTGAAAGCTTCATGACCATCGGGTACACCGCTCGGCTTTCTCCCTGCTCCCAGAGCCCTCCGTTCGGGCTGTCAGGATGCACGTACAGCAGTTCCGTGTCGAGGTCGATCATCCTCACCATCGAACCGATAGCCGCTGTACTGGGGTCCAGAGGAAACCCCTTGCGGAAGTCGCGAAGGACAACTCGGCTGAGGTCCTCCCACAGATCGTGTTCTCCCCGGATAGTAGACGCCAGTTCCTGCGCAGCCACGTCTAGGTCGTAGCCACCGCTGATTAGTGGCGTCTGGTTAGCCTCCACCCACCATTGAGCTAGGCAAAGCCTGTAGGTTGGATGCATCACCCCCCAAGCCGCGATCAAATCGCCGCCATAGAACTTGTATAGGAAGCTCCACGCTTCTTCAGTAACGGGTATTTGAGCGGCCATTTCTTGCTGGGCGTCTTCGGGCAAATCGCGTGGGTTGAAAGCCATGTCGTCCTTCGCGTAGTTCGTCGTGACGGGCTCGTCTGAACCATCTACTTCAACCTTGACTTTGTATCGCCCGGTCACAGTCTTGTCCACGATGACTCCAGTTGTCTCGTGGCGACCGAAGGTGACTTCGACTTGCGTGCCCGTCTTCATCTGGCCGGGTGATGGCCGCACGAAGCGACCCGGTATTACTCGACGATTCTTTGCCATCATCCCTCCCTTGTCACCACGGCCAGACACCGGTAGTTGTACCTAAGTATGCGCCTGTAATTTTGTCCATTCCATCCGCAAACTTGCCAAACCGCCCGCGCATCACGCGGAACGTATGCAAGGTGAGTGGGTGCTTAGAGTGTGCGGAAGCGATCTTCGTTACGTCGTTGTGTGCAATTCCGTTACGGGCTTCGTTTAGCCAGTCCAGCCGATCGCTCCAGTCAGCCCCACCCTTCGCCTGGGCGGGGTATATGGCTCTGAGATCAGTCCAGAGCGACATGCCGAGCTTTGCCCAGTCATTACCGATGTTGCCGGCGTTAGCGTTGCCAAAGTCAAGCTTCCTGCCGGTCAGGAGGGCTGCACGAAACGTATCGCGAAGATCTTGGAGGGGGACCTGCGCCGGGGTGCACAGAGCTTCGACGGATTCGTCATGTAAGTCCCTGCAGAAGCCCTGCACTTCGCCAGCGAGGCGCAGGAACAACGCGTGGTTGAGCTCGGTCACGTCACGCGGACGACCTCGAAGTCCACCTGTGACAGCCGCATGTACTTTTTCCATTCTTTCCAGAGCCTCTGCTCTGTCAGTTCCCCATTTTTGGAGCGCTTTTGAGGCCATGATGAGTAATGTAGCTCGATCTGCGCAGTAGCGTTGGGGTACACCCCAGCGTCACAGCTGCGGACCTCTTCATATTGTGTTGCTTCAGGGTCGTTCTCTGGTTTCACCCGTGGATCTGGAGGCAGGTTTGCGCTCCGTGCAAAATGCCCCAGCTGCTCGGCCCGCCGTCGTCACACCCGGCCGGCAACCCCAGGACGCAACCGTCCCTGTGCTAGCTTTGATCCCGCAACCAGCCTTTAAGTTCCGTCCTGTGAGGCGGGGAAGGAGGAAGCGTGTCATGACCATGCCTGCCCCCGAATCCGGCATCACCAAGCGCGTTGTTCTCGCAGCAGCAGATATGGACCGCGCCCTCACGCGCATCGCCCACGAGATCCTCGAGGCGAACAAGGGCAGCGCCGATCTGATCCTCCTCGGCATCCCCCGCAGGGGCTTCCCGCTGGCCCAGCGCCTCGCCCGGAAGATCGCCGCCGTCGACGACGCCGTCGATCCTGACCTGATCACCGGCCAGCTCGACGTCACGATGTACCGGGACGATCTCCGCCGCAACCCCACCCGCTCACCGCAGGCCACCCAACTGCCGCCGTCGGGCATCGACGACAGGGTCGTGGTGCTGGTGGACGACGTCCTCTACTCCGGCCGCACTATCCGCGCCGCCCTCGACGCCCTCGCCGATCTCGGCAGGCCCCGCATCGTGCGCCTGGCCGTCCTCGTGGACCGCGGCCATCGCGAGCTGCCCATCCGCGCCGATCACGTGGGCAAGAACCTCCCCACCTCCTCACGCGAACGCGTCCGCGTGCACCTGGGCGAGATCGACGGGCTCGACGGCGTCGCAGCCGACGAGGTCGTCATCGAGGACCGCGCATGAAGCACCTGCTGAGCACGCGCGATCTTTCCGCAACGAGCGCCCTGCGCCTGCTGGACGTGGCCGAGGAGATGTCGGCCGTGGGGGAGCGCGAGATCAAGAAGCTTCCGGCCCTGCGCGGACGCACCGTGGTCAATCTGTTCTTCGAGGACTCCACCCGCACCCGGATCTCCTTCGAGGCGGCGGCGAAACGGCTCTCCGCCGACGTCATCAACTTCGCCGTCAAGGGATCCTCGGTGTCCAAGGGCGAGTCGCTGAAGGACACGGCACAGACCCTGGAGGCCATGAGCGCCGACGCCGTGGTGATCCGCCACCCGGCCTCGGGCGCCCCCGCACGGCTCGCGGCCTCCGACTGGATCGACGCGGCGGTGATCAACGCCGGCGACGGCACGCACGAGCACCCCACCCAGGCGCTGCTCGACGCGTTCACGCTGCGCCGGCACTGGGCGCGCATCGGCGGCACCCCGTCCGCGGGGACCACGCTCGCCGGGATGAAGGTCCTGATCGTCGGGGACGTGCTCCACTCCCGCGTGGCGCGCTCCAACGTGTGGCTCCTGACCACGCTCGGCGCCGAGGTACTGCTCGCGGGCCCGCCCACGCTGCTGCCCGTGGGCATCGCCTCCTGGCCCTGCACGGTGTTCTACGATCTCGACGAAGCCATAGCCCAGCGGCCCGACGCCGTCATGATGCTGCGCCTCCAGGCCGAACGCATGAACGCCGCGTTCTTCCCCTCCACCCGGGAATACTCACGGCGCTGGGGGTTCGACGACGGCCGGCTCGCCCTCCTGGACATCATGGGCCTCGACGACACCGTGATCATGCACCCCGGCCCCATGAACCGCGGACTCGAGATCTCCGCCGCCGCCGCGGACTCGCCCCGCTCCACCATCCTCGCCCAGGTCCGCAACGGCGTCTCGGTGCGCATGGCGGCCCTCTACCTGCTGCTGTCCGGCGACCAGCACGACGACGAGCCGCGCGACGACGGGACCCGCGCGCTGCCCCATGACCTGCCCATCCCGGAAGGCCGCACCACGCGATGACCGACACGAAGCACGCCACCAGCCCGGACACCAGCACCGAATACCTCATCCGGAACGCCTCGATCCTGGGGAGGACCACCGCGGACCTCCTGCTCCGGGACGGCCGCATCGCCGCCGTCGGCGACACCGCCGCGGCCCAGGCCTCGCCGTCGGCCGTGACCATCGACGCCACCGGGCTCGTGGCGCTCCCCGGCATGGTGGATCTGCACACGCATCTGCGCGAACCGGGCCGGGAGGACGCCGAGACGGTGGAGACCGGATCGCGCGCGGCGGCGCTCGGCGGGTTCACCGCGATCCACGCGATGGCGAACAGCTCTCCCGTGGCGGACACGGCCGGCGTGGTGGAGCAGGTCCACAGCCTCGGCCTGGCCTCCGGCTGGGTGGACGTACGGCCCGTGGGCGCCGTGACCGTGGGGCTCGGGGGGGAGCGCCTCGCCGAGCTCGGAGCCATGGCCGAATCGCGGGCGACTGTCCGCGTCTTCTCCGACGACGGCGTCTGCGTCCACGACCCGGTGCTCATGCGCCGCGCCCTGGAGTACGTCAAGGCGTTCGACGGCGTCATCGCCCAGCACGCGCAGGAACCCCGCCTGACCGAGGGCGCCCAGATGAACGAGGGCGACGTCTCCGCCGTCCTCGGTCTCACCGGCTGGCCCGCCGTCGCCGAGGAGAGCATCATCGCCCGCGATGTGCTGCTGGCCCAGCACGTGGGCTCCCGCCTGCACGTCTGCCACGTGTCCACGGCCGGCTCGGTGGAGATCATCCGCTGGGCCAAGGCGCGCGGGGTGGACGTCACGGCCGAGGTGACCCCCCACCACCTGCTCCTGACCGACGAACTCGTCCGCAGCTACGACCCCGTGTACAAGGTGAATCCGCCCCTGCGCACCGCGGGCGACGTGCAGGCGCTGCGCGAGGCCCTCGCCGACGGCACCATCGACGTGGTCGGCACCGACCACGCCCCGCACCCGTCCGAGCACAAGGACTGCGAGTGGGCGCAGGCCGCCATGGGCATGACGGGCCTGGAGACCGCCCTGTCCGTGGTGCAGCACACCATGGTGGAGACGGGCCTGCTGGACTGGGAGGGCTTCGCCCGCGTCACCTCCGTGACCCCGGCGCGCATCGGCCGGCTCCGCGACCAGGGCCGGGAGCTCGCCGTCGGGGAACCCGCGAACGTGATCCTCGTCGATCCCGCCGTGCGCTGGACGGTGGACCCGGCCGCGATGGCCACGAAGGGCCGCAACAGCCCGTTCCGCGGTCTCGAACTGCCCGGCAGCGTGCGGGCCACGTTCTACGCCGGGCACGCCACGGTCCTCGACGGCGCGCTCGCGACGCCGCGGCAGGTCGCCCCGGCACGGGAGGCCGCAGCATGGACCAGGTAGGGTGGGCCCTCCTGCCGCTGGGCATCATCCTGGTGGTCGTCGCGCTCATGGCGCTCGGCTGGCGCAATCGCCTCCGTCGCCAGTCCGACGTCCCCGCGCCACCCGAGGTACCCGCCGAGCCGGGCCGGGTCCTCTACGAGGCGGACGGCCAGTACGTCTCCACGACGACGGCGGGGGACTGGCTGGACCGCATCGCCGTCCACGGGCTGGGGCTCCGCGGCAACGCCGTGGCCTCCGTGCACCCGGACGGCGTCCTGATCGCCCGGACCGGCGCCCCGTCCGTCTTCGTACCGCGCCAGGACCTGGTCTCCGTGCAGCTGGCGAGCGGCATGACGGGCAAGTTCGTCGAGAAGGAGGGCCTCGTCGTCATGACCTGGCGCCTCGGACAGCCCGGCACGGACCGCGAGTACCGCGTGGACACCGGCTTCCGCACCCGCCACGCCGCCCACAAGTCCCAGCTCGTCGCGGCCATCGCCGCGCTCCTCCCCACAGACGCACCACCCACTCCCGACGACAGGAAGCACCCGTGAGCACAGTTCCACCGAAAGTACCCGCGGTGCTCGTCCTCGAGGACGGGCGGATCTTCCGCGGCAGCTCCTACGGCGCCGAGGGCACCGCGCTCGGCGAGGCCGTCTTCGCGACCGGCATGACCGGCTACCAGGAGACCATCACCGACCCCTCCTACGCGCGCCAGCTCGTCGTGCAGACCGCACCCCACATCGGCAACACCGGCGTGAACGCCGCCGACGCCGAGTCGCGGCGCATCTGGGTGGCCGGGTACATCGTCCGCGACGCCGCCCGCCGCCCGTCGAACTGGCGCTCCGAGAAGAGCCTTGACGAGGAACTGCGCACCCAGGGCGTCGTGGGGATCGAGGGCGTGGACACGCGCGCCATCACCCGGCACCTGCGCGAGCGCGGGGCGATGCGCGCCGGGATCTTCTCCGGCGCCGATGTGCTGACCGACGACGCCCGGCTCGTCGAGCAGGTCCTGGCCCAGCCGTCCATGGCCGGCTCACGCCTGGCCGAGGAGGTCAGCATCGACGCGGCGTATGCCGTCGAGCCCGCCGACCACGGCTGGACCGGGGAGCCGGTGGCCACCGTCGCGGCCCTGGATCTGGGCATCAAGGCCATGACGCCCACGCACTTCGCGCAGCGCGGTGTGCGCTGCGTGGTCCTGCCCGCCACGGCCACGTTCGACGACGTCGTCGCGACCGGCGCCGACGGAGTCTTCATGTCGAACGGACCCGGTGACCCGGCCACCGCGGAACCCCAGGTGGAGCTGCTGCGCCGCGTCCTCGACGAGCGGATCCCGTTCTTCGGCATCTGCTTCGGCAACCAGATCCTCGGGCGGGCCCTGGGCTTCGGCACCTACAAGCTCCCCTACGGCCACCGCGGCATCAACCAGCCGGTGCTCGACCGCCGCACCGGCAAGGTGGAGATCACCTCGCAGAACCACGGCTTCGCCGTCGACGCCCCGCTCGACGGGCCCGTGCAGGCGCCCGCCGGATCCTACGGGCGGGTGGAGGTCAGCCACGTGAGCCTGAACGACGACGTCGTGGAGGGCCTGGCCTGCCTGGACCTGCCGGCCTTCTCCGTGCAGTACCACCCGGAGGCAGCGGCCGGTCCGCACGACTCCGCCTATCTCTTCGACCGCTTCATCGAGCTCATGCTGACCGAGAAGCAGACCGGGACCACCACCCCCGGCTCCCCAGCGCAGGAAGTGAACTGATGCCCCGCAGAACCGATCTCACGAGTGTCATGGTCATCGGCTCCGGCCCGATCGTCATCGGGCAGGCCGCCGAGTTCGACTACTCCGGCACCCAGGCGCTGCGCGTGCTGCGTGAGGAGGGCCTGCGGGTCATCCTCGTGAACTCGAATCCGGCCACCATCATGACCGACCCCGAGTTCGCCGACGCCACGTACGTGGAGCCGATCACCCCCGAGGTCGTGGCGAAGATCATCGAGAAGGAGCGCCCTGACGCGCTCCTGCCGACCCTCGGCGGCCAGACCGCGCTCAACACGGCGATCGCCCTCGACAAGAACGGCGTGCTGGAGAAGTACGGCGTCGAACTGATCGGCGCGAACATCGCCGCGATCGAGCTCGGGGAGGACCGCGAGAAGTTCAAGGGCGTGGTGGCCCGCTGCGGCGCCGAATCCGCGCGCTCGTCCATCATCCACACCCTCGACGAGGCCCTCGCCGCGGCGGACGATCTCGGCTACCCCATGGTGGTCCGCCCCTCCTTCACCATGGGCGGCCTGGGCTCCGGCCTCGCCTACACCGAGCAGGACCTGCGCCGTATCGTGGGCCAGGGCCTGCAGTACAGCCCCACGAGCGAGGTGCTGCTCGAGGAGAGCATCCTCGGGTGGAAGGAGTACGAGCTCGAGATGATGCGGGACAAGAACGACAACGTGGTGGTGGTCTGCTCCATCGAGAACGTGGACCCCGTGGGCGTCCACACCGGCGACTCCATCACCGTGGCCCCCGCCCTGACCCTCACCGACCGCGAGTACCAGCGCCTGCGCGACATCTCGATCGCCGTCATCCGCGAGGTCGGCGTGGACACCGGCGGCTGCAACATCCAGTTCGCCATCGAGCCCGACACCGGCCGCGTGGTCGTCATCGAGATGAATCCGCGCGTCTCGCGGTCCTCGGCGCTCGCGTCGAAGGCCACGGGCTTCGCGATAGCCAAGATCGCCACGAAACTCTCGCTCGGCTACACGCTCGACGAGATCCCCAACGACATCACGCTGAAGACCCCGGCCTCCTTCGAACCCACCCTCGACTACGTGGTGGTCAAGGTGCCGCGCTTCGCGTTCGAGAAGTTCCCGGCTGCCGATCCCACCCTCACCACCACCATGAAGTCCGTGGGCGAGGCCATGGCGATGGGCCGGAACTTCACCGAGGCGCTCCAGAAGGCGCTCCGCTCGCTGGAGCAGCGCGGCTCCCAGCTGTCCTTCGCTCCCGTGGCCCCGGACGAGGTGGACGCCCTCGTGGAGGCCGCGAGGCGCCCCACGACCGAGCGCCTCTCGCAGGTGCAGCGCGCCCTGCTCGGCGGGGCGGGTCTGGAGCGCCTGTACGAGGCCACGGGGATCGACCCGTGGTTCCTCGACCAGCTCCAGCTGCTCAACGAGATCGCCGGTCAGGTGGGTTCGGCCACCGATCTCACCGAGGACGTCCTGTGCCTGGCCAAGCGCCACGGCTTCTCCGACGAGCAGATCGGTGCGCTCACCTCCATGCCCGACGCCGTGGTCCGGGGCGTGCGGCACGCCCTCGGGATCCGCCCGGTGTTCAAGACCGTGGACACGTGCGCCGCCGAGTTCGCGGCCTATACGCCGTACCACTACTCGTCCTACGACGAGGAGGACGAGGTGGCCCGCCACGAGAAGCCCTCGATCATCATCCTCGGCTCCGGGCCCAACCGGATCGGGCAGGGCATCGAGTTCGACTACTCGTGCGTCCACGCCACCATGGCGCTGCGCGAGGCCGGGCACGAGACCGTGATGATCAACTGCAACCCCGAGACCGTGTCCACGGACTACGACATCTCCACGCGCCTCTACTTCGAGCCGCTGACCCTCGAGGACGTCCTGGAGGTCATCGCCGCGGAGCAGCGCACCGGCGGCGTGCTCGGGGTCTTCGTGCAGCTCGGCGGGCAGACACCGCTCAAGCTCGCCCAGGAACTGGCCGACGCCGGGATCCCCGTCCTCGGCACCTCGCCCGAGGCCATCGATCTCGCCGAGCACCGTGGCGCGTTCAGCCGCGTGCTCGACGCCGGCGGTCTCATCGCCCCGAAGAACGGCACCGCCGTGTCCTTCGAGGACGCCCGGAGGATCGCCGACGACATCGGCTACCCGGTCCTGGTGCGCCCCTCCTACGTGCTGGGCGGCCGCGGTATGGAGATCGTCTACGACGAGCCGAACCTGGCCCGCTACATCGCCAACGCCACCGAGATCACCGAGGCCCACCCGGTCCTGATCGACCGGTTCCTCGAGGACGCCATCGAGATCGACGTCGACGCCCTCTACGACGGCACGGACCTCTACCTCGGGGCCATCATGGAGCACATCGAGGAGGCCGGCATCCACTCCGGCGACTCCGCCTGCGTGCTGCCGCCCATCTCGCTCGGCGCCGACATCCAGCAGCGGGTCCGCGTGGCCACCCTCGCGATCGCCGAGGGCGTCGGGGTGCGCGGACTGGTCAACATCCAGTTCGCGCTCGCCTCCGACGTGCTCTACGTCCTCGAGGCGAACCCGCGGGCGTCCCGCACGGTCCCGTTCGTCTCGAAGGCCACCGGCGTCCAGCTCGCCAAGGGCGCGGCGCTCATCGGCACCGGCGTGAGCATCGCGGAGCTCCGCGAGCGGGGTCTGCTGCCGGCGACGGGCGACGGCGGCACCCTCCCGCTGGACGCCCCGGTCTCGGTCAAGGAAGCCGTCCTGCCGTTCAACCGCTTCCGTACGCCGGAGGGGAGGGTGGTCGATTCGCTCCTCGGGCCCGAGATGCGCTCCACGGGCGAGGTGATGGGCATCGACAAGTACTTCGACACGGCCTTCGCCAAGAGCCAGGCCGCGGCCAACGCGGCGCTGCCGGTGCAGGGCACGGTGTTCGTGTCGGTGGCGAACCGGGACAAGCGCGCCAGCATCATGCCCGTCAAGCGGCTCGTGGATCTGGGCTTCGAGATCGTCTCCACGGGCGGCACCGCCGACGTGCTGCGGCGCAACGGCATCCCCGCGACCACCGTCCGCAAGGTCGCCGAGGGCGTCGGTCCCGACGGCGAGGGAACCATCGTGGACCGGATCACCGAGGGCGGGATCGACATGATCATCAACACGCCCTCCGGCGGCCAGGCACGCGGTGACGGCTACGAGATCCGCGCGGCCGCGACCTCCTACGGGCTGCCGGTCATCACCACCATCCCGGAGGTGGGTGCCGCGGTCCAGGCGATCGAGGCCATGCGCTCCTACGAGTGGTCGGTCACGAGCCTGCAGGAGCACGCGGCCAATCTGCAGGCGTCGACCCAGCAGGCGTCGACCCGGCAGGCCTCGACCCAGCAGGGCTCGACCCAGCAGGGCTCGACCCTGCACGCGGCGAGCGGGGTCACCGGTGGGTCCTGACGCCCCGACGGTGCCCCGGGCGCCCTTCGGGGAGCGGCTCGCGGACGCCCGCCGCGCCCGGGGCAGCCTGTGCGTGGGCATCGATCCGCACCCCGCGCTGCTGGCCGCCTGGGGGCTCGAGGACACGCCGGCCGGGCTGGAGCGCTTCGCGCTCGCGGTGCTCGACGCCGTAGGACCCGTGGCCGCCGCACTGAAACCGCAGGTGGCCCTCTTCGAGCGGCACGGGGCGCGCGGCCTGGCCGTCCTGGAACTGCTGCTCGCCCGCGCCGCCGATGCCGGCGTCCTCACCATCGCGGACGCCAAGCGCGGCGACATCGGCTCCACCATGCAGGCCTACGCCGAGGCCTGGCTGGGGGAGGGCCGGCCGCTCGCCGCCGACGCCGTCACCCTCAACCCCTATCTGGGCTTCGAGTCCCTGCGCCCGGCCCTGGAGCTCGCCGCGGCCACGGGCCGCGGGGTGTTCGTGCTGGCACTGACCTCCAACCCGGAAGGGAGATCGGTGCAGCACGCCGGCGGCTCCGAGTCGGTCGCCCGCTCGATCGCCGCCGCGGCGGCGATGGAGAACAGCGGACCGGCACCGGGACACGTGGGCCTGGTGGTCGGTGCGACCATCGGGGACGCCGCCCGGCGGCTCGGACTGGACCTGCCGGCGCTGAACGGGCCCGTCCTCGCCCCCGGCATCGGAGCCCAGGGAGCGGGCCGGGAGGCACTGGCCGCCGCGTTCGGCGACGCCCTGCCGCTCGTGCTGCCGACGGCGAGCCGCTCCGTCCTCGCCGCCGGGCCCGACGCCGGCCGCCTGCGCGCGGCCGCCGAGCGGACCCGGGACGACCTCGCGTGAGCCGCCCGGTGCGCCCGCGTCGTGCATTGATTTCCCCCTCGCGACCCCGGTAGGTTCGACAGCACAGCGACGCCCGTCGTCGACGACCCCGCCCCCGAACCGTGCAGACCCGATCCATCCAGACAACGAGCGGACGCCCTCCGGTGCGGTCCGGCCCAGGGAGGGCCCGTGAACCTGAAGCCTTTGACGGAGGCCGAACGGGCCGCCGCCCGTGAGAAGGCCGGAGCGGCGCGGATGGTCCGGGCGGACATCAAGTCCCGTCTGAAGGCGGGTAGTCTTTCGGTGGCGGAGGTGATCGAGAATCCCGACGGCGACGACGCCGTGGGGCGCCTGAAGGTCCTGGATCTGCTGAAGGCGCTGCCCCGCGTGGGCGACGTCCGCGCCGCAACCATCATGGCCGAGGTGGGGATCGCCGCCACACGCCGTGTGCGCGGCCTCGGCATCCATCAGCGCAAAGCCCTGGTCGAGTACCTCGACCAGCAGAATGCCGGCCCCGCCGGTAAGTGAGGAAGCATTCGTGTCACTATCCCGGCTGACAGTCCTGGCAGGCCCGACGGCGGTGGGCAAGGGGACCGTGTCGACCTACATCCGTGACAACTACCCGGACGTCTGGCTCTCCGTCTCGGCCACCACCCGCCCGCCGCGGCCCGGCGAGGAGGACGGCGTGCACTACTTCTTCGTCTCTCCCGAGGAGTTCGACCGACTGACCGCGGAGGGCGAACTCCTCGAGTGGGCCGTGGTCCACGGCAGGAACCGGTACGGCACCCTGCGGCGCACCGTGCAGGAGGCCATCGACCAGGGGCGCCGGGTGCTGCTGGAGATCGATCTGCAGGGAGCGCGCAAGGTCAGGGAGACCATGCCGGAGGCCAATTTCGTGTTCCTGGCCCCGCCCAGTTGGGACGAGATGGTGCGCCGGCTCGTGGGCCGGGGCACCGAAACAGCCCAGGAGCAGCAGCAGCGGCTGGAAACGGCTAAACTGGAGCTTGCCGCCGAGCCGGAATTCAACCACACCGTCATCAACGACTCCGTGGAGCACGCGGCGGACGAGCTCGTTTCACTGATGGGACTGCACCCGCTGCAGCGCTGAGAAGGCCTGCGCGCGCCGTTCCGACCACCCCTTGGAGATTTTGTGTCAACTCAGCCCGAAGGCATCATCAACCCGTCCATCGACTCCCTGCTGGAGACCTCGGACTCGAAGTACGCCCTGGTGATCTTCGGCGCCAAGCGCGCCCGCCAGATCAATGCGTACTACTCGCAGCTGCACGAGGGCCTCTTCGAGTACGTCGGCCCGCTGGTCGACACGAAGCTCAACGAGAAGCCCCTCTCCATCGCGCTGCGCGAGATCGACGAGGGCATGCTCGTCTCCTCGCCCATGGACTCGTCCGAGTAATCGGGCCCGCCGAGAGGGCAGCAGACCGGTGCGCATAGTACTTGGTGTCGGAGGAGGGATTGCAGCCTACAAGGCAGCATCCCTCCTCCGTCTTTTCACGGAGGGAGGGCACGAGGTCACGGTGATTCCCACCGAGGCCGCCACCCGCTTCGTCGGCACCGCCACGTGGGAGGCCCTCTCCGGCAATCCCGTGACCAACAGCGTCTGGGACGCCGTCGACAGGGTCAACCACGTGCGGCTCGGCCACGAGGCGGATCTCATCGTGGTGGCCCCCGCCACCGCCGACGTCCTGGCCCGTGCCGCCGCAGGTCTCGCCGACGACCTCCTGACCGGCACGCTGCTCATGGCCCGCGGGCCGGTGGTCATGGCCCCCGCCATGCACACCGAGATGTGGCAGCACGCCGCCACGCGGGCCAATGTGGAGACCCTCCGGGACCGCGGCATCACCGTGGTCGAGCCTGCCTCCGGGCGTCTGACCGGAGCCGATTCCGGGCCGGGCCGGCTGCCGGAGCCGGCGGACATCTTCGCCGCGGCCATGCGTGCCGTGGGACGCAGCGACGGAAGCGGCTCGCTCCAGGGCCGGCGTGTCACCATCTCGGTCGGGGGCACACGCGAGGCGCTCGATCCGGTCCGGTTCCTCGGCAACCGGTCCTCCGGCAAGCAGGGCATGGCCCTGGCCGAGGCAGCCCTCGCGCAGGGGGCCCACGTCACGCTCGTCCTCGCGCACGCGGAGGTGTCGCCGCCCGCGGGCTGCGACGTCGTCCGGGTCGAGTCGGCCCTGGACCTCCGGGAGGCCGTGCTCGCGGAGCTGCCCACCACCGATGTGCTCGTGATGGCCGCCGCCGTCGCGGACTACCGCCCGGCCGAGGTCATGGACGCGAAGATCAAGAAGGGCGACGGCGCCGATCCCGTGATCACGCTGGTGCGCAATCCCGACGTGCTGCGCGATGCCGTCCTGGCGCGCGCCGGACGGGCCGAGCCGCTGGTGATCGCCGGCTTCGCGGCGGAGACCGGCGACGCCACCGCTGATCCGCTCTCGCACGCACGGGCCAAGCTCGCCCGTAAGGGCTGCGACTTCCTGGTCCTCAACGTGGTCGGCTCCCACCTCGTCTTCGGGCAGGACACGAACGAGATCACCATCCTCGACGCGCGGGGCACCGAGTCCGCCGCGATCCGGGGGAGCAAGCGCACCATCGCCGACGCCGTGATCGCCCACGCGGCCGGGCTGCTCGAGGACTGACCCGCCCGCCGAGGTGCGTGCCGGGTCTTCCGCCGGCACGGTGACCGATCGCGCACCGGGGGAGCACCCGGGCCCCGGGCCGGAGCGTGCCGGCGAAGCCAGTAGAGTGGGCAGGTGAATTCACCCAGTACTGCTCCTGCGCTGCGCCTGTTCACCTCGGAATCGGTGACGGAGGGCCATCCGGACAAGATCTGCGACCAGATCAGCGACGCCATCCTCGACGGTCTGCTCGAACAGGACGCCGAGTCCCGGGTGGCCGTGGAGACGCTCGTGACCACCGGCCTGGTGCACGTGGCCGGCGAGGTCACCACCGAGGCCTACGTGGAGATCCCCGACATCGTCCGCAAGACCATCCTGGGGATCGGCTACGACTCCTCGGCCAACGGCTTCGACGGCGCCCGCTGCGGCGTCTCGGTCTCCATCGGGCAGCAGAGTCCCGAGATCGCCTCCGGGGTGTTCACCTCCCTGGAGACCCGCGAGGGTACCGGGCTGGACCCCTACGACGCGCAGGGCGCCGGCGACCAGGGCATCATGTTCGGCTACGCGAGCGACGAGACCGCGGTGCTCATGCCCACCCCGGTCTGGCTGGCCCACCGACTCTCCGAACGGCTCACCACCGTCCGCAAGGACGGCACCCTGCCCTATCTGCGGCCCGACGGCAAGACCCAGGTGACCATCGGGTACGACGGCGACCGGCCGGTCTCCATCGACTCCGTGGTGATCTCCTCGCAGCATGCCGCCGAGGTCTCCCTCGACGAGCTCCGCGGTGCCCTGGTGGAGCACGTCATCACGCCCGTGCTGAGCGAGTCCGAGCTCGACACCTCCGCCGTGCGCCACATCCTCAACCCGGGGGGAGCGTTCGTGATCGGCGGCCCCGTGGGCGATGCCGGGCTGACCGGACGCAAGATCATCGTGGACACGTACGGCGGCATGGCCCGGCACGGCGGCGGGGCCTTCAGCGGCAAGGATCCCTCGAAGGTGGACCGCTCGGCCGCCTACGCCATGCGGTGGGTGGCCAAGAACGTGGTGGCCGCCGGCCTGGCGCGCCGGGCGGAGATCCAGATCGCCTACGCGATCGGCATGGCGCAGCCCGTGGGTGTCTACGTGGAGACCTTCGGGACGGAGACCGTGGACCCGCGGGCCATCGGTGACGCCATCCGGGAGATCTTCGACCTGCGGCCGCTCGGCATCATCAACGCGCTCGACCTGAAGCGTCCCGTCTACCAGCGCACGGCGGCCCATGGCCACTTCGGCCGCGAGGAGGACGGCTTCACCTGGGAGCGGACCGACAGGGTCGACAAGCTGCGCGACTACTTCAACGCCTGATCGGGGGGGAGGGAGCGACCGGCATCCCGCAGACCGGCTGCCGGAGACCAGCATCATGACGGACCGCACAGACCATGGCGGGGACGACGGGCAGCTCACCCTCCTGCACGGCTTCGGTCCCGCCAGGCTCCCCTCGGCGGATCCGGCCCGCGCCGCGTCGCTGCCCATCGCACGCGTGCTGCTCGACGGCCAGCTGCCGCACCTCGACCGCTTCTTCGACTACAGCGTGCCCGCGGACCTCGACGCCGACGCGCAGCCCGGTGTGCGCGTGAAGGTCCGCTTCGCCGGGCGGGAGCACACCGGGTTCCTCGCGGAACGGGTCGCCGAGGCCAGCACGACGGCGACCCTGCTGCCCCTGGCGAAGATCGTCTCCCCGCTGCAGGTCCTCACGCCGCAGATCCTCGAGCTCGCGACCAGCGTGGCGGAGCGCACCGCGGGCATGGTGGGCGACGTGCTCCGCTCGGCCGTGCCTCCCCGGATGGCGCGCGTCGAGCCGGAGTTCCTGGAGCGGCGGCCCGACGCCGCGGACAGTGCCGCTCCGGAGGACCCGGGCCCCTCGGGGGGCTTCCGGCGCTACCCCACGGGACCGGCCTACCTGCAGCATCTCGCGGCGGGGGAGTCGCCCCGCGCCGTCCTGACGAGCCTCGGCGGGTACGGTACCGCCGCCTGGCCCGCCGAGCTCGCCGACGCCGTCGCCGCGGCCGCGGCATCGGGTCGCGGGGCCGTCGTCGTCGTGCCTGATCAGCGCGACCTCGCCCGCGTCGAGGCAGCCCTCGTGGCCCGCCTCGGCGCGCCCGCGGTGGCCCGCCTCACCGCGGAGGACGGCGCCACGCCCCGCTACCGGAACTTCCTGCGCCTCCTCACGGGGACCGCGACCGTGGCCGTCGGGACGCGCTCGGCCGCCTACGCCCCGGTGCGGCAGCTCGGTCTCGTCTGTCTCTGGGACGACGGCGACGATCAGCACGTGGAGCAGCGTGCCCCCTATCAGCACGTGCGCGACGTGCTGCTGCTCCGCGCCGAGCAGGAGGGAGCGGCCATGCTGCTGGCCTCCTTCGCGCGGTCCACCCAGGCCCAGCGGCTCGTGGACACCGGGTGGGCGAGAGCCATCGAGGCGGACCGCCCCGAGGTGCGCCGGTCCACGCCGCGCGTGGTGCACGCGACCGACGCCTATCAGCTCGAACGCGATCCCCTGGCGGCTCAGGCGCGCATCCCGCACGTGGCGTGGTCCGCGGCGCAGGCGGGACTGCGTCACGGACCGGTCCTGCTGCAGGTGGCACGCACGGGCTTCTCCCCGGCCCTGGCGTGCGAGCGGTGCCGCCACCCGGCGCGCTGCCGTGCCTGCGCCGGGCCCCTGGCGCAGACCGGGCGGAACGCGCTCCCAGCGTGCCGCTGGTGCGGGCGGCCCGAGACCCACTGGTCCTGCTCCGAGTGCGGCGGCACCCGGCTCCGGGCCACCGTCTCGGGGTCCACGCGGACCGCCGAGGAACTCGGCAGGGCCTTCCCGGGCATCCCGGTCGTCTCCTCCGCGGGCGAGCACATCGTGGACCACGTCGGGGAGGCACCCGCCGTCGTCGTCGCGACCCCCGGCGCCGAGCCGATCGCCGCCACCGGCTACGCGGCCGTGATCCTGCTCGACGGCAACGCCCTCCTGGGCCGGGAATCTCTGCGTGCGGGGGAGGACGCGCGGCGGCGCTGGTTCTCCGCCGCCGTCCTCGCCCGCCCCGCCGCGCTCGGCGGCACGGTGGTGATCACGGGCGACGACGACGTCGCCGTCGGGCACCTGGTGCGCTGGGATCCTGCCGGCGCCGCGACGCGCGAGCTCGCCAAACGCCAGGAACTCGGACTGCCGCCGGCCGTCCGCTTCGCGGTGCTGACCGGGTCGCGGGAGGCCGTGCTGCACTTCCTCGAGGGCGTGGAGCTCGAGGGTGTGGCGAGGGTGGTCGGTCCCTCACCCGTTCCCCCGGACGTGCGCCGGGACGCCCAGGCCGCGGCCCGTGCCGCGGCCGGCACCCCGGTCCGGGGCGGCGCGCCCACCGAGGCACTGACCGGCCAGGGCAGTCACCGCGCCCTCGTGTTCTTCCCGTACCGTGCGGCCGCCGGTGTCACGCGGCAGTTGCGTTCGCGGCGTGCGGCGCTGTCCGCGCGGCGGGCGGAGCCGGTGCACCTGCGCCTCGACGCGCTGGACGTGCTGTAGCGTCCGTGGTCGTCGACGCCGCGTGCCCGGACCGCGGCCTGCCGTCCGGTCAGGATCAGGGTCAGGGCGAGTGTCAGGATCAGGGCGAGTGTCCGGGTCAGGGCGCCGCGATGCGCCAGCCGTCCGCGTCGACGTCGATCGCCACCGGCGGGTCGTCCCGGATCCGGTGCAGTCGCAGCGCGCGGACCAGGGACGGGGCCGGCGCGGCCACCACGAATGCCTCCCCGCGGAACTCGTCGGCCGTCGTCCCGACGAACGCGGCGACGTCCTCATCTGCTCGCAGCTCGAAGCGGGCCGCGATCCGCCGCCGGTCCGTCGCTGCGTCGTTGGCCGCACCGGTCTCCACGAGAACGGCCGTGGCGGGGCACTGCAGATCACTCATGGGAGGGCCCCTGCGCCCGTGCCCACTGGCCGGCTCGCCGTCGGCCGAACTCCGAGACGGCCCGGGAGCACGCCTGCCTCAGTTGGTGGGCCGATGTCGCCCACGAGTACGCGGCGGCACGCTCCACCCCGGCGCGGGAGGCGGCGGCCCAGGTCCCGGCGTCGTCCAGTGACCGGACGGCGGCCGCGACGGCCGCCGGGTCGTCCGGATCCACGTAGGCGGCGGCACGGCCGCCCACCTCGCGGAAGATGGGGATGTCGCTCGCGATCACGGGTGTCCCGGTGGCCATCGCCTCGATGACGGGCAGCCCGTACCCCTCCGCCCGGGAGAGCGTCACGAGGGCCGTGGAGTCGTGGAGCAGCTCCTGGTACACGGCGTCGGTGACACCGTCGTGGAACACCACCCGGTCCGCCGGCGCCAGGACCGAGAGTTCCGCGCGGCGCGCGGGCGTGACGCGGCTCAGCAGGTGCAGCGTGTGCCCGGGGAGCAGGCGCATGGTCCGGACGAGCGTCTCCACGTTCTTGTACGGCATGAAGGAGCCCATGTAGAGCAGCGAGGACGAGCGCGGGGTGGCGGGGTCCCGGCGGCGTTGCGCCGGCTGGGGCGCGTTCCCCACGAGCAGTACCGGCCGGCGGGTGAGCCGGTGCTCCCGGATCAGCGCGGCCGTGGTCCCGGAGATCGTGGCGACGACGTCGGCACGGTCCAGCAGCAGGCGCTGCGGCCAGTACGCCAGGTGGTACAGCCGCCAGAGGAGGCGCACGGGCAGGGGCAGGAAGCCCGGCGGTGCGGGGTTCTGGTAGTAGATGAGGTCGTGCAGGGTGAGCACCAGGGGGTAGCGGCGGCCCCAGGAACCCATGGTCTGCAGGGGGCAGACGACGACGTCGGGCCGGAGCCGGTTGATGCGCAGGGCGATGAACAGCTCGGCGGGGGAGAGCGGGCTGCTGACGCGCACGTGGGGCACGTCCGGGAGCAGGGCCAGCTGGCGCGGATCGCTGATGAGCATCACGACGTCGTCCGTCGCGGCGAGCGCGGCGATGAGTCCCGCCCCGTAGCGGCTGATGCCGTCGTGGTGGTCGGTGCGGGTGAAGCGCGCGTCGACGAGGATCCTCATCCGGGCAGGGCCTCCAAGTACTCCTCGATGAGCCGCGCGGCCTCCCGCGGCTTCTCGTAGTGGACCAGGTGCCCCACTCCGGGGATCATCCGGAGCGTGGCGTCCGGCACGAGCGCCGCGAGCTCGCGCTGGCTCTCCGGGGAGCCGAGGGGATCCTGCTCGGCGACGACGAGCAGGACGGGCGGCACGAGCTCCGCGGCCCGCTCCCGCACGGTGCCGGAGATGGAGGCGCGGAAGGCCTCGAGCACCACGCGGCGGCTGGTGAAGGAGCTGAAGTACGCCCGGTGCTGGCCGTGGATCCAGCGGCGCAGCGACCGGTCCCTCGTCGTCGCCATGAACTCGCTCATGAGCCGGACGATCAGGCGGTTCGCCAGCAGGGCCCGGCCCAGCCGCTCCGGCAGGCGGTCCGCCGCCACGTAGTAGGCCTCGGCCGCCCGGGACGCGAGACGACTGGGTCCCTCGAGGGCCGGCGAGCTGATCGGGTTGATGAGCACCAGCGCCGCCACGGCCTCCGGCCGGACCGCCACCGCCTCGGCGGCGACGATGGAGCCGAAGGAGTGTCCCAGCAGCACGGGTCTGTCGCCCGCGAGGTCGAGGACGCACGCACCGACGAAGCGGGCGTAGGCGGCGACGTCGTGGGTCCCGGGCAGTTCCTGGCCCTGTCCGAAGCCGGGCAGGTCCGGCAGGAGGACGCGATGCGCCGGGAGCTCCTCGGCGAGGCGCCGCAGCCCGTGGTGGTCGCCGCGGAAGCCGTGCACCATCACGATCGTCGTGGCACCTGCGGCGGGATCTGTCGCGGCGACGTCCCACACCCGCTGCGTCGTACCCTCCCACTGGACGGTGTGGGCGACCGTTCGGCGCATCACCCCACCCGGTCGGGGTGCGAGCCGGAGCGCTGGTCCCGGTCCAGGCCGTCCAGGGCCGCCAGCTGCCGGTCGTCGAGCGCGAAGCCGAAGATGTCCAGGTTCGAGCTGATGCGCTCGGGGGTGCTGGACTTCGGGATGGTCAGGATCCCGTGCTGCAGGTGCCAGCGGAGCACCACCTGGGCGGGCGTGCGTCCGAGCTGCTCCGCGAGCTCGCCGACGACCGGATCGCCGAGCACACTGCCGCGCCCGAGTGGGCTCCAGGCCTGGGTCAGGATCCCGTGCTGCTCGTGGAACGCGCGCAGCTCGCGCTGCTGGAGATAGGGGTGCAGCTCCACCTGGTTCAGGACCGGGAGGACGCCCGTCTCGTCGAGCAGCCGCTGCAGGTGGTCCTGCTGGAAGTTCGAGACGCCCACGGAGCGCACGCGGCCCTCCGCACGGAGCTGGGTCAGGGCACGCCACGACTCGACGTACAGGTCCTGCGCCGGGCACGGCCAGTGGATCAGGTACAGGTCCAGCCGGTCGAGTCCGAGCAGGTCCATGGTGGTGTCGAAGGCGCGCAGCGTGGCGTCGTAGCCGTGCGCGTCGTTCCACACCTTCGAGGTGACGAACAGGTCGTCGCGATCGCCGCTCCAGGCCCGCACGGCGGCGCCGACGCCGGCCTCGTTCCCGTACAGCGCGGCCGTGTCGATGAGCCGGTACCCGCTCCCGAGCGCCGTCGCACACAGCCGCTCGGTGTCCTCGGGCGGTACCTTGTAGACGCCGTAGCCGATCACGTCCAGGGAGTGACCGTCGGCGAGCTGGGCGTGGGGCACGGAGAGCGTCATGAGGGCACTCTACCGAGGCCCGCGCCGGGTGGCGTGATCGCGTCAGACCCCGATCAGTCGCCGCGCGGAGCCCTCGTCGAGGATGAGGTCCGTGGCCAGGCCCGCGGCGAGCGCCCCACGCAGGCCGTGGATCTTCGACTCGCCGGACACGACGCAGATGCGCCGGCCGACCCGCCGGAGATCATCCAGGTCGGGGCCGGTGCTGCGCTCGTTCAGCAGGATGTTCCGGTGGCTGCCGTCGGCCCGGAAGAACATCGTGGCCACGTCGCCCACCACGCCGTCGGCCTCCAGGGTCTCCAGGTCCTCCGGGTCGAGGTACCCGCCGCTGTAGACGTGGCTGGGAATCCCCGCCCCGATGGAGCCGACGCCGAAGATGGCCATGGTCATGCGCTCCTGCAGATCCAGGATCCGCCGCACGCTGCGTTCGTTCCACATGGCCTGCTTCGTCCCGGCGTGGTCGAAGAACGCCGGGACGGGGAACTGCTCCACGCGCGCGCCGTAGGCCTGCCCGAAGCGGCGCAGGATCTCGCTGGCGTAGGAGATCCCCGTGGTCTCGGTGTTGCCCGCACCGTTCAGCTGCACGATCGTGCTGTCGTGCGTCTGCTTGCGCGTGAGGCAGTGGCTCACCGCGCTGAGGGTGGAGCCCCACGCCACGCCGATGATCGCGTTGGAGTCCACGAGCGGACCGATGGTGCGCGCTGCCTGCAGCGCCACGCGGTTGAGCACCTCCGACTCGTTGACGGTATCGGCGATCGGCACCACGTGCGCCTCGATGTCGAACCGGCGACTTATCTGCTGCTCCAGCGCGGGCGTGCGTTCCGTCGGGTTGTTCACCTGGATCTGCACGAGGCCCGTGCCGCGCGCCATGGCCAGCAGTCGCGACACCGTGGAGCGCGAGGTCCGCAGTTCGCGCGCGATGGCGTCCATGGTCAGATCCTGCAGGTAGTACATCTGCGCGGCGCGCAGGGCGTCGCGTGACCGGGTACCGGAGGCGTGCCCGGGGAGCGGAGGCTCGGCCTCGTTGGTCGCCGTCATGACACCAGTGTCGACCCCCGTGCACGTTCGTGCAAGGCGGTTGACTGTTATTTGCAGTGCTCGGACACTTGAGGGGCAGCACCCATTCCAGACATTGACGTTACGGAGTAGTACCTTGAGCATCCCAGCCGGCCGGACCAGTCATGAAGGCGCAGCAGAATCGACCCGCACGGTGGTGCAGGAGCTCAGGGACAACCCCAGAGCCTCCGTGCTCATCATCGGCGGCGGGATCAATGGTGTGGGCACGTTCCGCGATCTGGCGCTGCAGGGGGTGGACGTGGCCCTCGTGGAGCGCGGCGACTACTGCCAGGGTGCCTCCGGTGCGTCCTCGCACATGATCCACGGCGGTATCCGCTATCTCGAGAACGGCGAGTTCCGCCTCGTGCGCGAATCGGTGATCGAGCGCAACGCGCTCATGAAGATCGCCCCCCACTACGTCAAGCCCCTGCAGACCACGATCCCCATCTACTCCACCTTCTCGGGCATCCTCTCCGCACCGCTGCGCTTCCTGACGCACAAGCAGGGCAAGCAGGTGGAGCGCGGTGCCGTGCTCATCAAGGCCGGCCTGACCATGTACGACTTCTTCTCCCGCGACGGCGGCAATGTGCCCCGGCACTCCTTCGTGGGCCGCAAGAAGGCCCTCGCCTCCATGCCGGACCTGCGCAAGGACGTCAAGTACGCCGCCACCTACTTCGATGCCTCGGTCCACAACCCCGAGCGGCTCACGCTCGACGTGCTGCGCGACGGCCAGACGGCCAACCCGGCGGCCCGGGCGGCCAACTACGTCAGCGCGGTCAGCGCGGGCGAGGACGGCGTGGAACTGCGCGACGAGCTCACGGGCGAGACCTTCACCTTCCAGGCCGACGTCGTCGTCAACGCCTCGGGTGCCTGGACGGACGAGACCAATGCCGCACTGGGAACCAGGACCCGGTTCATGGGCGGGACCAAGGGCTCGCACATCGTGCTCGACCACCCGGAGCTGCTGAAGGCCTGCAACGGTACCGAGATCTTCTTCGAGCACGTCGACGGCCGGATCGTCCTCATCTACCCCATGGGCGACCGGGTGCTCGTGGGCACCACCGACATCGACGTCGACGTCACCGAGCAGGCGGTGTGCACCGACGAGGAGATCGACTACTTCTTCGAGCTCATCGGCCACGTCTTCCCGGACATCACGGTTGCCGCGAAGGACATCGTGTACTCCTTCTCCGGCGTCCGTCCACTGCCCCGGCACGACGAGACCCAGCCCGGCTTCGTGTCCCGCGACTACCGGATCGAGAAGCGCGAGGAGAAGGCCGACGGCCGCGCCGTGACCACGCTGAGCCTCGTGGGCGGCAAGTGGACCACGTTCCGTGCGCTGTCCGAGCATCTCGCCGACGACACGCTCGCCGCACTGGGCACCCCGCGCCGCACCTCCACCGCCGGCCTGGCCATCGGCGGCGGGAAGGACTTCCCCACGGACGAGGCCGCGGAACGCGCCTGGGTCAGGGGCATGGTGCGCCCCGGCTTCGACGAGGCGCGCGTGCGGGTGCTGCTGACCCGGTACGGGACCCGTGCGAGCGATGTCATCGACTACCTCACCGAAGGACCCGACCGCGTGTTCACCTCGACCGCCGAGCTGAGCACCCGGGAACTGGCCTACATGGTGGAGCACGAGCAGATCGGCCACCTGATCGACGTGCTGATCCGCCGTACGTCGCTGGCCTTCCGCGGCCTCGTCACCGAGGAGCTGCTCGCCGAGCTGTCCGAGACCCTGGCGCCACTGCTGGGCTGGGACGAGGCACAGGCAGCGGCCGAGATCGGGCTGGCCGGCACGGTCCTCGCCGAGGCCCACAGGGTGCACGTCAAAAGCCTGACCTCGTAGCGGCTCCCGCCGCGACGACGTCGAACCGCTGTCACTCGCAGCGGTGCAATGCCAACGGCAGCGGTTGCCGGGGGGAACCAACGGGTGCCGTCGAGGCGGCGGCACCCGACGACAAGTGAATAGACAAAGGAGTCAAGGATGTCTCTGGAAGTGTTCGTCGCCGAAACCTTCGGCACAATGCTGCTACTGCTGCTCGGTACGGGTGTGGTCGCGAACGTCGCGCTCGCCAAGACCAAGGGCAACAACGGCGGCTTTCTCATGGTCAACTTCGGGTGGGGGCTCGCGGTCTTCGCGGGTGTCTACGTGGCCGCCCTCTCGGGAGCCCACCTGAACTTCGCCGTCACCATCGGACTGCTCTTCAGCGACTCCGCTGAATACGCACCGGGTGTCGACAAGACCTTCGTCACCACACTCGCGTACTTCGCGGCCCAGATGCTCGGCTCGATCATCGGCGCCGTCCTGTGCTGGCTGTCCTACAAGCACCACTTCGACGAGGAGCCCGATCCCGCCAACAAGCTCGGTGTCTTCGCGACCGGCCCGGCGATCCGCTCCTACGGCTGGAACATGGTCACCGAGATCATCGCGACCTTCGTCCTCGTGCTCGTCATCCTCTCGTTCGCAGGGACCCCGTCCGGACTCGGCCCCCTGGCCGTCGCACTCCTCGTGGTCGGCATCGGCGCCTCGCTCGGCGGGCCCACCGGATACGCCATCAACCCGAACCGTGACCTCGGCCCGCGCATCGCGCACGCCTTCCTGCCCATCAAGGGCAAGGGCTCCAGCGACTGGGCCTACGCCTGGGTCCCGGTCTTCGGACCGGTCATCGGCGGTGCGCTCGCCGGCATCGTGGTGCAGTTCATCTCGTTCCCCGTCGTCGCCGCCTGAGAGCAGGCTCCCGCGGCTCCCAGCAGCCGCTGATCACCCCCTCATGAACTGAAGGAGTACGACATGTCACAGCAGTACGTCATCGCCATCGACCAGGGCACCACCTCCAGTCGGGCCATCGTGTTCGACCACAAGGGCGAGATCGTCTCGTCCGGTCAGAAGGAACACGAGCAGATCTTCCCGAAGGCCGGCTGGGTGGAGCACGACCCGGCCGAGATCTGGAACAACACGCGCGAGGTCATCGGCTCGGCCCTGTCCAAGGCCAATCTCACGCGGCACGACATCGCCGCCGTCGGGATCACCAACCAGCGCGAGACCGCCGTCGTGTGGGACAGGACCACCGGCCAGGCCGTCTACAACGCCATCGTCTGGCAGGACACCCGGACGCAGTCCATCGTCGACGAACTCGCGCAGGACGGCGGGGTGGAGCGCTACAAGGCCACGGTCGGTCTGCCGCTGGCCACCTACTTCTCCGGCACCAAGATCAAGTGGATCCTCGACAACGTCGAGGGTGCGCGTGAGAAGGCGGAGGCCGGCGACCTCATCTTCGGCAACACCGACTCCTGGGTGACCTGGAATCTCACCGGCGGCACCGACGGAGGCGTGCACATCACCGACGTGACCAACGCGTCCCGCACGCTGTTCATGGATCTGGAGACCCTCAGCTGGGACGAGTCGATCCTGGCCGACTTCGGTGTGCCCGTGTCGATGATGCCCGAGATCAAGTCCTCGTCCGAGGTCTACGGCACGGTGCACACCTCGCAGCTGCTGCGGGAGACCCCGGTGGCCGGCATCCTCGGCGACCAGCAGGCGGCGACCTTCGGGCAGGCGGCCTTCGACAAGGGCGGCGCGAAGAACACCTACGGCACGGGCAACTTCATGATCGTCAACACCGGCGAGGAGATCGTCCACTCCAAGAACGGCCTGCTCACCACCGTCTGCTACAAGCTCGGCGACGCCAAGCCGGTGTACGCGCTCGAGGGATCCATCGCCGTCACGGGCTCGCTCATCCAGTGGCTCCGGGACAACCTGGGCATGATCAGGAGCGCGCCCGAGGTGGAGCAGCTCGCCACGACCGTGGAGGACAACGGCGGCGTCTACATCGTGCCCGCGTTCTCCGGCCTCTTCGCACCGTACTGGCGCTCGGACGCCCGCGGCGCGATCGTGGGACTCACCCGGTTCGTGAACAAGGGCCACATCGCCCGTGCCGCGCTGGAGGCCACCGCCTTCCAGACCCGGGAGGTGCTCGATGCCGCCAACGCCGACTCCGGCGTCGACATGGAGGACCTGAGGGTCGACGGCGGCATGGTCGCCAACGATGCCCTCATGCAGTTCCAGGCGGACATCCTCGGGATCCCGGTCATCCGCCCGAAGGTGACGGAGACCACCGCGCTCGGCGCCGCCTACGCCGCGGGACTCGCCGTCGACTTCTGGAAGGACACCGACGAGCTCGCGGCCAACTGGTCGGAGGACAAGCGCTGGAACCCCACCATGGACGCCGCCGCGCGCGACCGCCAGCTGCGCCTGTGGAAGAAGGCCGTCACGAAGACCTTCGACTGGGTCGACGAGGACGTCGAGTAGCACAGCAGTCACCGTACGCCCGGTCCGTCCGACGGACCGGGCGCACGGTGCCCGCCGCGAGGGTCGCGGGAGCACACTGCTAAAGTGAGGGCATGCCGCGGATCCTCCTCCTTCCCTAGCCGCACGGTCACGACCCTGCGGCGGCCCCTCCTGCGTGAGGGGCTTTTGTGTGTTCGGCGCCGACCGGCCACATCGCGCAGCGCATCACCCGCCGGCCGGGAGGGCACGCCCGGCACCACGTTCCACCGACAAGGACAGGCCATACAGTGAGCACCAACCCAGGGGACGTCCAGCCGGACGAGAACACCTACGACGTCGCGGCGATCGAGGCCAGGTGGCCCGCCGTGTGGGACAGGCTCCAGCCCTTCGCCCCGTCCGACGACGGCGAGCGCGAGCGCCGCTACGTGCTCGACATGTTCCCCTACCCCTCGGGCGATCTGCACATGGGTCACGCCGAGGCCTTCGCCATGGGCGACGTGGTGGCGCGCTACTACCGGCAGCAGGGCTTCGACGTGCTCCACCCCATCGGCTGGGACTCCTTCGGCCTGCCCGCCGAAAACGCGGCGATCAAGCGCAACGCCCACCCGGCCGAGTGGACCTACGCCAACATCGAGACCCAGGCCACGTCCTTCAAGCGCTACGCGATCAGCGCCGACTGGAGCAGGCGGGTCCACACCTCCGATCCCGGGTACTACCGCTGGACCCAGTGGCTGTTCGTCCGGTTCTTCCAGCGGGGCCTGGCCTACCGCAGGAACTCGCCGGTCAACTGGTGCCCGAAGGACCAGACGGTGCTCGCCAACGAGCAGGTGGTCAACGGGGCGTGCGAACGCTGCGGCACCCCGGTGACCAAGAAGAACCTGAACCAGTGGTACTTCAGGATCACCGACTACGCCGACCGGTTGCTGGACGACATGGAGCAGCTCAAGGGCCACTGGCCCGAGCGCGTCCTGGCCATGCAGCGCAACTGGATCGGCCGCTCCGAGGGGGCGCACGTGCGCTTCTCCATCGAGGCCGACGGCGGGAAGCCGGCCGTGGACGTGCCGGTCTTCACCACGCGCCCCGACACCCTGTACGGGGCCACCTTCTTCGTCGTCGCCGCGGACGCCCCGCTGGCGCTGGACCTCGTCACCGCGGACCGCCGGGCGGAGCTGGAGGCCTACCGGGAGCAGGTCAAGGGCCTGTCCGAGATCGAACGGCAGGCCACGGAGCGGGAGAAGACCGGCGTCTTCACCGGCCGCCACGCGATCAATCCGCTCACGGGGGAGAAGCTGCCGGTCTGGGCCGCCGACTACGTGCTGGCCGACTACGGCACGGGTGCAATCATGGCGGTCCCGGCCCACGACCAGCGGGACCTCGACTTCGCCCGGACCTTCGACCTGCCCGTGCGCACCGTCGTGGACACCGGAGCCGAGGATGCCGCGGTGACCGGCATCGCCACGATCGGCGAGGGCACCCTCGTCAACTCGGGGGAGCTGAGCGGACTCGACCGGGACGCCGCCATCCGTCGTGCCGTCGAGCTCATCGAGGGGCAGGGGACCGGCGAGCACACCGTCAACTACCGCCTGCGTGACTGGCTGCTGTCGCGACAGCGCTTCTGGGGCACTCCCATCCCGATCATCCACTGCCCGTCCTGCGGTGAGGTCCCGGTACCGGACGACCAGCTCCCGGTGACCCTGCCGGAGGGTCTGCGCGGCGAGGCACTGGCACCGAAGGGGACCTCACCGCTGGCCGCGGTCGAGGAGTGGGTCAACGTCCCGTGCCCGGCGTGCGGCGGCGCTGCCGAGCGCGACACCGACACCATGGACACGTTCGTCGACTCGTCCTGGTACTACCTGCGCTTCGTGAACCCGCAGCTCGAGACCGCCCCCTTCGAGACCGAGGCGGTGAACCGGTGGTTGCCCGTGGGGCAGTACGTGGGCGGTGTGGAGCACGCCATCCTGCACCTGCTCTACAGCCGGTTCTTCACCAAGGTCCTGTTCGATCTCGGCATGGTGGACTTCACCGAGCCGTTCGGTGCGCTGCTGAACCAGGGCCAGGTGCTCAACGGTGGCAGGGCCATGAGCAAGTCCCTCGGCAACGGGGTCGATCTCGGCGAGCAGCTGGACCGCTACGGGGTGGACGCCGTCCGCCTCACCATGGTGTTCGCCTCGCCGCCGGAGGACGACGTCGACTGGGCCGATGTCTCGCCGTCGGGCTCCGCGAAGTTCCTCGCCCGAGCCTGGCGGCTGGGGACGGACGTGACGAGCACTGTGGGGACCGACCCCTCGACGGGGGATCGGGCCCTGCGCTCGATGACGCACCGTACCGTCGCCGAGGCGGCCGCCCTGATGGAGGGCAACAAGTTCAACGTGGCGATCGCGAAGCTCATGGAGCTGGTCAATGCCACGCGGAAGGCGGTCGACTCCGGGGTGGGCGGCGCGGACCCCGCGGTGCGCGAGGCCACCGAGGCCGTGGCGATCCTCCTGAGCCTGTTCGCCCCCTACACGGCGGAGGACCTCTGGAACCGCCTGGGTCACGAGGCGACCGTCGCGACCGCCGGCTGGCCCGCCGTCGACCCGGAGCTGGTGCGGCAGGAGAGCGTGGTCGCGGTGGTCCAGGTCCAGGGCAAGGTGCGGGAGCGCCTGACGGTCTCGCCCGACATCGGCGAGGACGAGCTGCGCGAGCTCGCGCTGGCCAGCGACCAGGTGCAGCGCGTGCTGGACGGGCGCGGTATCCGGACGGTCATCGTGCGGGCCCCCAAGCTGGTCAACATCGTCCCGGCCTGATGGACGCCGACGCCGCTCCCGACGATGCGGAGGTACCGGCGCGCATCGCCGTCGTCACCGATTCGGCAGCCGGTCTCCCGCCCGCGTGGCTGGAGCCCGGCGGTGCGGCGCACGGGATCCGCACCGTCGCGCTGCCGGTGCTCGTGGGGCACGACATCCTCACCGGGGAGCACGACGACGTCACCGCACCCCTGATGCTGGCCCTGGCCGCAGGGGCGGACGTGCGCACCTCCCGGCCGTCGCCGGGCCAGTTCGACCGCGCCTACGGGCAGCTCGCCGACGAGGGGTTCGACGGCGTCGTCTCCGTCCATCTCTCGGGCCTGCTCTCCGGCACGGTGGATGCGGCACGCATGGCCGCCGCCCGCGCGTCGTTGCCCGTGGAGGTCATCGACACGCGCACCGCGGGGATGGCGCAGGGCCGCGCGGCGCTCGCGGCCCTGGACGCGGTCCGGACGGGGGCGGAGCTGCACGCGGCGGCGGCGACCGCGGCGATGGTCGCGCGGGCGTCCTCCCTCTACTTCTACGTCCCGAGCGTCGAGCAGCTGCGGCGCGGCGGGCGCATCACGGCGGCCGCCGGATGGCTGGGCACCCTCCTGTCGGTCCGGGTCATCCTGCATGTCCGCGGTGGCGCCCTGGTGCCCCTGGAGCGCATGCGCTCGGCGGCACGCGGACTGCAGCGGCTCGAGGAGCTCACCGCCACCGACGTCGCCGCGCGGAGCGGCAGCGTGCACCTGACCGTGCACCATTTCGGCAACGAGGAGGACGCCCTCGCCCTCGCGGAGCGCCTCGGGACCGTCGCCCGCGCCGCGTCCGTCTCGACGGCACCCTGCCCGGCCGTCCTCGCCGCGCACGCAGGGCTGGGCGTGCTGGCGGTGACGGTCAGCTCCGCAGCAGCCGGGGAACGGTGAGCCCGGGCCTCGGCCGCTCGGAGGATGTCCACATAGGAGCGACCCGACCCGGTGGTGCCGACCCGGCCTCCTAGCGTGGGGCCATGGGAACGCATCGATGGCCAACCACCGGGGACCCCCGCCGACCGGACGCCCGCCGACCGGACCCCGCGCCGGAGACGGCTGCGCCGGCGTCACTGCAGCACGCCCGGTCCCCCGCCGCTCCGGCGGCGGGAGAAGACCGCGAGGGGCGGCGAACCCCGTCCGGTACCGGCCCCGCCGGCAGCAGTGCTCCGCCGGACCGGGTGCGGCTGCCCCGACCGTCCGGCCGGGCGCCGGGCCCCGTCCGGGACCCTGCTGACTGGGACCCGCCGGACCACGCCGCTGGTGATCCGGACCCCGTTGATCTGGACCCCGTTCATCCGGACCCTGGTGATCCGGATCTCGCCGAGGACGCCCCTGTGGACACCAGGACTGCCGGCGGTATCACCGGAGCGAGGAGCGTCCACAGCGCCGGCCTCCGGTGGCGCGTCGGCCGGTCGGCCGCCCTCGTCTTCCTCGGCGTGGCCCTGGCCGTGGGAGCCGCACTGTTCCTCGTCCGCAGCTCCGAGCCGTCCGCCGCTGCCCTATCCGTGGAACTCGACGCCACCCGTCCCACGGTGTCGGGTCCCACTGTGTCCGGTTCCTCCGCGGCGTCAGCACCGCCGGGCACACCCGTCGGGACCCCGCCCGCGGTGGACGGTCCCGTCGGTCCGGATACGGGTGGAGGACCGGGGAGCGGCACGGCTGGTGGACCACCGGGACAGGACGGCGCCGGCACGATCGTCGTCTACGTCACCGGGGCGGTCGCCGCTCCCGGCGTCGTGACCGTGCGGAACGGGACACGGCTGGGGGAGATCCTCGAGGAGGTGGGGGGAGCACTCCCGGACGCCGACCTGGAGATCGTCAATCTCGCGGCGCCGCCCGTCGACGGCCAGCACATCCACGTCCTCGCCGTCGGGGAGGAACCGAGGATCGTTCCGGGGGAGCAGCCGGCGGTTCTCGCTCCGGCCTCCGGCCCGGGCCCGACGACGGGCGGTCCTATCGGCTCCGGTGACGGTCAGGAAGGGGGCCCCGGCCAAGTGATCGACCTCAACACGGCCACGCTCGCGCAGCTCGAGACACTGCCCCGCGTGGGCCCGGTGCTCGGCCAGCGCATCATCGACTGGCGCGAGGACAACGGGCCCTTCCTGCAGGCGGAGGACATCGACGCCGTTCCGGGTATCGGCCCGGCGATGCTCGAGGGCATCCTGCCGCTCGTCTCCGTGCGGTGAGGGCCCACCCGCCGCGTCCCCGTCCCGCGCCACCCCCGGGAGGGCCACCGGAGGAGGGTGCGGTGGCAG
This sequence comes from uncultured Arthrobacter sp., assembly GCF_947493765.1. GTDB lineage: Bacteria > Actinomycetota > Actinomycetes > Actinomycetales > Micrococcaceae > Arthrobacter_D. The sequence continues at coordinate 30,553 of NZ_CANLSZ010000003.1, forward strand.
CGGGCGGGCGTCCTTCGCCGTGGCGGTGGGCCGGAGACGTCCGTCTCGTCCCGGCCGTCGCCGCGGCCTGGCTCGGCGCCGTCCTGGCCCTGCGCGGGGAGGCGACCCACGCGACGGCTGCCGGGCTGATCGCCGCGGGAGCCGCGGCGGTGCTCGTGCTCCTGGCTCTGCTGTCCCCGGGGGAGGATCGCCGCCCCTGGGCCGTCCTGCCGGTGCAGGGCATCGTCCCCCTGGCAGCCCTGGCGCTGGTCCTGCTCTCCACCGGCGGCAGTCTCGCCCGGGCGGAGTACGGGCCGGTGGCCGACGCCGCCGAGGGGAAGATCCCGCTCGTGGCCCTGCTCCGGGTCTCCGGAGAGCCCGTGGCCGTGGGACCGGGTTCGTTCGGCGGCGGTGACCGCTTCATGGTCGAGGCGGTGGTGACCGGGGGGATGCTGCGTGGCAGGACCTTCGCCGCCCGGACCCCGGTCGTGGTCTTCGGCCCGGAGCTGTGGGGCACCCTGGGGACGGGGGACACGGTCCGCGCCTCCGGGACAGTGGCTCCGCCGGACCGGATCGGCCGAGCGGTGGCGGTCTTCGTCCCCGCGGGCGCGCCGGTGATCGGGAAGGCCGGCGGCTGGCTCGCCCACACCGCGGACCTCAGGCGCGATGTCCGTAACCTCTCGCTGCGCGACGACCGGGACGGGGGCCTGCTGCCGGGGATGACTCTGGGTGATCGCACGGGCATGGACCCGGCACTCGCCGACGCGATGAGGACGACAGGTCTGACGCATCTCACCGCCGTGAGCGGGGCGAACTGCTCCTACGTGGTCGGATTCGCCTACCTGGGCCTGCGGGGGCTCCGTCTGTCCCGATTCCCTGCGGCGGCGGGTGCCGTGGTCGCCCTCCTCGGCTTCGTCCTGCTGGTCCGGCCCGAACCGAGTGTGCTCCGGGCCGCGCTCATGGGCACCATCGGCATCGTCGCCGTGCTGTCGGGTCGGGGCAGGGTGTCCCTGACCCTCCTGCTGGTCTCGATCATCGTGCTCCTGGCGGCCGATCCGTGGCTCTGCGTGTCCTTCGCCTTCATCCTGTCCGTCCTGGCGACCTTCGGCCTCATCACGGCCGGGCCGACGGTCGTCGCGGTCCTCACACCGATCATGCCCCGGCTGATGGCGCAGGTACTCGCCATACCGCTGACCGCCCAGCTGTTCTGCCTGCCCGTCCTCGTCCTGCTCCAGCCCGCCCTGCCGCTGTACTCGCTCCCGGCGAACGTCCTGGCCTCACCCGCCGTGCCGGGCATCACCCTCCTCGGCATGCTCGCGGTCCTGGCGCTCGTCGCCGCCCCCGCGCTCGCCCACCCGCTGATCCTCGCGGCGCAGTGGGGCACGCGGTGGGTGGCAGGCGTCGCCGAGACGTTCGCCGCGGCACCGGTGGCGTCACTGCCCTGGGTGCCCGGCATCGGGGGCACCGCACTCGCGGCCGTCGGCTCAGCCCTCGTGCTGCTCGTCATCATGCGCGGGACACACTCCCGAGGACACCGCCGCAGGGCGCGGGACGGGCCGGCCGGCCGGAGCCGGAACGCGCACCAGAGCCCGGACGCGGACAGGTCCCGGGGGCGGACACCCCCTGCAGGGACACCCCCTGCACGGACACCCCCTGCACGGAAACCCATCACACCGGGGCCACACCCCCCGGACGGGCGATGGCCGCGGCGGCACGGAGGACCACCATCGCGCGCCGTCGTCGTGACGATCCTGGTCCTGGTGCTCGCCGTCGGAGCAGTGCTCGTCGTACGGACCCCGGCGCCCGTGGAGGAGCGGTGGGTCATGGCCCTGTGCGACGTCGGGCAGGGCGACGGGATCGTCGTCAGGACCACGGCCAGCCATGCCCTGGTGGTCGACGTCGGACCCGACCCCGACGCCATGGACCGCTGCCTGGACCGCCTGGGCATCGGGGTGATCGACGCGCTGGTGATCTCGCATCTGCACGAGGACCACTACGGGGGCATCGCCGGTGCTGTCCGGGGACGCACCGTGGACGCGCTGTACTACTCCACGGGGGAGGACGGCCTGCCCCGGGCGGTGACCGAGGCCGCGCTCGACGCGGGGGTGGACGCCACGAGACTGACGGAGGCCTCGGATCTCGATCTGCCGCCACTGGACGTCGAGGTCCTCCACGCCGGCGGACACGACGCGGGAGCGGAGGAGAACGATTCGAGTGCGGTGCTCCGGGTGCTCGTCCCCGCGCCGGGGCGATCCCTCGGTGTACTGCTGATGGGCGACCTCGAGGAACGGGCCACCGACGTCCTGCTGCGGGAGCACCCCGCGCTGACCGAGGGCTCCGTGGACGTGCTGAAGATCGCCCACCACGGCGCGCGGAACGGGGGAACGGCGATCATCGACGCCGTCAGGCCGCATCTGGCCCTCATCTCCGCGGGACGCGACAACGACTACGGTCACCCGCACCCGGAGACCCTGGAGGCGCTGGCCGCCGACGGCATCGCCGTCGCCCGGACGGACGACCTCGGCTCCTTCAGAGTCGACGTCGTGGGTACGAGACTCGAGGTGCGCGCCGCGGGACGAGTCTCCGGCCGCCGCCCGGCACGCGGGGGACGAGGAGCCGCCCGGCACGCGGGGGACGAGGAGCCGCAGGGTCCGGCCTCGACAGCCCGACCCGACGGCTCCGGGGCGCGGCTTTGAGGCGCGGTGGTGCCGTGCGACAGTAGGTGTTGATCCAACAGAAGGGAGCCGCCTCGTGGCCACACCGCCGAAGGGTGCGCGCAGCAGCGGCGGCAGCCGGCAGCCCACCTCCTGGCGAGAGGCGAAGCCGTCCGCCGTCGTCCTCCTGACCGGTCCCGAGGAGTACCTGGCCTCCAGGGCCGCCGAGTCCATCCGTCACCAGGTCCGGGCGGTGCAGCCCGACGCCGAGCTCGTCCGCTTCGACGCCGGAGCCTACGAGACCGGTGCCCTCGCCCTCCAGACCAGCCCGTCGCTGTTCGGCGACTGGAAGATCATCGAGGCTTCGGGCCTGGCCCAGATGAGCGACGACTTCCTCGTGGATGCGCTCGCCTACCTCACCGATCCGGCGCCCGACGTCGTACTCGTACTGAGCCACGCGGGCGGCAACCGCGGCAAGAAGCTGCTCGACGCGGTGAAGGCCATGGGGAGCGCCACGATCGTCGAGTGCCAGCCCCTGAAGAAGGACGCCGAGAGGGCGGACTTCGTCACCACGGAGTTCCGTCTCGCACGGCGCCGCATCGAACCGGACGCCGTCCGGGCCCTCGTCGCCTCCGTCGGCTCCCGGCTGGCCGAGCTCGCCGCGGCCTGCCAGCAGCTGATCGCCGACACCTCCGACGAGGTGACCGTGGAGCTGATCGAGAAGTACTACGGCGGCCGGATCGAGGCCACCGGCTTCAAGGTGGCCGACGCCGCGCTGGCCGGGCGTACCGCCCAGGCGCTGTCGATGCTCCGCCATGCGCTCGCGACAGGCGCCGACCCCGTGCCGATCGTGGCCGCGCTCGCCATGAAGGTGCGTGCGGTGGCGAAGGTCCACGGGGCCAGGGGTTCCTCGGGCCAGCTGGCCGGGGAACTGGGCATGGCGCCGTGGCAGGTGGACCAGGCGCGCAGGGAGGCCCGGCGCTTCAGCTCGGCAGCCCTCGCACGCAGCGTCCGCGCCCTCGCAGACGCGGACGCCCAGGTCAAGGGCGAGGCGCGTGATCCGGTGTACGCGGTGGAGCGGGCGGTCACCGTCATAGCACTCGGCGACGACTGACCGGAGCGGGTGCCGGGCTGCCGGAACGACGGAGGACACGATCCCCGGGGAACGACGGAGGGCCCCACTCCCGAGGGAGTGGGGCCCTCCGCGAGAGGGTCCTCAGCTCGGCTCCCGAGGGAGTGGGGCCCTCCGTGCAAGGGTCAGCAGCTCAGAGCGCGTTGACCTTCTTGGAGATCGCGGACTTGCGGTTCGCCGCATTGTTGCGGTGCAGCACACCCTTGCTGACAGCCTTGTCCAGCTTGCGGCTGGCGGTCTGCAGAGCCGTCGTGGCGCCGTCCTTGTCCGAGCCGGCGATCGCCGTGTGCACGGCGCGGATGGCCGTCTTCAACTCGGAGTTGATGGAGCTGTTGCGCTGCCTCGCCTTCTCGTTGGTGAGGATGCGCTTCTTCTGGGACTTGATATTTGCCACGTATGAGAACTTTCTTTGTATTGCGGACTGGTCGTGAGGGTAGTTCGGCCGACCGACGACTGAGCGGCGTGGGGATACCGTGTGGAGATCGGCTGAAGTGCCCGGAGACCTGCGCGGACACACAGCTGTAAAGACTAGCAGAAACGGGCATCGGACAGGGCTGGGTGCCGGCGCCGTCCGCCGGGACGCCCCGGTCCACGGCCCGTCGCGGGTCAGTCGAGCAGGTGCTCGGGCACGGATGCGATGACCCGGCGGAAGCGGTCGACGTCGAGCACGGCTCCCTCGCGCCGGATGTCCCCGGAGCCGATGCGCAGCAGCCGGTCCACCTTCACCTCGCTGGGCCGCCCCTGCCGGTCCCAGGCACCCGTGCCGATGTCGACATAGCGGTCGTCATGCTCCAGGGCGTTGTTGCGGTCCCGGCTCGTGAGCATCAGACCGAGCAGTGTCCCGCCGTCGCGCCCCACGAGCAGCACCGGTCGATCCTTGCCCCGGCTCGGATCGTCCTCGTACGCCACCCAGGTCCAGACGATCTCGCCGGGATCCGGCTCCCCGTCGTGGGAGGGGGAGTAGGACAGCAGTGCCCGCTCCCGAGGAGTGTCCTGGGTCCCGCGTGCCCGCCGTGGGCCCGGTCGGGGCGCGGGGGCGCTCTGCCCGCGGCCTCCGGTGGAGCGTGTCCGTCGACCGCTGCGGCGGCCGACGGCACCCGTGGTGTCCGAGGCGCTGTCGACCACGCGGATGATGCGGCGTGCCAGGGACAGGAGGGATCCGACACTTACCATGCCACGGATCGTACCGACCGGCGTGGGCCCGACGCCAGCCCCCGACCGCGCTGTGCGGCGCCTGCGGTACCGGGGCGTTTGCCGCCGCGTGGGACACTGAGGGGAGAGAACTGGTGCGAACCGGCGTCGGCTGCCCGAGAGACAGCGCCGGCGCCGCGTCCGCCCTCCCTGTCCCGCGAACGTGAGGAACCCACGTGTCACCCATGGCCCGCACCGCCCCGGTGCCCGCCGCCACCGACCCGGCGATCATCAGGAACTTCTGCATCATCGCCCACATCGATCACGGCAAGTCCACGCTGGCGGACCGCATGCTGCAGCTCACGGGCGCCGTCGAGCAGCGCGACATGAAGGCGCAGTACCTGGACCGCATGGACATCGAGCGGGAACGGGGCATCACCATCAAGTCGCAGGCCGTACGGCTGCCGTGGGAGGTCGACGGCACCTCCTACGCCCTCAACATGATCGACACACCGGGCCACGTGGACTTCACCTACGAGGTCTCCCGCTCCCTGGCGGCGTGTGAGGGTGCCCTCCTGCTCGTCGACGCGGCGCAGGGCATCGAGGCGCAGACACTGGCGAACCTGTACCTGGCGATGGAGAACAACCTCACCATCATCCCGGTGCTGAACAAGATCGATCTGCCCGCCGCTCAGCCCGAGAAGTACGCCGCGGAACTCGCGGGCCTCATCGGCGGGGACCCCGAGGACGTCCTGCAGGTCTCCGGCAAGACCGGCGTGGGCGTCGAGGCCCTGCTGGACAAGATCGTGCAGGAACTACCCGCCCCCACGGGCGATCCCGACGCACCGGCACGCGCCATGATCTTCGACTCCGTCTACGACACCTACCGCGGCGTGGTCACCTACGTCCGCGTCGTCGACGGGAACCTCCGGCCGCGCGAGCGCATCCAGATGATGTCCACCCGCGCGAGCCACGAGCTGCTCGAGATCGGGGTCAGCTCACCCGAGCCCAAGCCCTCCAAGGGCCTCGGCGTCGGGGAGGTCGGGTACCTGATCACCGGCGTCAAGGACGTCCGCCAGTCGAAGGTCGGTGACACCGTCACCACGCTGGTGAAGCCGGCCGCGGAATCGCTGGGCGGCTACGAGGACCCCAAGCCCATGGTCTTCTCGGGCCTCTACCCGCTCGACGGCACGGACTATCCCGTCCTGCGCGACGCGCTCGCCAAGTTCACCCTCAACGATGCCGCCCTGGTCTACGAACCGGAGACCAGCGCCGCACTGGGCTTCGGCTTCCGCGTGGGCTTCCTGGGTCTGCTGCACCTGGAGATCACCCGTGAGCGGCTCGAGCGTGAGTACAACCTCGACCTGATCTCGACCGCTCCGAATGTCGAGTACCAGGTGACCCTCGAGGACAGGACCGTGCTGCTGGTCACCAACCCCAGCGAATACCCGGGGGGCAAGATCGCCGAGGTCCGCGAACCCATGGTGTCCGCGACCATCCTCGCCCCGTCCGAGTTCGTGGGTGCCATCATGGAGCTCTGCCAGCAGCGCCGCGGCGTGCTCGGCGGCATGGACTACCTGTCCGAGGACAGGGTGGAGATCCGGTACCGGCTGCCGCTGGCGGAGATCGTCTTCGACTTCTTCGACCTCCTGAAGTCCAAGACGCGCGGCTACGGCTCCCTGGACTGGAAGGCCGACGGCGACCAGGTCTCCGACCTCGTCAAGGTGGACATCCTCCTGCAGGGCGACCAGGTCGACGCCTTCAGCGCCATCACCCACCGCGACAAGGCCTACGCCTACGGCGTCATGATGACCGGCAAGCTGCGCGAACTCATTCCCCGGCAGCAGTTCGAGGTGCCCATCCAGGCCGCGATCGGCGCCCGCATCATCGCCCGCGAGAGCATCAGGGCCATCCGGAAGGACGTGCTCGCCAAGTGCTACGGCGGCGACATCACACGCAAGCGCAAACTGCTCGAGAAGCAGAAGGAGGGCAAGAAGCGCATGAAGATGGTCGGGCGCGTGGAAGTGCCCCAGGAAGCCTTCATCGCCGCCCTGTCCTCCGACGAGTCGAAGGACAAAGCCAGGAAGTGAGAACACGCTCCGGACCACCGGGAGGTCCCGTTGCCTAGCGCGCTGCCCCTCGGTCTCCCGGCGCCCGAGGACGGCACCCTTCCGCCGGCCGCCGTCGACGGGGCGGCCGCGAGGGACTTCGGCCTCTACGTACACATACCGTTCTGTGCCGTCCGCTGCGGCTACTGCGATTTCAACACCTACACGGCCACCGAGCTGGGGGGAGGGGCCTCGCAGGACGCCTACGCCGACTCCGTGCTCGGCGAACTCGCCCTCGGCGCACGGGTGCTGACCTCCTCCGGGCTACCGGAGAGGGCCCTGTCCACCGTGTTCTTCGGCGGGGGCACGCCCACGCTGCTCCCGGCGTCGGACCTCGGGACCATCCTGCGCACCGCCACGTCGCTGTGGGGGCTGGCTCCCGGCGCCGAGGTGACCACGGAGGCGAACCCGGACTCGGTCACGCCGGAGTCCCTGCGGACGCTGCGGGAGGCCGGCTTCACCCGTGTCTCCTTCGGGATGCAGTCGGCGGTGCCCCACGTGCTCGCGGTCCTGGACCGCACCCACGCACCCTCCCGCGTACCGCAGGCGGTGGCATGGGCGAGGGAAGCGGGACTGGCCGTGAGCCTCGATCTCATCTACGGCACGCCCGGCGAATCCCTCGAGGACTGGCGGACCACCCTGACCACCGCCCTGTCCTACGGACCGGACCACATCTCCGCCTATGCCCTGATCATCGAGGAAGGCACTCGCCTGGCCGCACGCATCCGCCGGGGTCAGGTGGCGCCCATCGACGACGACGACCACGCCGACAAGTACGCGCTCGCCGAACAGCTGCTCACCGCGGGTGGCTTCACCTGGTACGAGGTCAGCAACTGGGCACGGACACCCGAGGACCGGTGCAGGCACAATCTCGCGTACTGGCGTGGTGACGACTGGTGGGGCGCCGGACCCGGCGCGCACTCCCATGTCGGTGGTACCCGCTGGTGGAACGTCAAGCACCCCCGGGCATACGCGCAGGCCCTGGAGGCGGGCCGCTCGCCGGCCGCCGGTCGCGAGGTCCTCTCGGACACCGATCGGTCCGTCGAGGACGTCATGCTGCGCGCCCGGCTCCGCGACGGCCTGGGCACCGACCGGCTCACCCCCGCAGGACGGACGGCCGTGGCCGGGCTCATCGCCGACGGACTGATCGAGCCTGCCGCGGCCTTCGCCGGTTCCGTGGTGCTGACGTTCCGTGGGCGCCTGCTGGCCGACGCCGTGGTACGACGGCTCCTTCCCGACTGAGGCGCGGGGTGTGCCTCCCGGACGGGGCCGCGCGGCCGGCTGTCGGGGGAGGCCCGGGCGTCAGGGGATGAGGCGCAGGTTCAGGGCGTAGCGGTAGGGCTTGCCGCGGTTGACCTGGATGCCGGCGTGGACGGAGAGGAGGGTGACGGTGAGCCAGATCAGCGCATTGAGGACAGCGAACACCGCGCCGATCACGGGGATGAGCGAGAGCAGCCAGGCCAGAAGTGCGAGGACGGTCGGGGGCAGCGTGAAGTTCAGCGCCTCCTTCGACTCCTGCGCGGTGAAGGGGCCCCGGTTCCTGAAGATCAGGTAGATCAGCAGGGAGGGGATGAAGCCGAGGATCCCGCCGAAGTGGGCCAGGGTGGCGAACTGCCGGTCCTCCGACGCCGTCAGGGGTGGGGCCTGGGCCGGCGTCCCCTCGAACGCGGACTCCGAGGTGCGCTGCCCGCGCTGCGGGTTCTCGGCTCTGTTGGACAACGGGCTTCCTTTGCTGGCGGGCGGATCCTGGACTCCGCCGTCTGGGTCAAGGATACGTGCTGGTCGGTCCAGGGCGACTCAGGCCCGGCCCGGGGCGGCCGTGAGGAAGTCGATGACCTCCTCGATGCGACCGAGCAGCGAGGGTTCCAGATCCGCGTAGCTGGAGACCGAGCCGAGGATGCGCTTCCACCCGTGCGCCACGTCTGCCTGGTCGTGGTGCGCCCAGCCGAGACCCGCGAGGATACCGGTCTTCCAGTCCTGCCCGCGCGGCACCACGGGCCAGGCGGTGAGGCCAAGCACGCCCGGTCTCACCGCCTGCCAGACGTCCACGTAGGGATGCCCCACGATCAGGACGTGCTCCTGGGCCCCGGGAACGGTCATGGCCTGCCGGGCGATCCGCGACTCCTTGGTGCCCGGGAGCAGGTGGTCGACGACGATGCCGAGTCGGCGCCCCAGCCCGGGAGCGAAGGAGCGGATGGCACCCTCGAGGTCGTCCACGCCGTGCAGCGGCTCGACCACGATTCCCTCCAGCCGCAGGTCGTCCCCCCAGACCTTCTCGACGAGTTCGGCGTCGTGTTGGCCCTCCACCCAGATCCTGCTGGCCAGGGCGGTGCGCGCCCTCGGGTTCTCCACCCGCACCGAGCCGGAGGCCGTCCTGGTGGACGCGGGCACCTTCGCGGCGGCCGGCGCGACGACGTGCACCGGAACGCCCTCGAGCAAGAACCCGTGGCCCAGGCGGAAGGTCCGCTGCTTGCCGCGCCGGTCCTCGAGGACCATGACGTGGAGTCCGCCCGACTTCTCCACCCGCAGCACGGCCCCGACGAAGCCGCTCTGGACGTCCTCGAGGACCATCTGTCGCTCCACGGGCACGTCGCGGAGCTGCACGCGCGCCGGTGCGGAGAGATCCTGTGCGCCCCAGCCGTAGTCCATCCCTGACCTGTCCTCCAGACGACGGTCCGGGCGGATGCCGGCACCGGTGTCCAATGCTAACAATCGGCCGGATCGTATTAGACTTGGCACTTGGGCGTGTCGAGTGCTAACCGCTCGGGCCGCCCGCGTCGCGAGCCCACGACAGAGGAACAGACCCGGAGGTGACCAGACGATGAGTGAACCACGCCGCCTGGAGGTACTCCGGGCGATCGTCGAGGACTACGTCCATTCGCGCGAGCCCGTCGGCTCGAAGGCACTCGTGGACCGGCACCGGCTCGGGGTCTCCTCGGCCACGATCCGCAACGACATGGCGGTCCTGGAGGAGGAGGGGCTCATCGCGGCCCCGCACACCAGCTCGGGCCGCATCCCCACCGACAAGGGGTACCGGCTCTTCGTCGACCGGATCTCCGAGGTGAAGCCGCTCTCGGCGGCGGAGAAAAAGGCCATCCAGTCGCTCCTCGACGGAGCGGAGGACCTCGACGACGTCATGGCCAGGACGGTCCGGCTGCTCGCGCAGCTGACCAACCAGGTGGCCGTCGTCCAGTTCCCCCGTGCCCAGGGGGCGTCCGTCCGGCACGTCGAGTGCGTGCTGGTCGCTCCGCAGCAGGTCCTCGTGGTCCTGATCGCCACCAACGGCAGCGTGCAGCAGCGCGTGGTCTGGATGCCGCTGGAGATCCGCGAGGCGGAGCTCACCGAGCTCAAGCAACGCCTGCAGTCCGCGGTGTCCGGCCTGAGACTCTCCGCCCTGCCCGCGGCGCTCGATGCCGTCCTCCTGCAGCTCCCTCCGACGCTGAGGGCCCACGGGGGTACCATTGCCGGAGCGCTGGGGCAGCTCGCCGATCTCGGGCGGGACGATCGGATCGTGCTCGCCGGCACCGCCAACCTGGCCCGCTTCACGGGTGATTTCCCGCTGAGTATCGGTCCGGTCCTGGAAGCACTCGAGGAGCAGGTGGTGATGCTGCGGCTCCTGTCCGAGATGGAGTTCGACGCGCGCGGCATCTCCGTACGGATCGGCAGCGAGAATCCCTACGGCGGGCTTTCGGAGGCCTCGGTGGTGGCCACGGGATACGGCCCCGACGCCGGCGCACGGCTCGGGGTGCTCGGGCCCACCCGGATGGACTACCCCACGACCATGGCGGCGGTGCGCGCCGTCGCCCGCTACGTCTCGCGGGTACTCGAGGAGTAGGCCGCACCAGGCGGTGCTCCGGATCACGGACGACCGCATTCAGCTGACAACAGTTCTCAACAGGAAGTGATGTGCACGAGTGAGTAATCACTATGAGGTCCTCGGTGTGGCGCAGGGTGCGACCGGGGAAGAGATCAAGAAGGCGTACCGCAAGCTGGCAAGGAAGCTCCACCCGGATGTGAACACCGGGGACGACGCCGCCGAGGAGTTCAAGCTCGTGACCCGTGCCTACGAGGTCCTGTCGGACCCGCAGAAGCGGCGCGTGTACGACACGACGGGCAACGAGAACGGCACGGACACCGGGTATGGTGCAGGCTACTCCGGCTCCGGCTTCGCCTTCCAGGACATCTTCGAGACGTTCTTCGGGGGTAGTGGTGGCCAGCAGGCCGGCACTCCGTCCCGGACCCGGCGCGGCCAGGACGCACTGATCAACGTACGGATCGACCTGAAGGACGCCGTCTTCGGCTCGAACAAAAAGATCGAGGTGGACACGGCGGAGGTGTGTCCCACCTGTGACGGCACGTGCTGCCAGCCGGGGACCAGCGTGCGCACCTGCGACATCTGCGGCGGCTCGGGCCAGGTCCAGCGCGCCGTGCGTTCCATCCTCGGCCAGGTCATGACGAGCGCACCCTGCGGCACCTGCCAGGGATACGGCACCGTCATCCCCCACCCGTGCCACGAGTGCAGCGGCGAGGGCCGCGTCCGTGCCCGCCGGACCCTGACCATCAAGGTCCCCGCCGGCGTCGGCACGGGCACGCGCATCCAGCTCGCCGGCCAGGGCGAGGCCGGAGTCGCCGGAGGACCGCAAGGCGACCTGTACGTGGAGATCCGTGTCAACACGGACTCCACCTACCTGCGCGACGGTGACGACCTGCACGTCACCCTGAGTGTCCCCATGACGGCCGCCGCCCTCGGCACCACCGTCCGCCTGGACACCTTCGACGGCGATCAGGAGCTGTCGATCAAGCCGGGCACGCAGTCCGGGGAGATCCTGACCCTCCGGAATCTCGGCGTCACGCACCTGAGGAACCAGGGCAGGGGGGACCTTCGGGTCCACCTGAACGTGGAGACACCCCGCAACGTCGATCCGCAGCAGGAGGAGCTCCTGCGCCAGCTCGCCGAACTGCGCAGCGAGGAGTACACCGACGGGCAGCTGGCCAGCAACGGTTCGGGTGTCTTCGCCCGCCTGCGGGAGCGACTCGGGAACCGCTGATCGTGACGCAGCCCCTCTTCTTCGCCCCGCGGGAGGCCGTCCGGGCCGCCGTGCCCGGCGAGCTCTTCGTGCTCGACGGTGAGGAGGGCCGCCACGCGGCCACGGTGCGCCGACTCGGACCGGGGGAGCGGGTCGACGTCTCCGACGGTGCCGGCTACCGCATCAGCGGCAGTGTCACCGGCGTCGGAGCAGGCACGCTCGAGATCGGGATCGACTCCGCCGGGCAGGATCCGGAGCCCGCGCAGCGTCTCGTCCTGGTCCAGGCCCTCGCCAAGGGCGGGCGCGACGAGCAGGCGGTCGAGGCGGCGACCGAGCTCGGCGTGGACGCCGTGGTCCCGTGGCACGCCGAGCGCAGCATCGTCCGCTGGCGGGGCGAGAAGACGGAGAAGGGGCGCCTGAAGTGGCAGTCGCTCGTCGCGGCGGCGGCCAAGCAGTCCCGCCGGTCCTTCGTGCCGGAGGTCCAGGCACTCGTCGACACCGCGGGGCTCGTACGCTGGGCCTCCGGGCTCGACCACGTGATCGTCCTCCACGAGGACGCCGCCTCCTCGCTCGAGCGGGGCATCTCCGTGCTACGGGAGACCGGCAGGACCGGGAACGTGGCCACCACCGCCGTGGTGGTGGGGCCCGAGGGCGGGATCAGCACGGCGGAGCTGCGATCCCTGCAGGCGGCGGGGGCCACGGCGGCCCGACTCGGTCCCCATGTGCTGCGGTCCTCCACGGCCGGCCCCGCGGCCCTCGTCCTCCTGAACCACCTGCTCGGGCGCTGGTAGGCCGGGCCGGGGCCGCCGCATCACGGCGGCGCGGCGCTATCGGCGGTCATACCCGTGCGGCGCTACCGTCGGTCATCCGACGACGACGGTGGACGAATCCGCCGCCACCCTGCCCTCGAAGGGGACGGAGACGGTGATCTCGTAGCGGCCGGGGGGAAGATCGACGGAGAAGGAATAGGTCCCCGCGGCGTCGTCCCCGCCGATGCCCACGACTCCCTCGCTGACGGGGCGGCCCGGGTCCGGGCGGCCCCGCTGCAGGGGGAGGATGCTCCAGGTCGCCGAGCTCCGTGGCGCCCAGACCACCCCGTGGACCGTCAGGGTACCGGCGTCGAGCCCCACGCCCTCCTGCGGGTCGATGATCCACACCGGCGCGAGGACGGAGGCGTCGCGTGACCACTCGCCGCCGAGATCGACGGAGCCGAAGGCCCGGTAACCGGCGGTGGCGTCCACGAGGACGATCACCGAGCTCGCCTCGCCTCCCCGGATCAGACCGGCGTCCGAGGCCGCCGCCGTGGCGGTGTAGATCAGCTGCTGCACGGCGAGGAGTGCCTCGTCCTCGCCGAGCTGCCCGTCGAAGGCGTCCGCGGAGATGTCGAGCGTGATGACGTTGTCCGTGGAGATCGAGGAGCTCACCTCGGAGGCAGGACTCCACGGCGAGCGGTAGTCCGGGTCGAGGGGATCCTCCGAGGTCATGAGGTGCACGGCGTCCGAGATGGCGTCGCCGGAGGCACCGGCGGGTGATCTGCGGAACTCCCGGAACAGGCGTTCGACGCCACCGCTCTCACCCACCCAGTAGACGGGGACGAGCGGACCCGTCTCCCCGGCCGGGGAGGAAGCCGTGTCCGCGGTCCGGGTCGCGCCTGCGGACGACGTCGTCCCGGATCCGATCGTCGGTTCCGGTGTGGGCGCCGCGGTCAGATCCGTGGTCACTGCTGTGCCGTCGAGCGGGCCCACCGCCGGAGCCACGAAGACCGCTCCGGCCACGAGCACCGCGCCCGTGACGAGCAGGATGCCCCCGAGGCCGAGTCTCTTCGTCCGGAGGGGATCGGGCTCGCTCATACCGGCCCCTTTCCTTCGGGCGCAACGCGGTTCGGTCGACGGGACACGGCAGGTGCCGGTGTCCCTGAGGAGGACAGGGTGATCCGGGGAGTCGAGCGGCTTTTCGCGGCGCGTCGGTCAGGGCGGCCTCGGCCGCTCCCCGGATCCGTCCCAGCTTGGCACAGGCCGGATGCTGTCAGGACGCCGATCGCCGGGATGTGGACGATGTGCAACCCGATCGATATGCATTCGTCACCGCTTCGCGATCCGCACGGTCCGTCGGGGCCTGCCGTCCGGAGCGCGGACCGGTTCCGCTCCTCCGGAACCCTCCTGCCGCGGCGGGCCCATGCCGTAACATTGTGCTGTGCGCGGTGTACGACTGCCCCGGTGGATCCGGGCCCGTCGGTGCGGCGCGGCCGCAGCACCATCCATCAGCGCAACTACTCGTACGAGGGGCGATCAGAGGCCGCACGGCCGAACTATGAGCGAATCTTCATCAGGCATCAACACGGCAGGGCTGGACAGCAGGACGTTCGTCTTCGACTCCACGGAGCAGATGGTACAGGCGCTCGGATCCAACGACGAGGCCCTCCGCCTGATCGAGGACTCGTTCCCCGGCGTCGGACTGCAGGCCCGCGGCAACGAGCTGACCATCACCGGGCCGTCCGCGGACGTGCTGCGGACGGAGCGCCTGATCGGGGAGATCCGCACCATGGCCAGCAACAATGCCACGGTGACACCCCAGGTCCTCGGGCAGCTCGTCACCATGCTCAAGACCCAGAGCGCCGTCCGGCCCGCGGACGTCCTGTCGGTCAACATCCTGTCCTCGCGGGGGCGGACCATCCGCCCGAAGACGCAGAACCAGGGCTCCTACGTCGATGCGATCGACGACAACACCATCGTCTTCGGGATCGGCCCTGCCGGCACCGGCAAGACCTACCTCGCAATGGCCAAGGCCGTCCAGGCCCTGCAGCACAAGGAGGTCAACCGGATCATCCTCACGCGCCCGGCGGTCGAGGCGGGGGAGCGGCTCGGCTTCCTCCCGGGAACGCTGAACGACAAGATCGACCCGTATCTCCGCCCGCTCTACGATGCGCTCCACGACATGATGGATCCCGACAGCATCCCCCGCCTCATGGCGGCAGGGACCATCGAGGTGGCTCCGCTGGCCTACATGCGCGGCAGGACCCTCAACGATGCGTTCATCATCCTCGACGAGGCGCAGAACACCACGCCGGAGCAGATGAAGATGTTCCTGACGCGCCTCGGCTTCGGGTCGAAGATGGTCGTCACCGGCGACGTCACCCAGGTGGACCTGCCCAGCGGGACGAGCTCGGGCCTGCGGATCGTGCGCGACATCCTCCACGACGTCGACGACGTCCACTTCAGCGAGCTCGACGCCTCCGACGTGGTGCGCCACCGGCTGGTCGGCGACATCGTCGCGGCCTACGGGGTGTGGGACGAGGAGCAGCGCGCCGGGCAGCACCGGATCATGCGGACGGCGGCCGGGCGATGAGCGTCGAGGTCAACAACGAGACGGACCACGACGTCGACGCCGAGTCCCTCGTCAGCCTCGCCAGCTTCCTGTTCGAGTCCCTCTTCCTCCACCCCGAGGCCGAGCTGTCGATCATCCTGGTGGACACCGCCGCCATGGAGAAACTGCACGTGGAGTGGATGGACGAGCCGGGTCCCACCGATGTCCTCTCCTTCCCGATGGACGAGCTGCGCCCGGGCGCGCCCGGTCAGGTGACCCCTGCCGGACTGCTGGGCGACATCGTCCTGTGCCCCGAGGTCGCCGCCGCCCAGGGCGCTGCTGCCGGCCACGGGACCGACGACGAGCTGCTCCTGCTCACCACCCACGGTGTCCTCCACCTGCTGGGCTACGATCACGCCGAGCCCGCGGAGGAGAAGGAGATGTTCGATCTCCAGCGTCAGCTCCTGTCCGAGTTCCTCGGTGGCCGGGCGCCGAAGGAGACCCGCGCTTGACCATCTGGCTCCTCGCACTCCTGGGCCTGCTCTTCACCCTGACGGCTGCTCTCGTCACGGCTGCCGAGGCAGCCTTCGTCTATCTCCCCCGACAGGAAGGTGTTGCCCTCGTCCAGGACTCGGGCAGGTCCTCCCTGCGTCGGATCCTCGACGCCCCGGTCGCCCACATGCACGCGCTGCGGTTCTGGCGCGTGTGGTTCGAGATGGCCGGCGCCGTCGCCGTCGCGATCCTGTTCCACGACCTGCTGGACAGCATCTGGCTCGCGGGGCTCCTGGCCACCGCGGTGATGGCGCTGGTCGGCTTCGCGATCGTCGGCATCTCACCCCGCCAGCTCGGCCGGGTGCACGCGGCCACCGTGGTCCGGCTGACCGGAGGTCCGGTCGCCGTGCTCGCCGCCGTCCTCGGCCCCATCCCGCGCTGGCTGGTGCGCGTCGGTAGCTCCGTCACCCCCGGTGCGGCCCGTGACGAGGCGGCCTTCTTCACGCAGGAGGAGTTCCGTGAGCTGCTCTCGCGGGCCTCGGACGCGGAGATGATCGAGGACAACGAGGCAGAGCTGATCCACTCCGTGTTCGAACTCGGCGACACGAAGGTCCGCTCCGTCATGGTCCCGCGCACCGACATGCTGACCATCGACTCCGGATCCACGCTCAGCGAGGCCATGCCCCTGTTCCTCCACTCCGGCTATTCCCGGATCCCCGTGATCGGGGAGAGCTCCGACGACATCAAGGGCCTGCTGTACCTCAAGGACGTCGTCGCGGATCTCCACGGGCGCCCGGCGTCGAACCTCTCCCGCTCGGTCGACGTCGTGGCGCGGCCGGCGCGGTTCGTGCCGGAGTCCAAGGCCGTCGGCGACCTCCTGCGGGAACTGCAGCGCGAGTCCACGCACGTCGCGATCGTCATCGACGAGTACGGCGGCACCGCCGGACTCGTGACACTCGAGGACCTCATCGAGGAGATCGTGGGGGAGATCGTCGACGAGTACGATTCCGAGGTCCCCGAGCAGGAGCAGCTCGACGACGCCGGGTACCGCGTCAGCGCCCGCATGGGGATCGACGACCTCGGGGAACTGTTCGGCCTCGATCTCGACGACGAGGAGGTGGACACGGTGGGCGGACTGCTCGCCAAGACCCTCGGCAGGGTGCCGATCGTGGGATCAGAGGTCACAATTGACGGTATCGGGCTGCGGGCGGAGCGCGTGGAGGGCCGACGGAACCGGGTCTCCCACGTGGTCGCCTACCGCCTCCCTCCGGAAGAATCCGAGCACGCCGAGCGAGAAGAAGCAGAGGCAGACCATGAGCGACGCTGAGTACCGGGCCGGATTCGTCTCGCTCGTCGGACGGCCCAACGCGGGCAAGTCCACCCTGACCAACGCACTGGTGGGGCAGAAGGTCGCTATCACGTCGGCGAAGCCCCAGACCACGCGCCACACCATCCGCGGCATCGTCAATCGTGACGACTGCCAGCTGATCCTCGTCGACACCCCGGGCCTGCACCGCCCGCGCACCCTGCTGGGGCAGCGGCTCAACGATCTGGTCGCGGACACCCTCGCCGAGGTCGACGCCGTGGGGTTCTGCCTGCCGGCCAACGAGAAGATCGGGCCGGGTGACCGCTTCATCGCGGAGCAGCTCGCCCGGCTCCGGCGGAAGCCGGTGATCGCCGTGGTGACGAAGACCGATCTCGTGGACCGCCAGGCGCTGACCGAGCAGCTCCTCGCCGTCGCGAAGCTCGGGACGGATGTGGCGGGCGCTGACGGCTGGGCCGACATCGTGCCGGTCTCCGCGTCGGGCGGGGTCCAGGTGGACACCGTGGCAGAGGTGTTCAGCACGTTCATGCCGGTCTCGCCCATGCTCTATCCGGACGGCGAGCTGACCGACGAGCCCGAGGCAGTCATGGTGGCCGAACTCGTCCGCGAGGCGGCCCTCGAGGGCGTGCGCGACGAGCTGCCCCACTCGCTCGCCGTGGTCGTCGAGGAGATGATCCCGCGGGAGGGGCGCAGCGAGGACAACCCGATGCTCGACGTCCACGTCAATCTCTACGTGGAGCGGCCGTCGCAGAAGGCGATCATCATCGGCAAGGGCGGAGCACGGCTCCGTGACGTGGGGATCGTCGCGCGCCGCGGGATCGAGGCCCTGCTCGGAACCAGGATCTACCTCGATCTGCACGTGAAGGTCGCGAAGGACTGGCAGCGGGATCCCAAGCAGCTCGTGAAGCTCGGATTCTGACGCCCTGTCAGGCACGCCCCGCGCGGCAACGGAACGGGAACGCACCCGTGTCCTTGCACCCGACCGGCCGTGTCGGCGGTAACGTTCACACGATCCACGACCATCCAGTGAAGGAGCACGGGCATGACCGGCCAAGCGCCCCCCGACGGCACGGACGCCGCCGGTGACCCCGCAGGTGGAGCAGGGGCAGCGGGGGCGTCGACGGTAGGGCGGCACCTGCGGCACGAGCGGACCCACGGCGGTCTGCGCCTGACCGCGATCCTGCTGGCCGCCGTGCTGCTCGCAGCCATGGCCTTCGTCGCCGTCCAGGTCATCCGGCTGCAGTCGAACGTCCTGACCTCGCCCCTGAATCTCGGCGAGGGGCAGGAGACGGCCCTCCCCGTCGATTCCAGTACCGATCCGCTCCAGATCCTCGTCCTCGGCACCGATACCCGCACGGGTAACGACGGCGAGTTCGTCGGCGGCGAGGACCTCTCCTCGGGCGAGGGCAACTCCGACGTCATGATGCTGGTGGCGCTCTCGGCTGATCGCGAGGACGTCACGGTGGTGTCCTTCCCCCGCGACCTGCTCGTGCCTCTGCCCCGGTGCATCAGCCCGGACACGGACGAGGTGTCGCAGGCCGTGGAGCTGGGACAACTCAACGGGGCGCTCAACGAGGGTGGACCGGGGTGCACCGTCGCGGCCATCAACGACCTCACGGGCCTGTCGATCGACCACTTCATGATGGCCGACTTCAATGCGGTGAAGGAACTCTCCTCGACGCTCGGCGGCGTGGAGGTCTGCGTGGAGGAGCCGGTGGACGACGAGTACTCCGGGCTGACGCTGCCCGCGGGGACCAGCGAGGTGGAGGGCGACCAGGCCCTGGCCTTCCTGCGGACCAGGCACAGCTTCGGCGACGGGGGAGATGCCGGTCGGATCGCGGCCCAGCAGTCGTTCCTGGCGTCGATGGCCCGCAAGGTGCAGGACGAGGGGACCCTGACGAACCTGCCGAAGCTCTACTCCATCGCCGAGGTCGTCACGCGGCACCTGACCGTCAACGAGGAACTCTCCCGGCCGGCCGAGCTGCTGAAGATCGCCGACCGCCTGAAGGACGTGGATCTGGGGAAGATCGCGTTCGTGACGGTACCCACCCGGCCCTGGGTCGAGGATCCGAACCGGTTGGTCCTCGACGACGAGCGGGCGGAGCCGCTCTTCCAGGCACTCCGCCAGGACCGGGGGCTGTCCGAGAAGACGCCCGTCGCCGAGCCGACGGACACCGCCCCCACCGGGGGAACTCCGGCACCGTCCGGGCCGGCACCGACCACCGAGGCGGCGGAGGTCCCCGCGATCGATCCCGCGAGCATCCCCGTGCTCGTCCTCAACGCCACGAACGATCCCGATCGCGGGGGCGAGATCCAGGAGCTCCTCCTCGACGCCGGCTACACCCAGGCGGTCCCGCTGGAGGCCGAGCAGGCGGAGGAGACCCAGATCCTCTTCGGCACCGGGTACGAGACCGCCGCAGGCGATCTCGCCGAGCGCTTCGGGGTCCCGGCCTCCCAGGTCCTGCTCAGCGGGACCGCCTCCGGAGTGCAGCTGGTCGTCGGCGTCGATCTCGCCACGGGCACGACGGTGGTCCGGCCGCCGCTCTCCAGCGAACTCGACGGCCAGACGGCCGAGCAGAGGACCTGCCAGGCGTCGTCCGGCCTGTAGGACCTGTGGGACCTGTAGAACTTATAGGACCGGCAGAACTGCACCCGAGCTCCCGAGCGACCCCCCGGGGCCGCACGGGAGCAGCAGGAGCGCGGGGCGTCACCAGATGCGGACGCGGTCCCCGGGGTCGAGCCACAGCTCGTCGCCGGCCGCGACGTCGAAGGCCTCGTGGTACTCGTCGAGGTTCCGTACCACCTGGTTGCAACGGAACTCGTTCGGGGAGTGGGGATCGACGGTGAGGCGCCGTGCGGCCTCCTCGGGCCGGATCTTCTGCTGCCAGCACGTGGCCCAGGACAGGAAGAACCGCTGGGTGCCCGTCAGGCCGTCGACGACCGGTGGCTCCTCGCCCCCGAGGCTGAGCAGGTACGCCCGGTAGCTGATGCCCAGCCCGCCGAGATCGCCGATGTTCTCCCCGAGGGTCAGCTCACCGTTCACCGTCCGGTCCGGCACCTCGGCCGGGGCCAGCATGGCGTACTGGTCCACGAGCCGGCCGGTCAGGGCGTCGAAGGCCTCCCGGTCGGCCTCGCTCCACCAGTTCAGCAGCCGTCCGGTCCCGTCGAACTGAGAGCCCTTGTCATCGAAACCATGACCGATCTCATGGCCGATGACCGCTCCGATGGCGCCGTAGTTCACGGCGGCGTCGGCCGCGATGTCGAAGAAGGGGGGCTGGAGGATGGCTGCCGGGAAGACGATCTCGTTCATCGTGGGCATGTAGTAGGCGTTGACGGTCTGGGGTGTCATGAGCCATGCGCCGCGATCGATGGGCCCACCCAGCTTGTCCAGTTGCCTGCGGTGCTCGAACTCGGCCGCCCGCAGGACATTGCCGTACAGGTCGGACGGTCTCACCTCGAGGGGCGTGTAGTCGATCCACTCGTCCGGGTAGCCGATCTTGGTGCTGAACAGGGAGAGTTTCGCCAGCGCACGCTCGCGCGTCGTGTCGGTCATCCAGGTCAGCGCCGCGATGGACGACTCGTAGGCCCCGATCAGATTGCCCACGAGGTCGAGCATCGCCGCCTTGTGGGTCGCGGGGAAGTGCCGCTGGACGTAACGCCGGCCGATCTCCTCACCCATGGCTCCCTCGACGAGGGCGACGCCGCGCTTCCAGCGTTCCCGCAGGCGCGGCGTGCCGGCCAGGTGGGTGCCGTAGAAGGCGAAGGCCGCCTCCACGAACCGTTCGTCGAGGTAGTCGCTGGCATGCAGGAGGACGCGGCTGGCCAGCCACTGCTTCCAGTCCGAGAGACTCTCCTCGGCCAGGGCCGTGTCGAGGCCCCGGACGAAGTCGGGCTGGTTCAGCACCACCTCGGCGGTCTGTCCGGGCACGTCGGTGACGATCCGCAGCCAGGGCCCGAGCACTGCCGACATGCCGGTCAGCTCGTCGTGCTGCAGGAGGTTGTACGTCTTCTGCGGGTCCCGGCGCTCCACGCTCCCCATGGACGAGGCGGCGAGGCGGGTCTCGAGCGCCAGGACACGATCCGCGGCGGACCCGGCCTCGTGCGTGCCGACGAGCCCGAACAGCGTCGCGAGCAGCTCCCTGTACTCGGCGCGTGTCCCGGCGAAACCCTCCTCGCGGTAGTACGACTCGTCCGGCAGTCCCAGGCCCGACTGGTGCAGGTGGAGCAGATAGCGCTCCGGGTCGCCGGCGTCGTTGCTGACGTATGGGGCGAGCACGCCCTGGACACCCGAGCGGGTGAGGCCCGCGCTCAGGGACACCAGCTCCGCGATCGACGTCGTCGCCTCGATCCGCTCGAGCAGGGGTGCGACCGGTGCCGAGCGCTCCGCCTCGATGCGCCCGGTGTCCATGAACCCGGCGTACAGCAGGCCGAGCTTCGCCCCGGCATCGCCGGCCGCCGGCGCCGCTTTGTCCCGGGTGGTCGCCGCAGCCTCCTCGATGATGGTGCGGACGGCGAGCTCGGAGGCGTCGCGCAGCGCCGTGAACGAGCCGGTCAGCGGCCGGTCGTCGGGGATCACCGCGTCACGCAGCCACACCCCGTTGGCGTGCCTGAACAGGTCGTCCTGCGGGCGGACGTCCGTGTCGAGCTGGTTCGGGTCGAGTGTGCTGATCGTCATGGGCGCTTCCCGTTTCCTCGATGGCACCGGCATGTGTGGGCCGGCGCTCCTGAGAAGCCATCCTATGGCCCGTGCTAGGGTGACGGCATGCGTGCACGGCTGACTCTTCTTCGGTGCCGCGGCGAGGCCAGCTAGACGTTCGAGCTACCGGCCGACCCTCGCCGCGGTGTCTGACATGCCCGGCCACCGGCACCCCAGCTCCGCGAGAAGAGAAGGCCCCCATGCTCAAGGCACAGCAGTCATCCGGAATGCCGTTCGGCAAGTACCGCCCGTTCCAGGACCTGATCACGGTGGATCTGCCGGACCGGACCTGGCCCGATCGCGTCATCACCAAGGCTCCGCGCTGGTGCGCCGTCGATCTCCGGGACGGCAACCAGGCCCTGATCGACCCGATGGATCCCCAGCGCAAGCACAAGATGTTCGACCTCCTGGTGGGGATGGGCTACAAGGAGATCGAGGTCGGCTTCCCGTCGGCGTCGCAGCCGGACTTCGACTTCGTCCGCCAGCTCGTCGAGGGCGACCGCATCCCCGACGACGTCACCATCCAGGTCCTCACGCAGTCCCGCGAGCACCTGATCGAACGGACCTACGCCTCCCTCGAGGGGGCGGACCGGGCGATCGTCCACCTCTACAACTCCACGTCGGTCCTGCAGCGGCGAGTCGTATTCAACCAGGACCAGGACGGAATCATCGACATCGCGCTCCAGGGCGCCCGGCTGTGCCGCAAGTTCGAGGAGAACATGGGCAACACCGAGATCACCTACGAGTACTCGCCGGAGTCCTTCACGGGGACGGAACTGGAGTTCGCCGCCCGCATCAGCAACGAGGTCTCGGCGGTCTTCGAGGCCTCGTCCGACCGCCAGATGATCCTCAACCTGCCGGCCACCGTCGAGATGGCCACCCCGAACGTCTACGCCGACTCGATCGAGTGGATGAGCCGTAACCTCGCCGATCGCGACAGCATCATCCTCTCGCTGCATCCGCACAACGACCGCGGGACCGGAGTCGCAGCGGCGGAACTGGGCTACCTCGCCGGCGCGGACCGGATCGAGGGCTGCCTGTTCGGCAACGGCGAGCGGACGGGCAACGTGGACCTCGTGACCCTCGGCATGAATCTCTTCAGCCAGGGCATCGACCCGGAGATCGACTTCTCGGACATGGACGCGATCCGCCGGACCGCCGAGTACTGCAACCAGCTCACCGTGCCGGAGCGTTCACCCTACGGTGGCGACCTGGTCTTCACCGCGTTCTCCGGGTCCCACCAGGACGCGATCAAGAAGGGGTTCGACAGGATGGAACGCGACGCCGCGGAGGCAGGCGTCGGAACCGCGGACCTGCCCTGGGCGGTCCCGTACCTGCCCATCGACCCGCAGGACATCGGGCGCTCCTACGAGGCGGTGATCCGCGTCAATTCGCAGTCCGGCAAGGGCGGTGTGGCCTACCTGCTCAAGAACGAGCACAGCCTGGACCTGCCGCGCCGGGCCCAGATCGAGTTCTCCGGCGTCATCCAGCGCCGCACGGAGTCGCAGGGGGGCGAGGTCAGCGGTGCTCAGCTGTGGTCCGTGTTCCAGGACGAGTACCTGCCGGTCCGCGCCGAGGGCGGAGCCGTCGCCTGGGGCCACTATGCGTTGACGTCGGTGAACACCGACACGGCCGAGGACGGATCCTTCAAGCTCGCCACCACCCTCGTCGTCGACGGCGTGCAGCAGCGCCGCTCGGCGCAGGGCAACGGGCCGATCGACGCGCTGCTGGAGATCCTGCGCCAGGACGGCGTGGACCTGCGGGTCCTCGACTACACCGAACACGCCCTGTCCTCCGGCGGGAATGCCCGTGCCGCGGCCTACGTGGAGTGCGCGATCGGCGACCGCGTGCTGTGGGGCGCGGGGATCGACGCGAACACCACGATGGCCGCGCTCAAGGCCGTGGTCTCGGCGGCGAACCGGGCCGTCCGCGACGCCTCCTGATCCTCGGACGCCGTCCGCGCGGCGGGCGGCGTCCGTGGGGGCGCCAGGTGGGACAATGGAGCGGTGCCCTCGTCCTCCGCGTCACGTACCTACCGCACCCACGGTGTCGTCCTGCGCACCTACAAGCTCGGCGAAGCCGACCGCATCATCGTGCTCCTGACCCGGGACCACGGTCAGGTACGCGCCGTCGCCAAGGGCGTGCGGAGGACGAGCAGCAGATTCGGCTCGCGCCTGGAACCGTTCATGGCCGTCGACCTGCTCCTGGCACACGGCCGGAACCTGGACATCGTCACCCAGGCCGAGACCAGGGGGTCCCACGGCTACGGCATCGCCTCGGACTACGCGCGCTACACCGCAGCGACGGCCATCGCCGAGACCGCCGAGCGGCTCACCGACCTGTCGGAGGCGGGCAGCGCCCAGTACGCCCTCGTCGCCGGGGCCTTCTCCGCCCTGAGCCGCGATCTGCACCCGGCGGAGCTCATCCTCGACTCGTACCTGCTCCGGGCCCTGGCCACGGCGGGATGGGCCCCGAGCTTCACGGATTGCGCGCGCTGCGGTGCACCCGGACCCCACAGCGCCTTCTCGGCGCCCCTCGGCGGTGCCGTC
Source organism: uncultured Arthrobacter sp. (assembly GCF_947493765.1). Lineage (GTDB taxonomy): Bacteria > Actinomycetota > Actinomycetes > Actinomycetales > Micrococcaceae > Arthrobacter_D. Next base: position 54,948 of record NZ_CANLSZ010000003.1, read on the forward strand.
TGTCCCGTGTGCAGACCGCCCGGGGCGGCCTCACCCTCCGCCGCCGCGATGGAGCTGCTCGGGGCGCTCCTCACGGGGGACTGGGCCATCGCCGACTCGTCCGGGATCGGTGCGCGCCGGGAGAGCGCGGGCCTGGTCGCGGCCTATCTGCAGTGGCACCTGGAGCGTTCCGTGCCGTCCCTGAAGCACGTGGAGCGGGTATGAGGAAGTCCGATCACCGTCCCGATCACCGTCCCGACGCGCCGTGGCCCCACCCGAGCGGCGAGCAGGCGCCCGCCATCCCGCAGGCCTTCGTGCCGGATCATGTCGCGATCATCATGGACGGCAACGGGAGATGGGCGAACGAGCGCGGTCTGCCGCGGACCGAGGGACACCGGGCGGGGGAGGCGGCGCTGCTCGACGTCGTCGCGGGCGCCATCGAGATCGGTGTCAAGCATGTGTCCGTCTACGCCTTCAGCACCGAGAACTGGAAACGGTCCCCCGAGGAGGTGCGCTTCCTCATGGGGTTCAACAAGGAGGTGCTCCGGCGTCAGCGGGACCAGCTCGACGCCTGGGGGGTGCGGATCCGCTGGTCCGGGCGACGCCCCAGGCTGTGGCAGTCCGTCATCCGTGAACTCGAGGACGCCGAGCAGTACACGCGCCACAACAGCACCTGCACCCTGACCATGTGCGTGAACTACGGCGGGAGGGCCGAGATCGCCGATGCGGCGCGGGCCATCGCCGAGGACGTCGCCGCGGGCACCCTCAAGGCGTCGTCCGTGAACGAGCGGACGATCCAGCGCTACCTCGACGAACCGGACCTGCCGGACGTCGATCTGTTCCTCCGCACCTCGGGGGAGCAGCGGCTGTCCAACTTCATGCTGTGGCAGTCCGCCTACGCGGAGATGGTCTTCATGGACACGCTCTGGCCCGACGTGGACCGCCGGACCCTCTGGCGGGCGATCGAGGAGTACGCAGCGCGCGACCGCCGCTACGGGGGAGCCGTGGACCGGGCCGCCTCGGGCACCTGACCTGCCGCAGGGTCACGGGACCCGGTGCTCCAGCCAGCCCAGCACCGCCGCGGTGCCCTCACGCCGCACCGCCGGCTCGGAGAGGAACACGTCGTGGAGGGCTCCCGGCAGGCGCCGGAGCGTGACGTCGTCGCCCAGTTCGGCGGCCCGGTGCACCATCGGGGTGACATCGAGGATGCTGTCGGTGTGGCGCATCGCCTCGCTCCACGTGGCACTGATGGTGGACGCCCGGGAGCAGACCACGAGGATCGGCACCGCGATGGAGACGCCGTCGGCGAGGACGGCGTGCCCTGCGAGGACGGCTCGGAGCCAGCCGACGCGGACCGGGAACCCGGCCTCGGGGCGCCACGCCGGATCGATGGGCCACTCGCCGTCGCGGGAGTCGCTGATGTTCCGGAAGTAGAACCCGAGTTCGGGCAGCGGGATCCGTGCCTTGGGCCGACGGCGGGAGACGGTCCCGAGGATCCCCTGGGCGGCCGCGCGCAGCAGTGCGCTGCCCTGCAGGTCCAGCCAGGGACTGTTCAGGACCAGGGCAGCGAGCCGACCCGGGTTCCGATGGGCCCACAGCGCCGCGATCAACCCGCCCATCGAGTGCGCCATGAGGACGAGGTCGACGGGAACCGGTACCGCTGCGCGCTGGTCCAGCCGGTGCTGGAGCGCACCGAGTGCGGCCTCGAGATCGGCGTCGTAGTCGTCCAGCGACGTGGCGAAGCCCGGGGTCTGGTCCGGGCGCAGGCTGCGTCCGTACTTGTGCAGATCGAGCGCGAAGAAGGCCCAGCCCTGCCCGTGCAGGGCCCGGGCGAGCTCGGCATGCAGGAAGTAGTCGCTGAAGCCGTGCAGGTAGAGCACCGCCCGGACCCGACCGGTGCCCGCGACCGGGGCCGGTACCGGACCGTCGGGTTCGTAGGCGATGAGGGTGGCCTCGCGCGGGCCTTCGTCGTCGGGTTCGAGGGGAAGGGTCTTCGAACGGAACGACGCGCCGAGGACGTCCTCGGACCAGGGCTCTGGCATGCCCCGACCCTACCCCGCCCGTCGGGACGGAACTTGGAGGTGCGCAGCGCGCATGGGATTCTGGAGTCATGCGCATCTACCCGACGTTCTTCCGGATCGCCTTCTCCGGAATGGATGCGGAGAAGGCCCACACGATCGGCTCCACCCTCATCCGGATGGTGGACCGCACACCCGTCGGCTGGGTCCTGCGCCGGCGGTGCGCCCCCGATGCGTCCCTCGCCACCACCGCCTTCGGGCTGGACTTCCCCTCGCCCTTCGGACTCGCCGCCGGTTTCGACAAGGCCGGCACCGGCGTCCTGGCCCTCACCGCGCTCGGCTTCGGCCACGTCGAGATCGGGACGATCACGGGCCGGGCCCAACCCGGCAACCCCAGGCCGCGGCTCTTCCGCCTGGTCGAGGACCGGGCGGTGATCAATCGCATGGGCTTCAACAACGACGGCGCCGCGCAGGTGGCGCCGCGCCTCCTCTCGGCCCGGCGTGCCCTGGAGCGCCGCTACGGCTCGGGCCTGCGTCCGATCGTCGGCGCCAACATCGGCAAGACCAAGGCGGTCGACATCGCGGACGCCGTCGAGGACTACCTCGAGAGCGCGCGCGAACTGGCGCCGGTGGCCGACTACCTCGTGGTCAACGTATCGTCACCGAACACTCCCGGCCTGCGGCTCCTGCAGGGCGTGGAACAGCTGAGGCCCCTGCTGGAGGCGGTGCGCCGTACGGCCGACGAGGCCGCGGACCGGCACGTGCCCCTCCTGGTCAAGATCGCGCCCGACCTGCTGGACCAGGACATCGACGACGTCGGTGCGCTGGCGCTGGAACTCGGCCTCGACGGCGTGGTGGCCACCAACACGACGATCACGCGCGGGAACCTCCGCACCGCTCCGGACACCGTCATCGCGCAGGGAGTCGGCGGCCTCAGCGGTGCCCCCCTCAGAGCGCGATCCCTCGAGGTCCTCGTCCGTCTCCGGGCGGCCGTGGGTCCCGAGCTGGCCATCATCGGCGTGGGCGGCATCGAGAGCGCCGAGGACGTCGTGGAACGGCTCGAGGCCGGGGCCACACTCGTCCAGGGCTACACCGGTTTCCTCTACGAGGGGCCCTTCTGGGCGCGGCGGATCAATCGTGCGCTGGCCGCACGGGTACGATCGACCGCCTGAGGCCCGATCGACCGGGACGAGCGAGGGCAGCGCCGCGTCAGAGCGCCCCGGTGTGATCGCGCCCCCGGGTGCGATCGCGGGGTGTGATCGCGGGGTGTGATGCCGGGGTGCACCCCTGGTCGGTGGCTACGACGGGTAGTCGCCCCGGCGCACCTGCGGCTTGGGCAGCCTGAGCCGGCGCAGTTGCAGCGCGCGGGTGGTCGCGTACCAGAGATCGCCCTGGTTCGGTTCCCCGAACTTCTCCGTGAGCCTCTTCTTCACCTTCCGCCGCATCACGATCGTGTCGAGGACGACGGCGACGATGAGCACCCAGAACGCCATGAGGACGGCGCTCTGGACCGTGAGTGACCGGAAGAAACTGAGCACCACGAAGAAGAGGGCCGCGATCATGAGGAACTCACCGAGATTCACGCGCGCGTCGACGAACTGGCGGATGTAGCGGCGCTGCGGCCCCTTGTCGCGCAACGGCAGATAGCGCTCGTCGTCGGTGTCGAGGGCCTGACGCGTCCGTGCCCGCTCGTCCCGCGCGACGGAACGGCTCTGGTCCCGGGCGGCCTTGCGGTCGTCCGGCACGAGGGGCCGCCGACGTGCGGCCTCCTGCACGCTGCGCTTGGGCGTGGGTGCGCCCTTGCCGGGCGAGCGGCGCTCCTCGGGCAGCTTCGAAGCGTTGTCGACCACTTCCTGGGCAGGGGGGGCTTCTCTGTTTCGTCCGAACACCTCTTCAGGATACCGGGTGATCACCGGCCCGCCCTGACCGTCGGGGCGTACGAGGCACACCAGGCACACGAGGGGCCGCCCGGGAGCGATCCGGACCTCCGTCGCGGGAACCGGGACGCTCCGTCCGAACGGTCTGTGTATAGGGTGCTGGCATGACAGATACCTCCAGCACGCCATCGAACGATACGACGCGCATCCCCGACCTCCTGCGGAGCAGCGTCGATGCCGCCTTCCCGCGCATCGTCGAGCAACTCTCGGACCTCGTCGCGATCCAGGGGATCGCCTGGGACGCCTTCGATTCCAGCGAGCTCGACCGCAGCGCGGACGCCGTGGTCGACCTGATCCGGGGCGTGGGCATCGACGACGTCCGGATCCTGCGGGTCGACAACGACGGCGTCCCGGGCGGGCCGGCCGTCGTCGCCCGCCGCACGGCCGCCGAGGGTCGGCCGACGGTGCTGCTGTACGCCCACCACGACGTCCAGCCGCCGGGGGACGAGGCACTGTGGGAGACGCCGCCGTTCGTCGCGACCGAACGTGACGGCAGGCTGTTCGGCCGCGGGGCAGCCGACGACAAGGCAGGCATCATGGCGCATATCGGGGCCTTCGGGGCGCTCGGCGAGGTGCTTGGTGACTCCTTCGGCGTCGGCGTGACCCTGTTCATCGAGGGGGAGGAGGAGGCGGGTTCGCCGACCTTCCGCACCTTCCTCGAGACCTACCGCGACGATCTCGAGGCGGACGTCATCGTCGTCGCCGACTCGAGCAACTGGAAGGTCGGCGTGCCCGCCCTGACCACGAGCCTGCGTGGACTCGTGGACGGCACCATCGAGGTGCGGGTGCTGGAGCACGCCGTGCACTCGGGAATGTTCGGCGGCCCGGTGCTCGACGCCCCGACCCTCCTGGCACGACTCATCGCCACCCTGCACGACGACGCCGGTGACGTGGCCGTCTCCGGGCTCACCGGCGGCGACCACGCCTCCGTGGACTATCGGGAGGAGGACTACCGGTCCGACGCATCGGTGCTCGACGGCGTCGAACTCGCCGGGACCGGCTCGATCGCCTCACGCCTGTGGCACAAGCCGGCACTGTCCATCATCGGGATGGACATCCCGAGCGTGGCACTGTCCTCCAACACCCTGCTGCCGCAGGCCCGCGCGAAGTTCAGCCTGCGGCTCGCACCGGGGCAGGACCCGGCAGCGGCCATGGACGCCGTCCGGGCGCACGTCGAGGCGCATGCACCGTTCGGGGCGCAGGTGACCTTCACTCCGGGGGAGACGGGAAGTCCCTTCCGAACGGACACTTCCGAGCCGGCGTCACGGGCCGCCCTGGAGGCCCTCCGGGAAGCATGGGGGGTCGACGCCGTCGAGGCAGGCATGGGCGGATCCATCCCCTTCATCGCGGACCTCATCGAGGTGTTCCCCGCGGCGCAAATCCTCATCACCGGCGTCGAGGACCCCGACTCGCGGGCCCACAGCGCGAACGAATCCCTCCATCTCGAGGAGTTCCGGAAGGCGATCCTGGCCGAGGCGATCCTCCTCGCGCGGATCGACGACGGCGCGTTGACGCGGCCGTAGGGTCCACGGCGGACGACCGGGAGGAATGGACGGCTCCTCCCGGTCGTTCCACCCGGTGAGGCGCCCGGCGTAGAATTGACCCAGGCCGCATCAGACAGCGGCATTCAGAGCGGACGCACCGAAGGTCCGAGCTAGGAGAAACACCATGAGCACGCCCACCGAGACCGCACCCACCATGGATACCGCAGAACTCGCCGCCCACGAGGTGGAGCTCTCCGAGGTGGCCGCCGGGAAGGTTCGCAGCCTGCTCGAGCAGGAGGGGCGGACGGATCTGCGACTTCGCGTCGCCGTCCAGCCCGGAGGCTGCTCGGGCCTGATCTACCAGCTGTACTTCGACGAGCGCGTCCTCGAGGGCGACGCGGTCCGCGAGTTCGACGGCGTCGAGGTCATCGTCGACAAGATGAGCGTCCCCTATCTGTCGGGTGCCTCCATCGACTTCGAGGACACCATCTCGAAGCAGGGTTTCACCATCGACAATCCCAACGCGGGCGGATCCTGCGCCTGCGGGGATTCCTTCCACTAGCACGCGAGGACGGGGCCCGGAATTCGCCGAAACGGCGGGTTCCGGGCCCTTCCCATGTCACCGAATCGCCGGTCGTACAGGTAAGCTCTACAGTGAGTAGTAAAACTGGAGGTGCACCCCGGACAGCTTCCTGGGCGGGTGGCAACGCACGTAGAAAAGGAAGGTCCGTCTGTGAGATCGCAGGACCGAACCGGTAGCAGGAGCGTCAGGATCGCGAAGATCTCCAGCATCTCGCTGGCCGGCGCTCTCCTACTGAGTGGTTGCTCGGCAGAGGCCCAGAAGGGCTGGCTGCCGGCAGACCGCGACAACACCAACCACACCGGTCTCGTGACCGACCTCTGGGTGAATTCCTGGATCGCCGCGACGATCGTCGGACTCATCACCTGGGGTCTGATCATCTGGTGCATGGTCGCCTACCGCCGGCGCAAGAACGACACGGGATACCCGCGCCAGATCAGCTACAACCTGCCCCTCGAGGTCTTCTACCTGACGATCCCGGTCTTCATGGTGCTGGTGTTCTTCTACTTCACGGAACGTGACATCGCCACGATCGATGCCCGCGTGGACGACCCGGACGTGGTCGTCGATGTGCGCGGCAAGCAGTGGTCCTGGGACTTCAACTACGTGAAGGAGGACAAGTACTCCACCGGAGTGCAGGCCAACCTGAACGGCGAGGAGGGAGTCCCCGACAATCTCCCCACCCTCTACCTCCCGGTCAACCGGTCGGTCGAGCTGCAGCTCAACGCCCGCGACGTCCAGCACTCCTTCTTCGTGCCGGCGTTCCTGCAGAAGCGTGACCTGTACCCGGGCCGCACCAACTACATCAACCTGACCCCCACGAAGGAAGGCACCTTCGCAGGCAAGTGTGCCGAACTGTGCGGTCAGTACCACTCGGAGATGCTGTTCAACGTCGAGGTGGTCTCCCAGGCCGAGTTCGACGCACAGATGGCACAACTCGAGGACGGCCAGCTCGGAGACGAGTACGACCGCGACTCCTACCCGGATGATGATCCCGACACCGACCCAGCCAGGAGCAGCAGCTGATGTCCACCTTCGAATACACCCTCGAGGAAGCCGGCACCGTCGCCGCTCCACGTGTTGTTCCGAGGTCCAAGGGACGCATCGTCGTCAACTGGATCACGTCGACCGACCACAAGACCATCGGGTACATGTACCTGATCGCGTCCTTCGTCTTCTTCTGTTTCGCCGGGGTCATGGCGCTGATCATCCGGGCCGAGCTGTTCGAGCCCGGCATGCAGATCCTGCAGACCAAGGAGCAGTACAACCAGCTCTTCACGATGCACGGCACCGTGATGCTCCTGATGTTCGCCACCCCGCTGTTCGCAGGCTTCGCGAACGTCATCATGCCCCTGCAGATCGGTGCCCCCGACGTCGCCTTCCCGCGGCTCAACGCCCTGGCGTTCTGGTTCTTCCTGTTCGGCAGCACGATCGCGGTGTCCGGCTTCATCACGCCACAGGGCGCCGCGTCGTTCGGCTGGTTCGCCTATGCACCGCTGTCCAGCACCACCTTCTCCCCGGGCGTGGGCGGGGACCTCTGGGTCTTCGGTCTGGCCCTGTCCGGCTTCGGGACCATCCTCGGCTCGGTCAACTTCATCACGACCATCATCTGTCTGCGTGCTCCCGGCATGACCATGTGGCGGATGCCGATCTTCACCTGGAACACGCTCATCACCGGCATCCTCGTGCTGATGGCCTTCCCGCCCCTCGCCGCGGCCCTGTTCGCCCTGGGAGCCGACCGTCGGTTCGGTGCCCACATCTTCGACCCGGAAGCCGGTGGGGCGATCCTCTGGCAGCACCTCTTCTGGTTCTTCGGGCACCCCGAGGTCTACATCATCGCGCTGCCCTTCTTCGGCATCGTCTCCGAGATCTTCCCGGTCTTCAGCCGGAAGCCGATCTTCGGCTACAAGGGCATCGTCTTCGCGACCATCGCGATCGCCGCGCTCTCGGTCACCGTCTGGGCCCATCACATGTACGTCACCGGAGCGGTTCTGCTGCCGTTCTTCGCCTTCATGACCATGCTGATCGCGGTGCCCACCGGGGTGAAGTTCTTCAACTGGATCGGCACCATGTGGCGAGGGTCGATCACTTTCGAGACGCCCATGCTCTGGAGCATCGGCTTCCTGGTGACCTTCCTCTTCGGCGGGCTGACCGGCATCATCCTGGCGTCGCCGCCGCTGGACTTCCACGTCTCGGACACCTACTTCGTGGTTGCCCACTTCCACTACGTGGTCTTCGGCACCGTGGTCTTCGCGATGTTCGCCGGATTCTACTTCTGGTGGCCGAAGTTCACGGGCAAGATGCTCAACGAGCGGCTCGGGAAGATCCACTTCTGGATGCTCTTCCTCGGGTTCCACGCCACATTCCTGATCCAGCACTGGCTCGGCGTGGACGGTATGCCCCGCCGCTACGCGGACTACCTGCCCGAGGACGGGTGGACCGCCATGAACCAGTTCTCCACCGTGGGATCGTTCGTGCTCGGCGCCTCGATGATCCCGTTCTTCTGGAACGTGTACATCACCTGGCGCACCGGTAAGAAGGTGGACGTGGACGACCCGTGGGGCTTCGGAGCGTCCCTTGAGTGGGCCACCTCCTGCCCGCCACCACGGCACAACTTCACCTCCCTGCCGCGCATCCGCTCGGAGCGCCCGGCACTCGACCTGCACCACCCGGAGCTGCAGCAGACCCACACTCCCGATGAGAGTGCTGCGGGCTTCATGGGGGCGGCCGACCGACAGGACACCAACGCGTGAAAATCGAGACGAAGCTCTTCACCTACCTCACCCCGTTCTTCTTCCTGGTCGGGACCGTGTACGGCGTCCTCGTCGAGTGGCAGGAGCCCGTGGGGTTCCTGGCCCTGTACCTGTCGGGCGGACTGTCGGGCATGATCGGGTTCTATCTCGGGTTCACGGGCAACCGGGTGGGACTGCGCCCGGAGGACCGCCTCGATGCCGAGATCCACGAGGGCTCCGGCGAACAGGGGCACTTCAGCCCGTGGAGCTGGTGGCCCCTGGCCCTGTCCCTCGCCGCTGCCACGGGTTTCCTCGGTCTGGCCGTCGGATTCTGGATCCTCTACATCGGGATGGGTTTCGCAGTGATCGCCCTCGTCGGCTGGGTGTTCGAGTACAGCCGTGGGGACCACGCCCACTGACCGAATGATCAGTATCCGTCCGGGAAGCCTGCCAGCGGCAGGCTTCCCGTCGTTTAAGCACTCCCTCTCGATCAGGCCCGGCGCGAAGGGGAAGCCGCGGAATCGACGACCTGCAGAGCGGGGAGGCAGACCATGATCCTGCCTCGTCCCTTCGACGCGGAGCGCCTCGATCCTGCCTCGGCGGAGGCCAAGCACGTGCAGCTGCGGGAGAGCCTCAGGACCTACGTGGGGGAGCACGGGGAACCCGGGGCAGCGATACCCTCGGAGCGCCGGCTGGGTGAGTACTACGGCGTGGCCCGAATGACGGTCCGCCAGGCGATCGACGCACTCGTCGCGGAGGAGATCCTGGAACGGGTCGTGGGCCTGGGCACCTTCGTCTCGCGGAGCAAGCTCGATCTGCAGATGAAGCTGACGTCCTACACGGAGGAGATGATCCGCCGGGGGATGGTGCCCGATGCGAGGGTCCTCAGCTTCGAGCAGCAGGCGGCCACACCACTCGTGGCCCGGGAACTCCAGATCGAGATCGGGCAACCGGTCATCAGGTTCAGGCGGCAGCTGCTCGCGGACGGAGAGCCGATGAGCGTGGACGAGAACTTCATCCCGGCCCACCGCGTGCAGGGCATCCTCAATGGGCCTCCGCCCACCTCGCTGTACAACGTGCTCAGTGAGAAGTACGGGCTCGTCATGGAGTGGGGCGAGGACACCATCGAAGCCACGGCCGCATCACCGTCCATAGCCCGCCTGCTCAATGTGGAGATGAGCGCACCGCTCCTGAAGATCCAGCGCCACGCGTATGTGGCACGGGCCATGATCGACTACTCGGTGTCCTACTACCGGGCCGACCGGTACAAGCTCTGGGTGCCGCTGCAGCGACCCGGCGTACGCACCCCGCGGGCCTACAGCTCCAAGCGTCTCGGGTAGGACGGAGAGGGCAGCAGGAGCCTTCTACCCGGTACCCCTCGGCCGTGCCGCCGAGCAGTCCGAGCAGTCCGAGCAGAATGGGTGAGGCAGTACCGCGACCGGCACAGACGAAGGGCCCGAGCATGTGCTCGGGCCCTTCATCACTGCTCTGCGTCCGTCACCGTGCTACGGCACGGCGCTACCGACTCGAGATGGCCTCGCGGTCCTTGGCACCGGCAACCTCCTCGTGGTGGTCACCGTGCGATGCCGCGAGCTCCTTCGGGGTGACCGGGGCCACCCTGTCCTCGAAGAAGAAGCGGGACACCCGTCCGTGAACCTTGTCGAGACGGCTCACCTTGCCGTTCCTGCCCGGCGTCGGCAGTTCCGGCAGGGGCGACTCGAAGCTGGTCAGCGTGTACAGCTTGTAGTCGTCCACCGGCTCGTGCACCTCGATGAACTCACCGTGGGGGAGCCGCACGATCCGACCGGTCTCCCGCCCGTGCAGGGCGACCTCGCGGTCCTTGCGCTGGAGGGCGAGCGAGATCCGCCGCGACACCATGAATGCCAGGATCGGGCCGAGGATCACGAGGACCCGGAGCCAGTAGGTCACATCGTTCAGCGAGACCATGAAGTGGGTCGCAATGAGGTCCGAGCTGGCCGCCGCCCACATCACGCAGTAGAAGGTCACGCCGGCGACGCCGATGGCGGTGCGGGTGGGAGCGTTGCGCGGACGGTTCAGCAGGTGGTGCTCACGGGTGTCCTTGGTGACCCACGCCTCGATCCAGGGCCAGGCGAACATCAGGGTGAAGAGGATGATGGCCGGCACCAGCGCGGGGATGAGCACGTTCAGCGGCAGGGCGTTGGTACCCCACGGGAACGGGATCATGAACTCGAAGTCGAAGTTCCCGATGGTCCCGGGCATCAACCTCAGCGCACCGTCCACCCACCCGATGTACCAGTCCGGCTGCGTGCCGGCCGAGACGGGAGAGGGGTCGTAGGGCCCGTAGTTCCAGATCGGGTTGATGGTGAACGCCGCCGCGATCGCCGCGAGGATGCCGAAGACGATGAAGAAGAATCCACCGGCCTTCGCTGCGTACACCGGGCCCACCGGATAACCGACCACGTTGGTGTTCGTGCGGCCCGGGCCGGGGAACTGCGAGTGCTTGTGCAGGACCACGAGGAAGAGGTGCAGGCCGATCATGAGCAGGATGACCGCTGGTACCAGGAGGATGTGCAGCACGTACAGGCGGCCGATGATGGCGGTACCGGGGAACTCCCCACCGAACAGGAAGAAGCTGAGGTAGGTCCCGACCACCGGGATGGCCTTCATGACGCCGTCGATGATGCGCAGTCCGTTGCCCGACAGCAGATCATCGGGCAGCGAGTATCCGGTGAAGCCGGCCGCGAGGCTCAGGATGAGCAGCGTGCAGCCGATGACCCAGTTGAACTCGCGGGGCTTGCGGAACGCTCCGGTGAAGAAGACGCGCAACATGTGGACCGCCACGGCGGCGACGAAAAGCAGCGCCGACCAGTGGTGGACCTGCCGCATGAAGAGGCCGCCGCGGATGTCGAACGAGATGTCGAGCGACGAGGCGTAGGCGACCGACATCTCCACGCCGCGGAGAGGCAGATAACTGCCCTCGTAGGTGGTCTCCGCCATGGAAGGGTCGTAGAAGAAGGTGAGGAACGTTCCGGAGAGGAGCAGGATGACGAACGTGTAGAGCGCCACCTCCCCGAACATGAACGTCCAGTGGTCGGGGAAGATCTTCCGGCCGAACTCCTTGACGATCGTGGAGCCGCCGACGCGTGAGTCGACGTAATCGGTCACCTTCCCGACGCGGGTCTTCGGTACATAGGGTTGCGTCGCAGTTGAGCTGCTCATGTCAGCCTCGCTCCCAGAAACTAGGTCCTACGGGTTCTTGGAAATCGCTCGACGCGACGAGGTAGCCCTCGTCGTCGACCTCGATCGGTAGCTGCGGCAGCGGGCGGGCCGCTGGTCCGAAGATCACCCTCGCCTCGTGCTCCACGTCGAACGTCGACTGGTGGCAGGGGCACAGAAGGTGGTGCGTCTGCTGTTCGTAGAGTGCTACGGGGCAGCCGACGTGGGTGCAGATCTTGGAGTAGGCGACGATCCCGTCGTACGCCCAGTCCTCCCGGCCGGGGGAGGGATTGAGTTCGTTGGGATCGAGGCGCATGAGGAGGACGACGGCCTTGGCCTTCTCCTCGAGCTTGTGCTCGGCTTCGTTGAGCCCCTCCGGGATGACGTGGAAAGCCGATCCGATGGTGACGTCGGCGGCCCGGATGGGAGTTCCGCTCGGGTCCCGTGTGAGGCGGACACCCGCATCCCACATGGTCTCCTTCAGCGCGTTGCCCGGCAACGGTCCCAGGTCGCGGAAGATCGCGATCGCCGGGAGAGGTGCCAGCAGGGCGGCTCCGAGGAGCGTGTTGCGGATGAGGGGGCGGCGCTTGATCCCCGACTCGTCGAGGATGTCGTTGACGATCTTCTCGGCGTCCTGACGATCGCTTTCCGGACGAATGTCGTGGCGATCCTCGGTGACCTCGTGGTCGGGCATGAGCGTCTTGGCCCAGTGCACGATCCCGACGCCGATCCCGAGCATCGCGAAGGCGGTACCCAGGCCGAGCATGAGATTCTGCAGCCGCAGTCGCTCGATCGTCTGGTCGAGCGGGATGAAGAAGTACCCGACGAAGAACAGGAGCGTCCCGACGACGGAGATCGCGAAGAGCAGGGCCACCTGGCGCTCGGCGCGCTTCTCCGCTCGGGGATCCCGGTCCGCCAGCCGCGGCCTGTGCGGCGGCAGGCCCGGATTGTCGAACTCGTCCAGCTGCCGGCCCGTCGAACCGACGGCGACCGTGGTTCCCGGGGTGCCGTGACTAGAGTCGGCCATGATCCCTCGCATCCTTCTTCAGGTGTAGCAGTGTTCGTAGATCTACGGGTGATTCGTCGACGGAAGACTTCCGGATGGTCATGAGGACCTTGACGTGAGCCACACCGTGAAGGCGATGATGACGCCGAGCCCGGCGACCCAGATGAACAGTCCCTCCGAGACCGGTCCCAGCGAGCCCAGGTCGGCTCCGCCGGGGGAGCCCTGCTCCTCGATGGTCTTGAGGAACGCGATGATGTCCTGCTTGTCCTCGGGCGTGATGTTGGCGTCGCTGAACACCGGCATGTTCTGCGGGCCGGTGACCATGGCCTCGTAGATGTGCTTCTCGCTGGTGCCCTCGAGGGAGGGAGCGTACTTGCCCCGGGTCAGTGCACCGCCCGCTGCTGCCGCGTTGTGGCACATGGCGCAATTGACGCGGAACAGCTCACCGCCGGCCGATGTGTCACCCTCAGCGGGATCGAGGATCTCGTCCGACGGGATGGCGGGCCCAGCTCCCAGGGACGCGACGTATGCGGCCATCTGGCGGATCTCCTCGTCGTCGAACTGGACCGGCTTGACCTGGGCCTGCGGCCCGTCCATCTGCATGGGCATGCGTCCGGTACCGACCTGGAAGTCCACGGAGGCCGCGCCGACACCCACGAGGGACGGCGCCGCGTCGGAACCGGTAGCGCCCATACCGTGGCACGAGGCGCAGTTGGCGGCGAAGAGCTTGCTTCCCTCATCGACGTCGTCGGCCGTGAACGCGGTGGTCTGTGCCTGTGCTTCGTTGGCGGTGCTGGCCGCGGCGTAGATCCCGCCGGTGGCGAGCAGCGCCATCAGGAGCAGCACGACAGCTGCTAGGGGGTGACGCCGCCTCTGCGAGAGTGCCTTCACGGGTTGTTTCCTGCCTCTTGTGGTACCGGAGCTGCCGGACTTCTTCATTGAATTCTACCTCTAGTAGAAGAGCGTACGGGTGCCAATTACTGGAGGAAGTAGATGATGAGGAACAGGCCGATCCACACGACGTCCACGAAGTGCCAGTAGTAGGACGTCACGATCGCCGAGGTGGCCTCGAAGTGACCGAACTGCCGTGCGATGAAGGCGCGGCCGATGATCAGCAGGAAGGCGATGAGCCCGCCGACCACGTGGATCCCGTGGAAGCCCGTGGTGATGTAGAAGGCCGAACCGAACGGGTTGGACGACAGGGAGACGCCCTCGGAGACGAGCTCCGCGTACTCGTAGGCCTGCACGGAGACGAAGATGGCGCCCATGAGGAAGGTGAGGAGGAACCACTCGACCATGCCCCAGCGCGCGATGGCGAAGGGCCCGCCCGTCCGGCGGGGCTGCAGGCGCTCGGCGGCGAAGACTCCGAACTGGCAGCTGAAGGAGCTCGACACAAGGATGATGGTGTTGACGAGGGCGAACGGCACGTTCAGCTTCTCGGTCTCCAGGGCCCACAGCTCGCCGGAGGTGGAGCGCAGGGTGAAGTACATGGCAAAGAGGCCTGCGAAGAACATCAGCTCGCTGGACAGCCAGACGACGGTCCCGACGGAGACCATGTTGGGGCGGTTCAGCGCGGGATGCGGCGCGGCACTGGGGGCTTGGGTCGCGGAGGTCACGAGATCATTATGGCCCCAAGCGCCGCGCGATCACCAACGCGAAACGGCCCCGGGAGTGGTTCGGTCAGGGGTGGCCTGCGGCGACCCCCGTGTTCACGCGGAACTTCTGCGGCATGACTTTCTACAATTCGTAGATAATCTGGGACCGTGAGCCTGCCGACAACCCCCTCAGCACTGCCGTCCACCTGGCCCTCGATCTTCTCGGCCCTCCTGGCGGGGAGCGATCTGGGGACGGAGCAGAGCCGCTGGGCGATGCACTCGATCATGGCGGGCGAGGCGAGTCACGCCCAGATCGCGGGGTTCCTCGTGGCGCTGCGGGCGAAGGGGGAATCCGTCGACGAACTCGCCGGCCTCGTCCAGGCGATGCTCGACAGGGCGCACCGGATCGAGGTCGCCGGGCCCACGCTCGACATCGTCGGCACCGGTGGCGACGGTCTGAACACGCTCAACATCTCGACGATGAGCTCCATCGTGGCCGTCGGCGCGGGAGCCAAGGTGGTCAAGCACGGCAACCGGGGGGCGTCGTCGGCCTCCGGGGCGGCGGACGTGATCGAGGAGCTCGGCGTCCGGCTCGACCTGGCGCCCGCCGATGTGGCGCGGACGGCCGAGCGCGCGGGCATCACCTTCTGCTTCGCGCAGGTCTTCCATCCGTCCATGAAGCACGTGGCGGTACCACGCCGCGAACTCGGGGTGCCGACGGCCTTCAACTTCCTCGGTCCGCTGAGCAATCCGGCCGGGGTGAGCGCCCAGGCGCTCGGCTGCGCCGACGCCCGCATGGCACCCCTCATGGCCGGTGTGCTCGCCGCCCGGGGCATCCGTGCGCTCGTCTTCCGGGGCGACGACGGCAGGGACAAGTTGACGACGAGCGGTACCTCCACGATCTGGGAGGTCCGTGACGGCGCGGTCCGGGCGCACGGCGTCCATCCGGCGGACTTCGGCCTCGACGTCGTACCCGTCGACGCGCTGCGGGGCACCGATGCCGGGGGCAATGCCGCGGTGGTGCGTGCCGTCCTCGGCGGCGAGGCCGGACCCGTGCGGGACGCCGTCGTCCTGAATGCTGCCGCCGGTCTCGTGGCCCTCGAGGAGCGGGCGGACGGCGGTCTCGTCGATCGGATCACCTCGGCCATGGCCCGCGCCCGCGAGTCCATCGACTCGGGCGCCGCCGCGGGCGTCCTGGCGCGGTGGGTCGAGGTCAGCAGATCCTACTGAGTGCCGCCGCGACCTCGTTCGACGAGGCCGGGTGCAGCGTACCGTCGGGCAACTGCGGAACCGGGAGCTCCCGAACCGTCGGCTCTCGAAGCACCAGCGCTCGAACCATGAGTTGTCGAATTGTCAGCGATCGTCAGCTGTCGAAGCCGAGCGAGAAGGCGGCATCCAGATCGTGCTGGGAGTAGGAGCGGAAGGCGATCTGGGTCGTCGTCGAACGGATGCCCTCGATCTTCGACAGCCGGTCGGCGATGACGTCCGCGAGATCCTCGTGCCTGCTGACGCGGGCGATCGCGATAAGATCCCATTCGCCGGTGACCGAGTACACCTCGCTGATGCCCTCGATCTCGGAGATGGACTGGGCGCTCTCGGGGATACGTGAGGCATCGGTCTGGATGAGGACGAACGCGGTGATCATGGCATGCCTTTCGCGGAACCGGGGAGTGGTCGTCCTACGCTACCGGCATGCGTGACCGCCGCCGCGCGAGGGCGCCACCGACGAGCCGGGGCGCCAGGAGCAGAAGGCCGAGCACGAGCAGGGTGACGAGCTGGAAGCTGAGGGCCACCGAGACGCCGGAGAGAGCCCTGAGCAGCAGACCGCCCGCAACGGTCCCCAGCCACAGGACGACGCCGGTGGGCCAGGGGCTGCCGGCGGACCTCCAGGAGCGGGCAGCAGCGGCGGCGAGCGTGTAGGCGAGCAGGAAGGGCCACGCCGTCTGCAGGATCCCGATCGGTGTGATGCCGTGCTCGTGTGTTCGCCGGCCCAGGGCTGCGAACACGAGGACCAGGGCGACGTCGGCAGCGGTCCAGGCCGCTGCGCCGCCCGGTCCGCGGTGCCCGCGCGATCGGCGGGCGACGGGGGAGTCCGGGGGGCGGGCCATGGTGCAAGCGTAGCCCCGGGAACGGGTCGACGCCGAAGGACCCCGCGGATCCGCGCGGACCTCCACGGGTGCAGCACTCCGGGAGAGACACGCGCCGGCAGGAGCGGTCAGGGCAGGCGGCTGGGGAGGCGGACCGAGGCGACGTGGGCCCTGCCGGCGTCGAGCGGGACCGGACTGACGAGCACGGCGGGTCCCCGGTGGAGGACCCCGCTGCCCAGGGGGCGGCACCGGATACCACCCCGTCCCCGCATCGCCTTATGAGCTCCCGGTGCCAGGACCCGGTCCATCCAGACGCAGGGGTGAGCGGGCCGCCCGCCGTGGAACGAGACACTGCTGCCGGCGGACTCGAGGACGAAGTCCTGGCCGACGAGCGGGGCGAGTTCCGCCCCCCGCAGGACCACATTCCGGCGCGGGAGCATGGGATCGAACGGGGATGACCCGAGCTGGCGTGCGATGTCCTCCAGCGACTCGACGGCGAAGAGGGTCACCGCGGCGTCCATGTGGGCCGCCTTGCCGAAGAAACGATCACCCACGATGCCCTTTCCGGCGACGACATCCACGCTCTCGGCGTCGGTCGTGGCGACGTCCGCCGCGCCGTCCCGGGAGCGTCCGAAGTAGGCATGGTCCTTCGACACCAGCAGGTGCAGTATCTCGACGTCGTAGCGGTGCTCGTGGTCCATACCGCAACGCTAGCCTGTGCGCGGACCCAGTGCCGTGCCTCTCCGGTGTCCACCTCAGGCGAAGAGGCTCTGACCGATGTAGGAGCCCGCCCGGACGCCGGGCGGGACCGCCCACAGTCCGGAACCGGTGTGCTCGAGGTACTCCATCAGGGCGTCGTCGCGGGAGAGGGTGTTCTGCAGGGGGACATAGCGGCTCTGCGGCTCGCGGACGAAGGCGATGAAGAACAGCCCGGCATCGAGCCTGCCCAGGGCGTCGGCTCCGTCGGTGAAGTTGTAGCCTCGACGCAGCATCCTCGTGCCGTTGTTGTGAGCGGGGTGCGCCAGCCGGAGGTGGGAGTCCAGCGGGATGATCGGACCGTCCCGGCCGTCCAGGGCGAAGTCGGGTGCGCTGAACTCGGTGCCACCGGACAGGGGCGCACCCTCCACGCGGTCCCGTCCGATCAGGGTCTCCTGCTCCCGCAGGCTGGTCCGGTCCCAGGTCTCGATCCGCATGCTGATGCGTCGCGCCACGAGGTAGGAGCCGCCGGCCAGCCAGTCGGCCGCGGGATCGTCGTCCCTCCGGACCCAGACGAACTCCGCCAGGCCGTCCGGGTCCTCGGCCTTCAGGTTCGAGGTCCCGTCCTTGAAGCCGAACAGATTGCGGGCCGTGGTCTGTGCAGTGCTGGTGGACGACGTGCGGCCGAATCCCAGCTGGGCCCAGCGCATGGCGACCGTGCCGAAGCCGATGCGGGCGAGGTTCCGGATGGCGTGGACCGCCACCTGGGGGTCGTTGGCACAGGCCTGCACGCAGAGGTCACCGTCGCTGCGAGCGTCGTCGAGATTGTCCGCGGGGAAGTGGGGGAGCCGGCGCAGTTCCCTGGGCTGACGGGCCCTCAGCCCGAAGCGGTCCTCCCCGTCCTTCTCGAACAGGGTGGGACCGAAGCCGAACGTGATGGTCAGCCCCGCCATGTCGAGGTCCTGGGTCTCTCCCGTGTCGTCGGGTGGTGCATCGTAGGGGAGGGGTGAACCCCCGCCCACGGGGTGCCCCGCAGTCATGGCGGCGGCCGCATCGGTCCAGGCCTGCAGCAATTCCACGAGTGCGTCGCGGGACTCGGTGGTGACGTCGAAGGCGGCGAAGTGCAGCCGGCTCCTGTGCCGGGGTGACGATGCCGGCCTGATGGTCGTCGTGGAAGGGGTATTCCAGGGGTCCGTCGGCGGGCGCCGGCTCCTGTGCCTGGGCGATACCCCAGCCGCTCACACCGGATGCTCCAGCAAGGGCAGTCACGCCGACGGCGCCGAAGAGCCCTCGCCGCGAGACGCCGTTCCTGGAGCCTCCCGCTCGGTCATCACGCTTCGCCCTCACAGGATGATGGCTCCCGTCATCTTCGACAGCGGTTCGCCGAGAGAGTTGACGGCGTCCGAGAGTTCCTTCCGTTCCGACTCCCCGACGGTGTCGTAGAAGACGAACCCGCCGTCGTCCGTGCGGTACCGGTCCAGGAGTCGCTGCAGCGCGTCGAAGCGGGCGGCGATCTCCTCCGAGAGCGCCTGGTCCTTGACCGCGAGAAGTGGTTCGACCCCCTCGTACGCCACCCGGGCGCCGTCGACGTTGGCCTGGACGTCGTAGAGGTCGGTGTGGGACCAGATGTCCTCCTCACCGGTGATCTTGCCGGCCGCGACCTCGTCGAGCAGCCCCTTGGCCCCGTGCCCGATATCGGTCACGGTGTAGGACTGGTCCTGCAAGCGTTCGTCGAGGAGTTCCGTGGTGCTCATCAGATCGGCTGCGACGGGCTCCCTGGCCTCGCTCCCGAGCGATTCGTAGCCCGACGCCGGGGGCCACAGATCCTTCTCGATGCGATGCCACCCGGTCCACTCCTGGCCGGGCTCGAGATCCGCCTCGCGCAGATCCATCCTCGGGTCGAGGTCCCCGAAGGATTCGGCCACCGTCTCGATCCGTTCCCAATGCTGGCGGGCGGTGGGGTAGAGGTCGCGCGCCCGGTCGTCGTCACCCGTGGTGTAGGCGGTGAGGAACGCCTCGGTGGCGCTCACCAGCTGCTGTCCCTGGTCCCGCACGTACGCCGCGTACCGGATCTCTGCGGCCGAGATGTCGGCTTGGTCGATGCCCCGCACCGACAGATCCTCGCCGGATTCGCTCACCGTGAAGGCGCTGCGGATCCCTTCACCCTGCATGCCGGGCTTGCATGCGGTGATGTAGTCCCCGGCCGGGGCACGGACCACCAGGTCGCGCGTGAGGCCGGGGCCGAGGTTCTCGACCTCCCCGACGATGCGCAATCCGTCCGACCCGTAGAGGTAGAACTCCGTCACGTCGTCGCCCTCGTTGCTCACGCGGAACGAGAGGTCTCCCGAGCCCACCTCGGCGGTGGACACGGTGCAGTCCTCGGCCGTCGAGGTGACGGTGATGACGCCGTCCTCGCCAGAGGCGGTCTCAGGGGCCTCGTCCGTGCCACACGCACTCAGTGAGAGCAGCAGCATGGAGAGGGAAACGGGAATGATCATCTTCACAAATGGTCCTAGGAGGATCGGCGGGGCAGCGGTCAGCATCCCTGCAGTTGTCTTGAGATTAGCGGAGCCTAACCTAACCAAAACTTACTTCGGGATAGAACCGCTCGCTCCTTACTGATCAGCCGCCGACGTGCGCGCGTCGAGCACAGGGAAGGCCCGGACGGGGGCGGTCAATGCGAACCTGTTGACAAGGGTTGCGACGGACGACGCACGGAGTCGGATCACATGGAGTCGGCTGTCGCTGTCCTTCTGGCGATCCGGAGAGGTCGTCGAGGTGCACCTTGACGTCGTCATCGACGGCCGACTCAGCTTTGCAGAAGTGGTCACGGAGTTGGCGATGAGGGGACCGGTCGATGAGTCTCTGACGTAATCGTTCAGGATTCAACTTGACATAATGTAGATTATCGGCAATTTATTAGGAAGCAGAAGAGGGGCTGCGTGGAGCCTCGCAGGACCGATCGCGGATTGACATCCTGCGGTGTCAGCCGGCCACGTACTCCGCCAGGTGCCGGCCCGTCAGCGTCGCCCGCGTCGCCACGAGATCGGCCGGTGTTCCCTCGAACACGATCCTGCCGCCGTCGTGCCCGGCGCCCGGTCCGAGGTCGATGATCCAGTCCGCGTGCGCCATGACCGCCTGATGGTGCTCGACGACGATCACCGAGGTGCCGGCGTCGACCAGGCGGTCCAGCAGGCCGAGCAGATTCTCGACATCGGCCAGGTGCAGTCCGGCGGTCGGCTCGTCCAGCACGAGGACACTGCCCTTCTCGCCCATGCTGGTGGCGAGTTTCAGGCGTTGGCGCTCGCCACCGGACAGGGTGGTCAGGGGCTGCCCGAGGCTCAGGTACCCGAGCCCGACGTCGGCCAGGCGGTCCAGGATCGCGGCCGCGGCGGGCACCCTCGACGCTCCTGCCGCGAAGAAGGTCGCGGCGTCGCTGACGGGGAGCGCCAGGACCTCGCTGATGTCGAGACCGCCGAGGGTGTACTCGAGCACCTCCGCCATGAAGCGTCGACCGCCGCACACCTCGCAGGTGGTCGCGACACCGGCCATCATCGCCAGATCGGTGAAGATCACGCCGGCGCCGTTGCACGTGGGGCATGCACCCGCGGAGTTCGCGCTGAACAGGGCGGGTTTGACTCCGTTGGCCTTGGCGAAGGCCTTCCGGATGGGCTCCAGCATGCCGGTGTAGGTTGCCGGATTGCTGCGCCGGGAGCCCCTGATGGCCGTCTGGTCGACGGCGACCACGCCGTCCCTGCCGGAGACCGAACCGTGGATCAGCGAACTCTTGCCGGAGCCGGCCACGCCGGTCACGACGCACAGCACGCCCAAGGGGATGTCGACGTCGACGTCCCGGACGTTGTGCGACGTGGCCCCCCGGATCTCCAGGACGCTGCGCGGAGTCCGCACCGAGTCCTTGAGTGCGGCGCGGTCATCGAGATGGCGGCCCGTGAGTGTCCCACTGCGGCGCAACTCCCCGACCGTGCCCTCGAAGCACACCGAGCCTCCCGCGGCGCCTGCTCCCGGGCCGAGATCGACCACGTGGTCGGCGATCGCGATCAGCTCCGGCTTGTGCTCGACCACCAGGACGGTGTTGCCCTTGTCCCGCAACCTGAGCAGCAGTGAGTTCATGCGCTCGATGTCGTGCGGGTGCAGGCCGATGGTGGGTTCGTCGAAGACGTAGGTGATGTCCGTCAGGGACGAGCCGAGGTGGCGGATCATCCTGGTGCGCTGGGACTCGCCCCCGGACAGGCTGCCGGAGGGCCGGTCCAGGCTGAGATACCCGAGGCCGATCTCCACGAAGGACGCGAGCGTCTCCCCCAGCGCGGCGAGCAGTGGCGCCATGGTCGGCTCGTCGAGCCCGCGCACCCAGTCGGCGAGGTCGCTGATCTGCATCCTGCAGGCATCCGCGATGCTCACGCCGTCGATCCTGGAGGACCGGGCGGCCTCACTCAGCCGGGTGCCGTTGCAGTCCGGGCACGGCGTGAAGGTGACGGCGCGGTCCACGAAGGCGCGGATGTGCGGCTGCATCGCGTCCCGGTCCTTGGCGAGCATCGACTTCTGGAGCTTCGGGATCAGCCCCTCGTAGGTCACGTTGATGCCATCCACCTTGATCCTGGTCGGTTCCCGGTGGAGCAGGTCGTGCAGCTGTTCCTCGGAGAAGTTCTCGATGGGTGTGTCGGCATCGAAGAAGCCGCAGCCGCCGAAGATCCGCCCGTACCAGCCGTCCATGCTGTACCCGGGAATGGTGAGCGCTCCCCCGTTCAGTGACTTCGTGGCGTCGTAGAGCTGCGTGAGGTCGATGTCCGTCACGGATCCCATGCCCTCGCAGCGCGGACACATGCCGCCGGTGATCGTGAAGCTGCGGCGTTCCTTGACCGTCGTGTCCCCGCGCTCGAACGTCACCGCACCGGCGCCGCTGATCGAGGCGACATTGAACGAGTACGCCTGCGGCGACCCGACGTGGGGCTGCCCGAGACGCGAGAAGACGATCCTCAGCATCGCGTTCACGTCGGTCGCCGTGCCGACGGTGGAACGGGGATTGGCGCCCATGCGCTCCTGGTCCACGATGATCGCCGTCGTGAGTCCCTCGAGGAGGTCGACCTCGGGCCGCGCCAGCGTGGGCATGAAGCCCTGCAGGAAGGCGCTGTACGTCTCGTTGATCATGCGCTGCGACTCGGCGGCGATGGTGTCGAAGACGAGCGAGCTCTTCCCCGACCCCGAGACACCCGTGAAGACCGAGAGCCGACGCTTCGGGAGGTCGATGGTGACGTCCTTCAGGTTGTTCTCCCGCGCCCCCCGAACCCGGATCAGGTCGTGCAGATCCGCCGCGTGGCCCGCGTCGACTGCGGTTCCGGTGGGTGTCATGTGCGTTCAGCCTCCAACAGCCGGGTGCGTGTCGCCGTGCTGCACGTCCGATTCTCCGCCGCCGGCCGCCGCCCGGCAATGGGCGTGCCCGACCGGCCCTGCCCTGTGGTTGGCTGGAGCGATGAGACCCGCCTCCGAGAGTCCGCCCGACACCACCTCGCGCGAGGAGCTCGCAGCGCTCGTGGCGGCCGTCCTCGCCGTGGACCTCCCGCCGATCGTCCGCGCCGGCCATCCCGTGCTGCGGCGCAGGGCGCAGGACGTCGCCGGCCGGCTCGACGACGCCACCCTCGCCAAGCTCGTCACCACCCTGCGGGCCGTGATGCGTGCAGCCCCCGGGGTGGGACTGGCGGCGCCGCAGCTCGGCATTCCCCTCCGGATGGCCGTCCTCGAGGACGGCGGAGTACAGGACGCGGACATCGCCGCAGCCCGCTCACGCACTCCCCTGCCGTTCACCGTCGTCGTCGATCCGAGCTACGAGCCCGCGGACGACAGGCTCGAGGCGTTCTACGAGGGCTGCCTGTCGGTGCCCGGCTACCAGGCCGTCGTCGAACGCCACCGGAGCATCATCGCGAGCTACACCCGGCCCGATGGCACGGCGGTCCGGACGGTGCTCGAGGGGTGGCCGGCCCGCATCTTCCAGCACGAGACCGACCACCTCGACGGACGGCTCTACCTGGACCGCGCCGTGCTCCGGTCCCTCACGGCCGACGCGGAACGGGACCGGTGGAATCAGCCGACGGTCGATGCCGCCCGGCGCGGTCTGGGCTTCTGACCGGCGCGTCCGGTCCTCCCGGACCCCGCTACGGCGCAGCAGGATCGGCGGGGTTGGCGTCCGTCGGGAGATAGGTCGACCACCAGCGGAGGATGTGCTCGAAGCGCTGCCGGCGGTGCCAGGGTGAGCCGGACCGGGAGAGTTCGTGGGTCTCCCCCGGGAAGACGAGCAGTTGCGTCTCCACACCCTGCTTCTTCAGCGCGGTGTAGTACCGCTGGGCCTGCTCGATGGGGCAGCGCAGATCCTCCTCCGAGTGGACCACGAAGGCCGGCGTGCGGACATTCCCGATCTTCGCGAAGGGGTTCTGCTCCTCCACGCGCGCCGGGTCGGTGCCCGTGTAGGCCTCGGAGAAGAACCAGCCGATGTCGGACGAGCCGACGAACGACGGCGGGTCGAGATAGCCGCGTTCCACGATCGCGGCGCGGAACCGGTGATCGTTCGCGATCGTCCATGCGGTCAGGTACCCGCCGTAGGACCCGCCCATGACGCCGAGCCGTGCGGGGTCCATGGATCCGAACTCGGCGAGCGCTCCCTCGAGATAGGCGAGGACGTCGTCGAGGTCCACCGTGCCCATCGCCTCCTTGATCACCCGGCCGTGGGCCTGGCCGTACCCTGCCGCCCCGCGGGGATTGCAGAGCAGCACGGCGTACCCGGCAGCCGCGTACACCTGCGCCTCGTCGAAGTAGCCCCAGCCGTACTGGGCGAACGGCCCGCCGTGGATGACGAGGAGGACGGGGTGCGGGCCCTCCCCCTCGGGCAGCACCACCCACCCGTGGACCGGCGTCCCGTCCGGCGCCGGGAACGAGCGTTCCTGCGGTTCGCCCACCCGGGTGTGCCGACGCAGCGGCGCCGAGAAGTCGGTGAGTCGGTGCAGGGAGCCGTGCTCGACGACGGCAGCGTCCCCCGCGGTCGACGGGTCGGTGAAGGACACGACCACGGTCCCCGCCGACGACGCAGCGCCCGTGACGACGGTGGGACCGGCCACGAGGGTCTCCGACTCCCCCGAGGCCCGGAAGTGCAGCAGCTCGCCCGAGCCCCGCGAGCGGTTGACCACGAGGACGGCGTCCGGGCCGTCCGGGACGATCTCCTGGACGTCGCCGATGTCGACGGTCTCGGGATCGCTGAGGCGGGTGACCGAGCCGGGATCGTCGGAGCGCATGACGTACAGGGCGGTGTTCCGGGCGACGAAGTCGAGGCCCGTGGGTGAGAGATCGGAGGCGAGGAAGAACAGCCACGTGCCGTCCCTGCTGGGCTGGGCCGCGCCGCACCCCAGGAGGGTGTCCCCCGTCGGATTCGTGAGCTGTCGGGAATCACTGCCGTCGAGCGCCATCGAGTGGATGTCGGAGACGAGCGTGGTGTCCGCGTCGGGCCGCAGGGCGGCGGTGAAGACGATGCGCTGCCCGTCCGCGGTGAAGACCGGCTCCAGGTGGTCCGCGTCCGCCGAGGTCAGCCGGCGGGCCGTGGGCAGGCCGTCGTGTTCCCCGGTGTCGGCGCCCTGCTGTGTGTCCTGCGCGGCGCGGCCCACGGCCTCGATGTACGGTTCGGCGTCGAGATCGGGGACGTCCACGCAGAACAGCTGCGAGCGCTTGTCCGTGGTGTAGCCGAGGCCGTTCATCCGGTACTTGTTCTGCGTGATGAGCCGGGCGTCCTCCAGGCCCGGGGTGATGCCGTCCACCGTCCCGTAGCGGCCCGGTTCGGGCACGCGGGCGGCGAACACGATCTGCGACGAGTCCGGGGAGACGGCGAACTGCCCGACGCCGAGCGGCTGGTCCGCCACCTGCACCGGTTCGCCCCCGCTCGCCCGGACGGCGAACAGCTGCGGCTTCCCCCCGGCGGCGGCGCGGAGGAAGAGCAGCACCGAACCATCGGGCGTGTACCGGGGGTCCGTGTCCCGGAAGCCACGCGTCAGGCGGCGCTGGTCGCCGTCGAGCGTGACCTCCCAGAGCTGACCCACGTAGGAGTCGGCGCGGAAGTCCGGTCGCGTCGCAGCCACGACGAGGCGGGAGCCGTCGGGGTGGAGGGCTGGTGCGCCGAGCGTGGTCAGGAGGTCGATCTGGTCTGGTTTCACTCTCCTGATCAGACCGGAAACAGTAGCCTGAGTCAACGGTAGGGCCGATGTTTCTCTAGGCTGGGGTCATGTCCGCCCTGCCCCGTACCCTTCTGGTCTGCCCTGTCTGCGGGGAGCCCCTGACCGGTGCCGACCGCGGGCTCGCGTGTCCGCGGGGCCACCGCTACGACAGGGCCCGCCAGGGCTACGTCAATCTGCTCACCGGCAAGGGGTCGCCCTTCACGGGTGACACCGCCGGGATGGTGGACGCCCGGGAGGCCTTCCTCCGTGCGGGCCACTACGATCCGCTCCGCTCCGCTCTCGTCGCGGCCGCGCGGACGCAGGTGGTGTCCCCCGGCGTCGTTCTCGACGCCGGTGCGGGCACCGGGTACTACCTCGAGGGCGTCGTCGGCGCCTGGCCCGCGGCGTTCCCCGTGGCGCTCGACATCTCGAAGACGGCCCTCCGGCGGGCGGCCCGCGCACTTCCCGGCGGGATCAGTATCCTGTGGGACCTCTGGCGGTCACTGCCGCTCTCGGACGGCTCCGTGGACCTCCTCCTGAACGTCTTCGCACCGCGGAACCCCGCAGAATTCGCGCGGGTCCTCGCGCCGGGCGGCTGTGCGGTCGTCGTCACGCCGCGTCCGGGCCATCTGGCCGGCCTGGAGCTCGTGGGCCCGCTCCTCGCGGTCCCGGAGCAGAAGGCCGACGACGTCGTCGGGGCCTTCGAGGGCCTGCTGGTCGAGGTGCACCGCGAGGAGCTCGACTACGTGATGACCCTGCCGCAGGACCTGGCCCGCTCCGCGCTGGCGATGGGTCCCGCGGCCCACCATGCATCATCCGCTCCATCGCCCACCGCACCGCCCGCCGCACCGCCCGCCGCAACGTCCGGACCCG
Organism: uncultured Arthrobacter sp.; assembly: GCF_947493765.1. Lineage (GTDB taxonomy): Bacteria > Actinomycetota > Actinomycetes > Actinomycetales > Micrococcaceae > Arthrobacter_D. Next base: position 81,340 of record NZ_CANLSZ010000003.1, read on the forward strand.
ACGCCGAGCTCCGGGTGGACGCGCGCTTCACCGTCCAGGTCCTGGCCCGGGACCAACCGGCCCGCGCGTCGTGGGCTCCGGCAGGGCAGGGCACGGAAGAGTAACGACGGCCCGGCGCCGCCGCAGGGGCCTAGGTAATGTCGGAGGCCTTTGCGATGATGGTCACAGGGCTCCGCTCCACGCGGCGCCGGATCAAGGGGTGTGCACCATGGAGTGGTTGCTGGACAACGGGTGGATCATCTGGCTCATCCTGTTCCTGGGGCTTGCCGCAGTGGAGACCATCACGCTGGACCTGTTCTTCATCATGCTCTCGGTCGGAGCCCTCGGCGGGCTCGTCGCCGCCCTGACAGGCGTCGGGGCCGTCCTCCAGATCGTCGTCTTCGCCGTGGTGTCCCTGCTGATGATCCTGCTCGTCCGACCCGTGGCGGTACGGCACCTGAGGAAGGGCCCGGCGGACCAGCTCGACAACATGGACCGGCTGGTCGGGGCCACGGCGCTCGCCCTCGAGCCGGTGACGAGCCTGTCCGGGACGGTCAAGATCGGCGGGGACACCTGGACGGCGCGCTCGGCCGACGGCGTCCCGCTTCCCGCCGGAGCGCGGGTGTCGGTGGCACGCATCGACGGCGCCACGGCCGTCGTCGAACCGGCCCTGTCCGGACCGGACGGCCCTCCACAGCCGACCGTGCACGGCTAGATCGGCACCATCACCACCTCCGAGCCATCCTGCGTCCCTGTCGGGGTGCATCACCACAACCAAGGGGATCCATGAACGGCACACCCGGAACGATCGGACTCACACTGGTCCTGGTCGTCCTCATCATCTTCGTCCTCGTCGTCCTCGTGAAGTCGGTCCGGATCATCCCGCAGGCCCGCGCCGGCGTCGTCGAGCGGCTCGGCAAGTACCAGCGCACGCTCAACCCGGGTCTGACCATCCTGATCCCGTTCGTCGACCGGCTCCTGCCGATCCTCGACCTCCGTGAGCAGGTGGTCTCCTTCCCTCCGCAGCCGGTGATCACCGAGGACAACCTCGTGGTCTCGATCGATACCGTGGTGTACTTCCAGGTGACCGATGCCAGGGCGGCCACCTACGAGATCGCCAACTACATCCAGGCGGTCGAGCAACTGACCACGACCACGCTGAGGAACGTGGTGGGCGGGCTGAACCTGGAGGAGGCGCTGACCTCCCGCGACCAGATCAACGGCCAACTGCGCGGCGTGCTCGACGACGCGACGGGCCGCTGGGGCATCCGCGTGGGACGGGTGGAGCTCAAGGCCATCGACCCCCCACTGTCCATCCAGGACTCCATGGAGAAGCAGATGCGTGCCGAGCGTGACCGCCGTGCGGCGATCCTCACCGCCGAGGGCACCAAGCAGTCGCAGATCCTGACCGCAGAGGGCCAGCGCCAGGCCGCCATCCTGGCGGCGGAGGGCGACGCGAAAGCCGCCATCCTCCGGGCCGATGGTGAGGCCCAGGCGATCCACAAGGTGTTCGACGCCATCCACAAGGGCAATCCGACGCAGAAGCTGCTCGCCTACCAGTACCTCCAGACCCTCCCGAAGCTCGCCGACGGGTCCTCCAACAAACTCTGGATCATTCCGAGCGAGGTCGGCGAGGCACTGAAGGGGATCGGCAACGTGCTGGGCACCACCACCCCGGACTCCCCGTCCGACGGACCGGAGCTCACCGGCCGGGACTGATCGGTTCCCGGCGTGCGTGGCCGTCACCGCCCGGCGGTGGCGGCCACGCCTGTATACCCAGACCTGTATACTTAGGTGTTTGGATGCGTACACCCCGCCTCGGAACATCGCCGACCCGCCCGGTGTTGCACTGATACCAGCCTGAAGACGATACAAGCCTGAAGACACAGACGTGAACGCACCGGTACCAGGGCACAGGTACGCAGACACAGGTGTGCAGATGCACCGCCCGACGGTGCGCGCCCACCAGGACCGGTCCCGGTGGCATGAGCGGTGAGGGACAGCAGAGACGGCCGGCCGACATCCGGACGGCCACAGTGAGTAGGAGAAGACCATGAGCGATCGCAGCCTGCGCGGCATGCGCCTCGGAGCGCAGTCGATGGAAACGGAGTCCGGCGTCGAGCCTGCTCCCCGCCAGCGGGTGGAGTACCGCTGCGCCGACGGAGAGCGCGTGTTCGTCACCTTCTCCTCGGAGGCCGAGATCCCTGCCACCTGGGTGTCGAAGACCGGCAAGGAAGCCCTCCTGGTCGACGGGGAGAAGCCCGATACCTCGAACGACAAGCCGGTGCGCACCCACTGGGACATGTTGCTGGAACGGCGATCCATGGAGGAACTCGAGCAGATCCTCCAGGATCGACTGACCATCCTCCGTGAACGCCGGGGAGAGCGTCGCTCGGCCTGATACTCCGCCGACAGCTCAAGAGGCACCCGTCACGACGGGTGCCTCTCGTCGTCCGGCCCGCCTGTGTGTTGTCGCGGGGTGGAACGGGACTGTGCCGAACGGGACTGTGCGGATTGAAACTATGCCGAACCGACTATGCCGAACGGGACTGTGCGGCAGAGCCGGTGAGCTTCTTCCAACGGGCGTGCAGACCCCAACGCGTCACATTGACGATGGCTTCGAGCACGATGTTCCCGCTCATCTTGGACGCGCCGAGCTCGCGTTCGACGAAGGTGATGGGTACCTCGACGATCCGCAGGCCCAGCCGTGCCACCCGGAACGTCATGTCCACCTGGAAGCCATAACCCACGGATTCCACGGCCGACAGATCCAGGGCCTCGAGCGTGGTGCGCCGGAAGACGCGGAAACCGGCGGTGATGTCGCGGACGGGCAGACCGAGCATGGTCCTCGAGTAGAGACTCCCTGCACGGGAGAGCAGCGTGCGCCGTAGCGGCCAGTTCTCCACGCTGCCGCCCCTGACCCAACGGCTGCCGATCACCAGGTCGGCCCCGTCGACGACGTCGAGCAGGCTCTGCAGCTGTTCGGGACGGTGCGATCCGTCGGCATCCATCTCCACGAGAAGGTCGTAGCCCCGCTCCATCCCCCAGCGGAAGCCCGCGATGTACGCGGCGCCCAGACCTTCCTTGCCGGTCCGGTGCAGCACGTGCACCTGGCTGTCGCCCGCGGCCGCGCGATCGGCGAGCTCTCCCGTGCCGTCCGGACTGTTGTCATCGACGATCAGCACGTCCGAGGAGGGAACCGCTGCGCGAAGACGCCCGAGGGTGAGCGGGAGCGACTCGATCTCGTTGTAGGTGGGAATGATCGTGACGACTCGCACGCAGGTGGACCTTCCGTCGGGGCGCGCTCAGCGCAGGATTCGCTCCGAAGGCGGAGCCAGTCTGCCAGTATAGGCGACCGCGGAGAGGCTGCGGGGTTGCCGGGCAGGAACGGTGGTCCGACGGGCAGGTGCACCGGACAGATCCACTCACCTTCGTACCGGTGACCGCACGCATGCGATCACTGTTCTCTGCTGATGGGTGGACCTGCCCTGTGCGTGCCGACTCCACCGGTCAGGGCACCACGCGCGGCGGCCGATGCAGTGTGCCTGTGGAGTCCGGCCAGGTTCCCTCCGGCAGGAGGTCTGCGAACCCGTAGGGAAAAAGTTTACGTGCTGTGGAGGAGGTGTCAACGAGACTCTGACCTGCGACGATGTGCTTCGCCGCAGGTCAGAGGCGGGTCGGCGGGCTGTGCCGAACGGCGCCGGTCCTAGGCGGCGGGGAAGCCGTCGAGGTGGTACAGCCGACGCCCCTCGTGCACGGTCTCCAGGCACAGCGGAGCGTTCTCGGTGTCGAGGGCCGGCAGCAGCGGGGTACCCGCCCGGGGGTCGGTGCTCCAGGACTGGACCCGCGTGTCGGGTGCCTGCACCATGAGTTCGTCCACCTTCCAGACCGCGAACGACGCCGGTGTGCCGGGCGCCAGCTGGCCCAGCATCGGGCTGCTGCCCGAGAGCCGCCAGCCGGCCCGTGTGTGCGCGATGAAGGCGGCGCGCCCGGAGATCCTTTCGGCCTCGGTGTTGTGGTGCAGGCAGGCACGGACCGACGCCCACGGATCGAGCGGGGTCACGGGGCTGTCCGAGCCCAGCGCCACGAGGCCACCCCGTGCGAGGAGGGACGCGAAGCGGTTCATCCCGGCCCTCCGCCTACCCAGGCGCTGTTCGTAGAGTCCGTGCGCCGGGCCCCACAGGGCGTCGAAGACCGGCTGTCCGCTGACAGCCACGCCGAAGTGCACGAGCGCCGCGATGGCGTCGTCGTCCGCGAGTTCCACGTGCTCCAGCCGGTGGCGGGCGCGCCGCACCGCTTCCACGCCCGTCGCCCGGGCCGTCCGCTCGAGCGCGCGGAGCACGACGTCGAGACCTGCGTCGCCGATCACGTGGAAGCCCGCCTGGACGGTCTCGCTCGTCGCGGCGAGGAGATGGGCGGCGACGTCGTCCTCCCCCAGATAGAGCGTGCCCCGGTTGCCGGCGTCGTCGCTGTAGTCCTCGCGGAGAGCCGCGGTCCGTGAGCCGATGGACCCGTCGACGTTGAGATCGCCGGCGAGGCCGGCCAGCCTGCCGTCGAATCCCTGCATCAGGTCCCGGACCTCCGTCGCCGAGGAGGTCAGTTGGGCCCAGTACGGGATCACCTCGGGCAACGGTAGATCCCGGTGCGGGCCGTCGAGGGAGAGCAGCACCTCGAGGTCCTCACGGGGGGCTATGTGCGGCGCGGCCATCTCGGTGAGCGCCACGTAGCCCTGCGAGGCGGCGTGCAGCAGGGCCGCCTGCTGATAGGTACGGCGCTGGTCGGGGGTGAGCAGCCTGGTGGCCTGCCGCACGGCTTCGTGGGCCGCGCGGACCACGAAACCGTCGTCCCAGCCGTCGATGCCGGCCAGTCCGAGCCCCGCCGCGAGTGAGCCGGAGACGACCCCCGAGTGGATGTCGGCACGGACCAGGTAGACGAGTGCTCCGCCACCGGCGCGCTCCAGCTCGGCGGCGGTGGGCACGCGTTTCTCCGGCCACCCCGATTCGTCCCAGCCGTACCCGAGGATCGTCGAGGCGCCCGAGGCGGCCGCGCCGGACACGGCCCCGAGCAGCTCCTGGAGCGAGCGGCAGGCCGTGAGATCGATGGACCCGAGGGCGATGCCTGTCTCCGTGGTGTGCATATGGGCGTCGACGAACCCGGGCGTGACCAGGGCACCGTCCAGATCCACGGTGACGACGTCGGGCCCCACGAGATTCGCGGCGGCGTGTTCGGAGCCCACCCAGGCCACCGTCTGCCCGTCGACGAGCATGGCGGTGGCGAAAGGATCGGCCGGGCTGTACACCGAACCGTTGCGGTAGAGGATCGGCTTCGGGCGCTCAACGGGTGACATCGGAGATTGTGAGGACTTCCTGTGGGGTCGTGGACGGGTGGTCATGCGGTGACGTTCGAGTAGGCCACCACGCCGCGACGGACCAGGCGGATGGCCCGCACGCAGGTCTGGTGCAGGTTCCCGGGCAGATCGGGCACCTTGGCCAGTTGGTCGAGGAGGTCGATCACCTGCTTGGACCAGCGCACGAAGTCCCCGGCGGCGAGTTCGGTCCCGCTCAGGGCGGACTGCAGGGATCGGCCCTGGGCCCACTTGAACATCGGCCAGACGAGCGAGAGCTCGGGTTCTCCCGTGACGGGGAGGCGATGCTGCTCCTCGACGTCGTTCAGGCGGGACCACTGGCGGATCATCGTCTCGACCGACGCCTCGAGGGCCGCGCTCGGCATCACCGGGCGCATACCGCGCTCCTCCCGTTTGGCCTGGTACACGAGCACCGTGGTGACCGCGGCCAGTTCGGCGGCATTGAGCCCGCCGAACGCCCCCTCCTCGATGCTGAGTGCGATCAGGAGATCCTTCTCGCCGTAGATGCGGCGGAGCTTCTGTCCGGAGGCGCTGACGACGACGCCGTCCTCGCCGGTCTCCAGGTAGCCGTAATGCCCGAGGACCTCGGACACGCGGTCGAAGGTCTTGGCGATAGTGTTCGTCCGTCCCTTGATCTGTCCGGCGAGCTTGTCCGTCTCGCGCCGGAGCTTCCACCAGCGCTCGGCCCAGCGGGCATGCTGCTCGCGGTCGCTGCAGCCGTGGCACGGATGGGCGCGCAGGCGGCGGCGCAGGTCGGTGATCGCCCGCTCCTCCGCGGCGGCGGAGGCGGAGTACCCTGCGGCGATACGGTCCGCGCCGGGTCGGGGCGGACGCCTGTCGTGGAGGGCGTTGCGCAGGGAGGACGTCAGGTCGCGCCGGTCCTTGGGGCTCCGGGCGCTGAAGTTCTTCGGGATCCGGATGCGCGAGAGCACCTCGACCGGTCCGTCGAGATCCTGGGCGCCCACGCGCCGTATCTGGGTCTCGAGCGTCAGGACCGTGGGTCGCGGTTCCCGGGCGGAGTCACTGTCCAGGACGACGGCGTAGCCCTGGCTGCGCCCACCCGGGACATCGATGACATCGCCCGGCCGCAGGGACTCCAGCGAGGACTCGGCGGCCGAGCGCAGCGTGCGGGACCTGTCGCGGGACGCCCTCGACTCGAGGTCGGACAGTTCACGCCGCAGTTTCGAGTACTCGCCGAAGTCGCCCAGATGGCAGGTCATGGACTTCTCGTACCCTCTGAGCGATTCCTCGCGGCTGCGGACCTGCTTGGCCAGGCCCACCACCGAGCGGTCCGCCTGGAACTGGGCGAAGGAGGTCTCGAGGATCTCGCGTGAGCGGGCTCGCCCGAACTGGGCCACGAGATTGATGCTCATGTTGTAGGTGGGCCGGAAGCTGGAGTTCAGCGGGTAGGTGCGCCGCGAGGCGAGACCGGCGACGGCGCCCGGATCGGTGCCCGGTTGCCAGAGGACCACGGCATGGCCCTCGATGTCGATGCCCCGTCGTCCGGCCCGTCCCGTCAGCTGGGTGTACTCCCCTGCAGTGACGTCGACGTGTGCCTCGCCGTTGAACTTGTCCAGCTTCTCCAGCACCACGGTGCGCGCCGGCATGTTGACGCCGAGCGCCAGGGTCTCCGTGGCGAAGACCGCCTTGACCAGCCCGCCCGCGAAGAGGCGCTCCACGATCTCCTTGAAGGTCGGGAGCATGCCCGCGTGGTGGGCGGTGAAACCCCGGAGCAGTCCTTCACGCCAGGTCCAGAAGCCGAGGATCTCGAGATCGTCCCGCGGGATGTCCATCGTCGCGGCGTCCACCGTCGCGCTGATCCGGTCCTGTTCCTCCTCGGTCGTCAGCCACAGTCCGGCGTGCAGGCACTGGGTGACGGCGGCCTCGCAGCCGGCCCTGGAGAAGATGAAGGTGATGGCGGGCAGCAGATCGGCCCGGTCGAGGGCACCGATCACCTGGGGCCTCGTGGCACGCCGCACCATGGTCGTGGGCGGAGGTCCGCCCCGGCCGTTGCGTGACTTCCCACGCCGTCCGTTCCCACCCCATGCGGCCCGCTGGTTCAGCCGGACCTCGTTGCTCGCGAGGTCCAGCAGTTCCGGATTGACCTCGTACTGGTCCCGGGCACCGGACACGGCGCCGCCGGGGGCCGCCTCGTCGAACGCGATGTCACCGGCGAACAGGTCGATGAGATTGTTCCCCACCATCACGTGCTGCCACAGCGGGACCGGCCGGTGCTCGGAGACCACCACGTCCGTGTCCCCGCGGACGGTGTCCAGCCAGGCGCCGAACTCCTCCGCGTTCGAGACCGTGGCGCTGAGGGAGACCACCTTGACATCGGTGGGCAGGTGGATGATGACCTCCTCCCACACCGCCCCGCGGAAGCGATCGGCGAGGTAGTGCACCTCGTCCATCACCACGTAGCCCAGCTGGTCGAGTGCATCCGAGTTGGCGTACAGCATGTTGCGCAGCACCTCGGTGGTCATGACGATCACCTCGGCATCCGGATTGATGCTCGTGTCACCGGTGAGCAGGCCCACGCGGTCACCGCCGTGCACGGCGGCGAGCTCGGTGTACTTCTGGTTGCTGAGCGCCTTGATCGGCGTGGTGTAGAACGCCTTGAGTCCGTGCCGCAATGCCAGGAAGACGGCGAACTCCCCCACCACGGTCTTTCCGGCTCCGGTGGGAGCGGCGACGAGCACGCCGCGTCCCCCCTCGAGGGCGGTGCAGGCCTCCCGCTGGAACGGGTCCAGGTCGAAGTCGAGCGTCTGCTCGAACCGCGAGAGCTGGGTGCGGGAGTGTTCCGTGCGGGCCCTGGCTGCTGCGTATCTCTCCGCGGGGGTGCTCATCGTTCCAGCCTAAGCGTTCGGCGCCGGCGGGGCGTGCCCGCTTCCGGTCCGCGCGCCTACAGGGCCTCCAGCGGCGACGCGGTGTCGGCGCCGGCCTCGACGGCGGCCTCGCGGGCGGCACTGCGCCGGGCGCGGCGCCGGTCGTTGAGCAGGCACAGGCCGATCGCGACGAAGAACAGCAGCAGCAGCGGCACGGCGAGATAGAACATGCTCAGGGCGTCTCCGCCCGGTGCGGCCATCGCGGCGAAGAGGGACACGAGGAAGACGGTGATGCGCCAGGCCTTGAGGATCTGCTTCCCCGAGACGAGACCCACCATGTTCAATCCCACGAGCAGCACGGGCAGCAGGAAGGCGATCCCGAAGGCCAGCATGAGGCGCAGGACGAAGGTGAAGTACACGGAGACGTCGATGAGGTTGGAGAAGTCCTCGGGCGTGAACTCGGTGAGGACGCGGACGGCGTTCGGCAGGATCAGCCATGCCAGGCCGATCCCGGCCAGGAACAGGGGCACGGCAACAGCGATGAACGCGAGGGCCGTGCGACGCTCCTTGGTCTTCAGCCCGGGCGTGATGAAGGCCCAGATCTGGTACAGCCAGACGGGCGAGGAAATGATCACGCCGAGGAAGACCGAGACCTGGATGAGCAGATCGAAGGGGGACGCTGCGGTGGCGAAATTCAGCGACGCCGTCCGGCCCTCCTGCTCATTGATTGCGATGATCGGCGACGCCAGGGCCCGCTGCACCGGGTTGTAGAGGAAGAAGCCGCCGACTGTACCGAGGATCACCGCGATGGCGGCGATGAACAGGCGGTTGCGGGCCTCGCGCAGGTGCTCCTTGAGCGCCATCCGGCCCTCGGGGTTCGCTTTCCTGCCGCGCGCTCGGGCTTTCGCGGGTGACACGGTGATCCTCGCCGGCTACCGGTTCGTGTGCGACGAGCCGCTCTGCTGCGCCGGACCCGGGTCGTCCCCCGCCTGATGCGGCGCCCGTCCCGCGGAGCCGTGCCCGGTGGATCCAGTGACCGTAGATTCATGGTCGCCTGAGCCGTACCCGGTGGAGCCGTGTCCGGGATCCTGCCGCGTGGAACCGTAGGAATCCTGGGTGTGACCGACCACGCGACCCTCCACGGGACCGGTCGCGGTGTCGTCCGCCCCGTTCTCGTCCTTCATCTGCTTCACCTCGGACTTGAAGATCCGCAGGGACTGGCCCACGCTCCGGGCGAGGCCGGGCAGTTTGGGGGCGCCGAACAGGACGATCGCCAGGACGACGATGATCACGATGTGCCAGCCTTCGAGCCTCATGCCCAGTTCCTCTCGTTGGTCACCCCAGTCTAGGTCACAGGTGGGGCATGTCCCGCAGCAGTTGCGGCTGACGGCGCCGCACGCGCAGTTCCACGCGCCTGCTGCGGCGGTCGTCGAGGCGCCGTACCGTGGCGCGCTCCCGTGCAGCCCGCACGTCCTCGGGTGCGGAGAACACGGCAGGAACCGGGATGTCGGGAACTCCCGGCCCGCGCGTCACCGCCTCGTCGGCCGGGGTGGCATCCACCTGCAGCCGGTCCAGGGCGTCCCCGACGTCGGCGAACGTCCTGACCCCGCGCCGGAAGACCCGGTACCCGACGATCGCGAGGAAGACCGCCCCGACGAGCACGAGGGCCACCCAGAGCACGATCCACATCCACCAGAGCATGGTCCCAGTCTAGGCCAGCGCGTGGTGCGCGCGGGCCGCCTCGAGCCACCGCACGGTCTCCTCGCGGACGGCCTCGGGCGCCACGACCGCCGCCGATCCCCCGAGACCCGCCACGAGGCCGGGGATCCAGGCGCTCGAGGCCACGCGGAGGCGGGCGGCGAGCCGGTCCTCGCCCAGCTCCTGCACGGCCTCCGCGTTGTACTGCGCCGCGATCCAGCGGGCCCGCGGTTCGAGCACGAGCGTCACGGTCTGATCGGCGTCGGCACCGCGGTAGGGCGAGGACGTGCGCCGGGTCCTGGCCAGCGACGCCTCGTCGCGGCCGGCCGTGGCGGGTTCGTCGGTCAGGCGCGCACTCTGGATGCGGTCGAGCCGGAAGTTGCGCAGCCCGTCCGCCTCGATGCTCCACGCCTCGAGGTACCAGGTGTCCTGGTGGAGGAAGATCCTGATCGGTTCGAGCAGGCGGTGCGTGATCTCGTCGCGCGTGGGGACGAAGTAGTCCACAGCGATCCGGACACCGCCCTGCAGCGCAGCCTGGAGGACCTCGAGCGTCGGGTCGAGGTCGTCCTCGGTGAGCTTCGTGGCCACGGCGGTGCCGATACGGGCCGCATCGCCGGCGGCGATCGACAGTTTGGTCTGCGCACTGACGATCGCCTCGTTGTCCCGCATCCCGGTCAGCTCCCGCAGCGCCTGCAGCCCCACGATCAGGGAGCACGCCTCGTCCATGCTCAGCTTCACCGGTTCCGCGAGATCGCGGGCGTTGCTCAGGTAGATCCTGCCGTCCTCGATGTTCACGTCCATGAGGGCGTCAGGATAGTGCCGGGGACCGCTGACGAACAGGAGATCGAGGTCCTTCGTGAGCTGGCTCTCGCTGATCTCGAACCTCCGGGCCGTCTCGCCGATCTCCGCGCCGGGATGTGCCAGGAGATAGGGGACGAGATCGAGCAGACGCAGCAGATGATCCTGGGAGGATGCCTTCCGCCGCGGGGGCGGACGCACCCCGTCGGTGATCTCGAGATCGTGGGGCGCTCTCCCGGCGGCCTCGTAGGCGCCCTCGAGCAGGCGCACCACCTCGTCGGCCAGCTCCTGCGGCTCCTCCACCCGCGCGTTGACGCCCAGCCCGGCGATGGTGGCCGCCATGGGGCTGGAGGCGGCGTAGGGGACGCGCAGCAGGTCCCACTCCTGTCCGGTCCGGGTCACCTCGGTGTCCTTGCGGACGCGCAGCACCTGGCAGGAGCCCGGGCGGACGGCGACGACGGCGGTGCGGTCCGGCTCGGTGCGCGCCAGCGAGGAGAGCGTCCTGTTCATGTCGAAGGAGGCGGGGACCTCGAAGGTGCCCCCGAGCACGACGGGCTCGCCGGTCATGCGGGAGAGCCTGAAGAACCGCTCGGCCTCCCGCGTGGTGTCGTACCCCACGACGTACCAGTGGCCGAAGCGGGCCCCCATCCCCCACGGGTGGATGGTGCGGATCTCCTCGCGCCCGGTACTGGCGGCCCGGTACGGGAAGCGCAGCGGGCTCCGCGTCGTGAGCGCCTGCCAGACGATGTCCCAGTACGGGGCGTCCGTGGTGATCCGCGGCTGGATGAGCGGAGTGAGCTCGATGTCGCCGTCGGTACTGCGCGAACTGAGCTTCCGCAGCGCCCGGGACGCCGCGGAGTCGAGGGATCCCTGGTCCCACACACCCGCGGCGAGATTGAGGACGGCGTACTCCTCGGGCAGGAAGGTCACGCCGCCCAGACGGTAGTCCTCGGCGTTGATCCGGTAGCGCTGCACGGTGTTGTCGTTGTCGAACATGGTGTCCTCGCTGAACGACTCCAGCGGGATCCCCTGCTCACGCAGGGCGGCCTTGTCCCGGTCGAAGAGCTTCTCGCGCGCGGCGGTGGACGTCGCTTCGCGGTACAGGTCGATCTCGGAGAACAGGTCCTCCTTGGTGAACCCGCGGCGGCTCGACAGGAGCATGATCACGAGCGTGAGGAGACGCTCGGTACGTTTTGCGGACACGGTGGAACCCTACCTTCGTGGCACTGGCGCAGGGGACGCACGCCGGCCCCGGCCGACCTGCGTCCCCTGCGGACAAAGCTGCGGTGCCCGGGCGCGGGCACCGATGGATGGTACTAGCGGACACCCAGCAGGTCGACGACGAAGATCAGTGCCTCGTCGGGACCGATGGCCGAGCCCGCACCACTGGAGCCGTAGGCCAGGCTGGACGGGATCTCGAGACGCCGTCGCCCGCCGACCTTCATGCCGAGCAGACCCTGGTCCCAGCCCTCGATGACCTGCCCCGCCCCGACCTTGAAGTCGAGGGGTGTGCCGCGGTTCCAGGAGGCGTCGAACTCCTCGCCGGTGGAGAACGCCACTCCCACGTAGTGGGCGGAGACCGTGTTGCCGGGCTTCGCCTCCTGGCCGGTTCCGGGGATGAGGTCCTCGACGAGGAGCTCGGTGGGTGCCCCGTGGTCGGGGAAGTCGATCTCGGGCTTCTCGCGGTCGAGCTTGCGCTGTCCGAAGGACATGATGGTCTCTCCTGGTTCTCGGTGGGTGCGTGGCTGTTGCGGACTATTCCGCGGAGTCCTTGCCGACGAGTTCGACGAAGAACACGAGCGTCCCCTCGGGACTCCCCTGCCCCGCCTCCGGGTAGGCCCAGGGCTCCGGGATGACCAGCATGACCTTCGAGCCGACCTTCTGACCGGCCAGACCCTTCGTCCACCCCTGGATCACATTGCTGAGCGGGAACGTGGCGGGTTCGCCGCGGTCGTAGCTCGAGTCGAACTTCTCGCCGTCGCTGTAGGTCCAGCCGGTGTAGTTCGCGGTGATCGTGTCGGCCTCGGTGACGGTCTCGCCGTCGCCCTCCTCCAGGACCTTGACCACGAGATCGTCGGAGGGCTCGTTGTCGGGGATGCTGACCGCCGGTGCGCCGTCGTCGTCGAAGGTGAAGGTGGGCAGTCGTCCCTCGTCGTCGAGCTCGTCGACGTCCTCGGGCGAGAGGATCTCCGGCTCGGGCGGGGGCGGGGGAATCTCCTCGGCGGAGATGATCCGGAACACGATCAGCTGCTGTGGTGTCGCGGCCGGTCCCTCCGCGGGTGCGTCGACCGGCCTGGTGTAGGCCACCTGCGCGCCGACCTTCGTCCCGACGAGGACGTCGTACAGTTCGGCGTCCTGTTCCTTGAGGGTGTCGTCGACCGGCAGGGGCTGCGGCTCGCCGCGGCTGTAGGTGTCACCGAGCACTTCGCCGTCCTCGGCGTTCAGCGAGATCAGCTGGTAGGTGACACGCTCGCCGGCCTCCACCTCGTCGCCGTCGCCCTCGACGACCGTCTTCGCGGCGACACCCGTGATGTCGAGCGGCGGGTCGAACTCCACCGTCGGGGGTTCCTCGTCGGTGCCCCCGCTCACGGTCACCGAGTCGAGGATCTCGGTGGCACCCGCGGCGTTCCCGGCGGATCCCCCCATCACGTCGTCCGTCGTCATCCCGCCGCACGCGGTCAGCGTGAGCAGCAGCGGAAGCAGGATTGCAGGTACTTTTCGCACAGAACCACTTTCGAGTCGATGTCCGGTCAGGGAGGTGCGCGGACGGGGAAGCTCCGACAAGCCTAACGGCTCAGGGGCGCCGATCGGTTCCGGGCCGCTGCGCGGCAGGGTCCCGGCGACGCAGCGCCCGCCGCCTGCTACAGCTGCTGCAGGAGCTGGTCCACGCGCTCGTCCACCGAGGCGAAGGGATCCTTGCACAGGATGGTCTGCTGGGCCCGGTCGTTCAGTTTCAGGTGCACCCAGTCCACCGTGTAGTCGCGGTTCGCCTCCTTCGCGCGGCGGACGAACTCCCCGCGCAGCCTCGCGCGCGTGGTCTGGGGAGGTGTGTCCACGGCCTCCTTGATCACGGTGTCGTCGATGACGCGCGCCGTCTCCCCCCGTGCCTGCAGCAGGAAGAAGAGCCCACGCTGCCGGGAGATGTCGTGGTAGGTCAGATCCAGCTGGGCAGCCCTCGCGGAGTCGAGGTCGTCCCCGGACCGGGCGAGATAGCGGTCGATCAGCTTCTTCTTGATCGCCCAGTCCACCTCCGTGTCGATGCCGGTGGTGTCGCCGGTCTCGACGGCGTCGAGGACCCGCTCCCACAGGTCGAGGATCGCGGGCACGTGGTCGTTGTGCGCGCCGTGCCGCTCCACGAATGCGCTCGCGCGCCCGAGGTACTCACGCTGCATCTCGACGGCGCTCAGCTGCCTGCCGTTGGCCAGTCTGAGCAGCTGGCGTCCGCTCAGGTCGTGGGAGATCTCCCGGATGCTCCGGATGGGGTTCTCCAGGCGGAAGTCCCGCATCTGCTCCCCGGCCTCCACCATGCGCAGGAGGAGGTCGACGGAGCCGATCTTCAGGAGCGTGGTGGTCTCCGACATGTTCGAGTCCCCGGCGATCACGTGCAGGCGGCGGTAGTGCTCCGCGTCGGCGTGGGGTTCGTCGCGGGTGTTGATGATCGGCCGGGACCGGGTGGTGGCCGAGGAGATGCCCTCCCACAGGTGGTCGGCGCGCTGCGAGAACGCGTAGAGGGAACCGGTCTGCGTGGCGAGGACCTTGCCCGCGCCGACCAGTAACTGCCGGGTGACGAGGAAGGGGATCAGGATGTCGGCGAGGCGGGCGAACTCCACCCTGCGGGGGATCAGGTAGTTCTCGTGGCTCCCGTAGGAGTTGCCGGCCGAGTCCGTGTTGTTCTTGAAGAGGTAGATCCGGCCGTCGTAGCCCTCCTGCGCCAGCTTGCGCTGGGCCTCCTGGACGAGGTCCTCGAGGATCAGCTCACCGGCGCGGTCGTGGGCGATGAGCTGCGCGAGGTCGTCGCACTCGGCGGTGGCGTACTCCGGGTGTGAGCCGACGTCGAGATACAGCCGGGATCCGTTGGTGAGGAAGACGTTCGAGGACCTGCCCCAGCTCACCACCTTGCGGAAGAGGTACCTGGCCACCTCCTCGGGAGAGAGCGGGCGGGAGTTGGGGCCGGAGTAGGAGATGCCGAACTCGGTCTCCACGCCGAAGATGCGTCGTTCCATCAGGTGTCCTGTTCCTGCTGCAGCAGCGTGCCGAGTTCGGGTTCGCCGATGCGGCGGAACGCCCGGCGGCTCCCCCGGAGCGTGTCCGGGTCGCGTTCGAGGAAGGCCACCTCGAGCACCGATGCATCGGGTGTCCGGGCGCCGGACGTCTCGTCGGAGCTGTCGGCAGAAGCCCTCCGCAGGGAGCGGGCGGAGGCCTGCACCGCCTCGTGGAGGCCCAGGTCCGGGGACCAGGAGGCCCGCAGTGCGTCGACCACGGCGTCCGCAGCGCCACCCATGACCACGAAGCCCGCCTCGTCCGCGATCGAGCCGTCGAACATCAGGCGGTAGAGGTGGTCCGACTCCTGGGTGCGGCCCACCTCGGCCACCACGAGTTCCACCTCGAACGGCTTGCTCTCCGCCGTGAAGACCGCGCCCAGGCTCTGCGCGTACACGCTGGCGAGCCCGCGGGCCGTGACGTCCTCACGCGCGTACGAATAGCCGCGGATGTCCGCATACCGCACGCCGGCCTGCCGGAGGCTCTCGAACTCGTTGTACTTGCCCACCGCCGCGAACGCGATCCGGTCGTAGATCTCGCCGAGCTTGTGCAGGGAGGGCGAGGGATTCTCGGCGACGAGGGCGATGCCGTCCCGGCAGCTCATGACCACCACCGAGCGCCCGCGGCCGATGCCCTTCCGCGCGAAGTCCGCGCGGTCCTTCATGAGCTGCTCCGGGGACACGTAGAACGGCTGTGTCATGCCCTACGCCTCCCGTCCGGCGGAGGAACGGGCGCCGATGAGCTCCCGGGCGACCGCTTCGAGCTCCCGATCGGGGACCCGCCGCGTACCGGTCCCGTCCACCACGTAGACCACGGGCCACAGTCCGCGGACCACGTCCGGGCCCCCGGTGGCGGAGTCGTCGTCGGCGGCGTCGTAGAGCGCCTCCACACCCACGCGGACCGCCGCTGCCTCGTCCAGGTGGGGGTTCCAGAGCTTCTTCAGGGCGCCGCGGGCGAACACCGAGCCGGAGCCGACCGAGTGGTGTTCGTGTTCCTCGTAGCGTCCGCCCGTGGCGTCGAAGGAGAAGAGCCGGCCCACCCGGCGCTCGGTGTCGAAGCCGGCGAACAGGGGCACGACGGCGAGGCCCTGCATCGCGAGGGGCAGATTCTGGCGCACCATCGCGGCGAGCCGGTTGGCCTTGCCGTCGAGGCTCATCCTCGTGGCCTCGATCTTCTCGTAGTGCTCGAGCTCCACCTGGAACAGGCGTGCCAGGTCCACCCCGATCCCGGCGCTGCCGGCGATCCCGAGGACGGAGTAGGCGTCGGCGGGGAAGACCTTCTCGATGTGGCGGCTCGCGATGACGTTGCCCATGGTGGCGCGCCGGTCCCCCGCCATGAGGACGCCGCCCGGGAAGGTCATGGCGACGATCGTCGTCGCGTGCGGTGCCAGCTGGCCGGCTCCGGTCGGGGCGGCGGCCACGCCCGATGTGGCGGTCGTGGGCGTCCCGGCCGAGGGCAGGAGGGCGGGGTGATGGACGGACAGGTAGCCGGCGAACGAACCGGCCGCGGCCCCGGGTATCGCTGATGCCGCATCCTCCGGGAGCATCCGCTACTGGCCGCCCTTCTGCACGAAGCCGCGGACGAACTCCTCCGCGTTGGACTCCAGGACGCCGTCGATCTCGTCCAGCAGGTCGTCCACGCCCTGGGTCTGCGCGGAGCCCTGGGCTGCGGGGGCAGCGTCGACGGGCTCCGGGGTCTCCTCCTCCGCCGCGGCCGACGAGGAGGTGGTGCTGCGGTCCTGTGTTGCCATGATGGTCACCCTTTCCGTACCCGCGATCACCGAGATGATCAGGTTGCTCAGGCTCCTATGGTGCCACGCGCCGATCCGGTCCGCTCAACAGCCGGGCGAGAAAATCCTCGGCATCGCTCGCCCGGTCGAAGAGCTCCGCGGTGAGCTCCGCGGTGCCACGCAGCGGCTCCCGGGTCTGGACCCGCTGCAGGCGCCGTTCCCCTGCGAGTTCGAAGATCAGCGAGTCCCAGCTGGCTCCGACCACTTCCGCCGGATACTCGGCGATGCAGCGCCCGCGGAAGTAGGCCCGGGTGTCACGCGGGGGTTCGACGGCGGCCCGTGCCACCTCGGCTGCGTCCACGAGGAGCTCGGCGTCGCCACGCCGTGCCAGCCTGGTGTAGATCCCCCGATCGGGTCGGAGGTCGGCGTACTGCAGGTCCACGAGCGCCAGGCGGGCGTCCGTCCAGGCCAGTCCGTCGCGGGCGCGGTAGGCCTCGAGCACCTTGAGCTTGGCGATCCAGTCGACCTGGCGCGAGGCGTCCGCCGGGTCCCGGCGCAGCGTGGTCAAGAGCGCCTGCCAGCGCTCGACGACGTCGCGCGTCTGCTCGTCGGCGTCCTCCGGGAGCGCCCGCAGGACCGCGTCGCAGTAGACCTCCTGCAGGTCGAGACCGGTCATGGTCCTGCCGTCGGTGAGGCGCACGCGGGCCCGCAGCGTGGGGTCGTGGCTGATGGTCCTCAGGGCGTCCACCGGGTCCTCGAGCGCGGGCACCGGCGCGAGGCCCTGCTCGACGAGGGCGAGGACGAGCGCCGTCGTCCCCGTCTTGAGGTAGTTGGCGACCTCGTTCAGATTCGCGTCGCCGATGATGACGTGGAGGCGGCGGTACTTCTCCGCGACGGCGTGCGGTTCGTCCCGCGTGTTGATGATGGGCCGCCGCACGGTGGTCTCCAGCCCGATCTCGTTCTCGAAGAAATCGGCGCGCTGGCTGAGCTGGAAACCGGCCTCCTGGTTCAGCGGCCCGCGCCCCACGCGACCGGCCCCGCAGATGACCTGGCGCGAGACGAAGAACGGGATGAGCGCCTCGGCGAGCCGGGAGAACGGGACGCTGCGCGGCACGAGGTAGTTCTCGTGCGAGCCGTAGGAGACGCTCTTGCTGTCCGTGTTGTTCTTGTACAGGATCACGGGGGAGAAGCCGGGTGTGGCGTTGATCCGGTCCATCGCCGCGGCGGCCACGTGGTCCCCCGCCCGGTCCCAGAGGACCGCGTCGAGGGGGTTCGTCACCTCGGGCGAGGAGTACTCGGGATGGGCGTGGTCGACGTACAGCCGGGCGCCGTTGTTCAGCACGAGGTTCATGAGGACGGCGATCTCCTCGGACCCGCCGCGCTCGAGGGCGATCTGCTCGGCGCTGAGCTCGGGGGGTTCGTCGGTGAGCTGGCTCGGGTGGGCGCTGGCGCGGTCCATGCGGAACCCGCGGGCATCGGTCAGCGGCGTCTCGTCCGTGTAGTCCCAGCGGGTTCCCGCCAGGTTGCCCAGTCCCTGGCGCAGGGTGGCCGCGTACGCGTTGACCACCTGCGAGGACAGGAGGGTCGCATTGGCGGACGGCAGGTCCGGCGCGATGATGCCGTACTCCGTCTCGGTGCCCATGACCCGGTGGACGGAGATCCCCTCCCCGACCGGTGGGAGTCCCGCCGGTCGGGAGGCCGATCGTCCTGGGGAGCGGATCACAGATACTGGCCGGTGTTGGCCGTGGTCTCGAGCGACCTGCCGGGTTCCTGGCCGGTCTTGCCCTGCACGATGGTGCGGATGTACGTGATGCGCTCGCCCTTCTTGCCGGAGATGCGCGCCCAGTCGTCGGGATTGGTGGTGTTGGGCATGTCCTCGTGCTCGCGGAACTCGTCCACCACGGCGCGCATGAGGTGCTCGATCCGCAGGCCCTTGCTGCCGTCCAGGAGCAGGTCCTTGATGGCGTACTTCTTGGCCCGGTCCACCACGTTCTGGATGACGGCTCCGGAGTTGAAGTCCTTGAAGTACAGCATCTCGGTGTCCCCGTTGGCGTAGGTCACCTCGAGGTACTCGTTGGACTTGTCGGTGGAGTACATCTGCTCGACCGTCCGGCGGATCATCTCGGAGATGGTGGTCTGCGCGTCGTCGCCGTTCTCCGCGAGATCGTCCGCGTGCAGCGGCAGGTCCGCGGTGACGTACTTCGCGAAGATCTCGGCCGCACCCTCGGCGTCGGGCCGCTGGATCTTGATCTTCACGTCGAGGCGACCGGGCCGGAGGATGGCCGGGTCGATCATGTCCTCGCGGTTGGACGCCCCGATCACGATCACGTTCTCGAGCTTCTCGACGCCGTCGATCTCGCTGAGCAGCTGGGGGACGATGGTGGTCTCGACGTCGGAGGAGACGCCGGTACCCCGTGTGCGGAACAGCGAGTCCATCTCGTCGAAGAACACGACCACGGGGCTGCCGTCCGAGGCCTTCTCGCGGGCCCGCGCGAAGATGAGCCTGATGTGCCGCTCCGTCTCCCCCACGTACTTGTCGAGCAGTTCGGGGCCCTTGATGTTGAGGAAGTAGCTCCGGATCTGCTCGACGCCGGCGCGCTCCGCCGCCCGGGCGGCGAGGGAGTTCGCCACGGCCTTCGCGATGAGCGTCTTGCCGCAGCCCGGGGGGCCGTAGAGGAGGATCCCCTTGGGCGGCTTGAGGCCGTGCTCGCGGTAGAGATCGGGGTGCAGGAAGGGGAGCTCGACGGCGTCCCTGATCTGCTCGATCTGCGGTCCGAGGCCTCCGATGTCGCCGTAGGCGATGTCGGGGACGTCCTCGAGGACGAGATTCTCCACCTCGCTGCGCGGGACCTTCTCCAGCCCGTACCCGGATCTCGCGTCCATGGCCAGGGCGTCGCCCACCCGGACCTTCTCCGCCTGCAGCGGCCCCGAGAGCTTGATCAGGCGTTCGTCGTCGGTCCGTCCCACCACGAGGGCGCGGTCGGTGCCGATGACCTCCTTGACGGTGACGAGCTCCCCGGCACGCTCGAAGCCCAGGGCCGCGACGATCGTGAGGGACTCGTTGAGGAGCACCTCCTGTCCCGGGGCGAGCCGCCGGACGCTGATGAGGGGGCTGACCGTGACGCGCAGCTTGCGCCCGGACTGCAGGATGTCAGCGGTGTCCTGCACCGTGGCGTCGGTGGTGACGCCCGGTTCGGACGCCCGCTTCGGGTTCACCTGCATGACCGTGGCGAAGCTGAAGGGCGCCGCACCCTCCTTCTCGAGGGCTGCCTTCAGTCGCACGATCTCCGTGCGGGCGGCTTCCAGCGCGCTCACGAGCTTGGCGTTGTTCTGCGTGGCCGCCGCCAGCTGACGGTCGATGCTCCGCAGCTTGTCCCGCACCACACCGAGCTGACGCTGCGCCACCGAACTGTCGACGGCGGGCGAGCCGGCGCCCCGCTGCTCGTCCGCGGGAGGATTGACGTCGGACTGCGCCATGTTGTTCGCCACCTTCGGTTGGTCCCTCGGCTGTCTTTCGACTGTAGCGCAGACACCTGACGGTCCTGCGTGGAGGTCGGGATCCGGACCGGGTGCCCCCGTCCGGCCGGCGGGGCGGACTACTCGACAGCCCCGCCGTCGGCGATGGCGTCGCGGCGCGCCTGGGCCTCGTCCGGCGGGAGCGCACCGCGCTGGATGGTCGACGCCGCATCGCGCGCCACCCTCCGCAGCCGCTTGTCGGACACCTCCCGCTCACCCACGGCCTGCGGTGTCCACGCATTGAGGTCCTCCTCGCTGAACCCGGTCTTCGACGGGCGGCGCTTGGGGGTGAAGCCCACGGCGCCGTCGGCGAGTCTGCGCGCCGTGAGCAGGAACCCGGTGTGGGCCACCATGCGGTGGTCGGGCCGCACCGCCAGTCCCTCCAGGTGCCAGCCGCGCACCATCGACTCCCAGCCCTCGGGCTCCGTGAAGCGGCCGTCCGCCCTGATCGCCTCGGCCGTGCGGGAGAGCTGCGTGACCGTGGCGACGTAGCTGATCCACACTCCTCCGGGAGCCAGGACGGTCGCGACGGCGTCGAGGCATTCCCAGGGGGCCAGCATGTCGAGCACCACCCGGTCCACGGACCCGGGCTCCTCGTGCTCCACCACCTGCTCCTGGAAGTCCCCGAGCGTGACCCGCCAGGCGGGATGGGCGCCGCCGAAGATGGTCTCCACGTTCCCCCGGGCGATGTCGGCGAACTCCGGACGGCGCTCGAAGGAGTGGAGGTAGCCGGCGTCGCCCACGGCCCGCAGGAGCGAGATGGACAGGGCGCCGGAGCCGACGCCCGCCTCGACCACGCGTGCACCCGGATAGATGTCGGCCATCGTGACGATCTGCGCGGCGTCCTTCGGGTAGACCACCGCCGCGCCGCGCGGCATGGACAGGACGAAGTCCGACAGGAGCGGCCGGAGCGCCTGGTAGAGCTGCCCGCTGGTGTTCTCGAGGATGGTGCCCTCGTCGGAGCCGATGATCGCATCGTGCTGCAGGAAGCCCTTGTGGGTGTGGAACGCACCGTCGGGTGTGAGCGTGATGGTGTGCATCCGGCCCTTCTCGTCGGTCAGCTGCACGCGCTCCCCCGGACGGAACGGGCCGCGGCGGGCTGCGGCGCCGTGGGGGGTGTCCTGCACGGACGGGGTGGTCGGTGTGGGGGGCTCGATCGGCTCGGAGGTCATGCGTGGTCCTTCGGCGTGCGCCGGCGTGGCCGGCGGGAGGATGGGAACGGTCTTCGGTGGTACTGCCGGCTCGCTGTGGCTGCCGTCGGGTCGGCGTGCTGCCCGGGGTGGCGCGCTCCGTCCGGCTCAGGGGCCGGGGGCGTTCCTGCCCGTGATGGCCTGCACCACGGTCCGCTGGTGGAGGACACCGGTGACGGCACCGCGGCGGTCGATCACGGCGTACTCACTGCCCTCGAGCCGCGCCAGGAACTGCACGAGCTCCTGGCCCTCGGCGTTCTCGGGGACGTAGGCGCCGGCGCCGAGGCGGCGCGCGGCGGACGACACCGGGGTCGTGTCGGCGAGGTCGTCCGGTACGGCCAGGAGCGCGGTCTCGTCGACCACCGCTTCCGGGATCCCCGCTGCCCCGGTCAGGACGACGACGGTGCCCGGGTTCTCGCGCAGGAGGCGGCGTGCGGCGAGGACACTCGTCGCCGCCGGAAGGCCGACGGCCCGGCGCTGGAGGCGTCCGGCGCTGACCTCGGGGAGCCGCAGCCGCATGCGCGCGTTCTCGATCACGGCCGAGGCCCCCATCCACAGGAAGGCACCCATGACGACGGCGATGACGATGATCGTCAGATCGGGCGACCGGCCCTGCAGCAGGGGCGGGCCGATCACGGCCAGGAGCAGGAGGACCACGATCACCCGGCCCGCCCAGCCGGCGGCGATCGTCCCCCGCTCCTGGCTGCCGGTCGCCTTCCAGACCGCGCTCTCGACCAGGCGTCCGCCGTCGAGGGGCAGTCCGGGCAGCACATTGAACACGGCGAGCAGCAGATTCGCCCAGACGAGGATGGTCGCCAGGAGATAGGCGACGGAGCCCGACTCCATGAGCTGCAGGACACCCCAGCCGAGCGCCGCGAGGAGGAAGTTCGCGGCCGGTCCTGCGAGTGCTACGAGGAGGGACCGTCCCGGTGAGGCGTTGTAGGTGGCGAACTGGGTGTGGCCGCCCCAGAGGTTCAGCACGATGCGCGTGGTGGGCCAGCCGAAGGCCCGTGCCGTCAGGGCATGGGCCAGTTCGTGGAGGAGCACGGAGACGGCGAGCAGCAGGGCGTAGCCCAGGGCGACGACGTACGACCCGGCACCGATGCCGGGGAACGCCGCAGCGACCCGCGGCCCGAAGACCAGTGCGATGAACACGGTGATCACGAACCACGACCAGGCCAGCACCACGGGGATCCCCAGGATGCGCCCGAGGGAGAGTCCCGGTGCGGGCTGGGCCCGGGCCGGCTTCGGCGTGGTGCTCATGCGTGCGGTGCCACGGCGTCGGGGTGCACGCCCGCGGAGAGCAGGCCGGCGAGGTCCGCGGGGGTCCTGCCCGCCAGGGTGTCCCAGTCCGAGCGGCGCGCATCCGGCGGGAGCGTGCCGATGTGGGGGACGGCGAGGGTCACGACGCCGGCGGCGAGCGCCGAGGTGACCCCGGGCAGTGAATCCTCGATCGCGACCACGCGGTGCTTGGCGAGCCCCGGATGATCCGCGGCCAGGAGGTCGAAGCCCAGCTGGTAGGCCTCCGGGTCGGGCTTGCCCTGACGCACGCGGTCACCCGTGACGAGGTGGGAGAAGGTGCCTTCCGGGAGCTGATCGGCCACGGCTCCGGCCAGGAGGGGTTCCGACATGGTGACCAGGGCACAGGGGATCCCGTCGTCGTGCAGTGCCGCGAGCAGCTCCCGGGCTCCGGGCCGCCAGGGTGTTCCGGCCCGCACCTGGGCCGCGACCTGCTCGGTGAGATGGTCGATGATGTCACGGATCCCGAGCCGGACTCCGGCACGCTGGAGCTGCGCGGCGGAGTACTGGAGTGCCTGCCCCACGAGTTCGAGGGCCTGCTCGGGCGTCCACGTGCCCCCGTGGGCCTCCACCAGCTCCTTCTCGGCACGGATCCAGAAGGGCTCGGTGTCGACGATGGTGCCGTCCATGTCCCAGAGCACCGCCTGGAGCCCCTGGGCCTCCGACCGGGTGGAGTCTTCGTCGCGTGGATCGTGGTGGAGCGGGGCCCGGACGCTGTCGGTGGAGGAGGGTGCCATGGTCCCAAGTCTACGGCGGGCTCCTCCCGGCCCCGGTGCCTATGCTGTGCGCGAAGCCGCCCGGGCACGCCTGACACGCCCGGGCGGCGGGGCTAGGGTGAGAAGCGTGGACAGCTTCGACGAGAACCAGCAGGGCGGGGTACAGGGTCTTTTCCAGGATGCCGACGAACCCGAGCGGCGCATCACCATCATGCTCGCGGCGTTCGAGGGGTGGAACGACGCCGGCGAGGCGGCCAGCGACGCACTGAAGTACCTGGGCCGGTTCTTCGGGAGCGAGCGGATCTCCACGATCGACGCCGACGAGTTCTACGACTTCCAGTTCACGCGGCCGATGGTGTCGCGGAACTCCTCCGGCCAGCGCCGGATCACCTGGCCCACCACGCGCATCAGCAAGACCGAGGTGCCGGAGTCGAACGTGGACCTCATCCTCGTCAACGGTGTGGAGCCCTCCTACAAGTGGCGTGCGTACACCGCCGAGCTCGTGGCCCTCGCGAAGGAGCTCGAGGTGGACTGCATCGTCCTGGTCGGGGCACTGCTCGCCGACGTGCCCCACTCCCGTCCCATCCCCGTGACCGTCACCTCCGACGACGCGATGGTGCGCGAGAGCCTGGACGTGGAACCGTCCACCTACGAGGGTCCGATCGGGATCGTCGGGGTGCTGGCGGAGATGGGCCTGCTCGCCGACATCCCCACCATGTCGCTCTGGGCCGCCGTCCCGCACTACGTGGGGCAGTCCCCCTCCCCCAAGGCCCAGCTCGCCCTGCTGAACAAGCTGGAGGAGGTGCTGCAGATCACGGTCGACTCGCACATCCTGACCGAGGAGGCCGAGGCCTGGGAGCGCGGGGTCGACGAGCTCGCCGTCGAGGACCCCGAGGTCGCCGCGTACGTACGCCAGCTCGAGGAGGCCAAGGACACGGTGGACCTGCCCGAGGCCAGTGGCGAGTCCATCGCACGCGAGTTCGAGCGGTACCTGAGGAAACGCCGCGGCGAGTAGCCCCCCCCCCCGACGCGTCCGCCACATCCGCCGCTCGCGCGACGGCCGGAGCCTGCGTGCCGCTCAGGCGGGGTCGAGGCGCACGCCGAGCAGGGCGTCGATCACGTCGACGAGGTGCCGGCGGGCCGATGCCGGGCGCTCGCCGGTCCCCGTGTCCGTCGACGACACCCGCAGGGTCGTGGCGTCGGCCCACGCATCGATCGCCGCGAGGGCCGAGGGGGCGTCGAGGTCGTTCGCGAGGTGTTCGCGCACGCCGGCGCTGACGAGCACGACGTCGTCCTCGGTGGCCAGATCGGCGGCCGACCGCCATGCGGCGAGGCGTGCCTCGGCCGTCGGCAGGACGGAGCCGGTCCAGGACCAGTCGGACCGGTAGTGGTGGGCGAGGATGGCGAGGCGGATCGCCGCCGGGTCCGTTCCCGAACGGCGCAGCTGCGACACGAGGACCAGGTTGCCGAGGGACTTGCTCATCTTCTGCCCGTCGTAGCCCACCATGCCGGCGTGCGCGTAGTGCTCGGCGAGGGGCTCGCCCCCGGCCGCCCAGGCGTGGGAGGCGCTCATCTCGTGGTGCGGGAAGATCAGGTCCGAGCCTCCGCCCTGCACGGTGAACGGTGCGGGCAGGAAGCGTCGGGCGATCACGGCGCACTCGATGTGCCAGCCCGGCCGCCCCTGGCCCAGGGACCCACCCGGCCAGGCGGGCTCACCGGCGCGGGCGGCCCGCCAGAGCAGTGGGTCCAGCGCGTTGCGCTTGTGCGGCCGTGCCGGGTCCCCACCGCGTTCGGCGGACAGCTCGAGCATCGTCTCCGCGTCGAGGTGCGAGACCTGGCCCAGGAACCAGCGCGCCGTGTCGCCCTCCCCGAGCGAGGAGACGGCATCGAGGGAGAAGTAGATGTCGCCGTCGGACTCACCGCCTGCGCCCGGGACGGCGTAGGCGAGACCGCGGTCCACCAGCTCCTCCACCACCGGGACGATCCACCCGATGGACTCGACCGCGCCGATGTAGTGGTCCGGCGGCAGCACGTTGAGCGCTTCCATGTCCTCCCGGAACAGCTCGGTCTGCTCCGCTGCGAGGTCCTGCCAGGCGACGCCCGTCGCGGTGGCACGGGCAAGCAGCGGATCGTCGACGTCGGTCACGTTCTGCACGTAGGAAACTCTCGACCCGGCATCGCGCCAGGTCCGGTTGAGCAGGTCGAAGGCGACGTAGGTGGACGCATGGCCCAGGTGGGTCGCGTCGTAGGGGGTGATCCCGCAGACGTAGAGGCTGCGCTCGGCTCGCACCGGCAGGGGGACGAGCTCCTGGCGCGCCGTGTCGAACAGGTCGACGTCCGACTGGGCACCGTCGACGTCGGGGACAGGGGTCGAGTTCCACGCAATCACACGTTCCAGCTTACGGCCCGGTGTCAGGCGGTGATGACCCCGGAACCCAGGAGCGCGTAGAGGGCCACGCCGAGCAGGATGCGGTACCAGACGAAGAGGCCGTAACCGCGCGTACTGACGAACTTCAGGAACCACCCGATGATCGCGAAGCCGACCCCGAAGGCGACCAGGGTGGCCAGGGCCGTCTCGGGCAGGGCGTACGGCCCCTGCTCGTCCCAGCTCTTGACGAGCTGGAAGACCCCGCTGCCGAACACCGCGGGGATGGCCAGGAGGAAGGAGTAGCGGGCGGCTGCCTCGCGGGTGTAGCCCATGAGCAGACCTGCGGTGATGGTGCCGCCGGAACGGGAGACCCCGGGGATCAGGGCCAGTGCCTGTGCGAAGCCGTACAGGATGCCGTGCCGGTAGGTGAGCTGCGTGAGCTCGCGGGTCTGGCGACCCACGTGGTCGGCGACGGCGAGGATCAGGCCGAAGACGATCAGCATCGTGGCGACGATCCACATGCTGCGGAACGTGCTCTCGATCTGGTCCTGGAACAGGAGGCCGAGCACCACGATGGGAAGACTGCCGATGATCACGAGCCAGCCCATCCGGGCGTCGGGATCGTCACGCGGCACAGTGCCCCTCAGCGCGCCGAACCATGCCCTGACGATCCGCACGATGTCGCGCCAGAAGAAGACGACGACGGCCGTCTCCGTGCCCAGCTGCGTGATGGCGGTGAACGCCGCCCCGGGATCCTGTGCGCCGGGCAGCAGTTCGCCGATGATGCGCAGGTGGGCGCTCGATGAAATGGGTAGGAATTCGGTAAGGCCCTGGACGAACCCCAGGATGATCGCTTCTATCCAATTCACGCTTCCGACCCTAAGCCATCGGCGACCCGGGAGCCTCTAGGCTGGGCCTATGCAGAGGCGAAACGTGGGAGCGAGCGGCCTGTCCGTGTCGACGCTGGGACTGGGCACCATGACCTGGGGCAGCGAGGTGGCGGAGGATGCGGCGCGCGAACAGCTGCGCCTGTTCACCGAGGCCGGGGGCACTCTCGTGGAGACAGCGGCCCGCTACGGGGAGGGCCAGGCGGAGGCCATGCTCGGTGGCTTCATCGGCGACACGGTGGCCCGCTCCGAGGTGGTCCTCGCGGTGCAGGGCGGGACCACCCGTTCCGGCAGTCGGCGCCTCGACAGCTCGAGGCGGGGGCTGCTGGACTCACTGGACAGTTCGCTGTCCCTGCTCGGCACCGACCACGTGGATCTCTGGCTCGCCCCCTCCCCCGATCCCGCCGTCCCGCTGGAGGAGACCCTCAGCGCCCTCGGGACCGCCTACAGCAGCGGCAGGGCCCGCTACATCGGGCTGTCCAACTACACGGGCTGGGAGTTCGCACGGGCGGCCGCCACGGCGTCGTTCCCCATCGTGGTGGACGACGTCGAGTACTCCCTGGTGAACCGCACCGCCGAACGCGATGTGCTGCCCTCGGTGGAAGCCTTCGGGGCAGCCATCCTGGCGTGGGCGCCGCTGGGGCGCGGCGTCCTCACGGGCAAGTACCGCGGGCGGACTCCCGCCGAGTCACGGGGAGGGTCCGATGTGTGGGCGCCCTACGTGGAGCCGTATCTGTCGGGCAAGCCCCAGCGGGTCACGGAGGCGCTGTGCACTGCCGCGCGGGGGCTCGACCTGCGGCCGCACGAGCTCGCCCTCCGCTGGCTGCTGCACCGCGAACGCGTGGCCTCCGCGATCGTCGGGGCCAGGACCCCGCAGCAGCTCGAGGAGATCCTCGCCGCGGGTGGCGGACCGGTGGCGGAACCGATCGCGGAGGTCCTGGACGAAGTCTCCGCGCTGCTCGACTGAGAACCACCTGCGGCGGTGCTAGGCCTCCCGGACCGGCTCGACCTCCGCGTCGATCAGCTCGGCCACGTAGCCGGACTCCTCATCGTCCCCGTCGTCGTCCTCCCGGTCGTCGCCGTCCTCGTCCCGGTCGTCGTCGTCATCAACTTCGTCGTCGCGTGTGCGGTCGTCGTCCCCGTCGTCGTCCGTCTCCTCGTAGATCTCGAGCGGGGTGACCTCCCCGAAGGCGTCGTACAGGGCTTCCTCGTACACCTCGAACGCAGCCGCGATGCTGCGATACGCTGCATCCACCGCAGGGTCGTCCTCCTGTCGTCGAGATGCCGAGGACGCGAGATGCTCCTCGAGCGCCGACACCAGGGACTCGAGCGCCACACGCGGATCTATGCTCATGGCCTAGACGTTAGCGGTAAAGAGAGCACAATTGGAGGCATATGCGAGAACAAATCCAGAATGCGACGACCGTCCGCAAGCGCGACTACGGCAAGCAGTACGAGTACCTGGTCCTGACGGTGTCGGCGAACGAGTCACTGCCCGCAGCCCGGAGCCTGGTCACCGAGCACGCGGAGTACGGCAAGTGGGAACTGGAGCGCAGCTGCATCTACATCGGTGGTGCCCGTCGGTACTGGCTGCGGCGCAAGGTGCTCCGGGTGGAGCGCACGGCGTAGCCCGCCGGGACCGGCGATCACTCCGAGGGCGGCCCGAGGAGACCCGTCGCGACGGTGGAGCGCGCCGACTCCTCGGTGGAGGGGTGGAACTGTCCGGCGAGGGCGTCACGGTGCAGGCGGACGATCTCGGACGTCGCCGCGAAACCGGACCCCCCGCCCACGTGCAACGCCACACCGGTCGCCGCCACGGCGGCATCCACCGCATGCGTCTTCAGCGTCACGAGCCGTGCGAACCACCGGGGGCCGTCGTCCACGCCTGCGTCGAGATCCTCCGTCACGTCGCGCAGCTCCGCGGCGGCCCCCGTCCGGGTCATGGCCGCTCCGGCCAGGAGCTGGCGCAGGACCGGATCGTCCGACAACGGCCGGCCCGCCACATGGCTCCGACGGCGCGTGAGCGCGTCGGCTGCGAGGTCGAGGGCGCGATCGGCGATCCCGAGATAGACCGAGGCGATCAGCGTCTCGAACGCAGCGAAGATCCCGAAGACCAGCAGATCCGCGTTCGGTCCCACCGGGGTGCGTCGGAAGACCGCATCGGCAGGTACCCGGACGTCCGCGAGGCGTGTCGTGTTGGACCGGGTCGCCCTCATGCCGAGCGGATCCCAGTCGTCCAGGGTCTCCACGCCGGACGCTCCCCGGGGCACGAAGGCATGGAGGATGGAGTCCCCGTCGCCCTCCGAGCCCGCGAGCTTGCCGAAGACACCCAGCCGGGTCCAGACCGGCGACAGACTCGTGAAGACCTTGGTGCCCGTGTAGCTGTAGCCGTCGTCCACCGGTTCCACGCGGGTCAGCGAGTCGAAGAGCACGGCGTCGTTCCCGGGTTCGGACACGCCGAAGGCGAAGATCTCGCCGCGCCGCACCTCGTCCAGGACGAACAGGAGCGAGTCGTCGCCGCGATCGGCGAGGAGCCCGGCGACGGCCGTCCAGATCAGGTGCATGTTGACCCCGAGGGCGGTGGCGGGAGCGGCCGCGGCCAACCGGCGCTGGGTGCGGGCGGCCTGCTGCATGCCGCCGGCAGCGCCGGGCCTGGTGTGCGCGAGCAGCTGCAGGTAGCCGTTCTCCTGCAGCTCTGCGAAGTCCTCCGTGAAGAACGAGTCACCGGCGTCGTAGCCCGCGGCCCGTCCCCTGAAGCGCTCGATCAGATCGTCGGGCAGGAGCTGCTCGATCGTGACGGCAGCGTCTGCGGTCGGATGGGAAGTCCTCGTGTCGGTCATGGATGTCCTGTCGAATAATGTCCTGCCGGGCTGAGTCCTCCCGGGCTGAGTCCTGCCGGTCGAGTCTCAGCCCGGGAGGACTCAGCCCGGCGGGCGGGGCTCAGTAGGTGGTCAGGAGTCGGGCGAGCACCTTCGCACCGAATCGGAGGGAGTCCGTGGGGACCCGCTCGTCGACCCCGTGGAACATGCCCGTGAAGTCGAGCTCCTCCGGTAGCTGCAGGGGCGCGAAGCCGTAGCCCGTGATCCCGAGGCGACTCAGCGACTTGTTGTCGGTCCCGCCCGAGAGCGTGTACGGCAGCACCCTGGCGCCGGGGTCCTCGGCGTGCAGGGCGTCGATCATGGAGTCGACGAGATTGCCGGCGAACGGCACCTCGAGCGAGGTGTCCTTGTGCTCGTAGCTCACCTCCACACCCTCGCCGGCGAGGCCCCGGATGATCTCGAGGACCTGGTCCTGCTGCCCCGGCAGGGTACGCACGTCGATCAGGGCCTCGGCGGTGCCCGGGATGACATTGTGCTTGTACCCGCTCTTGAGGACGGTGGGGTTCGCGGTGTTCTGCAACGTCGCACCCACGAAGCGCGCCACCGTGCCGAGCTCGCGCAGCAGGATCTCGGGATTGTCGGCGTCGAACTCCACACCCGTGAGTTCCGTGACGCCGTCCAGGAACTGGCGTGTAGTGGGGGTGAGTTCGATCGGCCACAAGTACTCGCCGATGCGGGTGACGGCGCGGGCCAGTGCCGTGACGGCGTTGTCGGTGTTGATCTGCGAGCCGTGACCGGCGCGGCCGTGGGCCACGAGCCGCAGCCAGGAGATGCCCTTCTCGGCCGTCTGGAGCAGATAGGTGCGCTGACCGCCGATGGTCGCGGAGAAGCCGCCGACCTCCGAGATGGCCTCCGCTGCACCCTCGAAGACCTCGGGCTTGTTGTCCACGAGCCAGGACGCCCCGTAGGCTCCGCCGGCCTCCTCGTCGGCGAAGAAGCCGAAGATCAGATCGCGTTGCGGCCTGACGCCGTCGCGCTGCATGGAGCGCAGGACGGACAGGATCATGGCGTCCATGTCCTTCATGTCCACGGCTCCGCGCCCCCAGATCAGGCCGTCCTTCTCCTCGCCGCTGAACGGGTCCACACTCCAGTCCTCCTTCTGTGCGGGGACGACGTCGAGATGACCGTGCACCACGAGGGCGGGCAGGGAGGAATCAGTTCCCTCCATGCGGGCCACGACGGAGGTGCGTCCCGGTGCCGCTTCGAAGAGCTCCGAGGACAGGCCCACCTCCTCGATGAGCCCCGCCGTGTACTCGGCGGCCTGGCGCTCCCCCGGGCCCTCGTTGCCGCCGAAGTTGGAGGTGTCGAAGCGAATGAGTTCCTGGCAGATCCTGACGACTTCGTCTTCGGGTGTGATGCCCACGTGGTCCTCCTGGGTAGCGGTTTCCACCCAGCCTACCGAGGCTTCACGGAGCGCAGGCGTGAGCTACTCCCTCTTGGGCGGTGTGGCGTCCGTCAGGGGAAGCGAATACCCTGGCCCTCTTGGCGGTGTCTGGGCAATGAAGAGGGATATTGCCGGTACTGCATCCGAACCTCCGCCATCTCGCGCAGATTGACCGGTCGAACTCGTAGCGGCGTCGTGAGAATTCCAGAAGGTCATGGCGCGGAGCCGCCGATACCTCGACGCGGCAGCCGCTCGTGCTCGCACATAGACCGGCCGGCTCAAGAATCTGGACGCACGACCTTGTACGGCTCGACCTTTTCGCGGTGCATAGTCGATCCCTGCAAAACGCGATTCCAGGCAGTACCGTTTGGGGTGGAGTGCTGGTTGTCGCACTCCATTCCGTTCCTGGTGAAGCAAAACTTGGAAGTAGCTCGCGCCAGTTGCGGGGGCGCACAGATTGCTGTGATCAGGGCGCTGCCACGGGAGCCCCCAGATGCTCGAGTCCCTGCTCGAGCGCTCCAGCAAGACTGCGGGAGTAGGTCGCGGTGAGATGGCTCGAGTCCCGATAGACCAGAACATTTCCGATCACCGGCGCGCATCGATCCTCGGGGCAGATCAGCTCATTCAGATTGACCGAGGCGACTCCCTCCACCTGGTCGAGTGCTGCTCGCTGCTCAGGCCACGCATTGGCGAATGCATCCTTCTGTGACGTGGTACAGGAAATCAGGTCCTCCTCGTTCGCTGAGACACACTCCGGGATGTCCTGACTCGGCAGCGGCGTATCTGCAATGACCACGAGGTTGAGCCCGGCGTTGCTGAGTGGTTGCCACGCGCGGGCAAAAGCATCACCCATCGGCTTACCGTTGACGGCGCGATGCGTGGTCGAGGAGAGGACGACGAGGTCGGGTTGGTCCCGCAGGAGAAGCGACGTAACCTTCTCGTTCCATCTGCCACAAGACTCGTAGGACTGGTCCTTGCCGGTGAGGAAGATCATGGTGCCTACTAGAGGACATGACGATTTCGTGTACGTCGTTAGTTTCCAGTCGTTCTTCGTTGCGAGCTCCTCCAGAGCGGGAGCCCACTGCGCTGCATGTGAGTCCCCGACCAACGCCACCTCATATGATGAGTCCTCCGCACCGTATGTACATGGCACAGGGGAATCCTCGACGGCGTCCTGGTGGCATCCATCCGCGTACGGAGCGGGATTGTCGTCCGGGGCTGCCACTGCCGATGGTGTGAACGGCGCAGCTGATTCAACAGGGGCACCGGCGGACGGGTCGTCCGCGAGAATCTGGGCCCCGATCCTCCTATCCTCCGGCCCGCCGGACGTACTTCCCGAAGCACTCTGATCGTGGGGACCAGGCGTGGCTGAAAGGACAGTTACAGCGAGCACCCCGGTGAGGACCATCCCGAGCATTCCCAGTCCGAGGGTTCGGACATCTACGGTCAGAGCTCTCGACCGAAGAACCGGTTGTTCTACATAGTGGGAGCTGAGAAAGGCGGGCACTATAGCGAGAAGGATGATCAGAACGCCCTGGTAGAACTCGAGGCCCCCCAGCAGATAGGTTCCAATAACAATCAACGGCCAGTGCCAGAGGTACAACGAATAGGAGATGTCGCCGATGAACTGTAGCGGGCGAATGGAAAGGGCTCTTGTCACCACCGTCCGCTTATCCGTACCTGCCAGGATCACCGCCGCTGCACCGAGGGTAGGAAGCAGAGCTGCACTACCCGGGAATCGAGTATCCGCGGAATAGAAGGCGGCAGCAGCGAGCATTGCGCCGATCCCTGCAGTTCCCAGGATCACTGCTACCCGCGGACTGAGCTTGGGCACCCAGGGCAGCACGATTGCGAGGATGCACCCGATGCCGAGTTCCCACATACGAGTGGTGGTGACGAAATACGCTGCGTCCGGGTTGTGCACGGTGTAGAAGATCGAGTATCCGAGGGAAGGAACAGTAATGAGGAGCGCTGCGCCGAACGCCTTCCTGCGGAAACGGGACTCGCTTATCCGTGTGGCGTGGACGTCTTTGGCCCGCCTGGCCAAAATGACAGCTCCAACCAACAGTAGGGGCCACAGAAGGTAGAACTGCTCCTCGACCGACAGCGTCCAGTAATGCTGGAGAGGGCTCGGCGCGCTGTCGCTGCGAAGATAATCCGTGGCGGTTGCGGCGAAGATCCAGTTCACGACACTGAACGCGGCGCCGAGCGTCTGCAGACCGACGTCGTCCCAGCGAGTTCTGGGGAGCACGATCAGCGTAAGGGCCCCCGACACGACCAGTACGAGGAGGGCCGCCGGAAGAATACGCTTTGCTCGCTTGGCGTAGAAGGCGGCAAGACCGATCCGACCATCGCTGGTCGCCTTCTTGAGCAGGATCCCCGTGATGAGGAAGCCCGAGATGACGAAGAAGATGTCGACGCCGACGAAGCCGCCGGGCATGAACGGGGCCCCGGCATGGTAGAGGAGAACGACACCAACAGCGATAGCGCGCAGACCTTGGATATCGAGCCGCTTGCCGTTCGGGTTGGTCCCGGAAGCTAATCCGAAAGATCGCCGCTGAGTAGTGCGCAAGAAGAATTCCCCTAAGACATGAGGCAGCATCCGGAACCGCTGACAACGATTATGCCCGAGCCGGGCTTATCGTGCGTCCGATACGTGCGGTCGGTGAACCATCGACAGCCGTTGGGCCGTAGGCTTCTTGTCGTCCGATGCTGCCTGACGAGAAAGCCCCCGGCCGGATGACTCCGACCAGGGGCTCCACTGTGCGCGGAGGGGGACTTGAACCCCCACCCTCAATAAGAGGACTAGCACCTCAAGCTAGCGCGTCTGCCATTCCGCCACCCGCGCGGGTGGTTTTCCGCGGCCTGAACCGCTGAAAGCAACGAGAAGGACTCTACACGAGAATGGCTGCGATGGTGAATCGGCGCGTCTCGGCCGCGCTATGCCGCGGCATCCAGCCGGGCCGCGATCGCCTCGATGGCCAGCGCGGTCTCCTCGAACGACGTCGACAGGGGCGAGAGTCCCAGCCTGATGCCGTCGGGGTTGCGGTAGTCGGGGATGACGCCCTCCTTCCACAGCTCGGGCACCATGGCCGCGAAGGCGGGGTGGTCGATGGTGATGTGCCCACCGCGTCGGGCAGCGTCGCGCGGTGACGCCAGGACCACGCCGTGGGGCGCGAGGAGCGTGTCGACGGCGTCGACGGCGAACGCCGTCAGCGCCTCGGACTTCGTGCGGACGGCGTCCAGGCCGACGCCGTCGATCACGGAGAGCATGTCCTGGACGGGGAGCATGCCCATAATCGGCGGCGTGCCGGAGACCAGGCGTCTGATGCCATCGGCCGGCTCGTAGGCGGAGCCCATCCTGAACGGATCGGCGCTGCCCAGCCAGCCCAGGATCGGCTGGTCCAGGGTCGGCAGGTGCCGCTCGGCCACGTAGGCCCAGGCCGGGGCTCCCGGCCCGCCGTTGAGGTACTTGTAGCTGCAGCCCGTGGCGAAGTCGACGTCCCAGGCGTCCAGTTCCGCGGGGACGGAGCCCACGGAGTGGCTCAGGTCCCACAGGACGAGGGCGCCGGCGTCGTGGGCGATGCGGGTGATGGCCGGGACGTCGGCGATGAAGCCGGAGCGGTATGCCACGTGGCTCAGCAGCACCAGGGCGGTCTGCGCCCCGACGACGGCGGTGACGTCGTCGGGCGTGGCGCCGCCGTCGTAGTCCACGTCCAGCCAGCACACCGTGAGACCGCGTTCGCGGGCGATCCCCTCGACGATGAACCTGTCGCTCGGGAAGTTGTCCCGGTCCACCACGATCTCGGTGCGCTCCGGCCGTGCGGCGACGGCGGCCCGCGCTAGCTTGTACAGCAGCACGCTGGTGGAGTCGGCCACCACGCACTGGCCCTCCGCGGCGCCGAGCGCCACCCGGCCGAGCTGGTCGCCGATCCGCTGCGGCAGAGCCAGCCAGCCCTCGTCCCAGCCGCGGATGAGGCGCCCTCCCCACTGGTCGTGGACGAACGAGGTGAGCGTGTCGACGGTCGCCGCGAGCGGCCGTCCCAGTGAGTTCCCGTCCAGATACGCCCGGACGGAGTCGTCGGGGGCATCGAGGAAGAGCTTGCGCTGGGCGGCCAGCGGATCGGCGGCGTCGAGCGCGGTGGCGCGATCGAAGAGAGCGGTACGGGTCATGCGCCCAGTCTAGGTCTCGGTACGCCCGCGTGGTCCGTTGTTCAGCCAGTCGTCGGTGCTCCGGGAAGGTTGCGGTCCGCGTGCACCCACCCGGTGAAGTGTGGTCTCCGCAGCTCGGTCGACCACCCGACCACGTCGATCCTTCCGCCGTCCTCGTCCGAGCGGCGGAAGGACGTGGTCACGGAGCCGGGCAGCGGGACCGGCGTGTGGAAGTCGATGCGCCAGTCGATGACGCCCGACGGCGCCGGGACGGCCCGGTCCACCATCCGCGCGGCGAGATACATGCCGTGGGCGATGGCGCCCTTCATGCCGAGCAGCTTCGCCGTCGGCCGGCTCAGGTGGATGGGGTTCCAGTCCCCGGACACCGCTGCGTACCGGCGCCCGATCCCGGCGTCCAGACGCCACACGCCGGTCGGCACGGGCGGCGAGAACGCCGGGCGCTCCGGTGCGTCCGGCGTACCGGTACCGGAGGCGATCCGCACGCCGCGCGCCAGATAGACCGAGCGGCCCGTCCACACGCGCTCGCCGCCCACGCTGACCTCCGTCACCAGGTCCACCTGGGTGCCGGCGGCGTGTGCGCGGAGGTCCTCGGCCCGGGCCGTGATGTCGAGCTTCTCGGAGACGCCGACCTGGCGGCTCTGGTGCACCTCGTTGCTCAGATGCACCATGCCGAGCAGTGGCAGCGGGAAGTCGGTCCGCGCCAGGACGCTCATCGCGACCGGGAACGCGAGGGTGTGCAGATAGGCCGTCGGCAGCTGGTCCCGCATGGTCGAGCGCAGCAGGTGCTGGAAGCGTGCCAGTTCGGCGGGATCAGCCGTGATGCCCCGGACCGCGTGCTGCGCGTCGGGCAGCTGCGACGGCGCGTGCTCCCGGCCGACCCGGCGTCGTGCCGCCAGTGCGAGCGCCTGGCGGTAGAGGCCGGGCAGACCGGGCACCTGGTCCAGCTCCGTCGTGTCACCCGACGCTGTCCCAGTAAACCCTGTCCCATCCGGCCCGGTCCCATCCGACGCGGTTCCACCTGCCATCGGCCCGCTCACGCTCCGACCAGATTCTGGCCGCAGACGCGGACCACCTGACCGTTGACGCCGGCCGCGGCGTCGGACGCCAGGAAGGCGATCGTCTCGGCGACGTCCACGGGCAGGCCGCCCTGCTGCAGACTGCTCAGGCGCCGCGCCACCTGCCGAGTGAGAGGCGGGATCTTCGCCGTCATGTCCGTCTCGATGAAGCCGGGGGCGACGGCGTTGATGGTGCGGGCTCCGCCGTCGAACGCTGCTGCCTGCGCCCGGACCATGCCCATGACGCCGGCCTTGGAGGCAGCGTAGTTGCTCTGGCCGCGGTTGCCCGCGATGCCGCTGGTGGAGGCGAGGCCTATGATGCGCCCGGTCGGCGAGAACACCGGGGAGGCGAGGAACTGCTCGTTCATGAGCAGCTGCGACGAGATGTTCACCGCGATCACAGAGTCCCAGCGGGCGGCGTCCATGTTGGCCAGCAGCTTGTCACGCGTGATACCGGCGTTGTGCACCACGATATCCAGCGTGCCGTAGCGCTGCCCCACGTGCTCGAGGATCCGCGTCCCGGCATCGGGGTCGGTGATGTCCAGCTGCAGCGCCGTGCCTGCTACCCGATTGGCCACCTGCGCCAGCTGTTCGCCGGCCGCCGGGACGTCGACGGCGATCACGTGGGCTCCGTCGCGGGCGAGGATCTCCGCGATCTTCGCACCGATGCCGCGGGCCGCTCCCGTGACCACGGCCGTCCTGCCGGCGAGGGGCCGGTCGGGGATGCCCTCGGCGGCGGTGGCCGCCGCGACGTCGGACACGCTGTCCTCGGGTACCGCCCGCACCTCGATGAACTGCCCGTCCACATAGGCACTCTTGCCCGAGAGGAGGAAGCGCAGTGCGCCGATCGTGGAGGGGTCCGTCGTCGTCGTCTCTCCCCGCAGGACGATGCCGTTGGCCGTGGCACCTCCCCGCAGCTCGTGCGCCACCGACCGCAACGCGCCGTCGATGCCCTGCCGTGCGGCGGCCCGTGCCGGATCGGTCGTGTCCTCAGCCGCCCGGGAGATCCCCACCACGCGCCCTCCCGGGACGAGCAGCTTCACGGCCTGACCCAGTTCCAGCAGCGGCGCGGAGAGATCGGCGGGTGAGTCCGCGGCGTCGAGCACCACGACGGCGGCGCTGAGCTTCTCGCCGGGCAGCACGTGGCGCCGGACCTCGACGTCCCAGCCCAGGATGACCTCCGCGAGCGCATCCGCCCCGGCGCCGGAACCGGCCACCAGGACCGGCCTCGTGGCCAGAGCCTCGCCCGGGGTGTAGCGCCGCAGGACGGACGGCCGGGGCAGCCCGAGGGCCTTGGCGAGCCTTGCCGCGAGCGGTGTGTTGACGAGCTCCACGTACCGGTCGGTCATCAGTTCCTCGCCTCGAGGATCGCGACGACGCCCTGGCCGCCGGCCGCGCAGACCGAGATCAGGCCGCGACCGCCCTGCTCGGACAGCGTCTTGGCCAGCGAGGCGACGATGCGCCCGCCGGTTGCCGCGAACGGATGGCCGACGGCCAGGGAGGAGCCGTTGACATTGAGCTTCGAGCGGTCGATGCTCCCGAGCGCGCCGTCCAGGCCGAGGACGCGCTTGCAGTAGTCCTCGTCCTCCCAGGCTGCCAGTGATCCCAGGACCGTCCCGGCGAAGGCCTCGTGGATCTCGAAGAAGTCGAAGTCGTCGAAGGTGAGGCCGTTGCGCGCGAGCAGGCGCGGCATCGCATGGACCGGCGCCATGAGCAGGCCCTCCTCGCCGTTGACGAAGTCCACGGCAGCCGCCTCGGCGTCCACGATGTTCGCGAGCATGGGCAGATTGTGCGCGGTGGCGTACTCCTCGCTGCCGAGCAGCACGACGGCGGCGCCGTCGGTCAGGGGTGTCGAGTTGCCCGCCGTCATGGTGGCCGGGGTCTCCAGCGCCTTGCCGAACACGGGCTTGAGGGTCGCGAGCTTCTCCACCGAGGTGTCGGGGCGGAGATTCGCGTCCTTCACGAGGCCCCGGTAGGGGGTCATCAGATCGGTGAAGAACCCGCGCTCGTAGGCGGCGGCGAGATTGTGATGGCTCCGGTAGGCCAGTTCGTCTTGGGCCTCCCGCGTGATCTGCCAGGCCGCCGTCGTGATGGCCTGGTGCTCCCCCATGGACAGTCCGGTCCGCGGTTCTCCCGTTCCCGGCGCGTTCGGTGAGAGGTCCTTCGGTCGGAGGGTGCTCAGGATGCGGATCTTCTGCTGGGTGGTCTTCGCACGGGACAGGTCCAGCAGCACACGGCGCAGGCCCTCGCTCACGGCGATCGGGGCGTCGGACGCGGAGTCGACGCCTCCTGCGATACCGGAGTCGATCTGCCCGAGCTTGATCTTGTTGGAGAGTCCCACGACCGTCTCCAAGCCGGTGGCACAGGCCTGCTGCAGATCGTAGGCCGGCGTCTCGGGGGACAGCGCGGAGCCGAGGACTGCCTCGCGCGTCAGGTTGAAGTCGCGGGAGTGCTTGAGGACCGCACCCGCTGCCACTTCTCCGATGCGCTCGCCCTGCAGTCCGAAACGGGCCACGAGCCCGTCCAGCGCTGCGATGAGCATGTCCTGGTTGGAGGAGTACGCGTAGGCCCCACCGGAACGGGCGAACGGGATGCGGTTGCCGCCGATGACGACGGCCGTGCGGGGTGAGCGGGCGGTGGTCTGGGCTTCGGCCTGATCTGCCATGGGAGTACTCCTGGTGGGAGAGGTGAATTATCGATACCTATCGTAGCTGATACGCTTGGTATCATGAAGTTGGCCCCCGCCCCCTCGAAGGCATCCGCGGCGCCGGATGATCGTTCCGACCTCGTCCCCGACGGGCGCTCCAGCCGCTGGGCGGAGCACCGCACCGAACGTCGCAGGGAGCTCATCAAGACTGCGCGGCGGGCCATCGACGCCCTCGGTCCGGGGGCGTCCATGGAGGACATCGCGGCCACCGCC
This sequence comes from uncultured Arthrobacter sp., assembly GCF_947493765.1. Lineage (GTDB taxonomy): Bacteria > Actinomycetota > Actinomycetes > Actinomycetales > Micrococcaceae > Arthrobacter_D. The sequence goes on from NZ_CANLSZ010000003.1 coordinate 120,381, forward strand.
GACACCTCCAAGTCGGTGTACTACCGCTACTTCGGCGACAAGACCGGGCTGCAGCGGGCCGTGGCGGAAGTGGTGATCGCCCAGATGCAGCAGAAGGTGCTCGACGCCGCGAAGGCCGCGACCGGTCCACGGGAGGGCTTCCACTCGATGGTGCTGGCCTACCTGCAGATGGCCAGGACGTCACCGAACGTCTATGCCTTCGTCACGCGTGTGGGGATCGCCGAGTCGAGCGCGGCGGGCGGGGACGGCGACGACACGCTCGCACATTTCCTCGCCTCCGTGACCGCGATGATCTCGCGCCCCATGCGCGCCTACCTCCTCGCTCCCGAACGCTCCGCGGGCCCCGAGGACGCTGCCCCCGAGTACTGGCCCACGGCGGCGATCGGCATGGTGCGGGCCGTGGGCGAACAGTGGCTCTCCACACCACCCGGGCCGCGCCGACCCACCGAGGAGCAGCTCGCCCGGTACATCACGGGCTGGCTCTTCGACGGCATCAGCCATGACGGGACCCTGCTGCACCCCCTCTCCTCCCCCAGCCGTCCCCAAGCGAAGGACACGCCATGACACAGACCCTCTCCGTTCCACAGCAGATCCCTGCCACCGCCGAGATCACCGACGACGACCACGCCGCCGTCGACACCGCCGCGCTCGGCGAGCTCCTCCTGGGACGGTGGGCCGACGTCCGCCGCACCGCGCGTGAGCTTGCCGGTCGGCCCGAGGTGCACAAGATCGAAGGCCTCACGCACCACGACCACCGCGCACGCTGCTTCGATCAGCTGCACTACCTGGTCGAGCAGCAGGCGGTGCACCGGGCTTTCCCGGCCGCCTTCGGTGGGGAGGACAACCACGGCGGCAATGTGGCCGGTTTCGAGGAACTGGTGATCGCGGATCCCTCGCTGCAGATCAAGGCCGGCGTGCAGTGGGGCCTCTTCGGCTCCGCCGTGCTGCACCTCGGCACGGCGCAGCACCACGAGGCCTGGCTGCCGGGCATCATGTCCCTGGAGATCCCCGGCTGCTTCGCCATGACCGAGACGGGCCACGGCAGCGACGTGGCGAGCATCGCCACTACCGCCACCTTCGATCCGGCGACGGACGAGTTCGTCATCGACACACCCTTCCGCGCGGCGTGGAAGGACTACATCGGCAACGGGGCCATCGACGGGCGGGCGGCCGTCGTGTTCGTCCAGCTCATCACCAACGGCGTCAACCACGGTGTCCACGGTCTCTACGTGGAGCTCCGTCACGCGGACGGGTCCTTCAGGCCCGGCGTCGGCGGGGAGGACGACGGCATCAAGGGCGGTCTGAACGGTATCGACAACGGCCGCCTGCACTTCGACGGCGTCCGGGTGCCGCGGACCAATCTGCTGAACCGCTACGGCGACGTCGCGCCGGACGGCAGCTACAGCTCGCCCATCGCCTCGCCGGGCCGGCGTTTCTTCACGATGCTCGGCACCCTCGTGCAGGGGCGCGTGTCCCTCGACGGCGCGGCGGTCGCGGCGAGCAAGCTGGCCCTGACCGCCGCCATCACCTACTCGACGCAGCGGCGGCAGTTCAACGGTTCGTCGGATCTCGTGGAGGAGGTCCTGATGGACTACCAGCGTCACCAGCGGCGCCTGCTGCCGCGGCTCGCAGCGACCTATGCGGCGTCCTTCGCCCACGAGGAACTGCTCGAGAAGTTCGACGACGTCTTCTCCGGACGGCACGACACCGACGAGGACCGCCAGGACCTCGAGACCCTCGCCGCGGCACTGAAGCCCCTGAGCACCTGGCTGGCTCTGGACACCCTGCAGGAGTGCCGGGAGGCCACCGGGGGCCAGGGCTTCCTGATCGAGAACCGGTTCGCGTCGCTGCGCGCCGACCTCGACGTGTACGTGACGTTCGAGGGCGACAACACGATCCTCCTCCAGCTCGTGGCCAAGCGATTGCTGACCGACTACGCCAAGGAGTTCAAGGGCGTGGACTTCGGCGTGCTGGCGCGCTACGCGGTGTCCCAGGCCGCAGAGAAGACCCTGCACCGGTCCGGTCTGCGCCGCGTGGCGCAGACGGTGGCGGACTCGGGCTCCGAGAGGAAGTCCGCGATCGCGCTGCGCGACGAGGACACGCAGCGTGAGCTCCTCTCGGACCGCGTGCAGTCCCGCGTCGCCGATCTCGCCGCCGTCCTGCGCGGGGCGAAGGGCATGACCCAGGAGAAGTCCGCGGCCCTGTTCAACGAGCACCAGAACGAACTGATCGAGGTGGCCCACGCGCACGCCGAGCTGCTCCAGTGGGAGGCGTTCTCGCGGGGACTGCAGAAGATCGACGACCCGGGGACCAAGGAGGTCCTGACGCGACTGCGCGATCTGTTCGGGCTGTGCCTGATCGAGAAGGACCTGGCGTGGTTCCTCATGAACGGCCGGCTCTCCTCCCAGCGGGCCCGTACCCTCGACGGGTACATCAACCGCCTGCTGACGAAGATCCGGCCGCACGCGCTCGATCTCGTGGAGGCGTTCGGCTACGGACAGGAGCACCTGCGCTCGGCCGTGGCCAGCGGGGCCGAACGGGAACGGCAGGAGGAGGCGGCCGCCTACATCCGGCGCCGCCGCGCCAGTGGAGACGCGCCGATCGACGAGAAGACCCTCCTCGCTCGCGCGGCCCGGGAGAAGAAGGCCAGGAAGGCGAGGAAGACCGGGGCTGCGGCTGCCGCGAACTAGGGCGCCCGGCCCGGACGCCTCGATCCGTCGGGGGTGCGCCGTCCCCACCGGGGTTGCGGCGTCCCACCGGGGGTGCGCCGTCCCCACCGGGGTTGCGGCGTCCCACCGGCGGTGGGCGGTCCCACCGGGTTGCGGCGTCCCACCGGCGGTGAGCTCTCGCGTTCGAGGAGGGCCGTCGATCCCACCCTTCCGGGCCCGCCGGTGGGAACCACCGGTCGCTCCCACCGGTCAGGTCTCAGCAGTGGGATCGACGGTGGGATTCGGCCCAAGAGACTCCCCCGATCCCACTGTTCAGCCCCGAAGAGTGGGATCGGAGGAGCGTTCGACCGTACTCACGCGTGAATCCCACCATTCGCCCTCCAGGAGTGGGATCGACCGTCGCGAGATCAGCCGAGGACTGCGTTGGCGATGAACAGCAGCGGGATCGACCCCACCCAGACCGCTGTCGTGATGCCCGACCAGCCCCTGAGTGCTGCGACCCCGTCGAGACCGGCAAAGCGAGTGACGACCCAGAAGTAGGAGTCGTTGAAATAGCTGAACACCATCGAGCCGGCCGTGCAGGCCAGGGCCGCGACGATGGGATCGATGCCGAGCGACCCGACGAGTGGAGCCGTCACCGAGGCTGCGGTGATCATCGCGACAGTGCCCGAACCCTGTGCGATACGTACCAGTGTGGCGATGAGGAACGGCACCAGGAAGGCCGGCAACGGAGTACCTGCAATCGCCTCGGCGAGGGCATCGCCCACGCCTGAGCTCCGTAGTACCTGACCGAGTGCGCCACCGGCACCGGTGATGAGAAGAATCAGGCCGGCCGACGCGGCAGCCTCACCGAACCAGGCCTGCACCTTGGAGCGCGGGGTCCAGCGCGGGAGCAGGACGTAGACGGCGAGGATGACCCCGATGACGAGTGCGACGACAGGATTGCCGATGAACGCCAGGGGAACCACCCACGACGACGGCGTGTACTCGCCGCCGATCACACCCTGGTTGTTCTGGTCGATCGCGCCACTGACGGTGTTCATGATGATGAGGAGCAGGGGCACCAGCAGCGGCAGGGAGGCGACGAAGGCACCGACCGTGTGCGGCCTTGCGCCCGCGGGAGGGGTGCCGAGAGCGTTGTTGTCGACCTCCATCGACGGACCTGCCTCTTCCTCCGCGGTGCCGGCGCCACTGTGGTGGTCGCTGTCCTGATCGGTAACAGCAGTGCCACCCCGACGACCGGATGTGGCGAGGGCCGCGCCGTAGACCGCTTCACGCACTGTCTCGTTCATGGACGGCTCGAGCTTCGGGCCCATCCACCGTGCGTAGAAGACGACGACCGGTAGCAGCAGGACGGTGAACGCCAGACCCGCGAGGATCAGCGCGCCCAAGTCGGCCCCAAGGATACCGGCGACTGCGAGCGGACCCGGCGTCGGAGGTACGAGGTGGTGGGTCAGGGTCATTCCACACCCGAGGGCGAGTGCAAGCGTGATGTACCCGGCGCGCTTGACCCTGGCGATGGACCGGGCCAGTGGGTTCAGGATGACGTAGCCGGAGTCGCAGAATACCGGAATGGACACCAGGGCGCCCACGCTACCCAGGGCCCAGGGCTCACGGCCCTTCCCGAAAAGTTTGAGGAAGGCCAGCGCCAGGGAATTGGCGGCGCCGGACACCTCGAGAATCTTCCCGATCCCGACGCCGAGGCCGATGACGATGCCGATCGACGCCAAGGTGTTCCCGAACCCCGTCGTGATCGACGAGACGATGTCCAATGGCGCCTGCCCGGCGACGAGGCCCGTTACGAGCGCTGCGATCAACAGTGCGACGAACGCATCGAGCCGGGTCTTCAGCACCAGAATGATGATGGTGGCGATACCCAGCACGAGTGCCAGAAGAAGTTGTATGTCCACGGAGTGCTCCTCGATCAGCTGAGCAGGCCTCGTTGCCCTCTCAGGTGGTGACACCTGCCCGGATCCTGCGTTGACGGGCACTGTGCTGCCTGTCACACTAGCACTGGACATATGACATCTGACAAGTACCCCAAGGCGTCGGAAGAGGAAGCGGACCATTGATACTCGAAGACGAGTTGCTCGCCAGCTACCCTCCCGTCCGGGCCATCGGACCTGAGGTGATCGCCGACGCGGTTCGGGCCTCCGGGCGGATTCTAGTCGTTCTCGACGATGACCCGACCGGCACCCAGTCCGTCGCCGACCTCCCCGTCCTCACCTCTTGGGAGCCGAGCGACTTCGCATGGGCCTTCGCCCAGCGGATCGGCGGCGCTCCGGCACCGGCGGTCTACGTCCTCACCAATACCCGTAGCCTCGACCCCGGCACCACCGCGTCCCGCAACCGCGACGTCGTCACCAATGCCCTCGATGCTGCCCGATCGGTGGGAGTCGCTCTCGGGTTCGTCAGCCGAAGCGACTCGACCCTCCGCGGTCACTTCCCGCTCGAGACCGATGTCATCGCGTCCGCCCTCCAGTCCGAGACGGCTGTCGCGACCGACGGCGTCGTCATGGTTCCGGCCTTTCCCGATGCCGGACGCATCACCATCGGTGGTGTCCACTACCTTCGTGGCGGCGCCGGCGTCCTCACCCCGGTCGCTGCGACCGAGTTCGCCCGGGATGCCACCTTCGGCTTCACGTCATCGGACCTGGGGGACTACGTGGCGGAGAAGACCGGCCGGTCGGCTGACGCGGTCATCCGGCTGGACCTGTCGATCGTGCGCAGCGGCAAGCAGGGCATCGCCGATGTCCTGGACACCGCCGTCGACGCCGTGCCCATCGTCGTCGACGCCGTCACCGAGGACGACCTCCGCGCTCTCTCGCTGGGCCTCGAGGAAGCCGAACGCCGCGGTAAGAAGCTGCTCTACCGTGTGGGACCACCGTTCGTCCGCGCCCGGATCGGGCAGAGTGAGCGTCCTCCGCTGACTGCGGGAGAAGTCTTCGCCGACCTCGACGCCCCCGACTCCGGTGGACTGATCGTGGTGGGATCCCATGTGGGCCTGACGACCCGGCAGCTCGACGCCCTGGTGCTACGGCGGCCCGATGCCCGGCTCGTGGAACTTGACGTCGAGGCCGTCCTCGATCCGATCCGGCAGGACGCGGGCGTCGCCGATGCGGTGCGTGCCGTCGTCGACGGCCTTCCCCACGGCGAGGTCGTCCTCCACACCAGCCGCCGCCTGATCCGCTCCGACGACCCGGGGCAGAGCCTCGAGATCGCCCGGACCATCTCGGAGGCAGTGGTCGCCGTCGTGCGCCGGACCATCGCCGCGACGCCGGTCCGCTTCGTGATCGCCAAGGGGGGAATCACATCCTCCGACGTCGCCGCGCACGGGCTGTCCATCCGTCACGCACTGGTACGTGGACCGATGCTGCCCGGCATAGTCTCCCTCTGGCAGCCGTCCGACGGACCCGCGCGCTCCATTCCGTTCGTGGTGTTCGCCGGCAACGTCGGCACCGACGCCTCCCTCGCCGACGTGGTGGACATCCTCCGCTCCCCCGCTGCTGCTTCTCCTACGACGGGACCCCCTGATGACTCCTTTTACTGACCGGACTCCGCACACGGTGGCAGTCCTCGGTCTCGGCGCCATGGGCCTGCCCATGGCCGGCCGATTGGCCGCCGCCTTCCCCGTCATCGGATACGACCCGGTGCCGACCTCACGGAAGCGAGCCGAGGAGACCGGACTCGAGTGCGCCGCGACGGCCGCCGAGGCAGCCGTCAGGGCAGGCATCGTGGTGCTCGCGGTCCGAGACGCAGCCCAGGTGGAGGAGGTTCTCTTCGGGGACGACGGGATCGCTCCTGTCCTCGCGCCGGGTGCCGTCGTCGTGATGACCAGCACCGTAGGGGTCGACGCCGTCGCATCCTGGACCGAGCGGCTCTGTGACCTCGATATCGCACTGGTCGACGCGCCGCTCTCGGGCGGGCCCGTGCGCGCCGGCGGAGGCGACCTGCTGATCGTTGTGGGCGCCCACCCGGACGCACTGGAGACCGCACGTCCCGTACTGGAGCGGCTTGCGTCGACGTTGACCGTGATCGGGGACAAGGCCGGTGATGGCCAGGCGATGAAGACGGTCAATCAGCTGTTGTGCGGTGTGCACATCGCCGCAGCCGCTGAAGCGCTGGCGCTCGCGGACGCGTTGGGGCTGGACCAGCAGCTGGCGTTGGCCGCGCTGGAGACCGGGGCGGCGTCGTCGTTCATGCTTTCCAACCGCGGGCCACGCATGGTGCAGGGGTACGACGGCGACGCCGAGGTGCTCAGCCGACTGGACATCTTCGTGAAGGACCTGGGCATCGTGGGCAAGGCCGCCAGGACCGCCGGACTGGCCGCGCCCGTCGCCGCGGCGGCCGAGCAGCTGTTCCTGCTCGGGCAGACCCAGGGCATGGGGACCGCCGACGATTCGGCAGTGATCAAGGTCGTCGCACCCCAGCGGCGCGTACCGGCTGCCGAAGGGACCTGCGGTGATGCGGAAACCGCTCGCTGAGTCGGTGTTCGACGACCTGCTCGAACGGATCATCGACGGCACCTATCCGCCCGGCGCGGCGCTCCCGCCGGAGAACGATCTGGCGATGTCGTCCGACGTGAGCCGGCTGACGGTGCGGGAGGCGCTGAAGCAACTGCAGGCGCAGAACATCGTCCAGGTGAAACGCGGCCTAGGCACCTACGTCAATCATGCTACGCAGTGGACCGACCTGCAGGCCGTCCTGCGGTATGCCTCCACCGCCGCGGACTCGCCCGATATCTCACTTCGCCTGCTGGAGATCCGGCGGATGGTGGAAACCGGTGCTGCCGAGCTGGCAGCCCTGCACGCCAACGATGTCGACATCGCCCGGATGGAGGAAGCCAACACCGCGCTGCAGGCGGCCCACGAGGCGAGGGACCTCGACGCCGTCACCGCATCGGATCTCGCTTTCCACGACGCGATCCTCAGGGCTTCGGCCAATCCGTTCCTGCCGGTGATCCTCGGGCCGTTGAGTCAGCTGCTGTACACGATGCGGCGGGAGACGTCGTCGTTCCACGAGGTGCAGCAGCACGCCATCGACCATCACACCCTGGTGCTGGAGGCGATCCGTACGCGGAGCCCGGAGGCGGCGCGGAAAGCGATGCAGGCCCACATCAACCAGACCTACGACGACTACGAACATTTCATCCACCACAAGAACACCACCAGGAGATCACGTGACCTTCCCGATTGAACGCACAGCTGTCCTCACCGGAGCAGCCTCCGCCCGTGGCATCGGTCGCACGACGGCCGACCGGCTGGCACGCGACGGCTGGTCCATCGCGATACTGGACATCGACGGCGCCGCGGCCGAGGAGGCGGCAGCGGACATCGCGCAACGCCACGGCGTCCGGGCGGTCGGCGAGGCAGTCGATGTCTCCGACGAGGCGTCGGTGGACGCAGCCATCACCAAGGTCGAGGCGTCGGTGCCGCCGATCGTCGCGCTGGTGAACCTCGCCGGGATCAGCTCTCCCACCGCGTTCATGCAGGAGACCAAGGAAGCGTGGGACCGGGTGTTCGCGGTCAACATGACCGGTACGTTCCTGGTCACGCAGCGCGCCCTGCACGGCATGATCGAACGCAAGCTCGGCCGCGTGGTCAGTATCTCGTCCATCTCGGCCCAACGCGGTGGTGGCACGTACTCGAAAGTCGCCTACAGCGCGTCGAAGGCCGGCATCATCGGTTTCACCCGTGCTCTGGCCCGCGAAATGGGCGAGCACGGCATCACGGTCAACGCCGTCGCTCCCGGCCCGGTGGACACCGACATCATGGGCGGCACCCTGACCGAGGAGCGCAAGCAGGACATGTCCAGGGACATCCTGATGGGCCGGGTCGGCACCGTCGACGACATCGCTGCCCTGATCTGCTTCCTGGTGGGTCCCGACGCCGGGTACATCACCGCCGCCACCTACGACATCAACGGAGGCCTGCAGGTCTCCTAGCCCGGGCAGGTACCGGCAGTCCGCCGACCGGGACTACAGCACGCTGCGGTAGACCTCCAGCGTCGCCCCGGCGATGGAGCCCCAGTCGAAGTGCTGCTCTGCCCGGGCGCGACCGGCGGCACCCATCCTGGCTGCCCTCTCCGGGTCCTGCACCACGGCGGTGAGCGCAGCGGCGAAGTCGGTCACGAAGGCCTCCGGATCGAGCGGTGTCCCCGTGCCGTCCTGGACCTGCTCGAGCGGCACCAGGATGCCGGTGACGCCGTCGTCGACGACCTCGGGGATACCGCCCGTGGCGGAGGCGACGACGGCCGCGCCGCAAGCCATCGCCTCGAGGTTCACGATCCCGAGCGGCTCGTAGATCGAGGGGCACGCGAAGACGGTCGCGTGGCTGAGGATCTGGACCACCTCTCTCCGGGGCAGCATCTTCTCGATGAGCACCACCGAGCCGCGCCTCGCCCGGAGGTCGTCGATGAGTCCCTGCGTCTCGGCGGCCAGCTCGGGCGTGTCGGCGGCGCCGAGGCACAGGACGAGCTGGACGTCCGCGGGAAGATGTGCCGCCGACCTCAGCAGGTAGGGCACACCCTTCTGCCGCGTGTTGCGCCCCACGAAGACCACGCTCGGCCGGTCGGGATCGATGCCGTGGGTGCGCAGCACGTCGTCGTCCTCGTCGCGTGACCACTGGGAGACGTCGATGCCGTTGTGGACCACGTGCACCTTTCCCGGATCGACGTCGGGGTAGCTGCGGAGGATGTCGGCGCGCATGCCGGCAGAGACGGCGATGACGGCGGCCGCCGCCTCGTAGGAGGTCTTCTCGGCCCAGGACGAGAGCGCGTAGCCCCCGCCGAGCTGCTCGGCCTTCCACGGGCGCAGCGGCTCGAGGCTGTGCGCGCTCAGGACGTGCGGGATGCCGTGCAGAAGGGCTGCGAGATGACCTGCCATGTTGGCGTACCAGGTGTGGGAGTGGACCAGGTCTGCGCCGCCGATGCCCTCGAGCATCTGCAGGTCCGTCCCGAGGGTCTGGACCGCGGCGTTCGCCCCGAGGAGACCCTCGGGGACACCGTACGAGGACACCGAGGCACCGTGGTACTCGCCCGGCCGGGGCGCTCCGAAGGCGTGGACCCTCAGGTCCACCTGGCCGGCGAGGACCCGGCTGAGCTCGGCGACGTGCACTCCCGCCCCTCCGTAGATCTCGGGCGGGAACTCTTTCGTCACGATGTCTATACGCACCCCCTCAACGTAGTGCAGTGGGTCCGAGTCCTCTAGTGTGAGGTGACCGGAACGGTTCCGGGACGAAGACCTGCGCCCCGTCCGGGCAGCGGTCGACCGGGCAGTGAAGAGCGGGAGGTCGACGTGGCACCGAAGAAAGTACTCGCCGTCGTACTGGCAGGCGGGGAGGGCAAGCGGCTCATGCCGCTGACGGCCGATCGCGCGAAACCCGCGGTTCCCTTCGCGGGGAGCTACCGTCTGATCGACTTCGCCCTGTCGAACCTCGTCAACTCCCGGTACCTGCAGATCGTGGTGCTCACGCAGTACAAGTCCCACAGTCTCGACCGGCACGTGTCGGAGACGTGGCGCATGTCGACCCTCCTGCAGAACTACGTCGCATCGGTGCCGGCGCAACAGCGCAGGGGCAAGAGCTGGTTCCTCGGCAGCGCCAATGCGATCTACCAGTCGCTGAACCTGATCCATGACGCGCAGCCCGACATCGTGGTGGTGATCGGCGCGGACCACGTCTACCGTATGGACTTCGAGCAGATGGTCGACGCCCATGTGAAGAGCGGTGCCTCCGTCAGCGTCGCCGCCGTGCGCCAGCCGATGGATCTCGTCGACCAGTTCGGGGTCATCGAGGTGGATCCGGAGGACAGCGGACGCATCAAGGCCTTCGTCGAGAAGCCTTCAAGCACCCCCGGTCTTCCCGACGACCCCGACAGTTTCCTCGCGTCGATGGGCAACTACGTGTTCACCACCGACGCCCTGCTGAAGGCTCTCGAGGAGGACGCCGGACGCCTCGACACGAAGCACGACATGGGCGGGGACATCATCCCCTACTTCGTGGAGCGCAACGACGCCGCCGTGTACGACTTCACGATGAACGAGATCCCGGGCTCCACCGACCGCGACCGTCAGTACTGGCGCGACGTGGGGACCATGGACTCGTACTACGACGCCAACATGGATCTCATCTCCCCGTTGCCGCTGTTCAATCTGTACAACCTGAAATGGCCCATCTACACGCGGCAGAGCATCTCCCCGCCCGCGAAGTTCGTGCGCAGCTCCTCGGGCCGCTCGGGCGGGGCCCACGACTCGATCGTCTCGGCCGGCGTCGTGGTCTCCGGCGGGGCCGTCCAGTCCTCCGTCCTCGCCACCGACGTCTTCGTCGACGACGCCGCGGAGGTGACCGGCTGCGTGCTGCTCGACAAGGTCCAGGTCGGCGCCGGTGCCATGGTGCGCCGGGCGATCATCGACAAGAACGTGCGGATCCCCGCCGGTGCGCGGATCGGTGTCGATGCCGACGCGGACCGCCGGCGCGGCTTCGCCGTCACCGACTCCGGACTGACCATCATCAGCAAGGGCCAGGCCGTCCCTCCGGAGTGAGAGCACAGCCGGTACTGCGTGGTTGAATGACCGGATGGAGAACGAGAACCTGGGCCGGGACGAAGCCGCCGCACGCTCTGCACTGCTGGAGACCGAGAGCTACGCCGTCGAACTCGACCTCTCGGGGGCCCGCGCGGCCGGGGAGACCACCTACCCGAGCACCACGACGATCGTCTTCGCGTGCCGTGAGCCGGGCAGCAGCACCTTCCTCGACTTCATCGGCGAGGTCGTCGGGCTGGAGCTGAACGGTACGGTGCTCGACCCCGCCGCGGCGAGCGACGGCGCCCGGGTGGCGCTCCACGACCTGGCTGCGCGCAACACCGTGACCGTGACCGGGCGTGCACGCTACAGCTCCAGCGGCGAGGGCCTGCACCGTTTCGTGGACCCGGCCGACGGCGAGACGTATCTCTACACGCAGTACGAGCCCGCGGACGCGCGGCGCGTCTTCGCCGACTTCGAGCAACCCGATCTGAAGGCCACCTTCTCCTTCAGCGTCATCGCACCCGCGGACTGGACGGTCGCCTCCAACGGTGCCGAGGCGGACGTGATCGCGTCCGAGCACTTCCCCACACCGGTCTCGCGCTGGACGTTCACCCCGACCCGGCGCATCTCCACCTACATCACCACCGTGCTCGCCGGCCCCTACCACCGCGAGACCGATGTCTGGACGGGCAGGCCCGGCACGGCCGGCGAGGGCCTCGAGGTCCCGCTCGCCCTCTACTGCAGGCGGTCCCTCGCGCCCTCGCTGGACGCACCGGAGATCTTCGACACGACCAGGCGCGGACTCGATCTCTTCCACGATCTCTTCGACTACCCCTACCCGTTCGGCAAGTACGAGCAGGCCTTCGTGCCGGAGTACAACCTCGGAGCCATGGAGAACCCCGGTCTCGTGACCTTCACGGAGGACTACGTCTTCCAGTCCGCGGCCACCGAGGCGCAGCGGGAGGCCCGGGCGAACACGATCATGCACGAGATGGCCCACATGTGGTTCGGCGATCTGGTGACCATGTCGTGGTGGGACGACCTGTGGCTCAAGGAGTCCTTCGCCGACTACATGGGTGCACTGGCCGTGGCGGAGGCGACGCGGTGGAGTTCCTCCTGGGTCAGCTTCGCGAACCGCCGGAAGGCGTGGGCCTATGTCCAGGACCAGCTCCCGACGACGCACCCGATCGTCGCGGACATCCCGGACCTGGAAGCCGCGAAGCAGAACTTCGACGGGATCACCTACGCCAAGGGCGCGTCCGTGCTGAAGCAGCTCGTGGCCTTCGTGGGCCGGGACGCCTTCTTCGCTGCCGCACGGACGTACTTCCGGAAGCACGAGTACGGGAACACCACGCTCGCCGATCTCCTCGACGTCCTCGCCGACGCCACGGGCCAGGACCTGGACGCCTGGTCGCGGTCCTGGCTGCTGACCTCGGGAGTCCCTGCCCTGCACGCGGAGGTCACGGTCGAGGCGGGCCGCTACACCGACGTCACCATCGTGCAGGACGCGCCGGATCCCGTCACCGGTCGCCAGGAGCCCCGCCCGCACCGCATCCGGGTGGGCCTGTACGACGTCGACGACGACGGCCGGCTGGTCCGCACGTCCTCCGAGTCCGTGACGGTCGAGGGTGCACGCACACCGGTCCCCGCGCTCGCTGGCAGGCCCCAGCCGGAGCTGCTCCTGCTCAACGACGACGATCTCACCTACGCGGCGATCTCCTTCGACGAACGCTCCCTCTCCACGCTCCTGACCTCCATCCACCGGCTGCGCGATCCGCTGGCGCGCGCCACGTGCCTCGGCGCCCTGTGGACCAGTACCAGGAATGCGCTGCTGCCGGTCCCCTCCTACCTCGGAGCGGTGCTGCTCGCCGCCCCGGCCGAGACGAACGTCGGTGTGCTCCAGGTCATGCTGGCGAACGCCCGTGCTGCGATCGAGACTCTCGCGCCCGCGGACCTGCGTCCGGAGCTGCACGACCAGCTGGCGACGTGCCTCCGGGACGGCCTGCGCGAGGCGCAGGCCGGGTCCGATCTGCAACTCGTCTGGGCGCGTGCGCTCGCCCTCACCACCCGCAGCACGAGGAGCTCGGCGGACCTGGTCCGTGCGGTCCTGGACGGTGACGAACGGATCCCGGGACTGCGCGTCGACGCCGAACTGCGGTGGTTGTTCCTGCAGGCCCTCGCTGCCCAGGGACGGATCCTTCCGGGCGAACTGGAGACCGAACGCGAGGCGGACAGGACGGCGTCGGGCCGGGTCGGCTTCACGCTCGCCTCCTCGGCGATCCCCGACGCCACCATCAAGAGGGCCACCTGGGACGAGGCCGTGCACAACGACCGGCTGTCCAACGACCTCCTCAGCGCGGCGATCGAGGGCTTCGTGCTCGGACCCCGCGAGCTCCTGGTGCAGTACGAGGAGCCGTACTTCGGGATGCTCCGCACCGTCTGGGCGACGCGCGGGATCGAGATGGCCAGCAGGATCGTCCGGGGCCTGTACCCGGGGCGGCAGGACCTCGTGTCGACCCCGGAGGACCACGCCGTCGTCGTGCGTACGGACGCCTGGCTGACGGCCAATCCGGACGCGCCAGCGGCCCTGCGCCGCATCATCGTGGAGGAGCGCGACCACCTGCTGCGCTCCCTGCGGGGCCAGGCTCAGGGGACGCGGTAGAGCCAGTCCTCCGTGCCGAACTTCTGCCCCACGAGCTCCTCGGCCCGCCGCAGGTCGTCGGCGGTCAGGGAGGCGTCCACGGCACCGTAGCGTCGCCGGAAGGTCTCCGTCATGACGTCGATGATCTCCTCGCGCGAGATCCCCGTCTGGCGGCGCAGCGGGTCCACGCGCTTCTTGGCGCTCCCGGTGCCCTTGTCGGAGAGCTTCTCCTTGCCGATCCGCAGCACCTCGAGCATCTTGTCGGCGTCGATGTCGTAGCTCATTGTCACGTGGTGCAGCATGCCACCGCCGGCGAGGCGCTTCTGCGCGGCCCCTCCGATCTTCCCGATGCTCGTCGCGATGTCGTTGAGCGGCTGGTACCAGGCCTCGATGCCGAGTGTCCCCAGTGCCTCCATGACCCACGCGTCGAGGAACGGGTAGGAGTCGGCGAAGCTGAGGCCGTCCACGAGCGACTGCGGGATGTAGAGCGAGTAGGTGATCGCGTTGCCGTGCTCCATGAACATCGCCCCGCCGCCGCTGATGCGGCGCACCACCGTGACGCCGTGGCGTGCGGCGCCCTCGGGATCGATCTCGTTGCGCACGGACTGGAAACTGCCGATCACCACCGACGGCGCTTCCCACTCCCAGAACCGCAGCGTCGGATTCCGCAGGCCGGCGCCGACGTCACGGGACAGGATCTCGTCCATGGCGACGTGCATGGCCGTGGGGAGCGGGGTGGGAGGGATGATCTCCCACCGGTGGTCGGAGAAGCCGGACGCCTTGCCCAGGGCACGGCGCACGGCCGTGGCGATGGCGACGGGCGAGAAACCGAACAGCACCACCGACGGGTCCAGGGCGGCCGTGATCGCGGCTGCGAGGTCGCCCGGTCCTGTCGCGGCGGGCAGTCCCTCGAGGGCCGCGTTGATGTCGAGCAGCGCCTCGTCGGGTTCGAGGAAGAAGTCGCCGTTCACGGACACGTCGACGAGGCGCCCGTCCGCCACCGAGAGGTCGACCGCGGTGAGTTTCCCGCCCGGGGTCTTGTACTCGCCGTGCAGTCGCTCGGAGTCCGCTGGATGGGCCATGGGTACTGCTCTCCTCGATACGGGGTGGACCTGGGCTGGAGTGCCCTGCTGGTTCATCGGTAGGTCACCGGTGGGTTGTTCATCGGTCGATCATCGGTGGGTCGATCACCGGTTAAACGGGAGAAGCCACACCGGGCGGGCATGGCTTCTCCTCGAGGACGGGGTGCTCGGCACCCGGCGCGATGCTGGGCTACTTCTTGCCGCCGAAGTTCTTGAAGCGTGCGTTGAAGCGCTCCACGCGACCGGCGGAGTCCATGATCCGCTGCTTGCCCGTGTAGAACGGGTGCGACTCCGAGGAGATCTCGACCTCGATGAGCGGGTACGTGTTGCCGTCCTCCCACTCGATGGTCTTGGACGATCCGGCGGTCGACCTGGTCAGGAACGCCTTGTCGGAGGCCAGGTCGCGGAACACGATCGACTGGTACTTGGGGTGGGTGTCAGACTTCACGGGACTACCTTCTCTGGTTGCCTGGATTTTGCCAGGCACGGGTGGTGGAAAGAGTGGCAACGGGGCCAGCTGTCCATACTAGCGCAGCAGCGTGCCCGCCGCGAGAAGGGCCCGGTCAGGCGCGGCACTGCCAGAAGGCGACGGCGGCCGCCGCTGCCACGTTCAGCGAGTCCACCCCGGCGTGCATGGGGATGGTGAGTGTGACGTCGGCGCGGTCGAGGGCGCCTGCGCTCAGACCGTCGCCCTCCGTTCCGAGCAGCAGGGCCAGGCGCTCGTGCGCGCGGGCGTCGAAGTCGTCCAGCGGCGTGGCACCGGCGCCCAGCCCGAGCGCGGCGACGGTGAACCCTGCAGCGCGGAGGCGGCCGAGATCCTCCGGCCAGCTGCCCAGCCTGAGCCAGGGCACCTGCAGGACGCTCCCCATGCTCACCCGGACCGCGCGGCGGTACAGCGGATCGGCGCTGCGCGGGCTGAGCAGCACGGCATCGACCCCGAGGGCGGCGGCGGACCGGAAGACCGCGCCGAGATTGGTGTGGTCGATCATGTCCTCGATCACGGCGATGCGCCGGGCGGAGGCCAGCAGGTCGGGCAGATGCAGGGGCTCCGGCCGATGCATGGCGGCCAAGGCGCCGCGGTGGAGATGGAAGCCCGTGATCGCCTGCAGCGCGGTCTCGGAGGCGATGAAGGCCGGGATCGCGGGGAATCGTGCGAGCACGTCCTCGAGCCCCGGCAACCAGGCAAGGGTGAGCAGGAACGAGCGCGGGGCGTGCCCGGCGTCGATCGCCCGGCGCAGCACCTTCGGTCCCTCCGCGATGTAGAGCCCCTCGACGGGTTCCTTCAGCAGCCGGAGCTGGACGTCCGTGAGCCCCAGGTAATCGGAGATCCGCGGGTCGTCGGCAGCGGATATCTCGACGATCGGCATCAGGAGTCCCCCGTACGGCCTGGACGACCCGCGCCACCCGTAGGACCCGGGCGACCCGGGTGCCCGGAGGTCCGTCCGGTCACGCCCGGGCGACGGCGCCGTAGCGGCCGTTCTCCTCGCTCACCCTGAGCTCGACGCCGAACGCCGCGCCGAGATTCTCCTCGGTCAGCACCTCCCCGATGACCCCGGACGAGACCACCGCCCCGTCGCGCAGCAGCATGGCGTGCGTGAAGCCGGGCGGGACCTCCTCGAGGTGGTGCGTGACGAGCACCATGGCGGGCGCGTCCTCGTCCCGGGCCAGCTCGCTCAACCGGCGCACGAGATCCTCCCGTCCGGCGAGATCGAGGCCGGCAGCCGGTTCGTCCAGGAGCAGCAGCTCCGGGTCGGCCATGAGTGCCCGGGCGATCTGCACGCGCTTGCGCTCACCCTCGCTCAGCGAGCCGAAGGGCCGGTTCATGAAGCGTGACACCCCCCAGGTGTCGAGCAACCGGAACGCGCGGCGCTCGTCGAGGCGTTCGTACTCCTCGCGCCAGCGGCCCGTGACACCGTAGGAGGCCGTCACGACGACGTCCAGGACGGTCTCCTGCTCCGGCACCTGCGCGGCGAGGGCGGCCGAGGCGAACCCGATACGGGGGCGCAGCTCGAAGACGTCGACGGCGCCCATCACCTCGTCCAGGATCCCGACCACGCCGCTGGTGGGGTGGAGGCGCGCTCCGGCGAGCTGCAGCAGGGTGGTCTTGCCCGCTCCGTTGGGGCCCATGACGACCCACCGCTCCCCCTCGCCGACCTGCCAGTCGATGCCGTCGAGCAGCGTCTTGCCACCCCTGACCAGGCTCACTCCTGCCAGTTCCAGAACGTCACTCATGGTCCTAGACACTAGGCTAAGGAGCAGCTCCGTGGCGACATCGGCGGACCGCCGGCCAGGGGTCGGGGCACGGACGCGCGACGCCGGGACGATGCGACGCCGGGACGACGGAACAGGAACGGATCATGACGCCGAACCCACGGGTGGTGGCCTATGCCGAACGGCTCGACGACGGTCACCGCACCTCCCTGCTCGCGGTCCTGCGCGAACTCGGACGGATCGTCGACGAGGCGTCCGCACGGACACCGACGTTCGGGGTCCTCACCCTGGAGCTCGTCCCGTCCGCTCCGGCGTCGAGGATTTGTGCCGCCGTGTCCGCCTGGACCGCGGCGAGCGGTGTCGGTGCCGCCGTCGTCCCGGCACCCGTGTACCGGCCCGGACCGAAGCTGCTCCTCCTCGACGTCGATTCGACCCTCATTAGGCAGGAGGTCGTCGAACTGCTCGCCGTCCACGCGGGCCGGGAGGCGGAGGTGGCCGCCGTGACCGACGCCGCCATGCGGGGCGAGCTCGACTTCGCGCAGTCGCTGCACCAGCGGGTCCTCGCCCTGCGGGGACTCCCGGTCTCGGTCATCGACGACGTCGTCGACCGGATCGAGCTCAGTGTCGGTGCCGAACGGCTCGTCAGCGCCTACCACCGCGCGGGGCACCCCGTGGGCGTCGTGTCGGGCGGCTTCTCCCAGGTGCTGGAGCCGCTGGCGGCACGGCTCCGCCTCACCTTCGCGGTGGCGAACGAGCTGGAGATCGCGGACGGCCACCTGACCGGCCGCGTCGCGGGGGCCGTCGTCGACCGCCGCACGAAGGAGCGGGTGCTGCGCGAGGCCGCCGCACGCGCGGCCGTTCCCCTCACCGCGACGCTCGCGGTGGGCGACGGCGCCAACGACCTCGACATGTTGGCCGCCGCCGGCCTCGGCATCGCGTTCAACGCCAAACCCGCCGTGCGTGCCGCGGCGGGGGCGGCCCTCGATCTGCCGGACCTCGACGTGGTCCGGCACCTGTCGGACGTCTGACCGCCCTGCCGGCCGAGGGTCAGCCCTTGGCCAGGAAGTCCTCGGCGCCACCCACGTACTCGGTGTGCCCGGTGGGTACGTCACTCGTGACCATCCGGACGATCTCGGTGGCGAACTCCGCCACGGAGTAGAGCCGCCCGGCCTCCTGCCGCCGCGCCTCGATGGCACCCGGTGCGGCGCGGTCCAGCAGGGTGGCCGTGACCGTTCCCTCGATCATGTCCCCGGAGACCACCACGAGGGAGATGCCCTTCGCCTCCAGCTCCGGGATCATGGCCCGCAGGGCGTCCTCACCGGCCCGCTTGCTGCGGGCCACCGGCTCGTAGGCCTCCATGGTCTCGACCTTCTCCACGAAGTGCGCCTGGTGGCTCGTGATGAACACCACGCGCGAGCCCGGGGGCATCACCTCCACGGCCGCGGTCAGCATGGCCACCTGGGCATCGCGATTGAGCCGCAGGGCGTAGTCCTCCCCCATCGTGGACTCCATGCCTCCGGAGGCGTTGAGCACCAGCAGGTCCAGCCCGCCGAACGAGGTCACGGCGGCGTCGACGAGCGCCGCAGGACCGTCGGGGGCGGTCAGGTCGGCCCCCACGGCGACTGCCCGCCCGCCCGCGGCTTCGATGCCGGCGACCACCTTGGTGGCGCGCGGCGCCTTCTGCCGGTAGTTGACGACGACGGCGGCACCCTGCGCCGCGAGCTGCGTCGCGACGTCGGCGCCGATGCCGCGTGAGGATCCGGTGACGATTGCTGTGGTGCCCTCGAGGGTGGCCATGATGCTCCTTCTGGTCGGGGTGGACGCTGTGCCGGGGACGGCCGGGGACGGCCGGGGACGACGGGCTCAGTGGCCCATGCCGAGACCGCCGTCGACGGGGATGACGGCGCCGGAGATGTAGCCGGCCGAGTCCCCGGCGAGCCAGGAGACCACGCCGGCGACCTCCTCCGGGGAGGCGAAGCGGCCCGCGGGGATGGTGGCGAGATAGCTCTTCCGGGTGTCCTCGGGCAGTTCGGCCGTCATGTCGGTGTCGATGAAGCCGGGAGCCACCACATTGGCGGTGATCCCGCGGGACCCCAGCTCGCGGGTGATGGACCGGGCCATTCCCACCAGTCCGGCCTTGGAGGCCGAGTAGTTGATCTGGCCGGGCGCGCCGTACAGACCGGTCACGCTCGAGATGAGGATGATGCGCCCTCGCTTCAGGCGGAGCATGCCCCGTGAGGCGCGCTTGACCACCCGGAAGGCGCCCGAGAGATTGGTGTCGACGACGTCGGTGAAATCGTCCTCGCTCATGCGCAGGAGCAGCGTGTCACGGGTGATCCCGGCGTTCGCCACGAGGACCTCGACCGGGCCGTGCTCCGCCTCGACCTCGGCGAAGGCGGCGTCGATCTGCTCCCCGCTCGTGACGTCGGCCCGGACGCCGAGCATCCCGGCGGGAATCTCACCTTTTCGGTAGGTGATGGCAACCTTGTCGCCGTTGGCTACGAATGACCTTGCGATAGCAAGTCCGATACCGCGGTTGCCCCCGGTGACCAGGACACTCCGACCGGTCGTCGTCTTGCTCTCTGCACCAGGTGCCAAGGGGAAACTCCTCTGTCTGCGGACCCGGAAAGGTCCGTGGTGTTCTTCGATTCGTGGAAGAACCTCTGTCGAACTGTCCCGACGATCCTAACGGCGCTTTCCTCGACTTCGGGAACGGGACCCGGAGTGAGATAATGGGGGGAGTCTTCTTGGAGTGTGATGAGCAAGCAAACCAAGCACAACCCAGACATCCACAGCATCTCCGATGCGCGTGAGTCCCACACCGACGAGATGCGAAGCCGCATGATCCGGTACTCGGTGTCCATGAGCATCCGCCTCATCTGTTTCGTGCTCGTCTTCGTCGTCCCCTACCCGTGGCTGCAGTGGGTCATGATCGCCGGGGCGGTGTTCCTGCCGTACTTCGCCGTGATCCTCGCGAACGGCGGGAGCGACACCAGCCGCATCCGCCACAGCGACGCCCTGATCGATCGTGCGCCGGTGCGGGAGATCGAGGCGAAGGTCAGCGACGCGGGAGCCGACGACGACACGGTGCTCAGTGGCGAGGTACTCGACGATCCCCCGGCTCCGCACGGCGCCCACACCCCGGGGAGGACGGCCGCCGATGCCTGACCCGTCGGCGCAGCCACGACCCCCTGCCGGGCAGGCGGGTCTCGGTCTGTTCGCGGCACCGCAGCGCGACGACGGCCGGCCGGTCTGCTCGCGTAAGAACTGCCGTGCGCCTGCCCTCTGGCAGGTGCTGTGGAACAATCCGCGGATCCACACACCCGAACGGCGGAAGGCCTGGGGTGCGTGCGCCGATCACAGGACCTGGTTCGAGGAGTACCTGGGAGAGCGCGGCCTGTGGAAGGAGACACTTCCCCTCGCCGCCGACCAGCCGATGGAGACCCGCTAGGTGTACCGCTTCCTGTTCTCCGCGCGCTGGCTGGGCTGGCTGGCGCTGGTGATGCTGATCGCCGCCGGGTGCGTCGGCCTCGGACGATGGCAGTTCGAGCGGCGGGAGGCGGTCGTCGCCGATATCCAGCGCATCGAAGCGAACTACGACGCCGAGCCCGTGGACTACGTCCCGGGCGAGAGGCTCCTCGACAGCTACGACCCGGCCCGGGAATGGACTCCGGTCACCTTCAGGGGTACCTACGACGTCGGGCAGCAGGTCGTCGTGCGGAACCGTCCCCTCAACGGCCAGCCCGGCTACGAGGTGCTCACCCCGCTGAGGCTGGAGGACGGCTCCGCCGTGGTCATCGATCGCGGCTGGCTGCCGATCGGCAATGCGGAGGCCGGGCGCCCTGACGAGATTCCCGTGCCTCCCCGCGGCCAGGTGGAGGTCACGGCCCGGATCAAGCCGGCCGAGCCGGCCGTGAACCGCGGTGCCCCCGAGGGCCAGGTGGCCTCCATCGACCTCGCGTCGCTGGCCGAGGGACTCGACTACCCGCTGCAGGACGCGGCCTACGGGCTGCTGGACGTGGAGCGGCCCGCCGCGGCACGGACCCCCATCGCTCCGCCGAAACCCTCGATCGACGAGGGACCCCACCTCTCGTACGCCCTGCAGTGGTTCGCATTCGGCGTCCTCGCGTTCGTGGGCCTCGGCTACGCCGCCCGGCAGCAGCGCCGCAGCGACGCGGAACGGGAGGGTACGCGGACCGAACCCACCTCTCGTCGTCGACGTCCCACGGCCGAGGAGGAGGAGGATGCCATCCTCGACTCCCAGGCCCTGCGCGACGAAGCCCGTCGGTGACCGGGCAACGAGTCAGGCGAGGGTGACGAGCTCCAGGTAGTCCTGGTTCCACAGGTCCTCGACGCCGTCGGGCAGCATGACCACACGCTCCGGGTCGAGCGCGTCGACCGCCCCCTCGTCGTGGCTGACCATGACCACCGCACCGCTGTAGTTCTTCAGGGCGCCGAGGATCTCGGCGCGGCTGGCGGGGTCGAGGTTGTTCGTGGGCTCGTCGAGCAGCAGTACGTTGGCGGAGGAGGCCACGATGGTCGCGAGGGCCAGACGGGTCTTCTCTCCGCCGGAGAGCACGCCGGCCGGCTTGTCGACGTCGTCGCCCGAGAAGAGGAACGAGCCGAGGATGCCGCGCACCTCGGCGTCCTGCATGTCGGGTGCGGAGGACTTCATGTTCTCCAGGACACTGCGTTCGGTGTCCAGCGTCTCGTGCTCCTGCGCGTAGTAGCCCACCTTCAACCCGTGGCCCGCGATGACGCGTCCGGTATCGGGTTCGTCGACGCCGGCCAGCATGCGCAGCAGCGTGGTCTTCCCGGCGCCGTTGAGGCCCAGGATCACCACCTTCGACCCTCGGTCGATCGCCAGGTCCACATCGGTGAAGATCTCCAGCGATCCGTAGGCCTTGCTGAGTCCCTCCGCCGTCATGGGGGTCTTGCCGCACGGCGAGGGCTCCGGGAAGCGCAGTGCTGCCACGCGGTCGGTGGCGCGCACCGCGTCCAGGCCGCCGAGCAGGCGCTCGGCACGTTTGGCCATGTTCTGTGCGGCGACCGCCTTCGAGGCCTTGGCCCGCATCCTGTTGGCCTGGTCCATGAGGACCTGCGCCTTCTTCTCGGCATTGGCCCGTTCGCGCTTGCGGGCGCGCTCGTCCGTCTCCCGCTGGAGCTGGTAGCGCTTCCAGCCCATGTTGTAGATGTCGATGGTGGCCCGGTTGGCGTCGAGCTGGAACACCTTGTTCACGGTGGCCTCGAGCAGCTCCACGTCGTGGCTGATCACGATCAGCCCGCCCTGGTGGTTCTTGAGGAAGTCGCGCAGCCACGTGATCGAGTCCGCATCGAGGTGGTTGGTGGGCTCGTCGAGCAGCATGGTCTCGGCTCCGGAGAACAGGATGCGGGCGAGCTCCACCCGGCGGCGCTGACCACCGGAGAGGGTTCTCAGCGGCTGGTTCAGGATCCGCTCGGGCAGCGCCAGATTGGAGGAGATCGCAGCGGCCTCGGCCTCGGCGGCGTAACCTCCGCCCGAGAGGAAGGCCGCCTCGATCCGGTCGTAGCGCGCCATCGCCTTGTTGCGCACCGAGGTCTTCTCGCTGGCCATGTCCTCCTGGGCCTGGCGCAGGTCGTTGACGACGGCGTCGAGGTTGCGCGCGGACAGGATGCGGTCGCGGGCCAGCTGATCCATGTCCGGCGTGCGGGGGTCCTGGGGCAGATAGCCGATCTCCCCGGAGCGCGTCACCGTGCCGCCGGCGGGCAGAGCTTCACCGGCCAGCACCCGGGTCATGGTCGTCTTGCCGGCACCGTTGCGCCCGACGAGACCGATCTTGTCCCCCCGGTCGATGCGGAAGGACACCCCGTCCATCAGCAGGCGGGCACCGGCCCGCAACTCAAGGTTGGAAACGCTAATCACGATTGGGCCTTTCGGGGATGCACGGAGGATCTCTGTTGTAGGAACCCCACAAAGGATCCCGGGGTGACCGGCGCTAGTCTCGGTACAGAAGCAGGAGCGGACGGGGTGCCGGCACATGAGCCGACCGACCGGTGAGACCGAGGATCCGGAGAAGGAGCGCAAGCCATGGAGCCAGCCCAGACGACCGTCACAGGAACGGCCGGTACCGGTCGACGATCGACCCGACGCCGGTGGGACGCCACCGATCTCTCGCTGGTCGCCGTCTTCGCCGCCCTCATCGCCGCCCTGGCAATCCTACCCGGTATACCGGTGGGCCCGCTCGGGGTCCCCATCACACTGCAGACCCTCGGCGTCCTGCTCGCGGGACTCGTGCTCGGACCGGCTCGCGGGACGGCGGCCGTGCTGCTCTATCTCGTGGCGGGCCTGATCGGCCTCCCGGTGTTCAGCGGGTTCAGCGGCGGCTTCGGGGTCCTCGCGGGACCGACGGCAGGGTACCTCCTGGCCTTCCCCCTGGCCGCACTCGTGGCCGGGCTCCTCACCGTCGGTGTGCTGCGCCGTACCCGTAGGTTCCGCGTGGTGCTGCTGTTCCTGGCCGCGCTCACGGCGAGCCTGCTCACCATCCACCCGCTCGGGATCGCAGGACTCATGCTCAACGCGGGGCTCCCCTTGCGGGACGCGATCCTGGTCGACGTGGTGTATCTGCCCGGCGACGTCGTGAAGGACGTCCTCGCCGCAGTGCTGGCCGTCTCGGTCCACCGGGCCTTCCCGCGGCTGCTGGCCGCGAAGCCGCCCCTCCGTGCCTGATCCGATCGAGTTCCGCGGCGCGGGGGTGCGCACGCATCCCGAGGGCCGGATCCTGCTCGAGCCGCTGGATCTGTCCCTGACCGAGCAGCGCGTCTGCGTGATCGGCGCCAACGGTTCGGGTAAGTCGACCCTGCTGCGCCTCATCAACGGGCTGCTCCTGCCGACGGAGGGGGCCGTGGCGGTCCACGGCAACGACACCCGGACCATGGGCCGCACGGTGCGCCGCAGCGTCGGGTTCGTCTTCACCGATCCCCTCTCGCAGCTGGTGATGCCCACCGGCCGGGAGGACGTGGAACTCTCCCTCCGTACCCTGCGGCTCCCGTCCGGTGATCGCCGCGAGCGCGCCGGGCAGGTCCTCCGGCGCTTCGGCATCGACCATCTGGCCGATCAGAGTAGCTACGACCTCTCGGGTGGCGAGCGGCAGATCCTGGCCCTCGCCGTGGTCCTCGCGACCGAGCCCCGCGTCCTCGTCGCCGACGAGCCCACCACGCTGCTGGACCTGCGCAACGACGCCCGGATGCGCTCGCTGCTCGCCGGTCTGGACCAGCAGGTGGTGTTCACCACGCACAATCTCGATTTCGCGCTCGAGAGCGAGCGGACCCTCGTGCTCGACGCGGGCAGGATTGTCTTCGACGGACCGGCCGACGACGCCGTGGCGTACTATCGGGAGCTGTGCGGCTGCGCTCCGTCCCCGGGACAGTGAGAGGCTTCGGAGCGACCCTGGGGCTGTACGAACCGGGGCGCGGCTTCCTGTACCGGACGCCGCTGGCCGTCAAGGCCGTCGCGTCCCTGGCCTGCGCCGTCGCCGTCATCGCCTGGCGTTCCCCCGCGACCACCGCCGTCGCCCTCCTGCTCGCCGTCGGCGGCCTCCTCGTGGGTGCCCGCCTCTCACCGGCACGGGTGCTGCGGATGCTCCTGCCCGCCGCGCCCGTGCTGGGGATCCTCGCGCTCTACCAGGGAGTGGCGCAGGACTGGCTCCGCGCGTTCGTCGTGGTGGGCGGGATCACCGCCTGCCTGCTCGCGGCACGGGCCCTGACGCTGACCACCCGGACCCAGGACCTGCTCGACGGCGTCGTCCGGCTGGTCCGTCCGTTCCGCCGACTCGGCGCCGATCCGGAGCGCTTCGCGCTGGCCCTGTCCATCATGCTGCGCAGCATCCCCTACCTGGCGGGCCTGTTCGTCGACGTGCGCCAGGCCGCCCGTGCACGCGGGCTGGAGCGCAATCCCCGCGTGGTGGTCACACCCCTCGTGCTCGGGGCGGTCGCCTACGCCCACCGGACGGGCGAGGCCCTGGCCGCACGGGGACTCGGGGAGGGCGAGCCCGACGAGGCTCTGCCCGACGAACCCACCGGCCCGTGACGGGAGGGTCGTGACGAGCCTGTCGTGACCAGCCGGTCGAGACGAGCGGGCACCGCACCCAAGGCAGGACGACGGTGGGGCGGTCCCGGCTTCCGCCGTGACCGCCCCACTTCAGGGCCCACTTCAGGGCCCACGCCCTAGTCCTGCTCAGCTGTCGAAGCTCAGATGTTGAAGCTTAGATGTTGAAGCCGAGTGCGCGCATCTGGTCGCGGCCGTCCTCGGTGATCTTCTCCGGACCCCATGGCGGCATCCACACCCAGTTGAGCCGCCACTCGTCGACCACGCCGTCGAGGACCTGGCCCACCTGTTCCTCGAGCACATCCGTCAGCGGGCAGGCCGCCGTGGTGAGGGTCATGTCGATCAGGAGGGCGCCGTCGTCGGCGTAGGTCAGACCGTAGAGGAGGCCAAGATCCACGATATTGACGCCCAGCTCCGGATCGATCACGTCACGCAACGCCTCCTCGACGTCGTCCAACGCCGTTGGTGCCTGTTGCACATCACTCATCGGAGATCTCCTTTCGCGTGGTCCGGCACGCAGGGCGCCGGACGGGATGGTCGGTCAGGCCTCGACCGCTGTGAAACGATCGTAGCCCTCTTCCTCGAGGCGGTCGGCGAGTTCCGGTCCGCCCTGTTCGGCGATGCGGCCGGCGATGAACACGTGCACGAAGTCGGGCTTGATGTAGCGCAGGATCCGCGTGTAGTGGGTGATGAGCAGGGTGCCCATCTCGCCCTTGGAGTGCTCGCGGTTCACACCCTCCGAGACCACCTTCAGGGCATCGACGTCGAGGCCCGAGTCGGTCTCGTCGAGGATCGCGAACCTCGGGCGGAAGAGCTCGAGCTGCAGGATCTCCACCCGCTTCTTCTCACCGCCCGAGAAGCCCTCGTTGACGTTGCGCTGGGCGAAGTCCGCGTCGATGCGCAGCTTGCTCATCGCCGTCTTGACGTCCTTGGTCCAGTGCCGCAGGCTCGGGGCCTCGCCGTCGAGCGCGGTCTTCGCGGTGCGCAGGAAGTTGGTCATGGTCACACCGGGGACCTCGACCGGGTACTGCATGGCCAGGAACAGGCCGGCGCGGGCGCGCTCGTCGACACTCATCGACAGCACGTCCTCGCCGTCGAGGGTGATCGAGCCGCTGTCGACCTTGTAGCGCGGGTGACCGGCGATCGTCGACGCGAGGGTCGACTTCCCCGACCCGTTGGGGCCCATGATGGCGTGGGTCTCCCCGGTGTTGATCGTCAGCGTGACGCCGCGCAGGATCGGGACGTTCCCCTGATCCGTGTCGATGCTGACGTGCAGGTCCTTGATTTCGAGCGTGGACATCGTGTTCTCTCTCCTTCGCCTGCGATGCAGGTGGTGTGCAGGAAGTCGGTGGGCGTCGGCCGTCACCCCAGCTGGGGTGCGGGCGCTCCGTTGGTGACCGTGGTGATGTCGACGTAGACATCGTTGTTGTGGATCTCGAGTGCGAACACCGGGACCGGCTCGTACGCGGGGAGCTGCAGCGGCGCACCGCTGCGCAGGTCGAACTGGGACCCGTGGCCCCAGCACTCGATGGCGCATCCCTCGACCTCCCCCTCGGAGAGGGAGATGTCGGCGTGGGAGCAGGTGTCACCGAGTGCGTGGATCCCGCCGTCCGAGTCACGCACCACGACCACGGGGTAGTCGTCGATCAGCACGCGCAGCGCCTGCTTGACCTGGATGTCGTCGACGCTGCAGATGAGTTCACCCCTGGGCTCCGGCATCAGAGGTTCCCCGCGGCCAGTTCGCGTTCGACCGACTCCGAGAGCCGCTCCTCGAGCGCCGGGACCCTGATCTGCTGGATGACCTCGGTGAGGAACCCGCGGACCACCAGGCGCCGTGCGGCCTTCTCCGGGATGCCGCGGGCCATGAGGTAGAACAGGTGCTCGTCGTCGAACCGGCCGGTGGCGCTGGCGTGGCCCGCGCCCTCGATCAGTCCGGTCTCGATCTCGAGGTTCGGCACCGAGTCGGAGCGCGCGCCGTCCGTGAGGAGCAGGTTGCGGTTGGTCTCGTAGGTGTCGGTGCCCTCGGCCGCCTTGCGGATCAGCACGTCGCCCACCCAGACGGTGTGCGCGTCCTGGCCCTGGAGGGCGCCCTTGTAGGTGACCCGGGACGTGCAGTTGGGCGTGGCGTGGTCCACCAGGAGGCGCTGCTCCAGGTGCTGCCCGGCGTCGGCGAAGTACAGCCCGTACATCTCCACCTCGGCGCCGGGAGCGGAGAAGATGGACGACGGCGTCAGGCGCACCAGATCGCCGCCGAGGCTCACGACCACGTGCTTGTAGCGTGCGTCCCGGCCGATGCGTGCCTGCTGGGAGGAGACGTGGACGGCGTCGTCGTCCCATTCCTGCACGCTGACGACCGTGAGCTCTGCGCCGTCCTCGACCACGATCTCCACGTTTTGGGCGAGCGCAGCCGAACCGCCGTGATCGAGCACGACGACGGCCCTGGAGAACCGCTCCGCCCGGATCAGGATGTACTGGGCGGCGGGGTCCGCGCTGCGTCCGGTGATGCTCACCATGACCTCGCCCTCGGCCACCGTGTCCCGCGGGACGGTGATGACCGTCGCCTCGGAGAAGGCGTTCCAGGCCGCGGCCGAGACGCGGTCCTCCGGGGTGGCGCCCCTCCCCAGGCGCGGATCGTCGCGGCCCACGGTCTTGACCGTCACGTTGCCGGCGCCGGTGACCTCGATCGCCGGGGCGGGACCGGTGAGCTCGTCCGTGTGGAGGCCGCGCAGGCGCTTCAGCGGAGTGAAGCGCCAGTCCTCCTCCATGCCCGTCAGCGGCGGGAAGTCCGCCAGGTCGAACGAGCGTCGGCGTTCCCCGCGCGATGCCTCGGGGATCACCGGGGCATTGCCGTGGCTGTGCTTCTTGAAACCGAGCTGCTCCGTGCCGTCGTCCCCGCCGGGGAGTCGCTCGCCCTCCTCGGTGAAACCGTCGATGGAGGCCCGTCCGATGGTCGCGGTCCCGAGGCGTGCCTTCTTGTCGAGGGCACTGGTCCCGCCGTCGAGCGGGGTGTCGGGTGTGATGTCCGGTGTGGTGTCCGTATGTGTCGTCTCAGCCATTCCTAGCCCACGGCCCCTTCCATCTGCAGTTCGATCAGCCGGTTCAGCTCGAGCGCGTACTCCATGGGCAGCTCACGGGCGATCGGCTCGATGAAGCCGCGCACGATCATGGCCATGGCCTCGTCCTCCGGCATGCCTCGGGACATCAGGTAGAACAGCTGTTCCTCGCTGACGCGCGAGACGGTGGCCTCGTGGCCCATCGTCACGTCGTCCTCGCGGATGTCCACGTACGGGTACGTGTCCGAGCGGGAGATCGTGTCCACCAGGAGCGCGTCGCAGCGCACGGTGTTCGCCGAGTGCGTGGCGCCGTCCCGTACCTGGACGAGACCGCGATAGGCGGCCCGTCCGCCACCGCGTGCCACGGACTTCGAGATGATCGAGGACTTGGTGTTCGGCGCGATGTGCACCATCTTCGACCCGGTGTCCTGGTGCTGTCCCTCCCCGGCGAAGGCGATGGAGAGCGTCTCGCCCTTGGCGTGCTCCCCGACCAGGTAGACGGCGGGGTACTTCATGGTGACCTTCGACCCGATGTTCCCGTCGATCCACTCCATGGTGGCGCCCTCGTGCGCGATGGCCCGCTTCGTGACGAGGTTGTAGACGTTGTTCGACCAGTTCTGGATGGTGGTGTAGCGGACGCGTGCGCCCTTCTTCACCACGATCTCCACGACGGCCGAGTGCAGGGAGTCCGAGGTGTAGATCGGCGCGGTGCAGCCCTCGATGTAGTGCACGTACGAGTCCTCGTCCGCGATGATCAGCGTGCGCTCGAACTGGCCCATGTTCTCGGTGTTGATCCGGAAGTACGCCTGCAGCGGGATCTCGACGTGGACGCCCTTCGGGACGTACACGAACGAACCGCCCGACCACACGGCGGTGTTCAGCGACGCGAACTTGTTGTCACCGACCGGGATGATGGTGCCGAAGTACTCCTTGAAGATCTCCGGGTGCTCGCGCAGTGCCGTGTCGGTGTCGAGGAAGAGCACACCCTGGCGCTCGAGATCCTCGCGCAGCTGGTGGTACACCACCTCGGACTCGTACTGGGCGGCGACGCCGGAGACGAGCCGGGCACGCTCCGCCTCGGGGATGCCGAGCTTCTCGTAGGTGTTGCGGATGTCCTCGGGGAGGTCCTCCCACGTGTTCGCCTGCTTCTCGGTGGAGCGGACGAAGTACTTGATGTTGTCGAAGTCGATGCCCGAGAGGTCCGCACCCCAGGCGGGCATGGGCTTGCGATCGAAGTACTTCAGCCCCTTGAGACGGAGATCGAGCATCCATTCGGGCTCGTTCTTCTTCGCGGAGATGTCACGGACGACCTCCTCGCTCAGTCCACGCCGTGCATTGTCGCTGGCCTCGTTCTTGTCGGCCCAGCCGTACTGGTACGTACCGATGCCCTCGAGCTCCGGGTTGCGTTCCAGGATGTCGCTGATCGTCGACTCCGGCACTGCCGATTCTACTGCTGACGCCATTGGCGTGCGGTCTACTTGATCCGTCATCACGGCCTTCCTTGCTGATGGGTGGATAACGTTGCTGGGGCGGACAGGGCCGCAGGGTCCTGGCTGAGCGGATCAGCCATGGCCGCGGCCGGACGCCCCAGGGGAATGTGGGTCGTGCAGACGTGCCCGCCACTGGCGAGCGTGGACAGGCGCCGGACGTCGACGCCGAGCAGACGCGCGAAGACCGCGGTCTCCTGCTCGCAGAACGTGGGGAACTCCGCGGCCAGGCCCTGGATGGGACAGTGACCCTGGCACAGTTGCACCCCGAGCATCGTCGAGCGAGGCGCCTCCCGCCTGGGTGGACGGCGGACCGGAGAGCCGACGGTCCGCGTGGATCCCACGAAACCGTCCGCGCTCAGTGCCCCGGCCAGGGCCTCGGCCCTCGCCTCGAGTTCGGGCCCGGCGGCGTCCACGATCGGGCGGTAGCGCTCCTCCATGTCGGCGAACCGCTCACGGGCGAAATCCTCGATGCCCGCCGCACCCACTGTCTCCCCGAGGCGCGTCAGGGCGGCCCGGGCGATCGCCAGATAGTCCTCGCCGATGGCACTCTGCCCGCGCTGGCTGACCACGTAGCGCCGGGCCGGCCGCCCCGCGCCGCCGCCCTGTCCGCGCCCGCGCTTGATCTCGATGAGCCCGTCCAGGGAGAGCGCGTCGAGGTGTCGCCGCACTGCGGCCGGGGTGAAGCCGAGGCGCACGCCGAGCTCGGCGGCGCTCACGGGACCGTGCTCGAGGACCGAGGAAAGGACCCGGTCCCTGGTCCGTTCGTCGAGTGGCTGGGCCACGACAGGAGGAGTCCGGGTGGTCACCGCGTCCGATGCGCTCATCTCAGATCCTCCTTTCGCAGACACAATACAGAACACGATCATGACCTAATCTATTCCGGTCCACCAGTTAGGGGAGGCTACCCATCGCGCCCGCCGTCCCACTACTACCTGTCGTAGAATAGGGGGGTGCCGACACCTGCCCCCGCCCTCCTGATCGAGGGCCTGACGAAGGACTTCGGTCCCGTCGGCTCCCTCGACGGCCGCATGGTGCGCGTGCTCGACGGCGTCGGCCTCTCGGCGGCCCGCGGCGCCGTCACCGTGCTCCTCGGCGCCAACGGTGCCGGGAAGACCACGACCCTGGAGTGCGCGCAGGGATTGCAGCGGGCCGACGCCGGTAGCGTACGGCTCCTCGGTGAGGATCCCTGGCGCGCCTCGCCCCGGTTACGCGCCCGCGTCGGGGTGATGCTGCAGGAGGGGGGTCTGCCGCCGTCCGTGCGGCCGATTGCGCTGCTGCGGCACGTCGCCTCCATGTATCGCGCACCGCTGTCCGTCGACCTGCTGGCGGAGCGTCTGGGTCTCGTCGGGTTCGGAGCGGTGTCCATCCGCCGGCTCTCCGGAGGACAGAGACAGCGCCTCGCCCTGGCGTGTGCGCTCGTGGGCCGGCCCGAGGTGGTGTTCCTCGACGAGCCGAGCGCAGGACTCGATCCGCAGTCCCGGACGATCGTCTTCGATCTGATCAACGAGCTCCGCGCGGACGGGCTCGCCGTCATCCTCACCACGCACCTGCTGGACGATGCCCAGCGCCTCGCCGACTACGTCTACATCCTGGAGGGCGGGAGGACGGTCGCGGAGGGCACCGTGGCGGACCTGACGGCGGACCAGGACGCCGACGGGCTGCGCGAACTGGAGTACGAGACCGTTCCCGGACTGACACTCCCCACGGAGCTCCTCCCCCATCTGCAGCAGAGCGAACCCGGCCCCGGCCGCTACGTGGTGCGCGGAGCCCTGACGCCCCGGGACGTCGAGCTCCTGGCCGGATGGTGGGGAGCGAACGGTGTCATGCCCACCGCCATCACCATGGCACCGCGCTCGCTCGAGGACGTCTTCCTCGACATCTCCGGACGGAGCATCCGATGAGCACCCGCCCGACACCCGGCAGGCGATCGCCCGCGCTCGAGCCGCGGCCCTCCGGGGCGGCCGCGGCGCTCGGCACGCGCGTGGTGCGGCACGGCTCCTACGAGGCGCTGGGGATGCTCCGGAACGGGGAACAGCTGGTGCTCGCCATCGTGCTGCCCCTCCTGGCTCTGGTGGCGCTCGTGATCACCCCCCTCCTCGACGGCTACGGTGGCAGCCGCATCGATGTCGCGGCACCCGGCGTCCTCGCCCTGTGCACCATGTCCACGGCCTTCACCGGCCAGGGCATCGCCACCGGCTTCGACCGCCGCTACGGCGTGCTCAGATTCCTGTCGACGACGCCGCTGGGACGATCGGGGCTGATCCTCGGGAAGGCCGTGGCCGTGGCCGTCGTCCTGGCCGTGCAGCTGGTCGTGATCGGCGGTACCGCCCTCCTCCTGGGATGGTCGCCGATGCCCGGCGGGATCCTGCCCGCGGCCGTTCTCCTGCTGCTCGGCTCGGCGGCCTTCACGGCCCTGGGACTGCTCGTGGCCGGCACGCTCAGGCCGGAGGCGACCCTTGCCGTCACGAATCTCGTCTGGATCCTCCTCGCCGCAGCCGGCGGCGTGATCATCCCGGCCCGGAGCCTGCCGGAGATCGTCCAGGGCTTCGTGTCCGTCCTGCCGTCCGCGGCCCTCGGCGACGGCCTCCGCGACGCCTTCCTCGACGGCGCCCTCGACCCCATCGCGTCCCTGGTGCTGCTGGCCTGGGCCGTCCTCGCCAGCCTCGCGGCCATCCGCTGGTTCAAATGGAGCTGAATCCCATGACCCTCTCCCCGCTCTCCCGATTCACCGGAGCCCTCCCCACCACCACCACACCGGTGGTCCGCCGGCTCGCAGTCGCCTCGCTGGTCGCGCAGATCGGCATCGTGGTGACGGGTGGCGCCGTCCGCCTCACCGCCTCCGGCCTGGGCTGTCCGGAGTGGCCGCGCTGCACGGCGGACAGCATCGTGACGACGCCCGAGATGGGCCTGAACGGGGTCATCGAGTTCGGCAACCGGCTCCTGACCTTCGTCCTCGTGGTCATCGCCGTGGCCATGATCGTCGCGGTGCTCGGCATGCGCCGGGACCGCCGGGACCTGTTCCGGCTCTCGATCGGCATCGCCCTCGGGATCCCCGTCCAGGCCGTCATCGGCGGGGTCAGCGTCTGGATGGACCTGAATCCCTGGGTGGTGGGACTCCACTTCATCGTGTCCATGGCGCTGATCGCGCTCGCGACCGTGCTGGTCAACCGGTCGCGGCTGACCACCGGGCAGTACCGCGACGATCAGCACGCACCCGCCGCCCCGCCACTCCTGCGTCAGCTCCTCGTCACCTCCACGGCGCTGACGAGCGTCGCCGTCGTCCTGGGTGTGATGGTCACCGGGTCGGGCCCTCACGCCGGCGACCACGGCGCTGCCCGGAACGGCCTAGATCCTGATCTCGTCACCCGCCTGCACGCCCTGCCGGTGTACCTGCTCGTCGCCACCGTGGTGCTCGCGGCGGTCGTCGCCCACCGCTCACGCGTCACGGGCACGCTCCGGAGGGCGGTGGTGCTGCTCACCGCGGCCGTCCTCGTGCAGGGTGCCATCGGCTACGTCCAGCACTTCCTGCACCTGCCGATCGTCCTCGTCGCCCTGCACATGCTGGGAGCGTCGCTGCTCGTGGCCGCCGCCGTGCATGCGCAGTACACGGGGACCACGCGGAGGACCCTTCCCGGCACCCGGGCGCGGACCCGGGAGCCGCAGGCCGTCGCCTGAGCGCTGGCCGGGCGGACCCGGAGCCTCAGCCGGCGTCGAGGGCCGCCTCGACGAGATCGAGCAGGCGCCCCAGCTCCCGCAGCTCCGATCCGGGGCTGGGCAGCAGGGGTGCCCTCGGGTCCCCCGCGGCGATACCGCAGGCGCGGGCCAGGAGATGGAGGCCACTGATCTTCCGAAGCCCTGCGACGTGTTCCACGAGCGGCGAGAGGACGTGTCGGATCCGCTCCACCTCCGGCTGCTCCCCCGCGAGGACCGCCGAGCGGAGCAGGGCGTAGTACCCCGGCAGGAGTGCCGCGGGCCCGCTGTGCCAGGCGTCGGAGCCCACCTCCCCGCTCATCATGAGCAGATCCCCGCTGACACCGTGGCTGAGGGGTGCGCCGACGAGCCCCGCGAGGCGCGCGTGGCGTTCGTTGAAGGTCGCGGCATCGGCGGCGGTGTCCTTGAAGGCCACCACCTGCTCCAGCGCGGCGAGCTCCGCCACCACCGACAGAGAGTAGTCGAACTGTGTGGTACCGGGATTGTTGTAGAGGCACACCGGCAGATCGGTCTCGGCGCAGACGGTCCTTACCTGCACCATCACCTCGTCGTCGGTCAGGGGGACGTAGGAGACCGGTGACAGGACGAGACCGGCCGCGCCGGCCTCCTGTGCATCCGCTGTGGACTCCAGCACGCCGCGAGTACCGACGGAGCTGATACCCACAGCGACCGGAACCCGGCCGCGCGCGGCCTCGATGGCCGTCCGCGCCACCTCCGCGCGTTCCGCGCGGTCGAGGTAGGCGAAGCTTCCCGAGGATCCGAGGACGGTCAGCGCGTCGACTCCGGAGCGGATCATCCCGTCGACGAGGGTGCCCAGCTCGGCGTGCGAGACCTCGCCGTCGGGCAGGAACGGGGTGATGGGATAGGCGATCAGTCCGGTGAAGTCCATGCCTGCCAGCCTAGGTGCTCCACGCCCGCCGACCGGAGGAGCCGCTCGTCCTGCGGACCGTCCGGGAGTCCCTCTGGGCTACCCCAGGACGGCCGAGCCGACGAAGGGATCGATGGCCAGGGCCAGGAAGAGCACGGTGAGATAGCTGATGGAGCCGTGGAAGACCTTCATCGCTGCCTTGTTGCTCAGCTCGCCCTGGCGCGCGAGCGAGTACAGGCGATGGGACTCCCGGATGAACCAGGCGCCTCCGGCGAGGGCGGCCACCGAGTAGACCCAGCCCGCACCGGCAGGGACGAGCAGGAGCGAGCAGGCCACCATCGCCCAGGCGTACAGCACCACCTGGACCGAGACCACGCGGGCTCCGGCGATCGCCCCGAGCATCGGTACGCTGGCCGCCACGTAGTCGTCGCTGTACTTCATGGACAGCGGCCAGTAATGGGGCGGTGTCCACAGGAAGATGACGAGGAAGAGGACGACGGCCGGCCATTCGACCGAGTTCGTCACCGCTGCCCAGGCGATGAGCACGGGCATGCAGCCGGCCGCCCCGCCCCAGACGATGTTCTGCGACGTGCGGCGCTTCAGGACCAGGGTGTACAGGACGACGTAGAGGAAGATCGCGGCGACACCGAGGAGACCCGTGAGCGGGTTGGCTCCGAACCAGAGGATGGCGATGGCGGCGATCCCGAGGGCCCAGGAGAAGATCAGCGCCTCCCGCGGGGTGAGTTCACCCGTGACCAGCGGACGGTTCTCCGTGCGGTGCATGACCTTGTCGATGTCGCGGTCGAAGTAGCAGTTGAAGGCGCCCGCACTGCCTGCGGCGAAGGCACCGCCCACCATGGTCGCGAGGATCAGCCCGAAGGGCGGGAAGCCACCCTGCGCGAAGATCATGGTGGGCAGGGTCGTCACGAGGAGCAGCTCGATCACGCGCGGCTTCGTCAGCGCGAGATAGGCCCTGGCCTTTCGGCCGAAGCCCGGTCGGGTCTGCGGGGAACGCACCGGAGCAGTAACCTGCTGGGTCTTCACAAGGCAACACTTTCGATTCTTCCGGAGGAAAAGACACCACCAGCATACCCTTTTACGCTGTGTAGAACTTGGGGCGGGCGCCCTCCCCGGCAGCCCTCCTCCCCGGCCACCGCCACCTGCGGAGCCCCGGCTGCTCCCGAGTGACGCAGGACATCCGCCGACCGGGAAGTTCCCCCTGACGGCGAAAAGGATAGGGTGGAGTCCTAAGCCCGCTTCGCATCGGTACGAGCACGACCTGCGATGCAGGAGTGGGGCTTCGCAGGATTCAATGGTGAACGGCCGGCCCGACCGCGTGCCTGGAGGCACTCACCGGTGATTCGGCTGTTCCGGACAGAGAGGGGCCCGGAAACGTGCCACAGACGCAACAGCAGGACCTGAGCTGGACCGAACTCGACCAGAGGGCCGTGGACACGATCCGCGTCCTGGCAGCCGACGCCGTGGAGAAGGTGGGCAACGGGCACCCCGGCACGGCGATGAGCCTGGCCCCGGCCGCCTACCTCCTGTTCCAGAAACTGATGCGGCACGATCCCGCAGATGCCGAGTGGACCGGGCGCGACCGCTTCGTCCTCTCCCCGGGCCACACCTCGCTGACCCTCTACATCCAGCTCTACCTGTCGGGCTACGGCCTCGAGCTGGAGGACCTGCAGTCGCTGCGCACGTGGGGCTCCCTGACGCCGGGCCACCCGGAGTACCGGCACACCACCGGCGTCGAGGTCACCACGGGGCCCCTGGGCCAGGGCCTGGCCACCTCGGTCGGCTTCGCCTACGGCCAGCGCCGTCAGCGCGGGATGTTCGACCCCGAGGCCCCCGAGGGCACGAGTCCCTTCGACCACACCATCTGGGTGATCGCCTCCGACGGCGACCTCCAGGAGGGTGTCACGTCCGAGGCCTCCTCACTGGCCGGCCACCAGGAACTGGGCAATCTGGTGGTGCTCTACGACGAGAACCACATCTCCATCGAGGACGACACCGATGTGGCGTTCACCGAGGACGTCCTGGCCCGCTACGAGGCGTACGGCTGGCACACCCAGCGCGTGGACTGGACGAAGACCGGCGAGTACGTCGAGGACGTCGCCGAACTGTACTCGGCCCTCGTCGCGGCCCGGAACGAGACCTCCAGGCCGAGTATCGTCTCCCTGCGCACCATCATCGGCTACCCGGCACCCACCAAGCAGGACACGGGCAAGATCCACGGTTCGGCGCTCGGCGCCGACGAGGTGGCCGCCGTGAAGAAGGCGCTCGGCTTCGATCCCGAGAAGCACTTCGACGTGGACCCCGAGGTCCTCGAGCACGCCCGCGGCGTCGTCCGGCGCGGGGCCGAGGCCCACAGCGCCTGGCAGGAGGACTTCA
The DNA here is from genome assembly GCF_947493765.1 of uncultured Arthrobacter sp. Classification (GTDB taxonomy): domain Bacteria; phylum Actinomycetota; class Actinomycetes; order Actinomycetales; family Micrococcaceae; genus Arthrobacter_D. The sequence goes on from NZ_CANLSZ010000003.1 coordinate 157,104, forward strand.
CTGCGTGGCGGGAGGGCCATGCCGAGGAAGCCGCCCTGCTCGAGCGTATCCAGGCACGCACCCTGCCCGAGGGCTGGACGGCGGAGCTCCCCACGTTCGAGGCGGGCAAGGACATGTCCACGCGCGCCGCGTCCGGCAAGGTCCTCACGGCCATCGGCCCCGTGCTCCCCGAGCTCTGGGGCGGCAGCGCGGACCTCGCCGAGTCCAACAACACGACCATCGAGGGCTCGCCGTCGTTCATCCCGAAGAGCCGCCAGACGGACCTGTGGTCGGGCGACAAGTACGGCCGCGTGCTGCACTTCGGTATCCGTGAGCACGCCGCGGCCGCGATCGTCAACGGCATCGTCATGCACAGCAGCACGCGTGCCTTCTCCGGGACGTTCCTCATCTTCAGCGACTACCAGCGCCCCGCGGTCCGGCTCGGTGCCCTCATGGGCGTACCGGCGATCTACGTCTGGACCCACGATTCGATCGGTCTCGGTGAGGACGGTCCCACCCACCAGCCGGTCGAGCAGCTCTCCTCGCTGCGCACCATCCCCGGCCTCGACGTGGTGCGGCCCGGGGACGCGAACGAGGTGGCCGTCGCGTGGAGGACCATCCTGGAGAACACCGACAACCCGGCCGGCCTCGTCCTGACACGTCAGAACATCCCGACGTACGAGCGTGGCAGCGGCGTGGCCGAGGGCGACACCTTCGCGTCGGCCGACGGCGTCGCGCGCGGCGGGTACGTCCTCGCGGAGGCGAAGAACGGCTCCCCAGAGGTGATCCTCATCGGCACGGGGTCCGAGGTGCAGCTCGCCGTCGACGCCCGCGAGGCCCTCGAGGCCGACGGCATCTCCACCCGCGTCGTGTCCATGCCGTGCCTCGAGTGGTTCAACGCGCAGGACGCCTCCTACCGCGAGAGTGTGCTCCCGCGGTCGGTCCGGGCACGCGTCTCGGTCGAGGCCGGGGTCTCGCAGAGCTGGCACGGCATCGTCGGCGACGCCGGTCGCCACGTCTCGCTCGAGCACTACGGGGCCTCCGCCGACTACAAGACGCTCTTCCGCGAGTTCGGTATCACCTCCGAGGCCGTCGCCGCCGCGGCGAGGGATTCGATCGAGGCTGCCGGCTCCGATCCCCTGGCCCCGAACGGCACCGCGGCCATGCCTTCCGGGCAGCGCGCCACGGAGACCGGCGACCAGCAGTAGCAGTGCCTTCCCGTCCCTCTTCCAGCACTAGTTCCGCTGACGCGGAAAAGGAGCACATCATGACCACACCCACTGCCGCGCTCTCCGCCGCCGGAGTCTCCATCTGGCTCGACGACCTCTCCCGGGAGCGCATCAACTCCGGGGCCTTCAAGCACCTCATCGAGGATCTGGACGTCGTCGGTGTCACGACCAACCCGAGCATCTTCGCGGCGGCGCTCAAGCAGGGCGAGTCCTACGCCTCCCAGGTCGGAGCCCTTGCCGCGGCAGGGGCCGACGTGGACCAGGCCGTCTTCGACATCACCACGCACGACGTGTCCCAGGCCTGCGATCTCTTCGCCGAGGAGGCCGAACGCTCCGAGGGTGTGGACGGTCGCGTCTCCATCGAGGTCGATCCCCGCCTCTCGCGTGACACCGCCGGCACGATCGCCGAGGCCAAGCGCCTGCACGCCAAGGTCCAGCGGACCAACGTACTGATCAAGATTCCCGCCACGGTCGAGGGACTCGAGGCCATCTCCACGACGCTCGGAGCGGGGATCAGTGTCAACGTCACGCTGATCTTCTCCCTCGAGCGGTACCGCGCGGTCATCAACGCCTTCATGCTCGGCCTGGAGCAGGCGAAGGAGAACGGGCACGATCTCTCCAGCATCCACTCCGTGGCGTCCTTCTTCGTCTCCCGCGTGGACTCCGAGGTCGACGCACGGCTCGACACCATCGGGACGGACGAGGCGAAGGCGCTCAAGGGCAAGGCGGGCCTGGCCAATGCACGGCTGGCGTACCAGATCTTCCAGGAGCAGTTCTCCTCGGAGCGCTGGCAGGTCCTCCGAGCAGCCGGGGCGAGGGCCCAGCGGCCGCTCTGGGCCTCGACGGGCGTGAAGGACCCCGATCTTCCGGACACCCTCTACGTCGTCGGGCTGGTGGCCCCCGACGTCGTCAACACCATGCCGGAGAAGACCCTCGACGCGACGGCCGACCACGGCGTGGTGGAGGGCGACACCGTCACGGGGACGTACGAGGAATCGACCAGGATCCTGGACAGCCTCGACGCCCTCGGTGTCTCCTACACCGAGGTCGTGGAGCAGCTCGAGACCGAGGGCCTCGACAAGTTCGTGGCCAGCTGGTCCGAGCTGCTCGAGACCGTCCAGTCCGCACTCGACGCAGCGAAGGAGTAGGGCTCATGGGTTCATTCGCGCTCACCGCGACCGGAGCGGCCCTGGCCGCCGTCGACGCCGTCGTCCCCGGACTCGTCGAGGAGCAGGTGGCATCCAGGCTCATGGCCGGGGACGCCACGCTGTGGGGTCGCGACGCAGAGGCGGAGGCGTCGATCCGGCTCGGCTGGATCGACCTGTTCGAGGGCTCCCGGGCCCTCCTCCCGGAGATCGCCGGCCTGCGCGCCGACCTCCGGGCCGAAGGCGTGGACCGCGTGGTCCTCTGCGGCATGGGAGGATCCTCGCTGGCCCCGGAGGTCATCACGAAGGAGGCGGGGGTCGAACTCGTCGTCCTGGACGCCACCGACCCCGAGCAGGTGCGGGCGGCCCTCGAGGGGGACCTGCACCCGACGATGATCGTCGTGTCGTCGAAGTCCGGCTCCACGGTGGAGACCGACTCACAGCGCCGCCTCTTCGAGCAGGCGTTCACCGACGCCGGCATCGACGCTGCATCGCGCATCGTCATCGTGACCGATCCGGGCTCGCCCCTCGAGGACGCCTCCCGGAAGGCCGGCTATCGCAGGGTGTTCACCGCGAATCCGGAGGTGGGCGGGCGCTACTCGGCGCTGACCGCCTTCGGGCTCGTGCCGTCCGGGCTCGCCGGGGCGGACATCGAGGCCCTCCTGGACGACGCGGAGGACAGCGCCGAGTTCCTCGGCGACGACGCAGAGGACAACGTGGGGCTGCAGCTCGGCGCAGTGCTGGGCGGCACCGCCCCGCTGCGCGACAAGATCGTCTTCGCCGACGCCGGGTCGGGCCTGCCCGGCTTCGCGGACTGGGCGGAACAGCTGATCGCCGAATCGACGGGCAAGCTGGGGACCGGCCTGTTGCCCGTCGTCGCATCGCTCGACGCGCCCGAGATCCACACGAGGGCTCCCGACGTGCTGCCCGTCCTCCTCGCACCGCTCGACGGCGACGCGGCGGACGACGGGGTGTCCGGTCCCGGGACGCCGGAGGCCACGCGTGTGACGGTCAGCGGGAGCCTGGGCAGCCAGTTGTTCGTCTGGGAGTACGCGGTCGCCGTCGCGGGCCGGCTCCTGGGCATCAACCCGTTCGACCAGCCGGATGTTGAGGCCGCCAAGAAGGCGGCGCGGGGCCTGCTCGACGACCGGCCGGAGTCCGCCCCTCCCGCTTTCGTGGACGGGGTCGTGGAGGTCCGCGGCGATCCCGACCTGCTCGGGTCCGCGACCACGGTCGGTGACGCGCTGGAAGCTTTGCTGGGACGCCTGCCGGACCGCGGGTACCTGTCGGTGCAGGCCTACCTCGACCGCCACGGGCAGCCGGACCTCGAGCAGGTCCGCGCGCCCCTCGCGGCGGCCACGGGGCGCCCGGTGACCTTCGGCTGGGGACCGCGCTTCCTGCACTCGACAGGTCAGTTCCACAAGGGTGGCTCCCCCGTGGGCGTGTTCCTGCAGCTCACCGGGGCGAGCGGCGAGGACGTGGCGATACCCGGTCAGCCCTTCGGCTTCGGTGAGCTCATCGCCGCCCAGGCAGCCGGTGACGCCCAGGTGCTCGCGGAGCACGGTCGGCCCGTGCTCCGGCTCCACCTGACGGACCGCGCCGCCGGCGTGGCCCAGGTGCGTGCGGCCGTCGACGCGCTCCCCCGTACCGGGGAGAACGGGTGAGTCCGTCCGGCGGGAGGTCCGGCACGTCCAATCCGCTCCGCGACTCCCGCGACCGGCGGCTCAGCCGGATCGCCGGGCCGTCCTCGCTCGTCCTCTTCGGTGTGACCGGTGACCTCGCCCGGAAGAAGCTGATGCCCGCGATCTACGACCTCGCCAACCGGGGGCTCCTGCCCCCGAGTTTCGGGCTCGTCGGCTTCGGCCGCCGTGAGTGGACCCACGAGGACTTCGTGGCGGAGGTCAGGGAGTCCGTCACGAAGTACGCGCGGACGCCGTTCAACGACACCGTGTGGGAGCAGCTCTCCGAGGGGATCCGCTTCGTCCAGGGCACGTTCGACGACGACGACGCCTTCCGCAGTCTCCAGGAGTGTCTCGACGAGCTGGACCGGAGCCGCGGGACACGCGGCAACCACGCATTCTATCTGTCGATCCCGCCCAATGCGTTCGAGGCCGTCTGCCAGAAACTCTCCGAACACGGCCTGGCACGGCCCGAGGACGACCAGTGGCGCCGCGTTGTCATCGAGAAGCCCTTCGGGCACGACCTCGAGTCGGCTCGGGAGCTCAACCGGATCGTGGAGGAGGTCTTCCCGCCCGACGCCGTCTTCAGGATCGACCACTACCTCGGCAAGGAGACGGTCCAGAACATCCTCGCCCTGCGCTTCGCCAACCAGCTCTTCGAGCCACTGTGGAACGCCAACTACGTGGACCACGTGCAGATCACCATGGCCGAGGACATCGGCATCGGCAGCCGGGCAGGATACTACGACGGCGTCGGAGCAGCGCGCGACGTCATCCAGAACCACCTCCTGCAGCTGCTCGCCCTCACGGCGATGGAGGAACCCATCTCGTTCGACGTGGACCACCTCCGCGCCGAGAAGGAGAAGGTGCTCGCCGCCGTGGAGCTCCCCGAGGACCTCTCGGGCCGCTCGGCCCGCGGTCAGTACGAGTCCGGGTGGCAGGGCGGTGAGCAGGTGAACGGCTTCCTCGAGGAGGACGGCATCCCCGCCGAGTCGACCACGGAGAGCTTCGCGGCCCTCCGACTCGACATCCACACGCGCCGCTGGGCCGGCGTGCCCTTCTACCTCCGGGCCGGCAAGCGACTGGGACGCAGGGTGACCGAGATCGCCGTCGTCTTCAAGCGTGCACCGAATCTCCTGTTCAGGGACCACAGCGAGGAGGACTTCGGCCAGAACGCCGTCGTCATCCGCGTGCAGCCGGACGAGGGGGTCACCATCCGCTTCGGGTCGAAGGTGCCGGGAACGCAGACCGAGGTCCGTGACGTGACGATGGATTTCGGTTACGGCCACTCCTTCACGGAATCCAGCCCGGAGGCCTACGAACGCCTCATCCTCGACGTGCTGCTCGGCGAACCACCCCTGTTCCCCCGCCAGCAGGAAGTGGAGCTCTCCTGGCAGATCCTCGATCCCTTCGAGAAGTACTGGCAGTCGCTCGACGGCCGGCCGGAGACCTATGAGCCGGGAAGCTGGGGCCCGGACTCGGCGGACGAGCTGCTCGCAGCCGACGGACGAACCTGGAGAAGACCATGATCGTGGAGCTACCCGACACCACCACGTCGAAGGTGTCGAAGGAACTGATGTCCCTGCGCGAGAGCGGCGGAGTCGTGGCGCTGGGGCGCGTGCTGACGCTGGTGGTGATGACGCGCTCCGGCGACGAGGAGGATGCCATCGACGCCGCGAACCAGGCCAGCCGCGAGCATCCCTGCCGCATCATCGTCCTCGCCGAGGGTTCCGCGGACGAACCCACGAGACTGGACGGCCAGATCCGTGTCGGCGGGGACGCCGGCGCCTCGGAGGTGATCGTGCTCCGCGGGTACGGGGCCCTGGCCGAGGAGAACGAGTCCCTGGTCTCGGCCCTGCTGCTGCCGGACGCGCCGATCGTCGCCTGGTGGCCGCACGGTGCCCCGGCTGCGACCGGACGGACCTCGATTGGCAGCATCGCCCACCGCAGGATCACCGACGCGGCGCAGGAACCCGATCCGACGGAGGCGCTGTTCACCATCGGTGCCACCTACACGGCCGGGGACACCGATCTCGCCTGGACGCGCCTCACGAACTGGCGTGTCCAGCTCGCGGCCGTCATGGACCAGGTCAGGGGCGACGCTCCGGTCACCGCCGTCAGTGTCGAGGGGGCCTCGGACTCCCCCAGCACCGTCCTGCTCGCCGCATGGCTCGGTCAGGCGTTCGACGTGCCCGTGACCGTCGTGGCCGGGGACCCCGGCACGGGGCTCAGGCGCGTCCGCCTGGGCCGTGACGGCGGGGACATCGAGCTGTACCGGCCCGATCTCGACGTTGCGGAACTCCATCAGCCCGGGCAGCCCGTCCAGCACATCTCCCTGCCCCGCCGGAGCCTGCGCGACTGCCTCGCGGAGGAGCTGCGGCGGCTGGACCCCGACGAGGTGTTCGGGGAAGTCATCACCCAGGGCCTCGCCCGGACCAAGCTGAGGAGCGTACCGAATCATGAGCGCTGAACCGAGAGTAGGCATCCATCCGTCCCAGGCCTCCCTGGCGGCGGCCGTCGCCGCCAGGCTCATCACCCGCCTGGTCGACGTGCAGAGCGAGCTGGGGACCGCGACGGTGGTCCTCACGGGCGGCTCGATCGGCACGGCCGCCCTGCAGGCGGTGGCCGAGTCGCCCGCCCGCCGGGCCGTGGACTGGTCCAGTGTGCACTTCTGGTGGGGTGACGAGCGTTTCCTGCCGGCCGACGACCCGGACCGCAACGCCGTGCAGGCACGCTCCGCGCTCCTGGAGCACATCCCGGTGGACCCCCGCAAGGTGCACGAGTTCGGGTCCTCGGACCGCTTCCCCGACCAGGACGCCGCCGCGGAGGACTACGCGAGGCAGCTGGCGGAGGCGGCCTCGGCGGAACGCACGGAGGAGCTGGGTGCGGACGGGCAGGACCAGCGGCTCCCCCGGTTCGACGTCCTCCTGCTCGGTGTGGGACCGGACGCCCACATCGCCTCCCTCTTCCCCGAGCTCGGCGGCATCCGCACCCGGGGCTCGACGACGGTGGGCGTCGCCGACGCACCGAAGCCTCCTCCGCGGCGCGTGAGCCTCACCCTCGAGGCCATCAACAGTGCCCAGGAGGTGTGGCTGACCGTCAGCGGGAGCGATAAGGCGGGCGCGGTGGGTCTTGCCCTCGCCGGTGCCGGCCACGTCCAGGTCCCGGCTGCCGGTGCACGGGGACGACTGAGGACCCTGTGGCTCGTCGACCAGGACGCCGCGCAGAAACTCCCGGGGCGCCTCATCACCGCCGACGACGACGCGGACGACTGAGCACCCTCCTCCGGACGCAGAACGCCCCGCAGCCGAGGCTGCGGGGCGTTCTGCGTCGATCTACGCGCTGACCGCGAAGCGCTGGATGAGACCGAGCGCGACGATCACCACGCCCCAGGACAGTCCCAGGGCGACCGTGAAGCGGTTCAGGTTGCGTTCGGCGACTCCCGAGGACCCCATGCTGGACGTCATACCGCCGCCGAACATGTCGGACATGCCGCCTCCGCGACCCTTGTGGAGCAGGATCAGCAGGGTGAGCAGGAGGCTCGTGACGCCGAGCAGGACGAGCAGGATGATACGGAGGATTTCCACGGGGCCCTTTCAAGGCTCGGATGACCACTTCACGGAAGCGGCCGACGCTCGGAACTAGTCTGTCACCAGATGCTGTTCGAACCTGACAATACTAGCAAACTCGGCCACATCGAGGCTCGCGCCGCCCACGAGGACGCCGTCCACATCACGCTCCCGGAGGATGCTGGCCGCGTTCGCGGCCTTCACCGAGCCGCCGTAGAGGAGGCGTGTCCTCGCGGCCGCCTCCGCGCCGGACAGCGTCTTGAGTTCGGCCCGGATCGCGGCGCACATCTCCTGCGCGTCCTCGGGACCGGCGACCTCCCCCGTCCCGATTGCCCAGACCGGTTCGTAGGCGACCACGAGGGAGGAGACCTGCTCGGCGGTCAGGCCGGCGATACCCCGGCGCAGCTGGTCGAGGGTGTGCTCCACGTGGGTCCCGGCCTGACGGATCTCCAGTCCCTCCCCCACGCAGAGCACGGGGACGAGACCGTGGCGATACGCGGCGTGGACCTTCCGGTTGAGCAGTTCGTCCGATTCGGCGTGGATCGTGCGCCGCTCCGAGTGCCCCACCAGCACGTAGGTGCAGTCGAGCTTCCGCAGGAACTGTCCGGAGATGTCCCCCGTGTAGGCTCCGGAGTCCTCGGGGGAGAGGTCCTGCCCCCCGTAGACCACGTCGAGGGTGTCACCCTTGACGAGGGTCTGCACGCCGCGCAGGTCGGTGAACGGCGGGAAGACGGACACCTCCACGCGCGAGAAGTCGTGACCGGCGTCGTCGAGGGTCCAGGCGAGTTTCTGCAGGAAGGTGATCCCCTGCATGTGGTCGAGGTTCATCTTCCAGTTACCGGCGATGAGCGGTCGGCGATCGAAGGCGCCATTGGTCGAGGTGGTCATCTGCTGCTCCATCCGTTGCGTTCATGACGGCGGGATCCGCTCGGGTTCCCCCGTGCGGATCCCGCCGTCGTCCTACCAGGGGGCCCGGGTCCGGTCAGTCGCGGGCGAGGGCCGTGAGCCCGGGGAGTTCCTTCCCCTCCAGGTACTCGAGGCTGGCACCCCCGCCCGTGGAGATGTGTCCGAACTGCTCGTCGGCGAAGCCGAGGCTCCGGACCGCCGCGGCGGAGTCGCCTCCGCCCACCACCGTCAGTGCCCCGGCCGCCTGCGCGTCCACGAGGGCTTGGGCGACGGCGCGGGTACCCGCGGCGAAGGCGTCGAACTCGAAGACCCCCATGGGCCCGTTCCAGAAGACGGTCCTCGCCTCGACGATGTTCGCGGCGAAGTCGGTGCCGGTGGCCGGACCGATGTCCAGTCCGATCCCGGCGGCGCCGAACGGCCCGGACTCCATGGCATCCGCCGCGACCACGCCGTGCTCGGCGTCTGCGGCGAACGACTCCGCGACCACGATGTCCGTGGGCAGCACGAACTGCGTGCCGTCCCGTGATCCGCGCTCCAGGTAGCCGCGCACCGTGTCGATGCGGTCCTCCTCGAGCAGGCTGGATCCGACGTCGTGCCCCTGGGCCGCGAGGAAGGTGAAGACCATCCCCCCGCCCACGAGGATCCGATCGGCGGTGCCGATCAGGTTCTCGATCACGGCCAGCTTGTCGGAGACCTTCGACCCGCCCAGGACGACGACGAAGGGCCGCTGCGGCTCCGGCGTCAGGCGTTCCAGCACGGTGAGTTCCGCCGTCACCAGATCCCCCAGGTAGGCGGGCAGCAGGGCGGCGATGTCGTAGACGCTCGCGTGCCGGCGGTGCACGGCCCCGAAGGCGTCGTCGACGTACGCGCCGTCCTCCCCCACGAGATCGGCCAGTTCCCGGGCGAAGGCGGAGCGCTCGGCGTCGTCCTTGCTGGTCTCGCGCGCATCGAACCGCACGTTCTCGAGGACCAGCACCTCGCCCTCCCCCAACCCGGCAGCGGCGGTGCGGGCACCGTCACCGCTCGTGTCGGGAGCCAGCGTGACCGGGAACCGCGCCAGATCGCGCAGGACGTCCACGGCCGGCCCGAGGGAGTACTTCTCCTCGGGAGCGCCCTTGGGTCGCCCTAGGTGCGCCATCACCACGACGGCGGCTCCGGCCTCCGTCAGGCGCTCCAGTACGGGCAGGGAGGCCCGCACGCGTCCGTCGTCGGTCACCCGGACGGCGGGGTCGTCCCCGCTGAGGGGGACGTTGAGATCGGACCGCACGAGGATGCGGCGACCGCGCACACCCTCGGCGAGCAGGTCGTCCAGAGATGCGTAAGCCATGGTGGATCCCCTCTAGGAGAGTTTGGCTGCGACGAGTTCGGTGAGGTCGACGAGGCGGTTCGAGTAGCCCCACTCGTTGTCGTACCACGCGACCACCTTGACCTGGTTGCCCAGGACCTTCGTGAGACCCGAGTCGAAGATGGAGGAGTGCGGATCCGAGACGATGTCGGAGGACACGAGCGGAGCGTCCGTGTAGGAGAGGTAGCCCTTCAGCGAACCCTCCGCCGCGGCCGCCCTGTATGCCTCGTTGACCTCCTCGGCGGTGACCTCGCGGCTCACCGTGGCGGTGAGGTCGGTCACGGAGCCCGTGGGCACGGGCACGCGGAGGGCGTAGCCGTCCAGCTTCCCCTTCAGCTCGGGAAGCACGAGGCCGATCGCCTTCGCGGCGCCCGTGGAGGTCGGCACGACGTTGATCGCCGCGGCCCGTGCCCGTCGGAGGTCGCGGTGCGGACCGTCCTGCAGATTCTGGTCGGCGGTATACGCGTGGACCGTGGTCATGAGGCCGCGCTCGATGCCGAAGCTGTCGTTGAGCACCTTCGCCAGGGGACCGAGGCAGTTGGTGGTGCAGGAGGCGTTGGAGATGATGTGGTGGTTCTCGGGGTCGTAGTCGCCGTCGTTGACCCCCAGGACCACCGTGAAGTCCTCGTCGGTGGCGGGTGCGGAGACCAGCACCTTGCGGGCTCCGGCCTCGATGTGCTTGCGTGCCCCCGACGCCTTCGTGAACAGCCCGGTGGACTCGATCACGATGTCGACGCCCAGGTCGGCCCAGGGCAGGTTCGCCGGATCCCGCTCGGAGTACACCTTGACGTGCTTGCCGTCGACGACGAGGTCGTCGCCGTCCACCTCGACCGATTCCGCGAGCCGTCCCGTGACCGAGTCGTACTTGAGCAGGTGGGCGAGGGTCGCGGTGTCCGTCAGATCATTGACGGCGACGATCTCGAGATCGGCGTTCTGGGCGAGTGCCGCGCGGAAGTAGTTGCGACCGATCCGGCCGAAGCCGTTGATGCCAATACGGGTAGTCACTGGTTTCCATCTCCTTCATAGGTGGTGCCACCGATCAACCCATCACGGGTGCCGGCGACTGGTCGAGTCGTGCCGGGCACACCGTCGTGCCGTTCTCGTGCGGGGGCGGTCGGGGTCTAGGGGGTGATGAGGGTGGAGGCCCCGGCGGTCGCCGCCTGGTAGCGGGCCTGGACATCGGCCCAGTTCACCAGGTTCCACCACGCCTTGACGTAGTCGGGCTTCACGTTCACGTAGTCCAGGTAGAAGGCGTGCTCCCACATGTCGAGCATCAGCAGCGGGATGGTGCCCACGGGCACGTCGCCCTGCTGGTCGTAGAGCTGCTCGATCACCAGGTTCTTGCCCAGGGGCTCGTACGCCAGGACCGCCCAGCCCGAGCCCTGCAGCGAGGTCGCCGCGGCGGTGAAGTGCGCCCGGAATGCGTCGAAGGACCCGAACGCCCCGTCCAGGGCGGAGGCGAGATCACCGTCGGGCTTGTCGCCGCCCTCGGGGGACATGTTCTTCCAGAAGATGCTGTGGTTGATCACCCCGCCCACGTGGAAGGCCAGGTCCTTGGAGAGCTTGGGGATGGTCGCGAACTGGCCCTGCTCGCGGGCCTCGGCGAGCTGGGCGAGGGCGTCGTTGGCGCCCTTGACGTAGGTGGCCTGGTGCTTGGAGTGGTGCAGTTCCATGATCCGGCCCGAGATGTGCGGCTCCAGGGCCGCGTAGTCGTAGTCCAGATCCGGCAGTACGTACTCGCTCATGCAATCCTCCTGGTCGGTCTGATGCGTCCGCGCTGGTCCGGCCCCCCGGGCCTGGAGACGGCGGACGCCCCGCTCGGTGGGAAGCGGGCTTCCTGCTCCATCCTATGCACTCCTTCACTCCTCCAGCATGTCCGCGGTGACATTCGCGTCCGTCCCGGGGATCCCGGTGTCCGACGCCTGCCTGTCGGCCATCGCGAGCAACCTCCTGATCCGCCCCGCGATCGCGTCCTTCGTCATCGGCGGATCCGCGAGCCGCCCGAGCTCGTCGAGGCTCGCCTGCTTGTGCGCCACCCTCAGCTCCCCCGCGTACCGGAGGTGCTCGGGGACGCTCCCGGCGAGGATCTCCAGCGCCCGCTCCACGCGGGCACCGGCGGCGACGGCGGCCTGCGCCGACCGCCGCAGATTGGCGTCGTCGAAGTTGGCCAGGCGGTTCGCCGTGGCGCGCACCTCCTTGCGCATGCGGCGCTCCTCCCACGTCATCAGGGCGTCGTGGGCGCCCATCCGGGTCAGGAGCGCGGCGATCGTGTCGCCGTCCCGGATGACCACGCGATCGACGCCGCGCACCTCGCGGGCCTTGGCCGCGATGTCGAGCCGGCGCGCTGCTCCGACGAGCGCGAGGGCCGACTCCGGTCCCGGGCACGTCACTTCGAGGGACGAGGAGCGGCCGGGTTCGGTCAGTGATCCGTGGGCGAGGAAGGCACCGCGCCAGACCGCCTCGGCGTCCGACGTCGAGCCGTTGACGACGGCGGACGGCAGACCGCGGACGGGCCGGCCGCGGCTGTCGAGCAGACCGGTCTGGCGGGCGAGCGACTCGCCGTCCCGGACCACCCTGAGCACGTAGCGGCTCCCGCGCCGGAAGCCTCCCCCCGTCACCACGACGATGTCGCTGGGGTGACCGTAGACCTCGGCGATGGCGGTGCGCAGGCGCCGCGCGGTCGAGGCGAGGTCCACCTCCGCCTCGATGACGATCCGGCCCGAGATGATGTGGAGGCCCCCCGCGAATCGGAGCAGGGCGGACACCTCGGCCTTCCGGACCGACGACTTCTTGACCTCGAGGTGCGACAGCTCCTCTTTGACATCAGCGGTCAGGGCCACGCAAAACTCCTAGTTCTCACCGAACATGTCGTTGTAGGACGTCGCCAGCCGCAGTGGGTCGTGGACGGGCTTACCGGTCGAAACCCCTACTGTACCGAAAACGGCCCGGCCGCCCAGCCGGGCGGCTGCACGCTCGAAGTCCGCACGGTCGCCCACCACGGACGGATCGACGAGGACGACGTCGACCGTGAAGTCGGGCGCGTAGCGGGAGATCACCGTGAGGTGGTCCACCGCGCTCATGCCCTGGGTCTCCTTGGTGTCGTTGCTCAGGTTCATGGTGAGGCAGCGCCGTGCCGAGGTGCGGCACAGGGCGTCGCGCAGTTCCGGGAGCAGCAGGTGCGGCAGGACCGACGTGTACCAGGAGCCGGGTCCGAGGATCACCCAGTCGGCGAGCTCGACGGCCTCCAGCGCGTCCTGGCAGGCGGGGGCGCCGGCCGGCAGCAACCGGACGTCACCCACGTTGCCCACGTCGGCGGCCACGGCGAGCTTCGCCTGGCCGGTGACCGTGCTGACACGCAGGGAGCCCTGGTTCTCGCTGAGGATGTCCCCCTCGATGGTGAGCGGGACGCTGGCCATCGGCAGGACAGTGCCCCGGGCACCCAGGAGCGCCCCGGCCCACTGGAGGCCGGCCACCGGGTCACCGAGGAGCTCCCACAGCGTGACGATCAGCAGATTGCCCATGGCGTGGTCGTCGAGCGACCCCTCGGCGCCGTCCTTCGAGGTGAAGCGGTGCTGCATGACATCGCGCCAGGTCCGGCCCCAGTCGGTGTCGTCGCACAGTGCGGCCAGCGCCATCCGGAGATCACCCGGTGGCAGGACGCCGAGTTCCCGCCGCAGGCGGCCGGAGGATCCGCCGTCGTCGGCGACGGTGACCACGGCCGTCAGCTCCTGGGTCAGCAGTCTCAGTGCGGACAGCGACGAGGACAGTCCGTGGCCACCGCCCAGGGCGACGACGGAGGGCTGGGTCCCGTGCCCCCCGTGTCCGCGACCCGCAGGCGGGATCAGCGGCAGTGGTCCGGAGAACAGCGCCACTACTCGCGACCGAGATCACGGTGGTGCGCGGTCACCTGCACGCCGGGGAGCTGTGCCAGGCGCTGCGCGATGTCCTCCGTCACGGCGACGGACCGGTGCTTCCCGCCGGTGCATCCGATGGCGAGCGTGGCGTAGTGCTTGTTCTCCCGGCGGTACCCGTCGAGCGCGGGGACGAGCGCGTGCACGTACCGGTCGATGAAGTCCCCTGCGCCCTGCGCACCCAGGACGTAGTCGCGCACCTGCGGGTCGAGCCCCGTGTGGGGGCGGAGCGCGGGCACCCAGTGGGGATTGGGGATGAAGCGCACGTCCGCGACGAAGTTCGCGTCCACGGGGAGCCCGTACTTGAAGCCGAAGCTCATCACGTTGATGCGCAGCACGATCGGGCCGGAGTCGGAGAACAGTTCGGTGACACTCGTGGCCAGGGCGTGGACGTTCAGCTCGGTGGTGTCGATCACGATGTCCGACGACTGCTTGAGCACCGTGAGCAGCTCGCGCTCCGCGGCGATGCCGTCGAGGATCCGCCCGTCCCCCTGCAGGGGGTGCGGGCGGCGGCCCTGCTCGAACCGGCGCACGAGGACGGCGTCCGAGGCGTCGAGGAACAGGACGCGGTAGTTCATGCCCGCGGCGCGGAGACCGTCCAGTGCGGCCTTCATCTCGCTGAAGAGCTCCTTGCCGCGCACATCCATCACGACGGCGAGCTTCGGGATGGAGTCCGGCGTCCGGGCGACCAGTTCCGTGAGGGTGCTCAGCATCTGGGGTGGCAGGTTCTCCACCACGTACCAGCCGTGGTCCTCCAGGGCGTTCGCCGCCGTGCTGCGGCCGGCACCGGACATGCCGGTCACCACGAGCAGTTCTGATTCGGGCGGTTTGACCGGCGTCAGGCTCGTGGCCTCAGTCATCGTGGTGCATCCGTTCCGGCTCGACGGGGAACCCGCTCTGCGGGCAGCCCTGGTGTGGTCTCTGGAGCGGTCGTCCTGCAGCCGCCCGCCCAGCCTAGCTAACTCTCGATGATCTCGCCCGTGGCCATGTTGACCGCCGGCGACGCGGCGTCGTCGTGTCCGGCGGACAGCGACGTCCGGATGGTCGTCGCGAGGGCCGGACCGATCCCCGGCACGCCCACGAGCTCCTCCACCGAGGCACCACGGATCTTCTTCACCGACCCGAAGTGCTTGAGGAGGGCCTTGCGCTTCGCCGGGCCCAGCCCTGCGATCTCGTCCAGCGCCGACGCCGTCATCGAGGCCCCCCGCTTCTGGCGGTGGAAGGTGATGGCGAAGCGGTGGGCCTCGTCGCGGATGCGCTGGAGCATGAACAGGCCCTCCGACGCCCGCGGCAGGATCACGGGGAACTCGCTGTCCTGCACCCAGACCTCCTCGAGCCGTTTGGCGAGGCCGATCACGTACACGTCGTCGATGCGCAGGTCCTCGAGCGCGCGGGAGGCCGCTGCCACCTGCGGCGGCCCGCCGTCGACGACGACGAGATTCGGGGGGTAGGCGAACCTGTTCCGCGTGGTGGCCGTCGTCGTGTCACTGATCGGCTGCCCACTGATCGGCTGCCCGTCGAGCACGCCCCCGTCCTCCACCGGCCGGACGGCAACGTCGTCGGGCACGGCTGCCGCCGCGTCGGGGTGGTCGATCACCGATGCGTCGTCGTCGATCGGTCCGTCGAGGGCCTCACCCGCCGGAGCCGGGACGGCCCTCCCGGCGAGGTAGTTCCTGAAGCGGCGGTGGACGACGTCGTACATGGACGCGGTGTCGTCGCGGGCCGCCTCCCCGGTGATGGAGAACTTCCGGTACTCGGACTTCCGCGGCAGGCCGTCCTCGACGACGACCATGGACGCCACGACATTGGTGCCCTGGACGTGGGAGATGTCGAAGCACTCGATGCGCATGAGCGGCTGCGGGAGGTCGAGTGCCTCCTGCAGTTCCTGGAGCGCCGCTGAGCGCGTGGTGATGTCCCCGGCGCGCCGGCTCTTGTGCAGGCGCAGGGCATCCGCGGCGTTCTGCGCCACGGTGCTCATGAGGGTGGCCTTGTCGCCACGCTGGGGCACGCGCACGTCGACCCGGGCGCCACGAAGTCCGCGGAGCCACTCCAGCATCTGCTCCTGGTTGCTGGGGAGGACGGGCACGAGTACCTCCCGCGGGATCTGCTCGTTGCTGCTGCTGCCCTCGCCGTAGACCTGCTGGAGCAGGTGCTCCACGAGCTCCGGCGTGTCCATGTCCTCGACCTTCTCGACCATCCAGCCGCGCTGCCCGCGGATCCGGCCGCCTCGCACGTGGAACACCTGGGCCGAGGCTTCCAGCTCGTCCTCCCGGAGCGCGAAGATGTCCGCGTCGGTGTCCTCGCCCAGCACCACGGTGTTGCGCTCGAACACGCGGCGCAGTGCCGCGATGTCGTCGCGCAGGCGCGCAGCCGACTCGTAGTCGAGCTCGGCGACGGCCTCCTTCATCTTCTGCTCGAGACCCGAGATGAACTTCTTCGAGTCGCCCGCCATGAAGTCACAGAAGTCGTGGGCGAGTTCCCTGTGGTCCTCGGCACTGATCCGGCCCACACAGGGGGCGGAGCACTTGTCGATGTAGCCGAGGAGGCAGGGGCGCCCCGTCCGCTCGGCCCGCTTGAACACCCCGGAGCTGCAGGTGCGCACGGGGAACACGCGGAGCATGGTGTCGACGGTCTCGCGGATGGCCTTCGCCGGGTAGAAGGGGCCGAAGTAGCGGGTGTCCTTCTTCTTGTCCCCCCGCATCACCTGCACGCGCGGGTACTTCTCCCCCATGGTCACGGCGAGGTAGGGGTAGGACTTGTCGTCGCGGAACATGATGTTGAACCGCGGATCGAACTCCTTGATCCAGGTGTACTCGAGCTGCAGGGCCTCGAGTTCGCTGCCGACGACGGTCCACTCCACGCTCGCCGCCGTGAAGACCATGGACCGGGTGCGCGGCAGCAGCGACTGCGGATTGGCGAAGTAGGAGTTCAGGCGCGATCGGAGATTCTTGGCCTTGCCCACGTAGATGACCCGGCCGTGCTCGTCGCGGAAGCGGTAGACGCCCGGATCGAGGGGGATCTCGCCGGTCTTCGGCCGGTATGCCACTGGGTTCGCCACGGCTTCAATCCTAGGGCTGGGCGGTGACACACCCCCACCCGGGGCCGGTCTGTCCGCTGACCGCTGAGTGCGTCGGGACCCGTGACCCGGTGCCGGGCGCAGGAGCAGGGTACTCAGCGAAGGAGGGTCTGCAACTCACCGGCGGAGTGAACTACGGCGAGGGCACCGGCGCCCTCCAGTTCGCCGGGAGCGGCGAAACCCCAGTCCACGCCGATGCACGGGATGCCGTTGGCCCGCGCGCCCTCGACGTCGTGCCGACGGTCGCCGACCATCACGGCACGCCCGGCATCGTGCCGGTGGGCCTCCAGTGCAGCCCGGATGATCGGGGTCTTCCCGCCGCTGGTGGCGCTCTCGTCGCGGGGCGACCCGTGCACGGACGCGAAGAGGTGCCGCATGCCCTGGACGCCCAGGAGCTCCTCCGCGAGCCACTCGGGCTTCTGGGTCGCCACGACGACCACGGCGCCGTCGTCGGCCAGCGCCCGCACGCTCTCGATGACCCCGGGGTAGGGCCGGCTCTGCTGCAGGCCCGTCGACAGATACCCAACACGGTACGTGGCGACGACGTCCCGGACGGCGTCCGCGGGGACGCCGGCGACCGCGGTGAGCGACTGGACCAGTGCGGGTCCCACCATCGCGTGGAGTGTCTCCTCGTCGGGGACCTCGAAGCCGTGGCTGTGCAGCGCGGCGCCGATCCCGCCCGTGATCGCCCCCGCCGGATCCACGAGGGTGCCGTCGAGATCGAACAGGACCAGCGAGTAGGTGGGAGCCACCTAGCGGGCGGCCTTCTCGAACAGTTCCTTCAGGAAGGCGCCCGTGTAGCTGCGCTCGTTCCTGGCGACCTGCTCGGGCGTCCCCGTGGCGATGACCTGGCCACCGCCGGAGCCGCCGTCCGGGCCCAGGTCGATCACCCAGTCCGCGCTCTTGATCACATCGAGATTGTGCTCGATCGTGATCACCGTGTTGCCCTTGTCCACCAGGCCCTGCAGCACGAGCAGGAGCTTGCGGATGTCCTCGAAGTGCAGGCCCGTGGTGGGCTCGTCGAGCACGTAGACGCTGCGGCCGTTGGAGCGCTTCTGCAGCTCGCTCGCGAGCTTCACGCGCTGCGCCTCACCGCCGGAGAGGGTCGTGGCCGGCTGTCCCAGGCGTACGTACCCGAGACCCACCTCCACGAGTGTTCTCAGGTGCCGGGCGATCGGGCTGAACGCCGCGAAGAACTCGGCGCCCTCCTCGATCGGCATGTCGAGCACGTCCGCGATGGTCTTACCCTTGTAGTGCACCTCCAGCGTCTCGCGGTTGTACCGTGCGCCGTGGCAGACCTCGCACGGGACGTAGACGTCGGGCAGGAAGTTCATCTCGATCTTCAGCGTGCCGTCGCCGGAGCACGCCTCGCAGCGCCCGCCCTTGACGTTGAACGAGAAGCGGCCGGGCAGATACCCGCGGACCTTCGCCTCGGTGGTCTCCGCGAACAGCTTGCGGATGTTGTCGAAGACACCCGTGTAGGTCGCGGGGTTGGAGCGCGGCGTCCGGCCGATCGGGCTCTGGTCCACGTGGATGACCTTGTCCAGATGTTCCAGGCCGTCGATCCGCTTGTGCCGTCCGGCGACCTGCTTGGCGCCGTTGAGCTTGTTGGCCAGCACCTTGTACAGGATGTCGTTGACGAGCGTGGACTTGCCGGACCCGCTGACGCCGGTCACGGCGGTCAGGACTCCCAGCGGGATGGTCGCGTCGACGTTCGTCAGGTTGTGCTCCCGGGCACCGACGATCTTCAGCTGCCGCGACCTGTCGATCTTGCGGCGCTTCGCGGGTGTCTCGATGCGCCGCCGGCCGGCCAGGTAATCGCCGGTCATCGATCTCTCGTTGGTGAGCAGATCCTCGAGCAGCCCCGAGTGCACCACCTCGCCGCCGTGCTCCCCCGCACCCGGGCCGATGTCCACGATCCAGTCGGCCTCCGCGATGGTGTCCTCGTCGTGCTCGACGACGATCAGGGTGTTCCCGAGGTTCCGCAGCCGTGTGAGGGTCTCGATGAGCCGCCGGTTGTCGCGCTGGTGCAGGCCGATGGAGGGCTCGTCGAGCACGTAGAGCACGCCGACGAGCCCGGACCCGATCTGCGTGGCGAGCCGGATGCGCTGGGCCTCCCCGCCGGAGAGCGTGCCCGAGGCCCGTTCCAGATTCAGGTACTCCAGGCCGACGTCGAGCAGGAAGGTCAGGCGCGCCTGGATCTCCTTGAGGACCTGCGTGGCGATCTGCGCCTCGCGTCCCGTGAGCACGAGGTTGTCGAGGAACTCGGCGCAGTCGCGCATCGGCATGGCCGAGACCTCCGCGATGGAGCGGCCGTTGATGAGGACCGAGAGCGACGCCGGGTTCAGCCGGGCGCCGCCGCACGTGGGGCACGGGATCTGCCGCATGTACTCCTCGTAGCGGTCGCGTGCATGCTCGGACTCCGTCTCCAGGTGCTTGCGCTGGATGTACTGGATAGCACCCTCGAACCCGGTGCTGTACTTGCGCTCGCGGCCGAAGCGGTTGCGGTACTGCACCACGACCTTGTGGTCCTTGCCGTACAGCGCGGCCTCCCGCGCGCGGTCCGGGAGCTTGCGCCAGGGTGTGTCGATGTCGAAGTTCAGTTCGGTGGCGAGGCCCTGCAGGAGTCGCGTCCAGTACTCCAGGGTGGCGGTGCCGAGCGACCAGGGCGCGATGGCGCCCTCGGCGAGGCTGAGATCCGGGTTGGGGACCACGAGTTCCTCGTCGACCTCCAGCTTGGTCCCGATCCCGGTGCACGCGGGGCAGGCGCCGAACGGGTTGTTGAACGAGAACGACCGCGGTTCCACCTCGTCGATGGCCAGCGGGTGCTCGTTGGGGCACGCCAGGTGCTCGGAGTAGGCCTGGAGGCGCTTCGCGTCGTCCTCGGGCAGGTCCACGAACTCGGCCAGCACCCGTCCGTCGGCGAGTTTCAGGGCCGTCTCGACGGAGTCGGTGAGACGCTGCTGGATCCCGCCCTTGACCACCAGGCGGTCCACGATCACCTCGATGGTGTGCTTGTACTGCTTGCCCAGTTTCGGCGGATCGCTCAGCTGGATCAGCGTGCCGTCCACCCGGGCGCGGGAGTAACCCTTCGCCGTGAGTTCGGAGAACAGGTCGACGAACTCGCCCTTGCGTGCCCGGACCACCGGCGCGAGGACCTGGAACCGCGTCCCCTCGTCGAGCTCGAGCAGCTGGTCCACGATCTGCTGGGGGGTCTGCTTCGCCACGGGCTCCCCGCAGACCGGGCAGTGGGGACGGCCCACGCGCGCCCACAGCAGGCGCATGTAGTCGTAGATCTCCGTGATGGTGCCCACGGTGGAGCGCGGGTTCTTGCTCGTGGACTTCTGGTCGATCGAGACCGCGGGCGAGAGTCCCTCGATGAAGTCGACGTCGGGCTTGTCCACCTGGCCGAGGAACTGGCGCGCATAGGCGGAGAGCGATTCGACGTAGCGGCGCTGGCCCTCGGCGAAGATGGTGTCGAAGGCGAGGGACGACTTCCCCGAGCCGGACAGGCCGGTGAAGACGATCATGGCGTCGCGCGGCAGGTCGAGGTCGACGTTGCGCAGGTTGTGTTCGCGAGCGCCCTTGACGATCAACCGGGACAGGTCCTGTGGGACGGGCTCCGGATTGTGGGCATGCTGCTCGAGGGAATTTGCTATAGACACCCGATAACTGTAGGTGAAACCCGCTTCGAAGACATCTTCTATTTGCGTGGTTCCCGCGCCGTGCTGGCGCATCCTCCGGTGCCGTTCACGCTCGGCGCAATGCCGCCCTGACGATGGCGACGGCATCGGCCTCCGGGAGTCCGGCCGAGTGCACGACCGCGGCGAGCGCCTCGGCGGCCTCGGCCACCCGGCGACGCGCGTCGTCGCCCCCTGCCGCGATGAGCGTGCCGGCTCTCCCCCGGGTCTCGACGACACCGGCCTGCTCGAGTTCGCGGTATGCGCGGGCGACGGTGTTGGCGGCGATCCCGAGGTGGGTGGCCAGGGTGCGGACGGGTGGGAGCCGCGTCCCCACGGCTGCCGTGCCGGAGTTGGCCGCAGCGAGGACGGCCTGCTTGAGCTGCTCGAACGGCGGGACGGCGCTGGTGGTGTCGAGCGTGAGCCAGCGGGGAATGCCCTGCTCCATGCCGTCCACCTTCCCTCGGGTCGTCGGGAACCGGACTGACCCCGTGCCAGAACCCTACCGTCAGGCCGTCCGCGTGGCCGTGCACTCCCTACACTGGACCCATGTTCGACCTCAGTGAAGTCACGATCCGCAGCATCTCCGTCTCCGAGATGGACAACAACGTCTATCTCCTCACCTCCAGGTCCTCCGGGGCACAGGTCCTGATCGATGCCGCGGACGACGCGCCTGCCATCCTCGCGCTCCTCGCCGACGCCCAGGAGGACACCGACGCCGAGGCACGCCTCGCGCTCATCATCACCACGCACTCGCACTGGGACCACGTGCGGGCCCTGGCCGAGATCCGCGCCTCGACGAAGGCACGCACGGCCGCAGGGGCCGACGACATCGCGGACATCGAGGTCCCCACCGACGTGCCGCTGGGGCATCGCGACGTCGGGTCCTTCGAGGGCTTCGAGCTCGAGGCCCTGCACCTCCGGGGGCACACGCCGGGATCCGTGGCGCTGCTCTACCGGGATCCGCACGGACCGGCCCATCTCTTCACGGGCGACTCGCTCTTCCCCGGCGGTGTGGGACGGACGACGTCGGCCGAGGACTTCACCACCCTCCTCGACGACGTCACCGCCCGCGTGTTCGACGAGCTGCCGGACGACACGCTCGTGCATCCCGGTCACGGGGCGGGGACCACGCTGGGCGCCGAGCGCGGCTCGCTCTCCGAGTGGAGGCAGCGCGGCTGGTAGCTGCCCGTCCGGCGGGGCGGGCACCGGTTCCTCCCGGCGCACGGGTCACCCCGCCACGGCCCCGGTAGGCTGGACGGACCATGAGGATCCACGAGTACCTTCCCCTGCACGACGACGGCCGACTCACCGCGGACGCGGTGTACGAGGCCTTCACGGCCTGGACCACGGCTCGCGGCCTGAGCCTCTACCCCGCGCAGGACGAGGCCGCCATGGAGCTGGTCTCGGGCAACAACGTGATCCTGGCGACGCCCACCGGCTCGGGCAAGTCGCTCGTCGCGATCGCGGCGCACCTGAAATCGTTCGCCGAGGGCAGGACCACCTACTACACGGCGCCGATCAAGGCTCTCGTCTCCGAGAAGTTCTTCGCCCTGATCGAGATCTTCGGCGCGGAGAACGTCGGCATGATCACGGGCGACTCCGGCGTCAATCAGGACGCCCCGATCATCTGCTGCACGGCGGAGATCCTCGCGAATCTCGCTCTCCGCGAGGGCGCGGCGGCGGATCTCGACACCGTGGTCATGGACGAGTTCCACTTCTACTCCGACCCCCAGCGTGGATGGGCCTGGCAGGTGCCCCTCCTGGAACTGCCGCAGGCCCAGTTCCTCCTGATGTCCGCCACCCTCGGCGACGTGACCCGCTTCGAGAAGGAGCTCACGGAGCGCACGAAGCGCCCGACGGCCACCGTCACCTCGGTCGAGCGCCCCATCCCCCTGCACTACTACTACGTCGAGACCCCCGTGCAGGAGTCGCTCGAGGAACTGCTGGGCACCCGCCAGGCACCGGTCTACGTGGTGCACTTCAGCCAGGCCGAGGCCATCGAGCGGGCGCAGAATCTGATGAGCGTCAACATCTGCACGCGCGAGGAGAAGGACCGCATCGGTGAGCTGATCGCGGCCTTCCGGTTCTCCTCCGGTTTCGGCAGGACCCTCAACCGCCTGGTCCGCCACGGTATCGGCGTCCATCACGCGGGCATGCTCCCCAAGTACCGGCGGCTCGTGGAACAGCTCGCCCAGGCCGGACTGCTCAAGGTCATCTGCGGCACCGACACCCTCGGTGTGGGCATCAACGTGCCCATCCGCACCGTCCTGCTCACGGCACTGAGCAAGTACGACGGCGTCCGCACCCGCCTGCTCAACGCCCGGGAGTTCCACCAGATCTCCGGCCGCGCCGGACGCGCCGGGTTCGACACGGCGGGGACCGTCGTCGTGCAGGCGCCCGAGCACGTCGTCGAGAACGCGAAGGCCATGGCGAAGGCCGTCTCCAAGTTCGGCGACGACCAGAAGAAGCTCCGCCAGGTCGTCCGGAAGAAGCCGCAGCAGGGGTTCGTCTCCTGGGGCAGACCCACCTTCGAGCGTCTCGTGGAGAGCACCCCCGACCCGCTGACGTCGTCGTTCTCGGTCAGCCACTCCATGCTCCTGAATCTCCTCGAACGCCCCGGCGACCCCTTCGTCGCGGCGAAGCGGCTCCTGACGGAGAACCACGAGACGCGTGCTGCACAGTTGCGGCTCATGCGGCGCGCCATCGGCATCTACCGTGAGCTCGTCACCGCCGGGATCGTCGAGCGGCTACCCGAACCGGAGCCCGACGGCCGGCAGGTGAGACTCAAGGTGCACCTCCAGGCGAACTTCGCGCTCAACCAGCCGCTGTCCCCGTTCGCGCTCGCCGCGCTGGAGCTGCTCGACCCCGACGGACCCGGCTACGCCCTCGATGCCGTCTCCGTGATCGAGGCGACGCTCGAGAAGCCGCGGCAGGTGCTCAACGCCCAGGAGAAGAAGGCCCGCGGCGAGGCCGTCGCGGCGATGAAGGCCGAGGGCATCGACTACGACGCGCGCATGGCACGCCTCGAGGAGATCGGCTACCCGAAGCCGCTGGAGGAGCTGCTGCAGCAGTCCTTCGACGTGTACCGTGCGTCGGCACCGTGGCTCGGAGACTTCGAGCTGGCACCCAAGTCGGTGGTCCGTGACATGTACGAGCGGGCCATGAGCTTCGGGGAGTACGTCGCGTTCTACGCCCTGACCCGCTCCGAGGGCATCCTGCTGCGGTATCTGGCGGACTGCTACAAGGCGCTGCGCCACACCGTGCCCGTGGAGGCCCTCCGCGAGGACCTCAGCGACATCGTGGAGTGGCTGGGGGAGCTGGTCCGCCAGGTGGACAGCAGCCTCCTCGACGAGTGGACGCAGCTCGCGGCCGGAGTGCTCGAGGGACCCGCGGCCGACGCCGTCGACCTCCCCCCGGAGCCGCCCTCGGTCACCTCCAACGAGCGGGCCTTCCGCGTGATGGTGCGCAACGAGATGTTCCAGCGGGTGAAACTCTTCGCCGACGAGCAGGACGAGGCCCTGGGTGCGCTCGATGCCGACTCCGGCTGGACGGCGGAGCGGTGGGCGGAAGCCCTCGACGGCTACTTCGCCGACTACGAGGACATCGACGACGGCCCGGACGCCCGTGGCCCCGATCTGCTCATCATCGGGAAGAAGCCGGGCATGTGGACCATCCGCCAGATCCTGAAGGACCCGGAGGGCAACGGGGACTGGGGCATCAACGCCGAGATCGACCTGGCGGCTTCGGACGACGCCGGAAGCCCCGTGGTGCGCGTACTCGGTGTCGGCGCCGCCGTGGCGGCCTGAGCGGACCGCGGGGATCCTGCGCGCCTATCGCTAGGCTGGTGACATGTCTACCCTTCGTACAGCCCGGCCGGCGGACGTCCCGGTCATCCTCCAGCTGATCCATGATCTCGCCGTCTACGAGCGGGAACCCGATGCGGTCCGCACCACCGCCGAGTCGCTCGGCGACGCCCTGTTCGGGGACCGGCCCACCATCTACGCGCATGTCGTCGAGGCGGACGGCAGGATCCAGGGTTTCGCCCTCTGGTTCCTGAACTACTCCACGTGGGAGGGGGTCAACGGCATCCACCTCGAGGACCTCTACGTGCGCCCGGAGGCTCGGGGCGCGGGCCACGGGAAGGCGCTCCTCGCCGCCCTGGCGGCCATCGCGGCGGAGCGTGGCTACGCGCGCGTCGAGTGGTCGGTGCTGAACTGGAACGAGCCCTCCATCCGGTTCTACGAGAGCCTGGGAGCCACGAACCAGACCGAGTGGAGCACCTTCCGCCTCTCGGGTGACGCTCTCGCGGACGTCGCAGCGCTCGCCGGCTCCGCCGCGTAGTGCAGCCGCTGCACGGACGCCCCGACCTGCCGACCGACGCGTCCGCGCAGGGCGCAGCCGCTCACAGCGTCGGGAGGACGGCGGTGATGCGCGGGCTGCGGGCCACGGGCCATGTCTTCCACGTCCCGCTCGATCACGCGGACCCCTCCTCGGGGACGATCGAGGTCTTCGCGCGCGAGTACTCCTCCCTCGACCACAGCACCGAAGCCGTGGCGCACCTCCCCTGGCTCCTGTTCCTACAGGGTGGCCCCGGTGGTCGGGGCGCGCGCACCACACAGCTGACCGGGTGGATGAAGGCCGCCGCGCGTCGGTTCCGGATCCTCATGCTCGACCAGCGCGGCACCGGACTCTCCACACCCGCCGATGCCGCCACCTTGGCGTCGCTCGCCTCGCCGGAGGCACAGACCGCCTATCTCTCCCACTTCCGGGCCGATTCGATCGTCGCGGACGCCGAACTGATCCGCCGCCGACTCGGCAGCCCGCCGTGGACGGTGTTCGGCCAGAGCTACGGCGGTTTCTGCACCCTCACCTATCTGTCCTTCGCGCCGGAGGGGATGGACCGCGCACTCATCACCGGTGGTCTCGCTCCCCTGACCGGGCACCCGGACCAGGTGTACCGGGCCACCTTCGCCCGCGTGGAGGAGCGCAACCGCGAGTACTTCTCCTGGTACCCGGAGGACAGGGACCTCCTGACCCGCATCATGCATCACCTCGACGACGTCGAGGAGTACCTGCCGAGCGGCGAGCGGCTCACGGCGCGGCGGCTCCAGCTGATCGGGTCCTACCTGGGCGGGAACACGAGAATCCACGGCCTCCACTACCTGCTGGAGGACGCCTTCACCCGCACCCCCTCCGGTCCGCGCCTGTCGGCGACGTTCCTGGAACAGGTGGCCGGTCTCGTCAGCCGGGCGTCGCAGCCGCTCTATGCGCTGCTGCACGAGTCCATCTACTGTCAGGGAGCCCCTTCCGCCTGGTCCGCGCAACGCGTCCTGGCGGAGTACCCGCAGTTCCGCGAGGACGCCGCGGAACCGCTCCTGACGGGCGAGATGGTGTATCCCTGGTACTTCGAGGAGGACCCGGCACTGCGGCCGTTGCTCGCCACGGCCGAGCTGCTCGCCGCGAAGGACGACTGGGGACCGCTCTACGACACCGCGGTCCTCGCGGAGAACACGGTTCCCGTCGCGGCCGCCGTCTACCGTCACGACATCTACGTGGACCGGGACCTGTCACTGGCCACGGCCGGCGCCGTGCGGCACCTGCAGGTGTGGGAGACGGATGAGTTCCACCACGACGGGATCGCCGACGACGGGGAGGCCGTCCTCGAGCGGCTGCTCTCCATGACCGACAGCCGGGACGCCGTCGTCGGGGTCACGCCGGACCACTGAGGCCCGGCCCGCAGGATCAGGGCCCGCAGGATCAGGGCCGCAGGATCAGGGCCGCCGGCGCGGGTTCTTCCTCCCGGCCTCCTCGGCGGCCTCGTCGAGTGCCGGATCCACGGCGGGTGCTCCGGAGTCGTCCGCGTCACGGTCGTGCGCGTCCCTGTGCTGTCCGTCGCCCGGTCCCTCGGCGTTCTCGACCGCCCGGGAGCGGATGAGACTGGCGACCACCGCGACGACGATCGTCAGCACGATGACGGCCAGGGAGACGAACGTCGGGATCTCGGGCGCCCACTCGATGGGTTCTCCCCCGTTGATGAACGGCAGCTCGTTGACGTGCATGGCGTGGAGGATGAGCTTCACGCCGATGAACGCGAGGATCACCGACAGCGCGTGCTTGAGGTAGACCAGGCGGGTCATGAGGCCGCCGAGCAGGAAGTACAGCTGGCGCAGGCCCATGAGGGCGAAGATGTTCGCCGTGAAGACGATGAAGGCGCTCTGCGTGAGGCCGAAGATCGCCGGGATGGAGTCGACGGCGAACAGGAGATCGGTGAGGCCGATCGTCACGAAGACGATGAGCATCGGCGTGAAGACCTTCTTGCCGTCGACCACGGTGCGGATCTTGTTGCCGTCGTAGGACTGGGACATCGGCAGCACGGATTTCAGCTTGGCGATGAGCCTGTTGTCACCGGCGTCCTCCTCGTCGTCGCCCGCGTCCGTGGCCTGCTTGTAGGCGGTGTAGAGCAGGAAGATCCCGAAGATGTAGAAGATCCAGCTGAAGTTCTCGATCACGGCTGCGCCGAGGGCGATGAAGATGCCGCGCAGGACGAGCGCGATGATGATGCCGATCATCAGGACTTCCTGCTGGTACTTCCGAGGTACCGAGAAGCGCGCCATGATGATGATGAACACGAACAGGTTGTCGATGCTGAGGCTGTACTCGGTGATCCAGCCCGCCACGAACTGCCCGCCGTACTCCGGTCCGGTGAACACGAACATGAGGACCGCGAACACCAGGGCGAGGCCCACGTAGAAGCCGACCCACAGACCGGCCTCCTTCATGGAGGGCTCGTGGGGCCGCTTGACGACCAGCAGCAGGTCGAAGAGCAGGATGATGCCGAGCACGATGAACGTGCCGACCTCGAAGACGATGGGCAATTCGGGCATGGGATACCTTCCGGAGTTCGCGCTGGACTGCCGTAAGTCTCTCCGCCGCGGCCTCGGGCCGGCTGACCGCTACGTCCGGCGGAGCGACCGTGCCCCGCGTGCTGACGTCCGTAGCGCTTGGGATACTCCCCTACGTCCCCACGATCCTACCGGACCCTCACCTCTCAGGCGTGGCCGGCCGACTGCATCTGCCGGAGCTCCTTCTTCAGGTCGCCCACCTCGTCCCGGAGCCGGCCGGCCAGCTCGAAGTGCAGATCGGCGGCGGCCGAGTGCATCTGGTCGGTCAGCTGCTGGATGAGATCCGTGAGGTCCTCCGCCGGGACGGAGGCGAGACCCTCGGTGCGACCCGCGCCCTTCTTCGGCTTCTTCCCCCGGGCAGCCTCCTCGAGCAGCGCCCGCGTGTCGGCGTCCTCCCGGTTGATGGTGTCCGTGATGTCGGCGATACGCTTGCGCAGCGGTGTGGGATCGATGCCGTGCTCGAGGTTGTGCGCCACCTGGATGGCACGGCGCCGGTTCGTCTCGTCGATCGCGCGCTCCATCGAGTCCGTGATCCTGTCGGCGTACATGTGGACCTCGCCGGAGACGTTGCGCGCGGCGCGGCCGATGGTCTGGATCAGCGACGTCGTGCTCCTGAGGAAGCCCTCCTTGTCCGCGTCGAGGATGCTCACGAGCGAGACCTCCGGCAGGTCGAGACCCTCGCGGAGGAGGTTGATACCCACGAGCACGTCGAAGGTGCCCATCCGCAGCTCCCGGAGGAGCTCGACGCGCCGCAGGGTGTCGACGTCGGAGTGCAGGTACTCGACCTTCACCCCGTGTTCCAGGAGATACCCCGTCAGGTCCTCGGCCATGCGCTTGGTGAGTGTCGTGACGAGGACGCGCTCGTTGATCTCCACGCGCTTGCGGATCTCGTCGAGCAGGTCGTCGATCTGCCCCTTGGTCGGCTTCACCACCACCTCGGGGTCCACGAGACCCGTGGGCCGGATGATCTGCTGCACGTAGCCGTCGGCCTTGCCGAGTTCGAACTTGCCCGGGGTCGCGGAGAGATAGACGGTCTGGCCGATACGGTCCTGGAACTCGTCCCACTTGAGCGGCCTGTTGTCCATCGCCGACGGGAGCCGGAACCCGTGGTCCACGAGGGTGCGCTTGCGTGACATGTCCCCCTCGTACATCGCACCGATCTGCGGGATCGTCACGTGCGACTCGTCGACGACCAGCAGGAAGTCGTCGGGGAAGTAGTCCAGGAGGCAGTGCGGTGCCGAGGCCGGATCGCGGCCGTCGATGTGCCGGGAGTAGTTCTCGATGCCGTTGCAGAAGCCCATCTGCTGCATCATCTCGAGATCGTAGGTCACACGCATCCGCAGCCGCTGGGCCTCGACGAGCTTGTTCTGCGACTCGAGTTCCGCCAGGCGCTGCTGCAGTTCGTCCTCGATGTCCTTGATGGCACGCGTCATGCGGTCCTCACCGGCCACGTAGTGCGAGGCCGGGAACACGTACATCTCCTCCTCCTCGCGGATCACGGTGCCGGTCAGCGGGTCGAGCGTGTAGATGTTCTCCACCTCGTCCCCGAAGAACTCGATCCGCAGCGCGTGCTCCTCGTACATGGGAATGATCTCCACGGTGTCCCCGCGCACGCGGAAGGTGCCGCGGTGGAAGTCGATGTCGTTGCGCGTGTACTGCATGCCCACGAACTGCCGGAGCAGCTCGTCCCTGTTCATCTGGTCGCCGCGCCGCAGGGTGACCATCTTGTTGATGTACTCCTCGGGCGTGCCGAGTCCGTAGATGCAGGACACGGTGGCGACCACGATCACGTCGCGGCGGGTCAGGAGCGCGTTGGTGGCGGAGTGCCTCAGGCGCTCCACCTCCTCGTTGATCGAGGAGTCCTTCTCGATGAAGGTGTCGGTCTGCGGGACGTACGCCTCGGGCTGGTAGTAGTCGTAGTAGGACACGAAGTACTCCACCGCGTTGTTCGGCAGCAGTTCCCGGAACTCGTTGGCCAGCTGCGCGGCGAGCGTCTTGTTCTGCACCATGACCAGGGTGGGGCGCTGCACCTGCTCGATCAGCCAGGCGGTGGTGGCGCTCTTGCCGGTGCCGGTCGCGCCGAGCAGGACCACGTCCTTCTCCCCCGCGTTGATGCGCTCCGAGAGTTCCCTGATGGCCGTGGGCTGATCGCCCGCGGGCTCGTACTCGCTGATGACCTCGAACGGTGCCACGACACGCTTGATATCCTGCGCAAGACTCATGCCTCAAAGATAGTGCCTGACGGTGACACTCCACCCGGAGTGTGCTGCGGGCTGAATGCGCCCCGGCCCGCGCCCGGTCAGGCTCCTCCGGCGTCCGGCGCGGCGACGAGGATCGCCACGTCGAGTGCCGGATCCGCGGAACGGTGGACGGCCTCCGGACCGGCACCGGGGTGGTCCCGGCCGGCAGCCCGGGGGAAGCCGGCAGCCGTCAGGGCGAGGGACACCCGGGCGGACTCCGCCCCCTCACGGAGGGGCAGGCGGATGCCGGTGGCCGTCACGTCGTCGGGTGCGGTACGGAGCATCTCGTCCCGGACCGGCGGGAGGGCGGTCCCCTCCGGGAGGGCGGCCTCCAGCTTCGCGACGGTCCGTCGGCCCAGCGCGCTCGTCCCGGCGAGACCCTCCGTCGTCGACGGCGGCAGGACGGCGGGCCGGGACGCCGCCAGGTTGTCGCGGAACGGGACGACCCGCCCGTGCCAGAGCGCCCGGGTCGCCGCGAGGAGGTCGTCCAGGGCGGCGTCGTTCACGAGCACGGCGTCGGCCTCGCGCAGCCTCTCCTCCCGCGACGCCTGCGCCGCGATGCGCTGCAGCGCATCGGCACGCTCCATGGAGCGCTGTTCCACCATGCGCGCCACCCGCTCCTCGTCCGGGGCGTCGACGACGACGACGAGGTGGAACCGCGGCGCCTGGCCCGTCTCGACGAGGAGCGGGATGTCCTCGACCACGATCGCGTCCTCGGGTGCGGCCGCGATGAGCCGGGCGGCCGCGGACCGGACGCGGGGATGGACGATCCCGTTCAGCTGCTCCCGTGCCCGGTCGTCGGCGAAGACGAGCCTGCCGAGCATCGCCCGGTCCAGGTTGCCATCGGCCCCGAGCACCGCCGGGCCGAATGCCGCGACCACCTGGTGCAGACCCTCCGAGCCCGGTTCCAACGCCGCTCGTGCGAGCACGTCGGCATCCACGACGACGGCCCCGAGATCCCGGAACCGGCGGGCGACCACCGACTTCCCCGCGGCGATGCCTCCTGTGAGTCCGATGCGCAGCATGCGTTCACCCTAGCGCGGCCGGCATTCCCTGCCGCGGCCGATCCTCCCCCGCCAGCAGGCAGCACGCGCTGTCAAGACCCCTCGTGGCGCCGATCCGGCGGCGGACCGTCGGAGGATCTCCCTACGCTGGAACCACCGATGTCGATGAGGAGGACCGTGGAGACCACGCTGGAGGAGTGCCGACGCACTGCGGCAACCGTGTTCGGGTGGAGCGAGCTGCGCCGGAGCCAGGAACAGGCGATGCAGGCACTGCTGGGTGGCAGCAGCGTGCTCTGTGTGATGCCCACGGGGTCCGGCAAGTCGGCGATCTACCAGGTACCGGCCATGACCCTGCCCGGTGTCGCCGTGGTGATCTCCCCCGCTCATCGTGCTGCAGCACGACCAGGCCGAGTCCATCAACGGACACACCGGTAGCGAGCGGGCCCGCGTCCTCAATTCCGACCTCGGTGCCACCGGAAGGGAGGCTGCCTGGGAGGCCGCGGCCGACGACGACGAGACCACGCGCGCCAAGTTCCTCTTCCTCGCGCCCGAGCAGCTGGCCCGCGACGACGTGATGGAGCGGCTGCAGGGTCTCGACGTGTCCCTCGTGGTCGTCGACGAGGCGCACTGCGTCTCCTCCTGGGGGCACGACTTCCGGCCCGACTACCTCCAGCTGGGCCATCTCCTGAGGAGCCTGCATGCTCCGGTGGTGGCCCTCACCGCGACGGCGTCGCGGCCCGTCCAGAAGGAGATCGTCGAAGGGCTGCACCTGGAGGACCCGTTCGTGCTCGTGGAGGGGTTCGACCGCCCCAACATCTCCCTCGAGGTGATCCAGTACGTGGAGGACGCGGACAAGGATCGCGCGGTCCGCGAGCAGGTCCTCGGTCTCGACGGCCCGGGCCTGGTGTACGTCGCGACGAAGAAGGCGGTCGACGCCCTGGCCGCCGAGCTCAGGACCGCCGGGAGGAAGGCCGACGCCTACCACGCGGGACGGCGGAAGAAGGAGCGCGAAGCCGTCCACGACGGCTTCCTGGACGGTCGGATCGACGTCGTCGTCGCCACAACCGCGTTCGGGATGGGCGTGGACAAGCCCGATGTCCGTTTCGTCGTCCACGCGGACGTCGCGGACTCCCTGGACAGCTACTACCAGGAGATCGGCCGCGCGGGCCGCGACGGACACCCGGCGCGGGCGGTGCTGCACTATCGTCCGGAGGACCTCTCCCTCCGACGGTTCTTCGCCTCCACCTCCGCGAGCCGCAGCCGGCTCAGGGAGCTGTTCCTCCTCCTCAGTGCGCAGGACCGGCCCGTCGGCATGAAGGAGCTCAAGGAACTGTCCGGCCTGTCCGGGCGGAAGCTCACCGGTCTGGTGAATCTCCTGGTGGCGGGGGGCAGCGTGAAGGACGGGGTGAAGGGGTACCGCGCTCGCAGGACGAGCGCGTCCGACGCCGTGGCAGGGGCGGTGGAGCAGGCGGAGAATCGCGAGAGCATCGATCTGTCGCGCATCGAGATGATCCGCCGCTATGCCGAGACCAGCCGCTGCCGCCGGCAGTCCCTGCTCTCCTACTTCGGCGACGAACCCGCCGACCCGTGCGGGAACTGCGACAACTGCGCGGAGGCCGAACGCTCCGCCGACACTCCGGACGGGACGGCTGCCGCACCGGAGCAGGCCCCGCCGGAGGCACCGTTCGACATCGAGGCGGAGGTCGACCATCCGGAGTGGGGCCGCGGGACGGTCATGGGGTACGAGGACCACGTCGTCACGGTGCTCTTCGACACGGTGGGGTACAGGACGCTCTCCCTGGCCCTCGTCACGGAGAAGGACCTCCT
The DNA here is from genome assembly GCF_947493765.1 of uncultured Arthrobacter sp. Lineage (GTDB taxonomy): Bacteria > Actinomycetota > Actinomycetes > Actinomycetales > Micrococcaceae > Arthrobacter_D. Next base: position 189,599 of record NZ_CANLSZ010000003.1, read on the forward strand.
GGTGGAGGTGCAGGCGGCGTCCCGCTAGGACTGCCGGGCCGGTACGGCGCGGGTCGCCTACGATGGAGCGGATGATCCCGTTCAGTCTCGACCTCCTGCGCCGCCGTCCTGACGTCGAGGCGCCCGAGCTGGTCGCGGTGGACGCGGCGGACCGCCTGCTCCTCGCCACCGCGCGCCGCCGGCTGGCAGGCGACGACCCCGGCGGCAGGGGCGGCATCGTCACGATCAACGATTCCTTCGGTGCCCTGACCCTCGGAGCGGCCCAGCTCTCCGGCCGGAGCGATATCAGGGTGTTCCAGGACTCGGTGGTCGGCGAACGCGCGCTGGCCCTCAACGCCGCCGCGCAGGGCCTCGACGGGGTGTACCGCGTGTTCCCCCTCGGCGCCTCCCTGCTGACCGGCGCGGACACCGTGCTGGTGCGTCTGCCGCGGTCCCTCGACGAACTCGACGAGATCGCCCGGACCATCGCCGCCCACGCCGCGCCCGGCGTCCGGGTGTTCCTGGCCGGCCGGGTCAAGCACATGACCCTGTCCATGAACGCCGTGCTCGACACCTCCTTCGGCGAGGTGGGCGCCGGTCTCGCCCGGCAGAAGGCCCGCGTGCTGACCGCCGGCGACCCCCGGGGAAACGTCGCGCCGTCCCTGCCCCGGAGCGCGGGGTACGACGTCGGCCTCGACCGCCCGCTCGAGCTGCGGGCCTTCGGAGCGACCTTCGGTGGTGCCGCGCTCGACCCGGGGACGCGGCTGCTCCTGCCCCACCTGCGCAACCTGACCGGCCCGGCGGTCCCCTCCGACCCGTCGGGTGCGGTGGCCCCGGACGTGATCGACCTGGGCTGCGGCAACGGGACGGTCGCTGCGTATCTCGCCCTGACCGACCCGGGGCGGCGCGTCCATGCCACCGATCAGTCCGCCTCGGCGGTCGCCTCGACGCTGGCGACCGCCGAGGCGAACGGCGTCCGGGACCGGATCACGGTGAGCCGGGACGACGCCCTGTCCGGACGGCCGGACGGCTCTTCCGGGCTGATCGTCCTCAATCCGCCGTTCCATCTCGGCAGCACCGTGCATACCGGTGCGGCCCATCGCCTCTTCCGGGCGTGCGCGCGGGTTCTCGTCCCGGGGGGAGAACTGTGGACGGTCTGGAACAGCCACCTGCGCTACCGATCGGCCCTCGAGCGGACCATCGGCCCCACCCGGCAGGTGGAGCGGTCCTCCCGGTACACGATCACCTGCTCCACCCGCCGCTGATCCACCGCCGATCCGCCGGCGGGCCACCTACCGGTCGCCGGCGGACCGGACGGGTCCCATCCGGGTCCGGACCGGACAACGCCGGCGCCTGGCAACACACTGTCACCGCAGAGGACAGCAGCCCCCCGTCCGATGGACGGGGGGCTGCTGTCGGTGTGCTGCAGGACCCGGCGAACTACGCTCCGGTGAGCTTCTCGCGGAGTGCCGCGAGAGCCTCGTCGGAGGCGAGTGTCCCGGAACCGGTGTCCGCGACCACGGGGTCCGAGGAGTAGCTCGAGGAACTCGATGAGCTGGACTCCGCCGGCTCGCTGGCGGCGCGGGCGTCGTCGGACTCGTGCTGGACGACCTGCTTCTTGTGGGCCTCCCAGCGGGACTGGGCCTCGGCGTACTGCGCTTCCCAGGTGGCCCGCTGCGTCTCGTAACCCTCGAGCCATTCGTTCGACTCGGGGTCGAAGCCCTCGGGGTACTTGTAGTTGCCCTCGTCGTCGTACTCCGCGGCCATGCCGTAGAGCGCGGGATCGAATTCGGTGCTGTCCGCGTCGACGCCCTCGTTGGCCTGCTTGAGGCTGAGGGAGATGCGGCGGCGCTCGAGATCGATGTCGATGACCTTGACGAAGAGCTCGTCACCGACCGAGACGACCTGCTCGGCCAGTTCCACGTGGCGGACGGCCAGCTCGGAGATGTGCACGAGACCCTCGATGCCGTCCTCGACGCGCACGAACGCGCCGAAGGGGACGAGCTTCGTGACCTTGCCCGGGACGACCTGGCCCAGGGCGTGCGTGCGGGCGAAGGTCTGCCAGGGATCTTCCTGCGTGGCCTTCAGCGACAGCGAGACCCGCTCGCGGTCGAGATCGACCTCGAGGACCTCCACCGTGACCTCCTGGCCCACCTCGACGACCTCGGACGGGTGGTCGATGTGCTTCCAGGACAGCTCGGAGACGTGCACCAGACCGTCGACGCCGCCGAGGTCCACGAACGCGCCGAAGTTGACGATCGAGGAGACGACGCCCGGACGGACCTGGCCCTTCTCGAGCTTGTTGAGGAACGTGGAGCGCACCTCGGACTGGGTCTGCTCGAGCCATGCGCGACGCGACAGGACCACGTTGTTGCGGTTCTTGTCGAGCTCGATGATCTTGGCTTCGATCTGCTGGCCGATGTACGGAGCCAGGTCACGGACGCGACGCATCTCGACGAGGGACGCGGGCAGGAAGCCACGCAGGCCGATGTCGAGGATGAGCCCACCCTTGACGACCTCGATGACGGTGCCGGTGACGACGCCGTCCTCTTCCTTGACCTTCTCGATGTCGCCCCAGGCACGCTCGTACTGAGCGCGCTTCTTGGACAGGATCAGGCGGCCTTCTTTGTCTTCCTTCGTCAGGACGAGGGCTTCCACCTCGTCGCCCACGGAGACGACGTCCCCGGGATCGACGTCGTGCTTGATGGACAGCTCGCGGGAAGGAATGACACCCTCGGTCTTGTAACCGATGTCGAGCAGGACTTCGTCGCGGTCGACCTTGACGACCGTACCCTCGACGAGATCTCCGTCGTTGAAGTACTTGATGGTCGCGTCGATCGCGGCGAGGAAGTCCTCAGCAGTGCCGATGTCGTTGATAGCGACCTGCGGGGCACCTTGCTTCTCGGTGGTGGTGATGGTCATGTAGTTGGGGCTCCGTTGTGGATGTGGACGATGTGGGAAGAGCCTCGGGAGGCTCTCTGATGGTCTAGCAGTGGCAGCGCACCCCCTGATCGATCGGCATGGGCCGGGATCCGCAGAGCGCACTACGCGCCTGCTCAGTGTAGCTCCGGGCCACAACACGGTCAAAGCAGGGCCGCAGGCGGCAGGTGCTCGGCCCTGCGTGTGGCGTCCGGCTAGAAGTGCGTGATGCAGTACGGTTCCTCGGCGCGGCCGAACAGGGTGTCGAGGAGGTCCACGGCGTCCTCCGCGTGGGCGGTGAGGGCACCGGCGGCCGCGAGTGCCGATGCCTGCACCCCGCCGAAGTACAGCGAGCCGAGCGCGTTGACCGAGAGGGTGGCGTCGGGTGCCGTCGCGGCGTCCACCGGCTCGACGTCGGCCACGCCGTCCACCACGGTCAGGACGTACGAGCCGTCGGCGAGTCCGAGGGAGTCCTCGACCTCCAGCACGAGCCGGCCGCTGCCCCGGTAGGAGCGCGCCCCCAGGGCTGCAGCGACGTCGAGCAGTCGGACCCACAGGACGTCCTCCGCCCCCTTGACGCTGTAGCAGCGGCGGTCCCGCAGCGCCCAGTCCAGCGGGTCGTCGCGCCGTGCCTCGTCCCACGTGATCCGCTGCACGAGGTCCAGTGCTCCGAGATAGCGCCACAGTTCCAGGTACGCCGACGGCGTCGCGGCCACGAGGTCCACGATCTTCATGGTGTACGGCGTGGTCTCCCACCCCGCGAAGCGGTAGGAGACGTAGCCGGCGGGAGTTCCCTCGGCGTCGTAGTGCACGGCCATCCGTACCGCGCGGTCCTCGACGGGTCGCTCGCGTCCCCACTCGCCCGACGCCCGCCGCGGATACGCGTACTGCCGGCCCACGGACCCGAAGGTCTTCCCGTGGAACGACTCGAAGATCTCGGCGGCGAGTCGCGTAGCGTGCTCGCGGCCCACGAGCGTCGTCGTCCCGCTCCGGGGCGCGGTGAGCTCGAACCGCTCCCTGGCGTCCACCTCGACGCTCTGGGTGAAGGTGGCGCACCCGAAGCCGAACCGCCCGTAGATGGTGGCCTCCGACGCCGTCAGGATCGCCAGCGGCAGGCCCCGCTCCTTCGCCTCGCGCAGGTCCCGCGTCATCATCGAGCGGAGGATCCCCCTGCGTCGGTGGCTCGGCCGCACCGTCACGGCCGTGATCTGGTGCGCCTCGAGCTGGGCGGCACCCACGGTGATCGGATGCACCATGGTGGCGTAGGTGGCGACCGGGTAGCCGGCGTCGAGCGCCTCGGCGGGTTGCGCGCGGTCGTACACGCCCCACAGGACGCGCTGGTCGGCTCGGTACGCCTCCAGGAAGCGGGGGAAGTCCTCGGGGTCGGTCATGCTCTCGTGGAAACCGATCCCCTCGGCGTCGAGCCACTTCGCGAAGCGGCCCTCCCGTGTTGCGTCCTCGTCGGCCCCGAGGGTGAAGAGTTCGGTCGTCAGGTCAGGTGTCGTGTAGTCGCTCACAGCAGACAACCCTAGTGTGCTCGATTCCTCAGTGCGCGGCGTCGTGCCAGCTCGCCCCGGTGCCCACCGACACGTCGAGCGGTACGGACAGCTCGGCGGCGCCGCCCATCTGGTCCCGGACCAGGGCCTCGACCTCCTCGGCCTCTCCCGCCGCGATCTCGAGGACCAGTTCGTCGTGCACCTGCAGCAGCATGCGCGAGGAGAGCCCACGCGTCCTCAGGGCGTCGTCGACGCCGAGCATCGCCTTCTTGATGATGTCCGCGGCCGAGCCCTGGATGGGCGCGTTCAGCGCCGCGCGCTCGGCCATCTCGCGCAGCTGGCGGTTGTCGCTGGACAGGTCGGGCAGATAGCGCCGCCGCCCCTCGATGGTGGAGGTGAACCCGTCCTTGCGGGCCTGCTCCACGATCCCGCGCAAATAGTCGCGCACCGCTCCGAAGCGCTCGAAGTAGTCGCGCATGAGGGTACGGGACTCGTCCACGGAGATATTGAGCTGCTTGGAGAGCCCGAAGGAACTCAGTCCGTACACGAGACCGTAGGACATCGCCTTGACCTTGGAGCGCATCGCGTTGCTCACGTCCTCGGGAGCCACGCCGAAGATGTGCGAGCCGACGAACCGGTGGAGGTCCTCGCCCTCCTGGAAGGCGGCGATCAGCCCGTCGTCCCCGGACAGGTGCGCCATGATGCGCATCTCGATCTGGGAGTAGTCCGCCGTCATGAGGCTCTCGTACTGCGTGCCGTCGGCTGCGCGCCCGACGACGAACACCTCCCGGATCCGCCGGCCCTCCTCGGACCGCACCGGGATGTTCTGCAGATTCGGGTTCGTGGAGGACAGGCGACCGGTCGCCGCGACGGTCTGCAGATAGGTGGTGTGGATGCGCCCGTCGTCGCCGACCGTCTTCCGCAGGCCCTCGACGGTCTGGCGGAGTTTGCTGGCGTCGCGGTAGGCGAGGAGCTGCTCGAGGAACGGGTGGCCCGTCTTGGCGATGAGATCGGTCAGGGCGTCGGCGTCCGTCGAGTAGCCGGTCTTGATCTTCTTCGTCTTCGGCAGGTCCAGCTCGTCGAAGAGGACGGTCTGCAGCTGCTTCGGGGAACCGAGGTTGATCTCCTTCCCGATGATGCGGAACGCCTCCGAACCCGCGGCACTGATGGTCTTCGAGAAGTCGTCGAGCAGGCGCTCGAGTCCCTCGACGGAGACGGCCACGCCGGTGAGCTCCATGCGGGCCAGCACCTCGGCCAGCGGCAGTTCGAGTCCGCCGAGGAGCTGGTTGGCGCCGCGCTCCACGAGCTGCCCGGCGAAGTGCTCACTGAGGCGCAGGGCCGCGTAGGCCGCCACGACGGCGGGCGAGGCGACGTCGTTGCCCCCCAGGTCGAGGGCCTGCTGACCCGAGGAATCGTTCGCCGAGGCGGTGATGGACAGGCGCAGGTGGTACTGGGCCAGATCCGCGAGATCGTAGCTGCGGCGATCGGGCTGGATCAGGTAGCCGGAGATCGCCGTGTCGTCGACCTCGCCCACGAGCTCGAAGCCCCGCGCCGCGAGCAGTTTCAGGACCGTCTTGAAATCGTGCACGATCTTGGGCGCGTCGCGATCGGCGAGCCAGCCGCCGAGCACCTGCTCCGCGGCGGCGTCCAGCCGCTCGAGGGGGACGAAGGCCGCCTGCTGCGCGGTGACGACGGCGACGCCGACGACGTCGGTGGTGCCCGCCGTCGTCTCTGTCGCCAGGGCGAGTGATGCCTGCGCCTGGTTCGTCGCGGAGAACCACTGCTCCAGGGCGGCGGCGTCCTCGAGCAGCACGTGCTCGGGGGCGTCCTGCTCGTCGCCCGGCTCGTCGGTCTCCGCCTCGCCGAAGAGGTCGAACAGTCTCTTCCGCAGCGTGTTGAACTGCAGCGAGTCGAAGAGATCCTCCACGGCCGAACGGTCGGGATGCCGTGACTCCATCGCGTCGAGGTCGACGGGCAGGTCGAGATCCGTGAGCAGGCGGTTCAGCCGGCGGTTGCGCTTGACGTCCTCGATGTTGGCCCGCAGGGAGTCGCCGACCTTCCCGCCGATGGCGTCGAGATTCTCGAGGATTCCCTCGAGCCCGCCGTACAGCTTGATCCACTTGGCGGCCGTCTTCGGGCCCACGCCCGGGACGCCCGGCAGATTGTCGGCGCTCTCGCCCACCAGCGCCGCGAGATCGGAGTACTGGTGGGGCGGGACGAAGTACTTCTCCTCGATGGCGCCGGCGTCCATCTGCGGGATGTTCGTGACACCCTGCTTCGGGTACAGCACGGTGACGCGATCGTTGACCAATTGAAAGGCGTCGCGGTCGCCGCTGACCACCTGGACGTCCCAGCCGGCCTCCGCAGCGCGGGCGGCGAGCGTGGCCAGGATGTCGTCGGCCTCGTAGCCGTCCATGGAGAGCGTGGGGATCCGCATGGCCTCCATGACCTTGATGATCAGGTCCACCTGGCCGTGGAACTCCTCGGGCGTCCTCGAGCGCCCGGCCTTGTACTCGGTGTACTCCTCGGAGCGGAAGGTGGGCGTGTCGAGGTCGAAGGCCACTGCCACGTGGCTGGGCTGCTGGTCCTTGATCAGATTGATGAGCATGGCGGTGAAGCCGTACACCGCGTTGGTGTGCTGACCGGTGTCCGTGGAGAAGTTCTCCGGCGGCAGGGCGTAGAAGGCGCGGAACGCCATCGAGTGCCCGTCGATCACCAGCAGCCGCTTGCGTGAGCCGTCGCTGCGCCGGTCGCCGGACGCCTGCCCGGCCGGGGCTCCCGCGCCCTCCGGCGCTGCGGGCGATGCCTCGTCCGGGTCCGTCAGGGTCGGCGTCGGCGCGGGTTTGGTTGTTTCACTCACAGGTGCCAGCCTAGTTCCCATGACAGACAACCGCACCCGGTCCGACGCCGTCCGGCCACCGTCCCCGGAGCGCCTGGCCGAGCTCGTCGCCGCGGGGGTTCCCCCCGAGATGCACGATTGGCTGGGGCGGTACGGCGTGGGTGCGCTGACCGTGAAGATGGGGATCGTCTTCCAGGAGATGAGCCCCGAGCGCATGGTCGCGACCATGCCCGTGGAGGGCAACGAGCAGGTCGCCGGGATCCTCCACGGTGGTGCCCACGTGGTCCTGGCGGAGACGCTCGGATCCTTCGCCGCCGGACTGCACGCGGGACCACGACGTCAGGCCGTCGGCATCGAGGTCAATGCCACCCACCACCGCAGTATCGCCGCGGGTCTGGTCACCGGCACCGCGACGGCCGTCCATCTGGGCCGTACCCTCACCACGCACGAGGTGGTCATGACGGACGAGCAGGGCCGCCGGCTCTCCACCGCCCGCATCACCAATCTCATCAGGGACACACGCGCCTGACCGCCCGCCACCGGCGCGTCGGGAGCGGTCGTCAGGCGTGGGCCGCCAGGCCCTCCGCGATGTGCCGGCGCAGTTCCGCCGCCCGGAAGGGCTTGCGCAGGTACCGGTCGGCGCCCGCGGCGAGGCCGCGCTCCTCGTCCGCGGGATCGGTGCGGGCGGTCAGGATGACGATGAAGGTCGAGGAGAACCGCCTGATGCGTGTCGCGACCTCGAATCCGTCGATGTCGGTGAGGCCGACGTCGAGCGTCACGACGTCCGGGGCCAGCTGGCGCACCATCTCCACACCGGCCAGACCGGCCGGCGCCGTATGGACGCGGAACCCCGATCCGGTCAGCACCGCGTGGAGCAGATCCCTGACATCGTCGTCGTCCTCGATGACCACGGCTGTGCGGGAGTGCTCCTGGGTCGGCATGGCTCGAGTTTACTCCGCCTGCGCTGCATCCCCCTTGCGGGCGCGGCTCGGCTGGACGCGTGGCGGCTCCCCCGGCATCTTCGGGAAGTCCGGTGGGAACGGCAGCTCCCCCAGTCCGGCGGCGACGTCGCGGTCCCACCACTCGAGCAGTCCGTCGATCCGGCCGGGTGAGGCGTGGAGCTGCTCCCAGGGGTCGCCGGTGCTGCGCAGACGCTCGGGCACGGTGGCGACCGTGAAGGCGGCGGGCTCGACGCCGGTCAGCTCGTCCCAGGTGACGGGACACGAGACCGGTGCGTGCGTCAGGGCCCTGGGGCTGTAGGCGCCGGCCATGGTGCGGTCCCGGTTCGCCTGGTTGTAGTCCACGAAGATCCGGGCGCCGCGCTCCTCCTTCCACCAGGCGGTGGTGACCTGCTCCGGCATGCGGCGCTCGAGCTCCCGCGCCGCGGCGATCACGGCACGGCGTACGGTCAGGAACTCGTGGACCGGCTCGACGGCGGCGAACACGTGCAGTCCCCTGTTCCCCGACGTCTTGACGAAGGACTCGAGACCGGCCTCGCGGAGCACGGTGCGCAGGGCGAGCGCGGCCGCGACGACGTCGGCGAAGGTGGTGCCGGGCTGGGGGTCGAGATCGAGGCGCAGCTCGTCGGGCAGATCGGGCTGCTCGGCCCGTGAGGCCCAGGGGTGGAAGACGATCGTGTTCATCTGGATCGCCCAGACGGCGCCGGCCGGTTCGTCGAGGACCACCTGCGGGTGGGACCGGCCACTGGGGTAGGTGACGGGCTCGCTGCGCACGTAGTCGGGAGCACCCCGGGGCGGATTCTTGCTGAAGAACGAGTCGCCCTCCACCGTCCCTCCGAACCGCTCCAGCGAGACCGGACGCCCGCCGTTGGCGCGCAGGAAGGCCGGGGCCACCTCGATCAGGTACCGCGCGAGGTCGAGCTTGGTGAGGCCCGCCTGCGGCCACACCACGCGGGAGGGGCTCGAGAGGCGCACCTTGCGCACTCCGTGGGGACCGTCGACGTCGAGGATCGTAGCTTCGCTGGCCATCGGCCCAATGTACCCCCGGGCGGCGACGCCGCGGCCGCTTCCGCGCCCCACTCCTTCCGCAGAATTGTTGAACAATCCGGTGTACTCGTGCATGCTGGACGCACATCCAGCACAGAGACGGGGATCACAGTGACCATCGACCTGAACAGTGACGTCGGGGAGTCCTTCGGCACCTGGACCCTGGGCGACGACGCCGCCGTCCTCCGCTCCGTCTCCAGCGCGAACGTGGCCTGCGGCTTCCACGCGGGCGATCCCTCCACGATCGCGCAGACCTGCCGGGATGCCGTCGCCTCGGGCGTGACCATCGGGGCGCACGTGGGCTACCGCGACCTGGCGGGCTTCGGACGCCGCTTCCTGGACTGCTCCGCCACCGAACTCGCGGACGACGTGCTCTACCAGCTCGGGGCGCTCGACGCGATCTCCCGGGCGGCGGGTGGCGCCATCGAGTACGTCAAGCCCCACGGCGCCCTCTACAACACCATCGTCACCCACGAGGTCCACGCCCGGGCCGTCGTCGACGCCGTCACGGCGTTCGGGGGCGAACTGCCGCTGTTGCTCCTGCCCGGCTCCGTGGCCCTCGTCGCGGCCGAGCGGGCCGGCCTCCGCGGTGTCGCCGAGGCCTTCGCCGACCGCGCCTACAATCCGGACGGGACGCTGGTCCCACGCCGTGAGCAGGGCGCGGTCCTCCACGACGAGTGTGAGGTGGCGGCGAACATGGTCCGGCTCGCCACCGAGGGCGTCATCGTGGCGCGCGACGGCTCCATCCTGCGCACCGCTGCCGAAAGCATCTGCCTCCACGGCGACACCCCGGGTGCCGTGGCCATGGCCGCGGCCGTCCGGCGCGACCTCGAGGCCGCCGGCGTCGAGATCCGCAGCTTCGTATGAGGCCTGCCGGGATCCGCCGCGCCGGGCCGCGGGCGCTCCTGCTGGACTGCCGTTCCCTGGAAGCGGTCCTCGCAGTCCACGCGCAGCTGCAGCGGCACCCGCTCCACGGCCAGGTCGACGTCCTGGCCGCGGCGCGGACCGTGCTGGCCGTCTTCGACTCCGCCGCCGCGGCCCGCGCCGCGCACGGCGCCATCGCCGGTCTCGACGCCGCACCCCCGCAAGACGCGGCAGCAGCCGGCCGTCCGATCCGTATCGAGGTCGTCTACGACGGGGAGGACCTCGCCGAGGTGGGCCGGCTCACCGGCCTGGACCCCGACGGCGTCGTCTCCGCGCACACCGGGCAGCTGTGGACCGCGGCCTTCGGGGGCTTCGCCCCGGGGTTCGCGTACCTAGTCGGTGAGAACGAGGTCCTCTCCGTCCCCCGGCGCGACACGCCGCGCACCGCGGTGCCGGCAGGAGCGGTCGGCCTGGCCGGCCCCTTCTCGGCGGTCTATCCGCGGCGCTCCCCCGGCGGCTGGCAGCTCATCGGACGTACCGCGGCAGCGCTGTGGGACCTGGAGCGGGCCGAGCCCGCCCTCCTGCGTCCGGGCGCCGTGGTGCAGTACGTGGCGGTCCGGGAGGTGGTGACGGTGCAGCATCGCGCGGAACGACACCGGACGGGGCTGCATCGGACGGAGCTGCACCGGACGGGCGGCGGCACGCCGACGACCGGGAGTGACCCCTCCGGCGACACCGACTGCTCGCTCACCGTCGTGACGCCCGGCCCACAGTCGCTCCTCCAGGACCTCGGACGCCCCGGTCTCGCCGACCTGGGTGTCCCCACGGCCGGTGCCGCCGACACCGCCGGCGCCCGGCAGGCCAACCGCCTGGTCGGGAACGGCCCGGATGATGCGGTGATCGAGACGCTTCTCGGCGGCCTCGCCGTCACAGCCGGCGGTGAACTCACCGTCGCCCTCGCCGGTGCCGTCGCTCCCGCCGAGATCACCCGGGCCGGGGCGGAGCCGCGCCCCGCCCCCATGTACTCCCCCTTCGCCCTGCACGACGGCGAGACCCTCCGCCTCGATCCGCCCGAGGTGGGACTTCGGACCTACCTGGCGGTCCGCGGCGGCATCGACGTGCCCCCGGTCCTCGGGAGCCGGTCCACCGACGTGCTCTCGGGACTCGGCCCCCCGCCGCTCATCACCGGAACAGTGCTGCCGATCGGTACCGTCGGGCACGGCAGGACGGTCGGCGCGCCGGAGTCCTCCACCCTGCCGGCCGCCCTCCGGCACGGCAGCGCGGGGTCGCGCCGGCCGGAACCGGTGGAGCTGCGCATCACGGACGGACCGCGGCAGGACTGGTTCACCGATGCGTCCCGGCAGCGGCTCACCGACCAGACCTGGACCGTGACCGCGGAGTCGAACAGGATCGGCGTACGGCTGGCCCTGGGCGACACCGCGGGTAGGACCCGGGAGCGGCGGGACACACCGCTGGAACGCAGCACCACCGACGAGCTTCCCAGCGAGGGCGTGGTCGCCGGATCCCTGCAGGTGCCGCCGTCCGGCCTGCCCGTGGTGTTCCTCGCCGATCACCCGGTGACCGGCGGCTACCCGGTGATCGGCGTCGTCGTCCCCGAGGACCTGCCCGTCGCCGCCCAGCTGCCGCCCGGGACAACCGTGCGCTTCCGGGCCGTCGACCCGGACACCCTGCTGCCCCTCGGGCGGCCCCCGACCACCCGAACCCCGTGAAAGCAGCAGCCATGCAGAAGATCCTGATCGCCAATCGCGGCGAGATCGCCGTCCGCATCATCCGTGCCTGCGCGGACGCGGAGCTGGCGTCCGTGGCCGTATACGCCGATCCCGACGCCGACGCCCTGCACGTCCGCCTCGCCGACGAGGCCCATGCGCTGGGAGGCTCGGCCGGCGCGGACATCTATCTCAACGTAGAGAAGGTGCTCGGCGTCGCCGCCAGGTCCGGCGCCGACGCCGTCCACCCCGGGTACGGCTTCCTGTCCGAGAACGCGGACTTCGCGCAGGCGGTGCAGGACGCCGGGCTCACCTGGATCGGTCCCTCACCGGCTGCGATCAGATCGCTCGGCAACAAGGTCACGGCCCGTGGGATCGCGGTGAAGGTCGGCGCGCCCCTGGTCCCCGGCTCGGACGGGCCGGTGGCCGACGCCGCCGAGGTCCGTGCGTTCGCCGAGCAGCACGGCGTACCGGTCGCCATCAAGGCGGCCTACGGGGGCGGCGGCCGGGGGATGCGGATCGCCCACCGCCTGGAGGACATCGATGACGCGTTCGCCTCGGCCGTCCGCGAGGCCACGGTGGCGTTCGGCCGCGGTGAGTGCTTCGTGGAGCGCTTCCTCGACAGACCCCGCCACGTCGAGGCGCAGGTCCTTGCCGACACCCACGGCAACGTCGTGGTCGTCGGCACCCGCGACTGCTCGCTGCAGCGCCGCAACCAGAAACTCGTCGAGGAGGCGCCCGCCCCTTTCCTGACCGACGAGCAGCGCAGCCGCATCCACGAGTCGGCCCGCGCCATCTGCCGTGAGGCGGGCTACACCGGTGCGGGCACGGTCGAGTACCTCGTGGCACCCGACGGCGTGATCTCCTTCCTGGAGGTCAACACCCGCCTGCAGGTGGAGCACCCGGTGACCGAGGAGACATCGGGCCTCGACCTCGTGCGGGAACAGTTCCGGATCGCCGACGGCCTGCCGGTCAGTGTCACCGAGGACCCGGCGCCGCAGGGGCACGCGATCGAGTTCCGGCTCAACGCCGAGGACGCCGGACGCGGCTTCCTGCCCTCCCCCGGGCCGGTCGAGGTGTTCGAGGCCCCGACCGGCGCAGGCATCCGCGTCGACACCGGGGTCCGCTCGGGATCGAGTGTCCCCGCGGAGTACGACTCGCTCATGGCGAAGCTGATCGTCCACGGCGAGGACCACCCCCAGGCGCTGCGCCGCGCCCGCACCGCCCTCGACGAGCTGAGGATCGAGGGCGTGCCCACCGTGGTCCCGTTCCACCGCGCGGTGATCCGGGACGCCGATTTCACCGACCCGCACACGTTCGGTGTGTACACGACGTGGATCGAGACGACGTTCGCCGCGCGGCTCGACGCCGCACTCGCGGGCGGCAGCGCCGGGCGCGTGGCCCGGCGGGAGACCCTCACCGTGAAGATCGACGGCAGAGCCGTGCAGCTGGGCCTGCCGGGAGAGCTGTTCGCCGCGCTCATGAGCGTCGGCGTCGGCGTCGGATCCGCCTCTGGCCGAGACCACGACGACGACGGCGCGATCACCGCCCCGATGGGCGGGACCCTGGTGACGTGGCTGGCCGACGACGGCGCCACCGTCACCGCGGACCAGCCCGTCGCGGTGCTCGAGGCCATGAAGATGGAGACGCAGGTGGTGTCGCCCTCGGCGGGGATCTTCAGCCGCGCAGGCCAGGTACCGGGTGACGCGGTGGGGCGGGGGGACGAACTCGGGACCGTGGGCTAGCATCTGGTGGTGACGCGCGCAGGGGGACCGACGACCACGGCAGCGGCGACGGGACACCCGGCGACCCCGGGCGGGAGCGGCGGTCCTGCCGAGCACGCGCACACGGCCGCCTGGATCGCCGGCGTGCTGCGGGGACGCATCGCGGCCGGGGAGCTCGTCCCCGGATCGAAACTGTCGGAACAGGCACTGTCGACGGCGCTGGGAGTCTCCCGCAACACGCTCCGCGAGGCGTTCTCCATTCTCGCGGCCGAGTCCGTGGTCACGAAGATCCCCAACCGCGGTGTGTTCGTCTCCTCGCCCGGAGCGGACGAGGTGAGGGAGATCTACCGTGTCCGCCGCATGATCGAACCCGCCGCCGTGCTGTGGGGCGAGGCCGGCCCCGAGGCGCTCGCGGAGCTGGAGGCCATCGTCCGGCAGGCCCGGGAGGCGCAGAGGATCGGATCGGTCCAGGGCATGGCGGACGCCAATCAGGCCCTCCACAGCGCCGTGGTGGGCCTCTCCGGCAGCGAGGAGCTCCGGAGGCTGATGGCTCGGGTGCTGGCGGAGATGCGGCTGGTGTTCCATGCGATGGCGTCGGCGCCGGACTTCCACAGCCACTACGTGGATCGCAACGTGGAACTCGTGGAACGCCTCCGCGCCGGGGAGCGGATGGAGGCCGCGGCGGGCCTGCGGGCCTATCTCGACTCGGCGGAGGCCGAACTCCTCGCTCGTCTCACCGAGGACCGGTAGGACCCTCCGCGCGGACGGCCCTCCGGAACCAGGAGCGGGTCGGTCAGCCCCACAGCTTCGCCAGACCGCTGAGCGAGGTGTAGCCCAGGAACAGGGTGAGGAACCAGGTGATGACGCCGACGATCAGCAGCCACCGCGGGTAGGCGTAGCCGTGCAGCAGGTCCCGCCGGCGCCAGGCCACCCAGAGCAGCACGCCGAACCCGACGGGCAGGATCAGGCCGTTGAACGCTCCCGCGAAGATCAGTAGTTGCTGCGGTGCCTGGCCGAGCAGGAGGTAGGCCACGGCGCACCCGGCGATGAAGGCGACCGTGATGAGATTCCGGGTGCGCTCAGGCGTCCGCGAGGACGTGATGAAGGAGACGGAGGTGAAGGCGGCGCCGATCACGGAAGTGATGGCGGCGGCCCAGAGCACGATACCGAAGACCCTCATCCCGACGGCTCCGGCGGCGACGCCGAAAGCCTCGGCTGCCATGTTCTCGCTCGAGAGCACTGCCCCACCGGCGACGACCCCGAGGATGGCCAGGAACAGCAGCACGCGCATGACACCCGTGACGATGATGCCCAGGACCGAGCTGCGGGTGATCTCACGGACGTTCTCGATGCCGGTGGCACCCGAGTCGAGCATGCGGTGCGCGCCGTCAGGGCCTCGCCGACGACACCGGGATGATCCTGTAGCAGAGCTCCTGGGCGCGGGGGTCCGTGCCCCGAGGGTGACCGGGATCACTCTCCGGCAGTTCCAGGATGCTTCCCCCGACCAGGTGCCCGAAGTGGGACTCGAACCCACACACCTCTCGATACTGCATTTTGAGTGCAGCGCGTCTGCCGATTCCGCCATTCGGGCCGTTCCCGCACCGGTCGTCCTCAGCGGCGTGGATCACTCGTCGCCGGTGCGCGGAACAACTCTACATGCCGATAGGCTGGATCCGGGATCAGGACCGAATCCTCGGTCCCGCACGTCAGTCCCGACCTAGGAGTACCAGTGTCCGAAACCACCGAGTCCACACCCTCCGGGCCCGCACGCCGGGTCGTCGTGGCGGAGGATGAGACGCTCATCCGCCTCGACATTGTCGAGATCCTCCGTGGCGAGGGCTACGACGTCGTCGCCGAGGCCGACAACGGCGAGAAGGCCGTGGCGCTGGCCTTCGAGCACAAGCCCGATCTCGTGCTCATGGATGTGAAGATGCCCGTGATGGACGGCATCACCGCCGCCGAGCAGATCGTGAAGGCGCGCATCGCCCCGGTGGTCCTGCTGACCGCGTTCAGCCAGAGGGAGCTCATCGAGCGCGCACGCGACGCCGGGGCCATGGCCTACGTGGTGAAGCCCTTCACGCCGGCCGATCTCATCCCCGCCATCGAGATCGCCATGTCGCGCCACGAGGAGATCACCGCCCTCGAGTCCGAGGTCACCGATCTGCACGAGCAGTTCGCCACGCGCAAGCTCGTGGAGCGCGCCAAGAGCCTGCTCACCACGAAGATGGGCCTCACCGAGCCGGAGGCCTTCCGCTGGATCCAGAAGACGTCGATGGACCGGCGCCTGGGCATGCGTGAGGTCGCCGAGACCATCATCAACCAGGTCAACTGAATCGAACAGGTCACCACGGACCCGACTGACGCACAGGACCCCTGCCCGGGATCGGGCAGGGGTCCTGTCGTACGGTGCGGCGGTGGGCCAGTTGGTGGGTCGGGCTACTTCTTCTTGACGGGCCAGGGGCCCACGCCCTCCTTGATGAACGACGTGTGGTCCTCGGGCAGCTGACCCGCGTCCGTGATGTCACCGACGCGGTGCACCTTGATGGAGTTCGTGGAACCGGCCTGCCCCGGAGGTGACCCGGCGGCGATGACCACGAGATCGTCCACCTCCACGAGTCCCTGCTCGAAGAGGACGCGGTCCACCTGCGACGTCATCTGGTCCGTGTGCTCCACGAACTCGACGAGCTTGGGCTGGATCCCCCAGAGCAGCGACATGGCGTTCAGCGTCGACTGCACGGGCGTGAAGGCGAAGACCGGCTTCTTCGGCCGCAGGCGGGAGAGGCGACGCGCCGAGTCCCCCGACTGCGTGAACGTGCAGATGTACTTGACGTCCAGCTGGCTGGAGATCTCCACGGCCGCGCGCGTGATGGCCCCGCCGCGTGTCTTGGGCTTGCTGCCCAGTGCGGGGACCCGCTCCAGGCCGTGACGCTCCGTGGACTCGATGATGTTGGCCATGGTCCGCACGGTCTCGATCGGGTACTTGCCGACGCTCGTCTCGCCGGAGAGCATCACGGCGTCGGCGCCGTCGAGCACCGCGTTGGCGCAGTCCGAGGCCTCCGCACGCGTGGGGCGGGGATTGTCGATCATGGACTCGAGCACCTGGGTGGCCACGATCACGGGCTTGGCCCACCGGCGGGCGAGTTCCACGGCCCGCTTCTGCACGATCGGCACGTCCTCCAGCGGCAGTTCGACGCCGAGGTCGCCACGGGCCACCATAATGGCGTCGAAGGCGTCGACGATCGACTCGAGGGCCTCCACGGCCTGCGGCTTCTCGATCTTGGCGATGACCGGGACGCGGCGTCCCTCCTCGTCCATGATCTCGTGGACCCGCGTGACGTCCCCGGCGTCCCTGACGAACGACAGGGCCACCATGTCGACGCCGATCCGGATGGCCCACCGCAGGTCGTCCTCGTCCTTCTCGCTCAGGGCCGGGACATTGACGGCAACTCCGGGCAGGTTGATGCCCTTGTTGTTGGACACCAGCCCGCCGACCACCACCTCGGTGGTCACGCTCGTGCTGTCCACCTTCGTGGCACGGAGGGACACCTTGCCGTCGTCGATCAGGAGCATGTCGCCCACGCTCACGTCCTCCGGGAGGCCCTTGAAGGTGGTGGAGCTGATCTCCTGCGTGCCCTCGATGTCCTCGACGGTGATGGTGAAGACATCACCGGGCGTGAGGAGGTGGGGTCCGTCGGCGAAGCGGCCGAGCCGGATCTTCGGACCCTGGAGATCTGCGAAGATGCCCACGGGCTTCCCGAGCTCCTCCGCGGCGCGCCGGACGTTCTCGTAAGTGGTGCTGTGCACCCCGTAGTCGCCGTGGCTCATGTTCATGCGGGCGACGTCGACGCCTGCCTCGAGCACGGCGAGCGTGGCCTCGTAGCTGGCGATCGCGGGGCCGAATGTTGCAACTATTTTTGCGCGTCTCATGGGACCTAGCCTAGTCGTGTCGAGTGATGGTAGACGTGCGCGGGTCCGTCAGGAGTAGGAGATGGACCGATCCGTCGGCGACACCGGTGCCGTCAGCCGCGTCGCTCCCATCAGCCACAGATCCACTGCGGCCGCACAGGCGCGGCCCTCGGCGATGGCCCAGACGATCAGCGACTGGCCACGGCCGGCGTCACCCGCCGAGAAGATGCCCGGCGTGCCCGTCATGTAGTGGCCGTCGCGCACCACGTTCCCCCGCTCGTCGAAATCGGTCTGCACCTGCTCCGCGAGACCGGCCGGTTCCGGACCCGAGAATCCGAGGGAGAGCAGCACGAGGTCCGCCGGGATCTCGTGCTCGGTACCGGCCTTGGGCCGTCGCCGGCCGTCGACGAATTCCGTCTCGGCCACGCGGATGCCGCGGAGCACGCCGTCCTCCCCGGTGAACTCGATGGTGGACGCCAGGAAGCGCCGCTCCCCGCCCTCCTCGTACGCACCGGCGAGGTCGAACAGCGTGGGGAAGGTGGGCCACGGCTGATCGGGGCGCCGCTCCAGCGGCGGCTGCTGGCCGATCGCGAGGACGGTGACCGACGCCGCCTTCTGCCGGTGGGCGGTACCGAGGCAGTCGGCGCCCGTGTCCCCGCCGCCGAGGATGACGACGTGCTTGCCCTCGGCGTGGATCTGGCGCTCCACCACGTCGCCGGCCACCATGCGGTTCGCCTGGACGAGGTAGTCCATGGCCACGTGGACGCCCCGGAGCTCCCGGCCGGGGATGGGGAGCTCGCGCGGCACCGTGGCGCCCGTCGCGACGACGACGGCGTCGAAGCTGCGCTTGAGCTCCCCCCAGCCGATGTCCCGGCCCACCTCGATCCCGGTCCGGAAACGCGTGCCCTCGGCCCGCATCTGGTCCAGGCGGCGCTCCAGGTGGATCTTCTCCATCTTGAAGTCCGGGATGCCGTAGCGCAGCAGGCCCCCGATGCGGTCGTCCCGCTCGTACACGGCGACGGTGTGGCCGGCGCGGGTCAGCTGCTGGGCGACGGCGAGGCCCGCGGGACCGGACCCGACGACGGCGACCGTGCGCCCCGTGAGGCGCTCGGGCGGGAAGGCCTCCACCCAACCCTCCGCGAACGCCTGGTCGGCGATGGAGACCTCGACCTGCTTGATGGTCACCGGTGGCTGGTTGATACCCAGCACACAGGAGGACTCGCAGGGCGCCGGGCAGAGCCGGCCGGTGAACTCGGGGAAGTTGTTCGTCGCGTGCAGGCGGTCGCTCGCCTCCCGGCCCTTGTCCCTGACCGTGAGGTCGTTCCACTCCGGGATGAGGTTGCCGAGCGGGCAGCCCTGGTGACAGAACGGGATGCCGCAGTCCATGCAGCGCCCGGCCTGCGCCTTCAGGACCCCCTGCTCCTGCGCCTCGTACACTTCCTTCCAGTCCATGATGCGCACCGGGACCGGGCGCCGGGGCTGGGTCTGGCGTTCGCGCACCTTCATGAATCCGCGTGGGTCAACCACCGGTCACCTCCAGGATCGTGGACCACGCCTCGTCGCCGTCGGGATCGATGCCCTGTTCGGCGGCGGTGGCCCTGGCCCCGAGGACGGCCGCGTAGTCGCGCGGCAGGACTTTGGTGAAGCGGGACACGGTGTCCTCGAAGGACCCGACGAGGGTCGCCGCGAGGTCCGAGCCGGTCTCCTCGGCGTGCCGGGTCAGCAGTCGGCGGACGATCCCGCGGTCCTGCTCGTCCAGTCCGAGGAGCAGGAGTTCCCCGCTCTCGAGACCCTGCCGGTTCACCCGGGCGCGATCGAGATCGAGGACGAAGGCCGTTCCGCCGGACATGCCCGCACCGAAGTTCCGGCCGGTACGCCCGAGGACGAGGGCTTGGCCTCCGGTCATGTACTCGCAGCCGTGGTCGCCGATCCCCTCGGCCACCGCCGTCGCTCCCGAGTTGCGCACGAGGAACCGCTCCCCCACCTGACCGCCGAGGAACAGCTCCCCGCTGGTCGCGCCGTACCCGATCACGTTCCCCGCGACGACGTTGTCCTCGGCGCGGAACACGCTGGAGCGGTCGGGCCGGACGATGATGCGCCCGCCGGAGAGCCCCTTGCCCACGTAGTCGTTCGAGTCACCGAGGAGCCGCAGCGTGATCCCCTCCGGGAGGAAGGCTCCCAGCGACTGGCCGGCCTGGCCCGTGAGGGTGATGTCGATGGTGTCGGTGGCCAGCGTGGCCGGCCCGAAGACGCGGGTGACCTCGTGGCCGAGCATGGTCCCCACCGCGCGGTCCGTGTTCGCGATGTCCAGCGAGATGCGGACGGGCGAGCGGTGGAGCAGCGCGTCGGCGCTCATCTCGATGAGCGTGCGGTCGAAGTGCCGGTCCAGGTCGTGGTCCTGCCCGACCAGGCTGCGGGTCGGCCCGCCCGGGGTGGACCCGCCGCCGCGCAGGATCGGCGTGAGGTCCAGTCCGTCGGCCTTCCAGTGCTCGACGGCCCGGTGGGCGTCGAGCAGATCGCTGCGCCCGATGGCCTCCTCGAGCGTGCGGAGGCCGAGCTCCGCCAGGATCTCGCGGACCTCCTCGGCGATGTACTCGAAGAAGGTGACCACGAACTCGGGCTTGCCCGTGAACCGGCTGCGCAGCTCCGGATTCTGCGTGGCCACGCCCACCGGGCACGTGTCGAGGTGGCAGACCCGCATCATGATGCAGCCGGAGACCACCAGCGGCGCGGTGGCGAAGCCGAACTCCTCGCCGCCGAGCAGGGCGGCCATGACGACGTCGCGCCCGGTCTTGAGCTGGCCGTCCACCTGGACCACCACGCGGTCGCGCAGACCGTTGAGCATGAGTGTCTGCTGGGTCTCGGCCAGCCCGAGCTCCCACGGGATGCCCGCGTGCTTGAGCGAGTTGAGCGGGCTGGCGCCCGTCCCGCCGTCGTGTCCGGAGACCAGGACGACGTCGGCTTTGGCCTTCGTGACGCCGGCGGCGACCGTGCCGATGCCCACCTCGGAGACGAGCTTCACGTGGACCCGCGCCGCCGGATTGGCGCGCTTCAGATCGTAGATGAGCTGCGCGAGGTCCTCGATGGAGTAGATGTCGTGGTGGGGCGGCGGGGAGATCAGGGCGACGCCGGGCGTGGAGTGGCGGGTCCGGGCGATCCACGGGTAGACCTTCTGGCTCATGAGCTGGCCGCCCTCGCCGGGCTTGGCCCCCTGCGCCATCTTGATCTGGATGTCGTCGGCGTTGGTGAGATAGAGGCTCGTCACGCCGAAGCGGCCGGAGGCCACCTGCTTGACGGCGGACCTGCGCGCCGGATCGAGGAGCCGTTCCACGTCCTCGCCGCCCTCACCCGTGTTCGACTTCCCGCCGAGCCGGTTCATGGCGATCGCGAGGGTCTCGTGGGCCTCCCGGGAGATGGAGCCGTAGCTCATGGCCCCGGTGGAGAAACGCCTGACGATCGACGCGACGGGCTCCACCTCGTCGATGTCGATGCTTCGCCCCGCTGCCCGGAAGCCCAGCAGTCCGCGCAGCGTCATGAGCTCGGCGGACTGGTCGTCGATGCCCTTCGTGTAGGCCCTGAAGATGTCGTAGCGGCGTTCCCGCGTGGCGTGCTGCAGGCGGAATACCGTCTCCGGGTTGAACAGGTGCCCCGGTCCGTCGCGGCGCCACTGGTACTCGCCGCCGGTGTCGAGTGCGCGGTGCGGGTCCTCGCTGCCGTCCGCCGGGTACGCGCTCCCGTGGCGCGCGGCCGTCTCCGCGGCGACGACGTCGAGACCCACACCGCCGAGCTGGGTCTGCGTGCCGTGGAAGTACTCGTCCACCAGTTCCTGCGACAGGCCCAGCGCCTCGAAGGTCTGTGCCCCGCAGTAGGAGCTCACCGTCGAGATGCCCATCTTGGACATGATCTTCAGGACCCCCTTGCCCAGGCCCTTGATGAGCTGCGCGACGGCGGTCTGGGCCGTGACACCGGTGATGTCACCGTTGCGCACGAGTTCCTCGCAGCTCTCCATGGCCAGGTACGGGTTCACGGCGGAGGCACCGTAGCCGATGAGGACCGCCACGTGGTGGACCTCCCGCACGTCGCCGGCCTCGACCACGAGGGAGGTCTTGGTACGCGTGGCACTCCTGAGCAGATGGTGGTGCACGGCGCTGGTCAGCAGCAGGGACGGGATGGGGGCCCACTGCGCGTTCGAGTCGCGGTCGGAGAGCACCACGTACTCGACCCCGCGGGCCAGCGCGCTGGAGACCTGCTCGCAGATCTCGGTGAGGCGCGCGCGCAGGGCCGCCTGCCCGCCGTCGTGCCGGTAGAGGCCGCGGATGCGCACCGCGAGCCGGCGGCCGTCGTCGGACTCGAGATTGGCGATCTTCGCCAGCTCGTCGTTGGTGATCACCGGGAACTTCAGGGCGATCTGCCGGGCGCGCACCTGCCCCGTGGAGAGCAGATTGCCGTCGGGCCCGATCGTCACCCCCATGGAGGTGACGAGTTCCTCGCGGATCGAGTCCAGCGGCGGGTTGGTCACCTGGGCGAACGACTGCACGAAGTAGTCGAACAGGAGCCGCGGGCGCGTGGACAGCACGGCGATGGGGGTGTCGGTCCCCATGGCGCCGAGCGGCTCGGCCCCGTTCTCCGCCATCGGCCGGAGCAGGATCCGCAGCTCCTCCTCCGTGTAGCCGAAGGTGCGCTGCCGGCGGTTGATCGACGCCCGGGTGTGGACGACGTGCTCGCGCTCGGGCAGGTCCTCGAGCTGGATCAGGTTCTCCCGCACCCAGTCGGCCCACGGGTTCGCGGCGGCGACCTCCGCCTTGATCTCGTGGTCCTCGACGATGCGGCCCTCCTCGGTGTCGACGAGGAACATCGTCCCGGGTGACACGCGGCCCCTGCGGACCACCCGGGACGGCTCGACGTCGACCACGCCGACCTCCGACGCCAGGATCACGAGGCCGTCGTCGGTGACCCAGTAGCGGGCCGGGCGCAGGCCGTTGCGGTCCAGGACAGCGCCGACGAGCCGGCCGTCCGTGAAGGAGACGGCGGCCGGCCCGTCCCACGGCTCCATGAGCATCGAGTGGTACTGGTAGAAGGCGCGCCGGTCGGGGTCCATGGTGGCGTGGTTCTCCCACGCCTCCGGGATCATCATCATGATCGCGTGGGTGATGGGCCGGCCGGACAGCGTGAGCAGTTCCGCCACCTCGTCGAAGGACGCCGAGTCCGAGGCACCCGGGGTGCAGACGGGGAACAGCTCCTCGGGCGCGTCGCCGAGCAGCGGGTGGGACAGCTGCGACTGCCGGGCACGCATCCAGTTGCGGTTGCCCTTGACCGTGTTGATCTCGCCGTTGTGCGCGATGGTCCGGAACGGCTGGGCCAGGGGCCAGGACGGGAAGGTGTTCGTGGAGAAGCGGGAGTGGACGATCCCGAGGCGGGTGGTGAAGCGCGTGTCCGAGAGATCGGGGTAGAACGGCTCGAGCTGCGCCGTGGTCAGCATGCCCTTGTAGACGATGGTCCTCGAGGACAGGGAGGGGAAGTAGACGCCGAGCTTGCCCTGGGCGCGCTTGCGGACGCGGAACGCGCGTCCGTCGAGTTCCGCCGGGTTGTCGCCAGCACCGCCCAGGAAGAGTTGCGCGAAGTGGGGCATGCACGCGCGCGCCGAGGGGCCGATGAGGTCGGCGACCACCGGCACCTCGCGCCAGCCGAGGACGCTCAGGCCCTCGGACAGTGCAATGGCCTCGAGCCCGGTGCGTGTCGCCTCCTGCTCCTGGGGATCGACCGGCAGGAAGGCGGTCCCGACGGCGTAGGACCCGGCCGGGGGCAGGGGGAAGCCGGTGACGGCCCGGAAGAACGCGTCGGGGATCTGGGTCAGCAGGCCGGCGCCGTCGCCGGTCCCGGCATCGGAGCCCACGGCGCCCCGGTGTTCGAGATTGCGCAGTGCCGTCAATGCGGTCCGGACGATGTCGTGCCCGGGCTCGCGGCGCAGCGTGGCGATCACGGCCAGGCCGCACGCGTCCTTCTCGTTCTGCGGATCGTAGAGACCGGTGCCCTCGGGGACGTCCGCGAACGCCGTGAAGGGCGACTCCGCGTCGGTCGGCGTCGGCGCGGGAGACTCTGCGGTCGGCCCCTGGTGGTCGATGGTGGTCATGGACGAGGTCCTTTCCCTGCGGCGGGAGGGGACGACCTTGGCCCCGGTGGCACCGCCGACGTGCAGCGGATGCCGAGTGACGGTGGTTCGATTCCTCTCGCCCCGGGATCAGGAGGAGCGCATGCCGCGCGGACGGCACCGATCGTGCCGATGATCGGCGACGGACGACGCCGGGATGCGTCCGGGAGGGGTGGTCCGGCCTGTGCATCGGCGGCCCACGACGGTGTGGTGTCCGGGTCCGCGGGCGGTGGCCCCCGGAACGCGGGGAACGGGTCTGCCGGTGCCGTCCGGGACGGGCGCTGCCCGCGCCCGGACGCTCAGGAGCCGTTCGTTCCGGTCACGTTATCACGCCCGTCGCGCTCCGCGGAGGACCGCGCCGGTAGCCCAGAATCCGTGGCGGCATCCGTATCCGGGTCCGGGTCCGTCGCTGATCCGGTGGTTCCCGGCTCCCGCCCCGGCAGGTACACGGAGGGGTCGTCCCCGGGCCGACGGCGGACGAACAGGTACACGAGGATGCCGACCGCCACGAGGAGCACCGCGATGCTCGTCCAGACGTTCAGTCGCTGCGTGACGCCGAACAGCGTCACCAGCTCGGCGTCGTCGATCCTGAGTGTCTCGATCCAGACCCGGCCCAGGGTGTAGTAGGCCACGTACAGCCACACCATGCGTCCGCCGCGGAGGCGGAGCTTCCGGGCGAGCAGGAGCAGGAGCGCGACGCCGGCCAGATTCCAGAGGAGCTCGTAGAGGAAGGTGGGGTGGAACAGGGTCCCGGGGGCCTCGCCCGGCGGGAAGTTCGCGTTGTCCGCGTCGATCTCCAGGCCCCAGGGCAGGGTGGTGGGCGCACCGAACAGCTCCTGGTTGAACCAGTTGCCGATCCTGCCCACCGCCTGGGCCAGCAGGACACCGGGCGCCGCGGCGTCCGCGAAGGCGGAGAGCCTCACACCGGCCCTGCGCGCCCCGATCCAGGCGCCGACGGCGCCGAGGGCGATGGCGCCCCAGATGCCGAGGCCGCCCTGCCAGATCTGCGGGATGCGGGCGAGATCGCCCTGCGGACCGAAGTAGGCATCGGGAGAGGAGATGACGTGGTAGAGCCGACCGCCGACGATCCCGAAGGGGATCGCCCAGATCGCGATGTCCCACACCGTGTCCGCATGACCCCCGAAGGAGACGAAGCGCTTCTGCGTCAGGACCAGCGCGAGGATGATCCCGGCCAGGATGCACAGTGCGTACGCGTGGATGGTGACCGGCCCGAGGTCGAAACTGGCCCACTGCGCAGGTGGGCTCGGGATCGACGCCGCGATGGCGGCACCGATCACGGGTGACCGCCCGCGGAACCGTGCGCCGTGCCGGAGCTCAGCTCGCGGGTCAGCTCGGCGACGGCGTCCACACCGCCGTCGCGCAGGGCGGCCACGAGGGCGGTGCCGACGATCACGCCGTCGGCATAGGCGCCGATCTCGCGCACCTGGGCGGCGGTGGAGACCCCGAGGCCCACGCACACCCGCTCCGCGCCGGCCTCGTGGGCCGCCGCGACGACGGCCTCGGCTGCTGCCCCGACGGAGCTCCGCGCCCCGGTGACGCCCATCACCGACACGGCGTAGACGAACCCGCGGCTCGCCTCCACGGTGCTGCGCATCCGCTCCGGGGAGGTGGACGGCGCCACGAGGAACACGCGGTCCAGCCCCAGTTCCTCGGACACCTCGAGCCACTCGGAGGCCTCGTCGGGGATGAGGTCGGGCGTGATGAGTCCGGCACCGCCGGCCGCGGCGAGCCGCTCGGCGAACGCGCGGACCCCCATGCGCATCACGGGGTTCCAGTAGGTCATGACCAGGACGGCGGCATCGGTGCTGCGCGTGATGCCTTCCACGACGGCGAAGATCTCGGAGACCGTGAAGCCGTTGGACAGCGCCTCGACCGTGGCCTCCTGGATGACGCGGCCGTCCATCACCGGATCGGAGTAGGGGATGCCCACCTCGATCAGGTCCATGCCGTTGCGGGCCATGGCGATACCGGCGTCGATGGTGGTCTGCACGTCGGGGAAGCCTGCGGGCAGGTACCCGATCAGCGCCGCGCGGTTCTCACTGCGGGCCCGCTCGATCGCCGCGGCCGCACGGGAGCCGGTGGCTCCCGGTCCGGAGGACTGCACGGTGGACGTCACAGCTGCTCACCCTCTTCGGCGATCTCCTGCTCGGCGCTCTCGTCCGGGAGCAGATCGAAGTACCCTGCTGCGGTCGCCACGTCCTTGTCCCCGCGACCGGACAGATTGACCACGATCACCCTGTCCGCCGCCTGCTCGCCGGGCTCCAGACCGGCTGCGAGGCGCTGCCCGATCTTCATGGCTCCGGCGAGGGCGTGCGCCGTCTCGATGGCCGGGATGATCCCCTCGGTCCTGCAGAGGACGGTGAAGGCGTCCATGGCCTCCGCGTCCGTGATGGGCTCGTACTTCGCGCGTCCGATGTCGGCGAGAAAGGCGTGCTCCGGACCCACGCCGGGGTAGTCGAGACCGGCGGAGATCGAGTGCGACTCCATGGTCTGACCGTCCTGGTCCTGCATCAGGTAGGATCTGGCGCCGTGCAGCACGCCCGGCCGCCCGAGCGTGATCGTCGCGGCGTGGCGCCCGGTCTCGACGCCGTCCCCGCCGGCCTCGAAGCCGTAGAGGGCCACGTCCCGGTCGTCGAGGAAGCCGTGGAACATCCCGATGGCGTTCGAGCCGCCACCCACGCAGGCGCACACGGCGTCGGGCAGCCTGCCCGTCTGCTCCAGGATCTGCTCCCGCGTCTCCTCGCCGATGACCTCGTGGAAGTAGCGGACCATCGAGGGGAACGGGTGTGCTCCGGCCGCCGTGCCGAGCAGGTAGTGCGTCGTCTCCACATTGGCCACCCAGTCGCGCAGCGCGTCGTTGATGGCGTCCTTGAGCGTCTGCGACCCGGTGGTGACGGGGACCACCGTGGCGCCGAGCAACTGCATGCGCGCCACGTTCAGTGCCTGGCGCCGCGTGTCCTCCGCACCCATGTAGACCACGCACTCGAGCCCGAGGAGCGCCGCCGCCGTCGCGCTCGCGACGCCGTGCTGCCCGGCGCCCGTCTCGGCGATCACGCGGGTCTTGCCCATGCGCTTGGCGAGCAGGGCCTGGCCCAGCACGTTGTTGATCTTGTGGGAACCGGTGTGGTTCAGGTCCTCCCGCTTGAGGAAGACGCGCACTCCCCCGCAGTGCTCCGCGAAACGCTGGGCCTCGGTGAGCAGTGAGGGACGCCCGGCGTAGGTCTGGTTCAGCTCGGTGACCTGCGCCGTGAACTCGGGATCGGCCTTGGCCTTCTCGAACGTGTCCTGCAGTTCGTCGAGCGCAGCGATGAGGGATTCGGGCATCCAGCGTCCGCCGTAGGAGCCGAAGTAGGGCCCGGGGGCGTGGCGGAGGCTCTCGTCATGGCTGAGGAACGCCTCGGCCGTGCCGGAGTCGATGGCGTCCGCTGCTCCGGCGTCCGTGCCCTGACGGCCCGTGTCCTGGTGCATGTCGGTCATGACGGCCTTCCTGTCCTGTTGGTCCTGACCCGGCGGAGGAGTCCTCCGGGTCCCTGGTGACCGGATGTGCCCGGTCCGTGTGGTGTTGTGCTCCTGCCGGTCCCACCCCTGCCGGCACCTGTGCCCGGGAACCGCGCCGGGTGGGCGTCGCGCGGTCGGTCAGCGTGCCGCCGTGCCTGCTTCCCGCCAGGCCTGTCTGCCCGCCTCCCGGAACTCGCCGATGGTCGCCGCGGGGTCCTCCCCGCGCACGAGTGCCTCGCCGACCAGCACGGCATGGGCGCCGGCCGCGGCGTACGCGGCTACGTCGGCGGCTCCGCGCACCCCCGACTCGGCGATGACGACGGCACCCTCCGGCACGAGCTCCGCGAGTCCGGGGAAGACCGTCCGGTCCACCGCGAGGGTCTTCAGGTCACGGACGTTGACGCCGATGATCCTGGCTCCCGCGAGGGCGGCCCGGCGCACCTCGTCGGCGGTGTGGGTCTCCACGATCGCGCTCATGCCCAGCTCGTGGGTCAGGGCGAGGAACGAGGCCAGCTCCGCGTCCGAGAGCGCGGCGACGATGAGCAGGACCACGTCGGCGCCGTGTGCCCTGGCCTCCCAGATCTGGTACTCGTCGACCGTGAAGTCCTTGCGGAGGACCGGGATCCCGACCGCGCTGCGCACGGCGTCGAGATCGGCGAGCGATCCGCCGAAGCGGCGCTGCTCGGTGAGGACCGAGATGATGCTCGCGCCACCGCGTGCATAGCTGGCTGCGAGGGTGCCGGGGTCGGCGATCTCGGCCAGCACGCCCTTGGACGGACTGCTCCGCTTGACCTCGGCGATGACGGCGATGCCGCTGTCCTGTCCCCGGCGGAGTGCGGCGAGCCCGTCACGGGGAGCCGGTGCCGACCCGGCGGCGGCCCGGAGATCGGCGAGGGGAACGGCGCGGCGTCGTTCGGCGAGATCCTCGCGGACGCCCTCGATGATGTCGTCGAGGACCGTCATCTAGTGGCCGTTGTTCTTCAGTTTCGACCCGCCCACGCCGTAGCCGATCCTGCGCAGGACGAAGCCGACGAGCAGACCCACGAACATCACGCCGATGCCGACCCAGAACAGGAGGGTGCCGAAGTCGTTGTTGCCCTCGGTGCTCGCGAGGACGTAGGCGAAGGAGGAGACGGCCGCACCGGCCAGCATGATGAGCACGCAGGTCCAGGCAGCGGGGCTGTTTCCGTGTCCGATCGTTTCGTCTCCCTGCCGTGCGTGGTTCTCGGGCGTGTTGCGGGTCTGGGCCGTGTGAGTCTCGGATGCCATGAAAAATCTCCTTCGAACGGGTTGCACTCATTCTGCCATTGATGCACCGGACGGGCGGTACGGAGCGGGAGCGCGCTCCCGCTCAGCCGGTCGGGTCGTTGCCGCGCGAGAGCTCGTCCCAGCTGTCGATCTCGTCCGCGTGGGCCGTGCTGCCTCTGCCGGCCCTCGGGGGCGGTCCCGTGTCCTCGCCGGGGACCACGCCGGGCGGGATGTCCCCCGTGGAGGGTCGCGGAGCTGCGGGCGGGGTGCCGGGAGCGTGCGTCTCCGCACCCGCGCGGCGGGCGTAGCGTCGGTCGGTGCCCCAGTGCCGGCCGGCGAGGATCACCCACACGGCCGCGAGGACCAGCAGGAGGCCTGCGGCGACGGCGAGCCACGGCAGCATCGTGGCCTCGGACCCGGCCCCGGGCAGCCCACTGACGCCGATGGCCGTGCCGATGGCCGGCTCGGCCGCTGCCGCGGGGTCGAGAGCCACGCCCGCGCTCGAGAGGACGATCCCGAGACCGGAGAGCACGAGGATGACGGCGATGACCCAGCGCGCCACGCGTCCGGCGATGGACACGGCGATGGCGGCAGCCAGGGCCACGAGCGCGAACGCGGTGACGGGCGTGGCGGCGTCGCTGCCGGCGATCATGAGATCGGGGGTCTGTACGGCTTCCTGCGGCAGGCGTACCACGAGCCAGGTCTGCGTGGTGGACCCGAAGGCCACCAGCGCCAGGACCACGATGCCCAGGACCACCGAGCCCCGGCGCAGCAGACGGCCGGGAGGCCGGGAGTGCCGCTCCCGCGGGTCCGCCGGACGCCGGCTCACTGCACACCGGCCGTCCGGTGGGGCTCGGCGCGTCCGCCCCCGGCGGCAGCCGGGGCGGACGCCGGACGCAGGCCTGCTGCCGCGAGCACCGCACGCAGGGGCGCCGCCGCCTTGTTGACGGTCTCGAGGGCCTCGGCGTCGAGGACGGAGTCCGCCACGATACCGCCACCGGCCTGCACGTAGGCCGTGCCGTCCAGCAGCAGGGCCGAGCGGATGGCGATCGCAATGTCCATGTCGCCGGCGAAGTCGAGATAGCCGACCACTCCCCCGTAGATCCCGCGGCGGTGCGGCTCCACCTCGTCGATGAGGCGCAGGGCGCGGGGTTTCGGTGCGCCGGAGAGCGTGCCCGCGGGGAAGGTGGCGGCGAGGACGTCGTAGGCGCTCCTGCCGGGCGAGAGCCGGCCCACCACGGTGGACACGAGGTGCATGATGTGGCTGAACTTCTCCACCTCCATGAACTGCGTCACCTCGACACTGCCTGGTCGGCACACCTTGGACAGATCGTTGCGGGCGAGGTCCACGAGCATGAGGTGCTCGGCGTTCTCCTTCGTGTCGGCGCGGAGCTCGACGGCGAGCCGGCGGTCCTCGTCGGTGGTGCGGCCGCGCGGCCGCGACCCGGCGATCGGATGCGTGATGACCTCCCCTCCGGTGACCGTCACGAGGGCCTCGGGCGAGCTCCCCACGATCGAGTAGGGCCTGCCCCCGGCGTCCTCGAGGCTGAACAGGTACATGTAGGGGCTGGGATTGGTGGTGCGCAGGATCCGGTAGATGTCGAGCGCCGGGGCGTCGCACTCGATCTCGAAGCGCCGGCTGATGACCACCTGGAAGACGTCCCCGTCCAGGATGGCGCGCTTGCCGCGCTCGATGGCGGAGAGGTAGTCGGGGGCGAACCACGACTCGCGGACCCGGTCGGTCGCACCGTCCGCGTCCGCGGTCAGCACCGACACGGCGGGCTCCGCCGGCGCCACGAGCCTGGAGAGCATGGCCTCCACGCGC
This sequence comes from uncultured Arthrobacter sp., assembly GCF_947493765.1. Taxonomy (GTDB): domain Bacteria; phylum Actinomycetota; class Actinomycetes; order Actinomycetales; family Micrococcaceae; genus Arthrobacter_D. The sequence continues at coordinate 219,799 of NZ_CANLSZ010000003.1, forward strand.
CCGACGGCGTCGTGCCAGGCCTCGTCGACGCGGTCGGCGGTCCCGTCGAAGTTGATCGCGTTCGCCACGAGGGTCAGTGTTCCCTCGGAGTTGTCGTGGATGGCCAGGTCGGAGACGAGGCACATGGCCAGTTCGGGGAGGAGGAGATCGTCCTCGGGCGGACTGGTCAGCTTCTCCCAGTGCCTCACGGCCTCCCAGCCGACGAAGCCGACCATGCCGGAGGTGAAAGGGGGCAGGTCCTCGAAGCGGTCCGTGCGCAGCGCCTCGACCGTGCGCCGCAGGGCCTCCACGGGATCGCCGTCCACCGGCACTCCCGCCGGGGGCTCGCCCAGCCAGTGCGCCTGGCCGTCGCGCGTGGTCAGGGTGGCGCGGGAGTGCGACCCGATGAAGGAGTAGCGCGACCAGACGCCTCCGACGGCCGCGGACTCCATGAGGAAGGTCCCGGGCTGGGACGCAGCGAGCCTGCGGTAGACACCGATCGGCGTCAGTGCGTCCGCGAGCACCACCTGGCGCACGGGGACCACGCGGCGTGTCCTCGCGAGCTCACGGAACTCCTCGAGCGTGGGGCTGATGGTTCCCAGCTGCCGCATCGGGTCAGGCTCCTTCACTGTCGAGTTCACCGGTGAGTTCACTGTCGAGTTCACCGGTGAGTTCACTGTCGAGTTCACCGGTGAGTTCACTGTCGAGTTCACTATTGAGTTCACTGTTGAGTACGCTGTCGGATCCACTGTTCGACGTACTCCCGGGGCGCTCGGCCCGCACCGCGGGGAGGGCGCGGCCGTCGAAGCAGGTCCGCGTGCCGGTGTGGCAGGCGGCGCCCTCCTGGTCCACCGTGACCAGCAGGGCATCGCCGTCGCAGTCCAGGGCCACGTCCCGGACCCACTGGCGGTGCCCGGAGGTGTCACCCTTGCGCCAGTACTCGGACCGGGAACGCGAGTAGAACGTCACGCGGCCGCTGGTCAGGGTGCGCCGGAGCGCCTCCTCGTCCATCCAGCCGAGCATCAGCACCTCGCGGGTGTCGAACTGCTGCACGACGGCGGCGACGAGTCCGGCGTCGTCCTTCCGCAGGAGCGCGGCGACGGCCGGGTCGAGGTGCTCCCCGCCCGCCTTCCCGTGCGTGATCGGGGCGGGGTTCGGTGGAGGGGGCATCGAGGAGGACATCACGCCCAATTCTAGGGCCGTCGCCGGGACGCCGGTGCGCGCCCTGCGCCGCGCCGGTGCAGCGTGCTAGTTTCAGCAGTGATGCGCTACGTAATCCCGTCCCGTGAGGTCCTGGCCGAGACGCTGCTGGCAGCCGGCCCCGACGCCCCCACCCTGTGCGAGGGGTGGACCACCCGCGAGCTGGCGGCCCATCTGTATCTGCGCGAGCACCGTCCGGCGCTCGGCGTCGGCATGGTGGTGAAGAAGCTCGCGGCCGTGACGGAGCGCGCCACCTTCGAGACCGCCGAGCGCGCTGGGTCCCCGGCCGGCTACACGGCCCTCGTGAAGCGGTTCGTCGCCGGACCGCCGGCCCTGTCGCCCATGCGCATCCCGATGGTGGATCGCAGCGCCAATCTCATCGAGTACTTCGTGCACACCGAGGACGTCCGGCGCGCCACGAGCCGCTGGGCGCCGCGGGCCCTGGACGACGAGTACGCCGACGCGCTGTGGGACGAGCTGATCAAGCGCGCCGCGATCATGTACCGGGGTGCCGACGTGGGGATCGTCCTGGTCCGCCCGAACGGTCCGCGGCACGTGGCCAAGCGGGCGCCGGTCTCGGTGGCGATCGTCGGCGAGCCCGGGGAACTGGTCATGCACGCCCACGGGCGCCGCGCCCAGGCGCTGGTGACCTTCGAGGGCCAGCCGGACGCCGTCGCACTGCTCGAGAGCGCCGACATCGGTCTCTGACGCAGCACCCTGAGTGGCAGCGCCCGCCCCGGCGCTCTGCAGACCCTGACGGTCAGCGGACCCTGACGGTCAGCGGACCCTGACGATCAGCGGACCGGGAAACCTGCCTCGCGGATGGCCGCCTTGACCCGGGCTATCGCATCCGGTGCGCCGAAGTGGAAGACGGAGGCCGCGAGCACGGCGTCCGCACCTGCCTGGACCGCCGGGGGGAAGTGCTCGGGGCTGCCGGCTCCCCCGGAGGCGATCAGCGGCACGTCGACCGCGGCGCGTGCGGCGCGGATCAGCTCCAGATCGAAGCCCTCCTTGGTCCCGTCGGCGTCGATGGAGTTCAGCAGGATCTCCCCGACACCGCGGTCGGCGGCCTCCCGGGCCCACGCGACGGCGTCGATCCTGGTACCCCTGCGGCCGCCGTGCGTGGTCACCTCGAAGCCCGACGGTGTGCTGCCGTCCCTGGTCCGGCGTGCGTCCAGCGAGAGCACGAGCACCTGGGCGCCGAAGTGGGCGGTGATCTCGTCGATGATGGCCGGGCGGGCGACGGCGGCCGTGTTGATGGAGGCCTTGTCCGCGCCGTGGCGCAGGAGGCGGTCCACGTCGGAGAGTTCGCGGACTCCCCCGCCCACCGTGAGCGGGATGAAGACCTCCTCCGCGGTGCGGGCGACGACGTCGAAGGTCGTCTCCCGGTTCCCCGAGGACGCGGTGACGTCGAGGAACGTGAGTTCGTCCGCCCCTCCCCGGTCATAGCGGTGCGCGAGCTCCACCGGATCGCCGGCGTCGCGGAGCCCCTCGAATCTAATGCCCTTCACCACGCGTCCTGCGTCGACGTCCAGGCACGGGATCACACGGATGGCGACGGTCATGACGCCTCCCCTAGATCCGGCACGCGTGGATGCTGCTCACCAGGATGGCGCGGGCGCCTAGCTCGTAGAGCTCGTCCATGATCCGGTTGGTCCGGTTCCGCCGGACCATCGAGCGCACGGCCACCCAGTCGGAGTCGCGCAGCGGCGAGACCGTGGGCGACTCGAGCCCCGGCGTCAGGGCCGCGGCCGCCTCGACGAGGTCGGTGCGGATGTCGTAGTCCATCATCACGTACTGGCGCGCCACGAGGACACCCTGCAGGCGGCGCAGCAGCACCTCGAGTCCGGCGGGCGCCTCCACGCCCGAGCGGACGATCAGCACGGCCTCGCTCTCGAGGATCGGCTCGCCGAAGACCTCCATCCCGGCCGCGCGCAGCGTGGTGCCCGTCTCGACGACGTCGGCGATGGCGTCCGCCACACCGAGGCGCACGGACGACTCCACGGCGCCGTCCAGCCGCACCACCGTCGCGGAGATGTCCCGCTCCCGCAGGTAGTCGTTCAGGAGGCATTCGAAGCTGGTCGCGATGCGCTTGCCCGCGAGCTCCTCCAGCGACGAGAAGTGGCCGGCGGGACCGGCGAAGCGGAAGGTGGATGCTGCGAAGCCGAGCTGCAGACGCTCCTCGGCGGCGACCTGCGCGTCGAGGAGGAGATCGCGGCCGGTGATCCCCACCTCGAGGGTTCCCGAGCCCACGTACACGGCGATGTCGCGGGGTCGGAGGAAGAAGAACTCGATCTCGTTCTCGGGGTCCACGAGGACGAGTTCACGGGAATCACGGCGCTGCCGGTACCCGGCTTCGGCGAGCATGGACGAGGCGGCCTCGGAGAGGGCGCCCTTGTTGGGGACTGCTACACGGAGCATGGGGGTCTTTCATTCGGGACGGGAGGGGAGGAGCGCGGGCCGGCTGCGGCTACAGATGCCTGTAGACGTCCTCGGGGCTCAGACCCTTGGCGATCATGAGCACCTGCAGGTGGTAGAGCAGCTGGGAGATCTCCTCCGCGGTGTTCTCGGTGGTCTCGTACTCGGCCGCCATCCACACCTCGGCGGCCTCCTCGACGATCTTCTTGCCGATGCCGTGGACGCCGGCGTCGAGCTCGGCCACGGTGCGCGACCCGGCGGGACGGTCGACGGCCTTCGCGCTGAGCTCCCCGAACAGGGAATCAAAGGTTTTCACGCTTCTAGGCTATCGGCTCGCAGGTGCCCGGACCGCACCCGGGGGGCCCGCTGTGACGCAGGCCCCCTCACCGCTCCCACCGGCGCAGGAGGGCCGCCGTCGCGAGTGCCGCGGTCACCGCTTCGTGTCCCTTGTCCTCGGAGGAGCCGGGCAGCCCTGCCCGGTCGAGGCCCTGCTGCTCGGTGTCGCAGGTCAGCACCCCGAATCCGATCGGCACTCCGGTCCTGACGCTCACCTCCGTGAGGCCCGACGTCGCGGCCTGGCAGACGTAGTCGAAATGCGGTGTCCCGCCGCGGATCACGACGCCGAGGGCGGCGACCGCGTCGACGTGCGGAGCGAGCCGGGCCGCGGCCACGGGGAGTTCGAAGCTGCCGGGCACGCGGAGCTGCGTCACCGCGACTCCTGCCTCGGCCGCCGCGCGGAGGGCGCCCCCCAGGAGCCCGTCCATGATCTGCGTGTGCCAGCTCGCTGCGATGACCGCCAGGCGCAGCGGTTCACCCGCTCCCGCCTGCACCGTGCTGAGGTCGATGGTGGGTGCTCCGTGGCCGCTCATGGTTCTCCTTCGTGTGCTGGTACTCGACTGGTTCGAACGCTCATCCAACCGGGTGACTCGTGATGCTCGGGGTGTCGGGGTGTGTCGGGGGTGTCGGTGCTGACCTGTGCCTACGTGTCAGGCTTCCCGGGCTGCGCCCCACCGACGAACGCGACGAGGTCCTCGATGGAGACGAGGGGCAGGCCGTACTCGTCCGCGAAGCGGCGGAGGGCGGGCAGGCGCATCATGTCGCCGTCGTCGTGCACGAGCTCCGCGATCACGGCGGCGGGCTGCTTGCCGGCGAGGACGCTCAGCTCGACGCCCGCCTCGGTGTGGCCGGGACGCTGCCGGACCCCGCCGGGCGCGGCCCGGAGCGGGAACACGTGACCGGGACGGGTGAGTTCGGCGGGGCCGCTGGACGGGTCCGCGAGTACGCGGGCGGTGAGCGCCCGGTCGGCGGCGCTGATCCCGGTACTGACGCCGACGGCCGCATCGCACGAGACGGTGTACGCGGTCCCCTTCGCGTCCTCGTTGACCGCCGTCATGGGCGGCAGCAGCAGGCGGTCCGCGTCGACGTCCCGGAGCGGCACGCAGAGCACTCCCGACGACCAGCGGACCGTCCACGCGACGAGCTCGCGCGTCGCGTCCTCCGCCGCGAAGACGATGTCGCCCTCGTTCTCGCGGTCCTCGTCGTCCACCACGACGACGGCGCGGCCGTCCCGGATGGCGGCGACGGCGGCGGGGATGGGATCGAGCCGGACGGCCGTCCCCTCGGTCACGGCGCATCCCGTTCGGTGGTCGCGGGTGCGTCGACCGCCATGAAGCCCAGGAGCCGCTCGGCGTACTTGGCCAGGACGTCCATCTCGAGATTCACGGGATCACCCACCGCCCTCGCACCGAGCCCGGTCTCCCGGAGCGTGGTGGGGATCAGCCCCACCTCGAACCACTGCTGCGGCTCCTCCAGAGGGCTGACCGCGGTCACGGTCAGGGACACGCCGTCGATCGCCACGGAGCCCTTCTCCGCGGCGTAGCGGCCCAGCGTGGACGGCAGGCCGAAGCGGAGCCGGTGCCACGCCCCCAGGTCCTCGCGCTCCAGCAGCACACCGATGCCGTCCACATGGCCCTGGACCACGTGCCCGTCGAGCCGACCGCCGGCCGGGACGCACCGTTCGAGATTGACCGGGGCGCCGGGCTGCAGTGCGCCGGTCGTGGTGCGTCGGAGGGTCTCGCCCATGACGTCGACTCCCACGCGCGGGCCGTCGAGGGTCACGGCGGTGAGGCAGACCCCGTTGACGGCGATCGAGGCCCCGGGTGCGAGGTCCTGGCCCGTGGCCGGAGCCTCGACCACGAGGAGGCCGCTCTCGCCGTCGTCGGCGAGGTCGAGGGAGACGACACTGCCCTGTTCGGACACGATTCCTGTGAACACTGGTACTTCCTTCGGTGGACGGGGCTGGCGGGGAGGTCAGGAGCCGGGCGGGCCCGGGGGGCGCAGGTGGAGCCGGGTGTCCGGTCCGAGCTGGAGCAGCCGCGGCCCTCCGGCGTCGTCGGGGATCCAGCGGTGGCCGTCCGCGAGCGACACCACGCCGAGGTCGGGGAACGCCGGCGCACCGTCCCCGAGGATCAGCGGGGCCACGTACGAGAACAGTTCGTCCACGGCTCCGGCCCGCAGGAAGGCGGAGGTGATCCGCGGACCGCCCTCCACCAGGAGGTGCCGCACGCCCTGCTCGTACAGCGTGTCGAGTGCGGCCCGGACGTCGCGGGTGGCCAGCCGGACGAAGCCCGGTCCGCGCATCGCGGCGCGCTCCGGCACGGGTGTCATGCCCATCACGACCCGCAGCGCCGAGCGCCCGCGTGGCTCGGACTCGGCGTCGGGTCGGCGTGCCGTCAGGCGTGGGTCGTCGGCCAGGACCGTGCCGCTGCCCACGAGGACGGCGTCGGCCAGCCGGCGCAGCCGGTGCCCGTCCTCGCGTGCCCGGTCGCCGGTGATCCACTGGCTGGAGCCGTCCGGAGCGGCGACCCGACCGTCGAGCGACTGGGCCGACTTCGCGGTGACGAACGGGCGGCGCTCCGCCAGGGCTCCGGTCCATCGTTCGTTGAGGGCGCGCGCCGCCGCCGCGCCGGGCCCACCGACGCACTCGACACCGGCCTCGCGCAGGTGCTGCGCGCCACCCGCGGCCACGCCGTGGACGTCGGCCACCGCGTAGACCACCCGCCGCACCCCTGCCTCGCGCAGCACCTGCGTGCACGGCGCCGTCCGGCCGGTGTGATTGCACGGCTCGAGCGTCACCACCACGGTGGAGCCGCGAGGATCGTTACCGCGGCGCAGTGTGTCGGTCAGGGCGGCGGGCTCGGCGTGCGGTGTCCCGGCGCCGCGGTGGTACCCCTCCCCCAGGATCCGCCCGTCGGCGGACAGCACGACGGCGCCCACCAGCGGGTTGGCGCCCCTCACGCCGAGGGCGGCCAGCTCGAGGGCGCGCTCCATGGCTGCGTGCTCCTGCCCGCTGGCCTCCGGCCCGCTGGGGTCCGGCACGGTGCCGGTCGGCGTCGCGCTCATCGCAGGGTCGGATCGGGCAGGAGGGCCTCGACGCTCGGCTTGGCGGAGCGCTGTGCGCGGGCCCAGACGACGAAGCCGACGAGGGTGAACCCGCCGTAGAACACGTACATGAAGGCGCTCGCGTAGTACCCGGCGCTGAAGAGCAGGGGTACGCCCACGAGGTCCACGGCCACCCATACGAGCCAGAACTCCACCCACCCCTTGGCCATGCCGTAGGTGGCCAGGAGGGAGCCCACGAAGGTCCAGGCATCGGCCCAGACCGGCTCGTAGGAGCCGAGCGCGCGGAAGACCGGGGTGAGGGCGAGGGTGCCTGCGATCATGACGACCACCATGCCGAGACGTATGCGCGTGCCCGCCCACTGCGGGGTGACGGCCTGGCCACCGCTGCGCCGGCTGAGCTGCCACTGCCGCCAGCCGTAGACGGACACGATGATGAACATGAGCTGCCGTCCGGCCTGGCCGAGCAGATTGGCGGCTCCGACCCCACCGAAGAGGGAGCCGAGGAAGACGGTCAGGAGCAGCACGTTGCCGATGATGCCCACGGGCCATGCCCAGATGCGGCGCCGCATGCCACCGAGGGCACTGAGCAGCCCGAAGATGTTGCCCGTCACCTCACGGACCAGGAGGGAACCGCCACCCACGGGAATGCGTGCCTCGAACAGCCACTGCAGGAAATCCATGCCGATCCTTCGTCATCACGACGACTCCGGGCGATGGCAGCGCCGGACACGGCAGGCACCAGCCGTGCCTGGACCGCGTCCTGGCCGCCGACAGTGAAACCGGCAGCGGCAGGACCCTGCTGTTCGTGCTTCTCCCATCCAGACTTTGACTGTCGGTCCCGGAATTCCACCGGCTCAACCGATCCCGTTCCGCGGGTGCGGAACGAGGAGCGGGTCGCGGACTATCACCGCCGGTTCGGAATTACACCGACCCCGGAGCACGTACTGGGTCAATTCTGACACAGCCGGGCGGCGGTCGCCGCTGACCCGCTCCGATTCCTCCGGCAGCGATCACCGGAACCAGCAACGATCACCGGAACCAGCAACTGAGCCACGAGCACCGGGCCAGCGATCACCGGTGTCGGGTCGATCGACCGACACCGGTACGGGGGCGGGTCAGCCCTCGCTCGCCGGTGCGGCGCCTGTCGCCGGTGCGGTGCCGGTCTTCGGCCTCGCGTCCACGCCCGCCTCCCTGCGCTGCTGGGCCGTGATCGGCGCCGGAGCGCTGGTCAGCGGGTCGTAGCCGCCTCCGGACTTGGGGAACGCGATGACGTCGCGGATCGAGTCGGTCCCGGCGAGCAACGACACCACGCGGTCCCATCCCAGGGCTATGCCGCCGTGCGGGGGTGCACCGTACTTGAACCCCTCGAGCAGGAAGCCGAACTTCTCCTCCGCCTCCTCGGCACCGAGGCCCATGACGGCGAAGACCCGCTCCTGCACGTCCCGGCGATGGATCCGGATGGATCCTCCACCGAGTTCGTTGCCGTTGCAGACGATGTCGTACGCGAATGCCAGGGCGTTCTCGGGATCCGTGTCGAAGGTGTCGAGGAATTCCGGCTTCGGGGAGGTGAAGGCGTGGTGGACCGCCGTCCACGCTCCAGCTCCGACGGCAACATCCCCCGCCGCCACTGCGGCCGACGCCGGTTCGAACATGGGGGCATCCACCACCCAGACGAAGGCCCAGGCATTCTCGTCGATGAGGCCGGTGCGCCGGCCGATCTCGACGCGGGCGGCACCCAGGATGGCACGTGAGGACACGCGGTCGCCGGCGGCGAAGAAGATGCAGTCGCCCGGGGCGGCACCGACGGCGCCCGCGAGGCCCTCCCGCTCCCCGTCGGTCAGGTTCTTGGCGACCGGTCCGCGCAGGCTGCCGTCGTCGTCGATCAGGACGTACGCCAGTCCCTTGGCACCTCGCTGCTTGGCCCACTCCTGCCAGGCGTCGAGCTGGCGCCGCGGCTGTGCTGCGCCTCCGGGCATCACCACGGCGCCCACGTAGGGCGCCTTGAACACACCGAATTCGGTGTCCCTGAAGAACTCCGTCAGTTCCGTGAGCTCCAGGCCGAAGCGCAGGTCCGGCTTGTCGGAGCCGTACCTGGCCATCGCCTCCCCGTAGGTCATGCGGCGGATGGGCAGGGGGATCTCCACGTCGATCAGTCGCCACAGGGCGGCGACGAGCTGCTCGCCGAGGGCGATGATGTCGTCCTCCTCCACGAAGCTCGCCTCGATGTCGAGCTGGGTGAACTCGGGCTGGCGGTCCGCGCGGAAGTCCTCGTCGCGATAGCAGCGCGCCAGCTGGTAGTACTTCTCGAACCCGCCGACCTGCAGGAGCTGCTTGAACAGCTGGGGCGACTGCGGCAGGGCGTACCAGGAGCCCGGCGCCAGCCGCGCGGGCACGAGGAAGTCACGGGCACCCTCGGGGGTGGACCGGGTCAGCGTGGGGGTCTCGATCTCCACGAAACCGTCGCGGTGCAGCAGTTCGCGGGCCACCCGGCTGGCCTCGGAGCGGAGCCGCAGGTTGGCCTGGGGGCCGGGCCGGCGCAGATCGAGGTAGCGGTGGCGCAGGCGCGCCTCCTCACCCACCTCCACGTGCTCGTCGATCTGGAACGGCAGCGGATCCGAGGTGTTGAGGATGGTGACGGTGTCCGCGACGACCTCGACGGCCCCGGTGGGAAGGGCGGGGTTCTCGTTGCCCTCGGGTCGCTGCTGCACGGTCCCGACGATCTGCAGGACGTACTCGTTGCGCAGTGCCGAGAACACCTCCTCCTCGCGGACCACCACCTGCGCCACCCCGGAGGCGTCCCTGAGGTCGACGAACGCCACACCGCCGTGGTCCCGACGGCGTGCCACCCACCCGGCGAGGGTGATGGTTTGTCCTACGTGCTCGGGCCGAAGCGAACCGAGTTCATGCGTGCGGAGCACAGCATTCCTTCCCACAGATGTAACGGATGGCTGGCAGGTGGTTGAGGCACCCACCTAGAGTTGGGTCAAGCGCGACCAACGTTACCGGTCGTGTCCGGACCATCCTGACAGGCGCCCTGCAGTACCCGTACCACTGCGCGACGCCGCTGGTCCCGCGGGTTCCGATCCGAGGAGGAGCATGTCGTCGCCACCGGAAGCACGCCGGCCCCTCGGGGGCTTCGATGCGACGACCGTGGGGGTCGGCTCGATGGTCGGTGCGGGCGCCTTCGTGGTGTTCGCCCCGGCGGGCGCCGCGGCCGGCGTGCTCCTGCCCCTGGCGGTGGTCGTCGCGGGCTTCGTCGCCTACACCAACGCGGCGGCCATGGCCCTCCTCGCGGGGGGACTGCCCGCGGACGGGGCGGTGGACGGGCGCGAACAGCTCGGTTCGTGGCCGGGCTTCCTCGCCGGGTGGGCGCAGCTCACCGGCCGCCTGGCCGCCTGCGCGGCGGTGGCCCTCACGACAGGGCTGTACGCCGCTCCCGGCAGTGCGGGGAGCGCGGCGGTCGCCGCTGTCGCCGTGACCACGCTCCCGGCCCTCCTCGGGGTGACCCGCTCGGCGACGCTCACCCGGGCTGTCATTTCCCTCGTCATCCCGGTGCTCGCCTTCGCGATCGTGGTCGGGTTGACCTCCCCGGCGTACTCCGCGGCGATCGGTGGCGGACCGGGCGCGACGCCCGGGGTCGGCGGCGTGCTGCAGGGCGCCGGTCTGCTCGTCTTCGCCTACGCCGGGTACGGACGAAGCGCCACGCTGGGTCACGGTGTCCGTGAACCCCGTCGCAACATCCCGGCGGTCGTCCTGGGAGCCCTCGGCGTGACGCTGGGCCTGTACGTCCTGCTGTCGTTCTCCCTGCTGAGGTCGCTGGGACCGATCATGCTGGCGGAGACCACTGTCCCGCTCCGCGAGCTGATCCGCGGGGCCACCGGGGCCGGATCCGCGGGCGTCCTCGGAGCCGTGATCACCGGCGCGGCGGTGCTGGCCGGTCTCGGCGGGCTGGTGTCCCTCACCGCGGGGCTGGGAGGCAGGGCCCTCGCGCTGTCCCGGCGGGGGGAGCTGCCGGAGACGTTCTCCCGGGTCTCCATCCGCTACCGGGCGCCCTGGGTGTCGATCCTCGGTGCCGCCGCCGTCGTGGTGGTCCTCCTGCTCACGGTCCAGCTACCCACCCTCATCGGGTGCGCAGCGTTCGGCGTGCTCGTGCACGGTGCGATCGTCGGGATCGCCGCGCTCAGGGTCGAGGACAGGCGATGGTTCGCTCCGCGCTGGCTCAACGCGGTGGGCGCGGCCGGTTGCCTCGCGCTGGCCCTGGCACTGCCGTGGGGGTCGGTGCTCGGCATGCTCACGGTGCTCGCTGCCGGTGCCGTGCTGCGCGGTATCTCCTCGCGCCGGCACCGCTGAACCGGGTGAGCCCCACCTCCGGTTCGGGTCCCTGCGGGCAGGTGGGGCCGCGACTCAGGCGGTGGTGATCACGGGTCGCACGTCCTCCACCGGAGGTGACCACGACGCGGGATCGGCGCCGTGCTGCTCCCCCGAGCGGATGTCCTTGACCTCGTGCGTACCGTCCGCGTTCGTGAACCAGACGAAGGGGATGCCTCGCCGGTCGGCGAATCTGATCTGCTTGCCGAACTTCTCGGCCGTCGCTGCGACCTCGGTGGCGATGCCCCGCTGCCGGAGCGCCGCGGCGACATCCTGCGCCCGGGACCAGGCGTCGTCGTCGGCCAGCGCCACGAGGACCGCCGTCGGCACGGACCGGGAGACCGAGGCGAAACCCTGGCTGAGGATCCGCGAGACGAGGCGCGTGACGCCGATGGACAGCCCGACGCCGGGGAAGGTCCGGCTGCCCTTGTGGGCCAGGGCGTCGTAGCGGCCACCCGAGCAGATCGAGCCCAGGCCCTCGTGTCCGTCGAGCACGGTCTCGTAGACGGTTCCCGTGTAGTAGTCGAGGCCGCGGGCGATGCTCAGATCGGCGACCACGCGTCCGGGAGCGCGGCGGGTGGCCTCGGCGATGACCTGGCGGAGTTCCTCGAGGCCCTCGTCGAGGAGTTCGTGGGAGACGCCGAGGGCCCGCACCCGCTCCACGAAGGAGGTGTCCGGGGTGCGGATCGTCGCGAGCTCCAGGGCCAGGCGCACCTGGTCGTCGTCGGCGCCCAGCTCCTCCTGCAGCAGGGCACCCACCTTCTCGGGACCGATCTTCTCGAGCTTGTCGATGCTGCGCAGCACGGCGGCCGTGTCCCGGAGGCCGATGGCACTGTAGAAACCCTCGGCGAGCTTCCGATTGTTCACGCGCAGGGTGAAAGCGGGGATGGGCAGGGCCTCGAGGGCCTCGACGACGGTGAGGGCCAGCTCGATGTCGTACCGGAAGGGCAGGACGCCGTCACCGACGACGTCGATGTCGGCCTGGGTGAACTCGCGGGCGCGACCCTCCTGCGGACGCTCGCCGCGCCAGCACTTCTGGATCTGGTATCTGCGGAACGGGAAGGCGAGGTGACCTGCGTTCTCCACCACGTAGCGGGCGAACGGTACGGTCAGGTCGTAGTGGAGGGCGAGGCCGGCCTCGGACGCCGATGCCTCCTCGGCCTGGAGCCGGGAGACGGCGTAGACCTCCTTGTCGATCTCGCCCTTGCGCAGCAGGTCACCGACCGTCTCCACGGCCCTCGTCTCGATGCTGGAGAAGCCGTGCAGTTCGAAGGTCCGCCGCAGGACGTCGAGGACGTGCTGCTCGATCAGGCGTTCCTCGGGCAGCCATTCGGGGAAGCCGGACAGGGAAGCCTTGCGGGCCATGGGGGGGTCTCCTCGCCTACGGGGGTCTCCGACGGGCCGCGGCCGATCGGTGGGGTCTGCGCCATCAATCCTAGGGGCGCCGGACGGATCGGCAGAACGTCCCGCCCGTGCAGTCGTCGCGCGGGGTGCGGCGTGCGGGCCGGGCATGTGGGCGGGGCGCCCTGAGTGGGGCACCCTGGGGGCACAGTCCTGAGTACAGTAGCCTCAGAGCAGGGTTCGGCGGCGCCCCTCCGCGGGTGCCGGAACGGCTGGGTCGGCACGATCGGTGCGTGATACCGGTCCGATAGACTCCTGGATCCTGCTCGGGATCGATCCGTACGACATCGACCCCGGACGACATGGCCCCGGCGGTGCTCGGGGCCATCCGACGAGTGAAAGATTTCCAGCGGTGACAGACAGTCAGCAATCCGACGAAACGACCATCGACCACGGCACGGAGCAGGACGCCGCGGCAGCCGATGGCGGTCCATCCCGTCTGCCCGAGGGCACCGGCACCGATGCCGCGGAGGGCCGGGACGAGCCCCGATCCGAGCCCTCACCTGCGCCTGCACCCGCGGTGACCGCGGACCCGGTCGAAGCATCCGCCGCTCCCGCGGAGTCGTCCGACGACGTGCAGGAAGCACCGCACGCCCGTCCGTCGCAGCCCCGCCCTGCGGCTCCACGCGCGCCGCTACCCACGTCGATGGCCCCGCGGCCCGCGCGGTCGTCCGGCCGCCCCGCTGCTCCCCCGGCGCACACCACCTCGCTCGAGGAAGCCGGCAGATTCGCCCGCGTCGAGGACGACGGCCATGTCTTCCTGCTCGTGGACGGCGAGGAGCACGCCGTCGGGCAGTACCCCGATGCCACGCGCGAGGAGGCGCTGACCTACTTCGTGCGGAAGTACGACGACGTCGTGAGCCAGGTGGCACTGCTCGAACAGCGGGTCCAGGCCAAGGCGCCGTCCTCGGACATGGCCAAGACCGCCAGGCATCTGCGGACACAGGTCGGTGAGCGCAGCATGGTCGGGGACGTGCTCGCCCTCGAAGCCAGGATCGACGCCCTGCTGGAGGCCGTGAGCGGCCTGGAGAAGACCGAACGCGCAGCCCTGGACGAGCTCAAGGCCCGGGAGCTCGCAGCACGTGAGGCGATCGTCGTCGAGGCCGAGGAACTCGCGGGCCGTGACCCTGCCACCGTCCAGTGGAAGGCCAGCAGCACCCGCATGAACGAGCTCTTCGAACTCTGGAAGGCGGCACAGAAGAACGGGCCGAGACTGGGACGGGGCACAGAGGACGCACTGTGGAAGCGCTTCCGCTCCTCGCGCACCGTCTTCGACCGCCATCGCCGTGCGTATTTCTCGCAGCTCGACACCGACAACGCCGAGGCCAAGCAGGCCAAGGAGGCGCTCATCAAGCGTGCCGAGCAGCTCTCCGACTCCACGGACTGGGGTCACACGGCGGCGGAGTACCGCAGGCTGATGGACGAGTGGAAGGCGTCCAAGCGTGCCAGCCGCAAGGACGACGATGCCCTCTGGGCCCGTTTCCGCGCCGCCCAGGATCGTTTCTTCGAGGCGAGGAAGGCCGACAACGAGGCGATCGACGAGGAGTACTCCGTCAATCTCGCCGCCAAGGAGGCGCTGCTGGTCGAGGCGCAGAAGATCCTGCCCGTCAGGGATCTCGCCGCGGCGAAGAAGGCCCTGCAGTCGATCAGGGAGAGGTGGGACGAGGCGGGCAAGGTGCCACGCGCCGACATGGGGCGGATCGACGCCGGTCTGCGCAGGGTCGAGGACGCCGTCAAGTCCGCCGAGGACGAGCACTGGCAGAAGACGAACCCCGAGACGAAGGCCCGCACCACCAGTGCGCTCAGCCAGCTCGAGGCGACGATCGCGCAGCTCAGGGAGGATCTCACAGCCGCCGAGAGCGCCGGCGACACCTCGAGGATCGCCACGGCGAAGGAGGCGCTCGCGGCCCGCGAGCAGTGGCTCGAGATGCTGCAGAGATCGGCCCGGGACTTCTCCTGACACGGCAGTAGCGGGCGTCGTTCCCCGAGCCCTCCGGCACCGTTGTCCACAACGGCGCCGGAGGGCTTTCGCGTGCCGCTCCCACTGGCGATGCTGGACCAATGTCTCCGCTGGACAGCACGATCACGCCGCCCGAGCGCTATCTCGGCGAAACACCGACCGTCACCTCGACCGGGGGTGCGCTCTTCCATGCCGGGGAGATCTTCACCTCGGCCGAGCTCCAGTCCATGAGGCTGGAGGGCCTGGTCCGGCTCGTCATCGGCGACTCCTATCTGCGGAGCGACTTCAGGGAGAACCCCGTCACGCGGTCGCGGGCGGCCGCACGCTGTGTGCCGGAGTCCCTCCGGGCACGTGTCGCCCTGGGGCGCTCCTGCGCCGCATGGATCTACGGGTGCGCCCCCGTGCCCGCCGTGGTCAGCCTCGTCACCGATCACCGACGGCGGACCACGGCGCTGCCTCCGTTCACCGCAGCGGTCATGCATCAGGTCTCGCTCGGCCCGTTCGACGTCAATCTGGTCGGAGGTGTGTCGGTGACCACGCCTTTGCGGACGGCGCTGGACATCGCGGTCCACGGGGACCGCACCGCCGTCACCGTCCTCCGCGCCATCGACAGGGCGCCGGACCTGGCGTGTCCGCTGCGGCTCGTGGAGGCAGCCCTGCTCAATGCCAGCCGTGTGCCGGGCAAGGCCCGGGCGCTGACGAGGCTGCGTGCGGCCCGGATCGGAGGGCCGGGTGCCTAGGGGGATGCCCGGAGAGATACCTGGGTGGCGCCGCCCAGCTGCCGGGTCCTCAGGTGCGGCGCTGCGATCCGGTGGTGCGGTACACGTCGAAGACGCCGTCGATGCGCCGCACGGCACTGAGGATGTGGTTCAGGTACTTGGGGTCGCCCATCTCGAAGGCGAAGCGGGACATCGCCACGCGATCGGAGGATGTGTTCACGTTGGCGGCGAGGATGTTGACGTGGTTCTCGGCGAGCAGGCTCGTCACGTCGGAGAGCAGGCTCTTGCGATCGAGCGCCTCGACCTGGATCTCGACCAGGAACACACTGGACTGTGTCGGTGCCCACTCCACGGGCACGATCCGGTCCGGCTGGTCCCGGAGCTCCTCGACGTTCCGGCAGTCGCTGCGATGGACGGACACCCCGGACCCGCGGGTGACGAACCCGACGATCGGATCGGGCGGCACGGGCGTGCAGCAGCGCGCGAGCTTCACCCAGACGTCGCCCACCCCGCGCACCGTGACGCCGGAGTCGGAGAACTTGGGCCTGCGGGGCTGGGTCGCCGCCGCGGTCTCGGTGATCTTCGCCTCGGTCCCCTCGTGGCCTCCCATCAGCGCCACGAGGTGCTCGATCACGTTCTGCGCCGACGTGTGGCCGTCGCCCACGGCGGCATAGAGCGCGGTGATGTCCTGGTGGTGGAGTTCCTCGGCCACCGTCATGAGGGCGGTGTGCGTCATCATGCGCTGCAGCGGCAGGTTCTGTTTGCGCATGGCCCGCGTGAGGAGGTCCTTGCCCTTGTCGACGGCCTCCTCGCGCCGCTCCTTCGTGAACCACTGCCTGATCTTGTTGCGTGCACGCGGGCTCTTGACGAAGCCCTGCCAGTCCTGGCTGGGGCCCGCACCCTCCGCCTTCGAGGTGAAGATCACCACCGAGTCGCCGTGATTGAGTTCGCTGTTCAGCGGGACGAGCTTGCCGTTCACCCTCGCGCCGATGGTGCGGTGCCCCACCTCGGTGTGCACGGCGTAGGCGAAGTCGACAGGCGTCGATCCGGCGGGCAGTGCCATCACCTCTCCCTTGGGGGTGAAGACGAAGACCTCCCGTGCGTTGATCTCGAATCGCAGGGAGTCGAGGAACTCGTTCGGGTCCGAGGTCTCCTGCTGCCAGTCCACGAGGCTGCGCAACCATCCCATGTCGCTGCCGTCCTGCGCCTCCAGGGTCCGGCCGCCACTCTTGTACTTCCAGTGCGCCGCCACACCGTACTCGGCTCGCCGGTGCATGTCGTGCGTCCGGATCTGGATCTCCACGGGCTTGCCGCCCGGGCCGATCACCGTGGTGTGCAGCGACTGGTACATGTTGAACTTCGGCATCGCGATGTAGTCCTTGAACCGCCCCGGCAGGGGGTTCCAGCGCGAGTGCAGTGCACCGAGGGTGGCATAGCAGTCGCGGACGCTGTCCACGAGGACGCGCACACCCATCAGGTCGTGGATGTCGTCGAAGTCCTTCCCCCTCACGATCATCTTCTGGTAGATCGAGTAGTAGTGCTTGGGCCGGCCGGTGATGGTTGCCCTGATCTTGACGGCGCGCAGATCCTCGTCGATCTGGTTGCGCAGGAGATTCAGGTGCTTCTCGCGTTCGGGGGTCCGCTCCCCCACCATCCGCACGATCTCCTCGTAGATGTTCGGGTGCAGGGCCGCGAAGGAGAGATCCTCCAGTTCCCACTTGATGGTGTTCATGCCCAGGCGGTGGGCGAGCGGCGCGAAGATCTCGATGGTCTCGCGTGCCTTCTTCGCCGACGAGGTCGCGGAGACGAACCGCCAGGTCCTCGCGTTGTGGAGCCGGTCGGCGAGCTTGATGACGAGGACCCGGATGTCCTTGGACATCGCCACGACCATCTTGCGCACGGTCTCCGCCTGCGCAGCCTCCCCGAAGGAGACCTTGTCGAGCTTGGTGACGCCGTCGACGAGCATCGCCACCTCGGACCCGAAGTCACGCTCGAGTTCGGCGAGGGTATAGGACGTGTCCTCCACGGTGTCGTGGAGGAGCGCCGCCGCGAGCGTGGTCCCGGTCATCCCGAGCTCGGCGAGGATCGTGGCGACGGCCACCGGGTGGGTGATGTACGGATCACCGCTCTTGCGCTTCTGCCCCTCGTGGCTGCGCTCGGCAACCAGATACGCACGCTGGATCAGATCCAGGTCCTCCTTGGGATTGATCGCGCGGACCGTGCGGAGCAGCGGCTCGAGGACGGGAGAGTATCCGGAGGACCCGCGCCCGGTGAGACGGGCGATCCGTGCCCGGGTGCGCCCACGGCGTCCTGGCGGTGCCTGATCGGGACCCACGGTGGCGGAGGGGGTCGCGGCCTGGTCCGAGGGAGCCGTGCCGGACGAGGCGCCCGCATCCTGCAGCGGGGCGGACCGCTCGGGCGCTGCGGAGCCTGGCTCCGTCCCGGTGGTCACCGCGGGCTCGACCGCATCAGCCATTCATCGTCCCTCGATCTCGATCCCGGGGCCGCAGGGCCCCGATCGTCGCGGACTCACGCGACAGGTCCAAGTCTACTCGCGGCCCACCGGTGACCGGTCTCAGGCCTGTGCGGCTTCGAGCGAACGCCGCTCCGTGACCCGCTTCTCCTGCTTCCTCAGTTCCGGCTCGTTCACCCTGAGCGCGGCGTAGAGCGGAGCGGCGATGAAGATGGTTCCGAGCGTTCCGAGGATGATGCCGATGAACAGGGCCAGCGACAGGTCCTGCAGCGTGCCGGCGCCGAGGATGAAGGCTCCGATGAACAGGATGGAGGCCACGGGCAGGATCGCGACCACCGAGGTGTTGATCGAGCGCACGAGCGTCTGGTTCACGGCCAGGTTGACCTGTTCCGCGAACGTGCGCTTCGTGGAGATGAGGACGTCGGCGGTGTTCTCCCGGATCTTGTCGAAGACCACCACGGTGTCGTACAGGGCGTAGCTGAGGATCGTCAGGAAGCCGATGATCGCCGAGGGCGTGACCTCGAAGCCGCTGAGCGCGTACAGCCCTGCCGTCACCACCATGACCACCACGAGTGCGGCCATCGCGGCCAGCGCCATCTTCCACGTGCGGAAGTAGATGGCCATGAGGATGGCGGCCAGGAGCACGAAGACGCCGAAGCCGATGATCGCCTGCCGGCTCACGTCCTCGCCCCAGGTCGGGCCGACGAAGCTCGAGGTCACCTGGTCCTCGCCCACGCCGTAGCCGCTGATCAGGTTCGACCGGACGCTGAGCGTCTCGTCGTCGGAGAGCTGTTCGGTCTGGATCCGCATGGTGTCGGCCGCGATGTTGGTCACGCGCGGCACGGCGTCGGGGACGACGTCGGTCACCGCGCTCTCACCCACGGCGATGTCGGTGTTCACCGTGTCGGACACGGTGAACTCGGAGCCCCCACGGAAATCGATCCCCAGGTTGAAGCCCCCCTTGACGATCGGGATGACGATCGAGACGAGGACGGCGAGACCGGCGATGAGGAACCAGATGTTGCGTCTCGCCACGAAGGGATAGGACCGCTTGCCCGAGTACAGCTCGTTGCCGAAGGTGGCGAAGTTGGTGCGGCTCATGCGTCGTTCTCCTTCTCGGACGAACCGGTGCGTCCGGCCAGGGCCCTGTCGTGTTCCGCACGCCGTCGCTCGGCGATGGTCAGGCGCCGCTCGGCCTCTGCCGAGGCGCCCTTGTTCTTGGCCCGCGCCACGACCACGTTCTGGTTCGGCTCGCGCAGCCGTCCGGCGCCGCGGTAGAGCGGGAGGCCGCCGAGTCTGCGGGGATCCAGGCCGGACCACGGGTGGCCCTCGCCGAAGAACCTGGTCCGTGCGAGGAGGCGCAGCACGGGGTGGGTGAAGAGGAAGACCACGATCAGGTCGGCGATGGCCGTGAGTCCGAGAGTGAAGGCGAAGCCGCGCACGTTGCCGACGGCGACGAAGTAGAGCACGAGGGCCGCCAGCAGGTTCACCGCCTTCGATGCGAGGACCGTGCGCTTGGCGCGGCGCCAGCCGTTCTCGACGGCGGAGACGAGGCCGCGTCCGTCGCGCAGTTCGTCACGGATGCGTTCGAAGTACACGATGAACGAGTCCGCGGTCTGGCCGATGGCGACGATCAGGCCTGCCACGCCGGCGAGGGACAGGCGGTAGTTCTCCGTCCACCCGAGGATGCAGATGGCCAGGTAGGTCAGGACACCCGCGACGACGAGCGAGGCGATGGTGACCAGGCCGAGGAGCCGGTATTGGAAGATCGAGTAGGCCGCCACGAGCGCGAGCCCGATCAGCCCGGCGAGCAGTCCGAGGCGCAGCTGGTCGGCTCCGAGCGTGGCGGAGATCTGCTGTTCGCTCTGGATCTCGAAACTGATGGGCAGCGCGCCGTACTTGAGCTGCTCGGCCAGGGCGGCCGAGGACTCCTCGGTGAAGTTGCCGCTGATCTGGGCGTTGCCGTCGGCGATCACCGCGTTCGTGGTGGGCGCGGAGACGATCTTCCCGTCGAGGACGATCGCGAACTGGTTGCGCGGATCTCCCCGCCCGATCGCGTTGAGCCGCTCGGTGACCTCGCGGAAGGCCTTCGTGCCCTCGTCGTTGAAGTCGATGTTCACGGCCCACGTGTTGAGGGCCTGGCCCTGGGAGCTGCGCTGCAGGCCGTAGCTCGCGGTCGAGATGTCGGTGCCGGGGATGGCCACCGGCCCGAGGATGTACTTGCCCTGGTTGTCGGGTTCGCACGCCACCATGGGCTGGTCCGCGGGCGCCGGCTCCTCGGCGGGCTCGAGGGCTGCCGGATCGAGGCAGTCCAGCGCCTCGAACTCCTGGTACAGCTCGGGGGTGATCCAGTTGGGATCGCTGCCGTCCTGTGGCTCCGCACCGGGTCGGGGCAGCTGGTCCTCCGGTGTGGGGGTCTCTGCGGCGGGGGCCTGGCCGGGCCCGCCGGCGAGGACCGGGCGGAACTCCATCTGCGCGGAGGCCTGGATGAGATCGCGGGTCTGCGCGTCGGGTGTGCCGGGCAGGGACACGATCACGTTCCGACCCGACTGCGTGTTGATCTCCGCCTCGGCGACGCCGGAGCCGTCCACGCGCTGCCGGATGATCTCCACCGCCTGGTCGAGCTGTTCCGGGGTGATCTCGCTGCCGCCCTGGACCCGGGGCGCCAGGATCATCTGGGTGCCGCCCTCGAGGTCGAGCGCGAGGCGGGGGCTCCAGCTGGCGGTGCTCCAGAAGGAACCGGCTCCCAGCAGGATGGCGAGGAGGGCTGTCAGTGCGCCCAGCCAGACCAGTGTCCGCTTGGCTGCCGTCCCGGGACCGGTACGAGGCATGATGGGTGTCCTTATTCAGTGGCGCGGCGCGGGCGCCGGATCGATGCTGACGGGAGCGGTCACCCGCCCCACGGAATGCTAGTGGTCGGAGCTCCCGGCGGTCCCACCCGGGCCGCGCGTGTCGCGCTCGTCGCGGTGCGCCTGCTCGCGGTCGAGCCGCTCCAGGGTCTGCTCGGGCGTCTCGTGTCCGGGTCGCGGCTCCCCGGCCGCGGTGGCCCCGCCGACGGGCCGATCGCCGTCGACGCCGTCGAGGGACGAGGCGTCGTCGGGCACCGTCGAGCCGTCGTAGCTGTCGAGGTCCCGGCGCTCCGCGTCGGTGGCGGCGTCGTCCTGCAGCACCGGGTCCTGCTGGACCACCTTCGACAGGGCCTGGGTGTGGACCGTGGCGTGGTTGCCGGGTGAGAGCTCCAGGACGGCCCTGTTGTTCTCCTGGTCGATCGAGACGATGGTGCCGAAGAGGCCGAACTGGGTCATGACCTCACTGCCGGGCTCCAGCTGGGTACGCATCTCCTTGACCTGCTTCTGCGCCTTCCGCTGCCTGCGGAACATGGTGAAGATCAGGAACGCCAGCGCCAGCGGGAGCAGGAGACCGAAGACATCGAAGCCACCCGTGTCTCCGGCGGGCGTTTGGGCGACTACAGCTGAGAGCACAGGGCATCTTCCGTTCCTGGGAGGGGAGGTGGGGGCAGCACTGTGCCCCGGCACACATCGTGAGAGACCAGTGTAGAGGGCAATCCCGGGAGATCCCGCGTCAGGCCTCCGGGCGGGACCAGCTGTCGACGTCGGATCCGGTGCCGTCGAGGCCGTCCGGGGTCACGGAGAAGAGGTCCTCCGGCATGGCTGCCGCGACGGTCGGCGGCATGGCCAGCCCGAGGTGCTTCCAGGCTGCCGCCGTGGCGATCCTGCCCCTGGGTGTGCGCCCGAGCATGCCCTCGCGTACCAGGTAGGGCTCGGCCACGGTCTCCACCGTCTCCGGTTCCTCACCCACCGCGATGGCGAGGGTGGAGAGTCCCACCGGACCGCCGTTGAACTTGGTGATGAGGGCGGTCAGGACCGACCGGTCGAGGCGGTCCAGGCCGCGCGCGTCGACCTCGTACATGTCGAGGGCGGCGCTCGCCGCTCGTGCGTCGATCTGCTCGGACCCGTGCACGAGCGCCCAGTCGCGGACACGGCGCAGGAGCCGGTTCGCGATGCGCGGCGTCCCGCGCGAGCGTCCGGCGATCTCGGCGAACGCGGCGGAGGTGACCGACATGTCCATCAGCATCGCCGAGCGACGCAGCACCAGTTCGAGCTCGTCCGTGGAGTAGAACTCCAGGTGCCCGGTGAAGCCGAAGCGGTCACGCAGGGGGCCGGGCAGCAGCCCCGCCCGGGTGGTCGCGCCCACGAGCGTGAAGGGCGGCAGGTCAAGGGGGATGGCCGTGGCGCCGGGCCCCTTGCCGACGATGATGTCGACGCGGAAGTCCTCCATGGCCATGTAGAGCATCTCCTCCGCCGGGCGGGACATGCGGTGGATCTCGTCGAGGAAGAGGACCTCGCCGTCCGTGAGCGAGGAGAGGATCGCTGCGAGGTCGCCCGCGTGCTGGATGGCCGGCCCGGACGAGATGCGCAGCGGTGCGTTCATCTCCGCCGCGATGATCATGGCCAGGGTGGTCTTGCCGAGGCCCGGAGGGCCGGACAGCAGCACATGGTCCGCGCTGCGCCCGCGGAGCCGGGACGCCTCCAGGACGAGGGAGAGCTGGCGCCTGACCCTCTTCTGCCCCACGAAGTCGTCGAGATTCTTCGGCCGCAGCGCGGCCTCGACCGCCCGATCCTCCGGGTCCGCGGTCCGGGCCACGACTGGTGACTCGTCGGGCTGCTGGTCGGTCATGGTCCCACCTTCGTCCTGGCGGAGCTGCGTGCGCCGTCCTGGCCCAGCCTCCGCAGCGTCATCTTGAGGATCTGCCCCACGTCGCCGGTCGCGGCGATCTCGGGCGCATCGGCGACGGCGGCGTCGATGGCGGCCCCGGCGTCCTTCTCCGACCAGCCCAGTCCCATCATGGCCGTGAGGACCTGTCCCTGCCAGGTCTGCCCGGAGGCCTCGGGAGCCGCGTCGAGCGGGACGAGCTTGCCCGCCAGTTCCAGCACGATCCGGCGGGCACCCTTGGGCCCGATCCCGGGTACCTTGCTGAAGGCCTTGTCGTCCCCCGCTGCTGCCGCCACGCGGATGGCCTCGGGGGCGTGCACAGCCAGGACGGCCAGCGCCAGCCGCGGGCCCACCCCGCTGACCGCGAGCAGTGTCTCGAACACCTCGCGCTGCTCCGCGTCCTCGAAGCCGAAGAGCGTCATGGAGTCCTCCCGGACGATCAGCGCGGTCGAGACCGCAGCCTGCTCGCCGACGCGCAGTCCGGCGAGCGTCTGCGGTGTGGCGAGGATCTGCATCCCGAAGCCGTTGACGTCGACGACGGCGGAGTTCGGACCCACGTGGGTCACTGTTCCGCGCAGGGAACTGATCATCTGAAACGCTCCAGGGAGAGGTGACGCCGGCCAGACCGGACGGATGCCCGGTATCGAACACACGTTCTAGTGACAACGGTACCGGCGTTCCGATCGAGCCGCCACACCGCCCGACGCCGGTCCGCGGGGAGGGAGCGCCGTTCAGCGCCGTCGTGCCCGGGCCTCCGCCTCGGCCCAGATGCGCTGGGCCGGGGTGACCGCGGCGCCCGGGGCGGCCCCCGGCTGCACTCCCCTGCGCCATGCGTGGGTGATGGCCAGGGCGAGGGCATCGGCGGCGTCGGCGGGCCTGGGCGAGGTCTCCAGGCGGAGGATCTTGGTGACCATCTTGGTGACGGCCACCTTGTCCGCCTGCCCGTTGCCGGTCACGGCGGCCTTCACCTCGGTGGGTGTGTGGAGCGCAACGGGGATCCCGCGGCGCGCGGCGGAGACGATCACGACGCCCGACGCCTGCGCGGTGCCCATGACCGTGCTGACGTTGAGCTGGCTGAACACGCGCTCCACCGCCAGGACCTGCGGCTCGTGCAGGTCCAGCCACGCATCGACGGCCTCGGAGATCACCAGGAGCCGCTCGTCGAGGCTCCGTGCCGGATCGGTGCCCACCACGCCGACCGCCACGAGGGTGGAGCGGCGGTTCGGCTCGATGTCCACCACGGCGAGCCCGCAGCGCGTGAGCCCCGGGTCCACGCCCATCACGCGATAGGTCATGGCGCTCCGCGGCCGGCGTCCCTCACCCGGCGATGTCAGTCGTCGTTCTCGAGCTCGGCCAGCACGTCGGCGGGCAGGTGGGCGTTCGAGTAGACGTTCTGGACGTCGTCGAGCTCCTCGAGGGCATCCACGAGCCGCAGGAACTTCCGGCCGCCGTCCGCATCGAGATCGACCTGCATGGACGGCACGAACTCCACCTCGTCGGCGTCGTACTCGATGCCGCTCTCCTCGAGCGCATCGACCACGGCGCGCAGATCCTGCGGCTCCGAGATGATCTCGAAGGTGTCGGTGGACTCCTTGACCTCGTCCGCCCCGGCATCGAGCACCGACATCAGCAGCTCGTCCTCCGTGAGGTCCTTCCGCGGAAGTGTGACGACACCCTTGCGCGCGAACAGGTAGGAGACCGACCCGGGATCGGCGACGGAGCCACCGTTGCGGGTGATCCCCAGGCGCACCTCGGACGCCGCGCGGTTCTTGTTGTCCGTGAGGCACTCGATGAGCAGCGCGGAACCCTGCGGCCCCCGCGCCTCGTACATGATGGTCTGGTAGTCGACGGCCTCGCCGAGCAGCCCGGCCCCGCGCTTCACCGCCCGATTGATGTTGTCGATCGGGACGGAGGTCTTCTTGGCCTTCGAGACCGCCAGCTCGAGACCGGGGTTGCCTGCGACGTCGGCACCGCCGGCGCGTGCGGCCACCTCGATGTTCTTGATCAATTTGGCGAAGGACTTGGCGCGCTTGGCGTCGATCGCCGCCTTCTTGTGCTTCGTTGTTGCCCATTTGGAGTGGCCCGACATGCTTACGCTTCTCCTCTGATCATCCGGATGAATAGTTCGTGGACCCGCCGCTCCCCCGTGATCTCCGGGTGGAAACTCGTGGCCAGCAGATTCCCCGAACGCACTGCGACGATTCTAGCGACCGGCTCGGCACCGGCCCCCGCACCCCCGGGCACCGCGCCCGTCCGGCGTCCCGCTTCCCCCTCGAGCGGACCGGCGGCGGGTGTCGCGCCGGCGGGGACCTCCGCGAGGACCTGCACGCCGTCACCCACCTTCTCGACCCACGGGGCCCGGATGAAGACGGCCCGCACGGGTGCGGCGTCCGACAGGCCCGTGAAGGCGAGATCGGTCTCGAAGGACTCGCGCTGGCGGCCGAAGGCGTTGCGCCGCACCACCATGTCGAGACCCCCGAGGCTCTGCTGCGGCTGACCGAGCTGGTCGACCGTCGGATCGGCGATCACGTCGGAGAGCATGATCATCCCGGCGCACGATCCGTACACCGGCAGGCCGCTGCCGATGAGGTCCCGCAGCGGCTCGGCGAGCCCGAACATCCGGGCCAGCCGGTCCATCGTGGTGGACTCGCCCCCCGGGATGATCAGGCCGTCGAGCGTCGCCAGCTCGGCGGGCCTGCGCACGGGGACGGCGCGTCCGCCGAGGGACTCGATCGTGCCGACGTGCTCGCGCACGTCGCCCTGGAGCGCGAGCACACCGACGCACAGGGTCCTGCCCGGTGCCGACCCGTCCGCGGGGACGTCCGGGGCGTCGGGCAGCACGCGGGGCGACGCGGTGGGCGACGCGGTGGGGTACGCGGGAGGCGGGGACGTCATCCGTCGATTCTAGGTGGTGTCCGGGCCAGGACCGGCAGCCGGGTGCGGCCGCCGGGCGGCAGGTGCGGGGCAGGACGGCGTGACGACGATAATGTGGAGGCATGAATCCCCTTCCAGTTCTCGTGGGCAAGGCCGTGCGCATCGCCTCCCGACTGCGTGGCGGCGGCTCCGCCCTCCCGGGCCTCGTCGTCGAGCGCCTCGATCCCGGTTTCATGGGGCGTGCCCTCTCCTCCCTGCCCCGCGGCGTGGTGGTGGTCAGCGGGACGAACGGCAAGACCACCACCACGAAGATGGTGGTGGAACTCCTCGAGGGCCAGGGGCTGAGGGTCTTCACCAACCGGACCGGCAGCAACTTCACCCGCGGTGTCGCAGCAGCCCTCCTCGGCGAGGTGGACTGGCGCGGTCGGCTCTCCGCCGACGTCGCGGTCCTCGAGCTCGACGAAGCCCATGCCGTGCACTTCGTGAAGCTGGTGCCGCCCCGGTACTCACTGCTGCTGAACGTGCTGCGTGACCAGCTGGACCGCTTCGGCGAGATCGATGCGACCACTCGCCTGCTGGAACGCATCGCGCTCGCCACCACCGGGACCGTCGTCCTGAACCGCGAGGACCCCCGTGTCGCCGGCATCGCGTCCTCCGTCACCCAAGCGGACGTGGCCTACTTCGGCCTCCACGCATCGCTGCGCAGCACCTTCCCCAACGACGACGACCTGCGCGGCGCCGAGGGCACCGCGCCCGCTGCGGCGCTGCCCGCCGACGTCGTCCTCACCACCGTCGAGGGCAACGCGGCCGAGTTCGAGGTGGACGGCATGAGCATCCGGACCGAGCTGCGCCTGCGCGGGGTCTACAACATCTTCAATGCCGCGGCGGCGCTCGCGGCGGCCCGCACTGTGCTGGGGGGCTCCGCCGACGTCGATCGGCTCTTCGGGTCCCTGGCGGCCGTGGAACCGGCGTTCGGCCGCGGTGAGAGCATCGTCGTGGACGGTCAGCCCCTGGAGCTGGTGCTCGTGAAGAACCCGAGCGGCTTCCGGCTGGGACTGAAGTCCTTCGATCCGGCCGGCTGCGCCACCATGATCGCCATCAACGACAACTACGCCGACGGTCGCGACATGTCCTGGCTGTGGGACGTGGACTTCGACTCGCTGGGGCAGGACGGGGTGCACATGGTCAGCGGGGTCCGCGCCTACGACATGGCACTGCGACTGACCTACGACGGCGTCCGGGTGGATGGTGTGGAGCCCGACCTCACGGCGGCGCTCAGGACGTTCCTCAGCGGGTCCGACGGGCGGCCCCGCCGCATCTTCTGCACGTACACCGCCATGCTCGCGGTCCGCCGCGAGCTCTCCAAGATCGCGAAAGTCGAGGTGGTCTCCTGATGAGCGACGCACCGTCCGCCGGCGCGCTGACCAGCGCAGCCACCGATCCCTCGAAGGGGTCGCTGCGCATCCTGCAGCTCTACCCGCGCGAGATGAACATCTACGGCGACTACGGGAATGTCCTCGTGCTCAGGCAGCGCCTCGCCTGGCGTGGCTACGGCGCCGAGATCCTCGAGTACGACATCGGTGACACGTTCCCCGACGACGTCGATCTCGTCATCGGCGGCGGCGGTCAGGACAGTGGCCAGCTGGTCATCCAGGAGGACCTGCAGGCCATCGCCCCGACCCTGCGTGCACGGGCCGACGACGGCACGCCGATGCTCGTGATCTGCGGCATGTACCAGCTGTTCGGAACGGTCTTCAGGACGTACGGCGGTACGGACATCCCGGGGATCGGGGTGCTGGACCTGGAGACGCGGGGTGGCAGCGACCGACTGATCGGCAACGTGATCGCCACCAGCGAGGAGTTCGGCGAGATCCACGGCTACGAGAACCACAGCGGCCAGACCTTCCTCGGTGACGGCGTGGAGCCGCTCGGCACCGTGGTCAAGGGTGTGGGCAACAACTCCGAGGACAGCTCCGAGGGCGCCCGCTCGAGGAACGTGGTGGGGAGCTACCTCCACGGCTCACTGCTGCCGAAGAATCCCGCGATCGCCGACTTCCTGCTGCGTACTGCGGCGGAGCGCAAGTTCGGAGCGTTCGACGACGCCGGTCTCGACGATTCGCTCGCCGAGCTGGCCCGGAAGCACGCCGGAGCCAGGCCGCGCTAGTCCGGTGCTGCTCGCGGAGCTCCTGATGGGTGAGGATCTGCCGGCAGGGCCTCACCCATCACCTCGTCGCCCGTCACCTCGTCAGGGGATGTCGCTCCGTGCGGCGTCGAGGCGCAGCTGCCGGGCGTCGTACGCCGTCAGGAAGCCCCGACGCTCGAGCGAGCGGATGTCATCGCTGACCGCCTTCAGGTACCGGCCGTGATTCGGGTAGAGCGCATCGAGGACCTCCTGCGACAGGGGTCGCTCGTACCCGGCGATGAAGCAGAAGGACGCTCCCGTCGCGGTGCCGTACCACGTGCTCGTCGGGACATCGAGGAAGGGCGATCGCAGACCGCCGCGGACGTTGCCGAACTGGTCGAGGACGGGCTTGCCGTCACGGACGAGGATCGGCTCGGCGTGGGGCGGTGCCACGCCGTCCCGCACCCACAGGTCCAGGTTGCGCAGCGCCGCATCGAAGAAGATCGAGCTCGGGAACCTGCTGCGTGGTCCCTCGTTGCAGGACGCGGGCGGAACGGCGCGGTCCGCGGCGAGGATGTCCGCCGAGGCCGCCGAGAAGATGAGTTCGTCCGGTGTGGCGTGGCCCGCGCCGGCCATCTCGTAGTGGCGGTAGCGATCGCCGGGCTCGTCGCTGTCCGCGCGGCGGGACCCGATCCCCAGCAGGTAGTCGGACTGCGACATCATGCGCATGATCGGCACACCCACGTCCTCGAACTGGCGTCGGGCATCGCCGGGCGGCGGTGCCGGTTCGCACTGGTTCATCGGGTAGGCACCCGCGAAGGCCCCACCGGCGACCGCCACGATGTACGCGTCGTAGATCGGCTTCCCGTCCGACTCCACCACGCGCGGGTGGACACCGTTGATGTAGTTGACGAGGTACCCGCCGGTCTGGGAGTAGCCGAAGCCGTAGGCGTGTTCCACGAGCGAGTCGGTGGACCCGTAGCGCAGGGGGTTGGCGGCGTCGTCGCTCCTGAGCCAGGCCCCCACCTGCGAGTAGATGTCCCAGACGAGGCCGTTCTCCGTGGTCCGCGACGAGTCCGCCGCGACCGCGGTGCAGTTCGCGGGATCGGTCAGGGGCAGCGGATTCGCGAAGGAGAGGGACCCGTAGCGTTCGGCGTCGAAGTTCTTCAGGGCGTCGACGGCGATCGGCTTCGCGGTGATACCCACCCAGGCATCGCCGTTCTCGACGATCTGCTTCTGCGCCATGGCCCAGCCGATGTTCAGATCGAACAGATTGCTGGGATTGAGCATCTCGACGACGACATTGCCGCTGAACTTCTGGCCCTTGGCCGGCTTCCGCACCAGGACACGCGTGGTGTACGGACTGTCGGGGGTGCGGATCTCGGCCGGCCCCGACCCGGGCCAGGTGTAGACGTTCGAGGTGCCGCTGACCAGGAACTCCTCCTCGACGTAGCGGAGCTTCCGGAGATCCTGCGGCACCTCCTGGTGATCGGCTGCCCCGAACGGATAGGACGTCCCGGTGGTTACCAGCGGGCCCTCGACGTCGGGGATCGGCGTCGTACCCCCGGGTGGTGCGATCTGGCCGCTCGGGACCGTCGCCGCGGCCGGGAGGGTCGCACCGGCCCCGGAGAGCGCGATCGTCAGTGTCGCCGCGAGGATCGTCCTGGATCGAGTGGTTCTCATCGAAGCTCCTTCTCGAAGCCGGGCTGCACCGCCCGGCGTGCCTCACGGCGCACCGGCGTCGGCGCCTGGCAGGCCGGCCGTGGACCCTGCGATCCGGGAGGATCGCGTCGGTCGTCGGGCAGCGAAACACTCCGACAGTAGGGTTGCCGGGAAAGCCGGGTCAAGGGTGGTGCGCCGATGTGCAACAACGTGCAAAAGTTGGTTCCCATGAGCAACCCTTTCCTCTCCCCGAGCACACTCGACTACAACCTGCCGCCCTTCGCCTCCATCGAGGACGAGCACTACCTCCCGGCGTTCGATGCCGGCTTCGCGGAGCACATGGAGCAGATCGACGCCATCACCGGGTCTGCGGAGGAGCCCAGCTTCGAGAACACAGTCGTTGCCCTCGAGCGTGCCGGCAGCACTCTCGACCGGGTGTCGCGGGTCTTCTTCAGCAACTCCGTGAGCCACGCGACCGCTGCCATCCAGGAGCTCGAGCAGCTCATCGCGCCACGCCTCGCCGAGCACGAGGACAACATCAAGCTCAACCGTGCACTCTTCGACCGCCTCCGGCGGGTGTCGACCGAGGGTCTGGACGACGAGTCCGTCCGCCTGGTCGAGGAGTACGTCAGCAGTTTCGTGCGGGCGGGCGCCGAACTGGACGACGACGCGCAGGCCACGCTGCGTGCACTCAATTCCACCCTCTCGGCACTGAGTACCGAGTTCTCGCAGAAGCTGCTGAAGGACACCAACGCCTCTGCCCTCCTCCTCGACTCCGCCGAGGAGCTCGACGGTCTGTCCCCGGACGCGATCTCCGCCGCCGCCACGGCGGCCGGTGACGCCGGCCATGACGGCAAGTACCTCCTGACCTTGATCCTGCCGACGGCGCAGCCCGCGCTGGAGCTGCTCACGAACCGGGAGGTACGCCGTCGTCTCCACGAGGCCTCGGTGCACCGTGGGGCCCGCGGCAACGACTCCGACACGCTCGCGATCGCGACCCGGATGACAACGCTGCGGGCGGAGCGGGCGAGCCTCCTCGGCTTCGACTCGCACGCGGCCGCCGCGACGGACAGCCAGACAGCACCGTCGCTGGAGGCGATCATGGACCGGATGCGTGATCTCGCTGCGCCGGCGGTCCGCAATGCCCGGGCCGAGGCAGCGGAGCTGGAGGCCGAGGCCGGCCACCCCGTGGAGCCCTGGGACTGGGCCTTCTACGCGGCCAGGGTCCGCAGGGCCAGGTTCGACGTCGACCTCGATGCACTCCGTCCCTACTTCGAGCTGGAGCGGGTGATCGACGACGGCATCTTCTACGCCGCGCACCGCCTGTACGGTCTGAGCTTCACCGAGCGCCCCGATCTGGTGGGCTACCACCCGGACGTCAGGGTCTGGGAGGTCTTCAACGAGGACGGCTCCGGCCTCGGCCTGTTCCTCGGTGATTACTACACGCGGGACACGAAGAGCGGCGGGGCGTGGATGAACTCGTTCGTCGACCAGTCGGCCCTCGAGGGCACACGCGCCGTGGTCATCAACAACCTGGACATCTCCAGGCCGGCGCCGAATGAACCGACCCTGCTCTCCTACGACCAGGTGGTCACCGCCTTCCACGAGTTCGGCCATGCCCTGCACGGGCTCTTCTCGGACGTGACCTACCCGCTCTTCGCGGGAACCTCCGTGCCGCGCGACTTCGTCGAGTACCCGTCGCAGGTCAACGAGATGTGGATCCTGTGGCCGGAGATCGTGGCGAACTACGCGCGCCACCACGAGACCGGGGAGGTCCTGCCGCAGGACGTCATCGATCGCATCCACGCCGCGGGCGCCTGGGGTGAGGGCTTCGAGACGACGGCGTATCTCGGGGCCACACTGCTCGACCTCGCCTGGCACTCCATTCCCGCCGGGACCACGATCGAGGATCCGCTCGCCTTCGAGGCGCAGGCTCTCGCGGATGCGGGCGTCGACTTCGCCCCTGTGCCGCCGAGGTACCGCACCTCCTACTTCAAGCACATCTTCGCCGGCGGATATGCGGCGTCCTACTACGCCTACATCTGGAGCGAGATGCTCGACGCCGACACCGTGGAGTGGTTCAAGTCCTCGGGCGGCCTGACGAGGCAGAACGGAGATCACTTCCGCCGGGAGCTGCTCGCGAGGGGCAACAGCGTGGAGCCGCTGCAGGCGTTCCGCAGCTTCCGCGGGCGCGATGCCGATCTCACGCCCCTGCTCGTGCGGCGCGGTCTGGCCTAAGCAGAGGGCTCTCCGAATGTGCTGCCGACGCCGACGGAGCTCATGCTGATGATTCCCGAGCCGGTCACCGCCGCTGCTGTTCGGCCGGCTCCGGCGGAGGATCAGGCCGGTGCCGCCGGGATCGGGGCCGGCATCGGGAGTCCGGGTTCAGGGGTCGGGGGTCAGGGGGTCGGGGTTCAGGGGTCGGGGTTGGGGGTACACGCAGGGAAGGACCGCAGCCTGTGCTGCGGTCCTTCTGCGCTCACATGGCGCTAGCGTGCGGAGCTACCGTGCGGAGGTAGCGTGCGAGCTGCCTACCAGCCGCGCTCTGCCAGGCGGTGCGGCTGCGGGAGCTCCTCGACGTTGATGCCGACCATGGCCTCGCCCAGGCCACGTGAGAGCTTGGCGATCATGTCGGGATCGTCGTGGAAGGTGGTGGCCTGCACGATCGCCTTGGCGCGGTCGGCGGGATTGCCGGACTTGAAGATACCGGACCCCACGAAGACGCCGTCGGCCCCGAGCTGCATCATCATGGCGGCGTCCGCAGGGGTCGCGATGCCGCCGGCGGTGAACAGGACCACGGGGAGGCGACCTGCGGCGGCGACCTCCTTGACGAGGGCGTACGGCGCCTGCAGCTCCTTGGCGGCGACGTACAGTTCGTCCTCGGCCATCGAGGAGAGCCAGTTGATCTGCGAGCGGATCTTCCGCATGTGCATCGTGGCATTCGAGACGTCGCCGGTCCCGGCTTCGCCCTTCGAACGGATCATCGCGGCGCCCTCGTTGATGCGACGGAGGGCCTCCCCGAGGTTGGTGGCGCCGCACACGAAGGGGACGGTGAAGTTCCACTTGTCGATGTGGTTGGTGAAGTCGGCGGGCGTCAGGACCTCGGACTCGTCGATGTAGTCGACTCCGAGGGACTGCAGCACGCGTGCCTCCACGAAGTGGCCGATGCGGGCCTTGGCCATGACCGGGATCGACACCGTCTCGATGATGCTGTCGATCATGTCGGGGTCGCTCATGCGGGAGACGCCGCCCTGGGCACGGATGTCCGCGGGAACCCGTTCGAGCGCCATGACCGCTACTGCACCGGCATCCTCGGCGATGCGGGCCTGATCGGCCGTGACGACATCCATGATGACGCCGCCCTTGAGCATTTCGGCCATTCCGCGCTTGACCCGATTACCGCCGGTCTGTGCTTCGGCTGCCGAATTCTCTTCAACGGTGGACACAACTTGCCCCTAAAGGTAGATAAAAACTGACACCTTATGATACGTCGCCACGGGTCCTGTTCCCGTCACCGTTCTGCTGCCCCGTGAACATCTGGTCGTCCAGGCAGCTCACCCGTGGAGTGCTGCGAGCTCGCGGACGGCGCGATCAAGGCGTCGGTAGGAGTTCTGGCGTGGTTGCCGGCGGTATCCGTCCCGCGGATGGTGTCCGTCCGGGCCCCGTGGCTGCGGACGGGGTGAGCCAGGGCGTGCCGTGGCGGGTGTGAATGCTCCGGTCGCTGGTGTGGACGAGTCGGTGGTGGTGCGCGCGCTACTCCTGGGCCAGCATGGAGGGATGACTCTTTCTTCCGCCGAATTCGGCTTCCCCGGTCCGCTCCGGGACCGGCTCGTCGCGGCGATCCTCGCCGGCTCCAAGACGACGACGACGTCGCTGGCACTCGAGTACGAGTCGGGTACCGAACCACTGCCGGCGATCGGAACCCGCCAGCGGGTCGTCGACACGGCGGGCCGGGCGGTCGCCACCATTCGCACCGTCTCGGTTCGCCGGGTACCCCTCGCCGCGGTGCCGTGGCAGCACATGGAGGCGGAGGGCGAGGGTTTCGCGACGCCGGAGGAATGGCGCGCAGCCCACGAGGAGTTCTGGCACGGTGCTGACTTCCGGGCGTACGTCGGCGATCCCGGGTTCGTCGTCGGTGCTGACACCGAGGTGATGCTCGAGGAGTTCGTCCTCGAGCAGAAGGACGCGGACCGTGCTCCCGCCGCGCCGGTGGACGGCTACGCCGATGATCGGCTCGTGGCCCTCTACGACGAGTTCAACGAGGGCACCTGGGACACGGATTTCTACTCGGCGGCGCTGTCGGGTGCTCCACTGAGGATCGCCGACGTGGGCTGCGGGACCGGTTCGTTCGCCATCAGGCTGGCCCACGAGGGCCACACCGTGACCGGGGTCGATCCGGCTCCGCGCATGCTCGCGCTCGCCCGCAGCAAGGACGACGCCGCACTCGTGACCTGGCTCGAGGGAACTGCAGGCGATCTCGGTCCCGGCCCGTTCGATGCCGCTGTGATGACCGGTCACGCGTTCCAGTGCCTGCTCACGGACGAGGAGATCCTCGAGACCCTGACGGAGGTCCGCCGCCGGCTCGTCCCCGGCGGTCGCTTCATGTTCGAGACCCGCAATCCGGCACACCGGGCCTGGCTGGGGTGGCAGAGCCCGGACGGTCCCGCCACCGTCGACTCCAGCGCCGGTCCCCTCCTGACGGGGCGGAGGCTGGTGGACGTCCGCGAGGAACGCGTCACCTTCGAGGGCTGGACACGCTTCGAACAGGACGGAATCGAGATCACCGACACCAGCACCCTGCGTTTCGCCACCCCCGAGCGGCTCTCGGAGCTGGTGCGGGATGCGGGCTACTCCACCGTCCGGTGGCACGGCGACTGGGACGGATCGGCCCTCGATCCGCGCACCAGCAAGGAGATCATCGTGATCGCGGGCGCCTGAACGACGCCGGAAATCCAGCGGTAGCGATACAAGCTCAGCCTTTGGGCAGTATTCCCCCAGCAGGCCCCTGAGGCCTCGGACCCGCTGCTAATTTCATGGAGACATCCGCCGCTCCTGGCAGACCTCCACGAGGTCGATCGGGAGCAGCTTTGCACTCAAGCCAGCTGGGGAGCTTGCTCATATGCATTCACGAGACCGCGAAAAACTGATTCTCGACAACCTGCCACTGGTCGGTTACCTCGTATCGACCCTGTGCGCCCGCGCCACGCATCTCTCACGGGACGATCTCGCGTCGGTCGGGGCCATAGCGCTCATCACGTCCGCCAACTCCTTCGATCCCACGCTGGGTGTGCCGTTCGGCGCCTACGCCCGCCGACGCATCACCGGGGCCTTCGCCGACGAGATGAGGTCCAACGACTGGGCTCCCCGCTCGGTGCGTCGTCGCATCGGCGACACCCTCGCTGCGCAGGAGGCCCTGTCGGCCTCACTGGGACGGAAGGCGACCGTCGACGAGCTCGCCGCCACCCTCGGTGTGAGTCGCCAAGAGGTCCATCTGGCACTCGACGACGCGGCGCGGTCCATGCAGACGCTCGACGAGACAGTGCTCGACGTCGTCCCCGCACTGGACGAGGCACCGGAGGCCTCGCTCCTGGCCGCCGAGCAGGTGCGCCACCTCCGCGCGGCGGTCACGCACCTGCCGGCGCGTATGCGGCACATCGTGGAGCAGGTGTTCTTCGAGGGCCGGTCCGTGACCGAGGTCGCGGCAGAACTCGGCACCACCCACTCGGCGGTGTCCCAGCAGAAGTCCGAGGCGCTGCGGCTCCTCCAGGACGGGCTCTCCACCCACTACTCCGACACCGTTGGGGCAGCTCCCGCCCCGGTGTCGCGCATCTCTCCCAAGCGACGGGCCGAGTACCTCTCGTCCCTCGGCTCGGCCCTCACGCCGCGCCGCTCGCACGCGCCGGCGCTCGGTGCGGTCCGGCCGGTCCTCGCACCGGCGTCCTGACGGCGCACCGGCGTCCGGACGGGGTGCCGGCCAGGATCAGGGCGTGGGCCTGGGGTCGAATGACTGCCGGCGCACGGCCCTGATCCGCTGGTAGACGGTGACCAGGCTCGCGGCGGCCAGCACCAGGAGGACGGTCAGGAGGAAGCCCTGGGGCAGGCCCAGCCCCGTCAGACCCGTGACCACGAGGACGGAGACGAGCCGTTCGGCCCGCTCCGCGATCCCGACATTGGCCGTGAAGCCGAGCGATTCCGCCTTGGCGCGCGCATACGAGACGAGCATCCCGAGGACGAGGCAGGCCAGCGCCGCGACGGCGATCGTGGTGTTCCGGCCACCCGTGAAGAACCAGATGGCGACGCCGGCGAACAGTGCGCCGTCCGCGATGCGGTCCAGTGTCGAGTCGAGGAAGCTGCCCCACGGGCCGCCGTGGCCCTTCAGCCGTGCCATGACGCCGTCGATGACGTCGGAGAAGACGAACAGGGTGATGAAGACCGTGCCCCAGAAGAGCTCGCCCAGAGGGTAGAAGAGCAGGGCACCGCCGGCGACGCCGATCGTCCCGGCGATGGTCACGGCGTCCGGCGTCACGCCCCAGGACAGCAGCAGGCGGGCCAGCGGCGTGAAGAGCCGCGTGAAGAAGCCGCGCGCGTATCTGTTGAGCATCAGGACGCGGGCTCCGCAGCACCGTCCGCCGGCCAGGTGGCAGCGACCTGCTCGCGGACCTCACCGAGCGTCTGGGTGATGGCCTTCGTCTGCGCGATGATCGGCAGGAAGTTGCCGTCCCCGCCCCACCGGGGGACCACATGCTGGTGCAGGTGGGCGGCGATGCCTGCCCCTCCGGTGACGCCCTGGTTCATCCCGAGATTGAAGCCGGTGGGATTGGACACGCGCCGCAGCACCCGCATCGCGGTCTGGGTCAGGGCGGCGATCTCCGCGGTCTCGGCAGCATCGACGTCGGTGTAGTCGGGTACGTGCCGGTAGGGGCAGACGAGCAGATGGCCTGCGTTGTAGGGGAAGAGGTTGAGCAGCACGAAGGCGTGCGTCCCGCGGTGCACGATCAGGGACTCCTCGTCGCTCAACTCGGGAGCGTGGCAGAACGGGCAGGTCTGCTCCGAGGTCACCTTGTCCTGCCCGCCCTTGATGTAGGCGAGGCGGTGGGGCGTCCAGAGCCGCTGGAAGGCGTCCGGGACGCCTGCCAGCTCGAAGTCGTCCGTCACGTCGGCATCGGGCCGGACGTCCTGCCCCTCGCCTGCGTCCGCCATCAGGCGGTCGCTTCCCTGGATCGGACCGCCTCCACGATGCGGCGGACGGCCTCGTCCACGGGTACCTGGTTGTCCTGGCTCCCGTCACGGAACCTGAAGGAGACCGCGCCCGCCTCCTGGTCCTCGCCTCCCGCGATGAGGACGAACGGGATCTTCTCCTTGCTCGCCGTCCTGATCTTCTTGGGGAAGCGGTCGGACCCGACATCGACCTGCGCCCGGACACCCTCGGCCCTCAGCCTGTCGACGACGTCGTACAGGTAGTCGTTGAACGCCTCGGCGACGGGCACCGCGAGGACCTGCACGGGTGCCAGCCAGGCGGGGAACGCGCCGGCGTAGTGCTCCGTCAGCACCGCCATGAAGCGCTCGATCGACCCGAAGAGGGCGCGGTGGATCATGACGGGGCGCTGGCGCGAGCCGTCGGCCGCCTGGTACTCGAGCTCGAAGCGCTCCGGCAGGTTGAAGTCGAGCTGGATGGTGGACATCTGCCAGGTGCGCCCGATCGCGTCGCGGGCCTGCACGGAGATCTTGGGGCCGTAGAACGCCGCTCCCCCGGGATCCGGGACCAGATCGAGGCCCGACGCCTCGGCGACCTCGGACAGCGTGCGGGTCGCCTCGTCCCAGAGCTCCTCCGAACCGACGGACTTCTCCGGGTTCCGGGTGGAGAGCTCCAGGTAGAAGTCGTCCAGACCGTAGTCCTTGAGCAGCCCCAGGACGAAGGTGAGGGTCCCGGTGAGCTCGTCCTTCATCTGCTCACGCGTGCAGTAGATGTGCGCGTCGTCCTGGGTCATTCCCCGGACGCGCGTCAGTCCGTGGATCACGCCGGACTTCTCGTACCGGTACACGGATCCGAACTCGAACAGGCGCAGCGGCAGCTCCCGGTAGGACCGGCCGCGGGAGGCGAAGATCAGATTGTGCATGGGGCAGTTCATCGGCTTGAGGTAGTAGTCCTGCCCGGGCTTGCGCACGGAACCGTCTGCGTTCAGTTCCTCGTCCACGTGCATCGCCGGGAACATGCCCTCGCGGTACCAGTCGAGGTGGCCGGAGACCTCGTACAGGTGGCCCTTGGTGATGTGCGGTGTGTAGACGAACTCGTAGCCGGCCTCGGTGTGCCGCTGGCGTGAATAGTCCTCCATGGCCTTCCGGATGATGCCGCCCTTGGGGTGGAACACGGGCAGGCCGGAGCCGAGCTCGTCCGGGAAGGAGAACAGGTCCAGTTCGGAGCCCAGCCGCCGGTGGTCGCGGCGCTCGGCCTCCGCGAGCCGCTCCTGGTACGCCTTCAGGGCGTCCTTCGTGGGCCACGCGGTGCCGTAGATGCGCTGCAGCTGCTTGTTCTTCTCGCTGCCGCGCCAGTACGCGGCAGCCGACCGCGTCAGGGCGTAGGCGTTGGAGATCAGTTTGGTGTTCGGCAGGTGCGGGCCGCGGCAGAGATCCTGCCACACGACGTCGCCGGTCTTCCGGTCCACGTTCTCGTAGACGGTCAGCTCGCCGGCACCGACCTCCACGGAGGCACCGTCCTCCTCCGTGGCCCCGCCCTTGAGTCCGATGAGCTCGAGCTTGTACGGCTCGTCCTTCATCGCCTCGCGGGCCTCGTCCTCGGAGACCACGCGGCGGCTGAAGAGCTGGTTCGCGTTGACGATCCTGAGCATCATCTTCTCGAGCTGCTTGAGCTCGTCCGGCGTGAAGGGCTCCTCGACGTCGAAGTCGAAGTAGAAGCCGTCCGTGATGTACGGGCCGATGCCGAGCTGCGCGCCCGGCCGCAGCTGCTGCACGGCCTGGGCCATGACATGGGCGGTCGAGTGGCGGAGCACCTCGAGACCCGCGGGATCCTCGAGGGTCACGCCGTCCACGGACGCACCGTCGGGGAGCTCCTCGGCGAGATCCCTCAGCTCACCGTCCACCCGCATGACGACGACGTCGCGCCGCTCGCCGAACAGCTCGGTCCCGGTGGTACCCGTGGTCGCCTGCTTCTCCTCACCGTCGACGATGAGTTCAATGGGCTGTGGCGCTGACACGGATGGTCTCCTCGAGGCTGGGACAGTGGTGGCCCGGAAGGGCTGGACGTCACCCGGCGAAGAGCCGGGACCGCCGTGCTGATCGTATCGGGTGGGCATGGAGGCGACCAACAACGCCGCCGGTCGGGCCGCAGGAATGGGTCGGCACCGTCCGGTGTTGACGCCGGGTGCGGGTACACCCGGTATCCGCCAGGACACACAGTCGTGCGGCAGCGGTCGCACGCACGCGAGGAGCACCGTGGACTACACGCCAGAAGCCGGATCCATCACCATGTTCTCCACCACCTGGTGCGGGTACTGCCGTCGCCTGAAGTCGCAGCTCGACGCGGCCGGCATCGGGTACACGGAGGTCAACATCGAGGAGGTCGAGGGGACCGCCGAGCTCGTGGCGTCCCTGAACGGCGGCAACCAGACCGTTCCCACCGTGATCTTCCCGGACGGCAGCACCGCCACGAATCCGTCGGCAGCCGAGGTGAGGACCAGGATCGACGCCTGACCCGCGCCCTCGCCTCCCCCGGCGGTCCCCCATATGCTGGGGCTGACGGGCCGGTCCTTCGGCCCGTCACACCCAGCGGAAGGACTGACGAGACATGGTGCACAAAGTTCGGGGCGTCGTGGTGCGGGCGAAGGATGCCCCCGCGACCATCGAGACTATCCTGGTGCCGGATCCGGGACCGGGGGAAGCCCTGGTGGACATCCTGACGTGCGGTGTCTGCCACACGGACCTCCACTACAAGCAGGGGGCGATCAACGACGAGTTCCCCTTCCTGCTCGGGCATGAGGCCACCGGGGTCGTGAGTGCGGTGGGCGACGACGTCACCACCGTCGCCCCCGGCGACCGCGTGATCCTCAACTGGCGTGCAGTGTGCGGGGAGTGCCGGGCCTGCGGCCGCGGTGAACCGCAGTACTGCTTCGACACGCGCAATGCCACGCAGAAGATGACGCTCGAGGACGGGACGGAGCTCACACCGGCACTCGGGATCGGGGCCTTCGCCGACAAGACCCTGGTGGCGGCCGGTCAGTGCACCAAGGTCGATCCTGCTGCGGACGCAGCAGCCGTCGGCCTGCTCGGCTGCGGCATCATGGCCGGCATCGGGGCGTCCATCAACACGGGCAACGTCTCCCTCGGCGACTCGGTGGCCGTGATCGGCTGCGGCGGGGTGGGCATCGCCGCCATCGCCGGCGCGAAGCTCGCCGGAGCGACCACCATCATCGCCGTCGACATCGACGACCGGAAGCTCGAGCTCGCCAGGGGTCTCGGTGCCACGCACGTCGTCAACTCCAGGGAGACCGATCCCGTCGAGGCGATCCGCTCCCTCACCGGCAGTTTCGGCGCGGACGTGGTCATCGACGCCGTCGGACGCCCGGAGACCTACAAGCAGGCGTTCTACGCCCGTGATCTCGCGGGGACCGTCGTGCTCGTCGGCGTCCCGAACCCGGAGATGACCCTGGAGCTGCCCCTGCTCGACGTCTTCGGTCGCGGCGGGTCCCTGAAGTCCTCCTGGTACGGCGACTGCCTGCCCAGCCGGGACTTCCCGATGCTCGTGGACCACTATCTGCAGGGCACGCTCGATCTCGAGGCG
Source organism: uncultured Arthrobacter sp. (assembly GCF_947493765.1). GTDB lineage: Bacteria > Actinomycetota > Actinomycetes > Actinomycetales > Micrococcaceae > Arthrobacter_D. The sequence continues at coordinate 259,906 of NZ_CANLSZ010000003.1, forward strand.
TTCGTGACCGAGCGCATCGGGCTGGACCAGGTCGAGGAGGCCTTCGACAAGATGCACGACGGCACGGTCCTGCGTTCGGTGGTGGAGCTCTGATGGCGGCGCGGGTGGAACACCTCGTCACGTCCGGGACCTTCTCGCTCGACGGCGGCACCTGGGACGTCGACAACAATGTGTGGATCGTGGGCGACGACGACGAGTGCGTGATCATCGACGCTCCCCATGACGCCGACGCGATCGTGGCGCAGGTCGCCGGGCGCACCGTCCGGGCGATCCTGCTCACTCACGCCCACGACGACCACATCCGGGTGGTGCGCATCCTTGCCGACGCCGTGGACGCCCCGATCCACCTGCACGAGGCCGACCGCGTGCTCTGGGACATGGTGTTCCCCGATCGGGAGCCCGACCACCGGATCAGCGACGGCGACTCGTTCCCCGTCGCAGGGGTCTCCCTGACCGCGCTGCACACCCCTGGTCACTCCCCGGGGTCGGTCTGCTTCCTCCTCGAGGAGGAAGGCACCGTCTTCACCGGCGACACACTGTTCCAGGGCGGACCGGGAGCCACCGGGCGGTCGTACAGCGACTTCCCGACCATCATCGAGTCCATCCGGACCAGGCTGCTCACGCTGCCGCCGGATACCGTTGCGCGGCCCGGCCACGGGGACAGCACCAGTATCGGCGAGGAGGCTCCCCACCTCGAGGAGTGGATCCAGCGCGGCCACTAGCACCGGGCGGCGTCCCGTCTCAGGAGGGGCGGGACGCCTCCGGGGTCTCCAGGTGCACGACGGCGCGGTAGGCCGCCAGCAGGGCGTCCTGGACGACGTCGACCCGCAGGCCGGGAACGAGGTCCTCCGCCGCACCGGCAGTGCTGCTCCGCCACGGCAGTCCCAGGGCCGCGTAGACATCCGTGAGCACGGCGCGCAGCGGAGCGGAGTCCTCGATGACCAGCACGGAGGAGAACAGCCAGGCGCCGGCGACGACGCGCTGTGCGGTCCCCACGAGTTTGGTCGCCGGCACAGCATCCCTCAGGCCGTGGACGCTGAACTCACCCGGGCAGTACTCCCCCGGGATCTCCCCCACTCCGGCGTCCACCCCGACCTCGGCCAGCACCCCGGCGAAGAAGTCGCCGAAGGCGGCGAAGCGGGCGCGCGTCGCGGCGACGGCGTCGGACGCCGGTTCGATGTGGTCCACGACGAGGCACCCCGCGTGGTACGCGGCTGCGCGGCCGCCGGCACGCCGGATCAGCGGCTCGAAGCCGTGGGCCCTCGAGGCGGCAGAGGCCCTGGGGAAGCCGGCGAGGCGGGCGTCCCGCTGCCCGAAGGCGACGGTGGGGCTCGGCCTGTAGACCCGGAGGGTCGGGACGCGCGTGCCGGCGGCGACGTCGCGCAGCAGCTCCAGGCCGCGGTCGAGTTGGCCTGCGGCGTCGCCCGCGGGTGGGTCGACGACGAGCGTCAGCTCTGCCTCACCGCCCCACGGAGTACTCATCGGTCCATCGTAGGCAGTGAAGCCCGGGGCCGTGCACCGCGGCGGGGCGCACCCGGCACTGCGGCATGTCAAGACCCGTCGCCGATGGATTTATCCGTCGGCGTGGTCCACGATGGAGATGTCACCCCGTGGCAGCCACGGTAGAACCGCGGTCCGGTTCAACGAAAGGATTCACCTATGGCAGACATGAGCGGAATGGCCGACAAGGCCAAGGACTATGCAAACGACAACCCGGAGAAGGTGGACCAGGCCAAGGATAAGGCCAAGGACGCGTTCGACGGCAAGGACGGCGATCAGAAGTAACTGATCCTGCCGGCTGAGGCCGGATCACCTGACGGTGGTCCGGCCTCTCCAGTGTCCGGCAGGTTCTGCGTGCGAGGATCGAGCCATGACAGCTGAAGACCCTGCCCCGACTGAAGGCACTGCCCCGACGCTCGCCCGCCTGCGCGAGCGCCAGGACGAGATCGTCCTGGCCCTGACGACGGAGTCCCGGACGGCCAGGCTGGAGGAGTTGAGCCACGAACTCGAGGACGTCCTGCGGCAGATCCAGGACGTGGACCAGACGGGCTGACCCTCCTGCCCGCCCGGGCCGCGGGGAGCCCTACTCCCTGTGCAGCTTGTCCTGGACCGCACCCGCGATCTTCTCCACCCGGTTCGGGACAGGCGTCGTGCCGTAGTAGCGGGCGTCGACCTGCGTCGCGGGAGGCATCGGAGCCGACGTCGTCGGCCCTTCATGGTAGGTGAACTCGCCCAAACCGTCCGGCGTCGGCCCGCTGGCCCACGAGCCTTCCGCAGCTGCGGCTCCGTCGGAGAAATTCTGGTACTGGTAGGACACCGAGCGCTCCTCCTTCTTGATGGGGAAGTTGCTCGGAACCGGCAGGGACTCCAGCCCCTCGTCCTGCAGCTCCCGTGCCGCTGCGATCCACTGGTTCTGGTGCATCGTGTCGCGGGCCAGGAGGAAGGAGAGCAGGTCCCGGACGCCGTGGTCGTCGGTCATGTGGTACAGCCGGGCCACCTGGAGGCGACCCTGCATCTCGGCGTTGGCATTGGCCTGGAAGTCGGCGAGCAGATTGCCGCTGGCGGTGATGAACGATCCCTGCCACGGGTTCCCGTTGCTGTCCACGGGTCGTGCTCCCGCCCCGGCGACGATGGCGTGCTGCACATCCATGCCACCGATCACCGCCGCCACCGTCGGATCCGACTGGATGGCGTCCTCCGTGACACCCAGGGGCGCCTTCTCGAGCAATTGGGCGATCATGATGGCCAGCATCTCGACGTGGCCCATCTCCTCGGCGCCGATCCCGAAGAGCATGTCCCGGTACTTGCCGGGGAGATGGGAGTTCCAGGCCTGGAAGCCGTACTGCATGGCGACGGTGATCTCACCGTACTGACCTCCGAGCACCTCCTGCAGCTTCCTCGCATACACCGCATCGGGCTTGCTGGGCTTCGACGTGAACTGCAGTTCCTGCTTGTGGAAGAACATCGGGCTACCTCCGGATCGAGGGGGCCGGTGGGTGATGACAACGGATCGAGATGATGGTCGGTGCCGGCCCCTACGGGAGAACCTACTGGCCGCCGGAATGGCAAGCAAGCTTAGTTCCTCCTGCCGTTCGCCTCGTCCATCGCGAGCGGCCGCACCCTATACTCCCGGCTCATGTCAGCGCCCACCGTCGAGCCGGCGGCTGCGCTGGTCGAGGCCCGGCCCGCCGTACGGATAGTCCCCGAAGGCCGGGGCGCTGGCGTCGTCGAGCCGGACGAGCTCGTCCGACGAGAGGCTGATCGTCGCCGAGGCCAGGTTGTCCGCCAGTTGCTCCTGGGTCCGGGCCCCGAGGATCACCGATGACACGGCCGGTTGCGCTGCCACCCAGGCGAGGGCGATCTGCGCCGCCGTGACGCCGCGACCCGTCGCGATGTCCGCCACCGTCTCGATGATGCCCCACGTCCGCTCCTCGGCGTTGCGCTTCTCCCAGCCCTCCATGCCGCGCTGGGGATCCTCACCGAGGCGGGTGGCACCGGCAGGCTGCGTGTCGCGCGTGTACTTCCCGGTCAGCCACCCGCCTCCGAGCGGTGACCAGGGCAGCATGCCCATGCCGGCGTCGAGCACCGCCGGGACGATCTCTGCCTCGATCTCGCGCACCAGCAGGGAGTACTGCGGCTGCAGGGTCACCGGGAGCGAGTAGCCGCGGTGCAGCGCCATCTGGTGCGCCTTGGTCAGCTGCCATCCGGTGAAGTTCGAGAAACCGTAGTACCCGATGTCGCCGCGCACCACGGCCTCGTTCAGGAAGCCCAGCGTCTCCTCCAGCGGCGTAGACGGGTCCCAGGAATGTACCTGGTACAGGTCGATGTGGTCCACGCCCAGTCGGGTCAGCGAGGCGTCGAGGGCCTGCCGGAGATGCCGGCGGGAGAGCCCGAGGTCGTTGACGTCGTCGCCCATCGGGAAGCGACCCTTGGAGGCCAGGACCATGCGCCGACGCACCGACGGGTTCCTCGCGAGCCACCGACCGATGATCTCCTCGGACACACCATGGGTGTAGACGTCGGCGGTGTCGATCAGATTGCCACCGGCGTCCGCGTAGTCGGCGAGGATGGCGTGCGACGCCTTCTCGTCCGCCTCGGCCCCGAAGGTCATGGTGCCGAGGGCCAGGTGCGAGACCGAGGTGCCGCTGTTGCCGAGTTTCCGATAGTCCATACGTGCTCCTTCGTCCGGGTGCCGCCGTCTGCTCGGCCTCGTCCTGCTTCGCCTTGTCCTGCTACGGGTCGACCGCTTCGCCTCGTCGGGTCAGTCGGTGACCGTCACGCCCTTCCAGAACGCGTAGCGACCGCGGATGTTCTCCGCCGCTTCCTTCGGTTCCAGGTAGCTCCACGCGGCGTCGCGATTCTGCTCGCCGTCCACCTCGAGGGTGAAGTAGGTCGCCGTGCCCTTCCACGGGCAGACCGTCTGCTGCTCGGTCTGCGTGAAGAACTCCTCCGAGATGGACTCCGACGGGAAGTAGTGGTTCCCCTCCACCATCACGGTCTCGTCCGACTCCGCGATCACCGTGTCGTTCCAGTGTGCTGTTGTCATGATGTCCTCTCCTCGTTGTTCACGGGCGTGCCTGTACCTGCTCCAACTCCCGGGTGCGCCGACCCATTCCGGGGACGTCCCCTCGAGCGGCGGTCAGAGCTTCCGGACCGTCAGGATCTGCTCGAGCCGCCCGAACGGCCCGTCGAGATCGTGGACCACACTGGAGGTGAGTCCCACGCCGCCCTGCCCGAAGGTCACCCGGGTGTCCAGTCCGAGCCACTCCCCACGCGGCATGCGGTGGAGGTGGATCTGGAGATCGACGTTGGGGAACATCCAGCTGTCGCCTCCCGGCGGCACCCTCGACGCGATGCCGTTGGCCGCGTCCATCATGCCGACCAGCCGTACGACGTCGGCCACCGGCCCGGTGTCCAGCATCGGGTAGGGATTGCGGAGCCACACCTGTCCGCGCCCGGGCCGCAGACCGGGAAGAACCCGGACCTCGAGCGATCGGATGTAGCCACCGGGCCAGGCGGTCATGCCCTCGTGCGGCCCCGCCTCCTCGGGACCGGGGATCCGTGGGTCCTCCACCGCGGCGACGGCGGTCGTGTCCTGTGTACTGAGCCTCCATGCCCGGGCCACGATCGCCGTCCGACCGCCAGACTCCATGCGTGCCTCGAGCAGTTCTATGGTCCGCCCGGGGCGCACGACGGCGGTGGTCACCTCGAACTCGCCACCGGGGATCATGCCGAGGATGTCGAAACTCACCCGGCTCAACTGCATCCCCTCGCGCGGCTCGCACTCGAGCAGGCAGTGCGTGAGGAGCCCGGAGATGGGTGCCATGTGCTGCTCGGCAGGATTCCAGGCGCCCTGGGCGTGGACGGTGGATTCGAACCTTCCGCCGCCCAGATCGCGGTAGAAAGAATCAGGCACGGAGAATCTCCTTCGTCGGTGAAGCCGGGGAAAGCCCCATGCTAGTGGAATAGAGTCCGCCGTCCGGGGGTTCTCGCCTGAGAGCAAGCAGCCGTCGTTCGGACGGCACCACCATCTTCGAGGCCGGGCGGCACACTGCCTGCGCCCAGGTACCAGAGAAACCCGAGCGGAATCACCTTGACACAGCGCACCACCTCCCGCGTCTCAGACGCAGCCCCTCCCGTGAAGGCCGACCAGAGGATCACCACCTCGGATGAGCAGGGCAGGCTGCCGGCCCGCGACAAGCTCGTCATCGGGGTGCTGATGGTCTCGGCCTTCGTGGTGATCCTCAACGAGACCATCATGGGCGTCGCGATCCCGAGCCTCGTAAGGGACCTGGGCATCACGGTGGGAGCCGGTCAGTGGCTCACCACCGCGTTCCTGCTCACCATGGCCGTGGTGATCCCCGTGACGGGGTTCCTCCTCCAGCGCTTCGACACCCGGCCCGTGTTCCTCACCGCGATGAGCCTCTTCAGCCTCGGGACGCTGATCGCCGCGCTGGCCCCGGGCTTCGGCGTGCTCGTCGTCGGGCGCGTGGTCCAGGCCGGCGGTACCGCCATCATGATGCCCCTGCTCATGACGACCGTGCTGAATCTCGTCCCGCGGACGTCGCGCGGCAGGATCATGGGCAACATCTCGATCGTCATCTCCGTCGCGCCGGCCCTCGGCCCCACCATCTCCGGTGCTCCCCCCAGCGTGCTCGACTGGCGCTGGATGTTCTGGCTGGTCCTCCCGATCGGGCTCGCCATGCTCGTCATCGGCGCCGTCAAGATGCAGAACGTGACCACGCCGCGCGCCTCCGCCATCGACGTCGTCTCGGTCGTGCTGTCCGCGCTGGCGTTCGGCGGCATCGTGTACGGGCTCAGTCAGCTGGGCGCGGCCTCCGCCGGGAGCAGCCTCCCACCGTGGTTGCCGCTCGCCCTCGGCGTTCTCTTCCTGGGTCTGTTCGTCCTGCGCCAGCTGCGCCTGCAGAGGCGCGACGCCGCCCTGCTGGACCTGCGCGTGTTCAGCTCGGCCAACTTCACCATCTCGATCGTCACGATCGCCATCGCGATGATGGCACTCTTCGGGACGATCATCCTGCTGCCGATCTATGTGCAGAACGTGCTCGGCATGAGCCCGTTCGTGTCGGGTCTGATCCTGCTGCCCGGCGGACTGACCATGGGGCTGCTCGGTCCGGTGGTGGGGCGCATCTACGATCGCCGTGGACCGCGTGTCCTCCTCGTACCGGGCACCCTGCTCGTCAGCGCCGTCTTCTGGTCACTGACGCAGGTGACGGAGACGACGCCGATCCTGCTGGTCCTCGTGGCCCACGTGTTCCTCAGCATCGGGCTGGCCCTGATCTTCACCCCGCTGCTGACCTCGGCCCTCGGCTCCGTGAAGCCCGCGCTCTACTCCCATGGCAGCGCCGTCTTCGGCACGGTGCAGCAGTTGGCCGGCGCGGCCGGCACCGCGCTGTTCATCTCCGTACTGACCATCCAGAGCACCGTCCTGGCCGATGAAGGCACCGGCACCGCAGCGGCGATGGCCGGGGGCGTCCGCGCCGCCTTCCTGTACGGCGCCTTCATCTTCCTGCTGGCGGTCGTGGCATCGTTCTTCATCCGCGCGCCGCAGGAGACCGACGACGAACCTGCCCCGGTCTAGGGACGTGGGACAGGTCCCACCGCGGACCGGCCTATGGTTACTTCATGAGCTCCCGTGAGTGCCCCGAGCCGCAGCAGAAGGGGAACCGGCAGTGATCCAGCGGCTCGCCGTCGTCGTCCCCGTCTTCAACGAACCCGAGGTCGCCCGCACCCTCGATGCGCTCCGCCGGCAGCACGGGAGCGACGGACTGAGCATCTACGTGGTCGACAACGGGTCCACGGACGACACGCTGCAGCGCGTCCACGCTGTCGCGGCGGAGCACCCGGATCTCGATCTCACGGTGCTGAGCGAGCCGCAGAAGGGTACCGGGGCCGCGAGCGACACCGGTTTCCGCGCCGCGATCGCGGACGGTCACGAGCTGGTGGCACGCACCGACGGCGACAGCGAACCGGCCGAGGACTGGGCCGTCCGGATCCGCACCCTGTTCCACGACCACCCCCACATCCAGCTGGCCGGCGGCACGAGCGTCCCGCTGCGCGACAGGTACTACCGCTGGGGCGACGACCTGCTCATGCCGGGGGCGCTGGTGCTGCTGCGGATCATGATGGCGGCCAAGCACGTGGACGCGACCTATCTGCGGTTCGTCGCGGGGCACAACATGGCCGTGCGATCGTCCGCCTATCTCGCGACCGGCGGGATCGCCCGGACCGCCATCGACCAGCGCGACGAGGACATCGACTTCTCCGTGGCGGTAGCGCGCAGGTTCGGCTCCGGTGCGGTACGGATCGACCCGCGCCTCAGGGTCGCGACGTCGATGCGCCGGGTACGCCGCTATGGCCTGGGCATGATGGGGGTCCACCATCTCGTCCCGGCGCTGCGCGGTCGCCTCATCCGCTCGATCGACGTCCGGTAGCGGCTCGGGCTGCAGCGCCCTGCAGCGGCCTGCTGTCGCTGCCCGACCACCGCTCGAGGACCACGCGCGCACGGGCGGCGTCCTGCCCGGACAGCTGCTCCAGGAGGGGCGCGACGACGTCGCCGGCGAGAGCGTCCTCCAGGTACGGGAGCCCGGCCGTGCGGAGGAAGCCCTCGATCCGCGTCAGATCCGTGTGGCGCAGCAACGGCACGGACGACTGCAGCAGGACCACCGCAGCGAGTCGGCGCTCGAAGACCGGCGGTGACCACAGCTCGGACGCGAGGCGGACGACGTCGTCGTGCCCCGGATCCGGGTAGCGGCGCCGGGCGTTCCGAAGTGTGCCGCGGACGGCGCCGACAGATGCACCGTAGTACTCCAGGCCGCCGCCGTGGAGCAGCTCGTGGTCCTCCGCCCGCTCCCAGGAGCTCTCGTACTGCAGGGCTGCGTCGATGAAGGCGGCGACGCTCGGGATGTCCACGTCAGTAGATGAAGATGTCGATCCACGCACGGTTGTGCGCATGGATGAGGACGAGGAACAGCACGAAGTCGAAGAGCAGATGCACGCAGATGATGTAGGAGAGGGACCGGGTCCGCGTGAAGATGAAGGCCTGCAGGAGCGCGAACGGGAAGATGAACAGCGGTGCCCACGCGTGGAAGCCGAGCTCCCAGAGGAAGGACGTGAAGAGGACGGCCTGCAGCACGTTAGCCTGCACCATCGGCAAATGGCGGCGCAGCAGGGCGAACACGGTACAGATGAAGAACAGTTCGTCCCAGATGCCCAGGCCGTTCGTGCCGACGAACAGGCGGGCTATCTCCGCCGGCTCCGACGCCGCCGGCCAGTTCGTGTAGACGCCGGTCCCGAGCATGTAGACCGGTAGCAGCGCGTACCCGATCAGGACGACGACGGGCAGGTACCACTTCTCGGTCCGGCTCCAGGGCTTGCCGGTGCGGAGGGGGAATCTGACGGCGTGGTCCCGGTAGGCGAAGCGGGAGACCGTGTAGGGGACGCCGACGGCGAGGATCATGGCCGCTCCCATGATGCCCATGTGGTCGACGCCGATATCGGTGCTGATGGGTACCAGACTCATCACCGTGAGCCCGAAGGCGATCAGGAGCAGATCGCGGAAGAACGCCATCGAGACGGCGGCGGCGATACCCAGCGCCACCACGAGGATCCCGTACCCGGGCACCAGCTGGTCCAGCACCAGCAGCAGGAAACCGGCAAGGGACACCAGGGCGGCGGGCAGCAGCTCGGGTGAAAGGGTGGTCCACGAGCCGGGCTTCCAGGCCTCCGCTGCGGCGTCGCTCCCCCGGACGCCGCCGGCGGCGACTGGGCGAGGTTGCTGCTTCACGTGATCACGCCTCTCCGGTGGTCCGCGCCAGTCCTGGTGCTGCCACGCTACCCGTTGTGGCCCGTCGGTCGGTCGACGTGTCACAGGGACGTCGGGTGCGGCACTGACGGCACCGGCTGCCCTCCTCGGCTTCGTGCTGTACGGAGCGAAGGTGGGCAGCCGGGCCGCGAAGGATGCCCAGCCCGAAGGCTGAGGATCAGTTCAGCGTCGCGGTATCGATCACGAAGCGGTACCGGACGTCGGAGGCCATCACGCGCTCGTAGGCCTCGTTGATCTTGTCGGCGGAGATCACCTCGACCTCCGAGCCCAGGTGGTGCTCCGCGCAGAAGTCCAGCATCTCCTGGGTCTCCCGGATGCCGCCGATCAGGGATCCGGCGAAGGAGCGCCGCCCGCCGATGAGGGCGAAGGCATTGACCGGCAGCGGATCGGCCGGCGCGCCGACGCTGACCAGTGCGCCGTCCAGGGTCAGCAGGCCCAGGTAATCGCTGATCGGGATCGAGGCGCTGACGGTGTTGATGATCAGGTCGAAGGTCCCGGCGAGATCGCTGAACGTGTTCTCGTCGCTCGTCGCGTAGTAGTGCTTCGCGCCCAGGCGCAGCCCGTCCTCCTGCTTCTTCAGGGACTGGGAGAGCACCGTGACCTCGGAGCCCATCGCGGCGGCCAGCTTGACGGCCATGTGGCCGAGCCCGCCGAGTCCGACGACGGCCACCTTCTTGCCCGGTCCTGCACCCCAGTGCTTCAGCGGCGAGAACGTGGTGATCCCGGCACACAGGAGGGGCGCGGCGACGTCGAGCTCGATGCCTTCGGGGATGCCGAGCACGAAGTCCTGGGTGACGACCACCTGGGTGGAGTAGCCGCCCTGGGTGATGCTGCCGTCGCGGTCCTCGGCACCGTACGTTCCGGTGTTGCCCTTGAGGCAGTACTGCTCCTCGCCTGCCTTACAGTTCTTGCACTCGCCGCAGGAGTTGACCATGCAGCCCACGCCGACGCGGTCGCCGACGGCGTACTTGCTGACGTTCGAGCCGACCTCGGCGACGAGGCCGGCGATCTCGTGTCCGGGCGTCAGCGGATAGGACTGGGGTCCCCATTCGCCGCGGACGGTGTGGATGTCGGAGTGGCAGATGCCGGCGAACTTGATGTCGATCAGGACGTCGTCGGGTCCGACGTCGCGTCGTTCGACGGTGGTCGGGATGAGGTCTGCTCCGGCGGAGGGTGCCGCGTAGGCGTTGACGGTCGTAGGCATGGATGACTCCTGCGGTTGGGGTGGGGAACGATGGCTCCACTGGTGGAGCGTCGGTGGGCAGCCTCGTATTCCTCGTTCTTGCTCTGACTCCGCGTCCGGTGCCCGGGTCGCCCTGGGATGAGGGCTGCGGCGCTCGGCCGGCGAGGACCGGGAGCAGCGGGTGGTGAGGGCACTCGCTGTAGGTATCGGAGTCGCGACGTGCTGTGGATAACCTGTTTCGCGAACCTCGAAATGTCAGTGTTGCACGCGAAAATAGATCATGGACAGCAGCCGGGAAGCACCGCAGGAGAAAGTCGCCGCACGCCGTGACTCAACCTCCCGCGACGCCCTCCCCACCGACGTCCGGAACCTGATCTCCGACGTGGCGTCCCTCCGTCTCGGAAGCGACAGCGCCCAGCTGATCGACCAGATCCGGAGACTCGAGGACCTCACCTCCGCGATCGCGGGGATGCAGGCCCGCGCCGCCGTCGCGTTCGATCTCGCCCAGCGTCGTGAACAGGCGGCCGCGGGTGTACCCGCGGTGAAGCAGGGCCAGGGTGTCGCCGCGCAAATTGCGCTGGCCCGCCGGCAGTCCCCTTCCCGCGGCAGCCGACTGCTCGGCCTGGCCCGGGCGCTCGTCATCGAGATGCCCCATACCCTTGAGGCGCTGGAGACCGGGCAGCTCAACGAATGGCGTGCCACCCTGCTGGTCCGGGAGACCGCATGCCTGAGCGCTGCGGACCGCTGCGCCGTCGACGACGAACTCGCCGCCGACACGGGGACGTTCAGCGGGGCCGGCGACCGTGCCGTCGTCAGTGCAGCCCGCACCGCCTCCTACCGCCGGGATCCCCGATCGGTGACGGACCGGGCACGGCATGCGGCCGGCGAGCGCCACGTCAGTCTGCGGCCCGCTCCCGACACCATGGCCTACCTGACCGCACTGCTACCGGTCGCCGAAGCGGTGGCGGTCTATGCCGAGCTGACCCGGCACACCGATTCGCTCCGCGCTCAGGGCGATCCGCGCGGCCGCGGGCAGCTCATGGCCGACACCCTGGTGGAACGGACTACGGGTGTTCCGGGAGGCGTGTCGAGCGTGGAGATCCAGCTCGTCATGACCGACCGCACGCTGTTCCAGGGCGACAGCGAACCGGCCAGACTGAGCGGGTACGGCGTGGTGCCGGCCGAGTGGGCCAGGACCCTGGTGGCGTCCGGTGATGGTGGGCGGGGAGAGGACCTCCAGGTCTTCCTCCGGCGCCTGTACACCGCCCCCGGACGCGGAGATCTCCTCGGCATCGACTCCTGGGCGCGCCTCTTCACGCATGCCCAGCGCCGCTTTCTCAAGGCCCGGGATGACTCCTGCAGAACGCCGTACTGCGATGCGCCGATCCGGCACCACGACCACGTGGTTCCCTGGAACGACGGCGGATCGACGAGTCTCCCGAACGGCGCCGGTCTCTGCGAGGCCTGCAACCACACCAAGGAACTTGCCGGGTGGAGATCCTCGGCCCGTTCCGGCCCGAGACACACCATCGATGTCCGAACTCCAACCGGCCACACGTACAGATCGCTGGCGCCCCCGCTCCCCGGCAGTGTTCAGGCCAACGGCAGTGTTCAGGCCGACGTCGCCAGTGCGCGTCTCGACGGGCTGGATTCTTTCGACGGCCGGCCGCCCGAGGTTGAGCACCATAGTGAGCGTGGGACAGCAGTGCTCACTATGTCCGGCAGCAGCTGAACCAGGCATCGCTGCCGGCGTCCTGCTTGTCGGCACGACCAACAGGGCACGGGCAGCGTCGCGTCGGGCGGCAGCCGGGCACCGGGCGGCGCGCTGGCGCGAGCAGCTCACCTGCCGGCCTCGGGCGGGTGCATCCGCCCGACGCACGTGTCAGGGGACGATGACGGCGCGGCCGGGGATGGTGCCCGCAGCCAGCCTCTCGTAGGCCTTCGGTCCCTGGTCGAGACCGAAGGCCTCCACCTCGACCTTGATCTTCCCGGCGCGAGCCAGCTCGATCACTTCGATCAGTTCGGAGCGCGATCCCCAGTAGGGTGCCCGGGCCGAAGCCTCCCACGGCGTCGAGAAGAAGCCGACCTTCACGGCGCCCGGCCCCACACCGACGAGCACGATCTCGCCTCCCACACCGACGAGCCGTGAGGCCAGATCAGTGGTCGGGTCGATACTCACGAAGTCGAACACGACGTCGACCTTCCGACCACCGGTCAGCCCCAGGATCTGCTCCTCCGCACTTTCGTCGGAGGCCACTGCGTGGTGAGCACCGACCTTGCGGGCCAGGGCACGCTTGTCCTCGGAGGTGTCGACGGCGACGACGGTGCATGGAGCCAGGGCCCGCAGCATCTGGATGGCCACATGCCCCAGTCCACCGGCGCCGATCACCACGGCCACCGAGCCGGGGACGAGCTTCGGCAGGGACTTCTTGATGGCGTGGTACGGGGTCAACCCGGCGTCGGTCAACGACACGCTCGCGACGGGATCGAGGTCGCCCAGGGGGACGAGATGTCGCGCATCGTCGACGAGCAGGTAGTCCGCCATGGCACCCGGAGCTCCCAGCCCCGGGGGCTTGATGCCCAGCTCCGCCGCCCTCTCGCAGTAGTTCTCCTCCCCCTTGGAGCAGGGGTAGCACCGACCACAACCCCAGGGCCCGTACACCAGCACCGATTCCCCGATGGTCAGCCCGGTGACACCCGGTCCTACAGCGTCGATGGTCCCTGCCCCCTCGTGCCCTAGCGTGAGCGGAAGACCGTACGTGTACTGGTCCTCAGGCAGGCTCATCAGGAACTCGTCGGAGTGACATACGCCCGCCGCGGTCACCTTCACGAGGACCTGGCCGGGGCCCGGCGTCGGCGTCGGAATGTCGACGAGCTCGGGTGCGGCGCCGATCGTCCGGTACTGAAGTGCTCTCATGGTGCTCCTTTCGTCGGTCGGGGCCCGATCGGTGGTGACGCCGGAGTCCCCCTTGGTCCAGTCATGGGAACGATGCGCAGACGATCCCCCATGGCGTTCCGCGACACCTGGTTCAGGCGGCGTTCGATCGCCTCGGTCTGCAACCAGGAGTCCATACCCTCCCACTGGCTCGCCTGTGCCAGGTCGACGATGATGCACGATTCACGACCCAGCGTGCTGGCTCGGGAGACCACCAGATCGAGGCCGTGGACATTCAGGGGGGTCAGGCATCCTCGGACCACGATGCGGATGCATCCGCTCTCCGCATCGATCTGGACGAGGATCCGCAGTTTCTGCCGTCCCGCCGAGGGATGGACGGCCAGCGCGCGACGTCGTTCCCTGTCGCTCCTGCCCGCATCCTGCTCCTCGCGCTGATCCTCAACGCGCTCGAGGGTGGCAGGAGGCGGTACCGACTGCAGCGGTGTACCAACCCGGTGCGCAGGAGGCGTCATCGATCGAGTGCCTCACCGTTTCGGGTGGACTCGCCACCCCTGTCCGCTGCCACGGCGTCCTGCTGTCGGGCAATACGCTCCTGCCTCCTCGCCGTCAGGAACAACATCTCCTCCGGTGTCAGCCAGTAGTCGCCGTGCTCGTCGAGGCGCAGACACTGACCCGTTCCCGGCCCCCCGGCCGGCACCTGATTGACGTAGAACCGTGGCAGGACGTGTGTTCCAGGATTGTCCAGGAGCCACTGCTGGACGTCGGTGTCGAGCATCGCCCAGATCTCACTGATGCTGGTCATGGTGCGGGTCCCCCTCGTCGAACGTCGATCGAATCGCCGCGAGGGCGATCCACCTCCATCCAATCCCGAGTGGCGTCGGGCAACTAGGGCAGAAAGTCCCCCCGTCCCCCGCGGTCGTGCCCGGATCGGCGCACCAAGTAGTGCGCGGGCTCCGAGCTGTGCGACGCCTCAGCGGACCACGATCACGTTGCCCTTCGCGTGGTGCAGGACCGCGTGGACCGCCGAGCCGAGCCTGGCGCCGATGGTGTTGCGCCCCTTCGCGCCCAGTACCACGCAGGCGCTCCCGCGAGCGTGGTGGACGATCACGCCCGGAACGGACGGATCGGAGAGCGACTCGACGGTCACGCCGAGGTCGCTGTCGGGTGGAAGAAGCCCGAGGGCCTGCTGGATGACGGGGTCCTCAGCCGGCTCGTCGAGCCGCGTGGGCACATTCCGCCCGTAGGCACGGACGTGCAGGATACGCAGTGAGGTCTGGAGGGTCCGTGCCAGGTCCGCAGCTGCCAGCACCGCACGCTCGCTCTCGGGTGAGCCGTCGACGCCGACCAGGACATCCCCCTGCCCGGGGTGCTCATCGCGGATGACCGCGATCGGACACGATGCGCTGGCGGCGAGGTGGAGGCTGACCGAGCCGACGAGCAGTCCGGTGAAGCCTCCAAGGCCTCGCGTGCCGGTGACCACCAGGGAGGCTCCGGTGGAGAGTCGCGTCAGCATCTCCGACGGGAACCCGGCGACCAGCCGCACGCTCGCGTCCACGTCCGGCTCGGTCTGCAGAGCCAGCTCCAGACCCTCGGCGGCCGTCTTCTCCGCTTCTCGCTGGAGACCGCTGTCCTCGATGTACGTCACCGGGCCCAGATTCTGGGTGAACAGGGGCCACACCCAGCAGTGGGCGACGACGAGTGGCAGTCCCGCGGCAACGGTATGCCGTGCGGCCCACTGGACTGCGCGGCGCGAGTCCTCGGAACCGTCGAAGCCCACGATCACGGGCTTCTGGTGCGCGCCTCCGGTACCGGCGCGGTCGCCGCTCACGCCGTCACGTCCGAGGACGGCAGGGCTACGGGCTGCCCCTCGGCGAGCTGCGGAGCGCCGTGGGACACCAGGACCGGGCAGGCGGACCGTTCGGCGACGGCAGAGCTGACGGACCCGAGCAGCAGCCCGGCGAAGCCACCGTGTCCTCGTGAACCCACCACCACCATCGACGCGTGCTTGGATTCCTCGATGAGGATGGCAGCGGGAGAACCCTGGATCGTTCGGCTCTCGAGACCTGCGGGTGGACCGTCGGGGAATGCTTCGACCAGGGCCTGGTCCAGGGCCTTCTGCGACATCTCCTCGTAGTTCCACTCCATCGGCGTGTAGGGGCTGAGCACGAAGGGGTGCTGCCAGGCCGACACGGCGTGGATGACATCGCCGGCGAGCGGTATCAGGCTTGCAGCCAGCTGCAGTGCGGCGACCGATGATGCCGAGCCGTCGACGCCGACGACGATGGTGCGGGGATGCGGTGCAGAATTCGTGGTCATGGTTATCCTTACCTCGGCGTGAACGTACTTCAGTGATGCTCGCCCACTCCCCGGGCCGCCGCTAGGGCCAAAGGGCCCGGTGTGTGACTGGAGGGACCGGGACGTTGGACCCTGTGCACGGCTGACGGGCAGGTCCATCATCGAGAAGGGCATGACCGCGACGCAGACGCTCGGAGCACGACCGACGACGCCTCGCCCGAGGTGGGATGTGGAAGACCGGTCCGGCAGCAGCAGACCGGTTCAGGAGTGGGACATCAGGAATGAGGACGACCAGCGCATGAAAGACGTGACAGTGTTCCTGCTCGACGATCACGAGCTGGTGCGTCTGGGGCTACGGGAACTGCTCGAGGCGCAGGGCTGCGTGATCGTGGGGGAATCCGGCTCCGCGGAGGAAGCCACACGGCGCATTCCCGCCCTCGCTCCGGACATCTCGATTCTCGACGCCCGTCTACCGGACGGCTCCGGTATCGAGGTGTGCAGGGACGTACGCTCGATCGACCCGTCCCTGACCTGCGTCATCCTGACCAGTTACGACGACGACCAGGCACTGCGGGGAGCCGTGCTCGCCGGGGCGTCGGGATACATCCTCAAGGAGATCCTCGGCTCCGATCTCGTCGGCCGGGTGCGCAGGGCCGCCGCTGGTGAGTCCCTCTTCGAACCCGGCATGAAGGACCGGATCATCAAGGGACTGTTCGACGCACCGGCGGAGGATCTCCGCCTGGCCGGTTTGACCACCCAGGAGAAGAAGGTGCTCACCCTGATCGGGGACGGCCTGACGAACCGGGAGATCGGCGCAGCGCTGTTCCTGGCCGAGAAGACCGTGAAGAACTACGTGTCGTCGATCCTGTCGAAGCTCGGCTTCCAGAGCCGTACCCAGGCGGCGGTCTTCGTCTCCCGCTCAGCCTCTCCCCTTCGCTAGCCCCTCAGGGGTACGGCGAAACGGACGACGGTCCCCTCCCCGGGCGCACTGCGGATGTCCAGGTGACCGCCGCACAGCTCGGCCCGACGCCGCATGTTCTCCAATCCTCCCGGCGCCGGCAGGTGCTCGAAGCCACGACCGTCGTCGGCGATCGTCAGTTCCAGCCGCTCCGGCTGGGCCCTGAGCGTCACCGTGATCGATGCAGCGTGGGCGTGCCGCAGCGCGTTCGAGAGCCCCTCGAGGAGGACTGCCCTCACATGCGCCGCGACGGCCTCGTCCACGACGGTGTCCACCGGGCCGGACAGTTGCACCACGGGTTCGAGCTCGTGACCGTCGAAGGCCTCCGCGACCAGGGCGAAGATACTGGACGTGAAGGTGGGCGTGATCTGCGGGACCGACCGCAGTGAATAGATGGTGTCGCGCAGTTCCCTGATCGTCGAGTCGAGCTCCGACGTCACGGCCGTGATCCTGTTCAACGGTTCGCTGTCGGTGAGGTACTTCCGCAGGCTCTGGATGCTGAGGCCGGTGGCGAAGAGGCGCTGGATCACCAGGTCGTGCAGGTCGCGCGCGATGCGGTCACGGTCACCGAAGACCGCCTGCTGCTCGCGACGGCGGTGGGCACCGAGCAACTCGAGCGCCAGGGACACGTGCGAGGTGAAGGATCGCATCATCTCGTGGTCCACGCGGGAGAACGGCGGGCAGGGCGCCGAGCGCCCGAGGAGCAGGAACTGGCGTTCCTCCGTGCCCGTGAGCAGGGTACACATGACTGTGTCGAGCGTTCCCCGAGGGGCACCGGGCAGCAGCCGCGCGGCGTCGTCCGCCGTGAGGAGCAGAGGGTTCGAGCTGCTGGTCAACCCCTCGAGGAGAGCACTCTCCGCGCTCGACCGGCCCAGGAACACCTCGGCGAGCTCGCCTTCCGCCGCCTCGCAGATAAGGCCGCGGTCGTGTCCGAAGTCGCGGAGGATCACCGCGAGGGAGCTGTTCGATGCACTCAGTGCGTGACGGGTCAGGACCTCGAAGTCGTTGCGCGAGGCGTCGTTCTGCTCCAGGAGTTCGCGGGCAGCATCCAGGCCACCCTGCAGCCAGCGCGTCCTGCGGGTCGCCTCGTCGAACAACCGCGAGTTCTCGATGGCGACGCCCGCCGCGGCGGCCAGTGCCACCAGGAGCTGCTCATCGGTGTCCGAGAAGTCGGCGCCCCCGTTCTTCTCGGTCAGATAGAGATTGCCGAAGACGGTCCCGTGGATACGGATGGGAACGCCCAGGAACGAGGTCATCTGGGGGTGATGCTCGGGAACACCCACGGCGCGGGGATGCTGCCGGAGATCGTGCAGTCGCAGCGGGTGCGGCTCGGTGATGAGCAGCCCCAGGACCCCGTGCCCCTCAGGGAGCGGACCGATGCGCCGGATCTCGTCGTCCTGCAGGCCCACGGTGATGAACTGACTGAGCATGCTGTCGGGACCGATGACGCCCAGTGCGCCGAAGCGGGCGTCCACCAACTGGCAGGCCGCCGCCGTCACGCGCTCGAGGACGGTGTCCAGGTCCAGATTGTCGGCCATGGCGCCGAACGCACTCAGGAGATTACCGATTCCCATGGGCGTTCCGGAACCGAAACCCGCGTCCGGGGAGATCAGGGACGGTTGCTCTGCTCGTGATGCCACTGTGCTTCTCCTACCCGATGCTTCCTGGATAGGGCCTCAGGACCCTAGCCGCACCGACAGCACTTTCATAGTGTCACGCTATGGACTCTCAACCCACCTCCACCAGAATTCTTCCGGCCCATGAATGCTGGGCACTCCTTCGCACCGCCCCGTTCGGCCGTCTGGCGTTGTGCGTCGACGACCGGCCGGAGGTCTTCCCCATCAATTTCGTCGTGGACCACGGCAGTCTCGTCTACAGGACCTCCGAGGGCACCAAGTCGTCCGCTGCGGAGAAGGCAGCATCGGCCCTGGAAGCCGACGGCCGGCTGGCTCCCGGGACCACCGAGTGGGGCGGTGACCAGGAGATGATGTGGAGCGTCGTCGTGAAGGGGCACACCTCCACCATCGGCATCACGGCGGAGCTCATGGACACGGTGCAACTACCCCTCCACCCCTGGGAGAGCGGGAGGAAGGACCGCTTCATGCGGCTCGTCCCGGACTCGATCAGCGGGCGTGCGTTCGTCCCGTCCGTCGTCCGTGCCGCTGCATCTCCCGAGCAGGTGGGGCAGTGACCGCCACCCCCGAGCACTCCTCCTGGGGCACGCCCGGTACTCTCCGCGCGTCCGACACGCTGCCGCCCTCGGAGTGCTGGGCACTCGCGAGCACCCGGTCGACGGGACGCCTGGGCTTCTTCCGGGACGGCCTGCTCGACATCTACCCCGTGCACTACGTGGTGCTGGACGAACGCATCTACTTCCGGACCTCTGCCGACGGGACCATCGCCACCAGCGATCTGGGCCGGGCAGCTTTCCAGATCGACCAGGTGAACAGGGAGACACACAGCGGCTGGAGCATCCTGGCGAACGGCTCTGCCACCCGTGTGGAGGAACCTGCCCTGCTGACGACGCTCTGGGGCAAGGCCATCGAGGAACCGTGGGCTCCCGGACAGCGGGACCTCTTCTTCTGCCTCGCCCCCACGCAGCTTCGTGGACTCCGGGTCAGTACCGCACACTGAGGGAGGGCCGGGCATTCACGTTCGTCGAGGTGTTCCAGCTGACCCTGCGTCCGTCTGCGTGCCCGAGGTACACGCAGGAGAGGCCCGGTCTGCGGCCATCCGCGGACCGGGCCCCTCCCTGCTCTCCTGAGTCGCCTCTCACGAGCCGATAGGAACCTCCTAGAAGTCCCAGTCCTCGTCCTCGGTGTTCACGGCCTTGCCGATGACGTAGCTGGAACCGGAACCGGAGAAGAAGTCGTGGTTCTCATCGGCGTTCGGCGACAGCGCCGAGAGGATCG
This sequence comes from uncultured Arthrobacter sp., assembly GCF_947493765.1. GTDB lineage: Bacteria > Actinomycetota > Actinomycetes > Actinomycetales > Micrococcaceae > Arthrobacter_D. The sequence continues at coordinate 279,493 of NZ_CANLSZ010000003.1, forward strand.
CTGGGTTCACGTCGGTGACCGACGACGGGAACATCGCCTCGTAGCCCAGGTTCATCAGCGCCTTGTTGGCGTTGTAGTGCAGGAACTTCTTGACGTCCTCCGCCAGGCCCACGGAGTCGTACAGATCGTGGGTGTACTGGACCTCGTTCTCGTACAGCTCGAAGAGGAGCTCGAAGGCGTAGTCCTTGATCTCCTGACGGCGCTCCGGCGTCGCACTCTCCAGACCGCGCTGGAACTTGTACCCGATGTAGTAGCCGTGCACGGCCTCGTCACGGATGATCAGGCGGATCAGATCCGCGGTGTTCGTCAGCTTGGCCCGTGAGGACCAGTACATGGGCAGGTAGAAGCCCGAGTAGAACAGGAAGGACTCCAGCAGCGTCGAGGCTACCTTCCGCTTCAGCGGATCGTCACCCCGGTAGTAGTCGGTGACGATGTGCGCCTTCTTCTGCAGGTTCACGTTTTCGGTGGACCAGCGGAACGCCTCGTCGATCTCCTTGGTAGAGGCCAGCGTGGAGAAGATCGACGAGTAGCTCTTGGCGTGCACGGACTCCATGAACGCGATGTTCGTGAGGACGGCCTCCTCGTGCTGCGTGATCGCGTCCGGGATGAGGCTGACGGCGCCCACGGTGGCCTGCACGGTGTCGAGCAGCGTCAGACCCGTGAACACCCGCATGGTGAGCTGCTGCTCATCCGGCGTCAGCGTGGCCCACGACTGCACGTCGTTGGACAGCGGCACCTTCTCGGGCAGCCAGAAGTTGTTCACCAGGCGATTCCAGACCTCGACGTCCTTGTCGTCCTGGATACGGTTCCAGTTGATGGCCTGGACCTGGTCTACGAGCTTCAGCTTCTCGCTCATGGGGGTGTTCCTTCTCTGCGTGGGTACTGCCTGGTGTGCCGGAAGCCCGGCCGGGCTGACTGCCCGACCGGACCGATCTAGTTGCCTACAGCATGCAACTGACGCAACCCTCGACCTCCGTCCCTTCCAGCGCGAGCTGGCGGAGACGGATGTAGTAGATGGTCTTGATGCCCTTGCGCCAGGCATAGATCTGGGCCTTGTTGATCTCCCGCGTGGTGGCGGTGTCCTTGAAGAACAGCGTCAGCGACAGGCCCTGGTCGACGTGCTGCGTGGCAGCCGCGTAGGTGTCGATGATCTTCTCGAAGCCGATCTCGTACGCGTCCTGGTAGAACTCCAGGTTGTCGTTGGTGAGGTACGGCGCCGGGTAGTACACGCGGCCCAGCTTGCCCTCCTTGCGGATCTCAATCTTCGACGCCACCGGGTGGATGGACGACGTCGAGTTGTTGATGTACGAGATGGATCCGGTCGGCGGCACGGCCTGCAGGTTCTGGTTGTAGATGCCGTGCTCCATGACGGAGGCCTTCAGCGCACGCCAGTCCTCCTGCGTGGGGATGTGCACGTCTGCGAACAGCTCACGCACGCGCGCCGTCGCCGGCTCCCACACCTGGTCGGTGTACTTGTCGAAGAACTCGCCGCTGGCGTACTTGGACCTCTCGAAGCCGGCGAAGGTGGTACCGGTCTCGATCGCCATCAGGTTCGACGCCCGGATGCAGTGGTACACCACGGAGTAGAAGTAGATGTTGGTGAAGTCCAGCCCTTCCTCGGAGCCGTAGTGCACGCGCTCCCGGGCCAGGTAGCCGTGCAGGTTCATCTGGCCGAGGCCGATGGCGTGCGAGGCGTCGTTGCCCTTCGCGATCGAGGGCACCGAGTTGATGTGGCTCATGTCGGAGACGGCGGACAGCGTCCGGATGGACGTCTCGATGGTCCGGCCGAAGTCCGGCGAATCCATGGTCTTCGCGATGTTCAGCGACCCGAGGTTGCACGAGATGTCCTTGCCGGTGCTCTCGTAGGACAGGTCCTCGTTGTACGTGGTGGGCTCGGAGACCTGGAGGATCTCGGAGCACAGGTTGCTCATGATGATCTTGCCGTCGATCGGGTTGGCCCGGTTCACGGTGTCCTCGAACATGATGTACGGGTAGCCGGACTCGAACTGGATCTCCGCGAGGGTCTGGAAGAACTCACGCGCCTTGATCTTGGTCTTCTTGATGCGGGCGTCGTCCACCATCTCGTAGTACTTCTCGGTCACCGAGATGTCGGAGAACGGCATGCCGTACACCTTCTCGACGTCGAACGGCGAGAACAGGTACATGTCCTCGTCGCGCTTGGCGAGCTCGAAGGTGATGTCGGGGACCACGACGCCGAGGGAGAGCGTCTTGATGCGGATCTTCTCGTCCGCGTTCTCCCGCTTGGTGTCGAGGAAGCGGTTGATGTCGGGGTGGTGGGCATGCAGGTACACCGCGCCGGCACCCTGGCGTGCGCCGAGCTGGTTCGCGTAGGAGAAGCTGTCCTCGAGGAGCTTCATCACGGGGATGACGCCGGAGGACTGGTTCTCGATCTGCTTGATCGGCGCGCCGACCTCGCGGATGTTGGTCAGGGCGAATGCGACGCCACCGCCGCGCTTGGAGAGCTGCAGGGCGGAGTTGATGGAGCGCCCGATCGACTCCATGTTGTCCTCGATACGGAGCAGGAAGCAGGAGACCAGCTCGCCGCGCTGGCGCTTGCCGGCGTTGAGGAAGGTGGGCGTGGCCGGCTGGAAGCGACCGTCGATGATCTCCTCGACCATCTGCTCGGCGAGCTGTTCGTTGCCGCGCGCCAGGTGCAGGGCGACCATGCACACGCGGTCCTCGTAGCGTTCGAGGTAGCGCTTCCCGTCGAAGGTCTTCAGCGTGTACGAGGTGTAGAACTTGAACGCGCCGAGGAACGTCTCGAAGCGGAACTTCTTGGCGTAGGCACGCTTGTAGAGGTCCCGGACGAAGTTCATCGTGTACTGGTCGAGCGTCTCGCGCTCGTAGTACTCGTTCTTGACGAGGTAGTCCAGCTTCTCCTCGAGATCGTGGAAGAAGACGGTGTTGTTGTTCACGTGCTGCAGGAAGTACTGGTGTGCGGCCTCGCGGTCGGCCTCGAACTGGATCTCGCCGTCGGGCCCGTACAGATTGAGCATGGCGTTGAGCTCGTGGTATCCCATGTCCTTGAAGCGGGCCGCCGTCGCGGCGGGTGCTCCTGTCTCGGTCTCTACAACACTCATGTCCAGAACTCTTCCAATCCTTGTGTGACTCGGTCCACGTCCTCGGACGTGCCCATGACTTCAAATCTGTACAGTACGGGGACGTCGCACTTGGCGGCGACGACGTCGGCGGCGAGACAGTAGGTCTCCCCGAAGTTGGTGTTGCCGGCGCCGATGACGCCCCTCAGGAGGCTCCGGTTCCGCTCGACGTTCAGGAACTTCACCACCTGGCGCGGCACGGCTCCCTTGCCGGTGATCCCGCCGTACGTCGGCAGCACGAGCACGTAGGGTCGCGTGGCCCGCAGCGTGGGGTCCTTGGTGAGCAGCGGCATGCGGGCTGCCTCGATGCCCAGCTTCCCGACGAACCGGTGGGTGTTGTCCGAGACCGACGAGAAGTAGATGAGCGGGGCTTCCGTGAACGGGCCCTCCGTCGTGCCGGTGTGGTCCGGAGCGGCGGAGACCCTGCGCTCGTCCATCGTGGTACCGGTCATGACCGACGCCTCCCGGCGGTTCCCCGGGGGGAACCGGTCAGGCCACCGAGCTGACGGCGGAGTCGGCGATCGACTGGATCTTGTCGGGGCGGAATCCCGACCAGTGGTCGTTGTCCGTGACGACGACGGGGGCCTGCATGTACCCCATGGACCGCAGTCGCTCGAGTGCGGCGGGATCCTGCGAGATATCGACGCTCTGGTAGGCGATGCCCTTCTTGTCCAGTGCCCGATAGGTGGCATTGCACTGCACGCACGCTGGCTTCGTGTACACCGTGACTGTCATGTCCTGGTCCCCTTTTTCTCTACTGCTGAATCTTGTGCTGACTGGTTCTTCGTGCTGGGTCCTGCGTCGACAGAGGGCTGGTGTACTTCGTGATGCACGGCCCGGAAACGAGGGGAATCCTGGGATTCCCGCGCCCCCCGGCCTCTGTTCGTCCAGCGGCTGGTTCTGTACTTCGATACTACATCTAGTGCACGTTGGTGGCGTGAACCCCTAGATGATGTATTACAAGTATGTCATTTACACCGGGGGTCGTCCACACGATGTCCACAGACCGGGGTCCCCGCGAAGCCCGGGAATGAGCCGTTCCGGGCCCTCGCGGTCACCTCCGCCCACACCCTGTGGAGTACTTCCCCCACAGGAAAAAAGTGTCCGTGTCGCACTTCCACGGCGTGTCGCGGACGACGTCCGGGGGGTCGCATCGCCCCTCCCACGGCCCGGCGCGGGTAGGCTCGATGGGGCCCGGGACGGAACACGGCACGGAGCCCGTCAGCACTCGGAGTTCCGGCACGGTGGAGAGGATCCGATGGTCAATCCGACCCATCTGCGCACCCTGCTCGAGGTGATCCGGCACGGGTCCTTCAGCGCCGCCGCGACGAGCCTCGGCTACACGGCGTCGGCGGTCTCGCAGCAGATGTCCGCCCTGGAACGCGACACCGGCGCCACGCTCTTCACCCGGGCCGCGAGGAGCGCCGTCCCGACCGACGCAGCGCTCGCCCTGTCCCGGCACGCGGCGAAGGTCCTGACCGACATCGATGCGCTCCTCGCCTCGACGGCCCGCGCCCACTCGGGGACCACGCGCGAGCTGCGCCTGGGGATCTTTCCCAGCCTCGCGACCTTCGCCCTCCCCCGCCTCCTGCGCCAACCCGAGTGGCAGCGCCTCGGGATCACCCTCCGCCTCTTCGTGGGGGAACCGGCCCACACCATCCAGGGCCTGCGGACCGGCGGCGACCTGGACCTGGCCCTCGTCTACCAGGTGGGCCAGGCAGGGCTCGCGTGGCCGTCCACGCTCAGCAGGGAGTGGATCGGCGACGACGACTTCCGCGTCATCCTGCCCGCGAGCTGGGGGATCCGCAGCGGGTCACGCGTGAGTGCCGATCAGCTCGCCGACATGCCGTGGATCATGCACCATCCCGGCACCGCCGATGCCACGGTGATCGAACGCCTCTTCGCGAGCTGCAGTCTGCATCCGCGCATCTCGGCCTACTGCGACGACTTCAACGCGAGCCTCGAGCTCACGTCCGCCGGGCTGGGCGCCGCCCTCGTCCCGGAGCTCGCCATGGTGAACAGGCCCGAGGGCATCGTGGTCCTGGACGTCCCGGAGATCAGGCTGGCCCGCAGCATCTTTGCCCTGCGCACGGGAGACGCCGACGACGCGCGGGTCAGGCTCTTCATGGGCCAGCTGGCGGACATCCTGCGCAGCCACAGCATCGGCCCACGCCACACCGCCGCCCCGTAGGACGCCCGGTAGCCCACCGTCCAGCCCACGCGCACCGGCGCTACATGGATGCTGCGAGGCCCGCTTCGGGCGGGCGCTCCAGCTCCAGGGCGTCCAGGACGGCGAGCGCCGCAGCATGCTCGTTGAACGTGTAGAGGTGCACACCCGGGGCGCCCTCGTCGAGGGCCGCCCGCGCGAGCTCGACGGTCGCCGCGACGCCGATGCTGCGGCGGTCCTCGTCGGAGGCGGCGTCGTCGAGCCGTGCCCGGAAGGCGTCGTCGACGTCGATGCCCGCCAGGCTGCCCAGCTTCGTCAGTCGGCGGGAGCTGGTCATGGGCATGACGCCGGGGATGATCGGGATGGTGACGCCGGCCCGTTCCGCCCGGCTGACCAGCTTCGAGTAGTCCGAGGCGTGGAAGAACACCTGGGTGATGGCGAAGTCGGCCCCGGCGGCCTCCTTGGCGAGCAGCACCTCGACGTCCTTCTCCACGCTGGGAGAGTCGGGATGGCGGGTCGCGTAGGCGGCGACGCCGATCGAGACCCGGCCGGCCGCGAGCTGGGCGGTGCGCTGTGCCTCCACGTCGCGGATCAGCCGGACGAGCTCGTCGGCGTGCTCCACGTCCCCGGACCCGGGCTCCACGCCGTCGGGGGCGTCACCGCGCAGCGCGAGGATGCCGCGGACCCCTCCGCCGAGCAGCCGCTCGATGATCCCGACGAGTTCGGCCCGGCTGCTCCCGACGCTCGTCAGATGGGCCAGCGGCTTCAGCGTGGTCTCGGTCAGCAGCCGTCGCAGGAGGTCGATCGCCGTCTCCCGGTTGCTTCCCGCAGCACCGTAGGTGACCGAGACGAAATCCGGGCGCGTGGCCTCCAGCCGACGGATGGTGGCCCACAGGGGGCCCTCGGCCTCGGCGTTGCGCGGCGGATACAGCTCGTAGGAGAGCGCCGGATACGTCCTGGGCGTCATCTGAGGTCCTTCGGGCAGGGTCAGCGGGTCTCCTCGGGTTCCCCGGCGGAGCGGGTCTCGCTGACGATGACTCCCAGCTTCTCGAGCTCCTCCGACATTCCTGCGCCATCGGGAGCGTAGATCCACGGGACTCCCGGTGTGGACCGGACACCGGACTTGGAGCGGCCACCGGCGAGGACGGCCTCGCCGACGGACAGCTGCCGGATGGCGATCGCCCGGACGTTCTCTGGGTGGCGCTCGGCGAACTCGGAGTAGATGGCCTCGTCGTGCTGGCCGTCGTCGCCCACCAGCAGCCACCGGACACCCGGGAACTCCTCGGCGAGCCGCTCGAGGGCCGACCGTTTGTGCTGCTGGCCGCTGCGGAACCAGCGGTCGCGCGTGGGACCCCAGTCCGTGAGGAGCTTGGGGCCCGCAGGGTACAGATTGCGGGAGAGGAACCTCGACAGGGCCGGCGCCACGTTCCAGGCACCGGTGGAGAGGTAGAGGACCGGGGCCGACGGCATGGTGCGGACGATCCGCTCGTAGAGCACGGCCATCCCCGGGGTGGGGGTCCGGGCGTGTTCGTCGAGGACGAAGGTGTTCCAGGCAGCCAGGAACGGCCGGGGAAGCGCTGTCACCATGACGGTGTCGTCGATGTCCGACACGACGCCGAACTCCGCACGGTCGGACACGATACGTACCGGCGCCTCCACGGACCGGGATTCCCCGGACTGCATGGAGACCGTGTGCCACCCCGCCTCCAGGGCCACCTGGATACGGGCGTCGACCACGCCGCCGTGGTCCGCCTCGACCTCGTGCACGGAGTCGCCGATGGTCACCCGCACGACGGCGTCGGCCACCGGCGGGCTCGTGAAGTTCCGCCAGCCGCGGATGCCCTCCTGCAGCGGTCTGAGCGGTCCCTCCTCGGGGCCGCGCTCGCTGTCCCTCGGGTCGCTGAGGACCACGCGCGCCAGCACCCGAACCCACGACGTCGTGCCGTACCCGGTGTACGGGATGACGGTCTCCGTCCGTCCCAGGCGGAGGGCGCGACGCGTCTGGAACCCGAGCCAGGCATCGTCGAGGCGCAGCGCGATGTTGCCGGCTCCCGACTCGGAGGCCGGCGCGTCCGGGGTGGGACGGGCGGGCCGGAGGAAGGACAGGGCATGACGGAGGCGCATGGTCCCCAGTCTTCCACGCGGCCCGGGTGGTCGGGAGGCCGATCCTCCGAGCCCGGCGACCTGCCCCGGCCCGGCCCGGCGCATGACACACTCGGGCTCATGGAGGCAGTCATCCTGGCGTGGGACCCCGACCGGCCGGTCTGGGCCGGGAGTCATGCCGCGGCGGTGCGGACCGTGCAGGCCGACGGTCTGCTCCGGCAGCTGTGGGCGTTCCCCTCGGCGCTGCAGCCGGCTCCGGAGCTGGACGTCTGGCTCGTGATCCTCGGTACCCGATCCGCGATGTGCGGGCTCGGCGGGCACGGCACCGTGGGCTGGGTCGGCGCCGTGGTAGCTGACGCGACGACCGTCCAGGTCGCGGTCGACGTCGACCACCTGCTCCCCCTCGGCGATCAGGTGGCCCTGGCCCGACTCGTGGAGCACCTGCCGGAGCTTCGATTGGAGGAGGGGGTGCAGCCGGTGGATCGAGGGGCGGCGCGCACGCTGCGCAGGCTCTGGGCCGGGGCCGCGCAGCCGGAGCGGGGAGCACTGGAACCCACCCCGGGGTCCCTGCCGTCGCGCGCCGTCCGGCGCGTCCTGGCGAACAGGTACGAGCAGGATCCGCAGCTGCGGCGCACGGTCCTGGCGCTCCGCGGGTCGGCATGCCATGCGTGCGGGCTCGACATGGAGCAGCGCTACGGCACCGTGGCCCGCGATCTGGTCCAGGTACACCACCTGACGCCGCCGGGCTTCGTCGATGCCGACCACGAGGTCGATCCGCTGAGCGATCTGGTCCCCCTCTGTGGCAGCTGCCACGTGGTGGCACACAGCCGCTGGCCCGACCCCTACTCCGTCGAGGAGATCAGGCTGCTGCTGCGCGAGCACGGCTTCCTGCGCGGGAGCACCCTCACGGACTCACAGCTCATGGCGCAGGCCGATGCGGCCCGCCTCCTCGGACCCCCGGAGGGGGATCAGCGCACGGGCCGATGATGCTGCCGTCGCGGGGCCGGCCGCATGACACTATGGAGCGGTACGTCTGACGCTCGAACACGGTCTGGAGACTGGGACATCATGGGAAGAAAGTGGACCCGGGCCATGGCCGCTACGGCCATCGTCACGGGCGCAGGTCTGTCGTTCGGTGCGCCCGGCGCCCTGGCCGTCGATGACACGGCCACCCGTCCGACGACGCCTTCGCAGCAGGCGACCGTCGATCCCGAGACCGATCCCGGTACCGAGGTACAGCTGACGGAGGAGACCGACGACGACAAGGGCACGATACCCGGCGATGGCCGGACGGCGTCGACGAAGTCACCAGGGGCCGAAGAGCCCTCTCCCAGCCCGGCCCCGACGAAGACACCCACTTCCGACCCGACGACGCCTCCCCCACCTCCTCCGGCCCCTGCGCCCGCACCAGCTCCTGCACCTGCACCGATACCTGCCCCGCCCGCGCCCGTCCCCGTCCCCGCGCCGGCCCCGCAGCCGATCGCACCACTCGTTCTGCCTCCGGCGCCCGCCCCCGTGCCCGCTCCTGTGCCCGTCCCGATACCTGCTCCTGCACCGGTGCCGGTCTTGCCGGTGGTGCCGGTGCAGCCCGAGCCCGCTCCGACCCCCTCCGCCACGAAGACACCGAGAGCGACGAAGACGCCGACACCCTCGCCGTCGGCCAGTACGAGCCCCGAGCCCTCACCCACCGCGAGCGCCACTGCGGAGCCCGTGTCACTCGAACCCACCACGTCCCGGTCGGGTCCGAATGTCCCCCTCCTCGCCGTGCTGTCCGTCGTGATCGTCGGGTGCGTCGCGGGACTCGTCAGGCTGTTCGGCCTGCCCGGGAGCCGAACCTCGCTCTGAGCCCAATCGTGACCTGTTCGATACGTGTCGCCGCCGCTCCCCCGCCGCGCGGGTCCGACACTTGGAGCATGGCGCTCATGGGGATCTCAAGGACACGACCGACGCAGTGGCTCAAGGACAATCGGAGGGCCCTGCCATCGGTGGGCGCACTCCTCGGGGTGGCGGTCTTCTGGATCGTGGGGGCGGTCGGCGGGATCGGTTTCCTCCGTGATGCCAGTTCCGCCATGGTGATGCTGACGGGCCTGTACACGATGCTGGTGGCGGTCGCGGCGTCGATCATCATCGCCGTCCTGGCGCTGACGGATCTGATCCAGCGCTACGGGCCGCGCACCCGTCCCTGACCGCCACACCGCGGTCGCGGGGTCCCTGACCAGGAGTGTCGGTCGCTGCACGGAGGATGGGCGAGTACGAGCCGCCCACGAAAGGACCACCCGCCATGATGGGGGCCCACCATGCAGCCTGCGGCTCAGCCGCCTGGATCGCCGTCACCACCCACGTCGAGGTGAGCCTCGGCGTGGCCGCGGCGACCCCGCCCTTCCTGCCCGACACGATCGCCCTGGGCCTGGGCTTCCTCGAGGTCAGCCCCGTCGGGGTAGTCACCGGTGCTCTCGTCACGGCCGGGGCCGCACTGCTGCCCGACGCCGATCACCACAACGCCACGATCGCCCACTCCCTGCCACCGCTGTCCAACGCCGTCTGTTCCGGCATCGGAGCCATCTCCGGCGGGCACCGGCACGGTACCCACTCGATCATCGGCATCGTCGCCTTCGTCTCCATGGCCTGGGTGGCCGGCCTGTGGACGCTGGACACCGAGGCCTTCGGACGGGTCTTCCCCGGCGCCGGGCTGCTCGCCGTCCTGCTGGTGTCGTTCGCGGCCAAGGCGCTGAAGATCATCCCGGACCGGATGCGGAAGTCCCCGTGGGCCGTCGGGCTGGTCGCAGGTGCGTTCGTCTGCGCCTTCGCCCCGGAGGAGCAGTTCTGGTTCCCGGTCGCCGTGGGACTCGGGGTGAGTGTCCATGTTCTCGGCGACATGCTGACCACGGGAGGCTGCAATCTCCTCCATCCGTTCACGCTCAAGCCACCGGGAGCGATCGCGGCGCTGCCGGTCGTGGGCCGGATCTGGCGGAAGAACGGCTTCGTCGCCGTACCTGTCCTCGGGAACGCCGGCTCCGTGAGGGAATGGTGCCTGCTCGTGCCGATCAGTCTCTACGCCATCGGCGGTGTCGGGTGGGCGATCACCGCGATGAGCCGCTCGGGGCTCGGGAGCCTGGCGGGCGCGGTCGGCTTGGGGTGACGCCGAGCGGACAGGGTCTGGTTGCCGGTCCTGCGAGCTGCCATGATGAGGCCCATGCCCTATGCCGTCCGGCAACGCGATGTTGCCCCCGCCGCTTCCCCGGTCCCGCCGAACCCCGCCTTTCCGCGTGCCTGCATCATCGGAGCCGGGTCATCGGGCCTCGCCGCGGCCAAGGCCCTGCACGCCGCCGGTGTCCCGTTCGACTGCTTCGAACAGGGCAGCGTGCCGGGCGGCAACTGGGTCTACGACAACCCCAACGATGTCTCCGCCTGCTACGAGACGCTGCAGATCAACACCTCGTGCCCGCGCATGGCGTTCTCCGATTTCCCCATGCCTGCCGACTACCCGCCCTATGCGCGGCACGACCAGGTGGCGGCGTACTTCGAGGCCTACGTGGACCACTTCGCCTTCCGCGAGCGCATCACCTTCGACACGACGGTGATCCGCGTCTCCCGGGCCGGCGCCGGGTGGGAGGTGGTGACGCACGGTGCGGACGGCGAGCACACGCGTCACTACGACGCCGTCCTAATCGCCAACGGTCATCACTGGGATCCCCGCTGGCCGGATCCCGCCTATCCGGGCCGGTTCGACGGAGAGCAGATGCACTCCCACGACTACCGCTCGGGCGACCAGTTGCGTGACCGGGACGTGGTCGTCGTGGGATCGGGAAACTCGGCCCTCGACATCGCGTCCGAGGCGGGCAGGGTGGCACGCAGCACCGTGCTGTCCCAGCGGCGGGGCCAGTGGGTCCTGCGCAAGTTCACCCTCGGGCTGGCCTCGGACAGGCTCGCCCTGCCCGGCTGGATGCCGTGGTGGGCCACGAGGGCACGCCTGCGCTTCGGAGCACTCACCTCCGGCGACGCCGCACGACTGGGTCTGCCCCGGCCGGATCATGCACCCGGCGCTTCGCCCCGGCACACGATGGAGGTCGACTTCGACCACTACCTGTGGGATCTTGCCCGCGAGCGCAAGCGCGGCACCCGCCGTGCGGAGAACGCCCCCGCCCGGGCGGTTGCGGCATGAGCGCTCCACACGACGGCGGCGCCGTCGTCACCGGTGCCGGGCGTGGTCTGGGCCGGGAGATCGCCCTCCGGCTCGGTCGGCTCGGCTGGAACGTCCTCGTGACCGACGTGGACGAGGCTCTCGCCGCCGCCGTCGCCGCGGAGATCCGGGACGCAGGAGGGTCGGCCGGCTCCTCCGGGCTGGACGTCCGAGATCCCGACGCGTGCCGCGCGGCGGCGGAGGCGGCGGTCGCGGAGAGCGGTGCGCTCGGTCTGTGGGTGAACAACGCCGGTGTGCTGACCACGGGTCCGGTCTGGTCCCACACCGACCAGCAGCGCAGGCTGATGATGGAGGTGAACGCTCTCGGGACCATGCACGGCACCATCGCCGCGCTGGAGCTGATGCGTCCGGCCCATCGCGGTCACGTCGTCAACGTCGCCTCCCTCGCGGGACTCGTCTCCGTACCGGGCGAGGGCGTCTACGCTGCCTCCAAGCACGCCGTCCTGGGCTTCAGTACGTCGGCGCTCTGCGATCTCCGCGTGGCGGGCGAGCGGAAGGTCCACATCAGCGCCGTCTGCCCCGACGGCATGTGGACGCCCATGCTGTTCGACAGGGTGCGCGACCCCGGTGCAGCGATGTCCTTCTCCGGGACGCTGTTCCAGCCCGGGGAGATCGCCGATCTGGTTCTTCGCGTGGTGGCGAAGCCCCGCCCGGTCACGACGGCGCCGGCATGGCGCGGGGTACAGGCCCGCCTCTTCGATCTGGCTCCTGGACTCGCGGCGCGTCTTGCTCCGTTCATGGTCCGCCTCGCGCGTCGGCAGCAGGCAGCCTACGCACGGAAGAAGCCCGCCCCATCGTGAGATGGGACGGGCTTCGGTGTTCCTCGGGTGGAGCTAAGGGGATTCGAACCCCTGACCCCCTGCATGCCATGCAGGTGCGCTACCAGCTGCGCCATAGCCCCGTATCGTGCTGCTTGGTGGGACTCACGTCCCGTTCAGGCAACTGTGCCAGTGTAGTAAATTCTCCGGTCTTCACCAAATCAGCCGCGGCCGGCGGTCAGCCCTCCAGTGGCTCAGCGGGAAGGGAACCGAGGCCCACGTTGTGCTCCGTCAGCTGCCACGAGAACCGCGCCCCCACCTGCCCCACCACCTCGTGGACCTCGGACCAGTGGCAGTTGGACAGACCGGCCAGGGCACCCCAGCGCTGCGGTGGCAGACCCATCAGCGCAGCGAGCGCGGCCCTGATCGACCCACCGTGGCTGACGATCACCAGGGTCTCGGTGGGCGAGATGCGCTCGAGCGCGTCCGTCACGGCCGCAAGCATGCGGTGACCGACCTCGAGGCGGTTCTCCCGCCCGCCGGCACGCACGTGCGGATCCCCGCCCCGCCAGGCCGCGTTGTCCTCGGGGAACCGCTCACCGATCTCGGCGAACGAGAGCCCCTGCCACCGGCCGGCGTCGGTCTCCCGCAGGCGCTGGTCCAGCGACACCGTGAGACCGGTCCGCTCGGCCAGGGCATCCGCCGTGTCGGCGGCGCGCCGCAGATCGGAGGAGACGATCAGGGAGGGCTCCCGCGTGAGCAGCACCTCCGCGGCACGGAGGGCCTGCTCCCGTCCCGTCGGATCCAGAGCGATGTCCTCCTGGCCCTGGAACCGTCCCGCGTGGTTCCACTCGGTCCGGCCGTGGCGCCAGAAGATGATCCGCCGGGCCTCGGGATGGGCGTGGACGTTCCGCGTCACTCGGTCGCGTCGCCGGAGCCTGCATCCTGCGCCGCGCCGTGCACGGCACCCTCGAGCTGGAGGTCCACGCCGGGGCAGTCCTTCCAGAGGCGGTCCAGCGCGTAGAACACGCGGTCCTCCTCGTGCTGCACGTGCACGATCACCTCGACGAAGTCGAGCAGCACCCAGCGACCCTCGCTGCGGCCCTCGCGCCGTACCGGCTTGAGTCCCTGGCGGGACAGCTCCTCCTCGATACCGTCGACGATCGCGTTGACCTGGCGTTCGGTCGGCGCGGACGCGATGAGGAAGATGTCCGTGATGGCGAGCCGCTCACTGACATCGATGGCCACGATGTCCTGCGCGAGCTTCTCCACGGCGGCGTGTGCCGCGGTACGGGCAATGCCGATGGACTGTTCGGTAGCGCTCACTGATCTCCTTGAGTGTGGTCAGCGGTTTCACCCATTGAGGGAGCTGACGATCATCATTATCCCGGTAACCAGCGCAGCCGCGCCCACGACCAGCAACGAGTACAGGGCGTAGCGCAGGCGGCGCGTTCTCCCCAGGCCCGCGGTCATGGCATCGAGGGGATCCAGCCCGAAGGCACTCCGGGCCGCGATCGGGTCGGTGTCCCCGTTCGGGCCGGGCGCCGCCGGCTCCCGGCGGGCACTCGCCGTCGACCCGGTCCGGGTCGGCGACGGGGACTGCTCCTGCTCCTGCGATCGGGCCGGGGTGGCAGGGACGGGCGTGTCCGCAACAGGTGCCTCCATGCTCCCGGATGGTGCCTGCGCACCGTCCGTCGGGAGGAAGAAGCCGGGCGAGGCCAGCGCGGCGAGGTTGTGTGCCGCCGCGGGGTCCTCGGGGGCGGGCTGCACGGTGAGGTCGTGCGCCGCGGCGCGCACACGCCGGGCGCGGGCGGCGAGCTCCGCTGCCCGCGCTGCGAGGGCACGCTGCTGCGCCAGGACGGCCGGGTCCGGCTCCACCGGCTCGACGGCGGGCCCTCCATCGGTGCGCCGGCCCTGGCGACGGCGGTCGCGGCGCCCGCCGGGAAGGGGCTCCCGCAGCGACCCGACGGCCTCGTCGGGCACGACGGCCTTGCCGTCGACCAGCTGGAGTCTCAGCTGACGTCGTGTGACGGGGTGTGCTGTATCCACATCGGTGCCTTATCCACATCTATGCCTTCGGTCATACCGGCTTCACCCGGTGGGCTGTCGTGCAGGACCGGACCGGACTCCGGGCCGTCCTCCCGTGGGGAAGACCTCGTCGCCCCTGAGCCCCGAGGACAGGCCGTCGTCGATCCTCCCCGGGCGGCGGTACAGCCGGTACTTGGAGATGTACTGGACCACGCCGTCGGGTACGAGGTACCAGACCGGTTTGCCCTCGCCCACGCGGCGCCTGCAGTCCGTGCTGGAGATGGCCATGGCCGGGACCTCCAGGAGGCGTACGTCCCGGCCACGCCCGTCGAGCTCGTGTCCCGGACGGGTGACGCCGATGAACTGGGCGAGCGACCAGAGCTCCTCGGCGTCCTTCCAGGTGAGGATCTGCGCCATGGCGTCCGCCCCGGTGATGAAGAACAGCTGCGCGCCCGGCCGCTGCTCCTTCAGATCGCGGAGCGTGTCGATGGTGAAGGTGGGCCCCGGCCGTTCGATGTCCACGCGGCTCACGGTGAAACTGGGGTTCGACGCCGTGGCGATGACCGTCATGAGGTAGCGGTGCTCCGCCTCGGAGACGTCCCTGTCCACCTTCTGCCAGGGCTGTCCGGTGGGCACGAAGACCACCTCGTCCAGGTCGAACACCGAGGCGACCTCGCTCGCGGCCACGAGGTGGCCGTGATGGATCGGGTCGAAGGTCCCTCCCATCACGCCCAGCCGCCACGGCGAGCCGTCGCGACGATGCTGACGCGGACCTGTCGTGGCGTCCAGTCCGCTGCGCTCCGCTGACATCAGGACCGCTAGTGCCTGTTCGCTTCGCCGTGGTCGTGCTTGTTGGTGTGCTGCTTGTGGGGGTCGACGTGCTCCTCGACCGCCTCGTGCCGGTTGCGCACGTTGGCGAAGGACACGGTGACGAGCATCAGCAGGAGCAGCAGACCCATGATGATCAGGCCGTAGGCCAGAGCCGGCATCGGCAGCTCGGTGTGGTGTTCCGTGCCTTCAGTCGCCAGCATGGCGCTGCCGAGGGAGTAGAGCATCGTGGGTCCTCTGCGGATTCAGGGGCCGCCGGTCTGGTGCTGCCCGATGAGTGGTGAACCTCCATGGTACGCGCTGGGCACACTGCCGACGGCGGCGGCCCTCAGCGGCGGACCTGGCCCTCCCCCTGGACGATCCATTTGGTCGTGGTGAGCTCCGGCAGCCCCATGGGACCCCTGGCGTGCATCTTCTGCGTGGAGATCCCCACCTCTGCTCCGAGGCCCAGCTCCCCGCCGTCGATGAAGCGGGTGGAGGCGTTGACGAGGACGGCGGCCGAGTCGACACCCGCCACGAACTCCTCCGACGCTGCCAGGTCGTTGGTGATGATGGCCTCGCTGTGGCCGGTGCTCCACTGCCGGATGTGCTCGAGTGCCTCCTGCACCCCGTCCACGGTCCGCACCGCGAGATCCAGCTGCATGTACTCCCTGCGCCAGTCCTCGTCCGTAGCGGGCACGGAGTCGGCCCCCTCGGGCAGGAGCGCGCGCGACCGGTCGTCGACGTGCAGGGTGACACCGGCCCCGACCAGCGCAGCGAGGACACCCTGCGCGGCCGTGGCGCCGCTGTGGAGGAGCAGTGTCTCCACCGTGTTGCACACACTGGGTCGCTGGGTCTTGGCATTGAGGAGGATGTCGATCGCCATGTCCTCGTCGGCGCTCTCGTCGAGGAAGATGTGCACATTGCCCTCGCCCGTCTCGATCACCGGGACCCGCGCGGTGTTCACCACGGACTGGATGAGATCCCGTCCGCCCCGGGGGATCAGCACGTCGATCCGGCCGCGCGCCTGCATGAGGACGCGGGCGCCCTCCCGCCCGTACTCGTCGATCGTCAGGACCGCGTCGTCGGGCAGGCCGTGATCGGCGAGGGTGTCCCGGATGATTCCGACGAGTGCTGCGTTCGTCGCGGCTGCCGCACTCCCCCCGCGCAGCACCACGGCGTTGCCGCTCTTCAGGGCCAGTCCGGCGATGTCGACCGTCACATTCGGACGGGCCTCGTAGATCGCCGCGATGACCCCGAGCGGGACGCGGAGCTGGCGCATCCGCAGTCCGTTCGGGAGGGTCTCGGTGCGGACGGCCGTTCCGACCGGGTCGGGCAGTGTGGCCAGCTGTGCCAGGGCCTCGGCGAGTGTCCCGATCCGCTCGGCGTCCAGCGTCAGCCGGTCCAGCAGGCCGTCCGACGTCCCTGCGGCGCGGCCCCGCTCCACGTCGGTCCGGTTCGCCGCGAGGACGAGGTCACGGCGTTCCACGAGTGACGCCGCGATGGCGAGCAGCAACCGGTCCTTGCGGCCGCGACTGACCCTGCCGAGTGAGCGCGCGGCCACCCGCGCCCGATCGGCGATGGTGTGCACGGCGCGGACCACCTCCTCCCCGGAGCGCTCCTCCGGCTGTCCGTCCTGGCCGGCGGCGGTCCGGACGTTCTCGATGAGTGCGTGCTGCTGGTCGGTCATCCCTGCAGTCTAGCGAGGACCCGCGTCCCCGGGCGCTGCGGCGTCGTCGGTGCTCCGGGTGGGGGTGAGGACCACGAGATCGTTGACGTGCACGACGGACCGCTCGTACCCGGAGCCCAGCTCCGCCGCCAGGTCGTGGGTGGACCGACCCAGCATGCGCGGCAGTTCCGCGGAGCTGTAGTTCACGAGGCCGCGGGCGATCACGGTCCCGTCCCTGCCGACGAGCTCCACGGGGTCGCCCGCCTCGAAGACACCGGAGAGCTCCAGGACCCCGGCGGGCAGCAGCGACCGTCGCCGCTCCCCCACGGCCCGTACCGCGCCGTCGTCGAGCACGAGGGTACCCAGCACCCGCGCGAGGTGTGCGAGCCAGAGCAGGCGGATGGGTTGCCGCTTCCCGGTGGCCCTGAACCACGTACCGACGTCGTCACCCCGCAGCGCCACCGCGGCATTGGCGGCGGAGGTGACAAGGGCCGGGATGCCGGAGGACGCCGCGATGAGGGCTGCCTCGACCTTCGTGACCATCCCGCCGGTGCCGACACCGGCCGCCCCCACCCGTCCGATCGTGACGCCGTCGAGCCCGGCCGCGGAGTCCACCTGCGGGATCCGGCGGGCACCGGCGCTCGGCGGCCCGTCGTACAGCGCGTCGACGTCGGACAGGAGGACCAGCGCCTCGGCCTTGACGAGGTGTGCCACGAGCGCGGCGAGCCGGTCGTTGTCACCGAACCGGATCTCGTGACTCGCCACGGTGTCGTTCTCGTTGACGATCGGGACGACGCCGAAGTTCAGGAGGCGCTCCAGCGCGCGGTGCGCGTTGGCGTAGTGGGACCGCCGGATGAGGTCGTCGGCGGTGAGCAGGATCTGGCTCACCGTGACGCCGTGCATCGCGAAGGCCCGGGAGTACTGGGCCATCAGCAGACCCTGCCCCACGCTCGCGGCTGCCTGCTGACTGGACAGCTGCGCGGGCCGGCGCGTCAGACCGAGGGGTGCGAGACCGGCCGCGATGGCACCGGAGGACACGAGGATCACCTCGGTACCCGACGCGCGGCGCTCGGCGAGGACATCGGCCAGTCCCACGAGCGCCGCGTCCGAGATCCCTCCCGACACGGAGGTCAGGGAGGACGATCCCACCTTGACCACGATGCGTCGGGCGGTGGCCAACCCTGCTCGGGTCGCCGGCGGCCGCGCGGAGCCCTGGGACGGCACGATCGGCTCCTAGCCCCGGGACCCGGCGTCCGGGTCCTGCTGCGCAGGAGTGGTCGTCCTGCGGTCCTGTACGGATTCCGTCCAGATCCCGGCCTTGCGATCGGCCTCGAGCTCGGCCCGGGCCGCGGCCTTGGCGTCCTTGCGCTCCTGGTACTCCTCACGCTTCTGCTCCCGCGTGGGCCGGATGTACTCGGCGAGGCGCAGATCGCTGCCGCGCGGCCCGGCCAGGAGTTCGGCGCCGCCCATCATGGTGGGCTCCCAGTCGAAGACCACGCCGTCGCCCTCGCCGATCACCACGGTGTCCCCGGGCTTGGCGCCCGCCTTGAACAGCTGCTCCTCCACACCGAGCTTGGCGAGCCGGTCCGCCAGGTAGCCCACGGCCTCGTCGTTCGTGAAGTCGGTCTGCAGCACCCAGCGCTCGGGCTTCTCACCCAGCACCCGGTACAGCGGCAGCGCGTCCTTCTCCTCGTGGCGGATGCGGAAGGAGGCGGCGTTGACGCCGCGGGGGCGCAGGACCTCGGGCACCACCTTCGGCGGCGCCGCGGCGACGGCCCTGCGCTCGTTCTCGACGATCTCCGCCATGGCGAAGCCGAGCTGCCGCAGTCCCTCGTGGCTCGACGCCGAGACCTCGAACACGCGGTAGCCGCGCGCCTCGAGCTCGGGACGGACGAAACCGGCCATGTCGCGGCCGTCCGGCACGTCCACCTTGTTCAGAGCCACCAGCCGGGGCCGCTCGTTGAGCGGGACGACGTCGCCGTCGGGACCCGCGAAGCTCATGTCCACCGCGTACTTCTCGAGCTCGCTCTCGATGACGGCGAGATCGCCCAGCGGATCGCGGTCCGTCTCGAGCGCGGCGCAGTCCAGCACGTGCACGATGGCGGCGCAGCGCTCCACGTGGCGCAGGAAGTGGTGCCCCAGGCCCTTTCCCTCACTGGCCCCCTCGATGAGTCCCGGGACATCGGCGATGGTGAAGCGCGTGGATCCGGCCTCCACCACGCCCAGGTTCGGGACCAGCGTGGTGAACGGGTAGTCCGCGATCTTCGGACGCGCGGCCGACATGGCCGCGATCAGGCTCGACTTCCCCGCTGAGGGGAAGCCCACCAGGGCGACGTCGGCGATGGACTTGAGCTCCAGCACGATGTCGCGCTCGTCGCCCGGGATCCCGAGCAGCGCGAAGCCCGGAGCCCTGCGCTTCTGCGAGGACAGGGCGGCATTGCCCAGCCCGCCCTGGCCGCCCGCCGCGGCGACGAACTCCGTCCCCTCGCCCACGAGATCGGCGAGCACCTCGCCGGCCTTGGTCTTCACGACCGTGCCGTCCGGTACGGGCAGGATCAGCGTCTCGCCGCTCTTGCCACCCCGCCAGTCACCCATGCCGTTGCCGCCGTTGGTGGCATGGCGGTGGGGCGCGTGGTGGTAGTCGAGCAGCGTGGTGTTCTGGTGGTCGACACGCAGGATCACGCCGCCGCCGTCGCCGCCGTTGCCGCCGTCGGGTCCGCCCAGGGGTTTGAACTTCTCGCGGTGGACGGAGACGCACCCGTGGCCTCCGGTGCCTCCCGATACGTGCAGGACTACGCGGTCAACGAAGCTCGCCATGGCGATCTCCTTCTACGAATGCTTCACTGTGCCGGATGGATCCGGCTTAAAAGAAGGTGGGGCGGGCCGTTGCGGCCCACCCCACCCGAAGAGCTGGTCAGTCCAGCGCGGCGTGACTACTCCGCTGCGGCGCCGACGATGTTGACGACCTTGCGGCCGCGGCGGGTCCCGAACTCGACCGCTCCGGCCTCGAGGGCGAAGAGGGTGTCGTCCCCGCCGCGACCCACCGCGGTTCCGGGGTGGAAGTGGGTGCCGCGCTGGCGGACGATGATCTCGCCGGCCTTGACGACCTGTCCGCCGAAGCGCTTCACGCCGAGGTACTGGGCGTTCGAGTCGCGGCCGTTCCGGGTTGAGCTTGCGCCCTTCTTATGTGCCATGGGTTATGCCTGCCTTCGCTGAGGAAAGTACGTGAACGGGCGGAGTCCGGGGAGGACTACGCGATGCCTGTGATCTTGACGCGGGTCAGTTCCGAACGGTGACCCTGGCGCTTCTTGTACCCGGTCTTGTTCTTGAACTTCTGGATGACGATCTTCGGCCCGCGGAGATTCTCGACGATCTCGGCCGTGACGGAGATCTTCTCGAGCTCCTCCGCTGCGGAGGTGATCTTGGCACCGTCGACCAGCAGGAGGGCGGGGAGCTCGAAGGTGCTCCCTGCCTGACCGGTGACGCGGTCAAGGGTAACGAGGTCTCCTACAGAAACCTTTTCTTGGCGGCCGCCTGCGCGGACAATCGCGTACACCACTGGGACACTCACTTCTCTCGACGATCTGACTTCTGATGAAAAATCTCTGGTGGATCCTGGCGGGGGTCCCGGAGGATCCCGGCCGTCCTGTGGGTGATCGGCGCCCGGGCGGACCGGCCGCCGCTGTCAGGAGGAACTCCTGGACGCTGCTGGTCCCGTTACCCCGACACGTACCCCGATACACCGCTGGACGCGCTGATGCACCGAGGGTCAAGATTACGGCAGGACCGCGGCTTCCCGCAAATCAACGGGCTGCCGCAGGCCCCGCCGTCCCGGCCGGCTAAAGCTTCGAGGCGGGAACCCCCACACCGAAGATCAGCGGCTCCGGGCCGCCCTCCTCCGGCTCCCGTACGGTCGGCGCTGCCGTGGCCACGTACCGTGATCCGGCAGTACCCTCGGCGCCCTCCGCGGTGCCGGTGCCGGTGCCGGTATCGGTGTCGATGGCGGTATCGGCCGCGCCCTGCGCACTGCGGGCGACCCGGCGCCCGCGCGGACGCCGGCCGCCGGTGGCGGACGGCGGGGTACCTGCCGGCTGCGCGGCGCGCGGTGGTGCGTCGTCCGTCCGGTCCGCGGGTTCGCCGGAGGAGTCCCGCCCGGCTGCCGGAGGTGATGCGGGAGCCTGTGCCGGCGGCTCGAACGCCTCACTCAGGCTGTCGAGGGTCAGACCGGTGGACGCCGCCCCCGACTCCCCCGGCTCCTCGGACTGCTGCCGCTCCGCCCTGGGCAGCGTGAGCGTCTCGCCGTTGATGGTCAGCACGGCCTCCGTCACCTCGATCTCGGCGGGTCGGGCGGCGTCCTCCGCCGAGTCGCCGTGCCCGTGGTGCGTGGCCGCGGCGATGCTGGCGAGGGCCGCACGCGCGGCCTCGGCCTTCGCGGCACGCTCGGGGCTCTCGGGAGCGGGCGGTGCGGCCTGCTGGGCGGAGCCCTCCTCCTGCTGCGGTCCCTTGGTCCTGTTCCGCTTCCGTTCGCTGCGGGACATCCCCTGGCGCCCCTGCTGCTGGGTGTCCGGAGCAGGGGTGTGCCGGTGTTCCACCGGTTCCGCGTGGGTGATGACGCCGCGGCCCTCGCAGTGCTGGCATTCCTCGCCGAACACCTCGAGCAGCCCGGTCCCCATCCGCTTGCGCGTCATCTGGACCAGGCCCAGCGAGGTCACCTCGGCGACCTGGTGCTTGGTCCGGTCCCTGCCGAGGCACTCGACGAGGCGCCGCAGCACCAGGTCGCGGTTGGCCTCCAGCACCATGTCGATGAAGTCGATCACGATGATCCCGCCGATGTCGCGGAGCCGCAGCTGGCGGACCACCTCCTCGGCCGCCTCCAGGTTGTTCTTGGTGACGGTCTCCTCGAGATTGCCGCCGCTGCCGGTGAACTTGCCGGTGTTCACGTCGACCACCGTCATGGCCTCGGTGCGGTCGATCACCAGCGAGCCGCCGGAGGGCAGGAAGACCTTGCGCTCCAGAGCCTTCGAGATCTGCTCGTCGATGCGCGACGCCGAGAAGATGTCCTCCTCGCCGGTCCACTTCTCGAGCCGTCCCACGAGGTCCGGCGCCACGTACATCACGTACGCCTCGATGGTGTCCCAGGCCTCCTCGCCCGAGACCACGAGCTTGGAGAAGTCCTCGTTGAAGACATCGCGGACCACCTTGATGGTGAGGTCGGGCTCGCCGTACAGCAGCTCCGGGGCGAGGGTCTTCGTGGAGCCCGCCTTGCGCTCGATCTCCTCCCACTGGGCGCGGAGGCGGTTGATGTCGTGGGTGAGCTCCTCCTCGCTCGCCCCCTCGGCCGCGGTCCGCACGATCACGCCGGCGTTCTCGGGCAGACGGTCCTTGAGGATGCGCTTGAGGCGATTGCGCTCGACGTCGGGCAGCTTGCGGGAGATGCCGGTCATGGAGCCGCCCGGGACGTACACGAGGTAGCGGCCGGGCAGGGAGATCTGACTGGTGAGGCGGGCGCCCTTGTGACCCACGGGATCCTTCGTGACCTGCACGAGAACGGGATCGCCGGACTTCAGCGCGAGCTCGATGCGACGGGGCTGCCCGTCGAGGCCGGCCGCGTCCCAGTTGACCTCGCCGGCGTAGAGCACGGCGTTGCGGCCGCGCCCGATGTCGATGAAGGCGGCCTCCATGCTCGGGAGGACGTTCTGCACCTTGCCCACGTACACGTTGCCGATCAGCGAGTCCTGCTGGGTCCTCGACACGAAGTGCTCGGCGAGCATGCCGTCCTCGAGCACGCCGATCTGGATCCTGTCGTCGCTCTGGCGGACGATCATCTGCCGATCGACCGATTCGCGGCGGGCCAGGAACTCGGCCTCGGTGATCACCTGGCGACGGCGTCCGGTGTCCCGGGACTCCCGTCGACGCTGCTTCTTGGCCTCGAGCCGGGTGGAACCGCGCACGCTGGTCACCTTGTCCGAGACGGACTCGTTCGCCGCCCTGGGTGCGCGGACCCGCGTGACGGTGTTGGGATCGTCGTCCTCGCCGCCGGTGAGCTCGAGGTCCTGGTCCCCGCGACGACGCCGGCGCCGGCGTCGCGAGCTGGTCCCGCCGCCCGACCGGTCCGCGGACGTGTCGGCGCCGTCCTCGGTGTCGCCGTCCTCCGAGTCGTTCGCCGTGTCGTTCGCCGCATCGGGCGTCGCCGTGTCGCTGCGACCGCGGCTGCGGCCGCGCCGGCTCCGCCGGGAGCGCGGCGCCTGGTCGTCGGAGTCCTCGTCCGTGGGCTCTTCCTCGCGGGGCGGGGCCACCTTGACCGAGGGCACGGTGGCCGCGCTCAGGTCCGGGGCGTGGAAGAGCAGGGAGAGCGGTGATTCGGGAGGACTGAAGGGGTCGGCCCCGGGCGAGGTCTCCCCGGCACCCGCGGCTGCCTCCGCACCGTCCTCGTCGGGGGTGTCGTCGTCCGCGACCGCCGGTGTCCCGCTGTCGGGCCGGGCTGTGTCGGCCTGGGCTGTGTCGGACTGGGCTGTGTCGGACTGGGCCTGCGTGTCGTCGGTCGTGGCTGTGTCGGGCTGGGCTGTGCCGGGCTGGGCTGTGTCGGTGTCGGTCGGGGTGCTGTCCCTGCGGCTCCGTCCCGAGGTCCGGCGCGTCCGGGTGGGCTTCGTGGGTGCAGCGTCCTCAGCGGCGCCGCCGTCAGCAGCACCGTCCGACGTCGTATCGTCCGCCGTCGTACCGGCGGCCGGGGACACCTCGGAGAGCGACGGCGCGTCCGCGGGCGCCGCCCGGCCGGTCGCCGTTTCGTCGGGGGTCCGTGCGGGTCCTGCCGCGGCGGTCGCTGCCCTCCGGCGCGTACGGGGAGCGCGCGCCGGCGCTTCGGGAGCGGAGCCGGCCTCGGGAGCAGCGTCCGCCGTGCCGGAGGGGGTCTGACTGGTGGGGGCCTGGCTGCTGGCGGCCTGGCTGGTGGATGCCTGGCTGGTGTCGGTCTGGTCGGCCTTCGGTGCACGGGCGGCCCGCCGACGTGTCGGGGCGGGTGACCCGGCGGCAGGATCTCCTGTGGGCTCGGCGGCGGGCGGCGCTCCTGCCGGTGCGCTCGCGGTGCGGCGCTTCCGCGGCGCCCTCGCCGGAGCCGTCGTCGCCTCCGGTGCTGCGGGGGTGTCCTGCCCGGTCCCGTTGTCCTGCTGTGCCGGGTCCTGCTGTGCTGACTGATCCATGGATTCTCGCTCCAAGCCCCTGCGGCACCGGCCACATCCCAGCACCCTCGAGGGCGGTATGTCGGACCGCCGCGGGCCGTTCGCCCGGCGGCTGACCGGAAGTCGTTGTCGTGTCCTCCGGGGTCGCACCGTCTGCGGGGTGCGGAATCACTCGAGGGACCAGTGGCGCTTTTCCACCTCAGCCGTCCTTGTCGACGGTGGGTTCCGTGAGCGGATTCTGCCGATGTCCGCCGCTGGGACGGACGCGGTAGGGCTGAAGCATCGCTCGCGGAACGGAAGCCTGTCACTGGACCGGCGCGGGAATGTGGTTCCCCCGCCAGCCTTGGCCATTGTCTCACACGGGCCCCGGAAAGCAGCCTCGGGCAACCGGTGTGCCGCCCGCCCGAGGGCATCAGCCGTGCGGGTACTGGCCCGAGACGGGCGACTCCTCCTCGGCGAGGGGTCGTGCCACGGGCACCTTCGTCCCGAGCACCTGGGCGACGACGTCGTAGGTGATCTTCTGGGCCGAGAGTCCCACGCGCTCGAGCACCTGGGCGCGTGTGCCGTGGTCGAGGAACTCGACGGGGAGCCCCACCTCGTTCAGTGCCGTGTCCACACCGGCGGAGCGCATCTCCTGCCTGATCCGCGAGCCCACGCCGCCGGCGCGTACGCCGTCCTCGATGACGATCACGATGCGGTGCTCGGCGGCGAGGCCGATCACCGACGTCGGGACCGGCAGCAACCAGCGCGGGTCGACCACGGTGGAGCTGATCCCCTGGGCACCGAGCCTGCCGGACACGTCGAGCGCGAGTTCGCTCATGGCGCCGACGCTCACGATCAGGACGTCGTTCCGGTGCGAGCCCGACGGGCGCCGCGCCAGGACGTCGACGCCGTCCTCGAGTCGTTCGACGGCGTCGATCTCGGCTCCGACGGACCCCTTCGAGTAGCGCACCACGCTCGGCGCGTCCGAGATCGCGACGGCCTCACGGAGTTCCTCGCGGAGTCGGGAGGCGTCGCGGGGCGCGGCCAGATGCAGGCCCGGCACCGCCTGCAGCATGGCGAGGTCCCACATGCCGTGGTGGCTCGCGCCGTCGGGACCCGTGACGCCCGAGCGGTCCAGCACCACGGTCACGCCGGCACGGTGCAGCGCCACGTCCATGAGGAGCTGGTCGAAGGCGCGGTTCAGGAACGTCGCGTACAGCGCCACGACCGGGTGCAGCCCGCCGTAGGCCATTCCCGCCGCGCTGGTCAGGGCGTGCTGCTCGGCGATCCCGACGTCGAAGACGCGGTCGGGGTGACGCGCGGCGAAGCGGTGGAGACCTACGGGGATGAGCATGGCGCCGGTGATCCCGACGATGTCGGGGCGTTCGTCGGCGAGATCGGCGATCTCGTTCGCGAAGACCGAGGTCCATGACTGCTGGCCCGCGGCATCCATCGGGTCGCCGGTCTCCGGGTCGATCACGCCGACGGCGTGGAACTGGTCCGCCTCGTGGGCGCGGGCCGGCGCGTAGCCGTGACCCTTCTCCGTGATCGCATGCACGATCACGGGTCCCTCGTAGTTCTTGGCGAGCTGCAGGGCCTGCTCGACGGCGGACTGGTCGTGCCCGTCCACGGGTCCCACGTACTTCATGCCGAGGTCCTCGAAGAGACCCTGCGGCGCCCACCAGTCCTTGATGCCCTTCTTCATGGCGTGGAGGCTCTTGTAGCTGAACTCACCGGCCGGACCGCCGTTCTGCATCCTGGCCTTCACCCAGTCCAGCGTCCGCTCGTAGATGTGGTGCGTGCGCACGGAGTCCAGGGTGGGGCGCAGCGAGGCGAGGTAGTCGGCGACGCCGCCGATCGTGGGCGCATAGGATCTGCCGTTGTCGTTCACCACGATCACGACCCGGCGCCGCTTGTCGGCCGCGATGTTGTTCAGTGCCTCCCACGCCATGCCGCCCGTGAGCGCCCCGTCGCCCACGAGGACGACCGTGTACCGCTCGCCCTCGTGCGTGAGGACGCGGGCCCGGGAGATGCCGTCGGCCCAGGAGAGGGAGGACGAGGCGTGGGAGCTCTCGACGACGTCGTGCACGGACTCCGCGCGCGAGGGGTAGCCGGAGAGCCCGCCCTGCTGGCGGAGGGTGCTGAAGTCCTGTCGCCCGGTGACGAGCTTGTGCACGTAGGACTGGTGGCCCGTGTCGAAGACGATGCTGTCGCGCGGCGAGTCGAAGATCCGGTGGATGCCCAGGGTCAGCTCGACCACGCCCAGGTTCGGGCCGAGATGACCGCCGGTCCGTGAGACGTTGCTGACCAGGAAGGTCCGGATCTCCTGGGCGAGAGCGCGCAGCTGCGATCCGCTGAGCTTGCTCAGGTCCTGTGGGCCGCGAATGGTCTCCAAGAGTCCCATCGGCGCCTCCTCGGTTCGTTGGGCGTGGCGGCGGGACGACCGCCGGTGACTGACCATTACTCTAACGTTCGGTGTCCGTGCGGGGTGCCATCAACTCGCAGGCGGCCTCCCGGGTGGGCGACGTCGTGCACTACCGCGCAGCCGTTGTGGCTGATAGGCCCGCGGCGGCAGGAGCCTCGCGAAGGACTCCATGTGGTGGGTGTGCGGGTAGAGATCGAAGACGCGCAGCGTGTCCAGGGACCACCCCGCGGCGAGGAAATAGCCCAGATCCCGGGCGAACGATGCCGGGTCGCAGGACACGTAGCCCACCGTCCTCGGTCGTGCGGCGATGATCTGCCCCACCACCTTCTTCCCGGCACCGGCCCGCGGTGGATCGAGCAGGACGGCGTCGAGCGGGTCGCTCCAGCGGCCCAGGGCCGCGTCCACGCGCCCCTGGACGATCGAGACCTGCGCCTGGCCGTGGAGATTGCGGCGTGCATCGCGCACCGTCCCGGAGGAGCCCTCCACGGACAGGACGGCGCCGTCGGCACCGACGGCCCGGGCGAGCGGCACCGTGAACAGACCGGCACCGGCGTACAGATCGGCCAGGCGCTCCCCGGCAGCGGGCTGGAGGCCGTCGAGCACGGCCTCCACGAGAGCCTCCGGGGCCCCGCGGTGGATCTGCCAGAACCCTGCTCCCGTGACGCGGTAGTCGACACCCAGCACGGATTCCTGCAGCCACGTGCGCCCCTTCAGCCGCTCCACGCGGCCCGACTCCGGGTCGAGGACCGCCACGGAGGAACCGGTGATCGCCGCGGCGACGGCGGCGACGCGCCGCGGGTGCGTGCCGGCCGAGGGCACGAGCAGCACGAGCGGCTCTCCCCCGCCGGACGGGACCGCGACGTCCACCCGGTCGATACCGGTGAAGTCGATCGTCCACAGTCCGAGCGCGTTGACCGCCGGGACGGCGAGGGGCATCTCGCGGACCGGGACCACCTCGTGCGAGCGGTGCTGGTGCATGGCCAGGTGGCCGGAGCGGTCCACGGCGAAGGCCGCACGGGTCCGCCACCCGAGCCCGTCCTCCGCCTCGCCCGGCGCCGCCTCGACGGTCGGTGTGCGCTCGGCATGGGCCAGTCGTTCCAGCTGCTCCCGGAAGATCGCGCCCTTCAGGCGCCGCTGCTCGTCCAACCGGATGTGCCCGAACTCCGCGCCGCCGACGGCGGCGCGTCCCCGCGCGCCGGCGGCGAGGGCGTCCGCGGGCCGCCAGGGGTGCGCGGTGCGCTGCGGGGAGGCCTCGAGCACCTCGACGACGTCGGCCCGCCAGAAACTGGCGGCGGGATCCGTCTCCGTGAAGCGCACCCGGACCCGCTCGTCCGGCAGGGCGTGCCGGACGAAGACCACCCGGCCCTCGTGGCGGGCGACGAAGTGGCCGCCGTGGGCGGGCCTGCCGATGGTCAGCTCGACGTCCGGGACCACCTCGGCGGGCTGCTGCGCCGCAGTGGCCGGTGCGGCGGTGCCTGGGGCGTCGGTCATGGCGTCCTCCTACTTCAGGTCCTGGTAGATGCGGGTCGCGTCCGAGGACGCGAGCTGCCAGGGGACACTCGCGACCATCACTCCGGGGACGAAGTGCAGGCGGGCCTTGATGCGCAGGGCGGTCTGGTTGTGGACGAGCTGCTCCCACCATTTTCCCACCACGTACTCCGGGATGTAGACCACGATCAGATCCCGCGGGGAGTCCCGGCGCATGGTCCTGATGTACTCGAGGATGGGGGCGATGGTGTCCCGGTAGGGCGAGGCGAGCACGGTGATGGGAACGGGGATCTCGTACTTCTGCCAGTCCTCGAGGGTGGTCCGGGTCTGCTCCGGGTCGACGTCGACCGTGATGGCGTCGAGGCGCGAGGGCCGCGACGCGCGGGCGAACGCCAGGGCGCGCAGGACCGGCTTGCGGACGTGGGAGACGAGGATCACGGCGTGCACGCGGGAGGGCAGGGCCCGGAGGCGGACGGCGTCGTCGATCGCGAGTTCGCTCGCCACCGCGTCGTAGTGCCTCTTGATGCTGCGCATGAGGGCGAAGAGGACGGCCATGGCGAGCACCGCGATCCAGGCGCCGTACTCGAACTTGGTGATGAGGATGACCACCAGGACCGCCGCGGTGAGGGCGAAGCCCAGCGTGTTGATGGCGCGCGACTTGTGGATCCTCCAGCGGTTCTGCTTCCCCACGGTGCTGCGCAGTTCCCGGTTCCAGTGGCGGATCAGTCCCAGCTGGCCACCGGTGAACGAGACGAAGACCCCCACGATGTACAGCTGGACGAGGGCCGTGACGTCCGCCCGGAAGAGGAGGATCAGCACCACGGCGCCCAGGCCCAGCGCCAGGATCCCGTTGCTGAAGGTGAGGCGGTCACCCCTCGTGCGCAGCTGGCGCGGCAGGTAGCCGTCCGTGGCCAGGATGGACGCCAGGACGGGGAAGGCGTTGAACGCCGCGTGCCCGGCGAGCATCAGGATGAGCGCCGTCGCAGCGACGACGAGGTAGAAGGCGGGCGAACCGGCGGTGAAGACGGTCCGGGCGAGCTGGCTGACCACGGGCGACTGGATGTAGTCCGCGGGCACCGGCCGGCCGTCCAGCAGCAGTTGCGCCGCGGGGTTCTGCACCACGTGCACGCGCGTGGCATTGGCCAGGAAGATCACCCCGGCGAGCATCGCCGCGGACACGAGGCCGAGGACCAGGAGCGTCGTCGCGGCGTTGCGGCTCCTCGGCGCCTCGAAGCGCGGCACATTGGCGCCGGGGCCCTCCAGTCCGGTCAGGGCGGCAGCGCCGGCCGAGAAGGCCCGGAGGATCAGCAGGGCACCCGCCAACCCCACCAGGCCGGCGTCGAGCCCGGGGTCCGGGAGGATCTCGAAGCGGGAGCTCGGCGCCTCGCCGAGGGTCCCCGAGAACGACTGGACGACACCCGTGACGCAGAGGGCCAGGATGCCCGCGAGGAAGACGTAGGTCACGACGGCGCGCGCCCGGACCCCGCGCGTGATGCCGCGGAGGTTGAGCAGCACGAGGATCCCCACGCCGACGACGGCGAGCACCACGCGCGCATCCTCCAGCGAGGGTGCGAGCGAGACCACGTACTGCGCCGCGGCCGAGACCGACACGGCGACGGTGAGCAGGTAGTCGATCATGAGCGCTGCGGCCACCGTGGCACCGGCCCGCGGTCCGATGTTCTGCTTCGCGATCTCGTAGTCCCCGCCCCCGGCCGGGTAGGCGTGCACCGCCTGGCGGTAGGAGGCGACCACCACGAGCAGGACCACGATCACGGCCAGTCCGATCCACGGGGAGATGGTCACCGACGCCACACCCGCCAGGGCCAGGGTCAGCAGGATCTCGTCGGGCGCGTAGGCCACGGAGGAGAGGGCGCTGGCCGAGAACACGGGCATGGCGAGGCGCTTGGGGAGGGCCTTGTTCCTCGGCCTGTCACTGGCGAAGGGCTTGCCCACCAGCACCCGCTTGACGGCCTCGAGAAAAGTCAGCACAGCCCACACCCTAGCGCGTCCGCCTTCCCGGGCAGCCACTAGGCTTGAGGCCGGTAACGCACGGGACAGCAGGATCCGTGCCGGGGATCAGTCAGGAATCAGGGGTGCCGCGGGTGGCTCATTTTGTGATCATGGGATGCGGGAGGGTAGGGGTCAGTCTCGCGCACACACTGGACGAATCCGGCCACTCGGTCGCGATCATCGACCAGGACGACCGCGCCTTCCGCCGGCTGCGCGCCGGCTTCGGCGGGCGCAAGGTCACCGGGGTCGGGTTCGACCGGGACACCCTGATGTCCGCGGAGATCGAGGGCGCCTACGCCTTCGCCGCCGTGTCCAGCGGCGACAACTCCAACATCCTGGCCACCCGCGTGGCGCGGGAGACCTTCCACGTGCCGCACGTCGTCGCCCGCATCTACGACCCGGGACGCGCGGAGATCTACCAGCGGCTCGGGATCCCCACGGTCGCCGCCGTCCGCTGGAGCGCCGACCAGGTGCTGCGGCGCATCCTGCCCGAGCAGGCGATCAACGGGGACTTCCGCGAGACCTCCGGGAGGCTCATCCTCGCGGAGCTGGTCCTGAGCACCGCATGGCTCGGCAGGTCGCTGCGCTCCATCGAGGCGGCCAGCGGCGTGCGCATCGCATATCTCACCCGCTTCGGCGAAGGCATCCTGCCCACCTCGGAGACGAGCTACCAGCAGGGGGACATCCTGCACGCCATGATGCAGACGACGGCGACCGACGAGATCGGCCGGATCCTCGCCGCCGCACCGAAGGAGGAGATCCAGTGAGGGTCGTCATCGCGGGAGCGGGCAGCGTCGGCTCGTCGATCGCCCGGGAGCTGCTCGGCAACAAGCACGAGATCCTGCTCATCGACGAGAAGCCCGAGGCCATCGGGCGCAGCGGCCTCAAGGGTGCCAAGTGGCTCATCGGTGATGCGTGCGAGCTGACGACCCTCAAGGACGCGCACCTGGAGGAGGCCGACGTCGTCGTCTCGGCGACCGGCGACGACAAGGTCAATCTGGTGGTCTCCCTGCTCGCCAAGAGCGAGTTCGGGGTGGGCCGCACGGTGGGCCGGGTCAACAATCCCAAGAACGACTGGATGTTCGACGACTCCTGGGGCGTGGACGTGGCGGTCAACACCCCGCGGCTCATGACGGCGCTCGTGGAGGAGGCCGTGGAGATCGGCGACCTGGTGCGCCTGCTGACGCTGCAGACCGGTGTCTCGTCCATCGTGGAGTTCACGGTCCCGCAGGACTCCCCCCTCGTGGGCGGCACCATCGGCGCGGTCACGCTGCCGGAGGACTGCGCCGTCGTGGCTGTCCTGCGGGACGACTCGCCCTTCAGTCCCAGTGCCGACGACGTCATCGAGGCCGGGGACGAGATCTTCTTCCTGGCCGCCATCGCCGTGGAGGACGAACTGCGCGTGGCCCTGGCGGCCCGCACCGACGGGGACTAGACCGGATCGTCGGTACGCGGGGCGAGGGGGCCCTGGTCGTCGGCGTCGGTCGGCGCCGGGGTCGGCGGCCGGGAGACCAGCCAGGCCAGCCACAGCCCGAGGGCGTAGAGCGGCAGTCCCATGGCCACGCGTGAGGACCCGAGGGCCGTCACGTTGTCGGCGAGATAGAGCGGCACCTGCACCGCGAGGCGCAGCGCGAGCACGGAGACGATGATCCAGGTCGCGACGGCGTAGGCGCGCACGCGCACCGGATCCTTGCGCCAGTCGATGCCCTCGTTGCGGATGAAACCGAAGAGCAGCCCGGCGAAGGGCCAGCGGACGAGCACCGAGATCGCCATCGCGACGATGTAGGCGCCGTTGATGAAGAAGCCCGGCAGGAAGAAGTCCGTGGCGTTGCCGGTCCGCTGCGCCACGAAGGCGCAGAAGGCGACCCCGACGAGTCCGGCGACCGCCTGGGTGAGGGGCTTCCGCGCCACGAGGCGGAGGGCGGTGAAGACCGCGGAGAGGACCAGCGCCGCGACGAGCGAGACGGTCAGGTCGCGGGTGACGGTGAACACGAGCGTGAACACGAGCCCGGGGACGATGCTCTCGGCGAGGCCCTGGACCCCGCCGATGGAGGAGAGCACGTCGATCTGGCCGGAGTCGTGCCGGCGGACCCCGGATCTGGCCGCGTACTGGGAGGCGACGTCGGCTGCCGTCGGTCCCGCCTGCTCGGCGGCCCGTCCCCCCGCGTCGACGCGTCCCCCGTCGCGAGGCGGGGACGGCGGGGCCGCCCGGGTGTCCCGGTCGGGGGGATCGGGGGCCGCACCTGGCTCGCCGGTCGGGTGGGTCATGTCAGTTCTCCTCGGGTCGGCCGATGATCTCGTAGCGGGGGTTGTACACGGTGGGGGTACCGGCGACCCGGCTCAGCATCCCCTCGAAGCGCAGCGCCGCACCGGCCTGGATGCCGGGGACCCGCCGCTGGCCCATCCAGATGATGCGCACGCTCTCCCCCGCGCCGATCCGGCCGTCCCGGTCGAGCCGCGCGTGGACGGCGAACGACGGCGTCGCCGACGCCGGGGCGATGGTCACCCGCTCGATGACCCCCCGCGCCCTGATCCTGCCGCGCTCGGGCAGCGGGACCCAGGATCCCCGGAGCTCGGCCGCAGGGACGCCGGGAGCGTCGTCGGGGGTGTGCAGGCGGGCGGTCACGGTGCCCTAGCGGGTCTCGGTGATCTCGGGACCGCGCTCGAGCGGGTTCGGGAGGTCCCGGGCGGGCGCCGGACCCGCTGCAGGCGGCGCTTCGGCCGCGCTGGTCGGCAGTCTCAGCTGCAGCAGTTCGCGGGGCGGCAGCGGCTGATCCCCGCGGACGACGACGACGCTGCGGAAGAGCTGTTCCACCGGCGCCGCTGCCTCACGCTGCAGCGCAGCCGGGCCGCCCAGCACACCCCGCAGGAACCAGCGGGGTCCGTTGACGCCCACGAACCGCGCCAGGCGGACACCGGCCTGGCCGTCGGGCGTCTGCGCGGGGACCTTCGCCAGCAGTTCCGTACCGAGGACGCCGGGCCGTTCCTCCACAGTGCCGCCCTGGGAACCCACCGAGGCGCCGATCTGCCCCCGTATCTCGTCCCACAGACCCTCGGTCTTCGGAGCGGCGAAGGCCTGCAGCTGCAGCGTGGACCCGCCGAGATCCAGGGTGACGGCGATGACCCGCTTGCTGCGCTCCTCGACCTCGAGCCGCAGCTGGAGCCCCTCGGCCGCATTGATCCGCAGTGCACCGAGGTCGATGTAGCCGGACTCCGTGTCCTGCTCCGAGGCGTCGAAGGGTCCGAGGGTGGCCCGGTCGTACTCGGCGCTCGAGACGTGTGCCGGCGGAGCGGAGGCAGCGGCGGTCACCTCGTCGGTCATGGTGTCGGTCATGGTGTCGGTCACCGCGTCGGGGGTCGGGCCGGCATCTTCGGTCGAGCCCGCATCCGTCGTCGAGCCCGCATCCGTGGTCGAGCCGGCGTCGGGCGTGGGGTCGGCGTCCCCGGTCTTCCCTTCGGCCGGGCCGGTATCGGTGATGTCCGACGGGGTCTGCGCGGCCTCCGTCGACGCCCTCCGGTCGGTGGAATCGGTGGAGTCGTCCTGCTTCTTCTTCCTGGAGCGGCCAAAAGCCATGTACGGGGTCCTTCCTGGTTGATCGGATGAGGTCTTCGGTGGGGTGGTCGCGAGGCGGGGTCAGGGGCGGGGGGTCACTCAGCCGCCGAAGCCGCCCGTGGATCCGAAACCGGCGTCGCCACGGGCGCTGGCGGGCAACCGGTCCACCGTCGTGAACACCGCGTGCTCCACGCGCTGGATGACCAGCTGGGCGATGCGGTCGCCCCGGCGCAGGCTCACCGCCTCCGTGGGATCGGTGTTCAGCAGGCAGACCATGATCTCACCCCGGTACCCGGCGTCCACCGTGCCCGGCGCGTTGACGATCGTGACGCCGTGCCGCGCCGCGAGGCCCGATCTCGGGTGGACCAGGCCCACGTAGCCGGACGGCAGGGCGAGGGCGACACCCGTGGGGACGAGCTCTCGCCGGCCCGGTGCGAGCACCAGGTTGACGGCGGTGCGCAGGTCTGCCCCCGCATCGCCCTCCGTCGCGTACGCGGGAGGTTCGAGGCCGTCGTCGAGCATCCTGACCTGGACCGGGAGGCCCTGCTGTATACCCATTGAACGCTT
Source organism: uncultured Arthrobacter sp. (assembly GCF_947493765.1). Classification (GTDB taxonomy): domain Bacteria; phylum Actinomycetota; class Actinomycetes; order Actinomycetales; family Micrococcaceae; genus Arthrobacter_D. Next base: position 313,545 of record NZ_CANLSZ010000003.1, read on the forward strand.
CTCCAACGCAACCCGTCCGGTGACCCAGCCCCCCACTTTAGCGCCTCCACCCGGGTGCGGCCCGACCCCGGGCCAAAGAGTGGAATGCTGGAGTCATGTCCAGCGCGCCGAGGGAAGTACCTCCGAACACACCAGACCGGACCGTCCTCTACGACGAGCGCCTGTGGCCCTCCTTCTGGGTCTGGGTCATCGCGGCGGGCTTCTCCGCCGCCACGATCGTGATGTTCGCACCCATCTCGATGCTCGTCGGGTACTCGGTCGCCGTAGTGGTCGCAGCGGTGGTCTTCACGCTCCTCATCCTCTCCACGCCGCGGATCACCGTCACGCCCGGGACCCTCAGCGTGGGCCGCGCCACGATCGAGCGCAAGTACCTCGGAGAGGTGTCCTGGTACGCCGGGGAGGATGCCACCTTCCAGCGCGGACGCGGGCTGAACGGGCTGGCGTACCTGTGCATCAGGGGGTGGATCTCGCCGGTCGTCCGGGTGGAGGTCGTCGACCCGGAGGACCGCACCCCGTACTGGCTCACCTCGTCGCGGCGACCCGAGCGCCTCGCCGCGGCCCTGGCCGACTGAGCCGGCCAGGAGTCAGCCCTCGCAGTCGACGCAGTAGGGCGCACCGTGGCGGTGCACCGCGATCTGGGACCGATGGCGCACGAGGAAGCAGGACGCACAGGTGAATTCGTCAGCCTGGGCCGGCAGGATCTCCACGGAGATCTCCTCGGTGGCCGGATCGGCCCCCGGTAGGTCGAAGGCGTCGGCCGCCCGTACCTCGTCGTCGTCGATCACCTGCTGCGGCGTGTGGTCCGTCGCCATCCGTGTGCCTGCCTTCCCTCGTCCCCGACCCGCCCGATCCTGCAGGACCCGGGTCCACTCGGCTGCCATAACGCAGGGAACCCATAACGCAGGGAACCGCGGATTTGTGCCCGCCAGGGCCCGGTCCGGCCCGCCACGCCTCGGGGTGTAGTAGGAATGAGTGCGATTCAGTGGCACAGTTTCTCCTAGTGATCACTGTCGGCTGGAGGATTTGATGCAGGAGCTACGCCTGGTGGGTGTCCATGAGGATGGCCACCACCTGCTGTTGAGCAGCGAACAGGGCGTGTCGTTCCGGCTGCCCATCGACGATGAGCTGCGCCGGGCGAGCGAACCCTCCGCCGACCGCCAGCCACCCGCGGCGCGGCCCCTCCCCGAGAAGCCGCGCACCCGACCCGCCCGGCCGACCGTCCAGCTCACTCCCCGTGACATCCAGGCACGGATCCGTTCCGGCGCCTCCGCCGAGCAGGTCGCCGAGGAGTCGGGGCTCGACCTGGCGCACGTGCAGCGCTACGAGGGACCGGTCAGGGCGGAGCGCGACTACGTGGCGTACCTCGCCCAGCGTGTCGAGGTGGCCACGCCGCTGCCCAGCCACGACGGCTACCGTTCGGCCTTCGGGGACGATCCCGCGCTGCTCGGGGACATGGTGGCCTTCCGTCTCCAGGAGTTCGGCGTGGACCCGTCGGAGCTCGAGTGGGACTCCTGGCGCCGACCGGACGGGTCCTGGCACGTCGAGGCGGTCTTCGAGCTGCCCGACGATTCCGCGGTGGACCTGGGAGAACAGCCTCCCGCCCGGTGGAGCTACAACCCCACGCGCAAGACGGTCACGAACGCCAACCGGTGGGCGCAGGTCCTGAGCGAGCTCGAGCCCCTCGACGGCCCGCTGCCCGCGCGGCGGCTGAGTGCCGTGGCAGACCACGTGTTCGACTTCGAGGCGGACGGCCCCACGGATGCGACGATGTCCTCCGACGCCGACCAGGACGGACTCCTGGATGTGCTCCGCTCGCGCCGCGGTCAGCGACTGGGAGCCGACGAGGAGGGCGACGACGCCCTCGCGGAGCTCCTGACGCGGGGCAGCATCCCTGCCGCCCACCCTCGCGACGCGGACGACGGCGACGACGTCGTGGCTCCCGGCCTGAGCCTCGCCCCGGCGCCCCCCGGCCAGGACGACGCGGATCCGGAGGACGGCCTCAACGAGGACGGGACGCCGAAACTGTACGACGGCGTCAGCACCGAGACGCGGGAGATCAGCATCTTCGCGCACCCGGCACGGCGGTCACAGCCCGCCATGCCGGCACAGCCCCACACACCAGTACAGCAAGCTCAAGCAGAGCAAGCACCCGGGCAGCAGGCACCCGGGCAGCAGGGCGCCGACGAGCAGGACCGCGGCACCGCACAGCAGGAACCCGCGGCCGGCGAGGGCGCCGGTCGGCAGGCCAGGGACGCGCGGAAGGGCTCGGCGAAGGGTCAGGGCAAGGACCAGGGCAAGGCTGCGAGCAGGGACGGTATCGAGCCCGCCGGGGACCGCCGACCGAAGCCCAAGCGCTCGAGCGTCCCCAGCTGGGACGACATCGTCTTCGGGCGCAAGGGCGACTGACGAACCGCACCCGAGGCCCTGCACGGCGTCGCCGCTGGGAGGGTGAGGTGCGGAGAATCAGAGCTGCAGGCCCGGACCTCAGTGGTCCAGCAGGCTGAGTACCGGATCCCCCGGCCGCACCGGCGATCCCGCATCGAACGGGAGCGGGATCTCGTTCGAGGCCAGCGAGGGCGAGACTCCTGATGTCTGGCGTCGCATGTGGTGCCGGCGGCAGAGGGTCTCGTAGCCGATCACCGGCTCGCCGGGCTCCGCTGCCACCGGTGCCGCGTCGACGTCTCCCACCACCATCTGGTCCCCCTCGACCACCATGACGCCGTCCACGGTGCGTGCGTTGTGCGTGGCGCGCCGGCCGCACCAGCACAGGGCCTCCACCTGCAGGACCTGCACGCGGTCGGCGAGCTCGATGAGGCGCTGCGATCCGGGGAAGAGCCTGGTGCGGAAATCCGAGGTGATCCCGAAGCAGAAGGCGTCGATGCCCATCTCGTCGACGACGCGCGCGAGCTGGTCGATCTGGTGCGTCGTGTAGAACTGCGCCTCGTCGCACACCACGTAGTCGATGCGGGCGCCCCTGGTCTGCCGGTCCGCCAGCTCGCCCCAGAAGTCGGTGTCCGGGAGCACCTCGACGGCGGGGACGCGCAGCCCGAGGCGGCTCGAGATGATCGAGTCCCCGCCGCGGTCGTGCGAGCTGAAGAGCACGCCGCGCCGCCCGCGGGCCTTGTGGTTGTGGTCCATCTGGAGGGCCAGCGTGGACTTGCCGCAGTCCATGGTGCCCGAGAAGAACAGCAGTTCAGCCACGAGCGGCGCTCCTCCGGCGTGCCCGGGGCGGACGGACCTCGGGCGTCGGGAGGCGCAGCAGGGGGATGTCCCGCTCGCTCCGCGTCAGGGAGCCGTGCTGGCCGATCATCTCGAACGCCGCCGGCTCGCTGCGCCGCCCGTCGAAGAGGGCGATGTCCTCCCTCGCCAGGACCAGCAGGTCCCCGATGCGCGGCAGTACGGTCTCGCTCACGGTGCCGAAGTAGCCCTGCTGCACGGCCTCGTCGCGGGTGAGGAGCCACGCGCGTGAGCCGAAGGCAGCGTCCCAGCGCTCCCTCAGCGCGGCACGCGCACGGTCGTCGAGATCGGGCTCGAGGTAGAGATGGAGCATGCGGGGCTCGCCACCGGTGTGGGCCACGCCCTCGACGAGCCCGGCGTGCTGCGAGTAGTCGATGCGTCGGGACGCCGGGACGTCCACCATGCCGTGATCGGCGGTCAGCAGCAGCAGGGTGTCCGGCGGGACCCTCCGGGCGAGGAGCTTCAGCGCGCCGTCGAGATCCTCGAGGGCACGCAGCCATTCCGCGGAGGCGGCGCCGTGCCGGTGTCCGGCCTTGTCGAGGTCGTTGACGTAGAAGTACAGGAGCCCGGTCGGGGTGGCGGCGAGGCGCTCGGCCGCCGCGTCGACACGCGCGTGGATGGTGTTCGCCCCGACGAACTGCCCGCCGCGCAGGGCGGCCCTGGTCATCGGGGAGTCCGCGAACCGCGGCTGGCTCACGGTGGTGACGGGCAGGTGCTCCGCCGCGGTCTCGAAGACGGTGGCGTGCGGCTGCCAGACGAGCGGGTCGACACCGGCGTCCCAGCGTCCCAGCATGTTCACCACGCGGGACTGCCCGGGATCGAGCACGTCGTAGCCCACCAGTCCGTGCCGGCCCGGTGGGAGGCCGGTGCCCAGACTGGCCAGCGACGCCGCGGTCGTCGAGGGGAACGCGGCCGAGAGCCTGAGCGCCGCATCGAGCCCGGAGCGCAGGAACGGGGCGTGGGCGGCGTGCTTCCGCAGCAGCCCCAGCCCCAGGCCGTCCACCATGACGACGGCCGCCCGGCGCGCGCGGGGCAGCCCCAGCGCGTTCTCGAACCCGGGGACGTCCAGCGCGGCGGCCGCGCTGGTCATCACCTCGGCCACGGTGGAGGCGCCGTACGCGGGCGCTGCCGGAAGAGGCTCCCGATGCAGGAAGGTCACGCGGCTCTACCGCTGGTGGGTCCGGTTGGACCGTCCGCCGAACCCGTGCTGACGGCGGGCGGACGCCTCCGGCCCGGCCGCGTAACCACCGGAGACGGGGCTGGCCGTGTTGACCTTCCGCAGCGCCCGGGCGAACGCCTTGGCGTTCTGCACGGCCTGCGCGCCGTCGGCCTCGGCGCTGACCCGCAGGACGATGTCCTCCTGGGCCACGGTGCCGGTGTAGCCGTGATCCGCCTCGCACTGGGGATCCCCGCAGCCGGCCGGCCCGAGATCGAGCCGCTGGCCGCCGGACCAGGCGATGGCCAGGGTCATCTCCCTGACCTGGTCGCTGGGCTTGTAGTCCTGCGGCTGGGCGTAGAGATAGCTGAGCACCACGGACCGGATCTGGCTGACGGGGACGGACTCGGTGGAGATCTGGGCCATCACCTGCTCGCCGCTCTCGTCGAGCTCCTGGTCGTCCACGTGGGTGATGACGAGCATGTCCTCGGTGAGCACGAGCACGGTGATGTGCCGGTGCACCTCGGTCCGCTCGAAGTGCGTCTCGAGGTGCGCCACGTGGGACAGCGGCTCGCGTCCGTCGAGCGCGTCGTGCACGACGTCGGCCACCAGGCGCGGGTAGAAGCCCGCACGTTCGAGGGACGCGTCGAGGTCGCGCCGCTGGGCGGAGAGCGATGGGGTCATGTGCCCCAGTTTCCCCCACGGGACGCCCCTGTGCCTAACCGTGGTCCTCGGGCAGGTCCGCTCAGTCCCGCATCGCCCGGCGTGCGCTGTCGGTGCGGCGCCGGGGATTCCCGACGTCGATCGCCGCGTTCAGGACGCACAGCCCGGATGTCGCCGCGAGCACCGGGGTGAGGTCGATCCGCGCGATCTCGGGGTGGTTGTCCTTGAGCAGGGCCACGCGCGCGAGGAGGTCCTCGAGGGCCGCGACATCCGCCGGCGGCAGGCCCTGGTAGCCGAAGAGCTTGCGGGAGGCTCCCGGCGCCCGCACCAGGTCGGCGACGTCGCCGGTGCTCAGGGGAGGCACGGCATGCGCCCAGTCGTCCAGCAGGTTGACGGCGTCGCCGGCGAGGCCGAAGGACACCACGGGTCCCATGAGCGGGTCCTCGATCGCCTGGATGCTGCAGGCCTGCCCCGAGGGCGCCATGGACTGGACCTCCATGCCGAAACTGCCGAAGGGCGCCAGGACCCGCTCCATCTGGGTGATGTTCTCCCTCAGCGACTGCGCGTCGTCGATACTGAGGCGGACCCCGCCCAGATCGAGCCGGTGCCGCAGGTGCTCGTCCATCGTCTTCAGGGCCACGGGCCAGCCCAGGCGCGCCGCGGCCTCGACGGCCTCGTCCGCGGAGGAGAACCGCGCGGACGGCAGCAGCCCGATGCCGTAGGACCCCAGCAGCGCACCGCACTCCTCGGCGGAGAGGTGCGTGAGTTCGACGTCCGCCACGCGGGTGCGGACCCGGCCCAGCAGACGCGAGGCCTCCTCGGCGTCGACACCGTCGGGGTCCACGAACTCCCCGTGGTCGCGTGTGCGCCACCGCGAGTACCGCACCACCGCCCCGAGCGCGGCGAGGGCCGCACCCGGGCTCGGGAAGCACGGCAGCCCGCGCTGCAGCGGCAGCGCCGCGGCCTCCTCCGGCTGCTCCTGCGCGGCGTCCGCCTCCAGCCGGATGGACGACGGCGCCGCGGCCACGAGCCCGTCCAGCTGGAGTGCTGCGTCGAGGATGCCCGTGAAGGAGCCGATCACGGGCTTGCCGGCGTCCTCGGAACACTGCTGCAGGCACGCGGCGATCGACTCGGCGGTCAGCCCGCGGGCCGGGAGCGTGGTGACGATCGCCGCGTGGACCCGGTCGTCCTCCAGTGCTCCGGCCACCGCGGCGGCCAGGACGGGCAGGGCCACGGAGCGGCCGGTGTCGAGCTGCAGCGAGCTCTCGACCAGCGCCACCGTCATGCCCTGCGCCACGACGGCGTCCGAGACCACCTTGCCGAGGGCCGACGAGTTGCTGAAGACCGCCACCCCGGAGCCGCGCGGCAGCGGCTGGCTCGCCACGATCTGCGCGATGTCCATCAGCTGCTCGGTGGTCTCGACCCGCATCACACCCGACTGCCGGAGCATCGCGTCGAGGGCACCCGGGGGCGCCTGCGAGGTGCGCACGGCGTGGCCGGGGGGCAGCTGGAGTCCCGTGACGTCCGACTTGGCGACGATCACGGGTTTGGACCGGGCGAGGCGCCGGGCGATCCGCGAGAACTTGCGCGGATTGCCGATCGATTCGAAGTAGAGTCCCACGGCGCGCGTGGTGGGATCGTCCTCCCAGAACTGCATGGCGTCGTTCCCGGAGACATCGGCGCGGTTGCCGGCCGAGATCACCGAGGAGACCCCGAGACCGCGCCGGTGGGCGCTGGCGTACAGGAGCACCCCGAGACCGGCGGACTGGCTGAACAGGGACAGCGCACCCCGCTCGGGCAGCCCGGGTGCCATCGAGGCGTTGAGCCGGATCGAAGGGTCCGTGTTGACCAGCCCCAGGGACGCCGGTCCCACCACGCGCATGCCGTGGGCCCTGGCGCGCCGGACGAGCGCGCGCTGGCGCACCAGGCCGTCGTCGTCGTCGGCGTACCCGGCCGTCGCGATGAGCAGTCCCTTGACCCCGGCGCGGGCGCAGTCGTCGACCACCGTGTCGACCAGTTCGTGCGGCACGGCGATGACGGCCAGATCCACGGGCTCCGGGACCTCGCCGATCGTGGCGTGGGAGACGATGCCGTTCAGTTCGAAGGCCTCCGGGTTGACCGCGAACACGCGGCCGGTGAAGCCGCCGTCGAGCAGGTGCTCCAGCAGCGCCTGGCCCACGCTCCCCCGCTCCCGGCTCGCGCCGATGACAGCGACCGAGGACGGCGTCAGCAGCTCGGCCATGCTGCGCGCCTCGGCGCGGTGCTCGCGCGCCTCCATCACGGCCCGCGACCTGCGGGTGGGGTCGATGTCGAAGCCGAGCATGACGACGCCGTCGTCGAAGTGGCGGTTGACCTCGTAGCCGGCCTCGGCGAAGACGGTGATCATCTTCCGGTTCTCGGGGAGCACCTCGGCGGAGAAGCGCCGGATCCCGTTCTCCCGCGCCGCGGCGGCGAGATGCTCGAGGAGGATGGAGCCGAGTCCGCGCCCCTGGTAGGAGTCGGAGACGTTGAAGGCCACCTCGGCCTCGAGCGGGTCGTCGAGCCTGTCGTAGCGGCCGATGCCGACGATCTCGGCGCCCCGGGTGATGACGAACGCCACCCGGTCGCGGTGGTCCACCTCGGTGAACCGCTTGAGCTCCCTGGCGCTGAGCTTGGCCTTGTAGGTGAAGAATCTGAGATAGATGGAATTCTGCGACTGGCGGATGTGGAAGGCCTGCACGGCGTCCGCGTCCGCCGGGGAGATGGGCCTCAGATGGGCGGTCCCGCCGTCGCGGAGGATGACATCGGCCTCCCAGTAGGAGGGGTATTGTCCGTCCGTCACCATAGACTCAGGGTAGTCGGCCTCCCCCGATCGCGCGTCGCATCGCGTGCAGGGCCGTCCGCGGCGCGCGGATGCAGGCCCACGCCACCCTTTCGTCAACGAGTTGCTGAGGAACCGCCACGCATATGGCCAGGCGCCAGAAGTCCGCACCGCCGGAGGACTACACCGAGAAGATCATCGACATCGACGTCGAGACCGAGATGGAGGAGTCCTTCCTCGAGTACGCGTACTCGGTGATCTACTCCCGGGCACTGCCCGACGCCCGGGACGGCCTCAAGCCGGTGCAGCGGCGCATCCTCTACATGATGACCGACATGGGGCTGCGTCCGGACCGCGGCCACGTGAAATCGGCGCGCGTGGTGGGCGAGGTGATGGGCAAGCTCCACCCGCACGGGGACACCGCCATCTACGACGCCATGGTGCGCATGGCCCAGGACTTCTCGCTGCGGCTGCCGCTGATCGACGGTCACGGCAACTTCGGCTCGCTCGACGACGGCCCGGCGGCGGCCCGGTACACCGAGGCACGCCTCGCCGCACCGGCCCTGAGCATGACGGACCATCTCGACGAGGACGTCGTCGACTTCGTCCCGAACTACGACAACCAGCTCACCCAGCCCGAGGTGCTGCCGGCGGCCTTCCCGAATCTGCTCGTGAACGGGGCCAGCGGGATCGCCGTCGGCATGGCCACCAACATGGCACCCCACAACCTCGGCGAGATCGTGGCGGCGGCCCGCCACCTGATCGAGCACCCGGAGGCCCCGCTCGAGGACCTGATGCGGATCGTGCCGGGACCGGACCTGCCCAGCGGCGGGAGGATCGTGGGGCTCGGCGGGATCCGCGACGCGTACGCGACCGGCCGGGGTTCCTTCAGGACCCGCGCCACCGTGGCCGTGGAGCAGCTCTCCGCCCGCCGCACCGGCCTCGTGGTCACCGAACTGCCCTATACCGTGGGGCCGGAGAAGGTGATCGAGAAGATCAAGGATGCCGTCACCGCGAAGAAGCTGCAGGGTGTCTCGGACATCGTGGACCTCTCGGACCGGACGCACGGTCTGCGGCTGGTGATCGAGCTGAAGAACGGCTTCAACCCCCACGCCGTCCTGGACCAGCTCTACCGGTTCACGCCCATGGAGGACTCCTTCGGCATCAACAACGTGGCGCTGGTGGACGGCCAGCCCCGGACTCTGGGGCTCGTGGAGCTGCTGCAGGTCTATCTCACGCACCGGATCCTGGTGGTACGGCGTCGGACGTCGTACCGGCTGCGGCGCAGGCGTGACCGGCTGCACCTCGTCGAGGGCCTGCTCATCGCGATCGTCGACATCGACGAGGTCATCCAGATCATCCGGTCCTCGGACGAGTCCTCCGCCGCTCGGGCGCGGCTCCGGGCCGTCTACGATCTCTCCGAGGTGCAGGCCGACTACATCCTGGAACTGCGCCTGCGCCAACTCACCAAGTACTCGCGCATCGAGCTGGAGAAGGAGCAGCAGCAGCTGCTCCGCGAGATCGCGGAGCTGGAGGCCGTCCTGGGCTCGGAGGACCGACTGCGCGCGGTGGTCTCCGACGAACTCGGCGGACTGTCCGCGAAGTTCGCCACCCCGCGTCGCACTGTCCTGCTGGAGTCGGAGGCCTCCGCACCGGTGCGCGACCAGCTCCCGGTCGCCGGCAGGGCGTCGAAAGCCGTCCTGCCGCTCGAGGTGCCGGACGATCCGTGCTGGGTACTGCTCTCGGCGTCCGGGCAGCTCGCGCGCACTGCGGACCGCGCACCGTTCGGCGACGGGCAGCGCGTCAAGCACGACGCCCTCACCTCCGTGCTCGCCTCGACCGCACGCGGTGAGGTGGGTGCGGTGACCTCCGCCGGACGGATGATCCGCCTGCAGGTGGTGGACATGCCCGCGCTCCCGCCGACCTCCGGGACGCCGAACCTGGCGGGCGGTGTCCCCTCCCGCGAGTTCGTCACCCTCGAGCGGGGCGAGCGCCTCGTCGGACTGGCCGCGCTGGACTCCGTCCTCGCACTCGGCACGGCCCTGGGCGTGGTCAAGCGGGTGCAGCCCGAGTACCCGCTGAACCGGGACGACTGGGAGGTCATCGCCCTGAAGCCGAAGGACTCGGTGGTGGGAATCGCTACCGCAGCCGACGAGGACGAGCTGGTCTTCGTGACGCGACTCGCGCAGCTCCTCCGCTTCCCGGCGGGTGCCGTGCGGGCGCAGGGCCGCCTGGCCGGCGGGATGACGGGGATCAAGCTGTCGGCGGAGGACACCGTGCTGCACTTCGGGGCGATCTCGGCCGGGGACGACCAGGCGGTGGTGGTCACCGTGACCGGAACGGGGGCCGCCGACACTCCCGGTGCCTCCGGCTCGGCGAAGGTGACCGACCTCGGTGAGTTCCCGCTCAAGGGTCGGGCCACCGCCGGGGTGCGGGCCCACCGCTTCCTGCGCGGTGAGGACGCGCTGTCCCTCGCCTGGGCGGGCCACGGGCCCGCCAGGGCCGCGTCGGCGAACGGTGTTGCCCGCGCCCTGCCGACCGAGCACGGGCGGCGCGACGGCTCGGGTGTCCCCCTCACGCAGCGGATCGACGCCGTGGGTCCCGCCCTGCTCGGACTCGTCGGATCGGGCAGTGTCGGTTCGGGCAGTGTCGGTTCGGGCAGTGCCGGCGATAGCAGTGTCCAGGACGCCGGCGCCGCCTCCGAGGCGGACCTGCAGGAGGACGGTCAGGGCTTCCTGCTGTAGTCCGGTCCGGCGCGCGTCGGCGTCGACCCGGCACGACGGGCGACAGCCGTGGTGCTGACTCCGCCTGCTCTCAGCCGCCCACCGTCAGCGGGAGATCGAACACGATCGAGCGCTGTGTCGGACGGTAGCCCATGCGCTCGTAGAGCCCGAGGGCACCCGAGGGATTCTCCGTGTCCACGCCGAGACCGGCGTTCTCCATGCCCGCCGAGCGGTACCGCCTCATCGCCTCGGTCAGCAGGGCCTCCGCCAGCCCCCGACCGCGCCAGGCGCGGCGCACGCCGAGCAGATCCGTGTAGCCCTCGGTGCGGCCGAGGAGCTCGCTGGACTGAGGATCGAAGCTCGCCAGCTGATAGGCCACGACCTCGTTCTTCTCGGGATCCAGCAGCGCCAGGCTCCAGTCGCTGCGGAACTCCGGGTGGCCGATGGTGAACTGCCACGACTCCCGGTCGCGGGGCTCGCTGCCCCAGTGGTCCCGGAACGCGTCGTTGTGGGCGAGCCTCACGAGTTCGGGGATGTCCTTCCCGGCCCCGTCGGCGAAGCTCACGAGGTCGAGTTCGGGCGGGAAGACCGGCTCGGGCAGCGGCTGGTCCAGCGCCCTGGTCATCTCGGTGAAGTACCGCACGATCTCGCTGCCGGTCGCCTCCAGCAGGGCCAGGTGGGACGGGTTGCGCTCCTCGACGTAGTTCCGCAGGGTCCCCACCACCTGGTCGGTCTCGCGGAGGCGTTCACGTGCACGCCAGGTCTGCCACGTGAACACCGCCCTCCCGAGGCCATGCCGACGCCAGGCCGGGTCCACGCCACCGGCACCGTGCACGAGGGTCGATCCCGGGTTCATGGAGACGCGTCCGACGGCGCGCGGCACGCCGTCGGCGTCGAATCCGGCCATGGTGTCCCGGCGGGCATCGTTCTTGGAGGCGCGCAGCACCTCCTCGAGATCGGCCCGCTGCTCCACCCAGTCCGGCTCGTCCGCGGCGGCGATCCGCCGGGTCAGGGCGAGCCAGGCATCGGTGTCCGCGTGCGTGAGCGGACGCCATCGGAGGAGGGGAGGAAGATCTGGTGCAGGTGCGCCGGGAGCGCTGCGCGGACTGCTCGTGAAGGGGTCGGACGTACTCATGGATCCAGCGTATGACAGCGTCTGCGGCGTCGGCCCGGCTGGTGCTCGGCGGCGGGCGTGGCGTTCCCGTCCACAAGACTTCTACATCGAGTAGAACCGGATGCCGCCAGGCTGTAGATTGAGACTCTCGGGTCCCGCTGCGGGCCCGGACCACGGAGCGATCGAAGGAAGAACATGGCAACGCTCGGAGACCTCGAACGCACGGTGATGGACCTGCTGTGGGCGACCACGGACTCGACCACGGCGAACGAACTGCGGGACGCGATCGCCGAGGTGCCTGCGCCGGAGACGGGCCGCGAACTCGCGGTGACCACGGTGCTCACCGTCCTGTCACGACTGGAGAAGAAGGGCCTCGTCGAGCGTGAGCGCAACATACGCCCGCACCGCTACAGGGCCGTGACCAGCCGCGAGGACCACACGGCGGAACTCATGCACGAGGTGCTCGTCACCGCGCCCGACCGCGACGCCGTCCTCGCCCGGTTCATCGGAAGCGTCTCGGAGGCGGAAGCCCAGACGCTGCGTACCCTGCTCGGCGGCAGCTGACCCCTCCGTGTTCTGGGCCTCCTACCTGCTCGCGGCCCTCGCGATCGTCCTCGCCTGGCCGGCGCCCATCGCGCTCTCCCGGGCCGCATGGACGGCGCGGGCTCCCTTCACCGCCATGGTGCTGTGGCAGTCCATAGCCCTGGCCGGTGGCCTGTCGATGATCGGGGCCCTGCTGGTGTGGGGGCTCGAGCCCCTCGGGGACAACCTGGTCGCGGCGTCGGCGGGCTTCCTCGAGCTCCTGCTCACCGACGCCTCCGCGCGGACGCTGGGCGTGGTGCACGTCTTCGCCGTCAGTGCCGCCGTCCTCCTGTTCGCCCACCTGGTGTTCACCCTGGTGCTGACCTTCGTGCGCATCCGGCGCCAGCGCTCCCGGCACCGGGACATGCTGACCCTGCTCAGTTCCCCGTCCACCGAGCAGCCCGCCACCGTGGTGATCAGCCACCCGGCGCCCGTGGCCTACTGCCTCCCGGGCGGGGCGCACTCGGTGACCGTCATGTCGGACGGCCTCATGGACCTGCTGACCCAGGCCGAGCTCGATGCCGTCCTCACCCATGAGAACGCCCACCTCCACCAGCGTCACCATCTCCTGCTGTGGGCCTTCGCCGCCTGGAGATCCGCACTGCCGTGGCTGCCCACCTCGCAGCTCGCCCAGCGTGCCGTCAGCGAGCTGATCGAGATGCTCGCCGACGACGAGGCCCTCCGGCGGGTGGATCGGGCCACGCTGGTGCGGGCCATCGTGATCGTGGGCTCCGGCGAGGTGCACCCGGACCGGGACGAACTCGGCTCCACCGCTGCCGACCGGCCCCACGCCGCGACGGCGGATCCGGCGAGGTCGACCCTCGGGGACGGGTCCACGGCACACCGGGTGCGACGGCTCCTCGCACCGCTGCCTCCCCTGCGCCGACTCCAGCAGACGGCCGCCCTGTCCGCGGCCGGTCTCCTCCTCGTGGTGCCACCGGTGCTCCTGGTGATGCCGGAAATGCTGGGCTGAGCTTCCTCCCCCTCCGCTCAGGCGTCGATCCGCTCGCGGTCGAGGGTCGAGGCGCCCGCCACGATGAAGTCCTTGCGCGGAGCCACGTCACTGCCCATCAGCAGGCCGAAGACCCGCTCGGCCGAGGCCGCCTCCTGGATGCGCACCCGCCGCAGGGTCCTGTGCCGCGGATCCATGGTCGTCTCCGCGAGCTGGTCCGCGTCCATCTCCCCCAGCCCCTTGTAGCGCTGGATCGGCGACTTGTAACGCCGGCCCTGCTCCTCCATCGCGGCCAGGAGCCGGGTCAGCTCCGCCTCCGAGTAGGTGTAGATCATCTCGTTGGCCTTCGATCCACCGTTGATCACCTCGACACGGTGCAGGGGTGGGACCGCCGCGTACACGCGGCCGGCCTCGACGAGGGGACGCATGTACCGGAAGAAGAGGGTCAGCAGGAGCGTCCGGATGTGCGCACCGTCCACATCGGCGTCGGTCATGAGGATCACCTTGCCGTAGCGGCGGGCGTCCAGCTGGAAGCTGCGGCCGGAGCCGGCACCGATGACCTGGATGAGGGCGGCGCACTCGGCATTCGAGAGCATGTCCCCCACCGAGGCCTTCTGCACGTTCAGGATCTTGCCGCGGATGGGCAGCAGCGCCTGGTAGTCGGAGGACCGCGCGTTCTTGGCCGTCCCGAGGGCGCTGTCGCCCTCCACGATGAAGAGTTCGGAGCGCTCCGGATCGTCGATGCGGCAGTCCGCGAGCTTCGCCGGCATCGTCGAGGTCTCGAGGGCGTTCTTGCGGCGCTGGGTCTCCTTGTGCACGCGCGCCGAGATGCGGGACTTCATCTCCGCGACGACCTTCTCCAGCAAAATGCTCGCCTGGGCCTTGTCGTTGCGCGCCGAGGAGGACAGCTGCGCCTGCAGCTGCTTCTCTACCACCTTCGTGACGATGGCCCTGACGGCGGAGGTCCCCAGGATCTCCTTGGTCTGGCCCTCGAACTGCGGCTCCGCGAGACGCACGGTGAGCACGGCCGTCAGGCCGGCGAAGACGTCGTCCTTCTCGATCTTGTCGCTGCCGGCCTTGAGCTTCCGTGCATTCTCGCCGATGACCTTGCGGAACGTCCTGAGCAGGGCCTGCTCGAACCCGCTCTGGTGCGTGCCGCCCTTGGGGGTGGCGATGATGTTGACGTAGCTGCGCAGTGTCGTCTCGTAGCCGATGCCCCAGCGCAGGGCGATGTCCACCTCGCAGTCCCGCTCCACCTCGGCCATCCTGCTGTGTCCGCTCGCGTCAAGGACCGGCACGGACTCCGTGAAGCGTCCCGAGCCGTGGAGGCGCCAGACGTCGGTGATCGCCGTGTCGGGGGCCAGGAACTCGGCGTACTCGGAGATGCCGCCGTCGTGCTGGAACACCTCCTCCACCGGGCCCGCCTCGCCCGGGGTTCCGGGCAGCCTGCGTTCGTCGCGCAGGGTGATGCGCAGTCCCGGGACGAGGAACGAGGTCTGCCGCGCCCGGGTCTGCAGTTCCTCGTAGGAGAACCGCGCGTCGGGGGTGAAGATCTGGCGGTCGGCCCAGTACCTCAGCCGCGTCCCGGTCACGCCGCGCTTGGCGGTCCCGACGACCTCGAGCCGGGAGTCGTCGACGAAGGGGTCGAACGGGGCCTCGGGCGAGACCACCCTGCCGTCCCTGAAGATGCCCGGCTCGCCACGCCGGAAGGACATGGCGTAGGTCTTGCTCCCGCGATCGACGAAGACGTCGAGCCGGGAGGAGAGCGCGTTGACGACGCTGGCGCCGACACCGTGGAGGCCGCCCGACGCCGTGTAGGAGCCGCCGCCGAACTTGCCGCCGGCATGGAGCTTGGTGAAGACCACCTCGACGCCGCTCAGGCCCGTCCTGGGTTCGATGTCCACCGGGATCCCCCGACCGTCGTCGTGGATCTCGACGGAGCCGTCCCCGTGGAGGATCACGGCGATGTTCTGGCCGTAGCCCGCCAGCGCCTCGTCCACGGAGTTGTCGATGATCTCCCAGAGGCAGTGCATCAGCCCGCGCGAGTCCGTGGAGCCGATGTACATCCCGGGCCGCTTGCGGACCGCCTCGAGGCCCTCCAGGACCGACAGGTGCCGGGCCGTGTAGTCCGAGGTGGGGGGTGTCATCAGTAGCTCCTTGACGGAAGACTCGCACGATCCGGGCAGGTGCCCGGCGGGTGCTGGTGGTCGCCCCAGTCTACGGCCCGGCTCCGACCACGCCGGGCCACGCTCCGTGGTGCGCCGTGCCGGTGGCTCGCGGACCTAGCGCTCGTACGCCCCGAGCGAAAGGGGTCCAAGCCTGGGATGAAGTGGTGACGAATGATGGTTATATGAGTACACGATCCACATGAGGAGGCATTCATGACCACTGCAGTAGCAACTCGCGAACTGACGGCACTGGACCGCTGCGACCGATGCGGCGCCCAGGCATACGTGCGGGCGGTCCTTCAGTCCTCCGGTGGCGAGCTTCTGTTCTGCGGCCATCACGCGCGCGCAGTAGAAGCGAATCTCAAGCCGATCACCTCGGAGTGGCAGGACGAGACGCAACGACTGCACGAGAAGGTCGTCGTCGCCGATTGAGCTCGGCCCCGTAGCACACGAGAGCCCCCTCCATCCGGAGGGGGCTTTCGTCGTCGGGCCTGGATTTCGCTCTGGGCCCGTCGAAGGACCGTCGGAGGTCCGGCGCCGTCCCGAGCACGGGCCGGCGCCGGAGTGCCGTGGATCAGTCCAGGTAGTCCCTGAGGACCTGGGACCGCGACGGGTGGCGCAGCTTCGACATGGTCTTCGACTCGATCTGACGGATGCGCTCGCGCGTCACGCCGTAGACCTTCCCTATCTCGTCCAGGGTCTTGGGCTGCCCGTCCGTGAGGCCGAAGCGCATCGCGACCACGCCCGCCTCCCGCTCCGACAGCGTGTCGAGCACGGAGTGGAGCTGCTCCTGCAGGAGCGTGAAGCTCACGGCATCGGCCGGGACGACGGCCTCCGAGTCCTCGATCAGATCACCGAACTCGGAATCGCCGTCCTCACCCAGGGGGGTGTGCAGCGAGATGGGTTCCCGCCCGTACTTCTGCACCTCGACGACCTTCTCGGGCGTCATGTCGAGTTCGAGCGCGAGCTCCTCGGGCGTCGGCTCGCGGCCGAGGTCCTGGAGCATCTGCCGCTGCACGCGGGCCAGCTTGTTGATGACCTCGACCATGTGGACGGGGATGCGGATGGTGCGGGCCTGGTCCGCCATGGCGCGGGTGATGGCCTGGCGGATCCACCAGGTGGCATAGGTGGAGAACTTGAAGCCCTTGGTGTAGTCGAACTTCTCGACGGCGCGGATCAGGCCGAGGTTGCCCTCCTGGATCAGGTCCAGGAACAGCATGCCGCGTCCCGTGTACCGCTTGGCGAGGGAGACCACGAGGCGGAGGTTGGCCTCGAGGAGGTGGTTCTTGGCACGCTTGCCGTCGTGGATGACGAACTCGAACTCGCGCCTGAGCTTGGGATCCATGTCGGGATCGGCTTTCATCTTCGCCTCGGCGAAGAGGCCCGCCTCGATGCGCAGGGCCAGATCCACCTCCTGCTCGGCGTTGAGCAGCGCGACCTTGCCGATCTGCTTCAGGTAGTCCTTGACGGGGTCCGCCGTCGCTCCGGCGGAGACCACCTGCTGTGCAGGCGCATCGTCGTCGTCGGCGTCCGAGTACACGAAACCGCTCGTGGTGCCCGCCTCGGCCGTCTCGGCCTTGACGTCCTCCGTCTCGACGACACCGGCCGGTTCCGTCTCCTCGTCCGTCTCGGCCGTTCCCTGCGTGTCGGGGACGGCCACCTTCGCGGCAGCGGCGGAGGAAGCAGCCTTCGTGGCGGGCTTCTTGGCCGCAACCCGTCGCTTGGTGGTGGTGGTGCCAGCGTCTGTCGACGCCGGCGCTGCTGTCTTCTTGACCGACACAGAGAACCTTTCGAACGCACGGTGTGTGGCGCCACCAGGGGGACAACACCACTATGACCCTGTCAAATCCGCGCCTGATACCAGAGGGGAGCGGCAGGATCAGCTCCTCAGTGGAACCGTTCTGCCGATCCGGCTATTCCCGGGATCCTTCCTGCTCGGAGGAGACGAACCCGGGTCGCACAGCCATCGTCTGATGCACGGACCCAACCGGGTCGCAACCCCGATTGTCTCACGTGCGGCTCCCGGCCCGGTAATCACGGGCAGCCCTCCCCGAGGCGTCCTCCTCCCGGGGACCACGCGGTGGAGCGGCTCCGAGCCCAGACCGGTAATCCGCCCCTGCGCAGCAGTTCGTCCAGCAGGCGCGCGAGCCGGTAGCCCGGAACGGCCTCCTGCGCGGCGTCGAGGAGGACGGCGGCCCGTGAGCCCCGGCCGCGCGCGTAGTCGAACCAGGCAGCCATGGTCAGGGCGGCAGCGCGGGACTCCCCCGAGGACACGACGGCGAGCCTTGCCAGGAGGGACGCCATCGCGTCGACCCGCGCCCAGAGGATCGGGCCGGCGTACCGGCCCGCCAGCACCTCGGCGTACAGGAACTCCGGTCCCGGTCCGCCGGCCGGGGCGGCAGGCGCTGCCCCGGCCGGCGCCGCCGTGCCGACCGCACGCCGTGGCGCGCCGACATCGACCACGACGGCGTCGGCGTCGGCGTCGGCGACACCCGGACGAGGCCGCGGTCCCCCGACGAGCAGGCCGCAGGCCCTGGCTCCCGCGAGCGCGGCGGCGGAGCCGAGGCACGCGCTCACGAGGAGGAAGTCCCGCACGGTGCGGGACTCGATGCTGGCGAGCAGGAAGCCGGTGAGCTGCGCCTCCGTGTCGGTGCGCAGCGGCTCCGGTCCCCCGACCACGGCATCCCACGCGGCCGAGGTGGCCGCGAACTGCTCGGGCGTGTCCCACCGGCCCTCGCACCGAGAGGCGTAGTGGACCCGGGCGTCCTCCACGTCGCCAGCTTCCACCGCGACCGGATCCGCCCGGGTCAGCTCCGGCGCTCCGCGCAGCACCGCGGCGGGCGCGGAGGCGTCGAAACTGCTGCCCGCGAAGACCAGCTCCGCGCCCAGGAGGCTGTGCGTCAGGTCGTCGAGCGGGGCGCCGGGCCAGGGGCAGCAGCGCTCGTCGCGGCAGAAGTAGTCACGCCAGTGGGCCGGGGAGGCGAGCCACCCGGCGCGGACGGGCATCCCGGCGGCGGCGAGGACCGCCTCGAGGTGTGCCACCAGCTCGTCGAAGACAGGAGGCGACAGCCGCGGCCAGGGGTGCCCGGTGTAGACGATCACGAGTGTCGCATCGGCTTCGGTGTCCCCCAGCAGGAAGGACAGGACGCCCTGTACGAATTCCAGGGGGTCGGCGCCCTCGGCAGGGAGGTCCACCCGGAGCGTGGCACCGAGCCGTCCGTTCGCCGTCGTGAGGACCACGAGACTCTCCTGCGGCGTGAAGCCGAGAGCGTGCGGTACGTAGACCAGGATGTCCTCGGGCGAGGTGATGGACAGGGTGGGTGGGAGGGGTCTGCCCGGTGCAGGGTGCGGAGAGGTCATGCCGACCACCCTGCCCGGCCACGCTACGGTGCGCCCCGGGGCGATCTACTATGTGGACAAGGACCGGAGGCCGGTCCTCACGCTTCCGGCCCGCTCCTGCGCCGGGCGGCCTTCTGCTCGCGACGCCGTGCGCGCTCGCGGACGATCACCTCGCGGACCGGCGGCACGACCACGCCCTGCTCGGCCATCCGCCGGCGGACGCGGCGCCGGATCGTCACGACGTTGACCACGCCCACGGCGAGGACGACGAGTTGCGCCGCCATGGCGATCCTGAACGACGCCAGGGCGTAGAGGTCCCCCTCCGAGAATCCGCTGCCGAGGAGCAGATCGAGGACCACGCCGATGACCAACATCGACAGCAGCGACGCCAGGAAACCGCCGATGTTGACGATGCCCGTCGCCGTACCCAGCCGGGCGGCGGCATTGAAGGTGCGGGCGAAGTCGAACGCGATCATGGAGCCCGGGCCGCCGATGGCCAGGGCGATCACGAGCAGGACCAGCAGCGGCAGCGGGGCAGGTCCGGGCTGGAGCAGGACCGCGAGCCACGCACCCGCGATCAGGGCCGCGATCGCGAGCACCATGGTGGAGCGCCGCAGGGGATGGCGCCCCACGTACCGCCCGAGGAACGGCCCGCAGAGGATCCCGACGGCGACGAACAGGGTCATGAGGACAGAGGCAGGTCCCTCGCCCAGCTTCTCCGCCCGCACCAGGTACGGATAACCCCACATCAGGACGAAGACGGTGCCCGGGAACTGGATGGTGAAGTGCGTCCACAGTCCGAGCCGTGTTCCCGGCTGCCGCCAGGCCTCGGCGAGCGACGCCCCCGTCTCCCGGAGGGTCTGCACGGAGCGCTCACTGCCGGCCTCCGGTGAGTCGCGGATGGAGATCACGGCGAAGAGGACGGCGAGCACGGACAGGGCGGCGGCCCCGAGGAAGGCCGGCTCCCACCCGAAGGTGGAGAGGACCGCGACGAACGGGATCACGGACACGATCTGTCCGAGTTGCCCGATGATCCCGGTCCACTGGGTGAGGACGGGGATGCGGTGGAACGGGAACCACGCCGGGAGCAGCCGGAGCACACTGATGAAGGTGGTCGCGTCGCCGGCTCCGACGAGTAGTCGGCCGACGATCCCGGCACCCACCGATTCGGCGAAGGCCAGCTGCACCTGGCCGAGGATCATCAGGATCCCGCCGGCCACGATGAGGGTCCTCGGGCCCCACCGGTCCACGAGGACGCCGACGGGCACCTGGAGACCGGCGTAAACCAGCAGCTGCACCACGGTGAAGATGGACAGCTGGGACGCCGAGGCCTCGAAACGATCGGTGGCCTGCAACCCGGCGACGCCGAAGGTGGTGCGCTGCGTCACGGCCACCAGGTACGCCGTGACGCCCGCGGCCCAGACCAGTAGCGCCCTCGAGGAAGTCACCCGCCCATTATGGCGCGGCCAGTCCTGCTACGGCGTGCGCCCGGTTCCCGGACCGGTGTTCCCGTCGTCCTCGTGCCGGTCTCCCGCATCGGAGGCGCCGGGGAACTCCGCCTCCCACAGGAGGGTGGATTCCTCCTCCGCCTGCGGGCTCGCCAGGTAGGCCTCGACCGCGGCACCGATCTCGTCGGCGCTGGCCAGCTCGCTGTTCTCCTTCACGAGGAGCGACTTGCGGGCGGCGCCGTCGGCGTACTCGTCGTACCGCTGCTCGAGGGAGGAGACCACGGACTGCACCTCCGTGGAGTTCCCCACCTGTTTGGCGATCTGCCGTTCGACGTCGCGGCCGGTCTCGCGGAGACGGTCCGTGGGCAGCACCAGTCCTGCCGTGGCACCGAGGTACTCGAGCCCGGCCACCGCTGCCGGCGAGTACTCGGCCTCGGAGAGGTAGTGCGGGACGTGGATCACGTGCCCGACGACGTCGTGCCCGCCCTCGATGAGCCGCAGCTCCAGGACGTGCCCGATCGAGGCCTGGAGCTCCGCCGTCGGGCGCCAGGCGTTCATCCCGTCGATGAGATCGGCGCGGTTGCCGTGCAGGGTCACGCCGATGGGCCGCGTGTGCGGGACGGGCATCGGGATGGCGTGGATCCACGAGACCAGCGGTACGCGGAGATCCTCGACGATCCCGACGACGGCGCGGACGAACCGTTCCCACTGCAGATCCGGCTCGGTGCCGGTCAGGAGCAGGAAGGGCTCCCCCAGTCCGTCGTAGAGACGGCGGATCTCGAGGCGGTGCGGCCTGTAGTCCTCCAGGTGATCCTCCACGAAGGTGATCTTGGGGCGTCGTCCGCGGTAGTCGACCAGCTGATCGGTGTCGAACTCGGCCACCAGGTCATGGTCCAGCACGTCGACCAGCTCCTCGCCGACCTGCGCGACGACCTGGCCCGCATCCATGAAGCCGGTCAGGCTGACCAGCAGGGGCAGCCCGACGGACTCGGGATCGTCGAAGACGTCGGTGTTGATGGTGTACAGCGTTCGTGGGTCCAGCATGGTTCTCTCTTCCGGTGAAGTCCTGTCCATGTCAACACCCGCCCGTCCCGCTTCATTCCGGGGGACGCGCCCTCCCGTGCGTCCGCAGCGGAACCGATCCGGCTCTGCTGCACGGGGCGTCAGGACGCCGTCCGCGGAACCGTGCAGCACACGGACTACGATCGACGAGGAACGAATCCCGGCCCACCAGAGTCCGGGAAGAACCCTGCTGCAGCACCTGGGCAACCCATCCGGATACGAGGAGACAGATTCCGTGATCACGACGACCGAACTACACCTGAGCGCTTCGGCGAAGGACCTCAAGAAGATCCCGAGCGACGCGCTCGTGATCGCCGTCGCCAAGGGGCCGGACGGACCGGTCCTGCTCGAGAGCCCGCTGCCCGCCAAGGCCGCCCGCGCGCTCGGCGACTCACTCGAGGTCCTCGGGATCACGGGCGCCGCCGACGAGGTGCGCCGCCTCCCCGGACTCCCCGAGACCGGGGCCGACTCCCTCGTCCTCTCCGGGGTCGGGCCGCTGGAGGACGGGGGCAGCCCGAGCACCGAGACCCTGCGCCGCGCGGCCGGTGCCGCCGTCCGGCAGCTCGCCGGTCTCGACACCGTGGTGCTGGCGCTGCCGGCGGACACCACCGAGGCCGCGACCGCCGTCGCCGAGGGTGCCGCGTTCGGTGCCTACAGCTACGACGGGCACAAGTCGGGCCTCACCCCGGACGGCTCGGTGTCGACCAGGAAGGACAGGACCGCGGTGAAGAGCGTGGTCGTCCATACACCGATGGCCGCCGAGGCCGCGCTGACGTCCGCCCTGGAGCGTGCCACCGTCCTCGGCAAGAACGTGAACACCACGCGCTCGCTCGTGAACCAGCCGCCGAGCCACCTCTACCCCGAGACGTTCGCGCAGGCCGCCAAGGAGCTCGCCCGGTCCCTGCCCGTGAAGGTCACGATCATGGACGAGAAGCGGCTGGAGCGCGACGGCTACGGGGGCATCCTCGGCGTCGGCAAGGGCTCCTCCCGCCCGCCGCGCATGGTCAAGGTGGAGTACTCCCCCGCGAAGTCCGCCGTCCACCTGGCGCTCGTGGGCAAGGGCATCACCTTCGACTCCGGGGGACTCTCGCTGAAGCCGGCCGCGGGCATGCAGACCATGAAGCTGGACATGGCCGGCGCCGCCGTCGTCCTCAGCACCCTCCTCGCCGTCGCGGAGCTCGGCCTCCCCGCGAAGATCACCGCGTGGCTCTGCCTCGCCGAGAACATGCCGTCGGGGACGGCGCAGCGACCCGAGGACGTGCTGTCGATCTACGGGGGACGCACCGTGGAGGTCCTCAACACCGACGCCGAGGGCCGGCTCGTCCTCGCCGACGGCCTCGCCGCCGCCAGCGAGGAGGCACCGGACGCGATCATCGACATCGCGACGCTGACCGGGGCGCAGATGATCGCCCTCGGCACGCGGGTCTCCGGCGTGATGGGCGACGACGGCGTCCGCGACGCCGTGAAGGCCGCGGCGGACCGCGCGGGCGAGCAGTTCTGGCCCATGCCGCTGCCCGAGGAGCTGCGCCCGAGCCTCGAGTCGCAGGTCGCCGACATCGCCAACATCGGTGAGCGCAACGGTGGCATGATGACCGCCGCGGTGTTCCTGCGCGAATTCGTCGGCCAGGTGGACGGCGAGAAGATCCCGTGGGCGCACCTGGACATCGCCGGGCCGGCGTTCAACGAGGGAGCGGCGTACGGCTACACGCCCAAGGCCGGGACCGGCGTCGGCGTGCGCACCCTCCTCGCCTATGTCGAGGACGTGCTCGCCCGCAGCGTGTAGGCGCGACCTCCGTCGATCCGGTCAGGGCGGGCCCAGCCCGGCCCGCCCTGCCCGCCCTGCTCGGATCGGCGGTACCGACCGTACCGACGGGTGACCCCGGGCACTTCGTCGGGCTGCGGGCGCGGCGGACACCCCTCCGGGTGGATGCAGCCTACTTCTGGGGATAGGCTGAAAACGAGAGCCTTCCGAGGACAGGCGACCGCACTGCGACCGCACCCGTCATCGATTCATCAACCGACGCGCACCGCGCGTCACCAGAACACGCGAGGAGCGTCCACGTGGCCGAATCGGCATCCGCGAAAGAATTCGACATCCTGGTACTCGGCGGGGGCAGCGGCGGCTACGCCGCGGCGCTGCGCGCCGTACAGCTGGGCCTCACGGTGGGCCTCATCGAGAAGGGCAAGCTGGGCGGCACGTGCCTCCACAACGGCTGCATCCCCACGAAGGCGCTGCTCCACTCCGCGGAGATCGCCGACGGCGCCCGGGAGTCGGAGAAGTACGGCGTGAAGGCCACCTTCGACTCCATCGACATGGACGCCGTGAACAAGTACAAGGACGGCGTGATCGCCGGCAAGTACCGCGGCCTGCAGGGGCTCATCAAGTCCAGGGGCATCACGGTCATCGAGGGCTCGGGCAAGCTCGCCTCGCAGACCACCATCGACGTCGAGGGCACCGTCTACACCGGCAAG
This sequence comes from uncultured Arthrobacter sp., assembly GCF_947493765.1. Lineage (GTDB taxonomy): Bacteria > Actinomycetota > Actinomycetes > Actinomycetales > Micrococcaceae > Arthrobacter_D. The sequence continues at coordinate 337,261 of NZ_CANLSZ010000003.1, forward strand.
CACATCATCCTCGCCACGGGATCCTACTCGCGCAGCCTTCCCGGTCTGGAGATCGGCGGCAAGGTCATCACCTCGGACCAGGCCCTCACCATGGACTTCGTGCCGAAGAAGGCGATCATCCTGGGCGGCGGCGTGATCGGCTGCGAGTTCGCCTCCGTGTGGAAGTCGTTCGGCGTCGACGTCACCATCATCGAGGCGCTGCCCTCCCTCGTCCCCAACGAGGACGCGTCGATCGTCAAGGGCTTCGAGCGCGCCTTCAAGAAGCGCGGGATCGCGTTCAACACCGGGACGCGCTTCCAGTCCGTGGAGCAGAACGACGACGGCGTGGTCGTCACGCTGGAGGACGGCAAGACCTTCGATGCGGATCTCATGCTCGTCGCCGTCGGCCGTGGGCCCCTCACCCAGGACCTCGGGTACGAGGAGGCCGGTCTCACGATGGACCGTGGCTTCGTCATCACCGACGAGCGCCTGCACACCGGCGTGGGCAACATCTACGCGGTGGGCGACATCGTCCCCGGCCTGCAGCTCGCGCACCGCGGCTTCTCGCAGGGCATCTTCGTCGCCGAGGAGATCGGGGGCCTGAAGCCCGTCGTGGTGGCCGACCTCAACATCCCCAAGGTCACCTACAGCGACCCCGAGATCGCCTCCGTGGGCTACACGGAGAAGGCCGCGCGGGAGAAGTTCGGCGACGACCGGGTGGAGACGCACGAGTACAACCTCGCCGGCAACGGCAAGAGCACGATCATCGGCACGGGCGGCCTCGTCAAACTCGTCCGCGAGAAGGACGGCCCCATCGTCGGGGTGCACATGCTCGGGAGCCGGATGGGCGAACAGATCGGTGAGGCGCAGCTGATCGTGAACTGGGAGGCCTACCCCGAGGACGTCGCGCCGCTCATCCACGCCCACCCGACGCAGAACGAGGCGCTGGGCGAGGCCCACCTGGCCCTCGCCGGGAAGCCGCTGCACGGCTGAGCGGGTCCTCGACGGGCCTGGTCCGTGCCGCGGAGGCGTGGACTAAGCTCGACAGCAGAAAATCTCTTGCACGTCCGGCCGGACGGGCCCAATGCCCTCCGGCCGCCAGGAACGATCTACTTGAGGAGGAACGGGCACACTATGAGTGAATCCGTGAACTTGCCCGCTCTCGGTGAAAGCGTCACCGAGGGCACCGTCACCCGCTGGCTCAAGCAGGTCGGCGATCGCGTCGAGGTCGACGAGCCCCTCCTCGAGGTGTCCACCGACAAGGTGGACACCGAGATCCCGTCCCCGATCGCCGGTGTGATCGAGGAGATCCTTGTGGACGAGGACGAGACCGCCGAGGTGGGCGCCCCCCTGGTCCGGATCGGCGACGGATCCTCCGGGGACTTAAGCGGCGACGACGGAGCGTCCGGGGAGGACGACGCCGCAGCGGCGGAGCCCGCCGAGGAGGAGCCGGCGGCGGAGCCGGCGGAGGAGGAGCCGGCGGCGGCCGAATCGGCCGACGACTCGTCCACCGACAGCTCTCCCACCGATGACGCCGGCGAGGCCTCCACCGACAGTTCCTCCAGCGATGGCGCCGCCTCCGGCGACGACGCAGGCGAGGGGACCGAGGTCACCCTGCCGGCGCTCGGCGAGAGCGTCACGGAGGGCACGGTCACGCGCTGGCTCAAGGCCGTCGGCGACGACGTCGAGGTCGACGAGCCACTCCTCGAGGTCTCGACCGACAAGGTCGACACCGAGATCCCCTCCCCCGTGGCGGGCACCCTGCAGGAGATCCGCGTCGACGAGGACGAGACCGCCGAGGTGGGAGCGGTCCTCGCGGTGATCGGCTCCGGCAGTGCCGCTCCGCAGAAGGTCGAGGCCGCGTCGGGAGATCCGGTGGCCGCAGCGCCCTCGGACGAGCGCGACGACGCCCCCGCCCGGCAGCCCGAACCGGCGCAGCAGCCCGCAGAGGAGTCCGCGGCGGACGACGGCGCAGAGTCGGGCGCGGAGTCGGCACCCGCGGCCTCCGGGGACACCCGGGCAGCCGACGCTCCGGCACCCGCGTCCACCCCGACGGCCGACCAGGGCTCGTCGGAGGACGACACCTCGGCGACGAACGCCCCCTACGTCACGCCTCTCGTCCGCCGGCTGGCGAACCAGACCGGCGTGGACCTCTCCACCGTCAAGGGCACGGGCGTCGGTGGGCGTGTGCGCAAGCAGGACGTCGTCGAGGCTGCGGAGGCACTGAAGGCCCAGCAGGCCCAGCAGAAGGCGCCGGCCGCAGCGCCGGAGGCCGCTCCCGCGGCCGGCAGGGCCGCCGCACCCACCGTCGAGCCGTCGAAGCTGCGCGGCACGGTGGAGAAGGCGCCCAGGATCCGGCAGACGATCGCCAAGCGCATGCGGGAATCCCTCGAGGTCTCCGCCCAGCTGACCCAGGTCATCGAGGTGGACATGAGCCGCATCGCGAAGCTGCGGACCGGCGCGAAGGAGAGCTTCCAGGCCCAGAACGGGGCGAAGCTCACCTTCCTGCCCTTCATCTCGAAGGCCGTGACCGAGGCGCTCAAGCAGCACCCCAAGCTGAACGCCTCCTTCGACGAGGAGAAGAAGGAGGTCACGTACCACGACGCCGAGCACCTGGCGATCGCCGTGGACACGGAGAAGGGCCTGCTCGTACCCGTGATCCGGGATGCGGGTGACCTCAATCTCGGCGGTCTCGCGAAGAAGATCGCCGACATCGGTTCCCGGACGCGCAACGGCCAGATCGGCCCGGACGAACTCTCCGGTGGCACGTTCACGATCACCAACATCGGCTCCGCGGGCGCCCTGTTCGACACCCCGATCATCAACCAGCCGCAGGTCGGCATCCTCGGGACCGGCATCATCGTGAAGCGGCCCGTCGTCGTGACGGGTGCCGACGGCGACGACACGATCGCCATCCGTTCGATGATGTACCTGAGCCTGACGTACGACCACCGGCTGGTGGACGGCGCGGACGCCGGGCGCTTCCTGCAGACCCTCAAGGCGCGCCTCGAAGCCGGCGCCTTCGAGGCGGACCTCGGCCAGTAGGAGCAGCACCACGGACGGGAGCAGCCCCCAGGGGCTGCTCCCGTCCTGTCGTCGAGGCACCCCGGGGCGCGGTACCGCTCCTTCGTGACTAGTGGTTCGATGGAAGCATGCGCATCCTCCTCGCCGGCGCGTCCGGCACCATCGGAACAGCCCTCACACGTCAGCTCGAGAAGAACCACGAGGTCGCCCGGCTCGTGCGGCGACACCCGAAGGGTCCGTCGGAGATCCGCTGGAATCCCGCCGCGGGTGCGCTCGACGACTCCGCCGTCGAGTGGGCCGACGCCGTGATCAACCTGTCCGGTGCCGGGATCGCGGGAGGACTCTGGACGAGGTCCTACAGGGAGACGCTCTACTCGTCGCGCATCATGCCCACGAGGACGCTCGTCCAGGCGATGCGGAGGGCCGAGAACCCGCCGGAGGTGTTCATCAGCCAGTCGGCGTCGGGGTACTACGGCGATCGCGGCGACGAGGTGCTGACGGAGTCGTCGGTGTCGGGCGACACCCTGCTGGCCGACATCTGCCGACGCTGGGAGGCAGAGGCCGTGCTCGCGCCGGAGCCGGTGCGCGTCGTCCTGGCCCGCACGGGCATCGTCATGTCGAAGGGCGGCGGGGCGCTGCCCAAACTGCTGACCCCGATCCGGCTCTTCATGGGCACGGCCCTGGGATCCGGCCGGCAGTGGTGGCCGTGGATCAGCCTGAACGACGAGATCCGGGCCCTCGAGTTCCTGCTCACCGCGCCGGTGAGCGGTCCCGTGAATCTCAGCGCGCCGACGCCGGCGCCCCTCGACACCGTGGTGGTGCAGCTCGGCAGGGCCTTCCGGCGTCCGGTCTGGTTCCGTGTGCCGGGGTTCGTCCTCACGACCGTCATCGGACGGCTGGGCTACGAACTGCTGCTCGTCAGCACGCGCATGGAACCGCGGGCGTTGAAGGACGCGGGCTTCATGTTCGACGAGCCCACACCCGAAGCGCTCGCTCGGTGGGTCCACCGGATGGTGACGGCCTAGCGCCAACCAGACGCGGTGCGGTACACCGCCGCTCCGGGAAGGACGCAGGGCAGAAGTTCAGGGCGGGGGTAGCACCGAGTGGATCAGCCACCCGGACCCGGCATCCCACAGGACGAAGATCAGCTCCTGCGACCCGGCGACGACCGGATCGGGGCGGCCGTGCTCCTGGTCGATGGACGAGCCGGAGCCTCCCGTCGACGGCACAGCGGTGTAGGACGACAGCGCTGCGGTCGCCCGGATCACCGAGACCTCCGTGGCCGGCGGGGCGGCGCTGACGGCAGGCAGTTCCCGGAATGGAGGGGCAGAGGTCTCCTGCCCGGAGAGGACCACCGCGTGGCGGATGGTGATCGACAGATCCGCCAGACGGCGATCGGCGTCGGCGAGGGTCCGGACCGCATCCGTGTCGGCCGCCAGCGCGGGTGAGCCGTCGACGTCGACTCCCGCCAGCAGCGCCGGGTCGGCCGCCCGGAAGGCTTCCGCCCTGGAGGAGACGAGGGCCTCCAGCGCCACGAGGGGCTCCACCGTCGAGGCGGGCGCGACCTCCGGCCCGGCGCTCCCCTGCTGCTCCCCGCCCCCGGTCTCCCCTGCCCGCACTGCGGGTTCCTGTGCGTCGGTCAGGGTCAGACCCACCGTCAGCAGCAGCACCGCGAGAGCTCCGGCCACGAGGGCGAGGAGGGCCCTCGACGGGACCGGCACCCCGTTGCGAGGGCGCCTGCGCGGGGCCGGGGAGTCGCGCGGCACCCGATCCGCCGTCCGTGGCGTCCGCCGACCCGGTGCTGCGGGCGCCGCCCTGCGCCGGGACGGGCGGCCTCCGCCGTGGGCGCGCCGCACCGGAGCCGCCAGTACCGCGGTGTCGGCGCGGCGTCTGGTCAGCAGTTCGGGCAGCACACTGGGGTGGACCGCCGGGACGAGATCGACGGGCGCGGGGGTCGCAGCGCGCAGCAGGGTGGCGGCGAAGTCGTAGGCCGTGGGCCGGCGGTCGCGGTCCGGGCTCAGACCGTCCTCGACGAGGTGCATGAGAGTCACCGGCACCTCCGGGTTGATCAGGGCCAGCGGGGGTCTCTCGTCCGTCGGCCCGGGAATCCGACCCGTCAGCGCGAACCACGCCACCGCCGCCAGGGCGAAGACGTCGGAGCCGGGATCGAAGGCAGCCCGCCGTGTCGGATCGATGAACCCGGGGGTACCCGCGTCGGCGCGTCGATCCGTCCCCAGGAGGCGGCCGGTCCCGAGGTCGCCGAGCAGCGGTCTGCCGTCGCTCGTGAACAGGATGTTCCCGGGGGTGACATCGCCGTGCTGTGCCCCCTCGGCGTGCAGGTAGCCGAGGGCCTGCCCTATCGGGACCAGCGCGGTCACCACCTCCGCCACGGGGAGGGGTCCCCGGCTCGTGAGGAGCCCCAGGAGGGAACCCCCGGGCGCCAGGTCCATCAGCATGCCGGGGCCCTGGTCGGTCTCCACGGTCCGGTGGACCCGGACCAGGTGGTCGTGGACGAAGCGGCGCAGGAGGCGGAGCTCCTCCGTGACGCCGGCCGCAGGGGGCAGCGCCGAACCCTCACCGGTGATCCCCCGTGCGACGTGGGCGTCGACAGCATCTCCGGCGTCGGCGGACGACCAGGGCTGCTCGGGCGCGAGCCCCGCGGGCCGGGCGGCACGTCGTCCGTGCCGACGATCGCCGGCGGCCGGATCCTGTGGCGCGGCCCCGTCGCGGTGGGGAGACCGGGCGATCTTCAGGGCGAAGCGCCGCCCGTCGGGATCCTCGACCAGCCAGACGGCCGCTGAACCGCCCACGCCCAGAAGACGCCCCACCTCCAGCCCGGGGACCACCGGTCGTACCTCGTCGCTCATGCATCAGTTCTAGATCACGCAGTGGCCTCCCGGTCGTTATCCACAGGACGAACCCGCTTCCGTCGACGGCCGCCCGGCCCCCGCACCGGGACGCCGGCAAGATCGCGTCCGATCAGTGCTCCGGCGGGACTACTCTGGGTCCATGACTCTTGTTCTGTCACGCGTCGGCCTGGCCCCGGACTACATCGAGTACACGCAGGGCCTGGAACTGCAGACCTCTCTCCATGCCCGGGTGGTCGCCCACGAGGAACCCAGTACGGTCCTGCTGCTCGAGCACCTGCCCGTCTACACGGCGGGCAAGCGTACCGAGGACCACGAGCGGCCCTTCGACGGCACCCCCGTGGTACCGGTGGACCGGGGCGGCAAGCTCACCTGGCACGGCCCGGGACAGCTGGTCGGCTACCCGGTCCTGGCGCTCCGCGAACCGGCGCGGGTCGCGGAGTACGTGCACGTCCTCGAGGACGTGATCATCTCGACCCTGCGGCACTTCGGGCTGGAGGGCAGCAGGATCGACGGGCGATCGGGCGTCTGGCTGGCGGAGACGGCCGATGCACCGGCACGGAAGATCGCCGCCATCGGCATCCGGGTGAAGAACCGGGTCACGATGCACGGCTTCGCCCTCAACTGCAGCAACGACCTCGCGCCCTTCCGGCAGATCGTGCCCTGCGGGATCTCCGACGCCGGGGTCACCACCATCTCCGCCGAGACCGGGCGCACGGTCACACCGCTCGACGTCGTCCCGCTCGTCGAGGCCGCACTGCGCGCGCAGGAGTCCACCCTCGTGGGTCCGGGCGCCGGCGCCCTCCCCCATGCCACCACAACGTCAGAAGGAGCTCTACTGTGAGCCTTGCACCCGAGGGTCGCCGCCTGCTGCGCGTCGAAGCACGCAACGCCCAGACCCCTGTCGAACGCAAACCGGACTGGATGAAGGCCAAGGTCAACATCGGCCCCGAGTTCGTCGCGATGAAGAACCTGGTGAAGCAGGAAGGACTGCACACGGTCTGCGAGGAAGCAGGCTGCCCCAACATCTTCGAGTGCTGGGAGGACCGGGAAGCCACCTTCCTCATCGGAGGCTCCGAGTGCACCAGGAGATGCGACTTCTGCCAGATCGACACCGGCAAACCCCAGCCACTCGATCGCAGCGAGCCCTTCAAGGTTGCGCAGTCGGTGCAGTCCATGAACCTGCGCTACGCCACCGTCACCGGCGTCGCCCGTGACGACCTCGCGGACGAGGGCGTCTGGCTCTACGCCGAGACCATCCGCCAGATCCACAGCATGAACCCCGGTACCGGCGTCGAGATCCTGATCCCCGACTTCTCCGGACGCCCCGAGCACATCCAGGCCATCTGCGACACCGCACCCGAGGTCTTCGCCCACAATGTCGAGACCGTGCCACGGATCTTCAAGCGCATCCGGCCGGCCTTCCGCTACGAGCGCTCCCTCGACGTGATCACGCAGGGCCGGGACCTGGGCATGGTCACCAAGTCGAATCTCATCCTCGGCATGGGCGAGACCCGTGAGGAGATCTCCGAGGCCCTGCGCGACCTCCACGAGGCGGGCTGCGATCTCATCACCATCACGCAGTACCTCCGGCCGAGCGAGCGCCACCTGCCGGTGGATCGCTGGGTGAAGCCGGGCGAGTTCGTGGAACTCAGCGAGGAGGCCGAGGAGATCGGCTTCCTGGGCGTGATGAGCGGCCCGCTGGTGCGCTCGTCCTACCGCGCAGGGCGCCTGTGGGCCCGGGCCATGCGCAGGAAGGGCCTGGAGCTTCCCCCGGAGCTCGCGCACCTCGACGATTCCGGGTCGGCCGCGCAGGAGGCGTCCTCCCTGCTCGCCGGCTGACCTCGCCTGCACTGCACCGGTAGCCTGCACTGCACCGCTAGCCTGCGCTGCTCCGGTAGCGGGGGCTGCGCCGGTGATTCGGGCTGCACCGGTAACGTGCGCTGCGCCGAGCCGTCGCCCGGCCATGTCGTAGAATCGAAGAACTATGTCACACGCGATCGATCCGGCAGGAACACCTGCGCCCAAACGCCGTCTCTTCTCCCGCAAGCCCAAACCCGGGAAGGGGCTGAAAAAGACCGGGCGGACGAAGCAGATCATCGAGGTCTTCAAGATGACCCGCCGCAGCGATCCGGGGGTGGTCTGGTTCATGCTGCTGGCCTTCGTGGGGATCATCGCGGTGGGCCTGCTCATCGGTCTGCTGATCGACAACGTCATCACGCTGCTGATCATCGCGATCCCGCTGGCCTTCCTCGCCGCGATCTTCATCCTGTCCCGCCGGGCCGAACGGGCCGCCTTCTCGCAGATCGAGGGCAAGCCGGGTGCGGCCGGCGCTGCGCTGAGTGTCCTCCGCCGCGGCTGGATCCTCCAGGAGCAGCCCGTGGCCGTCAATCCCCGGACGCAGGACGCCGTGTTCCGCGTCATCGGACGCCCGGGCGTGATCCTCGTCTCCGAGGGTCCGTCCACGCGCGTCAAGCAACTCGTGGACGGCGAGAAACGGAAGATGGCGCGGATCATCCCCAATGTGCCGGTGCATGTCGTCGAATCGGGCCGCGGCGACCGCCAGGTCTCCCTCGCCAAGGTGCCGAAGACCGTCCAGAAGCTCAAGAAGACCCTGACGAAGCAGGAGGTCCACGCCGTGGACAAGCGCCTCACGGCGTTGGGGACCAAGCTGCCCATCCCGAAGGGCGTGGATCCGTTCAAGGCGCGTCCCGACCGGAAGGCCATGCGCGGACGCTGAGCCGCGGTCGACCCGCGACACCCCCGACGAGGGCCCCTCCGCACGGAGGGGCCCTCGTCATGCGCGGAGACTCTCGTCGGGTACGGGGACCCTCGTCAGGCGCAGGAGCTGTCGCCGGATGCAGGAGCTGTACCCCGCGAGGGCGTACCGACTCAGATGCGGAACAGCCCCGTCCTGCGGACCCGATCGTGGAGACCACGCTGGTCGACGTCGATGATGAGCGCCGGGATCACCAGGCACAGGAGCACACTGCGGATGAGCGCCGTCAGGTACCCAGCCGGTTTGCCGTCGAGCGTCTGGACCTGCATCCGCAGGACGCGGTGGCCGATGCTGTAGCCGAAGAACCCCACGAGCAGCACCTGCTCCGCGAGGAAGACGGCGAGAGTGGCGACGGCGTCGTAGTCGAAGAAGGCGGCCGAGATCAGCGAGCACAGTGCCCAGTCGATCAGCAGCGCTCCTGCCCGCGGACCGAAGCGCGCGATGGACCCGGGACCCGATTCGGGGCGGCCGAGGCGCTGGCCCGGCCAGTCCTGGCGGCCCGACGGCGGAGGCCCGTCCAGCCACGATCCGATGTCGCTCCTGTTCACCACCCATCCAGCCTACCGGTCGTGCGCCGGCCCCATGGGTGGGCGAGGGAGCGGACGCGCTAGGCTTGTACCCGCAGTTGCCCTCACTTCACGTCTCGGAAACAAAGGCGACACCAGCGGGACACCGCCTGCTCCTACAGTGGGAACGAGTCCTCGGCACCGTGCGGAACAGCGCGGATGTGTCGTGGTTCGTCCTACCCGGGAGCGGTGCAGTCCCACCTGCCGGCGCCGGGTCATTCCCCATCCATGGTTCAAGGAGCACGCACAGATGTTCAAAAATGCGGACGAGGTCCTCAAGTTCATCGCCGACGAGGACGTCCGATTCGTCGACGTCCGCTTCACCGATCTCCCCGGAGTGCAGCAGCACTTCAATGTTCCCGCGAAGACGGTGGACGCCGACTTCTTCATCAACGGCCAGCTCTTCGATGCATCCTCCATCCGCGGCTTCCAGGGCATCGCCGAGTCGGACATGCAGCTCATCCCCGACGTGACGACGGCGTACCTCGACCCGTTCCGGATCGAGAAGACGCTCGCGCTGAACTTCTCCATCGTGAACCCGCGCACCGGCGACCCGTACCACCGAGACCCCCGCAGTGTGGCCGAGCGTGCCGAGGCCTATCTGTCCTCGACCGGCATCGCGGACACCGCGTTCTTCGCCTCGGAGGCGGAGTTCTTCATCTTCGACAACGTGCAGTACGAATCGGCCCCGCAGGGCAGTTTCTACAAGGTGGACTCCGTCGAGGCGCCCTGGAACAGCGGACGCGAGGAGGCCGGGGGCAACCTCGGCAACAAGACCCCGTTCAAGGGCGGCTACTTCCCGGTGTCCCCGGTGGACAAGCAGGCCGATCTCCGCGACGCCATCTGCGTGGAGCTGGACCGCGTGGGTCTCGAGGTGGAGCGTTCCCACCACGAGGTCGGGGGCGCCGGCCAGGCCGAGATCAACTACAGGTTCACCACCATGACCCACGCCGCGGACGACCTGCAGAAGTTCAAGTACATCGTGAAGAACGTCTCGCAGGCGTGGGGGAAGTCCGCCACCTTCATGCCGAAGCCGGTCTTCAACGACAACGGCTCGGGCATGCACTGCCACCAGTCGCTCTGGACCGGGGGCCAGCCGCTCTTCTACGACGAGCGCGGCTACGCCGGCCTGTCCGACACCGCCCGGTGGTACATCGGCGGCCTGCTCAAGCACGCCTCCGCCGTCCTCGCCTTCACGAACCCGACGGTGAACTCCTACCGCCGCCTGGTCAAGGGCTTCGAGGCGCCGATCAACATGGTCTACTCGCAGGGCAACCGCTCCGCCGGCATCCGGATCCCCATCACGGGGTCCAACCCGAAGGCCAAGCGCCTCGAGTTCCGGGCGCCCGATGCGGCGTCGAACCCCTATCTGGCCTTCGCGGCGCAGCTCATGGCGGGCCTCGACGGGATCAAGAACCGCATCGAGCCCGCGGACCCGATCGACAAGGATCTCTACGAGCTGCCGCCCGAGGAGGCCAAGGACATCCAGAAGGCTCCCGCGTCCCTCGAGGAGGCGCTCCTGGCGCTCGAGGCGGACAACGAGTTCCTGCAGGCCGGAGACGTCTTCACGCAGGACCTGATCGACACCTGGATCGAGTACAAGCGCGAGATGGAGATCCTCCCGCTCTCCCTGCGTCCCAACCCGTACGAGTTCGAGCTCTACTACGGCGTGTAGCCACATCATCCGGCGTGGCGCTCGTCGCTCCGTCCGGTCCGACGACGGCGGTCCCCCTCGAGGGTGGCCGCCGTCGTGATGTCGTCGCTCGAACGCCGGTCGACGCCGATCGCTCCCACCGATCGGGGTGGGCCGGCGGGGAGGATCGTTCTTTCCCACGACCCGGCACCGGACGGTGGGAGCGACGCCACGACGGCACGACCGACCGGGCTACGACCCGTAGAAGTGCCGCTCGAAGATCGTCCGGCTCCGCCGCGTCATCCTCAGGTAGTCCTCCTCCAGGTCCGCTCCCCTGCCCGGACCGTACCCGCACCAGCGGGCCACCGCCTCGAGGTCACGCCGCGAGGACGGCAGCTGGTCGGAGGAGCGCCCGGTCCAGATGACGATCGCCGCGCGGATGCGCGTGGCCAGGTTCCAGCTCGCCCGCAGCATCTCCACCTCCTCCTCGGGCAGGAGGCCTGCCGCGGCGACGGCGTCGAGCGCGGCGAGTGTCGACTGCACCCGCAGCGAGGCGTCGTCGCGGGCGTGCTGCAGCTGCAGGAGCTGGACGAGCCACTCCACGTCGCTGAGCGCCCCCCTCCCCAGCTTCAGGTGCCTCGACGGGTCCGCGCCCCGGGGCAGTCGCTCCGCCTCGACGCGGGCCTTGATCCGACGGATCTCGCGCAGCTCGGGCCGGCCCAGCTGCCTCGGGTAGCGCACGTCGTCGATCACGGCGACGAACTCCGCGGCCAGGGCGTCGTCCCCCGCGATGGGGCGGGCGCGCAGCAGCGCCTGCGCCTCCCAGACGGCCGACCAGCGGCGGTAGTACTCGCGATAGGACTCCAGGGTCCGCACGATGGCGCCCTGCTTGCCCTCCGGGCGGAGCGCCGTGTCGATCTCCAGCGGACGCTCCGCCAGGACGGGCGAGCCGCAGGGCTGCGTGAGGAGGGCTGCGAGGCGGTTGACGATCCGCTCGGCCTGCGTCTGTGCCGCCTCGGCATCGGCACCGGGGTGAGGCCGGTGCACGTAGATGACGTCGGCGTCCGAGCCGTAGGTGATCTCCCGGCCGCCCTGCCGGCCCATGGCGACGACGAGGACGTCGGTCAGCTGCTCCTGGTCGTCGAACACCTGCTTCTCGGCCACGTGGAGCGCCCCGAGGATCGCCGCGCGGTCGGCATCGGAGAGCGCCTGCCCCACCTCCGCCTGGGTCAGCAGACTCGCGCTGTCGGCGATGGCCACGCGCAGCAGCTCGCGCCGGCGGATGAGCCGGATGAGCCGGATGGCCTCGGCCGGTTCCGGGTGCCGCGACATCATGGAGCGGATCTCCTGCCACTGCGCCTCGAAGGAGTCCGGGACGAGGGCGGCGTCGGATCCGAGCCAGCGCGTCGATTCCGGGGAGACCTCCAGGAGATCGGTGATGAAGCGGCTGCTCGAGAGCACGGTGCTGAGCCGCTCCGCCGCCGCATTCGAGTCGCGCAGCATCCCCAGGTACCAGTGGCTCTCGCCGAGCGACTCGCTGAGGCGGCGGAAGCCGAGCAGCCCGGCGTCGGGATCGACGCCGTCGGCGAACCACGCCAGCAGGATCGGCAACAGCTGGCGCTGCAGCATGGCCCGACGCCGCAGGCCCCCGGTCAGTGCCCTGATGTGGTGCATCGCCCCGCGGGGATCCTGGTAGCCGAGGGCGGCGAGCCGTGCCTGCGCCGCTTCGTCGGTGAGCCGGACGTCCTCCGGGCGGAGGGTGGCGGCGTTGTTGAGCAGTGGGCGGTAGAAGATGGACTCGTGGAGTCGTCCGACGAGCCTGCGGGTGCGCTGCCACTTCTCCTGCAGGTGCTGCGCGCTGGGCCTGACCATCACCATGCTGCCCTCCGAGGACCGGGCGAGCGCGCGCAGCGCCATCTCGTCCTCGGGCATGAGGTGGGTCCTGCGCAGCTGCACGAGCTGGATGCGGTGCTCGAGGACCCGCAGGTACCGGTAGGCGTCGTCGAGTTCCTGGGCATCCGTCCGGCCCACGTAGCCGGCCGCGCTCAGAGCGGCGATCGCCGAGAGCGTGTCACGGTGGCGAATGGAGTCGTCCAGCCTGCCGTGCACCAGCTGGAGCAGCTGCACCGTGAACTCGACGTCGCGCAGCCCTCCGCGCCCGAGCTTGAGCTGCCGGGCCTGCTCGTCGAGCGGGATGTTCTCGGTGACGCGGCGGCGCATGGCACGGACGGCCTCCACGAAGCCCTCCCGCTGGGAGGACGCCCAGACGAACGGGGCGATCGCCTCCTCGTAGCGCCGGCCGAGTCCCGGGTCCCCCGCCATCGCCCTGGCCTTCAGCAGGGCCTGGAACTCCCAGGTCCTGGCCCACCGCTCGTAGTAGGACACGTGGGAGGCGAGCGTGCGCACGAGCAGGCCCTCCCTGCCCTCGGGGCGCAGATTCGCATCGACCTCCCACAGGGCCGGTTCCGGTCCGGGCGAGTACACGCCGCGGGCCATGCCCGAGGCCAGTCCCGTGCCGATGCGGGTCAGCGTGGACTCCTCGAGGTCGTCACCCTCCACGACATAGACTACGTCGACGTCGGAGATGTAGTTGAGTTCCCGGGCACCGCACTTGCCCATCCCGATCACGGCGAGTCTCACCCGAGCCACGGTGTCGGCCCCGTAGGTCTGTGCGAGATCGGCCCGCGCGACGGCGAGGGAGGCCTCGAGGGCCGCGGCCGCCAGGTCCGCCAGCTCGCGGCCGACGACGCCCACGTAGTCCACCGGCACGCCGTGGCCCAGGTCGCGCACCGCGAGATCGGTCACCAGCCGCCGGTAGACCACCCGCAGCCGGCGGTGCGCCTCCACACCGAGGACGCCCGCCACCGGGTTCTCCTCCGCCGGGTCGGCGCCCACGGAGCGGAGCAGCTCGGCCCTGAGCTCCGCCGGATCGGCGTCCGGCAGGGGCACGGCCGCTGCCCGCACCACCTCGAGGTGCTCGGGATGGCGCATGAGGAACTCCCCGAGCGCCTCGGAGGCACCCAGCAGGCCGAACAGCGGCCGACGCCGGTCGTCGTCGGCCATGGCCGCGATGACGGCGCTGCGGTCGACGGCCAGCAGCCGCACGAGGGACTGCAGCGCCAGGTCGGGACTCGCCGACGTGGCCAGGCCCTCGAACAGCTGGTCCTCGTCGATCCCCGCGAGCTCGGGAGCCTCGAGGAAACGCCGGCTCTTCTCCAGATCCGTGAAGCCGTACGTGATCAGCTTGCGGTTGAGGCTCATGGGCCAACCCTAGCCATGCGCTCGTCGGTCCCTACAGGATGCCGAGATTGCGGCGCAGTTCGTAGGGGGTCACCTCGATGCGGTAGTCGTACCACTCGGCGCGCTTGTTGCGCAGGAAGTTCTCGAACACCTGCTCCCCCAGGATGTCCGCGACCAACTCGGACTCCTCCATCACCCCGATGGCGTCGTGCAGGCTCGAGGGCAGGGGGTCGTGTCCCATGGCGCGGCGCTCGGCCGGGGTGAGGCTCCAGACGTCGTCCTCGGCGGCAGGCGGCAGCTCGTACCCCTCCTCGATCCCCTTCAGTCCGGCACCGAGCAGCACCGAGTACGCGAGGTAGGGGTTGCTCGCGGAGTCGATGCCGCGGTACTCGATCCGCGCCGACTGGTCCTTGTTCGGCTTGTAGAGCGGCACGCGGACCAGGGCCGACCTGTTGTTGTGGCCCCAGGAGAGGTGGCTGGGCGCCTCCCCGCCACCCCACAGCCGCTTGTAGGAATTGACGAACTGGTTGGTCACCGCGGTGAACTCGGGAGCGTGCCGGAGGATGCCGGCGATGAACTGGCGGGCGGTCCTCGACAGCTGGAACTCGGCACCCGGTTCGAAGAACGCGTTCGTGTCACCCTCGAAGAGGGAGAAGTGGGTGTGCATCCCCGATCCGGGATGCTGCGAGAAGGGCTTGGGCATGAAGGTGGCGTAGCTGCCCGAGGACAGTGCCACCTCCTTGATGATGGTCCGGAACGTCATGATGTTGTCGGCCGTCTGCAGGGCGTCCGCGTACCGCAGGTCGATCTCGTTCTGGCCCGGTCCGGCCTCGTGGTGGCTGAACTCGACCGAGATCCCGACCGATTCCAGCATGGACACCGCCCGGCGCCGGAAGTCCTGGGCCACACCGCCGGGAACATGGTCGAAATAGCCGGCCTCGTCCACCGGGACGGGCTGGCCGTCTGCTCCGGGATCGGCCGATTTCAGCAGGTAGAACTCGATCTCCGGATGCGTGTAGCACGTGAAGCCCATGTCGGCGGCCTTGGCCAGGGTCTTCTTGAGCACCCCGCGAGGATCGGCGGTGGAGGGCCGGCCGTCGGGGGTGAGGATGTCGCAGAACATGCGCGACGTCTGTTCCGTCTCGCCGCGCCACGGGAGGATCTGGAAGGTGGAGGGATCGGGCTGGGCGAGCATGTCGGCCTCGTAGACGCGGGCCAGACCCTCGATGGACGAGCCGTCGAACCCGAGTCCCTCCTCGAACGCGCCCTCGACCTCCGCGGGCGCGAGGGCCACCGACTTCAGCGACCCGACGACATCGGTGAACCACAGCCGGACGAAGCGGATGTCACGCTCCTCGATGGTCCTCAGTACGAACTCCTGCTGCCGGTCCATGCACCCTCATCTCCTCGTTCGACGCCCGCACCAGCGGTGTCCGGACGGTCGGCCGGGAACGGGGTCGTGCAGTCCATACTCTACTGACCGGCCGGAACGGGCGGCGCGTGGGACCGGCGGTGCGCCCCATCGGTGTCAGCCGCTAGTCTCGTGGCATGACCGATGCCGAATTGCCTGCCCCCTACGGAGACGGAGGTGCCACCCCCGCTCCCCGGGCGGAGGCGTCGGACGGGAGGAAGCGGCCCGGCCGGGTCCGGATCCAGCACCTGCAGCAGGCCAAGGAGGAGGGCCGGCACTTCGCCATGCTGACGGCGTACGACCGGTACGCGGCCCAGGTGTTCGACGACGCCGGCATCGAGGTGCTGCTCATCGGCGACTCCGCGGCCAACAACGTGCTGGGGCACGCGACGACCCTCCCGATCACTCTCGACGAGATGATCCTGTTCAGCCGGACCGTGAGCCTGGCTGCCTCCAAGGCCCTCGTGGTCGCCGATCTGCCCTTCGGCAGCTACGAGGTCTCCCCGGAGCAGGCGGTGGAGTCCTCCGTGCGGCTCCTCAAGGAGGGCCTAGTGCATGCGGTGAAGATGGAGGGCAGCGCCGCCTACGCCGACACCGTCCGTGCCCTGGTCCGGGCGGGCATCCCGGTCATGGCGCACATCGGCTTCACGCCGCAGAGCGAGCACGCTCTCGGCGGCTACCGCGTGCAGGGCCGCGGGGAGACGGCGCAGCGACTCCTCGACGACGCGCTGGCACTCGAGGAGGCGGGAGCCTTCTGCGTGCTGATGGAGATGGTGCCCGGTGAGGTGGCCCGGAGCATCGACGCCGCCCTGGGTGTGCCGACCATCGGGATCGGCGCCGGCGCCGGGACCACCGGCCAGGTGCTGGTGTGGCAGGACATGGCAGGGCTGCGCGGCGGCCGCCAGGCCACCTTCGTCAAGCAGTACGCCGATCTGCGGGGCACACTCTCGGACGCCGCCCGGTCCTTCGCCGCCGAGGTGCGCTCCGGCACCTTCCCGGGGCCGGAGCACAGCTTCTAGCCGGTGGCGGGACCGGAGGCCCTGCCCCAGTCGTCGTCGCTCTCCCACGCCTCGTTGCGTTCCTTCACCTTCTGCAGTGCGTTCTCCGCCTCGCTGCGCGTGGCGTAGGGACCGATGAGCTGCTTCCAGTCGGACTGCCGGTCCTCCTCGACCTCGCGCGTGCGTACGTTGAACCAGTACTCCGTCACATCGACCTCCCGCTCGCGGGCCCACGGGCCCGTCTCCGACGGACTTCGACGGACGAGCGGCAACTTCCTGCCGCCCGTCCGAGTCCGCTATAGGATCAAGGGTATGCCCCAGTCTCCTGCCACCGCCCCACTCGGGACCCTGACCCCGGGCACCGTCTCACCACAGCGGCGCGTCCCGTCGACCATCCCTCGACCGGAGTACGTGGGCCGCAAGGCACCGGCTCCGTTCACCGGCTCCGAGGTCAAGACGCCCGAGACCATCGAGAGGATCCGCCGTGCGGGGAGGATCGCCGCGCAGGCCGTGGTCGAGGTGGGCCGGCAGGCGAAACCCGGCGTCACTACCGACCAGCTGGACCGCGTGGGCCACGAGTTCATCCTCGACCACGGCGCCTACCCCTCCACGCTGGGGTACCGCGGCTTCCCGAAATCGCTGTGCTCCTCCCTCAACGAGGTGATCTGCCACGGCATCCCGGACACCACCGTCATCCAGGACGGCGACATCCTGAACATCGACATCACCGCGTTCAAGGACGGCGTCCACGGCGACACGAATCGCACGTTCTGCATCGGGGAGGTGGACGAGGAGTCACGGCTCCTCGTCGAGCGGACCGAGGAATCCCTGAACCGGGCCATCCGCGCCGTCGCGCCGGGCCGGCAGATCAACGTCATCGGGCGGACCATCGAGTCCTACGCCAAGCGCTTCGGGTACGGCGTGGTGCGCGACTTCACCGGGCACGGCGTGGGCGAGGCGTTCCACACCGGCCTGATCATCCCCCACTACGACGCCGCCCCGGCCTACGAGCGCGTCATGGAACCGGGCATGGTGTTCACCATCGAGCCCATGCTCACCCTCGGCACCATCGACTGGACCATGTGGCAGGACGACTGGACCGTGGTCACCAAGGACCTCAAGCGGACGGCGCAGTTCGAGCACACGCTCGTCGTCACCGACCGGGGCGCCGAGATCCTCACCCTGCCCTGACGCGGCCGGCCCGCAGGGCGGGCCCCGCAGCGCGCATCATCCACCCCGGCCCGCGCCGGCACATCCCGAGGGGGAACCATGGCCAAGCACACCGACAAGAAGAAGTCCGCGAAGTTCCCGACCACGGTCATCGGTGTCGACATCGGCGGGACGGGCATCAAGGGCGGGATCGTCGACCTCGAGAAGGGCGTCATGGTCGGGGACCGCCATCGCATCCCCACACCCGATCCCTCCACCCCGGAAGCGGTCGCCGAGGTGGTGCGCCAGATCGTCGTCGAACTCTCCTCCAGGCCCGAGGGGCCGGCCGAGGACGTCCCCGTGGGTGTGACCTTCCCCGCGATCATCCAGCACGGCGTGGCGCGCTCCGCGGCGAACGTGGACAAGAGCTGGGTGGACACCGACGTGGACGCCCTCTTCACCGAAGTGCTCGGACGCGACGTACGCGTCATGAACGACGCCGACGCCGCGGGCCTCGCGGAGGTCCGCTACGGCGCGGGCAAGGGCCGGAAGGGCACGGTGCTGGTCATCACCCTCGGCACGGGCATCGGTTCGGCCTTCGTCTTCGACGGGAAGCTCGTGCCCAACGCCGAACTGGGGCACCTGGAGATCGACGGGCACGACGCCGAGTCGAAGGCCTCGGCCGTCGCACGCGAACGCGACGGCATCGGCTGGGAGGAGTACGCCGTCCGCCTGCAGCGCTACTTCTCCCACGTGGAGTTCCTGTTCTCGCCGGAACTGTTCATCGTCGGGGGCGGTATCTCCAAGCGCGGGAGCGAGTACCTGCCCCTGCTCGATCTGCGGACGCCGATCATGGTGGCGCAACTGAAGAATCACGCGGGGATCGTGGGCGCCGCGCTGCAGGCCGCCCTGATCGTCGACGACCCCGCCTGACGTGCAGGCGTGACCGGGGATGTCTACCGGGCCGTCAGCGGCCGCTGGGCTCCCCCGGGTACGCGGGCGCCGTCCTCCGCCTGACGGCGGAGGGTGTCGATGGCGTCCTCGAAGTCCTCGAGGGACTCGAATCCGCGGTACACGCTCGCGAAGCGGAGGTAGGCGATCTGGTCGAGCTTGCGCAGTGGCTCCAGGATGGCGAGTCCCACCTCGTGGGCATCGATCTCGGCCACGCCGCTCGCCCGGATGTTCTCCTCGACCTCCTGGGCCAGGAGTGCCAGATCGTCCTCCGTGACCGGGCGACCCTGGCACGCCTTACGGACACCGTTGATGATCTTGGTCCTGCTGAACGGCTCTCCCGCGCCGGAGCGCTTGATGACGCTCAGGCTCGTGGTCTCGACGGTGCTGAACCGCCGACCGCACTGCGGGCACTGCCGCCGACGCCGGATGGCCGAGCCGTCGTCGCCGAGGCGGCTGTCGACCACACGCGAGTCAGGGTTGCGGCAGTACGGACAGTACACGGCACCACCTCAGCTCGATCCGATGTCCTCCGGCCAGTTTAGGGCGCGGAACCGCCAAACAACAACACTGTGATTCTGCACCGAGGCTCCGTCACCGGCCCTTCTCCCCTTGCGCGACGATTCCCGGGCGACCCGGTCCGGCTCGCTGCCCGATCAGCGCGTGTGCGCGCCGAAGCGGGCCGTGACGGCTTCGCCGTGCGCGGGGAGGTTCTCCGCCTCCGCCAGCGCGATGATCGACGCCGACACCTCGTGCAGCGCGGCGCGGTCGTAATCGATCAGCTGGACGGCGCGCAGGAAGGTCGTCACGTTGAGCCCCGAGGCGAAGGCCGCCGTACCGCCGGTGGGCAGCACGTGGTTCGACCCGGCGCAGTAGTCCCCCAGGCTGACCGGGCTGTAGGGGCCGATGAAGATGGCACCGGCGTTGCGGATCCGGCCGGCCACGGCTCGGGCGTCCCGCGTCTGGATCTCCAGGTGCTCCGCGGCGTAGGCGTCGCACACGGCGATACCGGCCTCGATGTCGTCGACCAGCACCACCCCGGACTGCGGACCGGACAGGGCGGTGAGCGCGCGCTCGGCGTGGCGGGTCCGCGCAGCACCGGTACGCAGCGCAGCACGGACGGCGTCGGCGAGCTCCTCGGAGTCCGTCACGAGCACCGATGCTGCCCGGGGATCGTGCTCCGCCTGGCTCACGAGATCGGCGGCCACCAGGGCGGCGTCGGCCGTCCCGTCCGCGAGCACCGCGATCTCCGTGGTGCCGGCCTCGGAGTCGATGCCGACCCGGCCCCTGACGAGGCGCTTGGCGGTGGCGACGAAGGCGTTCCCGGGGCCGGTGATGACGTTCACGGGATCGATGCCACGCTCCGGGGCGTCGGCGTCGGTGACCCCGTAGGCCAGGGCCGCGACGGCCTGCGCGCCGCCCATCGCGTAGACCTCCGTGATGCCGAGCATCGACGCCGCGGCGAGGATCACCGGGTGCGGCCACCCGCCGTGCTCCTGCTGCGGGGGCGAGGTCAGGGCGAGGGAGCCCACACCGGCGGCCTGGGCTGGCACCACGTTCATGACCACCGAGGACGGGTAGACGGCCAGGCCGCCCGGGACGTAGAGGCCCACCCGGTCGACCGGCACCCAGGTCTGGGTGAGGCGTGCCCCTGCGGCCGGTTCGACGACGACGGGCTGCGGGAGCTGCGCCTCGGCGAAGATCCGGGCTCGCCGGATGGCCTCCTGCAGCGCCGAGCGGACATCGTCGTCGAGCGCGTCGGCCGCCGCGGCGATGACGTCCGCCGGCACCCGGGGGTGGTCACGGTCGACGCCGTCGAAGCGGAGGGCGAAGCCCCGCAGCGCATCGAGTCCGCCGCTCCTGACCTCGTCGATGATCTCCTGCACGGCGGCCTCCGCGGATCCGGCGCTCCCGACGGCCCGTGGCATGGCGTTCTTCAGGCCGGCGGGCGTGAGGCGGTGACCGCGCAGGTCGATGGTCCGGAAGTCGAGGGGGGGCAGGGTGCTGGCCGCTGAAGTCACTCCCGCAGTCTATCGGGCACCGCCCGCGTCCCCGGGCGCGGCCCATCGAAGCAGGCGGCGAGCGGCGGCGGCGGGTCAGATCCTTCGCCGGGCGAGACCGATGAGGGCGGTGACGAAGACGATGATGGTCGCCGTCGCCGGCCAGATGGCGAGCGCGCCGTAGGAGGCGAGGAGGAAGTCCGAGCCGGGGAGGTCGTCGCGCCCGTGCGGCCCGAGGAGGGCTGCGAGCCCCTGCCCCACACCAAGGGCCAGGAGGGACCCCAGGATCGAGCCGCCGATCGCGGCGAGGACCCGCCCGGTGACGCCCGGCAGGCCCAGGCGCAGTGCCACCAGGATCCCCACGGTGATCCCGGCCAGCAGCTCCAGCCCGGCGAGGGTGAGGTCCCGGAGCACCCAGTCCTCGGACTCCAGCGGATCGCCGAGGATCCGCCCGGTGGGTGCCAGGAGCCACCAGGCGATACCGACGAGGACCCCGAGCAGGACCGTGGAGCCCAGCCACCACACCACCCCGGCCGGCGGCACCGACCTGCGGTCCTCGGCGACGGCGTAGACGGACGGTGGATAGGTGGACGATCCGGTGTCCGGCTTCTGACTGGCACGCATGGCACCCATATTAACCGCTGCGCCCGGGCGACCGGACCCGGCTGCCCGCCGCCGCCGGGTCAGGCGTCCAGGCACGCCGGACCCAGGAGCACCTTCAGGTCGCCGAAGAGCCCCGGCGTGGGGGTGACGCGCAGATCCACCCCGAGCTTCATGACCTCCACCTTGCGGGAGCTGTTGAGCCGGATCAGCACCTCGCTGGTGCCGGGATGGGTCCGCAGGACGTCCCCGAGCGCGGTCACGGCGGTCTCCGTGGCCTTGTGCTGCGCCATGGAGATCACCACCGGCCCGGAGTGCCCCCCACTGAGGTCAGGCACCGTGAGCTCCTGGGCGTTCAGCATGACGGCGCCGTCGTCGCGGCGCTGCAGCCGCCCGCGCACCACCACGATGAGGTCCTCCGCGAGGACGCCCGAGATGGGCCCGTAGACCTGTCCGAAGAACATCACCTCCATCGAGCCGGCCAGGTCCTCGATCTCGGCCCGTGCGTAGGCGTTGCCGCTGTTCTTCGCGATCCTGCGCTGGAGCGAGGTGATCATGCCCGCGATGGTCACGATCGCGCCGTCGGCCGGTCCCTCCTCCCCGATGACGGACGGGATGGTGGCGTCGGCGTGCTGGCCCAGGATCCCCTCCAGCCCCTGCAGCGGGTGGTCCGAGACGTAGAGACCGAGCATGTCGCGTTCGAAGGAGAGCTTGTCCTTCTTCTCCCACTCCGGGAGATCGGGCACCTCCACCGACAGGCCGCCGGCCCCGCCCATGCCGCCGTCGTCGTCGAAGGCGCTGAAGAGGTCGAACTGGTTCGCGGCCTCATTGCGCTTGAGGACGATCACGGAGTCCACGGCCTCCTCGTGGATCACCGCCAGGGCCCGGCGGTGATGACGGAGCGAGTCGAAAGCGCCGGCCTTGATCAGCGATTCGATGGTGCGCTTGTTGCAGACGACGGCGGGCACCTTCTGCAGGAAGTCGCTGAACGAGGTGAAGGCACCCTTCTCGCCCCGCGCGCCGACCATGGCCCCCACCACGTTGGCCCCCACATTGCGGATGGCTCCCATGCCGAAGCGGATGTCCCGGCCGACCGGGGTGAAGTCCACGCTCGACTCGTTCACGTCCGGCGGCAGCACCGTGATGCCCATGCGGCGGCACTCGTTGAGGTAGACGGCGAGCTTGTCCTTGTCGTCGCCGACACTCGTGAGCAGGGCGGCCATGTACTCGGCGGGGTGATGCGCCTTGAGGTAGGCCGTCCAGTAGGAGACCAGACCGTAGGCGGCGGTATGGGCCTTGTTGAAGGCGTAGTCCGAGAAGGACTCGAGCACGGTCCAGAGCTTGTCCATGGCGGCCTGGGAGTAGCCGTTGGCCTGCATCCCGGCGAAGAAGTCCGCCTGCTGCTTGTCCAGCTCGGACTTCTTCTTCTTGCCCATCGCCCGGCGGAGCATGTCCGCCTGGCCGAGCGTGAAGTTCGCCAGCTTCTGCGCGGCGCTCATCACCTGCTCCTGGTACACGATCAGCCCGTAGGTGCTGCCGAGGATCTCCTCGAGCGGCCCCTCGAGCTCGGGGTGGATGGGCTCGATCTCCTGGAGCCCGTTCTTCCGCAGGGCGTAGTTCGTGTGGGAGTTCACGCCCATGGGACCGGGACGGTACAGCGCCAGGACCGCCGAGATGTCCTCGAAGTTGTCGGGACGCATGAGTTTGAGCAGGGAGCGCATGGGGCCGCCGTCGAGCTGGAACACACCCAGGGTGTCACCGCGGGCCAGCAGCTCGTAGGATGCCCGGTCGTCCAGTTCGAGGTCCT
Organism: uncultured Arthrobacter sp.; assembly: GCF_947493765.1. Taxonomy (GTDB): domain Bacteria; phylum Actinomycetota; class Actinomycetes; order Actinomycetales; family Micrococcaceae; genus Arthrobacter_D. The sequence continues at coordinate 360,265 of NZ_CANLSZ010000003.1, forward strand.
CGAGGACGAGGTCCTCACCCTTGTTGGCGAGGATGTTCTCCACCGCGTCGGTGATGATGGTCAGATTCCTCAGCCCGAGGAAGTCCATCTTGATCAGTCCGAGCCCCTCGCACGTGGGGTAGTCGAACTGCGTGATGATCTGGCCGTCCTGCTCCCGGCGCATGATGGGGATGATGTCGATCAGCGGGTCGGAGGACATGATCACCCCCGCGGCGTGGACGCCCCACTGCCGCTTCAGCCCCTCGAGCCCGAGGGCGGTCTCGAAGACCTTCTCGGACTCGGCGTCGGTGCGCAGGAGCTCACGCAGTTCCTCCGCCTCGGAGTAGCGCTTGGCGTCCTTGTTGTGCACGTCGGCGAGGGCCAGGCCCTTGCCCATGACGTCCGGCGGCATCGCCTTGGTGAGCCGCTCGCCCGTCGAGAACGGGTAGCCCATGACGCGGGAGGAGTCCTTGAGGGCCTGCTTCGCCTTGATGGTGCCGTAGGTGACGATCATGGCCACGCGCTCGTCGCCGTACTTGTCGCTCACGTAGCGGATGACCTCGGACCGGCGGCGATCGTCGAAGTCGACGTCGAAGTCGGGCATGGACACGCGCTCGGGATTGAGGAAGCGCTCGAAGATCAGACCGTGCTTGAGCGGGTCGAGATCGGTGATGCGCATCGCGTAGGCCACCATGGACCCCGCACCCGAGCCGCGTCCCGGACCCACCCGGATCCCGTTGTTCTTGGCCCAGTTGATGAAGTCGGCGACCACGAGGAAATAGCCGGGGAAGCCCATCTGGGTGATGACGCCCACCTCGAACTCCGCCTGCCGGCGGACGTCGTCGGGCACGCCCGCCGGGTACCGCGCGTGGAGTCCCGTCTCGACCTCCTTGACGAACCAGGACTGCTCGTTCTCCCCCTTGGGCACGGGGAAGCGCGGCATGTAGTTCGCCTTCGTGTCGAACTCGACGTCGCACCGCTCGGCGATGAGCAGCGTGTTGTCGCACGCCTCGGGGTAGTCGCGGAAGATGGCGCGCATCTCGGCGGGCGACTTGAGGTAGAACTCGTTGGTGTCGAACTTGAAGCGCTTCGGATCGGCCAGGGTGGAGCCGGACTGCACGCACAGGAGCGCCGCGTGGGCCTTCGAGTCCTCGGCGTGGGTGTAGTGGAGGTCGTTGGTGGCCACGAGCGGCAGGCCGAGCTCCCCGGCGAGCCGGATGAGATCAGCCTTGACGGTACGTTCGATGTCCAGCCCGTGGTCCATCAGCTCGCAGAAGTAGTTCTCCGCGCCGAAGATGTCGCGGAAGTCGGAGGCCGCCTGCTTCGCCTCGTCGTACAGGCCGAGCCGCAGCTTGGTCTGCACCTCCCCCGAGGGGCACCCCGTGGTCGCGATGAGGCCCTTCCCGTAGGTCTGCAGCAGGTCGCGGTCCATGCGCGGCTTGTACAGATAGCCCTCGAGGGACGCCAGCGAGGACATGCGGAACAGATTGTGCATGCCATTCGTGGTCTCGGACCAGAGCGTCATGTGCGTGTAGGCACCGGCACCGGAGACGTCGTCGCGCCCCCCGCCGCCCCACTTCACGCGCGTGCGGTCGTTCCGCGCGGTACCCGGAGTGAGATAGGCCTCGACGCCGATGATCGGCTTGATCCCGGCGGTGGTGGCCTTGCTCCAGAAGTCGAAGGCGCCGAAGACGAACCCGTGGTCCGTGGTCGCCAGGGCCTTCATGCCGAGTTCCTCGGTGTGGCTGAACAGATCCGTCAGCCGGGCCGCGCCGTCGAGCATGGAGTACTCGGTGTGGTTGTGGAGATGGACGAACGATTCACGCGATGCTGGGGTGGCCACGTGGCAAGTCTAGTGCTCCGCGGTCGTCGGACAGTGCCCGGACGGTGCCCGGACTGTGCTCCGATGGTGCCTCAGACGAGGCCCTCGGTCAGTGCCATGAGCGCATAGGCGAGATCCACCGGATAGCCGCTGGTCACCCAGACCTGCTCCCCGGTACGGGGGTGCGCGAAGCCGATCTGGTGGGCGTGCAGCCACTGCCGGGTCAGGCCCAGTTCGGCGGCGAGCCGCGGATCGGCCCCGTAGGTCAGATCGCCGGCGCAGGGGTGCCGGAGCGCCGAGAAGTGCACGCGGATCTGGTGGGTCCTGCCGGTCTCGAGGTGCACCTCGACGAGACTGGCCCGCCCGAAGGCCTCCAGCACCTCGTAGTGGGTCCGCGCCTCGCGCCCGCCCTCCAGGACGGCGAAGCGCCACTCGTGGTGGGGATGGCGGCCGATGGGCGCGTCGATCGTCCCACTGAGCGGATCGGGGAGGCCCTGCACCACGGCGTGGTAGACCTTGTCCACCGTCCGTTCCCTGAAGGCCCGCTTCAGGGCCGTGTAGGCCGGCTCGGTCTTGGCGACGACCATCGCGCCCGACGTGCCGACGTCGAGCCGGTGGACGATCCCGACCCGCTCCGGTGCGCCGGAGGTGGAGATCCGGTACCCGGCGGCCGCGAGGGCACCGACGACGGTGGGGCCCACCCAGCCCGGCGAGGGATGCGCCGCCACCCCGACGGGTTTGTCCACCACGACGAAGTCGTCGTCGTCGAGCAGGATCCCCATGCCGTCCACGGCCTCCGGGATCACCCGGTGCCCGTCCGCGGGGTCCGGGACGATCACCTCCAGCCGGTCACCGGCCCTGGTCCGGTCCGATTTGGCGAGATTCGCCCCGGAGCGTCGCACGCGCCCGTCGGCGCACCACTGGGCGACGGCGGAGCGGGAGACGCCGAGCCGGCGCGCGAGCACGGTGTCGAGGCGCTGACCGCTGTCCTCCTCCGCGATCACGAGCTCCTGGTGGTCACCGGTCACGGTCCGTGTCCTCCCCCGCACCGGCGCCGTCGTCGGCCGCGTCCGCGTCCCGGGTGCCGTCCATCCCGACCCCGCGCAGGGTCAGGATCACGATCAGCACCACGCCGCTGACGACGGCGGAGTCCGCCACGTTGAAGATGGCGAAGTTCGGCAGCGCCACGAAGTCCACCACGTGGCCCTGCCCGAAGGACGGCTCCCTGAACAGCCGGTCGGTGAGATTGCCGAGGGCGCCGCCGAGGACCAGCCCGAGGGCCGTCCCCCAGAGCCGGGACGCCACCCGGCGGACCTGCAGCACGAGCACGATCGACACGAGGACCATGATGATGGTGAAGACCCAGGTGTAGTCCGTCCCGATGGAGAACGCCGCTCCGGGGTTCCGGATGAAACGCCAGGAGAGCAGGGGCGGCAGCACCGGGGTGATCTGTCCCTCGGTCATGGTGGCCACCACCCACCACTTGGTCAGCTGGTCCAGGCCGTACACCAGGGCGGCGCAGACGACCAGCAGGATGCCGGGGCGGGCGGACCGCGTCCCGCCGCGCGCTCCCGCCGCGGTGGCGCCGGCGTCGTCCGACCCGGAGCGGTCCCCGGGGACCCGCTCCGGGTCGGACGACGGCGCGTTCTCCTCTGCGTGGTTCACGGTCACTGCTCTTCCGGTGTAGGTGCGGCGTTCGGGCCCGGGGTCGCCGGGCCGGTGGCCCGAACGGCGGAAGGACCGACCCACGGGCGGCACCCGGGGTCGGCCCTCCCGCTGCGGACCGGACGGAGCGACGTGCCTAGGACGCCGTCGTGTCCGAGGCGACCGTGCCGGTGACGTCGAGGTCGCGGAGCTGTCCCTCGATGTAGTCCTTGAGGCGTGAGCGGTAGTCGCGCTCGAAGCCGCGGAGCTGCTCCACCTTCCGCTCGAGGACGCTCTTGTGCTCCTCGAGGTCGCCGAGGGTCTTGCGGCTCTTCTGCTCGGCGCTCTCGACGAGGTCGGTGGCCTCGAGCTGCGCCTCGGCGATGATCCTGTCGCGCTGCTCCACCCCCGCATTGACGTACTCGTCGTGCAGGCGCTGCGCCATGGCGAGCACGCCGGCCGCCGACTCCGCCGTGTCGGTGGTGGCCGGGGTCTGGGCGCTCTCGACGGCGTCCGGAGCCGCCGGCGCCGGAGCCGGGGTGGGCTCCTCGAGCTCCGTGGTGCCGAGGTCGGTACCTGCGCCGGGATCGGCAGGATCGGCCGCGGCAGCGCCGGCGTCCCCCGTCTGCGTGCTCGCGGCGACCGGAGCCGGGACGGTCCCCGTGCGGACCCCGTCGGCGGAGTCCGATCCGGCGGCGCGGCGCAGTTCCTCGTTCTCCTGGTTCAGGCGGCGCAGCTCGACGACGATCTCGTCGAGGAAGTCGTCCACCTCGTCCTGGTCGTACCCCTCACGGAACTTGGTGGGCTGGAATCTCTTGTTGACGACGTCTTCTGGTGTCAATGCCATCTGGTCACCTCTTCTGATGGGAGCCGGTCCGCCGTGGGGAGCGGGCGCTGCTGCGGGATCGGTCGTGGACACGGGCCTGCTGACCCGCGTCGAGCTGGAAATCAGCGTAGCTGGTCCGGAACTGCATCATGAAACGACGCCGGCCGTCAGGCAGCGAGGTTGGCCGAGACGGACATGAGGATCAGGACCAGGATGAACAGCACGAGGAACGCCAGGTCCAGCTGCACCCCGCCCAGCCGCAACGGGGGGATCAGCCGCCGCAGTGCCTTGATCGGGGGGTCCGTCACCGAGTAGACCGCGGAGGCGACCACGAGCGCGAGCTTCTGCGGCCGCCAGCTCCGGGCGAAGCCCTGGACGGCGTCGTAGACGATCCGCAGGATCAGGGCGAGCTGGAACAGCATCAGTACGAGGTAGATCAGTGCGAATACCAAACTCACGGAGCAGTTCCAGTCCTTCGGGCCTTCGGGGGGTCGGACGCGACCGGGAGGGCCGCGGGGTTCAGCTCTGGTTGAAGAAGCTGGTCTGACCTTCGCTGGCCTTCAGGTCCTCGCCGAGGACTTCAATATACGACGGCGACAGCAGGAACACCTTATTGGTGACGCGTTCGATGCTGCCGTGCAGGCCGAAGACGAGACCGGCCGAGAAGTCGACGAGGCGCTTCGCGTCGGCCTCCGCCATGTCGGTGACGTTCATGATCACGGGGATCCCGTCCCGGAAGCTCTCGCCGATCAGCTTGGCATCGTTGTAGGAGCGGGGGTGGATCGTGGTGATCTGGCGCAGGGCCGTCGAGTCGTCGCGGGAGGACGGCGCGCGCTTGATCGGCGTGACGGGAGCGCGGTACTCCTCCACGGCGGCGATCCGCGTGGGGGCCGGCGCGGGCTCGGGATGACGCTCGTCGCGATCGTAGTCCACCGTGTAGTCCTCGCTCCTGCCGTGCTTCGTCTTCGGTTCGGGTTCGTAGTGCTCATCACCGTCGGCGAGCCCAAGGTAGATCATTGTCTTGCGCAGTGCGCCGGCCATGGTGGCTCCTGTCGTGGACGAGTGGATAGGGGATCGTGCGTGGGGCGGTCCAGGGGCGTGCTGGACGGGGGCGAGGACGGTGCGCGTGCTCCCGCCGTCCTGGTCCCGACGCTACCCCACGGCCGGACGCGGGCCGAGGACATCAGAACCGATCCGCAGGTGTGTCGCGCCGGCTGCCACGGCCTCCTCGAGATCCCCGCTCATGCCCGCCGAGATGGACGTGGCGGCGGGGTCGACGGTGCGGACGGTCTCGGAGATCCGCCGGAGCTGCTCGAAGGCCGGTGCCGGCGGCGCACCCAGCGGCGCGACCGCCATGACGCCCGCGAGCCGGAGGCCCGGTGTGCCCGCGAGGGTCTCGGCCAGGGCGACGGCGTCCGCCGGCAGGGCCCCTCCCCTGCCGCCGGCGACGGCAGCACGGTCGAGATCGAACTGGAGGAAGCACTCGAGCTCCGCGGGCGTGCCGGGACCCGCCGCCCGCTCCTGCCGGTCCGCCGCCACGGCCTTCCCGAGGGCGGTGACGAGGGAGGCCCGGTCCACGGAGTGCACGCTGTGCGCGTAGCGGACCACCGATCTGGCCTTGTTGGTCTGCAGCTGGCCGATGAAGTGCCAGGTCAGCAGGCCCTCCAGCTCCGCGGCCTTCGCGGAGGCCTCCTGGTCACGGTTCTCGCCCACGTCGGTGACGCCCAGGCCGGCCAGGATCCTCAGGTCCGACGCCGGGAAGTACTTGGTGACGACGATCAGGCGCGGCTCGTCCCGCCCGGCTGCCATCGCCGCCGAGGTGATCCGCTCCCGCACGGCGTCCAGCCGGTCCCGGAGGTCCTGCGCCCGATCCTGTGCCCGGTCCTGCGCTCTGTCGTCCCCGGCAGGCTCGTCCCCGGCACCGGACGGGGTGGACGGGCGGTCCCCCGATCCGGTCACGTCCGCCACACCAGGCCCGCGATCCGTCCGGCGCCGGGTGCACGGCGATGCGAGTACAGGCCGGGATGCTCCAGTGTGCACCAGGCGGCGTACGGCGTCGGGGCGACATCGACTCCCCCGTGCCCGAGCTGTGCACGGACGGCCGCCGGGAGATCGAGCGCCGGTGCCCCCGTCCGGGTCCGCGACTCCGCCTCGGGTACCAGCGCTGCGAGCCCGTGCATCATCTCCTCGGGCACCTCGTAGCAGGACCCGCACACCGCCGGTCCCACCCATGCGGTGAGATCGGTGGCGCCCTGGGACCGCAGGAGCTCCACGGCGCGACGGACGATGCCGTTCGACACGCCGGCGCGCCCGGCGTGCACCACCGCGGTGGCTCCGGTTCCGCCGTCCTCGACGGCGGCGTCGGCCAGGACCACCGGGACGCAGTCGGCGACGAGCACGGCGAGCGGAGCGTGACCGTCCGGCGAGATCAGACCGTCGGCGTCGGGGGCCCCTCCGGCCGGGACATCGTCGGGTCCGCCGCCCGGGAGGACGACCACGCGGTCCGAGTGCGTCTGGCTCATGAACCGCAGCGTTCCGGTCCCGATGCCCATGGACGTCGCGAGCCGCGCCCGGTTCCCCCGGACGGCGGCGGCGTCGTCGCCCACGTGCAGCGCCAGGTTACCGGCGCCGCTCGAGGTGAAGGCGACCCTCAGCCCGGGTCGGACCTCCTCGTCCCAGTGGAACGGGGAGGTCCGGACCACGGCCGTGGTGTCCACGATCTACTTGAGGAAGTCGGGGACGTCGAGGTCGTCGGAGCGACCGGCGGAGAGGTCGGGCTCCACGATCGCGGGGAGATCGACGTCGAAACCCGAGTCGGCCGGTACGGCCCGCCCGTTCGAGCGCTGCGCGGACCAGGTACCCAGGCCCGCCGATGCGGCCTGGCGCGGCTGGTCCGCGCCCACGCTCGGGGCGACGGCGGGCCGCGACGCGGGTGCGGGTGCCGGTGCCGGCTGGGACGTGGCATCCACCTGGTCGAAGCCGGCGGCGATGACCGTGACGCGGGCCTCGTCGCCGAGCGCATCGTCGATGACCGCACCGAAGATGATGTTGGCCTCGGGGTGGGCCACCTCCTGCACGAGCCGGGCGGCCTCGTTGATCTCGAACAGACCGAGATCGGACCCACCCTGGATGGACAGCAGCACGCCGTGCGCGCCGTCGATCGACGCCTCGAGCAGCGGGGAGGCGATGGCGAGCTCGGCGGCCTTGACGGCGCGGTCCTCGCCTCGGGCCGAACCGATCCCCATGAGCGCCGACCCGGCGCCCTGCATCACGGACTTCACGTCCGCGAAGTCGAGGTTGATCAGACCCGGCGTGGTGATGAGGTCGGTGATGCCCTGGACGCCCGAGAGCAGGACCTGGTCGGCGGAGCGGAACGCGTCCAGCATCGACACGTTGCGGTCGCTGATCGAGAGCAGGCGGTCGTTCGGGATCACGATGAGGGTGTCGACCTCCTCGCGGAGGGTGTCGATGCCGCTCTCGGCCTGGTTGGACCGACGCCGGCCCTCGAAGGTGAACGGGCGCGTGACCACGCCGATGGTGAGCGCTCCGAGCGAGCGGGCGATCCGGGCGACGACGGGAGCCCCACCGGTGCCGGTGCCGCCGCCCTCCCCTGCGGTGACGAAGACCATGTCCGCGCCGCGCATGACCTCCTCGATCTCCTCGGCGTGGTCCTCGGCGGCACGCCGGCCCACCTCCGGATCGGCTCCGGCTCCGAGACCGCGCGTGAGTTCACGCCCGACGTCGAGCTTGACGTCGGCGTCGCTCATCAGGAGCGCCTGGGCGTCGGTGTTGATGGCAATGAACTCCACGCCACGGAGTCCCACCTCGATCATGCGGTTGACGGCGTTGACGCCACCACCGCCGATGCCGACGACCTTGATGACGGCCAAGTAATTCTGAGGTGCTGCCACGTCCTGTGTCCCTTGTTCGAATCTGTGTGCTGTTCGGTGGGCCGATTCTCGGCCCAAGTCTGCCCCCACAACGTTAACGTTCAGGTTGAAAGTTAACGTTATGTCAAGTAGCTCCTGTGTTCGACGCTAGGTGCGTCGGCGCCATGATGCAATAACCGGGCGTTGCGTGTCGCTCCCGGGTGGCTTCTCCGTGCCCCGTTCACCGGGTCACCGGACGGTCGGGCGTGCTGACGTCGAACTCCTCGACGGGCTGGTCCCCGGCCGGCGCGGCGAGCATGGCCTCCACCACGAGGGCCTTCTCCGCGCTGCGTCCGGAACTGCCCCAGAAGATCGTCCGGTCCCCGTCGAGGGACAGCTTGATCGAGTCGACGCTGCCCGCGGACGCGCTCGTGAGCCTGGACAGGACCGGATCGGGCAGCTCCGCCAGCACCTCGGTGATGGCGGAGAACACTGCCGGGTCGGCGGCGGCCCGCCCACCGTCGATGAGCGGGAGCTCGACGTCCTCGCGATCGGCCACGCCCGCCAGGTGCTGCCCCGCCGAGTCGATGAGCACGTACTCGGAGCCCTCCCGGACCACGGCCACGGGCTTGTGCTCCTCGATCATCACCACGAGCGTGGAGGGTGGCTCCGCGGCGATCCGCACGTCCTCGATCGGGGCCTTGTCCGCCAGGAGCTCCAGGACGTCCTCCCGGGAGATCCGTGTCAGGGAGGTTCCCGTCAGCGGCTCGAGGGCGGCCTCGATCTCGGCCGCGGTGGTGAGGGACTGGCCCTGGACCACGGTGGTCCGCAGCGCGAGCACCGGGGAGAAGACCACGAACGCCACCAGTCCGCCGAGCACCAGCGCCAGGCCGAGGAGGGTCAGCACGATGTTCCTGCGACGGTGCGACCGCCGGGGCGCCGGGAAGTCGAGGACGGTACCCGACCGCGGCGCGTCGACCGTACCGACGGTGCGCTCGGGGACGGAGGTGCTGCCGGCCCTCCGCGCGGGCCGTCGCGGCTTCCGTGCCATCAGGTCCCGGTCCCGGCGGCGGGAGGGGGCCGGTGGCCGGCCGTGCGTCGCGCGAGCAGGGCCACGAGCTCCGTACCGTGGTGGGTCACGTCCCCGGCACCCACCGTGAGCACGATGTCGCCCGGGCGGGCCCCGCCCACGACCGCGTGGAGTGCTTCCGTCGGATCCGCCACGTAGCGGGCCGTGGCCGCGGGCATGAGCTCCGTGATGGACCAGCCGCCCACGTCGTCGACCGGATCCTCCCGCGCCGCGTAGACGGGCAGCACCGTGGTGGTATCCGCCAGCATCAGGGCCTCGGCGAACCCGGCCGCGAACTCGCGGGTGCGCGAGAACAGGTGCGGCTGGAACAGGACATGGACGCGGTGCTCCCCCGCGACGGTCCGCGCGGCGGTCAGGGCGGCGTGGACCTCGGTGGGATGGTGCGCGTAGTCGTCGAACACACGCACGCCGTCGGCCTCCCCGCGCGCCTCGAAGCGGCGTGCCGCCCCGGAGAACGGGGCGAGCCCCGTGGCGGCGACCGCGGGGTCCACCCCGAGTTCGAGGGCCACGGTGAAGGCCGCGGCGGCATTGAGGATGTTGTGCCGTCCCGGGACGCTGAGCTGGAGCTCCTGGACGGCGTCGAGCCCGTCGATGGAGAAGGACAGCACGCTGTTGGTGGTACTCCCCACGGATCGCGTCCCACTGATCCTGACGTCCGCCGTCTCGGCATAGCCGTAGGTCCGGACGCGCCGCGACGCCGGGAGCCCCCCGGCGAGCATGGCCGCGCCGGGATCGTCGGCACACGCCACCAGGAGCCCGCCGTCGCCGATGCTGTCCGCGAAGTCCCGGAACGCCGCGTGGACGGCGTCCGCGCTGCCGTAGTGGTCCAGGTGGTCGGCCTCGGCGTTCGTCACGACGGCGATCAGGGGTGCGTAGTTCAGGAACGAGCCGTCGGACTCGTCCGCCTCCGCGACGAAGATGTCGCCCCCGGCCCACTCCGCGTTGACGCCGAGCGCGGCGACGTCGCCGCCGATCGCGAAGGAGGGGGCGAACCCCGCCTGGCGCAGCAGGACGGTGAGCATCGCCGTCGTGCTCGTCTTGCCGTGCGTGCCCGCGACGGCGACCGACCGCTGCCCGTGCATGGCGGCCGCGAGGGCCTCCGAGCGGTGGAGGACGGGAAGGCCGCGGCGGCGTGCCTCGACGAGCTCGGGGTTCGTCTCCCGGATGGCCGAGGACACGATCACGGTGCCGCGTCCGGGGACGTTCCCGGCAGCGTGCCCCAGGTGGACGTCGGCGCCGAGCGCGGCCAGCGCCCGCAGGCCCCTGGACTCGACGGCGTCGGATCCGGAGACCCGGAGACCCTGCCCCAGGAGCACGCGGGCCACCGCGGACATGCCCGCACCTCCCAGGCCGATGAAGTGGACGGGTTCCGTCAGCCCCGCCTCGAGCGCCGGTGCGGTGGTGTCCATCGGGGCCTCCCTGCCTTCTGCCGTGTCCTGACCCGGTGAGCCGTCCGGCCTCATCGGTGGTCCTCCGCGACGGCGAGGACGAGCTCCGCCATGCGGCGGTCGGCGTCGCGCACCCCCCGCGCATGGGAGGCCGCCGACATCGCCTGCAACCGGGCGGCGTCGGAGACCAGCGGCAGGAGTTCCGCGCGGATCCACGCGGGTGTGAAGGCCGCATCATCGACCAGCACGGCACCGCCGGCGGCCACGAGTCCGGCGGCGTTGAGCCGCTGCTCACCGTTGCCGTGGGGCAGCGGGACGAGCACCGCGGGAAGACCCACGGCACTGATCTCGCTCACGGTCGCTGCGCCGGCGCGCGCCACCAGCAGATCCGCCGCCGCGTACACCCGCTCCATGCCGTCGACGAACTCGAGTTGCTGGTAGCCCGGGACGGCGAGGGGGGTGCCGTCCGGCCCGGGGACGTGCTTGCCCCGGCCGGTGATGTGGAGGACCTGGATCCCGGCCGCCACGAGATCGGGGACGGCGGAGGCCAGGGCGCGGTTCATGCTCGCAGCTCCCGAGGACCCGCCCGTGACGATCACCGTGGTCCGCTCCGGATCGAGGCCGAGGCCCGCGCGGGCCTCGCCGCGGGACGTGGCCCGGTCGAGATCGGCGATGCTCCTGCGCATCGGCATGCCCACCAGCACCGCACCCGCGAGCCTCGTGCCCTCGAAGGCGACCGCGACACGCGACGCGATCCGCGCACCGGCCCTGTTGGCGATCCCGGGGCGGGCGTTGGCCTCGTGGATGACGACGGGCACGCGCGCCAGGAGGGCGGCGAGATAGGCCGGCGCGGAGACGTAGCCGCCCACCCCGACGACGACGTCGGCTCCGGCCGCGACGATGATCCGGCGTGCCTGCCGCACCGCGCGGACGAAGCGCACCGGCAGCTTCAGGAGGTCGATCGACGGGCGCCGCGGGAGGGGGACACGATCGATCGTCCGCAGCTCGAAGCCGGCGGCGGGGACCAGGCGGGTCTCCATGCCGGCCTCGGTCCCGACGGCGGTGATGCGCGCGTGGGGACGCTTCTCGACGAGCGCCCCTGCGATGGCCAGGAGGGGGCTGACATGGCCCGCGGTGCCGCCGCCCGCGAGGATCACCGACACGGCCCCGTCGGAGGTGGTGGGTGTCATGCTCGGGTGCCGTTCCGTCGGGGTGTGCGGGAGGCGCCGGTGGCCGTGGCGGTGCGCCCGGCCGGGCCCGGCTGCGGTGCGGTCTCCGGCGTGACCGGCATCTTGCGGGCGAAGGACAGGAGGACCCCGACCGCCCCGAGCGTGAAGGTGAGCGCGGAACCGCCGTAGGAGATGAAGGGCAGGGGCACCCCGATGACGGGCAGCAGGCCGGTCACCATGCCGATGTTGACGAAGGCCTGTCCGATCAGCCAGACGAGGATCGATCCCATGAGGATGCGCACGAAGGGATCCGTGTAGCGCAGGGCCACCCGGATGGTGGCGACGGCGAGGATGCCGAACAGCAGGACGACCACGAGGGTGCCGAGGAGGCCGAACTCCTCCCCGATGATGGCGAAGATGAAGTCGTTGTGTGCCTCGGGGATCCAGTTCCACTTCTGCCGGCTCTGTCCGATCCCCACGCCGAACCAGCCGCCGGAGGCCATGGCGAAGAGCCCGTTGTCCGACTGCAGGCACAGATCGGCCCCGTTGTCGCAGTTCAGGCCGAGCCAGGCACGGATGCGCCCGCCACGGTTCTCGCTGGTGACCACCATGAGCAGCGACCCGACGAGTGCGCCGGCACCGGTGAGGATGAACAGCTTCAGGGGCGCACCGGCGAAGAACAGGGCCGCTCCGGCGATCATCATGAGGACCAGCCCGGTCCCCAGGTCACCGCCGAGCAGCACGAGTCCGATCGGCAGTCCGCCGAAGGGCAGGGCCGGCACCAGGGCGTGCCGCCAGTCCCGGATGAGGGCCTTCTTCCGTTCGAGGATCGCCGCGAACCAGAGGGCCAGCGCGAGCTTGGTGGGCTCGGACGGCTGGAACGTCTGGGAGCCGATCCTGATCCAGTTCCTGTTGCCGTTGATCTCCACCCCGATCACGAGGACCAGGATCAGCAGCACGACGGCGATGCCGAGGCTGGGCCAGGCCAGCGCCCGGTAGGCGCGCGGTCCGAGCCGGGAGAGCACCAGCATCAGGACCAGGCCGGCGCCGGCCCAGATGGCCTGCTTCAGGAACAGGTCGAATCTCTCCTTGCCCTCGGAGATGGCCTCCACCGACGAGGCGGAGAGGACCATCAGCAGACCGATCGCGGTCAGCGCCAGGGCGGCGCCGAGGATGAGGTAGTAGCTGGAGCCCGACGGCGTCCGGCCGGCGCCCTCGAGGAGCGACCAGCCCTTCCGGATCCGCTCGCGGACCGGATGGCTCGTCGACGCTGCGGCCGCGGCGCGGGTCGAGGTGCTCATGAGGCGCCCTCACCGCTCCCCTGTCCGCTGCGCGCCGCGACGGCGGCCGTGAAGGCGGCTCCCCGGTGGGCGTAGGAGGAGAACTGGTCCATGGACGCGGCGGCGGGGGCCATGAGCACGGTGTCCCCCTGCCGGGCGAGGCCGGCTGCCTCGGCGACCGCCCAGTGCATGACGGCCTCGCCGGTCGGCGGCTCCCGGTCCGCTGTCGGGTCTCCTGCCGCTTCTGCTGTCGCATCTCCGGCCGGGTCCGCTGCCGGGTCCGCCGATGCGCGCTGTGCGGGATGGACGAGGACCGGCACCTCGGGAGCGTGCCGGGCGAGGGCGTCCTGGAGGGGGGTCGGATCCACCCCGAGGAGCACGACGGCGCGGAGGCGGCGTCCGTGGTCCCGGACGAGGTCGTCGTAGGAGACGCCCTTGGAGAGCCCTCCCGCGATCCACACGACGGATTCGAAGGAGGCGAGGGAGGCGGCTGCTGCGTGCGGATTGGTGGCCTTCGAGTCATCGATCCACAGGATCCCGTCCTCGTCACCGACCACCTGGATCCGGTGATCTCCCGGGCGGAACGCGCGGATGCCCTCGCGTACCGCGGCCGGCTCCACACCGGCGGCCCGCACGAGCGCTGCGGCGGCCAGGGCATCGGCCACGAGGTGCCGGGGTACCACCGTGCCCAGATCCGGGAGGGCGGCGAGCTCGGCGGCCGAATCCTTGCGCTGCGCGATGAAGGCACGGTCCACGAGCAGATCCTCGACGACCCCGACCATGCTGATCGACGGCGTGCCCGTGGTGAAGCCCACCGCCCGGCAGCCCTCGATGACGTCGGCGTTCTCCACCATGATCTCGGTCTCGCGCTGCTCGACGTTGTAGATGCAGGCGATCCTCGTGCGCTCGTAGACCGAGGCCTTCGCGGCGACGTACGCCTCGTAGCTGCCGTGCCAGTCCACGTGGTCCTCGGCGACGTTGAGGCATACGCTGGCCAGCGGCGAGATCGAGTGGGCCCAGTGCAGCTGGAAGCTCGAGAGCTCGACGGCGAGGACGTCGTAGCCCTGGGGGTCACGGATGACGTCGAGGAGGGGGATGCCGACGTTGCCGGCGGCGATGGCCCTCCGGCCGGAGGCCAGGAGCATGGATTCGGTGAGCCCCACAGTGGTCGTCTTCCCGTTGGTGCCCGTGATCGTCAGCCAGTCGGCGGTGGGGCGGCCCTCGCGGATGCGCACCCGCCAGGCGAGTTCGACGTCGCCCCAGATCGGGATACCGTCCGCTGCGGCCGCGGCCAGGAGTGGCTGGGTGGGCCGCCAGCCCGGGGAGGTGACGACGAGCTCTGCCGGACGGCCGTCCACGAGGGGCAGGGAGGCGGCGTGCCCGGCCCCGAGCAGCACCTCCCGGGCACCCACGATCCGCAGCGTCTCGGCGCGTGCCTCGTTCTCCTCGTCGGCCCCGGCATCCACGACGACGACGGCGGCACCGAGTTCGACGAGCGTGTCGGCCGCCGAGAATCCCGAGGCGCCGATCCCGGCGACGACGACGCGCAGGCCCGCCCAGTCCGCGTCCCAGGTCACCAGCGACGCCAGCCGGTCCGCCCCGCGCCCTGCTCCCGTTGCTCCGGTCGTCATGGTCCCCTCCGATTCGCTCATCCCACAACCCATTCCGCGTAGAAGACACCCAGTGCCACGGCGACGAACAGTCCCCCGAGGATCCAGAACCGCACCACCACCGTGACCTCGGCCCAGCCCTTGAGTTCGAAATGATGCTGCAGGGGTGCCATCTTGAACACGCGCTTGCCCCCGGACAGCTTGAAGTAGCCCACCTGGATGATGACGGAGAGCGTGATGAGCACGAACAGTCCGGCCAGGATCACGAGCAGCAGTTCGGTGCGCGACAGGATGGCGAAGCCGGCGATCGCGCCGCCGAGGGCCAGGGATCCGGTGTCGCCCATGAAGATCCGGGCCGGGGACGTGTTCCACCAGAGGAAGCCCACGAGCGCACCGCACATGGCGCCGGCGACGAGGGCCAGGTCCAGCGGGTCCCGCACCTCGTAGCAGACGCTGCCGGCGCCCGGTGAACCGCAGCTCTGGTTGCTCTGCCAGATGCCGATCAGCAGGTACGCCCCGAAGACCAGGATCGACGCCCCGGCCGCGAGGCCGTCGAGTCCGTCGGCCAGATTCACGCCGTTGCTGGCTCCGGTGATGATCAGGTTGGACCAGACGACGAACAGGATCGCCCCGAGGAGGGTCCCGGCGAACGCCAGGTCGATCGGCGTGTCCCGGATGAAGGAGATCGCCGTCGACGCCGGGGTGCGTCCCTGGTCGTCGGGGAACTGCAGCGCGAGGATGCCGAAGGTCACACCCACGGTGGTCTGGCCCGCGATCTTGGCGGGGGCGCTCAGGCCGAGGCTGCGCTGTTTGGAGATCTTGATGAAGTCGTCCGCGAAGCCCACGAGCCCCATGCCGGTGGCGAGGAACAGCAGCAGCAGGCCCGAGGCGCTCGGTCCGCCGACCGGCGACCCGGTGGCCATCATGAGCAGATGGGTCAGGAAGTAGGCGAGCAGGACCGATCCGACGATCACGGCCCCGCCCATGGTGGGCGTGCCGCGCTTCGTGTGGTGGGCCGTGGGCCCGTCGTCGCGGATGAACTGGCCGTAGGCGCGCCGGACGAGGAGTCGGATGAACAGGGGTGTGCCCACGAAGGCGAAGAGGAGCGCGGAGGCGGAGCCCACGAGGAGAGCGATCACGGCTGGGGTGCCTTTCCTGAAGGGTCAGGTTCGCGCTCGGCGTCCCCGGTGGCGCTCTGGGTGTCGGCGGCGATGCGATCGCCGAGGAACCGTAGTCCGGCGCCGTTGGAGGATTTGAACAGGACGATGTCCCCGGGCTCGAGTTCCGTCCGCAGCAGTTGTTCGGCCGCCTCGACGTCGTCCACGTGGACGGCCTCGCTCCCCCAGGAACCCTCGAGCACGGCACCGTTGAACAGCGCGCGTGTGTTCGGACCCACGCAGACCAGCTTGGAGATGTTCAGCCGCACCACCACCCGACCGAGAAGGTCGTGCTCCTCGATGGAGCGGTCCCCGAGTTCGAGCATCTCGCCGAGGACGGCCCAGGACCGGCGTCGGTCGCGGCCGAGTTCGGCGAGCGTGCGCAGGGCGGCCCGCATGGATTCGGGGTTGGCGTTGTAGGCGTCGTTGATGACGCTCACGCCGTCGGCGCGGTCGGTGCGCTCCATGCGCCAGCGGCTCGCCGCCGCCAGGACCCGCAGGGAGGCGGTGATGTGGTCCGGGGTGCACCCGACGGCGTAGGCGACCGTGGCCGCGGCCAGCAGGTTCGCGATGTGGTGCAGGCCGAGCAGGGGCGAGACGACGTCGTGCTCGCTGCCGTCGGGGAACACCAGGGTGAAGGAGGGATGCCCCTCGGAGGTGGTGGTGCCGTTGCGGGCGAGCACCACGGCGTCGTCGGCGTGGAAGTCCTCCGAGGACGAGAAGAAGAGGCGGCGCGCCGAGGTCCTGCCCTGCATCGCGAGCACGCGCTCGTCGTCGGCGTTGATGATCGCCGTCCCGGACGCGCCGAGGGCCTCGAGGAGCTCGCCCTTGGTCCGGGCGATGTTCTCCACACCGCCGAACTCCCCCACGTGGGCGGAACCCACGCCCAGGACCACCCCGATGTCGGGGCGGACCAGCTCGGCCAGATAGGCGATGTTGCCGGGCTTGGTGGCGCCCATCTCGATGACGAGGTAGCGGGTGTCCCACCCCGCCTCGAAGACGGTCAGGGGCACCCCCACCTCACCGTTGTAGGAGCCGCGCGGCGCGACCGTGGGGCCCACGGGGCCGAGGATGCCGGCCAGCAGGTCCTTGGTGGTGGTCTTCCCGGCGGACCCGGTCACGCCGATCACGGTGAGGTCGCCCGCGGCACGCAGGCGCCGGACGGTCTCGGCGGCGAGGGTGCCCATCGCCAGCACAGCGTCGGGCACCACGACGGCGGGGAAGGGACGCCCGTCCTCCCGGTCTACCCGTCGTTCGGCCAGGGCGAGGACGGCGCCGCGGTCGAAGGCCGCCCCGACGAAGAGGTGACCGTCCGACTCCGCGCCGGGCTTGGCGATGAACAGCCCCCCGGGTCCGCTCTCACGGGAGTCGACGGCGGCCGAGGTGACGGTGATCGGGCGCCGGCGATCGACGCCGACCAGGACCCCACCCGTGAGTGCCGCGATCTCGGCTGCGCTGAATTCAATCATGACGGTTCAGAAGTCTATCCCGGGGGTGGAAAGCACAGAGAATCCATGCCGTGTCAACGCGGAGCGCAGTTCCACGCGGTCGTCGAGGGAGACATTGACGCCCTTCACTTCCTGCCATACCTCGTGGCCCCGGCCCGCGACGATCACGGTGTCGGCGCTCGTGGCGAGCTCGACGGCGCGGTCGATCGCCGCCGCCCGGGGGAACACCTCCAGGATCTGGCAGTCGAGCCGTTCCTCCCGCACGGCCGTCTCGGCGCCCTGCAGGACGGCACGGCGGATCACGGCGTCGTCCTCGTCGTGCGGGTCGTCGTCGGTCACCACCAGGATGTCGGACAACCGCGCCCCGACCGCACCCATGACGGGGCGCTTGGACTCGTCGCGCTGGCCCGTGGCGCCGAAGACCGAGATGACCCGGCCGCCGGGTCGGCGCACGGAGGCGAGGGTGCGTTCCAGGGCGTCCGGATTGTGCGCGAAGTCGACGATGGCCGCCGGCGCCTCGCCGAGGAGCTGCATGCGCCCGGGCACCTCGGTGGTGAAGGGGTCGTGGCTGTCGAGGGCGGCCTGGAGTCGATCGAGCGGCACACCCGAGGCGAGCACCATGACCGCGGCGAGAGCGGCGTTCGAGATGTTGAAGCTGCCCGGCAGCCCGCTCCGCAGGCTCAGGCGCTCGCCGGAACGGCCTGCGAGGACGAAGGAGTGACCCAGGCCGCTGGTCCCGACGTCGGTCACGGTCCAGTCGGCGGGCTCGCCGTCGTCCGTCGCCGGGGCCGTCCGGAGGCTCAGGACCGGGACCTGCGCCGTCGCGGCGAGGCGGCGGCCCCACGGGTCGTCCACGAGCACCACGGCCCGCCGGCAGCGCGCGGGGGTGAACAGGTCGGCCTTGACGGCGAAATAGTCATCCATGGTGCCGTGCAGGTCGAGGTGGTCCTGGGTCAGGTTGGTGAAACCGGCGACGTCGAAGCGCACCCCGTCCACCCGCCCGAACTCCAGGGCGTGCGAGGACACCTCCATGGCCGCCGCATCGAGGCCGCGCTCGCGCATCAGTCCCAGGAGTGAATGGACCTGCGGGGACTCGGGGGTGGTCAGGGCGCTGGGGATCGCCTCGCCCCCGGCCCGGATCTCGATGGTCCCGATCAGCCCGGTCGAGTGACCGAGCGCCCGGAGCAGGGCATCGAGGAAGTAGGTGGTGGTCGTCTTGCCGTTCGTCCCGGTCACCCCGAACAGGGTCGGGGCCGCGCCCTCGTCCCGGGTGCCGAAGATCACGGCGGAGAGGGGCCCCACGGCGCGCCTGGGATCGGGGACGACCACGACGGTCGGTGCCTCCAGGCCGCTCGCGGTGGCTGCCTGCTCCGCGAGGACCGCGCCGGCGGCGTCGGTCAGGATCGCCGCGGCGCCCGCGCGGAGGGCCTGGTCGGCGAACTCGCCACCGTGGCGTGCGGCGCCCGGCAGGGCGGCGTAGAGATCACCGGGCAGCACCGACCGGGAATCGAGCGTGATGCCGGTGATCTCGGGGAGATCGGGGGCGACCTGAGGACCGGCGAGGTCCCCGATGAGGCCCAGGGCGGCCGTCAGCCCGATCGGCCGCACCGTGAGCGGTCGCAGCAGGGACGCGGCGCTGCCGCGCGAAGTCTTCGATTGCACGGTGCCCCGGCCCTTCGGATCAGTAGTCGACCGGATAGATGTCCGGCTTCGTGGTGGACGCCGGCACATTGTTCGCATTGAGGACCTGCTGCATGACCTTCTGGAACGAGAGTCCCGGGATGAGGTAGTACAGATCCCCCTGGGGGCGCTGCAGCGTGACGACCACCACGTACTTCGGGTCCTCGATCGGGGCGATACCCGCGTAGGACAGAGTGTAGCCGTCGTATCCGCCCGAGGCACTCGGCGCCTCGGCCGTGCCGGTCTTGGATCCCACCCTGTACTGCTCGAGCTCCCCCGACTTGCCGGAACCCTCCTCGGTGACGGTCTCGAGCATCTTGCGCATCTGCGTCGCGGTCTCCTCCGAGACCACCTCCGTGCCCTCGGCCTGCGGCACCACGTGCTCCGTGCCGTCGGGGTCGATGTAGGCGTCGATGAGGCGCGGGGCCAGCCGGACGCCGTCGTTGGCGATGGTCTGGTAGACCATCGCGGTGTGGAGCGCGGTCTGGGTGAGCCCCTGCCCGAAGAGGACCGTGTACTGCTGGCGGTCGTCCCAGTGGTCCGGGGTGGGCAGCAGCCCCTGGTTCTCCTCGTTGAGACCGGTGCCCAGGGGTTCGCCGATCCCGAACTTCTTCAGCCAGTCGTAGCGTTCCTGCTTGGTGAGCTGCTCCCCGATCTGGACCGTGCCCGTGTTCATGGACTTCGCGAGCACGCCCGCCGCGGTGCGCTTCTCGGTCTTGTGCTCGGTCGAGTCCTTGAACGTCTGGTTGCCCACGGTGTAGCGGTTGTCGAGCTCGAACTCCGAGGTGGGCGTGATGAGCCCCTGCTCGAGCGCGGCGGAGAGCGTGATGACCTTCGTGGTGGAGCCGGGCTCGAAGGACGCGCTGACCGAATTGGGCTTGCGCTTCTCGGGCGGCGTGGCACCGGGATCGTTCGGGTCCGGCGTGGTGGATTCGGCCATGGCCCGGATGTTGCCGGTCTCGGCCTCGACCACCACGATGTTGCCCCACTCGGCGTCGTACTCCTCGACCTGGGACGCGATGGTCTGCTGCGCGAACCACTGCAGGTCCTGGTCGATCGTCAGCCGGACGTCCTGCCCGTTCTCGGCGGGGATGTCCTCGTTGGTGGCGTACGGGATCCGGATGCCGTCCCCGCCGATCTCGAAGGTACGGCTGCCCGCGGTCCCCTCGAGCGCGTCGTTCAGGGCGTACTCGAGTCCCTCCTGCGGCGTGCCGTCGGCGGAGACGTACCCGATCATGGAGCCGCCGACCGAGCCGTCCGGATAGGTGCGCACACTGGTCTGGTCGGCGTAGACACCGGGGATCTTCACGGCCAGGGCCCTGTTCTTCACCTCGGGCGTGACGGACCTGAGCACGTAGTTGAAGGTCTTGTCCCCGAGGACGGCCTCGCGCAGGGTCCCCTCGTCGACGTCGAGGACGTCCGAGAGCTCGGCGAGTCCCTGCTCCATGGGGATCACCTCCGAGGCCTCGAGCTCGTCGCTGTACCGGCGGAACTCGTCCACGGCACTCAGGCGCTGGTCCACCACGATGTCGAAGCGCTCCACGCTGCGGGCGAAGTTCTTGCCGTTCGTGTCCACGATCGACCCGCGGATCGGTTGCACCGCCGTGGTCGTCAGACGCTTGGACAGACCGGCCTGGGCCATGCCGTCCAGGTCGAGGGCCTGCACCTGGAACAGCCGCACGCCGAGGACCAGGAGGAGGACGAGGACGAAGGCGAGCCCCACGCGGAGCCGGCTGGAGCCCAGCGCCAGTCGGAGGCTGTCGGGGCTGCCGGTACGTGCTGGTGTCACGGGGAATCCTTGTCGATCGGAGCAGGCAGGACGGCGGCGGCCGGGCGGCTACTGTCCGGTGGCGGTCTCGGCGGGGACGGGCTCCTCGCCCGCCTCGGCGGGGACGGCGTCCTCGGCCGCCGGCTCGGTCGGGACGGGCTGCGGCTCCCCGGTGAGATTCGGCGGCGCGATCAGGACCTCCGCCTCCGGGCCCTCGACGGCGGGCACGGGGTCGCCGGTGACCTTCTTCGAGTCCAGGTCGATGGTGCCGAAGCTCGGGGACGAGACCATGCCGAGCTTCGCCGCCTGTGCCGCGAGGCTCTGCGGCGCCTGCCGCGTCTCGATCTCGAGGACGAGCGCCTCGTTCTGCTGGTTCAGGGCGACCTGCTTCGAACGGAGCTGGACCAGCTCGTACTGCGTCCCGGAGACGGAGATGTTGAGCATGAGCACCGTCGCCAGGGCCGCCGCGAGCACGGTCAGGAGGAAGACGGCCAGCGGCAATCTGCGTGAGCGCCTCCGCGCAGGCACCACGGACAGCGGGGTCCGCGGCTGCGGGAGGGCGGCGTCGATCCCGACCCCCGTACGGGGAGTACCGAGCCGACCGGGGGCCACCGCCAGGGCACCACCGCCCACGAACGCTGCAGCGCCGTGTCGCTTGTCGATGGTCACTGCCTGGCCCATGTGGTCATCCTGTCGGCTGGTCCTGATCTGGTACGTTCCACTGCCCGCAGCCTGGCCGAGGCCGCCCGCGGGTTCTGTTCGATCTCCGCCGCCGTGGGCGCTTCCGTGCCCCGGGTCAGCGAACGGAGGTAGGCCTTGTGTTCTTCGAGCTCCACGGGGAATCCGGGGGGCGCGGTCGACGTCGTCCCTGCGCTGAAGGCGCGCTTCACGATGCGGTCCTCGAGCGAGTGGTAGGACATCGCGACGATCCGACCGCCGGTGCGGAGCGCGTCGATCGCCGCGGGTACGGCGCGCTCGAGGACCTCGAGCTCCTCGTTGACCTCGATGCGCAGGGCCTGGAACGTCCGTTTCGCGGGGTGCCCGCCCGTGCGGGAGGCCCCCGCGGGCACCACGCCCCGGATCACGTCGACGAGCTGCGAGGTGGTCCTCAGCGGGGCGGCGTCGCGGGCGCTGACGATGGCGGTGGAGATGCGTCCGGCGAATTTCTCCTCGCCCCAGGAGCGGATGATGCGCAGGAGGTCCGCTGCGGCATAGGTGTTGACCACGTCCGCGGCGGTCCTGCCCCTGCTCGTGTCCATGCGCATGTCCAGCGGTGCGTCGAAGGAGTAGGCGAAGCCGCGCTCCCGCTCGTCGAGCTGCAGGGAGGAGACCCCGAGGTCGAACAGGACGCCGTCCACGCCGTCGATCCCCAGGTCCGCGAGGACGTCCGGCACCTCGTCGTACACCGCGTGCACCAGATCCGTGCGGTCGGTGAACGGTGCCAGCCGCTCCCCCGCGAGCCCGAGGGCCTCGGTGTCCCGGTCGATGCCGACGAGGTGCGCCCCGGGGAAGCGCTCGAGCATGGCCTCGGCGTGACCGCCCATGCCGAGGGTGGCATCGACGAGGACGGCGCGTCGCCCGGCTGCTTCCGCGGCGGTGACAGCGGGGGCGAGGAGGTCGACGCAGCGGTCGCGGAGGACGGGGACGTGCCGGTCGTTCGTCGGCCGGTCTGCCTCCATGCGCCCTCCCCCTCCTGCGGCTCGTGCCCGTGTCGTCGTCACCCTGCAGGCGCAGGGATCTCTGCGTGCCACTCTTGGGCCAG
This sequence comes from uncultured Arthrobacter sp., assembly GCF_947493765.1. Lineage (GTDB taxonomy): Bacteria > Actinomycetota > Actinomycetes > Actinomycetales > Micrococcaceae > Arthrobacter_D. Next base: position 382,757 of record NZ_CANLSZ010000003.1, read on the forward strand.
ATCCCCATCCGGCCGGAGGATCCCCGCCTGGCTCCGGGGAAGTGGAGCCAGGAGGCGAATCGCATCCGGCGGCTGGAGATCTCGTCCAAGAGGAGCTGCCCCGGCGTTCCGCCGGGAGTTCCTCCGTCGTACTCGTACTGCTCATCACTGCGTGGTGCCCGACGCGTCTCAGGTGATACCCGGGAACGCGTCCTCGTCCGTCTCGGAGAAAGCTGCCTCCTTCTCCAGCAGATAGGAGTCCCAGGCACCGGCGTCCCAGATCTCCGCCCGGCTGCCCGCACCGATCACGGCCAGTTCCCGATCCAGGCCCGCGTAGGCCCTCAGGGCCGGCGGGATGGTGATCCTGCCCTGCTTGTCCGGCACTTCGTCAGAGGCGCCGGAGAGGAAGACCCGGTTGTAGTCCCTCGCCTGGCGTGACGAGATGGGTGCGGCCCGCATCTGCTCGTGCACCCTCTCGAACTCGTCCATGCTGAAGACGTAGATGCAGCGTTCCTGACCCCTGGTGAGGACCAGACCGGCACTCAATTCCTCACGGAACTTCGCAGGGAGGATGAGCCTGCCCTTCTCGTCGAGGCGGGGGGTGTGGGTTCCGAGGAACACTCCTCACCGCCTATTCCGAGTCGACCGATCCGGCCCCATGCCGAACTGCTCTTATGTGCTCCACATTACTCCACAACTCTCCATGGTCAACGCAATCCGGGGGTGTCGGGGCGTCCGGCGAGTCCCCGAGCTCCCACGGGTGTGCGGCCGGGCACGCTGCGTCGCAGGACCGCCTCGAGTCGCCGCGCGGCTCAGCTGGAAGCAGATGGAAAGAGGTCGCGGGACCGTTTAAGTAGTTAAACGGGAAGAACCCGCCGTGGCGGGTTCTTCCGATGATGTACTACGGCAGCTGCCTGCTGCCCGGGGGGCGCGTCAGCTCTGATCCCGCTTCCGCTCGTCCCATTTGTCCTCGAGTCCGGACATGAAGCCGCTCTTGCCGCCGGAGGTGGCCTTGGTCCGCTTCCCTGCCGGTTCCGTCACCTCGACCTGCTTGGACTTCGTGGTGGCGAAGTACACCCCGGCGCCCATGACGAGGAATCCCGCGACACCGATGAAGATGTTCTGGTAGGTGATTCCCGCCAGCAGGACCAGGATGCCCGCGATGGTGATCAGGGAACCGATCACCAGACGCCTGGTGGACATCGCCTTCCGGGTGTCGGACGCCATCGAGTGCGCGAACTTGGGATCGTCGGCGTGCAACTGCTGTTCGAGCTGATCAAGCAACCTCTGCTCGTGTTCCGAGAGTGCCATGACCGCCTCCTTGATGTGGGTGCCAACAATCCTTCAATGAATCAACGCTCCGACCGCGGACCGCGTTCCCTGCGGAACGACCTCGGTCGTCAGTCGGTCGACGCGCGTGACAAACAGCCGGATTGCCTGATCCAAGACTAGTTTGCAACGCAGGTGGTGCAAAGTCACAATGCGTTCCGGGCCGCCCCTTGCGGCGGGGCCGCACCCGGGTCTCCGTCCTCGTCATGAGCACTGTCATGAGCACTGTCATGAGCACTGTCATGAGCACTGTCATGAGCGGTGTCCGGTGTCGCCGGGAGCCGGGCTCCCGGCGGCGCCCAGGGCCCGGTTCTTCGGAGGGATCAGGCCTGCGGGCACCACCCCGGCAGCGCCGAATTTCCTGTTCACCTCGTCCAATGCGCGCTCGGCAAGGCGCCAGTTGTCGTCGCGCCGGTCGATCGTCAGCTGCGTGGAGCCGTTCCCTCCCGCCTCGAGCGACTCGGCGCGCAGCCCGATCAGCCGGACCGCCATGGGCCGGTCCCCCAGGGAGGCGAGCAGTGCCGACGCGGCGGCATGGAGGGCGTGGGCGCTGTCGACGGGTTCGTCGAGCTTCTTCGACCGCGTGAGCGTCGAGAAGTCCGCGTACCGCAGTTTGAGCGCCACGCCGCCGGCGCGGTGACCCGAGGAGCGCAGTCGCGTCGCCGTCCGGTGGGCCAGGCGCAGCAGCTCGGTGCGCAGTACGGCGGAATCGTCGACGTCCCGGGAGAAGGTCTCCTCCGCACCGATGCTCTTCTCCGGCCGGGACACCTCGACCCGTCGGGGATCGCGGCCCCACGCCAGCCGGTGCACGTGCTCCCCGGAGGCCCCGAGCAGTCGCCGGAGCGTCCCGACCGGGGTGTGCGCCACGTCCTCGACCGTCCTGATGCCGATCCTGGCGAGGACGTCCTGGGTCTTCGCCCCGACCCCCCACAGGGCGGAGACCGGGAGGGTGTGCAGATAGGCGACCGTCCGGTCCCCGGGGATGAGCAGGAGTCCGTCCGGCTTGGCCCTCGTCGAGGCGATCTTCGCCACGAACTTGGTGGTGGCGGCGCCCACGCTGGCCGTGATACCGAGTGTCCCGTGGATCTCCTCCCGCACCTGCTCGCCGATCTCGCGCGGTCCACCGAGGCGCCTCATGGATCCGGCCACGTCGAGGAAGGCCTCGTCGACGCTGAGCTGCTCCACTTCGGGGGTGACCGACCGGAAGATCCGCATCACCTCCCGTGAGACCTCCGAGTACCGCTGGTGGTGCGGCGGCAGGATCACGGCGGTGGGGCAGCGACGCAGCGCGACGGACATCGGCATCGCCGAGCGGACTCCGAAGCGGCGCGCCTCGTAGGAGGCGGACAGGACCACCGAGCGCCCGGAGGGGGAACCGACCACGACCGGCACTCCCCGGAGCTCGGGGCGCTCGAGGAGCTCGACCGAGACGTAGTACGCATCCATGTCGATGTGGAGGATCCGGCACTCCGCATGCTCGATCCGCTGCAGCCGCTCATCCGTTGACACGCCCATATCGTACGCACTGCCACCGACACCGGGCGCCGGGGGCCGGCTCCCCGCTAGAGTGGACGGACCCTGCCCCTCGAACCGCCCGGGAGATCCATGCTGTCCCCCCACGCCACTCCTCCCCGGGGCGGCTCCGGCTCCGGCGGCATCGCTGCCGACCAGGACCGGTTCAGATCCCGCCTCACGGCCACGATCGAGGAGTTCCTCGCCGATCAGCGGAGCGTCCTCGGTGCCATCTCGCCCGAGTCACTGCCCCTCATCGAGAGCATCGCGACCCTCACGAGCGGAGGCAAGCGGATGCGCGCACTGCTCTGCTACTGGGGGTGGCGGGCCGCGGGAGGGGCGCAGGAGGCCCCCGCCCCGGTCACCGCGGGGACGGCCCTGGAGTTCTTCCAGGCCGCCGCACTGATCCACGACGACGTGATCGACCGCTCCGACACCCGGCGCGGACGACCCAGCGTCCACCGGGAGTTCTCCGCCCGGCACACCGACGCCGGGTGGCACCTGGACCCCGAGCGTTTCGGGGTCTCCGCGGCCATCCTGGCCGGCGACCTCTGCCTCGCCTTCAGCGAGGAACTCTTCACGGCGTCGTGCACCGACGCGACAGGTCCGGCCGCACGGGGCATCTTCAACCGCATGCGCACCGAGGTCATGGCCGGTCAGTACCTCGATCTCCTGGAGGAGGCCGTGGGACCGGACCAGTCACCGGCAGTGGCGGAGGAGCGAGCCCTCAACATCCTGCGCTTCAAGTCCGCCAAGTACTCGATGGAGCGGCCACTGATGCTCGGGGGCGCTCTCGCCGGAGCCGACGCCGATCTCCTTGCCGCCTACTCCGGCTTCGCCCTTCCGCTCGGGGAGGCCTTCCAGCTCCGCGACGACGTCCTGGGCGTCTTCGGGGATCCGGAGGTGACCGGGAAGCCGGCGGGTGACGATCTCCGCGAGGGCAAGCGGACATTCCTGATCGCGCGGACCCTCGGCTCCGGGACGGCGGGCTCCGCCGCGAGGATCAACTCCATGCTCGGCGACACGGAACTCGATGCTCAGGCGGTGGCCCTGCTGCGCTCACTGATCGTGGAGAGCGGGGCACTGGCCCGGACGGAGGAACTGATCGAGCGGAAGTCCGCCGAGGCCTTCGGGGCGCTGGATCGGCTACCCACCGACTCCGCCAGCCGCGAGGCCCTCCACCGCCTGGCCGAGGCGGCGGTCGTCCGCTCCGCCTGAGCCGGCCGTCCGCTCCGCCTGAGCCGGCCGGGTGTGCTGCTACCAGGCGGCCGCCTGGGCACGCCGGCGGATCTCCGTCTTCCGTCCACTGCGCAGGGCGTCGATCGGGCGGCCCGGCAGCGACTCGTCCTCCGTGTAGAGCCAGCGGATGATGTCCTCGTCCTGGTACCCGGAATCCGAGAGCACCACCACGGTGCCGCGCAGGCTCTCGAGCACCCTGCCCTCGAGGAGGAACTCGGCCGGAACGCTGCGGATCCCGCGTTCCCCGACCCTGATGCTGACGAGGGAGCGGTCGCTGATGAGCGAGTGCACGCGCGTGATGGGGAGGTCGAGCGCCTCGGCCACCTCGGGGAGGTTGAGCCAGGCCGGGACGAGCTGTTCGATGTCGGTCACGCCCCCAAGCGTGCCATGCTCCGGCAGGCAACTCCACCCGCCTCCCGGCGCCCGATCGTCGCGGCGCGTCTCCGCCGGTGCGGGCCGGCGACTCGTGTAAATTCTCAGGAGTCACAAACGTAACAACCTGAACTTATGACTCGATAGTCACATCAGAACCTGCGCGAATCCGGGGCCGTCCCGGGGACGCGTGTCCGTGCGGGCTCAGCCGCCAACAGACGAGGAACCGACATATGACTGCCCAGCGACCGAACGATCCGCTGCCCGACGCCCGCAGGAAGGCCGCGGGCTCGAGCCCCCGACTCCTCGACGTGGCCGTGACCGCTGCCGCCCTGCCCGCGGTGGTCCTGTCCTCCGTGGCCCTCGCCCCCGCCGCGGCAGCGGCGCCCGCCCAGCACGCCCCGGCCGACCGGGTGCTCACCATGCCCACCCCCCAGCTCCACACCCCCGGCGTCGTGCCGGCGGCCCTGGTGGCCAGCCAGGTGCCCACGCAGCGGATCACGATCACGCGGGCCCCCGCCAAGTACATCGTGAAGGCCGGCGACACCATCAGCGCCATCGCCAAGCGGCACGGACTCTCCACGGACGCGGTCCTGCAGCTGAACCGGATGAACAGCCGGACGATCATCTACCCGGGTCAGCAGATCCTCGTGGCCGGCAGTGCCGTCGCCGCCCCGAAGACCGGACCGACCGCGCCCGTCGCCGCCCCCCGCGGAGCGGCCACCTACGTGGTGAAGTCCGGCGACACGCTCGGAGCCATCGCGGCCCGCCACGGGGTGAGCCTCCAGAGCATCCTGGCGACCAACAGGCTCACGCAGAACGCCGTCATCCACCCCGGGCAGAAGATCACCGTCGGCACCACGGCAGCGGCGCCGGCTCCGAAGCCCGCACCGGCTCCCAAGCCCGCACCCTCCGGCGGCTCCTACACCGTGAAGCCGGGGGACACCCTGGGAGCCATCGCCGCCCGCAACAACGTGGCCCTCGCCGGCCTGCTGCAGGCCAACGGGCTCTCGATGACGTCGGTCATCCACCCCGGCCAGACGCTGAAGCTGACGGGCTCCCCGGCCGGCACGCCGACCGCCCCGAAGGCCGTCCAGCCGGCACCGGCGTCGGGAAGCTACACGGTCAAGGGCGGAGACACCCTCGGTGCCATCGCGTCCCGCAACAACGTCAGCCTGTCGAACCTGCTCTCCGCGAACCGGATGTCGATGACCACGGTGATCTACCCGGGCCAGAAGCTGGTCATCCCCGGTCGGGGCAGCACGCCCGCCCCGGCGCCGGCACCCGCTCCGACCGGTCTCGTTCCCTCCAGCTTCCTCGGCTACACCTACCCGGACCGCGTCGTCGCCGACGCCAACGCCAACAAGGCCCTGCTCAACTCCCTGCCCGCGCCCTCCCCCGCCCAGATGCAGCAGATCGTGGCCGACACGGCGCGCTCCATGGGCGTGGACCCGAGCCTCGCCCTCGCCTTCGCGTTCCAGGAGTCGAGCTTCAACCAGCGCGCGGTCTCCCCCGCCAACGCCATCGGCACGATGCAGGTCATCCCGTCGTCCGGGGTGTGGGCGAGCGAGCTCGTGGGCCGCAAGCTCAATCTGCTCGATCCGCGGGACAACGCGACCGCCGGTGTGGCCATCATCCGGTCGCTGATCCGCACGAGCCCGTCGCTCGACATCGCGATAGCGTCCTACTACCAGGGCCAGTACTCGGTGAAGACGAACGGCATGTTCAACGACACCAAGCAGTACGTCGCAGCCATCAAGGGACACCAGAAGAACTTCCGGTAGCTCGTCCCCGGGCCCGTGCGGGTCCGGGAGGGGGTGGCATCGCGTGGTGGTCCCACCCCTCCCGGCTCACCCGCTTACGATCGTAGGGTGCACCAGCAACGCAGGGACCCGCTCGAGGGCGCCGTGATCGACGGCCGGTACGCCGTCCACTCCAAGGTGGCCCGTGGGGGCATGTCCACGGTCTACCTGGCGACCGACCGCAGACTGGACCGGCGGGTCGCACTGAAGGTCCTGTTGCCGCAGCTGGCCCTGGAGCCTGGCTCCGTCTCCCGGTTCGAGGAGGAGGCCAGGTCCGCCGCGCGACTCTCCCACCCCCACGTGGTCGGCGTCCTCGACCAGGGCGTCGACGAGATCGACGGACAGCCCGTCGCCTACCTGGTGATGGAGTTCGTCCGCGGCCGGACGCTGCGCGAGGACCTGCGCGACCACGGCAGACTGACCCCCCGACGGACCCTGGCCCTTCTCGATCCCGTGGTCGAGGGCCTCGCGGCAGCCCACGACGCCGGACTGATCCATCGGGACCTGAAGCCCGAGAACGTCCTGCTCTCCGGGACGGGGCAGGTCAAGCTCGCGGACTTCGGCCTCGCCCGCGCGCTGTCGGCCAGCACCGGAACCGCGACCCTCACCGGAACAGCCGCGTACATCGCCCCCGAGATCGTGCTCGGCGAACCGGCGCAGCCGCAGAGCGACATCTACTCGATCGGCGTCATGGCCTTCGAGCTGCTGACCGGACATCAGCCCTTCACCGGCGACTCGCCGTTCCAGGTGGCGCTCCAGCACGCCCGGGCCGACGTCCCGGCCCCCTCGACGCTGCTGCCGGGACTGGCATCCGATATCGACGAGCTCGTGCAGTGGTGCACCTCGAGGGATCCTGACAGACGTCCCGTGGACGGAGCGGCGCTCCTCGGCGAACTCCGCCACATCCGCCCCATCCTCACGGACGAGGACCTCGACCACTCCCCCGCCGCTCCGCCGGCACCCGCGCACCAGGACCAGGACCAGGACCAGGACCAGGACCAGCTCACGGCCGTGGTCATCCGGCGCCCCGGCCCGGAGGGCGCGGAGACACACCGCGAGGACGACGGCAGCCACACCCGCAACCACACCCGCGTCATCCGCCCCGGCGACGCGACGCGGGTCCTGGCGCCGATGCCGCAGCGGCCACCCGTGGCGGCCGCCTCCCCGACCGCTGCGCACCCCGCACCGTCGCCACGGGCCGTCCCGGAGGACGGCACCACCGCCGCCGCGCCACCACGCGCGCGCCGGAGCGGGGCACGCCAGGCGTCCCGGCGCGCGCAGGCCCGGGCGGCGCAGCGACCAGAGAAATCACTGTACGGCTCCACCGCCCGGCGCTCCCGACGCCTGCTCGTGGTCCTGCTGCTCCTCCTGGCCGTCGTCGTGGCGGGCGCGGGCTGGTTCTTCGGCGCGGGACCGGCCGGGGTGGTGAGCCTGCCGGACGTGGCGCGCGTCCCCCTCGCCGAGGCTCGGGCGGTGCTGGACCAGGAGGGGCTGAACGCCCTGAGCACGGAGGAGGTCTTCGACGACGAGGTGCTCGCCGGACTGGTGATCGCGACCGACCCGGAGGCGACCACCAGGGTGCGCCGGTTCGAGCGCGTGGAGCTGATCGTCTCCCGCGGTCCCGAACCCTTCCCCGTGCCCGACGTGGTGGGCAGCACCGAACTGGAGGCTGCGGCGGCGCTCGGGGCCGCCTCCCTGACGGTGGGGGCCGTGGACGAGGAGTACAGCGAGGAGGTGGGGCCGGGCCGGATCATCGGGCAGGCACCGGTCGGGGGCGTGGAGCTCCGTCGCGACGAGCCGGTCGACCTTCGGGTCTCCCTCGGTCCCGCTCCCGTGGCCGTGCCCGACGTCGTGGGGCTCACCGAGCAGGAGGCCGTCCGCGCACTGGAGCGGGCGGGCCTGGAGGCCCTCGTCGACGGCACACGCTCCTACAGCCCCACCGTCCCCGTCGGCGCCGTCGTGAAGCAGGTCCCGTCGGGCGCCGAGGTGGAGCGCGGCGCCGTCATCACCCTGACGCTCTCGCGCGGTCCGCGGCTCGTCGAGGTCCCGGGCGTCTTCTCGCTCCCGGAGGACCGGGCGGTCGAGGCCCTCGAGGCCGCCGGCTTCACCGTCGAGGTGGACTACACCTTCGGCAGCGCCGTCCTGCGGCTCGTGGCGGGCCAGAGCCCCACGGGCGAACAGCCCGAGGGCTCGACCATCCGGATCACGGTCACGTAGCCCGGGGTGACGGACCGTCGGGCTCCGCTCGTCGAGGACTCAGCTCTTCGAGAGGGCGCCGGCGACGAGGAACGCCATCTCGAGGGACTGCATGTGGTTCAGCCGCGGATCGCAGACCGACTCGTAGCGTTCCAGGAAGGCGTCCTGGTCGATCGGATCGGCACCACCGAGGCATTCGGCGACGTCGTCGCCCGTCATCTCGACGTGCAGTCCGCCCGGGAAGGTCCCCAGCGCGTCGTGCACCTCGAAGAAACCACGCACCTCGTCGATGACGTCGTCGAAGTTGCGTGTCTTGTACCCGTTGGGCGAGGTCACGGTGTTGCCGTGCATGGGGTCCGTCACCCACAGCACCTGCGCGCCGGAGGCCGTGACCCGCTCGACCAGCCGGGGCAGCTTCTCCCGGATGTTCTCGGCGCCCATGCGCGTGATGAAGGTGAGGCGGCCCGGTTCACGATTGGGGTCGAGCTTGTCGATGAGCGCCAGGGCGTCGTCCGCGGACGTGGAGGGACCGAGCTTGACGCCGATCGGATTGCGCACGCGCGACAGGAAGTCGACGTGCGCCCCGTCGATCTCGCGCGTCCGCTCCCCGATCCAGAGGAAGTGCGCGGACGTGTCGTAGGGCAGCGAGGTGCGCGAGTCGATGCGCGTGAGTGCCCGCTCGTAGTCCAGCAGGAGCGCCTCGTGGCTCGCGAAGAACTCCACGCGCTTGAGCGCCTCGAAGTCGGCGCCGCACGCATCCATGAACCGGACGGCGCGGTCGATCTCGCGCGCCAGGGACTCGTACCGGGAGTGGGCCGGATTGGCCATGAAGCCCTTGTTCCAGTGGTGGACGAGCCGCAGATCCGCGAACCCGCCCTGGGTGAAGGCGCGGATCAGGTTCAGCGTGGACGCCGAGGTGTGGTAGGCCTTCACCATCCGCGAGGCATCGTGTCCGCGGCTCTCCGGCGTGAAGTCGTACCCGTTGACCATGTCACCGCGGTAGGCCCGCAGGGTGACGCCGTCGCGCGTCTCGTCGTTGGACGAGCGCGGTTTCGCGAACTGCCCGGCCATCCTGCCCATCTTGATGACCGGCAGGGACGCACCGTAGGTCAGGACGACGGCCATCTGGAGGATGGTGCGCACGCGCGCACTGATCCTGTCGGCGGTGGCGCCCTCGAAGGTCTCGGCGCAGTCCCCGCCCTGGAGCAGGAAGGCCTTGCCCTGCGCGGCGTCCGCCAGGCGTTCCCGCAGCACATCGACCTCCCCCGCGAAGACGAGGGGCGGCAGGCTCGAGAGTTCCTTCACGGAGGCGGCATACACGCCGGCGTCCTGCCAGGAGGGCTGCTGTGCGGCGGTCATGGAGCGCCAGGCGTCGAGACCGCCTGTGGCGGTCGGAGCAGGGTCCGCGGCACGCGGCAGGTCGGGAGCGAGTGAATCAGTCACACCGGAATTCTACTGGGTGACGGTACGGGTGAGGACCGGCCCCGGATCGGCCTACTGGTCGGACGAGGTCTTCCGGCGCCAGCGGCGGGTTCCCGGGGTGCTGTCCGAGGGCTGCTCGGCGGGATCCGGACGTGCGGTGTCCGCGGTCCCGGTGCCGATCTCCGTCACGGAGCCCGGGGCCGGCCCGGTGGGCTCGCCGGTCATGCGGACCGCCGCCCTGCGCTGGTCGGCGCCGGGCTTGGGTGTCTTGCGTCCTGCCGCCTTCTCCGCGGCGAGGCGCTCCTTGACCGTGCTCGCGTAGGCGTCGACATACTCCTGGCCGGACAGGCGCATCAGCTCGTACATGATCTCGTCCGTGACGGACCGCTGCACGAACCGGTCGTCCTCGAGTCCCTCGTAGCGGGCGAAGTCGAGCGGTTCGCCGATGATGATGCCCACCCGGCGGATATTGGGGATGCGGCGCCCGATCGGCTGGACCTTGTCGGTGCCGATCATCGCCACGGGGATCACCGGCACCCCGGTGGCCAGGACCAGCTTCGCCACGCCCGTCTTCCCCCGGTACAGCCGCCCGTCCGGGCTGCGGGTGCCCTCCGGGTAGATCCCGAGGATCGCGCCGTCATTGAGGATGTCCATGCCGGCGCTGAGCGACGACGACGACGCCGCACCGCCGGAGCGGTCCATCGGCAGCTGGTTCGAGAGGCGGAAGAACAGGGCCGTGAGCCTGCCCTTGACGCCCTTGCCCGTGAAGTACTCCGATTTGGCGAGGAACGCGACGGGCCGTGGCACCACGATCGGCAGGAAGATGGAGTCGGAGAAGGACAGGTGGTTGCTCACGATCACCGCCGGGCCGGAGGCCGGGATGTTGTCGAGTCCCTTGACCCAGGGCCGGAAGAGGAGATTGAGGAGCGGACCGACGATGATCCGCTTCATCACCCAGTAGAACACGCAGTCCGCCTCCAAGCATGATCGCTGCGGCATGTGCCATGCCGCCCGCTTTTTCCTGTGGAAGCCTACTCTAAGGGCGTCGCCGCACCCGACGCCCCGGCGGCGCGGGGTACTCCCCGCCGCCTGCGACACACGGGATCCCGGTTGACGTAGCGCTGTGCTGTGCCGAGGATTGGAGCAGCACCCTCCGACGTCGAGGATGCCGGGCGGACGAGGTCCGACCCCAGGCGGTAGCACCCGACAGCAGGTAGCAGAGTATGGGCCTTCGAGGTCAGGAACCGAACGAATCGACCGACGACGACATCTGGCGCGACCTCGTGGCGCGCCTCGAGGGCACCGAGTCCACCCCTGACCGCCCGGCTTCGCCGGGACGCGGGGGCGCCCCGGCGGTGGAGCCCCGGGAGGATCCGGCCTCGGATCCGTCCTCGGATCGGGAAGATGCTGCACCCACGGACCGTGAGCGTGCCGACCGGATCTTCCGGAACCAGCCCCTCCGGCGGCGTGGTCCCCGGGACCACGATCTCCCCGAGCCCGACGGCGACGACGAGGACGAGGGGTTCGTCCCGGAGGAACCCCCACCGCTCGGAACCGGCGATCCCCTCACCATCCTCGCCTGGATCGGGGCGGCGGGAGGGCCGATCACCCTCCTGCTCTTCGCCATGTTCTGGCGCGATGCACCGCTCGCCGCCACATTCGGGATCCTGGTCCTGTTCCTGGCCGGGGCGGGTTATCTCGTCAGCCGGCTGCCCAAGCACCGCGACCTCGGCGACGACGGAGCCGAGGTCTAGCGCAGCACCACGGCCGCAGGGCAGGGGCTGATCGCGGGCACGATCCTCCCGGAGCCCGGCGGGCGCCGCTCAGGCCCCACCCCGCGGGAGCAGGCGCGAGAGATCGGCCGCCCCGATGAGCCCCGCCGCCGGACCGAGGGCGGCCCGCTCGATGCGCGCCGCCGGGCGGAAGCCGCGGCCCGTCAGATTCCTCCCGAAGGCGCGCCGGGCCGGGCCGAGCAGCAGCTCGTCGGCCACCCCGAGCCCTCCTCCGATCACGAAGGTGCCCGGGTCCAGGGCCGCGGCCAGATTGGCCAGGCCCAGTCCCAGCCACTGCCCGACGTCGTCCACGAGTTCGCGTGAGGCACGATCGCCGCCGATCGCCAGCTCCGTGACGAGTGCGCCGGTGATGAGGGAGGTGTCGCCGGAGACGGCGTCGATGAGGGACCGGGCCACCGGGGAGCCGGAGGCCGCCAGCTCCCGCCCTTCCCGGCCGAGGGCGTTCCCCGAGGCGTACTGCTCCCAGCACCCTCGGTTGCCACACTCGCAGCGGTGGCCCTGCGGCACGATCACCTGGTGGCCGAACTCCCCCGCCACGCCGTACCGGCCGCGTTCCACCCGACCGTCCATGATCATCGCCCCGCCGATCCCGGTGCCGAGCGTGATGCAGACGAGGCGGGACTCCGTCCGCCCCGCGCCGAAACGCCATTCCGCCCACGCCGCGGCATCGGCGTCGTTCACCAGGGTGACCCGGCGCCGCAGGCGCTGCTCGAGATTCCGGCGCAGGGGCTCGTTGCGCCAGGCGAGGTGCGGGCTGAACAGGACCGTGCTGTTGGACAGGTCCATCCACCCGGCAGCGCCGATACCCACCGAGCGGATGCGGTGGTCGCCGGACAGCTCGCGGACCAGCTCGGCGATGACGTCCTCGACGGCGCGGGGATCGCGGCCCGGTGTCGCCCTGCGCGCCTCGGCGAGGACGGTCCCGTGCACGTCCACCACCCCGGCGGCCACCTTGGTCCCGCCGATGTCGATGCCGACGGACAGCCCGCGCCGCCCCCGGTGACCGAAGCCCTCGCGCGTGGCCCGCGCGACCAGGCGCTCGCTCCGTCGGGCGGGTATCGCCGCACCGCGGGTCCGCAGGGGCCGGGAGCGCACCCGACCGGGCAGCATCGTCATGGGGTCCTTTCCTGGGGAGCGCCACCTGCCGCGCTCCGGTCGTCGCCGATCTGTACCCTACGTGAGGCCTGCCCGGGCGGCGGAACCTATAGGCTGAGGCAACCGGTCGAAGGATATCGAAGGAGCTATCGTGCGCGACATCAGCGTTCCCGTCCTCGTGGACGTCCCCCGCCAGACGAACACCACGGAACTGGTGCTGCGGCAGGCCGCCAAGCCGTCGAATCCGGCCCTGTTCGCCGTCAAGGGCGTCTCGGGCGAGTGGGAGGACATCTCCGCCACCGAGTTCCGCCGCCAGGTGGAGGACATCGCGAAGGGACTGATCAGCTCCGGTGTCCAGCCTGGTGACAGGATCGCCCTCATGGCCCGCACGCGGTACGAGTGGTCGCTGGCCGACTTCGCCATCTGGTTCGCCGGCGCGATCTCCGTCCCCGTCTACGAGACCTCCTCCCCCGCACAGGTGGCCTGGATCCTCGGCGATTCCGGGGCCGTCGGTGCGTTCGTCGAGTCGGCGCGGCACGAGGACGTGGTGCGCCGGGCCGTGGAGCTGGAGGACCTCGGCTCCCTCAGGCACGTGTGGCAGTTCGACGGCGACGGCCTCGACACCCTGCGCACGGCAGGCGTGGGCACCGACGACGAGACCCTGGCCGAGCGCCGCGACCGGGCCGGCCTCGACGACGTAGCCACCATCATCTACACCTCCGGGACCACGGGGAAGCCCAAGGGGTGCGAACTGACGCACGGCAACTTCGTGGAGCTCTCGGACAACGCGGGGGCAGCCCTCCCCGAGGTGGCCCGCGAGGGCGGGCAGACCATCATGTTCCTGCCCCTGGCGCACGTGTTCGCCCGCTTCATCTCGGTCCTGTGCGTGGCCGTGGGCGCCACCGTGGCGCACACCCCGGACGTGAAGAACCTGCTCCCCGATCTGCAGAGCTACAAGCCCACCTTCATCCTGGCCGTACCCCGTGTGTTCGAGAAGGTCTACAACAACTCGATGCTCAAGGCCGAGGACGGCGGGAAGGGCAAGATCTTCCACGCCGGCGCGGAGGTGGCCATCGCCTGGTCGAAGGCCGAGCAGGCGGGCCGCATCCCCCTGGCCCTGAGGGTCAGGCATGCCGTGTTCGACCGCCTGCTCTACGGCAAGATCCGCACGGCCATGGGCGGCCGCGTGCAGCACGCGGTCTCCGGTGGGGCGCCGCTCGGGGACCGGTTGGGCCACTTCTTCCACGGCATCGGCCTGATGGTGCTGGAGGGGTACGGCCTGACCGAGACCACGGCCCCGATCACGGTGAACACCCCGCAGCGGATCAAGATCGGCAGCGTGGGCGTCCCGCTGCCGGGCAACGCCGTGAAGATCGCGGACGACGGCGAGATCCTCGCCAGGGGGGTGTGCGTGATGAAGGGCTATCTCAACCGGCCGGACCTGACGGACGAGGCCTTCGTGGACGGCTGGTTCCGCACCGGTGACATCGGGCAGCTGGACGAGGACGGCTTCCTGAGCATCACCGGCCGCAAGAAGGAGATCATCGTGACGGCCAGCGGGAAGAACGTGATTCCCGCACTGCTCGAGGACGTGATCCGGTCCAATGCCCTCGTGTCGCAGTGTGTCGTCGTGGGAGACCAGCGGGCCTTCATCTCGGCCCTGGTCACCCTCGACGAGGAGGCGCTCCCGGGATGGCTCGACCGGCACGACCTGCCCGCCGGGACCACCATGGCGGAGGCCGCGGACCTGCCCCTGGTCCGGGAGGAGATCCAGCACCTGGTGGACCAGGCCAACACCACCGTCTCCCGCGCGGAGGCCATCAAGGAGTTCCGGATCGTCGCGACCGACTTCACGGAGACCACCGGTCACCTGACGCCGTCCCTGAAGATCAAGCGCGCCCAGGTCCTCAAGGACTACTCCGACGTCGTCGAGTCCATCTACTCCTCGGCCGCCCGCCAGTAACCGGCCGGCTGGTCAGCCGATCGGTCAGTCGGTCGGTCAGTCGGTCGGTCGGTCGGTCAGTCGGTCCTGAGGTTCAGCAGCGCGTTCTCGACCACCTCGGTGAGGGCCGGATGGATCCAGTACTGCCCGCGCGCCATGGAGAAGGCGTCGAGGTCGAAGGACATGGCCTGGAGGATCGGCTGGATGAGCATCGACGCCTCGTGCCCGAGGATGTGGGCGCCGAGGATCCGCCCGGTCGACTTCTCCGCGATGAGCTTCACGAACCCCTCGGCATCCTCCATGGCCCAGCCGTACGCCGTCGAGCCGAACTGCTGGACGGCCGTGACGATCGGGGTGGCCGTCCGCTCCGCGACGGCGAGGGCCTGGTCCTCCGTGAGCCCCACCGAGGCCACCTGCGGGTGGGAGAACACCGCGGCCGGGACGAACCGGTGGTCGCTGGCGCGCAGATCGTCCGGGTGCAGCAGATTGTGCGCCACCGTCCTGGCCTCGTGGTTGGCCACGTGCTTGAGCTGGTAGTCGCTGCTGACGTCCCCGAGCGACCAGACGCCCTCCACGGGCAGGCCGTCGCGCAGCACCCGCTGGTAGGCGTCGACGGCGAGGCGGCCGTCGTCGTGCAGATCGAACCCCGCCGCGGAGACCGAGAGACCGTCCGTGTTGGGCCTGCGCCCGGTGGCTGCGAGCACGAGGTCCACCTCGAGCTCCGAGGGTCCTTCCGGGCCGTCGAGCCGCACCCGGACCGAGCCGTCGTCGTTGGCACTGAGCTCCGTGACGGTGGTCCGCAGCCTCACGTCCCACTGCTGTGCGGCGTGCTCGGTGAAGACCGCCGAGACGGTCTCGTCGAGATGCCGCAGCATGCTCGAGCTGCGGACCGCGAGGGTCACCGCGGTCCCGAACGAGCCGAAGATGTGCGCGAACTCGGCGGCGATGTACCCGCCGCCCAGGATCAGCAGGCGTCCGGGCTGCCCGGGGATGCGCATGATGGTGTCGGAGGTGTGCACCTGCGGCAGGGTGATACCCGGGACATCGGGCAGGACGGCGTGCGAGCCGGTGGCGATGACCAGCTGGTCGGCCGAGACGAGCTCCCCCGACGCCGTCCGGAACGACTTCTCCCCCGCGAGGTGGACGTGCTCCTCGATCAGGGTCACGTTCTCCAGCTCGTCCGCGCGGTACGTGCGCCCACCGGCCGAGATGGCATCGATGCGGGAGAAGATGCGGTCCCGGATGTCCTCCCAGCGCACCCCCTCGAAGGAGAGGTCCACGCCGAGCCGGGCAGCGCGCTCGGGTGCCGCCGCCAGCTCGGCCGGGTAGACGTACATCTTGGTGGGGATGCAGCCCACGTTCAGGCAGGTCCCGCCGAAGACGCCGCCGTCCACGAGCACCACCTTCGAGTCGTCCCATTCCGGGGAGATGAGGGTGTTGCCTGAACCGGAGCCGATGATCGCGAGGTCGTAGTGGGTCACCGACGCAGTCTAGCCGCGCCGGCCCCCACGGACCCGGATCACTCCTTCGTCGGGGCGATGACGACCAGGAGGTCACCTCCCTGCGCTGGTCCCACTCCTGCCAGGGCCACCCGCTGCACGGTGCCCGCGACCGGCGTCGTGATGTTCGCTTCCATCTTCATCGCCTCGATCGTGGCGACCGTGTCTCCCTCGGCGACGGTGTCGCCCTCGGAGAGGGAGACGGTCACGGATCCGGCGAAGGGCGCGGCGATCTGACCCGGTACGGACGGATCCGCCTTCTCCGCGGTCCTCACGTCGCTGTCCACGCTGCGGTCGCGGACGCTCACGGGTCGCATCTGACCGTTGAGGGTGCACATGAGCGTGCGCATCCCCTTCTCGTCGGGTTCGGAGATCGCCTCCAGCGTGGCGATGAGCCGCACGCCCTTCTCCAGTTCGATGACGTGCTCGGTGCCCTGCTGCAGTCCGTAGAGGTAGTCGGCGGTGCCCAGCACCGAGACGTCACCGTAGGTGTCGCGGACGGTGCGGAAGTCCTTCGCCGGGCCGGCGAAGAGCAGCGTGTTCAGCGCCGTGCGCCGCCGCGCCGAGTCGCCTGCGAGCTTCTCCTCGTCCTCGGTGGAGAGCTCGACGTCGCGGGGCTTGGCCGCACGGCCCTGCAGTGCCTTGGTCCGGAACGGCTCCGGCCAGCCGCCGGGAGGGTTGCCGAGCTCACCGTTGAGGAAACCGATCACCGAGTCCGGGATGTCGAAGGCCTGCGGGTTCTCCTCGAACTCGGCGGGGTCGGCGTCGATCCCCACGAGCGCGAGGGCCAGATCGCCCACCACCTTCGACGACGGCGTGACCTTCACGAGCCTGCCGAGGATCCGATCGGCCGCCGTGTACATGTCCTCGATGGCCTCGAAGCGTTCCCCGAGTCCGAGCGCGATGGCCTGCTGCCGCAGATTGGACAGCTGACCGCCCGGGATCTCGTGCTGGTAGACCCGGCCGGTCGGGCCGGCGAGGCCCGCCTCGAACGGCGCGTACATGCGGCGCACGGCCTCCCAGTAGGGCTCCAGCGCGCAGACCCCGTCCAGATCCAGCCCGGTGTCCCGTGGTGTGTGGGCCAGGGCGGCCACGAGCGCGGAGGCGGAGGGCTGGCTCGTGGTGCCGGCCAGGGCGGCGCTCGCGACGTCGACGGCGTCGACCCCGGCGTCCACGGCGGCGAGGAGGGTGGCCAGCTGGCCCCCGGCGGTGTCGTGCGTGTGGAGGTGCACGGGCAGGTCGAAGCGCTCGCGCAGGGCGGTGACGAGCTTCGCCGCCGCTGCCGGCCGGAGCAGGCCCGCCATGTCCTTGATGGCCAGGATGTGTGCGCCGGCGTCGACCATGCGCTGGGCGAGCTCGAGGTAGTACTCGAGGGTGTAGAGCTCCTCGGCCGGGTCGAGCATGTCGGCCGTGTAGCAGAGCGCCACCTCGGCGACGGCGGTGCCGGTGGCCCGGACCGCCCGGATGGCCGGCTCCATCTGCGCCACGTCGTTCAGCGCGTCGAAGATCCGGAAGATGTCGATGCCGGATGCCGCGGCCTCCTGCACGAAGGCGGAGGTCACGGCCTCGGGGTACGGGGTGTAGCCCACGGTGTTGCGTCCGCGCAGGAGCATCTGCAGGCAGATGTTCGGCACTTCCCGGCGGAGGGCGTCGAGGCGCTCCCACGGATCCTCGCCGAGGAAGCGGAGAGCGACGTCGTACGTCGCCCCGCCCCACGCCTCGACCGAGAACAGTTCGGGGGTCAGCCGTGACACACCCGCGCCGGCCGCGGTGAGGTCCCGCGTGCGCACGCGGGTGGCGAGGAGCGACTGGTGGGCGTCGCGGAACGTCGTGTCGGTGACGGCGACGGCGTTCTGCTCGCGCAGCGCCCGCGCGAAGCCCTCAGGGCCCAGCTCGAGCAGCCGCTGGCGGCTGCCCTCCGGCAGGGGCGCCTCCCGCTGGTCGTCGGAGAGGACGGGCAGCTTCTGCCGGGGATCGAGATGGGCGGGCCGCGTGCCGTTGGGCTGGTTCACCGTCACGTCCGCGAGCCAGGTGAGCAGCTTGGTGGCCCGGTCGGCGGGTACCCGCGCCGTCAGGAGCTCCGGACGCTCGTCGATGAACGACGTCGCCACGTCACCCGCGATGAAGTCGGGATCGTCGAGCACGGCCTGCAGGAAGGAGATGTTCGTCGACACACCGCGGACGCGGAACTCCGCCAGTGCCCGGCGTGCGCGGGTCACGGCCGCCGGGTAGTCCCGGCCCCGGCACGTGAGCTTGACGAGCATGGAGTCGAAGTGCGGGCTGATCTCCGCGCCCGCGTAGACCGTGCCGCCGTCGAGCCTGACACCGGCACCGCCAGCCGAGCGGTAGGCGGAGATGCGTCCCACGTCGGGGCGGAAGCCGTTCGCCGGGTCCTCCGTGGTGATCCGGGACTGCAGGGCGGCGCCGCGCAGGTGGACGGTGTCCTGGCTCAGGCCGAGATCCTGCAGGGACTCCCCCGCCGCGATGCGGAGCTGCGACTGGACGAGGTCGACGTCGGTGACCTCCTCGGTGACCGTGTGCTCCACCTGGATGCGCGGATTCATCTCGATGAACACGTGTTCGCCGGCGCGCGCCCCGACGGTGTCCACGAGGAACTCCACCGTTCCCGCGTTGACGTAGCCCAGCGCGGTGGCGAACTTCACCGCGTCGCGGTGCAGCGCCTGCCGGATCGACTCGTCGAGATTCGGGGCGGGGGCGATCTCGATGACCTTCTGGTGCCGCCGCTGCAGCGAGCAGTCGCGCTCGAAGAGGTGCATGATGTTCCCCTCCGCGTCCGCGAGGATCTGCACCTCGATGTGCCGGGGGCGCAGGACCGCCTGCTCCAGGAACATCGTGGGATCGCCGAAGGCCGACTCCGCCTCGCGCATGGCGGACTCCAGCGCCTCCGGCAGGGCCTCCCGGGACTCCACGCGGCGCATCCCGCGGCCGCCGCCACCGGCGACGGCCTTCGCGAACACGGGGAACCCGATCTCGTCCGCTGCGGCGATCAGCTCGGCGACGTCGGCGCTGGGCCGGGACGAGCCGAGGACGGGGATCCCGGCGTCCCGGGCGGCGTCGAGGGCCTTGACCTTGTTCCCCGCCAGTTCCAGCACGTCCGCGGGCGGGCCCACGAAGGTGATGCCGGCGTCCCGGGCGGCACGGGCGAGATCGGGGTTCTCCGAGAGGAAGCCGTAGCCGGGGTAGATGGCGTCGCAGCCCGATTCCACCGCCACGCGGATGATCTCCTCGATGTCGAGGTACGCGCGGACCGGGTGGCCCTCCTCGCCGATCAGATACGCCTCGTCCGCCTTCTGGCGGTGGATCGAGTTCCGATCCTCGTGGGGGAACACCGCCACGGTCTTCGCGCCCAGCTCGTGAGCGGCGCGGAAGGCCCGGATGGCGATCTCGCCGCGATTGGCTACCAGAATCTTCGAGAACATCTCACTCCTGCATCGTTGCGGGTCGGGGTCCTTCACGCTGGCACGATCCTACCCGGCGCGGCGACCACACCCGGCTAGATGACAGACGGCTACGCGGGCCGCCCGGGAGCGCGCCGGATACCGGGCCGCGCCGTCCCGGGAGGCGCGTCGGGTCACCCTATGATTGACCGGGAACCAAGAGGGCAGGCGGCCGTCCCAGGCGGCCGCGACACGACGGGGATGGGTTCGACACGTGCAGGTAGTCAGTATCAGCAGTCTCAAGGGCGGCGTCGGGAAGACCTCGGTGACCCTCGGCCTGGCGTCCGCGGCCCTGGCCGCCGGGATCCCCACCCTCGTGGTGGATCTCGACCCCCATGCGGATGCGACCACCGGGCTCGCCGTCAGGCCGGAGGGCCGGACCGACATCGGCCGCCTGCTGAAGAACGCGCGACGCGGCGATCTCGCCGCGAACGTGGTCCCGAGCGGGTGGGTGGGCTCCTCGCCCCGCCGTCCGGGCACCTCCGTCCCGACGCTGGACGTCGCGATGGGGTCGGCCTATTCCGGCATCTACGACCGGCCCGATCTCGGCGTCCGCGACCAGGCGCGCCTGGGTTCGCTCCTGTCCAGGGTCTCCGGGTACGGTCTGGTCCTGATCGACTGCCCGCCCTCGCTCAACGGCCTCACCCGGATCGCCTGGACCGCGAGCAACAAGGTGCTCCTCGTCGCCGAGCCCGCTCTCTTCTCGGTCGCCGGGACGGAGCGGACCATGCGCGCTCTCGAGCTGTTCCGCCGGGAGTTCGCCCCCGATCTCCATACCGCGGGCGTCGTCGCCAACCGGGTGCGCCCCGCCTCGAGCGAGCACGCCTTCCGCCTCGCGGAGATGCGGAGGATGTTCGGTGACCTGATGCTGCAGCCCGAGGTCCCCGACCAGGCGGACTGGCAGCAGATCCAGGGGGCGGCACACTCCGTGCACCACTGGCCGGGGGATGCCGCCCGGCAGACCGCACGGCTCTTCGACGACCTGCTCAGGGGTGTCCTCGATTCCGGACGGATGCGCAGCCGCACCAGGCGGTGACCGGCCGCGGTTCCCGTGCGGTGCCGTGTTGTACCGCGGGGTGCCGCGTGACGCCGGGGCATCGCCGGTGGTGAGGGGGTCGGTCGCTCCGGGACGGCGGGTCGCGTCAGCTGATCCTGCGGGTGGCGCGGCGCTCGCCCAGCTCGTCGCCGGGGAAGTCCTGCGCCGAGTGCTCGCTCGGCAGGGCGGCGAGTGTGCCCTCCACCTCGCGCCACACGCGCCCGACGGCGATGCCGAAGACGCCCTGACCGCCCTGCACCAGATCGATGACCTCGTCGGCCGAGGTGCATTCGTACACGCTCGCCCCGTCGCTCATCAGGGTGATCTGCGCGAGGTCCTCGACGCCACGTTCGCGCAGGTGCCCCACCGCGGTGCGGATCTGCTGGAGGGACACCCCGGTGTCGAGCAGTCGCTTGACCACCTTGAGCACGAGGATGTCGCGGAATCCGTAGAGGCGGTGCGTCCCCGAGCCCGATGCTCCGCGGACCGCCGGCTCCACGAGGCCGGTGCGCGCCCAGTAGTCGAGTTGCCGATAGGTGATGCCCGCCGCCTTGCAGGCCGTGGGGCCGCGATAGCCGGCCTGTTCGTCGAGCTCGGGAAGATCCTCGGTGAAGAGCAGCCCCTGGGCGTTCGCCGGCAGCGCTGCGCCTACCGGGCTGGTTGCCCCGCCGGCCTCACCCTTCGGACTCACGCGTTGCCTCCTCGAAGAATTCCCGCTGGTATTGCTCGCTGCGCGCACACTCGGGGCGTGCCCTCAAGTGTGCACGGGGTCCATCGTGCAGGCAATGGGAACTGTATGTCTTGACGGTAGATCGCCGGAGGGGTCAGGTCAAAGATGCTGCTCCTGCACCCCGATCGTGTCGTGCCGGGTGTCTGTCGGGTCAGCGTTCGAAGTCCTCGGGTTCGACGTCGGCCAGGAACTCACGGAACTGCTGGACCTCGTTCTCGGCGGTCTCCCCCGTGCCGCTCCCGGCGCCGTCCTCGTCGTCCTCCGCCTCCGCGATCTCCACCCCGGCGATCGCGAGCACCTCGTCGGCGCAGTAGACGGGGCACGGAACGCGCAGTGCGACCGCGAGGGCGTCGGAGGCCCGGGAGCCGACGGTCACGCCGTCGTCGAGCACGAGCTGCGCGTGGTAGACCGTGTCCTCGACCGAGATGATGCGCACTTCCCGGATGCTCCGGCCCGCCGCCGTGACGACGTCGACCAGCAGATCATGCGTCATGGGCCGCGGGGGGACGATGCCCTGCTGGACGAACGCGATGGCGCTGGCCTCCGGCGCTCCGATCCAGATGGGCAGGTGACGCTCCCCCGCACTCTCGCGCAGGAGGACCAGGGGCTGGTTCGACGGCAGTTCGATCCGCACGCCCACCACTTCCACTTCGATCACCGGGTACCGCCTAACTGTCCATGCGGGCGATGTGCCCGTGCACGAGGGCGCCGTGGAGGTCGAGGCACAGCTCGCTGATCTCGCGCGCGGTCTCGGCGGCCCGCGCCTTCGAGGCGACGTCCCGGCGCGAGGCAGCGGGGGCGACGGCGCGTTCCACGAGCCCGAGCTCGCGGTCGGCGGCGGCGCGGAACGGCCTCAGGTGCCGGGGTTCGATGCCGTGGGCCTCCAGCTGCAGGCACGCCGTGGCCACCTTCAGGGCGTGCTCGTCGAAGCGGTTCTCGACGGCGGAGATCAGACCGAAGCTGACGAGGTCGTCGATGAGGCGCAGCGGCGCTCCTGCCTCCGCGGCCAGCGTCTCGGCGCTCATGCTCCGCGAGCGGGCGCTCAGTTCGCGCGAGAGCTGGTCGGAGACGACGCGCGGTGCGAGGGTCAGGCCACCGGGCAGGGACTCCGGGCGCTCGCCACGGTCGATCGCGTCGAGGTAGTCCTTGATGACCTTGAGCGGGAGGTACTGGTCCCGCTGCAGGCTGAGGACGAAACGGAGGCGCTCGACGTCGTGCACCGTGTACTTGCGGTACCCGGCCCGGGTGCGCTGCGGTGAGATGAGCCCTTTTTCCTCGAGGAAGCGGATCTTCGACGCCGAGACCCGGGGGAAGTCCTCGGCGAGGCCGCGCAGGACCTCGCCGATGGACACCCCCCCGCCGGGGTGTCCCGTGACGGCGTCGGCGGGTCGACGGAGATGGGAAGCAGGCATGGAGCGGGCTAGACCTGCGCTGACGGGTGCTGTGCCGCCTGGGGGGTGGTGCTGCGGGCGGCGTAGAAGGTGAGTCTGAACTTGCCGATCTGGACCTCGTCGCCGTTCCGCAGGTCGGCGCTGTCCACGCGGTCGTTGCTCACGTACGTGCCGTTGAGGCTGCGTGTGTCGACCACCGTGAAGCCGTTCTCGCTCCGACGGAACTCGGCGTGCTGACGCGAGACGGTGACGTCGTCGAGGAAGATGTCCGCATTGGGATGCCGGCCGGCGCTGGTGACGTCCTCGTCGAGGAGGAAGCGTGCTCCGGCGTTCGGTCCGGTGTGGGCGATCAGCAGAGCGGATCCCGCGGGCAGCGCGGCCACGGAGGCCTGTTCCTCGCGCGTGAGATTCCGATCGAGTCCGCCGGGGACGTCCGGTCGCTCGAACTGGCTGGTGGGATCCTGCTGCGGCAGGCCGAACGACCTTGTCTCAGGAGACGTCATGGTCGGCTCCTCCTTGTTCACGGGTGGGTTCTCGGTGGGTACCATCGATCTCTCCTGCCCTGCTGCGCTGAACGCCGGGTCACCGTCGACCCGGCCATCCCTGCGGCCGGCGCAGGGTAGACCTAGCCTACCTGTTGGGCGTACACGTCCGGACTCAGGAGTTCCTTCACGAGGGCCGGATCGGAGACCTTGATCTCGAAGAGCCAGCCCTCGCCGTAGGGGTCGGTGTTGATGAGGGACGGGTCGTCGTCGAGCGCCTCGTTGCGCGAGACGATCTCGCCCGTGACGGGGGCGTAGATGTCGCTGACGCTCTTGGTCGACTCGACCTCCCCGATGACGTCGGCGCCGGTGACGTCGGCACCCGCCTCGGGCATCTGGACGTAGACCACGTCGCCCAGGGCGTCCTGGGCGAAGTCGGTGATGCCCACGCGGACCGTGCCCTCGTCCGTGGGCTCACTGATCCACTCGTGCTCCGCCGTGTAGTAGAGGCCTTCGGGAACGTTGCTCATGGCTGCCTTTCGAACGCGCGGGGTGCAGTGCCCGCTCGAGGCGGCCACCGGGGACGGGTATTGATCGAGTATAGGCATAACCGTCACCAGGGTGACGCGCCTCTCAGCGGCGTGTGAGGAGTGCCGCTCACGGGCCCGGGATCAACCCTTCTCGGCGCCCGCGGTCAGGCCCCCGGTGAGCAGGCGCTCCGCCGCGAAGAACAGCACGACGATGGGCAGGGTCAGGATCACGGAACCCGCCATGAGCACCGTGGTGGGCACCTCGATGCTCCCGGAGAGCTGCGAGAGGCCGAGGGAGACGGTCCACGCGTCGCGCCGTTCCACGAGCAGGAGCAGCGCGAAGAGGAACTCGTTCCAGGCGATCATGAAGATGAACAGGCCGTTGGAGACGACCGCGGGCATCGCCAGCGGCAGGCTGATCCGCCGCAGGATCTGCAGGCGCGAGGCGCCGTCGATCGAGGCGGCCTCCTCCAGCGCTACCGGGACCGTGGCGAAGTAGTTGCGCAGAGTGTAGATGGAGACGGCGGCGACCTGGGAAACGTAGACGAGGACGAGCCCCACGAGCGAGCCCCGCAGACCGAGCTGCGTGAACAGGACGAACAGCGGGACGGCGAGTAGCACGCTCGGGAAGAAATAGACCGCGAGGAACAGTCCGGACACTTGCCTCCGGCCGAAGAACTGCAGGCGGCTGACAGCGTAGGAGCCGGGGATGGTGACGAGCAGCGTCATAGCGACCGTGCCGAGTGCGACGAGCAGCGAGTTCCGCAGAAAGGCGACGAAGCCCTGACCGCCAGCCGCCACGGGCGCCAGCACGTCGCGGTAGGTACCGAGGTCCACCTCGTCGATCGAGATCCACAGAGCACCGGGGTTCTGCAGCAGCGAATCCAGGCTCCGGAAGCTGAGCAGGATCATGTAGTAGAAGGGCAGGAGGGCCACGAGGAGGAGCAGCACGACGACGACCGGCCGCAGGACGCGGAACAGCCCGGTCTCGAAGCGGTCGCGGTTGAAGCCCCGGCGGGTGGCGTCGCCGGAAGTCCCGCCGGACGTCCGGCGGGCGTTCGCGGTGGAGCTCATGACGACTCCTCCTGACGGCCGAACAGCTTCAGGTAGAGCGTCACGAGCACGGCGAGGACCGCCGCGAGCAGGAGGGCCTGGGCCGAAGCCGCGCCGATGTCGCCCCGCGCCGTGAGGTAGTCGAAGACACGCACCGCGACGACCTCCGTGCCGGCGCCGCCCCCGGTGAGCAGATAGATGTCGTCGAAGTTGTTGAACGTCCAGATGAAGCGCAGCACGCTCAGCACGGCGATGGTGGGCAGGAGCTGCGGCAGGAGGATGTGCCGGAAGCGCTGCGTCGGGGTGGCGCCGTCGATGCGCGCGGCCTCGTCAAGCACGTCGGGCACCGCCGCCAGTCTCGCGGTGAGGAAGAGGAAGGCGAACGGGAACGAGCGCCAGGCCTCGAACAGGATCACCGTCACGAGGGCGATGGGGATCTCCACCTGCATCCCGAGGACGGAGACGGGGAGCGAGCGCTGGGAGAGGAACGCGATTGGCGCCTCCCACCCGAGGACCTCCGTGCCGAACCAGTTGACCACCCCGAACTGCGGGTTGAGCATCGTGGACCAGACGAAGGTCGCGGCGACCACCGGCGCGATGTAGGGCAGCAGCAGCGCCGCGCGGATGGCGCCGCGTCCGCGGAACGGCGTGCGCAGGGCGAGCGCGGCGATCAGGCCGATCCCGATGGCCAGCGCCGTACCGCAGACGGAGTACACCACGGTGGTTCCCAGGGCGCCGAAGGACCCGGGCGAGGTCAGGACGTTCGTGAAGTTCGCCAGCGTGTACTCGCCGATGACCCCGGTTCCGCGGACGTTGATGAGCCGCACCCGCTGGAACGCGAGCGCGACCGCCCAGAGGATGGGCAGCACCACCGCGACGGTGACGATGAGGAGCGTCGGCGAGATGAGCAGCAGTCCGGCGCGGTTCGCCTCCCGGCTCCTCGCCGATCGGGGTGCCCGGCCCTTCCGGCGCGGGCGCCTTCCGGGGTCCGTGGGGGGCGGGCCGGTCAGCCCGACCTGCCCGGCGGTCGCGGTCACTGCAGGGACGCCTGGACCGCGCGCACCGCCTCGGCCGCCGTCTCGGCGGCGGCGCCGGGGTCGCCGCCCTGCGCGACGTCGCTGACCGCCGTCGACACGGGCAGCTCGCCCTGGAGCGCGCCGAGCAGATCGCCCTGGCCCTGGGTGATCCCCCACCGTGCGAGATTCTCGGGGCCCTCCGCGACGGCGTCGAGCACCTCCGGCGCGTAGAAGTCGGAGAGCGGGGCGCGGGTGTCGACGCCGGCGGGCAGGGTGGCCCAGACGTCCGAGAACCGCGTGGGCTCGTCGGGCGTGCCGGTGCGGACGGGGACCTTGCCCTCGGGGGCGATCCCGATCCACGGCTCGTAGCCGTCGCCCATCATGTACTCGACGAACGACTGCGAGGCCTCGGTGTTGGCGCCGTCCGTGATGGTCCAGGAGGTGATCTCACCGAACTGGGCGGGGGCGTCGGAGTCCGGACCGGCGATCGAGGTGACCACGCCGGTGTTCTGCGCGAGGAAAGCCGGGTCGTCCGCGCACTCCGGGCAGGAGGGCTTGGCGTCCTCGCGGAGCCCGGCGAGTTCGTCGAGCGCGAAGCTGGACCAGATGAACATGGCCGCGTCGCCGGCGAAGTAGGTGGCACGCGTGGTGTCGACGTCCTGGGCGCCCGGGACCGAGTAGTTCGTGACGAGGTCGCCGTAGAACTCGAACGCGGCGACGCACTGGTCCGAGGCGAGCTGCACCTCGCCGCCGTCGTCGACCAGTTGGCAATCGTTGCCGAGGGCTATCTGCTCGAAGGTCTGCTCGGTGAAGGCGTCGCCCGGCGCGGTGGCCCCGGTGAACCCGGCGACCTCGTCCGTGTCCAGCGTCTCCGCCGCCTCCAGGATGGACTCGTAGGAGTCGGGGGCGTCCAGGCCGGCCGCCTCGAAGAGATCCGTCCGGTAGAACAGCATCTGCGTCCAGGACTCGCTGGGGACGGCGAGGCGGGTGTCGCCGTCGGAGGTGAGCTCGAGCGCGTTCTCGGAGAACGTCGAGGGATCGAGGGTCTCGATGACGGCGCCCACGGCGTCTGTGTCCACGAGCTCGTTGGCCGAGAGGGTGCGCACCTGGGGCAGGGAGATGCCGGCGATGACGTCCGGCAGGTCGCCCGCCGCGGCGGCCGAGGTGATGAGCTGGCTGAACTGGTCCTCGGCGACCGGGACCACCTCCACCTGGGTACCCGTCTCCTCGGTGAACGCGTCCACGATCTCCTGCG
Source organism: uncultured Arthrobacter sp. (assembly GCF_947493765.1). Taxonomy (GTDB): domain Bacteria; phylum Actinomycetota; class Actinomycetes; order Actinomycetales; family Micrococcaceae; genus Arthrobacter_D. The sequence goes on from NZ_CANLSZ010000003.1 coordinate 409,888, forward strand.
TCGCCGCGACGCGGTCCGGGAGGTCCTCCTGGACCCAGAAGGTGATGCCCTCGTCGGCGGTCTCCTCCCCCGAGGACGTGCAGCCGGTGAGCACGAGGGCCGCTGCGCAGATCCCCGCCAATCCTTGTGCCGTGGCCGAGATCTTCACGGGCGCCTCCCTGCGCGAGTTCACGAGTGCGCCGCAGGCGCGGCTGGTCGATCTGTTCCGAAGATAAGGTGCGTCCGGCGGCTGTGTAAAGGCTAGAGCCGGAAACAAGTGCACACACCCGGCCCTGATCGTGGGGACGAAAAAAGCCCCCGCGGAAGCTCGAACCAACTCCCACGAGGGCTTTCAACGGTCGACATCATCGACCTCTGTTCCAATAAATGAACGACCTCTGTTTCGGCGGGTCACATCCACGAGATTTCGGGCTCTATCGGGGACTCTGAACGCAAGTTCCAACCCCGCGTGAAGAACGTGTGGAACCGCCCCAGCGACGATCAGCGCATCGAAGTGGCACACCGTTACGATGCGGGAGACACTACGACACAGCTGGCGAAGGACTACGGCGTCGCGAAGTCGACGATCGTCGGCATCCTTTAGGAAAAGAACGTCGTCGTGCGTCGACAGCCACTGACGCCCGAGCAGGAGAGCGAAGCCACGCGGCTCTACGAATCCGGCCGCTCGCTGTCGCAGGTCGCGAAGCAGCTCGATGTAAAACAGGAGACGATGCGCGTAGCCCTCCTGAAAGCTGGAGTCCTCCTCCGTGAGCCGGTAAAGGCGAAGAGTGCATGACACCGTGGTCGCACGGTGCCACAGATGCGCCTCAGGTGCGCGCTACTGCTCCGCAGCGATGCGCGCCTCCGCCTTCGCGGAGATCGTTTCTGGGTGCTCCTGCCTCATGAATTCAAGAAATGTCGTCGTACCAGCCTCTTGGCTATACCCATTGCTGTCGACGGTCGGCAGCTCTAGAAGTGCATCCACGTCGTCCTTGCTGAGTGCATCGGCGACCACTTGGAGGCGCATCAGGACGATGTTGCTGTGGTCGAAGCTGCGTGTGAAGTCAGCGTCCCTCAACCACTTTTCCTTGAGAACCCGACGCACCGACGGGGACAAGAGTTCATTCGGCAGCGTGATTGTGTTGAGCCATCGCCCGCCTTCGAACAGGCGGTAGAACCGCGTCGCTGAGTATGTGCGCCGCTCGGCGGCGATCAAATCCTCGACCTGCGTGATCAGCTCGTCGCTGACGTACCGGGTGATGAGATCATAGGACAGGCTCGCGAGCGAGATGTAGTGGAGCGCGAGGTTCCGCTCGATCGATGTCGCGAGCGTGTGGGACTTTTCGTTGCGAAGGAACTGTATGGCCATATTGAGATACTTGACGCCATCGAAAAAGTCCTTCTCGGCCTGGCCTGCTGGTTCGTGCCCAAAGAGAGCTGGCAGGTTCTCGGGTTTGAACGCGTCCGTCGCCTTCTCGCTCCCGGTCTTCTCCCTGAGTGCCTCCCGCACCACCTTGTAAGACTCTTCGACCGCGTGGAAGTAGTCCTCGGTCGCAAGGTAGCGACTGATGTGGGCGTAAATGTCTGCGTGGATCTCGATCTGGATCTTGTTGTTCGTGACGGTGGCCTCTGTCGTGAAGCTCACGCTCGACGGCGAAGCACCGGCGGCGCCGGCCGGCTTTGCCAGGCCATCGGCCACGGCGCGCATCCGCTCCATGCTCGCGCCGTTGACTTCATAGCCATTCAGGCGCTTAGCATCGATGTACTCGATGAGCGCGTTCAGCGACCTGGACACTTCATCCTTAGTGCCGCTTCGCCAGAGGGCGCGCAGGCGGTTCGCCTTCGAATCGCCGAACCCCGGATAACGCTCGGCGTCGTAGACGTCGATCCCCAGATCGTGGAAGATCGCAGCAAACGACTCATTGCTGAAGTCGAGTACGTAGCCACCCGACATGCCGAGCACCGATTCAAGCAGTACTTTGTCCGCCACGCTCAAGCCGCTCATGACTGCTCTCCACCTCCCGACGTCGCCGTCGAGGCGCCGCTCTCGATCTTTGAAGCGGACAGAGGACGACGAGCGTCCACTGACGAGTAGTGCAGTGATGTGCCGGTAGCGTGAGCCACTGCAGCGGCCTCGGCAGGAAGTGCCTTCAGGCGCCCAACCGCAGCGCGGTTGCTGCGGTACTGGACAGCGATGAGCCAACCCTCGTTCGCTCCGTCCGAGTTTAAATAACTCGGGAGCTGGTGCCAAAGCCCGTTCCAGAACTTGCCGTTGTGAAGCTTCTTCACCTCGATGAGCAGCCGCGCTGACGTCCCGGATGACGCCTTGAAATCGACCGGGCCACGCCCGAGCTCCACCTCCCGATCGAGCTCGACATCAAACTGACGTAAATAGGGCTGTGCGAGGCCAAGGAGCAGGAGCTGGATGGCTCCTTCAGGCTTCTCCGACCCATCGTCGTTCCAGAGCAGACTCCATCCGCGCTGTTCCTCAACGAAGTGACGGAATTGGTCGACGACTTCCGCCACGAGCTCCGCCAGCTCCTTTGCGGTGGCTATGACCCGCGCTGGCAAGGGATGATCCGCTGCGAAACGCGCGGGCTCGCGGTCCCATTGGACGACGCCGAGCGGATCGGCTCCAAAGTCGTAGCCCATGAGGTCTTCGCGGCTGGTCTGGGCACGTGCCCACTCCCGAACTCGTTCGGGTCGTTGACGGGCGAAGGCCACGATGCTCGACTTCGATACAGCCTGACCCACCTTGAGATTCAACGAAAGGCGGAAGTCATCGTTGAAATGTGAGTCGAACCAGTCGTCGGAGTTCAGCGTCGGAAGCCCACCAAGGATGAACTTCGGAACCAGAATGATGGGCCGTTGAGTCATGGGGTTCGTTGGTAGCTCAACTTCCTCGTCGTGCCACCTTGCGGCGTCAAGCGAGACGCGGGCATGCCGGACCTTGTGCATCGCCAAGGGCACATTGTGTCGGCGCGCAACTTCCTGCGTGTACGCGATCAGTCGCCTCTTGATGACGTTGGCAGTAGCGTCCGAGATTCGATCGGCGCCGATACCTTCGTTCAGGATGCCGATCTCTTCGATGTGCTCCGGCTGGGTGAGCCCCGCTGCGATGGCGACAGCAATCCCGTCCGCCATTCGCGCAGCGAAACGATCTCCGGAGCCAGAACCCCGTGTGCCGGCTGCCGTGTACCCCAGACCCAGTTCGAATGGTTCAGGGAACGTCAGGAGTCGGCGGGCGGCTTGTGCGGAGACTGATCTAGAGCTCGTTGCCTTTGCAACGAGGCCATAGCAGTGCACGAAGTGGGCGATCAGCTCGTCATGCGCCGCCGCCCAGACACCCCCGGACTCAAGGAGCAACAGCGGGTCGATGAACAGCTTGGTATCAACCTTCAGATGCGAATCAAACCAGTCATCCTCGGCGATGCGCTCGATACCGAACGCCTCCGAGAACCTCACGACTTGACTCCGGCGACCGGCACCCTCGAGGCCGCAATCTCATACAGCCCGAGTGGCAGTCCAGAGCCAGCGAGGAAGGACTCCTCGTCGACGCCCACTTCGCGCAGCACTTCGCGTGCGCGCGGCAGCATTGAAGGCATCTCCAGGGAGGAGATTCGGCCGGGTTCCGCGCGCCGCCAGCCGTTCTGCGACATGCGGATGACCGCATTACGGTACGAGACGTCACTCATGATCCCGAGCGCACGAGCGCGGTACAACAGCGCCGCGAGGCTAACTCCCCAGTACTCCTTGAGCTCGGCAAGCTGCGCCCAGGCCTTACCCGCGGTGGACGCAGGTAAGGACGGCGCGATCTCCTCAGCTGGCATCAAGAACTCTGATGCAAACCTATTGGCCTGCTCCTCTGCAACCTTCCCGCCGGGCTCTGCGTCGTGATGCATGACCAGGTGGCCGAGCTCATGAGCAGCGTCGAAGCGCTGTCGGTAGTAGTCGTCCTTCACCGGGTTCAGCACGATAATCGGCCTAGTCGCCGAGTGCAGAGAGTAGGCGTCAATCGAGGCCACACCCGGCTCGCTGAACACGACGACGACGCCATTGCGCTCGATGAGTCGCACCACGTGCTGCACAGAACCAGGTCCGACGTCGAAGAACTCTCGTGCTTCCCGCGCGGCCTCCTCCGGTGTCATCGAGCGCTCGTCAGGATCCACGGGGAGATCCGGCAGCAAGGCCTCTGGAAACTCGACCGCATTCTCAAGCATCCCGGCGATCTCCGCGACGAACCGCCCGTACGCCTCCGCCTCATCCTGCGCGATCTGCGGTGTGGATCGGAGAGACCGGAAATGCGGCTTGTTCGTCTTGGGTGGAGCTCCTCCCCCGAAAAACTGCGGCTCGACGTGAAGCGCTAGCGCCAATTTCGCCACCGTTGCACGGTTGGGCTGCTTGGCGCCGCTTTCCCATGCCGTCACCGACGCCGGCGACATCTCAATGCGCGCCGCCAGATGGGACTTTTTAAGTCCCTTCAGCTGACGGGCCATAGTGAGGCGCTCACCGTTGAAGAACGAAGCTGCCGCGGCGAGCGTCTGGGACGGCCGACGCACCTCAACCATTCGCTGCGCCCGTCCCTTCGCCCGCACTAGTCCGCTTGATCCGCACCGGCAAGTCCTCGACATCCGTCGACGCACCACCGCTCGGCATCCGCGGCGTGACCGGCAAACCCATGCCGCCCGTCAAAGTGCCACCGGAGAGCAGCAGCTTCTTCCAATGCCAGCAGGAGTCGTCGGCGTGTTCAGGGTTCTTGCTCTGGCCGATGTAAAGCTCGAACTGCTTGGTGATCGGGTTGAAGGCGTGCGCCGCGATCAAGGTGACACCCTCGAAGTCATCGTCGTCCGGGATGCCCGGGATTGTCTCTAGACCGAAGTCCTCAGGCGAGAACAGCGCGTTGCCATCGTCGAAGAACTGATCCGCCACCCTTTTTTTCGCTGTGCTGCGCTGCCCCCACTTGACGTTGTCGACCTTGCCAAACGGATACGACTGCAGCAGCACCCGGAAGCCCTCGATCGCCCAGCCCGGGGACTGCTTGTAGTCCCGGCGGATCACCGCGTCGGTTGGGAGGTTTGGCATCGCCTCGAACGCCTCCGGCGTGATGCCGCGCTCAAGGACATCCCCACCAAGACCCTCAAGCCCCTCACCCAGCTTGAACCGACCGTTCGACGTTGCACGGTCAATGAGGTCTTTCAAGTGCTTGAAGTTGAGGTAGCCGACGACGCCCTGGTCATGCCCCTGGTCCTCGTCATACAACTGATCGGTCGCAGCGAACCCCACTGGCGCACCCCACTTCAGGACATTGAGCAGCTCGGAGCTCTGAAGCGCGGAGAGAGCGTCATCTTCTGCGGTCATGAGGCCAGACTACACGGGGTCAGTAGATTGCGTACCTAGTTTTACTCTGGGCGTGTCGAATCTGGCTGTGTTTGCCGTACAGCTGATTCGCGAACGGGTCACGGCGAAGGGTTCCTGGCCGATTTCCAGTCGACTTATAGGTGCAGGCGTAGGCGTGCTCGAGTGCCGGCAGAAGGTCCGTGAAGCCAAGCTCCGCGGCGATCACCTCGTCGACGGCGTCCGTCAGGTTACGCATCTCCGACACGATGTACGTGCCCATGTACTTTCCGGCGTAGGGCGTGAAGAGCACGTGGTTCTCCACTTGTAGACGAAGGATTGAGCGAAGTCCTTAAACTCCTGTCGCCCGCCGAGCGTGTGCGGGAGCGGCAGGGAAGGAGAAGAACTCGGGGTGCTCGGGACTGACGTCTTCGCGAAGCCGGTAAGACTCCTGACTCCACCCCGACATGGACTGGTCGTGGTAGACGGCGAAGCTCAGCGTCCTCGCTGGCCTCCCGAGGCTCACCTTCCACGGCTCCCGCCACTAGCACGCCTTCCTGATGATCGCCTCGGGCGCGGATATCGCCGTCATTTCCAAGCGGCTCGGGCACTCGTCCCTGTCGATCACCAGCGACATCTACGGCACCTTATTGGGTCGGCCAGCCGAACGCCGCGGAGAACGCCTCCGCGCTCGTGCCCGCCCGCGGGGCCAGTGCACACACGGTGCACACACCGGCCCTGATCGAGGGCAAGAAAAAAGCCCCTGTCAGAACCTAATAAGGCTCTGACACAGGCTTTCATCCGTCGGGATGACAGGATTTGAACCTGCGACCCCTTGACCCCCAGTCAAGTGCGCTACCAAGCTGCGCCACATCCCGGCCGACCCGCTCAGCGGGCCGAACCACTCGCACAACATTACATCATTCCCGGGGTGGAGCGGCACCGCGGGAGGCCGTCAGCGCTTGCGGCTGCGCTTCTCGCGCACCCTCATGCTGACCTCGATGGGCGTGCCCTCGAAGCCGAAGGTCTCGCGCAGGCGGCGCGTGATGAAGCGGCGGTAGCCCGGGTCAAGGAAGCCGGTGGTGAACAGGACGAACTTCGGCGGCCGGCTCGAGGCCTGCGTGCCGAAGAGGATCCTCGGCTGCTTGCCGCCGCGCACCGGGTGCGGATGAGCGGCGACGAGCTCGCCCAGGAACGCATTGAGGCGCCCGGTGGGGATGCGCCGGTCCCAGGACTCGAGGGCGACGTCGAGCGCCGGCACCAGCCGGTCCTTGTGCCACCCGGTGAGCGCCGAGATGTTGACGCGCGGCGCCCACTCCACGTGCGCCAGATCCTGCTCGATCTCCCGCTCCAGGTACCGGCGGCGCTCGTCGTCGAGCAGGTCCCACTTGTTGAACGCGAGCACGATCGCCCGGCCGGCTTCGATGGCCATGTTCAGGATGCGCACGTCCTGCTCGCTGAGCACCTCGTCCACGGCGAGGAGCACCACGGCCACCTCGGCCTTCTCCAGGGCGGACTGGGTGCGGAGCGAGGCGTAGAAGTCGGCGCCCTGCTGCATGTGCACGCGGCGGCGGATGCCGGCGGTGTCCACGAAGCGCCAGGTACGGCCACCGAGCTCGATCATCTCGTCCACGGGATCACGCGTGGTCCCGGCCAGGGGGTCGACGACGACGCGGTCGGAGCCCGCCAGCTTGTTCAGCAGGGAGGACTTGCCCACGTTGGGGCGGCCGATCAGGGCCACCCTCCTGGGCCCGCCGGAGCGCTCGATGCCCCCGTGCTGGGAGAACTCGGGCAGCACCTCGAGCACGCGGTCCAGCATGTCGGCCGTCCCGCGTCCGTGCAGGGCGGAAACCGGCCAGGGCTGACCGAAGCCCAGGCCCCACAGCACCGAGGCGTCCGCCTCGTTCTGGATGTCGTCCACCTTGTTGGCGACGACGATCACGGGCTTGTTCTTGCGGCGCAGCATGCGCACCACGGCCTCGTCGGTGGCCGTGGCGCCGACCGTCGCGTCGACCACGAGCAGTACGGCGTCGGCCATGTCGACGGCGATCTCCGCCTGGTCGGCCACGCGGGCGTTGATGCCCTTCGCGTCCTGCTCCCAGCCGCCCGTGTCCACGAGGGTGAAGTTCCGCCCGGTCCACTGCGCCGGGTAGGAGACGCGGTCGCGTGTGACGCCGGGGGTGTCCTCGACGACGGCCTCGCGGCGCCCGAGGATGCGGTTCACGAGTGTGGACTTGCCCACGTTGGGCCGTCCGACGATGGCCAGGACGGGATTGAGGCGGCCCTCGTCCTCGTCGTCGTAGTCCTCGTTCTCCCGTGCGAGGAGGTAGGCGTCCTCGTCGTCGAGCTCGTAGTCCTCGAGACCGGCGCGCAGCGAGGCGGCCCGCTGCTCGGCCTCGGCGTCGTCGAGGGTCTCGAGCACCTCACTGACCTGGTCCTCGCCGGTCGGCTCGTACTCCTCGTCGGCTCCCGGGGCGCTGCCCGGGGCGTTCGGCGAAAGGTTCTCGCTCATCACACTGTCCTTCGGTTGGTGTTCACCGTCTCCCGACGGTAATTCTGGTGGGTCCGGGACCGGGCCCGGGCTGTGCTCGGCCTAGTTCGCCACGGCGAGGACGATCCCGAGGACCGCCGTCACGGTCTGCTCGAGGTCCAGCTCGGAGGAGTCCAGCGTGACGACGCCGTCGGCGGCCTGCTGGAAGTCGACGACCGTGGAGTCCTTCGCGTCGCGCTCGGTGACCTGCCGCTTGAGCTGCGCCTCGGACTGCGTGCCGCCGAGCTGGTCGCCGCGGCGCCGCAGGCGGGCCTCCTCGGTGGCGGTGAGCAGGATCCGCACCTGGGCATCCGGTGCGACGACGGTGGTGATGTCCCGGCCCTCGGCCACGATGCGGTGCGAAGCGCCTGCGATGAGGGCCCGCTGGCGACGGATCAGCTCGGCTCTCGCCCCCATGGTGGTGGCGACGGCGCTCACGGCCGAGGAGACCCCGGGTTCGCGGATCGCGGCGGTGACGTCGATGCCGGCGACCAGCACCGACTCCTGGTCGGGGCTGGTGCTGATCTCGAGGTCGATGGAGCGCGCGGCCGACTCGACCGCCGGACTGTCCGTCAGGTCCACTCCCGTCGTCATGCAGTGCAGCGTGACCGCCCGGTACATGGCACCGGTGTCCAGGTACGCGGCCCGGAGGCGGCGCGCCACCTCCCGGCTGACACTGGACTTGCCCGATCCGGAGGGACCGTCGATGGCCACGACGAGCGGCTTGCCGATGCGGAACCCGGCGTGGGCGTCGGTGTCCGCGGGGATAGGGGTCCCTGTCGATGTGGTGTTCACTGCACTACCTTCCAGCCCCGCTGGGTCAGGGACTCCGTCAGTTCGTGGCGCCTGCCCGGCAGGACCGAGAGTTCGGCCAGGCCCACCTGGCGCCCGGGGGAATGCTCGAGGCGGAAGTCCTCGACATTGATGCCGATGTTTCCGATCTCCGTGAGGAGCTTCGCGATCTGGCCCGGGACGTCGTCCACGAGCACCGTGAGGCGCGCGAACGAATTCGGCGGGGCACCGTGCTTGCCGGGAACGCGTGCCTGGCCCGCGTTCCCCTCCGAGATCAGCTGCGCCATGTCGAGGCGCGCTCCCCCGGCGGCGGGCTCCTCGAGCGTGTGGATGAGCCGGTCGAGATCCTCGCGCACCCCGTAGAGGATGTCGACGAGGCGCCCGGCGTTCGCCGAGAAGATCTGCACCCACAGGCGCGGATCACTCGCGGCGATGCGCGTGACGTCCCGCAGACCGTTGCCGGCCAGCGCCAGGGCCTGCACCGGTGAGTCCTGGAGCCTGCTGGCCACGAGCGAGGAGACCACCTGCGGCAGGTGCGAGATCAGGGCCACGGCCTCGTCGTGCTCCTCGACGCTCATGCGGGCGGGCACGGCGCCGAGATCGACGGCGAGCGACTCCGCGCGCAGCACGGCCTCGGGGGTACTCGCGGCGTGGGCGCACAGCACCCACGGGGCGCCGGTGAACAGCTCTGCACGCGCGGCGACCGGTCCCGACTTCTCGCGGCCCGCCATCGGGTGCGTCCCGACGTAGCGGGGCAGCTCGGCTGCGACACCGGGCAGGGCGGCGAGCTCGGCGAGGATGGCCTCCTTGACGCTGCAGATGTCCACGACGACGGCGTCCGGGTAGGCCAGCAGCGCGTCGGCGACCACGCGCGCCGTCACATCCGGCGGCGTGGCCACGACGACGAGTTCGGGGCTCAGCTGCTCCCCGTCGCCGACGGCCTCCACGAGGAGCCGTCCCGCACCGATGTCCCGCGCCACGGCCTCGGTGGAGGGGGAACTGTCGGACAGGACGACGTCGAGGCCGCGGTTCCGCAGCCCCAGTCCGATGCTCGCTCCGAGGAGACCTGCTCCCACCACGAGAACGGGTCCGAGGAGATGTGTTCCCTGCTCCGTGCGCACGTCCATGGGCTAGAGGCCCACCGATGCCATGAGGTGCCCGACCTCCTGGCGCCCGAGCACGCGGATGCTGCCCTGGCGCTGGTCGCCCACGCGGATGGGACCCTCCTGCGTGCGGACGAGTCGTTCCACGGGGTGCCCCACGGCATCGAAGAGGCGCCGCACCACGCGATTGCGGCCCGAGTGGAGGATGACCTCCACGAGGACGTGGCCGGGGGTGGAGTCGACGAGCTTGAAGGAGTCCACCTGCGCCAGGCCGTCCTCGAGCTCGATGCCCTCCTTCATCTGCGCGCCGATGCCCTGCGCCATGGGGCCCCGCACCTGCACGAGGTAGGTCTTGGGGACCTCGTAGGAGGGGTGTGTCAGCCGGTTGGTCAGCTCGCCGTCGTTGGTCAGCAGCAGCAGTCCCTCGGTCTCGGCGTCGAGGCGTCCCACGTGGAAGAGGCGCTCGCTCTTGTCCCGGTTCTTCAGGAAGTCGCTGATGCAGCGCCGGCCCTCCGGGTCGTCCATCGTGGAGATCACCCCGCGCGGCTTGTTGAAGACGTAGTACTTCAGGTGCTCGTTGAGCTGCAGGCGGATGCCGTCCACGTGGATGGCCACCTGCTCGGGATCCACGCGTACGCCGAGCTCGGTCACCACCGTGCCGTCCACCTCCACGCGGCCGTCGAGGATCATCTCCTCGCAGACCCGTCGTGAGGCCACGCCGGCGAGGGCCATGACCTTCTGGAGCCTCACGCCCTCGGGATTGTGCACGTCGATCTCGTCGGCGGGCCGGCTTGTGCGCGAGGGCTTCGCCGGACGCACCGGGCCGAGATTCTGGCCGAAGCGCTCACGGCCGAAGGCCTTGGGGCCGGCCGGCTTCTGACGACCGGCGGCACCGGCTGGACGCCCTGCCCGCTTCTCTCCGGACCCTGGACGGCCGGTCTTCCCACCGCCGGACGCGAAGCGGCCCGACGGCGTTCCTGCGGACGGGCGCCCCGACGCAGAGCGCGCGCGGCCGTCGGCGGACCCACGGCGATCAGCACCTGCGGCTGACGGACGGCCGCTGGACGACCGGGCATCGGACGACCGGGCATCGGACGAGCGGGTGCGCTCCTGGAACGGCTTCCCCGCCGAGGAACGTCCGCCGTCGCGGCCACTGCCCGAGCGGTTCCCCTCGGGGCGACCGCGCTCCGGGCGCCCCTCACCCGACCGGCCACCGTCACGTCCACCGTCACGTCCACCATCGCGGCCGCTATCACGTCCGCTGTCACGTCCACCGGCAGGACGACCGCGCTCCGGGCGCCCCTCACCCGACAGGCCACCGTCACGTCCACTGTCACGTCCACCGGCACGTCCACCGTCACGCGTTCCGCCGGAGAAGCTGGAGGCATCGCGCTCGCCGCCCCTCGCGGAGCCGCCGCGCGGGGCGGACGTCCGACGCTCAGCGGGGCGTCCGGCGGAGTCGCCGCTGCGAGGCGGCTTGCGTCCGGAACCGGATCCTGGCTGCTGTGTCATGGGGAAATCCTTCGTGTAGATCGTGCTCAGAACGTCATGTCGTCGTACTCCCCGAGGCTCTCGAGCCCCGGGAGGTGGGGTGCGATGCGCGGCAGTTCGTCCACGCTGCCCAGACCCACCCGCTCCAGGAAGAGTGCGGTGGTCCCGTAGCGGGCCGCGCCGCTCACCGGATCGGCGTCCAGCTCGACCACCAATCCGCGCTGCACGAGCGTTCGCACCACGGAGTCCACGGCGACGCCCCTGATCGCGGAGACCCTGGCACGGGACACGGGCTGACGGTAAGCGATGACCGCCAGTGTCTCGAGTGCCGCCTGCGAGAGCCGGGCGGACCGGCCATCGAGGACGAAGTCGGCGACGACGGAGGAGAAATGCTGTCGGGAGAAGATGCGCCACCCGCCGGCGATGCTCCGGAGTTCGAACCCGCGCGGAACCGCCGGTCCGATCACTGGGGAGTCTGCACCAGTATAGCCGTCGTACTCGCGCTGCAGTTCCACGAGGGCGTCCTGCACCTGCTCCTGGGGACGCTCCAGGACGAGGGAGAGCCGTGCCTCGGTGACCGGCTGGTCGGCCACCATGAGGATCGCCTCGATGGCACCCTTCAGTCCGCCGGGCAGATCCTCGAGGGCGGCCGTCCCGCCCGGCTCCTCCGCGGGCGCGGACGCATCACGCATCGTCGGTCCTCCAGGACACCCGGAGTTCCGCCAGGGGCGCGGCCTGGTCGAAGGAGACGGAGCCGTCGCGGAAGAGATCCAGCAGCGCGAGGAACCGCGCCACCAGTACCGCTGCGGAGCTGCCGTCGCGGGTCAGCTGCCCGAAGGTCATGGCCCCGTTGAGCTGCAGGAGCTCGGCCAGGACCGCGGACTGCTCCCCGATGCTCACCTGCGCCGAGACGAGGTGCCCGGTCTCCACCACGGCCGGTTCCTCCCCGCGCGGGGCGAGCACGCGCGCCGCGAGGGCGGCGAAGTCCTGCGCAGTGGACCGCCAGCGCAGCTCGGGCAGCAGGGCGAGCACCTCCGGTTCCGGCGGCGCGTCCCGTGGATGGCGTTCGGCCTCCTCCTCGAGGCGGTGGAAGAGCTCCCGGGCCATCTCCTTGAACGCCCGGTACTGCAGGAGCCGTGCGAACAGCAGGTCCCGTGCCTCCAGCAGCGCGATGTCGCCCTCGTCCTCGACGACGCCGGTTCCGGCAGGCAGGAGTTTCGCGGCCTTCAGATCCAGCAGCGTGGCCGCCACCACCAGGAACTCGCTGGCCTCGTCGAGCTTCCACTGTCCCTCGACGGCCTGGAGGTGCCGGATGTGGGCGATGAACTCGTCCGTGACCTCGGCGAGGGCTATCTCGGTGACGTCGAGCTCGCGGCGCGAGATCAGGGTGAGGAGCAGATCGAAGGGACCGCTGAAGTTCGTCAGCTGCACCGCGAAGACGGAGGGCGCCGTCGTCGGCCCCGGGGCCCGCGCACCGTCCGACGCGGACGCCAGGTCCCCGCCGGATTGCCCGCCGGATTCTTTACCGACGTCCTGCACGCTGCCGTGCGCCACCTATCGCTCCCGGAGGGACCCGGCGTCCGAGGGCACTAGGGTGCTCCACCCCGGCTGATGAGCTCCTTCGCCAGCTGGCGGTACGCATCGGCGCCGCTGTGGTTCGCCGCGTAGGAGGTGATGGGTTCGGCGGCGACCGTGGCATCGGCGAACTTGATGGTGCGCTTGATGACTGTCTCGAAGACCTTGTCGCCGAAGGCCTCGACCAGGCGCGCGATGACCTCACGGCTGTGGAGCGTCCGCGCGTCGTACATCGTGGCCAGCACGCCGTCGATCTGCAGCCGGGGGTTCAGGCGGTCCTGGACCTTCTCGATGGTCTCCACGAGCAGTGCCACGGCCCGCAGGGCGAAGAATTCGCAGATCAGCGGGATGATGACGCCGTGCGCCGCCGTCAGCGCGTTGACCGTCAGCAGGCCGAGCGAGGGCTGGCAGTCGATGAGGATCACGTCGTAGTCGTCCGCCACCTTGCGCAGCGCGCGGTCGAGCACCTGCTCGCGCGCCACCTCGTTGACGAGCTGGACCTCCGCGGCGGACAGGTCGATGTTGGCCGGCAGCAGGTCGATGTTCTCGACGGCGGTGTGCTGGATGGCGTCCTGGATGGAGACCTTGCGGTCCATCAGGACGTTGTAGACCGTGACGTCGAGCTCGTGGGGGTTGGTGCCGAGGCCCGCGGACAGGGCTCCCTGCGGATCGAAGTCGACCAGCAGGATCTTTCGACCCGCTTCGGCGAGCGCCGCGCCGAGGTTGATGGTCGAGGTGGTCTTGCCGACGCCGCCCTTCTGGTTCACCATGGCGATGACCCGCGCCGGGCCGTGCGAGTCGAGGGCGACCGGTTCAGGGAACTCCGTGACGGGCCGGCCGGTGGGGCCGAGCTCCGCGTCTCCTGCGCTGGGCAGAGTTGTGGAACCCTGTTCACTACTCACGAATTTGTCCACGCTTCCATCAGAATCGGTGCGGGCCACTCGATCGAACGGATCCGAGCAGCGGTTCTCATGGTCAACGGTACAACGCCGGGGGCGGCGCCCGTGAAGGGAGCCTGTGCTCCACGGCGAGCCCTCAGCCTCAGCCTGAGGTCGAGGGTGGGCTCCTGCGACGCCAGGAACCGGAGTTCTCGGCCAGCCCTACGGGGCCGCTCCCGGACGCAGCAGGGGCTCGAGCGCCTCGAGGACCGAGGCGTCCTCGATGGTGGACGGCACCACGAGCTCCTCCCCCGCGGCCATCTGCCGCATGGTCTTGCGCAGGATCTTCCCGGAGCGGGTCTTGGGCAGCGCCTCGACCACGACGACGGACCGGAAGTCGGCGACGGGGCCGATGGTGCTCCGGACGAGCTGCACGAGCTCAGCCACGAGGGTGTCGTGATCGGGTGCCAGACCCGCCTTCAGGACCACGTACCCGCTGGCCCGCTGGCCCTTCAGCGGGTCCTGGAGACCGAGGACGGCGCACTCCGCCACGGCGGGATGCTGTGCGAGCACCTGTTCGATGGCCCCCGTGGAGAGGCGGTGGCCGGCCACGTTGATGACGTCGTCGGTCCGGCCCATCACGAAGACGTAGCCGTCGTCGTCCACATAGCCCGAATCGCCGCTGGTGTAGTAGCCCTCGAAGGCGCTCAGGTAGGAGTCGCGGAATCTGTCGTCGCTGCCCCAGAGCGTGGTGAGGGTGCCGGGAGGAAGGGGAAGCCGCAGGGCGATACTGCCTTCCGTCCCGGCCGGCACAGGGTTGCCCTCGTGATCGAGGATCACGACGTCGTAGCCCGGGGAGGGCAGCGAGGGTGAGCCGGGCTTCAGGGGCAGGTCCGCCAGCCCCCGCGGATTGGCGCAGATGGGCCAGCCCGTCTCCGTCTGCCACCAGTTGTCCACCACGGGCACGCCGAGCACCTCCCCGATCCAGGCGGAGGTGCCCGTGTCGAGCCGCTCACCGGCGGAGAACAGCGTGGTCAGGGAGGAGAGATCGTGGCTGCGGATGAGCTCCGCCTCGGGATCCACGCGGCGCACGGCCCGCAGCGCGGTCGGGGCGGTGAAGAGTGCCTTGACCCGGTGCTGCTCGATCAGCCGGCCGAACGCCCCGGCATCGGGCGTGCCCACGGGCTTGCCCTCGTAGAGCACGGTGGTGGCGCCCGCCAGCAGCGGCCCGTAGACGATGTAGGAGTGGCCCACCACCCAGCCCACGTCGGACGCCGTGAGCATGACGTCACCCGGGCCGATCCCGAAGACGGCCTGCATGGTCCATGTCAGGGCGACGGCGTGGCCGCCGTTGTCCCGCACCACACCCTTGGGAGAGCCGGTGGTGCCGGAGGTGTAGAGGATGTAGAGCGGGTCCGTCGCCGCCACGTCCACCGGCGGGACGGCCCGTGCCCGGGAGACGGCCTCGTCCCAGTCCACCCAGCGGCTTTCCCCTCCGGCATAGCCGGCGACGTCGTGCTGGAAGCCCTCGCGGGCCTTCGAGACCACGGGGATCCCCGGGCTGCCGGCGAGCACCAGGGCCTCGTGGACGGCCGGCAGGTACTCGACGTGGCGACCGGGCTCGAGCCCTCCCGAGGCGGTCACCACGGCGCCGGGGCGGGCGTCCCTGATCCTCGCGGCGAGCTCGGCCGGGGCGAAACCGCCGAAGACCACGGAGTGGATGGCCCCGAGGCGGGCCGTGGCGAGCATGGCGATGACGGCCTCCGGGATCATCGGCAGGTAGATCAGCACACGGTCGCCCGTGCCCACCCCGAGCTCCGCGAGCACCCCGGCGAAGACGGCCACCTCGTCCCGCAGTTCGGCGTAGGTGTACGTGCGGCGGACGCCCAGCATCGCGGAGTCGTAGACCAGGGCCGCCTGGTCCCCCCGTCCGGCGTCCACGTGGCGGTCCAGCGCGTTGTGGCTCGTGTTCAGGTGGCCGTCCGGGAACCAGTGGTGGAAGGGCGCCGACGAGCTGTCGAGTGCGCGGGTGGGCTCGGTGGACCAGTCGACGGCGGCGGCCGCCGAGAGCCAGAAGTGGTCCGGGTCCGCGATGCTCCGCGCGTGCAGGCGCCGGTAGTGGGCCGGGGTGGAGACATCGTTCCCTGCAAAGTCGTCCGAATCGTTCCCTGCAGCAGCCATGATCGCCCTTCGGTGCGCGTGATGTTGAGGCACAGTATCACGCACGGTGCCGGTCGACCACGGAGGCGATGAGCCCTTCGGTGTATACATCGGCTCCTGGTTTCCGGGTCCGACATCGGCTCTCGATCGACGCAGCCCTTGTTCCTGCCGCGACCTTTGTATACATTGGATGGTGGTCCCGGGCGTCGCTGCCGCCGGGACGCCACGACCGGGAGGAGGAACGCATGAGGGCCAGCGATCGCGCCTACTCCACCCTGCGCACCGACATCATCGACTGGCGGCTCGCCCCCGGCGACATCCTGGCCGAGGTGGAGCAGTCGGCGAGGCTCGGCGTCTCCCGTACCCCGCTGCGCGAGGCACTCTCCCGCCTGGTGGCCGAGGGCCTGGCCACGACCAACACCGGGCGCGGCGTGGTCGTCTCCGAGATCTCCCTCGAGGCCGTCACCGATCTGTTCGACGCGCGTATCCCCCTCGAGTGCGCCGCGGTGCGGATCGCCGCCCGCCGCGGTGATCCTGCCGTCTTCGCGCCCCTCGCCGAGGAGTTCGCCTGTGCGGGCCCACTCATCGACGGAGACGGGGACAGCGACGGCCAGGCGGCCTACTACGGACTGGTGGCCCGGCTGGACCACGCCATCGACGAGGCCGCCGCCAATCCCTATCTGCTCCAGGCCCAGAAACCGATCCGTACCCACCTCGCCCGCGTACGCAGGCTGGCCCGGGACAATCCCATCCGCCTGCTGCACAGCGCCCACGAGCACGAGCAGATCGCGCGTGCGCTCGCCGACGGCAATGCCGAACTCGCCGAGGCGGCCATGCGCGTGCATCTCCACAGGAGTCTCCAGCACCTGACCACCCCGTCCCACGCCGGTCACGGCGCCGCACTGCACCCCTGACACCCCCGATATCACCGACATCACCGACGCACCACCGACGCACCACCGAGAGGAACACCATGGTCGAGCTCCATCCCGTCCGAGTCCACCGCAGCGAGGAGAACCTGCCCCGCGAGGGTCAGCTCGCCTGGAAGATCGCGCAGGTCGCCGCGGACCCCGTCGAGGTGACCGACGAGGTCACCGACATGGTGATCAACCGGATCATCGACAACGTGTCAGTGGCCATCGCCTCCCTCAATCGCGCTCCCGTCGTCGCGGCACGGGCACAGGCCACGAGCCACCCGGTCTCGGCCCACGGCGCGGGTGCCGCGGTGTTCGGGATCGAGGAGCGCGTCTCCGCCGAGTGGGCCGCCTGGGCCAACGGCGTCGCCGTCCGTGAGCTCGATTACCACGACACCTTCCTGGCCGCCGAGTACTCGCATCCCGGCGACAACATCCCTCCCATCCTCGCGGCCGCGCAGCACACCGGTGCCTCCGGCGCCGATCTGCTCCGCGCGATCGCCACGGGCTACGAGATCCAGGTGGATCTCGTGAAGGCCATCAGCCTGCACAAGCACAAGATCGACCACGTGGCCCACCTCGGCCCGTCGGCGGCCGCAGGGATCGGCACCCTCCTGGGACTCGCACCGGAGGTCATCTTCCACGCGGTGGGGCAGGCCCTGCACACGACGACGGCCACCCGCCAGTCCCGCAAGGGCGAGATCTCCACCTGGAAGGCCCACGCGCCGGCGTTCGCCGGGAAGATGGCCGTCGAGGCCGTGGACCGCACCATGCGGGGCCAGACCTCGCCGACCCCCATCTACGAGGGCGAGGACGGCGTGATCGCCTGGCTCCTCGACGGCCCGGACGCCTCCTACGAGGTGCCCCTGCCCGCCCCGGGCGAGGCCAAGCGTGCCATCCTCGACACGTACACCAAGGAGCACTCGGCCGAGTACCAGGCGCAGGCCTGGATCGATCTCGCCCGCCGCCTGAACGAGGCCCACCCCGAGGTGACGGACCCCGACAACGTGGCCTCGATCGTGATCCACACCTCCCACCACACCCACGTGGTCATCGGGTCGGGGGCCAACGATCCGCAGAAGTACGATCCCACGGCGTCCCGCGAGACCCTCGACCACTCCATCCCTTACATCTTCACCGTCGCCCTCCAGGACGGCCGCTGGCACCACGAGGAGTCCTACGCCCCCGACCGCGCCGCACGGCCCGACACCGTGGCCCTCTGGCGCAAGGTCACCACCGTCGAGGATCCGGAGTGGACGCGCCGGTACCACTCCCTCGACATCGCGGAGAAGGCCTTCGGCGGCAGGGTGGAGATCACACTGACCGACGGCTCCGTGATCACCGACGAGATCGCCGTCGCGGACGCCCACCCGCTCGGCGCCCGGCCCTTCGCCCGCGCCGACTACATCGCCAAGCTCCGGCTGCTGGCCGCGGGCGTGGTCGACGACGCCGAACTGGAACGCTTCCTGGCCGCCGTCCAGAAGCTGCCGGAGCTTCCCGCCGGTTCGCTCGATCAGCTCAACGTGGTCGCCGGACCCGGCGTCATCGATGCGGCCGCCGCGCCGCAGGGACTGCTGTAGGAGGCCCGGACATGCTGTACTCGACCACCACGCCCGAACAGAAGCGCCGCACCCTTCGCGAGTCTCTCGCCTCGGGCCGCATCCAGCAGTTCCCCGGAGCGTTCAACCCGCTCTCGGCGCGCCTCATCGGCGACAAGGGCTTCGCCGGGGTGTACATCTCGGGAGCCGTGCTCGCCGCCGATCTCGGTCTGCCCGACATCGGCCTGACCACGCTCACCGAGGTGGCCCAGCGTGCCGGCCAGATGGCACGCATGACCGACCTGCCCTGCATCGTCGACGCCGACACCGGCTTCGGTGAGCCCATGAACGTGGCCCGCAGCGTCCAGGAACTCGAGAACGCCGGACTCGCCGGCTGCCACATCGAGGACCAGTTCAACCCCAAGCGCTGCGGTCACCTCGACGGCAAGAACGTGGTGGATCTCGACACCGCGGTCAAGCGCATCCGCGCAGCGGCGGACGCGCGGCGCGACCCGAACTTCCTCATCATGGCCCGCACCGACATCCGGGGTACGGACACCCTCGAGGCCGCCCAGGAGCGGGCACGGGCGCTGGTGGAGGCCGGGGCGGACGCGATCTTCCCCGAGGCGATGCGCAGCCTGGACGAGTTCCGGGCCATCAGGGACGCCGTCGACGTGCCGATCCTCGCGAACATGACGGAGTTCGGCAAGAGCGAGCTGTTCACCGTCGACGAGCTGGAGTCGGTCGGCGTGAACCTGGTCATCTACCCGGTCACGCTGCTGCGCAGTGCCATGGGCGCCGCCGAGCGTACGCTGGACACGATCACGGCCCACGGCACGCAGGAACCGGCCGTGGACCAGATGCAGACGCGCAGCCGCCTCTACGAGCTGGTGGACTACGAGGGATACAACAGATTCGATTCCTCGGTCTTCAACTTCGAGGTGCCCCAGGGGTACCGCTCGGACGCATCCGGACCCGGACCCACAGCCGACAGCGCAGGACAGAGCACCAAGGAGGACCGATCATGACGGAACCAGAGATCCACAAGGGACTGGCGGGGGTCGTGGTGGACTACACCGCGGTCTCGAAGGTCAACCCCGACACCAATTCGCTGCTGTACCGCGGCTACCCGGTGCAGGAACTGGCCGGGCACCGCGACGTCGAGGACGTCGCCTACCTGCTCTGGCACGGCGAGCTTCCGGATGCCGGGCAGCGGAAGGACTTCGACGCCTTCGAGCGCGCGCACCGGACCCTGCCCGACGAGGTGGTCGCGGCCATCGACCTCCTGCCCCTGACCGCGCACCCCATGGACGTGGCCCGCACCGCGGTGTCCGTGCTGGGCGCGAGCCATCCGCTCGCGAACGACAACTCGGTGGAGGCGAACCTGGAGAAGGCCGCCACGCTCTTCGCCGCGTTCCCCGCCGTCGTGGCCTACGACCAGCGCCGACGCCGGGAGCAGCCGCTCGTGGAGCCCCGCGACGACCTGGGCTACTCCGCCAACTTCCTGTGGATGACCTTCGGCGAGGAGGCCCCGCCCGAGGTGGTGCACGCGTTCGACGTGTCGATGGTCCTGTACGCGGAGCATTCCTTCAACGCCTCCACGTTCACGGCGAGGGTCATCACCTCCACCCTGTCGGACCTGCACTCAGCGGTCACGGGTGCGATCGGCGCGCTCAAGGGCGCACTGCACGGCGGGGCGAACGAGGCCGTGATGCACACGTTCGAGGAGATCGGCATCCGCAAGGACGAGTCCCTCGAGGACGCGGCCGCCCGCGCGAAGGCGTGGATGGAGGAGGCCCTCGCCGCCAAGAAGAAGGTCATGGGCTTCGGACACCGCGTCTACAAGAACGGCGACTCCCGCGTACCGACCATGAAGGCGGCCCTCGACGCCATGATCGAGTACTTCGGCCGGGACGAGATCCTCGGCCTCTACTCGGGGCTCGAGACCGCGATGGGCGAGGTGAAGAACATCAAGCCCAATCTCGACTATCCGGCCGGTCCCACGTACCACCTCATGGGGTTCGACACCGAGATGTTCACGCCGCTGTTCATCGCGGCCCGCATCACGGGGTGGACCGCGCACATCATGGAGCAGGCCGCCGCGAACTCCCTGATCCGCCCGCTGAGCCTCTACAACGGCCCCGACGAGCGCCACGTCGACGAGGGCTGAGGCCCGCGCCCGCGCTCAGGCGTGGGCCCGCGGATGCGCTGCGGCATAGACCTCGCGCAGCGTGTCCGCGGTGACCAGCGTGTAGACCTGCGTGGTGGTCACGGACGCGTGGCCGAGCAGTTCCTGCACCACCCGCACGTCCGCCCCGCCCTCGAGCAGATGCGTCGCGAAGGAGTGCCGCAGCGTGTGCGGTGAGACCTCGCGCACCACACCGGCCCGCTCGCTGGCCGTCCTGAGGATGCTCCACGCGCTCTGCCGGCTCAGCCGACCGCCGCGCATGTTGAGGAACAGGGCCGCCCCGCCGGTCCCCTTGGCCGCCAGGGCAGGACGCCCCCGGACCAGATAGGCGTCGACGGCGCGCGCAGCGTAGGAGCCCACCGGCACGAGCCGCTGCTTCGATCCCTTGCCGGTCAGCCGGACCACCGACGGGCCCTCCTCGGAGGCGTCCACCGAGACGTCGTCGACGTCCAGGCCCACCGCCTCGCTGATCCTCGCGCCCGTGGAGTACAGGAACTCGAGCAGCGCCCGGTCCCGCTGGCCGGACGGCGTGGACGTGTCCACGGTCTCGAGGATCCGCACCACCTCGGAGACGGGGATCGCCTTCGGGAGCCGGCGCCCTGTTGCCGGCGGGTGCACCTCCCGTGCCGGATCACCCTCCGTGATCCCTTCGAGCGTCCAGAAACGGTGCACCCCGCGCACGGCGACGACGGTGCGCGCGGCGGACCGCGGACTCAGGGGCGAGAGCCCGTCCTCGCCGGAGACGATCGCCTGCGCGAAGGCAGAGACGTCGTGGCGGGTGATGCCGGTGGCCTCGTGGATGCCGCGCGCGGCCAGGAACCCGGTGTAGCGGCGGAGGTCCCGCCGGTAGGCCGCCAGGGTGTTGGGGGCCAGGCCCCGTTCCACGGACATGTGCTGCAGGTAGTCCTCGACCAGGGTCTGCAGCGTGCCGGTCGCCCCCGTACCGGACACGGTGCTCAGTCCTCGAGGACGGCGCCGCGGGGCCAGGTCGCGTGCCGGCTGGGATGCTCGGGCCACGGCGTCGTGGCAGGGCGCAGATCGGCGAACCCGCTGTCGCGGCCCACCCTCGCGGCGAGGATCGCGGCGGCGGCGGAGGGGCTGTGGATCCGGCCCTCGAGGACGGCGGCCACGGCCGTGTCCAGCTCCACCCACGCGAGGGACATCTCGGCCTCCTCATGGGTGCGGGTGTGCCGGTCGGGCTCGGGGACGTCGCCGATCCCGCGGGCCAGATAGACGCGCAGTGCCTCCGAGGACGAGCCGGGCGAGAGGAACAGGTCGATCAGGACGTGCCACTGCGACGCGGTGAGATCGGCCTCCTCGGCGAGTTCCCGGGCCGCGGCGTCCACGAAGTCCTCGCCCTCCTCGTCGAGCAGGCCCGCGGGAATCTCCCAGAGCGCCATGCGCACCGGGTGACGGTACTGGCGCAGCAGGAGCACACGATCCCGGTCGTCGAGCACGAGGACGGCCACGGCCCCGGGGTGCCGGATGAAGTCACGCGTGAGGGGTTCGCCGTCGTCGGTGAGGGTGAAGGTCTCGCTGACCACGTCCCACACCCGCCCCTCGTAGACCGTGCTGGTCCCGAGGAGCTTCCGCGGGCTCTGCTCGTCCCCGAGGGCGACGCCGTCCGCAGCCACGCCGTCAGACCTTCGCGCCGCGGCGCTCGAGCGCAGCCTTCACGAGACCGGCGAACAGCGGGTGCGGGCGGGTGGGGCGCGATCCGAGCTCGGGGTGTGCCTGGGTGGAGACGTAGTAGGGGTGGACATCCTTGGGCAGCTCGGCGAACTCCACGAGCGCCCCGTCCGTCGTCGTGCCGGAGAAGACCAGGCCCACGCCGGCGATCTGCTCGCGGTACTCGTTGTTGACCTCGTAGCGGTGGCGGTGACGCTCGAAGACCGTGGTCTTCCCGTAGGTCGCTGCCACCACGGAGCCCTCCTGCAGCTTCGCCTCCCAGCGGCCCAGGCGCATGGTGCCGCCCATGTCGCCCTCGCCGGCGACGATCTCGAGCTGCTCGGCCATGGTCGCGACCACGGGGTGGGCGGTGTCCGGGTCGAACTCGCTCGAGGACGCCCCCTCCAGACCGACGACATTGCGCGCGTACTCGATGACCATGCACTGCAGTCCCAGGCACAGGCCCAGGGTGGGGATCCGGTTCTCGCGGGCGTAGGTCAGGGCGCCGAGCTTGCCCTCGAGACCTCGGATACCGAACCCGCCCGGCACGCACACGGCGTCCACGCCGGCGAGGGCCTCCCGCGCGCCCTCGGGTGAGCTGCAGTCGTCGGAGGGGACCCACTTGATGGTGACCTTGGCCTTATTGGCGAAGCCTCCCGCGCGCAGCGCCTCGATGACGGAGAGATAGGCGTCGGGCAGGTCGATGTACTTGCCCACCAGGGCCACCTCCACCTGGTGCCGGGGGTTGTGGACCACGTCGAGCAGCTTGTTCCACTTCGTCCAGTTGACGTCCTTGAACTTCAGGTCGAGCGCCTGGACGATGTACGCGTCGAGGCCCTGGGCGTGGAGGGTCTTCGGGATGTCGTAGATGCTCGCGGCGTCGGCGGCGTTCACGACGGCGTCGATGTCGACGTCGCACATGCGGCCGATCTTCTCGCGCATCGCGGCCGGGACCTCACGGTCCGAGCGGATCACGATGGCGTCGGGCTGGATACCGATGGAGCGCAGCATGGCCACGGAGTGCTGCGTGGGCTTGGTCTTGAGTTCCTGCGACGGCCCGATGTACGGCACGAGGGACACGTGGAGGAAGAACACGTTGTTCCGGCCGACGTCCTGCCGGACCTGGCGTGCGGATTCGAGGAACGGCTGCGACTCGATGTCACCGACCGTGCCGCCGATCTCGGTGATGATGACGTCGGGCGCCTTCTTCCCGGGCGCGCTCTCGGCGGGAAGACGCATGCGGCGCTTGATCTCGTCGGTGATGTGCGGGATGACCTGCACGGTGTCGCCCAGGTACTCGCCCCGGCGCTCCTTCGCGATCACCGTGGAGTACACCTGGCCGGTGGTGACGTTCGCGGACCCGTCGAGATTCTCGTCGAGGAAGCGTTCGTAGTGGCCGATGTCCAGATCCGTCTCGGCGCCGTCGTCCGTCACGAAGACCTCGCCGTGCTGGAACGGATTCATCGTCCCCGGATCGACGTTCAGATAGGGATCCAGCTTCTGCATCGTGACGGAGAGACCGCGGGCCTTCAGCAGGTGACCCAGGCTCGAGGCCGTCAGTCCCTTGCCGAGGGAGGAGGCCACGCCGCCCGTCACGAAGATGTGCTTGGTCGTTGCGGATTTCAGGAACCGGGAATTAGTTTGCTGCGCCACGGAGTTCGAGCCTATCACCGAGCAGGAGGCCGGGCAGCATCGGCCAGGAGCTCCTCGGCGTGTGCGCGGGCCGACGCCGAGTCCTCCTGCCCGGCGAGCATCCGGGCGAGTTCGCGCACGCGTTCGCCGTCGGGCAGCACCTCGACGTCGCTCGCGGTCACTCCCCCACCCTCGCCGTCGCGGGCCACGTTCTTGGTGACGCGGATGTGGCGGGCCGCGAAGGCCGCGACCTGGGGCAGGTGGGTCACCACGATGACCTGCACGTGCTCGGCCAGCATGGCGAGCCGGCGTCCGATCTCCACGGCCGCCTTGCCGCCCACGCCGGCGTCCACCTCGTCGAACACGAAGGTGGGCACGGGGTCGACGGCGGCCAGGACCACCTCGATGGCGAGCATGACCCGCGAGAGCTCACCACCCGAGGCCCCCTTGCCCAGGGCGCGCGGCGCCGAGCCGGGGTGCGGCTGCAGCGTGAAGGCGATCTCGTCGGCGCCGTGCACGGTCAGCTGCTCCGCCGGCGTGACGGAGATGTGCAGCTGCGCGTCGGGCATCGCCAGTGCCGTGAGCTCGGCGCTGACCATCCCGGCCAGGGTCCCCGCCGCAGCGGTGCGCAGACCGGTCAGCTCGTCGGCGAGCTCGTGGACCCGCGCGTCGAGGCCTGCGATGACGTCGTCGAGCTCCTCCACACGGCTGGAGTCGCCGCTGAGCTCCTGCAGCCGCCGGGCCGCGTCCTCCTGCCAGGCGAGGACCTCGTCGATCGTGGGGGCGTACTTCCGCACGAGGACGGACAGGGCGGCGCGTCGCGTCTCGACCTCCTCGAGCCGACCCGCGGCCTCGCCGTCGAGCGCGGTGCCGTAGCCGGCGAGATCGGCGGAGATGTCCGCCAGCAGATAGCCCACCTCGGCGAGCCGCCCGGCGAGCCTGCCGAGATCGGCGTCGTGCTCGGCCACTGCCTCGAGCTGGCGTTTGGCCTCGTCGACGAGCGAGACGGCGTCCACGCCGGCCCCGATGTCCTCGGAGACGAGTGCCTGGTGCGCGACGACGGCGGCCGTCCGCAGCTCCTCCACGTTGCCCAGGCGCATCGACTCCGCCTTCAGGGCCTCGTCCTCACCGGGCTGCGGCTCGAGCTCGCCGATCTCGGTCAGCGCGGCCTCGAGTCCCTCGGCCTCCCGGACGCGTTCCCGCGCCTCGCTGGTGAGCCGCTCGCGCTCGGCCAGGGCATCACGCCACTGCCGGAAGGCCTCGCCGTAGGCCGCCAGGGCCTGCTCCACCGGCGTACCGCCGAACTTGTCGAGTGCCTGGCGCTGCGCCGGGGCGCTCTTGAGCCGCAGCTGGTCCGACTGCCCGTGGACCACCACGAGCTCGTCCCCCAGCTCGGCCAGGACCCCGACGGGAGCGGACCGGCCTCCCACGTAGGCGCGGCTGCGCCCCTCGCTCGTGACCGTGCGCGCGAGGATCAGCTCCGACACGCCGTCGTCCTCGTCCAGGGCGGCTCCGGCCTCGGCCGCCCGCCGGGCCGCGGGGCTCGCGGGGTCGAGCCGCAGGACGGCCTCGGCGGACGCGGACCCGGCACCGAGCCGTACGGCGCCGGCGTCCGAGCGGGCGCCGCGCAGCAGTCCGAGGGCGGTGATGACCATGGTCTTGCCCGCACCGGTCTCGCCGGTCACCACGGTCAGTCCCGGGCCGAGGCTGAGGGTGGCATCGGTGATGACGCCCAGGTCCCGGATGCGCATCTCCTCGATCACGGCGCCACCGTCCCCTGAGGCTTCACAGGACCACGCCAGCCCTGGATGGGCAGCTCGAACTTGCGGACCAGGCGTTCCGAGAAGGGTGTCTGCCGGGTGCGGGCGAGGCGCACGGGGTGCTCGGAGCGCCGCACCTCGATGCGTGCCCCGGGCGGCAGGTCGATGCTGCGGCGTCCGTCGCACCAGAGGACGCCCGCGGCGTGGGTGCGGCTGAGCAGCTCCACGGCGAGGACCGAGGAGGGCGCGACGACGAGCGGTTTGGCGAAGAGGGCGTGGGCGCTGATGGGCACCATGAGGAGTGCCTCCACCCCGGGCCAGACCACCGGACCGCCCGCCGAGAAGGCGTACGCCGTCGATCCGGTGGGGGTGGCGAGGACCACGCCGTCGCATCCGAAGGAGCTCACGGGCCGGCCGTCCACCTCCATGACCACCTCGATCATGCGCTCCCGGTTCGCCTTCTCGATGGCGGCCTCGTTCAGGGCCCAGCTCCGTTCCAGGATGGTGCCGCCGAGGAGCACCAGCACCTCGATGGTGGTCCGCTCCTCGACCGTGTAGCTGCGGTCGGCGACCCACCGGACCGTCTCCTCGAGGTCCGCCCGCTCGCTCTCCGCGAGGAAACCCACGTGCCCCAGGTTGACCCCGAGGAGGGGGATGTCCGCCTCGCGCACGAGTTCGGCCGCACGTAGGATGGTCCCGTCACCGCCGAGCACCATCACCAGTTCGATGTCCCCGAGGTCCACGCCGTCACCCAGCACCTCTGCCGATGCGGCGGAGGATCCGTATTCCTGCTGGATGTCCGCCAGCTCCTCGGGCCGCATGACGGGCTGGAGACCGAGATCGATCAGGCGAGTGCAGGCCTGCTGCGACGCGATGATCGCGTTGCGTCGGCCGGTGTGCGCGAGCACGAGGATTCGTCTACTCATCAAGCTCCATCTGGTCGGTCGGGGTGGATCCCGGCGGGAACAGGTCGCCGAGAGCCAGCGCCTGCTCCGTCAGCCGGTCCAGGTCCCCCTCGATCCTAGGCACCAATCCGCCGGAGGGCACCTTCATCCACACGAAGTACTCGAGGTTGCCGTCCTGCCCGGGCAGCTCGCTCTGCGCCACGCCCGCGATGTCCAGGCCGTGTCCGAGCGCACTGCGCAGCACTCCGGCCACGGCCCGCCTGCGCGCTGCGTCCGAGGTGACGACGCCGAGGCGGTTGATCCCGCCCCGGCCCACCTCGAACTGGGGTTTGACCATGAGGAGCAGCTCCCCGTCTGCGTGCGTCGCGGCGGCGAGGGCCCCCATGACGAGGCGGAGGGAGATGAAGGACAGGTCGGCGACGGTCAGCTGGACCTTCCCGCCGATGTGCGTCGCGTCGAGGTCGCGGACGTTGAGACCCTCGAAGACCCGCACGCGTGGATCGTCCCGCAGCTGCTGGACGAGCTGGCCGTGCCCCACGTCGACGGCCACCACCTCGCGCGCACCGCGCCTGAGCAGGACGTCCGTGAAACCCCCGGTGGAGGCTCCGGCATCGAGGCAGCGCCGGCCCGCCGCCGTCACGGCGGGGAACGCCTGCAGTGCGCCGGCGAGCTTGGTACCGGCCCGGCTGACGTACTCCTCGCCGCGCGCCTCGACCGCCAGGACATCGTCGGCCCGGACGGCCAGCGCCGGTTTGCCCACCACGACGCCGTCGCGGAGGACCCTGTCGGCCGCGATCAGCTGCGCGGCATGCGACCGCGACCGGGCGAGGCCGCGTGCCACGAGCTCCTGGTCAAGACGCGCCATGGGCACCGTCCGCCGATCTGTCCTGCTGCAGTTCCTCGGTGAGCCGGTCGTGGATCCGCTGATACACCCCGGCGTGGTCCTCCACGTCGGTGGCGTCGAGTTCCCCGAGGGCTACCAGGATCTCCTCGACGCGCGCGGTGTCCGCATCAGGACCGCCTCCGCCGCCGTCGTCACCGTCCCGATCCGTCTGATCGGTGGTCATGGTCCGTGGTCCCCGGACCGACGGGGCGGGGTCGCTCGGCGGCTCATGAGGTGAAGCTGATGGTCGGTGCGGTCTCCGGCGTGGTCCGTGGGTGGGCTGCCCACCATGCGGCGCAGGCAGCGCGCCAGCTGTCCACGGCATCCTCGTGGCCCTGCACGCTCACCTCCGAGCCGACCACCTCCGCCGTCGCCGATCCGCAGGTGTGGGCGCCGTCAACCGCAACGATGTCCGGGTAGGGCTCGAACAGGGCGCCGAGGCCGTCGATGAGGAAGGTGGGCCGCTCGTCCGCCGGTGCCGCCAGCGCGGTCCGCGCGGAGTCCACTCCCGTGAGCACCAGCACCGTGGCCATGCCCGCACGATTGCCCCCGAGGATGTCGGTGTCCAGCCGGTCGCCGACCACGAGTGCCTGTTCGAGACCCGAGTGGCGGGCCGCGGTCTCGAACAGCGCGGCTCCCGGTTTGCCGGCCACCAGCGGCGTTGCGCCGGTGGCGGAGCGGACAGCTGCCACGAGGGTGCCGTTCCCCGGGGCAATGCCGCGTTCCTGCGGGATGGACATGTCGGTGTTCGTCGCCACCCAGACCGCACCGGCGGCGATCGCGTAGGCCGCCTCGGCGAGATCCTTCCAGCCGACGGTGGGCGAGAAGCCCTGGATGACGGCATCCGGAGTGTCCTCCGCCGACGCGACGACGACGAAACCCTGGTCCCTGACGGCCTCGGCGAGGGTTGCACTACCCACCACGAGCACACTGGATCCCCGTGCCACCTCTCCGGCGAGGAGCTCCGCGCCGGCGACGGCCGAGCCGAACACCTGAGCGGCGGTGGCCGGGGCGCCGAGCGACCGCAGGTGCTCGGCCACCTGCTCCGCCGAGCGTGAGGCGTTGTTCGTGATGTAGGCGAGTCCCTTGCCGTTGTCGCCCAGCCTGTTCAGGGCCTCCGTGGCACCCGGGACGGCGTGGGGTCCGGCGTAGACCACCCCGTCCAGGTCCGACAGCACACCGTCGAAGGCGTCGATCAGCCGCTCAGTCATCGGTCCGGTCCCCGGCCTCGACGGCGGCCCGGGCCTCCGGGCTCTGCCCGCCCTGCGGGTCCTCGACCATCCTTGAATCGTCCGCGGTTTCTATGTCGTCCGCGGTCTCCGGGGCGTCCTGAACCTCTGGACCGTCGACAGCCTCAGGAGCTTCCTGGATTCCTGGATCGTCCGCTGTCTCCGGGGCGTGCGCCGTCTCCGGAGCTTCCTGACTCTCCGAGCCTCCCTCGGGCCTCGAGGGTCTCTGGGCCTTCGGGCCGAGGACGTCCGCGAGTTTCGGCGCCGGCATCAGCTCGGCGTCGTCGTCCTCCCCGAGATCGATGATGTCCGGCTCCAGTTCCTCGTCGAGACCCAGGGCCTTCTCCGCCACGCGGGCCTGGCGGAGCCACGGGCCGGATTCGGCCTGGCGTCCTACGGCGTCGAGTGCTGCCGCATAGGCGCGAAACAGGCGCGGGGTGAAGGAGAAGGCACGGTTCAGATCGAGCTGGGGGATCTCGAGCGCCGCCACTGCCGCCTCGAGCTGCCCCAGGTCGGTCCTCGCACCCGAGACCACCATGGCCAGCTCCGCCTTCCCGGCCGAGTCGAGCGCCCCGGCGTCCTCGCTGCGGGCAAGCTCGAGGGCCCGATCGGGACGCCCGAGCCCGCGTTCGCAGTCCGCCATCACCGGTAGATGCACGTTGGACCCGCTGATACGCCGGAACGTCCGGAACTCGCGAAGGGCTTCCCCGTAGTGCCCGGCTGCATAGGCGGTGAGGCCCACGGCTTCCCTGACCGCTGCCAGCCGGCCGCCGCGGCGACTCGCCGCCAGCGCGTGCTGGAAGGCCAGCTCGGGGTCGATGTCGAGGAGTCGGCCCGCCATGACCAGGTGCTTGGCCACCCAGAGGGCGCTGCGCTCCTCGAGATTGCGGATCTGCGCCCGCGTCACGCGGTCGAGCTCATCACCCTTGACGTCCTCGTCGATCTCCGGAGACCGCTCACGATCCGGGCGGTTCGCGCTGCGCAGATCGCGCGCGTTGTGGGCGGACGGAGCCACCGGAGCGTCGGTCCGGCGACCGCCCCGTCGCTCGTCGTCGCGCCGCGGACCACCCGTGCTGCCGCCCTGCCGGTCTCCCGGACGACGGTCCTGAGGATCCCGACGAGTCTGCCGGTCCTGTCGGTCCTGTCGGTCCTGGCGTCCCGGTGCGGACTGACGGTTCGGACGGCCCGGTGCGTCCTGACGGTTCGAACGCTCGCGCGCGTCCTGACGGTTCGAACGCTCCTGCCGATCGTGTCGTTCCCGTGGGTTCGAGGAGTCGCGCGTGCCGGGCCGCTCTGATCGGTCCGGGCGATCCGATCGGTCGGAAATCTCCGGCCGCTCGCGCGCGCTCGAGCGCTCCTCCGGAGCCGTTCGCTCAGACTGCTCCTGCAGCTTCCGACCGACCGCCGTGTCGTCGGGAGCCGCGGTCCGCCGGGAGGTGCCGGCGTCGCTCGTCGAACTCTCTCCGGAGGAGAATGCGGCACGCTGGTTCTCGCTGTCCGGCCGGTCCACACCATTCTCTCGGGATCTGGCTGTCTTGGACCCCCACGAGTGACGACGGACGGGCCTTGACTCCCCCTGGTCCGCTGCCTCCGGGGACCGGTCTGCCCCAGCCTGCTCGCCGGTACGGTCCTGCTCAGTCATGGCAGTGGGGTCCTCTCCTCGTGAGCCGGCGTTGTGCTGCCGACCGATCCCTATGATTCTGTGTGTTCCGCCCATCAATGGAACCACGGCGTTACCGCGGATCTGACATCGCGGACGTCGCGGCGTCGCTCGGGCGGGGGTGGGGTGTGTGTTAAATGCGCGGGGGCCCTCACCTGTCAGGTGGGGGCCCTCGCGGGGGTGGTTGTCCGGCGGTGTCCTACTCTCCCACACTCTCTCGGGTGCAGTACCATCGGCGCTGTGGGTCTTAGCTTCCGGGTTCGGAATGGGACCGGGCGTTTCCTCCACGCTATGACCGCCGTAACCTTGTGTACCGGTCGCGTCCCCTGCTGCTCTCCCGTGGCCCCGTGGTGGGGGTTGGGGTTGGGGTGGGGGTGCCGGTAAGTCTGGTGTACGTGTTGTGTATTCAGTTATATGTTCCCACCTGTGGGCTCCCACCCCTTGCTGGAGGGTGACCTGTCAGGTGGTGCCCTGACCGGTGGTGGCCTGTCAGGTGGTGGCCTGTCAGGTGGTGGTTCCTGTTGTTGGTTGGGAACCGCATAGTGGACGCGTAGCATGTGTGATTTTCACTCCCCCTTGGTTTCCACCGTGGGTGGG
>NZ_CANLSZ010000004.1 GCF_947493765.1 uncultured Arthrobacter sp.
TCTCGCTCACCTACCGCGGCGCAGCCGTCCTCAGAGCCATCACACTCTGGCTCCAAGCATTAGGAGACACGCCCTAGCCCATCAAAGGCCCACTTCTTCTTTGCTGAGAATACTCGACGTGAGACATATTGCTGGGACGCTACGCGGCCGCCCACTCCCCCGCCACTACTGGGAATCATCAACCCACGACCGAACCTTGCATGTTGTCCAGTCAAGGGATCCCTCAGCGGGAAGTCGGGGTTGAAGCTTGCACGGTGATAGCTATGGCGCTGGCGATGATTTGGGTGAGGAGCAGCCAGGGATAGGCCGCTCCGAGGTAGAGGGCGAGGAGGATCGGGACGATCGATAGGACGGTCATGTCGATACCGCGTAGGAGAGATGACATCTGATCGCGGGGGACGGAGCCAAAGGGTGTCTCTACGGGAGGTCTCGTCCAATCGGTGTGGGGGCGGGTTGCTGCGCGGACGGCTCCCGCTCCCATCCCGGCGCCGGCGATGGCCCCGAGCAGGATGAGAAGTGCAGGACCTGAGGAAACGGCGACGAGTGCTGCGGTCAAGGCACTCATCCATAGGGCCAGGGCCAGCGCGGGCATGAGCATCCGGCTGAAGCGTGAGAGCACCGGGCTGATCGGTAGGAGAGCATCGAGTTCTGGGACGACGGCGGTACGGCGGGCAACCGTCCCGGTCCCGGCAGCGGTGGCGCAGGCGGCGATGAGGACCAGGGTCAGATGGAGCAGAACGGGAAGGGCCGGGGTGATGAGAGCGGCGGCTACGCTGATTCCCAGCCATAGCAACGGGCCGATAGGGGCGGGCTGGAGGCGCAGGAATGCTACGACGTCGGCACGTATGACCGCGGTACCAGCCCACCGTGTGGGTCTCGCGTAGAAACGCGCGCCGCGCCTGCCGGTACGTGTACGCCGTTCTGCCGATAGTGCCCGGCGTAACTCGTTGACGTCGATGAGGAAGACCGACGCGGTGGCGTGCCCGGAGACCGCGCCGCCGCGCTGCAACTCGGTACCTGGAACATCACCGGCCCGGGGAAGCAGGTACGCCACGAGGATCCCGGCCACGGCCAATACCGCTACCAGTGACCAGACTGACGGTGTCAGGAACGGTAGGACGGCCACGGGTAGGAGCCCGACGAGCACTGCCGCGCGGACGACGCCTGCGGAGTCTGTGTTCAGTTGCACCATCATGGCACCGCTAACAGCCAGAAGCGCCCCGATGCCGAAGGTCACCGCTGACCCAGCATGTGCCCATGGGGATCGGTCGAGTGCGGTCAGGACGCTGAACGGGACGTAGGCCGCCGACGCTGCGACACCGGCCAGGACGAGACGACGCCGGAGCGGGGGTAAGACCATCGGGCGACGATCGACGGGCAACGGTAACCACCATGCAGCCTGGGCCCGGCTCACCATGACAGGGCCCACCCGGCGGGCAATCAGTGCGATACCGACCAACACCAGATACGTCAGGAACACCCACAGGACCTCCGCCGGCACCACCTGCCAGCGTGCCGCGGCCAGGCCTACATCGCCGAGGTACCGGTCCGTAAGCTCGGCCCGGAGTGAGACGATCAAGGACCCTGCGATCATCAGCACGCAGGCCCCGGCCAGCGCGTTTGAATACACGTCGATGAAGAGGTCCCGGACCGAGGAGCGTGCCCTGTTGTACTGCCTGGTCCTCGACTGTGTGAAGTCGACGACCTCCCGGCCCTGACGCAAAGCACTCTTGTCGGGCGAACCCCGATGGGGTGTACTCGATCCCAGGACCACCCGTGTCGCCCCGGTTGCTTCTGTCGTCTTCGTTCTGCGTGGCGTCGTGGTCGGATCAGGCCCCTGCAATGATCTGCGCTCCCCGCTGCGTATCGACCGGCTCGAGGACTTCGTCGACGAGCACGCACGTCGATGCCGTCTTCAGCAGCAGCCGTGGATCGTGGGTGACAAGGACGACCGCGGTGCCCGCCTTGGCGCGCTGCTGGATACGATCGGCGAGGGCATCGCGCATCACCGGGTCTAGGCGCTGCTCGGGTTCGTCGAGGATCAGCAGGGACGCCGGGCGAATGAACGCAGCCGCTAGCAGCAGCCGTCGTCGCTGCCCCGAGGACAAGGCCTCCGGGATGGCATGTGATCTCTGCGTGAGACCGAAAAAGTGCAGTTCCGCGTCAACCAGGGTGTCGGGAGAGTCCAAGGCGTGGCCTCGGGCGACCAGTAAGAGGTGTTCGCGGGCCGTCAGCCCGGGGAAGAACACGTCCTCGTCGAACACGGCCGCGACCTCACGGCGGAACCCTATGGCGTCGGCCATCACCGGCAGGCCGTGTACCCGCACATCACCGGACAGAGGCTCCTGCCGGCCAGCCAGAGTCCGGACGACCGTGGACTTACCGGCGCCGTTGAACCCCACCACCGCAAGGACCTCCCCGGCAGCAACCCGAAGCGACACCTCCCCACACACCGGGGTGCCCGCATACCCCACGACCAACCGCTCAACCTCAAGCACATCCCCCACCACCATTCGCCCAGCCTAAACCGACCACTCGAGCTACTCCTGACCCCCACCAGCGCCTTTACGAGCACCATTCACTGGCTGGCCGACGCGACCTGCAACATTCGAGAGCAGCGGTGTCGATCAGCTGTGCCACCATCAAGGATGTGTTGCCGCCCGGAAGGGACAAGGGTAGAAGACAGTCTTGTGATCCTTCCTGCTGCCCGCGATCCTCGCCTCGTGTCCATTCGACGCGGTGGGCACCTAACCGAGGCCGATCACCGGCTCCTGGCTTTATGGGCAGCTACTTGCGCCGAACATGTTCTAGGGCTGTTCGAGGAAACAAACCGACAGGATGGCCGCCCTCGCGCGGCGATCGAGGCCGCACGAGCCTGGACCCGGGGTGAAACGAAGATGATGGCGACCCGCGCGATCGGAGGACACGCGATGGGCGCTGCGCGTCCCCTGCGTGGCGCTCCACGATTCGCGGCCTACGCAGCCGGCCAAGCGGCCTGCGTCGCCCACGTTCCCGAACACGACCTGGGCGCGGCCGCGTACGCCATCAAGGCAGCAGCAGCTGCAGCATCCCGCGATCAAGAACGCGAAGCCGCACGTGCTGAACGCGACTGGCAACGTCACCAGATCCCCGCCCATCTCCGCCAGCTTGTACTCGAGGACCAAAGCCGCAGAAACAGGATCTGCTGGTCCGTCTTCGAGGACTGAACCCCGCAGAAGAGCCGCCCTTACCCTGTTCTTCATCCCTGACCGTAAACCGGTCAGCGAACAGGACAGCTACCGGCATGGGTGGCGCGGACTGTGGATGCTGAAGTCATGAGGTATACCTGCCTTGCCTCATGGTAGGGCGTCAATAAGCAGGGTGCGCCTACCTGATGTCTGAATTGAGCGACGGCAGCGAGGGACAATTTGCTCGCTCGCTCCCACTCTGATTCATGGACGGACAGAGCTCTTGACGCCGCGATCCGTGTAAAGCTAGCTTTGCTATGTAAAGCAACGTGTACATATTAGGGGCGTCATGACCGATCAGAGCGTACGAACAACGTGGGGTCGCACAACCTTCAGCGGAGGCCGTTTCCCGGCCATGGCGATCGCCCTGCCATGTGGAACGGTGATCGCCGCTCTCCTGGGTCTTCTAGCCGCCACGCTCCGCATCGGAGAATCGAATCCCTTCATCATCGGAGTAGTCTTCGCGGTCTGTTTCATCCCACCAGCGACGATGCTTGTCTACATCCTCATCGTCGACCGGTCGACGATGAAGGGAGCTGCCGCACGGCCGGAGGAATCCGTGGAATCCGGTTGGTACGACAAGGCAGCAGCCGGCGCCCTGACGGACATCGTGATCGTCGCCGGTATCACCGCAACGGTCCTTTCCTTCATCCCAGACAAGCTCGCTCTCGATCCGGGACTTCTGCTCGCCGGCGTTATCTGTCTAGCCTTCGTCTCTGTCGGGGTTCGCTACCTGATCCAGCAACACCGAAGCTGACATGCAGAACCTCGTCTGCGAATCACGACAGGCCCTGGCCTGGTCCCAGCAACGACTCGCCGACGAGCTCGGCGTCTCCCGTCAGACCATCATCTCCATCGAGCGCGGACGCTTCGACCCATCCCTACCCTTGGCCTTCCGCTTAGCGGCGACCTTCGGGACCACCCTTGAGAAGCTCTTCTTTCCCGAGCAGGACGCTCGGGGCGAAGAAACCCAGACTGTAGGTCAGCAGGATTAGCGCCATGATCACCCCTGATCCGACTGCCGCTCCGAGAGCACTGGCTTGGGTGCCGATGAGAAGACCCAAACCACCGAACAAAACGAGAACCCCGCCTAGCGTGTAAAACATGTGCTCTTTGAACGCCCAGGCGAAGGGAAGGAAGTGCAGACCTACGACCAAGGCGATCAATGCCGGTCGCAGCTCGAGCCGGCCCATCGTTTCGAGCCACCTGCTGCCGCCTGCTATCAGCGCGAACTCCCCAAGGACGCACAGAACGTACACCCCGACGTGCCATCCGCGAGGAGGGATAAAAGGACCCAGGAAGCGGGGGGTAACGAAAAGGAACCAGAGGGTCGCGCTGACAGCAGCGATGACGACGATGCGCGCCACAACCGACAGTGGGTCGGAGAAACCGGGTGTGTACGAGAAGACGAAAACACAGGCACCGACCAACCCGATAAGAGTCCCGGTCCGCCGCGGGTCCGCGAACCGTGGAGGTGCTCCGGTCGAAGATTGCTCACGCGTGCTGGTATCGCTCACTGATGGAGCCTCCCAGACCCCGACACCGCTGGCTAGACCCTGCCCTGAAATCCGCGCAGTAGAATGTCGCCGCAGATGAGCTGGCCACCCAGTACGCTTCGAGGTCATAGCTCTGATCAACCGACTTCGACCCGAGCAATCGTTCTACGCGACGCCGCGGTTCAGGTCCGGGCGTCGTCGCCGAGGTGGCGGTAGATCGTGCCCCGGGAGACCCCGAACGTCTCGGCGATCTGCTGCACCGTGTACATCTTCTCGTCATACATCGCCCGCGCCTGCCGGGCCCTATTCGGTGTCAGCTTCACCCGGCCCCCGCCCGTACGGCCCCGCGCCCTGGCTGCAGCCAAACCGTCCTTCGTACGTTCCACGATGAGGTCGTGCTCGAACTCCGCGATCGCGGCCAACATGTGGAAGAACAACCGCCCACCCGGAGTCGTCGTATCAATGCCCTGAGACAGGGCCTTCAACCCGACACCACGCCGCTCGAGGTCGTCGACAATCTCCTTCAGGTTCCGCACCGACCGGCCCAACCGGTCCAGCTTCGTCACCACCAGGGTGTCCCCAGACCGCAGGTACTCCAGCGCATCCTCCAGTGCCGGCCGCTTCGCCAGCACCCCCGAGGCGTGTTCGATGAACACCTTCTCGCACCCGGCAGCCTCGAGCGCGTCGGTCTGACCATCCAGATTCTGCTCCCGCGTCGACACGCGTGCATAACCCACAGCTGCCATGATCCAAACTGTACCGCCAACGTGCCTGACAGCACGTAGTTCTCGGACACGAGCCATGGAACACGACACGCCGTTCTCAGCGCTCTCCGCTGAGAGTGTCTCGTGGACGGTGCCAATCAACACCCGGTCGGACTCGGAGAGCTCGCGGGCGAGGAGGGTGCACAGGTGCCGGCCGCGGTCTAAACCTCGGGGCCAGCTCGAGATCCGCGACACGAGCGCAGCTAACGGACCCGGAAGACCGTGTCCTGCCATTCCTTATGAGCCGCGGAATCGCGGCTGATCGACACGTGCTTGATGTTCGTGTACTCCTCCAGCGAGTAGATCGACATGTCGTTGCCGAAACCTGAGGCCTTGTATCCGCCGTGCGGGAGTTCGGAGACCACGGGGATGTGGTCGTTGATCCAGACGCAACCTGCCTGGATCTCCGCGCTGGCGCGCATGGAACGGCTCACGTCCCGGGTCCAGGCCGATGCCGCCAGCCCGTACACCGTGTCGTTGGCCAGGACGATGCCCTCGTCGTCGGTGTCGAAGGGCAGCGCCACGAGCACCGGTCCGAAGATCTCGTCCTGCACCACCTCCGAGTCCTGCTGCACGCCGGTGATGAGCGTGGGTCGGTAGAAGGCGCCCTCCGCGAGGTCGCCGTCGGGCGCGTACCCTCCTGCCAGCACCGAGGCTCCGGCCGCACGCGCCCGGTCGACGAAACCCGCCACCCTGTCACGGTGGTCGCGCGTGATCAGGGACCCCAGATCGGTGTCGGGGTCGGTGGGATCGCCCACGACGACGGCGTCCATCAGTTCCGCCACCCGCGTGGTGAACGCTTGGAAGAGGGGACGCTGCACGTACGCCCGTGTGGCCGCCGTACAGTCCTGGCCGCCGTTGATGATCGCCCCAGCCACGGCACCGTGCGCGGCAGCCTCCACGTCCGCGTCGTCGAAGACCACCAGTGGTGCCTTGCCTCCCAGTTCGAGGTGGACCCGTTTTCCCGACTGCGCAGCACGTGCCATGATGTGCCGGCCGACGGCGGTGGAACCGGTGAAGGAGACCATGGCGACGTCCTGGTGGCTCACCAGGTGCTCGCCGATCTCCTCGCCGCGGCCTGTGACGATGTTGATGACTCCGGGCGGAATGCCGGCCGCGCCGGCTGCTTCGGCGAAGAGCAGGGAGGTGCCCGGAGTGTTCTCTGCCGGCTTGAGGACGATCGTGTTCCCCGCAGCGATCGCGGGCAGGATCTTCCAGGCCGCCATCTGCAGCGGATAGTTCCACGGCGCGATCGACCCGATGACCCCGACGGCCTCGCGGCGCACCATCGAGGTGCCGCCGGTGCCGTACTCGCCTGCTGCCAGCCCCGCAAGCTGACGGGCAGCGCCGGCGAAGAAGTAGATGTTGTCGATCGTCCCCGGTACATCGAACCCGCTTGCCAGGCGGATGCTCTTGCCCGTCTGCTCGGACTCAAGCGCTGCAAACTCGACAGCCCGGCGCTCGACCTCGGCCGCGAAGGCCAGCATCGCCGTCGAGCGTTCGCCAGGGGTGCGGGAGGACCACCCTGGCAGGGCCGCCCTGGCAGCGGCGACGGCGTCGTCGACATCCTCGGTGGTTGCGTAGAACTGGGTTCCGGTGACCTTGCCGGTCGCAGGATCGATGCACTTCGCCTCGGCGCCGCGGGCGCGCCGGTAGGCGCCGTCGATGAACAGGTGCTTCTCCATGATTTTCTCCTCCAGCCTGAACTGTTCCGTCACGAATCGAAGCCGATCCCGACGGCGTCGAGCAGCTTCAGCAGCGGTCCCCTCTTACCTTCGTTCTGGTCGGACTTGATCATGGCGCGGGTGGTCAGCTTGATGCCAGCCCAGGCGAGGGGTTCGGGCGGGAAGGGCAGCGGTGTCTTCTTGACCATCTGCAGCTCGGTGCGTCCGGTGGAAGCGCCGGAGAGCAGGTCGAGCATGACGTTGCCGGCGAAGCGTGTTGCCCCGACGCCCAGTCCCGTGAAGCCCGCTGTGTAGACGACCCGGCCGGAGTAGGCCGTGGTGAAGAAGGGGAAGAAGCGCGAGCAGGTGTCAACGGCACCTCCCCACTTGTGCGTGAACCGCACCGTCCCCAGCTGCGGGAAGGTCTCATGGAACTGCCGGGCCAGCGTCTCGAAGGTTTCAGGGCGCTGGTCGTACTCGCGCTTGAGGGTCCTGCCGTAGTAATACACAGCATCCCAGCCGCCCCAGAGGATCCGGTTGTCCGCCGTCAGCCGGTAGTAGTGGAAGCGGTTCGCCAGATCAGCCATACCGAATCTTTCCGACCAGCCGATCGACTCGAGCTGTGCATCGCTCAACGGCTCGGTCATCAGTGCGTAGTCGTAGACCGGGACGGTGTGCCAGCGCATGCGCCGCAGCAATGACGGGAAAGCGTTGGTGGCCAGTGCCACCTGGCCGGCGGTGACGTCTCCCCCGTCCGTGCGCAGCACCATGTGCCCGTTCCGCTGCGACAGCGAGCGGACCGGGGTGTGTTCGTGGATCTCGACGCCGAGTTCGCGGGCCACGCGTGCGAGTTCCCAGACGAGCTTCGCCGGATGGAGCATCGCGGTGGAGCGCTTGGTCCACAGCCCGGCCTTGAACGTCGGCGAAACGATGTGCTCGGCCAGTTCCGCGGCATCCATGAAGTACGCGTCGGCGTCGGGATCGTGTCCGGCCGCCAGCTCGGGGATCTGGTAGTCCTCCGTCGCCACATTCATCTCACCGGTGCGTTCGAACTCGCAGTCGAGTCCGTACCGTTCTACCGCCTCCTGGATCTCGTCCAGATTCTGCAGGCCCATGCGGGTCAGAAGCTCGTTCTCCTCGGGAAGGTGCTTCTCCCCGTTGCCCTCGCCATGGGTCAGGCTGAAGTCGCAGAAGCCACCGTTGCGTCCGGAGGCCGACCATCCGAGGCGCTGGCCCTCCAACAGCATCACGCGTCGGTCAGGTTCACGTTCCTTGGCCAGCAGGGCGGTCCAGAGCCCCGTGTACCCGCCGCCGACGATGACCAGGTCGGTTGTCGAGGATCCCGACAGGGGAGGCAGTGCTTCTGGTCGGTTCGGATCATCGAGCCAGAACGGTGTGGTGGATGCACTGGCGAGGGAGGACGTCGGATCTGTGGAGTCTTGCATGGTGTGTGTCCTTTGCAGTCGGCTCTAGGAGCCGGCCATCGTTTTGACGATCTGGGAGGAGGAATTACCCGAGCGCTTGAGCACCAGTCCCACCAGCGCCAGGGCCAGGAGGGTCAGGACCAGCATCGCCGTGGAAATGGCTGCCACTTCGGGCCGGAGTGCCACGCGGACGGCGGAGAAGATGTACACCGGCCAGGGCGTGTAGCCCGGCTGCTGGACGAAGCTGGAGAGGATGGTGTTGTCGAGGCTGAGGGTGAAGGCCATCAGGGCGCCGGCGAAGATCCCTGGCCCGGCCAGCGGCAGGGTGACATCGCGGAAACTTCGCCACTTGGTTGCGCCGAGGTCCTCAGCGGCCTCCTCGAGCGAACTGTCGATACCGGCCATGCGGGCCCTGATGATGAAGGTGACGATGGCCGTGGAGAACGCGGTATGCGCGATGACCAGGCGGAACAGTCCGTTGTTGAAGGGAGTCAGACCGGCGTCGACACCGAGCGTCACGAACCAGGGCAGCATCGCGATGCCGTCCACCACTTCCGGGGTCACCAGGGTCAGTGCCAGGAGCGCCGTGAGGAGCACGGGCCACTTCGCCCCCTTGGTGGCGCGAGCCAGGGCGATGCCTCCGAAGGTGCCGAGCACGGTGGCCAACAGCGCCGTGCCGGTGGCCGCCTTCAGCGACGTCATGACCGAGGCGATGATGACGTCGTTCTGCAGTCCGGATACGTAGGCCTGCACGCCGAGTTCATCGAAGGATGCCAGCAGCCGTCCATTGTTGAACGAGTAGAGGACGATCACCGCGATGGGCAGGAAGAGGAAGAGGAAGACCACTGCTCCCCACACCCATAGTGCGGTGTCGGTCAGCGAACGACGGCGGATGCGCTCAGGCATGTGGACCTCCTGTTGTGGTTCCGGAGACAGCAGCTTCGGCCTGCCGGACGCCGCTGCCCGCGGGCAGATCCGCGGCGGTTCCGGCGTCGGGCCCGGCGTGCTGCCCGGTTGGCAGTTCGACCCGGCCCACGTGCTTGATGATCGCTTTCACGACCAGTGCCAGCAGGGCGGTGACGACCACGACCGCGAGGGTGAAGAGCATCAGGACCACCGCCATCGCCGAACCGAGCGCCCAGTTCTGCGCATTCTGGAACTGGTTCGCCACCAGCTGGCCGATCATGGTCCCGTTGGCACCGCCGAGTACGGAGGCGGTGATGTAGTCACCGGTCAGGGGGATGAACACCAGGAGGCATCCGCTGACCACTCCGGGGGTCGCCAGCGGGAGGGTCACCTGGAAGAACGTGCGCCACTTGCCGGCACCCAGGTCGGCGCTGGCCTCGCGCAGTTGGACGCCTGCGGAGTCCATGGCCACGAACAAGGGCAGGATCATCAGCGGCAGGTAGTTGTAGATGACGCCGATCTGGACTGCGGCACGCGAATAGAGGATGTCCAGCGGTGAGCCGAGCAGTCCGATGCCCTGTAACGCCTCGGAGACGAAGCCGTCGGGAGAGAGGATGATCTGCCAGCCCAGCGTACGGACCAGGAAGTTGGTCCAGAACGGTACCAGGACCAGCGCCAGCAGCAGCCCCCTGCGACCCGGTGGCACCTTCACGGCGAGCCAGTAGGCGAACGGCACCGCGATGACGAGGCACGCGAGGGTGCCGACGATCGAGATGCGTAGTGTGGCCGTGAAGACCGACAGGAACGTCGGGCTCACAACCTCGCGGTAGCGGCCCAGGGAGAGCTGCTCCATCGAGTGCGTGGTGAACTGGTCGGGCTTGAACCCGAAGCTGTACCACATGACCAGTGCCACGGGCAGGGCGAAGAAGAACAGCATGTAGGCCCATGTGGGGAAGGAGAGCGCACTGTCCCCAAGGAATTTCCGGAACCTCGTTGTCATGCTCCGCTCCTTGCCTGAGCACTGGAGAAGATCTCCACACGCCGCTGCTGGGCCTCATTCATCTCCGAGGGAGTGAGCCGGTCGAGGACCTCCTGCGCGGGGAAGATCAGCTCCGGCAGCTCCACGCCCTCCTCCTCCGCCCGCTCTTCGAGGCCCTTGGTCCCCACCGGGTACCCGATGTAGTCCATCTGTTCGAAGGCGACCTCGGGAGAGATCATGTGGTTGATCAGTGCGTGAGCGGCGTCGGGGTGTGGCGCACCGGTCGCGATCGCCCAGTTGTCCATCCACAGATTCGCCGACGGCGTCGGGTAGACGAACTTCCATTGCTCCGGATCATCCATCTCGAGCATGCCCTGCCGCGCGTCCCCGTTGTAGGACTGCAGGAGTGCGAGACCGCCCTGGACCATCCCCGTCGACGCCGCACCGAAGTAGGCGCGCACGTGCGGAGCAAGATTGTCCAGCAGCACTCGCTCGCAGGCGTCGAGCTTCTGCTCGTCCGTGGTGTTCAAGTCCTCACCGGCAGCTCCGAGCGCGATCGAGCAGACCTCCCACGGATCCTCCAGCAACGCGGTCCGACCCGAGGCCTCGCCCATGGCTGCGTCCAGGAAGTCCTGCCAGGACGCCATGGGCCGGGTGATCGTGTACGTGTCGTACACATACCCGGTGGTCCCCCAGGCCTTGCAGATCGTGTATTTGTTTCCCGGGTCCCAGACCTGGTCGGTGAAGTTCGGGTCCATGTTGCTGAAATTAGGAATGAGATCCTTCTGCAGGGGCTGCAGTAGGCCGTGTTCGGCCATCTGCGGGATCATCAACCCGGTCGGGACGACGACGTCGTAGCCGGAGGTTCCGCGTGTGGCGGCGAGCTTGGAGATCAGCTCCTCGTTCGAGCCGAAGGAGTCGACCTGCACGGTTGCTCCCGTGGCCGCCGTGAACGAGGAGATGCTCTCCGGCGGATCGTAATCACCCCACGAGTACAGGTTGACGTTGTTCTCGATCTTCCCGTTCGGAGCCGGCGAACTGGCCATGGCACGATCGCCACCGCACCCCGCGAGTCCCAGCAGGCCGACGACGGCGGTGCCGGCGAACAGACTGCGGCGGGAGAGCTCGCGGCTCAGGGTGGTGGGGGCGAGCAGCCGGATGTCCGGTGTGCCCGTTGCCTTCCTAGGCTTCATCGCAGTACACCGCCACATCCGCGCCGTCCCACTCGATGAGCACATCCTCGTCCGTCGGCAGGGGCACGGCGTCCGAGCGGGGGACCCGGGAGAGGATCTCCGTGTCCTCACCGACCAGCAGTACGTACTGCACCACGTCTCCGAGGAAGGAGACCCCGGCGATCCGACCGAGCACTGCATTCGGTGCCGATGGCACGCCGTCGGCGAGGCGGAGCCGCAGTGTCTCCGGCCGTATGGCAACCCGCACGGTGTCACCGACCGACGGCACCGGCCGGCCCGCTGCCCCGGGATCACCAGCCGCCTTCGGCTCGGGCAGGATCGTGGTGTTGTTCACCGAGCGCAACCGCAGCGCGCCGCCGTCGTCGGACACCACGACCGCTTCCACGAAGTTCTGCTTGCCGATGAATCCGGCCACGAAGCTGTTGGACGGACGCGTGTACACCTCCTCCGCGCTACCGATCTGCTGGATACAGCCGTCATACATGACCACGATCCGGTCGCTCATGGCGAGCGCCTCCTCCTGATCGTGCGTGACGAAGATGAACGTGATACCCAGCCGCTTCTGCAGCAGCTTGAGCTCCACCTGCATCTCCTCGCGCAGCTTGCGATCCAGCGCGGACATCGGTTCGTCCAGCAGGAGGACCTTGGGTCGATTGACCAGCGCACGGGCCAGGGCAACACGCTGCTGCTGGCCTCCGGAGAGCTGTCCGGGGCTGCGGTCCGCGAACTCCCGCATCCGCACCATGGTCAAGGCCTCGTCCACCCGCTGACCGATCTCCTTCTTCGGAGTGCGCGACTGCTTGAGGCCGTAGGCCACGTTGTCGGCGACCGTCATGTGCGGGAAGAGTGCATACGCCTGGAACACGGTGTTCACCGGTCTCCTGTGCGCGGGCATCCTGGTCAGGTCCGTCGATCCGAGCTCGATGACACCGGCCGTGGGCTCCTCGAACCCGGCGATCATCCGCAGCAGCGTGGTCTTTCCGCAGCCCGAGGGGCCGAGCAGGCACAGGAACTCGCCCGCACGGATGTCCAGGTCGAGGTCCTTGATGGCCGCTACACCGCCGAACTCCTTGTGCAGACTGCGGATCGAGAGTTCCCCGGCTATGGCTGGCGAGAGAGTGGCGCTCATGCTTCTCCTTCGGTTCGGTTGCGGGCATCGTGAACGATTGCTCCGGCCACCACGGTCAGGCGGTTGGAGAGACGGTGAAGATCGGACTCAGGGACGGCGAACGGATCGCGGTCGGCCAGCGCGAGATCGGCGGGTCCGCCGATCTCGATCCGACCGCCTGCTGCGGACCGGTTCAAACGGGCGGAACCGGAGGTGTAGGCGCGCAGCGCGTCCAGCAGCCCTATGGCCTCGCCCGGGTTCAAGGGCTCCCGCAGTTCCTCCGCGCCTCCCTCCGTACGGTTGACCGCGGTGTGGATCGCCTGCCACGGATCCGGGGTGGAGACGGACCAGTCCGATCCCATCGCCAACCGTGCTCCGGCGTCGAGCAGGGACCGGAACGGGTACTGCCAGCCGGCGCGCTCCTCCCCGAGGACAGGCACCGTCAGGTCCCGCATGGAGTCGTCGTTGCAGGCCCACAGAGCCTGCAGATTCGCCGTCACATCGAGTTCTGCAAAACGCGGGACGTCCCTGGGATCCACGACCTGCAGGTGCGCGATGTGGTGACGCCCGTCGCGTCCCGGGTTGGCGCCGCGCATCGCCGCGAAGGCATCCAGTCCCTGGCTGACCGCCCGGTCCCCGATCGCGTGCAGGTGGATGTCGAATCCCGCCGCATCGATCGCCGTGAACGCTGCCGCCAGGAAGT
This sequence comes from uncultured Arthrobacter sp., assembly GCF_947493765.1. Taxonomy (GTDB): domain Bacteria; phylum Actinomycetota; class Actinomycetes; order Actinomycetales; family Micrococcaceae; genus Arthrobacter_D. Next base: position 13,465 of record NZ_CANLSZ010000004.1, read on the forward strand.
CTGCCTCGAAATAGCTCAATCCGGACCCGGCACCGGGGCAGCCGCACGAGTGGTACGGCTCGGCCATCGCGGCCGTCCGACTCTCGACGACGCCGTCGAGCATGAACTTCACCGCCGTGGCCCGGAACCTGGTGCCGGACGAGGCGTGCCGGCGTCGTTCCCGGAAGATCCGTACCTGTTCCGGGATGTCCTGCACCTCGCGCGGCCACCAGAGGGCCCCGACGACGTCGGAGTGCAGTTCCCCGGCGGCGTCGGCCGCGCAGTAGGCGGCGTACGGGTCGGCGTGGCCGGAGTACTGACCGATGATGGCGTCCTGCCAGCCGGTGATTCCGAAGGTGTTGAGGTAGCGCTGGCCCTCGAGCAGTCCGTGGCGCAATTGCTCCTGGGTCTCCTCGGGGATGAGTCGGCTGATCAGGTCCATGGCGCCCTCGTGGAGCGTGCCTGTGGGATTGCCGGAGGCGTCGCGTTCGATACGGCCACCGGGTGGGTCAGGGGTGTCGGCCGTGATGCCCGCCAGTTCGAGGGCGTGCGTATTCACCCACGCGCTGTGGTGGTCACGGTTCACCAGGAAGGCGCCGCGGTCCGGGATGAGCTCGTCCAGCTCCACGGCTGTGGGAGTTCCGCCCGGGAAGTCGGACATGGTCCAGCCTCCGCCGGAGATCCAGCCGTCGACAGCTTCGGAGCGAGCGGCGTACGAGCTGATGGCGTCCCGGCATTCTGTCGCATTTCCTGCGTCGCTCAGGTCACAGCCGAGCCGCTCCACACCCCCGGCGACTGCATGGACGTGCGCGTCGATGAAACCGGGCGTGAGCAGACCGCCCTCGGCATCGATGATCTCGGTGTGGGGGCCGGCCGCTTGAAGCAGGTCCGAGCCCGTACCGAGCTCGACGACGCTGCCGCCGGCGATCGCCACGGCGTCAGCAGCGATGAGCTGATGCCCATCGAAGATCCGGGCATTGTGGATCAGCAGGTCGGGCATAGTTCCCCGCAGATGTGTCCGAAAGTGTGGTAGAGCTCACATAGCATGCGGCTCACACTAGGCTGCAGATCATGCTTAGTCAACGATGTTGACTATCTGCGTGCTACCTCTTGGCCTCGGCGTCCGGAGCGGCTCGTCGGGCTACCGACTCGAGCAGCAGGTCCACTGCCAGCTCGTAGGTGGGGTCTTCCTGGATGGTGGCCAACATCGGTGCCGCCTTCGCGATGAAAGGAAATTGTTCGGTGTCGAGCGCCGCGTACTCATTGCTCCACGCCGCGGTGTCCTTGGCCTGTTCCTCGCTGGGAAGGATCCGGAAGGCGGCGTCGAGCCCTGCGAAGGCCAGGTTCAGGTCGTCGATCACGCGGTAGAGCCGCGCTGCCTCCTCCGGATCGAAGCCTCCTCGGGACAGCGCTGCGAGGATTTCCTCCACGATGCGGATCTCGCCGGGACGGCGGGTGACGCGTGTGACGCCGAGGACCGCTGCCTGCGGGTGGGAGAGATAGGCGCGGCGGCCCCGGTGCATAAGGTCGCGGATGGTCCCGAGCCAGTCATCGTCGGGTTCGAAGCCGTCCAGCGCCGAAACCATGAGGCTGTCGGTGACGGCGAGGATGAGCTCATCCTTATTGCGGAAGTGCCGATACAGGGCAGTCGGGTCGACGTTGAGGGCAGCTCCCAGCTTGCGGAAGCTCAACCCTTTGACTCCGTCGCGTTCGAGGGCTTCCAGCGAAGCAGACACGATCAATTCAGGCGATAGCGAGTTGCGGGGGGCCCTCATATAGCCACCCTATGTGAGGGCCTGCTATCGGGCGGGGCTGATCCGGGCCGGGAACGGCGGGCACTCCGCGAATGTCTGGGTCTGTCCTGCGTGGCTCGTTTCCCGTCACTCAGCCGCACCTCGCACGGATTAGCGAGACAACCGAGCTCTACTGCGCCGAGCATCTTCCCTACGGCGGTCGCCGGTCCACCGTCGGCACATGAACCACCAGCCGGGCGACGTCGTCAGCGAACGCCTCGCTCGAGGTGTCGATGGGTAAGTTCTGTGCGTATGGCATCGAGTCTCGTGGCCCGGTACGGGTGATTTCGTACCAGGAGACGCCAGCGTCGGCCCGCGCTGGACAGCTCATCCTCGGGCTTGTCGTCGTCCCATGCTGCAAAGAGGCTCTCCGCGCCCTCTGGGTGCCCGTGGTGGCGGGCGGCGAAGAGATCGGCGCGTATCTCCTCGGCTCGGCTGTCCGCGAAGTAGCCGAAGAATCCTCTTACCGTGATGATTGCGCCGAAACCCGAGGTGATGTAACCGGCGGCTGGGCTGGTGTTGAAGCTCTCTGCGGTCGCGCCCATGATGATCCCACCGAGCAGCAGGATCACTCCGAGACCGATCCCCAGAACGTACAGCCAGACTCGTCGCTTCCACCAGCTGTTGTTCGCACTGTGCCAGAACTCGTGCGCGAGCAAGAACTCGAGCGCGCTGGACGGCAAATCACGCACAGCAGCCTCGGTGATCTTGATCGTGGGAACTCCGCGGAGAGTCGTGAATTTGGCGTTCGCCGCCGGCGAGCCGGATCCCAGGGTCGGGACAAGAAGCACGGCCGGCTCCGGCAGACCCGCTGCAGTACTCACCCTTGCCATATGGGCGCGGGCGACCCGATGCAGGCCCTCTTCTCCCCTGCTGCTCTGCTCATTGTCCGTCGTCGTCATCGTGCCGCCATCCTACTCAGTGCCCTGTAGAGAATGCTGCTGTCGTTGAGGGCCCGTCGAGCGACGACGGCCTTGTGGGGAAGTTGAACCTATTCTGCAGTGTCTCGGCACCTGCGGCCGACTGACGTCAACCACCAGACAGGAGGATCGTCATCAATCTCCCCTCCGACCACGTCATGTCCGATGAGTCCAAGGTTCTCCAGTTTCAGCAGAATCGAGGTCAGACCATCTCGTATGGTGGGGCCAAAGCCGGATAAAACGTGCAGATCTTCTCCGACCAGCATGATTTCGAGTTGCTCCGTCGATTCCGGAAACATCGCCAGCAGGTCCAACAGCTCGCGCTCCACCGAAGACAGTTATTGAAATACAACATGGGACTTTTGTCGTGGGTCGAAGCCCTCGCTGGCGGGACCCATCCGATGTCCTTCCGTTGCGAACTATGGACCAAGGATGCTCAACGACGGTCGCCCGATGATCGAGGTCATCAAGGAGCAGCAGGTCACGGAGGCGACGTGGTACCGGTGGGTGAACCAGTACGGGTCAGCGCTGCGCAAGGGCCGCCCGGAGACTAGCTTCGAGGAAGCCCAGCTGCGGCCCGACCTTCGCGCGGTGGAGGTGAAGCATCCGGCGTGGGGGTGGCGAAAGGCGCGCTGGCATCTGCTGGCCCAGGCTCGCTGGGACGGGGTGGCGTTGAACACGAAGCGGATCCGCCGGCTCTGGCGCCTCGAGGGGCTCACCTGTAAGCCCAAGGCGAGGAAGAAGCGCACGACCTGGCCCGGCGCCGGGGAGCAGAAGCGGTTGCGGGCCCAGTACCCGATGCACGTGGTCAGCTTCGACTTCCAATCCGCTGTGACGTCCTGCGGCCGGGCATATCCGGTTCTTCTTTCGTCTCGACGAATACACGCGTACCGCTTTGGCGATCAGCCCGCGCAGGTCATTCACCGCAGCGGATGTGGTCGCCGTATTGGAGGACGTCATCGCCGAAACCGGGATTACCCCGACCTACGTGCGCTCGGACAACGGACCCGAATTCACAGCCGCTGCCCTGACCGACTGGTGCAACACCGCCGGGGTGGGGACCGCGTTCATCGACCCCGGCTCACCGTGGCAGAACGGGTTCGCGGAGTCCTTCAACGCCCAATTCAGAAGAGAACAACTCACCGGGGAAATCCTGGACACCATGGCCGAAGCCAGCTACCTCGCCAGGAATGGAAAGACGTCTACAATCATGAACGGCCCCGCGGATCCCTCGACGGCATGACACCCTCGACATACTGGAAACGCTGGACCGCAGACAACCAACTAGCTATCGCATAGCCACTGGACTGCCAACGGGGACCCAACGAGGGCCCACACCTGTCCGTCTATGTCTCCTAGTCATGTGCTCACCAGTTGCGCGCAGCCTACCGCCACCCCAACGCCGTCGAGGGACACACGATCGCCGGAAAAATCCTCGACTCTCTTCCGACCTGTACGGTTCCTGAAATCGCCCGGCTCGGCCGCACGCTCAAACGCTGGTCGAACGCGCTCCTGGCTTACTTCGACACCAACCGGTCCAACAACGGCGGCACCGAAGCCGTGAAGCGGCTCATCGAGCTCCACCGCCGGGTCCCCTCGAGGATTCAGGAACAGCGACACGTCCCGCCTACGCATGCTCCTCATCGGCGGCGGACCCACCCACCCCCACCTCACGTAAGAAGAGCCAGTAAATCTTCGTCCACAGGCAGGTACTCGATAGAAGAAGCAGGTAGTCCTCTCGCTACTTCGATCCAAGAGCCGGGTTTAAACGGGTACCTGTTACTCGTGATCGTCGGATGAACATCGCCTGAACTGGAATCAGTTGTTCAAGTCCAGTAAGAGGGTCCTGATGGTGAAATTCACAACGTCGTACGGTTGTGTGGCCGGAAAGGTGTCACGGCGAACCGCGAGGGCGTTCTCATGAAGATCGGTCTCATTACCGAGGGGACGTACCCGGCGGTGACCGGCGGCGTCAGCACCTGGTGCGATCAGCTCGTGAGCGGTCTGTCGGAGCATCAATTTGACATCGTAGCGCTGACCGGCAGCGGAGCCGACCAGTCCGTGTGGGAAATGCCTGACAATGTGCGTTCGGTTTGCTTGATCCCGGTGTGGGGTCCTCCTGTCGCCGCCTTGCGTCCCGGGTCACGGCGTCGGAGCTTGGTCGAGTCGACGCAGCAGGCGCTCGTTCAGCTCTGGGATGCCGCCCTGGGATCCGATGATTCGGACCCTGTGGCACGCATGTCGGAAGCCCTGCAGCATCTGGTGGGCATCAGCGATGCGGTAGGTCTGGCTCGCATCCTGGCGAGCAGGGGATCCGTGGCGCCCATCCTGAATGCCTGGGAGCGTCAGACCAATGGTTCGGGTGCGCCTCGCATGTCCGTTGCTGATGCGGTGCTGGCCGCCAGCATCGTCGATCGTGCCTTGGCCGTCGTCGACCATTGCATGGCGGAGGTGGATGTCCTCCATGCCACCAGCAACGGCTCCGCGGCCCTGTTAGCACTGGCTCAGTCGTGGCGGTACGGCACCCCGATTCTCCTGACGGAGCACGGTGTCTATCTGCGCGAGCGATACCTGGCGCTCCATGGGGCCAATGTGTCGTGGCCGGTGCGTCGCGCGGTGACTGCATTCCTCCGACGCCTGTGTCAGGTGGTCCATACGCAAGCGCACATGGTTCTCCCCGTGAATCAGTTCAATGCCCGCTGGGAGCGACAACTCGGTGCTGACCCGGACCGAATCTTCACCATTCCCAATGGCGTTGACCCGGCGAAATTCACTCCCGTCACATCTGAACCGGATGTGCCAACCGTCAGTTTCGTGGGCCGTATCGATCCACTCAAGGATCTGGAAACTCTCATTACTGCCTTTGCAAGTGTTCGTGCCCGAATTCCGAACGCACAATTGCGCCTTTTCGGTCCCACGCCTACCACCAACGCGTCGTACAAAAAGCGCCTCGTCGAATTGGCGAGCACTACCGGTGTGTCCGGTGCTGTTCATTGGGAAGGGCCCAGTAAGGGCAGCCGGCCCGCGATCGAAGCGGGGCATGTGGTTGCACTGTCCAGTGTGTCCGAAGGGCTCCCCTTCACCCTGATCGAGGCGATGATGTGCGGGAGGGCCACGGTGAACACTGATGTCGGGGGTGTGGCGGAATGCCTGGACGAGCAGCAGACAACCGGCCGACTGGTTCCGGCGAAGGATCCTGAGGCCTTTGCCGATGCGTGTGTCGAGCTGCTGACCGATCACGAGTCGAGGGCCCTCATGGGTGCCGCGGCTCGACGGCGGGCTCTCTCCGAGTTCACGCTCGATCGGTGCCTCGACCGTTACCGCGCGGCCTACACGGCAACTCACGACAGACGGTTGCTCTCGCAGGCACGCAGCGCCGACGCCGAAGTTATTCCTATCGGGGCGAGACACGCCGATGAACCTGTCATGGAGCTCTCAGCATGAGCACTGACAGCGTCTCCCTGCCGGCTTCAGGAGGCTCGTCGGCGGCTTCCAGTAACGATCATCTGACCCTCGATGCCGTTGACACCTTCGAGGTCAGTGCCCGTCTCGAAGCTTCCGGCGTCAGCGACCGTACCGTGCGTCGGCAATACGGAGCCTACGACGTCTTCGATTACGCGCAGTCCCTCCCCTGGGTTCGCCAGTTATCCGAGACTCCGGAGGTGCCGGGAAGTTGGGTGGGCCGCGAAGCCCTGCTCGGGGCCGCGCGTCGCGGCATCGTCCTGATCCTGGGCGCCATTCTCGGAGGCCTGACAGCCACCGGTCTGGCCGTGGAGACCAGCAGCATTCTCATCGCCGGTGTTGGTGCGTGGGTCATAGGCCAGGCTGTGTCGGGCATGGTCTGGACACACGCAGGTGCCGGAAATCTCCAGCGCGGCATTGCACGGGGCACGGGTGCCACCGTTTTCGTCGTGTCGATCCTCGCCTGTTACACGGCGGTTTCCCTCGCGCTCCCCGGTCACGACACGACCACGGCCGCCCTCACGACCGTATGGTGCCTGTACTCCTGCGTGGTGTCGATGCTCGTGATCCTCGGACGGTCCTGGTACCTGTTGATCGTCCTCGCAAGCGCAGCCGTGGCAATGACGCTGGCACTGGTGTTGGGCCGTGATGATGCGGTGACACACGTGACTCTCGTGGCCGGCACGGTGGTCGTGGCTTTCACCCTTGCCCTTATCGCTGTACTGCGCACCATCGACGAACGGCGTGTTCCTGATCGCAAGGACTGGAAGACGGCAGTGGCGCCGGCGGCGCAGGCAGGTTTCCTGGCTGCTGCCCTGGCAACCGCATTGACCCAACTGCCCGACTGGGAGGGAACCGCGCTCATCGTGGCCACCGTTGTAGCCGCTGCTGCCACCGATCCGGCCTTGGTTCTCATGCGTCAGCGGCTGGTGTGGTCCTCCACCCACACGCCGCTCCTCAGGCGCGCGGCAGCAAACGCCTGGTTCCTCACGCTGGGGATGTCGGGGGCCATCGTGATCGTGTCCGCAGCAGTGTCCATGCTGGTTGTCCTGCTTCTGGTAGAGGATACGCGGACCACCACCGTGCTTGTTGCCGCCGCCTTCAGTTCCCTGGCGACGACGTCGACAACGCTGAATGCCTTCGGTATGCCGCGCGGCGCGGTGCTCTTCGCCGGTGCGGCGTGCTTTGCTGCTCTGGTGTGGATCATCCTGGGGAATGCGCTCGGCGCACTGCTGACCGTCGTCTTCCTGGTCGCGGGCATCGTGATGTTGCTGGCGAGGGTCTCCGATCCGCGGGCGTACGCGTGAGATCCGCCCAACTTGCGCCTCCCTGGTACGTGCATCCCGCAGCCGAGCCTCAGGAATGGGCGTGGCTCGCAAACCAGCGCCGTGAGGTCTCGTTCGCCGTCATGAACGTTCACGACGGGCCAGGTCAGGACGGTGACGCATACTATCCAGCTGCGTTGGCCGAACTGCAGAACATCCAGCTTCTGGGATATGTTCCGGTCTCCTACGGCGAGCGGTCCGTGGCGGAGGTAGCTCGCGACATCGCAGCTTGGCGAACGTTCTACGGGATGACGGGAATCATGCTCGATGAGCTGCCTACCTCGCCGCAGAGCCTGGCGCGCTGCGGCGAGTACGCTGCTGCGGCACGGGAGGCGGGAGTCTCCTTCCTTGTAGCCAACCCCGGCGTCTTCCCCACGTCGGAACATCTGGACCTCCTCGACGTGACCTGCGTCTTCGAGGGCACCGCCGCAACCTATACGGACTTCGAACACCCGGACTGGGCGCGAGATGTTCCGCCGTCCCGGCTGTGGCATCTCGTCTACGGCTGCGAACCCGAGCAGATCGACGCCGTCACTTCCGGTGCGATCGAACGAGGTGCCGGACACGTCTTCGCAACTGATCGCTCGCTGCCCAACCCCTGGCTCGGGCTTCCAAGGGTTCTCTCGGCCGAACTCCGGTTCGAGCTGCAACCAGCACAACAGTGACGACGCGGCGATGGCGGACCGAGCTCGCATCAACGCTCCTGATAGCACTGGTCGCCTGCGCTCCGGCGGGCAACGGTGCTCCTCCGTCAGCAACTCCCCCTGCCTCGCTCTGGTCGCCCTCCCCGTCCGCGACCTGGCAGTGGCAACTCAGCGGTGGCCTGGATTTGAAGGTGGACGCGGACCTCTTCGATCTGGATTATGAAACCACGACTAGCGCCGAAACGGACGAGCTGAAGCGCGATGGCCGGCACCTCATCTGTTACCTCTCCGCGGGTTCCGTGGAGGAGTATCGCGATGACGCCGACGCGTTCCCGCCCTCGGTGGTGGGGGAGGTCATGTCCGGTTGGGCGGACGAACGATGGCTCGACATCCGCCGAACGGAAGTTCTGCTGCCGATCATGGCAGCCCGTATGGACATCTGCGCCGACAAAGGCTTCGACGCCGTCGAGCCCGACAACGTTGACGGCTATGTGAACGACACCGGCTTTCCGCTGACCGCCGCTGACCAGCTCACCTACAACCGGGCGGTTGCTGATTTGGCGCATGCCCGGGGGTTGTCCGTGGCGTTGAAGAACGACGTCGACCAAATTCCCGAACTCGTTGACACCTTCGACTTCGCCGTCAACGAGGAATGCATCCGCTACGCCGAATGCGACCAGTACGAGCCCTTCGTCGACGCGGGCAAGGCCGTGTTGCATGTCGAGTACGAGGGGCCCCTCGACTTCTGCGCCGAATCAAGACGCTACGGATTGTCCTCAATGCTCAAACCGGCGGAACTCACGGCCTCCAGGCAGCCCTGCTGAGTAATTCTGCCGTCGCTCGGTCTTTTACAAGTTCCTTATGTCCGATAGATGATGCATGAGGTCCGCCGATTTCGTTAGTTGATGAGAGTGCAATTCAGTACCGCGGTTGCGGTGTCTTCGAGGCTGGTCCTATGTGCTCGGGCGTGTCGCTCAGTACCCCCGCCGCAGTCAAGGAGAGCCGGTTTGTGGGTGTGATCGGGGCTTGATGGCTGCCTGATGATGTCGATTCTGGCATGTGGAAACGACTTCGTAGCCCCTGCTACACGAAGGCGGACAGCTGGTACGAGCCCGCTGGGCCTCAGGTTCAGCCGAGGCCCAGCGCATAGGCGTTCCAGGCGCGGATGGTCGCGTGGTGCTCGGCCCATGCCTCCCACACCTGGCGGGCCCACTCCCGGACCAGCCGCTGGTGCTGGGCTGCGTCCTGCGCGGTGAGCACGTCCGCCACCGTCAACAGGTCGTACCGGTGCGGAGGCGCCAGCCAGCTGAAATCGGGGCGGGTTGCCATCATCCGCTGGTGCAGGGCCGGGCCCTCGGCCGGGTCGACACCGTCCTCGACGAACAGGCACAGGGTCATCAGGCACAGGCCGACCAGCTGCACGTCTCGACGACCGGTCAGCCCCGCGTGCTGGGCCGTATAGGCATCGACGACGAGCTGGTGCACCCTGCGGTAGTCGGCGTCGGCATAGGACCGCGCCAGCAGTTCTCCGTACAGGGACCAGCAGGCGTCGGACGCAGTGTGGCGCTCCGGCGCGGGAGCCGGCGGAGGACCTGCAGGTCGTAAGGCGGTCAGACCGCAGCCCGGGCACGTGCTGCCGAGCATGTTGTCACCGCCCTCGCCGGTCAGGGGTGGACCTCCTGCAGGACCCGGACCCACGTGCGCACCACCGCGTGATGCTCGGCCCAGGCGGCCCAGGCCGACTCGAACCAGGCTGCAGCCACCGACTCCTGCTCCGCCGTCGTCCGTACACCGTCGAGATCAGCGATGGTCACCGGGCCCTGACGGCGCGGCGGCTCCAGGTAGGGCCAGTCGCTCAGACCGACTCGCGGCAGGACGACGTCGCTGGTGCGCCCGCGGCGCGCCGCAGCCGCCTCGGGACGCTGCCCGAACTCGAGCAGTGAGCAGAGCGTGATGAGGTGGACGGCGACGGACTGGCGCTGGCGTCGGTCGTGCTGGGCGCCTCCGGCGTGCTGGACGGCGTAGGCGTCGACATGGTGCCACGGGGCCGGGCCCGCAAGAGGATCCGCGTACCAGCGTGCCACGACACCTCCGTATATCTGCCAGCAGCCGGGCGAAGCCTGCATGTAGGGATGGGCGGGCCCGGAAACGTCCGGGACGAGGCCGCCGCATCCGGCGCACGGCAGGACCGGGGAGCCCTGGCTCGGCACCGCACCCTGCTGCTCCATGGCGTCACCGTCCATCTGCATCGACACCGGCCAACTCCCTAGTTCTCCGGATCGGCGAGGAATGCTGCGGGAACCAGGTCTGCACCCACCACATCTTCCAGCATGCCCCGCTCGATAGGCATGCCGCGCCGTAGAACGCTGATCTCTCCGGTCGATTCCAGGATCACACAGGCCACTTCCGACCAACTGCGGATGCCGGCCAGGCGCAATCGCGCGGTGATCTCGTGCTCGGCGACATGGGTGCGCCGCAGGTTCGCCATCACGATGCGCTCTCCTGCCATGAGCACATACGCCCTGTTGCTGACCGCATTCAGTCCCCTCGGGAAGCGGCGCACCTGCCCTGTGACTGCCTGCAGCACCAGCAGGGTGACCACCCCCAGAGTGCCCGCCACCAGCGTCGGGGTGTAGCCGAGGATCGCGCGACCGATCACGGCTCCGAGTGCCACCGCTGCGGCGAGATCGAAACTGGACAGGCGCGCCATCGTCCGTTGCCCCATGGCCCTGATGAGGGTCAGCATGAGCAGATACAGACCGACGGTGGAGACCACGACCCGGAGGGCGTCGGCCCATGTCAGTCCCATCTCGTGCCACATGAACGCCCCTTCCTCAGGCGGTTCAGCCTAATCGACCCGTCCCGAATCGCAGCCGAGGATCGACGACGCCGCCGTACAGGGGCGTCGTCGACTGCGCCGGGTGCACGCATCCTTGGCAGGAGGACGAATGACGCGGAGCATATGCCGGCCCGCCGGCATCCGGCATACTGCGGACCTACGGTGCACGCAGGTGGGCCAGCGTCAGTCCGATGGGGATGCTCGTGAGGATCACGACGAGCAGGATCCGGTAGGTCCACAGCGCCCACGCGGGCCCCTGCCCTTCCCCCGCACGGTCCTGATCAGCAACGCGAGGGCGACCACAAGCAACGCTCCACCGGCGTCGACGATCACGCGGAACGCACTCGAGCCTGTCCATCGGAGGCGCTCAGAATCAATGCCGGTCATGCTGCGGATCTACAGCTTTTCTACGAAACGTAGAATGAGTGCGTGGCTACCATTCGAGCTGACCTGCAGGACCGCGACGACGTCGAGACCCTCCTCACCGCGTTCTACCGGCGCGCCTTCGCCGACGAGCTGCTGGGGCCGATCTTCGTGGACGTGGCCCGGATGGATCTCCAGGCGCACCTGCCGATCATCTGCGACTTCTGGGAGACCGTGCTGTTCAAGGCCGGGCTCTACCGTCGTAATGCCCTCGAACCGCATCTGAACCTTCACCGGCAGATCCCGCTGACAGCCGCGCACTTCGAGCGCTGGCTGACACTGTGGTCGGCGACGCTCGACGAGTACTACGCCGGGCCGAAGGCCGAGCTGGCCAAGGTGCAGGCCTCCCGTATCGCCCTGTCCATGCGTCGGCGGTTGCAGGGCCGCTCCGGCAGCGCGATGGAGACGATCAGTATCGGGGAGCCTCCGGCACCGGAGGGGTGACCCGAGCCGATCGGGGCCAGCGGCGAAGCACCGGCCCTAGCATGGAGGGACGCCACGGAAAGGAACACTCATCATGTCCTCAGCAATCGTCGTCCAGCAGTCCGGCGGACCCGAGGTTCTCACCCTCGCCTCCGCCGACCGGCCGGAACCGGGTCCCGGCCAGCTCCTCGTGAAGGTCGCCGCCGCCGGAGTCAACTTCATCGAGACCTACCAGCGCAGCGGCGTGTACCCCGTGGAGCACCCGTTCACCCCGGGAGCCGAGGCCGCCGGGACCGTCGAAGCCGTCGGTGAGGGCGTCACCGACTACAGCGCGGGAGACCGCGTGGCCTTCGCCGAGGGCAAGGGAACCTACGCCGAGTATGCACTCATCGACGCCGACCGCGCCCTGCCCGTGCCCGACGGCGTCGACCTCGAGACCGCGGCGGCACTGCCCCTCCAGGGCATGACCGCGCACTACCTCATCAACTCGACCTTCGAGGTGCAGCCGGACCATACGGTGCTCGTCCACGCCGGCGCCGGCGGCGTGGGGCTGCTCATCATCCAGCTCCTCAAGGCCAAGGGCGCCCGCGTGTTCACCACCGTGTCCACCCCCGAGAAGGAGGACCTGGCCCGCGGAGCCGGCGCCGACGAGGTGCTCGGCTACGAGGGCTTCGCGGATGCCGTCACGTCGCTGACCGACGGCGTGGGCGTGGACGTGGTGTACGACGGCGTGGGCAGGGCGACCTTCGACGAGTCGCTGCGCTCGCTGCGGATCCGGGGCACCATGGTGCTCTTCGGTGGGGCCTCCGGTCCCGTGCCGCCGGTCGATCCGCAGCTGCTGAACAGCAGCGGCGGGCTCTACCTCACGCGCCCGTCGATCGTGCACTACGTGCGCACCCCCGAGGAGCGCCGCTGGCGGTCCTCCGAACTCTTCGACGCCGTCCTGGCCGGGAAGCTCGACGTGCGGATCGGAGCCCGCTACGCGCTGGGCGACGCAGCCCAGGCGCACGAGGATCTCGAGGGCCGGAAGACCACGGGCAAGGTTCTGCTGGTCCCCTAGAACGCGAACATTGCCCGGACCCGGGGGCAACCCCGGGTCCGGGCGGTGATTTAACGGTGCTGCGTCAGCGCTGGACGGCCCCGAACCGCTCACCCGCGAGCGCCACCGCGGCATCGCGTGCAGCGCTGGCCTCCTCGGCCGTCAGCGTCCGGTCGGGCGCCCGGAAGCGCAGGGCGAAGGCGAGCGAGGTGCTGCCCTCGGCGATACCGGGGCCGGTGTAGACGTCGAACAGGCTGACGTCCTCGAGCAGATCGCCCGCACCCTCCCGCAGGGTCTCCAGCACGTCGCCGGCGACGACGGCGGAGTCCACCACGAGCGCCACGTCCTGCGTCGCCGTCGGATACGTGGACAGCGAGCGCGCCACGATGATGTCGGCAGCAGCGTCGAACAGGCGGTCGACGTCGATCTCGAACGCCACCGTCCGGGCCGGCAGATCGTGGGATGCGCTGACCTTCGGGTGCAGTTCCCCGGCGTGACCGAGCACCTCACCGCTGCGCAGCACGAACTCCGCGGTCCGTCCGGGGTGGAACGCCTGGTGAGTCCCCTGCCGCACCACCACGTCCACGCCGGTCACGCTTCCCATGAGCTGCACGACGTCGACGGCGTCGGCCCAGTCCCAGGCCCGCGCCTCCACTCCGGCGGACGGCGGCACCTCGAGGCCCGTGAACAGCCCGGCGATGACCTGCGGCTGGTGCGGGATCCCCTCGTACAGGGCGTCGAGGACGTCGTCGTCGGGCTTGATGCCCAGCGGCGGGATGGTCGGCGTGCCCATCTGCTCACCCGGCAGGAAGACGGACCCGGACTCGAACAGGGCGAGATCGCGGAAGCCCCGCGAGTGGTTCCGCTTGGCCACCTCGATGAGGCCGGGCAGGACGGACCGGCGCAGGTACGCGCGCTCCGCACTGAGCGGATTGGCGAGCCGGACCGCCGGTGCGGCTGCGCCCTCCTCGGACGTGCCGAAGAGCGTGTTGGCCTGCTCGCTGACGAACGGGTAGGACAGCACCTCGGTGAGCCCCGCCGCCGCGAGGGCGTTCAGGAGGCGCCGGCGCTGCTGCTGCACACGCGTCAGACCACGGCCGGGAGGCGCCACGGGAAGCGTGGACGGGATGGTGCTGTACCCCACGAGGCGGATGATCTCCTCGGTGAGGTCCTCGCGCGTCTCCAGGTCCGAGCGCCAGCTCGGCGCCGTGACGCGCCAGCCGCCGTCGACGGGCTCCACCACGGCACCGAGATCGGTGAGCGTGCCGGTGATCTGGTCCCCGGTGAACTCGCGGCCGATCAGGCGCGCCGGGAAGTCGGCGGCCAGCTCGATGACGCGCGGCTCCGGCGCCTGCCCGACGTCGGTCACGGCGTCGTCGGCCGTGCCGCCGGCGAGCTCGAGGAGGAGATCGACGGCGCGCTGGGCTGCGACGTCGGCGATCTGCCAGTCGACATCGCGCTCGAAGCGCCTCGAGGCTTCCGACGGCAGTTTGTGACGGCGCCGGGAGCGGCCGATGCTCACGGGGTCGAAGTGGGCGGACTCGATGACGATGTCGGCGGTCCTGTCCGAGACCTCGGTGGACGCACCGCCCATGACACCGGCGATGCCGATGGGCCCGGAGGCGTCGGTGATGAGCAGGTCCCCGACGTCGAGCGCGCGCTCCCTGTCGTCGAGGGTCCGCAGCGTCTCACCCTCGGCGGCGCGGCGCACCTCGATCTCACCGGAGAGCGTGTCGCGGTCGTAGAAGTGCAGGGGCTGACCGAGCTCGAGCATCACGTAGTTGGAGATGTCCACCACGAGCGAGATGGACCGGATGCCGGCCAGGCGCAGGCGCGCGGACATCCACGGCGGGGTGGGGCGGGTAGGGTCGACGCCGCGCACGGTGCGGGCCACGAACCGGTCGCAGCCGTCCACGCCGTAGATGGGAGCCTCGTCGGCGAGGCGCACCGGGTACCCCTCACCCGCGGCGGCGGGCACGACGACGGCGTCGGCCGGGTCGGTAAAGGCCGTCCCGGTGGCGTGGGCGTACTCGCGCGCCACCCCGCGGATGGAGAAGCAGTAGCCGCGATCCGGTGTCACATTGATCTCGGCGGCCTCGTCGTACAGGCCGAGGAGCTCCATGGCGTCCTCACCCACCTCGGGGTCCAGCCCGAGCGTGGAGAGCACGAGGATGCCGTCGTGGTCCTCCCCGATGCCGAGCTCCTTCACCGATGCGATCATGCCGGCCGAGACGTGGCCGTAGGTCTTGCGGGGGCTGATGCGGAAGTCACCGGGCAGGACGGCGCCGGGCAGCGTCACCACCACCTTGTCGCCCTCCTCGAAGTTGTGCGCGCCGCAGACGACGCCCTGCACGCCCGAGGGGTCGATGCCCTCGCCCGTGAGGGTCTGCTCCTCACCCTCGGGCACCACGCGGACCTGGCACCAGTTGATGGTCTTGCCGTTGGTCTGGGGCTCCGCGATCCTGCTGAGCACCTGGCCGACGACGACGGGTCCGCTGAGCTCGTCGGTGGGCCGGTGGACGTCCTCCTCCTCGAGGCCCACCTTCACGAGCTCGGCCATCACGTCTTCCGCGGTAGCGTCCGCGGGCACGGCTGCGTACTCGCGCAGCCAGGACAGTGGGATTCTCATCTAGATCTCCATCCCGAAGTGGTCGCTGAAACGGACGTCGCCCTCGATCATGTCGTGCATGTCGACGACGTCGTTGCGGAACATGAGCGCCCGCTCGATCCCCATCCCGAAGGCGAAACCGGAGTAGACCTCCGGGTCGATGCCGGTGGCCCGCAGCACGTTCGGGTTGACCATGCCGCAGCCGCCCCACTCGATCCAGCGCGCGCCGCCCTTGGCGCCCGGGTGCCAGATGTCGAGCTCGGCGCTCGGCTCGGTGAAGGGGAAGAAGTTGGGGCGCAGCCGTACCTTGGCCTCGTCGCCGAAGAGTTGCTGCGTGAAGTACTCAAGCGTTCCCACGAGATCGGCCATGGTGAGGCCCTTGTCGATCGCGAGGCCCTCGAACTGGTGGAAGACCGGGGTGTGCGTGGCGTCGAGCTCGTCGGTGCGGAACACCTTGCCCGGACACAGCACGTAGATGGGCAGCTCACGCTCGAGCATCGACCGGATCTGCACGGGCGAGGTGTGCGTGCGCAGCACGAGGTGCGCGTCGAGGGGCTCCACGAAGAAGGTGTCCTGCATCTCGCGTGCCGGGTGGTCCGGCTTGAAGTTCAGGGCGTCGAAGTTCAGCCACTCCGATTCGAGCTCGGGCCCCTCGGCGATCTCCCAGCCCATGCTGACGAAGACGTCGCTGACCCGCTCCTGCAGCGTGGAGAGTGGATGGCGCGCCCCGTGCCGCCGACGGCGGGGGGCTGCCGTCACGTCGACGGCCTCCTCGACGAGGATCCGCGCGTCGCGCTCGGCCTCGAGCTCCGCGGTCCGGGTGGTGAGCGCCTGGTTGATCCGGCCACGTGCCGGGCCGATGTTCTTGCCCGCCGCCGACTTCTGCTCCTTCGGCAGCGCCCCGATCCCCCGGTTCGCCAGACTCAGGGGCGACTTCTCGCCGGTGTGCGCGATCCGGACCGCCTTGAGCCCGTCCAGGTCTGCCGCGGCGGCGATGGCGGCCAGCGCGGTGTCGACGGCGCCCGTGACGGACGCCGGATCCAGCGGATCGGGAACCGACGCCTCGGGGCCGGTGTGCCCGGGGTTCTCTGGGGTTTCGGTCATGGAGGTGGGATACCTTGCACTCTCGGGAAGGCCGCGATGGCTCCACTGCGGGAGCCACTGCCGACGGGAACAGGAAAACGGGAAGGAACCGGTCCACGGCGGGGCCGCTCCGGCGTGTCAAGTCTAGGCGACCGGGTCGACGGCGCCGCAACCGTGGGGCGGGTCCCTCCAGGGCGCGCCCGGAGCGTCACTAGGATGAGCGCATGCAGCGACGGTTCGTTCCCCTCCTCAACTGGGTCAATCTGTCCACGCCCGTCGGCCTGGCGGTGGCCCGGCTGTCCGGCTGCCGGATCTCCTCCGGCCCGCACGGCCTGCTGCTGGCCGAGGGGTATCGCCGGAGATTGCCCAAAGCCCGGGCGTTCACGATCGGCAGCGTGGTGCTGCTCCGCGGCAGCGTTCCGCGGCGGGCACACGCCGGCTTCACCCGGCTGCTCGAGCACGAGGCGCGCCACACACACCAGTACGCCGCCTGCCTGGGCCTGCCGTTCCTTCCCGCCTATCTGCTGGCGGCCGGCTACTCAGTGCTGCGCACGGGCGACCCGGCGTCGCGCAATGCGTTCGAGCGCCGCGCGGGACTGGCCGACGGCGGCTACATGGAGCGTCCGGCGCGGCCCCTCAGCGCGGCGCTACCTGTCCTGCGCGGACGGAGGTCCCCCGTCAGTGCTCCGCGCCGGCGGTGACGCGGAGGTCACGCGTGGTGCTCGCCGTCGTCGTCGCGATGGCCACGAGCCCGGCCGCCATGGCGTCGATCGACAGGCCCGGCTGACCGTTCGCCCGCCCCTGCTCGAGGGAGTACGGCACGTGGATGAACCCGCCCCTCACCTCGGGGCGGTCCGCGAGGCGGTGCATGAGCCCGTAGAAGAGATGGTTGCAGACGTAGGTTCCCGCTGTCTGGGACACCTCGGCCGGGATGTCGAGGGCGTGCAGCGCCTGCGCACAGGCCTTGATGGGCAGCGTGGAGAAGTACGCGGCCGGCCCGCCGTCCACCACGGGATCGTCGATGGGCTGCCGGCCGGCGTTGTCCGGGATCCGCGCATCGTCCACGTTGATCGCCACGCGCTCCAGCGAGATGCGGTCCCGGCCGCCCGCCTGCCCCACGCAGAGGACCGTGTCGGGACGGTGTTCGGCGAGGGCGGCGTCCAGCACGTCGAGACCGGCTCCGAAGACGCACGGGATCTCGGTCGCGACGGCCTCGTGCCCCTGCGCCCGCAGGAGCTCGGAGGCCTGGCGCGCTGCGAGCCAGGACGGATTGGTGGCCTCTCCGCCGAAGGGTTCGAAGCCGGTCAGCAGGATCATCCGCCCAGCCTAGGACAGGCGGACAGATCCTGACAGCACACTAGAACACGTGTTCTAATAGTTTCATGCGGTGGCAGGAGCAGCAGATTTCGGACGACGGCGACGCAGCCGCCTCGCCCGCGCTGCTGCCCCTGGCCGGTCTCGTCCGCTCCGTGCGGACCCCGGAGTTCGGCGGGATCACCTTCCACGAGGTCGCCGCGAAGTCGGTGCTGAACCGGGTACCGCCCACGTCGTCCATGCCCTTCTCCTGGACCATCAACCCCTTCCGGGGGTGCTCCCACGCCTGCGTGTACTGCTTCGCCCGCAAGACGCACACCTATCTCGATCTCGACACCGGGCTCGACTTCGACGCCCAGCTCGTGGTGAAGATCAACGCCGCGGAGGTGCTCAGGCGCGAACTGGCCCGCCCGTCCTGGAAGCACGAGCACGTGGCCCTCGGCACGAACACCGACCCCTACCAGCGCGCCGAGGGCCGGTACCGGCTCATGCCGGGCATCATCACGGCACTCGCCGAGTCGGGTACCCCGTTCTCCATCCTGACGAAGGGCACCCTGCTGGCCCGCGACATCCCCCTGCTCAGCGAGGCGTCGCGATCTGTGAGCGTCGGCATGGGCATCTCCCTGGCCCTCGTGGACCCGGCCCTCGCCGAGGCGATCGAGCCCGGGACGCCCTCCCCGAAAGCGCGGCTCGGCCTGATCTCCCGACTGCGCGAGGCAGGTCTGCCGTGCAACGTCATGGCCATGCCGATTCTCCCCTGGCTGACCGACGGCGACGAGAGCCTCGACCGGTTGTTCGGTGCGCTCGTCGCGGCGGGCGCCACCGGCGTGAGCGCAGGTCCCCTCCACCTGCGCCCCGGCTCACGGGAGTGGTTCATGCAGTGGCTCGCGCGTCACTACCCGCTCCTCGTGCCCAAGTACGAGCAGCTGTACAGCGGGGGCAGCTACGCGTCCCAGGAGTACCGGGACTGGCTCACCGGGAGGATCAGGATCTTCCGGGCGAGGCACGGCCTGTCCGCCGGTGCCGGCTTCTTCCGCAACCTGTCGCCCGTCCCGGGCGGGGCGAAGGCAGCCGGGACCTCCGTGCTCCCCGCGGGCGTGCCGGTCGCACCGGCTCAGGCTTCTCTCTTCTGATCAGGCAGCGCTGCGTCCGGGCCGGGAAGCAGCGCACGGAGCGCGGTGAGGATGGGCCTGTCGGCGGGGATCCAGGGGAGATCCTCCACCGCGGTGCCCTCGGTCAGGCCCACCCACCGCAGCTCGTCGTGGTCCTGCAGCGCCGCGGGCCGGCCGTCGGTCACCTCGGCGAACCACACGCGCATCGCGGCCCTCCCGTTCAGCGGCCACCCCTGCTCGCCCGGCCCCTCGATCTCCCTGCCGAGCCGGACGGCGATGCCCAGTTCCTCGTCGAGCTCGCGGTGCAGAGCCTCCTCGCAGCTCTCGCCCGCCTCGACCTTCCCGCCCGGGAACTCCCAGAGACCGGCGAGCTGGGGCGGGGACGAGCGCCGGGCCACGAGGAGACGCGTGGGCAGCTCAAGGGAGTCGACGACGGCCGCTCCGACGATCTGGAGGAGCGGTCCTGGGACTGGGGTGGTCACCGATCGAGTCTAGCGAGGGCGGGCCGATGATCACCCGAGGGTGCTGACGGCTAGTGTTGCTCAGGACGACGACGTCCGCGTCGCCCCCTCTCCTCCGCCCACCCGGGCGTGCTCGGCGGCCGACCCACCTCCTCGACGATCCCTGCCGCTAGGACACCATGACCACTTCTGCTCCCCCGCTCCCCAGTCAGCGCCTGGCCGGTCGGCGGCTCGCCCTCGCGATCGCGGCGCTGGCCGCGGGTGGCTTCGCGATCGGGACCACCGAGTTCACCATCATGGGACTGCTCGAGGAGATGCGCGCGGATCTCGGCATCGACTACGCGCAGGGCGGCCATGTGGTCTCCTCCTATGCGCTCGGCGTGGTGATCGGCGCTCCCGTCCTGGCGACCATCGGGGCGAAGAAGCCCCAGCGGGCCGTGGCGATCGCCCTCATGCTGGTCATCGCGCTGGCGAACCTGTCGTCCTTCTTCGCCGCAGGGTTCGGCTGGATGCTCGCCTCGCGCTTCCTGTCCGGGCTCCCCCACGGCGCGTACTTCGGTGTCGCGGCCGTCATCGCCGCGACCCTGGCGGATCCTGCCCGGCGCGGACGCGCCATCGCGATGGTGATGCTCGGCCTGAGCATCGCGAACGTGGTGGGCGTGCCGTTCGCCACCTGGCTGGGCCAGCAGTTCGGCTGGCGCTCCATGTTCCTGCTGGTGGGCCTGATCGGTGGTGTGACCGTGGTGCTCATCCGGGTCTTCGTGCCGAACGTGCCCGTACGGCCGGGCGCGAGCATCCGGGCGGAGCTGAGCGTGCTCCGCCGGCCGCAGCTCTGGCTGACACTGCTCATCGGGATCGTGGGTTTCGGCGGCTTCTTCGCCGTCTACTCCTTCATCTCACCGATCATGACCGAGGTGGCCGGACTCGAGGTGTCCCTGCTGCCGCTCGTCGTGGCCCTCTACGGCGTGGGGATGGTGGTGGGGAACATCCTGGGCGGCAGGCTCGCCGACCGCTCGGTCATGGGGAGCATCTATGGGATCATGGGGACCATCACGGTGGTGCTCCTGGTCTTCCCGCTCGCGGCGACCGCCCCGTGGTCGGCGTGCCTCTTCGTCTTCCTCGTCGGGGCCAGTGGGTCCACGCTCATCCCGCCGCTGCAGGCGCGGCTCCTGGACGTCAGCCCGGGGGCGCCGTCGCTGGCCTCGTCGATGAACCACTCGGCGCTCAATGTCGCCAACGCCCTGGGAGCGGCGGTGGGCGGCGCCGTGATCACCGCCGGCTGGGGATTCACCTCCCCCGCGCTCGTGGGCGCGGGACTGGCCGTCCTCGGACTCGGCGTCGCCCTCGTCAGTGGGCGCCTGGACCGCAGGCCGGTTCAGGGTTCGCGCTGGGCGCGTGCCGAGGCATAGAGGCAGACCGTCGCGGCCGTGCCCACGTTGAGTGATTCGGCGCTGCCGTAGATGGGCACGGCGACGCGGGCGTCGGCCTCCTCGCCGAGCGTGTCGTCGAGCCCCTGCGCCTCGTTGCCGAACAGCCAGGCCGCCGGATCCTCCAGCCGCACGGTGTGCCCCGTCGGCGGGGCAAATTCCGAGTCGGGCCGCAGGGCAGTGCCCTCCGGCGTCACCCCGGTGCGGCGCGACGCACTGGCGTCCTGCAGCGCATCCAGATCGGTGGTCCCGTAGCCGTCGGCGGCGAGGACCGTCAGGCCCGCACCATGCAGCCGGTCGGTGAGGCCCTCGAGCTGGGCACCGTTGACGAGGGGCAGGTGGAACAGCGAGCCCACCGTGGAGCGGACGGTCTTCGGGTTGTAGGGATCCACGCTGGACCCCGTGAGGACCACGGCGTCGGCACCTGCGGCGTCGGCGGCGCGGATGATCGTCCCCGCGTTCCCGGGGTCCCGCACGCCGACCAGGACGGCGACGAGCCGCGGTCGCGAGGCGAGGACCTCGTCAAGGGGCGTGTCCACGAACCGGCACACGGCGATGAAGCCCTGCGGTGTCACGGTGGACGACATCGCGGCCAGGACGTCCTGGGTGACCATCCGGAGCCGGGGGGCCTCCGGCTCCGCGAGCAGGGCCGCGAGGTCGTCGTGGCGAGCCAGGGCCTCGCCCGTGGCGAAGACGTCCACGACGACGCCGTCGGCGCCGGCGTCGCGTCTGTCGAGATGGAGCCTGACGGCCTCGCGGGCGGCCTGCGGGCCCTCGGCCAGGAACTCACGGCGCCTCAACCGCGAAGGACGCCCGGCCAGGCGTGCCACCTCCTTCACCCGGTCGGCCTGGGTGTTGGTCATCAGTGGCGCCTGGGGGCGTCCGTTCACGGTCATCGTGGACAGCGGGTCGGCCGCTGGGCCGACCTTCGCTGCTGTGCCTAGGCCGAGGCCTTGACGGGTGCCGACGTGTCGGCCGGCAGGGCGGTCCGGGCGAGCTCCACCAGGGCCGCGAACGCGGGACCGTCGGTGACGGCGAGATCGGCGAGCATGCGGCGGTCCACCTGGATCTCCGCGGCCTTCAGCCCCTGGATGAGGCGGTTGTAGGTGAGGCCGTTCGCGCGGGATGCCGCGTTGATGCGCTGGATCCAGAGGCGACGGAAGTCACCCTTGCGCTTGCGGCGGTCACCGTAGCTGTAGACGAACGAGTGGAGCAGCTGCTCCTTGGCCTTGCGGTAGAGGCGCGAACGCTGCCCGCGGTAACCCTTGGCGCGCTCGAGGACGACCCGGCGCTTCTTGTGGGCATTGACTGCCCGCTTCACACGTGCCACGTGTGTACTCCTTCAATTCTTGTCGGTCACGGCCTCAGCCGCAGCGCTGCGCAGTGCGCGCAGGCGCTTTCCCGAGGGGTGGGTAGGTGGGTGGTCAGACGCCGAGCATCTTCTTGATGACCTTGGTGTCGGCCTTCGAGACGATCTGGTCGCTCGCGAGCCGGCGCGTCACCTTCGAGGACTTGTGCTCGAGGTAGTGGCGGCGGTTGGCCTGCTGGCGCTTGAGCTTGCCGCTACCGGTCAGCTTGAAGCGCTTCTTGGCGCCGCTGTGGGTCTTCATCTTCGGCATGGGAACCGATCTCCTTCTGCTAGCCGGGCGGATGCACCCGGACGTCGGCACCCCGGGGTGCCTGGTTGGTATGTGGACTGGTCCCTCGGACCAGGGCTGCTGCCCTAGTCCGTGCTGTCGGGCTTCGATCCGCCGGACGGGCTCCTTGGCGGCGTGGCGCGTCCTGCCGGCTTCGGGGTGGCCGACGGCTTCGGTGCACCCGGCTTCGGCATGGGCGTGGGCTTGCCGGTCCCTGCGGGCTTGGAAGGTGCGACGGCGTCGCCCGCGGCAGGTGCCTCGGACTTCGGCGCTGCCGAACGGCTCGCGGCGGGGCGTTCCGCCGCCGGACGCGGTGCTGCAGCCCGAGGTGCCGATGACCGGGGTTCAGACGTCCGGGGTGCGGATGTCCTGGATTCAGACGCCCTGGGTGCCGATGTCCTGGATTCAGATGTCCTGGGAGCCGAGGCCGCACGGGTCGGCGCTGCCTGCGGTGCCGCCGGAGCTGCGTTCGAGGTGGTCCCGGCGTCCTTCGCCGGCGCTGCAGGTGCCGTGGCTGAGGTCGCGGCCTCCGGCGTCGTCTCCGTGGAGGTGTTCTCCGTGGAGCCGGCTGCCGCTGCCCCCTCCGCGGGAGCGTCCTTCGCGGGCGCCTCCGGCTCGGAGGTGATCGAGTAGCCCTCGGGCAGCAGGTCCGCCAGGGACTGCGTCATGGGAGCGTTGCCCGACCCCGACGTCTGCACGCGGGGCGGCTCACCGCCGCTCTTGGCAGCCTCGTTGGCGGCCTTCGCGTCGGCCCGCTGTGTTGCACGCCGCGCCTCGGCCTTCGCCTCGGCCTTGTTCTTGGTGGGCCCGATGACCATGACCATGTTGCGGCCGTCGATGCGCGGGGTGGACTCGATGACCCCTACCTCGGAGACGTCCTCGGCGAACTTCTGCAGGAGGCGGATGCCCATCTCCGGTCGCTGCTGCTCACGTCCGCGGAACTGGATCATGGCCTTGACCTTGTCGCCGGCCCCGAGGAAGCGCAGAGCATGCCCGCGCTTCGTCTCGTAGTCGTGCGTGTCGATCTTGAGCCGGAAGCGGATCTCCTTCAGCACCGTGTTGGTCTGGTTCTTCCGCGCCTCGCGGGCCTTCACGGCCGCCTCGTACTTGTACTTGCCAAAATCCATGAGCTTCGCCACCGGAGGCTTCGCCTGCGGTGCTACCTCGACCAGATCCAGATCGGATTCGGCGGCAAGGCGGAGAGCGTCCTCGATGCGGACGATACCCACCTGTTCGCCGGCAGGTCCGACCAGCCGCACCTCGGGGACGCGGATACGATCGTTGATTCTTGGCTCGCTAATGTGTGACTCCTGTGGATTTCCGAGCGGACACCGCCTGCGGACGAAAGAAGGCCTCCCATCGCATGCGCAATCGGAGGCCTCGGGATCCGGTCCTGGGTGGCCAGCGGGAGTTCCCACTCCCGACCGCTCAACAGGTCCGACCAGGTGACCCGGCTGCCTGCAATGCGGCCGTGGGGCTGCACCAGGCAAACGCGGGTGGGAGAGGACTCCGCTTGCAGACCGGCACCTCGCGGCTCCCTCGCAGGAGCACGACGAGTAATCGTGACCGGTTGGTCTATGCCAAGCTTACCAGTATGAACATGCCACACGACAATCCGCAGCACTCCCCCGATGACGATGCGCCGGAAGCATCACGGCGCAGCTTCGCCGAGGAGCAGGAGCGGGCGGCAGGAACCCCGGACACCGCGGACGACGTGGAGCAGGGCGTCCGCCGGCAGATGCGGGACATCTCCGAGGTGGCAGCCGTCGAGGTGATCGTCACCTCCGCCGTCCATCTGATGAGCGCGGCGGCGGTGAAGTGCGGCCTGGCCCAGGAGGACGACGCCGAGCAGCTCAAGGACCTCGACGAGGCGCGGAAGCTGATCACCGCACTCGCCGGTTTCGTGACGGCCGCCGCCCCGGAGATCGGCTCCCAGCATGCCGGTCCGCTGCGCGACGGCCTGAGGTCGCTGCAGCTGGCGTTCCGCGAGGCGTCCATCATCCCCGATCCCCCCGGGAAGGGCCCCGGCGAGAAGTACACCGGCCCCGTCAACTGAGCCTCACTCCCCAGCGGCCTGCTCCCCAACGGTCTGCTCCCCAACGGTCTGCTCCCCAGCTCCGGCCGGGGCGCGACCTCAGCTCCGGCCGGGGCGCGACCTCAGGCCGACGCGCGGGTGGGCACCCGCCGCGGTTGCCGGTCACGGACGACGAGACCGACCAGGGCGATCACGGCAGCCACCGCGGCCACGGCGGTGAAACCGGCCCAGGGCCCGACGGCGTCGATGAGCACTCCCGCCACCGGAGCGCCGAGCGCCACCCCGGACGTCAGTGCGGAGCCGTACCAGCCCATCGCCTCGCCCCTGCGGTCCTCGGCCACGAGATCGGCCACCTTCTCCGATGCGGCCGAGAGCACGGGGGCAACGAGCAGGCCCGCGGGGATGGAGAGCAGCGCCAGCGACAGGGTGCTGCCGGCGAAGCCCAGGGGAAGACTCAGCAGTGCCATGCCCAGCAGGAGCAGTGCGGGCGGGACGGGGCGGTGCAGCGCGCCGTAGATCAGCCCGCCCGCCACGGAGGCTGCGCACCACGCGGCGAAGACGATGCCGAGCCGGCCCTCGGCGCCCGAGAGCTCGAGCGCGGCGACCATGCCCACCTCGGACCCCGAGAGGACGAGGCCGGCTCCCACCGCGATCACCATGACCATCACCAGCGGTACGGTCAGCCACGGCAGCGCCCTCCTGACCCCGCGGCGCAGCAGCGAACTGCGCGCCCGGAGCGGAGGGACGTCGGTCGGCAGGCCGATGAGATCGGCGGCTGCCTCCGAGACGTCGGCGGGCGCTGCCGCGGACAGCAGGGCGGCGTCGGGCAGCTGGTCCGAGCGGGTGGGCGGATTGAACCACAGGAGGAAGAGCCCCGCCGAGGCCGTCGCCAGTCCCACCAGCGTCAGGCCGAGGACAGTGGAGACCTGGGTCGCCAGCACGATGCCCACCGCCGGTCCCGCCATGAAGATGACCTCGGTGGAGATGGCGTCGAGGGTGAAGGCCGTGCGCCGTCGGTCGCCGTCCACGAGCACGCCCAGCGCCTGCCGGATCACGGAGAAGGCCGGCAGCGTGAACAGTCCGCCCACGAGCGCGGCGACCAGGAGCCACCGGTACGGCAGGTGCGGGGCGATCGACCAGATGAGCGCTTCCGCGACGATGGAGGGGACGAGCGCCCGGCGCAGGCCCACGGTGTCGATCCGCCGCCCGCGCCACGGCGCTCCGACCGCGATGCCGATGGTGACGATCGCCGCGACGGCACCGGCCTCGGCGTACCCGCGGTCGAGGGTCTGGACCACGTGCAGCGTGAGGAGCACGCCTGCGGCGGAGTGCGGGAAGCGGGCGATCATGCCGACCAGCAGGAGGGTCCTGACGGCGCGGATGCGGAGCAGGTCCCGGTATACGGCGAAGTTCACGGCCAGTCTTTCTGTGCCGACGGATGCGTCAGCGGAGGAGTTTGATGTCGAGCGAGTCCACGCGCTCCACGACGTCCGGGAGGGCGAGGAACTTCGCGCGGAGGGACGAGACGGTGTGGCGCACGGCGTCGGGTGTCAGACCGGCCCTGAGTCGGAGGTCCAGGCGGAGTTCGGGGCCGGGCCCGCCGCCGCCGGCGATGCTGCCGTCGGCGGTCCTGGTCACGACGCCGGCGGCGGGCCGGAGTCCCACCGACACGACGTCCGGCAGGGTCCGCGCGGTGGCCCCGATGAGCTCGGCCAGCCCGGCGTCCTCGTAGGAGGGCGTCCACACGCGCTGCTGCGCCAGCGCCCAGACCGCCGGACGCCGCAGGACGAACGTCAGGGCTGCCCCCGGATCGAGCACGAGCAGCTCGGCACTCTCCGACGCCGCAGCGAGGGCAGCCCGCGCCGCATAGACGGCCACGGGCCGGGCCTCCGGATGCCACCGCTGCAGCGCCGGGGTGGAGGAGAAGACCGGGAGGGCCTTGCGCCCGTCGGGTGCCGACAGGGTCACGAGGGACATGTCGGCCTCCTTGTCGGACTGCAGTCCGGTGTCGGTCCGTGCGTGACGGCTCACCTCGGCCACGATCGGGATGAACACCCGGGCGGTGGTGAGTGCTCCGAACACGGCGCGTTCACCGGGGCCGGGCTGATCGGTCGGCGCGCGGAGGCCCTCCAGGGCGTGGGTCAGTCCCGCGTCGGCCGCGCCGTCGTCGTCGTCGAAGGCGTGGAGTGGGTTGTCCGGGCCGGAGAGGTCCCTGCCGGCCCACGCCCTCCCGGCGGAGTCCGTCCTGTTCCCCCCGAGTGCTGCGGCGATGTGGGCGGGCAGCTCGCGCGTCACGCGTCGGCGCCGGGCAGCCCTGCCACGTCCAGGGCCTGCGGGAGGGTGAAGGCGCCGGCGTAGAGCGCCTTGCCGACGATCGCTCCCTCGAGACCCTGGGGCACGAGCTCGCGGAGCGCCGCGATGTCGTCCAGACTCGAGATGCCGCCCGAGGCCACCACCGGGCGCGCGGTGCGGGCGAGGACCTCCTGCAGCAGCTCCAGGTTCGGCCCCTTCAAGGTGCCGTCCTTCGTCACGTCCGTGACGACGTACCGGGCGCAGCCGGCGTCCTCCAGCCGCTGCAGGACCTCCCACAGGTCACCGCCCTCCTGCGTCCAGCCGCGCGCGGCCAGCGTGGTCCCGCGGACATCGAGCCCGACGGCGATCGCGTCGCCGTAGCGGGCGATCGCCCGTTCGGTCCACTCCGGGTTCTCCAGCGCCACCGTCCCGAGATTGACGCGCGTGGCGCCGAGCTCCAGGGCCGCTTCGAGCGACTCGTCGTCGCGGATGCCCCCGGAGAGTTCCACCTTGATGTCGAGGTGCCTCACCACCCGCTCGAGCAGATCCTTGTTGGAGCCGCGGCCGAAGGCGGCGTCGAGGTCCACGAGATGCACCCACTGCGCCCCGTCCCGCTGCCAGGCCTCGGCGGCGTCGAGCGGGTCGCCGTAGCTGGTCTCGCTACCGGCCTCGCCCTGGACGAGGCGCACGGCCTGGCCGTCGGCCACGTCGACGGCGGGGAGGAGTTCGAGGACGGGTGAATCGGTGAGGGGGCTCATGGTCTGCTTTCGTGCGGTCGGTCGGCGGGGAACCGGGCTAGTCGCCCGGGAGGGTGAACAGGTAGGCGGCGACGAGGGCGAGGCCGGCCAGGACGAGGAAGGCGATCCACACCCAGCGCGGGAACTCCTGGCCCCGCAGGGAGAACGCTCCCCCGACGAGCAGGCCCGCGACGCCCATCAGGATCAGGCTCAGCACGCGGTCACAGCGCCCCGATCCAGTTCCGCAGCAGCTCCGCCCCGGCGTCGCCGGACTTCTCCGGGTGGAACTGGGTGGCGCTGAGGGGTCCGTTCTCGACGGCGGCGACGAACGGGCCGCCGTGATCGGCCCAGGTGACCTGGGGCGGCTTCATGTCCGGCTGGGTGACGTCGAAGGACCAGTCCTGCACGCCGTAGGAGTGGACGAAGTAGAAGCGCTCGTCGGCGATCCCGTCGAACAGGACGCTCCGGGCGGGCGGCTGCACCGTGTTCCAGCCCATGTGCGGGACGACGTCTGCCTTGAGCCGCTCCACCGTACCGGGCCACTCCCCCATGCCCGGCGTCCGGACGCCGTGCTCCACGCCCTCGTCGAACAGGATCTGCAGACCCACGCAGATGCCGAGCACGGGCCGGCCTCCGGCGACCCTGCGCCCGATCATGCGCAGCGCATCGACGCTCCTGAGTCCGTCCATGACCGCCGCGAAGGCGCCCACGCCGGGGACCAGCAGCCCGTCGGCGTTCAGGACGTCGTCGGGCTTCGCGCTCAGGACCACCTCCGCACCGACGTGTTCCAGGGCCCGCACCACGGACCGGACGTTGCCGGAGCCGTAGTCGAGCACGGTGACGGTCCGCGCGCTCACAGCGCGCCCTTCGTCGAGGGGATGCCCTCCACGCGCGGATCCGGTTCGACGGCCGTCCGCAGGGCGCGGGCGAGGGCCTTGAACTGGGCTTCGGCGATGTGGTGGGGGTCCCGCCCGGCGATCAGCGTGACGTGCAGGCAGATGTGGGCGTGCAGCGCAATCGCCTCCAGGACGTGCCGCGTGAGCGATCCGGTGAAGTGCCCGCCGATCAGGTGGTATTCCTGTCCCGCGGGCTCTCCCCCGTGCACCAGGAACGGACGTCCGGAGATGTCCACCACCGCCATGGCCAGTGCCTCGTCGAGCGGGACCGTCGCCTCGCCGAAACGGCGGATACCCGCTTTGGTTCCCAGCGCCGTCCGGAGTGCCTCGCCGATGGCGATGGCGGTGTCCTCGACCGTGTGGTGGACGTCGATGTGCGTGTCTCCCGAGGACTCGATCCGCAGGTCGATTAGGGAGTGCTTGGACAGGGCGGTCAGCATGTGGTCGAAGAACGGCACGGTGGTGCTGATCGAGGACTCTCCGGTGCCGTCGAGATCGAGCTCCACGACCACGCTGGACTCGCTCGTGGTCCGCTCGATGCGTGCCGTGCGTCCGCGGGCGTCATCAACTGTCATGGCATTCCTTCTGTGCGCCGGGAACCGTCCGGGCGCGCATCGATGGGTCGTGGATCGACGGGTGGTGGTCGACTGGTGGGTCGACCGGCTAGGGATCGAGAGGTCCGTACGGGCGGGAGCCTGCGGGCCCGAGGAGGCGCTTCAGCGCCGTGAGGAACGCCGTCGTCTCCTGTTCGGTCCCTGCGGTGACCCGCAGTGAGCCCGGGATGCCCACGTCGCGGATCAGGACGCCGGCCTCGAGCAGTCCCTCCCAGACCCGGCGGGGATCCTCGAGCCCGGAGAAGAACACGAAGTTGGCGTCCGAGGGTGCCGGGGTCAGGCCGAGCGCTCCGAGCTCCCGGACGATCCTGTCCCGCTGCACCTTGATTGCCTCGACATTGGACAACAGGGTGGCCGCGTGGGTCAGGGCCGCGTTCGCCGTGGCCTGGGTGATCGCCGACAGATGGTAGGGCAGGCGCACCAGCCGGAGGGCGTCGGCCACCTCGGGAGCGGCGGCCAGATAGCCGATCCGCGCCCCGGCCAGTGCGAACGCCTTGCTCATGGTGCGGGACACCAGCAGGCGGGGTCTGCCGGGCAGCAGGGACAGGGCACTCTCGGTTCCCTCCTGGGTGAACTCGCCGTACGCCTCGTCGACGATGATGATCGCGCGGGCGTCCTCGCCCGCCGCGTAGGCGGCCTCGATGACCTCGAGGTCGAGTGCCGTACCGGTCGGGTTGTTCGGCGAGCACAGGAAAACGATGTTCGCCCCTGAATCGCGGACGGCCCGCGCCGTCCCCTCCGGCGTCATCGCGTAGGCGCCCTCCCGCTCGGCGGTGATGTAGCGCGTGCCGGTCCCGCTCGAGAGGAGCGGGTACATGGAGTACGTGGGAGGGAAGCCGAGCGCCGTCCGGCCCGGACCGCCGAAGGCCTGCAGGATCTGCTGCAGCACCTCGTTGGACCCGTTGCCCGCCCACAGCTGATCCGCGGTGAGCCCATGGCCGAGATAGGCGGCGAGATTCGTCCGCAGCTCCGTGAACTCCCGGTCGGGATAGCGGTGCAGGCCCCGGGTCGCGTCCTCGACCGCCCGCACGATGGCGGCGTGCACGTCCGGCGGGACGCCGTGGGTGTTCTCGTTCACGTTCAGCAGGATCGGGACGTCCAGCTGCGGGGCCCCGTACGGGTGGAGCCCGACGAGGTCCTCACGCAGGGGGAGATTCGCTAGGGACTCGACAGAGGACGGCACCTTCCGAGTTTAAGCGATGCGACCGCCGGCCCCTAACCGGGCCTCGCGCTGACCGCGGGGCGTCGGCCCGTGTGGCGCCGGCCCGTATGCCCCCGGCCCGTGTAGTTCCGGCGCAAGGGCAGCAGCTCAGGCTCCTGCGGGAAGGAGCTATCCGACGGGAATGGCGATGGGCTGTCCCGCCTGGACCACCGAGCTGCGCAGTTCGTTCAGCTCCACCATCTCGGCGACGACATCCCGCGGATCGCGCTCGGGCGCGTACTGCACGGCGAGGCCCCACAGGGTCTCCCCCGAGGAGACCGCCACCTCGACCGTCTCGGTCACGTCCGGCTCCTCGCTCCCGGCCCGCGCCACGGAGGTGAGGAAGGCCCCGAGGAGGATCAGGGCGGCCACACCCAGGGCCAGCGGCAGACCGACGAGCAGGAACCGGCCCCGACGGGTGAGGGTGAGCGGCCGCTCGGCGTAGTGCTGGGCGGTCACATCGCGCAGCGCCGTGCTGCCGTTCAGTACGGGTACTTCAGCCATCATGTGTCCTCTTTCCCTTCGACCGTCCGACGCCTGCTCCAGCCATGTCACTCGAGCCTTGTTCGAACATGCGTTCTATTTCCACTGGGTCCATTCCTAGCACCTGCACCGGCACGCTGTCGAGACTCACTCGAACATATGTTTGAAATCCGCCAGCCTCTGTCCTAACGTGATGAGAACAGGACGACGATGGTTCGGAGACGACGCCGTTCGGACAGGTTCAGCGGCCGGGCCCGGTCAGCGGACCGTCGGCGTTCTTCGAGACAATCACCCACCACCGACAATCCGGCCCCCACCGGAGGCACGGTGCGGAGGATCACAGCGTGCATCAGGGCGCAGGATCCCAGGCGAAAGGCACCACAGTGGCGGACCCCACACCGGCGGAATCCATCCCGACGGACCGGAGCGCGGAGGACCCGCAGGAACGCGACGCCGACGGTTCCGGCGCTGCCGTCCCCCTGACCGCGGGACGTGGCCGTCCCCGCGGACGGTCCTCCTCGAAGGGGCTCTCGGCGCGCCAGCTGACCATCCTCGAGACGATCCAGCGCTCCATCGCCGACAACGGGTACCCTCCCTCGATGCGGGAGATCGGCGACACGGTGGGACTGGCGAGCCTGTCCAGCGTGACCCACCAGCTGTCGCAGCTCGAACGCCTCGGCTACCTGCGGAGAGACCCGAAACGTCCCCGCGCCATGGAGGTGCTCCTGCCGCTCATCCTGGCCCCGGAGACCGGCTCCGGCACGGACGGGGACGACGCCGACGGCAAACCCGCGGAACGCCAGATCGCCGTCGACACCGCGCTCGTCCCGCTCGTGGGCCGCATCGCCGCGGGTGGTCCGATCCTGGCCGACCAGGTGGTGGAGGACATCATGCCCCTCCCGCGCCAACTGGTGGGCCACGGCGATCTCTTCATGCTCCGGGTCTCGGGCGACTCCATGGTGGACGCCGCCATCTGCGACGGCGACTGGGTGGTCGTCCGGCGTCAGCAGAGCGCCCAGAACGGCGACATCGTGGCCGCGCTGCTCGACGAGGAGGCCACGGTCAAGACGTTCCGGCAGCGCGACGGCCACACCTGGCTGCTACCGCAGAACACCCGCTACGAACCCATCCTCGGGGACCACGCGAGCATCATGGGCAAGGTCGTCTCAGTGATGCGGGCCCTCTGACGCCACCTCTTCCACCCGAGTCCGACCCCCCACGAACCGGTCGGGTAGGTCAGCGGGCGGACAGTAGGTCAGCGGGCGGAGAGCCGCTCCAGGATGCCCGTGGCGGTGGCTCGGTCGGTGGTGGACCAGAAGGGCGGCAGGGCGGCGCGGAGGAAGCCGCCGTACCGGGCGGTGGCGAGACGGCTGTCCAGCACGGCGACGACGCCGCGATCGCCGGTCGCACGGATGAGCCGGCCGGCGCCCTGCGCCAGGCGCACCGCCGCGTGGGTCGCTGAGACACTCATGAAACCGTTGCCGCCGTTGCGGGCCACGGCCCTCGTCCTGGCCGTCATGAGGGGATCGTCCGGCCGCGGGAACGGGATGCGGTCGATGGTGACCAGCCTGCACGCCGAGCCCGGCACGTCGACACCCTGCCACAGCGACATGGTGCCGAACAGGCAGGTGTCCGGTTCGTCGGCGAATCTCTCCACCAGGGCGTTGAGCGAGGAGTCACCCTGGCAGAGGATCTCGAAGTCCACCTCGGGCCGCAACGCTTCCGCAGCCTCCTCGGCTGCCCGCTTGGAGGAGAAGAGACCCAGCGCGCCTCCCCGGGAGGCCTGCAGGAGCACGAGCAGTTCCGCCAGCTGGGCCTCGGATGTCCCGCGCTCGGGCCTCGGCAGGTCCTTCGCCACGTACAGCACGCCCTGGCGCGGATAGTCGAACGGACTGCCGACGTCCACTCCGCTCCAGGTCGGTGCTCCGGGGCCGTTGAGGCCCAGTGAACCCGCCACCGGTCCGAACTCGGAGCCGATGGCGAGCGTCGCGGAGGTGAGGATCACCGTGTGGTCCTCGAACAGTCCCTCGCGCAGCCGCTGGGCCACGGAGAGCGGGGCCACGTTGAGCAGCGCGGGCGAGTCCTCCTCCGGCCGGCCGAAGCCCGATCCCGGGGAGAAGGTGCTCGGCCGGGACGCCCAGACCACCTCGTCCAGGGTGGAGGCGGCGAGCAGGCGTTCGGAGAGCTCGAAGACGGCCGTGACGCGCGAGCGGGCAACCTGCCGACCGCCGTCGGCGTCCGCCTCGGTCTTGCCCTCCGTCTTCGAGTCGGACAGCGCAGCGCGCGCGGCGTCGCGCACCTGCCCGAGCGCCTGCTCCAGCTCCTCGGGGAGGCCTCCGGGCAGCAGTCCCGCGGCGATCGTCGCGGTCGCCGCCTCGAGCGCCTCAGCCGCGCTCTCCAGGGCCGCCGTCCCGATGGAGGCGTGGCGCCGCATGGCCGTCGCAGCGGTGCTGACCATCGCCGCCGAGAGTTGCCCGGACACGGCGCCGGTCACCCGGTCGTGGAGTTCGTGGGCCTCGTCGATCACGACGACGTCGTACTCCGGCAGCACGGCGAGGCCCTCGAACGCACTGATCGCGAGCATGGCGTGGTTGGTCACCACGATGTCGGCCTCGGCCGCCGCCGCGCGGGCCTTCTCGCTGAAGCACTCCTGCGCGACGGGACACCGGGCCGCGCCGAGGCAGTCCATGCTGGAGACCGAGACCTGGCGCCAGGCGCGGTCGCTCACCCCGGGGACGAGGTCGTCGCGGTCGCCCGTCGCGGATCCCTCGGCCCAGGCCCGCAGCCGCACCACCTCCGCGCCGAGCGCCGAGCCCGGGGCCCCGGTGGGCTCCGCCGGCGCGGGGTGCGGCGCGGCGTCCGGCAGGCTGAACAGGGTGCCCGGGGCGTCCTCCTCCGGGAAGCCGCCGCCGGTCTTGTGCAGGCACACGTAATTGGAGCGCCCCTTGAGCAGGGCGACGTCCACCGGGCGGTCGAGTGCCGGGCCCACGGCCTCGAGGAGGCGGGGCAGGTCCCGGGTGATGATCTGCGCCTGCAGTGCCAGGGTCGCCGTGGAGACGACCGACGGGCGCCCGCTGCCCATGGCGTGGGCGAGCAGCGGGACCAGGTAGGCCAGGGACTTCCCCGTGCCGGTCCCGGCCTGGACGAGCAGGTGTTCGCGGGCGCCGATGGCCTCGCTGACGTGACGCACCATCTCGTGCTGCCCGGGACGGGGCTGGCCGTCCATCGCCGCCACGGCGGTGTCGAGCAGTCCGAGGGACTGCCGGGCGAGGGCCGATCGGGGCGCGGTGCCCGGCGTCCCGTCGGCGCCGGACCGCGTGCGCTCACTCATGCCGGAGATACGGCTCCAGCTCCGCTGCCAGGCCCTCGCGGACCATCACCTCGAGCCGGGTCCCCTCGCTCTCGTGCTCCAGGCCGAGGATCTCCGCGTCCTCCTCGTGCAGCCGACTCACGATCTCCCCGTGGTCGTAGGGCACCATCAGATCGAGCTTCACGCCGGGACGCGGGATGCCCGCGCTGATGAGCTCACGGAGCTCGGTCAGGCCGGCGCCGGTGCGGGCGGAGACGACGACGGAGCGCGGCTCCCGCTGGCGCAGGCGTTCGACCACGAAGGGATCCGCGGCGTCGGCCTTGTTCAGGACGATGATCTCCGGGACCGTCCGGGCGTCCACCTCGCTCAGGACCGAGCGGACCGCCCTGATCTGTCCCTCGGGGTCCGGATGGGACGCGTCGACCACGTGCAGGATCAGATCGGCGTCGGCCACCTCCTCGAGGGTGGAGCGGAAAGCCTCGATGAGCTGCGTGGGGAGGGAGCGCACGAACCCGACGGTGTCGGCCAGGGTGTAGCCGATGCCGTCGGGGGTCTCCGCCCGTCGCACCGTGGGGTCCAGAGTGGCGAAGAGGGCGTTCTCCACGAGGACGCCCGCGTCGGTGAGCCGGTTCAGCAGCGACGACTTGCCCGCGTTGGTGTAGCCGGCAATCGCCACGGACGGCACCTGGTGACGACGGCGGTTGGACCGCTTGGTCTCGCGCGCCGGCTTCATCCCGGAGATCTCGCGGCGCAGCTTGGCCATGCGCGTGCGGATCTTCCGGCGGTCGAGTTCGATCTTCGTCTCGCCCGGTCCACGCGAACCCATGCCCGCGCTCGCGCTGCCCACCTGGCCGCCGGCCTGCCGGGACATCGATTCGCCCCAGCCACGCAGTCTCGGCAGCAGGTACTCGAGTTGCGCGAGTTCCACCTGCGCCTTGCCCTCGCGGCTCTTGGCGTGCTGGGCGAAGATGTCGAGGATCAGTGCGGTGCGGTCGATGACCTTGACCTTGACGATGTCCTCCAGCCCGCGCCGCTGCGACGGGGAGAGCTCACTGTCGATGATCACCGTGTCGGCGCCGGTCGCCTGCACGATCGCCTTCAGTTCCTGGGCCTTGCCCGACCCGAGGAAGGTGGCGGGGTCCGGCTTGAGCCGACGCTGCACGATTCCGTCGAGCACCTCGGACCCTGCCGTCTCGGCGAGGGCGGCGAGCTCCTGCAACGAGTTCTCGGCGTCCTGGGCGGTGCCCTCGCTGCGCAGACCAGCGAGCACGACCCGCTCGAGCCGCAGCTGCCGGTACTCGACCTCGGTGACGTCCTCGAGTTCCGTGGAGAGTCCGGCGACACGCCGCAGGGCATGGCGCTCCGAGAGTTCCTCCTGGTCGCCGTCGGCGTCCGAGACCGGGTTCTCGCCGGACAGCGCCAGGGCCCGGGACCGCCACGTGGACTCCTCGGGGGCCGCGGGCCGCTCCGGCTTCGTCGCCGCGCTCCGGGTCCGTGCCGCGACTGCCGTGTCGTTGTCGAGGATGCGGTCGATGACGGCCTGGATCTCGTCCGGGCTCATGTCGGCGCCGTCGGAGGATGCGTTGTTCTCGGTCATAGTCTCCCTAGCTGGATGTCATTAGAGTCTACGTCCGCCCACCCACCCGGGCACGGCCACTTCTCCCAGCGCTGAACCGGGCCGGCCCCGGACAGTGGTCGGGAGGCCACTAGGCTTTCACCATGGAGTCCCAGCACTATTTCAGCGCGCAACCCGCCGGACCCGACACGCGCCGGCCCCTGTCCGTCGTGCTGGCGGGAGAACGCCGGGAGCTCGTGACGGCGCCGGGTCTGTTCAGCCCGGACGGCATCGACAAGGGGACGGCGATCCTCCTGGACCACGTCCCCCCGCCGAGCGGGACGCACCTGCTGGACATCGGCTGCGGCTGGGGACCGCTCGCCCTCAGCATGGCGCTGGCGTCCGGGGATGCCGCGGTCCACGCGATCGACGTCAACGAACGGTGCCTGGCCCTGACCACCGAGAACGCGCGGCGCCTGGGCCTGGACCGTGTCGTGGCGACCACGCCCGACGCCGTGGACGGAGACCTCGAGTTCGACACCATCTGGTCCAATCCACCGATCCGGATCGGCAAGCAGGAGCTGCACGCGCTGCTGCTGCGCTGGGTGCCGCGCCTCGCCCCGGACGGTCGGGCCTGGCTCGTCGTGCAGAAGAATCTCGGTGCCGACTCGCTGCAGCGCTGGCTCGGCGAGACCCTCCCCGGGCAGTTCACCGTGCGCCGCGCACACACCGCGAAGTCCTTCCGCGTCCTCGAGATCCACCGGGCGCCGTAGCCCGGGCGAAACGGGTGCTGCCGGGGTACTGCCGAGGTACTGCCGCTCATCGCTCCATGAGCAACGTCCCCTCCGCGACCAGTTCCGCGGGGCCGCTGAGCTCCACGTGCTCCCGCCCGTCGGGGCCGGGAAGGAAGCGCACACCCACCACTCCGCCCGGGACCTCCACGAGCCAGCGGTCCGGTGCGCCCGTCCCGGCCCAGAACCGGGTCGCCACCGCTGCCGCGCACGCGCCCGAGCCGCAGGACTGGGTCTCCCCCACCCCGCGCTCGTGCACCCGCATGGTCAGGCGTCCCACGCCGTCGTCGCCGACGAGCGGCTCGGCCGGGACCACCACCTCCACATTGGTCCCCTCCGGCGGTCGCGGCTGGACCGCGGGAGCCCGGTGGAGTTCGGCCGCGTGCAGTTCGGCGAGCTCGGCGAGTGCCACCACCGTATGGGGGTTGCCCATGCTCACGGACAGCGCCGGACGGTCCACGTCCAGCCCGGAGATCTCCACGAGCGAGTCCATGCCCCGCGCCACGGCCGCGTCGGGGAAGATGAACTCCCACGGGCCCATGTCCACCGCGTACCCGTCCCCCGCGCGTGTCACGCGCTTGACGCCGCTCCGCGTGCCGACCGCGAGCTCACCGCCGTCCTGCAGCTCGACGGCGCCCTGGTCGAGGAGGAAGTGTACGAAGACACGGACGCCGTTCCCGCACATCTGCGCCACCGAGCCGTCCCCGTTCCGATAGTCCATGAACCATTCGGCCTCCGGGTCGCTCTGGAGGAGTGCCTGGCCCTCGGGGAGTGACGACGACCGGACGGCCCTGATGAAACCGTCCGCCCCGATCCCGCGGTGCCGGTCGCAGAGGCCGGCGACGAAGGCGGCGTCCGTGCGGCCCACGGCCTCCGGATCGAGGGTGAGGACGAAGTCGTTGCCCGTGCCATGACCCTTGGTGAAGGCCAGCCCGGAGGGTTGCCGGTCGGCTCCGGGGACGGCGGTGTCAGTGGCGGCGGCAGGGACGGCGGGGTAGGAGGTCACCCCCCTAGGATAGGTCGCCCTGCTCGCGGAGATGCTCGACGGCCCGGTCCACGAGGGCCGGGGACCCACCGTCGAGCCAGGTGACGCGCGGGTCGCCGCGGAACCAGGTGAGCTGCCGCCGGGCGAGGCGTCGGGTCGCGGCGATGGTCTCGGTGATTGCCTCGCTCTCGGTGAGGTCGCCGTCGAGCACCTGCAGGAACTGCCCGTAGCCGAGGGCGCGGGACGCGGTGCGGCCCTCCCTCAGGCCCCGGTCGGCGAGTCGCCGCACCTCCTCCCCCAGACCTTCCCGGACCATCGTGTGGACCCGGACGGCGAGCCGCTCGCGCAGCAGCTCCCGGTCCACGCCGAGCCCGAGCTGCACGGCCGGCTGATGGTACTCCCGGCGGGGCATGAAGGCGCTGAAGGGACGGCCGCTGATCTCGTGGACCTCCAGCGCCCGGACGAGGCGGCGGTCATCCTGGATGCGGTCGGCCGAGACGGGGTCCACGGCGCGGAGGCGCTCGCGGAGACCCAGCGCTCCGTGCGCCGCGAGATCGGCCTCGAGCCGGGCTCGTACCGCGGGATCCGTGGGCGGGAAGTCGAGCCGGTCGAGGGCGGCGCGAACGTAGAGCCCGGACCCCCCGACCAGGATGGGCACACGTCCCCGCGCACGCACCGCGTCGATGGCGTGCCGCGCGTCCACCTGGTAGGCCGCGACACTGGCCTCCTCCCGGAGGTCGAGGACATCCAGCAGGTGGTGCTGCACACCGCCGCGGTCGTGGACCGGGAGCTTCGCCGTCCCGATGTCCATCCCCCGGTAGAACTGGAGGGCGTCGGCGTTGACGACCTCCCCGTCGAGGCGCTGTGCGAGAGCGACGCCGAGCTGCGACTTGCCGGAGCCCGTGGGCCCCACCACCGCCAGGACCGGCAGGGTCAAGGGGCCGTGGACCGTGCGGGCAGGGAGGGCATCCCGAGCACGACCGAGCCCGGCCGAGTGGCGCCCGGGGCCGGGGCACCGCATGACTCGGCGAGGCTCCTGTCCCAGGCGTCCCCGGCCCGGGAGCGCCGCAGCGAGTA
Source organism: uncultured Arthrobacter sp. (assembly GCF_947493765.1). Taxonomy (GTDB): domain Bacteria; phylum Actinomycetota; class Actinomycetes; order Actinomycetales; family Micrococcaceae; genus Arthrobacter_D. Next base: position 51,930 of record NZ_CANLSZ010000004.1, read on the forward strand.
CTCCGACGCGAGCGGGTCCGAGACGAGGTGGAACGACGCGGCCTCCGTGACGGGCAGTGTCACGAAGTCCCCGGGCCGCGGGACGTCCGCGCCCTCGGGCACGGTGAAGTGGACGAGGCGCTGATCCCGGGCGCGCCCGGTCAGGCGGTGCGTCCGGTCGTCCTTGCGGCCCTGCTGGTCCGTGACGAGCACCTCGACGGTCCGCCCCACCTGCGCCGCGTTCTCCTCCGCCGCGATCCTGTCCTGCAGGGCGGTGAGCCGTTCGAAGCGTTCCTGCACCACGGCCTTCGGCAGCTGGTCCGGGAGATCGGCGGCGGGCGTCCCGGGCCGCTTCGAGTACTGGAACGTGAAGGCGGTGGCGAAGCGGGACCGTTCGACGACGTCGAGCGTGGCCCGGAAGTCCTCCTCGGTCTCACCCGGGAAGCCCACGATGATGTCGGTGGAGATGGCGGCGTGCGGCATCCGGTCCCGGACCCGTTCGAGGATCCCGAGGAAGCGGGTGGACCGGTAGGACCGTCGCATGGCCCGCAGGATCCGATCGGAGCCGGACTGCAGGGGCATGTGCAGTTGCGGGGAGACGTTCGGCGTCTCGGCCATCGCGTCGATGACGTCGTCGGTGAAGGCCGCCGGGTGGGGGCTCGTGAAACGCACGCGCTCGAGCCCCTCGATCGTCCCGCAGGCGCGCAGCAGCTTGGCGAAGGCTCCGCGATCGCCGAACTCGCTCCCGTAGGAGTTCACGTTCTGGCCCAGGAGTGTGACCTCCACCGCGCCGTCGGCCACGAGCGCCTCGATCTCCGCGAGGATCTCCCCGGGGCGTCTGTCGCGTTCCTTGCCCCGCAGGGACGGGACGATGCAGAACGTGCAGGTGTTGTTGCAGCCGACGGAGATCGAGACCCAGCCCGCGTAGACGGACTCTCGTCGCGTGGGCAGGGTCGAGGGGAAGACGTCGAGCGATTCGAGGATCTCGAGCTGCGCCTCCGCGTTGTGCCGGGCGCGCTCCAGCAGGGCGGGCAGCGCCCCGATGTTGTGGGTGCCGAAGACGGCGTCCACCCAGGGCGCCTTCCGCAGGATCGTCTCGCGATCCTTCTGCGCCAGGCATCCGCCGACGGCGATCTGCAGGTCCGGCCGGGCGTCCTTGACGGCCTTGAGCATCCCGAGATTCCCGTAGAGCTTGTTGTCGGCGTTCTCCCGTACGGCGCACGTGTTGAAGACCACCACGTCGGCCTCGGTCCCCTCGGCCCGGTCCAGACCGGCGGCCTCGAGCAGTCCGGAGATGCGTTCCGAGTCGTGGACGTTCATCTGGCAGCCGTAGGTGCGTACCTCGTAGGTGCGCCGGACCGCGACCGCATCCGCGGGTTGCCGGGCGTCGAGGCCGGGAAGTGTCATGCTCACGGGCCCAAGCCTACGGCGGGGGACGGCGACGGCGGCAATCGCGGGCCGATGATTCACCCGGCCGCCTGCGCCTCCGCCACGACGTCCTTGACGACGGCGAACGCCGCTCCGGGGCTGTAGCCCTTGCGTGCGAGCATGCCGACGAGACGGCGCACCTCCCGGTCCCGCTCCGCCCGATCCGTCAGATCGGCGCTGCCGCGGAGTCGGCGCCGCACCAGGTCGTGGGCCTGCTCGCGCTCGTCGTCGTCGGTGACCTGGAGCAGGGCGTCCTCGGCGAGCTCGGGGTCGATGCCCTTGTCCGCCAGCTCGCCCCGCAGCGCGGCTCGCGACAGGGCCTTCAGGGCGGTGCGGCTGCGGACCCACATCATGGCGAACTCGGCGTCGTCGATCAGCTGCACCTCCTCGAATCTGTCGAGGAGAGCGGACACGACGGCGGACGGCACCTCGCGCTCGGAGAGCTTGCGCTGGAGCTGGTAGCGGCTCCGGGGGCCCAGGGCGAGTTGGCGCAGCAGGACGGAGCGACCCAGGGAGGTCCACTCGTCGGTGGTGCGGACCACCTCGGTGTCGTCCTGCCCGTTCGGGCCGTCGCTGCCCGGGGCGGCGGACCGCGCTCGATCGTCACAGGTGGCGCTTCTCCGCCCTGATCGACGTGCTGCCGTGTCGCTGCTGCCCGCCCGGCCGCTCCGCCCCGCTCCGGACGCCGTCGCCCATTCCGCCCTCGAGTCCGGTGCGGATCCTGAGCTACCCGACTCTGCCGCAGCGGTGTCCGCTGTGGCTGCTGTGTCCGGTGCGTCCGCCGAGGAGCCGACGACGGGGCCGAACGGGTCAACGTAGGAGCGTCCCGCAGCGGACCGCGCCCCTGCTCCCGGTCGTCCGCTGGAGCCGCGCTGTGGGGTCCCGTTCCGTCCGGACGTCAGCTTCCCCAGCGACTGCTTCCCCAGCGACTGCTTGCCCCACGACTGCTTCCCTGACGACTCCTTTCCCGACGAGCGGCCGGACGCCCACTGAGCGCGGTCCGAACGCCGTGCGGACCGCGCGCCCCGGGGCGAGCCCGGATCAGCACGCCCATGATCGGTGCCAGCACGATCAGCACCAGCACGATCAGCACCAGCACGATCAGGACCGCCCCGACCCGCAGCACCCGCCCCGGAACCCGATGCCGCCCCATGGTCGGTGTCCCCTGCGGAGCTGTCCCTGCCGAACGTCCCGAACGAGGTTCCCCAGTCGATCGGCTCCGATCCCGTGCCGGACGGCATCGGCTACTCGCCGCTGACGGCCTTGAGCGTGGGGGTGTCCTCTTCCTCCGGCTGCACCCCGATGCCCAGCTTCACGCGGATCTTCTGCTCCAGCTCGTCGGCCAGGTCAGGATTGTCGATGAGGAACTTGCGGGCGTTCTCCTTGCCCTGGCCCAGCTGGTCGCCGTCGTAGGTGAACCAGGCGCCGGACTTCTTGACGAGGGCGTTCTCCACGCCCACGTCGATCAGGCCGCCCTCGCGGGAGATGCCGTGCCCGTACAGGATGTCGAACTCGGCCTGCTTGAAGGGCGGGGCCATCTTGTTCTTCACGATCTTGGCGCGCGTGCGGTTTCCCACCGGGTTGACGCCTTCCTTCAGCGTCTCGATGCGCCGCACGTCGATACGGACCGAGGCGTAGAACTTCAGTGCCTTGCCGCCCGTGGTGGTCTCGGGGCTTCCGAAGAAGACACCGATCTTCTCGCGCAACTGATTGATGAAGATGGCCGTGGTCTTGGTCTGGCTCAGGCGGCCGGTGATCTTCCGGAGGGCCTGGCTCATCAGCCGGGCCTGCAGACCGACATGGCTGTCGCCCATCTCGCCCTCGATCTCGGCCCGTGGGACCAGTGCGGCGACGGAGTCGATGACCACGATGTCGATGGACCCGGAGCCCACCAGCATGTCCATGATCTCCAGCGCCTGCTCACCAGTGTCGGGCTGGGAGACGAGGAGGGCATCGGTGTCCACGCCCAGCCGCTTGGCGTACTCGGGATCGAGGGCGTGCTCTGCGTCGATGAAGGCGGCGATCCCCCCGTTGCGCTGCGCACTGGCGACGGCGTGGAGGGCCACGGTGGTCTTGCCGGAGGACTCCGGTCCGTAGATCTCGACGACCCTGCCCCGGGGGAGGCCCCCTATGCCGAGGGCGGCGTCGAGCGCGATGGAACTCGTGGAGATGGTCTCGATCGGCGCCCTGATCTCGTCACCCAGGCGCATGACCGAGCCCTTGCCGTACTGCTTGTCGATCTGGGCGAGAGCTGCTTCGAGGGCTTTCTCGCGGTCTGGAGCGGCCATTCTTCACCTCGGTTGTTGGTGGCCGTGAGGCCTGTGTTCGTATTCTGCTGGACTGTGGGAATCCGCACCGTGGGGTGTGGACCGTCGATGCCGACCGTGTCGGTCCGGAATCCGTTGCTCAGGAATCTAGTAGCCCGCGCCGACACTTTGAGGTGCGGCTGCGTCCATGTGCACAAGAGCGCCACCGCCGTCATCAGTCTAGCGCGGTACGAACAGATATTCGATTGTTCGCCCGGCTCCCGAGCGTGTCCGCGGCGCCGGATCCCGAGGAGCCGCGACGGACGCTGACTCAGGCGCGGGGCGCGATGTCCCGTCCGAGCCAGCGCTCCCGCGGGACGTCCTGGGCCGCGCAGATCGCCTGCCAGACGGTCTTCGGATCCGCACCGGCCGCGAGTGCCTCCGCCGCACTCCGGTCGCCCAGCCGGTCCACCACCAGCTCCCGGGCGAGGGTCCGCGAGTACGCCTCCCCGAACTCGTCGTCCATCAGTCGCCAGAAATCGCTCACGCGCATCGATCATCCTTGCCGTCGTCGTTCCAGGGTGCCGCTCGGTCGACCTCCGGGGACCATTCTGCCCGCCCGGTCCTCCCCCGCGCACCGTCTCCAGCGCCGTCGGCCGCCCGTCTACCGGCCCGCCGGTACTCGCCGTCATGGCGGGGAAGCGCCCCGGTGCCGCCCTGACCCTACAATTGCCCCATGGACGCGAAGCCCAACACCCCCGACCCCGGCCGTGCCGTCGAGCCCGGGGACGACGCCGTCGCCGATGCCGCCGTCGAGGCCCTGGAGCAGCAGCTGAGCATGCTGTGGAGACGCGCGCGCTCGAACTCTTACAAGGTGGCACGCCGCGTCCATCCCGACATGGAGCCTGCGGCCTACGGCCTCCTCGTCATCCTCCAGCGCGAGGGATCAATGCGTTTGACGGACATCGCAGCGAGTGTCGGAGTGGGCAAGCCGTCGGTGAGCCGCCAGATCGCGATGCTCGAGCAGCTCGGGCTCGTGCAGAAGGAGGCCGACCCGCTGGACGGGCGCGCCCAGTCGATCTCCCTGACCGATGCGGGGAGCCGGCAGCTCGTCGCGGCCCAGACGGCGCGGAAGCAGGCATTCCACGAGCTCATGGAGGACTGGGACGTCGAGGATCTCACCCGCCTCGGCACGCTGATCGCCCAGCTCAACGAGACGTACATCAAGGACAGCTGGTAGCGGACAGCAGAAAGGCCCACCCCGGACGGGGCAGGCCTTTCCTGTCGCGACTAGCGGTTCGTCGTCGCGAGTCCCCGACCGAAGTCGTCGGTCAGGTCGTCCCCGAACTCCCGCGCGAACTCCTGCGGGACGGTGTCGGGGATGGATACGCCTTCTGCTTCTGCCAGGCGGTCGCTGACTTCCCGCAGCATCGAGGAGAGAGGCACCTCGAGAGCGCTGCAGATCGATGAGAGGAGTTCAGAGGATGCTTCCTTCTGGCCACGCTCAACCTCACTGAGGTATCCGAGGGAGACCCTTGCACTATGAGACACCTCACGCAGGGTTCGCCCCTGGCGCTGGCGGACGTCGCGGAGGACATCGCCGATCTCATGGCGAAGGACGACCATCTTGCGCTCCTTGGGCTTGCGCTGGGCATCATCTGCCAACCCCACATCACGCCAACGGACCACGCCGTTTACGGACACGGGCTGCTTTACCATCTGTATCGCCTTGCTCCCTCATGAAGGGGGCACCGCCCGCTGCTGGACGAGTGCCCGTGATGACCGACCCCGTCGTCCGGGACCCGTCGCGCCAACCTTATCAAGGCAGCTATGTCTATAACTGACCCGATTCCCCGTTTGTTCCCCTGGACAATTTGTCGAACAGCTCGGTCAGTGCGGCGTCGCAGGCCGCCTGCCGGATCGCGGCGCGGTCCCCGGAGAAGTGGTGCTCGAAGGTCGTCGTGGACGTCGCGGTGGAGATGGCCGTGAAGACCGTCCCCACGGGCTTGCCCCCGTGCGCGGACGGTCCCGCCACACCGGTGGTGGCAACACCGAGGTCGGCGTCGAGGGCGGTCCGTGCACCGTCGGCCATGGCCGCCGCGACACGTGGGTCGACGGCCCCGGCGCGGGCGAGCAGCTCCGCGTCGACGCCCAGGAGATGCTGCTTGGCGGAGAGCTGGTACGCGACGATCCCGCCCTGCAGCACCGTGGAGGCGCCCGGGACACCGGCGAGGGTCGAGGCGACCAGTCCCGCCGTGAGCGACTCGGCGGTGGCCACGGTGCGGCCGAGGCGTCCGGCCTCGGCCACGACGCCGGCTGCTGCGTCGGCTGTGGCATCGGTCACCGGCGGGCTCCCGCCCGGAGCCGCGCGGCCTGCACGAGATAGTCGACGCCGGTCACGACCGTGATGAGGACGGCCACCGCCATCACGACTGCGGCGATCCACCACGCCCAGTCACCGAGGAGCGACTGCAGCGGGAGAAGGAACAGGAGGATGGCGACCGTCTGCACGACCGTCTTGAGCTTCCCGCCGCGCGAGGCCGGCATCACGCCGTAGCGGATGACGGCGAAGCGCAGCACCGTGATGCCGAGCTCGCGGACCAGGATGACGATGGTCACCCACCACCACAGTTCGCCGAGCACGGAGAGCAGCACGAGCGCCGACCCGATGAGCAGCTTGTCCGCGATCGGGTCGGCGATCTTGCCGAAGTCCGTGATGAGCCCCCTGCTGCGCGCGAGGTCGCCGTCGAGCTTGTCGGTGTAGATCGCCACGGCGAAGGTGAGGACGGCGAGCCAGCGGAACAGCTCGCCGCGCGCGTCGTCGAGCAGGAGGAACCAGATGAAGAAGGGCACCAGCAGGATCCGCACGACCGTCAGGACGTTCGCGATGTTCAGGACCGGCACCGCCGGGGTCGGGGACGTGTTCATGATGCCCTCCTATCTCCCGGTCAGGTTCCAGGCGTCGTCCGAGCCGTCATCGGCCCCGTCGCCCTCACCGCTGTCGGCGCCGTCGTGGTACTCCACCGCCTGGGTCCGGGAGGCGAGATCGTCGGCCACGAGATCGACGGGTTCCCGCGGGGCCGCGGACGGTGCGGACGGTGCGGCGGGCTCGTCGCCGCGCATGGCGGCCAGCACGGGCGCGAGATCATCGGGTTTGACCAGCACGTCGCGCGCCTTCGAGCCCTCCGAGGGTCCGACGACGCCGCGCGACTCCAGCAGGTCCATGAGCCGGCCGGCCTTGGCGAACCCGACCCGGAGCTTGCGCTGGAGCATCGAGGTGGAGCCGAACTGGGTCGTGACGACGAGCTCGGTGGCCTGGAGCAGCACGTCGAGATCGTCCCCGATGTCGTCGTCGATCTGCTTCTTCGGCGCCTCCACGGCGACGTCCTCGCGGTACACGGCCTGCAGCTGGCCCTTGACGTGCTCCACGACGCGGTGGATCTCGGACTCGGTGACCCAGGCGCCCTGCACGCGGATGGTCTTGGAGGCGCCCATCGGCAGGAACAGGGCGTCGCCCTGTCCGATCAGCTTCTCGGCTCCCGGCTGGTCGAGCACCACCCGGGAGTCGGTGACCGACGACGTCGCGAAGGCCATGCGGGAGGGGACGTTCGCCTTGATCAGGCCCGTGACCACGTCCACCGAGGGGCGCTGCGTCGCGAGGACCAGGTGGATCCCGGCCGCCCGGGCGAGCTGCGTGATGCGCACGATCGAGTCCTCGACGTCGCGGGGGGCCACCATCATCAGGTCCGCGAGCTCGTCCACGATGACCAGCAGGTACGGGTAGGGCCGCACCACGCGCCTGGAGCCCTCCGGCGGGACCACCTTGCCGTTGCGGACGGCCTTGTTGAAGTCGTCGATGTGCTTGTACCCGTAGTTGGCCAGGTCGTCGTAGCGCGTGTCCATCTCGCGGACCACCCACTGCAGCGCCTCGGCGGCCTTCTTCGGGCTCGTGATGATCGGCGTGATCAGGTGCGGCACGCCCTCGTAGGCCGTCAGCTCGACGCGCTTGGGATCCACCATGACCATGCGCACCTCGTCGGGGGTGGAGCGCATGAGGATGGAGGTGATCATCGAGTTGACGAAGGACGACTTGCCCGCCCCGGTGGCACCGGCCACGAGCAGGTGGGGCATCTTGGCCAGGTTCGCGACGACGAAGCCGCCCTCCACGTCCTTGCCGACACCCATGACCATCGGGTGGTCCGTCTTGCGGGCATTGCCCGAGCGCAGGACGTCGCCGAGCGAGACCGTCTCGCGATCGGTGTTCGGGATCTCGATGCCGATCGCGGACTTGCCCGGGATGGGCGAGAGGATGCGCACGTCCGAGCTCGCGACGGCGTAGGAGATGTTCTTCGACAGCGCGGTCACCCGCTCCACCTTGGTGCCCGGGGCCAGTTCGATCTCGTAGCGCGTGACCGTCGGACCGCGGGAGAAGCCGGTCACCCGGGCGTCCACGTTGAACTGGTCCAGCGTGTGTGTCAGGGCGGCCACGACGGCGTCGTTCGCCTCCGAGCGTTCCTTCGGCGGTGTGCCGGCGGGGAGGTAGTCCGAGGGCGGCAGCGTGTAGGCGACGTCGCCGGCGAGCTGCAGCTGCTCGGTGCGCTGCGGGATCGGCGACGGCGGCACCTGCGGCTGGACGGGGGTCGAGGGGACCAGCAGCGCCTTCGCGGACGGGACGATGTCGATCGCCTCGGTGCTGCCCTCCGGGGCCTTCTGCGGCGGGCGTCCCGGGACGGCTGGGGCGTCCTCGGGTGCGTCCGGGACGCCGATGCCCTGCGCCCGCTTGAGTTCCTCGGCGGCGCGCTCCTGCCGGGTGGGACGGCGGACCCCCGGCGGCACCGCGGCACCGCTCTCACCGACAGTGCTCCTACCGGCACCAGTCTCTCCGACACTGTTCTCACCGGCACTGCTCTCGCGGGCGCGGCGCTCCTCGTCCTCCACGACGGCCCGCTCGAAGGCCTCGTCGCCCACGAAGCCGGTGTCGTCGTCGTCCTGTGCGGGCCGGTCCTCCGGCCGGCCCTTGCCGAACAGGCGCCTGCGCCGCCTGGTCCTGGGCGTGGCCGTTGAGCCGTGGCCGGCGTAGAGATAGCTCTGGTCGTGCTCCTCGGTGCGCTCCGGGTCGTCGCCGGAGCCGTGCGCGTCCGCGAGGTCCTGGCCCATGAGGTGTTCGTACAGCGCCCGCAGCCGGGAGGGGATGTGCCGGAAGGGTGTCGCCGTGATGATGAGTACACCGAGGAAGACGACGACGGAGAGCAGGATCCCCACCGGCCAGGCGGTCAGGAGTGCGGTGAGGGGTCCGGCCACGAGGAAACCGACCACTCCCCCGGCCCGCCACAGGGCGTCGAGTCCCTCGGAGAGCGTGGGCTGTCCGCCCACGAGGTGGGCGATCCCGGATCCGGCGAACAGGATGAACAGCTCACCGATGGCGATGCGGTTGTTGGCGCGCTGGCGCTCCGGGTAGCGGAAGAGGCGGACGGCGCCGATGCCGAGCATGAAGGGCACCAGCAGGGCCATCCAGCCGAAGGTCCCCCCGGCGGCGGCGTGCACGCTGTCGGCGACGATCCCGGTGAGGGCCCACCACTCGACGGCGGCGACGGCCAGCGCGAGGAGGAGCAGGAAGAATCCCGACCCGTCACGCCGCAGCTCGCGCTCGGGATGCACGTCGTGACCGAACTTCCGGACGCCCGAGCCCGTGAGGCGGGCCAGGGACATCCAGGCGGCGCGGATCACCCGCAGCGGGAGGGCCGGACGGTCGTCCTGCCGCGGCTCGGGTGTCGCCTCCGACGGACGCGTCGAGGAGGTGGTGCGCCCCTGGCCCTTCGGGGAACCGCTCGCCCTGGCGGGTCGCGTGGCGGCGGTCTTGCCGCGGGGCGCCGCCGTCGAGCCCTTCGCCGTCGCGCCCTTGCTGCGGGTGCGCTGCTGGCCGCGGGGAGCGGGGGACGTTCGAGTTGCCATGGTCATCACGGTACCCGACGAGGCCCGCGATCCAGCAGCTCCGGAGCGTGCGGATCAGGCCTCGAGGACCACGGGGATGATCATGGGGCGCCTGCGGTAGCGGCGGTTGACCCAGGTGCCGATGATGCGCCGGACCACCTGCTGCAGCTGGTGGACGGTGTGGTCGGCGTTGGCCGTCACGGCCTCCTCGAGGCCCGCGCCGATCGCGGGCTTGATCTCGTCGAAGACCGCGTCGTCCTCGGCGAAACCGCGTGCGTGGATGTCGGGGCCCGAGACGATCTTGCCGGTGGTCCGGTTCACCACCGTGATGATCGAGATGAAGCCCTCCTCGCCCAGGATCCTCCGGTCGAGCAGATCCGCGTCGGTGATCTCACCGACGCTCGCCCCGTCCACGTAGACGTACCCGCACTCCACGGCGCCGACGATCCTGGCCGTGCCGTCCACCAGGTCGATCACGGAGCCGTCGTCGGTGAGCAGCACGTTCGACGCCGGTACGCCGGTCTGCTGCGCGAGCCTCCCGTTGGCGATGAGGTGGCGGGTCTCCCCGTGCACCGGCATGACGTGCCTCGGTCGGAGGATGTTGTAGCAGTAGAGCAGCTCGCTGGCCGCCGCGTGCCCTGACACGTGCACCTTCGCGTTGCCCTTGTGGATCAGGTCGGCGCCGAGCTTCAGCAGCCCGTTAATGACGCGGTAGACCGCGTTCTCGTTCCCCGGGATCAGCGACGAGGCGAGGATCACGGTGTCCCCCTTGCCCACGGTGATGCGGTGCTCACCGGCGGCCATGCGCGAGAGCGCTGCCATCGGTTCGCCCTGCGACCCGGTGGACATGAGGACCACGCGGTCGTCCGGAAGCTCGTCCACGTTCCTGATGTCCACCAGGATGCCGTCCGGGACGTTCAGGTAGCCCAGCTTCGCGGCGATGGCCATGTTCCGCACCATCGACCGTCCCGCGAAGCACACGAAGCGCTCGTGGGCGGCGGCGGCGTCGAGGACCTGCTGGACCCGGTGCACGTGCGAGGAGAAGGACGCGACGATGATCCGCTTGCGGACCTGCCCGAACAGGGATTCGAGGACCGGGCCGATCTCGCGTTCGCCGGTGGTGAAGCCGGGCACGTCGGCGTTCGTCGAGTCGACCATGAGCAGATCCACCCCCTCCTCGCCGAGGCGCGCGAACGCCCGCAGGTCGGTGATGCGGCCGTCCAGGGGCAGCTGGTCCATCTTGAAGTCGCCCGTGTGGAGCACGGTGCCGGCCCGGGTGCGGATGAAGACCGCCAGGGCGTCGGGGATGGAGTGGTTGACCGCCACGAACTCGCACTCGAAGGGCCCGAACTGCTCGATCTGGCCCTCCGTCACGGTGAGGGTGTAGGGCTTGATGCGGTGCTCCTGGAGCTTCGCCTCGACGAGCGCGAGGGTCAGCTGGGAGCCGACGACGGGGAGGTCGGGCCGGTGCCGGAGGAGATAGGGCACCGCACCGATGTGGTCCTCGTGACCGTGCGTGAGGACCAGCCCCACGACGTCGTCCATCCGGTCCTCGATGAAGGAGAAGTCGGGCAGGATCAGATCCACCCCGGGCTGGGTCTCCTCGGGGAAGAGGACGCCGCAGTCGACGATCAGCAGTCTGCCGTCGATCTCGAAGACCGCCATGTTGCGCCCGATCTCCCCGAGGCCGCCCAGGGGGACGATCCGCAGGGTGCCGGGCGCGAGCTCCGGGGGCGGTCCGGCCGGCAGGGACGCGCGGGCGTCCGTGCGGCTCACGCGCGCCGTCCCGTGCCGGCGAGGTCCCAGCCGGCCTCCGCCAGGTCCGCGAGCACCGGTACCAGTTCGGCCTCCGTGGCTTCCACGAGGGGCAGGCGTACGACGGCGTTCGGCAGCACCCCCGTCAGCTGCAGGATCCGCTTCGTCGAGACGGCTCCGGGGATGTGGGTCATGACGGCGCGCACCACCGGGTCGAGCTCGAAGTGGATCCGCCGGGCCTCCGCCATGTCGCCGCGGGTTGCGGCGTCGACGAGGGAGCGGAAGGCGGCGGTCGCCACGTGTGCGCTGACGCTGACCACACCGACGGCACCCGCGGCCATCCAGGGGAGGGTGAGTCCGTCGTCGCCCGAGTACACGTGGAGATCGGTGGAGGCGAGGACGCGGGTGACGGCCGCGAAGTCCGCCTTGGCGTCCTTGAGCGCCCCGATCCTCGGATTCTCGGCCAGCCGCAGCATGGTCTCGGTGGCGATCGGGATCGCCGACCGGCCGGGGATGTCGTAGATCATGATCGGCAGCTCGGTCGCCTCGGCGATCGCCTCGAAATGGGCCACGACACCGGACTGGGAGGGCTTGTTGTAGTACGGCGTCACGACGAGCTGCGCGTGCGCCCCGGCGCGCTCGGCACGCCGTGCCATCTCGACCGAGTGCGAGGTGTGGTTGGTCCCCGTCCCGGCGATGACCCGCGCGCGGTCCCCCACCGTCTCCACGACCACGCGGTAGAGGTCCTCCTTCTCGGAGTCCTCGAGCGTGGAGGTCTCCCCCGTGGTCCCCGACACCACCAGCGCGTCGCACCCGTCGTCGACGAGCTTCGCGGCCAGGGCCGCCGTGGTGTCGAGGTCCACGGCGCCGTCGGCGGTGAACGGGGTGACCATGGCGGTCACGAGTGAGCCGAACGGCAGGGAACGCGAGGGGGTGTCAGCCATGAGGACGAGATTACCCGTTCGGACCCCGACGACGGCGACGGCGGCGGCACCATCGGTCGCGCGCGCGTCGGACCGGGCGCGCAGGCCCCTGTGGGACCATGGCTGGATGCAGATCTTGGCTGGATGCACACGATGCCCGCGTCCCGGCGGCTGACCGGGATCGATGCTGCCCGCGGGGTGGCGCTCTTCGGCATGATGAGCACGCACGTGCTTCCCCTGTACGTCCCGGGGACCGCCGAGGCGACCTGGACCGCCCTGCTGTTCGCGGGCCGCGCCTCGGCCCTCTTCGCCGTCGTCGCCGGGATCGGCCTGGCACTGCTCACCGGCGGCAGCACCCCCCACCGCGACCGGACCCTGTCCGCGGACCGGAGGGGCATCCTCGTCCGCGCCGTGATCATCGCCTGCATCGGTCTCGCACTCGGCGGCCTCGAGACGAACATCGCGATCATCCTCTTCCACTACGGGGTCCTGTTCCTGGTGGCCCTGCCCTTCGTCGGGCTGCGGGCCGGGGCGCTCGCCGGGTGGGCGGCGGCCTGGTTGCTCCTGTCACCGGTGGTGGCGTACCTGCTGCGGCCCCCGGTGACCGCCGCCGTCGACCCGCCCTCCCTCGGCGACAACCCGGTCTTCGAGCATTTCCTCGTCCCGCGGACGCTGGCCGCCGACATCTTCCTCACCGGGTACTACCCGGTGCTGCAGTGGCTCGGGCTGGTCCTCGTGGGCCTGATGATCGGGCGGCTCGAGCTGGCCCGCCCGGGTGTCCAGCTGGCGCTCGTGGGAGGCGGCGTCGCCGCTGCCGTCGGCGCGAAGCTCGTCAGCGCGCAGCTGCTCGGACCGGGCGGAGGGCTCGCGGCGCTGCTGCAGACGCCGGACGGGAGCAGGTACCCGCTGGAGGCGATGCTCGACGTGGGACTCGGCGGTGTGGACCAGTCGGACTCCTGGTGGTGGCTCGCGGTCAGCGCACCCCACGCAGGGACGATGCCGGATCTGGTTCACGTGGCGGGGTGCGCGGCCGCCGTCGTGGGTCTGTGCCTCCTGCTGACCCGCGGCTTCCCGCAGGCCCTGCTGCCCCTGTCGGCGCCGGGTGCCATGACGCTGACCCTCTACAGCCTGCACGTCGCCGCCATGAGCGTCGCCGACCAGCTGGAGCCGCTGCCCGATCCGCTGCTGCTGCTCTGGGTGCAGATCGCCGTCGCGATCGGCGTCGGCATCCTCTTCCGCCGCCTGAACTCGCGTGGACCGCTGGAGCTGCTGACCTCGGGAGCGGCGGGCGCCGCGCGCCAGGGCGTCATCGAGCGGCAGCGTTAGGGCCGGTGCCGGTCGCGCGGCGGGCTCAGGCCGCGGATCCCGCCCCGTGCTCCCGGTACAGCCGAGCGGCGTCGCGCATGGCCTGCCGGGCACGCTTGCGGTCCCCCGCGACGTCGTAGGCGCACGAGAGCCGGAAACGGCCGCGCCAGCTCTCGGGGTCGGCCTCGACCTCCGCCTGGTACGCGGGGAACGCCGCATCAGCGGCGGAGCGGACGATCCGCCCGGCCGGCGTCCTCGGCAGGTCGTCGACGGGCAGGCCGCCCTCGCTCTCGAGCTGCCGCGCCATGCGCTGCGTCCGGGCGCCGAACAGCAGTTCACGGATCATGGCCCAGGCGCCGATGCAGGGCAGCAGCAGATAGCCCGCACCGAGCGCCTTCGCGACGGGCTCCGGATCGCCGAGCAGCAGGAAGCTGCGCTGGAAGGCGATGACGAGCCAGAAGACGAGCAGCGCGGTCACGAGCAGCACACCGAGCTTCACGCTGTGCTCCCGGTAGAACTCCAGGAGTCTCACGTGGCACCGCCGGTCTGCAGGTCCAGGTAGCCGTCGAGCCCCACCGTGAGCCCGGGATGCTCCGCCACGGAGCGGACACCGAGCAGCACGCCGGGCATGAAGGAGGCGTGGTCGAAGGAATCGTGGCGGAGCGTGAGCAGCTCGCCGGGACTGCCGAGCAGCACCTCCTGGTGCGCCGTGAGTCCGCGCAGCCGCACGGAGTGCACCGGGACGCCGTCGATCGTGGCCCCGCGTGCTCCGTCGATCCCGTCCCGGGTGGCGTCGGACGCCTCGGGCACCCCGGCTGCGCTGCGTGCCGCGGCGACGAGCCGTGCAGTGCGTGCCGCCGTGCCGGAGGGTGCGTCGATCTTGTCGGGGTGGTGCAGCTCCACAATCTCCACGGACTCGAAGTACCGCGCCGCCGTCGCCGCGAAGGCCGTGGCGAGCACGGAGCCGAGGGCGAAGTTCGGGGCGATGAGCACCCCGGTGCCGGGCGCTTCGGCGAGGACCGCGGAGAGCTGCTCCAGCCGCTCCGGCGTCCATCCGGTGGTCCCCACGACGGCGTGCATCCCGTGCCGGACGGCGAACACCACGTTGTCGTAGGTGGCGTCCGGGACCGTCAGATCCACGACCACACGGGCTCCTGCGGCCACCAGCGAGTCGAGCGGGTCACTGCTGCCGAGCGCCGCGACGAGTTCCAGTCCGGGTGCCTCCCGGATCGCGGAGACGGCGGCGGTGCCCATGCGCCCGCGTGCACCCAGCACGCCGACGGGCATCAGTTCGGTCATGCCTCCAGCCTACTGTCCGATACCCACCCATTCGACGGTGCCGTCCGTGAAGAACTGCTCCTTCCAGACGGGCACGCGCTCCTTGACCAGGTCCACGAGATCGGAGCAGGCCCTGAAGGCCTCCCCGCGGTGGGCCGCCCCGACCGCGGCGACCAGCGCCTGGTCCCCGATGGCCAGCGGTCCCACCCGGTGGGCCACCCAGATCCGGATCCCGTCGTGCCTGCTCGCGATCTCCTCGGCCACCTCGCGGATGACCCGTTCGGCGCTCGGGTGCGCGGAGTAGCTGAGCGACGTCACGCCGCGGCCGCCGTCGTGGTCCCGGACCACGCCGCTGAAGCCCACGATGGCGCCGCAGTGCGGGGAGTCGACGCCGGCGTGCGCCTCCTCGGGGGTGATCGCCGTGGCGGCGACGGCGGCGTGGACGACTTCACCGGTGGTCATTGTGGCCCTCCAGCTGGGAGCAGATGTGGTCGATGAGGGGTGAGAGCACGGCGAGCCCGTCGCGCACTCCACCCGGGGAGCCGGGCAGATTGATGACGAACGTGGACCCCGCGCTGCCGGCCAGGCCTCGGCTGAGGACGGCGGTGGGGACCTTCCCGGCTCCGGCTCCGCGGACGGCCTCCATGACCCCGGGCAGGCTGCGCGTCAGGTACGGCGAGGTCTGCTCCGGGGTCGTGTCGTCGGGACTGAGGCCGGTACCCCCGCTGGTGATCAGCACGGCGGGACGGTCCTCGAGTGCGGCGCCGATCGCGGTGCCCACGGCGTCGCCGTCGGGAACCACGACGGCGGTGCCGACGGCGAAGTCATGCTCGTAGAGCCAGGCCGCGATGAGCGGGCCGCACTCGTCCTGATAGGTGCCGGCGGCCGCGCGGGTGGACGCGATGACCACGGCTGCGGGTCGAAGGGGTGTCATACGGCCCAGTCCCCGCTCTTGCCGCCGGACTTCGCGACGACCCGCGTGCCGGTGATCACGGCACGCTTGTCCACCGCCTTGATCATGTCGTAAAGCGTCAGTGCGGCCACCGAGGCGGCCGTCAGCGCTTCCATCTCCACACCGGTCAGCGCCGTGGTCTTGACCAGCGCGACCACGCGGATGCTGCCACCGCCGGGTTCGAAGTCCACGGTGACCCTGGACAGCGGCAGCGGGTGGCACAGCGGGATCAGCGTGGAGGTCTGCTTGGCCGCCATGATGCCGGCCACCCGGGCCACGGCGAGGGCATCGCCCTTGGGCAGCTGCCCGTCGGCTATGAGCGCGACGACCTCGGCGGTGGTCTCGAGCGTCGCCTCGGCGACGGCCTCCCGGGTGGTCGCCTGCTTCCCGGAGACATCCACCATGTGGGCCGTGCCGTCGGCGCGGACATGGGACAACCCCTCGACGGAGGGTGGGGATTCACTCATGGCATCCTTCTCTGCAGTCCTGGTCGATCGATGACGTTCGCGCGGCGCTCAGCGCGTGCCCGCGCTCTCGGTGACGAGGACGTCGACCACGGCGAAGGGATCACCCGGCACGGGGCCGATCAGGGTGATCTCCACCCGCTCCCCCTCCCGCACGGCGGAGACGCCCTCGGGCAGGTGCACGAGGCAGTTCGACCTGGAGAGCGCGTGGAGCAGGTGCGAGTCGGGGCCACCGACCAGGGCCACCCTGCCGTCGCGGTAGAGGCCTCGCCGCAGCTGGTGCTTGGCCTCCGGGCTGCGGACGTCCTCCACGAGGACCGCTTCCAGGACGGGCCGCGGCGCGGGGAGACCGGTCACCTGGTGCAGGGCGGGGCGGAGGAACATCTCGAAGGAGACGATGGCACTGACCGGGTTGCCGGGGAAGCCGAGGAAGGGGATGCCCGAGATGGTGCCGTGGGCCTGGGGGCCGCCGGGCTGCATGGCGACGGAGGAGAATTCCACGCTGCTGTCGGCCAGCGCCTGCTTGACCACCTCGTACGCACCCTGGCTGATGCCTCCGGTGCTCAGCACCAGGTGGGTGCTGCCCGCGGTGATGGCCGCGAAGGCGTCCCGCAGGACGGCGGGGTCGTCGCCGAGCAGCCGGTGGCGCGTGACGTCGGCGCCGGCTTCCACCAGCGCCGACTCGAGCAGTGTACTGTTGGCGTCGTAGATCCGGCCAGGGAGGAGCGCCACGCCCGGTTCGGCGACCTCGTCGCCGGTGGACAGCAGCAGCACGCGGAACCGCGGGCGCACGGGGACGGCGTCCACCCCGCAGGCCGCGAGCAGTCCCAGCTGCGAAGGTCCGAGGAGTGTCCCGGCCTCCAGCGCGATCTCCCCCGCCGCGATGTCGCTGCCCGCGCGCCGCACGTACTGCCCGTCCGGGATGCCTCCGGGGAGCTGCACCTGCGCCTGCCCGTCGGCCAGCTCTGCCGCGGAGTGGAACTGCGCGGGGACGGCGCGCTCGATCGGGACGACGGCGGCGGCCCCGTCCGGCAGCATGGCCCCGGTCATGATCGGGGCCGCGGTTCCGGCCTCGAGGCGTGAGGGTCCGGATCCCGCGGCGATGGCATCCATCACGGTCAGCGTGGCGGGCTCCGCGAGATCCTCCGCACGCACGGCGTAGCCGTCCATCTGCGAGTTGTCGAAGGGCGGCAGGCTCACCGGCGCCCGGACGTCCTCGGCGAGTGCGCGCCCGAGCGCTCCTCCGAGCGGGAGGACCTCCGGCGCGTCGTCGCGGTACCCGCTGCTCCACCGGAGGAGCCCGGCGATGGCGGCACGGTGTTCCACGACTGTCCTTCTCATCACTGCCTCTCCTGCGGGGTCTGCGGACGCCGTCCTGCAGGACGCCGGTCGCGGGGGTCTAGGTCACCGTGAACGATACCGTGTGCAGGCCCTCGGACCCGTTGGGCGCGGGCGCGACGTCGGCGGCCGACTGGACGCCACCGTCCCGGTCGGTCGCCCGCGACTGCACCGTGTGGGAGCCTGCCTGCAGTGGCAGCGTGGCCCTGTACTGCACCCAGGTGTCCGCGGAGACGGGCGCGGCGAGGGACGCCTCGTGCCAGGGGCCGTCGTCCACCCTCACCTCGACGCGCCCGATCCCGGTGTGCTGGGCCCAGGCGACGCCGGCCACCACGACGTCGCCCGCCGGGACCTGTCGCCCGGACCGGGGCACGTCGATGCGCGAGGACGTCTTCACCGGTCCGCGCGTCGACCAGCCGCGCGTGGACCAGTACGCGGAGGCGTCGGCGAAGCGCGTGACCTCCAGCCCGGTGACCCACTTGGTCGCGGAGACGAAGCCGTAGAGCCCGGGGACCACCAGGCGGACGGGGAAGCCGTGCTCCACCGGCAGTGGTTCGCCGTTCATGCCGACGGCCAGCAGGGCGTCGCGGTCGTCGGTCAGCGCATCGAGCGGTGTGCCGGCGGTGAAGCCGTCCACGCTGCGCGAGAGGACCATGTCGGCGCCCGGTCGGACACCGGCCCGGGCGAGGAGTTCCCTGACCGGCCAGCCCAGCCATCGTGCTGTGCCCGTGAGATCCCCGCCCACGGGGTTGGAGACGCACGCGAGGGTGACGTGGCGTTCGATCAGCGGCAGCGCGAGCAGGTCGTCGAAGGTGAGCTCCACCTCGCGGTCCACGAGGCCGGTGACCCTCAGCGACCACCCGGCGGCGTCGACCACGGGCACCACGAGGGCGGTGTCGATGCGGTAGAAGTCGTCGTTGGGTGTCACGAGCCGGCTGATGCCCTCGACGTCGAGGGCGGCGCCGTCGGGCACGAAGGAGCCCTCCGCCGGCGGTGTGGAGCCGACCGGCGCCGGGAGGGTGATCGCGGAGCGCTGCCGGGTCACCGTCGACTGGCCGGAGCGCACCACCGTGGCCGCGGCACCCGTGGCCAAGGCCACGACGGCGGCACCTCCGGCACCCTGGAGGAAGCGCCGTCGTGCGGGGGCCGCGCCCATCTGGCCGCTCCGGGGGCCACCGGTCCACGCGTGCAGGGACCGGACGAGTGCGCGGAGCACGAGGATCGCTACGAGGGCGGCGGTGACAGGTGCAACGAAGGACACGAGCGAGGCCTGGGGCCGGGATGCGACGGCGAGGGCCCCGAGCACACCGAAGGCCAGGATCACCGCACTCCCGGCGAGGGACCGCCGGTGTTCGAGCACGCCCGCGGCGAGGGCCAGCACACAGATCAGCACGCCGATGGTGAGAAGGAACACGGTCTTGTCCGCCGTCCCGAACCAGGCGATGGCCCAGTCCTTCACCCCGGGGGGCAGCACGTCGATCACGAAGGACCCCACGGCACTCACGGGTGACACCGACGGACTCAGCGCGGCCGCGGCCAGCTCTCCCCCGATCACGCCCAGCGCGACGGCGAGAGCGCCGGAGGCGGCTGCCCAGGTGGTGGTCCGCATCATCCGCGCCTTCCCGGCCGCACCCCCGGCCACGACCCGTCGTCGCAGCTCGCGGAGAACGACCCGAGCCTTACACGAGCGCCGGGGGCAGGGCGTTCCGTGGTCCGTCCCACAGGCTCCTCCGCCGCAGCCTGGTGCGCCCTCCCCGGGCCCGAGGGCGTAGGCTCGATGCATGGGAACACACCTGGGAATGCCGAGTGTTGCCGGCCGATCCGCCACGACGGGCCTGCTGGACACCCACGGCCGACAGGCCACCGACATGCGCCTGTCCCTCACCGACAAATGCAATCTCCGCTGCACCTACTGCATGCCCGCCGAGGGCCTGAACTGGCTGCAGAAGGACGCCGTGCTGTCCCGTGAGGAGATCGTGCGCCTGGTCCGCATCGGCGTCGACGAGCTGGGCATCCGGGAGCTGAGGCTCACCGGTGGCGAACCGCTCGTCCGCGCGGACCTGCTGGACATCATCCGCGACATCCGTGGCAACCATCCCGAGCTGCCCATCTCCATGACCACGAACGCGCTGGGGCTGGACCGCCGTGCCGTGCAGCTGAAGGAGGCGGGGCTCACGCGGATCAACGTGTCCATGGACTCGCTGCACCCAGAGACCTTCGCCCAGCTCACCCGGCGCCCCTTCCTGGACCGGGTGCTGAAGGGCATCGAGGCGGCGGCCGCGGCCGGACTGGGACTGGTCAAGATCAACGCCGTCCTCATGCGCGGCATCAACGATCACGAGGCACCCGATCTCGTGGAGTGGGCCGTGGCGCGCGGCTTCGAGCTGCGCTTCATCGAGCAGATGCCCCTCGACGCCGATCACGGCTGGACGAAGGAGGGCATGGTGACGGCCGCCGAGATGCGCGCCCTGGTCGAGACCCGCTTCGTCCTCACCCCGGACCCCCGCACCCGTGACGGCGCCCCCGCCGAGCGCTGGGAGGTCCGCTCGAAGGAGGCGCCCGACGTCGTCCTCGGCACGGTGGGCATCATCGCCTCGGTCACGGAGCCCTTCTGCGCCGACTGCCGTCGCACGCGCGTCACGGCGGAGGGCAAGATCATGAGCTGCCTGTTCTCCCGGGAGGAGACGGACCTGCGGGACCTGCTGCGGTCGGAGGCGGGCGACGACGCCGTGGCGCAGCGCTGGCGCGACGCGATGTGGCTGAAGCCGAAGGCCCACGGCATGGATCACACCGGCCTCGGAGCGGCCGACTTCGTGCAGCCCGACCGATCGATGAGTGCCATCGGTGGCTGAGGTGCTGGTGAGGTATTTCGGGGCGGCCCGTGCCGCCTCCGGGGTCGACGAGGAACGCGTTCCCGCCGGTCGCGAGCTGGGGGCCGTGCTCGACGACCTGCGGAGCAGGACGGCCGTCGCAGGGCTACCGCCGCTGGGCAAGGTCCTGGACCGGAGCAGCTTCCTGCTCAACGAGGTGGCCCTGCGGGACAATGCGACCGTGCTGCAGGCCGACGACGTCCTCGACATCCTCCCGCCCTTCGCCGGAGGATAGCCGGCCCGAGCCCGTACCTCAGGGCCGTGCTGCTGAGCGAGAAGGGAGACCGATGTGTGGATCGGCTTCGTGGAGTTCGACCTCCTGCTCGGTGACGTCCACTCGCTGAAGGGCAAGCGGTCGGTGGTTCGTCCGCTGGTGTCGGATCTGCGCCGGACGTTCGACATCTCGGTCGCCGAGGTGGGCCATCAGGAGCTGCACCGCCGGGCCGTCGTCGGAGCGGGTCTGGTCGGATCGGACCGGCAGCACGTGGTGGACGTCCTGGACCGTGTGGAGCGCCATGTCGCAGCGCGTCCCGAACTGGAGCTGCTCAGTGCCCGGCCGCGCGTCCTCCACAGCGAGGACCGACAGAGCGAGGACCGACACAGCCAGGTCTGATTCGGCCAGGACTGACTCGGCGAGGACTGCTCCGGCCGGATCTGGGCCAGGCCCTCCGCCCCTCCCCGGCGACAGGCGGGCCCCGGTTGCGGTACAAAGCACTATGACACCTGCGTCGAAAGCCGAGATCTGGGCCGCGGTCCACGCCGAACACCAGGCCCTGATCGACGACCTCGCGGTCCTCGACGTGGCTCAGTGGAAGACGTCCTCGCTGTGCCCCGGCTGGGACGTCCACGATGTCCTCGCGCACCTCGTCGATTCGGCCAGGACCACCCGATGGGGTTTCCTGCGTGGGATGGTGGCGGCGCGATTCGACTTCGACCGGGCCAATGCCGATGGGATCCTCCGTGCGAGGGCATCGCGCCCGGCCGACACGCTGGACGCCTTCAGGGCAGTCCGCCGCCACACCACCACGCCCCCGGCGGCCCTGGCCACGAGACTGGTGGAAGCCTTCGTGCATGGTGAGGACATCCGACGACCCCTCGGCATCGCTCGCCCATACCCACCCGGCCTCGTCGCGGCTGCGCTCGCCTATCAGCTGAGAACGAGCGTCAGGATCGGCGGTGGCAGGGAACTTGCACACGGGTATCATTTGATCGCGACCGATACCGCCTTCGACCACGGCGACGGATCCGAGGTGCGCGGCCCCGCTATCGCTCTTCTCCTCGCCGCATCGGGCAGACCGGTCGGGACCGGCGAGATCGCCGGGCCCGGAGTCCTCGGGCTCCTGCGCAGGCACGGCTCCTGACGTGCACCCCTAGGCGTCGTCGGCGAAGTCCTCGGCCGAATCGAACGGTCCGACGACGACGGTGGTCCTGGGCGCCGCTGCGAGCTCACGCGCGAGAGACTGCACGTCCTCCGCCGTGACCGCGCGGATGCGCTCCAGGGAGACGTCCATGTCGGCGAATTCGCCGGAGACGAGCTCCGACCGCCCCAGACGCGACATCCGCGAACTACTGTCCTCGAGCGCCATGACGAGACCTCCGGAGAGCTGGCCCACGGCCTTGCGCAGCTCCTCCGCGTCGATGCCGTCCGCTGCCAGGCGGTCCAGCTCGCTGCCCAGCAGCTCGATCACCTGACCGGTCTTAGCAGGCGAGCACCCGGCGTACATGCCGAAGTAGCCCGTGTCGGCGTAGGCGGCCGAGAACGAATAGGTGGCGTAGACCAGGCCGCGCTTCTCCCGGATCTCCTGGAACAGTCGTGAGGACATCCCCCCACCGAGGACGGCGTTGAGCACGCTCATCGCGAATCGGCGCTCGTCCGTCGCGGTCAGTGACGGGCACCCGACGAGGATGTTCGACTGCTCCACGGCCCTGCGGATCACGTGCGTGCCGGGTACGCCGTGGACCGCGACCGGTTGCGCGGGCCGACGCCGGACGGGCACGGCACCGTCCTCGAGCGCCCACCCCGCGCTCTCGAGGGCGCCCTGTACCAGCCGGCAGACCACGTCGTGGTCCAGGCCGCCCGCGGCCGTGACGACCAGTTCCCCGGGCTTGTAGTAGCGCCGGTAGTGCGCCAGCACGGCCTCCCGGGGCACGGCCTGGATGGCCTCGGGGGTGCCCCCGATCGGCCGGCCGAGACTGTGGTCGCCCAGGACGAGCTCCACGAACTTCTCGTGCGCAACGTCCGCGGGGTCGTCGCTGTCCATCGCGATCTCCTCGAGGATGACGTCGCGCTCCTGCTCGAGTTCCTCGGGGTCGAGCACGGCCGAGGTGACCATGTCAGCGATGACGTCGATGGCCATCGGCAGATCGGTGTCCAGTACCCGGGCGTAGTAGCAGGTGTTCTCCTTCGCGGTGGCCGCGTTGGACTCTCCCCCCACCTCGTCGAAGGCGGACGCGATGTCCATGGCGCTGCGCCGCGACGTGCCCTTGAACAGCAGGTGCTCGAGGAAGTGGGTGGAGCCGTGCTCCCCCTCGGCCTCGTCGCGCGAGCCCACCCCCACCCAGAATCCGATGGTGGCCGAGCGCTGGCCGGGCATGGCCTCGGTGAGCACCCTCACGCCCCCGGGCAGGACGCTGCGCCGCACCACGTTGCCGCTCGGGTCACCGGCGACGAACGTGGGGTCGCTGCCGTCACCGCTCGGGCGTGGCGTGGGTTGCAGGGGCAGGGAGACGACCGAGGACAGGGACATGCCGCTCTTTCTTGACGGTTCGGGAAAAGGCGGACGGCCCCGGCGCGATCCCGAGGGACCGGTGCGCGCCGGGGCCGTCCAGTGCTCGGCAGGAGCGGTGGGGCTGCGCTCAGCTCTCCGCGCCGACGGCTTCGGGCAGCTCGGTGCCGGCCTCGTCGTCGTCCACGTCCGCCACGACGGGCGAGAGGGAGAGCTTTCCGCGGTCGTCGACCTTGGTGATCTCCACCTGGACCTTCTGGCCCACGGAGACGACCTCGTCCACGTTGTCGACCCGCTTGCCACCGGCCAGCTTGCGCAGCTCGGAGATGTGCAGCAGGCCGTCCTTGCCCGGGGTCAGGGAGACGAAGGCGCCGAAGGTCGTGGTCTTGACGACCGTGCCCAGGTAGCGCTCACCGATCTCGGGGACCTGCGGGTTGGCGATCGCGTTGACGGCGGCGCGCGCGGCTTCTGCCGACTCGCCGTTCGTCGCGCCGATCAGCACGGTGCCGTCGTCCTCGATGGAGATGTCCGCTCCGGTGTCCTCCTGGATCTGGTTGATCATCTTGCCCTTCGGGCCGATGACCTCGCCGATCTTGTCCACGGGGATGCGCACCGAGATGATCCTCGGCGCGAACTCGGAGAGCTCGTCCGGGGTGTCGATCGCGGCCTGCAGGACGCCGAGGATGTGCAGACGGGCCTCACGGGCCTGCTTCAGCGCCGCTGCGAGCACCGAGGCGGGAATGCCGTCGAGCTTGGTGTCCAGCTGGATGGCCGTGACGAACTCGGACGTCCCGGCGACCTTGAAGTCCATGTCGCCGAAGGCGTCCTCGGCACCGAGGATGTCCGTCAGCGCCGCGTAGCGTGTCTGGCCGTCCACGACGTCGGACACGAGGCCCATCGCGATGCCCGCAACGGGCGCGCGGAGCGGCACGCCGGCGTTGAGCAGCGACAGCGTCGAGGCGCAGACCGAGCCCATCGAGGTGGAGCCGTTGGAGCTCAGCGCCTCGGACACCTGGCGGATCGCGTAGGGGAACTCCTCGCGCGTCGGCAGGACGGGCACGAGGGCGCGCTCGGCCAGTGCTCCGTGGCCGATCTCACGGCGCTTCGGCGAACCGACGCGGCCGGTCTCACCGGTGGAGTAGGGCGGGAAGTTGTAGTTGTGCATGTAGCGCTTGCGCGTGACGGGCGACAGCGAGTCGATCTGCTGCTCCATCTTGAGCATGTTCAGCGTGGTGACACCCATGATCTGGGTCTCGCCGCGCTCGAAGATCGCCGACCCGTGGACGCGGGGCAGCACCTCGACCTCGGCCGTGAGCTGGCGGATGTCGCTCAGGCCGCGCCCGTCGATCCGGACCTGGTCCTTGAGGATGCGGTGGCGGACCACGGCCTTGGTGAGCGAGCGGAAAGCTGCTGACAGTTCCTTCTCGCGTCCCTCGAACTGGCCGCCGAGGCTCTCCAGGAGCTCGGCCTTCAGCGCGTCGGAGGCACTCTCGCGCTCCTGCTTGTCGGCGATCTGGAAGACCTGGGTGAGCTTGTCGGAGCCGGCGGACTCGACCGCCGCGTAGACGTCGTCCTGGTAGTCGAGGAACACGGGGAACTCGACCGTGGGCTTGGCTGCGCGTCCCGCCAGATCCGACTGCGCATCACACAGTGCGCGGATGAAGGGCTTGGCCGCCTCGAGGCCGTCCGCCACGATCTCCTCGGTGGGAGCGGTGGCGCCGTTCTCCTTGATGAGGTTCCAGGAGTTGTCGGTGGCCTCGGCCTCGACCATCATGATGGCGACGTCGTCCCCGGTGACGCGTCCGGCCACCACCATGTCGAACACGGAGTTCTCGAGCTCGGAGTGCTTCGGGAAGGCGATCCACTGATCGTTGCCGCTGCCGTCGGAGACGAGGGCCACGCGGACGCCGCCGATGGGCCCGGAGAAGGGCAGACCGGAGAGCTGCGTGGACATGGACGCCGCGTTGATGGCGACGACGTCGTAGCGCACGTCGGGGTTGATGGCGAGGATGGTCACCACGACCTGGACCTCGTTGCGCAGCCCCTTCACGAAGGCGGGGCGCAGCGGGCGGTCCATGAGGCGGCAGGCCAGGATGGCCTCCGTGGAGGGACGGCCCTCGCGGCGGAAGAACGAGCCAGGGATGCGCCCTGCGGCGTACATGCGCTCCTCGACGTCGACCGTCAGCGGGAAGAAGTCGAAGCCCTCGCGCGGGTGCTTGCCGGCCGTGGTGGCGGAGAGCAGCGCTGTGTCCTCGTCGATGTAGACCATGGCGGAGCCGGCGGCCTGCTGGGCGAGACGCCCTGCTTCGAAGCGGATGGTGCGTGTTCCGAAGCGACCGTTGTCGATCACTGCTTCGGCGAACTGGATTTCGGGACCCTCCATGAGAGTCACCTCCGTTTCTGCGGTAGCGGAGGCAATCGGCACCCGTCGTGACGGGCCCCTCATGGACCCACCACTGCACCTGGTCTTCGATGGAGATCCACGGAGCTCCCTCTGCGGGGCTCCGGGGACCACTACCGAGGACCGCGGATGCGCGGTGCCGGCTGGCTCCTGTTGTGCGGTACGGACCTGCTCGGGCAGGTCCTTCGATGCGTGACAGAAGGCGGCTCCCCGTCGGGGACGCCGCCTTCGGGTGTCAGCTAGCGGCGCAGGCCGAGGCGCTCGATGAGCGTACGGTAGCGCGTGATGTCGGTGTCGCGCAGGTAGTCCAGCAGACGACGACGGCGCCCGACCAGGAGCAGCAGGCCACGACGCGTGTGGTGGTCGTGCTTGTGCATCTTCAGATGCTCGGTCAGGTCGAGGATGCGGCGGGACAGCATGGCGATCTGTACCTCGGGCGATCCGGTGTCGCCTTCGGCGAGGGCGTACTGCTTGATGATGTCCTGCTTGATGGCGGCGTCAAGGGCCACGAGTAACTCCTGGGGTTGTACCGTGAGCATGAACCGTGCAGCGCCTGTGTGCGTGCACGAAAAGATCCAGCCACCACGGACTGCAGCCGGATCAACCCTCAGTTTAGCCTTCGGCTCGCTGTTCTGTCGAAAGCAGGGTGCGGGGCCCCGTGGAGAGCAGCGCGCGGGCCTGGCCCACGTCGAGCTTCATCTGCTCGATCAGTGCCTCGGGTCCCCGGTAGGCCACCTGGCCGCGCAGCCGGTGCAGGAACTCGACGACGACGGACTGCCCGTACAGATCGAAGTCCTGGACGCGCTCGGGCGGGCGGTTGATGACATGGGCCTCGACCTGGCGTGAGACGCCCTCGAAGGTGGGATTGGAGCCGACGGAGATGGCTGCCGGCCAGCGGACCCCGGATTCGTCGATGAGCCATCCCGCGTAGATGCCGTCCGCCGGGATGAAACCCTGCGAGGAGGGGGCGAGATTCGCCGTCGGATAGCCGAGCTCGCGGCCCCGCGCCGCACCGTGCACCACCTCACCGCGCATGCGGTGCTCGCGGCCGAGGACCCGACCGGCGGTCTCGACGTCGCCGTCCTCCAGGGCCTCCCGCACCCAGGTGGACGAGCAGCGCCGGTCCCCGTCGGCCTCCGTGGAGTGCAGCGGGTAGCTCGCCCCGAAGTCCTCGATCGCGATGACCTCGAACCCGAGCTTCGCGCCGAGCTCGCGCATCGTGTCGAGGTCCCCGCTGTTCCCCCGCCCGAAGCGGACGTCGTGGCCCACCACCACGGCCTTGGCCCCCAGCGCGCGGACGAAGACCTGCTCCACGAAGTCCTCCGGCGAGTTCGCCGCCAACTCGAGCGTGTAGTGCATCATGAGCAGGGCGTCGATCCCGGCCTCGGCGAGCAGCTCCACGCGGTCCTCGAGCCCCATGATCAGCTCCGGCGCGGACTCGGGGCGGTGCACCTGGGCCGGGTGCGGGTCGAAGGAGACCACGACGGAGGCGGCGGAGCGCTCGCGTGCCGCATCGAGGACCTGCTGCAGCACCTGCTGGTGCCCGCGGTGCACGCCGTCGAAGTTACCGAGGGTCAGGACGGACGGCCCGAAGTCCTCGGGCACCTCGCCCAGATCTCTCCAGTAGTACACACAGCTCCTTCAGGATCGGTCGACGACGCCTTCCGCGCGGTCGCCGCTCCCATTATGGCGGAAAGGCACCACGTCGCGGTCACCGGTGCAACCCGCGCGAGCGGTGCCCGCGGGCCACCACCGGGGGCTACGACCGGGGAGTCATCGACGGGGCGATGCTCAGGCGCGCTCGTCGAACTCGCGGCGGAGCTCGCTGGTCTTGGCGATGAACTTGTGCCACACCAGGAGGGCGGGCGGGAAGGCCAGTTCCACGACCATCAGGATGATCATGATGTAGTTCGGGGTGCCCGAGAAGGCCCAGGACAGCACCCGGCCGATACCACCGATGAACACCATGAGGCAGACGAGCCACAGCATGTTGGCCCACTGGAACTTCACCGCGATGGTGATGAACGCCGCACCGACGCCGATCATCATCGCCGAGAAGAAGCGGAACTGGCTCTCGAGCGTGGGGTTCACCACGCCGGTCCCGGTGTCGGGCAGACCCGCCGAACCGAGGATCAGGTAGTACGCGCCGAAGCCTGCGAGGACGAGCCCGACGAGGATCACGACGGTGCGGAAGACACTCCAGTCGCTCCCCCGGTCCTTGGACCCGACCTTGCCGGTCCTGCGGTCGCCGGGGGTGCCGGTGGCGTCCACCCCCGCCTGCTTCCGGTCGGTGCCGGCGCTCCGTCCCGTGTCCTTGCCCGCCTTCCTGCCGGTGGCCGGTGGGGTGCCGGGTGTCGCGCTGCCGGGTGTCGCGCTCCCTGCGCTGCGGCCGGCTCCGCTGCCGGATCCCGTGGCCGCCGGGCGACCGGCCGGGGAGGGATCGTGGTTCTCGGGGCTCGTGCTCGTCATGTCGCTCCAAAGGGGCCGGACGGATGGGGTTCCAGCGTCATACTCTCACGCGCCGCGGCCGGGTACGACGCAGCCACAGCAGCCCCAGAACGGGCAGGACCAGGGGCACGAAGCCGTACCCCCGGCCGAAGGCGGACCACACCGTGTCGCTGGGGAACGCCTGCGCGTCGAAGATGCTCAGGGCGCCCACGGTGAGGACGCCCACGAGCTCGAGGGTCACGGCAATCAGGGACACGGCGTAGGCGCGCGCACCCGGTCGGGCGAGGGAGACCGTGGCGACGACGTAGACGACGGCCGCGAGGGCGGAGAGGAGATAGGCCACGGGCGCCTCGGCGAACTTGGTGGCGATCTGGAAACCCGCCCGCGCCGTCGTGGCGAGGGCGAAGATCCCGTAGACCGCGATCAGCAGGCGTCCGGGGCCCGTGGCGCGGCTCGAGGGCCGCTCGTCGAGGCCGATCTCCGCGGAGCCGGACCGGTGCGCGCTGTCGGTGTGCCTCCTCCTGCTCACAGGCCGGCCACCCCTTCCCATATCTGTTCCATCCTGACGAGCATCACGAAGACCGTCAGACCGGCCGCCGCGAGGACGATGTTGCTCCACCGCGTCCTGTCGAGGATCGACCACCAGAACGCGGCGACGGGGACCACGAACGCCGTCAGCAGATAGCCCCAGAACTCCCAGGGCTCCCCGAGCACGGGCTCGCCGGTGAGCTGCCGGATCACGGCGCCGACGGCGTATGCCACCAGGAACAGCTCCACCGCGGCGACGGAGAGGATCGTGATGTCGTTGGGGGGCTTGCGCAGCAGCGCGGCGCCGAGGCAGAGGACGGCGGACAGCACGCAGACCAGGACGCCGATGACGAAGAACGGGTCCACGCTCACCCTCCGCCGGGCGCGAAGACGAGCACGGTCCGCGCGGCGTCGGCACGGTTCTCCAGCAGCGCCACGAGCGTGCCGTCCGGTGCGTAGGCCGCCACGGGGTCGGGGGCGTCGCTCGGGCCGATCCTGCGCCCGTGCGAGACGTCGGCGGCCTCCCCGTCGGTGAGTTCCCGGACGGGGAACAGGGCGCGCCCGGCGTCGTCGAGCGGGAGGAGGTCGAGGGACTCCGCCAGCTGGTCGAGCGTGCGTGCCTGGTCGATCGCATAGGGTCCCACCCGGGTGCGGCGCAGGGCTGTCAGGTGGCCGCCGACGCCGAGGGCCTCGCCGAGATCGCGGGCCAGGGCCCGGACGTAGGTCCCGGAACTGCACTCCACGGTGACCTCGACGTCCTGCATCCGGCCGTTGCCGACGCGCCGGATCGCGTGGATCTCGAAACGGTGCACCGTGACGGGGCGTGCAGGGAGATCCACGTCCTGGCCCGAGCGGACCCGGGCATAGGATCTCTCCCCCTTGACCTTGATGGCGCTGACGCTGCTC
This sequence comes from uncultured Arthrobacter sp., assembly GCF_947493765.1. Lineage (GTDB taxonomy): Bacteria > Actinomycetota > Actinomycetes > Actinomycetales > Micrococcaceae > Arthrobacter_D. The sequence goes on from NZ_CANLSZ010000004.1 coordinate 81,408, forward strand.
GGCACCTGCTGGATGTCGCCGGTCAGTGCGGCGGCGGCCGTATGGATCTCCTGCTCCGTCACGGCCGCGGCGATGCTCCCGCCGGTGACCTCGCCCTCGGCGTCGTCGGTGAGGGTGGACTGGCCGAGCCGGATCGTCGCCGTGTAGGTCTTGGACGTGCCGACGATGAAGGTCAGGAGCCGGGTGGCACGATTGACACCGATCACGAGGACGCCGGTGGCCATCGGATCGAGGGTCCCCGCGTGTCCCACCTTGCGGGTGCCGGCGAGCCGACGCAACCTGCCCACCACGTCGTGGCTGGTCCAGCCCTGGGGCTTGTCCACGATGATCAGTCCTGAGTGGACCTGCCCGGAATTCACGCTTCCCAGTATATGGTCCGCAACCGCCGGCCCCGCGCCGTCCGGTGCCACCCGGACGGCGTCCGCGCGGGCGCCTGCGCGATACGATCTCGGCTATGCCCTCCGCTCCAGCCCACGTGGTGAATGTCCCCGTCAACCAGATCCGCGAGATCACGCAGGCCGCCTGGGCCCTGCCCGACTCCATCGTGCTCAGCATCGGTGAGCCCGCGTTCCCCGTGGCCCGGCACGTGCTCGAGGCCGGTATCGCCGCGCTCGACCGGGACGACACCAACTACACGCCGAACGCGGGGATCGCGGAGGTCAGGGCCGCCTTCGCCGCCCGCTTCTCGCAGCTCTCGGGAGTGGCGGAGGAACCCCACCGCGCCTTCGTCGTCGCCGGCGCGCAGCAGGGCCTGCACCTGGCGCTGAGCACCCTCATCGCCGCCGGCGACGAGGTCCTCGTCCCGGATCCCGGGTATCCCACCTTCGCCATGACCGTCGGACTGCTCAACGGTGTACCCGTGCCGTACGCGCTCTCCCCGGAGCACGGTTTCCAGCCGCGGATCGAGGAACTGCAGCAGCTCGTCACACCCCGCACCCGGGTGCTGATGCTCAATTCGCCGTCGAATCCGCTCGGTTCGGTCTTCGACCACGACCTCACCCGGGACCTCGTGAGGTTCGCGCACGAGAACGATCTCTGGGTCGTCTCCGACGAGTGCTACGAGGCCTTCACCTACGACGTCCCGCACGTGAGCCCCGCACGGTTCGACGCCGGTGGTCCCGAGGCCGTCGACGAGGCCGCCGAGGCCCGGGTGATCACGTCGCTGACGCTCTCCAAGACCTACGGTCTGACGGGGCTGCGGATCGGCGCCCTCATCACGCCGCCCGGCATGGAGACCCTGCTCGCCAACATCATGGAGGCGACGGTCTCGTGCGTCTCGGCGGCGTCGCAGTACGCGGGTCTGGCCGCCCTGCGCGGACCCCAGGACTATGTCTCGGAAGCCCTGGCGCACTACCGCCGCAACCGTGACGCCGCGACGGCGGTGCTCGACGGCCTCGGGATCGCCTACCTCGACGCGAAGGGGGCCTTCTACCTGTGGGCCGATCTCTCGCATGCCACGGGCGGGGACGTGCGGACCTGGACCGGGTCCTTCCTCGCCGAGCGCGGCGTCGCCCTCGCCCCGGGGACCGCCTTCGGCGCGATGGGCGAGGGGTGGGTCAGGATCGCGCTCTGCGGCAGGACCGAGGATCTCGTCGAGGGACTCTCGCGGCTGCCGGGGACCCCCCAGCGGTCCTGAGAAGCACGGGGACAGACACAGGGGCAGCGGACCGTCCGGTCCGCTGCCCCTGTGCTCCCGGGTGTGCTGTCCGCTTCCCTAGCGGTCCGCCTCGTCGGCGGTCCGGTACGGATCGGCGTCCCCCGCGAAGTCTGCACCCTGGGCGATCTCCGCCACTTCGGCGTCGCGCTCACGGGCCCGCTGGAGCAGTTCCTCCAGGTGACTCGCATTGACCGGCACCTCGTCCGGGACGAACTCGAGCGTCGGCGTCAGCCGCGCCGTGATGTTCCTGCCCACCTCGGACCGCAGCACACCGCGCGCGGATTCGAGGGCCATCCTCGTGGCCTGCTGCTCGGCAGGGTCACCCAGCACCGTGTAGTAGAGGGTGGCGTGCTGCAGGTCGTTGGTCACGCGGGAGTCCGTGATGGTCACGGCTTCCAGTCGTGGATCCTTCACACGGCGCCGCAGTGCTTCGGCGACGATGACTTTGATGCGCTGCGCGAGCCGCGCGGCGCGGGCCGGATCTGCCATGGCTCTTTCTCCTACTGACACGAAGATGATCGGACCCCGCTGGGGTCCGGGGGTCCGACAGGACCAGGCGCCCCGTGTCCCGGGGCGCCTGGTCCGACCGAGGTGCTACGCGCGGGGCTTCTCCCGCATCTCGAAGGTCTCGATGGTGTCGCCTTCCTTGACGTCGTTGAACGAGCCCAGGCCGATACCGCACTCGAAGTCCGTGCGGACCTCGGTGGCGTCGTCCTTGAAGCGCTTGAGCGAGTCGACGGAGAGATTGTCCCCGACCACCTTGCCGTCGCGCAGGACACGGGCCCTGGAATTGCGCCGGATGATCCCGGAGCGGACGATCGAGCCTGCGATGTTGCCGACCTTCGAGGACCGGAACACCTCGCGGACCTCTGCGGTACCGAGCTGCACCTCCTCGTACTCCGGCTTGAGCATGCCCTTGAGAGCGAGCTCGATGTCGTCGATCGCGGCGTAGATGACCGAGTAGAAGCGCATGTCCACGCCCTCGCGCTCGGCGAGATCCGCCACGCGCTCGGCCGGCTTCACGTTGAAGCCGATGATGATCGCGTTGTCGACCGTCGCCAGGTTGACGTCGTTCTGCGTGATCGCCCCGACCCCGCGGTGGATGACGCGCAGCTGCACGCCCTCCCCCACGTCGATCTTGAGGAGCGAGTCCTCGAGCGCCTCGACGGCACCGGAGACGTCACCCTTGAGGATGAGGTTGAGGGTGTCCACCTTGCCATCGGCGACGGCCTGGTCGAAGTCCTCGAGACTGATGCGCTTGCGGCGCTTGGCGAGAGCCGCGTTGCGGTCCGCCGCCTCGCGCTTCTCGGCGATCTGGCGACCGGTGCGCTCGTCGTCGGTGACGAAGAACGTATCGCCGGCACGGGGGACGTTGGACAGACCCAGCACCTGGACGGGACGCGAGGGCTCCGCCGTGGTGACGACGTCGCCGTTCTCGTCGAACATCGCACGCACACGCCCGTGGGCCGTACCCGCGACGATGGTGTCCCCGACATTGAGCGTTCCGGACTGGACGAGCACCGTGGCCACGGCGCCGCGCCCGCGGTCGAGGTTGGCCTCGATCGCGATGCCGCGGGCATCCTTGTTCGGGTTCGCCCGCATGTCCAGCGCTGCATCGGCGGTGAGCAGGACGGCCTCGAGGAGTTCGTCGATACCCATCCCCTGGAGTGCGGAGACGTGCACGAACATCGTGTCGCCGCCGTACTCCTCGGGCACCAGGCCGTACTCGGTGAGCTGGCCCTTGACCTTGTCCGGGTTCGCGCCTTCCTTGTCCATCTTGTTGACGGCGACGACGATCGGCACGTTGGCGGCCTGGGCGTGGTTCAGGGCCTCGACCGTCTGCGGCATGACGCCGTCGTCGGCGGCCACCACGAGCACCGCGATGTCCGTGACCTTCGCACCACGGGCACGCATGGCGGTGAACGCCTCGTGGCCCGGGGTGTCGATGAAGGTGATGGCGCGCGTGGCGTCCTCGTGGACGTGCTGGATCTGGTAGGCACCGATGTGCTGGGTGATGCCACCGTGCTCGCCCTCGACCACCTTGGTGTTGCGCACGGCGTCGAGCAGACGCGTCTTGCCGTGGTCCACGTGGCCCATGACCGTGACCACCGGCGGACGGGCCTCGAGCTGATCGTCGCCCTCGGCCTCGAGCTCGGCGTCGAAGTCGATGTCGAAGCTGCTCAGGAGCTCGCGCTCCTCGTCCTCGGGCGAGACCACCTGGATCTTGTACCCGAGTTCGGTACCGAGCACCTCGAACGTCTCCTCGTCCAGCGACTGGGTCGCGGTGGCCATCTCACCGAGGTGGAACAGCACGGTGACGAGCGCGGCCGGGTTCGCCTCGATCTTGTCGGCGAAGTCCGTGATGGACGATCCGCGGCGCAGGCGCACCGTCGAGGTGCCGTCTCCGCGGGGTACGCTCACGCCACCCAGCGACGGAGCCGACATCTGCTCCAGTTCCTGCCGCTTCGCCCGCTTCGACTTGCGCTGCTTGCCGCGACCGGCGCCGCCCTTGCCGAAGGCTCCGGCGGTACCGCCGCGACCGCGGCCGCCCTTGCCGAAGCCGCCACCGGCGGGTGCGCCGCTGGGGCTGTTGGGTGCTCCGCCGGGTCCGCGGCGCGGGCCGGCTCCTGCACCGGGCGCTCCGCGGCCCGGGGCCGCCGGGCGTTCGGTGCGATTCGGCATCATGCCGGGAGTGGGACGCGAGCCGGGTGTACCGGGGCGCGGGGCCCCGGGACGGGGTGCGCCGGGGCGCGGTCCACCCGCACCTGCGGCCGGACGGGGTCCACCCGCTCCGGCGGCGGCGGGGCGCTGCTGCGTGTCGTCGCGTCGTCCGGGTCGGGGCATGCCCTGCGACGGTGCGAACGGGTTGTTCCCCGGGCGCGGTGGGCGCTCGGCACCGCGGTCGGCACCACGATCGGTGTCCCCGCGGCGGGAACCCATGCCCTGCGAGGGCGCGAAGGGGTTGTTCCCCGGACGCGGCGCACCACCGGGGCGGGCGCCCGAGGGACGGGTCGCTGCCGACGGTGCGGCCGGTGGCGGGGTGGCCGGACGGGGTCCGGGCCGGCTGCCCGTCTCCTGCTCGCCCTGCGCCTGCGGGGCGGGCGTCTGGGCGGCCGGCGTCTCGGCGGCAGGCGCTTGTGCACCCGTTCCACCGGAGAAGGGCGAGCTCTGGGGCGTCGCCTCGGCCGGCGTCGAGGGTGCTGCCGGAGCCGGTGCCGCCGGTGAAGGTACCGAGGGTGCCTCCGCAGCAGGTGCTGCCGCAGCGGGTGCCTCCGGGGTGGCCTGGGCGGCGCCGGGCTTCGGCCCCGAGGGTGCCGGGGCGGCCGGTCGCGCCGGAGCGGTGGCGGGCTTGGCCACGGCATCGGGGAATGCGCCGCGAAGCTTCTTCACGACGGGGGCCTCGATGGTGGATGAGGCTGAACGGACGAATTCGCCCAGTTCCTGCAGTTTCGCAACTGCGTCTTTCGAGGTTATACCGAGCTCTTTGGCGAGTTCATGTACGCGGACCTTGGCCACATTTCTCCTGTCTCGGTCCGCACCGAGTCAGGCACGAACCGTCTATTTCCTACTGCTGGTCCCGGCCGCCGGGGCGGTCGGTACATCGAGTGCAGAGCGCAACGGATTGATCATCGTTGCGCACTCATCGCTGGGTGCTCATCGGATTTCCATGAGGGTGCTGACCCGCTTTCGGGGAGGGCGATGGTGGGTCGGAGCGTCCGTCTCGACGCTCCAGGTATGCGCGGAAGTCCACCGCGAACTGCGCGGTGTCCACCGGCCCGCGGAAGGCCCTGTTGAAGGCTCTCCGTTTGACGGCCGTGTCCAGGCATGCCGGGTCGGGGTGCAGCCAGGCTCCCCGTCCGGACAGTCGGCGCCGCTCGTCGATGACGGCGGCAAGCTGTCCGTCGATCGATCGTGCGACGATCCGTATCACGTGTGACTGGCGGTCACGCAGGCGACACCCGACACACGTGCGTCGTGGCTGGGTGTCCTCCTGACGGCGCCCGTGTTCCTCCGGGCACAACTCGACAGCAGTCGGTTCCATTCTACCCCTTACATTCCCGGACGCAGACCCGACCGCGCGTGTCAGGCCTCCGCCGCCTGCGTCGGCCTGGCCGCGTCGGAGACGATGTCGATCCGCCATCCGGTGAGCTTCGCCGCCAGGCGGGCGTTCTGACCCTCCTTGCCGATGGCCAGGGAGAGCTGGTAGTCCGGGACGACGACACGGGCCGACCTGGTCGCCTCGTCGGTGATGGTCACCGAGGTCACGCGCGACGGCGAGAGGGCGCTCGCGATGAAGGCGGCGGCGTCGTCGTTGTAGTCGACGATGTCGATCTTCTCGTCGTTCAGTTCGCTCATGACGGCACGGACCCTGCTGCCCATCTCGCCGATGCACGCACCCTTCGCGTTGACGCCCGGCAGGTTCGCCTTCACGGCGATCTTGGTCCGGTGCCCTGCCTCCCGCGCCAGGGCGACGATCTCCACGGTCCTGTCCGCGATCTCCGGCACCTCGAGTTCGAAGAGCTTCCGGACGAGCCCCGGATGGGAGCGCGAGAGGGTGATGGACGGGCCCTTCATGCCGCGATGCACGTCGACGACGAATGCCCGGAGGCGCGACCCGTGCAGGTACTTCTCGCCCGGGACCTGCTCGGGAGGTGGCAGGACGGCTTCCACGGTGCCGAGGTTGACCTGCACCATGTGCGGGTTGTTGCCCTGCTGGATCATGCCGGCGACGAGCTCGCCCTCCTTGCCGCGGAACTCGCCCAGGATGTTCTCGTCCTCCGCGTCGCGCAGGCGCTGCAGGATGACCTGCCGCGCGGTGCTCGAGGCGATGCGCCCGAAGCCCGTGGGCGTGTCGTCGAACTCGCCGACGTTCTCTCCGTTCTCGTCCGTCTCGATGGCCCAGATGACCACGTGGCCGTTCCGCCGGTCCAGCTCCGCCCGGGCCTTCTCGTGGGCGCCGGGCGTGCGGTGGTAGGCGATGAGCAGGGCCTGCTCGATCGTGGGGATCAGCCGGTCCAGCGGGATCTCCCGTTCCCGTTCCAGCAGTCTCAGCGCACTCATGTCAATGTCCATGTGGGTCTCCTTGCCCGTGGTGCACGTCGCCGGAGGTCTCCGGATCGGTCCCCTCGGAGTGTTCGTGGTGTTCGTCGTCGGCGTGGGCGAATTCGACCTGGACCGTTCCCCTGCTGATCCTGCCGAAGGGCAGCAGCTGCGGGTCGCCCTGCTTGGGTTTCATGCCCTTCTTGACCGGCAGCTGCGGGAGGATCCGGACGCCGTCGTCGGTGACCTCCTGCAGGCGGCCGAGCACCAGGTCACCGTTCACCTGCTTGACCTCGATCATCCGTCCCACGTTGCGGCGCCAGTGCCGTGGTTCGGTGAGGGGACGGGAGACACCGGGCGAGGAGATCTCCAGGCTGTACGGGCGGTCGTCGTCCTCCGGGGAGGCGTCCATGGCTGCGGAGAGATCGCCGGAGATCGCTGAGATCACATCGAGGCCCACGCTTCCGGAGGCGCCCTCGGGCAGGTCGACGACCACGTTCACGGTCCGGTGGGAGCCTGCCACCTTGATGTCCACGTCCTCCAGATAGAGGTTGTGCTGCTCGACGACGGGCTGCAGTCTGGTGCGCACGCGCTGCGCTTCGACCCGGAGTTCGGCCTCGAGGGTGCTTCTGCGGATCGAGGCCTGCTGATCGTTCCCGGACCGGACTGCCATGGCTGCCTCCCACTCGATGATGTTGTCCTCCAAGAGTACCGATATTCCGCAGCACCGCGTGTGGACGGGACGGCACGGGGCCGCCCGTGGGAGCATCGTGACCTGTGACCGGGCGAGGGTGGGTGGAGGAGGAGCACGTCGACCCTGCGTCCGCGCCCGGCCGGCCACGCTCCGCGGGCCCGTGGCTCCTCCGGGTCGCCGCCGGGTTCGTCCTGGTGCTCGTCCTGCTCACGCTCGGGCTGGGCGGTGGGACTGCCGACGGGCACCGCATCGTGTCATCCGCTGCGCAGCAGGCCCAGCTCGACGCCGAGGGTCGCTTCAGGACGCTCGCCGAGCAGGCGCGGGCGGCGACCGGGACGGATCCCGCGCTCGCCGCCCGGCTGGCTCCCCTCGCCGCTGATCTCGACGTGCAGGCCGCCGCCGTCGCGCTGCCGCGCCCTCCCGGCGGCGGAACCGCTCCCGCACTCTCGGTGCCACCGCTCACCCCTGCCGCGACCCCGGGGTCCGCTGCCGACCTGCTCCCGGCCCTGCGGGAGAGTGCGCTCCGCAGCCTGCGGGACGCCGTGACGGCCGACCCCGGCCCCGGTCGGGTCCTCGCGGCGGCCGGCGCGAACCAGTGGCGCCACGCCGTCCTGCTCGGGGAGGCACTCGGCGTCGAACCCGGCCTCCCGTCGCCCGACGCCACGGTGACCGCCGCTGTGACCGCAGGCGAGCCCGCCGTCGGGCAGGAGCCGGGCCAGGCGGAGGGTCAGGAGCCGGGCCAGGCCGGGGCGTGCGCCGGCACACCGCTGGGCCCGGAGGCCGACAGGGTGGCGCTGCAGTCCGCCCGGAGTGCGGAGGAGCAGGCCGGGTATGGGTACGAGGTCGCCGCAGGCCTCCTGGACGACCCCGCGCCGGCGCTCGTCCGCGCGCGGCTCCACGCGGATCTCGCCGCCGCCGCGGCGGCGAGACTCGCCGAGCTGTGCGTGACCGTTCCGCCCGCGCCCCTCGCCTACACGATCGACGCGGCGTTCCGTGCCGATCCCGTGGCAGCACTCCGCGACGTCGACCAGGAGCGGGCCGAGCTCTACGCGGGTCTGCTGCCCACGGTCGGTCCGGGGGGCCGCGCCTGGATCGTCGCGTCCTTCAACGCAGCGGCCCAGCGCAGTCTCGCGGCCGGGACGCCGCTGGACGCCCTGCCCGGCCTGGTGGTCGATGCGCCGTGACGTCGGTCAGGAACCGGAGACGAGGGGGCGGAGATTCTCGACCCACACGTCGTAGCCGAGTTTCAGGATCAGAGCGCCGACGACGGCCAGGAACACCACCCGCACGAAGGTGCTGCCCCTGCTGACGGCCATCCGCGAGCCGAGGTACCCGCCGGCCATGTTCGCCGCCCCGAGCAGCAGACCCAGCCCCCACAGGATGGACCCGTTGGGCAGGAAGAACATGAGCGCACCGAAGTTGGTCGCCATGTTGACGATCTTCGCCTTCGCGCTGGCCCCGAGGAAGCTGTACCCGAGCAGGGTCACCATCGCGATGATCAGGAAGGATCCGGTGCCGGGGCCGATCAGGCCGTCGTAGAAGCCGATCACCAGACCGATCCCCGCAGCCGTCCCGTGGTGCCGGGCACCCCGGTGCTTCAGCCTCGTCAATGTTCCCACCGTGGGCTTCAGCGCCGTGAACACCGCGACCGCGACGAGGGCGGCCACGATGACGGGCTTGAACACCGACGACGGCAGGGACGCCGCGAGGATCGCCCCGCCGAAGCTGCCCACCAGGGCCACCCCGGCCATGGGGAGCGCCGTGCGGAGATCCGGGTGCACCCGTCGGTAGTAGGTGACGGCACTCGTGGTGGTCCCGAGGATGGAGCCGAGCTTGTTCGTCGCCAGCGCCTGCACGGGGCTGATGCCGGGGACCAGCAGGAGCGCCGGGAGCTGCAGCAGTCCCCCGCCGCCCACGACGGCGTCCACCCAGCCCGCCGAGAAGCCGGCCACGAGGACCAGCACGATTGTGGCGAGGTGGATCTCCTCGAGCCCGGAGACCACGTCCTAGTGTGCCGTGAGCCGGCGCAGGAACGCCGCCGTCTCGTCCACGGGAACGTTCTGGGCCTCACCCGTCCGGCGGTCCCTGACCTCGATGACGCCCTCGGCGAACCCCCGGCCCACGACGACGATGGTGGGTACGCCGATGAGCTCGGCGTCGCCGAACTTCACGCCCGGCGAGACCTTGGGACGGTCGTCGTAGAGCACGGTCAGACCGTCGGACTCGAGCTCCGCGGCGAGCTTCTCCGCCGCCTCGTACACCTCGGTCCCCTTGCCCGTGGCCACGAGGTGCACATCGGCCGGGGCCACGTTGCGGGGCCAGATGATCCCGCGGTCGTCGTGGTTCGATTCCGCCAGGGCGGCGATGGCGCGCGTCACGCCGACGCCGTAGGAGCCCATGGTCACGGTGGCGAGCTTGCCGTTGCGGTCCAGGACCTTGAGCCCGAGTGCCTCCGCGTACTTCCGGCCGAGCTGGAAGATGTGGCCCATCTCGATGCCGCGGGCCGCGATGAGGGGCCCGGAGCCGTCGGGGGCCTCGTCGCCCTCCCGGACCTCGACCGCCTCGATGGTGCCGTCCCAGCCGAAGTCGCGCCCGGCGATCAGCCCGAACACGTGCCGGCCGGGCTCGTTGGCGCCCGTGATCCAGGCCGTGCCGCTGACCACGCGGGGGTCCACGAGATACCGCAGGCCCGTCCTGGCGTCCGCGCCGAGCACGGGGTCGTCGAGGGACAGACCGGGGCCGATGTAGCCCTTGACGAGGCCGGGGTGCTTCGCCAGGTCCTCCTCGGTGGCGGTCTCCACGGCCACCTCCCCGCCGGAGCCGAGGTGCCCGGCGATGGTGGCCTCGATGCGCTTGAGGTCCACGGCGCGGTCCCCGGGGACGCCGACCACGAGGATCTCCCGTTCGCCCGTGGGAAGCCGCGCGGCCAGGACCACGTTCTTCAGGGTGTCGGCGGCGGTCCACGCGCGGTCGTCCCGCGGTGCCGACGCGTTGGCGTGGTCCACGAGCGTGCTGATGGTCGGAGTGTCCGGTGTGTCGTGGACCTCCGCCGCCGGCGCCGCCGTGAAGTCGATGGCGTCGGGCACCACGGTGGTGACGGCCTCGACATTGGCCGTGTAGCCGCCGGCGGAGCGCACGAAGGTGTCCTCCCCGACCGGCGTGGGGTGCAGGAACTCCTCACTCCTGGATCCACCCATGGCCCCGGCCGTCGCCGTGACCGGGATGACCTCGAGGCCGAGCCGCTCGAAGATCCGCACGTATGCGGCGCGGTGCAGCCGGTAGCTCTCCTCCAGCGCCTCGTCGTCGATGTCGAACGAGTAGGAGTCCTTCATGATGAACTCGCGGCCGCGGAGCAGGCCGGCACGGGGGCGGGCCTCGTCGCGGTACTTGGTCTGGATCTGGAAGAGCCGTACCGGCAGGTCCTTGTACGAGGTGTAGAGGTCCTTCACGAGCAGCGTGAACATCTCCTCGTGCGTGGGTGCCAGGAGATAGTCCGCACCCCTGCGGTCCTGCAGCCGGAAGATACCGTCGCCGTACTCGGTCCAGCGGTTCGTGGCCTCGTAGGGTTCCTTGGGCAGCAGGGCAGGGAAGTGCACCTCCTGCGCACCGATCTCCTCCATCTCCTCGCGGATGACGGCCTCCACCCGCGCCAGCACCTTCAGTCCCAGCGGCAGCCAGCTGTAGATGCCCGGTGCCGCGCGGCGGATGTAGCCCGCGCGCACCAGGAGGCGATGGCTGGCCACCTCGGCCTCGGCGGGGTCGTCGCGCAGCGTGCGCAGGAAAAGGGTCGAGAGTCGTAAGACCACGCGGGAATCCGTTCGTATGTATCGGGCACTGCCATCCGCCGTCCCGCCGGGCGGCGGGAGACAACAGGTATCAATCTAGCCGGTCCGCCGTCGTGCCCCTCAGAACAGGATGGTCGCGAAGGTGTCCTGCTGCTCGAAGCCCACGCGCTTGTAGGCGGCGATGGCGCGGGCGTTGTAGGAGTTCACGTAGAGGCTCACGGTCGGCGCCAGGGAACGGGCCGCGACGACGACGCCGGCAATGTAGGCGGCGCTCAGCCCCTTGCCGCGGTGGTCCGGGTTCATCCAGACACCCTGGATCTGGGCCACCTGCGAGGAGACGGTTCCCAGCTCGGCCTTGAAGACCACCTCACCGTCGTCCCCGGTGGCGACGAGCGAGTGCCGCTTGCCGATCAGGGTTGCCACGCGCCGCCGGTAGTGCTCCGAGCCGCCGATGAACGGCGAGTAGCCCACCTCCTCCTCGAACATCGCCGCGCAGGCGGGGAGGAGCAGGTCGAGCTCGTCGGAGCGTGTGAGGCGCAGATCGGGCGCCGCGTCGATCAGCGGTTCCGAGTCGATGACCAGCAGGGGCTGGCTGGGCCGCACGTCGAACGGCTCTCCCCCGTAGTCCTCGAGGGTGGACCAGAGATCCATCACACCCTCGGAGAGCCCGAAGATGGACGAGAACGATCGCCCGGACCGCCCCAGATGGTCGCCGAAGATGGCACCCGTCTCGTCCATCACGCCGATCGGCACGAGATTGACCCCTGCCCAGCAGGCGGCCCGGAGCACGCCGTGACGGAACATGCCCACGATCTCGCCGCCGGCCGGTGAGGGCGCTGCGGTGCGCATCGCCTCGAGGTGCGCCGCGATGAAGACATTGGCCACGGGGTCGGTGTTGACGATGGACCACAGGTCCCTCGTGTCGTCCGCGCCCAGGACGCGGAAGGACCAGGGCCCCTCCGGATCGGCGACGGGCTTAGCTAACGGTAACCATGGGGCCACCCGGGCCAGCAGTCTCGCCATCAGCCTCACCCATCTCCTCCGCGAGCCGCATGGCTTCCTCGATGAGCGTCTCGACGATCTGGTCCTCGGGAACGGTCTTGATGACCTCTCCCTTCACGAAGATCTGCCCCTTGCCGTTGCCGGAGGCGACACCCAGGTCGGCTTCGCGGGCCTCGCCCGGTCCGTTGACCACGCAGCCCATGACGGCCACGCGCAGCGGGACCTCCATACCCTCGAGGCCGGCCGTGACCTCCTCGGCGAGGGTGTACACGTCGACCTGTGCCCGGCCGCACGAGGGGCAGGACACGATCTCGAGCTTGCGCGGGCGCAGGTTCAGGGACTGGAGGATCTGGTTGCCCACCTTGATCTCCTCCACCGGCGGGGCCGACAGCGAGACGCGGATGGTGTCACCGATGCCCTGGGAGAGCAGGGCGCCGAAGGCCGTCGCCGACTTGATGGTGCCCTGGAACGCGGGGCCGGCCTCCGTGACGCCGAGGTGGAGGGGCCAGTCACCGCGTTCGGCCAGCAGCTCGTACGCGCGCACCATGACCACGGGGTCGTTGTGCTTGACGGAGATCTTGAAATCGTGGAAGTCGTGTTCCTCGAACAGGGACGCCTCCCAGACGGCGGACTCCACGAGGGCCTCGGGCGTCGCCTTGCCGTACTTCTCCATGAGCCGGGGATCCAGGGAACCGGCGTTGACGCCGATCCGGATCGAGGTGCCGGCGGCCTTCGCTGCGGCGGCGATCTCCTTGACCTGGTCGTCGAACTTCCGGATGTTCCCGGGGTTCACGCGGACCGCGGCGCATCCGGCGTCGATCGCCGCGAAGACGTACTTCGGCTGGAAGTGGATGTCGGCGATCACGGGGATCTGGGACTTCTTCGCGATGATCGGCAGTGCCGCGGCGTCATCCGGCGAGGGGCAGGCCACGCGGACGATGTCGCACCCGGTCGCGGTCAGCTCGGCGATCTGCTGCAGCGTGGCGTTGATGTCGGTGGTCGGTGTGGTCGTCATCGACTGGATGCTGATCGGCGAGTCCGAGCCGACGCCCACCGCACCGACCTTGATCTGCCGGGTCTTGCGCCGGGGTGCGAGAACGGGCGGTGGTGCTTCTGGCATTCCTAGGTTGACCGAGGTCAAGACATCCTCCATGCTGGCGGCCGTGGCCGCGAATCAGACGAACTTCCTGTGTCCATTATCCACCCGGGCCGCGCCCGCGGACGCCGCTTCGAGCCGGCTCACACGAGGTCCTTGAACACACCGATCACAGGATTCCAGGCGGTGGTCTTGACGGCCGAGATGACACCCTCCCGCGCGAAGGGGTCCTGGCCCACGAGCTCGTTGAGGTGGGACTCGGTGTCGGAGGAGAAGACGAGGAGGGCCCCGCTGCCATCGGCGAACGGTCCGGACGCGAGAACGCGACCCTGCTCCACGAGCCCCTCCAGCCAGACCCTGTGCTCGGGGCGGTGCTCGGCCCGGAGGTCCTCCTGGTCGGGGTCGTACACGTACTCGACGGCGAAGATACTCATGCTCCTCACCCTACGTGACTCCCAGCAGGTAGACCTTGACGAGCGTGGCCACGCCCGCTGCCCACAAGAGCGACGTCAGCGTGCCGATGATGAAGCGCTCCGAGGCCGCCGGGGACTCCCTGAGCTCGGAGTAGCGGCCGAGGGCCTTGACCGCGACGACATAGGCGATGGCGACCGGCTGGCCGCCGAGGATGGCGACCGTCACGGCGAGCCGCTCGAGGATCCCGATGACCAGCCCGCCACGCAGCACACCGGGTGGCACCGCGCTGACCTCGATGCTCGGTGGCTCCGCCGGTGGAGCGGGCAGGTCGAGCTGTGGCTGGTCCGCCGGTTCGGGTGGGTCGTCCCGGCGTCGCTGCGCCGAGTCCACCGATCGCGCCAGACGCAGGACGAGCGTGGTCACGGGTGAGCCGAGGGCCCCTGCCACGAGCAGTGCCACCACGATCCACAGTGCGTCCATCACCCCTCCTGTTCTCTGCTGGTCCCTCTGTCTGCTGGTCCCTGTCTACCGCACGGCACCCCCCTTCACCGCGCGTCGTCCCTCCCTGCCGCCGAGATCGCAGATACCACCGTTCTGCGGGCGCCCGGACGGTCGTTCCTGCTGGTTCGGCCGCTCAGACCTGCTGTGGCTCCACGCCGTCGTCGGCCCAGGCGAGCAATCGTGCGACGGCGGGACGGACGGCGAGCTCCTCCTGCCAGGCGGCGCGGGCGGCAGCCTTGCTGACGGCCTGCGGGCTGATGCCGAGTGTGCGTGCGACGGCGGTCTGCGTCCCGCGCGTGTCGGGCTGCAGCAGATCGAGGATCCGCCACTCCGCCTCGGAGCGGGCCATGATGTGGCGACCGAGGAGGGCGAGCACGCCTTCCGCCTCGGCGGAACCCTCCGGTCCCTCCACGGCCACCGGCGCCCTGTCCCCCGTCTTCTTCGCGCGCTCCACGGCCGTCCTGGCCGACACGAAGGCCGAGCCGCGTCCCTCGCGGGAGGATTCCGGGAAGGGCTGCTCCACCTCCCCGATACCGATCCCCACGTACCATCCACCGTCGCGCAGGCAGGCGAGGACGGCCTCGACGACGTCGGGCGCGTGGGCCACGACCCCCTGCGCCTCGTCGCCGACCGAGCGCTCCCACGGGAGGATGGTCGGGACGTGCCGGAGGAGGCCGAGCAGCTCCGGGATACGGTCGGTGGAGGAGCGGCTTCCCTGCTGATCGATCGTCAGGACGAACATACATCAACCGTATTCGGTTGAATTGCAAATTACAACCGATCAGCCGAAGAGATCGACCGGCTTCACGATATCCGCATAGATCAGCAGCACGCCCATCCCCATGAAGAGGATGGCCACGGCATAGGTCAGCGGTAGGAGTCTCGCCATGTCGAACGGCCCGGGGTCGGGGCGCTTGAGCAGACGCGCGACGCCGCGGCGCAGTCCCTCCCAGAGAGCACCGGCCACGTGCCCGCCGTCGAGCGGCAGGAGCGGGATCAGGTTGAACACGAACAGGGCCAGATTGACGCCGGCCACGAGGCCTACCAGTGTCGCGGCACGGGAGACCACCGGGATCTCCTCCATCGCCGAGATCTCCCCCGCGATGCGCCCCACACCGACCACGCTGATGGGCCCCTCGGGGTCGCGCGGGGCGTCCGAGAAGGCCGCCTGCCCCACCTCGACCACGCGCTGCGGCAGGTGCAGCACCACGCCCGCCACACTGCTGAGCGAATCACCGACGGCGGGCAGCACCTCACTCGCGGGCTGCGGCACCAGTTCCTCCAGGGAGCCGACGCCGATGAAACCCACCTCCTGCATCACGGCCACGCCGTCGTCGTCGACCAGCGCCGTTCCGTCGTCGGCCGCAACCGGCCGCTCGGTGAGCAGGGGCCTGATGGTGGCGTCGATGCGCCCTCCGTCGCGCACGTAGGTGATGCCGACGTCGCGTCCTGCTGCCTCCCGGATCCAGCCGGAGAGTTCGTTCCAGTCGTTGACCTCGCGGCCGTCGAACGCGACCACGCGATCGCCGGGGAGGAGGCCCGCCTGGTAGGCCGGCGCGGCGGGGTCGTCGGGCGTGCACTCCGTCTGGGCGGTGGCGGCCTGCCGGCTCGCGGGGACGACGCACTCGGACACCGAGGAGATGGTGGTGGTGGGCTGCGCGGTGCCGAAGCCCATGATGAGGACGGCGAAGAGCACCGTCCCGATCAGGAGATTCATCAGCGGGCCGCCCAGCATGATGATGATGCGCTTCCAGATGGGCAGGCGGTAGAAGACGCGGTCCTCGTCGCCGGGCTGCAACTGCTCCGCCGCGACCTGCCGGGCGTCGCTGGCGAGCTGCTGGAACACTCCGGTGCTGGACTGGCGCACCGCACCGGTCTCCGATGACGGGGGCGGGAACATGCCCACCATCGACACGTACCCGCCGGCGGGGATCGCCTTGATCCCGTACTCGGTCTCGCCGCGCCGCCTCGACCAGAGGGTGGGGCCGAAGCCCACCATGTACTGCGTCACACGGACCTTGAACAGCTTCGCCGGCACCAGGTGGCCCACCTCGTGCAGCGCGATCGATGCGGCGACACCGACCACGACGACGAGCACCCCGACGACGAACAGGAGAACGGTCACGAGTCTTCCTTCTGGCCTGGCGAGCCTGCTGCCGCACCCTGCGGCGATACCTCCATACCACAACGGATCCGCGCCCTCGTCCGTGCCCAGCGCTCGGCCTCGAGGACGGCGTCGAGCGTCAGGTCCTCCTCCCTGCTTCCGGGGTCCAGGGCGCGCTGGTCCTCGACGACGGCGGCGACCGTGTCGACGATGTCGGTGAACCCGATCAGTCCGTCGTGGAAGGCGTCCACGGCCTCCTCGTTCGCGGCGTTGTAGGCGGCCATGCGCGTGCCACCCTCGGCAGCTGCCCGTTTGGCCAGGGTGATCGCAGGGAAGGCGTCCTCGTCCAGGGGCTCGAAGTGCCAGGCGGCGGGCCGGGACCAGTCGCAGGCCCTCGCGGATCCGGGGACGCGGAACGGCCAGCCGATGCCGAGGGCGATGGGCAGACGCATGTCGGGCGGTGAGGCCTGCGCCAGCGTGGACCCGTCCACGAACTGCACCATCGAGTGGATCACGGACTGCGGATGGACGACGACGTCGATACGCTCCAGCGGGATGTCGAACAGCAGGTGCGCCTCGATGACCTCGAGCGCCTTGTTGACCATGGACGCCGAGTTGGTGCTGATGACCCGGCCCATGTCCCAGGTGGGGTGCGCCACGGCCTGCGCCGGGGAGACGTGCCGGAGCTGGGCCCGCGTCATGCCGCGGAACGGGCCGCCCGAGGCCGTCAGGACCAATCGGTCCACCTCGTCCGCCGTGCCGCCGCGCAGCGCCTGGGCGAGGGCCGAGTGCTCCGAGTCCACGGGCACGAGCTGTCCGGGAGCGGCAGCAGCGCGGACCAGGGCTCCCCCTGCGATCAGCGACTCCTTGTTGGCCAGGGCCAGCAGGTGTCCGGCTGCGAGCGCCGCGAGGGTGGGCTCCAGTCCGATCGATCCGGTGATCCCGTTGAGCACGACGTCGGCGTCGGGCCAGGCCGCGATGCGGGCAGCGGCGCCGGGCCCGGTGAAGAGCTCCGGAGCGTACCCGCTGATCCCGGCGGCATCCGCAGCCGTGCCGATGGCCCGCTCGAGGTCGGTCTCCGAGCCCTGGGCCACCCCGACCGCCGGGGCACGGACGGCCACGGCCTGCCGGGCGAGGAGATCCAGCTGACGTCCCCCTGCGCTGAGTCCTGCGACGCTGAACCGATTCCGTGCGGCGGCGATGACGTCGAGGGCCTGCGTGCCGATCGAGCCCGTGGATCCGAGGATGGAGACGCGTCGGTGCTCACGGGTGGGGTTGCTGAAATCCATGTCCCCAGTATCCCGCAGTCCCCTGGTGCGCACGCCTCTGGCTACGCCTCAACCGCCACCCACTGTCCAGGAGAAATCTGTTCATGAGTGGGCCTCGGTGAGCCCTTGGATGGCGGCTATTCTGTCGGTGCCGGGTGATCGAATGGAGTATGTCCACCGGATCGGCAACGCTGCCCATCGAAGACGCCTACCACGAGGCGAGCTGGGGATGGCCCGCGGATTCGTACGAGGCAGCTTTGGAGTCCGCGTACCGGGAAGTGACCGACGATGCCCGGCCCGATGCTCTTGGTGTCGGCGCCCAGTGGGCAGGTATGGCCTGGTCCGAGGCTGCAGGGTCCTATGCTGCAGGGTCCGAGGCTGCAGGGTCCGCTGATTCTCGGTTACAGGAATCGGGTTGCGACGCCGCGAGTTCCGACGAGCACGCTCGTGCCCGGGTCGAGGAAGCGTCTGCCGCTGGACTCGTGGGCCTGCTGCAGGAGGCCGTCGCAAGTAATCCACCCAGTCTCGCGACCACTCTGGATCTGCTGCGAGCAACGGATCGGCTGGCATCCTGGGCCGCTGCTCAGCGAGCACGCCTGATCGCGAAGGTCCATTCCTTCAGTCGCTCCGAGCACCATTCCTGGTCCGGCGCATCCTCGTCCCTGGCACTGACGGAGACGGTCGCGGAGACCGCAGCACTGCTCAAGCTGTCGGAGGGTGCCGCTGCCCGCGTCGTCTCGGAGTCACTCACCCTGACCGGTGAGCTGACGAACACTCTGGTGGCTTTGGAGCAGGGGACCATTTGCGCTGCGCGGGCCTCGGTGATCGTCGAGCAGTCCCGCACCCTGCCGGACGACGCCGTGCACGCCTTCGAGTCCGAGATCCTGCAGGTGGCGGGAGACCTCAACCGGCCTCGGCTCACGGCGCGGTGCCGACGTCTTCGCGAGAAGCTCCACCCGGAGACGCTGATCGCGCGGCGGGTCAGGGCGGAGTCGGACAGGTGCGTGGTCTTCGAGCCGGATCGCGACGGGATGGCGTGGCTGAGCGCCTATCTGCCCGCCGAGCAGGCACTGGCGATCCATACCTCGCTCGATGCGGTCGCCCACAGTCTTCGGGTGCCGGACGAGCCGCGCATGCTGGCGCAGCTAAGGGCCGATGTCCTGGCTGACATGCTCCTCGACCCGCGTGGCTCGGCACGCAGCGAGGGCAGCAGACCTGGCCAGGTATCCCGGTCGCAGTCGGCGAAGATCGTCGTCACCGTCCCGGTGTTCTCCCTCATGGGTCTCACCGATGAGCCGGCGGAACTCGAGGGCTACGGCCCGATCCCCGCCGACGCCGCCCGGAAGCTGGCCGCGGACGCCACCTCGTGGCTGCGTTTACTCACCCATCCCTACACGGGAGCGGTCCTCGGTCTGGATCGCACACGATACCGGCCGAGCGAGGACCTGCGGACGTGGGTCCAGGTGCGGGAGAAGACCTGCAGCTTCTACGGGTGTTCCCGCCCGGCCAGTCAGTGCGATCTCGATCATCTGCTGGCCTGGGCCCACGACGGCTCGACCAGTGCGGAGAATCTCTACCCCGCCTGCAAACGGCACCACATGCTCAAGCACCAGACGGACTGGACCCCGACGCCGAATACTGAGGGTGCGCTGACCTGGCTTTCACCGGGTGGCCGCACCTACACGACGCCGCCCGAGCCACCACCGGCAGAACCCGGGTTGTCTGCCACGGCGCGCGTCCTGCAGGATCTGGACCTTGCGATACGCCCCGAGCCGATCCGTCAAGTCGACTCGCCTCCGCCCTTCTGAGGAGCGCCTCAACTCAGAAAACCGAAACTCGGAATGTGATTCGGACGGCGTGCATCGGGTGGCACGACGAGACGCCGGACAACACTGTGCTGGCAGTCTTCGAGACGCACGCCGAGGCGGCAGCACCGGCTGAGGAGATCCAGGATCGATTCGAGGGTGGCGTCATCTTCTCCAGCCGGCTGGTCGATACACGATACGTCGAGGGCACGCGTCACATCTCGTGAAGCGATCCGGTGACCGCCGGCCGAACGACGTCCTCTCGAGTGTCCACCCGCAGAACGGGTCGAGGAAGTACTCGTCTCAGACGTCGACGTTCTCCCAGGTGTCCTGATAAGTAGGACGACGCCACTGCCGCCGACCGCCCTCCCACTCCCGTGCGGAGTCCGTCAGCCAGATCGTCGTGGCGTGCTCCCGGCCCAGCGAATCCTCGATCAGGCCCAGACCGAGCGGTATGCTCCCGATCGACTGGAGGGCGCCTTGCGGGAAGGACCACCACGTTCCCGACAAGAGTGCTGTGGGGTCACGCGGTCTTTCCTTCTGGGCACGGACCTCCTCGACTCGTGCGGCGCGCGCCCAGGTCGAGAGCAACTGGGCTGGGTTTCTCCCCAGCGGTGCAGGGTCGTCGGGTGATCGCCAGTCGATCGCCCACTGCTCGACCTGCCTGCCCTGCGACCACCACTGTGTGGACGGCAACGCCGCCACGTACCGGGCGACAGGGGCAAGTGCGGTCCTGACCTCGGGAAGGCCCGCGAGGACGTCCTCCCCGTCCGGCTCCTGCCACGGATGGGACGTGTCAACCGCCTGGGCCAGCGCCCGGTCGAGGAGCTCGCCATCCACCCCCGCCACGTCGAGCGAGCCCACGGCGGTCACGAAGTCCGCGGTGGACGGTATCGGCAGCGGATCCTCTGCGGCGTCGGGGACCGCGGTCAGGATCACCCGGGACGTACCCTTCCCCGGGTCCAGATCGTGCGCGAGCCAGAACGCGGCAGACCTGATCTCGGAACTCATCTCCATGACCAGTTCCAGGCACAACCGCCGTCCGCGGGGTCCTGCCAGAAGCATCTCGGAGTCCGGGACCATCTGCTCACCCTATCGTCGTCGGCGGGAAGCCCGGATGCGCCCTGGTCCGCTCAGGTGTCGGTCGGTTTCTGGAGCCGCAGGACCATGGTCGATGAGCCCCCGACTCCCCCGACCGTGCGGAAGCCCACCCGCTCGTACAGACGCCTGGCGTGGTTGTCCGGCTCCACGCTCAGGCTCAGGCACGGCAGCCCGTGTCCGCGTGCCTCACTGATCAGCGCATCGAGCAGCCGCGACCCGATCCCGCGTCCCCGCCGGGCCCGAACGACGCCGATCGACAATTCGGGCGTGGCCTCGTCCACGAAGCCGTAGCCGGGATCACGCTCGGGAAAGAACCGGAGCCACGCGGCTCCGACGCGCTGCTGTCCCTCCAGCGCGACGACGCCGAGGTCAGCACCGAGACCACCGGTACGAGGCCAGTCCGCGATGTAGTGCGCGAGCTCCGGCCGGCTCAGGACCTCCGCAACGCTCCCGCTCGGACCGTCGGGACGCCAGAACGCGGCGGCGACGAGCATCTCGGCGAGGAAGGCAGCATCAGAGGAATCGGCAGGACGCAATCGCCAGAGATCGAGCTGCCCGGGCGCCCTCGAATCGCTCAAGCACCGGCCCTGGCGATCACACTGCGGGCATGCCGGAGGATCGGCTCGTCGACCATCCTGCCCTCGTAGGTGAACACTCCACGCTCGTGCTCCGCCGCAGCAAGCAGGGCCCGGGCATGCTCCACCTCGTCGTCGGTGGGCGCGAAGGCCGCACGGATGGTTGCGACCTGACCGGGATGAATACAGGCCTTCGACCCGAAGCCCGACGCGACGGCGTCGTCGGCCTCCTCCTTGAGCCCTGCCGTGTCCGCGATGTCCACGTACACCGCATCCATCGCGAGGACACCGGCAGCACCGGCCGCGAGCAGCACCTGCGAGCGCGCCTGCAGCGCCACCGCACGATAGGTACCCGACGCCGTGCGACTGGAGGTTCCACCGAGCGAGGCCACGAGATCCTCCGCACCCCACATGAGCGCGACGACGCCCTCCGCCCGGGCGATCGACACGGCCTCGACGACGCCCCTTGCCGTCTCGCACAGCGCGATGACCGAGACATCTCCGAGGACCTCACGGAGCGCTGCGACATCGTCCGCCGACTCCGTCTTGGCGAGCATGATCGTGCGGTAGACGGTGCCGCGCACGGCCTCGCAGTCGAGCGCGAAGTCCGGGGTCCCCACGCCGTTGACCCGCACGACGGTCCGTGAGGGGTCCAGCGGAGACTCCTCCAGCGCCGAGTCCGCGAGCGCCTGCCGCGCGGCGGCCTTGGCAGCGGGAGCGACGGCGTCCTCGAGATCGAGGATCACGGTATCGGCCCGGTCGGCCGCCTTGGCGTAGCGCTCGGGCCGGTCCGCAGGGCAGAAGAGCAGGGCCGGGCCCAGCACGCCGGCACTCACGACGCGCCGTCCCGCTGCTCCGCGGAGGACCACATGAGCACCGAGCGCGTGGCGGTCGCCACGACGTCGCCGTGCTGGTTCCGACCGGTGTGCGCCATGGAGACGATGCCCTGGCCAGGGCGCGACGACGACGGCCGCACCCCGGTGATCTCCGTCTGGGTGTACAGCGTGTCGCCGTGGAACAGCGGCTTCGGGAACGCCACGTCGGTGAGCCCGAGTTGCGCCACGATGGTGCCCTGCGTGAGCTGCGCGACCGACTGCCCCACGAGCGTCGCCAGGGTCAGCATGGAGTTCACGAGTCGCTGCCCGAACGGCTGCTCGGCGGACCACGCGGCGTCGAGGTGCAGCGCCTGCGTGTTCATGGTGAGCGTGGTGAACAGGACGTTGTCGGCCTCGGTCAGCGTGCGCCCGGGCCGGTGCGCGTACACGGCGCCGACCACGAGCTCGTCGACGTACAGTCCGCGCTGCACGATGACGTCCCGGGTGGATCCAGTCCTTCGGGTGTCCTGTCCAGGAGCGTCGCTCACGCCTCGAGCTCGATCCGCAAGGGCGCTCCCGTGGCGGCGACGACGTCGTCCGTGGAGACATCGGGTGCTGTCTCACGCAGCACGAGGCCGTCCGGTCCGACGTCGATCACGGCGAGATCGGTGACGATCCTGTCCACGCAGCCCTTGCCGGTCAGCGGCAGCGAGCAGGCCTCGACGATCTTGGGACGTCCGGAGCGGTCCACGTGCTCCATCATCACGATCACGCGCTTGGCCCCGAACACCAGGTCCATGGCCCCGCCCATGCCCTTGACCATCTTGCCGGGCACCATCCAGTTGGCCAGATCACCGTTCTGCGCCACCTCCATGGCACCGAGGACGGCGACGTCCACGTGCCCTCCCCGGATCATGCCGAAGGACGCGGCCGAGTCGAAGAACGCCGCCCCGGCATTGGCGGTGACGGTCTCCTTGCCGGCGTTGATCAGATCCGGGTCCAGCTCCTCCTCCGTGGGGTAGGGCCCCACGCCGAGGATGCCGTTCTCCGAGTGCAGCACCACCTCCACGCCGTCGGGGATGTAGTTCGGGATCAGCGTGGGCATGCCGATGCCCAGATTGACGTACTGGCCGTTCTTCAGCTCCTGCGCCACCCTGGCGGCGAGTTCGTTGCGCGTCAGTGCCATGCTCATGCTCCTTCGGGTGCGTTCAGGCCGGCCTGCGGATCGGGCGCGCCGTGCAGGGAGACCGTCCGCTTCTCGATGCGCTTCTCCACGTCGGGGGCGAGGACGACGCGCTGCACGAAGATGCCCGGTGTGTGGACCTCGGCGGGATCGAGCTCCCCCGGCTCCACGAGCTCCTCGACCTCGGCGATCGTGATCCTCCCGGCCTGGGCACACAGCGGATTGAAGTTCATCGCCGTCGCGTGGAACACCAGATTGCCGTGCCGGTCGCCCTTCCAGGCATGGACCAGCGCGTAGTCCGGGCGCACCGATTCCTCGAGCACGTAGTCCATGCCGTCGAACGAGCGCACCTCCTTCGGCTTCGAGGCGACGGCGATCCCGCCCTCGGCGTCGTACCGCTGCGGCAGCCCGCCCTCGCTCACCTGGGTGCCGACACCCGCCGTCGTGTAGAAGGCGGGGATCCCGGCCCCGCCCGCCCGGAGCTTCTCGGCGAGCGTGCCCTGCGGGGTGAGCTCCACCTCGAGCTCACCGGAGAGGTACTGGCGGGCGAACTCCTTGTTCTCCCCCACGTAGGAGCTGATGGTCCGGCGGATCCGGTGATCGGAGAGCAGCCTCCCGAGGCCCCAGCCGTCCACACCGCAGTTGTTGCTGATCGTCTCCAGCTCCGACGTCCCCCGCGCATGCAGGGCGTCGATGAGCGCCACGGGGATGCCGCAGAGCCCGAAGCCTCCGACCGCCAGGGACGCGCCGTCGGGGATGTCCGCGACGGCCTCCTCCGCACTGTCGAGCACCTTGTTGATCACTGCGTCTCCTTCGCTGCTGTCCGATACGCCTGTGAGAATGTCGGCTCGAAGGCCTACAGACCGAGCTCCCGCGCGATGAGCATGAGCTGGACCTCCGTGGTCCCCTCTCCGATCTCGAGGATCTTCGAGTCACGATAGTGCCTCGCGACCGGGAACTCGTTGATGTACCCGTACCCGCCGAAGATCTGCGTGGCATCGCGAGCGTTGTCCATGGCGGCTTCCCCGGCCACGAGCTTGGCGATCGAGGCCTGCGTCTTGAAGGGCTTGCCCGCGAGCATCCGCGACGCGGCGTCGTAGTAGGCCAGGCGGGCCGTGTCGGCACGGACCTTCATGCGCGCGATCTTGAACTGGACGGACTGGTAGGAGCCGATGTTGCTGCCGAACGCCATGCGCTCGCCGGCGTACTTGATCGACTCCTCCACGCAGCCCTGCGCGGCACCCGTGGCGAGCGCGGCGATGGCGATCCGGCCCTCGTCGAGGATCTGCAGGAAGTTGGCGTAGCCGCGGCCCCGCTCACCGAGCAGATTCGCCTCGGGGACGCGGACGTCCTTGAGGGTCAGCGGGTGCGTGTCGGAGGCGTTCCAGCCCACCTTGTCGTACGCCTTCTCCGCGGTGAAGCCCGGCGTGTCCGAGGGCACCAGGATGGTGGAGATCTCCTTCTTCACCGTGCCGTCCGGGCGCTCCGACGTCCCGGTGACGGCCGTGACGGTGACGAGCGAGGTGATGTCGGTGCCGGAGTTCGTGATGAACTCCTTCGTGCCGTTGATCACCCACTCGGAGCCGTTCGCACCCTCCTCGAGCTTCGCCGTCGTCTTCGTCCCTGAGGCGTCGGACCCGGCCTCGGACTCCGTCAGGCCGAAGCCACCGAGGGCCGTACCCGCGGCGAGCGAGGGCAGCCACTGCTGCTTCTGCTCCTCGGTGCCGAACCGGTACACCGGCATGGCGCCGAGGGACACCCCTGCCTCGAGGGTGATCGCCACGGACTGGTCCACGCGGGCCAGCTGCTCGAGCGCGAGGCAGAGCGCGAAGTAGTCGCCGCCCATTCCGCCGTACTCCTCCGGGAACGGCAGGCCGAATAGGCCCATGTCGGCCATCTGCTTGACCACCTCGTAGGGGAAGCTGTGCTCGGCGTCGTGCTTGGCCGAGACCGGGGCCACCACCTCGTCGGCGAACTCGCGGACCGTGTCGACGAGATCCTGGTATTCCTCGCTCAATTCGAAGTTCATGCTGCGCTGCCTTCCGTGGGACTGGCTGTGGGACTGTCGGGTGTGTGTGCGTGACTCTCGATGGTGGCGACGATCTGCTGGGCCCTGACCAGATCGCCGGGCTTCAGCGACAGGCGGACGATTCCGGAGAGGCCGGCGGTGAGCTGGTGCTCCATCTTCATGGCCTCGACGGCGACGAGCACGTCCCCCGCCTCGACGAGTGCGCCGTCCTCGACCGCGACCGAGACGACGGTGCCCGGCATGGGGCTGCGGACCGCCGGATCGGCCGAGCCCTCCTCGCGCTCGATCCGCGACAGGACGACGTCGAGCAGCTCCCTGCGGCCGAGCCGCCTGATGCGCGCGGAGAAACCTGCGTCGCCCAGCCAGACCGTGTCACCGTCGACGGTGTGCTGCCGCCGCGACCGGAGGCCGTCGACGGCCGTGCCTCCGGTGCTGACCGAGATCGTGCGGTCGTCGATCGTGGCACTCCACCCGGTCGCCTCCTGCCGGAGACCGACCACGGTGGTGCCGCCGGCGTGCTCCAGGTCGATCGTGCGGGGCCGGGGTGCCCCGAGCCGGAAGCCGTCCCCGCGCCGCCACGGGGAGGACGCGCTCGTCGGCGCGTCCGCCTCGACGAGCAGCACCGCAGCGAGCGCGAGCTCCTCCGGGCTCAGCGTCCGGAACGCGAGATCGGGGAGCTTCCGCTCGATCATGGTGGTGTCGAGCCTTGCGGCCCGCACGTCGTCGTCGTTCACGAGCAGGCGGAGGTACTCGATGTTCGTGTCCACCCCCAGCACCACGGTGTCGGCGAGCGCCGCATCGAGCCGGTCCAGCGCCTGCCTCCGGTCCGTCCCCCAGGCGATCACCTTGGCCAGCATGGGATCGTACGACGACGAGACGGTGCCTCCGAGCAGGAGCGAGCTGTCCACCCTGACGCCCTCCCCCGCGGCCTCGGCGAGCGCGACGACGGTGCCCGTGGACGGCAGGAACCCGGCTTCGGGATTCTCGGCGTACACGCGGGCCTCCACCGCGTGGCCGGTGAGGACGACGTCGTCCTGCACCATGGGCAGGCGCTCCCCCGCGGCGATGCGGATCTGCCACTCCACCAGATCCACCCCGGTGACGAGCTCCGTGACCGGGTGCTCCACCTGCAGGCGGGTGTTCATCTCCATGAAGAAGAACTCGTCGGGCGCGGCGTCGGAGACGAGGAACTCGACCGTCCCGGCGCCGGTGTAGTCGACGCTGCGTGCGGCGTTGCAGGCGGCCTCGCCGATCCGTTCCCGCGTCGCCTCGTCGAGCAGGGCCGACGGTGCTTCCTCGATCACCTTCTGGTGGCGCCGCTGCAGGGAGCACTCGCGCTCACCCAGGTGGATCACGGAGCCGTGCTGGTCGGCCACGACCTGCACCTCGATGTGCCGGGGACGCTCGATGAGCCGCTCCAGGAAGAGGGTGTCGTCGCCGAACGCGCGTGCGGCGACGCGCCGGGCCGTGAGCAGTACCTCCGGCAGCTCGTCGGTGCGCCGGACGTCATGCATGCCCTTGCCTCCACCGCCGGCCGAGGGCTTGATGAGCAGGGGGAAGCCGACGTCGTCCGCTGCCCGGAGGAGCTCCTCGTCGGAGAGCCCGGGTTCGGCGATGCCCGGCACCACGGGCACGTCGAAGCCGGCCACGTGGTTCTTGGACCGGATCTTGTCACCCATCACGTTCAGTGCGTGGACCGACGGCCCGATGAACACGATCCCCGCGTCCTCGAGCGCCTCCGCGAACGCGGCGTTCTCGCTGAGGAAGCCGTAGCCGGGGTGCACCGCGCCGGCACCCGTGCGCCGGCAGGCCTCCAGGACGGCGGGGATGGACAGATAGCTCTCCGACGGCGCGGCAGCACCGATGCGCACCGCGAGATCGGCGTCGCGGACATGGCGTGCATCGGCGTCGGCATCGCTGTACACCGCGACGGAGCGCAGGCCGAGCGCGCGGACGGAACGGATCACGCGGCTGGCGATCTCCCCCCGGTTCGCGACGAGGACGGTGTCGAAGGGCCAGGTGGACGTGTCCGGGCTGGAGAAGGTCGGGCTGGAGAAGGTCGGGCTGGAGAAGGTCGGGCTGGAGCTCATCTGGTCACATCCTGAAGAGGCCGAAGGAGGTATCGGGCAGCGGCGCGCCGGCGCAGACCTCCAGGGCGAGGCCGAGGACGGTGCGGGTGTCCGCCGGGTCGATCACGCCGTCGTCCCACAGCCGCGCCGTCGAGTAGTAGGGGTTGCCCTGGGCCTCGTACTGCTCGCGGATGGGCGCCCGGAACGCCTCCTCGTCCTCGCCGGACCAGTCCTCGCCGCGCGCCTCGAGCTGATCGCGCTTCACGGTCGCGAGGACGGACGAGGCCTGGTTGCCGCCCATCACCGAGATGCGGCCGGCCGGCCACATCCACAGGAAGCGCGGGGAGAACGCGCGCCCGCACATGGAGTAGTTGCCGGCGCCGAACGAGCCGCCGACGACGACGGTGAGCTTCGGGACCCGGCACGTGGCGACGGCGGTGACCATCTTCGCGCCGTTCTTGGCGATCCCCCCGGCCTCGTAGTCCCTGCCGACCATGAAGCCGGAGAGATTCTGCAGGAACACGAGCGGGATGCCGCGCTGGTCGCACAGCTCGATGAAGTGGGCGCCCTTGAGTGCGGATTCGCTGAACAGCACGCCGTTGTTGGCGACGATCCCCACCTGGTGGCCGTGGATGCTCGCGAAGCCCGTGACGAGCGTGGTGCCGTACTCGCGCTTGAACTCGTGGAACAGGGAGCCGTCCACGAGCCGGGCGATGATCTCGCGAGCATCGTAGGAGGCGTTGACGTCGGTCGGCACGGCCCCGTAGAGCTCGTCCATCGGGACCGCGGGATCGAGCACATCGTCCCGCTCCGCCGCCGCAGGCGGGGTCCCGTCCGCCGGAGGCAGGGTGGAGATGATGTCGCGGACGATCTCGAGGGCGTGCTGGTCGTTCTCCGCGAGATGGTCCGTGACGCCCGAGATCCTCGAGTGCACCTCGCCGCCCCCGAGCTCCTCGGCCGTGACCACCTCGCCGATCGCGGCCTTCACCAGCGGGGGCCCGCCGAGGAAGATGGTGCCCTGGTTGCGGACGATCACCGTCTCGTCGCTCATGGCCGGCACGTACGCCCCACCGGCGGTGCAGCTTCCCATGACGGCGGCGATCTGCGGGATCTTCCGCGCGGACATGGTGGCCTGGTTGTAGAAGATCCGGCCGAAGTGGTTGCGATCGGGGAAGACCTCGTCCTGCCGGGGCAGGAAGGCCCCGCCGGAGTCCACCAGGTAGACGCAGGGCAGATTGTTCTCCAGCGCGATCTCCTGCGCCCGCAGGTGCTTCTTGACCGTCATGGGGTAGTACGTGCCGCCCTTGACGGTCGCGTCGTTGGAGATGACGAGCACATGGCGCCCGTGCACCAGACCGATCCCGGCGATAACGCCCGCACCCGGGGACTCGCCGTCGTACATCCCGTCCGCGGCGAGCGGGGCGATCTCGAGGAAGGGGCTGCCGTCGTCGAGCAGCTGATCGACGCGCTCGCGCGGCAGCAGCTTGCCGCGGGCCACGTGACGCTCGCGGGAACGCTCCGGACCGCCCAGCGCTGCCGTGGCGAGGCGGTCGCGCAGCTCCGCCACGAGTTTCGACTGCGCCGCCTCATTGGCCCGGAACGACGCCGAGAGCGGATCGACCTGCGATCTGAGAGTCTCCATCGACTGCTTCCTCGAGGTATTCAGTTAGCAAATGCTAACCGGAATTCAGGGTAGTGGTCATCACTGCCCGTGTCCACCACAATGAGGGAGGCAATCACCGTTCCGACGACAAGGATCCGCATGGAGGCACTGCCCACGGAAGACCGGGTCACCGGTCGCAGTATCGCCAAGGCCACCCGCCGGGCCGCCCTCCTCGACTCCGCCGCCAGGCTCTTCGCGGAGCGCGGCTACAACGGCGTGTCGATCGAGGATCTGGGCGCGGCAGCCGGCGTCAGCGGCCCCGCCGTGTACCGGCACTTCGCCGGCAAGCCCTCCGTCCTGTCGGCGCTGCTGACCGGTGTCAGCGAGGAACTCCTCGAGGGAGCGCGGGCCGTGGTCGCCCGCTCCACCTCGGCGGAGCGGGCCCTCAGGGATCTCATCGGCTTCCAAGTGGAGTTCGCCCTGACCAACTCCGATGTCATCCGGGTCCAGGACCGGGATCTCGGCTCGCTCGCGCCCGACGACGAGCACACCGTCCGCTCCCTGCAGCGCAGCTACGTGCAGGTGTGGGTGGACCAGCTCACCGCCTATCGACCGGACACGGACCGCTCCCTGCAGCGGCGGCGGGTCCACGCGGTCTTCGGCCTCATCAACTCCACACCGCACACGGCCCACGGCACGGGATCGGGACCGGAGCGGGACCTGCTGCGGAACCTGCTCGAGGACATGGCGTGGGCGGCCCTCACCGTGTGAGCCGCGCGTCGCTCCGCTGTACGCTGAAGCACGAGACGCCCCCGGCCGAGCTGACCAGCCGGCCACTCCACCGACCGGGAGACCTGCTGTGACCACGTTACGTGCCGTTGAAGCCACCGACCTCGACGAGTTCTTCTCGCACCAGCTGGACCCCCGCGCCAATCACATGGCCGCGTTCGGCGCCAAGAACCCGTCGGACCGCGGTGTCTTCGACCACCACTGGCAGGACATCCTCAACGATCCGAGGACCACGGTGCGGACCATCCTCTCCGACGGCGAGGTGGTGGGCAGCATCCTCGCCTACAACGACGGCGACGCTCCGGAGATCAGCTACTGGATCGACCGCTCGCACTGGGGCGAGGGCATCACGACGGCGGCGGTGGGGCAGTTCCTCGACGAGGTGACGGAGCGGCCCATCCGCGCGCACGCCGTGGCCGACAACGTCAGCTCCATCCGCATCCTCGAGCGCTGGGGCTTCACGGAGATCGGCCGGACGCAGGGCTTCGCACCGGCCCGTGGCGCCGTGGTGGAGGAGATCATCCTCGAGCTGCGGTAGCGCGGGTCGGGCGGCAGGTCCGTCGAGATGGCAGAAGACACCACGACATCCGGCCGTACGCGGTCATATCTGCCATCTCGGTCCGGCTGACCGCTACACCATGGTCAGGACCATCGCCGGATTCCGCAGGATCATCCCGATGTCGGCGAGGAACCGCGAGCCCTGCTCGCCGTCGACCAGCCGGTGGTCGAAGGACAGACTGAGCGTCATGACGGATCGGAGCGCGACGGCGCCCTGGTACTCCCACGGCATGCTGCGGACCGCTCCGACGGCCAAGATGGCTGCCTCGCCCGGATTCAGGATCGGCGTACCGGCGTCGATGCCGAACACACCGATGTTCGTGATCGAGATGGTGCCCCCGGTCAGATCCGCAGGAGGGGTCTTCCCGGCACGGGCGGTCTCGGTCAGCGTGCCCAGGGACCGCGCCAGGTCGACGAGCGGCAGCGTCTGCGCGGCCTTGATGTTCGGTACCAGGAGCCCCCGTGGGGTGGCGGCGGCGATGCCGAGATGGACGTCCGCGTACTGCACGATCTCCTGCGCCTCCTCGTCCCACGACGAGTTGACGGTCGGGTTCCGCGCCGCGGCGATGCACAGCGCCTTGGCGACGATGGTCAGGGGCGTGACCCGGGTCCCCTCGAAGGCACGGCTCGCCTTGAGTTCGGTGAGCAGCTCCATGGTCGGTGTGACGTCGACGGTCAGGAACTCCGTGACGTGGGGCGCGGTGAAGGCACTGGCCACCATCGCGGCGGCGGTGTGCTTGCGCATCCCGCGGATGGGTGTGCGCGTCTGCCCGGCGGAGGGGTCGCCCGTCGGCTCCGCGGTGTCAGGTCCCGCTGGGGATGGGTGCAGGACCGGGGGGTGCAGGGCCGGGAGCTCTGCCGAGCTTCCCCCGACGGCGGCCAGGACGTCGTCCCGCACGATCAGGCCACCCGGTCCGGTACCGGTCACCGTCTCGAGGGAGATCCCGAGATCACGCGCCAGCTTGCGCACGGGAGGCGTGGACCGTGGACGCTCGGCGGGAGCCTGCGCGGCAGCCTCGGCAGCCGGTGGTCCTGCAGGTGTCGCGGGTGTCATGGCAGGCGCAGCTGCCTCGCGCGCGCTCACCGATCGGGCGCGACTGCGGCGCTGGGGTCGTCCGCTCTTCTCGACGGCAGCGCCGTACCCGACGAGATTCGGCTCGCGCTTCGCCGGAACGGCGTCGGTGACGGAATCCCTGGCGGCGTCGGTGCCGGGAGCGGCATGCTCGTCGGACGCGGTGGTGGGCGCCGACGCAGGCGGCACGGAGGGGGTGGTGGTCGGGGTCTCCTCCGACTCCCCCGCCACCTCGAAGGAGACGATCGGCGCCCCGACGTCGACCACTGTGCCCGCCGCCTCGTGCAGGCGGAGCACCGTTCCCGCGTAGGGAGAGGGCAGTTCCACCACGGCCTTGGCGGTCTCGACGTCGGCGATGATCTGGTTCAGCTCCACGGTGTCGCCCTCGGCGACGTGCCACTGGACGATCTCGGACTCGGTCAGGCCCTCCCCCAGATCCGGCAGGCGGAACTCCTTCACCCGGGCGGGCGTGGTGGTGGTCACTGGGAAACTCCTTCGGTGGTCGGCCCGCTGAGCGAGTTGTGCCGGCGCATGACACGGTCCACGCCGTCGAGGATCCTGTCCAGGTCCGGCAGATGGTGGAACTCGAGCTTGGAGTAGGGGTACGGGATGTCGAAGCCCGTGACGCGCACGGGCGCGTGCTCGAGGACGTCGAAGCACCGCTCGGTGATGCTCGCCGCGATCTCCGCGCCGAGGCCGCCCGACTGCGCTGCCTCGTGCGTGATGACGAGCCGGCCGGTCTTCCGCACGGAGGCCTCGACGGTCGCGAAGTCGATCGGGGCGAGGGAGCGCAGGTCGATGACCTCGATGGAGATGCCCTCGTCGGACGCCGCGACGGCGGCGTCGCGCGCCGTCGGGACCAGCGGCCCGTAGGTGACGAGCGTGACATCGGTGCCACGGGCGACCACGCGTGCCGTCCCCATGTCCGACGCCGAAGCGTCGCCGGTCTCGTCGACCTCGCCCTTGACGTGGTACCGGCGTTTGGGCTCGAAGTACAGCACGGGGTCGTCGCTGGCGATGGCCTGCTGGATCATCGTGTACGCGTCCTGCGGGTCGGAGACGCTCACCACGCGCAGCCCGGAGGTGTGGGTGAAGTAGGCCTCGGGGGACTCCGAGTGGTGCTCGGGTGAGCCGATGCCGCCACCGAACGGCACCCGGATGGTGATGGGCATCCTCACGGCGCCCTGCGTCCGGTAGTGGAGCTTGGCCACCTGGCAGACGATCTGGTCGAAGGCCGGGTAGATGAAGCCGTCGAACTGGATCTCCACCACGGGACGGTAGCCGCGGTAGGCCATGCCGACGGCGGTCCCGAGGATCCCGGACTCGGCCAGGGGGCTGTCCAGCACGCGGTGCGCCCCGAAATCCTTCTGCAGCCCGTCGGTGATGCGGAAGACACCGCCGAGCTTGCCGATGTCCTCGCCCATGAGGATCACCTTCGGATCGTCCTCCATGGCGCGTCGCAGGCCGGCGGTGATGGCTCGGCCGAAGGTCATGGTGGTCATCAGCGGGATCCTTCCTGGGGTGCCTGCTCGAACGAGGCGAGATAGCGCTCGTAGTGGTCCTGCTGGCGGTCGAGCCACGAGTTCGGCGCACTGTAGACGTGCTTGAAGACGTCCATCGGCTCCGGCTCGGGCATGGACAGGCAGCCCTGCCGCAGCTCGGCGGCGACGGCGTCCGCCGTGGCCTTCACGGAGTCGGTGTAGTCGGCGTCGAGCAGCCCGAGCGAGTCCAGGAGCGTGGCGAGGCGGGCCAGCGGATCGCGGGAGGCCCAGTCCTCGAGCTCGTTGGCATCGCGGTACCGCTTGGGATCGTCGGCCGTGGTGTGCGGGCCCATGCGGTAGGTCACCGCCTCGATGAAGGTGGGGCCGCCGCCCGAGCGGGCGCGCGCCAGTGCCTCACGCGTGACGGCGAGGCAGGCCAGGACGTCGTTGCCGTCCACGCGGACCGACGGGATGCCGAAGCCCGGTGCCCGGCGTGCGATCGGCACGTGGGCCTGCAGGCCCACGGGCTCGGAGATGGCCCAGTGGTTGTTCTGGCAGAAGAAGACCACCGGCGCCTGGTAGCTCGCGGCGAAGACCATGGCCTCGTTGACGTCGCCCTGGCTCGTGGCCCCGTCGCCGAAGTAGGTCATCGCGACGGCGTCGTCGCCGTCCTGCAGGATGCCCATGGCATACCCGGTGGCGTGCAGGGTCTGCGCCCCGATGATGACCTGGGGCGTGGCCATGTTGATGGAGTAGGGGTCCCAGCCGGAGGACGCATTGCCGCGCCAGACGCGCAGCAGGTCCGTGAGGTCGACGCCGCGGCAGTAGGCGACGGCGTTCTCCCGGTAACTGGAGAAGACGAAGTCGTCCTCGCGCAGCGCACGTCCGGAACCGATCTGGGCGGCCTCCTGGCCGAGGAGCGGCGGCCACAGCGCCAGTTCACCCTGCCGCTGGAGCGCCGTCGCCTCGGCGTCGATGCGCCGCACCACCACCATGTCCTCGTAGAGCTTCCGCAGGGCGGCGCCGTCGACGTCGGCCACCAGGGCGTCGTAGTGCTCGTGCGCGTGGCGGACACCGAGGTGATCGAGGAGCTGGACCGGCTCGTCCGCGCCGTCGTGGGCCGGCCCGGGCAGGACCGCACCGGTCGCCGTCCCGGCAGCCGGGACGCGGGTCCCGCCGTCGAACTCCGATCCTTGCAGGGCGTGGTCCTGGGTCATATCACTCAACCTTCACGTGGGAGCAGCTCCTCCGCCCGGAGGACGAGGCGCAGGTGGGCTCCGGACACCCTTGTCCGGAGTTGCTGTGACCCTACTCACACGGCGCAGGTAGCACAACCGTTTCTGCTTTCACTGAGCAGAGTGCCCTATCCGAGGAGAAGTACCCCTGCTAGCGTTGGGCACTATGCAACCCCTGGATCTCACCGACATGCGTCTGTTGCTGGCGATGGCGAAGGACCCCCGGCGTACCGTCGTCGCGCTCGCCCAGCGTCTGGGCCTGTCGCGGAACACGGTGCAGGCCAGGATGGCCCACCTGGAGAAGAAATCGGTGTTCCTCTCCTTCGAGCGGCGCATCAACACCGTCTCGCTGGGATATCCGCTCACTGCCTTCATCCATGTGCACGTCCAGCAGCAGAAGCTCGCCGCGATCGCCGCGAACATCGCCGCGATCCCGGAGGTCATCGAGGCGTTCGGCGTGACGGGTCAGGCCGACATCCTGGTGCGCGTGGTCGCCGTCGACGCCGAGGATCTGTTCCGCATCAACGGGACGGTCCTCGCCTGCGACGGCGTGGAGCGGTGCGACACCTCCCTGGCGATGGGCGAGCTCGTGCCCTTCCGCGTGGAACCACTGCTCGAACGAGGTCCCCTGCCCCCGAGGTGAGCACGCACTCCGCTCCCCGGACGCGACCGAGGCCGCCCCCGGGAGGGGACGGCCTCGGTGCGTGGAACGGGTCGGCGTCAGTGGTCGGTGGCCTTCTCGGCGCCGACACCCGTGAGCGAACGGACCTCCATCTCCGCCTGCTTCATGGGGTCCTCCGCGGTCCGCGAGAGCACCGTGCCCAGCCAGCCGAGGAGGAAGGCCAGCGGGATCGAGACGATGCCGGGGTTGCTGAGCGGGAAGACCGAGAAGTCGGCGCCGGTGATCATCGACTTCTCCCCGCCGGAGACCACGGGCGAGAGCGCGATGAGCAGGATGGCCGAGCCGAGACCGCCGTACATGCTCCAGACCGCGCCCTGGGTGTTGAACCGCTTCCAGAACAGCGAGTAGAGAATGGTCGGCAGATTGGCACTGGCCGCCACGGCGAAGGCGAGCGCCACGAGGAACGCCACGTTCTGGCCCTGGGCACCGATGCCGCCGGCGATGGACAGGAGCCCGATCACGATCACGGTGCGGCGTGCCACCTTCACCTCGCCGTCAGGGTTCACCTTGCCCTTGCGGATGACGCTCGCGTAGATGTCGTGGGCGAAGGAGGCCGCGGCCGTGATGGTCAGACCGGCCACCACGGCGAGGATGGTCGCGAAGGCCACGGCCGAGATCAGTCCGAGCAGGATCGAGCCGCCGAGTTCGTAGGCGAGCAGCGGAGCGGCCGAGTTGACGCCGCCGGGTGCCGCCGTGATGCGATCGGCCCCGATGAGTGCACTGGCGCCGTAGCCGAGCACGAGGGTGAAGAGGTAGAAGGCGC
The DNA here is from genome assembly GCF_947493765.1 of uncultured Arthrobacter sp. GTDB lineage: Bacteria > Actinomycetota > Actinomycetes > Actinomycetales > Micrococcaceae > Arthrobacter_D. Next base: position 116,729 of record NZ_CANLSZ010000004.1, read on the forward strand.
CGATGAGCCAGATGGCCCAGACCACCGAGCGGCGGGCCTCCTTGGCGGTGGGCACGGTGTAGAAGCGCATGAGGACGTGGGGCAGGGCCGCGGTGCCGAGGACCAGTGCGAGCGCCAGGGACAGGAAGTCCAGCCGCGTGATGGCACTGACGCCGTACTGCAGTCCCGGGCTGGTGATCGCGGCGTTCCCGGAGGTCTCGATCGCCGCACCGAGCAGGGTGGAGAGATTGAAGCCGTGCAGGGCGAGGACCCAGATGGTCATGATGAACGCGCCGGCGATCAGCAGGCAGGCCTTGATGATCTGCACCCACGTGGTGCCCTTCATGCCGCCGATCAGGACGTACATGATCATGAGCACGCCGACCACGGTGATGACGAGGGACTGGCCGAGGCGGTCGTTGATGCCCAGCAGGAGCGAGACCAGGCCGCCGGCGCCCGCCATCTGCGCGAGGAGGTAGAAGAAGCAGACCGCGAGCGTGGTGATGGCCGCGGCGATACGCACCGGGCGCTGCTTCAGGCGGAAGGACAGCACGTCCGCCATCGTGAACTTGCCGGTGTTGCGGAGCAGTTCCGCCACGAGGAGCAGCGCCACGAGCCAGGCCACGAGGAAGCCGATGGAGTAGAGGAAGCCGTCGTAGCCGTTGATGGCGATGGCGCCCACGATACCCAGGAAGGATGCGGCCGAGAGATAGTCCCCGGCGATCGCCGTCCCGTTCTGACCGCCGGTGAACGAGCGGCCGGCGGCGTAGTAGTCCGCCGCCGTCTTGTTGTTCCGGCTGGCGCGCAGCACGATCACGAGGGTGATCGCCACGAACGCGCCGAAGATGGAGATGTTGAGGACCGGGGAGCCGACACTCGTCGCCTCGGCGGTCTGGAGCGGTACGCGGAGCGCCGCACTGCCGATGGTGGTCATTTGGTTCCGCCTGCCGGATCGATGAATGCTTCTGGTGCTGCTTCCTCGAGCTCGTGGCGCAGCTCGGCCGCGATCGGGTCGAGGCGCCTGTTGGCGTAGCTCACGTACCACATGGTGATGATGAACGTGGTGGCGAACTGCAGCAGTCCGAGGATGATGCCAATGTTGATGTTGCCGACGACCGGTGTCGCCATGAAGTCGTGCGCGTAGTCGGCCAGCAGCACGTAGGCGAAGTACCACAGCAGGAAGAACACCGCCATGGGGAAGACGAAGCTGCGATGGCGCTTGCGCAACTCCCTGAACTGCTCGGTCTGCTGGACCTCGGTGAAGTCCACGGCAGCACCGGAGCCGGCCACCGGCTCTACTGGGTGGGAACCCATGATTGCTCCTTCGATTGGGACGTCACCCTCGCCGCGAGGGCGGCATCCCCGCCGGTCGGCAGGGTGCATCGGTGTGACTGTCATCACTCTGGGGTACGCCCCGGGTGGGCACCAGCAGCACCGGCCGTCACGTCGGTGAGCGTGCAGCACGCTGCGGTGAACGGTAGGACGAGCGGTCCGTGCGCGGCGACTAGTCTGGAGCGATGGTCAGCGCCGCCGTCGACACCGCCCTGGTGTTCGCCGTCGCCGTCATCACCCTCGCCGTCGTCGCCTCGCTCGGCTTCCGCCTCTCGCGCTCCTCGCGGGATCTCGGCTCCGACGCCGACCGCGCCACCTACGCGACCCTCCACACCGCGGCCCTGGCCTCCGAGCACCTCCGCGAGGGCCTCACCCCGTCCGGTGCCCGCAGGGCGAGCCGCCATCTGCGCGGGCTCCTGCGCTGCGACGTCCTGCTGATCAGCGACGACGCGGGCGTCCTGGCCTGGGAGGGCGCACGCGGGTCGGAGCCGGAGGTCATGCCGCTCGTGCGGCAGGTCCTCGAGAGCGGACGCACCCAGATCTTCCGGCGCCAGGCGGTGCGCGACGTCGGACTCGCCGAGCTCGGCGAGCTCGTCCTGTCGCCGGTGCGCGTGGAGAACCGGGTGGTGGGCACCGTCGGGGCGTTCGTGGGCGTGGTCGACGCCGGTCTCGTGCGTGCCACCAACGAACTCGCCGGCTGGGTCTCCACGCAGGTGGAGCTGGCGGAACTGGACTCGTCCCGACGCCTGCTCGCCGAGGCCGAGCTCCGTGCGCTCCGCGCCCAGATCAGCCCCCACTTCATCTACAACTCGCTGAACGCGATCGCCTCCTTCATCAACACCGATCCCCAGCGGGCCCGCGAGCTCGTGGTCGAGTTCGCCGACTTCACGCGCTACTCCTTCCGGCGCCACGGCGACTTCACCACCGTCGCGGAGGAACTGCTGAGCATCGACCGCTACCTCCTGCTGGAGCGTGCCCGGTTCGGGGACCGGCTCAGGGTCAGCCTGAACGTGGGGCCGGAGGTGCTCGGCACCGTGATCCCGTTCCTGAGCCTCCAGCCGCTCGTGGAGAACGCCGTCCGCCACGGCCTGGACTCGAAGGACGGCATCGGCAACATCACCATCACGGCGCACGACGCCGGCCCGTACGCCGAGGTGACCATCGAGGACGACGGCGTGGGGATCGACCCGGAGCACCTGCGCTCCGTCCTCGCGGGCCACACGGAAGGCGTGCACGTAGGACTGCGCAACGTGGACTCCCGCCTGCGCCAGGTCTACGGGGACGACCACGGACTCGTCATCGACACCGCCCCCGGCGCGGGCACGCTGATCACCATGCGCGTGCCGAAGTCGCAGCCCGGGCACCGCGTGTGAGGCGCGTAGCCTAGGTCCCATGGTCAATGTTGTCGTCGTCGATGATGAGCTCCCAGCCGTCGAGGAACTGGCGTTCCTGCTGGGGAAGGACCCCCGGATCGGCACCATCCACCGGGCGTCGAGCGGGGCAGAGGCCCTCCGGGCGCTCGAGCAGCATCCCGTGGACGCCCTGTTCCTCGACATCCACATGCCGACCCTGTCCGGACTGGACATCGCCCGCGTCATCTCCCGCTTCAGCCGGCCGCCCGCCGTCGTCTTCGTCACGGCGGACGAGGACCGCGCCCTGGAGGCCTTCGACCTGCGGGCCGTGGACTACCTGCTCAAGCCCGTCCGGGTCGAGCGGCTCGCCGAGTCCGTCCGGCGGATCAGCGAGCTGATGGACGGCTCGCCTGCCGCGCCGGAGGTCATCACGGTGGACCAGGGCGGGGTCAGCCGGATGATCAGGCGTGACGAAGTGCGCTACGTCCAGGCGCAGGGTGACTACGCCCGCCTGCACACCGTGGCGGCCAGCTATTTGATCCGCATCCCGCTGAACGACCTCGAGCGGCAGTGGGCCCGGTCCGGCTTCCTGCGCACGCACCGCTCCTATCTCGTGGCGATGGACCAGGTGCGCAAGGTCCGCATCAGTGCCGGGCGTGCAAGTCTCTTCGTCGGGGACGCGGAGCTGCCGGTCAGTCGCCGCCATCTCCCCGACGTCCGGGAGAAGCTGGAAGCCACCCGGCTCCGTCCGGGCCACTGACCGTGGGCCGGCGACAGCGCCTCCCGCCACCCCCGGTGGCCACCCGATGAGCGGAGAGCCACCGCAGGGTCCCCGGCGCGTCCGCGTGACGGCCCCCAGGACCGCCGCCCGCGCCACGGGAGCCTCCTTCCCGGTGGCACGCGAGATGGCCGAGCAGTCCGAGGTGGGTCAGCTCTTCGTCGCGTCGCTCATCAGATCGCAGCTGCGCCTGGCCCTCGTGGTCGCCGCGGGGTTCCTCGTGATCCTCATCGGCATCCCGGTCCTGCTGGCCGTGTTCCCGGACATCGACCGCGTGACCATCGCGACGATCCCCCTCCCCTGGCTGCTCCTGGGGCTCGGGGTCTACCCGCTCGTGATCGGGAGCGCCGTCCTGTTCGTGCGCAGCGCCACCCGCAACGAACGGCGCTTCCAGGATCTCGTGGACGATGACTGAGGCCGTGGTGGAGCTGAACCCCGCCGTCGGCTATACGGCGCTCGTGCTGGTGGCCCTGAGCACCGTGCTGATCGGGATCTACGGTCTGCGCGTCTCCCGCACCACGGACGACTTCTACGTGGCGTCGCGGACGGTCCCGCCGTGGTGGAACGCCTCCGCGATCGGCGGCGAGTACCTGTCGGCGGCGAGCTTCCTGGGGATCGCCGGACTGATCCTCATCTCCGGCGTGGACGCCCTGTGGTTCCCCATCGGCTACACGGCCGGCTATCTCATGCTCCTGCTGTTCGTCGCCGCACCACTGCGCCGGTCGGGCGCCTACACCGTCCCCGACTTCGCGCAGTCCCGGCTCGATTCCCTCCTGGTGCGCCGGGTGACCAGTGTGCTGGTCATCGTGGTCGGCTGGCTGTACATCGTGCCGCAACTGCACGGGGCCGCCCTGACCGTCCTCATCACCACCGGGCTGCCGTCCTGGGCGGGCCCGGTCGCCGTCGTCGTGGTGGTGTATCTCAGCGTGGTCACCGGAGGGATGCGGTCCATCACGTTCGTCCAGGCGTTCCAGTACTGGCTCAAGCTCACGGCCCTCGCCGTGCCCGTGGTCCTCATCCTCCTCCGGCTCGGCCTCGACGGCGGCCCGGTCACCGACGGCGGCGCCGCCTTCACCGCCGAGCTGGACACGACGGCGGACGCCTCCCTCTACGGGACCATCTCGCTGGTCATCGCGCTCCTGTTCGGTACGCTCGGCCTGCCCCACGTCCTCGTGCGGTTCTACACGAATCCCGACGGCGACTCGGCGCGCAGGACCACGCTGATCGTTCTGGGGCTCCTGTCCGTCTTCTACCTCTTCCCCACCGTGTACGGGATCCTGGGGCGCATCCACACGCCCGACCTGGCCTCCGGAGGGATGGCCGATGCCACGGTCCTCCTCCTGCCCGGGCGCATCCTGGACGGCGCGACGGGCGACATCCTCTCCGCCCTCGTGACCGCCGGGGCGTTCGCCGCCTTCCTCTCGACGACGAGCGGACTCGTGGTCTCCCTCGCCGGTGTGGTCAGCCAGGAGTTCTTCCAGGGCAGTGTCCTGGGCTTCCGCCGGGCCGCGCTCCTGTCCGCGCTCGTCCCGCTGGGCGTGGCGCTCCTGACGGACAGTTCGGCCCTGGCCGGCAGTGTGGGCTCGGTCTTCGCCTTCACGGCCTCGACCATCTGCCCCCTGCTGCTGCTCGGGATCTGGTGGCGGGGTCTCACCGATGCCGGAGCGGTGGCCGGCATGCTCGCGGGGGCGGTGCTGTGCGGTGGGGCGATCGCCGCGAGCGCCGTGCTGGGACCGGGGGCGGGATGGGTCTGGCTGGCACAGCCGGCCCTGTGGACGGTGCCGGCGGCCTTCGCCACGATGGTGCTGGTCTCCCGCGCCACCGCCCGACGGCGACCGGCCTCGGCCTCGCGCGTCCTCGCCAGGCTGCACACGCCCGAGCAGCGCTAGGCCCGGGGTCGAGCAGCCTCAGGCGATGGACTTCAGGAGATGGACTTCAGGAGATCGATCACGCGGTCCAGGAACGCGTCGACCTGGTTCTCCTCGTAGCCGTCCGCTCCCCGCGCCTCACGGAACACCGCACCACGGACGTCGTCCACGCCGAGGGGCACGTCGTGGTCGAGGTACTGCAGGATCTCCTCGCACAGGCTGTCGACGTCGCCGACGTCGTAGCTGCGGGTCCTCTCCTTCGCAGGGCGGCGGAAACGCTTGCCCGGGCCCCGCCGCAGACGTCGATGGAGCACGGCGACGGTCCCCTCGAGCTCGTGGAGCCAGGCGTCCGCCCCGCGCGCGGCGATGACCCGGTCGCGCTCGTTTCGTGCGAGCCCGTCCTCGATCCGATCCAGTTCGGCGTCGACGGCCTGCGGATCGTACCCTCCCCTCGCCGGGTCGAACACGATGGTTCGTACCTCGCTGCTCGCGAGGCCGCCGGTGTTTCCGGTGTCCCCTGTGTCCCCGGTGTCCCCGGTGTCCCCGGCGTCGTCCCGCCCCGCGGTCCGGTCGACCGGCACCCTCGCCAGGAAGCGCTCCACCTGGCGCGGCGCGTAGCCGAGCGTGGCCCGGTCGACGCGCGTGAAGGCGGTGCCGCGTGGGCGAGCCGTGACCATACTGTCCTCCTGCTGGTGGTGTCCTGGGATGTCCTGGGGTGTCCCGTGGGGTCCTGCCTGCTCCCGCATGTCCCTCGTCCCGTCCAGGGGCCGGAGCAGGGGTCAGATCAGTCCCGGGACGAGGGTGGCGGACAGCAGGTACGCTGTCGGCGCGGCGAAGACGATCGAGTCGAGCCTGTCCATGACCCCGCCGTGGCCGGGCAGGATGTTGCTCATGTCCTTGACGCCGAGCTCGCGCTTGATCATCGACTCGGCGAGATCGCCCGCGGTCGCGGCCGCCACGACGGCGACGGCCAGGGCGAAGCCGAGCCAGACGGGCTGCCCGAGCAGGAACACCGAGCAGAGCCCGCCGACCACGAGCGCCCCGCCGATCGATCCGCCGAAGCCCTCCCACGACTTCTTGGGACTGATCTTCGGAGCCATGGCGTGCTTGCCGAAGGACGCTCCGATCAGATAGCCGAACGTGTCATTCGCGACCACCAGCAGCAGCAGGGTGGCGATCACCAGGAAACCGCCGTCCGCGCGCATGAGGACCATGGCGAAGCTGAGCATGAAGGGCACCCACAGGAGGGCGAACGTCCCGGCGACGATGCCCTGGGCGCTCCCCGGAGCCGGGTCGAGGCACCGCCACAGGAACAGTCCGAGCAGCGCTCCCACCGTGGCCGCGGCGAGTCCCTCACCCCCGCCGGCGTAGGCCGCGAAGGGCATGGCCAGCGATCCCGCCATCGCGGGGACGAGCGGTATCCGGATGTGCCGGATCGCCAGGGCGCGGCGGAGCTCCCAGACACCGACCACCCCGAACAGGGCCACGATGCCCACGAAGACGAGTGGGAAGAACAGCAGGCCCACCAGGACCGGCAGCAGGAGCGCCACGCCGACGCCGGTGGCCGCGGGGAGATTGCGTCCCGCGCGCGACGTGCGCCCCGTGTCCCTCGTGAGCCTGCGACGGGGCGGATCGAGAGCAGGCATCAGACCTCGAGCAGCTCGGTTTCCTTGCGCTTGAGCAGCTCGTCGACCAGATCCACGCGCGACTTGGTCAGGGCGTCGAGTTCCTTCTCGGCACGCGAGCCCTCGTCCTCGCCCGTGTCGCCGTCCTTGACCGCGCGGTCGATGCCGTCCTTCGCCTTACGGCGGATGTTGCGGATGGAGATCTTGGCGTCCTCGGCCTTCGTCTTCACCAGCTTCACGTACTCCTTGCGGCGCTCCTGCGTCAGCTCGGGCAGGACCACCCGGATCACATTGCCGTCGTTGGACGGGTTGGCGCCGAGATCGGACTCGCGCAGCGCCTTCTCGATGTCGTTCATGGCCCCGCGGTCGAAGGGCGTGATGAGCAGGGTCCGCGCCTCCGGGTTCTGGAAGGAGGCCAGCTGCTGCAGCGGGGTCGGCGCCCCGTAGTACATCACCACGACCTTGGAGAACATGGACGCGTTCGCCCGCCCCGTCCGGACGGTCGCGAAGTCGTCCTTCGCCACCTCCACGGCCTTATCCATCTTGTCGGTGGCTTCCAGCAGGGTCTCTTCGATCACAATGTCTCCTTGGTACGCGCTCGGTCGCCGGGCGACCTCTCCAGTGCACAATCCTAGTTCACGGGCCCCTGCCCCCGGCCGTGTCCGGCCAAAGCCCCGGGGCCCCGGACCCGGCTACCGCGTGATCACGGTGCCGAGCTTCTCCCCGCGGATAGCGCGGGAGACATTACCGTCGCCCTCCATCCCGAACACCACCATGGTGAGATCGTTGTCCTTGCACATGGTCATGGCGGTCTGGTCCATGACGCGGATGTCGCGCCGCAGCGCGTCGTCGTAGGACAGCGTGTCCAGCTTCTCGGCCGTCGGATCCCGGTGCGGGTCCGCCGTGTACACACCGTCCACACCGCTCTTGGCCATCAGCACCTCGTCGGCGTGCACCTCGAGCGCGCGCTGGGCCGCCACGGTGTCCGTGGAGAAGTACGGCAGGCCCGCGCCGGCGCCGAAGATCACCACGCGGCCCTTCTCGAGGTGGCGGATGGCCCGCCGGGGGATGTACGCCTCGGCCACCTGCCCCATCGTGATGGCGCTCTGCACGCGGGTCTCCACGCCGGCCTGCTCGAGGAAGTCCTGCAGTGCCAGGCAGTTCATCACCGTCCCGAGCATGCCCATGTAGTCGGCCCTGGACCGGTCCATGCCGCTCTGGGAGAGTTCGGCGCCCCGGAAGAAGTTGCCGCCCCCCACCACGATCGCCACCTCGACGTCGTCGACCGTCGCCGCGATCTGTCCGGCGACCGCCCGGACGGTCTCCGGATCGACGCCCAGCTTGCCGCCGCCGAAGACTTCTCCGGAGAGCTTGAGCAGAACGCGCCGCCTGCTGCCGGGAGCACCTGTCGGAGCCGTGGTTGAACTGTCCATGAAGTGCCTCCCGGGCATAGTGCTGTTCACCGTTCCTCGTGGGACGGCGGAGGGGGTTCGGGTGCCGGACCCGTTACAGGATACGGCGTGCCGCGCGGGCGCACAGAAAGGGCGGCCACCCTGTCGGCGGCCGCCCTTCCCCGTACACCTGTGGATCCGGTCTCAGGCTCCGACGCGGAACCGTGCGAAGGCGGTGGCCTTCGCGTCGGCCTCGGAGAGGACCGTGGCGACGGACTTCTTGGCGTCCTTGGCGAACGCCTGGTCGAGCAGCACGCCCTCCTTGAAGAAGCCGGTGAGGCGCCCCTCCACGATCTTGGTCAGGGCCTGCTCGGGCTTGCCCTCGGCGCGAGCCGTCTCGTCCGCGATGCGGCGTTCGGACTCGACGAGCTCCGCGGGGACGTCCTCGCGGGTCAGGTACGTGGGTGAGTAGGCCGCGATGTGCACGGCGACGTCGTGCGTCGTCTGGGCGGCGGCGTCCCCGGAGCCTTCGACGGCGAGGAGAACGCCGACCTGGGCGGGCAGGTCCTTGGACGTCTTGTGCAGGTAGGCGTCCACGAGCTGGCCCTCCACGCGGGCGATCCGGCGGATGTCCACCTTCTCGCCGAGCAGCGCGCCGGCCTCGATGACGTGCTCGGAGACAGGCTTGCCGTCGAGCTCGAAGGACAGGAGCGACTCCACGTCGGTCGCTTCGGAGCGGATCGCCGCATCGAGGACCTTGTTCGAGAAATCGATGAAGGGTCCGGCCTTGGCGACGAAGTCGGTCTCGCAGTTGACCTCGACCATGACGCCCACGCCGCCGTCCACCCGAGCGGCGACGAGGCCCTCGGCGGTCGAGCGGCCCTCGCGCTTCGTGGCGCCCTTGAGTCCCTTGATCCGGATCAGTTCCAGGGCCTTGTCGGCATCGCCGTCGGCCTCGTCGAGGGCCTTCTTGACGTCCATCATGCCGGCGCCGGTGCGCTCGCGTAGGGCCTTGATGTCAGCGGCAGTGAAATTTGCCATTCGTACTCCTAAGTTGATGTGGTTCTACGAAGCGCCCCGCCCGGGCACAGCGGGCAGCGGGGAGGAGCTCTGCGGACATCCGTGCCGGGGGCGTCGTCGGACCCCCCCGGCACGATGGGCCTACTCGCCGGCGGGTGCTTCCCCGGTGGTGTCCGGGACGTTCTCGGCGGCACCGGGAACCTCGTCGGCGGGCACCTCGGCCGTCGCGGGGGTCTCTGCCGCGAGCGTCTCGGCCTCGGCCGGAGCCTGGTCCGCGGCGGGCGACTCGGAGGTGGCCGGTGCGGTCTCCTCGGCAGCCTTGCCCTCGAGCAGTTCGCGCTCCCACTCGGCCATGGGCTCCTCCGCCGCGGAGGCATCGGAGGAGTTGGAGCGGTTGTTGCGGGCGATCAGGCCGTCGGCCACGGCGTCGGCGATCACACGCGTGAGGAGATTCACCGCGCGGATGGCGTCGTCGTTGCCGGGGATCGGGAAGTCGACCTCGTCTGGATCACAGTTCGTGTCGAGGATGGCGACGACCGGGATGTTCAGCTTCTTCGCCTCGTCGATCGCGAGGTGCTCCTTCTTGGTGTCCACCACCCAGACGGCCGAGGGGGCCTTCGTGAGATTGCGGATGCCGCCGAGGTTGCTCTGCAGCTTGGTGAGCTCGCGGCGCAGGAGCAGCAGCTCCTTCTTGGTGTGGCTCGATCCGGCGACGTCGTCGAAGTCGATCTCCTCGAGTTCCTTCATCCGCTGGATCCGCTTGGAGACCGTCTGGAAGTTGGTGAGCATGCCACCGAGCCAGCGCTGGTTGACGTAGGGCTGGCCCACGCGGGACGCCTGATCGGCGATGGCTTCCTGGGCCTGCTTCTTCGTGCCGACGAAGAGCACCGTGCCGCCGTGCGCCACCGTGGCCTTGACGAACTCGTACGCGCGGTCGATGTAACCCAGCGACTGCTGGAGATCGATGATGTAGATGCCGTTGCGCTCGGTGAAGATGAAGCGCTTCATCTTCGGGTTCCAACGGCGGGTCTGGTGACCGAAGTGGACGCCACTGTCGAGCAGCTGGCGCATGGTTACTACTGGCATGTCATGCCTTTCTTCAGCCTCGGCTCGAGCGCAGGGCGCTGCCTGAAGCTTGTTGACGGTTCTCGTAGTAGGACCGGGGTGGCCGCTACATCCTGGTGCCGCCTCGTCGCGATGGACGTCCCCGTCCCCACCGGATTCCTCCGGACCGTTGGACGGGCACCCCGGCGCCATGGGCAGGCGACGGGCAGATGGCACGCGTAGTCAGCCTGCAGCTTCCGTGACCGATCTGCGCCGAAGCACACACAGGGGAAAGCAGCAGACTGCTGGTCCGAGTGTACTACAGCCGTGCGCAGCACTGCTGCCCGACGACGGCCGCCGATGCGGCTCCGCGCGGGTCGATGTGCGCCTGGCGATGTCCACATACCTCTGGGCGACCCGACGCCGATCGGAGGCCACCGGCTCAATGGGGTGATGGACGCTGCACCACTCATCCCGCGGCTCACGCCCGACTGCGGTCCGCTGCGCGACCGGGCACGGAGCCGGACAAGGAGCCCAGCTCGGCATCGAGCGCCGGCACGATGCGTGGTCGCCGTGCTCCTCCTGCTCCTCGGCGCTCAGGGCGTGTCCTCCGGCGCACCTGCGGTGGCAGGCCCCCGGGATCAGCCGGGTTCCCGGACCCATCCGTTCGTCGGGGATCAGGCAGTCGTCCGGGATCAGCCGGTCCTCCCGAGATGGTCCTGGCCCCTGCGGCCCACCCCCGGGGTGGTGCGTCCCTTCGACAGGCCTGCGCAGCGATGGGAGCGCGGGCATCGCGGGGTGGATCTCTCCCCCGGTGCGGGCCGGCCCCTCCCGGTGCACAGCCCGGACGACGGCGTGGTCTCCTTCGCGGGGACGGTGGTGGACCGGGGTGTGGTGTCGATCGATCACGGCGACGGACGGATCAGCAGTTTCGAGCCGGTCACCACGACCCTCGTCCGCGGAGACCGGGTGTCGAGGGGTCAGGAGGTGGCTGAGCTGACGACTCCGGGCGGTACGCACTGTGCAGACGGCTGCCTGCACTGGGGCGTGCGGGTCCACGGGGAGTACGTCGATCCCCTTCTCTTCGTCCTGGACCCCCGCCCCTCGGTACTCCTGCCCCTGCATGCGGAGTAGGAGAACCGGAGTAGGAGAACCGGAGTAGGAGAACCGGTGCGAATTCCTAGACGAAGGCGGCGATGCCCGTGATCGACCGGCCGGCCACGAGCGTGTTGATCTCCTGCGTGCCCTCGTACGAGTAGATCGCCTCGGCGTCGGAGAAGATCTTCGCCATCCCGTAGTCGGCCACGATCCCGTTGCCCCCGAGGACGTTGCGTCCCGCAGCGACGCTCTCACGCATGCGCGCGGTGGTGAACGCCTTGGCGAGCGCGGAATGCTCGTCCTTGGCCTTGCCCGCATCCTCGAGCTGGGACAGGCGCACCATCATGCCCATGGAACTCATCGCGTTCCCCAGGATCTGGACGAGCTGCTGCTGGACGAGTTGGAAGCTCGCGATGGGCCTGCCGAACTGCTCGCGCTCGACGGCGTACTTGCGTGCCACGTCGAAGGCCGCGAGCTGCTGGCCCACCGCCTGCCAGGCGACGGCCAGGCGGGTCACCTTGAGCACCTTGTTCGTGTCGCGGAAGCTGTTGGCCCCCTTGAGGTGGAAGTCGTCCGAGATGACGACGTCCTCGAGGACGATGTCCGCGTTCTCCACGGTGCGCAGCGCGATCTTGTTCTCGATCTTCGTGGAGGTGAACCCCGGTGTGGAGGTGTCCACCATGAAGCCCTTGACCTGGTTGTCCTCGACGTCCCGGGCGTAGATGACCACCCAGTCCGAGAAGGTCGCGTTCCCGATCCAGCGCTTGGCTCCGTTGAGGATCCAGGTGTCCCCGTCGCGGCGGGCCGTGGTCCGGGTCCCCCCGGCCACGTCGGACCCGCCCAGCGGTTCGGTGAGACCGAACGCGCCGATCTTCTTCATGGCGTAGATGTCCGGGAGCCATGCCTCCTGCTGCTCCTTCGAGGCCAGTGCCTCGATCGAGCCCGTGAAGAGACCGTCGTGCACACCGAGGAAAGTGGCGATCGAGGCATCGGCGCGGGTGAACTCCGCGTGGCAGATCCCGGCGAAGAGGTTCGAGTAGCCCTGCCGGTGGACCGGACTCATCGGGTCCAACTCGGCGATCTTCGGGATGAGCTCCTGCGGGAACACCCCCTGGTTCCACCAGTCGACGGCGTGCGGGCGGACCTCCCGTGCCAGCCAGCCACGGATCTCCTCCAGGCGCGCACGCTCCTTGTCGCTCAGGAGCTCCTCGAAGGCATAGAAGTCCCCGCCGGCGTAGGGGAGATTGTCTGCATCGATGTTCGTCTTGCTCATGGGAATTGCCTCACTCCGGTCGGCGGCCACCAGTGCTCCTCGATCACGCGGATCGCGTGAGAGGAGCACTGCACTCGTAGCCTCATGTTACCCACGAGTAACTTAGGGCGCCAGTACCGACCCGGCGAAGAGCGCGGCGCCGGTCGGCGTAGGGCTGCTGGGGCTTGAACCCAGGACAAACGGATTATGAGTCCGCTGCTCTAACCAGCTGAGCTACAGCCCCCGGGATGCATGACCCCTGGTGGCGCGGCTCGGGAGACCGTGGCAGCCGCACGCACGCTTCATTGTATGCGGAGCACGGGATCCCTCGTGCTCGTCGATGGCCCGCCGAGCACCTCGGTGCCGGAGCCGTCGGTCGCGCCGCCACCCGGGGTGTGCGCCCCGTGGTACAGGGCCTCGAAGGTCCGCAGGGTCGCCTCGATGCCGTGCCGGCCCACCAGCTCCCGACTCGCCGCCCCCATGCGTCGCCGCTCCTCGGCCGGCATTTCGATGATCTCGGCGATGCGGCGCGCCAGCGCATCCGCGTCGCCCGGCGGGAACAGGTAGCCGTTCTGGCCCTCGACGACGAGGTGGGGCAGGGCCATGGCATCGGCGAGGAGCACCGGGGTGGAGGCGGACATGGCCTCGAGCGTGACCAGCGACTGCAGCTCCGCCGTACCCGGCTGGCAGAACAGATCAGCGGAGAGATAGCGCCTGCGCAGCTCGGCGTCGCTGACCAGACCGAGGAAGGTCACCCGGTCCTCCAGCCCGAGCCGTGCCACCTGGGCCTGCAGTGCGGCCTTGACCTCGCCACCACCGACGATCTCGAGCTTGACCCGCAGCTGCTCGGGCACCCTGGCCACGGCGTCGATGAGCACGTCCACGTGCTTCTCCTCCGCCAGCCGGCCCACGAAGAGGACCGTCGGGTCGGGGTGCGGCTCGACCCGCTCCCCCGGCTTCAGTTCGTAGGAGGCCGAGTCGACGCCGTTCGAGACCGGCAGCACACCGGGGAGGAAAGCCTTCTCGAGCATGGCCTTCGCGGCGAGCGGGGTCGGCGTCGTGACGGCGGCGGCCCTGCCCATGAGCCTGCCCATGTCCCTCCACGAGTTCTTCGCGATGATCCTCTTCAGCCAGCGCGGGAACGGCAGGAACGGATCGAGATTCTCGGGCATGAAGTGGTTCGTGGCGATCACACGGATGCCACGCCGTACGGCCTCGTCCAGGGTGTACTGCCCGATCATGTAGTGGCACTGGATGTGGACGATGTCGGGCGCCACCCGGTCCAGGAGCAGGCCGATGTCGCGCCTGATCTCCCACGGGTAGCACAGGCGCCAGTAGTCGTGGGTGGGGACGCCGTGGGAGCGCAACCGGTGGACCGCCCAGTCGCCGCCCTGCTCGGTGAAGCTTCCACCGTTCGAGACACCCGGTGCCAGGACGTGCACCTCATGGCCCCGAGCGGTCATGCCCCTGGCGAGCCTGTAGCCGAACTGGGCCGCTCCGTTGACGTTCGGAGGATAGGTCTCGGCGGCGATCAGGATGGTCAGGGGCTTGGAATCAGCCGGGTCGCTCACGGGTGGATCCCCTACGTCGGTGGGTCTGGGGGCAAGGAATGCAGTGCGGTCAGCGCTGCCGCTGGACCACATGGGGGTGATGGCGGGACAGGGTGATGACTCCGATGATAGCAACGAGGGCCGCGACGCCCATGAAGAACGCCGTCAGCATGCTCACCTGGGGCTGCAGCTCGTCGAGGATGGAGATGCCGACCGCGATGCCGACGATCGGGTCGATCGCCGTCAGGCCCGCGATCACGAGGTCGGGGGGTCCCGTGGCATAGGCGTTCTGGACGAACCACGAGCCGAGCGCGGCCGCCACGACCAGCGCGGTCAGTGTCAGCGGGGGGACGTCGAGCAGGAGCCGGCCGTTCGATGCGAGCAGATGACTGGCGACGATCTTGGTCAGCACGGCGACGAAACCGAAGAGGATGCCGGCCCCTAGGATGTACACGAAGGCGCTCAGGCGGCGTCGGCCGAGAACCGCGAGGGTCCCGAGGAGAACGACGGCGACGCCGAGCAGGAGCACCACGGACTGCTCCTGCTCGGCGTCGATGGCGCGGTTCTCGCGCGTGACGGTGACGGCCAGCAGCACGAAGAGGACACTGCCGCTCACACAGGCCGCGATGGCGACGATGATCCCCCGGTTGATCCGGATGCCCTGGTCGCGGGAGTTGACGATCGTGGTGATCACGAGGGCGATGGCACCGAGCGGCTGCACGATCGTCAGGCTAGCGAGCGTCAGGGCCGCCACATTGAGCGCCGTGCCGATACCGAGCAGCAGCAGACCGAACAGCCATCGCGGGTTCCTCAGGAGCCGCGCGAGACCGCCCGGGCCGAGGGCCCGGCCACCCGTATCGGAGCGGACCGCTGTCCCCTGCCGCTGTGCCCCGAAGGCGAGGAAGAAGGCACTGAGGACAGCCAGTCCGATGGCTAGCAGTGGCACAGGGCCCCCTCCGTCGGGACCGGCCGGGAGCCGATCGCGGACGAGGACCCCGGATCGCGCGGCCGCGGATGGGCGCCGTTCGGGTGGGCGGTGTCCGGGTGGACGATCACGATCCTCACCCCGCGCTGGTCCGTGCTCATCGATGGCCTCCACCTCGCACCGGAGCGGCCACCGACCCGGTCCGTCAGCGGTCCATCGCGACGAACCGGCCGGTGGCCGCCCGTGGACGGTGCTATTTGCTGAGCAGCCGGCGCAGCATGACGATCATGGCGGCCACCGAGGCGGTGAGTACGCTCAACGGCTTCCACCGGTCGGCGAGGCTCGTGTTGTGCGGGACGACCCGGCGGACGGACACCGCGGCGACCTCGTCGCTCCGCGATGCCGCCGTGGCACCACGGGCGCGGCCGCCCTGCGAGGAGCGATGGCGGGCCTTCTCGATCCTGGTCTTGACGTCCACCTTCTCGCCGAGCGAGTCCCGTGCCTCGGCGATGTGGGCACGGCGCTCCCCCGAGCGTCCGCGCAGTTCCTCGTACGACGGCGTGGGCTCCTTCGGCTTGGAGTCCTTCTTGTCCTGCTTCTCCTTCTCCTTCTCCTCCTTCGACTTCTTCACCTCGAGGGTGGCCGGGTCGAACCTGCGTCCTTCCTTGAGGACACCGAGGTCGTAGCGCAGACCGTAGATCGCGTCCTCTGGGACCAGCGGCAGCTGCTTCTTGAGGCGGGAGACGCCGATGAGTGCCAGGATCCCGGCGATCACCAGGAAGAGCAGCGCCACAGCCAGGGCCGCGAGCCATGCGGGCATCAGCTCGGCGATACCCATGATGGCCGCGACCACGAGGGCCACGGCGAAGAAGAGGACGAAGACCAGGGCGACGACGAGGAACGCCGCCGCGATGCCTGCCTTGATGCCCTTCTGCTTCATCTGGTCGACGGCGATCGAGAACTCGTCGCTGACCTGTCGGGGCGTCAGGCGACCCAGGACCTTGATGAGTCCGAAGAGTGAGAGTGAAGCCGGGGATCGCTTCACGCGTGTACTGGCCGAGCTGTTCATAGGCCCTGCCTCCGTTCCTGAGAGTTGTGCCGAATTATCGCTGGATCAAAATTACCACTGGGAGCACGGCCCACCCGCCGGGCCCGTCCGTCCCCGCCGGGCCCACCCGCGGGAGGTGGACACGCCGGACACCCGCTGGGCACCCGCTGGACACCCGACCGACGACCGTCAGCGCGATCGGAGCTGGGTGTTCTCCTCGAGGTCCTTGTTCATGAACTCGGGGAGCCGGGTCCGCACGAAGACGAAGGAGAGCACGGCGAACGCCGTGAACGCCGCGTACATCACCCAGAGCCCGAGGTTCTCGCTCACCCACGGGAAGGTGACGGTGACGATGAAGTTGAAGACCCAGTTGACCATGGTGGCGACACCGAGGGCGATCGATCGGATGCGGTTGGGGAACATCTCACCCAGCGTGACCCACATGACCGGCCCCCAGGTGGCGGCGAAGAAGACCACGAAGAGATTGGCTCCCACCAGGGCGATCGGACCCCAGGCGCCGGGCAGAGTGATGTCCTCCCCGGAACCCTCGGCCTGGAGGAAGGACAGGGTCGCGGCCAGCAGACCGACCGTCATCCCGACCGAGCCGATGAGGAGCAGGCGACGGCGCCCGATGCGGTCCACGAAGAAGATCGCCACGAAGGTCATCGAGACATTGATCACGGAGGTGATCACCGACGTCGTGAAGGAGTCCGACTCGCTGAATCCGACGGACTTCCAGAGGGTGGTGGAGTAGTAGAAGATCGCGTTGATACCGACGAGTTGCTGGAGAGCCGCGATGGCCATGCCGATCCACAGGATGGGCTGCAGCCCGAGGGCGCTGCCCCGCAGGTCGCGGTACGAGGCCCGCTCCTCGCTCTCGAAGCTCTGCCGGATCTGCTCGATCCTGGTGTCGGTGTCGGCCACCCCGGACACCCGCGAGAGGACCCGGGCCGCCTCGGCGTCGCGGTCGGCGCGGATGAGGTACTGCGGCGACTCGGGGATCACCAGTGCCAGGATGCCGTAGATGACCGCGGGGGCAACGCCCACCAGGAGCATCCAGCGCCAGGCGGCGAGGCCCCACCAGAGCTCGTTCCCCGCACCGCCGGCGGCGTCGGCGAGTGTCGCGTCCGACAGGAGGGCTGCGAAGATCCCGACCGTGATCGCGAGTTGCTGGATGGATGCCAGACCGCCGCGCCACTTCGTGGGGGCAATCTCCGCGATGTAACCGGGCACGATCACGGACGCCGTGCCGATCGCGAGTCCGCCCACGAGCCGCCAGACCATCAGATCCCACTCGGACACCGCGTAGGCGGACCCCGCGGAGTTCAGGGCGAACAGGATCGCTGCGGCGATCATGACCTTCTTGCGACCGAAGCGGTCCGCGAAGCCACCGGCGAACCAGGCGCCGGCAGCACAGCCGAGGAGCGTGATCGCGACCGTGAATCCCAGCACGCCGGCGCTCAGCTCGAAGTCCGCCTGGATGGAGTCCACGGCTCCGTTGATGACGGCGGTGTCGAAGCCGAAGAGCAGTCCCCCGACCGCTGCGGCGACACTGATCGCGATGACCCGCGCGAGGTGCTTCGGTGATTCCGCTGCGCCCGCATCGACGTCGTTGTTCTCCATGATCGATCTCCCTGCTCGTGCCGTGGTCATCACCCTACGTCAGGGTGATGGAGGCGCGGCGGTCGACGGGTGACCCCTGCCGCGTCCGGACCGGGCGAGCAGAGCCAGGACATATCATCGAGAGGTCACCTGCGGGAGTCGTACCGTCGTACGCCCGTCGGCCGGCGACATCCCGTTCGTCGATCCTCCCGTGCCGAGGCGCATCCGCTGTGTCAGCCGGATCCGGTCCCCGGCACCCGTCCGATCCGTGAGGCACCACCGTGAGCACCCCACACCCCGGCGATCTGCTCTCGCGCCGGGAGAAGATCGTGTATGTGGTCATTCTCGGCACCCTGACGGCGCTGGGTCCCTTCACCATCGACCTCTACCTGCCGGCGTTCCCTGCCCTGCAGGCCGATCTGGGCGTCTCGGAGGCCGCGATCCAGCTCACGCTCACCGGGACCATCATCGGTTTCGCGGCCGGCCAGCTGCTCGTGGGCCCACTCAGCGACATGATCGGCCGGCGCCTCCCGCTCATCATCGCCACCACGGTGCACGTCGGAGCCTCCATCGGCGCCGCATCGTCCGACGACATCACCGTGCTGATGCTGTTCCGCGTGCTCCAGGGCATCGGCGCGGCCGGCGGCGGGGTGGTGGCCATGGCCGTGGTGCGCGATCTCTTCGGCGGGTACACCCTCGTGCGCATGCTCTCCTACATGGCCCTCGTCAACGGGATGGCGCCCATCTTCGCGCCGGTGATCGGCTCGCAGCTCCTGTTGCTCTTCCCGTGGCCCGGGATCTTCTGGTTCCTCGCCGGCTACGGTGTGCTGGTCATCATCGCCGTGTCCCTCTTCATCATCGAGACCCTGCCCCGGCAGAACCGTCGGCAGTCGCCGCTGACGGCGGCCCAGCGGTACCGGGTGGTGCTGGGCGACCGCATCTTCATCGGGATCCTCCTGGTGGGCGGCATGAACTTCTCCGGGCTCTTCTCCTACCTCTCCGCCTCGCCGTTCCTCTTCCAGGGGCCGTACGGTCTGGACGAGCAGCAGTACGGACTCCTGTTCGCCATCAACTCCCTCGGCATCGTCGCGGGGGTCCAGATCAGTGCCCGCGTGCTGCGACGCGCGGGACCGCAGTGGGTGATCGCGACGGCGACGGTCGTCCAGCTCGTCATGGCCCTGCTGATCGTCGCCTTCGACCAGCTGGGTCTCGGCTTCTGGGGGACGGCCCTGCCCCTGTGGTTCTACATCATGGCGACGGGCTTCATCTTCCCGTGCGTCCAGGTCCTGGCCCTCATCAACAACGGCGCGCAGGCGGGAACGGCGGCCTCCCTGCTCGGAGCGGTGACCTTCGGGACGGCCGGCATCATCTCGCCGCTCGTGGGACTGCTCGGCGAGGGCATCGACTCGGCGACCCCGATGGCACTGGTCATGGCCGCGTGCATCGCCGTCGGCGTGGTGTTCCTGTGGACCGTGGTCCGCCCACGGACGGTCCCGGCGCTGGAATAGCGCCCAGCAGTACAGCAGTGCAGTGACGCGGCAGTACAGCAGTGCAGCGGTGCAGTGACGCAGCAGTGCAGTGGTACAGGGACGCAGGGTGCCGTTCTACGGTCAGGCGCGCGCGGACTCCTGCCGCGCGGGCAGCGCCTCCGCCGCCTTCGCCACGTTGCGCGCCATCGCCTTGAAGATGAACCCGTGGAAGGGCAGCACCGCGAACCAGTAGAGCCGCCCGGAGAGACCGGAGGGGAAGAAGACCGCTCGCTGGTAGTAGGCGCTGCCGGAGCCCTCCGGTTCCACCCTGAACTCCAGCCAGGCCCTGCCGGGCACCTTCATCTCCGCGCGGAGCCTCAGCCGCTCCCCGTGGACGACCTCCTCCACCCTCCAGAAGTCGAGCGCCTCACCCGTGAGGAGCTCGTTCGCATCACGGCGTCCGCGGCGCAGGCCCACGCCGCCGGCGATCTTGTCCATCCAGCCGCGGGCGGCCCAGCCCACGGGCCAGGAGTACCAGCCGTTGTCGCCGCCGATCCCCTCGACGATCTTCCACACCCTGTCCGGTGACGCCGTCGAGCTGTAGGTCTGGACGTCCGTGTAGACCGTGTGCCCTGCCCAGAGGGGGTCGGACGGCAGGGGGTCCGCCGCGGTGTCGAGCTGGGAGGCACCCGCCCAGCTCGTCTCCACCTCTCCCCCGCGCATCTTGCCCAGGGCCAGGTCCACGGCGCGTCGGTATCCGGTGAGCCCGCCGTCCGGAACACCGATGTACCGGTCGATGTCGTGCTCCGCTGTGACGGCGTCGTGCTGCAGGGATTCGATGAGGGGCATGGCCATGGCCCTCGGGATGGGTGTCACGAGATTCACCCAGTGGCCGGCGAGCCGCGGCGTGAGCACGGGCAGGGCGAGGACGGTCCGTCCCGGGAGCCCCGCGGCCAGCGCGTACTGGTTCATCATCTCCGCGTAGGTGAGCACTTCCCTGGAGCCGATGTCGAAGGTCCGGTTGAGGTCCTCCGGCAGGTCCAGCGCTCCCACGAGATAGTGGATGACGTCCCGCACGGCGATCGGCTCGATGTGGTTGAGCACCCACCTGGGCGCGGGCATGACCGGCAGGACGTCCGAGAGATGCCGGATCATCTCGAAGGACGCCGATCCCGACCCGATGACCACGCCGGCCTGGAAGGCGACGGTGGGCGTACCGGAGGCGAGGAGGATCCTGCCCACCTCGGTGCGGGAACGCATGTGGGTGGAGAGCTCCACACCCTCGGGGTGGAGCCCGCCCAGGTAGACGATGCGCCGCACACCCGCCTCTGTCGCCGCCGTCGAGACCACGCGGGCGATCTGGGCCTCGCGCCGGTCGAAGTCCTTCCCGGACCCCATGGAGTGCACGAGGTAGTACACGGTGTCGACACCCTTGCTGACCTCGCGCATCGTGGCGGCATCCTGCAGGTCCCCCTGCACGATGTCCACCGCACCGGCCCACGGGACGTCCTTGAGTTTCTGGGGCGACCGCACGATCACCCGGACCGAGCGACCCTCGGCGACCAGCTTCGAGACGAGCCTGCCGCCGATGTAGCCCGTGGCTCCGGTGACCAGGATGAGCTTGCCCTCGTTGTCCATGGGCACAGCCTACGCCCGCCCACCGACCACCGACCGGGTGATCTCGGAGGCGCTCGCGACCGGACCCACGCCACCGGGCCCGCGCGACCGACGGGAGCGGACATTCGGGTCCCGGCTCCGGCTCGCATACGAAAGTGCCCCTGACCGGTGTCTCCACGGGTCAGGGGCACGGGAGCTCCTCCGACTGGACTTGAACCAGTAACCCTTCGATTAACAGTCGAATGCTCTGCCAATTGAGCTACGGAGGAAAGCGCAGGCCCAACATTACAGATCTTCCGGAGCGAAGTGAAATCGCCGGCGGCTCAGTCCTCGCGGAGCTGCCGGCGCTGCATCTCGAGCTCCATGAGGTCGCGCTGGACCCGGTTGTACAGCGCCGGATCGGCGTCCGGGTCCATGCGCTGCAGCTGCCCGAGCTTGTCCGCCTTCTGCTGGGTGATCCGCAGTTCGGTGAGCCGGTTGAGGATGTCCCGGCAGTAGCTCACCATCGCCTCGGCGTCCTTTGCGGGCAGCGGCCGCACGGCGAGTTCGCTGACGAGCGGACGCAGGACGTCGGGCACCCCCTCGCGGACCGATTCCACCCACCGTGACAGCTCCGTACCGGCCGCTCCGGCGGCGAGGACGGCGGTGTGCACCACCTCGTGGACGGGGGTCGTGAACCGGGAGGCCGAGAAGCTCTCCCACTGGGGTGCGGTGAGCAGCGTCGGTTGCTGGAGGACCACCTCCAGGGCCTCGCGCTCCATCCGGGCCACCGGGTCCCGGGGGTCGGGCCGCTCGAAGAACGGCTCGGCCGCGGCACCGTCGGCGCCGGGACCGCCCGACGCCCCGCCCTGCTGCGCGACGGCGGCGACCGCCTCGCGGCGGCCGGAGGCCGGTGTCCCCTCCCGCCGGGCCGCGGCGTTGACGGCGCGGGCCACCTGGTCCTCACCGACGTACTGCATGCCGAGCCAGCGGGAGAGCTCCCGCGTGTACGTGGAGCGCAGGGACACGTCGCGGATCTGCGCGACGATCGGGGCGGCGTGCCGCAGGGCCTTGACCTGCCCCTCGCCGGAGGAGAGGTCGTAGCTGGCGAAGGACGCCTTGATGGCGAACTCGAACAGGGGGCGCCGGTCGTCGATCAGGGCGCGGACGGCGTCGTCGCCCCGGGTCTGCCGCAGCTCGCAGGGGTCGGCACCGGAGGCCTCCACGGCCACGTAGGTCTGCGCGTTGAAGCGCTGGTCCTCCTCGAAGGCCCGCAGCGCGGCCTTCTGCCCTGCGGCATCGCCGTCGAACGTGAAGATCACCTCGCCCCCGGCGCCGTCGTCGGACAGGAGCCGCCGCGCGATCTTGATGTGGTCCGTGCCGAACGCCGTGCCGCAGGTCGCCACGGCGGTGCCGATGCCGGCGAGATGGCACGCCATGACGTCCGTGTACCCCTCGACGACGACGAGCTGCCGGTTCTTCGCGATCTCGCGCTTGGCCAGGTCGATGCCGTACAGCACCTGGGACTTCTTGTAGAGGGAGGTCTCGGGCGTGTTGAGGTACTTGGGGCCCTGGTCGTCCTCGTACAGCTTGCGCGCTCCGAAGCCCACCGTGTCGCCCGTGATGTCGCGGATGGGCCACATGAGGCGCCCGCGGAAGCGGTCGTAGTAGCGGGAGGCGTTGGTGGAGGAGGCGCTGAACATCCCGGTGAGCTTGAGTTCGTCGAGGGTGAAGCCGCGCCCGGTGAGGTGGTTCAGCAGGCCGTCCCAGCCCTGCGGGGAGTACCCGACACCGAAGTGCTCGGCGGCCGCGCGGTCGAACCCGCGGTCCTGGAGGAACTGGCGGGCCGTGGCGGCACCCTGCGTGAGGAGCTGGTCGCGGTAGAACTCGGCGGCGATCTTGTGGGCGTCCAGAAGGCGCTGACGCCTGCCGACGTCCTCGCGGCGCGGACCCGTGCCGCCGTCCTCGTAGTGCAGCTCGTGGCCTATCCTCGCCGCCAGCTTCTCCACGGTCTCGCTGAAGGACGTGTGGTCGAGCTTCTGCACGAAGGAGATGACGTCGCCACCCTCGCCGCAGCCGAAGCAGTGGTAGGAGCCCATCTGCGGCCGTACGTGGAACGACGGCGAGCGCTCGTCGTGGAAGGGGCAGAGTCCCTTCCAGGAGCCGATGCCCGCGGACTTCAGCGTCACGTACGCCTCGACGACCTCCTTGAGATCGGTCCGCTGGCGGATCTCATCGATGTCTTCGCGCTTGATGAGTCCGGCCATGCCTCCCAGCTTAGGCCCGCCCCGGCACTCAGGGGGCCGCCGTCGTCGTCCACGTGCGCAAGCCCACAGCTCGGGTCCACGCCGCGTGCACGCCTGCCTACCAGAGGGTGGGGACGGGCCCCACGATCCGCTCGTGGAGGCCCAGCGCCGAGACGTCCGTCAGGGACGCCACCTGGTCGATGACCACCCGCAGCCGCGCCGTGTCGTCGGGGGCCTCCCGCCAGTCGGCGGCGAACATCGGTTCCAGGAGGCGGTCCCCGGCGGCGTGGATCCGTGCGACGAGCGAGGCGAGGATCTCCCGCTGGCGTTCGTACAGGGGCTGGCGGTGCTCCGTGGTCATCACGTAGGTGGTGGCGAGGCCCTTCATCACCGCGATCTCCATGCTCGTCTCCTCCGGCACCACCATCTGCGCGTTGTACCGGGTGAGGGCGTCGGGACCGTAGATGGCACGGGTGGCCTGCATCGCGTCGAGGCAGAAGCGGCCGATCAGCTGGCTCGTCATGTTCTTCAGCGCCGCCATCGACCGCCGGGTACCGTCCGCCTCGCGGACCCACACCGGGGTGGCCTCGAGGCGGGCCAGCGCGGCGTCGACCGCGGCCGGGTCGCTGCCGGGGAGGTACCACTGCTGCGTGTAGCCCACCACCCGCGCCCGCGCGTCGGCACTGTCCATCCACCGCAGCTGCAGGTGCCCCGCGACGATCGCGTCCTCCACGTCGTGCACCGAGTAGGAGATGTCGTCGGCGAGATCCATGACCTGCGCCTCGAGGCACGACCGGGCCTCCGGGGCTCCCGTGCGCAGCCAGTCGAAGACCGGGAGGTCGTCCTCGTAGGCGCCGAACTTCGTGGTGCGCTGGCCGCTGATGACGGGCGCCGACGCCGCGGTCCACGGATACTTGCAGGAGGCGTCGAGGCTGGCGCGCGTCAGGTTCAGGCCGGCCGGGCCGCCGTCGGCCTGCGTGACCTTGGGCTCCAGCCGGGTGAGCAGGCGGAGCGTCTGGGCGTTGCCCTCGAAACCACCGATGGCGTGGGCGATGTCGTTCAGTGCCGACTCCCCGTTGTGCCCGAAGGGCGGATGACCCAGGTCGTGGGCGAGGCAGGCCGTGTCCACGATGTCGGGATCGCACCCGAGGGTCCTGCCCAGCTCCCGCCCGACCTGGGCCACCTCCAGCGAGTGCGTCAGGCGGGTGCGGACGAAGTCGTCGGTGTCCGGAGCCACCACCTGCGTCTTCGCCCCGAGTCGGCGCAGCGCCGAGGAGTGGAGCACGCGGGCCCGGTCACGCTCGAAGTCGGTGCGGTGCAGGCTCTTGGGCGGCTCCTGCACCCAGCGCTCGGTGTCGGTGGCGCTGTAGGCGGTCGCTGCTGGTTCGGGGAAGCTCATGGTGCCTTTCTGCTGAGACAGCGTGGCTCTCGGGACGGGCGGCGCGGGCAGGTCAGCCGCCGGACACGTCCACCTCGGCCGCGGCGATATCGGCCTGCTGCGCGCTGTCGAGCACACGCGCCTCGAGCCAGTGCTCGGGCAGGGCGGTCCGCTTCGGGGATCCGGCACGGCCTCGCGGCCCCTCGGCGTCCTGTCCGGGGTACGGCGAGTCCCTGTCGAGCTCGTCCAGGAGCCCGCGCAGCACCTCGAGCGTGGGCACGGCCGCCAGCCCGGCCCGCAGGTCCCCGCCCACGACATAGCCCTTGAAGTACCAGGCCATGTGCTTGCGGATGTCACGCAGGCCCATCATCTCGCTGCCGAAGGTCTCGACGAGGAGCTCGGCGTGCCGGTAGACCGTGTCGGCGACCTGCCCGAGCCCGGGCCGGAAGCGGTCCGAGCTGCCCTCGAAGGCATTCATGAGATCACCGAACAGCCACGGCCGGCCCTGGCAGCCGCGACCGATCACGACGCCGTCCACGCCCGTTTGATGCACCATGCGGACAGCGTCCTCGGCGCTCCAGATGTCCCCGTTGCCGAGCACGGGGATGTCCGGCAGGGCCTCGCGCAGCTCAGCGATGGCGTCCCAGTCGGCCTGCCCGGAGTAGAACTGCGACGCGGTGCGGCCGTGGAGCGCGACGGCGGCGACTCCGCTGTCGCGGGCGATCCTGCCTGCCTCCCGGAAGGTGAGGTGGTCCTCGTCGATCCCCTTGCGCATCTTGATGGTCAGCGGGACACCGCCCCTGGAGGCCTCCCGGACCGCGGTCCTGACGATGCCGGTGAACAGGTCGAGCTTCCAGGGCAGCGCTGCTCCCCCGCCCTTGCGGGTGACCTTGGGTACCGGGCAGCCGAAGTTCAGGTCGATGTGGTCCGCGCGGTCCTCCTCCACGAGCAGGCGGACGGCGGCACCGACGGTCTTGGGGTCCACCCCGTAGAGCTGCACGGAGCGGACCTGCTCGTCGTCGTCGTGGGAGATGATGCGCAGGGACTCGGGGCTGCGCTCCACGAGCGCCCGCGACGTGACCATCTCCGAGACGTAGAGACCGCCCCCGTACTCACGGCACAGGCGGCGGAAGGCCTTGTTGGTGATGCCCGCCATGGGAGCGAGGATCACCGGTGTGTCCACGGTGATGTTCCCGAGGGTCAGGGGCGGAAGGTCCAGCTTCAGGGCGCCCCCGGCGCCGGCTGAGGGGACTCCGGGGTCGGCGGGGACCGGGACGCCGGACTGGGCGGGAAGGGTCGATACTGCACTCACTCCTCCATTGTCGCAAGCAGCCGCAAATCCGTGGACCCCACCGCAGAAGGCGCCGGTGGCACGCGGGTGGCCGGCAGGAGGGTAGAAAGGACACAGGCGCACAGGGGACCACCGTGGGGCCGTCGAGGGACGAGGGAGCTGGACATGGGCTGGAAGCCGCAGCAGAACGACCGCATGTACCGATTCGTGGTGTACGCCGGCAAGGTGGTCTTCGGGGCCCTGCGCCTCCCCGTCCGGGCCACCGGGACGGAGCACCTGCCGCCCTCCGACCCGCTCGACGGCCGATCGCGCCGGGCGGTGCCCGGGCACGGCGCCGTCGTGGCCATCACCCACTTCGGCTACCTGGACTTCGCCTTCGCCGAACTGGTGCTCTGGAACCATGCACGCATCCAGGCACGCTTCATGATCTCGAAGCGCGCGGCCGACCACTGGTTCGTCAGTCCGTTCGTCTTCGGACTCGGTCACGTGGTGACGAACCGCTCGGACGGTGCCGAGGCCTACGACGGCGCCCTGGCCAAGCTGCGTGCGGGCGAGTACGTGGCGGTGGCGCCCGAGGCGGGCGTCTCACGCAGCTACACCGTGCGCACGCTGAAGACCGGAGCGGTGCGGCTCGCCGCGGAGGCGGGCGTGCCCGTAATCCCGGTCTCGGTGTGGGGTGCGCACCGGCTCCTGAGCCGCGGGCACGGTTTCTCGCTCCGGCGCGCCTGGAAGTCGCCCGTGCGCCTCCATGTCGGCCCGCTCCTGCACCCGGCGCCGGGCCTCGATGTCGCGGAGGAGACCGGGAGGCTGCGCCGCACACTCCAGGAGGGCATCGAGACCTGCATCGCCGACTTCCCGGTGACACCGCAGGCGGGCTCCTGGTGGATGCCGGCGCACCACGGAGGCGGCGCGATGACCGAGGACGAACGGGACGCCGCCGACATCATGGACAGGAAGGCAGGCCGGCACGACCGCGGCTGAGCGCCGTCGTGCCCCGACCGGGTCAGCCCGTGGCGACGACGAGCGTCTGGTCCCCCGCGACGTGGGCCGTGCCGGCCGCGAGCAGGGGGTCCACGACGGCGACGAGCGCCTCCATCGAATCGTCCAGTTCCAGCCGGACCGGGTACTGGTGGACGAGCATGGCGAGCAAGGTGGCCACCGCGCCCTGCTGTTCCGGTGCCGCCAGCGCCGTGTCGTAGCCGATGAGGACATCCGCGGGGTCGTCCGTCCGGGCCTGCGTGTAGCTCACGGCGAACGCGGCGATGGTCCCGCCGTCGGTCCTCGGCTTCTCGCGCAGCACGACCGCTCCCCCGGCGCCGCTCGTGTCGGCCAGGAAGAGCTGCTGGGCGCGTCCCAGACTCAGGTCCGCGCGGTCCCATGTGTGGACGGCCTCGTAGAAAGCGGCCAGCGCCCGTGTGAGCTCCACGGAGCCGGTGGCCGCTTCCTCGAGCTGGGGACCTGCGGCGTCGTCGAACGCCGAGGGCGCCAGGGCACCGGGTGAGACGACGACGTGGCGGGAGCGCTGCAGCGTCACCAGTCCCAGTGCCTCGGCGAACAGGGCGCCGCTGGTGTGGGGCGTGACCTTCGAGCGCAGCGTCGTGACACCGGTGGGCGAGCCGGCGGCCTCGTGCTGGAGCATCGCGAAGAGGGTGGACCCGATGCCGGTGCGCCTGTGGTCCGGGGCCACCTCGAGGTAGCACCAGAGCCGGTCGGGATGGAGTGCGGCTCCGTAGACGCAGCCCGCCGCGACGGGCACGCCCTGGTCCACCACGGTGATGCAGCGGTTCCACGGGGTCTCCGAGGAGGGCTGGAACGAGCCGCGGAACTGCTCCACCGTGGCCGATTCCGGACCACCCCAGAGTTGGATGAGCTCGAGCTCGTCGCCGTCCTGCCAGGGCCGGTACTCGAGTGCCATCAGGCCCCGATCAGGCGTGCGGCGAGGTATCCCTGCACCTGGTCGAGGGCCACGCGCTCCTGCGTCATGGTGTCGCGTTCGCGGATGGTCACGGCCTGGTCCTCGAGGGTGTCGAAGTCGACCGTGATGCAGAACGGCGTCCCGATCTCGTCCTGGCGCCGGTACCGCCGGCCGATGGCGCCGGCGTCGTCGAAGTCGATGTTCCAGCCCCTGCGCAGTTCCGCTGCGAGCTGCTTCGCCTTCGGGGAGAGCTCCTCGTTGCGGCTGAGCGGGAGGACCGCGGCCTTGACCGGCGCCAGGCGCGGATCCAGCTTGAGCACGGTGCGCTTGTCCACGCCGCCCTTCGAGTTCGGCGCCTCGTCCTCGGTGTAGGCGTCCACGAGGAACGCCATGAAGGAGCGCGTGAGCCCCGCGGCCGGTTCGATCACATAGGGCGTGTAGCGCTCGTTGGTCGCCTGGTTGAAGTAGCCCAGGTCCGTCCCCGAGTGCTTCGAATGGGTGGACAGATCGAAGTCGGTCCTGTTGGCCACGCCCTCCAGCTCGCCCCACTCGGAGCCCTGGAAGCCGAAGCGGTACTCGATGTCCGTGGTGCCCTTCGAGTAGTGGCTCAGCTTCTCGAGGGGGTGCTCGAAGAGGCGCAGGTTGTCAGGATCGATACCGAGGCCCGTGTACCAGGAGAAGCGCTCGTCGATCCAGTACCGGTGCCATTCCTCGTCGGTGCCGGGCTCCACGAAGAACTCCATCTCCATCTGCTCGAACTCACGCGTGCGGAAGATGAAGTTGCCGGGGGTGATCTCGTTGCGGAAGCTCTTGCCGATCTGGCCGATGCCGAACGGTGGCTTCTTGCGCGCGGTGGTCAGGACGTTGTTGAAGTTGACGAAGATGCCCTGTGCGGTCTCGGGGCGCAGGTAGTGCATGCCCTCCTCCGACGCGACGGGGCCGAGGAAGGTCTTGAGCAGACCGGAGAACTCCTGCGGCTCGGTCCAGCGCCCCTTGGTCCCGCAGTTGGAGCACGTGATGTCCAGCAGCCCGTTCTCGGGTGCGCGGCCCTTCTTCTCCTCGTACTCCTCCTCGAGGTGGTCGGCGCGATACCGCTTGTGGCAGGAGAGGCACTCCACGAGCGGGTCGCTGAAGACGTCCACGTGGCCGGAGGCCTCCCAGACCTGGCGCGGCAGGATCACGGCGGAATCGAGCCCGACGACGTCCTCGCGGCCCCGCACCATGGTCTGCCACCACTGCCGCTTGATGTTCTCCTTGAGTTCCGCGCCGAGGGGCCCGTAGTCCCAGGCCGAGCGGGATCCGCCGTAGATCTCCCCCGACTGGAAGACGAAGCCGCGCCGCTTGGCGAGGGAGATGATGGGGTCGAGTGCCGACTTGGCTGCTGCCATGGGTTGTCTCTCCAGTCCTGGGCAGGCCGCTGGGTGCGGTCCGCGGGGGTCGTGCGCTTCGGAAGGGCCCTCCGCGAGGGGCCGAAGACACCGGTCAATCCTAGCCGCTCCGTCCTGCGGCCCACGGCTGCCGGTGGGTCGCGGCTCAGGGTCCCGGCTCGGGGTCCCGGCTCAGGGTTCCTTTTCAGGGACGTCCGGGAGGCAGCAGGGACCGGCGCGGCCAGGGCAGGGTGGTGAGGACGATCGCCCCGAGGGTCAGCAGGGTCCCGGCGACGGTGGCGAACGCCACGATGGTGCCGGGTGCGGGGAACACCAGATCCAGCGCGAGCGAGCCGATGAGCTGCCCGCCGATCATGCACAGCCCGGTGAGCAGCACGCCGAGACTGCGCACGAGCAGCGCTCCGAGGCCGATGAAGATGCACCCCATGGGGCCTCCCAGGTAGTACCACCACTGGGTCGGCAGGGGATTCGCGGCTCCCGCGACGGCCGCCTTGATCAGCCAAGCGGGCAACAGGACCAGCGTGCCGGCGACGAAGTTCACGAGGGTCGCGGCGAGCGGGGTCCCGTAGTGCACAGACGCCGTCCCGTTCATGGCCTGCTGGAAGCTCAGCAGGACACCCGCGGCGATCGGGAGCAGCACCGGGAGCAGCCAGTCGGAGACCTCCCCGGCCGCACCGAAGCGTGGCGAGACGGCCCACACCACGGACAGGACCGTCAGGGCCACCCCGATCACCCGCATGGGGGTGGCTGCACGTCGGCCGCCGGGTCCGATGCCTGCCCGGTCCACGAGGATGCCGCTCAAGGACTGCCCCATGACGGCCGCCACGGTGAAGAGCGCCACCCCGAGCAGTCCGATGGTCAGTGACTGGGTGAAGACGAAGAACGCTCCGATCGCACCCGCGGCGACGTAGTAGGGCGGGAAGCGGCGTTCGCGGACGGACGGGAGGATCTGCCGCGCGCCGGCCCGGGCCCGCGGCAGCACGAGGGTGATGAGGAGCATGAGGACGAGCCCGGTACCGAAGCTGATCAGGGCCGCCGCCAGGCTGTCGTCGAGCCTGAGACCCAGCGCCCCGTTGATCCGGCCCTGGACGGGAATGGCCAGGCCCGCGACGAGGGCCAGGGGGAAGCCGACGGCGGGGGGAAGCGGGGACGCGGCAGACACCAGTACAGCCTAGGGCGCGGGCTCGGGCATCATGGACAGCATGAGCGACGACGCATCCAGCACAGACCTGTCCATCCGGGACGACATGATCCGGCTCGGCCAGCTGCTGAAGCTCGCCTCGCTCGCGGAGGACGGCGTCGAGGCCAAGGCCCTGATCGACAACGGCCTGGTGCAGGTCAACGGCGAGATCGAGGAGCGCAGGGGCCGCCAGCTCCACCCGGGTGACACGGTCGGCGTGAACGGCGTGACGGTACGGATCGTCCGCGGCTGACGGGCGCGGGATCGCGGCGGATCGCGTGATTCGACTCCGAATTCAACTCACGGATTCAGTTCCGGATTCAGCTCACGGATTCAGCTCACGGATTCAGTTCCGGATTCAGTTCCGGACTCAACTCCGAATTCAACTCCGGAGCGTGAGGGTCAGGAACTCCCGGACGTGGGCGAGCTCGCGCTGCGAGATGCTGTGGAACATGTTCGAGTAGAGGATCTTCGTGAGCCGGGTGTGCGCGGTCAGCCAGGCGTGCGTGGTCTCGATCATCTCGGCGGAGATCACCGGGTCCTCCTGGTCCCGTCCCCAGAAGAACGGCACCCGGGCGGCGGCCGCCTCGTCGTCGCGGAAGAAGCCGTGACCCGCGGCGGGGATGCAGTAGCCCGAGAGCCCCACGACGCAGGCGAAGTCCCGCGGGCGGTGGCGGAGCAGCGAGGTCGCCACCGCCATGCCCTGCGAGAAGCCCAGGAGGCTCACGCTCGCATGGGTACCGCGCACGCCGTCGAGCCATGAGGCCACGGCTCCCACACTCTCCACGACGCGCTCCACGGAGTAGTCGGGCTCGTCCGGGAGCGGGAACCAGGAGAAGCCCGGCCCGGCCGGCCGCGGAGCCCGCAGCGAGGCCACGGTGAAGTCCTCCGGCAGGTGATCGGTCAGGCCCATGAGGTCCTCCTCGTTCGCCATGTACCCGTGGAAGAGCACCAGCAGGGGCGTACCCGGGCGCTCCTCCTCGGGCCTGGACCAGAGGACCACCGGGTCCCGGGAACCGGAGGAGGACGCGGCCGTATCGCGGGTGGTATCAGTCATGCCACCCATCTTGGCATCCATCCCGACACACGGCAGGCACACGGCAGGCACACGCAGCGCCGACGCCGGCCGTGCGGGGGTGGTGCGGGGGTGGCCCGGAGAGCGGGCCGGGTCGGAGAATGGAGGCATGGAACCCTCGATCGCCCCGACACCCGAGCAGGACGACGCCGCGCCCGCCCCGGACCGCGGCACGACCACGGCGGAGCTGAACGCCGGATCGCACCCCTGGCACCGGTTCGTGGCCCTCGGCGACTCCTTCACCGAGGGCATCGGAGACCCCGATCCCGGCAGCACGGGCGGCCACCGGGGGTGGGCCGACAGGGTCGCGGAGGAACTGGCGCGGGGGCAGGAGGACTTCGCGTACGCGAATCTCGCCGTGCGTGGCCGGCTGCTGCACCAGATCGCCGACCAGCAGGTGGCACCGGCGCTCGCCCTCCGACCGGACCTGGTCACCATCTCGGCCGGCGGCAACGATCTGCTCCGCCCGGGCGGCGACCCGGATCTGCTGGCCGCCGGGCTCGACGACGTCGTCGCCACCCTCGCCGCATCCGGCGCCACCGTGGTGCTCCTGACGGGCCCGGACGTCCGCGAGACGGTCCTGGGCGGCCTCCGTTCCAAGACCGCCATCTACAACGAGAACCTGCGGACCATCGCTGCCCGCCACGACGCGGTGATCGCCGACATGTGGGCGCTGCGCCAACTCATGAATCCGCAGATGTGGGCTCCCGACCGCCTGCACTTCTCACCGCTGGGGCACCACACGATCGCCCTCATGGTGCTCGACACGCTCGCCGTGCCGCACACGCTCGACCCGCTCGAGCCGAACGAGCCGGCACCGCGGACCTGGCGTGCGGCACGCGCGGAGGACCTGGTCTGGGCCCGCGAGTACTTCGTACCCTGGGTGCTGCGGCGGATCAGGCGGAGGTCCTCCGGCGACGGCGTGCTCGCCAAGCGTCCGGACGCGACGCCGGTCTTCGGCCCCGGGATGCCACCGGGAACCGCGCACTGACCGACCCCGCCCCGCCGGCGAGACAGCAGAACGGACCGGTCGGCACTGTGCCGACCGGTCCGTTCTGCCGTCTCGAGGGGTCCGTCGAGCGGAATCCTCAGTTCCCCAGCGAGACCTCGTCGTTGGCGACGGCGTCGGCGCACTCGCTGAGATCGGGCCCGGGCTTGAAATCCACGAACTGCGGCTTCAGCTTCTCGAAGAGGAACTCGTAGACCTCGTCGCGGGTCTTCCCGTCCATGGTCTCGGCGGCCTCGCGGACGGCGTCCTGCAGCGCCCGGTCGGCGTCGAGCAGGATCTTGTCGCGGGCTTCCTGGTTCCAGCCAATGGTGCTCAGTTCCATGAACAGCTCCTCATGATCGCGGGTGGTCGGTCCGGTACTGCGGACCCGCCTGCCGTCCATCAGTAAGCAGGCTTAGCTCCAAGACTAGAGGCGGGCTCCGACAAACCCAACCGTCAGCGCTCCCGCGCGAAGAACGCGGCCCGCAGGGCGCCGTCGAGCTGGTGGATCTCGGTCAGGAACGCGTCGTGGCCCATGACGGAGCGGATCAGATGCACCGGCACCGTCCCGGGCAGCGCCGCCGCCAGCTCGCGGGACTGCTCCGGGACGTACAGGCGGTCGGTGTCCACCGCGGCGACGAAGAAGTCCGCTCTCGCCCCTGCCAGGGCCTCGGCCAGACTGCCCCGCCCGCGAGCGGCGTCGTGGCTCATGAGCGCTTCGGTGAGGACCACGTAGCTGTTCGCGTCGAAGCGGCCAGCGAGCTTCGCGGCCTGATGATCGAGATAACTCTCCACGCGGTAGCGGCCACGCTCCGCGGGCAGCACGGCGCCGAGGACCTTCTCGTCACCCTGTTCCGAGCGGCCGAAGCGCGCGTGGAGCTCCCGCTCCGACCGGTAGGTGATGTGGGCGATGCGCCGGGCGAGCCCGAGACCGCTGCTGGGGGGCGGGCCGCCGTAGTAGTCGCCGCCGTGGTACGCGGGATCGAGGCGGATCGCCTGCACCTGCGCCTGGGCGAACGCGATCTGTTCGGCCGAACTGGCGGAGGTGCAGGCGATCACGGCGCAGCGCCGGACGCGCTCGGGATACAGCAGCGCCCATTCGAGCGCGCGCGCTCCGCCCATCGACCCCCCGAGGACCGTGTGCCAGCTCCCGACGCCGAGCAGGTCGGCGAGGAGCGCCTCGGCGCGGACGGAGTCACGGATGGTGACGAAGGGGAAACGCGAGCCCCAGGGCCGGCCGTCGGGTGCCGGGCTCGAGGGCCCCGTGGAGCCGTAGCACCCGCCCAGCATGTTGACGGAGACCACGAAGTACTCGTCGGTGTCCACGGTCCGCCCGGGGCCGACGAGCGTGTCCCACCAGCCCTCCTCGTCCGCGGTACCTCGTGCCACGTGGGTGCTGCCCGTGAGCGCGTGCAGCACCAGGACCGCGTTCGAGGCGTCGTCGTCGAGCTTCCCCCACGTCTCGAAGGCGAGCCGGACGTCGGGCAGCTCGCCCCCGGTCTCGAGGGCCAGCGGTCCGAGCTGCGCGGTCCGCAGGTGCCCGTCCTGCGGGTCGCGCGGCCGGGGGGACCCGCGCCGCAGCGGCGCGGGCGGGTAGGTGGTCATGGCCTGCACCAGTCAGGCGCTCTTGGCTGCCCGGAACCCGGCGTCGAGATCGGCGAGGATGTCGGCGATGTTCTCCAGCCCCACGGACAACCGGACCAGCCCCGGCCGCACTCCCGCCGCGAGCCGGGCCTCGGCGTCGAGCTGGCTGTGCGTGGTGGACGCGGGGTGGATGACGAGCGAGCGGACGTCCCCGAGATTGGCCACGTGGGAGTGCAGTTCGAGGGCGTCCACGAAGCGCTTGCCCGCCTCGATGCCGCCCACGATGTCGAAGCCGACGATCGCGCCGATACCGTTGCGCCCGTAGGTCCTGCCGCGTTCGTACCACGGGCTCGAGGCCAGTCCCGCGTAGGAGACCCGCTCGACGTCGTCGTGCCCCTCGAGCCATTCGGCCACCGCGACGGCGTTCTGCACGTGGCGCTCCATGCGCAGGCTGAGCGTCTCCAGACCCTGCGCCACGAGGAAGGCGTTGAACGGCGAGAGTGCCGGTCCCAGGTCGCGGAGCAACTGGACCCGTGCCTTGAGGATGTAGGCGAGATTGGCGCCGAGCGCGCTGCCCACCCCCAGGTCCCTCGCGTACACCAGTCCGTTGTACGTCTCGTCCGGGGTGTTCAGGCCGGGGAACCGCTCCGGGTCCTGCGCGAAGTCGAAGTTGCCGGAGTCCACGATGACGCCCGCGATCACGGTCCCGTGGCCGCCGAGGTACTTGGTGGCCGAGTGGACCACGATGTCGGCACCCCATTCGATGGGGCGGACGAGATAGGGGGTGGCCAGCGTGTTGTCCACGATCAGCGGCACCCCGTGCTCGTGGGCGACGGCGCTGATGCCCTCGATGTCGAGCACGTCCTGCCGGGGGTTCGAGACCGTCTCGCCGAAGAACAGCTTGGTACGGGGCCGGACGGCCCGGCGCCACTGCTCGAGATCGTCCGGGTCGGCCACGAAAGTGGTCTCGATGCCGAACTTCCTCAGGGTGTGCTTGAAGAGATTGTAGGTCCCACCGTAGAGACTCGGGCTGGCCACGATGTGATCGCCCGCCTCGGCGATGTTCAGGACGGCCAGCAGCTCGGCGGCCTGCCCGGAGGCGACCAGCAGTGCACCCGCCCCGCCCTCGAGGCTGGCGATCCTCGTCTCCACCGCCTCCTGGGTCGGATTCCCGATGCGGGAGTAGATGGGGCCCAGCTCGGCCAGCGAGAACCGGTCCGCCGCACTCTCCGCACTCGGGAAGACGAACGACGTCGTCTGGTAGATGGGCAGCGCTCGCGCTCCCGTGGCCGCGTCCGGCTCCTGGCCGGCGTGGATCTGGCGGGTCTCGAACGACCAGTCGTTGCTCATGGTGCTCCCTGTCTCGAAGGGGCTCCACCTCGTCCGGGACCCGGGCCGGTGGACGCCGCTCCAGGAGACCGGACCCCGGAGGAGCCCGCGCTTGCCCGACGCCGATGGACGGCGGACCTGGTCCTCACCCGGGGCACCCCACCGCGGTTGGAGGGTTGCCGGCCAGCAAGCCGGGGCTGTGTGCTGGCACTCATGACCTGCCACCATGAGAACCCATGCGGCCCGATCGGGCAACACTGTGACGTCGGATGAAGACCGGGACCCGGCCGGAGGGCGCCGCCTCCGTTTAGGGCACCCTAAGTCGAGACGCACATCACTTAGTGCCAAGATGACGGCATGAGACTGGACCACGTTTCTTTTGCCTGTGAACCCGATGGACTTGCTGCAACGGCGGAGCGGATTGCGGCCAAGCTCGACATGGAACCCGTGAAGGGCGGTGTGCATCCGCGCTTCGGGACCCGCAACATGATCTTCCCGCTGGTCAACGGCCAGTACCTGGAGGTGGTGGAGGTCCTGAACCACCCGGCGTCGGACAAGGCGCCCTTCGGGCAGGCAGTGCGCGCCCGGTCCGAAGCGGGCGGCGGCTGGATGGGCTGGTGCGTCGCCGTGGACGATCTCGCCCCGTTCGAGGAGCGCCTGGGCCGCAACGCCGTCCCCGGCAACCGGAAGTTCCCGGACGGCCAGGAACTCTCCTGGCAGCAGATCGGCATCAAGGGCCTCATCGCGGATCCGCAGGTGCCCTATCTGCTCCGCTGGGACGACGGCACCGATCCGCTGCATCCCTCGAAGGCGCGTGACGCGTCCGTAAAGCTCGACTGCCTCACGATCGCCGGCTCGTCGGAGCGCGTCACCGAGTGGCTGGGCACGGACGTCGAGGAGACGCTCGACGGCGTCCAGGTGCAGTGGATCGCCCCGAACGGGACACCCGGCATCATGTCGGTGGTCTTCGAGACGGGTGACCGCCGCGTCGAGATCTGACGCGCGCTCGCCGTAGGGCCCCTCAGCCCCCGATGCCGATGGCCGGGCCGAGCAGGGCGAAGCCGACGAAGCCCGTGATGTCGATCAGCGCGTGCGCGATCACGAGCGGCAGCACGCGGCGGGTCCGCGTGTAGAAGTAGGCGAACAGGAGTCCCATCAGCACGTTGCCGATGAACGGGCCGAAGCCCTGGTAGAGGTGGTAGCTGCCCCGCAGGACGGCACTGGCCAGGATGATCGCCGGGGTGGACCACCCGAGCTGGCGCAGCCGGACGAACAGGTACCCCACCACGATCACCTCCTCGAGCACCGCGTGCCGGAGCGCGGACAGGACGAGGACCGGGATGGTCCACCAGTAGGAGTCGAGGGCCGCCGGGACGAGGGCCGTGGTGATGCCGAGGGCACGGCCCCCGCGTAGACCCCGAGGGTGCCGACGCCGACGATCGCCGCGAGCCCCACCCCGAAGGCGATGGTGCGCACGGGCCTGTCGAGGGTGAGACCGAGCCTGCGGACGGCCGGGGTCGACTGTCCGCTGAGCAGGAGCAGCACCAGGGCCACCGGCACGAGCGCGAACACGATCCCCAGGAGTTGATAGGTGAGATCGAAGTACGGGCGCTCGTCCAGCACGGGGTTCAGGGTGGTGGTCTGACCCGCCAGCGGACCGCGGGAGAGTTTCTCGAGGAGCCGCACGATCGCATAGACACCCGACTGCCCGAGGGAGAGCCCGAGGACGATCAGCACCTCGGCCGTGATCACCCGCCTCGGGATGCCTGTCCCCGTCGGTACCGGGCGGTCGCTGATCGGGGCGGGCTCGGCGGGCATGGCGCCATCCTGCCAGTGGTCGGCGGGGATTCCCAGTCACCCCGCCGACCGGTCTCCGTGGGCCGTGCGGCTAGCGGACACGCACCCCGGCTCGCCAGACGGCGTGCACGAGCGGCATCCCGGGACGGTAGGCCAGATGCGTCGCCGACGGCGCGTCCAGCACCTGCAGGTCGGCCCGGTGCCCCACGGCCAGGGACCCGACGGCCCGGCGTCCGTCGACGTCCTCACCGGTGTGCCGGCGGAGGGCGAGGGCACCCCCGTAGGTGGCTGCGCGCACCGCCTCGTTCACGGTCAGTCCCATCTGCAACACCGCCGTGGCCACGCAGAAGCCCATGGAACTCGTGAAGGACGTGCCCGGATTGCAGTTGCTGGCGAGCGCGAGCTGCGCTCCCGCCTCGAGCAGTCGGCGCGCCGGGGGGAAGGGCTGGCGCGTGGAGAGATCGCACGCCGGCAGGCACGTGGCGACGGTGCCGGTCCTCCCGCCCGACCACGATCCTGCGAGCGCGTCGACGTCGGCGTCGGAGAGGTGGTTAACGTGATCCACGCTGGCCGCCCCGTACTCCACGGCCAGGCGCGTGCCGGCTCCCGGTCCGAGCTGGTTGCCGTGGACCCGCAGGCCCAGGCCGGCCGCCGCGCAGGCCTCGAGGACCCGCCGTGATTGCTCCGGGGTGAAGGCGCCCGTCTCGCAGAACACATCGGCCCAGCGGACGTAGGGCCGCACGGCGTCGAGCATGGGCCCGCAGACGAGATCGGTGTATTCGTCGGCGTCCCAGCCTGCCGATACGAGGTGCGCCCCGAGGAAGGTGACCTCGTCGGCGACGCCGGCGGCGAGGCGCGCGCTGCGTGCCTCGTGCCCGACGTCGAGGCCGTAGCCCGTCTTCGTCTCGAGGTAGGTGGTCCCGCCTGCGGTGGCCTCCTCGACGCGGCCCAGCAGGAGCCGGGTGAGCTCGTCGTCCGTGGCGGCGCGGGTCGCCTCGACGGTGACGGAGATCCCGCCGGCGGCGTAGGACTCCCCCGCCATGCGGGCCTCGAACTCCGCCGTCCGGTCGCCGGCGAAGACGAGGTGCGTGTGGCTGTCCACCCACCCGGGCAGACCGGCCCGCCCGCCCGCGTCGAAGGACTGATCCGCGGCCGGCGCTTTCGCCGCGGGGCCGATCCAGCTGATCCGCTCGCCCTCGAGGACCACGGCGGCGTCACGGAGGACACGGTGCTCGGCGTCCTGTGTCAGGAGCTCGCCGAGGTTGGTGATGAGCAGTGACATCAGTGGTGCTCCCTCGTGGGGGTGTCGGCAGCGGACCGGTGGGTGCGGTCGCGGACGGCGGCGTCCAGCCGGGCGATCGCGGCGGCCAGCAGCGCGGCCGGCTCGCCGAGCGCGGCGTGGACACCGTCCCGGGCCGCGAGGACTCCCCCGACGACGACGGCCCGCACGTCCTGCGCCGTCGCCGTGTAGGCGAGCTGCTCCCGGGTGGACCCGGCGGTGCGCGTGGTGTGCGGATCGACGGCCATGAGATCGGCGACCGAGCCGGGACGGATGCCCGCCCCGCGGCGTCCCTGTGCCCTCGCGCCGCCGGACGACGCGATGTCGAGCAGGGTCTCCGGGTCGAAGTGGCCGCGCGTGCCGGTGCGGAGCCGTTCCCCGTGCTCGAGGGCCCGCATCTCCAGCCAGGGGTCGACG
Organism: uncultured Arthrobacter sp.; assembly: GCF_947493765.1. Classification (GTDB taxonomy): domain Bacteria; phylum Actinomycetota; class Actinomycetes; order Actinomycetales; family Micrococcaceae; genus Arthrobacter_D. The sequence continues at coordinate 155,525 of NZ_CANLSZ010000004.1, forward strand.
ACGGCGTGCTGGTCGGTGCCGAGGGCGAGCGTCGCCCCGGCCAGGCGGAACGGGCCGGCCGGGCCGAGGCCGTCGGCGAGGTCCGCCTCGGTGGTGGGACACAGGACGACGCCGGCGCGGGCGTTCCCGAGGAGACCGATGTCCTGACCGGTGACGTGCGTGGCGTGCACCGCAGAGAGGCGCTCGTGGACGAGTCCGTGGCGGTGGAGCAGGCCGGTGGGTGTCAGACCGGTCGCCGCGAGGCAGTCCTCGTTCTCCGCGGGTTGCTCGGAGAGGTGGATGTGGAGCGGCAGGCCTTCCGGCAGGTGGCGCGCGATCACGGCGAGATCCCGCTCGGGGACGGCGCGGACCGAGTGCAGTGCTGCACCGACCGAGACCAGGTGCTCCGGGTACAGCGCGGCGACGGTGGCGCGCAGCGCGCCGAGCCGCTCGAGCCAGCGCTCGGCCGTGCCGTCGGAGAAGCGGCGCTGACCGTCCTCGAGCGGCTGCCCGAAGCCGCCGGCGAGATAGCACGTGTCCAGCACCGTGAGCCGGATGCCCGCCCGCACGGCCGCGCGGGCGAGGGCGAGTTCCATGGCGTGGGGTCCGCCGGTCCCCTCGCCGTACGGCGTGCCGTCCGCGAGGTGGTGGACGTAGTGGAACTCGGCAACGCTCGTGAAGCCCGCCGCGACCATCTCGGCGTAGACGGCGGTGGCGAGCTCCTCGTAGAGCTCCGGGGTCAGTGCTCCCGCTGCGGCGTACATGGTCTCCCGCCACGTCCAGAAGGTCCCGCCACGATCATGGGTCCGGCCGCGCAGGGCACGGTGGAAGGCGTGGGAGTGGGCGTTGGCCGCCGCGGGGAAGACGACCCCGTGGAGGACCACGTCGCCCTCCTGCGCCGGGACGCCCGGCAGCACACTGCTCACACACCCCTCGGCGTCGACCCCGACCCGCACGGCAGCTCCGATGCCCTCCGCACCGAGCCAGGCGTACTCGCACCAGACCGCCCGGCCCTCCGGGCCGGACTCCTCCGACCCTCCCGCCGGACCGATCACCTGCTGCGTCACAGCAGCTCCTCGAGCACGTCCGCGAGCGCGTGCGCCCCGGCGTCGGCGTCGCCGCGCTCCACGAACTCCTCGGGGGAATGGCTGATGCCGGTCGGATTGCGGACGAAGAGCATCGCCGTCGGGGCGACGGCCCCGAGGATCCCGGCGTCGTGCCCGGCGCCCGTGGGCAGTGTGGGGGCTCCCGGGAAGGAGCGCGCCAGGGCGTCGCCGAGGGTGCGCTGCAGGGCGCCGTCGAAGTGCACGGTGCCGCTGTGCGACTCCTCGGTCAGCGTGGCGCGGCAGCCCTCGAAGGCGCAGATCTTCTGGGCCTGGCCGTGGACCCGCTCGATCAGGGACGCCGTGACGGCGTCGTCCTCGTGGCGGATGTCGAGCCACAGGTCCACGCGGGAGGCGATGACGTTCGTCCCACCCGGGACCGGCTGGAGCCGGCCCACGGTGGCCCGGGCGCCCTCCTGCTCCGCAGCGATCCCCCGGGCCGCGAGGACCACCTGTGCCGCCGCGACCATGGGGTCGGCTCGATCGGCCATGAGCGTGGTGCCGGCGTGATTGCCCTGGCCGGTGATGGACAGGCGCCAGCGGCCGTGACCCAGCATGGTGGAGCCGATGGCCACCGCTGCATCCAGATCGATCAGTCCTCGGCCCTGTTCCACGTGGAGTTCCACGAAGTCGCCGATGCGCCCGATCGCCTCCTCGTCCCGGCCGAGATGGGCGGGGTCGATCCCGGCGGCGCGGGAGGCCTCGGCGAAGGTGGTGCCGTCGGCGTCCTTGAGGGAGCGTGCACGGTCGGCATCGAGGGTCCCGGTGAGCAGGCGGGAGCCGAGGCAGGACACGCCGAAGCGCGAGCCCTCCTCCTCCGGGAAGACGGCGATCGCCAGCGCGCGGCGCGGCTCGACCCCGCGCTCGCGTAGCAGATCCAGCGCCACCAGCGCCGAGGCCACCCCGAGCGGTCCGTCGAAGGCACCGCCCCCGGGCACCGAGTCGAGGTGGCTGCCCGTGACGAGGGCCCCCTCGCGCGTGCCGGTCGCATCCCACCAGGCCCACAGGATCCCGTTGCGGTCGGTCTCCACGGCCAGGCCCCGGCGGCCGGCCTCGGCCTGGAACCACTCGCGCAGGGTCGCCTCCGCCGGTGTGTGGACGCTGCGGGAGTAGCCGCCGCGGGCCGGGTCACGCCCGACGTCGTCGATGGTGTCGAGCAGTGAGCTGACGGTGGTGGTCGGCATCCGGTTATGCTCCGATCAGGAGAAAGGCGACAGGGGTGTTGGGAGAAGGGGTACGGACCCGGTGGCCGGCTCAGCCCTCGTCCATGGGGATCCGGACACCACGCTCCGCGGCGACCGCGGCGGCCTCTGGATACCCGGCGTCGACGTGACGGATCACGCCCATGCCGGGATCGTTGGTCAGGACGGCCTCGAGCTTCGCCGCGGCGAGCTCGGTGCCGTCGGCGACACAGACCTGACCGGCGTGGATGGACCGGCCGATGCCCACACCGCCGCCGTGGTGGATCGACACCCAGGTGGCCCCGGACGAGGCGGCGGTCAGGGCGTTCAGCAGCGGCCAGTCGGCGACGGCGTCGGAGCCGTCGGCCATCGACTCCGTCTCCCGGTAGGGCGAGGCGACGGACCCCGAATCGAGGTGGTCCCGTCCGATCACGAGCGGAGCCGACACCCTGCCCTCCGCGACGAGGCGGTTGAGGAGCAGCCCGGCCTTCGCACGGTCGCCGTAGCCCAGCCAGCAGATCCGGGCGGGAAGACCCTCGAACTCGACGTGCTCGGCGGCGGCGTCGAGCCAGCGGTGCAGGTGCGCATTGTCGGGGAAGAGCTCCTTCAGTGCGGCGTCGGTGACGCGGATGTCCTCCGGGTCACCGGACAGGGCCACCCAGCGGAAGGGGCCCAGACCCTCGCAGAACAGGGGCCGGATGTAGGCCGGGACGAACCCCGGGAAGTCGAACGCCCGCGTGAAGCCGCCCTGCCGGGCCTCGTCGCGGATGGAGTTGCCGTAGTCGAAGACCTCGGCCCCGGCGTCCTGGAAGCCCACCATGGCCTCGACCTGGACCGCCATGGACTCCTGCGCCTTCTTGGTGAAGCCGATCGGATCCGCCGTGGCCTCGTCGTCCCACTGGTCGGGGGTGTACTCCACGGGCAGGTAGCTCAGCGGATCGTGCGCGCTGGTCTGGTCGGTGACGATGTCGATGGTGAACTCCCCGGCGCGGTGGCGCCGCAGCAGCGCGGGGAAGACGTCCGCGGCGTTGCCCACGTAGCCCACGGAGAGGGCCCGCCGCTCGCTCTTCGCCGCCAGCACCTTCCGCATCGCGGTCTCGAGGTCCGTCTCCACCTCGTCGAGATAGCGCTTGCCGGCGCGACGCCGCAGCCGCTCCTCGGAGACGTCGATGATCAGGCACGCACCGCCGTTGAGGGTCACGGCCAGCGGCTGGGCCCCACCCATGCCGCCGCAGCCCCCCGTGAGCGTCAGCGTGCCGGCGAGGGTGCCGCCGTCGTCGGCGAACAGCTTGCGGCCGATCGCGCCGAAGGTCTCGTAGGTCCCCTGGAGGATGCCCTGCGTGCCGATGTAGATCCAGGACCCGGCGGTCATCTGCCCGTACATCATGAGCCCCTCCGCCTCCAGCCTCCTGAACTCGGGCCACGTGGCCCAGTCGCCCACCAGGTTCGAGTTCGCGATCAGCACGCGCGGCGCCCAGCGATTGGTGGTGAAGACCCCCACGGGCTTGCCGGACTGGATCAGCAGCGTCTCGTCGTCCTCCAGCGTCTCCAGCGTCCGCGTGATCGCGTCGAAGGCCTCCCACGAGCGGGCGGCCCGCCCCGTGCCCCCGTAGACCACGAGGTCCTCGGGGCGTTCGGCGACCTCGGGGTCGAGGTTGTTCATCAGCATGCGCAGCGGTGCCTCGGTCTGCCAGGACCTGGCGGAGAGTTCCGTGCCGCGCGCTGCGCGGATGGTGCGCGTGGGGTCGTGCTGGGTGAATGACTGGCTCATGCGATGTCCTCCTTGGCGGCGGTGCCGCCGGTCGCTGGGTACTCCCGGTCCGTCTGACGTGTGATGCTCCGGTGCTCCGGTGGTCCGGATGCTCCCCCCAGGACGGTCGATGCCTCGGCTCCGACCCGCCGTCCGATCCTCGCCACGAGGTCCGGGGTAACCCGGTAGGACGGGGCGATGACGGAGATGACGGCGACGACGCGCGTGCCCCCGCCGTGGCCGACCGTGACGGGGGCTGCGATGGCCGTGACATCCGCCTGCAGGCCGTTCCGTACGGCGACGAAACCCTCGGCCGGCAGCTCACCGCGGAGGACCGCCCCGACGGCGGTCCCCTCGAGCGGGATGCTCCTGCCCACCCAGCTCGCGTGGCGGACGGAGTGGGTGCCCTCGCGCATCGCCAGGTACACGGCGGCGCCGTCGTGCGACGGGACGCTCAGGTAGGCCGACTCGCCGGTCAGCTCGACCAGCCGGTCCAGTGCGGGCCCTGCCAGGGACACGAGCGATTCGTGGCCCAGTGCCTGTGCGCCGAGCTGCACCACGCGGAGTCCGGGGCGGTACCCTCCCTCGGCGTCGCGGCGCACGAAGCCGGTGCCCTCGAGGGTGCGCAGGAGCCTCAGCGCCGTCGACGCCGAGAGCTCGGCCTGCCGCGCGGCATCGGTGAGCGAGAGCGAGCCGGCGTCGCAGACTGCTCCGAGCAGCACGAGAGCGCGCTCCACGGTGCGGGTCGAGGATTCAGCCACAGCGACGTCCTTGCTTTCAGGTTCTCCATGTATTTCACTTATTGAAACTTGATTTTCATTCAATGGCAAGAGCGGCTCCGACCGCGGGAATAGAGGCTCAGAGTGCACCAGCAGACCGTGATCGTGGGACCGCATCCGCTGTCCCCCTCCGACGTCGTCGCCGTGGCCCGGGGCGGCGTGGCCGTCGAGCTGGCGGCCGAGGCGGTGGAGGCCATGACCGTCTCGCGCGCGGTCATCGACGCCCTCGTGGACGACGGCACGCCGCACTACGGCGTCTCCACCGGATTCGGGGCCCTGGCGACCAGGAGCATCCCGCTGCACCAGCGCAGCCAGCTCCAGCGCAGCCTCATCCGCAGCCACGCAGCGTCCTCCGGCGCGGCCGTGGACCGCGAGGTGGTGCGCGGGCTGATGCTGGGGCGGCTGTCCACACTGGCCACCGGCCGGACCGGCGTGCGGCCGCTCGTGGCCCGGGCTTATGCGGACCTGCTCAATGCCGGGATCACGCCCGAGATCGGCGAGTACGGTTCACTCGGCTGCTCCGGTGATCTCGCCCCGCTCTCCCACGTGGCCCTGGCCCTCATGGGCGAGGGCCACGTGCGGGACCGGTCAGGTGCCCGCGTGCCTGCGGCGGAGGCCCTCGCCGCGGCCGGCATCACGCCCGTGGAGCTCCGCGAGAAGGAGGGCCTGGCGCTCATCAACGGCACCGACGGGATGCTGGGGATGCTGATCCTGGCCTCGGCCGATCTGCACCGCCTGCTGGACACCGCGGATCTGGCAGCCGCCATGAGCGTCGAGGGGCTGCTGGGCACCGACGCCGTCTTCGCGGCGGACCTCCACGCCCTGCGCCCCCATCCCGGGCAGGTCACCTCCGCGGCGACCATCCGCGCACTGCTCGAGGGGTCACCGCTGATCGCGGAGCAGCTCACCTCGGAGACGGGCCGGCACCGCTTCACGCGCGTCCAGGACGCCTACTCGCTGCGCTGCGCACCGCAGGTCCACGGGGCCGCCCGCGCCACCCTCGCACACGCCGAGTCCGTGGCAGCCGTCGAACTCTCCTCCGCGATCGACAACCCGGTCGTCACCCCCGACGGCCGCATCGAGTCCAACGGCAACTTCCACGGCGCCCCGATCGGCTACGTCCTGGACTTCCTCGCCATCGCCGTCGCCGATGTGGCCTCGATGAGCGAGCGCCGCACCGACCGCTTCCTCGACCGGGCCCGCAGCCACGGGCTGAACGCCTTCCTCGCCGACGACCCGGGTGTGGATTCGGGGCACATGATCGCCCAGTACACGCAGGCCGGGATCGTCTCGGAGCTGAAGCGGCTCGCACATCCGGCCTCGGTGGACTCGATCCCGTCCTCCGCGATGCAGGAGGACCACGTGTCCATGGGATGGGCCGCGGGCCTGAAGCTCCGCCGGTCGCTCGACGGGCTCACGCGCGTCCTCGCCATCGAGATCCTCACCGCGGCGCGGGCGCTGGACATGCGCGACGGCGGCGCGGTCGGGGAGGCCGGGGGCACCGGCGGGATGCGCAGCTCCGTCCCGATCACCGCGGCACGGACGAGGCTCCGCGAGGACGTCGAGGGGCCCGGGACGGATCGCTACCTGGCGCCGGAGATCGAGGCGGCACGCCTCCTCGTGGACGACGGCTCACTGCTCGCGGCGGCTCTCGGGGCCCTCCCGTCCGTGCCGGGACAGCGGGTGCCCGGCTGACCGCGCAGGCTGCACGGACCCGCCCAGCGCCGCGGCTCAGGTGACCGGCAGCGGACCCGCGGCGCGTCCGGTCATGCGGTCGAGCAGTTCCATGCCCGGCTCGGCGAGCCTGGCCAGGACGGGGCCGATCACGGCCATGAGCAGCACGTAGGTGGTGGCCAGGGCCGCGAGGTCCGGCACCACGGCACCCGAGGCGACGGCGAGCCCGGCGATGACGATCGAGAACTCTCCGCGTGCCACGAGCGCCGTACCGGCACGCGCCCGGCCCATGCGCCCGATACCCTGCCGTCCTGCCGCCCACCAGCCGGTCATGATCTTCGTGATCGACGTCGCCAGCGCCAGCAGCAGCGCGAAGCCGAGGACCGGCGGGATGGTCGACGGGTCCGTGTTCAGACCGAAGACCACGAAGAAGATCGCGGCGAAGAGGTCCCGCAGGGGTTCGAGGACCCGCGCGGCGTTCTCCGCCGTCGCGCCCGAGATGGCGATGCCGAGGAGGAAGGCACCCACCGCCGCCGAGACCTGGAGCGCCGAGGCGATACCGGCCACGAGGAGGGCGGCGCCGATGAGCGTCAGGAGGAAGACCTCGCGGTCCTTGCTGTCGACCACCGCTGACACGGCGTTGCCCCAGCGCAGGGCGATGACGAGCACGAGCGTCACCACGAGGAGGGAGATCCCCACGGTCCCGAGCCCGCCGGCGAAGCTCAGCCCGGCGAGGACGGCCGTCAGGACGGGCAGGTAGACGGCCATGGCGAGATCCTCGAAGACGAGGATGGCCAGGACCGTGGGGGTCTCGCGGTTGCCGAGCCTCCCGAGGTCGCCGATGACCTTCGCGGCGATACCGGAGGACGAGATGTAGGTGACGCCGCCCATCACCAGGGCGCCCACGGGACCCCAGCCCAGGATCACGGCCACCAGCGCACCCGGCGTGAAGTTCAGCACCAGGTCCACGACTCCGGCCATCCACGACTGCCGCAGCCCGGTGACGAGTTCCTTGGCCGTGTACTCCAGGCCGAGCATGAGCAGGAGCAGGACCACGCCGATCTCGCTGCCCACCTGGCTGAAGGTGAGGACGCCCTCCAGCTCGATGAACCCGCCGCGCCCGAAGAACAGACCGCCGAGCAGGTAGAGCGGGATGGGAGAGAGCCCGATCCGGCCTGCGAGCCGCCCCAGGATACCGAGGGACAGGAGGATTGCGCCGAGTTCGATCAGCGTCAGGGCGGTCGAGTGCACGGGTCCTCAGCCGTTACGCAGGATGTCCGCCGCAGAGTCGAGGCCCTCGGACGTGCCGACCACCACCAGCAGGTCGCCGGCGGCGAGGACGAAATCGGGCGAGGGAGAGGCCTGGACCTGCCCGGAGCGCAGGACCGCGACGAGCGAGGCCCCGGAGCGGGTACGCATGCCCGTCTCCCCGAGGGTCCGGTTCTCGAAGGGGGAGCCACGCTCGACGAGGATCTGGCGCGTGGAGATACCGGGGAGGTCGCGGTGCTCCTCCGTCAGCTGCGCGACGAGCTGGCGCGAGCCGAGCAGGTTGCCGAGGGTCGCTCCCTCGTCCGCGGTCAGCGGGATCGACGCGATGCAGGCGTCGGGGTCGTTGGCCTTCGAGATGATCAGATCGAGCTCGCCGTCGCGCTGCGAGACGATGCCCACCCTGCGGCCGGAGCCGGTGACGATCTCGCGCCGCACGCCGATGCCCGGGAGCCGGGTTTCGATGACGTTCATGCACCCATCCTAGTCCGGCAGTGACCCCTCGTTCTCCGCTGCGGCCCTCGTGGAGCTCCCGTTCGCCACCGGCCTCGGGTCCGTCTCCGGCCGGTACAGATCGGGCTCCAGGTAGATGGCGGACGCGATGGGCACCGCCGCACGGATGCGGCGCTCGGCGTTGTTGATGTCGGCCGCGATCTGCGTGCCGTTCTCCTTGCTCTCGACCGTGATCTTGGCGGCGACGAGCAGCTCCTCCGGGCCGAGGTGGAGGGTCTTCAGATGGATGATGCTGGTGGAGCCGTCGCTCTCGATGGCCGCCTCGATCTTCGCGACGTCGGCCTTCGACGCCGACTCCCCGAGGAGCAGGCTCTTGGTCTCGATGGCGAGAACGGCCGCGATGATCACCAGGAGGATGCCGATCATCGCCGTGCCGAAGGCATCCCAGACGCCGTTGTCGGTCAGGAGGGTCATGCTCACGCCGAAGAGCGCGAAGACCAGGCCCACGAGGGCGCCCAGATCCTCGAGCAGGATCACCGGCAGTTCGGGAGACTTGGCGGTGCGGACGAAACGGACCCAGCCCATGGACCCGCGCACCTGGTTGGACTCCCGGATGGCGGTGCGGAAGGAGAAGCCCTCCGCGACGATCGCCCCGATCAGGACGGCGAGCGGCACCCACCAGAAGGAGCCCTCGATGGGGTGCGGGTCCTGGTACTTGTGGTACGCCTCGTAGAGCGCGAACAGCCCGCCGACGCTGAAGAGCACGATCGAGACGATGAAGGCGTAGATGTAGCGCTCCCGGCCGTACCCGAAGGGGTGCTCCGGACTTGCCTGCCGCTGTGCGCGTTTTCCACCGACGAGCAGGAGGACCTGGTTGCCGGAGTCGGCCAGGGAGTGGATGCCCTCGGCCAGCATCGACGACGACCGCGTGAGCGCGAAGGCCACGAACTTGAGGACGGCGATGGTGAGATTCGCGGCGAGGGCCGCGATGATCGCCTTGTTGCCTCCGTGAGCTGCCATGATTCGGTTCCGTTCCTTCTGCCCGCGTCGGTGGCGGGTGCGCCGTTGACGACGCCGGCCATCGATGCGTCCCGGCGCGGCGTCCGGCACTACTCTACGGACTCCCGGCGTCCCGATCGGCACAGCTCCGCACACTGATGGCCGAGCCGTTCACGCGGGCCGGAGTGCCTGGGCGGCTGTACCGAGTCGTGCAGGATCGGCGCCGAGATCCGCGGGGTCGACGTCGGTCAGCAGGCTCACGGCGAGTTCGGCGATACCCGAGGACGTCTGGAAGCCGTAGCCGCCCTGCCCCGCCAGCCAGAAGAAGCCCGGATGCACGGGATCGAAGCCCACCACCGGCAGACCCGACGCGCGCTGCGTCCGCAGCCCGGTCCATGCACGCCGGACCGCGGTGATCCCGAGCGTGGTGCGGGTCCCGAGGTGTGCGACCAGGCGATCGACGTCGCCGGGCCTGGGCTGCGCGTCACCGGGTTCGGCGAGCTCCGTCTCGCTCGGCGAGATGAGCATGCCGTCCGGATCGGGGCGGTAGTAGAACGAGTCGTCGGCGGCGGCGACCATCGGCGAGCCGGCCGCCGGGGCGTTCGCGGCGGTCACGACGGCAGCGGTGCGCCGGTACGGCAGCAGGTGCTGGGGTGCCACACCGCACAGGCGGGCGACGCCGTCCGCCCACGCCCCCGCGGCGTTCACGATCACGCCGGCGCCGATGCTCCGGCGGCCCGCCTGCACCGTCCACGTGATGCCGTCGAAGCGCGCGGCCGTGACGGGGGCGCCCGTGATGATCACGACGCCGTCGTCACCGGCCCGGCGCCGGTGGTACTCGAGGAGCAGATCCGTGTCGGTACCCACGCAGTCCGTGTCGATCGCCGCAGCGATGAAGGTCTCCGGCCGCACCTGCGGGCTCAGGCCGAGCGCCTCGGCGTGCGAGAGCTGCCGCATGGACCCGTGGGCCTTCGCTGCGACGTCGGCCTCGGACCCGATGAGCATGAAGGACCGCGGCGCGGTGAGGGCCAGCCCGGTGGACGCCTGGACGTCGGCGAGCAGATCGAGCGTGCGCCGGGTCAGGTCCTGGACCGGTCCCGGGCCGTAGCTCGGGATGAGCTGCCGGGCGGAGCGCGACGACGTGTGGTACCCCAGCGTCGGCTCGGACTCGACGAGCACGACGGCGGCGAACGGGGCCAGGGCGGAGGCCAGCGAGAGCCCGGCGATCCCGCCCCCGACGATCAGGACGTCGCAGTCGAGGGTCCTCATGCGCCTCTCCCCGACGCGGTCGGCTGCGCATCCATCGGCTACCTGGCGCCTCCGACGTGCGCGCCGGGAGTGCCGTCCGTGGTCGGTTCCTCATGCTCGCCTGCGACCTCGGTCCGTGCGATCTCGGCCCGTGCGGCCACGAACGCTGCCACGCAGGCCTCGATGTCCTCGGGGGTGTGGGCGGCGGAGAGCTGCACCCGGATGCGCGCAGCACCCTTCGGCACCACCGGGTAGCTGAAGGCCGTGACGAAGACCCCGTGGGCCAGCATCGCGTCGGCGGCGCGGGCGGCCTGCACGGCGTCGCCGAACATGACGGGGATGATCGCGTGTTCGCCCTCGAGGAGGTCGAAGCCCTCCTCGGTCATCCGGCGGCGGAACAGTGCCGCGTTGGCCGTGAGCGTCCCGCGCAGCTCACCGCTGTTCTGTACCAGGTCCAGTGCCGTCAGGGTCGCGGAGACGATCGACGGCGCGAGCGAGTTCGAGAAGAGGTACGGCCGCGCACGCTGCCGCAGGAGGGCGACGATCTCCGAGCGCGCCGCGACGTATCCTCCGGACGCACCCCCCAGCGCCTTGCCGAAGGTCCCCGTGAAGATGTCCACCCGGTCCGCGACGCCGGCGTGCTCCGGGGTTCCCGCACCGGTGGCGCCCATGAAGCCGACGGCATGGGAGTCGTCCACCATGACCATCGCATCGTAGCGCTCGGCGAGATCGCAGATCGCCTCGAGCGGGGCCAGGTAGCCGTCCATGGAGAACACGCCGTCGGTGACCACCAGTCGACGGCGGGCACCGGAGGCCTCCTGCAGCTTCGCCTCGAGATCGGCCATGTCCCGATTCGCATAGCGGAACCGCTGGGCCTTGGACAGGCGGATGCCGTCGATGATGGAGGCGTGGTTCAGTGCGTCCGAGATCACGGCGTCGTCGGCGCCCAGGAGAGATTCGAAGACCCCGCCGTTGGCGTCGAAGCAGGAGGAGAACAGGATGGTGTCCTCGGTCCCGAGGAACCGGGACATGCGCTGCTCGAGCTCCAGGTGCAGATCCTGCGTGCCGCAGATGAAACGCACGGAGGCCATCCCGAACCCGCGCTCGTCCAGCGCCGTCTTCGCTGCGGAGATGATGTCCGGGTGGTCGGCGAGCCCCAGGTAGTTGTTGGCGCAGAAGTTCAGCACCTTCGCGTCCCCGGCGTCCAGGGCTCCGGCCGTGATGTGGCTGGACTGGGGCGAGGTGATGCGGCGCTCGTGCTTGAAGAGGCCTGCGGCGCGGATGTCGTCGAGCTCACCGGCGAGCTGGTCGCGGACTGCTGTGTACATGGTGTTCCTGCCTCCTAGAACCTGGTCCAGTCGAGGACCACTTTGCCGCTCGCGCCGTCGCGTGCGGTGGTGAAACCCTGCTGCCACCGATCGGCGGGCAGGCAGTCGGTGACCACGGAGGAGACCGCGTCCCGCAGCGTCCTGTCGGACTGCAGCATGGCGCTCATCGCGTACCAGGTCTCGAACATCTCGCGCCCGTAGATCCCCTTGAGGGTGAGCATGTGTGTGACCATCTTGCCCCAGTCGATGGTGATGGGGCCCGCGGGGAGGCCGAGCATGGCGATCCGGCCGCCGTGGTTCATGTTGTCGATCATCTCGGGCAGCGCGGTGGCGTGACCGGACATCTCCATCCCGACGTCGAAGCCCTCCTTCATGCCCAGCTCGATCTGCGCGTCGGCGATGCGGGTCCGGGAGACGTCGATGGCGAGATCCGCTCCGGCGCCGCGTGCCAGGGCGAGCCTGGGTGCGGAGACGTCCGTGATGGCGATCTTCCGGGCGCCGGCGTGCCGGGCGACCGCGACAGCCATCAGGCCGATCGGTCCGGCACCGGTGATGAGGACGTCCTCGCCCACGAGCGGGAAGCTGAGCGCGGTGTGCACCGCGTTGCCGAACGGGTCGAACACGGCGCCGAGCTCGGGGGTGATCGTCGCGTCGTGGACCCAGACATTGGTCTCGGGGATGACGACGAACTCGGCGAAGGCGCCGTCGCGCTGCACCCCGACGCTGGAGGTCCGGATGCACATCTGGCGGCGGCCGGCCCGACAGTTGCGGCAGATGCCGCAGACGATGTGCCCCTCGCCGGAGACCCGGTCCCCCACCCGCACATCGCGGATGCCGTCCCCGAGGGCCACCACCTCGCCGTAGAACTCGTGGCCGGGGATCAGGGGGGCCTCGATCATGCCCTGCGCCCAGGGGTCCCAGCTCTCGATGTGGAGATCGGTGCCGCAGATGCCGGTGGTCATGACCCGGATCTTCACCTCGCCCGGGCCGGCCTCGGGCTCGGGTCGGTCCACGAGTTCGAAACCGGGGTGCGCCCCGGATTTGTACAGCGCCTTCACCGGACAGTTCCTTCCATAGCGCCTCCGGACCGTGGCGGGGTGGGCCCGGGCCGGGCGCTGCGAGTACCGGGCGGGATGTGCCCGGATGCAACGATAGCAGCGGGGCGCCGCGGACCTCCGTCGGGGGTCCGTCAGGTCCCGTCCTCGAGGACGGCGGCGAGGGTCTGCGCGCCGAGCTCGACCAGGGACGGCGCGTCGGACGAGGAGGCGAGCAGGGCACTGCCGATGCTCAGGGCCCACCCGCGGGCCCGTGTCCAGGTCGCTGCATCCGTGGGCCGGAGGTGTTCCAGCTCCGCGCGGAACGCCGCCCGGCCGGCGGCATCGAAGTGCAGCCAGGCCGCCGCGAGATCCGTGGCCGGGTCCCCCGAGCACAGATCGCCGAAGTCGACGACGCCGGCCAGCGCGCCGTCGGGGGCCAGGACGGTGTTCGCGGCATGGAGATCGCCGTGCAGCCAGAGCGGCGCAGCGGACCAGGGGGGTGCGGCGAGGGCCGCGACCCACACCTGGAGCAGACGATCGGAGGGCATCCCGCGCAGTGCCTCGACGCGCGCACGCACGACGGCGTCACGTGCCTCGAGCGGACCGCCGCGCCCCACCGGGCTCACGGGTGCTTCGGGCGGGGCGGGCCGCTGGAATCCGGCGAGGAACCGCGCGAGCGCCGCGGCCGCTGCCCTGCGATCGGCGCGCGGCACGGTGTTGCTGCTCGCACCCTCGATCCAGCGGCAGACGGACCAGTGCCACCTGTACCCGGTGCCCGGTGAACCGCAGGCCAGAGGAGCCGACGTCGGCAGGTCCAGCCCGCTCACGAGGTCCGGCAACCACCGCTGTTCCGCGACCATGAGCGGTTCCGCTGCCTCGCGCTGCGGCAACCGCACCACCAGATCATCGCCCAGCCGGAACAGGACGTTGTCCCAGCCGTGGCCCGCGTAGGTGAGCGGCAGATCCGCCAGCTCGGGGTGCTGGTCCGCGAGCAGCGCGGCGACGAGGGAGGGCGTGAGGCGGACCTCCGCCGGTGGCATCAGCGCCATCGCGCCCTTCCTCGGGTCGTGCCGCGGGGCGGTGTCAGCCCTCGACGCCGAGGCGCTGCAGGATGAGTTCGCGGACCCGTCCCGCGTCGGCCTGGCCGCGGGTGGCCTTCATGACCCCGCCCACGATCGCGCCGACGGCCTGGATCTTGCCGCCGCGGATCTTGTCGGCCACGTCGGGCTGGGCCGCCAGGGCACCGTCGATCGCGTCGAGCAGGGGACCGTCGTCGGACACGACGGCGAGGCCGCGCTGCTCCACCACCTCGGCGGGCGTCCCCTCCCCCGCGAGGACGCCGTCGAGCACGTCGCGCGAGAGCTTGTCGTTGATCTTCCCGGAGTCGATGAGGCCCTGGAGCTCCACCACCAGCTCGGGTGTCACACCGAGCTCGGACGGCTCGACGTCGGCGAGCTTCGCCCGGCGCGAGATCTCACCCATCCACCACTTGCGGGCGGCGACGGCGCCCACCCCGGCGGCGACGGTGTCCTCGATCGACGTCATCACGCCGGCGTTCACCACGTCGCGGAACTCGGCGTCGGAGTAGCCCCAGTCGGCCTGGAGCCGCTTGCGCCGTTCGGCGGGAGGCTCGGGCAGCGACGCCCGCAGCGCCTCGATCCAGGCCTCGTCCGTCACCACGGGGACCAGATCGGGCTCGGGGAAGTACCGGTAGTCGTCGGCGTCGGACTTGGGGCGTCCCGATGTGGTGGAGCGCGTGTCCTCGTGCCAGTGACGCGTCTCCTGCAGGATCGGCGTGCCGGAGTCGAGCACGGCGGCGTGCCGCTGGATCTCGTAGCGGACGGCGTGCTCGACGGCGCGCAGCGAGTTCACGTTCTTCGTCTCGGTGCGCGTACCGAACTGCTCGCGGCCGTGCGGGCGGAGCGAGACGTTCGCGTCGCAGCGCACGTTGCCGCGCTCCATGCGCGCGTCGGACACACCGAGATTCTTCACGATCTCGCGGATCGCCGCGACGTAGGCCTTCGCGAGCTCGGGGGCCCTCGCGCCCGCACCCTCGATCGGCTTGGTGACGATCTCGATCAGCGGCACCCCGGCCCGGTTGTAGTCCACGAGCGAGTACTCGGCACCCTGGATGCGACCCGTGGACCCGCCCATGTGCGTGAGCTTCCCGGCGTCCTCCTCCATGTGGGCGCGCTCGATCTCCACCGTGAACACCGTGCCGTCGGCCAGTTCGATGTCGATGGACCCGTCGTAGGCGATCGGGTCCTCGAACTGGGAGGTCTGGAAGTTCTTCGGGGTGTCCGGGTAGAAGTAGTTCTTCCGGGCGAAATAGCACTTCTCGGCGATGCTGCAGTTCAGCGCGAGGCCGATCTTGATCGCCGATTCCACGGCCACACCGTTGACCACGGGCAGCACCCCGGGCAGGCCCAGATCCACCGGCGTCACATTGGTGTTCGGCACGTCCCCGAAGGCGTTCGGCGCGGACGAGAACATCTTGGTCCTCGTGTTGAGCTCCACGTGGACCTCGAAGCCGAGCACGGGATCGTACTTCTCCATGGCCTCGTCGAAGGACAGGACCTCATCGGTACCAGCAGTCATTACTTCCCACCTGCAATCTGTGTGATCTCCGGGGCCCGGGACAGCAGCGGTCCGCCCCACGACTCCTCGAGCAACGCCTCGAGGACGGCACCCACGCGGTAGAGGCGCGCGTCCTGACGGGCAGGCGCGAGGAACTGGATCCCCACCGGCAGCCCGTCCTCGTCCGCGAGTCCGCCCGGTACCGAGAGACCGGGGACGCCCGCCAGGTTCGCCGGGATGGTGGCGACGTCGTTGAGATACATGGCCAGCGGATCTCCCAGCTTCTCCCCCAGCTTGAAGGCGGTGGTCGGCGCGGTGGGCGAGATGAGCACGTCGGCCTGCTCGAAGGCCGCGGCGAAGTCGCGCTGGATGAGCGTGCGCACCTGCTGCGCCGAGCCGTAGTAGGCGTCGTAGTAGCCGGCGCTCAGCGCGTAGGTGCCCAGGATGATGCGGCGCTTGACCTCGTCGCCGAAGCCGGCGGCACGGGTGGCGCCCATGACGCGCTCGATCGTCGGAGCGCCGTCGGGCACCACGCGCAGACCGAAGCGGACGCCGTCGTACTTGGCCAGGTTGCTCGAGACCTCCGACGGCATGATCAGGTAGTAGGCGCCGAGCGCGTACCGGAAGTTGGGGCAGGAGACCTCCACGATCTCGGCGCCCGCTGCGCGGAGGAGCTCCAGGGCCTCCTGGAAGCGCGTGAGCACCCCGGCCTGATAGCCCTCCCCCTGCAGTTCCGTGATGACGCCGATGCGCATGCCCTCGACCTCGCCCCTGCGGGCGGCCTCCACGAGCGCACCGACCGGGTCGGTGAGCGACGTCGAGTCCCGGGGGTCGTGCCCGCCGATCACCTCGTGCAGCAGGGCGCTGTCCAGGACCGTGCGCGAGACCGGGCCGATCTGGTCGAGCGAGGACGCCATGGCGATGGCCCCGTAGCGGGAGACACCGCCGTAGGTGGGCTTCACCCCGACCGTCCCGGTGACGGCGCCGGGCTGGCGGATGGAGCCGCCGGTGTCGGTGCCGAGCGCCAGCGGTGCCTCGAAGGCGGCGACCGCGGCAGCCGACCCGCCGCCGGAACCGCCGGGGATGCGGTCCAGGTCCCAGGGGTTGCGGGTGGGACCGTAGGCGGAGTGCTCGGTCGAGGACCCCATGGCGAACTCGTCGAGGTTGGTCTTGCCGAGGAGCGGCATCCGCGCGGCACGGAGTCTGCTCACGACCGTCGCGTCGTACGGGCTCTGCCAGCCCTCGAGGATCTTCGAGCCCGCCGTGGTGGGCTGGCCCCGGGTCACGATCAGGTCCTTCACCGCGATGGGCACTCCGGCCAGCGGGTGCAGGGGCTCAGCACCGGCCCGGGCGCTGTCGACCTCGGCGGCGACGCGCAGTGCCTCGTCCGTGTTGACGTGCAGGAAGGCGTTGATGGCGCCGTCCACGGCATCGATGCGGTCGAGATGGGCGCGGGTCACCTCGACGGCGGAGACCTCCTTCGACGCGAGCTTCCGGGAGAGGGCGTCGGCGGAGAACCGGGTCAGGTCGGTCACGGTCTACTCCCCGTCCAGGATGGCCGGGACCCTGAACCGGCCGTCGGCGTTGTCGGGTGCGCCCAGGAGCGCTTCCTCGTTCGTGAGCGTCGTGCCCACCACGTCCTCGCGGAACACGTTGCTCAGCGGGATCGGGTGGCTCGTGGCGGGCACGTCGTCGCCCGCCACCTCGCTGATGCTCCTGACGGAATCGACGATCACGGCGAGCTCCCCGGCCATGCGGTCGAGTTCGTCGTCGGTCATGTCGATGTGGGCGAGACGCGCCAGATGCGCGACGTCGTCCCGGTTGAGCTCGGCCATGGATCTCCCCTGGAAGTCGGAGTGGGTTTCTGCGTCCAGTCTAGTGCTGGCGCGGCGGGGCCCCGCACGCGCGGGCGCCCGGGGTGGCCCGGTCCGGGCCGGCGGGAGAGTCAGAGCGGGAGGCGGAACACCCAGAGCAGGATGTCCTCGTTCGGGACTTCCCAGTCGCGCTCGGGCACGCGGGTGAAGCCCATCGAGAGGTACAGCCGGTGGGCGCGCACCATGTCCGAGCCGCTCGTCAGGCTGACGGCTTCGATGCCGGGCAGCGCACGCGCGTGCTCGATGATGCGCTCCACCATCGCGCGGCCGATCCCGCCCCGCTGGACCGTCGGGTCGACGGCCAGCATGCGGAACTCCAGCTCGCCCTCGATGGCGATGTCCGTGTACCGCTGACCCGCGAACGTGAGCGCCACGGACCCGACGACGGTACCGTCCCGCTCGGCCACCCAGACCTCGGCGTGCTGGGCGCGGTGCTCGATGTCGGACAGGACCGAGACGTAGGGGTGGGCCGCATCGGTGAAGTAGCCGGCCTCGAGGTAGGCGTCGCGCGTGATGCGCCGGACGTCGTCGTAGTCCTCGGGACGGACGGGGCGGATGGTGGTGGCGGAGTCCGCCGGCGGCATGGGCGCTGTGGTCACCGGCTCATTTTGCCACGGCGAGCCGCAGGGACCGGTGCCCCGCGCATCACACCAGGACGGCGATGCCCGTGTTGAGCACCGTCAGCGCTCCGACCGACCAGAAGAGGATCGACGGGCTGGTGCCCTCACGCCGCTGACGGGAACCGCCGATCCCGAGCAGGGCACCGATGACGACCAGCACCACGAGCTTGGTGCCGATCTTCACGTAGTCGAGGTCGCCGTCGAGCCCCCACGGGGCGGCCAGGGTGAGACCGGTGGCGAGTGCCGCGACCATGCCCCACTGCATGGTCCGTGTGATCCGCTGCCGTGTGTCCACCACCTCGATGAGCCATGCCCCGAAGAGCGCTCCGAAGCTGAGCAGATGCAGGACGACGACGATCCCGCGCAGGGTTTCCATACTTCCTCGATCCTTTCCTAACCCGTTCGTGCACACGGCTGGGTGTGCACGCCGGGGAGTCCGCCCGACCTGTGCGGCGGTGCCCGTACAGCGGTGCCCGTACAGCGGTGCCCGTACAGCGGTGTCCGTACAGCGGTGTCCGTACAGCGGTGTCCGTACGGCGGTGTCCGTGAGCGGCTCCGCGATCCATGGAGCCCCGCGGCCTTGAGCCGATGATCGCACGTCCCCCTGCGTCCGTCGAACCGGCCAGCGCTCCTGCGCCCGTCGGTTCAGGAGGCTCGGCCCTCCGCCACCCGCCGATATCCCGTACCGTCCGGATAGCGCTCCACCAACCCGTGGTCGACGAGCGCACACCGGAGGGTGGGGATGTCCCGGGTGACGGTCGCGAGCAGTCGGTTGACCTCCGGCTCGGAGAGCTCCTCGTCGGACGGAAGGAGCCGCTCGGCGAGGTGGGCGAGCAGATCCGCGCGGTCCTGGCCGGCGCGTGGCAGCCTGTCGATCCGACCGTCGCGGAAGAACCTGTCGACGCCCCTCGGGGTCCCCGGAGCCGCGGCCGTCAGGACCGTTGTGAAGAGTTGCCCGTCCACGGTGAGGTCGGCGCCGAGCAGGCCGGCGTCGACGAGGCGCTGGGTCTCCTTGCGCGTCGCCTCCAGCGGCTGGTGCAGGACCGCCAGCGCGTACAACTCCCGCGCGCGGGTCCCTGCCAGGGTGGAGAAGATCTGCTGCCAGGACGGCGTGCTCATGGGAGCCTCTCGGAGGGTCGGGCGGAGGACGCGTCAGGGGCTGGCGGCGGGCTCGGCAGTTCCGCCGGGGTCGGCACGTCCGGCGGGGGCGGTGCTTTCGACGGGGTCGGCACGTCCGGCGGCGGCGCCGTCGTCGTCGTCCGCCAGGTCGGCCGTCTCCGTCGTGTCGGCCGTCTCTGCAGCGCTCTCCGCCGGGCCGTGCTCGAGGAGGTCGATGAACCCCTCCTCGTCCAGCACCGTGACGCCGAGCGCCTCGGCCTTCTCGAGCTTCGTCCCGGCGTTCTCACCCGCCACCACGTAGCTGGTCTTCTTCGACACCGATCCGGCCGCCTTGCCTCCACGCGCGATGATGGCCTCCTTGGCCTCGTCGCGGTTGTACCGGTCGAGCGAGCCGGTCACGACGACGGTGAGGCCCTCGAGCGTGCGCGGTGCGTTCTCGTCGACCTCGTCCTCCATCCGGACGCCCGCGGCGGCCCACCGGTCCACGATCTCGCGGTGCCAGTCCTCCTCGAACCACTCGGTCAGGGCGACGGCGATGGTGGGCCCGACGCCGTCGACGTTGGCCAGGTCCTCCTCGCTCGCCGCGCGGATACGCTCCATCGACCCGAACGCGGTGGCCAGCGCCCGCGACGCCGTGGGCCCGACGTGGCGGATGGACAGTGCGACCAGCACGCGCCAGAGCGGCTGGTTCTTCGCCTTCTCGAGCTCGGAGAACAGCTTGCGGGTGGTGGCGCTCGGCTCGGAGGGCTTCTTGGCCGTGCCCTTCGAGAAGAAATAGGGCACGAGCTCGCGGCCGGTCACCACACCCTTCACCTTCTTGTCCCGTTCGATGCGGACGTCGGCGAGCTTCTCCGGGGTGAGATCGAAGATGTCCGCCTCGGTGCTGATGGGTGGCACGGCAGGCTCGCTGGGCTGGGTGAGGGCGATCGCCGCCTCCCAGCCCAGCGCCTCGATGTCGAAGGCCCCGCGTCCGGCGAGATGGAAGACCCGCTCACGCAACTGGGACGGGCAGGAGCGGGCGTTGGGGCAGCGGATGTCGACGTCGCCCTCCTTGGCCGGTTGCAGTGTGGTCCCGCAGGACGGGCACTCGGTGGGCATGACGAACTCCCGGACCGCGTTCTCGTCGCGCAGGGCCATGACCGGCCCCACGATCTCCGGGATGACGTCGCCTGCTTTCCGCAGCACCACCACGTCGCCGATCATCACGCCCTTGGCCTTGACGACCTCCTGGTTGTGCAGCGTGGCCATGCTCACGGTGGACCCGGCGACCTTGACGGGCTCCATGAGGCCGAACGGGGTGACACGGCCGGTCCGCCCCACGTTCACGAGGATGTCCAGCAGCTTCGTGTTCACCTCCTCGGGAGGGTACTTGTACGCGACGGACCAGCGCGGTACGCGGGAGGTGTGGCCCAGCGCCCGCTGCAGCGCGAAGCTGTCCACCTTCACCACGATGCCGTCGATCTCGTGCAGCAGGTCGTGGCGGTGGTCGCCGTAGTGCTCAATGAACCGGACCACTTCGTCCTGGTCCGCGAGGACCTTGTAGTACGGGGACGTGGGCAGACCCCAGGAGGTCAGCAGGTCGTAGGTCTGGGACTGCGTCTCGGCCGTGAGCCCGGTGCGGGCTCCGATGCCGTGCACGTACATGTCCAGCGGACGCTCCGCGGTCATGGCCGGATCCTTCTGCCGGAGCGACCCCGCGGCAGCGTTGCGTGGATTGGCGAACGGCGCCTTGCCCGCGGCGACCATGCGCTCGTTGAGCTGGGCGAACTCCTTCGTGGGGAAGAAGACCTCGCCGCGGATCTCCACCTCCGCCGGATGCCCGGTGCCCGCGAGGTGGCGCGGGATCGAGGCGATGGTCAGGACGTTGTGGGTGATGTCCTCCCCCGTGACGCCGTCGCCGCGGGTCGCTGCCCTCACCAGCTCGCCGTCGCGGTACAGCAGATTCACGGCGAGACCGTCGATCTTCAGTTCGGTCAGCCACGCGATGGACGAGCCGGGACTGCGCTGCTCCACGCCCGCCGTCGCGCGCTCCAGCCAGACGGTGAGCTCGTCGAGGGAGAAGACGTCCTCGAGGCTGTACATCCGGGCGAGGTGATCCACGGGGGTGAACGCCGAGGAGACCTCGCCGCCCACCTCCTGCGACGGCGAGTCGTTCGACACCAGCTCGGGGTGGAGGGCCTCCAGCTCCTCGAGCCTGCGGAACAGGGCGTCGAACTCGGCGTCGGAGATCGTGGGCGCCGCGTCCTGGTAGTAGGCGGAGCGGTGCGCGCGGATCTCCTGGGCGAGCTGCGCGTACTCCTCCCTGAGCGCGTGGTCGGGGGTTCCGGACTGCTCCGAGGGAGTGGCTGCTACCGATGCGCTGTCGGGTTCTGGGGTCACTTTCCCATCTTGCCCTACCCCGCGGTACCGGGCCACCGGGTCCTCACCCGCGCGCCGGCCCGCGACACGACGGCTGGGCTACCCGGTCGGGTCGACGCCGTCGGCCGCGAAGAAACCGCGCACCGGTGCGGCTGGGGCCCCGCTACCCGCCGTCCCTCCGGACGTCGCGTCGACGACGATCACGGTCACGTTGTCCCGGGCCCCGGCGCCGAGAGCAGCGGTGATCAGCTCGTTGCAGGCGTCCTGCGGATCGCCTGCCAGACTCAGGATGCCGCAGATCTGCTCGTCCGTGACTTCTCCGCTGAGGCCGTCGGAGCACAGGAGGAGGCGGTCGCCCTGCTCCACCGGCAGCAGCCAGAAGTCGGCCTCGGTGTCATCACCCGCCCCCAGGGCCCGCGTCACCACATTCCGTCGGGGGTGGGTGCGTGCCTGCTCCTCGGTGAGCTGACCGGTGTCGACGAGTTCCTGGACCTCGGAGTGATCCACCGTGATCTGGCCGAACGTATCGTTGCTCATGCGATAGGCCCGCGAGTCGCCCACGTTGAAGAACAGCCAATGGGGCGCCGCGGACTCCTCGACCAGCACCACCCCCGTCAGCGTGGTCCCCGCATCGCCTCCCGCCTCGTCGCGAATGGCGTGATCGGCCCGCTCGATCAGTTCCTCGAGGTCACCCACCGTGACGCGGGCATACCCGCTGCCCGGGATGCCGCTCGCCGCGAGCGTGCGGACACAGATACTGCTCGCCACCTCACCTGCCTCGTGCCCGCCCATGCCGTCGGCGATCGCGAAGACCGGCTCCGCGGCGACGAAGGAATCCTCGTTGAGCTCGCGGAGCAGGCCCACGTCCGTTCCGAAGCCGTACCTGAGCCGCACATCGCCCGAGGTCAAAGCCCTGGTGTCCGCCGCCCGATTCCCTCCGGCCTCCGCGGGTGGGGCAGCGACCTCACCCGGCCCGGGACTCCCACCGGACTCTTGAGATGGGGCAGCGACCTTACCCAGCCCCGAACTCCCCCCGGCCTCTTGAGGTGCGTCAGAGCTGTCGATTGGCCCCGCCGGTGGAACAATAGGCGTGATGTCGACGGCGTGCGCACCGTGCACCTGCCGTTCACGCATGACTGATCCCGTGGTTCGAGCAGGGAGCTGGGCTGGTGCCTTCGGGGAAGGCTCGGCAGGCTGGCATGGTCCCATTCTGCCCTCCGCCTCCCCCGTAGACCGGAAAAGTGCGCCTCCATCCCGCTCACCGATGCCGAACGGAGGGAGAGAACTCTCGATCCCGCCCGACACGTCTCATTAGTGGGAGGGAGCAAGAAGGCACGCCCGCTCCCACTCGACGGGCCCGAACAGTGGGAGCGAGGGACGAATTCGACGAGCCGTGCGCTTCGCTCCCACCCCAGAAAGCCGATCGGTGGGAGGGAGTGGCCGATCCCACTGCTCGATGCCGACCATTGGGACTGAGCACACAGCCCGCTCCGATCCCACTGCAGAACGCCGATCAGTGGGATAGAGCTGATAGGAAGCTTCGATCCCACTGATCGGGCCTGACCAGTGGGAGCGACGGACGAAGCAGACGAGCCCTACGCTTCGCTCCCACCGCAGGACGCCGATCGGTGGGAGGGAGTGGCCGATCCCACCCTTGACAGCCGAACAGTGGGACGGAGGGTTGCTGCTCAGTCGAGAATGAGACCCGAACCCGTCCCTCGGGCCAGCGTCGCGGGCCTCACCTCACCGAATCCGCGCACGTTTCGAGGATCGTGGAAGGTGAGGACGAACTTCTCGTTCTGCTCGAGCGTCGCGGCCGTGACGGAGTCCACGAGCACCTGCCCCGGCTCCGCAAGTGCCGTCAGGCGTGCAGCGAGGTTGACCGTGGGACCGTAGATGTCGCCGAGTCGGGACAGGACCCGACCCCAGACCAGGGAACAGCGCGCCGACGGCAGGAACTCGTCGTCGGAGAAGGCCTTGGCGAGCGCCAGCGATATCTCCGCCCCGGCCTCGGGTGATTCGGCGATGTACAGGACCTCGTCGCCGATGGTCTTGACGAGCCGTCCGCCACCCACGGAGATGATCTCGGAGCTCTTGTTCTCGAACCGCTGCACCAGCTGGGCGAGGGTCCGTTCGTTCATCCGGCGCGACAGGCTCGTGTAGGAGACCAGGTCCGCAAAACCCACAGCGCGCGCCAACGGCAGCGGTGCGTCCTGTTCGTCGCCGTCCCGCCCGGCTTCGCTGGAGCGCAGGCCCGACTCCGCACGGAGCGCCAGGCGCTGAACGCCCGCATTCATCTGGCGACGCCACGCATAGACGAGCGTCTTCTCGAGCGGCTCGATCAGGTCCGGCAGCTCCGTGACGAGGGTCTTGCGCGCGTCGGAGTCCGAGAGGCCACGCTGTGCCACCATCTCCTCGACGATCGCCTCGATCTGCCAGACCACCATGCGGTCCGTCATCTGTCCCACCGCTCGGGTGATGGAGATGGCTGCATCCTCTGTGAGCTGCTCCTGGCGCACCATGTCGATGATCGTGGTGAGTGCGCCGAGGTCCTTCTCCGTGAAGGCCACATCGTCGTCCCCGATGTTCGGGAAGCCCATGGCGCGCCAGAGCTTGCGCGCCGACAGCAGCGACACGCCTGCAGCCGCCGCGATGTCTCGGCGCCTCAGGGTGCGCTCGGCCCCGAGGAGCTCGCGTTCGAGTCGGCGGATCGTCTCACGGTCGAGTTCGAGCGGGGCCGCGGCGTCCTCCCGCTCGCCGCCGGTCATATCGGGGTGCAACTGCCAGACCTCCTTCGCCGCTCCGGCGGAAGGCGGGCCACCCTGCTCGACCGGGCCCTGGTCACTCTGCTCGACCGACGCGTGGTCGCCCGCGCGGACGGAAGCCTGTCCGCCCGCTCCGACGGAAGGCTGGACGCCCTGCCCGACGGCGCTGCTGCCGCCCTGCCCGGCTGGCGCGGATCCGGGCAGCGGGGCCGTGGACGACGGGCTGGTAGGTGGCGAGGTAATAGGCATCGGGGCCGTGGACGAAAGGGCTGACGACGACGGGGCTGACGACGAAGGGGACGCAGCCATGGCGTCCGCGGGCATGGCGGCAGGACCGTCCGAGCGGCCTGGCTCGCCGGATCCGTACCGGTCCTCGACTGTCATGATTGCTCGGGTCTCCCTCTGTGCCATTCCTCCCACGGGCCGGAGGTCCCCTCACGGGAGTACTGCGGACCGCTGTCCCTGTCTACACCATCGACGCCCCGGATGGAGGGGAGCTCGCTGACCGTCAGGCCCAGGTATTCCTTGAACCGCGCAACCTGCGGCACGTCGCGGTACCGCTCCGCGTGGGCGGCATGGGCCCCGATGCTGAGCGTTCCGCTGCCGGTCAACCGCTGCAGCAGGCTCTGCTCCGTCCGCACCTGCAGGCCGGGCGACAGGGGGATGTCGTGCTCGGTACGACGGCCTGCACCATGCCGGTGGATGAGCCGGCGGCTCGTGAGGACGTAGCGGGTGCTGGACCAGCGGATCAGCGGCCGCACCACCACGATCACGAGCAGGAGCACGACGACGGCGATCGCGAGCAGCAGGAGCACCGGCTGCCAGTCGCCCAGCTCCGGCAGCTGCCTGCCGCCGAGGTAGCCGAGCCCGAAGCCACCGGCGGCGAGGACGACGAGGCCGCCGACCACCGGTCCCGCGAGCGGCAGGAGTGAGGGACGGGTCCGGACGATCACGCGCTCGCCCGGCAGCAGTTTCACCCGCACGGACTACACCAGTGGACGCAGATGCACCACGTCGCCCGCCGAGACCGTGTGCCGTTCGCCGTCGTCGTCGCGCACCACGAGGGCACCACGCGCGTCGAGGGAGAGCGCGCGGCCACTCAGCGTGCCGCCGTCCGGCAGTTCGGCCCGGACGTCCTGGCCGAGCGTGCCCATGCGGTCCCCGACCCGGTCCCGCAGCGCCGGACCGTCGGTCCAGGGAGCCGCGGCGTCGCCGTCCGCGTCGCAGAAACTCCGGTAGTGGTCCGCGAAGGTGCGCAGGAAGGACTTGAGCAGGATGTTGCGATCGGTGGTTCCGGCGTACTCCAGCAGCAGGCTCGTCGCGGTGGGGACCGGGAGCTCGTCCTCGGTGAGGCTGACGTTGAGCCCTACCCCCACGACGACGGCGGGAGGCTCGGCCCCGGCTCCGGGCACGAATGTGGCGAGCACACCGGCGAGCTTGCGTCCGTCCACGGTGACGTCGTTGGGCCATTTGAGCTGCGGCGCGATCTTCGTCCGGTCCTCGACGCTCTCGGCCAGCGCCAGCGCCGCCAGGAGTGACAACCAGGAGTAGGCGGTGGTGGGAACGGGGCGGCCCTGCCGGTTGACGGGTCGCAGGAGCACGCTCACGAACAGCGACGACCGCTCCGGGGCACTCCAGGAGCGGTCGAGCCGACCGCGTCCGGCGGTCTGCATCTCCGCCGCGACGACACTCAGATCGGGCCACCCGGCGGGCTCCCGCTGCGCGTGCTGTACCAGATCCGCATTGGTCGAGCCGGTCTGCGCCAGGACATCGAGCCGGGAGATGGGACCCGACGGCATGCAGACGGCTGCCCGCAGGACGCCCGTATCCAGGCCCGGGCGTTCGAGATTCGAGTAGCGGGAGGACATGTCACCGATCCTATCCGCCCCGGCCGGCGCCCCGGCAGGCGCCCGCCAGGACTTGCGGCGCCCAGCCCGGTACCGGCGCGGTTCCCGGCCGCCGCTCCCTCCGGACGCACGGCGCCGCCCGGCCGGGACGCTCCGGCAGGCGCCCGTCGACACCGTCAGAGGCCGGCACCGTCAGAGGAAGATGTCCGAAATGAGCCCGTCCTCCGGCGCACCGAGGCTGTAGCCGGTGAGGTCGGTGACCCCCTCCTCCCGCAGGACCTGCTCGTCGGTGAAGAAATTACCCGTGCAGGTCCGCGCACCACGGACCAGGACGGCGTGCGCGGCGTCGGCGACGATCCGCACGCTCCTGGCCGCCTGCACCAGCCGGTCGCCACCCGGCATGGCCCTGATCGCAGCGGTGTCGATCAGGGTCGCCGGCCAGAGCGAGTTCACCGCCACCCCGTCCTCGCGGAGCTCCTCCGCCAGACCGAGGGTGGTCAGGGACATCCCGTACTTCGCCATGGTGTACGCCAGATGGAGCCCGGCCCAGTGCGGATCGAGGTTCAGCGGCGGCGACAGGGTGAGGATGTGGGGATTCTCCGACCCCTCGAGCGCGGCGAGGGAGAACTTGCTGAGCATGAACGTGCCGCGGACGTTGATGTCCGCCATGAGGTCGTAGCGCTTCATGTCGACGTCGGGGGTCTTCGAGAGGTCGATCGCGGACGCGTTGTTCACCACGACGTCGATCCCTCCGAAGGTGCTGACGGTCGTGTCGACGGCGGCCCTGACGTCGTCGTCCCTGCGCACGTCCCCCACGATCGCCAGCGCCCGTCCACCCGCCGCCTCGATCTGCCCGGCGGCCGTGTGGACCGTGCCCTCGAGCTTGGGATGGGGCTCACCGGTTTTGGCCATGATGGCCACGTTCGCGCCGTCGCGGGCAGCCCGCAGGGCGATCGCCAGCCCGATACCGCGACTCCCACCCGACATGAGCACGGTGCGCCCGGCGAGTGATCGTGACGTACCGGGGGTGGATTCATGGTCTTCGGGGGAAGCTGTCATGGCTCCAGCCTAAGCACCGGGGGTGGAGCACGCTCCTCCGACCCACCGGGCGGCCCGGACGCAGCAGCGGTCCGGCCGCTAAGTGATGAACGACGAAACTGTAGGAGTCATACAACCCGCTGCCCGGAGAGGGTCACTAGACTGGACCGAATGCGCCGTCCGTTGTGGGAATCCTCCAGTTCGCACCGGCGCCCCATCCATCCGCCGACCGGAGTACCCATGCGCCAGGACCTGCAGCCCGATCTGACCACCACCGCCGGGAAGCTCGCCGACTTCCGGAGGCGCGAAGCGCTCTCCCAGGAGCCCTCCGGCCCGGCAGCCATCGAGAAGCAGCACGCACGCGGTAAGAACACCGCACGCGAGCGCATCGACCTGCTCGTGGACGACGGCTCCTTCGTCGAGTTCGACGCCCTGGCGGTACACCGCTCCACCGCCTTCGGCATGGAGAAGAAGAAGCCACTGGGCGACGGCGTCGTCTCCGGGTACGCCACCGTGGACGGCCGGCTGATCGCGATCTACAGCCAGGACTTCACCGTGTACGGCGGCTCGCTGAGCCAGGTCAACGGCGAGAAGATCGTCAAGGTCCAGGAGTTCGCGCTGCGCAACGGCTGCCCGGTGGTCGGCATCAACGACGGCGGCGGCGCCCGCATCCAGGAGGGCGTGGCCTCCCTGGCCATGTTCGCCGACATCTTCCGCAACAACGTCCACGCCTCCGGTGTGGTCCCGCAGATCTCCCTCATCATGGGTCCGTGCGCCGGTGGGGCGGCCTACTCCCCCGCGCTGACCGACTTCGTGGTGATGGTGGACAAGACCTCGCACATGTTCATCACCGGCCCGGATGTCATCAGGGCCGTGACCGGCGAGGACGTGGACATGGAGACCCTCGGCGGGGCCCGCCAGCACAACACGACCACGGGCACCTCGGCCTATCTCGCCACGGACGAGGCGGACGCCGTCGGCTTCGTCCGGGAACTGCTCGACTACCTCCCCTCGAACAATCTCGCGGAGGCGCCGCTGACCGAGTTCGTGGAGGAACCGGAGCCCTCCGACGAGGACCTCGCCCTCGACACACTCGTCCCGGACGCCGCCAACCAGCCCTACGACATGCACGCGGTCATCGGGGCGATCGTCGACGACGCCCACTTCCTCGAGCTGCAGGCCCTGTACGCGCCGAATCTGGTCATCGGCTATGCACGGGTCGAGGGGCACACCATCGGGATCGTGGCGAACCAGCCCCTGCAGTTCGCCGGCACCCTGGACATCAACGCCTCCGAGAAGGCCGCGCGCTTCGTCCGCCACTGCGACGCGTTCAACATCCCCCTGCTGACCCTCGTCGACGTGCCCGGGTTCCTCCCCGGCAAGGACCAGGAATTCCAGGGCATCATCCGGCGCGGGGCGAAGCTCCTGTACGCCTACGCGGAGGCCACGGTGCCCAAGCTGACCGTCATCACGCGCAAGGCCTACGGCGGTGCCTACATCGTCATGGGCTCCAAGAAGCTCGGCGCGGATCTGAATCTGGCCTGGCCCACGGCGCAGATCGGGGTGATGGGTGCCCAGGGTGCGGTGAACATCCTGTACCGCGCACAGCTCAAGGAGGTGGCCGACACCGGTGGGGACGTGGAGGCGGCCCGGGCAGACGTGGTGCAGCAGTACGAGGAGGAGCTGCTGAACCCCTACCAGGCCGCGGAACTCGGATACGTCGACGCCGTCATCGCGCCCTCCGAGACACGACTGCACATCGTCCGGGGGCTGCGGGCCCTGCGCGACAAGCGCGCGTCGAACCCCGCCAAGAAGCACGGGAACATCCCGCTGTGAGCAGCCGGGCAGGTACGGACGACGACGCATCATCCCGGGCGACCTTCTCGGTGGTGGCGGGCTCCCCGACCGCAGAGGAGCTCGCCGCCCTCACCGCCGTCGTCGTCGCACTGCAGGGAGCACCCCGGACCAGCGGCGATCCGGCGCCGGCCCGGTCGTGGGTGCGCCGCGCGCTGCTCTCCCTCGGTCCGCGACCCGGACCCGCGTCCTGGCGGCGCAGCGGCCGCTGAGCTCACGACGCGGGACGAGCAATGGTCCGGCTGCGTCCGCGGAACTCGGCGACGACCCTGTCACCGACGGTGACACGGACGTCGTAGACGCCGCTCCTGCCGGTCCGCGACACCAGGGCGCCGACCGCCGTGAGCGTCTCGCCCTGCCGGGCCGGAGCCACGAAATTGATGTCCGCGCCCGAGGCCACCGTGATGACGGCCGGATCACCGGCAGGATCGTTACACGCCAGGGCGAAGCAGGTGTCGGCGAACGCGAAGATGATGCCGCCGTGGGCGATGCCGAAGCCGTTGACCATCTCCTTCCTCAGCCGCAGGGAGATCCGCGCCGCCTCGGCCGTCGACTCCTCGACCACGATGCCCATCCACTCCGACATGTGATCCGCGGCGAGGATCGGATGGTCCTGGGAGGGCTGACGGAACTGTGGCACGGGTGTACTCCTCATCGGCAGGATGCGGGGCTGCGGGTGCAGGACCCGGGACCCACGCTACCGACCCGCCCCCCGATCGGTAGCCTCCGGCAACCGTGTGCCACTAGGCTCGGAACGTGACCCATACCACTGACGACTCCGCCCTGCCCTCCGCTCCGGCCCGGCAGTCCACCGCCATCGACGCCGTCGCCACCTCGTACTACGAGACCCTGCTCCGGCTGCTGCCCGACTACGCCACCCAGCTGGGACTGCCCGGCCACGAGACGGAGTACCGCGACTACTCCCCCACCGGGCTCGAGGCCCTCGCGGAGGCGGCACGCGAGACCCTCCTCCGCCTCGAGGACCTGACACCGGCCGACGACGTCGACACCGTGACCCTCGACGCGATGCGGGAACGCCTGGGCCTCGACCTCGAGATCCACGGGGCGGGGCTCGACTACGCCGACCTGAACAACATCGCCTGCCCGGCCCAGAGCATCCGCGCCATCTTCGACCTCATGCCGACAGCCACTGCCGAGGACTGGAGCCACATCGCCGGACGCCTCGCGAACGTGCCCGCCGCGATCGACGGCTACATCTCCTCGCTGCGAGCGGGCCGCGAGCGCGGACGCGTCGCGGCCCGCCGCCAGGTGTCCATCGTGATGGAACAGGCCGGCAAGTACGTGGAGGACGGCGGGTTCTTCGACTCCCTCGGCAGCACCACGGGCACGGACGACGGCGCCTTCCCCGAGTCGCTCACACAGCAGCTGCGGTCCGGGGCCGACGCCGCCCGGACCGCCTACCGCTCCCTCGCCACGTTCCTGGGCGAGGAGCTCCTGCCCGCCGCACCCGAGCAGGATGCCGTGGGGAGGGAGCACTACGCCCTCACGTCCCGCCTCTTCCTCGGCTCTGCCGTCGATCTCGAGGAGACCTACCGGTGGGGCGTCGAGGAACTCGACCGGGTCATCGCCGAGCAGGAGGCGGTCGCGGACGAGATCCGTCCGGGTGCCACGATCGAGGAGGCGATGGCTCTCCTCGACGCGGATCCCGCACGGCAACTGCACGGGACCGAGGCCCTGCAGGGATGGATGCAGGAGCTCTCGGACACCGCGATCGATGCCATGGCCGGGATCCACTTCGACATCCCGGACGTGATGCGGCGCGTCGAGTGCCGGATCGCGCCGACCAGCGAGGGCGGCATCTACTACACGGGCCCGAGCGACGACTTCTCCCGGCCGGGCCGCATGTGGTGGTCCGTGCCGGAGGGCGAGGACTCCTTCACCACCTGGAAGGAGACCACCACCGTCTACCACGAGGGCGTCCCGGGGCACCACCTGCAGATCGCGACGGCGGTCTTCCAGCGCGCCCTGCTCAACCCCTGGCGCCGCAACGGCATCTGGGTCTCGGGACAGGGTGAGGGCTGGGCCCTGTACGCGGAGCGGCTCATGCAGGAGCTGGGCTTCCTCTCCGACCCGGGGGACCGCCTCGGCATGCTGGACGCCCAGCGCATGCGTGCGGCCCGCGTGGTCTTCGACATCGGGGTGCACCTCGAGCTCGAGGTCCCCGAGCGCTGGGGCACCGGGACCTGGACGGCGGAGAAGGGCTACGTGTTCCTGCAGCAGAATCTGGCCATCAGCGAGGGGCAGCTGGACTTCGAGTACACGCGCTATCTCGGCTGGCCCGGGCAGGCCCCGGCCTACAAGATCGGGCAGCGGCTCTGGGAGCAGATCCGCGACGGGGTCAGGGCGGCCGAGGGCGAGGCCTTCGACCTCCGCGCCTTCCACACGCGGGCCCTGAATCTCGGCTCGGTCGGCCTCGACACCCTGCGCCGGGCACTCGTACCGGCGACGTAGAGGTTCGTCACGGGTGGACGGGGAAAATTCTCCGTCCGCCCGTGTGCGCCGGTCCCCGCGCGGATCCGTCGCAGCACCCTCGACGACGTCCACGACCACGCCCGTAATATTTCGCAACCCCACCTTCGACCAGATGCGCACCGGCCCCTAGTGTTCTGGGCGTGTCTACCGAAACCAGCCCTTCCTCGACCCGGCGCAGGCTACCCCGCTGGGTCACCTCCTTCGGACCGCAGATCATCGCTGCCCTCCTCGTCGGAGTGGCCCTGGGCCTGCTGGCGAAATACACCGGCCACACCGCGGAGGCGCCGAACGGTCTGGGCACAACCCTCGCCACGCTGGGTTCGAGCTATGTAGCCCTCCTGCGCACCGCCGTCGTGCCCCTGATCTTCACCGCCGTGGTCAGCTCCATCGCCAATCTCCGCGCCGTCACCAACGCTGCGCGGCTCGCAGGCCGGACGCTGCTGTGGTTCGCCATCACAGCACTGATCGCCGTCGTCATCGGCATCGGACTCGGGCTGGTCTTCCAGCCCGGCGCCGGCACAGGAGCCGCTCAGCCCGACGAGTACACGGGCACCACCGGCAGCTGGTGGGCCTTCCTCACCGGGCTGATCCCCGCGAACGTCCTCGGCCTCCAGGCGTCCTCGACCGTCGCCGACACGGGCGCTGTCGCCACCTCGCTGAACTTCAATGTGCTGCAGGTGCTCGTGGTCGCCGCAGCGGTCGGGATCGCCGCACTCAAGGTGGGCCCACCGGCCGAGGCGTTCCTCGTCTTCAACGCCTCGGCCCTCGCCGTGATCCAGAAGGTCCTCTGGTGGATCATCCGCATCGCACCGCTCGGCACCGTCGGTCTGATCGGCAATGCCGTGGCCGTGTACGGCTGGGACACCATCGGATCCCTCGGGAGGTTCACGCTGGCCATCTACGTGGGCCTCGCCCTCGTCCTGTTCGTGGTCTACCCCGTCCTCATCAAGGCCCATGGGCTGTCGGTCAGGCAGTACTTCTCCAGCGCCTGGCCCGCCATCCAGCTGGCCTTCGTCTCGCGGTCCTCCGTGGGCACCCTGCCACTCACCCAGCGCATCACGGAGCGCAATCTCGGCGTCCCCCGCGGGTACGCGTCGTTCGCCGTGCCCCTCGGAGCGACGACGAAGATGGACGGGTGCGCGGCCATCTACCCGGCCGTCGCCGCGATCTTCGTGGCACAGTTCTTCGGCATCGAGCTGGACCTCACGCAGTACCTGCTCATCGTGCTCGTCTCCGTGCTCGGGTCTGCGGCGACCGCCGGCACCACCGGCGCCGTCGTGATGCTCACCCTGACCCTCTCCACCCTCGGTCTGCCCCTGGCCGGTGTGGGCCTGCTGCTGGCGGTCGACCCGATCCTCGACATGGGCCGCACGGCCGTGAACGTCGCCGGTCAGGCTCTCGTCCCCACGATCGTGGCCCGCCGCGAGGGGCTGCTGGATCTTGCGCTCTACAACGCCGAGCGGACGGGTGACCCGTTCGTCGACGACAGCAGCGCGACCGGACCCGTGGACGCCGTCCCGGGTGGACGCATGACCACTCCGGCCCGCTGACCGGAACACAGCCTCCGCCCCACCGCATCACCCTCCGACGCTAACGATTCGGCGCCGATCGCCGAACGGCGGCGCTTTCGTCTTGCGGCAGGCGCATCATAGTGGCACCTATCCAGTACGACAAGGTGGTGCGACATGAACCAAACGCGCCTGACGGGGAAACTCTCCGCCACTCTCGCCGCCGTCGCCCTCACTGCAGGCCTCGGCCTCGCAGGGGCGCCCCCGGCATCCGCCGCCTACTGCGGCATCACGTGGGGATCGACCGTCAAGGCCGCCCCCAGCTACTCCTCCGCCCCGATCACCGACGTCCGGTCCGGCCGCCACGGCTGCTTCGACCGCATGGTCATCGATGCCCGTGGCCCCGTCTCCGGGTACCACGTGGCCTACGTGAACCAGGTGACCCGGCCCGGGTCGGGTTCCGCGGTCCCGCTGCGCGGCGGTGCGCGTCTGTCCGTGACGGTCAAGGCGCCGATCTATGACGGTTCGGGCAGGGCGACCTACTCCCCGTCCACCCCGAGCGAACTCGTCGACACCGCCGGATACTCGACGTTCCGGCAGGTGGCACTCGCGGGGAGCTTCGAGGGACAGACCACCATCGGCCTGGGCGTCCGCGGGCGGCTTCCCGTCCGCGTCTTCGTCCTGCCCGGCCCCGGCAACGGGTCGAGGGTGGTGATCGACGTCGCCCACTACTGGTGACGGAGCCGTGCCCGGTCCCGTCCTGACGGGATCGGGCACGCCCCCGCACGCTCGGACACCGGGGGACGCCGAGAGACGCCGAGGGACGCCGGAACATCGAGGCGTGCTCACTGCGCCTACGCTTGGTCCATGACGGCCCGCCTGATCCTCGCCTCCAAGTCCCCGGCCCGCACCAGACTCCTCACGGAGGCGGGGATCCGCCATGACGTGGTGGTGTCCGCGGTGGACGAACCGGCCGTCGTCGCCTCCTACGGTGCGATCGACCCGCACGAGACCTCCCTGCTCCTGGCACGGGCGAAGGCGGAGGCCGTCGCGGCGCTCGACGACGCCGGGGACGGACTCGTGATCGGGTGCGACTCCGTCTTCGAGTTCGACGGCGAAGCCCACGGAAAGCCCTACGATCCCGCGGTCGCGATCGAGCGGATCACCCGGATGCAGGGCCGCTCGGGCATCCTCCACACGGGTCACTGGCTCATCGACACACGTCGGGGCGGAACCGGCGGCACCCTCGGAGCGGTGGCGTCCGCGCGCGTGACCTTCGCGAGGATGACCGCCGCCGAGATCGGCGCGTACGTCGCCACCGGCGAACCCCTGCACTGCGCGGGGTCGTTCACCATCGACGGTCTGGGAGGAGCCTTCGTCGAGCGCGTGGACGGTGACCCGCACGCCGTCGTCGGCCTGAGCATCTCCACCCTGCGAGGTCTGCTGGGCTCCCTCGGCGTCCCGATCACCGAGCTCTGGTCCCCCGTCGTTCCGTTGTAGCTTCCCTACAACGGAACAGCACCAGACACTTCCATGGAGCACGATCCCTGGGTGGAACCGACAAAATCGGTCTAGGCTCCCAACGGAGAAGAAGGAGTCCCCGCCCCATGAGCCAAGCCCCTCCCACCCCATCCGGACCACCTGCCGAGACCGGAAGCACGCCGCACCACCCGGTGACGAAGGTCCTCGTCGCGAACCGCGGGGAGATCGCGGTCCGCGTCATCCGGGCCGCCCGGGACGAGGGGATCACCTCCGTCGCCGTGTACGCGGACCCGGATCGCGATGCCCTGCACGTCCGTATGGCCGACGAGGCCTTCGCGCTCGGAGGGAACACCGCGGCCGAGTCGTACCTGGTCATGGACAGGATCCTCCAGGCCGCCCGGCACAGCGGCGCCGACGCCATCCATCCCGGCTACGGCTTCCTGTCCGAGAACGCCGACTTCGCCCAGCGTGTCATCGACGCCGGCCTCACCTGGATCGGCCCCTCCCCCGAGGCCATCGCGCAGCTGGGCGACAAGGTCCGCGCGCGGCACATCGCCGCCCGCGTCGGCGCACCCCTCGTACCGGGTACCCAGGATCCCGTCTCCTCGGCCGCGGAGGTGATCGGCTTCGCGGAGGAGTTCGGCCTGCCCATCGCCATCAAGGCAGCCTTCGGCGGGGGCGGTCGCGGGATCAAGGTGGTGCGCAGGATCGAGGACATCCCGGAGATGTTCGAGTCCGCGGTCCGCGAGGCGACGGCGGCCTTCGGCCACGGCGAGTGCTTCGTGGAGCGGTTCCTCGACGCACCGCGCCACGTGGAGACGCAATGCCTGGCGGACGCCCACGGCAGTGTGGTCGTGGTCTCGACGAGGGACTGCTCCCTCCAGCGCCGCAATCAGAAGCTCGTCGAGGAGGCCCCGGCACCGTTCCTCACGGACGAGCAGAACGAGCGGCTGTACGAGTCGTCGAAGGCCATCCTCCGCGAAGCCGGGTACCAGGGCGCGGGGACCTGCGAGTTCCTCGTGGGTGAGGACGGCACCATCTCGTTCCTGGAGGTCAACACCCGCCTGCAGGTGGAGCACCCGGTGTCCGAGGAGGTCACGGGACTCGACCTCGTCCGCGAACAGTTCAGGATCGCCCGCGGCGAGGAGCTCGGCTACGGGGATCCCGCCGTCCGCGGCCACTCGTTCGAGTTCCGCATCAACGGGGAGGACGCCGGTCGCGGCTTCCTCCCGACCCCCGGAACGGTGCGGACGCTCCAGCTGCCCACGGGCCCCGGCGTCCGTGTCGACTCCGGGATCGAGGCCGGCGAGGTGATCGGCGGCAACTTCGACTCGCTGCTCGCCAAGCTGATCGTGACGGGCTCCACGAGGGAGCACGCACTCGAGCGTGCACGGCGGGCGCTGTCCGAGCTGATCATCGAGGGGATGCCCACCGTGGTGCCCTTCCACACCGCCGTCGTCGTCGATCCGGCCTTCGCCCCCGCCTCCGGAGCGTTCGCGGTCCACACCCGCTGGATCGAGACGGAGTTCGACAATTCCATCGAGCCGTGGAAGGGCCCCGGCGAGGCCTCCGCGGAACCGGGGCCGCGGCAGACCATCACGGTGGAAGTGGGCGGCCGCCGCCTCGAGGTCTCACTGCCGGCCGGACTGGGTGCGTCGGCGAACGGCAAGAACGGCAATGGCCAGAAGTCGAAGAAGTCCCCGCGGGCCCGGGCGGGGAGGGCTGCCGGCGGTGGCGACGAGCTCACCTCGCCGATGCAGGGCACCATCGTGAAGGTCGCGGCGGCCGAGGGTGACGTGGTGTCCGAGGGCGACCTCGTGGTGGTCCTGGAGGCCATGAAGATGGAGCAGCCCCTCACCGCGCACAAGGCGGGCACCCTGACCGGACTGACGGCTGCTCCCGGGGACACCGTCTCCGCCGGCGCCGTGATCGCCACGATCAGGGACTGACGACGCCGGGACGCAGGACCCGAGGAGGGGCACCTGACTGCCGGGACCTGAGTACGGGGTTCTGAATACGGGGACCGACCGCTGCCGCCGGGGACACCCCGTGGCAGCGGTCGGACCGGCTCAGGAGACGTTGTTCTCGTAGTCGTGGTCGCGGGTCTCGCGGGACAGGAACAGGGCGACGAACGTGGCGACGGCCGCGACGCTCAGATAGACCCCCACCAGGACGGTGCTGCCGCCGGCTGCCTGCCACAGCGCCACGGCGATGAAGGAGGCCGGGGCGGCGCCGATCATGCTCGAGACGTTGTACGCCACGGCCGAGCCGGTGTACCGCACATTGGCCGGGAAGAGCTCGGGGAGCACCGCGGCCATGGGGCCGAAGGTCAGGCCCATGAGGATGAACCCGATGATCAGCAGCGCCATGGCTCCGACGGTCCCCGCGCCGAAGAGCGGCGCCCAGAGGAGCCCGAAGATCCCGATACCCACCGTGGTGGCGAGGAGCATCCGGCGCCGCCCGAAGCGCTCGGCCAGCGGACCGGACACCAGCGTGAAGATCCCGAAGAAGACGACGCCGATGATGAGCATCCACAGGAAGTCGGGGCGGCTCATGCCCAGGCCCGGCACGAAACTGTCGATCTGCTCCTGGCCGAAGGCCTTGCCCGCGGCATCCGCCCGCTCCCTGGCCTGCTCCACGGTGGCGGGAGCCGTGCCGTACGTCAGCGTGAAGGCCGTCATGAAGTAGAAGAGCACGTAGGTCGCGAACATGATGAACGTCCCGAGGAGCAGTGGACGCCAGTGGCGGCTGAACACCGTGCCGAGGGGGAGCTTGACCACCCTGCCCGTCGTCTGCACCTTCTGGAAGGAGGCGCTCTCGATGAGCTTGAGCCGCACATACAGCCCCACGATCACCATGACGGCGCTGAGCAGGAACGGCACGCGCCAGCCCCACTGCAGGAATTCCTCCGGGGTCAGGAGGGTGCTCAGGAGCACGAACAGCAGATTCGCGAGGATGAAGCCGATCGGTGCGCCGAGCTGCGGGAAGGTCCCGAAGATGGCACGTTTGCCCTCCGGGGCGTTCTCCGTGGCCAGCAGCGCGGCCCCGCTCCACTCGCCGCCGAGGGCCAGGCCCTGCAGGAACCGCAGCACCACCAGGAGGAACGGCGCCCAGAACACCCAGCCCGCTCCTTCAGCGGTGGGCAGCACCCCGATGAGGAACGTGGCCACGCCCATGGTCAGCAGCGACGCCACGAGGGTGGCCTTCCTGCCGATCCGGTCCCCGAAATGGCCGAACAGGACGGACCCGAGCGGCCTGGCCACGAAGGCCACCCCGAAGACGGCGAAGGAGGCCAGGAGCTGATTGGCCGAGGTCTGGTTGGGGAAGAAGAGGGTGGGGAACACCAATACCGCGGCGGTGGCGTAGATGTAGAAGTCGTAGAACTCGATGGTCGTGCCGATGAGGCTGGCGAAGATCACCCGGCCCCGTGAGTTCAGGGGTGCGGTGGTCCCGGTGGAACCGGCGGAGGTCGAAGGCGTCATGTGGGACTCTCTGTGGTGGGGCGCCGGGTCGGCAGCCCACCCGGGCCGCCGGGCCCCGGGCGCCGGTGCAGCGAATATCACGCCCATCCGATCATCCGCGTCCATCATGTGGATAGCTGTGTCCACACTCCGGACAATCGTCGGCTGCCCGGCCGGGTCCCGCTAGAGGTGCACGTGAAGCCGGCGCGCCGCCTCCGAGATGGACCCCGTGAGCGAGGGGTACACGGTGAAGGTATTGGCCACGTCGTCCACGTGGAGCTTCTTCGTCACGGCGAGCGCGAGGGGGAAGATGAGCTCCGACGCCCGTGGCCCCACGACCACACCGCCGATGACCGTGCCCGAGCCCTTGCGGGAGATGACCTTCACGAAGCCGTCCTTGACGTTCATCATCTTCGCCCGCGCATTGGTGTGCAGGGAGAGCTTGACCACGTCGCCCTGGAACAGGCCCGATTCGAGATCCTCCTCCGTCACTCCCACCGTGGCGATCTCCGGTGAGGTGAAGATGTTCGAGGCCACCTGCTTGAGCTTGATCGGGGTCACCGAGTCGCCCATGAGGTGGGCGATGGCGATCCTGCCCTGCATCGCGGCGACGGACGCGAGGGCCAGGACCCCCGTGCAGTCGCCTGCCGCGTAGATGTTCGAGGCCGTGGTGCGCGAGACGCCGTCCACCTGGATGTGCCCCGACTCGCTCAGTTCGACCCCGGCTTCCTCGAGACCGATCCCGGCCGTGCGCGGAACGGCTCCGACCGCCACGAGGCAGTGGCTGCCCTCCACGCTGCGACCGTCGGCCAGCCGGACGATCACGCCGTCGTCGGTGCGCTCGACGGCGCTGGCCCTGGAGCGGGACAGGACGGTCATGCCGCGGTCCGTGAAGACGCCCTCGAGGACCTCCGCCGCGTCCGCGTCCTCGCCCGGGAGCACGCGGTCGCGGCTGGAGACCAGGGTGACCTTCGAGCCGAGGCCGTTGTAGGCGCTGGCGAACTCCGCACCGGTGACGCCGGAGCCGACCACGATCAGGTGCTCGGGGATCTCGCGCAGATTGTAGAGCTGCGTCCAGTTGAAGATGCGTTCGCCGTCGGGCACGGCGCTCGGCAGCTCGCGCGGCGTGGCGCCGACGGCGAGCAGGACGGCGTCGGCCTCGACGATGCTGGTCCCCCCGTCCGCCTCCACCTCCACCCGGAGCTCGTCGAGCAGCTTCCCGCTGCCGATGATCACGCGGACGCCGAGGCGCTCGAGGGTGGCCCGGATGTCCGAGGACTGCTCCATCGCCAGTTTCAGCAGGCGCTGGTTGACCTTGTCCAGGTCCGCGAAGACCGAGCTGTCGGCGGAGAACCGCACACCGAGGCCGCTCGCGTCCGTGAAGCGCGTCATGGTGTCCGCCGTGGCGATGAGGGTCTTCGACGGGACCACGTCGGTCAGGACCGCGGAACCGCCGAGTCCCTGGCGCTCCACGATCGTGACCTTCGCGCCGAGCGATGCGGCGACCATGGCGGCCTCGTAACCCCCGGGCCCCCCACCCAGGACGGTGAGGCGCAGTGAGCTGAGATCGAGTTGATTAGGCACGCCCCGATTATCGCGCATGCCACCGACAGGCCGAAACGAGGCTTCGGGCGGACCCTTCGACGTGCCCCCGCGCCGTGCCCCCACGCCGTGCCCCGCGCCCGGACCGCACAGGAGGTACGTTGGTGCGGTGACCTCAGAACCTTTCGAGCTGGCGCGTAACGCCGCTGCCCACATCGCCCGTGCCACCGGGATCGACCACCACGACACCGCGCTCGTCCTCGGCTCCGGCTGGGGCGAGGCCGCGGAGCTGATCGGCGAGACCACCCACACCCTCGACGCAGCGGACATCCCGGGCTTCTCCGCCCCCGCCGTCGTGGGACACACGGGAACCGTCCGCTCCATCCTCACGCCGGGCGGGTCCCGGGCCCTGGTACTGGGGGCCAGGACCCACTTCTACGAGGGCAAGGGCGTCCGGTCGGTGGTGCACGGCGTGCGGACCGCCGCCGCGACCGGCGCGACCACGATGATCCTCACCAACGGCTGCGGCGGTCTGCAGGAGCACTGGCAGCCCGGGACCCCCGTGCTGATCAGCGACCACATCAATCTGACCGCCGCCTCCCCCCTCGAGGGCGCCACCTTCGTGGATCTGACCGATCTCTACTCCGCCCGGCTGCGTGAGGTGGCCCGGCGGGTGGATCCCACGCTGGAGGAGGGCGTCTACGCCCAGTTCACCGGCCCGCACTACGAGACTCCGGCCGAGGTCCGGTACGCCCAGCGGATCGGGGCCGACCTGGTGGGGATGTCCACCGCGCTGGAGGCCATCGCCGCCCGCCACGCCGGGATGGAGGTCTTCGGCATCTCGCTGGTGACGAACCTGGCGGCCGGCATCAGCCCGGCCCCCCTCAGCCACGCCGAGGTCATCGAGGCCGGCGCACAGGCCGGGCCGCGGATCTCCCGCCTGCTGGCCGACATCGTCGGCTCGCTCTGACCACCCGGCTCCGCACACCCCTATCCGTCGCCGCTCCGGCCACCGTCGCCCACCGAGAGGGACCAGCATGACCACCCCCGACCTGCACGCCCTCCTCGCCACCGCCGACGCCTGGGCCGAGCACGACCCGGATCCGCACACCGCGGCCGAACTCCGGGCACTCCTGGCCGAGGTGCGCTCCGGTGGCTCCGGTGGCTCCGAGGGACCGGAGCAGGAGCTCCGCGACCGATTCTCCGGGCCGCTGGTCTTCGGGACCGCAGGTCTCCGGGCTGCCCTCGGCGCCGGGCCGAACCGCATGAACCGCGTAGTGGTGCGCCGGGCCGCCGCCGGTGTCGCCGCCCACGCACAGGACCTCGCAGCAGGCGCCTACGTGCCACGCGCCGTCGTCGGGTTCGACGCCCGCCACAACTCGCGCATCTTCGCCGAGGAGACCGCCGCGATCCTCACGGCCGCCGGCATCGACACGTTCCTGCTGCCGCGGGAACTGCCGACCCCGGTGCTCGCCTACGCCATCCGCGCCCTGGAGTGCGAGGTGGGCATCATGGTCACCGCGAGCCACAACCCGCCGCAGGACAACGGCTACAAGGTGTACCTCGGCGGCCGGGCGGTCGAGGAGGACGCCCGGGGGGTCCAGATCGTCGCCCCCCACGACGGGGCGATCGCCGCACACATCGCGGCCGTGGACACCGTGGACCTCGCCCCGGACGGCTGGACGGTCCTGCCCGGGAGTCTCGAGGACGACTACGTGGCCTCCGTGGCGGCCCTCGCCGATCCGGCGAGCACGGCCCGGGACCTGCGGATCGTCCTCACCCCGCTCCATGGGGTGGGCGGCAGGACGGCGCTGTCCGTGCTCGCCGCCGCCGGGTTCGACGATGTCACCGTCGTCCAGGCCCAGGCCGAGCCCGATCCGGACTTCCCCACCGTCGCGTTCCCCAATCCGGAGGAGCCCGGCGCGCTCGACCTCGCCCTGGAGACGGCCGCGCAGGTCGACGCCGATCTCGTGATCGCCAACGACCCGGACGCGGACCGTGTGGCCCTCGCCGCCCGCGAGCCCGCCAGCGGCGCCTGGCGGATGCTCCGGGGCGACGAGGTGGGGACGCTACTCGGACTGCACCTGGCGGGGCGCACGCTGGACGAACCGATGTCACCGACGGCGACCGGGGAGGACACGGGGGTCTTCGCGAACTCGATCGTGTCCTCGCGGCTCCTGGAACGTGTCGCCCGGGCGTCCGGCATCGAGCATGCCCGGACCCTGACCGGCTTCAAGTGGATCGCGCGCGTGCACGACCTCGCGTTCGGGTACGAGGAGGCCCTGGGCTACTGCGTCGCGCCGGAGCTCGTCCGCGACAAGGACGGCATCTCCGCCGCGCTGCTCCTGGCCGAACTCGCCGCGGCGACGAAGGCCGCGGGACGCACGCTGTTCGACCTGCTGGACGACGCCTACCTCGAGCACGGCCTGCACGCCTCCGACCAGCTGTCGGTGCGGGTCGACACGCTCGATCTGCTGGGGACCATGATGGGCGCGCTGCGGCAGGACCCGCCGTCGTCGTTCGCGCAGTCCCCGGTGGAGGTCGCCGAGGACCTCGCCGACGGGTCGGCGCAGCTGCCGCCCACGGACGGGCTGCTCTACCTGACCCGCGACCAGACGCGCGTCATCATCCGGCCCAGCGGCACGGAGCCGAAGCTGAAGTGCTATCTCGAGGTCGTGGAGCCCGCCGCGTCCGCCGCCGCCCTCGCCGAGGCGAAGGACACCGCGCGCCTCCGGCTCGACGCCGTGAAGCAGGACGTCGCGGCAGCCCTCGGCCTCTGAACCAGGACCCGACGCAGGACCCGACGCGGGACCGCCGGGGCGCCGCCCGGCGTCCACCCACGGGCGGCGCCGTGGAAGGATGGAACCATGACTACCGACGTCTCCCTCGCCACCTACATCGACCACACCCTGCTGAAGCCCGACGCCAGCCGTGAGCAGATCCTCGAGCTGTGCCGGGAAGCGGTCGAGTACTCGTTCAAGTCCGTCTGCGTGAATCCCCTCTGGGTCAGCACCGTGCGCACCGTCGTGAAGGACACCGAGGTCCTGACGTGCTCCGTGATCGGCTTCCCGCTCGGCGCCACGCCCACCGAGGTCAAGGTCTTCGAGGCCCGCGGGGCGGTCGCCGACGGCGCCGACGAGATCGACATGGTGATCGACATCGCGGCAGCCCGCGCCGGGGAGAAGGATGCCCTCGTCCAGGACATCCGCGCCGTGGCCGAGGCGGTCCACGAGCAGGACGCCGTCCTCAAGGTGATCATCGAGACCGCGCTGCTCACCGACGACCAGAAGATCCTCGCCTGCGAGGCCGCGGTCGAGGCCGGGGCGGACTTCGTGAAGACCTCCACCGGTTTCAACGGGGGCGGGGCCACCGTCGAGGATGTCGCGCTGATGCGCCGCACGGTCGGCCCGGACCTCGGCGTCAAGGCCTCCGGGGGCGTCCGCTCGCTCGCCGACGCCCGCGCCATGATCGAGGCCGGAGCCACACGTATCGGCGCGAGCTCGGGAGTCGCTATCGTTAGAGGTGAGCAGGGCACAGCGGAGTACTGAGCCGGACCCCGAACCAGTCGAACCAGTCGAACCAGTCGAACCAGTCGAACCAAGGAGAGCACATGTCACACGAAGCAGCCGTCCAGCGGGAACCCGAGCACGCGGGCAAGGGCCACCTCGTCGAGAACATCGTGGTCTTCGTGCTCATGTTCGGCATGTTCGTGCTGGGCGTCTACCTGCTGACCTGGTTCACGCCGCAGAACATCTGGCCCATGGGCGCGCTCGTCGTCCTCGCCTTCATCGCGTTCTTCATCCCGCAGGGCATCATCGGTCGGGCCGACACCGGCTACGACCTCGCGGAGGGCAGGCAGAGCGACGCGAAGCAGACCTCGGCGGGCGTCGGCTCCTGAGGCGTCGGCTCCTGAGGCGTCGACCAGGCGCCCGAGCGCCG
Organism: uncultured Arthrobacter sp.; assembly: GCF_947493765.1. Classification (GTDB taxonomy): domain Bacteria; phylum Actinomycetota; class Actinomycetes; order Actinomycetales; family Micrococcaceae; genus Arthrobacter_D. The sequence continues at coordinate 198,799 of NZ_CANLSZ010000004.1, forward strand.
CGAAGCACCGAAGGAGGCCGTCCCCGTCGGGGGACGGCCTCCTTCCTGTTTCCACCAGGTTGTACGTCTGTACGGCTGTGCTTCCCGGGCTGTGCTTCCCGGGCTGTGTTCCTGACGGGCTGTGTTCCTGACCAGCTGCATTCCTGACGAGCTGTGTTCCTGACGAGCTCCGGCCCCCTCGGGCCGGAGCCGCAGGTCACGGCGTGAAGACGGCGTCGAGGACGTTACCCGCCCACGCCAGGATGTCGGCGTCCACGAGGTCGCGTCCGCCGATCCGCGCGGTCTTCGGCTTGGGCACGAGCACCGCGTTGAGCGCGGGCTTGATGGTGGCCCCGGGGTACAGGCGGGCGAGCCTGAGTTGCTTGGACTCCGGCAGCTCCGCCGGCGAGAACTTGATGAAGTTCCCCTGTAGCGCCACGTCCGTCAGACCGAGCGCCCGGGCGGCCACCCGGAAGCGGGCGACCGCGATGAGATTGTCCACCGCCGCCGGAGGCTCGCCGTAGCGGTCCTTCAGCTCGGCGACCACCGCGTCGATCGCCTCGTCCGTCACCGCCGAGGCCAGCTTGCGGTAGGCCTCGAGGCGGAGCCGCTCCCCCGGCACGTAGTCGTGCGGCAGGTGCGCGTTGACGGGCAGTTCGATCTTCATCTCCGCCGCCTTCTCCTCGGCCTCCCCCCGGAAGGACGCGACGGCTTCGCCGACCAACCGGATGTAGAGATCGAAGCCGACGCCCTGGATGTGCCCCGACTGCTCACCGCCGAGCATGTTCCCCGCACCGCGGATCTCGAGGTCCTTCAGGGCCAGCTGCATGCCGGCACCGAGCTCGTTGTGCGCGGCGACGGCCTTCAGGCGCTCGAGGGCCACCTCGCCCAGCGGCTTCTCCGACGGGTAGAGGAAGTAGGCGTACGCCCGCTCCCGCCCGCGTCCCACCCGCCCGCGCAGCTGATGGAGCTGCGAGAGCCCGTAGGAATCGGCACGGTCCACGATCAGCGTATTGGCGTTGGAGATGTCCAGGCCGGTCTCGATGATCGTGGTGCACACCAGGACGTCGAAGCGCTTCTCCCAGAAGTCCACGATGATCTGTTCGAGCCGGGACTCCGTCATCTGCCCGTGCGCCACGGCGATGCGCGCCTCCGGGACCAGCTCGCGCAGCTGGGCCGCGGTGCGGTCGATCGAGGAGACCCGGTTGTGCACGAAGAACACCTGACCCTCGCGCATCAGCTCGCGCCGGATGGCGGCGGAGGCCTGCTTGTCGGTGTAGGGGCCCACGTAGGTGAGCACCGGGTGGCGCTCCTCGGGCGGCGTGGCGAGCGTGGAGGTCTCCCGGATCCCCGTCAGCGACATCTCGAGCGTCCGCGGGATCGGTGTGGCACTCATGGCCAGGACGTCCACATTGGTGCGCATCTTCTTGAGCGCCTCCTTGTGCTCCACGCCGAAACGCTGCTCCTCGTCGACGATCACGAGGCCCAGGTCCTTGAAGGCGACCTCCTTGGAGAGCAGGCGGTGCGTCCCGATCACGACGTCGACCGCCCCCGAGGAGAGGCCCTCACCGGTCTCCCGGGAGTCCTTCGCGGTCTGGAAGCGCGAGAGCGCCCGGACGTTGACGGGGAAGCCGGAGAACCGCTCGGAGAACGTCTCGAAGTGCTGCTGCACCAGGAGCGTGGTGGGTACGAGCACGGCGACCTGCTTGCCGTCCTGCACCGCCTTGAAGGCCGCGCGCACGGCGATCTCCGTCTTGCCGTAGCCGACGTCGCCCGAGACGAGCCGGTCCATCGGCACCTCGCGCTCCATGTCGGCCTTGACCTCGTTGATGGTGGTGAGCTGATCGGGCGTCTCCACGTAGGGGAAGGCCTCCTCGAGCTCGCGCTGCCAGGGGGTGTCGGCGCCGAACGCGTGACCGCGGGAGGCCATGCGGGCCGAGTACAGCCGGATCAGCTCACCGGCGATCTCCTTGACGGCCTTGCGCGCATGGCTCTTCGTCCTGCTCCAGTCGGATCCGCCCATCTTGCTCAGCGCCGGCGCGTCACCGCCGACGTAGCGGGTCACCTGGTCCAGCTGGTCGGTGGGTACGAAGAGCCGGTCGCCGGGCGCGCCACGCTTCGAGGGCGCGTACTCGAGCACGAGGTACTCCCGCGTGGTCCGCGTGGGACCGGCGCCGGTGGAGCGCTGCATCAGTTCGACGAATCTCGCCACGCCGTGCTGCTCGTGGACCACGAAGTCGCCCTCCTTGAGTTGCAGCGGATCGACGGCGTTCCGTCGCCGGGAGGGCATCTTGCGCATGTCGCGCGTGCCCGCGGCGCTCGTGCGCCCGAGCAGGTCCGCCTCCGTCAGCAGTCCCATCCGGAGCCCGTCCACCACGAATCCCCGGCCGGCACACGCCGTCGTGATCTCGATGATGCCCGGCTGCGGGGATCCTTCCAGGGAGTCGACGATCCGCGCGGGGATGTCGCTGTCCCGGAACAGTTCGGCGAGGCGCTTCGCCGGCCCGGGGCCCTCGGTGGCGACCACCACGCGCCACTGGTCCCGGACCCTGCTGCCGATGAAGTCCATCATCTCGGCCACGTCGCCCTGGTAGCCGCGCGGCTCCCGTGCCCGGAGGGTGAAGCTGTCGACGTCGCTGAGCTCCTCGTCCGCCCCGAACGAGGTGATGCCCCACCACGCGACCGATCTGGCGAGCATCGTGGCCCGGGTGTCGGTGAGCGAGCGGAAGCTGGCCTCCCGCAGATCGAGTCCCAGTCCTTCCCCGAGGTCGAGCGGCGCGGCCCCGCCGTCGGACGCCGTGGACCACGCGGCGGCCAGGAACTCCTCGTTCGTGGCCGCGAGATCGTGCGCGCGCGAGCGCACCTTCTCGGGTTCGACGACGACGGCGATCGACCCTGCGGGCAGCTGATCCGCGAACGGGACCATGGCGTCGACCAGCACGGGCGCGAGCGACTCCATGCCCTCGACGGCGATGCCGCCGGCGATCTTCTCCAGCATGTCCGCGGCCGCGGGGAGTTCGGTGCGCAGTTTCGCGGCCCGCGACATGACGGTGGGCGTGATGAGGATCTCGCGGCACGGCGGGGCGTACAGTGCGACGGGCGGTTCCCCCGAGGTCAGGGAGCGCTGGTCGGCGACGGCGAACCAGCGCATCTGGTCCACCTCGTCGCCGAAGAAGTCGATCCGGACGGGGTGGTCCTCGGTGGGCGGGAAGACGTCGATGATGCCGCCGCGGACGGCGAACTCGCCGCGGTGCGTGACCATGTCCACGCGTGCGTAGGCCGCGTCCGCGAGCGCCTGCACGACGGCGGAGAACGCCACCTCGTCGCCGACCTTCAGCGAGACGGGCTCGAGCTCGCCGAGACCCGCGACGAGCGGCTGGACGACGGCGCGGACGGGCGCCGTGATGACCCTGATGGGTTCGCCCTCGGGGTGGGCGAGCCGCCGCAGGACGGACAGGCGCCGGCCCACGGTGTCCGATCGGGGCGAGAGCCGCTCGTGCGGCAGCGTCTCCCAGCTCGGGAACTCCTCGATGGCGGCGTCGGGCAGATAGCTGCGCAGCGCCGCGGACAGGTCCTCGGCCTCACGGCCGGTCGCCGTTATCGCGAGGACGACGGGCGGGGCGGATCCGTCGGCGTCCGGTGCGAGCTCCGCCAGACCCTCGATCAGCTCGACGAGCAGCGGGGCACGCATCCCGGCCGGCGCCCCGATCTGGAGGTCCGCGCTGCGCTGGTCCACCGGTCGGGACGCGTTGGTGCGGACACGCGCGTAGGACGCGTCCTCGGCGAGCGCGGCGCGCAATCCGTTCAGGCTCATCTACTGGACTCCTCAGCCATGGTTCCTCCGCTGCCGGTCCCGGTCCGAGCGGATCACAGGGACCGGCAGCGGCAGGGAGGACAGCACGAAAACCCGGAAACGTCGATCGTCGCCGGGTGCTGCTCCACAGTAGCAAGCGGCCCCGACGCTTCGCCTTCGTCGGAGCTTCGAATCAACGGGCCACGTCGTAGGATGGCGAAAGACCCCGCGCCAGCGGCTGCCCGCCACCACCCCCGGAGGATCCATGGCACTGAATGCTTCCACCACCCTCCCCTACGACGCCGCCACCATCGTGGGGGTGTTCACCGACGAGGGCTTCGTGCGGCACATGAGCGAGCACGTCGGCGGATCGCTGGAGTCGCTCGTCGTCGACGGCGACACGGCCGGGGCCTTCACGGTCACGATCGTGCGCACCCTGCCCACGGAGCGCCTCCCGGACGTGGCGCGCAAGTTCGTGGGTGAGACCCTCTCGGTCACGCAGACCGAGCGATGGGACCCGCCGTCGCCGGACGGCGGCCGTCAGTCGACACTCGAGATGACGGTCGCGGGGGTTCCCCTCAATGTCACCGCCGTCCAGCGGCTGATCCCCCACGCCACGGACACGGTGGTCGACCTGCAGGGCGCCGTGACGTCGTCCGTCCCCTTCCTCGGGAGCAGGATCGCCGGGGCCGCCGAGCCGATGATCGGGAAGGCGCTGAACGTCCAGGCCGCCGAGGCCCGGACCTGGCTCGAGCAGCACTGACCCGCACCCACCCCGACCGCACCCGATCGCGAAAGACACCCCAGTGAACCTCCCCACTCCCCTGGCCCTCGTCCTGATCCTCTCCGGCGTCTGGTCGCTCGTCGTCTGGCCGCCGTTCCTGCGCCGTGTCCTCAGGGATCCGCGCTCCCGCGACGGGGACGGCAGGGGCACCCGGTTCCTGAAGGTCCACATCATGCTCGTCTCCACGTCCATGATCCTCGGCGCGGCGACCGCCGTCATCGGCGTACGCGCCCTCGTCGCCTGATCGTCCGTTCACACGAATCGCCCACCAGTGGAAGAGACCTGATGGCACACGACAAGTCCCCGGAGCCCGTCCGCGCACGCGCCGTCATCCTGCAGCGGCCCAGCTATCCCGAGTACATGCGCATCAGCGAACTCATGCGCAAGGAGACCGTGGGTGGCATCCTGCTGCTCATCGCGGCGGTGCTCGCGATCCTCTGGGCCAACTCGCCGTGGGGTGATGCCTACTTCGCCGTCCGCGACTTCGAGTTCGGCTACGAGCCGTGGCACCTGAAGCTCTCCGTCGGGACGTGGGCCTCGGACGGACTGCTGGCGGTCTTCTTCTTCCTCACCGGACTGGAGCTCAAGCGCGAGTTCGTCGCGGGGGATCTCCGGAAGATCAGCCGCGCCATCGTCCCCGTGGCAGCCGCGTTCGGCGGCGTCGTCGTGCCGGCCGTGATCTACACGGTGGTCAACCTGTCCTCGCCGGACACGCTGCGCGGCTGGGCCATCCCGACCGCGACCGACATCGCCTTCGCCCTCGCGGTCCTGGCCGTCATCGGCTCCCACCTGCCCGGCGCGCTGCGCCTGTTCCTGCTCACGCTGGCCGTCGTAGACGATCTCATCGCCATCGCCATCATCGCCTTCTTCTACTCCGAGGACGTCAGCCTCGTCTTCCTCCTGTGGATGCTCCTGCCGCTGGGCCTGTTCGCCCTCCTGGCACAGCGCAAGCCCAAGTTCTTCGGGAGGACCACGCGCGGTCCTTGGCTGATCCTGCTGCCGCTCGGGGCCGCCACCTGGGCCCTCATGCATGCCTCCGGGGTGCATGCGACGGTGGCCGGCGTGCTGCTCGGGTTCTGCGTCCCCGTGCTGCGCCGCAAGCCCAACGGCAAGCCCGCCCTGCCGCGCCCCAACAAGCCCGGTCTCGCCGAGGTCCTGGAGCATCGCTTCCGTCCCCTCTCCACGGGCTTCGCGGTACCGGTCTTCGCGTTCTTCTCCGCCGGCGTCGCGATCGGAGGGATGGAGGGTTTCGTCTCCGCGCTCTCGGACCCGGTCCTCATCGGGATCGTGCTCGGGCTCGTGGTCGGCAAGCCCACCGGGGTGCTGCTCACCACCTTCCTCGTCACCAAGACCACGCGGGCGAATCTCGACCCGGGCCTGAGCTGGTGGGACCTGCTCGGCGTGGGCGTCCTCGCGGGCGTAGGCTTCACGGTCTCGCTGCTCGTCAACGATCTGAGCTTCGGGGCGGGGTCCCCGCACGACGACCACGCCAAGGTCGCCATCCTCATGGCCTCCCTGACGGCCGCCCTCCTGGCCACCGTCGTCCTGCGCATCCGCAACAGGAGATACCGCGCGATGGCCGAGGAGGAGAAGATCGACTCCGACGACGACGGCGTGCCCGATGTCTTCGAGAACCGCGATTAGCGCGTTCTCCGAGGCCCGGGCCGAACGGCAGATCGCCGCGGAATCGGCCCTCGCCGATCCGTCCGGTCCGGCCCGCCGACGGTCGATCGTCCTGAGCCAGGTGGGGCTCACCGTGATCGTGACGCTGGCCGTGGTGCTCGGCCTGCTGATCCGGGACGCCACGGGTTCGCCCGGCGTCCTCCTGGCCGGCTGGATCCTGGGTCTCGTGGTGACGGTCGTCGCCCTGGTGACGCCCTGGTCGACGCTGCCTTCGTGGTCGCCGCTGGCCCTGCCGCTGCTGAATCTGCTGGTGATCGGTCTGGTGCGTTTCGGTGCGGGCGAGACCCTCTCGGGCACGGGCCTGCTGGCTGCACTCCCGGCGGTGTGGATCGCCGCGTCCAAGGTGCGGACGGCGGCGGCGGTCGCCCTGACCTTCGGTGCCACGACCCTCCTCGTCTCGTTGCCGCCGATCCTCGGGGGCGCTCCGCTGGTGCTGGGAGGTCTTCCCGGCCTGATCCTGCTGCCGGTGGTCCTCGCCGGCCTCACCTGGTTCGTCTCGAGCCTCATGAAGGACAACCGGCGGCGGCAGGCGGCACTCCTGGCCTCGGAGCGTGCCCTGCGGCAGAGTGCGAAGGAGGCCCGGGCACGCGAGCGACTGCTGGACACCGTGCTCGAGACCGTCCGCGTGGGGCTCCTGGCCGTCGATGCCGATGGCCACGACATCCTGATGAACGCCCGCCAGCGGGAGTCCCACCTCGCGGCAGCGCCGGAGGGCAACACCGACCCGAGCGAGAGCGACCTGCTGATCTTCGGGCCGGACGGCCGAACCCCGCTCCCGCCCGCGGAGCGCCCGGTCCGGCGGGCCATCGACGGTGAGGACCTCGAGTCCCTCCAGATCTGGGCCGGCACCCCGCCGATGCAGCGTGCCATCAGCGTCTCCTCGACCAGCCTGCGCGACGACGACGGGGCCTTCGCCGGGACCGTGGTGTCCTTCAGCGACATCACGGAGCTCATGCTCGCGCTGCAGGCCAAGGACCGTTTCCTCGCGAGTGTCTCGCACGAGTTCAGGACGCCGCTGACCTCCATCCTCGGCTATCTCGACGTCGCCCTCGAACTCGAGGCGGACCTGCCCGACCAGGCCCGGCACTATCTCCGGGTGGCACGGCGGAACGCGCTGCGGCTGGAACGGCTGGTGGAGGACTTCCTGGCCATCAACGCCGGGACCTTCGAGGTGAGCCCCGTCCGGACGGATGTCGGCGTGATCCTGGCGGAGGCGGCCGAATCGGCGCTCGTCCGCGCGACGCGTGCGGGGCTGCACCTCGTCAACCGGGCGCCGGCCTCCCTGCCCGCCGTCGTCGACCCCGACCGGCTCGGACAGGTCGTCGACAATCTGCTGAGCAACGCCGTGAAGTACAACCGTCCCGGCGGCAGGATCACCCTCGACGCCGCACTGGACGGCACCACCCTGCGGATCGAGGTGGAGGACACGGGCATCGGTATCGCGCCCGAGGAGGTGCAGCACGTGTTCGACCGCTTCTTCCGCTCGGCCTCCGTACGCTCCACCGGCGTGACCGGTGTCGGTCTGGGGCTGCTGATCACCCGGAGCATCGTCGGCGAGCACAACGGAGCCATCTCGGTGAGGAGCGATCTGGGTAAGGGGACCTGCTTCACCGTCCTGCTCCCCCAGGACTGAGGCGGGACGGGGTCCGACACGGCACGCTCTCTCCCGCCGGACCCGCCCGCCGTGCCTAGCTGTTGGCCGCGAGCAGCGACTCCTCGAGCGCGACCCAGCCGAGCATGGCGCACTTGACCCGCGCCGGATAGCGCGAGACACCGGCGAAGGCCGCGGCATCGCCGAGCACCTCCTCGTCGGCCTCGATCCTGCCGCGGGAGCGCAGCACCTCGCGGAACGAGTCGACCAGCGAGATCACCTCGTCCCGCGGCAGTCCCTGCACCAGCTCCGTCAGCACCGAGGCCGACGCCATGGAGATGGCGCAGCCGGCTCCGTCCCAGCTCAACGCCGTCACCACACCGTCCCTCACCCCGACCCGCAGGGTGATCTCGTCACCGCAGACCGGATTGAGCTGGTGCGACTCCCCCGTCGTGCCCTCGCCGGTGTGGTCCTGCAGGGGCGAACCGTACCGGGCCCTCGCGTGGTCGAGGATCACCTGCTGGTACAGCTGCTCGAGACCCGACCCCATCTAGCGCGCTCCGAAGAAGGCGCGGATCCGGGCGACGGCGTCGAGGAAGGTGTCCACCTCGTCGGTGGTGGTGTACAGGTAGGTGCTCGCGCGCGTGGTCGCCGTCAGTCCCAGCCGCCGGTGGAGCGGCTGCGCGCAGTGGTGGCCCACCCGGACGGCGATCCCCCGGTCGTCGAGGAACTGCCCGACGTCGTGGGCATGGACACCGTCGACGTCGAATGCCGCGAGGCCGATGCGCGGCAGGCCCGCCGCGGGGCCGAGGACGCGGACGCCCGCGATGGCGTCGAGGCCCGTCACGAGCCTTTCGCCGAGGCGCATCTCCCAGTCCTCGACACGCTCCATCCCGGTCTCGCGGAGATAGTTGGCGGCAGCACCGAGGGCGATGGCCTGGGAGATCCGCTGTGTTCCCGCCTCGAACCGGTTCGGGGCCGGCAGGTACTCCGCCCGCTCCATGGTGACCGTGGTGATCATCGATCCGCCGGTCAGGAACGGAGGCATCGCGTTCAGGAGCTCCGCACGCCCGTAGAGCGCACCGATGCCGGTGGGTCCGAGCATCTTGTGGCCGGAGAACACGAGGAAGTCGACGTCGAGCGCCTTCACGTCGACCGGGAGGTGGGGCACGGACTGGCAGGCGTCGAGGAGCGTCAGCGCGCCCACCTCCTGCGCGAGCCCGACGAGCTCGGCGACCGGGGCGATGGTCCCGAGCACATTGGAGGCATGGGAGAAGGCCACCATCCTCGTGCCATGGTCGATGACGGCAGCGGCGCTCTCCAGTCGCAGGGCGCCGTCGTCGTCGATCGGGACGAACCGCAGTTCGGCGCCCGTACGGGCGGCGAGTTCCTGCCAGGGGACCAGATTCGCGTGGTGCTCCATCTCGGTGACCACGATGTTCTCGCCCGGACCGACGGAGAACCGGCGGGCGGCCTCGCCCCCGCGTCCCAGCGCCGCGTTCGACATCGCGTAGGCCACCAGGTTGATGCCCTCGGTCGCGTTCGAGGTCCAGACGAGTTCGTCGGTGCGGGCGCCGATGAACCCCGCGACCGTTGCCCGCGCCTCCTCGTACGCGTCGGTGGCATCGACGGCGAGCGCGTGGGCACCCCGGTGCACAGCGGCGTTGCGCTGTTCGTAGAACTCCTGCTCCGCCTCCAGCACGCTCAGCGGATTCTGCGAGGTGGCGCCGGAGTCGAGGTAGACGAGCCGTGTGCCGTTGACCTCGGTGCCTAGGATCGGGAAGTCGTTGCGGATGCGGTGCACCTCGGCGTCGGTCATCGCGGCGCCGGCGCTGTCGGCACCGGTACCGGCACTGTCAGGGGTGAGTGTCACGGGCTTTGCGACCACGGTCACGCGGGACTCCTCGGATCGGGCGGTGGTCCCGGCGTCGATTACGCAAGGACTGCATGAGCTGATCCTCCCACTTCGGGGCGGCCCCCGGCAGCCCAGTGGAGCCTAACGAGGACCGGAGGAGCGTTCAGCATACGACGGGTTCCAGGGGCAGATCTTGACCCGGTTGTCCGGCACAGGCCAGGTCGGGCCCAAGCAGCCGAGTGGTACTGCTGCAAGGCACCTTTGAGCTGCAGATCCGTTGCAAACCGTAATTGCCCGGCACTGATCAGGGTTCGCGCAGATCTGTCCGGCGGTTGACGCCGAGCTTCGCGAAGATCCTGTAGAGATGACCTTCGACCGTTCGGACGGATACACCTCTGTCCTCGGCGATCTCCCGATTCGAGCGGCCTTCCCCGACCAGGGCGACGATCTTGCGTTCGGTGGGCGTCAACTGGGAACTGGTCATCAATGACAGCGCCGGGCCCGGCGAAGCAGAAGAGATTCCCGCGCTCCTTTCCCTGAGTTTGACGAGCCGCCGCTGAATCGCGCGAGTTTGCCGCGTGGAGCTTCGACCCTCCATCAGGTGCAGTGCCAGCCTCAACCCGGCATACTCCAACGAGACATCCCCGTCATGCCCCGCCGACGTTGCGGCGGTCACCACGGTGTCCGGGTCCTTCTCACGGACGGCGACGGCGAGATCGAGCAGACCCCGGGCGTCCCTACCCTGATAGCCGTCGAGGACGACGACGAGCGGATCGATGGCGTTGATGTCACCGAGCAGCAATGCCAAGCGCAGGGCGGTCACCGCCAGCTCCTTCAGGTGGACCTTCTGTACCCTCGCTGCGAGCCCGATGAGCTCCGCACGCGCCGGAGGTGCATCGTCCAGTCGCGCTGCTGCTGCCGTCACAAAGATCCTGCCGCACAGATGCATCGACCTCGATCCAGGCGTGGGGAGCCCTTCGAACTCGTCCATGAAAGCGGCCGCGCGCTCCGTCTCGCCCGCCAGGGCGCACGCATACGCGGCCATGCCGATCAGGACACTGCTCATATCGCCGTCGCCCGATGTCCTCAACCCTTCGGCGGCGAGGAGGAAGCGGTCACTCGCCTCCTGATGCCGTGCTGCTCGCAGGGCGGTCGTGCCGTCGACGAAGTCCTCCCACGCGGCGAGGAACACGACGCTGCGAGCAGCGGCACGGATATGAGTCCGGATCAGGGTCTTTGCCTCCTGCTCACGCCCACAGATCGTCAGCAGGACCACGTGTCGGCCGACGGCGCGTTCGCGGTCGGCCAGCAGGCGGGCGCCCTCGGCTTCGATGATACCCAGTGCTTCACCTGAGTGGGCGAGACCATCGACGGGTCGACCGAGCATACCGAGCAGTTCAGCCAGCAGGAGCAAGCATTGCACACGGTGTTCGGCCGTCGCGAAGGGATCGAGGAGGACATGTCGCAACTCCTCCTCAAGGCCCTCGAGTCGACCCTCGAGAAGGCGCACACGATATTCGAGGAGGGCACACGCGAGTCTGGCCCGTGCAAGATCCTCCGTCGCTGCAGCTGCGGTCGACAGCCTCTCGATCTCGGCGATGAGCGACTCCCAGCGCTCGACGATCCTGCGCAGGTCGTCGGACGAGGCTCCGGACTCGAGCCCGAGTTCGAAGGACAGCAGAGAACCGTCCTTGGCAACCTGCAGATCTTGACCGAGACCCAATGCCTCGTCGACGAGGCTCCGCACGCAGCAGTGGTGCGAGCAGCCGCGCCGGGCGCGGGCGATCTCGATGAGTGCCTGCCCACGAAGCTCGGGCGCCGATACCGCCCGTGCGGCACGCAGGGCGAGGGTGTGATCGCGCAGATCGTTTGCCAGGGATGCGGCGCTCAGAAGCGTCGGGTCGGCTGCGGGGGTACCACAGTCGAGTCCCCAGGCAACAGTACGAAGGAAGCCCTCCGGTGACGGCGGTATGGGAGGCTGCAGGCCGAGGATCGTGCGTCGCGTGAGCAGGCTCCGCGCTATGGGTATACGGCTGCGCAGCACCTCGCCGTACAGGGGGGGATCGAGGGAAACGACATGCTCCGGTCCCTGGCCGACAACGACCAGACGGTCGCCGCGTACCCGCTCGAACACGTCCTCGTCCACGCAACGCGACAGTGCTTCGAGGGAGACGGGTTCGACGAGGGCGATGAGTTCCAGCACGGCCATCTCGGCCTCGTCCCGCGAACCAAGCTGCGCACGCACGCGGTCATGGAGCCGTCGATTGACCATCGGCTTGTCGGGGACCATGCGCCACATCCGGTTGTGCTGCTCCACTCGGCCCTCCTCCTCCGCGTGGTCGAGGAGCGCCCGGAGCAACCTCGGATTTCCTCCGGTCGCCGAGGCCAAGGCATGCGCTGTACCGGACAGTACCGGCCCACCGAGTCGCTGCCTGCACAGGGCGGTCACCGCTTCGAGGTCGAGTGGCGCGAGGTCGATGCGCATCAGCAGGTCATCGGTGCTGAGGTCCTGGAACTCTGCCGACAAAGTCGGTGGACCCTGCATCGTCATGAACACTTTGGCCCGGCGAGCACTGACGAGTTGCGTGAGGAGGAGAGTCGAATCGTCGTCAAGCTCGTGAGCGTCGTCGACGACGATCAACGGCGGGTGCTGCTGCGCCCGATCCTTTCGTTCTCCTGCAAGGTGTGCCATGACGGCGCGGAGGACGGCAATGGGCGAGTCGGCGTCGACGACCGCGAGTGTGTGCAAGTAGGGCGCGAACGCGCCGAACGGTATTCCGCGAAGGGATGCGCTGCCGGTAACTGGAAGCACGGGGGCTGTCCAGTCGATCTCCTCCAGCACTGCCCGAGCAACAGCCGTCTTGCCCGTCCCGGCGTCGCCGACGAGCAGTGCACCGAAGCTGCCGGTGTCCTCGAGCGCGGCAATAATCTCCCTGATCACGCGGGAAGCACCGACCAAAGGCGGGGTGGATCGCGTACCACTCACCGTTGCCGCCCGAAGATGAGGGCGAGCTGCTTACGGCTGGACAGACCGAGCTTCGACATGATCCGGTGCACGTGGCCCTCCACGGTCCGCGTGGAAAGGTGTTCCTGGTCCGCTATCTGCCGGTTCGCCACACCGAGGGCCACCTGGCGAGCAATGGCGCGTTCCCGCTGGCTGAGGAGCTTCCGCCGCACATGGCGGCGCGCCGGTGTGGAGGTTTTCCGCAGGATCTGTTCGGCTTGCACGCCGATCATCGGGTCGTCGGTCTCTGCGAGGTGGTCGATGCTCAGGCTGGCGAGATCACCGGCGAGATTGTGGTTCCCGAGCTCGAGCGCCTCGAGCGCCACCTGTCGGAGAGCGCCGGGGTCGCGTGACGACAGCCCCTTTGCCACCTTCTCGGCCAGACGAGAGAATCGTCCCTCGGAGGCGAGGGCAGTAGCGGCAAGAGAATCCGCAGCCTCGTGACGCCCGAGCTGCACGGCCTGGCAGAGGAAGAAGAGTTCGGCGCCCCGGTTGCCGAGGTCACCGAGATGACGAGCATGCTCGAGGAACTCGGTGGAGACGACGTCGGTCGACTCCAGCCAGGCTTGGGTCAGGAGCCTGAAGTACAGCACTGCCTCTCTGAGGGACCAGGAGTACCGCCGAGCGGTGAGGTCGATCGCGCGCAGGTGATCCCGCGCACCGTCGGGGGTACCGTCGAGAACGCACGAATATGCTGCCGCCGCTTCCGCGAGCGGTAGGAGCCCCTGTCGATCGCGCACCCGGAGCTGACTGATCGCCGGGACAAGCCTGACCCTCGCCTCGCTGCTCCGCCCGAGAAAGGCGAGCAGGACGCCCTCGGCGACGTCGAGGAGCGATCCGCCGCAGTACGGTGTGGTCGGCTGGTCGCTCCACTCCCCGAGCAAGTGGAGGCATTCTTCCCAGGAACCGGCGAGGAACAGACCAGACAGCAGACACAAGGAGGCGGTCTCGTGCTCGAGCGGGTCCGACGGCGCGTCGGCCAAACGCGCGACGACGCTCTCCATTGTCCTGACGGCCTGGTTCTGTGCCCCCCGGCTCGCTTCGGCCATGCCGTGGACGCTCCTGATCCTGACGTTCCATCGGGTGCTGGCTCCCCGGCTACCGAGAAGCTCCTCCGCCTGCTCGTCGACGCGAGCGAACTCGCCCTCGAACATATGCGCCTGGGACCTGGCGAGAGCGAGTTTCCGTCGCAGGTCCTCATGCGCGCCCGTTCCATGCCGGAGGTGCGCGCTGACGTCGTCCAGCAAGGATTCCGCCTCCCCCTCCCGCCCATGTGTTCTCGCCAGGAGGCGAGAGGCGAGAACCCGCGCGTCGACCCACTCGCACAACCCGATGTCGTCGGCGGGACCGGGCACCATCAGTGGCTCGACAGCGGCGAGAGCGTCGGCCACGCTGCCGTCGATCCACGACCGGCGTGCGCGTTCGATCACCGCTCCAGGGGTGGTCCGCCTTGCCGGCAGCGCGTCCAGGAACCGGGATGCCATGTCGTCGAGCCCGTGGTCGTTGGCTTGACGAGCGAGGTCCACCAGCTCCGCGTCCGTGGGCCGCATCCCGTGGGTGAGGGCCCAGGCCGCGAGCGCCGTCCTCGCCCGCACGGGGATCTCCGGCTTGTCCCGGAGCCGATTCACCCGCTCCAGCGCCTGTCGGCCGGCAGCGGAGACGGATTGGTTATGGACGACGTCCGCGAGCACGTCGTAGCAAAGACCGATCAGGGGTACGTCGCCTCCGTGGAGCCGCAGCATGCCACTGGTCTGCAGCGCGTCGAGTGATGCTGCCCGAACTGCCTGCAGCAGGATGGTCGCCGGCAGGTGACCGGCGACGGCGAGGACCTCGATCACGGCACGGTCCCCGGGTGACAGCGCGGCGAGCTCGAGGAGCGAGAAGTCGTCCACCGTCGGTGCCGCTCGACGCGGGACATGCCGCACCACCCATACGCCGTCACGGACGAAGAGCTGGCCGGATGCCACGTCTGCCCTCGTCACCTGCTGGAGGTACCGCAGATTCCCGCCGCTCGCGGCCCATAGTTCCCGGACTGCGGACCGAGAGACGGGCGCTTCGAGCGCGTTGCAGAGCAGCTCGGTCGTGGCGTCCAGGCCGAGGGGCTGAACATCAAACCGGTCCAGCAGACCGTCCTGCCACAGTTCGACAAACGCGCCGGGCGCCCTCATCACGTCCTTGCACGTGATGAGGAGGCGAACTGCTCCCAAACGTGCCAGATGACTTATGACTGCCGCGGAGAGGTTGTCGAACTCCTCGACGCCATCGACGTGCATGAGGGTCCGCCGCCCTGAGTCGCTGCCGTCGAACCTTCGCTGCAGTGCACCGAGGACGAGCAGCGGACTCCTGGCTGTCTCCTCGTCGAGTTCGGCCAGGAGTATATTGAGTGCGGCGTAGGGAACGGTGGAATAAGCTGCTGCTCCCCGAAGATGGATATGATCGAAGTGATCGGGCAGGCCGTCGACAGTCTGCTGCGCCATTCTCGTCTTCCCCACTCCGGCACGGCCGACGAGGACGATTCCGCATCCGTCGTCTGCGACGAGCGAGGCTCTCACCGCTACCAGGTCGGCCCGGCGTCCCGAGAAGGGCCAGCGACTGCCCACTTCCCTCATCGGTCACGGCCAAGGGACGCTCCAGGTGGGCGAGACGCACACGGATGCAGCATCATCTCGCCAGCATGATTGTTCCTCATCTGCAATACCGCCCCCCGCAACGCCTGCATAATGGCCCTACTGTACCGCTCGTGTGCGCGGACCCATGGCCGACTTGCCGCCGGCACAACGGATCGTTTACCTGGCCGGGTGAAATCGCTGCTGCGCGGTGGGAAGGCCCTCGGTGATGAGGAGTTCCACGGCGTCTGCCGCATCGTTGAGCAAAAGGGGTAGATCCTTCTTCTCCGCAGCGCCGAAATCCTTGAGTACGAACTCCGCGGGATCCTGACGGCCCGGTGGACGTCCCACTCCCACGCGCACGCGGTAGTAGTCCTTCGTGCCGAGCGCCCTGCTGATGTCGCGCAGGCCATTGTGGCCCCCTTCACCCCCGCCCATTTTAAGTTTCAGGGTGTTGGCCACGATATCGATCTCGTCGTGGACCGCGACCACGTGGTCCGGGGCGATGCCGTAGAAGCGCGCCAGGGCGGCGACCGGGCCGCCGGTGAGATTCATGTAGGTCAACGGCTTGGCGAGCACCACTCGCGGCCCGTCGATGCTGAGACGGCCCTCCAGCGTGACGGCTCTCGCCTTCGAGGAAGAGAACCGCCCCTGCAGGCGTCCCGCCAGCACGTCGAGGACCAGCTGGCCGACATTGTGGCGATTACCCGCGTAGCCGGGCCCGGGATTCCCGAGCCCGGCGATGAGCCAGGTGTCCGACACCGTGGTGGTCCTGCTTACTGCTCGTCGGCGTCGGGGACCACGGCGTCTTGGTCGGCATCAGCGGCTGTCGCGCCTTCGGCGAGCGCCTCGGGGTCGACGTCAGTCTCCTCGGGCTCCCCGAGATCCTGGACCACGGGCGCCATGAGGTTCACGACGAGTGTTTCCGGATCAGTCAAGAGCGTGACCCCGTCGGGCAGCACGATGTGGGACGCGAGGACGTGCTCGCCGATCTGGCGCCCCTCGATGCTGACCGTGAGGGTCTCGGGAAGACGGGTCGCGTCGGCCTCGACCAGGACCGTGCTGGCCTCAAGATTGGAGACGACATCGGGAGCGGGCTCGCCCTCGACGTGGATGGCGACGTCCACCTCGACCTTCTCGCCGCGGCGAACCGTCAGGAGATCGAGATGCTCCACGATCTGCTTGATCGGATTGCGCTGGATGTCCTTGACCAATGCCAGGTGGTCCTCACCCTCGATGTCGAGGGTCAGCAGTGCGTTGGCCGTACGGACTGCCAGCGTGGTCGCCTTCGACGGGAGCAGGACATGGATGGGATCCGCGCCATGGCCGTAGACCACACCGGGAATCATCTGCGCCTGGCGGGCGCGGCGGGCGGCCCCTTTACCGAATTCGGTGCGGACGTGTGCTGCGAGCTTCTGCTCGGACATGGTTACTCCTTGGAACATTGCGGCTCGGCGCTCACGGCGCAAGCACTGGGACGGTGCTGGGCAAAAGAGTGTCCGCGTGGGTAGGCCGTCGTGAGTCAATCGAGACGCCAGCCACTGTCGATCACGGAGTCCGGCCAGGACGAGTGCTCCCGGCCCGCTCCCTCGCCTAGGCATGTGAACCTAACTGTACCGCAGAGCATCCGGCACCGCTCCACACCGTACGTACCGGACACCTCGGGAGCAGGAGGACCGAAGAATCAGCTGTCCGGCGAAGCCGGCGGATCTGATGACTTGCCCAATGAAATGAACGCCGGTTTACGCGTCATGGTGAAGCCATTTCAGCAGGCTAAAGGCCTATCGGCACACGCACCTACCAAGCACCGCTATCAGCAGGTGGCCCGCCCATCGATCCGGTTGCCGGACCCGGCGGTCACGTTAAAGGAACCGCTTCGGCAGGCAGTATTGCCAGCCAGGACTACCTGGCTCACCGCACCGAAGAAATCTACGGACCGGCCCGCGTTGTCGCGGAACGCGTTGTCCCGGACCTGGATGTTCCTCACGACCCCTCGTGCACCGTAGTAACCGGTGACCAGGCCCTTGGGCGATCCCCAGAACACGTTCCCCTTGATGGTCAGGTTGTAGGCGCCGGCGGCACCTGCTGCGATCTGCATAGCTGATCCGTGGCGCCCCCCGCGCACCTTATTGTTCAGGTAGGCCACGTCGTGCACCGGTTCCTCGATGCTGTGCGCCACCAGGCCGTCGTCGCCATCCGATCCTGATCCCTGATCCACGGTGTTGCCCTGCACCACGCCGAAGCTGGAATCGAAGATGTGGATGCCGTCGAGCTGGTTGTACTTGCCGCTAGTGGAGACGGACGTGACACTGTTCCGGACACAGAAGTTGGTGCTGGCCACCACGGCTATGGAGTAGGTGAAGGGATTGACCGTGGTCACGCGCTGCACCAGTGCATCGTCGGTGTACCGGACGTCGATCAGGTATTCGTGCAGGCGATGGGCGGTATTGCCGTTGAGGGTGTCGCCGCTCTGATCGGCGACCAGGTCCGAGATGGTCACCTTCGTGGCGCCGTTGGTGGTGATCAGGGGATGTCCGCCGAACGGACCCCGATTCTTGAGGAACAGCGGCCCAGCCTTCACTCTGGTGGACGTACCTGCTCCCTTGAGGGCCACGCCACTGCGGAGTAGAAGCGGTCGCGAGACCATGTAGGTACCTGCGGCCAACTGCACGGTTCCCCCGCCTTGGCGTGAGGCAGCATCGATGGCCTTCTGGATCACCACAGCGGAGTCGGTGGACGCGCCGCCGATCGGCGCTGCGACACGCCGAAGTGCTGTGGCTGTACTTCCTGTGGCCGTACAACTGATCGCCCTACTCCCATCGACAACCGTTGCTGTCTGCGCCTGCACAGGGCCGGCACCGAGACTTGACATGAGCATGAGAGCGATGAGGCATGAGATCGAGCGATTCATGGACCTCAGCGTAGAACCGAGCGGGTTACCCAGTGCTGCGATGCTTCAAGCCTATTGAAATCCTGCGCAACCCTTTCGGGATGTCTCCCCTGAACACCGAACCCGCCCCGTCCCGGTGCGCCTGTGCCCGAATGGTCCATCCTCCACGTCTAAGCTCAGCGGAAGTCTGTTCCATCGGGTCAGCTCGTCAGCTGCTGTCGCACCCTCGGCGTCGACATCGATCTCCTCGGACTCACCGACCTCCTGGACCACCGGCATGGCGGCTCTGGAAGATAGGACCTGGTGGGGAGATCACCGAGCACTGACCGCTCACCACTTCGAGAATCCCACTGCTTGGCCAACACTGGAAGAGCACTGCCGGTCACGCAACGCGTGACCGGCAGTGCTCGAACATGAGGGTCGGCGGCGGCTGGGGACGAAGTTCTGGTCTCAGGAGAACTCCTACGCCGCCGACCCGGTACGGGGGATCGGGGAGGGCACCCGCTACGGACGTCCCCTCGACAAGATCAACGGTAGGACTGAATTCGTACGTGGACACGAGTAGTCCGGACGCAAATGTCGGGAAGGAGTACTCGAATGCTCGCGGATGGAGTACCTGCGAACCCTCCTGCGTCCCTAGACACCTCTTGGAAGATAGTCCAGAATGCCCGTCAGGTCCTCTCGATGCGCGATGCCGAGCTTCGCGAAGATTCGGTACAGATGTCCCTCGACGGTGCGCGTCGAAAGCACCAGACGCCGCGCGATCGCCCTGTTGGAGAGGCCATCGGCCGCCAGGAGCGCAATCTCGCGCTCGCGTGAGGTCAGCGAGGGGACGGAGTGCGGATCAGACGGCTCGACGACCAGGACACCGTCGATCCGCGTCCGACGGCGTCGGGCTGCCGGGCCGAGCTCTCGCCGGCGGCCCTCGTCACGTGCGCCGGCGTAGAACTCGATCGCCCGGCAGGTGGCCTTCGCCGCGAGGAGATGCTTGTGCTGTCGTTCGGCCCCGTCCGCCGCAGAAGCCAGCGCCTTCGCGTCCCCTGACACCAGGCCCTCGGCGTATGCCTGCAGCACATCGGACTCATCGCCCTCCAGACCTGCCGCGACCACGGCGAGCAGGGACGGAGAGAGTTCGTCATCGAGAACGGTGGCGATTTCGAGGATGTCCTTCTCCGCGGTGTACCACCCGTGTTCCCGTGCTGTACGGGCGTGGGTGACCAACCGGGACGTGGTGACATCGGTGCTGAGCAGGACCCGTGAGGCGTCGATCAGGGCCTCTCCGAGCAGGGTGTACTGCGCGGCCCCACACGGCATGTGCGAGGAGAACTCAGCGGCCCATCGTTCGATCTGATCGGCCTCGCCCAGCGTCGCGGCCGCCCACGACGCGATACCCAGCGCGTACGGCAGGAGCGCGTCGTGGTCGGACCGGCGCAGGGAGACCAATGCGGGACGGATCTTCTCCAGCGCGCGTCGGAACTGTCCTCGCCGCGTGTCGATCGCCGCGTCGAGTACGGCGATACTTCCGCTGCAGAAGGTGTAGTCCACCTCGGTCCCCGACGTGTAGTGGTCGAGGGCGTCCTCGGCCATGGTCAGCTCGCCGCCGTGTACCAGAAGACTCACGTGGCGCAGAAGTAGACCCCGGTGAAGATCCGCCAGCACCTCTGGATGCTGGTCGACGAGCGCGAGGGCCGCAGAGCTGTGGTGGAGCCCCTGCACGGCCCTGCCGACGGCCCCCAAGGCCTCCGCGACGAGGGCGTGCGCCGTCGCGAGCCGGCGAGGATCACCCGTGCCGTCGTCGAGGATGCGGTCGAGGGTCGCGATCGTGTCGCCGTATCGCCCCAGAAGATTCCACTCAAGAGCTCGTTCGATGAGGAGATCGGGATTCGCCTCCAGGTGGTCCTTGGAGGGTACGTCCGTCAGATCCTCGAGCGCCCTGCACGCGCGTCCGAGCACACCGCTCCACGCTGGGTCGTCCCGCCCTGCCGCGACCGACTGCCGGTGCTCGAGGACAGCGAGTGCCGTCACCAGCTCCGGGGCCGTCGCGTGATCGAGGAGACCGGCGCTCCACTTCCGGGAGTCGTCCAGCCGCGACAGACCGAACAGGGCGTGCGCGCGGTACACGGCCGCTTCGGTCGCGCACGCCGGCGCTCGGATGTCATTCACGAGTCTCAGAGCCGCACGGGGGTCGTCGTTCCGCAGCGCCAGGGCCGCGAGTTCGAGCAACCGGTCGTCGGGTACGGTCTCGGCGCACTCGAGCGCCCACAGGCCACGGCGGATCTGGTGCCGGGCCGGCTGCGTCCGATCCTCAGGGATCGCGGAGTTCACCCTTCGCAGCAGGGAACACCGCCGCCCCGTGGGAATGATGGTTCGCAGGATCCGGCTGGGAAGCACGCGAGTCTCGAGGATTGCGGCGCGCGGTCCCGTGACGCTCTGGAGGAGACCGATCCGCAGCAGTGACGACACCGTCTTCTGGCTAGTCAGCCGGACCAGATCGGCAAGACCGAGCACCTCGGAGAGGGCGAGGATGTCGAGGGCCGTACGTTCGGGCGCGCCGAGCTGTACGAGGATGGACTCCACAACTTCCCCGAGGACCGCAGGCATCCTCACCTCCGTGTCGGCGAGCACCCAGACACCGTCGATGACGACGAGAGATCCGTCTCTGACGGCCTGGTCCAGGATCCCGGGTAGGAAGAGTGGATTACCGGCTGATTCACGACGCAATCTACCGCCGACGCCGCGGGCGATGGACGGGCCAAGGGTACGACGGCACAGGGACAGGACGTCGGGATCGGTCAGTGGCTCCATGACGTGCTGCTCGACGATCTCGTCCTTGGCGAGGATCGCGAGCTCCCCGGACAGCGCAGCTGCGCAGGGCGCGAAGCCCACGATCGTGATGGCCCCGTAACCCACCAGCTGTGTCAGAAGCAGCCCACTGTCTTCGTCCAGGAGATGGATGTCGTCGACAATGACGAGAGTTCGGCGATCGGCAGACCGGCATCGGACGAAAGACAGTACGAGACGCAGGACGGACCGTGGCGACAACACGTCGTATGGCGTCGCGTCGACCAGAAGGGGCGCGAGGGCTCCGTACGGAACAGTTTTCAGAATCGCCGTCGCGGTGAGGAGCAAGGGGACGAGGCTGTCCGTGGGTACGGCCATGAGCCCGCGGGCCATGGCGGTCTTGCCCATGCCGGGACCTCCGTACACGAAGGCGCCGCAGGTGGGTCGCTGCTGGAGTTCCGTGGTGAGCTTACTGAGCAGGTCCCGCCTGCTCGGATACGGGAAAGCGGGCAGTGGAGCGTGTGTCATGGCGCAGTGTCGGGCAGCAGGAGAGTAGTGAGTTCCGCCCTGGTGCTGATGCCGAGTTTCGAATACACCCGGTACAGATGTCCTTCCACCGTCCGCACCGAGTGGAACACCGTGCGGGCGATATCTCGCTTGGTCTGACCTGTCGACGCGAGCGCTGCGATCTCCCGCTCGCGGGCCGTCAGCGTCCAAAGTCGTTCATCGTGTTCCTGCCGTGCACTGCCCCATGGATCCTGATCGGGATTACGGCGACCTGGCCCGTTCAGCCTTTTCGTACCTCGCACGTCGCCTGCCATGAGACGTGCGAGTCGGACCTCCCTCGCAACTGCGGCCTCGGTCACGGCGTCCGCCAGCAACTTCGGATCCGATGACACGAGAGCTCGCGCATAGAGCCGCCATATTCGGGCCTCACGCCCCTGCAGGAATGCTGTGAGATCGTCGAGATCCGCGATCGCCTCCCTGCGTCCGAACCCTATGGCGGCAGCAAGGCCGATGAGGGCCCACGATCCTGCCCCTCGTTCGAGATCATCGGCGGCATCTCGGTGGAACCTGACAGCGCCATCGCGGCCACGTCGCGCGTGGTCGGAGAGCGCTGTCCGATAGAATCGGGTAGCGCGCCGCACCAGCCAGGAACCGCCACCCCGCGCGTCCGACAACGGAAGATGCGCGACCGTCTGCTGCGGGGAGCTCTTGTACTTACAGCTGTGCGTGAGCGCCGCGGCAGCGATGACCAGGACTCCATTCGGGTCCGCGACGCGAAGTTGCTGAACCACGGCCCTGAGGACGACCCTCGCCTCCGACCGTCGATCCTGCACCAGCAGGTCCACGCCCTCGGAGAGCTCGGCGAGCGACCTGCAACGGGAGGACCAGTGACCGTCCTTTGTGCTCAGCTGCCAGAACGCGGTATCGCTCCGGCAAGCCGTGAGCAGGCACGCGAGCTCGACCCGCAGGAGCGCAGCATCGGCATGTCGGTAGGAGGCCCCGGGATGAGTCAGGTACCGCGCAAGCAGGCGAGCCAGTACCCCTCCGTCGTCGTAGCCGGCGAGAATCCTTGCCTGGAGCAGGAGCGACTGCGCGGTGAGTTGCAGCCGACGCTCCTCCTCGTTGAGTACCTCCGGTGGATCTGTCCGGACTAGCGAGGGCAGCACTTCGAGGTTCTCGCGGAATCGTCCCTCGAAGGCGGCGAGTTCAGCATGTGCCTCATCGTTATGTCCCTCGCCGCAGGCGGCGATCAGTGCCTGCCGGCTGATCCTGGCCGCTATGCTGCTCTCTCGTCCGAATGACGCCGCCAGACGACTGGCCCGCCCGTATTCGCCGCCATCGTTCAGGAGACGGAGCGCACGTTCCGCCTGCTCCAGCGCCACGGTCCCACTTGCCCTCCGGCGCCACAGGACGTGGCGGGCAGGATCGAAGCGCAAGTCGTCCAGAGTACCGGCGCTGCGGGAAAGATTAGAGCACAGTCGCGCCGCATCGGTCGAGGACACCGAACTCGCAAGCGCTGATTCCAGCTCGTGAGAGGCAAGGCGCACGCGAGGTGGTCGTCCGCCGTCGACCCGGAGGAGTCTCGCGGTCTCCAGTACATCGATGTCCGCCGGATCGGAGAGCAGCGCCAGATCAGCCCACACCGAGGCTTCCAGAAGCGCCAGCAGAAGGATGATGTCCCGTTGATCCGGTGACAACGCCGGTACAGGGGCGAAAACGGTTCCGACGTCGATCCGGCCCGCGTCCCCGCCGAGCACCCAGAGCTCCTCCCGCCGGATGAGGGCTGAGCGCTGCACCAGGTCCCGCACCACAGCCCGGATCAGACGAGGCAGCCCCACCCCCCACCTGGTGACGGCTTCGGCGCCCTCCCTGCTGAGGCGGACGCCGAGCCCGACCTCTGCGAGCATCCAGGTCTCATCGAGAGTCAGAGCCGGGAGGAACGTCCGTTGTAGGGAACCGGAACGCCAGAACGCCAGGAGCGAGGGATCCAGTCGAGCGAGATCAGTGACCGTGAAGACTCCGCGTAAACATTCCGGAAGTGATCCGCGGTCCGGATCCATCCCGGCTCCGTACGAGGACTCGGCCGCCGACCACGTGGGCGGGATTGGGAGGGCATTCTGCAATCGCATTCGAGACCGACTTCCTGGCGTATGACGATTCTTGGGAAGAATCGTAGGAAGTCAGCGGCGATATGGCACGAGTGGACGCCACGGATCCGCGGCCGGGACCACTCGCGTCCCCCACGCGCGCCCGGCATCACCTACTCGTTTCTCCCCGCAGGAATCCGTGACCCTGCAGATCAGTCAGGCGATGCCGTCGAACGGTCATCGTGTCCTCATTGCGCCCGAGGATCCGTCGTCGACCGTCCGAGCAGAACCCGATCACACGTACTCGATCATGTTGCTCGGGTGCCCACCGCGCCGGACCTCGAACTGCGTCACCAAACCCGCTCGTCCGATGACGCCCAGCTTGCGGCAGATCCGGTAAAGGTGACCTTCCACGATGCGGACCGAGACGAAGATGGTACACGCGATGCTCTCGCCGGTCGCGGCAAATCGCGCGACGGTGTGCTCCTCCCTGTGAGATCGGAGACACCACGAGCTGCGCCGAGAACCTCGAACAGAGTGCGCGCGAAGAGAGCGCCATACTGGGTGACGCAACGGGAAGCCGAGCGCATCCCAGCGGAAGTGGCACCGTCCTCCTGCAGCGTCAGTGATTGCTTGATTGCCGGTCCGGTGACAGACAGCACGTCGGCCCGCCGAGGCAAGGCGTTCGAGGTCGTCCTCCGAGCGCTCCTGTGTGGCTCCGGGAGGTCTGGTGCGCGACGGCACGAAGTATCGCCGTCGTACCACTACCCAATTCCCCCGGAGGGTAGGGCCCGCCCGGCCCGGGGACAGGATGCGTCGAAGGGCGTCATCGGATAGTTGCGCTCGCGCTCCAAGAAACGCCTTGTTCGCCGCCGACGACCGAAGGGTCGGCGAACAAGGGTCTGCACGTACCGATGGGACCATATGATGGAGACTCCACGAAGTTGTCGTCCTGTTCCCCAGCCGGTGCTGCTGAAGACCAGTTTCCACACGAGGAACATGCCCTACCGGGTACACGAGTGGATGCCACTGGGCTGAGGTCGAACTACTCGGAAGGACAGCGGGGTACTACGCACAGCGAGCATCCTTCGCAGAGAACGCCGATCATCACCCGATCCTTTTGGACTACCCTGAGGGGACGTTCCACAGTGTTCCGGTGCGACCCGTGCACGCTGGTGAGAATTGTCCTACCCCTGTCGAGCAGTCAGAAGGCCGACCCATGAAGATCCATCCTCTCGAGGCGACGCTCCTGGCGGCCTTCGTGGTGGGCGTGGTCGTGACCGTCTTCGCGTTCGACACGAACGATGACGGCGGGTGCGTTGCCACGGGCAGTAGTTCCACGAACGTGGTGCGAAGAGATGTCTCGGATTCCGGCAACTCCGGGGCGCTCCAGGCGGCGATCGATATCGCTGAGCGTCAGGGAGGAGGGGTCGTCCAACTCACCGCGGGACAGTTCGATGTCGACCGCCCGCTGTTACTCAAGGACAACGTAGCACTCAGGGGCGTAGGACCGGAGACGGTCCTTAAGGCATCACCTCGTTTCCTCGACACGAAGGGCCCCCACGGCGGGCACCCCATCATCTCCACCGAGGGTGCCGATGACGTCACGATCGCCGATCTGACGGCAGACCAGAGCGGCGACCTGCTCGACGGAAACGTCGACGGCCGGCTCAACGAGTACCTGATCGACGTGCGACACTCGACCAACGCCCTCGTGGAAGGCGTGACGACCCGCAATCCCTTCACCTACTCGATCGCAGTGGTGGGCAGCCAGACCTTCTGCGTGCGCGACAATTCGACCGTGGCCGAATCATCGGGACGATACGACCAGCTGGACGGTGTCCACATCACGGACTCTCACTCGGGCGTCGTGCAGGGCAACCGGATCGACCAACGCCAGGGCGACGACGGCGACGACGGGATGGTCGCCCAGACGATCGGGAGGCCGGTATACGACGTCGTCTACCGCGACAACGACGTCCGCGGGGGGTCTCATGGTGCAGGTATGCAGCTGGCAGTGTCCGGTCACGAGATCCGGAACATTGTCATCGAGGAGAACCGATTCTGGGGCTCGCCCTCTGGCATTCGGACCGGCCGCTACGACGGCGGTACCCAACCTGTCCGGGACATCCTGATCGTCGGCAACACGTTCTTCGAAAACGACCGCGAGTCGGTGGTCTTCGGGGGCGAGCTGGAGAATGTCCGCGTCGAGCAGAACACCATCTGCCGCAGCGGTCCCATCAGCGTGGCTCCAGCAGCAGGAAACCTGGTCAGCGGTAATCAGGAGCGCTGCTGATCCCTCGCGGTACGACGCGCCCGGTCGAGGCCTCCAACGCGCCGCCACAGCCTCGTTCCGCGGATCACGTCCATCGGCCCACGCTCCCTGAGTTGAGCCAGAATCATCAACCCGGCAATGACGACGGTGGCGACCCAAAGAACCGGCTGCGCTTGTGTCACTTCGAGCAGCACGGCGAAACAGGCAGCCACGATGAAGCCCTTGATAGCCATGCGGCCCGACGTGGGCGGGAGAAGTGGAAACGCGATGATCGTCAGCACGCCCGCGGATGCGAGGGCACCCACGGCACAACCGATAGCGATACCCTCCACGCCTCCCCGATCCCACCCCAGGAAGATACTTCCGACGATCAGTGCCGACGCCGCCACCAGTCCGAGCTGGCATCGCCGGTAGGCACGCAACGCAAGCAGCACCGTGGCGAGGACCGTCAGCGCGGCGTACCCGAGTCCTGACAGCGCGAGGAAAGGCAGAAGAGTCAATGAGGCGTGGTACTGCTCCGGCAGTACCAATGCGACCAGAGCATGGGGAACTGTCGCGATCACGGCGCAGGCAACCAGTGAGAGCCGGCCGAAGGAACGCAGGGCATCGGTGAGGATGGCGGTCGCATCGGCACCCGGTTTGCGGAGCAGCGGAAACACGACGATCACCGTACCCGCTGCTACGTACACCGGCGCCTTGGCGATCGACGCGAGCGCCTGGAGTCCGGCCGCTGCTGTCGACCCACCATCGAGGAACGCGACGAGCACGACGTCGATCCCCACCAGCACCGACACGATGCACAGCGTCGACGCGATATCAGAGGTTTCGGCCCAGCGCCACCGCTGGCGCAACACCCGAGGTCTCCAGGTCAGGTCCTGGAGGAAGGACCGGGGCGTGACCAGGAGGGCGAGACCGCCCACGGCGAAGCCGAGAACGGCGCCAGGGGCACCCCACGCGAACACCACGACAAGGAACGAGAAGACCAATCGGATGAGGACCTCTCCGACGGACTTGACCGTGTACCGCACGAAGCGCAGGTCTCCCTGGATCCAACCCGACGGTGCCGCTCCCACGAACAACACGAAGGCGGACAGTGCAACGAATGCTGCCGTCGAAGCTGACCCGAGACCCGCCGTGATCGCCCCTGTTACCAGAGCTGCGAGGAGACCGACCAGGACCGACACCGCTACGCCGAAAGCCACGGCGTCACGTCGAGCTTCCGAACCGGGAGGGTGGGCGGTGACCGCTTGGGACAATGGTAGGGGGACGAGCGCTGAGGTTACGATTCCCACCATTCCCAGCATCACCTGGGCGGCGGCGAACTGGCTGAAGGCCGCGGGTTCGAGAGCATTCGCCATGACGATCGTGATGACGTAGCTCAGGACACCGACGACTCCAGCAGCCATGGACAACAGCGTCCCGTACCGGGCAACTCCCGCACTTGCAACAGACGCTTGTTCACTACCGGTCTGCGGACCGAGGCCAGCCTGCAACTCGGACATGGGACCGATCGTCACGAATTTCCCCCAGACGGAGTTCAGGCAGGGACAGAGGCAAGGCAGAACAGACTACAGACTACAGATGGGCGAGGGAGACAAGCACGAGTATTGCCTACTCGCATCATCCAGCAACGACTACTTGGAAGATCCTGCTTCGCATCGGAGGTCGTGGTGGGCGCTCAGCAGCTCGGAACGAGCCCTATACTGAGCGCGCTGGTCGGTTCGAAAACAGCGAGCCATGAACACCTGACCAGTGCGACGATAGGAGGATCTGCGTGGACTTCTTCGCTTCTGACGTTTTCTTGACGGCGTTGGCCAGGGATTACCATCGGGCGAAGACGTACGAGTTCAAGACGTACAGCATCGAGGGCGGTCAGGTGCGCTTGGCCGAAGCTTCCGGGGGCAGAATACTCACTACCGGGCCGTTCTATGACTACGTCAAGTCTGTTCCCGCTGATGATTCGAGCCACGGAACTGTGAAGTACCTTCCGAGGCTCGTGACCTCTGTGGTCACCCTCGACGACGAGAACCCGGCCGCCTCTGTCCCCACGAGCGAGGATGTCGCACCGCTCATCAGGTGGGACAGGTTCTCCACCTGGGATGACTACCTGGCCCTGCTCAGGACGAGAAGCAGGAACCTGACGTCTGCACGGCGCAAGAAGCTCAGAAAGACGACCGAACACTTCGGCGATCCTGTGTTCACCTTCCGTGACACCAGTGTCGAAGCACTCGACCTCTGCGTGAAGTGGAAGATCGAGCAGTACGAAGGCGGGCATGAGACCCTCGAGGATCCCAACGCTCTCGTCCTCCTCCGGCGCATGTTCGACGAGGGCCATCTGGTGTTGGCGACGTTGAAGGTCGCTGACAACTATGTCGCAGTACATGCCGGAGTCGTCTGGGAAAACGACTACCTGGACATATTGTCGGCATACGACCCGGCTTTCGCGGTGTACGGAGTCGGGAGGGAGCTTCGCCTGCGCCTGCTCGAATGCAGCTACCGTCAAGGACACAGGAGTTATGACCTCCTGTTGGGAGCCGAACCCTACAAGTGGGACTACGCAACCCACGTCCAACTCATCGAGACCTACGGACGCCCCCCACTGGTACTGCGCGCTCGTGACACCCTGGAACAGGCCTCAAAGCGATGGTTGGTCGCTCTGTCCCCGCGCCTGTTCTACCGCGTCAAACGGGTGGTGATCGCCGCGCGCAGGACGGTAGCGGAGACGACCAACAAGATCGACGCAGGGTCGAGGTAGTGGGGCGGTCGGTCGCCAGGATGTGAGGGGTCCGCCGTCACAGCGGTCGGGCCGCCGATCAGTGTCGGTGGAACGAGTAGGAAGAAGACAGATGCGATCTCCTGTCCCGGAGAGGAAGCCTCGACTCATCGCGGTCGATGGAGCACGAGGGCTTGCTCTCATCGGGCTGATGATCGTCCACGTTCTCCCACCACAGGATTACGATTTCGAGCCCACGGTGCTGTGGCGAATCTTCGCAGGCCATTCTGCTGCCTTATTCGCCCTGCTCGCGGGGGTTTCACTTGCTTTCGGCTCCGGTGGGCGGCAACCAGTGAAGGGCACAGCGCTGAGAGCCGCCCGAGCATCCGTCGCAGTGCGGGCGGCCTGCATCATGACCCTTGGGCTCGTGATCGGCTATGCCGATACTCCCGTTTCCATCATTCTGGCCTACTACGGGGTGATGTTCCTGTTGGCGGTGCCCCTGCTCGGCCTCTCCGCGAGGACGCTGGCTCTTGTTGCCGCCGTGATGGTAGTGGCGGGCCCCATCGTGGTGCAGGCGGTGCGGGATCTGCTGCCGAACCCCGGGTTTGATCCCACCTTCACCTCGCTGTTCACCGAGCCCGTGGTGCTGGTGAGTCAGCTGCTGTTCACCGGCGTCTACCCTGCCGTCCCCTACCTGGCCTACATCTGCGCCGGGATGTCAATCGGCCGGCTCGATCTGGGGTCCTGCCGCGTACAACTGAGGCTGGTGCTCGCCGGAATCATCCTCACCGGCACGACTTGGCTGCTCTCCGTCCTGCTCCTGGGTCCATTGGGCGCCAAGAACCGGCTTGGAGAATTGTCGCCTGACCTTGACCTCGAGGCAATCGACAGGATTCTGGTGTGGGGACCCGACAGCCGACTCCCCACGACCTCACTGTGGTGGCAGGTCGTCCTCGCTCCGCACTCGACAACCGTGCTGGAAAAGCTGAATACGGTCGGCACCTCCGTTGCCGTGCTGGGAGCAATACTGCTCCTGACGCATGTAGCCGCCTCTGAGCTGGCGCCGCTGGCCGCACTCGGCAGCATGACCTTGACCCTGTACTCGGCCCACCTGCTCGTCCTGGCGACCGGATTCCTTGCCAACCAACCCAGTGGGTCTCTCATCATCCAAGTCGCCGTCGCTGTCAGCTTTGCTTTCCAGTGGCATCGGAGCCACGAGAACGGGCCCCTCGAGGGCCTCGTCGCAAAGGCAACACGAAGAACACGGAGGCGAATTCTGAACGCCCAATAGAGGACGGTCAGAATTCGACCAGTGGGTACATGTCTTGCCGACCAAGTAGTGCGGGCGAGAAGTGACAAGTAGTGCGGGTGAGAAGTGAAGTATCTCCTACCCGTGCGGCCGATACGGGACCTGATTAGCGTGCATGGTGCGGATAGTTGCACCGATGAACGAAGCGATACGTCCGTGCACCGAGGAGCTTCAACCTGAGGAGAGTCGTGGAGATCGAAACGAGCCTCGAGCCCGTGCCCCCTGCGAACACCATCAACACGGCTTACCCCAGCGAGGATGAGTCGGGCACCAAAAATTCGACGGCGCGCGCTTCTTCCCTGTCCGCCGCATCTGCACGCAGGCAGGTGCACCTCGAAGTCATTATTCCCGCCTACAATGAAGCTGATCGCATCACGGCCACGCTCGGTGCCACAGTGGATTTCCTCGCGGCCCAGCCGTGGTCATCCAGAATCGTGGTGGTCGACAATGGCAGCGCCGATGACACGGGCAGCGTCGTGCGGCGGATCGCGCAGGCATCAGACACCGTGGACATACACCTCATGGGGTGCGCCCACCCGGGCAAGGGCGCTGCTGTTCGTCGCGGTCTGCTGAGTAGCCGTTCCACCTTCGCTGGATTTCTCGACGCTGACCTCGCGACTCCCATCGCCACTCTCGAAGCAGCAATGACCTACCTGGAGGCCGGTGCAGCCGCTGTGATCGCCTCGCGGCACGCTCCCGGATCCACCTTCGTCCAACCTCAGCACCTGGGTCGGAGAGTGGGAGGGACTGCGTTCCGACTGATGACACGGCGCATGGTTCAGGGGATCGCGGATACGCAGTGCGGTTTCAAGTTCTTCGAGGTAAGCGCTGTGAAGCGCGCCCTCGTGGAGTGCCGAACCATGGGGTTCGCTTTCGATGTCGAGCTTCTCCAGCGGATCCAGCACTCTGGAGGGCGGGTTCTCGAAATTCCCGTTTCCTGGACCGACGGACCTGCCTCGACGTTCAGGCCCATTCGCGACGGATTGGCGAGTTTCGGTGCCGTCCTGCAGATGCAGCGGATGTCCTGATGAATCCCTACCCCATGCCGATCGAGCGGCTCGCGGGCAAGCGTCTCCTCATCCTCAACTGGCGGGACATTCGTCATGCTCAAGCGGGCGGTGCCGAACAGTACATGCACCAGATCGCGGTTCGCTGGGTCAAGGCGGGCGCCCTCGTCACGTGGGTGACGGGCCGCGGTGCCGGGCAGTCAGCACGCGACGTGGTGGACGGAATCGATGTCATCCGCTCGGGCGGTGCGCTCGGCCTTTATCCGGCGGCGGCACTCTGGCTGCTCCACAGTGGACGGACCTTCGACGGAGTCATCGACTGCCAGAACGGCATCCCGTTCTTCTCCCCTCTGTTCCTTCCGCAGGCCACGCCGATCGTTCAAGTGGTCCATCATGTGCACCAGGACCAGTTCGACACTCGATTCTCCAGACCTCTCGCCAGGATCGGTCGGTTCCTCGAGAAGGACGTCGCCAGGATCGTGTACGGCAAGCGCTCTATAGCAGCGGTATCGCTCTCCACTCGCCAGGAACTGCGGCGACGCCTGGGCTACACAAATCCCATCTTCGTCGTGCCGAACGGCACAGTGGACCCGCCGAACGAAATCGGCCCACAGGACCCCGACCCCACCGTCACGGTCGTCAGCCGGCTGGTACCGCACAAGAGGATCGACCTGCTGCTCGGGCAGGTCGCCGTGGCAGTGGAGGCCATCCCGCGGCTTCGCGTGAACATCGTCGGCGACGGTCCCGAACGATCACGGCTGCAGAGAATCGCTGTGGATCTCGGTCTGTCGGCGGTCGTCACGTTCCACGGCTACCAGCCGAACCATGTGCGCGATGACCTCCTGAGCCGTGCGTGGGTCACGGCGTCGACATCGGCTGCCGAGGGCTGGGGTTGTTCTGTTATCGAGGCGAATGTGTGGGGGGTGCCCTGCGTGGCCCTGAGGGTCCCGGGAATCCGGGACTCGGTGGTGGATGGCGAGACAGGCTGGCTGGTCGACGACCCGAAGGATTTCGGCCCCGCTCTGGTGGGCGCCCTCGAGCACGTCGGCGAAGCCGCGAAGGCCACATCAATCACCGAGGCATGCCGAACGTGGGCCGGGCGCTTCACCTGGGACCGCAGCGCCTCACTGCTCGCCGGGATCCTCATCGAGCAGAGCGCTCCCACCGTCAAGGCAAAACTCCAGCGTCGTCGAGCGCGCTCGGACATGGCCGCGAATGCCCGGTTCAGCGTCTCGGCAGGATTCGACCCCTCGCGGTCGCTGCGGGCCACTGACGAGGTCTCCGAGGAAGGCATCGAGACCAGCGTCCTGTTGAACGGCTGCGACGAGACGGATGCACATGCTGTGCTGCGCAGGATCGGTATCTTCGAGGCGGAGATCACGCTTGCGGATCGGGACGGAATCCTCGCCGGCCCCTCGGCCGTGAAGAGGTCCGGACCTGTCGATCAGATCCCGTTCCCTGTCAGAGGCGGAGAGGCATGACGGCATCGGTCACCTACTCGGACGCCGACGACACATCATCGCCCGCGCGGCGCGTGGCGCCAGCGGCTCACCGACTGGTTACGGGCACCGCTGCCGGCCTCGTCCTCGTCATCGGTGCCGCCTTTGCTACCCGGGCGATCGGCCTGGTACGTGGATTCGAACTCTGGCTCGACGAGATGCTGTATGCGCGCCTCGGACAGTCGGTCAGCATGGGACAGATCCCCAACCTCCCGGACGGGCCCTTCCTGCTACATCCACCCGGCTACTTTCTTCTCGAGGGCGCCGTCATCGACCTGTTCGGCATCTCGGGCAACAGCATGGACCTGGTACTGCAACTGAGGTGGCTGAACGCCGTGATCGGCGCACTGTCGGTGGGCTTGGCGTTCCTCCTGGTGCGGAAGGTCTCTAATCCGGTGGCGGCCTGGGTCATCGCCGTCGTCCTCATGGTCGAACCGTTTGTCCTGCGCAACAACAGCCGGGTCTTCCTCGAGACCCTCGGAATGGCAGCCCTGCTGGGGGGTTTTCTCATCATCGTCGCATCGATGGACCGCCCGCCCACTCGATTCCGGTCCCTGAGGCTGCTGGCAGCGGGCCTGCTGCTGGGGTATGCCGTGCTGACGAAGGACGTGTATGTCCTTGGTGCAGTCGCCCCTGTGGTCGTCGCCACGCTGTGGCGGCGCACCCTCTCCGCCGGGGATGCCCTGGTGATCCTCCTTGCCGCGGCGATTCCCTATATCGCCTACCTCGCGGTCCTAGCCCTCAACGGCCTCCTGGGAGCCTGGATCTGGGCGAAGACCAACGGTCTGCGGCGAATGACGGGTATCGATCAGACCACTGGCTTCAACCAGGAGGGAGCGCCGAGCTTGGTCGGCAGACTGTTCGACCAGCTGACCCAATTCGGATCCTCATATCTCCTGCTCGCCATCGGCCCGGTCGCCGGACTCGTCCTGTGCTTCAGCGCAGTACCGGGTCGGCGCCTGGTCGGGATCACTGCGGTGCTTTTCGGCTTGTTCGGCGTCTACAGCGTCGCGTTCGGCACCCTCGAGGAACAGTACGGATATCCTGTCCTGTGCGCTGGCGCGGTCAGCTCCGCGGTGTGTGCGGTGGAACTCGTGGAGCGGAAGCAGCAATGGCGAACGCCTGTGATCCTGTTCTCCGTAGCCTTCGTGGCCCTCACCGCGGCGACCGGGCTGCGGACCCTGGTGACCACGGACAACGGCTTCGTGCAGGTTCGCTCCTGGATGCAGGAGAACCTCCCGACCGACGCGAGGGTGAGCGTCTCGAACAGCACCGGTGAGGTCGCATTCGAGGACAACCCGCGGATCGGGGTGTGGCCCTCAGCGCCACTCATGCAGGAGAACGGGGCAAACTACATCATCACGCAGGAGCTCCCCACCTCGCTCGGATATGGGTACGCCCGTCCCGAGATGCTGGAGTGGCTGAAGGCGAATGGCGACCCGATATTCAGCGTCACCGGTCCGACAAACGGCGCCACCGTCCTATGGAGGGTGGACGACGCGATCCTGGCGAGAGGTGCGGCTGACAACGTGGGCTTCCCCTCTGCAACCTTCGAATCCGAGAGGTAGCACAGTGACCAGGGACATCAGAGTGCTCCATCTCGGCTTCGAGGATCCCCTCATGCCGGGAGCCGGAGGCGGATCGGTACGTACCCACCAGATCAACCGACGACTGACCGGTCTCGGCTTCGAGGTGACGGTCCTGACCACGACCTACCCCGGGGCGCAGGAGCGGACGCAGGACGGCGTCCGCTATGTACCGGTCGGTATCGGAAGGGGACGGAACCGCCTCACCCGGCTCCTCGGTTACATCGCTCGATTGCCGCTGGAAGCCCGACGGCGGCGCAGGAGTACCGACCTCGTGGTCGAGGACTTCTTCGCCCCGTTCTCGACCATGGGGGCTCCCCTGTGGACGGGCCGACCAACAGTTGGTATGGTGCAGTGGCTTCACGCCCGCGATAAGGCCAGGCAATACGGGCTTCCCTTTCACTGGCTGGAGCGACAGGGTGTCCTTTCGCATACGCACCTCATCGCCGTCTCACAGGGCACGGCGGACAAGCTGACCTCGCTCAATCCGGATGCCACCGTTGCAGTCGTAGGGAACGGTATCGAACTGGAGTCTCTCGAGGGCGAGGTCACGGTGGGCCGCCACGTCCTGTTCATCGGTCGGCTGGAACTGCATTTGAAAGGCATTGATCTCTTGCTCGCTGCCTGGGCAAAAGTAGTCCCGACGATCGGTGACAGGCTGGTCATTGCGGGAACTGGACCGGACGAACAGAAGATCGAGCATCTCATCGCGTCCCTCGGTCTTGCGGATTCCGTGGACCTGGTGGGCTGGGTCTCGGGGGAGTACAAGCGTTCCCTGGTGCATTCGGCACGTCTCGTCGTCGTACCGTCCCGCCACGAGACGTTCGGACTCGTGGCTGTGGAAGCTCTCGCCGCCGGCACACCCGTGATCATCTTCGACATCCCGTGCCTGCGGGAAGTGGTGCCCGCCGGCTGCGGGTGGTCGGTGGAGCCACTCGACGCAGGCGCCCTCGCCAGGGAGATCGCCTCACGATACGGACGCGAGGCGGATCTGCTCGATGCCGGTCACCGGGGCCGTGACTTCGCCCGCACCTTCGACTGGGATGCACAGGCACAACGGCAGGCGCATGTCTATCGGAGCGTACTGGCGGCACCTGTGAAGGCCTGACCGAAGGAACGCCCATTCCCTGAAGAGAGGCTTCCATGTTCACGAACGTGCCCCGACTGCAACGGTCGGTACTCACCGACCATCCGTGGTTATTTCTGTCCCCCCACCTCGACGATGCCGTGCTGTCCTGTGGCGCGCTGCTGAAGGAGAGCGCCGGAACGAGGGACATCACCGTCGCGACGATCTTCACGGACGTCGCAGCACCTCCCCATACCCACGCCGCCAGGTCGTTCATCGATCAGTGTGCCGCTCCTGACGCGGACGTACTCTTCGAGATGCGAAGGACCGAGGACCGGCACGTGCTGAAGCAACTGGGTGTGCGCCATATGCATGTGGGCCTCGCCGACGCACTCTTCAGGCAGCGTCAGCTTGCTCCCGGCTTCCGGTTCCTCGGGCGACGACTTCCCGAGCTCGCATACCGTTATCCGACCTATCGCTTCGACATCGCCCTGGGGCGTATCGCCAGGGGCGACAGGGCACTCATCGAGGATCTGCGATCGAAGGTCGCGGATCTCCTGGAGCACACAGGTGCGGAATTGCTGTTCTGCCCGCTCGGGGTGGGCCGGCACGTCGACCACGTGATCTCTCGTTTGGTCGGCAGCTACTTCCCTGACCATGTGGTCTACTACGCCGACTTCCCGTACAGCCTCTCCTTCCCGCTGGAGGAACGGTTCATTGGCAAATACGGACTGAACAGCGGCACCTGGGACCGTGAACTGGTCGCCAAGCAGGCGCTGATAAGAGGCTACGCGACCCAGGCAGACGCCCTGTTCCCCGATGGCCAGATTCCCGTGGTTCCCGAAACGTACTTCGCTTCTGCACGATGAGGTGAGTCGGGCGGCGAAATCAGCAGGAGTAGCCTTGCGCGTCGAGGCGGTCATCGAACCCGGGTAGGACACGGAACTCCCCGCTCCTGCACGCGGTGTTCCCCGAGATGACGATGTCGGTCAGATCGCCGGAGAGGACGACCGACGAACCGTCGTTGTCCTGGAACACGTTGTCCAGCAGTCAAAGATCAATTATGGCCCTCACCAGCGTAGTAGCTGGTCTGGACTCCCACTGACGATTCCCAGAATCAATCACCCGCGATCGTCAGCGCGTGCGAGCCATGCTCGAACTCCGCGATCCGCCTGGCCGATCCGATCGGTCCACAGCGGACGTCGTCGTGGAGGTGGGCGACATTGTGAATAGGTTCCCCCATGCTGTGAGCTACCAGTCCGTCACCCCATCAGTACCCGAACCGTAATGCACTCGATTGGCCTGCATCACCCCGTCGCTCGAGTCCATGATGTAGGTGCCGTCGAGCTGATCGCCCTTGCCGCTGGTGGACACCGACGGGGTGTCGTTGACCTCTTGCATCGCCCGGCGAGGAAGAGGCCGGCGGCAGCTGGGGACGAAGTCCTGGTCTCAGGAGGACTCACTTGCCGCCGGCCCCGATCGAGGGCCCGCTCTTACCGGGTAAGGGCACACGCCCTGTCACTGAACCTTGCATCGGCTCAACGAGTGCAAGACTATGCGGATGTCGAACCCGCTTCACGAGAAGCGACCACTCATGTTCCGGCGGCGTTACGGGAACTGGGGCCCTGTGCTACTTGCAAGGCATTGAAGCGCTACGTGCTTCACTCCAGTGGACGCGGGCGCCGCTTCGCCCTGCGCCCGCAGGAACCCCTCAGGCGATGCCGTCGAACAGACTCGTCACCGAGCCGTCGTCGAACACCTCCCGGATGGCGCGCGCGATCAGGGGTGCGATCGAGAGCACCGTCAGCTGCGGGAACCGCTTCTCGGACGGGATGGGAAGGGTGTTGGTGACCACCACTTCCCGGGCCCCGGACTCGGCGAGGCGGCGGGCGGCGGGGTCGGAGAACACCGCGTGCGTCGCTGCGATGATCACGTCCTTCGCCCCTGCGTTCTTCAGCACCTGCACGGCGCCCGAGATGGTCCCTCCGGTGTCGATCATGTCGTCGATCAGCACGCAGGTGCGCCCCTCGACCTGACCCACCACCTGCTTCGAGACCGCCTGGTTCGGCACCGTCAGGTCCCTGCTCTTGTGGACGAACGCCAGCGGCGCGCCACCGAGCCGCTCGGCCCACTGCTCCGCCACGCGGACACGTCCGGTGTCGGGGGAGACCACCGTGATGTTCTCGGCGTCGACCCTGGTGCGGATGTAGTCGGCGAGCAGCGGGATGGCCATGAGGTGGTCCACGGGCCCGTCGAAGAACCCCTGGATCTGCGAGGTGTGCAGATCGACGGACATCAGGCGGTTGGCCCCGGCCGTCTTGTACAGGTCCGCGACGAGACGGGCCGAGATGGGCTCGCGTCCGCGCCCCTTCTTGTCCTGCCGCGCGTAGGGATAGAAGGGTGAGACGACGGTGATGCGCTTCGCCGAGGCCCGCTTGAGGGAATCGACCATGATGAGCTGCTCCATCAGCCAGTTGTTCAGTGGAGCGGGGTGCGCCTGGATCACGAAGACGTCCGTCCCGCGGACGCTCTCCCCCGAGCGCACGTAGATCTCACCGTTCGCGAAGTCGTAGGCCGAGACGGGGAGCAGCTCCGTACCGAGCCAGGAAGCGATCTCCTCCGCCAGCTCCGGGTGCGCGCGCCCGGATGCCAGCACCAGTTTCTTCTCGCCGCGTGCCGTGATCTCGCTCATGACTGTCCGCCTTCGTGTGGTTCTCCGGATGGAACGGGGGCCGTGCCGGACCGTGCAGCATCGGCCGACGCCGTGCCCGGCCTGTTGGACACCGTCCAGTCCTCGATGGTGCGCTGCGACAGGACGCTGAGACCGAGCGCTCCGGCCGGCAGGTCCTTGCGGACCACTGCCCCGGCGCCCGTGTAGGCCCCGTCGCCGATCGTCACGGGCGCCACGAACACGGTGTTGGAGCCCGTCCGGACGTGCGAGCCGATCGAGGTGCGGTGCTTGCCGACGCCGTCGTAGTTGGCCGTGATGTTCCCGCAGCCGATGTTCGTGTACTCGCCGATCTCCGTGTCGCCCGCGTATCCGAGGTGGGAGAGCTTCGACCCGCGGCCGACGACCACGTTCTTGGTCTCGTAGAAGGCTCCGATCTTGCCGTCCTCCCCCAGCACGGTACCCGGACGCAGGAAGGTGAAGGGACCCACGCTGGCGCCCGCTCCGATGCGGGCGCCGCTGCCGTGGGTCCGCACGACGTGCGCGCCCTCCGCGACGACGACGTCGGTGAGCGTGGTGTCGGGACCGACCACCGCGTCCCGGGCGATCCGCGTCGCTCCGTGCAGCTGGGTACCCGGGAGGATCGTCACGTCCTCGTCGAGTTCCACCGACACATCGATCCAGGTGGACGCCGGGTCGACGATGCTGACACCTCCGCGCATCCAGCGTTCCAGGGTCCGCCGATTCAGCTCGGCACCCAGGCCGGCCAGCTGCACCCGGTCGTTGGCACCCTCCACCTGCCAGTGGTCCGCGACGAGCAGCCCCGCCACCCGTCCGCCGTCCGCGCGGGCGAACCCGAGGACATCGGTGAGGTAGAGCTCCCCCTGCGCGTTGTTCGCGTCGATGCGCTCGAGCCCGGCCCGCAGGGCTGCGGCGTCGAACGCGTAGATGCCCGAGTTGACCTCGGAGATGGCCCGCTGGTCCTCGTCGGCGTCCTTGTGCTCGACGATCGCGGTCACCGTACCATCGGCGGCCCGGAGGATCCGCCCGTACCCCGTGGGATCCTCGAGCTCCGCGGTGAGCACGGTGACGGCGTTGCGCTGCTGCTCGTGGGCCCCGACGAGGGCCTCGAGTGTGGTGGCCTCCAGCAGCGGCACGTCCGCGTAGGAGACGACCACGGTGCCCTCGATGGCTCCGGCACGCCGATCGAGCGCGTCGAGGGCCACCTGGACCGCCCGGCCCGTACCCGGCACGTCGTCCTGGTCCACCAGGAGCGCCGAGTCGTCGAGTCCGGCGACGTGGTCCGCCACGAGGTCCCGTTCGTGCCGCACGACGACGACGAGATCGCGGGGTGCGACTCCCCGGGCGGCGTCGAGCGCATGCGCCACCATGGACTGCCCTCCAAGGGGATGCAGGATCTTCGGGGTGCGTGACCTCATGCGGGTACCTGCACCGGCTGCCAGGACGATCACCGCCGACGGCCCGTCCGCCGCTCGATGCGGCCGTGCTGTCGGGTCTGCGCTCTGGTGGTTCACGAGGTGGGAACTCCTACCGATGGTCTGCTGGGGCGGTCCCGCGTCCGGCAGGGACGGGGTACCGGGGCTCTCGCCGTTCCGCCCATAGGATTCGAACCTATACTCCACAGCTCCAAAGGCTGGGGTGCTGCCATTACACCAGGGCGGACCATGCCGCGGTGCTACCTCCTGCCGGGGGCACCTGCGCACGGTTACCTAGTTTGCCACGGAGTTTCCTCCGCAGCGACTTCCCCCGAGGGCCCTCCCGGCCGTACGGCAAGCGCCAGGATCGTTGAAGCGGAAGGGCCGCCGCGCTAGATTCTGACCATGCGACCTCCCCGTCCCGAGATGTCCGACACCACCCCTCCCCCCGTGCCACCGACGCGGACACCGACGGGGCCCGTACGCCTCGCCGGCCGGTTGTGGTTCGGGAGCGTCGTGGTGGGCCTGGTCGCCGT
Source organism: uncultured Arthrobacter sp. (assembly GCF_947493765.1). Taxonomy (GTDB): domain Bacteria; phylum Actinomycetota; class Actinomycetes; order Actinomycetales; family Micrococcaceae; genus Arthrobacter_D. The sequence goes on from NZ_CANLSZ010000004.1 coordinate 238,457, forward strand.
CGTCCTCCGCGTCCTCGACCGGGAAGGCCCCCTGTCCTACCTGCGCCGGACCGCGGGCGAGCTCGATGCCGGGCTCGCGGACGCGGACCTCGAGACGGTGGCCCTGATCGCCTTCTGGGGCACCGTGGGGGCGCTGCTGGTCGTCCTCCTCGCGGAGGCGGTCCTGATCAGGCCGTTCCTGGCGGGACGCGGCTGGACCCGCTGGATGCTCGCGGTCCTGCTCGTCCTGAACCTAGGCTCGGTGCTTCTGGCGTCGGCGTTCCTCACGGACGACTCCGGCGGTCTCCAGTTCACGTTCGTGCTCCTCGTGGTCCAGGCGGTCCTGGCTGCCGCGGCCCTGCTCGTCGCTCTCCTGCCCGCCTCCTCGCGCTGGTTCCGGGAGGCCCGCGACGCCACGACCACGCACCGGCCCTGAAGCCTCCGGGCCGGTACCGGACGCCGAGGGCTCCGCAGGACGAACGTCGCGGAGCAGTTGCTCGCAGGAGCGGATCACCACCTGGCATGCCTCGAGCGCCCCGCGATCGGTGAGCGGATTCTCCGCGACCAGGCGCCACCGGCGCAGTTCCGCCAGGGCGGTGGACGCGACCTCCTCCCCGGCTGCATCGTCGCCGAGGGCCAGTCGGCGGGCGGCGGTGACGCCGGAGCCCCCGATGAGCCGCTCGGCATCCCGGGCGTCCCCGGCGCCCAGCGGGACGGCCCGGGACCGGAGGGCGGAGAGCAGCCTCAGCTCGCGGATCTGGTGCGCTCCGGCCTCGATCCTCTCGATCGACCCCAGCAGACTCCGGTCCTGCGGCGTCGGATGGGCGAGGACCAGGTCACGGACGGCCTGGAGTGCGGTCCGTGCCCGGAGCTGGTCCGAACGCGCCCTGAACTGGCGCTCGACGAGCTGCAGGAGCTGATCGAGGCCGCTGCGCCTGGCCAGTTCCACGGCCAGCTCCGACGAGGTGGCGACGCCCCCGCGTAGCAGGGCACAGGCCAATCGGATCCCGAACACGCCGAAGCGGTCCAGGAGGGAAGCACGCAGCGCCGCGTCCACCTGCAGTCCGGCATCAGGGCGCACGAAGCGGTCCGCCGAGAGCAGCAGTTTCTCGCGCGTGGGCCTGTCGAGGGCCGCGAGGGCCGCGAGGGCTCCGAACTCCTCCTGCCGCAGGGTCCGCGAACTCTGTGCCAGCAGACCCGCGACCGGGACGACGTCGAGGGCCAGCGCCCGCAGCGTGGGATCGGCGCGGTACCTGTCGGCGATACCCGCAGCCGAGATCAGCGAATCGATCCGCCCCGCCCCCACCTCGTCCGCGCGGGACAGCACGGCGAGGGCGTTGACGGTCCCGGAGCTGCCGGTGCTGTCGTCCCGGAACGCCTCGAGGAAATCGAGGTCGGACGCGTGCAGATGACGCATCAGGTAGATGACGGCATCGGCCTCCGAGGCCCGGTCCTCAGGGGTCAACAGCCTCAGACTGCGCTCCGAGAGGTCCGTGGAGAGCGACGCGATACCGGGCGTGTCGATCAGGGTCAGGTGGCGCAGGCTCTCGGCGGGCCATTCCACGACCAGTCTGTGCACCTCGTCGGAGCGCAGACCGCCGAGGTCGAACTGGAGCCGCCCGGCCACGCGGCGCACCGGCAGGAGCACCTGCCCGCCGTCGGTGCGGTGGAGGGTGATCCTCGGAGTGGCCGACCAGCGGTACCAGGTGACGATCCTGGTGCACTCACCCGTGTCGGTCGGCGCGATCTCCTCGCCGATGACGGCGTTCAGGAGGGTCGACTTCCCCGCCTTCATCATTCCCGCCAGGGCCACCCGCAGCGGCTCGTGCAGGCGCTCGGCGAGGTCCTCGAGCAGGGCGCCCACGACCGGGTCGTCGTCGTAGGCGGAGCGTGCCCGGGCGAGGAGCTGCTCGACGTCCGCGAGGGTGTCGGTCACGAACCGGCCTTCACGGCGTCCCCGGTCTGGTCCGGAGCGTGCACGACCTCGGGAGCGAGGGCTGCCGCCTGTCGCCGCAGGGAGGAGACCTGCTCGAGCAGTCCCTTCACCTCCCGGATGCGGTGCTCCCGGTCCTTGGCCTGGGAGGAGGAGATGCGCTGTGCCGCGGCGACGGAATCGGCCAGGGACCGGTGGTACTCCTCGGCGATCTCCGCGAAGTGGTCGCGGGTCTCGCGCTGGACGAGCCGCAGGCGGTCCTTGAGCTGTTTTCCGACCTGGAAGACGACGTCGTCGATCTGGCGTCGCACCATGGTCTTCGCCTCCGTCTGCCTGCGCTTCAGGCGGGCTTCCTTGTCCTCGCGGTAGGCCTTGCGTCCCAGGAGCAGGCCGGCACCGACCGACAGCGGATTGATCAGTGACATGCCGATGATGCCGGTGAGCAGGCCGAACATCAGCACGCCCCCGTACGAGCCGCGCATGCCGATCAGGACCTTGCCGGGCAGGCTCACCCTGCCCGGGTCGAGGTCGGGGACCTCCTCGACCGGCGTGAGGACGTCGTCGGTACCCGACACCTGGAGCAGCGGGAGGGGCACCTCGTCGCGTGCGAACAGCTCGGCGACCTCGCCCGCCAGCCACTGGGAGCGTTCGTTCGTCCACACGAACGTGTCGGACACCGCAGCGGCGACGCGCTGCTCCAGCCACTGCGCGAACTGGTCCCACACCTCCCCCGGATCAGCGGCGTCGATGGCCGTCTCGGCCTCACGCTGGATCTTGCGCAGGCGATCCCGCAGGTCGTGTTCCATGTCGGCGATCAGGTCCGACATGCCGTCGTTGAGGGTGACCTGCCAGCGCGCCGAACGACGACGCTGCTGGTCGGCTTCGGCCTTCGTCTCCTCGAGTCCGGCGAGGAGCTCCCTGACGCCGTCGGGATTCTCGAGGGCGCTGAGTTCGGTCCGCAGCGCCAGCTGCAGATGCTCGGCGGTCGAGAGCAGATCCTGGGCGACCGACCGCTGCTGGACCGCCGCGGCCTTCCCCACGATCTCGTGGAGGAGGTACGTCACGAGTTCGGGGAAGCCGGACTCCTGGTTGAGCTCCGCGTCGTTGGTCTGCGCGGCGTGCAGACGGAGATCCGACGAGACGGGGAGCAACGGCACCGAGGTCGCGTCGGCACGATCGAGATGCCCCCGATCGAGGTCCGCGATCCTCCTCCACTGGGGGTACAGATCCGTCTTCGAGAGCACGCACGCCACGGTGGGCACGATGCGCTGCGCCTGCTTCAGGAAACGGAGCTCGGGTTCCGTGTACTCCTGGGAGGCATCGGACACGAGGAGCATGGCGTCGGCCGTCGGCAGCGCCGTCAGGGTGGTCAGCGCGTGCGCCGAGTCCAGCCCTCCCACGCCGGGCGAGTCGATGATCGACAGTCCTCGCTCGAGGATCTTGCGGGGCAACCCGATCTCGGCGGCTGCCAGGCGCTGCTCGTTGCCCGGGTTGTGCCGCTCCGAGACGTAGTGCGCGATCTCCGCGAGCGGGATCTGCCGTCGCTCCGGTGGCCCGCCGTCCTGCCCCGCTGCGGACTCCCCACCTGCCACGACCACGACGGCGGAGGCCGGATCGCCCCAGCGGACCACGGTCGGGACCGAGGTCGCGATGTCGTCGTCCACGGGACAGACCGGCGCATTGACGAGGGCGTTGATGAGCTTGCTCTTGCCCTGCTTGAACTCACCGACGACGATCACCCTGACCTCCGGGTCGCCGAGCCGCCGGAGGGTCTGCTCCAGCCGTTGCCTGAGATCGCCTCGCTCCCCGACCACCACCAGCTCGATGGCACCCTCCACCATGCTGACCAGATCAACCATCGTGCAACCCCTCGTCCGCCGGATCCGGCAACGGTCCGGCCCAGCAGGAGTGCTTCCCGCTGGGCCGGACCGTTACCCGCCTGTCGTGTGCTCTCCTGCCTAGTGACCAGCCTCCTCCAGGTGGACGTCGGTGTCGACATCCAGGTCCAGCGAGTTGTCCTGGTTGAAGGAGTGGTCGTCGACCGAGGTGTACTCGTTCATCGAGTTGTCGTTGAAGGAGTCCTCGACGGTCAGCTCGGTGTCGACCGACTCGTCGTTGAACGAGTTCTCGACGGCCAGCTCGGTGTCGACCGAGTTGTCGTTGTAGGAGTCCTCGATCGTCGAGTTGTCGTTGAACGAGTCGGTGACGTCGACGGCCAGGTCCACCGAGTTGTCGGTGACCGAGTTGTCCATCGCCAGGGTGTTGCCGTTCAGCGAATCGGTGACCGAGTTGTCCGTGTTCGTGGAGCTGTCGTTGAACGAGTCGCTCGTCGAGTTGTCCGTGCTCGAGTTGTCGTTCAGCGAATCGGTGATGTCCACGTCGAGGTCCACCGAGTTGTCCGTGGTGGTCGAGTTGTCGTTGAACGAGTCACTGACGGAGTTGTCGATGTCGAGGGTGTTGCCGTTCAGCGAATCGTTGACCGAATTGTCGGTGTTGGTCGAGTTGTCGTTCAGCGAATCGGTGATGGCCACGTCGAGGTCCACCGAGTTGTCGGAACTGTCGCTGTTGTCCGAGTTGTCGCTGTTGTCGGAATTGTCGTTGTAGGAATCCGTGGCCGAATTGTCCGAGTTGTCGTTGTGCGAATCGGTGACCGAGTTGTCCGAGTTGTCGCTGTTGTCGGAATTGTCGTTGTAGGAATCCGTGGTCGAGTTGTCCGAGTTGTCGTTGTCGGAGTTGTCGTTGTAGGAGTCCGAGATGACGGTGGTCGTCGAGCTGTCGTTGTTGGAGTCCCTCGTGGAGTTGTCCGTCGAGTTGTCGTTGTTGGAATCCGTCATGACGGTCGTCGTGGAGTTGTCCGAGTTGTCGTTCCCGGAGTCCGTGGTCGTGGTGGAGTTGTCCGAGTTGTCGTTGTAGGAGTCGGTCGTGGTGCCGATCGCGACGCTGGCACCGCCACCCGCAGAGACGTTGGTGGAGCTGTTCTGGGAGTTGTCGACCGAGTTGTCCACGGAGTTGTCCACGGCCGCGTCACCGTTGGCTGCCACGGCGTGATCGCCGGACGCCACGTACGCGTCGTTGTCGAACATCTGGTTGACATCGCCGTTGGCCCAGATGTTCTGGTTCACCGAGCTGTCGACGATCGTGTCCCGGTCGTCCACCGAGGAGGTGTAGGAGTAGTTGTTGACCACGTGCATGAGCTGCTGGACGGCGTTCCCGTGGTCGCTGTCGTCGCCACCGGTCGCGGGGCTTCCCGGCGTGACCGGTGCGGTCGAGCCGCCCCCGTTGCCGCCCGAGCCTCCGGCACCGCCTGCTCCTCCGGCACCGCCCGCTCCGCCGTGGCCGCCGGCTCCGCCCGTGCCGCCGCCTGTGCTGCCGCCACCCATGCTGCCGCCGCCCTGACCGCCCGTGCCACCGGCGCCCATGCCGCCGCCGCCACCCATGCCACCGGCGCCCATGCCGCCGCCCGCGCTCCCGATGACACTCGGCGCCCCGCCGGCACCCGGCATCATCGGAGCCACGTCGCCGGAGGAATTGCCACCGGTCATGTAGGTGCGGTCGAAGGACGCGTTGACCGGTGCGTAGTCGAGGACGACCGGCATGACCGAGTCGACATCGTCCATGCAGACGCCGCCGAGTCCTGCTGCGGCGAGGGTGCCTTCGGGATCGGCGATGAACTCGTTGGCTGCATCGGCGTCGCGGAAGAGGTTCATGAGGAAGTCGAGCAGATCGTTCGCGAGAGTAGTCATTGGGAATCCTTCTCAGTGTCTCGGTACCGGTTCGGCACGGCGTCCTTGCCGGGCTTGATGCAAACCTATGATCGGGTCCGGCGCCGTGGCATCGGGGCGGTGCCCCCCACCGTGGCAGCCCCTGTTAGGGGATTCCGGGTCGGTGCATTAGGGGCTCATGGGGATGCGGCGCCCGCACCGGTGTCCTGGGTGAGCAGGCGAAGACGAGCGAGCAGGTCGGAACGGGTATCGGCGCCGAGGCGCCGCCGGATCCGGGCCACGTGGTGCTCGACCGTGCGGGGGGAGATGAAGACGGTCTCGCTGATCTCGCGGTAGGTGCGGCCCTGCACCACGAACGTCGCGATCTCGCGTTCCCGGTCGGTCAGGAAGGCGCCCGTGGGCTCGGCTGCCTGCGCGGCGTCCGTGGTGGCACGGGTGCGGGCGGGATCCGTGCCGTCCCGTGCGGGTCTGGGAGCTGCTGCTGCTTGGCGGCCTGCCGGAGCAGGAGTCCCGGAGGAGGACGTCGGCTGTGCCTGGGTGTGCTGCACCGTGCTCGACCGTCGCGGGATCGGTCGGAGATCGCGAGCACACGCGAGCAGGCGAACCATGTCGGTCCGGTCCGCTGCCCGGGCGGACGCATGGCCGACAAGCCGGGCGCCGTCCCATGCGTGGCCCACCTCGGCCAGTCCGCGCGCCGCGGCCTCGACGGCGTCCGGGTCGAACCGGCCGCCCAGCACCCTGACCCAGGCCCCACCCGCCGCGGCGTAGGTGCCCGCCAGCGGATAGTCCGCCGCTCCTGACACGAGGGCCGCGGCGTGCGGCGCGAGGCGATCGGGCCGTTCGAGCAGCAACTCGGCCTGGACGGCGCACCAGCGCAGGGGGACCGTCCAGAGCGCCGGCTCGCCGAGGCGTCCGAGGAGGGCCCAGGCTTCCTCCAGGTACGGCTCCAGGACGTCCGCCTTCCGCAGCCGTGCCGCGGCGATCGCGAGTTCACCCAGCGGCAGGAGGGAGAAGAGGTCCACCGATACGTGGAGCAGAGCCTCGCGGGCCCGTTGCCACCCGTGGACGAGGCCGGCGGTGTCATCGGTCCGCCGTGCGAGTCCGACCTGCAGCGCGCACAGCAGGACCTCGTCACGCGGGACGAGGTCGGCATCGGCCGTCGAGGCGTCGGCCATGAGTGCGCGCGCATCATCGAGCTGATCCTCGAGCATCGCTGCCCACGCAGCGATCAGGCACAGCCGGGCGCGCATCCCGCCCTTGCCCTGGCAGCCGTCGAGCGCTGCGGCGAGCACCGATCGAGCCGTGGCGGGGGCCCCCGCCATGATGGCGGCGAGTCCGGCCAGGGCCGCCGGTGATTCGGGGCTCGGCAGGAGGCGCCCCGATGCGGTCAGGGTGTCGGAGGCCCTCACCAGCAGGGGAAGCGCCCTCGGCGACGACCCGAGGCCGGCCAGTGTGCCCTCGGCGAGGAGCGTCGCCGCCACCTGGGTCAGCGACGGGGACCCGGTCGGGGACGGATCCGCGCAGATCCCTCGAGCGCCGTCAGGGTCTCCTGCTGCGACGAGCGCGACGACGGCCAGCGGATCCGGAGCACCCGGATCCCGGAGGGCGGCCCACCGGTGGACGTCGGCTGCACGGGACATCATGCCGCGCTGCGCCCAGACGCTCGCGGAGACCCGCACCGCCCGGGTGAGGTCGGGTGGGTCCGATGCGTGCGTACCGTCCTGCGTCCGGTCCTGATGGGCCGCGAAGTAGTCGTCGAGGATCCTGCAGGCGGCATCGAGGTCGCCCGAGGCTGCTGCGGCCTCGGCGCGTGCTGCGGCGAGGGAGTCCGGATCCGCGCCGGCGGCCACGGCGAGGTCGAACAGGTCCAGCGCCCGGTCGGGCTGGTCCACGAGAGCCTGTGTCGCCTCCTGGACCAGGAGCGGTGGCAGCCGCGGGTCCTGCAGTCCTCCACGGGCGAGGTCCCGGGCCAGACCGCCCAGCGGGATTCCGTGTTCGTCGTGCACGTCGATGAGTGACCGCTGGAGTCGTCGCACCTGGAAGATGTCGGCCTCACGCAGCACGCTGTCGAGCACGTGGGGCAGGGGCCGACCCCCGACCAGCAGGCCGTCCTCCGCAGCCTTCCTGACCAGGGACGGGAACGATGCACCGGCACCGCATCCGTGGGGTGGGACCGGACCGTCCGGACGGAATCCGATTCCCAGCGCCAGCACGGCCGCGCGGAGGCCGGGGTCGCCCGGGACGTGCCCGGCGCCGTCGGCCTCCGCGGTTGCACGGACGGGTTCGGCGTATTCGACGCGCATCGCTCATCCCTCCGCGGGGACGGGCGTTCCGACCGGGGTCGACGACGGTTCTGGTGGGGATGGCTGGACGGTGGGGTCCGCCTCAGCGCCATCGCCGGCCCCGCCTCCGGGGTTCGGAGCGGAGGGGGCCGGAGCGGAGGGTGCCGGGGCGGAAGGTGCCGGGGCGGAGGGGGCCGGCGTGGAAGGCTCCGGTGCGGGCGGCTCGGAGGGCGCGGGGTCGGGACCGGACGGTCCGGGGATCACCGGTGTGGTCGGGCCGGATGTGGGAGCAGGCGGCGTCGGGGCGGGTGACGTGGGTTCCGGCGCGACCGGGGGATCCGATGGGGACGGCGTGGTCGGTGGGGGTCCCATGGGCACGGTCGGCTGCCCCGGAGCGGGGGTGGGCCCTGGCTGCGACGGCGACGACGGCCGGGAGGACGGAGCCGGTGAACCGGTCGGCCGGTCACCTGGTGCAGTGGAGGGTGCGTCCTCGGAGGCACCCGAGGGTGCGCGCCCCGACGACGGCTCCCCCGATACGGGTCTCCCCCCGGACTTCTGCCCGGACTTCTGCCCGGACTTGCGCTCGGAGTCCGGTCCGTCCGCGGCCTGCCGGGTGGCGGCCGGCGAGGATCCTGCAGTCCCTGCACCGCGGCCGGCGGACTTCTTCGCCGACGGCCGGTCGGAGGGATCGCGCTCGTCCGCCGGGTCACCGGCTGCGCGTGATCCTCCCGGAAGGTCTCCATCGAGTGCCGCCTGCGCACGGTCGAGCAGCGTGGGGCCGGCGCCCGGGGTGGGACCGGCACTCGGGTCGGCACCCGCGCTCGGGGTGGCGCGGGCGGTCCTGCCGGCGCCCGGGGCATCGGACGTCGCCTGGGCGGCTTCCGCCGGGCTCCCACCGGCGAGGGAGCTCAGCGCCGAGAACGGCGTCGGCATGCCCGCCGCCGTCGCCGTCGCCACGCCGAGCATGGCCACGGCGCCGAGCACGAGTGCGGCCCTGGCTGCGGTCCGCCGATGCGATCCATGGGCCGGCCCGTGCTGAGCGACGAAGCCGTGCTGCGTTGCGCCGGCATGGGTCGGTGCCGGACGAGGCGGGCGTGCGTCGTCCTGTGCCGTCGCCGCGAGGACCGCGGGGGCCTCTGACGCCCGTTCCTCCTGGAGCGCCGCTGCGGCGAGCGCCGCTCCGAGGGCGATCGAGGCCTTCGGGTCGGCGTCGACGGCGAGGGGGCGGTCGAAGGCGCGGGAGAGGAGCTGCGCCACGAGCGGGATCCTGGAGGATCCGCCGATGAGCAGGATCGCGGAAAGATCAGCGGGGTCCACCCCGGCCCCGTCCAGGGCACCCCCGAGCGCTTCGACCGTCTCGTCGACGGCGGGCTCGATCATCGCCTCGAACTCGGACCGCACGAGGCGGATCCCGGCCTGGCTGCCCGGAAGATACACGGGAATGGTGGCGTCGGCGTCGGTGGACAGGGCCTCCTTCGCCTCCGAGCACTCCTTCCTCAACCGTGCCAGTGCCTGGAGCGTCTCGTCAGCCGTGGGGTCGAGCTCCGCGAACCGCTCCGGGAGGCACCGCACCACGTGGGCGAACACCTCCTGGTCGAAGTCGGCCCCGCCGAGCCGTTCCAGTCCTGCGGGTTCACCCAGGACGGTGAAGGTGTCCACATCCTTGACCAGGACCGTGGCGTCGAAGGTACCGCCGCCCAGGTCGTAGACGGCGAAGGTACTGCCCGGCGCCACCCGCTGCTGCCCGGCGTAGGAGAGCGCGGCGGCTTCCGGCTCGGTCAGCAGGATGATGTCCTCGATGCCGGCACGGGCCACCGCTTCCCGGATCGAGGTCATCCGGTGCTCGCCCCACGCGGCAGGATGCGTCACGGTCACCGAGTCCGCCGGACCACCCTCGCGTTCGCGGGCATGGTCGACCACATGCCGGACGACGGACGCGAGGAGATCCTCGGCGAGCACCGCATGCTCGCCCATCACCAGCGGGACGTCGTCACCCACGCGCCGCTTGAACTCGCGGGCGAGTCGGTCCGGACGGAGCATGCCGCGACGTTCCGCCGCGTCGCCGACCACGAACGAGCCGTCGTCGTCCACGAAGACCACGGAGGGGATGCAGGTCGCGCGGACGCCGAGCGGGAGGATCTGCGGATCCTGGTGCGCTTTCCCGACCCTCATGATCGCGGCGGCTGTATAGCTCGTTCCTACATCGACACTGACGTGATAGGACATTCTTCCCCCGGACGCGGTTTCCCCATGACCAACTGTCCCCAGCCAATACCGCTGCCTCCGGGCGGACAAGAGTAATTGCCCGTGCGCACTACGTGATCACGGACCGCGGATACCCGATTTCCGTGCTCGGGCCCACGCGGTGTCAGGGGACGCGCCCGCCCCTACCGGCGGGAGCGGGCGCTACTCCCCCAGGATCTCCGCGGTCTCCATCCACTGGGCCTCCAGGCCCTCGATCTCCGTCTGCAGCTCCTGCAGCCGGCCGTTGAGCTCCGCGAGGGACCCGAAATCCGCATCGGGCCTGGCCCCGGCATCGTCCATCTGCTGCCGCAGCTTCCCCTTCTGCGTGTCCACCTTGGTGATCTGCCGTTCGATGCGGGTGAGATCCTTGCGTGCCTGGCGGAGCTCGGCCTCGCTCGCGGTACTGCCGGACCCGCCGCTGACGGCCGGTGAGGCCGCGCTGCCGGTGGCCGTCAGGGGCCCGGCCGCGGTACGCAGCTCCAGGTACTGGTCCACCCCGCCCGGCAGATCGCGGAGCCTGCCGTCTCCGAGGAGTGCCATCTGGGAATCGGTGACCCGTTCCAGCAGGTAGCGGTCGTGCGAGACGACCACGAGGGTCCCCGGCCAGCCGTCGAGGACGTCCTCGATCGCCGACAGGGTGTCGGTGTCCAGGTCGTTCGTGGGCTCGTCGAGCATCAGGACGTTCGGTTCGCCGACGAGCAGCCGCAGCAGCTGCAGGCGACGCCGTTCACCGCCGGAGAGCTCGCTCACCCGGGTCCATTGCTTCTCGTTCGTGAAGCCGAGCTGCTCCACGAGCTGGCTGGCCGAGACCTCCTTGCCACCGACCGCGAAGACGCGCTTCTCGGACTCGATGACCTCGATGACCCGGCTGTCCCTCACGTCGTCGAGCTCGCGGACCTCCTGCGACAGCACGGCGGTCCGGACGGTCTTGCCCCGCTTGTACTTGCCGGACGTGGGTGCGATGTCGCCGTTGAGCAGCCGCAGCAGCGTGGTCTTGCCGGAGCCGTTCACGCCGACGAGCCCCAGCCGCTGTCCGGGCGCGAGGCGCAGCGTGATCCTGTGGAAGAGCGTGCGCTCCGGGGTCTGGCCGTCGGCGATGGTCAGGCTCACGTCCTCGAGATCCAGGACGTCCTTGCCGAGGCGGGACATCGCCATCTTGCTCAGGGCCAGCGAGTCCCGCGGCTCCGGCACGTCGGCGATCAGCGCGTTGGCGGCCTCGATGCGGAACTTCGGCTTGGCGGTCCGCGCCGGAGCGCCACGGCGCAGCCAGGCGAGCTCCTTCTTGACGAGCTGGACGCGCTTGGACTCGACCACGGAGGCCATCCGGTCCCGTTCGGCGCGTGCCAGCACGTAGGCGGCGTAGCCGCCCTCGAAGTCGTCGACGACGGCGTCGTGCACCTCCCAGGTGTGGTTGCACACCTCGTCCAGGAACCAGCGGTCGTGGGTGACCACGAGCATGCCGCCCTCGTTCGCCCGCCAGCGCTGCTGCAGGTGCCGGGCGAGCCACGACACGCCCTCCACGTCCAGGTGGTTGGTGGGCTCGTCGAGCATGATGACGTCGTCGTCCGCGATGAGGAGCTTCGCGAGCGCCACCCGCCGCTTCTGGCCGCCGGAGAGCGACGAGATCCGGGCGTGCCAGTCCACCTCGGAGACCAGGCCTCCCATGACGTCGCGGATCCGGGGGTTCGACGCCCACTCGTGGTCCGCCTGGTCCCCCACGATCGCCCGCCCCACCTCGAGGTCGCCGTCGAGCACGTCCGACTGGTCGAGATAGCCGACGCTCACGTCGCGCCGCTTGGTGACCCGGCCCGAGTCGGGGGTGCTGCGCTGGGCGAGCAGGCGCAGCAGGGTCGACTTGCCGTCGCCGTTGCGGCCGACGACGCCGATGCGGTCACCCTCCTCGATGCCGAGGGAGACCGAGTCGAGAACGGTACGGGTGACGAAGGCGACGCTGAGGTTCTCCGCGCCGATGAGGTGTGCCAAGGAAGGACTGCTTTCGGTTGGATCGGGGGTTCAGCCCGCGGACCCGGGCGCGAGCCGGGCGCCGTGCGCCGGTCCGTGGACGGACGTGGCGTGCAGCCCCTCGGCTTCCAGGAGGGACTGCAGCTGGGCCGCATGGCCCGAGCTCCGGGCGAGGAAGGCGATGGTGGGTCCGGATCCGGAGACGATCCCGGCGAGGGCGCCGGCATCCATTCCCGTCCCAAGGATATCCCGCAATCCCGGGGCCAGCTCGAGTGCGGCCTCCTGCAGGTCGTTGTGCAGCAGGGGCGCCAGTGCCGCGGCGTCGCCCGCTCGCATGTGCCCCAGGACCGCCGGGTCGATGGCGGGCTGCGGATCGACCTCCGTGCCGCTGCGCAACCGGAGCTCGTCGAGGGTGCGGTACACCTCGGGCGTGGACAGGCCGTACTCGGAGATCACCAGCACGAAGTGCAGCGGTGTCTTCGAGATCGCGGGGGTCAGGCGGTCGCCGACCCCGAGTCCGACGGCGGTTCCTCCCAGGAGCGCGAACGGTACGTCGGCGCCGAGATCGACGGCGATCCTCGCGAGTTCGTCCCGGGAGAAACCGCTCCCCCACAGCGCGTCGCAGGCGAGCAGGGCGGCCGCGGCGTCGGCGGATCCCCCGCCCATCCCCCCCGCGATGGGAACCCGCTTGGTGATGTCGAGGTGCACCCCGGAGCGGCCGGGGCTGAGCTCCGCGAGCAGACCGGCGGCCCGGACCGCGAGATTGGTGCTGTCGAGCGGGATCGACTCGGCGGGGAGATTGAGCATGCCCTGGCCGTTGACGCTGACACTGATGGCGTCGCCCGGCGTCGCCGTCGCCGTGACCTCCTCGAAGAGCGACACGGCGAGGAACACGCTCGCGAGCCCGTGGTAGCCGTCCTCGCGGAGCGGCCCCACCCTGAGCGCCACATTGATCTTCCCCGGCGCGCGGACCCGCACGGAGCTCGCTCCGGACCGGAGGTCGACTGTTCTGCCCGGGATCATGCTCCCCAACCTAGCCCACCGCTCATGCGGGTCCGGGTTCGCCGGCGGCCGGCACCCGCGCCTCGGCGATCCGGGCGAACGCCGTGATGTCGAGTACCTCCCCGCGCGCCGTCGGATCCACGCCGGCTGCCCGGAGTGCCCGTTCCGCGAGCGCGGGAGACCCGGCCCAGCCCGCGAGTGCAGCGCGCAGGGTCTTCCGGCGCTGGGCGAAGGCGGCGTCGATGACGGCGAAGACGTCCTCGCGGGAGGCCGCGGTGTCGGGGGGATCGCGCCGGGTGAAGCGGACGAGGCCCGAGGCGATCTTCGGTGCCGGCCAGAAGACGTTCATGCCGATCACGCCCGCCTTCGTCGTGGTGGAGTACCACGCGGCCTTCACCGACGGGATGCCGTAGGTCCGCGAGCCGGGAGGGGCCGCGAGCCGGTCCGCCACCTCGTCCTGCACCATCACCAGCCCGTGCCGCAGAGTCGGGACGTGCTCGAGGAGGTTCAGCACCACCGGGACGGCCACGTTGTACGGCAGATTGGCCACGAGCGCCGTGGGGGGATGCGGCAGCGCCGTCACCCGCAGGGCGTCGCCGAGGACGACGTCGAGCGCTCCGGCGCGCTCCGGCCGCCAGTGGCCGACGGTCCCGGGGAGGCGTCCGGCGAGCACCGGATCGATCTCGACCGCGACGACGCGGGCGGCGGCATCGAGGAGCCCGAGGGTCAGCGAGCCGAGTCCCGGCCCCACTTCGAGGACCGTCTCGGCCGGATCGAGCTGCGCGGCCGCGACGATCCGGCGGATGGTGTTCCCGTCGATCACGAAGTTCTGCCCCAGGGTCTTGGTGGGGCGGAGGTCCAGCTCGGCTGCCAGTCTGCGGATGTCGGCTGCCCCGAGGAGGGATGCGGGCCGGCCGGTGGGGAGGGGCGTGGTCACTGTGCCATCGTATCCGGCGGGCGACCCTGCGGTCCTGCCGGGTACAGGCGCGAGGGCGGGTCGCGGATCCGCTCAGTCCCAGCGCCCGTAGACCGCCTCGGTGTTGAGGGTCAGCCGCGTGCAGAGGGTCTCGAGCGGCGTCCCGAGGACCTCCGCCATGGCCCGCACGGTGGTCGGCATCACGTAGGAGGCGTTCGGGCGGCCCCGGTGGGGATGCGGGGTGAGGAAGGGGGCATCCGTCTCGACGAGGACGAGGGCGGGATCGGCGACCAGCAGGGCCTCGCGCAGGTTCGCGGCGTTCTTGAACGTGACGGTCCCGGCGAACGACATGTACCAGCCCTGCTCGTTGCAGCGCCGGGCCAGGTCGGCGCCGCCCGAGAAGCAGTGCAGCACCACCCGGTCCGGCGCGCCGTCGGCCAGGAGGGTGGCGACGACGTCGTCGTGCGCGTCGCGGTCGTGGATCTGCAGTGCCTTGCCCAGTCGCCTGGCGATGTCGATATGGCTCCGGAAGGACTCCAGCTGGCTCCCCCGCCCGGCGTCCCCGGTCCGGAAGTAGTCCAGCCCGGTCTCCCCCAGGGCACGCACACGGTCCCCGGCGGCGAGCGCCTCGATCTCGGCCAGGGCGTCGTCGAGCAGACCGGCCTCGGCGAGCAGGGGCGCCTCGTTCGGGTGCAGCGCGACGGCGCCGAGCAGCCGCGGGTCCTGGTCGACGACGGCGGCGGTGAATCGCGACGACGCGAGATCCGTTCCCACCTGCACCGCTCCGGCGACCCCGGCCGCCGCAGCGGTATCGAGTGCCCGGCCGATCGGCACCTCGGGTGCGGCGCCGTGGATGGCGCCGTGGATGTCGAAGTGCGTGTGGTTGTCGATCACGGGCACCGGCAGCGGGTCGGGGAGCGGTGGGTACCCGCCCTTGCGGTGCGTCCTGGGCTGCAGCGCGTCGTCATCGGACCGGGACCCGGGCTCCGGCTCCCGATAGGGCGCCGGGATCTCGCCGGGGACGGAAGGACGCGGGGACGGGTGGGCGCTGAGGGGCATGGTGCCAAGCCTAGCCAGTGCACGGAACTTATCCCCCGGCGGGCAGGTTGAGCTAGTACTCTGTTGGATCAGTCGGCCGGGCCCGCGCCGGCCCCGCCCGACCGAGTGCCTCGATCCCCGCAGCCGCCCGCCGGAAGGTACCCATGGACACCCGACACGACACCGCCGAGACCGGGGAGGACCCGCGGCTGGTGCCTCCGGCCGGTGGACCCGGGCAGGAGCGGGCGTTCCACGACATCAGTAGCCGGATCCTCGGTGCCATCGACACCGTGATCGACGGCAAACCCTACGCCGCCCGCCTCGCCCTCACGGTCCTCCTCGCGCAGGGCCATCTGCTCCTGGAGGACGTGCCCGGCGTGGGCAAGACCATGCTCGCCAAGACGCTGGCACGCACCATCGACTGCACCGTCAACCGCATCCAGTTCACGCCCGACCTGCTGCCCTCGGACGTCACGGGTGTGTCGATCTTCGACCAGGAGTCCCGCCGGTTCGAGTTCCGGCCCGGCCCCGTCTTCGCGAACATCGTGATCGGCGACGAGATCAACCGCGCGTCGGCCAAGACGCAGTCCTCCCTCCTGGAGTGCATGGAGGAGCACCAGGTGACCGTGGACGGGCGGACACACGCCCTCGGGGAACCCTTCATGGTGGTGGCGACGCAGAACCCGATCGAGATGGAGGGTACGTATCCGCTGCCGGAGGCGCAGCGCGACCGCTTCATGGCACGCATCTCGATGGGGTACCCGGACGCCGGCGCCGAGGCCGACATGCTCGAGTCCCACCAGTCCGTGAGCCCGCTCGCGCGGATCCGTCCCGTCGCCACCGTCTCGGACGTCGCCGCGATGATGCGCCAGGTGCGCGCCGTCCATGTCTCGCCGTCCGTCAAGCACTACACCGTGGCACTGGGGCGGGCCACCCGCGAGCACCCGAGGCTCCGGCTCGGGGCGAGTCCGCGCTCCCTGCTGCAACTGCTCAGGGCGTCGAAGGCGTCGGCCGCACTGGAGGGGCGCGACTTCGTACTCCCGGACGACATCGCGGCGATGGCCGACGCGGTGCTGGCGCACCGGCTCATGCTGGACCGCAAGGCCACCAGTGCGGGGGACACCGCGTCCGGCATCGTGGCCGACGTCGTCTCCCGGGTGCCCGTGGCCCGGGAGACCCAGCGGCGCTGACGATCGTGACCGCGACCCCGCCCCGCACCTCCACCGCAGGACCGGAGGCCTCCTGATGGCGCTGCTCGAACGACTGCCCTCACGCGTCCTCACCGTGCGCGGCTGGAGCTTCGTCCTCTCCGCCGCGGTGGCGCTCCTGGCGGCCCAGACCCTCGGACGGCGGGACCTGCTCCATGTCGGCATCCTGCTGCTGGCGCTCCCCCTGGCCTCCCTGATCGTGCTGCGGGTCCTCAAACCACGCTTCACCGTGGCACGGCACTTCCACCCGGAATCGATGGAGGTCGGCGCCACCACCACGGTGAGCCTCGAGCTGACCGCGTCCGTCGCCGGCGGTGCGCGGATCGCGATGGAGGAGCACCTGCCGGCGCGCTTCGGGGACGCCCCGCGCTTCTCCTATCCCGCCGTCGCCCCGACCCGGGAGGGCGTCTCCCGCTACGAGTACCGGCTCCGCTGCGCGACCCGCGGGGTCTTCGCCATCGGACCGATCACCGCCGAGTTCACGGACCCCTTCGGTCTCGTGACCTCCCGCCACGTGCTCGGCGGGACCGCGGACCTGGTGGTCACACCCGCGCCCGTGGAGCTGCTGGGGTCGGCGCTGTCCGGGTCCCGGGGTGCTGACGGCCTCGCGTCCACCAGGCGGCAGGCGAATCCGAGCGACGACGACGTCATGACCCGTCAGTACCGCCACGGCGACTCGATGCGGCGGGTCCACTGGCCCGCGACCGCTCGTCACAGTGAACTCATGGTCCGTCAGGAGGAATCGGTCACCACGCCGCAGGCCACGCTCCTCATGGACCAGCGGCACCACAGTTTCAGCACCGGCTTCGGGTCCGCCTTCGACCCGGGTGGGACCGGCGCCGGTCTGTCCACGTCCGCCACCTTCGAATGGGCCGTCACCGCGGTCATGTCCATCAGCGCCCACCTCCTGGAGCGCAACTACGCCGTGCGGTTCCTGGACCAGCACGGTGCACCCGCGCTCCTGCGTTCCTCCTCGGCCCCCTCCCCCTCCGACGAGGAGCACCAGGGGTCCGGCGCCGTCGCGGGGATCGCGGAGGGCCTCGCCGCCCTGGAACTGGCGCCCGAGGGCGGGCGCCACACCCCCGGGGAGCAGCGCTCGGGCAGCACCGCGGTCCGCCCGGCGACGAAGGACCGGTCCCCGCGCTCCGGGCGTCCGGCATCAGGGACGTCCCCGGGCCCTTCCGCGGCCTTCGGGGACGAGCTGCTGGACCAGCTCGCGAGCACGCGGCACCGGGGTCCCCTGATCGCCGTCCTGGGCGTCCTCTCCGACCAGGACGCGCGGGCACTGGCCTCCGCCGTCGGCTACGGCTCGGCCTCCTACGCCGTGATCGTGTCGGAACGGCCGGCGGAGGCCCGCCGGCAGCTGGAGATCCTGCGGAACGCCGGCTGGCACGCGACGTCCGCCTCACCGGCAGCGGCCCTGCCGGGGGTGTGGGCGGGTCTCGACCGCACCGCCGCCGACCCGCACCGCGACGACACGGCGGGTTCCGCCCGGCCGATCCGGGAGGCGTCGGCATGACCGCCACGCTCTCGCCGCCGGCACCGCCCACCGCTCCCGCGCCTCCGGCAGGAAACCGCCCCGCCGACCCCTGGCACCGGGCGGTGACGGCAGCGGTCCTGCTGGCCGTCCTCGCGGCCGCCACGAGCCTGAACGGCGTCCTGGAACCATGGACGTGGCTCCTGCCGCTGGTCCGGACGCTCGTCCCGGTGCTGCTCACCACGTCGCTCGTCCGGACGCTGCGCCCGGGCGGTCTCCTCACGGCCGTCGCGGGGGTCCTCGCGCTCGCGGGGTCCCTCGTCGCGCAGTTCCTCCCGGCCCACAGTGCCCTGGCCGTGATCCCGGCCGCCGGTGCCAGCGCCGAGGTGGGGAGACTGCTGGCGCAGGCGGGCGAGACGGTCGCCTCGGAGGTGGCCCCCGTCGCGGCGGAACCGGGCATCCTGCTGGTGCTGTGCTCTGTGCTCGGCATGATCGCGCTGGTCGTCGACGTCCTCTCGACGACGCTGCGCAGGCCCGCGGTGAGCGGCCTCGCCCTGATCGTGGTCATGGTCCCTGCAGCCATCGTCGAACCGGCCGGCGTCGGGATCTTCTCCTTCGTCGTCACGGTCCTCGCCTTCCTCCTGCTCCTGGCCCTGGCCCAGTGGCGCGAGAACCGGATCGCCGCCGGCGGCGCCAGGGCGTCCTCGGGATTCGTCGGACGCAGCGCCGTGATCGGCGTCGTCGCCGTCGTCCTGAGCGTCGTCGTGCCCCTGGGGATACCGGGTTTCACCTCCGGAGCGTTCCCGCAGGGAGCACGCCTCAGTGTCTGGGGTACCGCCTCGGGCCTGAACCCCGCCGTCACGCTGGGAAGCGACCTGCGCAATCCCACCGGGTTCGGGCGCATCACCTATGCGACGAATGCACAGACCGCGCTGTACCTGCGCGCAGTGACCCTGGAGGACTTCAGCGGCCGGCGGTGGGAGCCCGACCAGCGGATCAACGACCGCGAGCCCGGGGTGGACGCGATCGGGACGGAGCGCGGCACCACCGACAGCGCGTCCGGACCCACGATCTACACCCGCATCACCACGCAGAGCTTCGCGAGCCCCTGGCTCCTGGCCCCGTACGCGCCGGAGGGCGTCATCGGCCTCACCGGCAGCTGGTCCTGGGACCCGGCGAATCTGTCGGTCCTCGCCATGGACGGTGGGTCGACGGCAGAGGAGGACTACCTCGTCCGGAGCCGATCGCAGACTCCTACGGCGGAGGAGCTCGGCGCGGTCCGCCCCTCCGACGACGCCCCCGTCCCCGGGGTCTTCTCCGAGCTCCCCGGCGACACCCCGGAGATCGTCCGGACCACGACGGAGGACGTCACCGGTGGGCTGGACCGCCCGTACGAGAAGGCCCTGGCCATCCAGGACTATCTGCGCGGGCCGTCCTTCACCTACTCGGTGGAGGCGCCCGTGGAGGGCGGGTACGACGGCAGCGGGATGAGCGTGATGGCGCGGTTCCTCGAGTCGAGGTCCGGGTACTGCGTGCACTACGCCGGGACCATGGCGGTCATGGCACGGGCCGCAGGCATCCCCAGCCGGGTGGCGGTCGGCTACACACCGGGGACGCCGACCGGTGATGTGGAGGTGGGCCCCGGCGGCCTGGAGCTCAAGGAGTTCGAGGTCGACTCGCGCAACGCGCACGCGTGGCCGGAGCTGTACTTCGAGGGAGCGGGATGGGTCCGGTTCGAGCCCACGCCCTCGCGCGGCGTCGTTCCCGCCTACGCCCAGGAGGCGTTCACCCCGGGTGTGAGGGCGGACGATTCCGACGCCCTCGACCCGCGCGGCGTCCGGGGAGCGACGGGCGCCACGGATGCGGCCACACCACCCGCCGACGACGCGCCCGGTGGCCGGTCCGAGGCCGCCGGGACAGGTGCCCTGACCGGCCTCCTCGTGGGATCGGCCCTGGCACTACCGGTGCTCCTGCCGTTCCTCCTGCGTACCCTCAGGACCCTCGCGCGGCGCCGCATCGCCTCCGGAACGGACACGTCGGCACGCACGGCGGCGGTCGCGGCCTGGGCGGAGACGACGGAGACCGCCGTCGACCTCGGGTACCCACTCGTCCCCACGGACACACCCCGGGTCTTCGCCCGGCGCCTGGCAGGCGACGCCGCACTCGACGACCGGTCCGCCGCGTCACTCGCGCGGCTACGGACGGCCTACGAGCAGGCCGAGTACGCCCGGCCGGCCGGCCGGGCCGGGTCCGGCCGCGCGGCCGGGGTCGCGGTCCTGGAGGACGCGCTTCCGGATTCTGCAGTTCCGCAGGCTGCCGTACGCGAGGATGGCGCGACGCAGGGCTGGGACGACGTCGAGGTCGTCACGGGAGCGTTGCGCCGCAGCAGCTCACGCTCCGCCAGACTCAGGGCCCGCCTGGTCCCCCGGTCGCTCAGCTATCTCGGGTCCCTCGGGTCGCCCGGATCCCCAGGGTCGCTCCGGCACGGCTTCCGGGTCCGCCGCCGACCCGAGGGCGGCGGCGGACCCGGCCACCGCTAGGACGCGTGCGGATCGGCGATGCCGACGTACTGCGTGTAGAGGTACTCCTCGATCCCCTCGGCGCCACCCTCACGGCCCAGGCCCGACTGCTTGACCCCGCCGAAGGGAGCCGCGGCATTGGAGATCACGCCGGCGTTAAGGCCCAGCATGCCCACCTCGAGCCGCTCGCCGATCCTCAGGCCCCGGTTCAGGTCGCGCGTGAACACATAGGCCACGAGACCGTACTCGGTGTCGTTGGCCAGGTCCACCGCCTCGTCCTCGGACGCAAAGGTGACGATCGGGGCCACGGGCCCGAAGATCTCCTCCTGCAGGATCCTCGACGTGGGTGCCACGTCGGTGAGCACGGTGGCCTCGTAGAAGTAGCCCTCCCCCTCTACGGGTGATCCACCGGTCACGGCCTGGGCGCCGTCGGCCACGGCCGCCGTGACGAGCTCGTGGACCTTGTCACGGCTCTTCGCGTCGATGAGCGGGCCGAGCTTCGACTCGTCCTCGGTGCCGCGCGCCGTGGTCATGGCCCCCATGCGTCCGGCGAGGGCCTCGGCGAACTCGTCCGCCACGGACTCGTGGACGATGAAGCGGTTCGCGGCGGTGCAGGCCTCACCCATGTTGCGCAGCTTGGCGAGCATCGCGCCCTCCACGGCGGCCTCGAGATCCGCGTCCTCGAACACGACGAACGGAGCGTTGCCGCCGAGTTCCATGGAGGTCCGGAGCACATTGGCCGACGCCGCCGAGAGCAGGCTGCGTCCGATCGGCGTCGATCCCGTGAACGAGAGCTTGCGCAGCCGGGGGTCCTCGATCAGCGGGCCCGTGACGCTGCCCGCGGTGGTGGTGGTTACGATGTTGAGCACGCCGTCCGGCAGGCCTGCCTCCTGCAGGACAGTGGCGAACAGGGCGCTGGTCAGCGGCGTGAGCGCAGCCGGCTTGAGGACCATGGTGCAGCCCGCCGCGATGGCCGGGGCGATCTTCCGCGTCGCCATCGCCAATGGGAAGTTCCACGGCGTGATGAGCAGGCAGGGCCCCACCGGCTTCTTGTTCACCAGCAGCCGCGACTTCCCGTCCGGAGCCACGGAGTACCGGCCGGAGGCCCGCACGGCCTCCTCGGAGAACCAGCGGAGGAACTCGGCGCCGTAGGTGACCTCCCCGCGGGCCTCGGCGAGCGGCTTGCCCATCTCGAGGGTCATGAGCAGCGCGAACTCGTCCGCCCGAGCGGTCACGAGGTCGAAGGCGCGCCGCAGGATCTCGCCGCGCTCGCGCGGCGCGGTCGCCGCCCAGCCGGCCTGCGCGGCGACGGCCGCATCGAGGGCCGCCATGCCGTCCTCGGGCGTCGCGTCCGCGATGGTCAGCAGCGGCCGGCCCGTCGCCGGGTCCTGGACGTCGAACGTGGCGCCGGAGGACGCCGGACGCCATGCGCCGCCGATGAGGAGCCCCGTGGGCACCTTCTCGAGCAGTGCCTTCTCCTGGTCGATGGTGACAGCCATTCTGAGCTCCTTCGCGAACGATCCGGGCGCCCCCGAGGGGCATTCCCGCTCACGCTAACGTCGGGCCCGGACACTGTCCACTGGAGGATGCACCATACAGGCGAGCTGCCACTGGACACTTGCACAGAGTGAATCAGCGGGAGGCGATCACCGCGGCATAGAGTTCGCGCTTGCTCACGCGCCGCTCGGCGGCCACCGCGGCCACTGCGTCCTTCAGTCGCATGCCACCCTCGAGCAGCGCCGTGACCTCGGGGACGTGGTCCTCGGGCCGGGAGGGTGGGGCGTCGGGAGCACCGGCGACGACGACGGCGAGCTCGCCGCGGACCTCGCCGCCCTGTGCCCACTGCAGCAGGTCGAGGAGGGACCCGCGGACCACCTGCTCGTGCACCTTCGTGAGCTCGCGTGCCACAGCGGCCTGCCGGTCCGAACCGAACTCCTGCTGCAGCGAGCGCAGCATCGCCTCGAGGCGGTGGGGGGCCTCGAAGAAGACCATGGTGCGCCGCTCCGAGACGAGCTCCGCCAGCCGGCCGGCCCGCAGGCCCGCCTTCCGGGGCAGGAAGCCCTCGAAACAGAATCGGTCGGTCGGGAGCCCGGACAGGGCCAGGGCCGCCAGGACGGCGGAGGCCCCGGGCACCACGGTGAGATCGAGGTCCTCCTCGACGGCGGCCCTGACGAGGCGGTACCCGGGATCCGAGACCGCGGGCATCCCGGCGTCGGTGACGAGCAGCACGGTGGCGCCGTCCCGGACGAGGTCGAGGAGTTCGGGGGTCCGCTCCGCCTCGTTGTGCTCGTGGTAGCTGATGACGCGTCCGGACACACCCGCCCCGAGCCCGTGGAGCAGGCGGTGGAGGCGGCGGGTGTCCTCGGCGGCCACCACGTCGGCCGTCCGCAGGAGTCCGATCAGGCGTTCGGTCGCGTCCCCCATGTTGCCGATGGGAGTGGCCGCGAGGACCACGCGGCCCCGTCCGCTGCCGTCCCCGGTCGTCCCCCGGTAGGCCGTGCTAACGGCGTTGACGGCGTTGACGGCGCGGGAGGTGTCCGGCGTCGCCCCGGCCGCGTCCCCTGCATCGCCGCCGGGGGTGTGGGACCCGCCGTCGGCGGGCTCGCCCACCGCGGAGCCTGGCGGACTGGCGGGAGCTGGTGGCTGGTTCACCGCTCCAGCCTAGCCCCGCGCGAGGGACCGGCCTGCCGTTCCCGGACGGGCTGCGCCGGTAGCATGACGGGGTGAGTCACACCGCCGTCCCGCCCCGACGGGTCAGTCCGAGGCAGGGCGGCTCCTGGGTCGTCGCTCCGGCGCGGGCGTTCACGCCCGACGCCCTGGCCGCCCGGCTCCTCGGCCCTCCCACGAGCGGTGGTCCCCTCCGCTGGATCCTGCCCGTCCTGACGGCCGTGCTCGCGGGTGTCCTGCGCTTCGTGAGGCTGGGCGAACCGGGCTCCCTCGTCTTCGACGAGACGTACTACGTCAAGGACGCGTACTCCCTGCTGCTCTCCGGGTACGAGCGCGAGTGGCCGGAGGACGCCGACGAGTCGTTCAACGCCGGCCGGCCCGAGGTGCTGCTGGGCTCCCCCGACTACGTGGTGCATCCGCCGGTCGGGAAATGGATGATCGCCCTCGGCATGCTGGCCTTCGGCTCCGACAACGCCTTCGGCTGGCGCTTCTCGGCCGCCGTGGTCGGGACGCTCTCGGTCCTCCTCCTCGCCCTCGTGGCGCAGCGCATGTTCGGCTCCGCCGCCCTCGGCGGCGCGGCCGGACTCCTCCTCGCCGTGGACGGCCACCACCTCGTGGAGTCCCGCACCTCGCTGCTCGACATCTTCCTCAGCTTCTGGCTGCTCGCCGCGTTCGCCGCCCTCCTCGTGGACCGCGACGACGGACGACGCCGTCTCGCCCGCCGGCTCGCGGCCCTGGCCGGTGCGGGGCACGCGGGCGCCCCAGCGCCGCCGTCCGACCGGGACCTGGTGTACGGACCGTTCCTGGGTCTGCGCCCCTGGCGCCTCGTGGCCGGGATCTGCCTCGGCCTGGCCCTCGGCACCAAATGGTCCGCGCTGCCCTTCATCGCGGTCCTCGGCCTGCTGACCGTGGCCTGGGACCTCAGTGCCCGGCGGATCGCAGGTATCCACCGCTGGATCCTGGGCGGAGTGGTCCGGGACGGGCTCCTGGCGTTCGCGTGCATCGTCCCGGTGGCCCTCGCGACCTATCTGGGGAGCTGGACCGGCTGGTTCCGCTCGGACGACGCCTACGACCGGCACTGGGCCGAGCAGAATCCCTCGGCGCTGTGGGGCTGGCTGCCGGACTCCCTCCGGTCCCTCGCGGAGTACCACCGCAGCGCCTACAGCTTCCACCGGGGCCTCGGCTCGGACCATCCCTACGAGGCCAGCGCGTGGTCCTGGCTGGTGGTGGGACGGCCCACGTCGTTCTTCTACGAGAAGCCGGGCGGCTGCGCGGCGGAGGCCTGCTCCCAGGCGGTGACGGTGCTCGGCAACCCGCTCATCTGGTGGAGCGCGGCGCTGTCCCTGCTCGTCCTGCTGTTCGCCTGGGCGGGACGCCGCGACTGGCGCGCGGCAGCCGTCCTCGCCGGGGTGGCCGCCGGGTACCTGCCCTGGTTCCTGTACCCGGAGCGCACCACCTTCTACTTCTACGCCGTGGCGTTCGAGCCGTTCCTGGTGCTCTCGCTCGTCTACTGTCTCGGCCTCGTCCTGGGCAGCGCGGACGCGACGGCACACCGCCGTCGACGCGGCATCCTCCTGGTGGGGCTCTTCCTGGCCGCCGCCGTGGCGCTCTCGGCCTACTTCCTGCCGATCTGGACGGCCGAGATCATCCCCTACGACCAGTGGCGTTCGCGGATGTGGCTGCCGAGCTGGATCTGAGCGGTTCCGCTCTCGATCGGGGTGGGCCGGATCAGGAGTTCTCCAGCGCCTCACGGAAGCGGGTGTATTCCTCCTCCTGCGCCAGGATGGACCGCTCCCGCCGGGCCCTCGTGGGCCAGCTGACGATCAGCGTGAGGATCGTGGCGCCGAGCACGAGGATCCCGACCGTGAGCGCGGAATCCAGCCAGAACTGCTCGGGGAACAGGCGGATCAGGGTGTCGTCGACCCGGAAGGTCCAGGTGCCGTCGGGGAAGAACACGGCGTGGACCTGCGTGAAGAACGCCTCCCAGGCCAGGACGGCCAGGACGGCCAGGGCTGCTCCGCCGACCAGGGTCAGCACCGCGCCGGCGAAGAGGGCCCGCCTGACGCCGCCGCGGTAGCGTCGCGCCAGATACACACAGGCGAGGACGGCGAGGACGAAGAGCACCAGGCCGAGGAGGAACCCGATGCCGAGGACCCCCTTCACATCGGCCATGTGACCCACCTCGGAGTCGAGGAACAGGGACTCCCCGTCGCTCGTGACGAGCCCGCCGAGGTACTGCGGCGGTGCGAGGTTCAGGACGTAGTCGAGCGCGTAGGAGCCATAGGTCATCCGCTCCTCGAGGGAGAAGCCGAAGCGATCCGCCGGGAACCCGGGGCGGTGGTACTCGAACCAGAGGAAGGACGACGTCGCCACCGCCCGCACGGCTGCCGCCACGACGATCACGGGGAAGAACAGGGCCACGACCATCTGGAGGAAGCGGGGGAACGCGGGCTTGGCAGCCACCGCATGGTCGCGGACCGCGGCGCGCCGCACCGCGTCCCTGTCCGCCTTCCGGCCCGCGACCGGCCCGCCCCCGACGGCCGTCGATCCGGCGGTGTCGTGGTGCGCGGCGGCGTCGTCGGACGCGTCGTCGTCGTACGCGTCGTCGTACGTCGCGGTGTCGTCGGACGCGTCGTCGTCGGTCGCGCTGTCGTCGGTCGCGTCGTCGTCGGACCCGGTCGTATCGTCGACGGCCGCGTCGTCGATCCCGTCCACGCGCGGATCCTCGGACACGGGGGTTCCGGTCTCGTTCGAGCGGGTCCTGTCGGTGTGTGCCACTGCCGTTTCTCCTCCTGGGTGCCACCGGCGCTGCTTCCGGCCCTCCCGACACTACCCGGACACCCGCCGGCCGGACCGGCGTCGGGGACGGCGCCGATCCCGCGTGTTGCCGGCAGCCTAGGCGGTGATGAGGCCGTCGCCGCGATCCACGGCGTCGAGGTCTCCCCCGTACCCGGCGAGCACGGCACGCCGCCCGAGGACCAGCGTGTAGGCCCAGAAGGCCGCGAAGACCAGGAACCCGATGGTCAGGCGCAGCCAGGGAGGCAATCCGCTCGGCGTCACGAAACCCTCGACCAGCCCGGAGACGAGCAGCACCGGGACGAGTCCGAGCGCCACGGTGATCAGGGCGCGGCCCTCCTGCGGGAGTGCCTCGGAACGGCGGCGGCGTCCCGGGGCCACCCAGGCCCAGAAGATGCGCAGGCCGGCAGCCGTGGCGACGAAGATGGCCGTCAACTCCAGGAAGCCGTGCGGCAGGATGTAGACGAAGAAGACGTCGAGCCGGTCGTAGGAGGCCATCATCCCCGCCGCCAAGCCGATCCCCTGGGCATTCTGGTAGAGGATGTGGACCGGCCAGACACCCGTGACGCCGAACGCCACCGCCTGGACCGCGAGCCACGCATTGTTGGTCCACACCAGCCCGGCGAAGGACGCAGCAGGATTTTCGGAGTAGTAGTCCACGAAGTCCTGCTCCACGTACCGGCGCAGCTCCTCGTCGGTGCCGAGCGCCCGGATCACACCCGGTGTGCCGATCACCCAGCCCGCGAAGAGCCACGCCACGACGACGAACAGCACGCCGACCACGACGGTGGGCCACCGGATGCGGTAGAGGGCGGCCGGCAGGGACCGCACGAAGAACCGGGCCAGGTCCTCCACGGCGTCGGACCTCGCCCCCGTGAAGCGCGTCCTGGCCCTGGACAGCCGCATGGACAGCGCTCCGGAGACGGCGCTCTCCGGGTCCACCGACCGGATGATCGACAGGTGCGTCGACACGCGCTGGTACAGCATGAGCAGCTCGTCCGACTCCGGCCCCGAGAGCCTGCGCCGCCCGACCAGCTCGTCGAGGCGCTGCCAGTCCCCGCGGTGCACGTCGATGAAGGCATCCACGTCCATGTCCCAACCCTATAGTGGCTCACCCCTATAGTCCGTGGGCCCCTCGTGGCGGGCCCCGCGGACCCGGCCAGACCCCGCACCCATGGACACTGCATTACGGACGCTGCACCACAGGCGCCGCACCACAGACGACCACAGACGCTGCACCACAGGCGCTGCACGGAGCTAGGCTGGGCGTCGAGACGGTGGTCCCACGACCGCCGAGGCACCACGAGCACCCGGACGGAGGCCCATGAGTTCGGTCGTCACCGGCGAGGCAGTCGTTCTCGAGCTCCGACCGGCCGGCTTCGCCGCCCGAGGGCTGAGCGCGATGATCGACATCCTCGCCCAGCTGGCGCTGGCGATCCTCCTGCTGCTCCTGATCGGCAACGTCTTCGGCGGCGCGCTGGACACCGTCCTCACCACGGCGCTCCTGCTCGTCGTCGTGCTCCTGCTGCTGGTGGTCCTGCCGGTGACCGTGGAGACCCTCACGCGGGGGAAGTCGCTGGGGCGCCTCGTGATGGGGCTGCGGATCGTGCGCGACGACGGCGGCGCCGTCCGCTTCCGGCAGGCCTTCATCCGCGCACTGGTGGCGGTCCTGGAGATCTATCTGCTCGCTGGGTCGCTCGCGTTCCTGGTCTCCCTGTTCAACGAGCGGTCCAAGCGCCTGGGCGACCTGCTCGCCGGAACCTATGCGATGCGGGAACGCACGCTCGTCCCGGCACGGGCGATCGTCACCGTGCCGCCGGCGTTGCAGCAGTGGTCCCGGACCGCGGACATCGGGCGCCTGCCGGATCCATTGGCTCGCAGGATGTCGCAGTTCCTCGCCCAGGCCCCGAGGCTCACTCCGGGGGCACGGCAGGCCCTGTCCCTCGACCTCGCGACCGAGGCGGAGCGGTACGTGTTCCCCGGACCGCCGGCCGCCACGCCTCCCGAGGAGTTCCTGCGGGCCGTGATCGCGTCCCGCCGGGATCGTGACCACGCGGCCCTGACGCGCCGGCGCGAGCACACCGACGCGATGACGGCGAGGATGCATCGCCTGCCGTACCCCTAGCAGGGCCGGCCCCAGGGAGCAGCGCGCGCGGCGAAGGGTCCGCCTAGTCCTGGCCCACCCATTGGTCCCAGGGGACATTCCAGTCGCCGAAGCCGTCCTCCACGTACATGGGCCCGTAGTCGGTGCCGAGAATCTGCACCACGTCGCCCGGACCGAAGGTGTCGTAGAAGTACTCGGCGCCCTCGGGGGACATGCCGATGCAGCCGTGGGACACGTTGACCTCGCCCAGGGCCACCTGCGCCGCGGGCAGTGCCTCGTGCACGAACGCCCCGCCGTTGCTCAGGCGGCTGGCATGATTGACGACCGTCGGCGGATAGTACGCGGGGTCACCCGGATGGAGCCCGATGGACTCCGCCGTGAACCGGGTGGTCTCGTAGTTCTCCATCACCACCATGTACCCCTCCGTGGAGGGCCACTCGTCCGTCCCGAGCGTCACCGGGAAGGTCCGCTCCAGCGTTCCGTCGAGATAGACCTTCATGGTCTTGGTCGCGTTGTCCACCACGGCCAGCCGCGTGTCATGTGTCCTCACGGTCATCGTCGTGTCACCGTTGCCGATCATCCCGCTGCCGAAGTCGACGCCGAAGAGGTCCGCGCGCACCGTGATGGTGCTGTTCGGTGCCCAGAAGGTCTCGGGCCGGTAGCGAACCACCGTGTCGGAGACCTTGCCCGTCCTGTCCGGCAGCCAGTAGAACGCCCCCTCCTGGCCGCTGGAGCTGGTGACGGTGATGGCCTGCTCCACCGCGGCACGGTTCGTGACCGGCTCGCTGAAGGTGAACTCGAGCGGCTGACCGGTGCCGACGGTGCTTCCGTCCAGCGGAAACATCGAGGCGTCGGCCTCGTTCGCGGGTTCCACGGTCGTGAAGGTGGACCGTCCGCGCTGCACCTGTCCGGCGGCGTCGAGCACGCTGTAGTCGACCGAGTACTCGGTGTCGAAGGCGAGGCGCTGCGTCGTCGTCCAGGTGGCCGTGTCGTGTGAGAACTCACCGTCAACGGACGTGCCACCGGCGCTCGGTCGCACGTCGACGGCCTCGAGCGTCGCGCCCGAGACCGAGACCGTCGCTCCGGCCGCGGGATTGACACCCGACGCGGCGTCGGCCGGCGTGAGATCGACCGCGTAGTCGGCGGCCGGCCGGGACTCGGGCGGTGCGGCGCCGGGTCCCGGCGTGGACGGTGCTGATTGCGTCTGCGGGGTGGAGGGTATCTGCGGGGCGGAGGGTATCGAGGACCTTCCCGGGGCGGTGGGCGACGACGGCGTGCCGCCTTCGCTCCCCGCCCCGGAGGATCCGACGCACCCCGCCACGAGGAGCGACGCGGCACAGACCGCGGCGATCCCCGCACCTCGGCGTCGTGCGGTGCTCCGCCCTGCTCCCTGTGCCATCGATCTGCCCCCGTTTTCCTGCACCCTGTGTCTTCCCGCACCCTCCCGCGACGACCTGCGCGGCCTCGCGCCCTGTTCCTCGTGGCTGTCCTGCCCGGTGCCTGCCCGGCACCGGAATCGACCGAGTACCGGAACCGATCAAGTACCGCCTTGGTCCAAGACCTTTTCTGGCCTAGTACCGGTACTGGTCCGACTTGTACGGCCCGGCGACGTCGACGTCGAGGTACTCGGCCTGGCCCTTGGTCAGTTCCGTCAGCTCGACCCCGAGCGCGTCCAGGTGCAGGCGCGCCACCTTCTCGTCGAGGATCTTCGGCAGGACGTAGACCTCGTTCCCGTACTCCTCGTTGCCCTCCGCGTCCTGCTGCCCCACCTTCGTGTAGAGCTCGATCTGCGCGATGGTCTGGTTCGCGAACGAGTTGCTCATGACGAACGACGGGTGGCCGGTGGCATTGCCCAGATTCAGCAGCCGTCCCTCCGACAGCATGATGATGGAGTGCTCCTCGACACTCCCGTCGGAGTTCGCCGGTATGACCCACTCGTGCACCTGGGGCTTGATCTCGATCCTCTCGACCCCCGGCAGGCGCGAGAGACCGGCGAGATCGATCTCGTTGTCGAAGTGGCCGATATTGCCCACGATGGCCTGGTGCTTCATCCGCGCCATGTGATCGGCCATGATCACGTCCTTGTTGCCGGTGGTGGTGATGAAGATGTCGCCCTGTGCCAGGACGCTCTCGAGTGCCGCGACCTGGTAACCGTCCATGACGGCCTGCAGCGCGCAGATCGGATCGATCTCGGTGACGATCACACGGGCGCCCTGACCGCGCAGCGCCTCGGCGGCGCCCTTGCCCACGTCGCCGTAGCCGCAGACGACGGCGACCTTCCCGCCGATCAGTACGTCCGTGGCCCGATTCAGGCCGTCGGGCAGCGAATGGCGGATCCCGTACTTGTTGTCGAACTTCGACTTCGTGACGGAGTCGTTGACGTTGATGGCCGGGAACAGGAGCTCGCCCTGGGCTGCGAGCTGGTAGAGGCGGTGCACGCCCGTCGTCGTCTCCTCGGTGACGCCCTTGATCCCGGCCGCGATGGTGGTCCATTTCTGCGGCTCGGACTCGAACGAGGCGCGGATCGTGTCGAGGAACACCGTGTACTCGTGCGAGTAGTCGGCGTCGCCCTCCTGCGGGCCCGCCGGGACGGCGCCGAGGGCCTCGAACTCCGCGCCCCGATGGACCAGCATGGTGGCGTCGCCGCCGTCGTCGAGGATCATGTTCGGTCCCAGACCGTCCGCCTGGCCGGGCCAGGTGAGGATCTGCGTCGCCGTCCACCAGTAGTCCTCGAGGGACTCGTTCTTCCAGGCGAAGACGGGGACGCCGGCGGGTTCCTCCACGGAGCCGTCCCCGACCACGACGGCGGCCGCGGCCTCGTCCTGGGTGGAGAAGATGTTGCAGGACGCCCAGCGCACCTCGGCCCCGAGGGAGGTGAGCGTCTCGATGAGGACGGCGGTCTGCACCGTCATGTGCAGCGACCCCGCGATCCGCGCCCCTGCCAGCGGTTGCGCAGCGGCGTACTCGGCCCGCAGGGCCATGAGCCCGGGCATCTCGTGCTCCGCGAGCCGGATCTGGTGGCGTCCGGCCTCCGCGAGCGAGAGATCGGCAACTTTGTAATCGAACGTCATGGTCTGCTGTTCCTCGCTGTAATTCATGGGAGTCGGTGGGCTTCGTGGGCGCCGGTGCGTCTCAGGGGCGGACGTCGTCCGGGGATCCGGCGGGGAGGAGGACGGGGATGCCCTCGTCGAGCCGGTAGGTCAGCGGGCCGCCGTCGGGTCCCGGTCGGGACGAGCGCAGCTCGTTCCCGTCCTGGACGAGCTTCGACCGCGTGACGGGGCAGCGGAGGACGTCGAGCAGGGAATCCGGGAGATTGGTCATGGGGTGCTTTCGCTGGGAGACGGAAGGGGTGTCGCTCCGTCCGAGTCTATCGCGACGGGTCAGGGCTCCCGGAGGATCCGGAGGTGTCCGCGCCGCGCACCGGCCGCTCCGGCCGGGGCCTCGATCGGAGCCTTCGCGCCGCGTCGTCCCGCCGGCGGCGCTGCGGTCTCGGCCGCGGCCTCCCGGACCGCCTCCACCAGCGCCACGAGATCGTCCGACGTGTACTCGGGGGCCGTGTCGGGGAGCGCCAGGCGGACCACCTCCCAGCCACGGGGCACCGTCAAGCCCTCGGCGTGCGAGGCACAGAGATCGTAGGTGTGCGGCTCCGCGTAGGTGGCGAGCGGGCCGAGGACCGCGGTGGACTCCGCGTAGACGTAGGTGAGGGTGGCCATCGCACGCTGCTGGCACGTCGATCTTGAGCACTGCCGGAGAGATCCCACGATCGGCAAGCCTACCGGGGATCGGGGGCGCCGCGCCGCGCCGCCACGGAGGTCGGGACCGCCCGGGTGCAGGGCCGGTGCTCAAGGCTTAGAGTCGTCTCATGCAGGATGCTTCCACGTTCTCGGTCAGACTGACCGATCCGACGGCCGCCGGACAACCGTCGCGGTCGTTCTTCGAGCGGCGGCGGAATCGCAGGGGCCGCGGATTGCGGGGCGAGCTGATCCCCGCCCACCTGCCGGGAGCCCGGTCGCGGTCCGAGCGGTTCGACGACTGGGTGCTGGACTCGGCGCATCGGCTGGAACGCCTGTGGGGCGAGCGGATACAGGACCTGCAGATCGTGGTGCAGGAGATCCCCGACGACCTGGAGAGCCGCACCCCGCAGACGATCGGCGGTCTCCTGGGATCCAGCACGCCGGCGCGACCCGGCCGACCCGCCGTGATCACGATCTATCGTCAGCCCACCCTCATGGCGGCGCGTGGTTTCCTGCCGCTCAACGAGCTCGTCCACGACGTCGTGGTGGAGCAGACCGCCGAACTCATGGGCCTGGCACCGGAGGCCGTCGATCCGGCCTACGGTCGCTCGCAGGCGTAGGACCGCCCGGCGGCTGAGTCGTCGGGATCCTGAGTGGCCCGACGCCTGACTGATGATGCCTGAGTGAGCACCGCCCAGCGGGCTGGGGCGCGTCGATCCGGAGGCCGCATACGGGCTCGGACGGGTCAGCCCGCGCTCTTACGCAGTCTGCGGCGCTCGCGCTCGGACATGCCGCCCCAGATGCCGAACCGTTCGTCCTTCTCCAGCGCGTACTCGAGGCACTCCGCCTTCACGATGCACGACCCGCACACCTTCTTGGCGTCGCGGGTGGAACCGCCCTTCTCCGGGAAGAATGCCTCCGGATCGGTCTGGGCGCACAGGGCGTCGGCCTGCCACGAGAGTTCGCCGTCGTCGTCGACGCTGCCCGGCACCAGTGGAAGGCCGATCGGTACGGGCTGGTCCGCGGGAGTCGCCGGCGCGAGGTCGTGCGGTCGGAATGCCAGTGGGGAGACGGCAGCGCCCGGGAGGACGAGGAGGCTGCTCGGGCGGTCCTCGATCTCGGGGAAGCCGGACAGCGCGCCGTGCGCGGCGAGGAACGCCGTCGCGTGGTCGTCGAGCGCCGACCGCGTGTCCTCGCGGTACCGCTCCTCCGCCCCGGGGTCGGCGGGATCGAGGAACCAGTCCGCCGGGACACCCCGCGAACCGTAGCGGACGGCGGTCTCGGCCGCGATGTCCGGTCGTTCCTGAATACGTTCTGCCTGCCCCATGGTCAGCCTTCCCGGTGTTGCCGTTCCAGCATCAGCATGGGTCGACCCTCGCGCCCTGCTGCTGGAACAAATCCGATGCCTAATTACAAGGGTGTAAGTCGGCGTTCGTCAAGCGGGCGGGGGGATCATATAGAGTCGATGCCGGACCGTTACGAGCGCCACGCCGGGCCGACCACCTGTTTAGCCCGGCGTGTCTACCTGTTTTTCTCACGTCATACTCGCATGCTTCACGAGCCGGAAGAACCGCACATGCCGCAGTCACCCGCAGCGATCCTGGCCCGGATGCGCTCCTCGAGTCCCTCGACCCCCCGGCTCGTCTGGCACGGCAGGGACGGCAGGATCGAACTCTCGGGTCGGGTGTTCGACAACTGGGTGGCCAAGAGCTCCAACTTCCTCGTGGACGAACTCGACGCGGAGGAGGCCACGCAGGTGGCCCTCGATCTCCCGGTCCACTGGAAGACCCTCGCCCTCGCCTTCGCCTGCTGGCAGGTGGGGGCCGTGACGATCGTCGAGGACACCGCCGACCCCGCGGCGGGCGAGGACCACCCCACCGGCGCGACGACGGACGGCGGGATCGTGCTCTCCTCCTCGGCGACCGAGGAGCCGGCGGCTCCGCGCGTGCTGGTGTGCGTCGCCCTCGGTTCGCTGGCATTCGCCTGGGACGGTCCGCTACCGCGGGGCGCCGTCGATTTCGCCGCGGAGGTGCGCTCCCACGGGGACGTCTTCCCCGATCCGGTGGACGACGGCGAGGCGTCCGGCAGGGTCCTCGTGCGGGCGGGCCACCGTGACCTCACCGCCGAGGACCTGCTGCGGGAGGTCACGCTTCCCGCCTCGCAGGGGGGCGCGACGGGGGACGGGACAGAAACGCTGCTGCTCGAGCCCGGCGCCGGACTGGTGCGTGTCCTCGCGGCGGCCTACGCGCTGTGGCACAGGGACGGGTCGGTGGTGCTGGTGGAGGACGGCGTGCCCGTCACCGAGAGCCTGCTGAGCGGCGAACGCGTCACTGGCCGGCTGTAGGGCGCCCCACCGCGTCGTCGTCCCTGGCTGCGCGGTCCGCCGGGGTGCCGGCCGTGGCCGCGGCGGCGGCCTGCTCCGCGCGGTGCGGGTGGACGATCTCCTGGTCATGGCTGAACTCCGGTTCGGCGTCCAGCTCCACGTTGAAGACCCAGAAGCGGTAGGCCACGAAGCGCACCAGCGTGGCGAGCACGGTGCCGAAGATCCCCACGAGGAACAGGGGCTGCGGCTCGCTCACGTCGAAGCCGTACTTGGCGATCGCGACGCAGCCCGCGGCGATCCCCATCCCGACCACGTTGATCAGGACGAACATGACCAGCTCACGGGCCGCGTTCGGCTGCCGGCGGTGCCGGAAGGTCCAGTAGCGGTTGGCGAGCCAGGCGAAGACCGTGGCCACACCCGCCGAGACGAAGCGCGCCTTGACCTCGCTGCCACTCATGGGCCCGTGGATCAGGTACCAGTAGAGCCCGTTGTCTATGACGAACGCCACCCCGCCGACGGTCCCGAACTTCGCCACCTCACGCCAGAAGAGCGACGCCAGGCCCCGTATCCGGTCCATGAGTCCTGCCACTGCTCTACCTCCGCGGTTCGGGATGGACGCCGTCCGGCGAGGGGTCGGATCCCCTCGTTCCCGGCGCAGGTCGATCCGGCGGCCGGCAACGGGCCACCGGAGGACCAGCTGTCCTCGGCGTGTTCGACCCCATTTTACGGGCTGGCCGCCGCCTCGCCGCCGCGCTGCGGACCGTGACGCCGCTGCACAGGAGCACGGGCCGTGCGCCCGGTACCCTGTGATGATGACTTTTCCCGTGATAGGCGTGATCGGCGGCGGCCAGCTCGCACGCATGATGGCCGGACCCGCCGTGGAACTCGGCCTCGAACTCCGCGTACTGGCCGAGGGACCCGATGTCTCGGCCGTGGCCGCCGTGGCCCACGCCGTCGTCGGTGACTACCGGGAGCTGCAGACCCTGCGCGGCTTCGCCGCGGACGTGGACGTGGTGACCTTCGACCACGAGCACGTGCCGGGCGAGCTGCTCGAGCAACTCGTCGCCGAGGGCGTGCAGGTCCGTCCTGCGCCGGCCGCGCTGCGGCATGCCCAGGACAAGCTCGTGATGCGGCGCGCCGTCGAGGACCTCGGACTGCCGAATCCGCGGTGGCGGGCCGTCCGGGACACAGACGGCGTCGAGGCCTTCGCCGCAGAGGTCGGGTGGCCCGTGGTCCTGAAGACGCCGCGCGGCGGCTACGACGGCAAGGGGGTCCTGGTGCTGCGGGACGCCGCCGCAGTGGCGGGGGCACGGGCGTGGTTCTCGGGCGGAGACCTGCTCGTGGAGCAGTTCGTCCCCTTCAGTCGCGAGCTGTCCGTCCTCGTGGCGCGACGGCCCTCCGGCGAATCACGCGCCTGGCCGGTGGTCGAATCGATCCAGGTGGACAGCGTGTGCGACGAGGTGATCGCCCCCGCCCCGGACCTGCCCGAGGCGACCGTCGCCGCGGTGACGGAGGCCGCCCTCCAGCTCGCGGACACCCTCGGCGTCACCGGCGTCATGGCCGTCGAACTCTTCGAGACCCCGGGGACGGGAGCGGGCTACCTCGTCAATGAACTCGCCATGCGCCCGCACAACTCCGGCCACTGGACCATGGACGGCTCCCTGACGAGCCAGTTCGAGCAGCATCTGCGGGCCGTCCTCGATCTTCCGCTCGGAGCCACCGATCCGCTGGCACGGCACGCCGTCATGAAGAACGTCCTCGGGGGGCCGAACACCGACATCTACGCGGCCTACCCCCTCGGCCTGTCCTCAGGACCATCCGCTAAAGTGCACTTCTACGGCAAGGACGTCCGCCCGGGCCGCAAGATCGGGCACGTCAACGCGCTGGCGGCTCCAGGGGAACCGCTCGACGCCGTCCGCGCCAGGGCCACGAGGGTTGCCGCGACACTCCGCGACGGCACGGGATCGCCCTCCCCGCACCAGCAATGACCGAAGGGAACGCAGTGTCGAACGCGCAGGTAGGCCTCGTGATGGGGTCCGACTCGGACTGGCCCGTCATGGAGGCCGCAGCAGGAGCGCTCGCCGAATTCGGCGTCCCCTTCGAGGCCGACGTCGTCTCCGCGCACCGGATGCCCACCGCGATGATCGAGTACGGGCAGAGCGCCCACGAGCGCGGGCTGCGGGTGATCATCGCCGGCGCCGGCGGAGCCGCACATCTGCCGGGCATGCTCGCCGCCGTGACACCGCTGCCCGTGATCGGTGTCCCCGTCCCGCTGCGGTACCTCGACGGCATGGACTCCCTGCTCTCCATAGCCCAGATGCCGGCAGGCATCCCCGTGGCGACGATGGCGATCGGGGGCGCCCGCAACGCGGGCCTCCTCGCCGTCCGCATCCTCGCCGCAGGGTCCGACGCCGGGGCCCGGTCACTGCAGGAGCAGCTCCTCCTCTTCGCGAGCGCCCTGCGCGAGACCGCCGAGCACAAGGGCGCTGCGCTCCGCTCCCGCATCGCCGGCACCGGCCCCGGCACCGGCACCGGCCCAGTGGACGCATGAGCGTCGCCCGCGCCGAGGGCGCCGTCGGGAGCAGCACGTCCCTCACCGATCCGGTCCGCCACCCGCACTCCGCCGCCCCGAGGGACCGCACCAAACGGGCCTTCCTCCTGCTGCTCATGACGCTCGTCCTGCCCGGATCGGCGCAGATCGTCGCCGGCGACCGGCGGCTCGGCCGGCGGGCCCTGCGCGTGACCTTCACCGGCTGGGCGCTCGTCCTGCTCTTCCTCGTGCTCGCGCTCACCGATCGCGCGCTCGTCGTCGGGATCGTGACGCATCGCTGGTGGTCGCTGGCGCTGATCCTCGTGCTGCTCGCCGTCGCCGTCGCCTGGGCCGTCCTGTTCGTCAATACGCTGCGCCTGATCCGGTTGCCGCTGCTCGATCGCGGTGTCCGCCCGGTCGTCGCCGCCACGCTCGCCCTGCTCATGGTGCTCACCAGCGGCTCGCTCGCCTACGGCGCGTACCTGCTCGGGGTGGGTCGCTCCACCGTCGGCTCCATCTTCTCGTCCGGACCGGCCTTCGACCCCGTGGACGGCCGCTACAACTTCCTGCTCATGGGCGGCGATGCCGGGGAGGACCGGACGGGCCGGCGACCGGACAGCATCTCGGTGATCAGCGTCGACGCCGAGACCGGCGCCACCGTCACCTTCAGCATCCCGCGGAACTTCCAGAACGCGCCCTTCCCGGCGGACTCCCCGCTCCGGGACGTCTACCCGGACGGGTACTCCTGCGGCGACGCCTGCATCATCAACAGCCTCTACACCGAGGTGACCCAGAATCACGCCGACCTCTATCCGGACGCGGCCGATCCGGGCGCCGCGGCCATGATGGACGCGGCCAGCGGAGTCCTCGGGATCGAGGTCCAGGCCTACCTCCTCGTGGACATGAACGGCTTCGAGCAGCTGATCGATGCGATGGGGGGCATCCGGATCGATGCCGGTGGCTGGGTCCCCATCACCGCTGCGGAGATCCCCGGGACCGACCCCGTGCGGCACTACCCGCCCGACGGCTGGATCGCGCCGGGCGTCCAGACCCTCGACGGGTACCACGCGCTCTGGTACGCCAGGTCCCGGGAGTTCGTGACCGACTACCACCGCATCTCACGCCAGCAGTGCGTGCAGCAGGCGATGATCGCCCAGCTGGACCCCGCGACGCTGCTGACGCGCTTCCAGTCCATCGCGGCCGCAGGCACCCAGATCGTCGAGACGGACATCGCGCAGGACCAGCTGGCGGGTTTCGTGGACCTGGCCCTCGAGGCCCAGGGCCAGCAGACCCGTCGCCTGACCATCGGCGCTCCCGACTTCGGCACGGTGGCCGAGAACTTCGCGACCTACCCCGACTTCGACCGCATCCACGCGCGGGTGGATCGGATGCTGGCCGAGGACGTCGATCCGGGCGCTGCCGGGCCCCTCCCGCTCGAGCGCGCGGGGGTCGTGCTGCCCGCCCAGGGTACCGACAGCGGCCTCACGGAGGAGTATCTGCAGGAACTGGCCACCATCGGGGACGATGCCACCCTCGGGGAGCTCCTCGCCGACAACGGCGAATGCTCACCGGCCTGAGCCGGGGAGCACCCGACTCCGTCCATCAGACCCCATCTACCCGACCCCGTCCACCCGCCCCCGTCCACCCGACCCCGTTGAGCCCGCCCTTATCCAGCCCGACCCCTTCGAAGGACCCCGACGATGTTCCTCCTGGACAATCCGCTCCGCCCGTACGCGTGGGGTTCGCAGCATGCCATCGCCGAGCTGCTGGGAAGGGAACCCTCCGGTGAGCCGGAGGCCGAGCTCTGGGTCGGCGCCCACCCGGACTCCCCCTCACGGATCATCGGTCAGGACGGCTCCCGCACCGGCCTCGACGAGGCCATCGCCGACGATCCCCGGGGACTCCTCGGCGAGGACACCGCCACGCGCTTCGGGGACCGGCTGCCCTTCCTGCTGAAGGTGCTCGCGGCCGCATCCGCCCTCTCGCTCCAGGTCCATCCTGACGCCGGGCAGGCTGCTGCCGGCTTCGATGCCGAGGAGTCCGCCGGCGTCCCGCGGTCCGCTGCACACCGCACCTACCGGGACCGGAACCACAAGCCCGAGCTGCTCTACACCCTCTCGGCCTTCGAGGCGCTGTGCGGCTTCCGTCCGGCGGCCGAGTCCGTCCCGGTCTTCGCCGCCCTCGCCGCCGCCGTCGACCCCGGGTCCGAGGCACACGGCTTCCTCGACTCCGTGGCGGCGCGGCTCGTGGTGGGCGGGAAGGACACCCTGCGAGCGGCGTTCGCGCAGACGCTGCACGCGCCGCGGGACGTCGTGGACGCCGTCGTCGACGCCGTGGAGGGCATGATGGCCACCGGTCCGGAGAGCACCCCGCCGCCCGCGGGCGGCCGCCCCGGCGACGCGGACGACGCCGTCGCGCGTGATCTGGCGACCGTCAGGGAGCTCGCGGCCCAGTACCCGGGCGATCCGGGAGTGCTCGTGGCCCTGCTGCTGAACCGCGTCTCGCTGCGGGCGGGTGAGGCCCTGTACCTCCCCGCGGGGAACGTCCACGCCTATCTCAGCGGACTGGGGATCGAGGTCATGGCGTCGTCGGACAACGTGCTGCGCGGGGGCCTGACCCCCAAGCACGTGGACCCCGATGCGCTGCTCGACACGGTGGTCTTCGAGGCCGTGCCCCCGCCGACGCTGGCACCCGAGTACACGCTCTTCGACCAGGAGCTCTACCGTCCGCCGTTCGACGAGTTCCAGCTGCAGCGGATCGTGCTCGACGACACGCCGGGCGACCCCACCACTGGCCCTGGGGCGGACGGCGACTCCCATGTGCCGGTGCTGCAGAACGGGCCGGTGGTGGTCCTCGCGGTCAGCGGCCCGATCCTGCTCGACACCCCGCGCTCCACGCTCCTCGTCCCGCGGGGCGGCAGTGCCTTCGTCGGGGCCTCCGAGGCGCCGCTGATCGTCCGCGCGGCGAACGACCAGCACGACGCGGACGGGCCCGTGCTCGCCTTCGCGGTGACCGTCGGTGAGGGCCCGCAGCGCGCAGGCGCCTGACGGACGTCAGGCGCCGCGCCTCCGGAGCCCGCGGAGTGCCGGGACGGCCCGTGCCGCCTGCCGGCGGGCCTGCTGCATGCCGCTCCTGGCGAGGGGCAGCAGGCGGCTGAAGAGCGGGTAGTAGGGACTCAGCGGCCGGTCCCACGTCCCGGCGAGGAGATCCTCGTGATCCGCCCAGCCCATCTTGAAGCGGGAGACGCCGTCGTTGAGCAGGCCGTTGAAGTCGTAGCGGGTGACGCCGCGCGCCTTCATCTCTCCGATGGCCAGCCACTTGAGGGCGTAGTTGGCGCGCAGCCGCTCGCCCTCGTCGGTCATGCCGCCGTAGAGCTCGAAGGTGGTGGCACGGCTCGTCGAGAGCCACAGGAAGGCGACGACGTCGGTCCCCTGGAACGCCGCGTACACCGGCGAGGCGTCCCCGAGGTTGTCGAAGATGTCCAGGTAGTAGGCGTCCTCGTGGATGCCGAAGCCCGCACGCTCCGCCGTCGCCCGGTAGACGTCGAGGCAGGCGGGGAGCTCGCGGCGCTCCACGCGGCGGATGTCGAGCTCCTCCCGCCCCGACTTCCGGATGTACTGGCGGTGCTTCTTCGACATGCCCGCCAGCAGCTCGTCGTCGGACCGGCGCAGATCGAGGATGAGCGTCCGCGGGATGAGGATGGTGCTGGTGCTCGCCCTCCACCCGTTGCCCGGCAGTGCTCGGGCCTCGTCGCTCGCGGCGTCCCAGTCCGGTTCGATGCTCAGCGCGACCGAACCGTGCGTGGTCCGCACGTACTCCGCGACGGCGTCGAGGACCTCCGCCGCCCTGCCCCGGGTCGTTTGCGGTCCTCGCGGGACGTAGGCCAGGCTGCGCAGGGGCCACGGCAGGGACTTGAGCACCACCTGGGCGGCCCCGACCACCGCGCCGTCCTCGGTGACGAGCACCCGGTCGGCGCTCCAGCCGTGGGCCGCCTTCGTCTCCCCCCAGCCCCACAGCTGCTGGGGGTGGCCCGCCAGTTCGTCGACGGTGGCGTCCCAGAGGGCGCGGTCCAGGCAGGGCGACACGGAAAGACTCATCACGCCAGCCTATAGGTGTCGGCCCGCCCCGCCGGGCGCCCCCGGCAGCGGCCCCTACTGGTTCACGCGGGCGTAGCTCTCCCACTTGTGGGCCTGGTGCTCGCCGTCGACCACGCGGATGGTCCCGGACTTGGAGCGCATCACCATGGACTGCGTGAGCACCTTGTCCTTGCTGTAGCGCACGCCGCGCAGCAGATCGCCGTCGGTGATGCCGGTCGCCGCGAAGTAGCAGTTGTCACTCGTGACGAGATCGTCGGTGGACAGGACGCGATCGAGATCGTGGCCGGCGTCGATCGCCTTCTGCTTCTCCTCGTCGCTGGTGGGCCAGAGCCTGCCCTGGATGACCCCGCCGAGCGCCTTGATCGCGCACGCCGTCACGATGCCCTCCGGGGTACCTCCGATGCCCATCAGCGCGTCGACGTCGGTCCCCTCCCGGGCCGCGGCGATGGCTCCGGCGACGTCGCCGTCCATGATGAACTTCGTCCGGGCCCCGGCCTCGCGGATCTCCTGCACGAGCGGCTTGTGCCGGTCGCGGTCCAGGATCATGACGTTGAGCTGGCTGACCTTCTTGTTGGTCGCCTTGGCGATCAGGTGCAGATTCTGCTTGACCGGCAGGCGCAGATCCACCATGTCGGCGGCCTCCGGTCCCGTGACGAGCTTCTCCATGTAGAACACGGCCGAGGGATCGAACATCGAACCCCGCTCGGCCACGGCGAGCACCGCGAGCGCGTTGTTGATGCCCAGGGCCGTCAGGCGCGTGCCGTCGATCGGGTCGACGGCCACATCGCACTCCGGGCCGCTGCCGTCCCCCACGCGCTCCCCGTTGAACAGCATGGGGGCCTCGTCCTTCTCGCCCTCCCCGATGACCACGATGCCGTTGAAGTGCACGGTCTGCAGCAGCGAGCGCATGGCGTCGACGGCGGCGCCGTCGGCCAGGTTCTTGTCGCCGAAGCCCACCCAGTGGCCGCCCGCGATCGCTGCCGCCTCGGTGACCCGGACGAGTTCGAGGGCGAGATTCCGGTCCGGCTCGTCGTCACCCACCGCCAGTGCCGGCGAGAGCGTCGAGTACTGGGCATTCGCTGAGTTCTTGGCCACGTCTATCCTCATCGTCGAAGGTAAGCAGGCGGTACGCGCACGTACCGGTTCCCTGGTTGTCATCATAGGCGCGTGAGCGGCGCGGCGCTTCGGAGCGGCCCCCGCAGGGGCGGGCGCCCTCCCGCCTCCGGTTAGGTGACCCGGCGCGGATCAGCGAAAATGGAGCTGTGACTGATCAGGACGATGGACGGGGAACACCCGGGACCGGTGCGCGGCCCGCGGACGGGCAGGACGCCGCGCAGCGGGCCCCGCTACCGGACGCGCGGGGGCAGGAGGAGCGGGACGACGACGCTCCCCCGATCACCCTCACGTCCAGCCAGGCCAGGCGTGCCAGTTCGACGGCGCGCGGCATGCTCATCGCCACCGGGGCCACCATCGCCGTCGTCCTGCCGGTCTACTTCCTGAACCCCACCTACACGGCCGACACCTACCGGCGCGACATCGACGTCGGGACCGTGGCGCGCCAGGCCGCGGGCGACGCCGGCTACCTCCCCGCGGCTCCCGAGCTCCAGGACTGGTACTCCAACTACGCGCGCTGGGTCACCGGGCGCAGCGACGGTGTCGACTTCTGGGAGGTGGGCTACCTGACCCCGGACTCCGGCTTCATCCAGCTCACGCAGACCGACGACGCGAATCCCACCTGGGTGGCGCAGCGGATCGGTGACGCGCAGGTCTCGGGGACCCGCACCATCGACGACCTCGAGTGGGAGCTGCTCGACGCCCCGGACGGCGACACGGTGCTGAGGACCGACGTCGACGGAGCCACGGTGATCCTCAACGGCGAGGCGGAGCTCTCCGAGTTCGACAGCCTCGGCGCCGCGACCGTCGAGGAGATCCGGCAGAACGAGATCGACGAAGCCGAACGCCTGTCATCTTCCGACCCGGCGGGGTAGACACGACCCGTCGGAGCTGGTCGTCGCAGTACGATGGCGATCGTGACCCATGAACTGACCCCCGCCGCCGCCTGGCTCCGGCTCCAGGAGGGCAACGCCAGATTCGTCGCCGCCGACGCCTCCCACCCGAATCAGGACGCCTCCCGCCGCGCCTCCCTCGTCAACACCCAGCATCCGTTCGCGGTGATCTTCGGCTGCTCGGACTCGCGGCTCGCGGCGGAGATCATCTTCGACCTCGGGCTGGGTGACGTGTTCGTGGTGCGGACGGCGGGCCAGGTGATCGACGACGCCGTCCTCGGCTCGCTCGAGTACAGCGTGGCGATCCTCGGCGTGCCGCTGATCGTGGTCCTCGGCCACGACAGCTGCGGTGCCGTGACGGCCACCATCGACACCGTCGAGACCGGGACCATGCCCCCCGGCTTCATCCGCGATCTCGTGGAACGGATCACCCCGTCGGTCCTCACCGCGCGGCGGGCAGGTGTCACCGACGTCAACGCCACGGTGATCGAGCACACCCGGCAGACCACGCAGCGACTCGTGGACAGCTCCCGGATCATCTCGAGTGCGGTGGAGGACGGCTCGGCAGCCGTGGTCGGGGTCTCCTACCGCCTCGACGAGGGCAAGGCCGTGCTGGTCTCAGGATTTGGCTCCGTGGAGAATTGAGCGCCAGAATTGCCGCATGACTCCCATGCCTGCAGCCAGCCCCGACTCCACCTCCGCCAGCGGCGCGACGCCCGGCCCTGAGGATGCGCAGTACCGCGTAGAACACGACACCATGGGCGAGGTCCGCGTGCCGGTCGACGCCCTCTACCGGGCGCAGACGCAGCGCGCCGTCGAGAACTTCCCGATCTCCGGCACCAGGCTGGAGCGCGCCCACATCGAGGCGCTCGCCCGGATCAAGAAGGCCGCCGCGACGGCGAACGCCGAACTCGGGGTGCTCGACGCCGAGCGTGCCCGTGCGATCGAGGCAGCAGCGGACGACGTCGCGGCCGGGCGGTACGACGGCGATTTCCCCGTGGACATCTACCAGACCGGTTCGGGCACGTCGTCGAACATGAACGCCAACGAGGTCATCGCCACCCTGGCCTCCCGCGCCCTCGAGGCGTCCGGCAGCTCCACGACGGTCCACCCCAACGACCACGTCAACGCCTCGCAGTCCTCCAACGACGTCTTCCCCACCTCCGTGCACGTCGCGGCGACCTCCGCCCTCGTGAAGGATCTCGTCCCGGCCCTCACCCATCTCGCCGAGGCGCTCGAGCGCAAGGCCACGGAGTTCGGCGAGGTCGTGAAGTCCGGCCGCACCCACCTGATGGACGCGACCCCCGTCACGCTCGGCCAGGAGTTCGGTGGCTATGCGGCGCAGGTCCGCTACGGCATCGAGCGCATCGAGGCCTCCCTCGTCCGCGTCGCCGAGGTACCCCTCGGGGGGACCGCCGTCGGCACCGGCATCAACACCCCGGCCGGCTTCTCGGCCCGCGTGATCGAACTCCTCGCCGAGGACACCGGGCTCCCGCTCACCGAGGCGCGTGACCACTTCGAGGCCCAGGCCAACCGCGACGGGCTCGTGGAGATCTCCGGCATGCTGCGCACCATCGCCGTCTCACTCACCAAGATCCACAACGATCTGCGCTGGCTCGGCTCGGGGCCCAACACGGGTCTCGGGGAGATCGCCCTGCCCGATCTGCAGCCCGGCTCGTCCATCATGCCCGGCAAGGTCAATCCGGTGATCGCCGAGGCCGTCATCATGGTGTGCGCCCAGGTGGTCGGCAACGACGCCACCGTCGCCTGGTCCGGGACGAACGGTGCGTTCGAGCTGAACGTGGGCATCCCGGTGATCGCCCGCAACGTGCTCGAGTCCA
The DNA here is from genome assembly GCF_947493765.1 of uncultured Arthrobacter sp. GTDB lineage: Bacteria > Actinomycetota > Actinomycetes > Actinomycetales > Micrococcaceae > Arthrobacter_D. The sequence goes on from NZ_CANLSZ010000004.1 coordinate 282,837, forward strand.
TCCGCCTCCTGAGCAACTCCACGCGGGTCTCCGCCGACCGCATGATCGACGGCATCACCGCGAACGTGGAGCGCGCCCGCTTCCTGGCCGAGGCCTCCCCCTCGATCGTGACGCCGCTGAACAAGCACATCGGCTACGAGAACGCGGCGAAGATCGCCAAGAAGGCCGTCGCCGAGGGGCTCACGGTCCGCGAGGCCGTCGTCGCACTCGGTTTCGTGGAGCGCGGCGAGCTCACCGACGAGCAGCTGGACTCGGCCCTCGACGTCCTCTCGATGACACGCCCGCCGCAGGGCTGAGCGGGCGCGAGCCCCGTCCTCGGGGCAGGGATCAGGAGACGAAGCGCGTCACGCCGTCGAAGCTGCCAGCACCGAGGACGAGTGAGCGGTGGCGCGCATTGAGTTCCGGCAGCCGATCGAGGGGGAACCAGCGGACATCGAGTGACTCGTCGTCGTTCACGCGCGCCGTGCCGCTCACCCAGCGGCACCGGAAGTCGAGGGTCAGGAACGTGCACACGTCCCCGTTGGGGAACGTGATGGGGCCCACGACGCCGGTATCGAGGAGGTACTCGACCTCGACGACGACGCCGGTCTCCTCCTCGCACTCCCGCCGCAGCGCGACCGCGGGTTCCTCACCGGGCTCGACCATGCCGGTGATGATGGTCCACCTGCCGTTGTCGGCCCGGCGACCCAGGAGCACGCGGCCCTCGTCGTCGAGGACCACTCCGCCCACTCCCGGGAGCCACAGGGGGTCGTGGCCGATCTTGCGCCGCAGCGTGGTGACGAAATCCGGTGTGGGCATGCCTTTCACCGTAGTACAGCGAGAGCGAGGCCCGTTCCGAGGATGAGGAACGGCCCGAAGGCGATGGACGAGCGCAGACCGGCCCTGCGGGTGATGACCAGAGCCGAGCTCCACAGTCCTCCCAGGAGCACGCCGAAGAACGGCCCCCACCACAGGGCTCCCCAGCCCACGAACCCCAGGTAGAGCCCGAGCAGGCCTGCGAGCTTCACGTCCCCGAAGCCCAGGCCGCGGCGGTTGAGCACGTGCAGGACCGCGAAGCCGGCCCAGAGTACGGCCCCACCCGCGAGCATGCCGCCGATCCGTGGCCACTCACCGGCGGAGGCCGCCGCGCCGCCGAGCAGGAGGATCGCCGCGGGATAGCTCGGCAGGACGATGCGGTCCGGGAGGCGGTGGGTGCGCCAGTCGATCACGCTGAGCCGTGTCCCCACCACGAGGAAGGCGAGCAGAGCGGCGACGAGGAGGACGAGGGCCACGGGTTCCTCCCGGTACACTCCCAGTGCCGCCATCACGGTTCAACGCTACGTCATGCGCCGGACCCGGCACAGGGCAGCGGGGCCGCTGTGGATCCGGCGCGGCGGTGCAGGAGGGAAGACCGGGTCTCAGCCGGGACGGGGTACGGCTGCCGTCGCCATCCGTCCCAGCAGGTCGGGCAGCCGCCGGGCCAGTTCGGTGGTACCGGTCAGGGTGATGAGTTCCTCCCTCAGCGCCTGCTGCCAGGACCGGTCCCCGCGCCACAGTTCCACCATGGTGCGCAGGCCGGTGCGCACGGTCAGGTCGACGTCGAAGCCGGGATCGACATCGCACACGTCCACCTGGTTCCCGCTGACGCACAACCACCAGCGGGCGGTCGCACGCGGCACGTCGTCGAACTCGAACGCGACCACCGTGCGCCGGCGAGGCCACTCCCGGAGCGGCAGGGTGCGATGCATGTCCCAGAGCAGCAGGTGCGGATCCAGGTCCGCCTCCCCGAGCTCCCCTATCCACCGGATCCCCCATGCCGCCAGTGCCTCGACGGCGGGGCGCAGTTCCTCCCCGGAAGCCGTGAGGATGTAGCTCACATGCGTTCCCTCGGCGCGCCGCCCCACGACGCCCGAGCGTTCCAGTCGTGTCAGCCGCTTGGAGAGCAGAGCCGGCGACATCCTTGGATTGCCGCGCCGAAGCTCGTTGAAGTGGGTCGAGCCGGCCAGCAGCTCCCGCACCACGAGCATGGTCCAGCGCTCGTCGAGGATTTCCATGGCCTTCGCCAACGGGCAGAACTGGCCGTAGGACGCCATCGCGCACTCCCTCGTATCGGGTCGGACTACCAGTAGACGCCCGCGGCACCGCCAGCGCCAGTACAGATCGAGAACTCCTCCCGATACAGGTCCAGCACTGGATGCTCCTCCATGGCGAGCACCATGCTGGAGCCACAGCCGGCGTCGGCAACAGGACGGCGCCTCACCGGGGAGGACATCAGCATCATGCAGACCAGCGCACCGGACATCAAAGCCAGGCACCGGCAGATCTGGGCGTCGGGGGACTATCCCTCGGTGGCCGAGGACGTCATTCCCACCCTGGGCGCAGAGCTCGTCCACGCCACCGGCATCACGACCGGCGACCACGTCCTGGACGTGGCAGCGGGATCCGGCAATGCCTCCTTCCCGGCCGCCCGGCGAGGCGCCCGCGTGATCGGCTCCGATCTGACGCCTGAGTTGCTCGAGAGTGGCCGACGACGATCGGAGGATCTGGGCGTCGACGTCGAGTGGCGCGAAGCGGACTGCGAGGAGCTGCCCTTCGACGACGGCGCTTTCGACGCCGTGATCAGCTGCGTGGGTGTCATGTTCGCGCCGTCGCACCAGAGGAGTGCCGACGAACTGGTGCGGGTGTGCCGCCGGGGCGGCCGGATAGGCCTGGCCAACTGGACACCCGCCGGCTTCGTCGGCCAGATGTTCGCCGCCATGAAGCCGTACTCACCACCACCCCTACCCGGGTCGGAACCACCGCCACTCTGGGGGGACGAGCAGCACGTGCGTGCCCTGCTCGGCACGCGGGTGGAGGACGTCGACGTCAGCCGTCGCCAGGTCCGCGTGGATCGCTTCGCCGATGCGGCGTCGTTCCTCGACTACTTCAAGGAGAACTACGGGCCCACCATCGCCGTCTATCGGTCACTGGCGACCGACGCGGGTCGCGTGCGCGGTCTCGACGCCGCGCTGCTCGACCTCGCACGGCGACACGATCGTGGCGGGGGTGCGATGGACTGGGAGTACCTGCTGCTCACCGCCCGCCGACGGTAAGGGGTGCGTGAGCTCGCCCGCCGGATCCCCTGCGGCGTCACGGACAGGGAAGGCCCCGGGACAAGACGTCCCGGGGCCTTCCCTGTCCGTGACGGCTGTCGCCGACGGTTCACCGGTGTCAGACGCGCGCGGCGGCCCGATCGTTGCGGCGGGGCAGCACGAGCGCCAGGGCGATCATGCCGACGCCCAGGCCCAGGTGGAGCCAGTTGTCGGCGTCATTGAGGGGGACGAAGTTGCTGGCGGCCATCGGATCGACGACCAGACCGTAGATCCACAGCACGAGGTAGATGATGCCCCCGACGAGGAGGTACGACCGGGCGCCACCCGCCGAGCGTGCAGCCGCGACACCCACGATGCCGAAGAGCAGGTGCACGATGTTGTGCAGGATGGAGACCTGGAAGAGGCCGAGCAGCAGTGCGCCCGACGCGTGGCCCGCGAACTGCAGCTCGTCGTAGTTGGTGGTAATGCCCGGCACGAAGCCGAGCACGCCGACGAGCAGGAAGACGGCGCCGACGACGAGGGCCGCCGTCTGCACCAGGGTCCGAGCGCCGGAGCGGGGTGTGTCCGCAGTAGTCATGTCTTGTATCCTTTCCATGGAGAAGCCGCGCGGTCTCGTGAACCTGCAGCGGCACTATCTCTCTCAGCCTCTCACGCGCCCGGCGTGGCAGGCATGCCCGCCACGCCCCGTTCCGCGCAGCTGCGACGAGATGCACATCACTGCTTCACTGATCCACTGCTTCACTGCTTCACTGTTTCACTGCTTCACTGCCGCGGTTCGACGGCGAGGTGCCGTCCTCCTCCCGGACCGCCACGTACCCACCAGCGCGAAGGCCAGCAGCAGCTCGGCGATGTCGCCGCCGTAGTACATGAGGTCCGCGCCTGCCCGCAGGTCGTCGCCGGTGACGGGCGCCGGGAGAAGCACCCCCGCGTAGAGCAGTTGGGCCAGCACGGCGTGCCCGGCGATGGCGATCCCGAGGACCACCAGTCGCGACGGGACCGACGGACGGTGCGGCGCCGGGTCCGGCCCGGCGATCGAGAACGCGAACAGGTACCCGGAGGCGAGGACATGGACCTGGACCAGGTGATGAAGAGCCGGGTGCTCCTTGGTGAGGACGTAGAGTCCGGTGGCGTACAGCAGGTACAGTCCGCCGAGGTTGAGGACCAGCGCGGTCACCGGATGGGCGAGCACGCCCAGGGCCGTCGAGGCGAGGAGCCGGCCGATCACCCGGCCGTAGCGCTGCGGGACGGACCGCAGGAGCAGTGTCACCGGCGCCCCGAGCACCAGGCCCAGGGGCGCGTACATCCCGATCAGCAGATGCCGGTACATGTGGGAGGTGAAGCTCTCCTCCTGGAACGGGGAGAGCTGCGGTGTCAGCGCGAGGACGAGGAGTCCCACACCCGCCAGGAAGCTCGCGGTGCGTCGCCTGCTCCAGCCGCGGGCATCCCGCCGTCCGCGCCACGCCAGCACGAGATAGGCGAGGGCGAGGATCGTCAGGGCACCGACGGGCAGGACGGTGTCCCAGCCGATGCCGTGGCCGGGCGCGTGCGCGGTGGTCATCGTCGCGGGTGGCGGTCCGACCCGCTCGGGAGGTCCACGGCCCCACCCGAGCGCTGGAGCAGCCAGCCCGCCACGATCAGCAGGGCACCGAGGAGCAGGAAGGCGATGTCGGCCTGCGTCTGGTAGGGACCGCTGATGACGTGGTGGACGGCCAGGAGGTGATGGTCGATGAGACCCTCGACCACGTTGAACACGCCCCAGCCGACCACGATCCAGCCCCACAGCACGCGGGAGGCCCAGACCCGGCCACGGGAGTGGGTGACGCGCGCGTAGAGGATCCCGAGCCCGGCCAGGACGGCGAGCCAGGTGACCGTGTGGAAGAGGCCGTCCCACAGTGTGTTCAGCTCCAGCCCGTGCACCGTGGTCACGGGGTAGTCCCCGATGTCGATGTTGGCCGTGGCGGAACTGCTGAGCATGTGGTGCCACTGCAGGATCTGGTGCAGCAGGATACCATCCACGAAGCCGCCCAGGCCCACGCCGAGCAGGATGCCGGGCAGCGCGATCCGGCGGGGTGGCGCGGTCCCTGCGCCCTGGGGTACCTCGCTGCCGTGGCTGCTGCCCGTCGTCGTCATGCTGCCTCCCGGAGGATCGTCGCGGTGGTCCCCACAGTACGCCGCCCCGCGGACCGGTTCAGGACCCGAAGCGGCGCTGCCTGCGACCGAAGTCCCGCAGTGCCCGCAGGAAGTCGACGCGACGGAAGTCCGGCCACAGGGCCTCGCAGAAGTAGAACTCGCTGTAGGCGCTCTGCCACATGAGGAATCCCGAGAGCCGCTGCTCGCCCGAGGTACGGATGACCAGGTCGGGGTCCTGCTGCCCGCGGGTGTAGAGGAAGGAGGAGATGTGCTGGTCGGTGAGCTCCTCCGCCAGGGCATCGAGCGACATCCCCCTGCCCGCGGCATCGTGCATCAGTTCCTTGACGGCGTCGACGATCTCACGCCGTCCGCCGTAGCCCACGGCCACGTTCACGTGGAGCCCGTCGATCTTCTCCGTGGAGGCCGAGAGAGCCTCGAGCTTCCGGCTCAGGTCGTCGGGGAGCAGGTCCAGGGCCCCCACGGGCTGCACCCGCACCCGGTTGCTCTCCCCGAGCCGGTCGAGGGTGTCGGCGATGATGCCCAGGAGCTGATCGATCTCGGCCTGGTCCCGACCCATGTTGTCGGTGGAGAGCATGTAGAGGGTGACGACGTCGACCCCCAGCTCCTCGCACCAGCCCAGGAACTCGTGGATCTTGTCGGCGCCGGCCCGGTGGCCGTGACTCGTCGGGGCACCCGCGAGTCTGGCCCACCGCCTGTTCCCGTCCACCATCACACCGATGTGGTGCGGGATCCGCCCCGGGGCGAGCTGGCGCTGGAGCCTGCGCTCGTAGAAGCTGTAGCCGAGGGCTGGGAACTTCCACGTCACGCTCGTGCGCCCTCCCCTGGTCGATGATCCGGTGGTACCCCTGCGCGACGCTGCTGCACCACGTCCGCGGAGCCGATACCAATACCGATACCGACCCAGCTTTTCACACCGAACCGGCACTTGTCCGACGGGACACCGGACGGCACTGCCGGCCAGGTGGCGATCCCCCTCGCCCGACCGCTACAGGGCGCCCCCGTGGGCTAGGATTTTTCCATGACCCCGCGCCGTTCGGCCCCTGCTCCACGCCCTCCGGAACCCGCCGGATCCCCAGGGACCGGCCTCGACGGTGCGGTCAACGCCGTCGCCGGCCCGCTGGCAGACGCGATCGCCGCCAAACCGCTCTGGCGCGGCTGGATCCATGCGGCCGCGACACCGCTGGCCATCGCGGCCGGCGTGGTGCTCATCGTCCTGGCGCCCACGCCCGGACTCAAGCTCGCGTCCGCCGTCTACGCCCTCACCGGTGTCCTGCTGTTCGGCGTCAGCGCCGTGTACCACCGGGGCAACTGGGGTCCGCGCCCGAAGGCGGTCCTCAAGCGACTCGACCACACGAACATCATGCTCGTCATCGCGGGGTCCTACACCCCTCTGGCCTGGGCGCTCCTGGAGCGCGGCAAGGCCGAGACACTGCTCTGGGTGATCTGGGGCGGAGCGCTGGCGGGCGTCCTGTTCCGCAACGTCTGGGTGGACGCCCCGAGATGGCTGTACGTGCCGGTGTACGTGGCGCTCGGCCTCGCGTCGCTGTTCTACCTGCCCGAGTTCTTCGCCGCGAACATCGCGGCGGCGGTGCTGATCTGCGTGGGCGGCGTCCTGTACATCACGGGAGCCGTGTTCTACGGCGTCAAGGCTCCGAACTTCTCACTGCGGGTCTTCGGCTTCCACGAGCTCTTCCACGCGCTGACGGTCGCGGCGTTCGCCGCCCATTTCGTCGCCATCATGCTCGCCGTCCTGGACCCGCGGGCCTAGACCCGAGGCTCAGGCCGGGGACTCGGACCGGGGCCGTCACCGGCGCCCGGGACCGTGCTTGCCGCCGGGCCGGGTCCCCGGCTCGCCCGGCTGCGCGTCGTCCGGGTCCGCTGCGGGCCCGTCCGGGGTGCCTGACTGCTGCTGGACGCGCGTCTGCTCCACCTCACCGGCGTAGCGCACGCGCCGGATGCGCTTGACCATGTCCCGGATCAGGAAGATGACGAGGACGACCACGAAGAGCGTGGCCAGGAAGCCCTCCAGCCCGGGGGTGACCGACGACGGGTCGATCTCCGGGCGGAGCGTAGCCTCCCCGGAGGGCGTCGTCGTCGCGGACATCATCAGCTCGAGGAACACGCAGGCACCACTTTCACGACTCGCAGCGATTCACCGTGGACCGTGCCCGAGAATTCTACGCCGGATAGAAGAGCCGTGCGCACCGGGGTCAGGCCGTCACGTCGGCGAAGAAGTCCGCCTCGGGCAGCGTGGACTCCACCCGAGTCCTGATGAGGGAGTAGTCCTCGTAGGGCCAGACCTGGCGCTGCAGGTCGATGGAGACGGCGAAGAAGAAGCCCTCGGGATCCACCTGGGTGCGATGGGCGAGGAGTGCCCGCTCCCGGCGGTCGAAGAAGTCGCCGCACTCGATCTGTGTGGTGGTGGGGTGGGTCGGCGGCGGGGGCTGGTGGCCCTCGGCGTCGTCCTCGAGCCACTGGGCGAGGCGCTCGGCGTAGGGCGACTCGAGCCCCGCAGCTTCGAGGGCGTCGTGCAGCGCCCGGAACCGCTCCGGGTTGAAGGCGCGATCGTAGTACAGCTTCGAGACCGCCCAGGGCTCCCCCGTCCCCGGATAGCGCGCGGGGTCGGACGCCGCCTCGAACGCCTCGACCGCGATGCGGTGCGCCATGATGTGGTCCGGGTGGGGGTATCCGCCGTTCTCGTCGTATCCGACGATCACGTGCGGGCGGAACTCGCGGACGAGCTTCACGAGGGGCGCCGCGGCGCGCTCGAGGGGCTGCAGGGCGAAGCAGCCGAAGGGCAGGTCCGGCAGCGGATCCCCCTCGGGCAGACCCGAGTCGGTAAAGCCCAGCCACCGGTGCTGCACGCCGAGCTCCGCGACGGCGCCTGCCATCTCGAGCCGCCGCAGGCCGGGAAGATCACGCCGGCCGTGCGGATCGGCCTCCATCGCCGCATTCAGGACGTCGCCGCGCTCGCCGCCGGTGCAGGTGGCCACCATGACCTCTGCTCCCGCTGCCACGTAGCCGGCCATGGTGGCGGCACCCTTGCTCGACTCGTCGTCGGGATGCGCGTGGACCGTGAGGAGGCGGAAGCCCGCTCCGGACACCTGGGGTCGATCATGGGTAGGCACTGCGTGCTCCTGGGTCTGCTGGACTGGGCGGCAACCGGACGGTGCCGTCGCCGGTGGGCGGTAAAATGGCGGTGTGAGTTCCGCATCCACGCCACCATCAAGAGTAGCCACTCGTTACGGCACGCCAAAGCCGCGACGGCAACCACGGCGTGCCCGGGTCCTGACGCTCGCGGCGCTGTCCGGCGCGGTCCTCGCGGCCGGGGTGTTCGCGGTCACCACCGGCAGCCCCCCGGTGGATTCGAAGGACGTCGGTTTCTCCCTCGACGCCGACGGGCGGGCCAGTGTGGACTTCGAGGTCACGAAGGACCGCTCGGCGTCGGCGCAGTGCGCGGTGCAGGCCCTGAGCGAGAACTACGCGGTGGTCGGCTGGAAGATCGTGACCGTCGGCCCCACCGATCCCGGGGACGGGGTCAACGAGGGCAGGACCACGGCGCAGCGCGCCGATCTGCGCACCGACTCCCCCGCCGTCTCGGGCGGTGTCAACGCCTGCTGGATCGTCGAGGACTGACGTCCGCACAGGACGGGTGCTTGGGTTATGTCCGTGACCGCCCTAGAATGGAGCCTGTCGTATCACCCCGCTTCACCGGCAGACCTGCCCCATGACGCGGGGTGTTTGCTTGCCGGTGACGATCCGTCGTCGCCCGGTGGAGTGATCAGGAGCCACGCCGCACCCGGCGCAGGCCGTACCTAAGGAGTTAGTCCGTGTCCACCAACAGCGCCTCCGTCGCCTGGCTCACGCAGGAATCCTACGATCGGCTCAAGAGCGAGCTGGACCATCTCTCCGGACCCGGCCGCGCCGAGATCGTCGCACGCATCGAGCAGGCCCGCTCGGAGGGCGATCTGAAGGAGAACGGCGGGTACCACGCCGCCAAGGAGGAGCAGGGCAAGGCCGAGGGCCGCATCCGTCAGCTCACCGAACTGCTCCGGGACGCCCACGTGGGCGAGTCCCCGGCGGACGACGGCGTGGTCGAGCCGGGCATGATGGTCTCCGCCAGGATCGCGGGCGACGTCGAGAACTTCCTGCTCGGCAGCCGGGAGGTGGCAGGAGACACGGACATCGACGTGTACAGCGAGAGGTCGCCGCTCGGAGCCGCCATCCAGGGCACGAAGGCCGGCGACACCGTCAGCTACACCGCGCCCAACGGCAAGCAGATCACGGTCGAGATCATCTCGGCCACGCCCTACAAGGGCTGAGCCGCTAGGACGTGGGACCCCGGCGGTCAGGAGCCGTCGGGATGGGCCGACGTCGCCTGAGCGCGGAGGCGGCGGCGACCCCGCCGAGCGCACCGAAGAGGTGCGCCTGCCAGGACACGTTCGATCCCGCCGTCGGGAGGATCCCCCAGAGGATGGACCCGTAGGCCGCGAAGAGGATCCCGGCCAGGAGGATCTGCCGGAGGTCCCGGTTGTAGAAGCCGCGCGTGACCAAGTAGGCGAAGAGACCGAAGACCACCCCGGACGCTCCGATGGTGAGCCCGCCCCCGAAGATCCAGGTGCCGAGCCCCGAGGCCAGCCAGGTGATGGCGATGGTCAGCACGAAGCGCCTGGCGCCTTCCAGGAAGGACAGGAAGCCGAGGACGAGCAGGGGCAGTGTGTTGCTCACCAGGTGGTCCACCCCGCCGTGCAGGAGGGGCGCGAAGAGGATGCCGTCGAGACCGTCGATGCGGCGCGGCGCGATCCCCAGCGTCTGCACGAGCAGTCCGCCGAGCAGCACGTTCACGAGGAACACCACCCACATGGCGCCGACGAGGCCGGCGACGGCCAGCAGGCCCGCCTGGGCCCTGCGCGCGAGTGGTCCCATCGTTCAGCCCCGGATGACCACCGGTTGGAAGCCCTCCGCGCGCAGGTTCCCGAGCACCTGCTCGCAGTGCTCCTCGCCCTTGGTCTCCATGTTGATGGTGATCGCCACATCGCCCATGCTGATCGATCCGCCCACCCGCGTGTGATCGACGCCGGTCACGTTGGCATCCGACTCGGCGATGATCCGCGAGATCGTGGCGAGGGATCCGGGCCGGTCGTCGAGCAGCATGCGCACCACGAGGTACCGCCCGGCCGCGGCCAGCCCCCGCTGGATCACCTTGAGCATCAGCATCGGGTCGATGTTCCCGCCCGAGAGCACCACGACGGTGTTCCCGGGGTCCCTGCCGCCCTCCGTCAGTTTTCCGTCCAGCAGTGCCGCGACGCCCACCGCGCCGGCCGGCTCCACGACCATCTTGGAACGTTCCAGGAGGAAGATGAGCGCCCGCGCGAGCGAATCCTCGCTGACGGTCATGACGTCGTCGACGAGTTCACGGATGATCGAGAACGGCAACTGGCCCGGGCTGCCGACGGCGATGCCGTCCGCGATGGTGGACACCCTGGTCAGCGGCACCAGGGCGTCCGCGGCCAGCGAGGGCGGATAGGCCGCCGCGTTCTCGGCCTGGACCCCGATGATGCAAATCTCCCGTCCGAGTTCCCTGGCCCGTGCCTTGACGGCGACCGCGACCCCGGCGAGCAGTCCTCCGCCGCCCACACCCATCAGGATCGTGTCGACGTCGGGAACCTGTTCCAGGATCTCCAGGCCGATGGTGCCCTGCCCCGCGACGACGTCCACGTTGTCGAACGGGTGGACGAAGACGGCACCCCTGGCGTCGGCGTATCTCTTCGCCTCGGCGAGCGCCTCGTCCACGGTGTGCCCGTGCAGCACCACCTCCGCGCCGTGTCCGCGCGTCGCGGCCAGCTTGGGCAGCGCCACGCCGAGCGGCATGTAGATGCGCGCCGAGATACCGAGTTTGGCGGCGGCGACGGCGACACCCTGCGCGTGGTTGCCCGCAGAGGCGGCGACGACGCCGAGGGAGCGCTCGGCCTCGGTCAGCCTCGCCATCCGGTTGTAGGCGCCGCGGACCTTGAAGGACCCGGCTCGCTGGAGATTCTCACACTTGAGCGAGACGTTCGAGCCGGTGAGCCGGCCCAGGGCACGCGACTGTTCGACGGGGGTCAGGGCGATGACGCCCTGCAGCGTCCGCTGTGCGGCCTCGACGTCGGCCAGGCGAACGGGCAGGCCGTCGGGCCGGGTCACCGGAGGGTGTTCCTGGGTGTCTGCAGTGCGGGAGGTGAGGGCCTGGTCGGTCACGGGGATGTCTCTTCCTGGAGTGTCGGCGCCGGCGGTGCGGCGTGAGGTCCGGGGGTGCTGGCCGGTGACGGGAGCGCTCTGCGCTCCACCGCCGCCGGCCGACGAATACCGGGGACCGCCCCCTCGACGCCGGGGCATCGCGCGGCGCGCGGCATCGCCCACTGTGGTGTCGCTCCAGCTAGGCGCATGGGGCAATCCTTCCATAGAAGGACCGCTCGGCCGCTATCCGAGACCGGGGAGAATGCCCCATGCGGCGGAGAACGAGGACCCCGGTTCCAGCCAGCGCAGCCCCTCCCCGGAGTTGAAGGCGTCGGCCGGAGCCGTCATGGGTTCGATCGCCACGGCCTTGCCGACGCCGGGGTAGATGGTGCTGACGTACACGTGGGCATAGGCGAACGAGGCGTCGGCCCACAGCGTGACGCGCCGGCCGTCCGGTGCGGACAGGACGTGCTCGTACCGGCCGTCCACCGCGTGCAGCCCCGCGAAGGCGGTGTCGAACTCGATGTCGCCGACGCGCCGGCCCTCCCGCAGATCGTGCTGCCCGGAGACCCCCCTCCTGCCGGTGGGAATCGCGCGGTCGTCGGTCTCGAACATCTCGTCCGCGAGCACCGTGAGCGTGAGGTCCTCGGTCGGGATGGCGGAGAGCTTGAGATAGGGATGGGCGCCGAGGGCGAAGGGAGCGGCTGCCGCGGACAGGTTGGAGAGCTGCTGCGTGACCCTGAGCTGGTCCGGCGTCAGTTCGTAGGTGGCACGGTGCAGCAGGTGGAAGGGATAGCCGTGCTGCGGGAAGATCTCGGCCTCCAGCACCACGTGCGCCGGCCCGACGTCCACGGGCCGGTAGCCGGTGTTGCGGAGCAGTCCGTGGATGGCGTTGCCCTTCGAGGGTTCCGTGATGTCGAGGCGCTGCTCCGCGCCGTGGAGCCTCCAGCGCCCGGCGGCCACGCGATTGGGCCACGGCGCCAGGAGGATCCCGCCGCCACCGGCCGGGATGTCGTCGTCGCCCCAGGTCTCGGTGAGTGCCACGCCGTCGTGCTCGTAGGATCTCAGGGCGGCTGCCAGAGTCGCGACGACGACGGTCGAGGACCCGGCCACGAGTTCGTAGTTGGTGCCGCTGGCCAGGGGGCGGGTGTCCGGGATCATCCAGCGATGCTACAGCGGCCGTGCAGAGCCTGTCCCGATCCCTCGACTGATAGTTTCGAGAGCCCATGACGTTCATCACCCCCACCCTGCTGTCCGACGGGCGCGAGCTCCTCTACTTCGATGCCGACCGGGCGGCTGCCGAGCGGCATCGCGCGTCCGGGCAGGACCGGCGTGGCCTTCCCCCGCGCGGCCCGTCCGGGACCGCGCGCTACGACGCCCTCACGGGCGAGTGGATCGCCGTCGCCGCCCACCGCCAGTCGCGCACGCACCTGCCGTCGGCGGACCAGTGCCCGCTGTGCCCCTCGACACCGGAGAACCACTCCGAGATCCCCGCCCCCGACTACGAGGTGGTGGTCTTCGAGAACCGGTTCCCGTCCTTCGGACCCGACCTCGGCGAGTTGCCGGCCCACCCGGGCTGGGGCACGACGGCGCCGGCCTCCGGGCGGTGCGAGGTCATCGCCTTCGACCCGGCCCACGAGGGGTCCTTCGGCTCCCTCGCCCCGGAGCGCGCCAGGACGGTGATCGACGCGTGGGCGCACCGCACCGAAGCGCTCTCCGCCCTCCCGGGGATCAGGCAGGTCTTCTGCTTCGAGAACCGCGGCGCCGACATCGGCGTCACCCTGCTGCACCCGCACGGGCAGATCTACGCCTACCCGTTCGTCCCGCCCCGGGCCGCGGCACTCGCGGCGAAGGCCGCACAGTTCTTCGAGGCGGCAGGAGGACGGCAGACCCTCATGGGGCAGGTGCTGGCCTCGGAGCGGGATGCAGGCGATCGCATGGTCATCGAGGGCACACACTTCAGCGCCTTCGTCCCCTTCGCCGCACGCTGGCCGCTCGAGGTGCACCTGGTGCCTCACCGCCGGGTCGCCGACCTCGCCGGACTGTCAGGGACCGAACGCGACGAACTCACCGAGGTCTACCTCGACCTCCTGGGCCGCGTCGACGCCCTCTACCCGACGCCCACCCCGTACATCGCGGCCTGGCAGCAGGCCCCGGTCGACGACGCCCTGCGACGCTCCGGCTACCTGCACCTGCAGCTCACCTCCCCGCGGCGTGCGGTGGACAGGCTGAAATTCCTGGCCGGCTCGGAAGCTGCCATGGGCGCCTTCATCAACGACACGACGCCGGAGCAGGTCGCAGCGGCACTGCGCGCCGCGACACCGGCCGCTCGGTGTGCTGCAGCCGGTCGATCCGCCGGCAGCCCCCGGAAGGACCCCGTGTGAGACGGTCACCGCTCGAGCTCGCCCGCCTGTTCTCCGAACGGACGGGTCGTGAACCCGACGGCCTCTGGTCGGCCCCGGGCCGCGTCAATCTCATCGGCGAGCACACCGACTACAACGACGGCCTGGTCCTGCCCTTCGCGATCGAGCAGTCCGCGACCGTCGCGGCGGCGGTCCGGAAGGACCGGCTCGTCCGTGTCGCCACCACCCTCGCGCCCGACGACGCCCCCGTCGCGGTGGACCTGGACACTCTCGAGGAGGGAGCGGTGCAGGGCTGGGCGGCGTATCCGATCGGGGTCCTCTGGGCCATGGAGCAGCGGGGGTACCGCTGCCCCGGCCTGGATCTCCTCGTCGACTCCACGGTGCCGGTCGGGGCCGGCCTCTCCTCCTCGGCCGCTCTCGAGTGCGCGGTCGCACTCGCTGCCGACGAGCTCTCCGGCGCCGGGATCCCGCGCGGTGAGCTCGTGGTCATCGGGCAGCTCGCCGAGAACCGGATGGTCGGCGCTCCCACGGGCATCATGGACCAGACCGCCTCCCTCCTCGGTGACGCGGGCCACGCCGTCTTCCTCGACTGCCGCTCGGGGGACGCACGCCTCGTGCCCCTCGGGCTCGACGCCGCGGGGCTCGTCCTGCTGGTCGTCGACACGCGTGTCACGCACGAGCACGCCGCCGGCGGCTACGCCGCGCGCCGCCGCTCGTGCGAACTCGGCGCCGAACTGATGTCCGTCCCGTCCCTGCGCGATCTCGCCGGCGGCGATCTCGCGGAGGCGGCGGGCCTGCTCGACGAGGAGACCTTCCGCCGCGTCCGGCACGTGGTGACCGAGAATGCACGGGTGCAGGACGCGGTCGCCGTCCTCGACCGCGGGCGACCAGCGGACCTCGGGCCGCTCCTGGTCGCCAGCCACGCCTCCATGCGGGACGACTTCGGGATCTCCACGGTCGAACTGGATCTGGCCGTCGACACGGCGCTGGAGGCCGGTGCGCTCGGCGCGCGGCTGACGGGCGGGGGCTTCGGCGGGTCCGCGATCGCGCTGGCCCGCACCGACGACGCCCCCGTGATCCGCGCGGCGGTGGAGCAGGCCTTCGCGGCCGCTGCCCTCGCGCCGCCGGTGGTCTTCGGCGTCCTGCCGGGAGCCGGTGCCACCCGCGTCGGGTGAGCGTACGGCGCCATCATCGGACCGATCCGTTCCTGAGACCGGGTCGTACCGGGAACGACGGAGGGACCCGCACCCTATGGGTGCGGGTCCCTCCCGGTCCGGTGCCCGTCGTGCGGCCGACCGCACGACGGGGTGTCGGATCAGTCGCTGCCGCGAATGATCGCGATCAGGCGCAGGATCTCCACGTAGAGCCAGATCAGGGTGACGGTCAGGCCGAAGGCCGCGGTCCAGGAGTAGCGCTGCGGAGCGCCGTGGCGCACGCCGTCGCTGATCGAGGTGAAGTCGATGATCAGGGAGAATGCAGCCAGACCGATGGCGAGCAGCCCGATCACGAGGCCGAAGGGGATCCCGTTGTCGAAGCCGAGCATGCCGTCGGTGCCCGGGATGCCCTGGCTCCGCAGGCCGAACATGCCCTCGGTGACGCCGAAGAGCATGAGGCCCAGATTGACCAGCGAGAACGCCGCGTAGCTGATGAGCGCGATCATGAAGAACTTCATGGCCTTCGGGGTGGCGCGGACCTTCCCGCTCTTGAACAGCGCGAGTGTCACACCGAACACCACGAGGGTCCCGAGGACGGCCTGCAGGGCGATCCCGGGGAACTGCGCCTCGAGGATCATCGTGATGCCGCCGACGAAGAGGCCCTCGAGAGCCGCGTAGGCGAGGATGAGTGCCGGCGAGGGCTCGCGCTTGAACGCATTCACGAGGCCGAGCACCAAGCCGCCGAGCGCTCCGACGATCATGAGCGGCAGGGCCAGGCCCGGCAGCAGGAATGCGGGGATCGCCGCACCGACCAGGACCACGCCGATGCACAGCAGGGTCTTGACGATGACGTCGTCGAACGTCATGCGTCCCGTGTCGGCGGGACCGGCCGACGGCTGGTTGTACAGGTGCTCGAGTTGCTGCTGATCAGCGGCCCCACCCGCGTAGAGCGTGGTGCCCGGACCCGAGGACTGCGTACCCCGGGTGGCCGAGCGGAAGGTCTTCCCGTTGAATACCGGATTACCGCCAAGTGCCATGTGTTCTGGTCCTCCGAATAGGGGGCTGAGTGTTCGTGCAACCCTACCAAGAGCAACGCTTCCGCCCCGGGTTTGTTCCCCTCCCCCACCCTCCCGGTTGTCAGGAGGGCCGCCGGATGACAACACCATGAGGGCCCGATCCCCTGATCGTTACCGAATCTCTACCGCCGCCTGCGCTATTTGTCCTCCGGCCCCTGAACCCCCGAGTAGCATGATCCCGATGTCAGTGACACGCGTCACAGCTGCGGGGCCGTCGCTCATGCGTCGGGCCCGCCCCACCGCGGAGGTTCCCATCTTGCTCACCCCATCGACGCCTGCACGCATCAGGAGGTCGCTGCTGCTGCTCGTCGGCCTCCTGGCGCTCGTGCTGCTGGGCGCCCCTGCGGCCCAGGCCTCGCCTGAACCGCCCGCTCCGGCCACCCACCACGGGAGCTTCGCGCTCCGGGGAACTGCCGCCGTCCAGGCCCAGGAGTTCGACAACAGCATCGGCGGCGTGCTCCGCGGCGCCGACGGCCCGATCGTCGACGTCACGGTGACCGCCAGCGGCAACGGCTTCGAGGGCGAGGCCACCTCCGGGGCGAACGGGGCCTGGAGGATCGGCGTGCCCGAGCAGGGCACCTACGAGGTGGCCATCGACGAGGAGACCCTCCCCGAGGGCATCGTGCTCGCCGAGGACCAGGAGAACCCCCGCGAGGTCACCTTCACGAACACCTCGAGCGCCACCACCCTGTTCCTGTTCGGTGAGGGCATCACCACCCAGCAGACGCCCTTCCTCGAGACCCTCGCGGAGCGCGCGCTCGCGGGCTTCAGTTTCGGCCTCCTCCTGGCCCTGAGCGCCGTGGGGCTCTCCCTGATCTTCGGGACCACCGGGCTCACGAACTTCGCCCACGGCGAGATGGTGACCTTCGGCGCCGTCGTCGCCTTCGCCTTCGCCGCCATGGGCCTCCCGATCGCCGTCGCGATCGTGCTCGCGGTCGTCGCCGGTGGCCTCCTCGGCTACGTGCAGGACGCCGGGCTGTGGAAGCCGCTCCGGCGTCGCGGCACCGGGCTCGTGCCCATGATGATCGTCAGTATCGGCCTCGCGCTCGCCCTGCGGTACATCATCCAGCTGTTCTTCGGCGGTGCCACGCAGCAGCTGCCCGGATCGCAGAGCGAGATCATCGACCTCGGCTCGGTCTCCATCTCACGCAACAATCTCACCTCGCTCTCCGTGAGCCTGGTGATCATCCTGATCGTCGCGTTCCTGCTCCTGCGGACGCGGATCGGCAAGGCGACCCGCGCCGTCGCCGACAACCCGGCCCTGGCCGCCGCGTCCGGGATCGACGTCGACCGCGTGATCCGGATCGTCTGGGTGATCGGCGGCATGCTGGCAGCCCTCGGCGGGATCCTGTGGGCGTACTACCGTCCCGGCGTCTCCTACAACATGGGCCAGCAGATCCTCCTGCTCATCTTCGCCGGGGTGACCCTCGGCGGTCTCGGTACCGTGTTCGGGGCGCTCATCGGTTCCATCATCGTGGGCCTGTTCGTGGAGATCTCCACCATCTGGCTCGAAGCGGACCTCAAGTACGTGGGGGCCCTGCTGATTCTGATTCTTGTGCTCCTCTTCCGGCCGCAGGGCATCCTCGGCCGCCGCGAGCGTATAGGTTAGGGGCTCCCCATGGACTTCGGAAACATCCTCGTCAACGCCTTCGGCGAGCTGATCAGCCCCACGACGGCGGCCTATGCACTGGCGGCCCTCGGGCTCGCCGTGCACTTCGGCTACTCCGGCCTGCTGAACTTCGGCCAGGCCGGCTTCATGGCCGTCGGAGCCTACGGCTACGCGATCTCCACGCTGACCTTCGGCGCGCCCCTGCCGGTCGCGGTGCTCGTGGCGGTCCTGGCCTCGGTCGTCTTCGCCATCGTCCTCGGCATACCGACCCTCCGGCTCCGCGCGGACTACCTGGCGATCGTGACCATCGCCGCGGCAGAGATCATCCGCTACATCGTCACGACCAACGGCCTGACGGACGTCACCGGATCCGCCAACGGACTCGCGGCCTTCGAGGGCGGCTTCTTCGGGCTCAACCCGTTCCCGCCCGGCGCGTACCAGGTGGGCCCCATCTCCATGAACGAGCGTGACCTGTGGATCAGGATCGTCGGCTGGAGCGTCGTCGTCATCGCCTGCCTGCTCGTCTGGCTCCTCATGCGCAGCCCGTGGGGCCGTGTCCTGAAGGGCATCCGTGAGGACGAGAACGCGGTGCGCTCCCTCGGTAAGAACGTCTACGCCTACAAGATGCAGGCCCTCATCATCGGCGGTGTGCTCGGCTCGTTGGCTGGCATCATCTTCACCCTGCCCCGCGGTGCCGTCCAGCCCGCCAACTACGCGACGGAGCTGACCTTCTTCCTCTACACGTGCCTCCTGCTGGGAGGCATGGCCACCGTCCTCGGACCGGTGATCGGCGCCATGATCTTCTGGGTGGTGCTGTCCCTGACACAGGGCCTCCTGTATGGCGCCATCGAGATCGGGGCGATCACGTTCCTGACCAATCCGCAGGCGGGCCAGCTGCGTTACATCCTGGTGGGTGTGGCGCTGATGCTGCTCATGGTCTTCAGGCCGCAGGGCGTCCTGGGCAACAAGAAGGAGTTGGCTTTCGCATGAGCGTCGACCACACCGGCAGTACACCGGAACCGGGCACCGGGAGGGGCGGCGCCCACGCCGCGGACGCCGCTGCGGCGAACGAGTCCCCCATCACCACCGGGGAGACCGGTCCGGGGTGCCGGAAGACCGATCCCATCGTGGTGGCCCGCAACGTGACGCGCAGCTTCGGCGGCATCAACGCCGTCGACGTGGAGCACCTCGAGATCCCGCGCCACCGGATCACGGCACTGATCGGTCCCAACGGGGCCGGCAAGACCACGCTCTTCAATCTGCTGACGGGCTTCGACACGCCCAACAGCGGGGACTGGGAGTTCGACGGCACGCCGCTGGCGAAGGTCTCCTCCCACCGGGTGGCGCGCATGGGGATGGTGCGCACCTTCCAGCTCACCAAGGTCATGGGCAAGCTCACGGTCATGGAGAACATGCGACTCGGGGCCGCGGACCAGCCCGGGGAGTCCCTCGCGCGTGCCCTGTTCAAGGGTCTGTGGGGCGGACGGGAACGGGAGATCACCGCGCAGGCGGAGGTGCTGCTCGCCAAGTTCAAGCTGGACACGAAGCGTGACGACTACGCGGCGTCCCTCTCGGGCGGGCAGCGCAAGCTCCTGGAGATGGCGCGGGCGCTGATGGTCCGGCCCAGGCTCGTGATGCTCGACGAGCCGATGGCCGGCGTGAACCCGGCCCTGACGCAGTCCCTGCTCGACCACATCAAGAATCTCAAGCAGGAGGGCATGACCGTCCTCTTCGTGGAGCACGACATGCACATGGTCCGCCACATCGCCGACTGGGTGATCGTCATGGCGGAGGGCAAGGTGGTCGCGGAGGGTCCTCCGGAGATCGTCATGAAGGACCAGGCCGTCATCGACGCGTACCTGGGAGCCCACCACGACGTGGACCTCGGGGACTCCACGGGTGTCGAGCGCCTGGAGGAGGAGCTGGCCCACGACGCCGGATCGGTCGTGGGCACCAGGGACGAGGGCATCCTGGGGGCAGGAGTCACGGAGGTCGGCGGCGCTCGCGCGGTGGACCCGGCGCACACGGACGAGGAGACGAAGTGATGGAGGAATTCGAGGGCGATTCGGTCGTGAAGGTCACCGATCTGGTGGCCGGCTATCTTCCCGGCGTCAACATCCTCAACGGCTGCAGCATCGAGGCACGCCGCGGTGAGCTCATCGGTATCATCGGTCCCAACGGCGCGGGCAAGTCCACGCTCCTGAAGGCCATGTTCGGCCTCGTGAAGGTCCACTCCGGCACCGTGATCGTCCGCGGTCAGAATCTCACCGGACTCAAGGCCAACCGGCTCGTGAGTCAGGGCGTGGGCTTCGTGCCGCAGAACAACAACGTCTTCAGCACCCTGACCATCGAGGAGAATCTCCAGATGGGTATGTACCAGCGGCCCAGGGACTTCAGGAAGCGCTTCGAGTTCGTCACGAGCCTGTTCCCCGAGCTCGGCAAGAGACGGGCACAGCGTGCCGGCTCGCTCTCCGGCGGTGAACGGCAGATGGTCGCGATGGGCCGGGCCCTCATGATGGACCCGGCGGTGCTGCTGCTCGACGAGCCCTCGGCAGGACTGTCCCCCGTCAAGCAGGACGAGACGTTCCTGCGGGTGCACGAGATCAACCGGGCCGGTGTCTCGGTGATCATGGTGGAGCAGAACGCCCGCCGCTGCCTGCAGATCTGCGATCGCGCCTACGTCCTGGACCAGGGCAAGGACGCGTACACGGGCACCGGACGGGAGCTCATGAAGGACCCGAAGGTGATCCAGCTCTACCTCGGGACGCTCGCCGATACGGCCTGAGCGGTCCGCACCGGCCCCGTGCACCCGCGGACAGCGGGGACACGGCAACCAGGACGACATACGACCACGACTGACGACAAGAGCCCCGGTACTCCTTCCATCGAAGGAGTACCGGGGCTCTTCCCGTCGGAGTGGCCGCACAGGGCCTCGTGCGGTCCTAGAGCTGTCCCACCTCCGAGCGGTAGGGCTGGGGTACGTTGTCGGCGTCGTAGCGGTAGATACCGATGGCGGCTTCCGTGGGGTCGCCGTTCTCGTCGAAGGCCACGGGGCCGGAGATGCCGTCGTAGTCGATGTCCTCGCCCTCGCGCAGGAGGGTCACGCAGCCGGCGAAGTCGAAGCACTTGGTGCCGTCCTTCGAGACGGACTCGAGCTCCGTGGCGATGTCCGTGCCCTCCACGCTGCCGGCCGCCTCGGAGGCGAGTGCGATGAGGTTCACGGCGTCGTAGGCCTCACCGGCGTAGGCCAGGCTGTTCAGATTCGGGTCGACCGTGGCCAGGGCGTCCTGGAAGCCCGACCCGGTGAACGGACCGGGGATGGTGCCCTGGGCGCCCTCGAGGGTGCCGGGATCGAGGTCCGCACTGTAGTCGGAGGTGTTGCCGTCCACCATGAAAACGGTGCTCGGGTCGATGCCCTTGGCGACGAGCAGCGGGACGATGCTCTTGGCCTCGTCGAAGCTGATCAGCACCACGGCGTCCGGCTCCGCGGCCGCGATGGCGTCCACCTGGCTCGAGAACTGCGAGTCGCCGGTGTTGAACATCTCGTTGGCGACGACCTGCCCGCCCGCGGCCTCGATGGTCTCCTGGATGTTGCTCTGCAGCCCGGTCCCGTAGGAGTCGTTCAGCGTGATCATGCCGACCGTCTGGGCTCCACAGGTGGAGATGTAGGTGCCGAGCGTACGGCCCTGGAGGACGTCCGAGGGAGCGGTGCGCCAGTAGAGCCCGTTGTCGTCCCAGTCGGTGAACTCCGGCGAGGTGTTGGCCGGCGAGAACTGCACCACTCCGGCGCCGGTGATCTGGTTGATGACGGTCTTCGAGACGCCCGAGGACGCCGCTCCGACGATCGCGCTGACATCCTGGGACAGCAGATCGGTCACGGACTGGGTGGCGATGTCGGTTGTCGTGTCACCGGAATCGCGCTGGGTGATCGAGACGTCCTGGCCTAGGACGCCGCCGGCCTCGTTGATCTCGTTGACAGCCAGTTGGGTGCCGGCGATCTCGGGCGGGCCGAGGAACGCGAGGGTTCCCGTGGTGGGCAGGAGGGAGCCGAGCTTGAGCGGCTCGGGACTCGTGGTCTCGCTCGCCGGGACGGCGGCCGGATCACCCTTCTCGCCCTGCTCCTCGCCCTCGCCGCCCTCCTCCTCGGGGCAGGCCAGCAGCGAGGCACCGGCCGCGCTGGTGGTCTCCGTGCCGCCGCTCTCGGTGCCGCCACCCCCGGCATCCGAGTCGCCGGAGTCGCCCCCACACCCGGAGGCGAACAGTGCGATGCCCAGTCCGAGCGCTGCGATCTTCGCTGCGCGTGGCGCGTGCTCCCCGATGCCGAACAACGCGGAGTTGCGTGGTGCAGTCATGAATCAGTCTCCTCGACCAAAGGGCCCTGACGGCCCTCGATGCTTCACGCCAGGTCTTCCTGGCCTGTAGAAAAGCTAATCCATAATCACCGGCGGCATAAGGGCATCCGGTTACATCCTTGTAACGCTCGTCACACCGACAGGATCCCACTCTTGACAGGTGTTGCCATGGGAGGTCGGCCGGCCACGTGCCCCAGCAGGGACTCGAACCCTGACTGAACAGATTTTAAGTCTGCTGCCTCTGCCATTGGGCTACTGGGGCCGGACCATCGGGCCAGCCTATCGCGGCCCGGAACAGCACGGCGGGCGCTCTGCGGCGGGCGTCCGTCCCGGAACCACAGACGACGAACGACGGCGGCCCCGCGGGACCGCCGTCGTCGACATGCTTCACATACCGGTGCTGTCCGGAGGTCCGGTATCAGGAGGTCCGGTGTCAGGACGTCCGGTGCCTCCGACTCTGTATCAGGAGGACGCCTTGCCTGCGCCGGCCGTCGCCTTCTTGGCCGGAGGCGTCGCGGCCTCGCGGAACTGGCGGGTGGGCTCCTGCAGGTAGGTCAGCGGCACCAGGTCACGCCCGAACACCAGACCCATGATCCAGTCGGAGAACACGCGCGCCTTGCGCTCGTACATCGGCATGGCGAGACCGTGGTAGCCGCGGTGCGCGAGCCAGGCGGGCAGGCCCTTCAGGCCGAAGCCCATGATGTTCGCCACGCCCTTGTACTGACCCAGACCGGCCACGGCACCGAGGTTGTTGTGCCGGTACTCCTTGACCTCGCCCTCACCGAAGGCTGCGGCGAGGACGTTCGAGGCGAGCAGCTTGGCCTGGCGGACGGCGTGCTGGGCGTTGGGGACACAGAACCCGCCCACTCCCCCACCCGTGAGATCAGGGACGGCCGCAACGTCGCCGGCGGTCCAGGCGTGACCGACGGGTCCGTCGTCGCCCGCGATCTGCAGTTCGGCGGTGGCGCGGAGCCGTCCGCGATCGTCCACGGGGAAGTCGGTGGAGCGGTTCACCGGGTTGGCCTGCACACCGGCGGTCCAGATGAGCGTGTCGGTCTCGAACTCGTCGGCCGGCGTCTTGTCCGGCATGTTGATGAGCTTCACCCTGCCGCCGGCGGCGCTGTCCAGGGAGGTGTTGAGCAGCAGTTCGATGTCGCGGTCGGCGAGGTGCTTCTCCACCCACTTGGCCTGGTCCTCCGTGAGCTCGGGCATGATCCGACCCATGGCCTCGACGACGACGAAGCGCAGATCGGAGCGGGTCAGCCGCGGGTTGGACGCGACGGCGTCGCGTGCGGCGTCCTCGAGCTCCGTGATGGTCTCGATGCCGGCGTAGCCGCCACCGACGAGCACGAAGGTGAGGGCGCGGTCCCGCTCGGGGCCCTTCTCCATGGCCGACGCGGTCTCGATGCGCTCGAGCATCCCGTCACGGACGGCGACCGCTTCCTCGATCGACTTCATGCCGATGCCCTCGTCCTTGAGGCCGTCGATCGGGAAGGTGCGGGTGATGGAGCCGGCCGTCATGACGATCTCGGTGTACGCGAGGTCGAAGGCAGCGCCCCCGTCCACGGGCTCGATCGTGGCCGTCCGTCCGGCGTGGTCGACCTGTGTCACCCGTCCGCTGATCAGTTCCGTCTTCCGCAGGTGCCTGCGGTGCGAGACGATCGCGTGGCGCGGCTCGATGCTGCCCGCTGCCACCTCGGGGAGGAAGGGCTGGTACGTCATGTAAGGGACCGGGTCGACGAGGGTGACGATCCCCCCGTGGTCCCTGATCTTCTTCTGCAGCCTGTGCGCCACGTACAGGCCGGCGTACCCGCCACCGACGACGAGAACGCGCGGACGATCGGAGAAATGTTGTGTCGTTGCCATGCCCCGATGCTACCGGACTTTGTGAAAATCTTCACTAAGTCGGCGGGGGCGGTGGCGGCGTGCCGGCGCGAGCCGTCCGGCGACGCACGCGCTGCACGTGCAGCGTCCCGCCCAGCAGCACCGTGAGCAGTAGTCCGCCGGCTCCGAGCACGATGACGCCGGGCAGCGGGTCCGGCGTCGGCTCCGGGTCGACGGCGGCCGGCACCGTGGGCCGGGGTGCTTCCGTCCGGTCCGGTTGCTGCTCCGAGCGCTCCGGGGCGGCAGCCGGACCGGACGGCTCCGCCCTCCGGTAGAGGTGGATCCATTCGGCCATGCTGCCCAGCCGGTTCTCCGCGGGCACCGTGATGTCCTCGCCGACCGCCGCGGCGGCATCCAGCACACCGTAGCCGTAGAGGGTGTCGAAACCCGGCGGGCCGGCGTCCCTCGCGGTGTCCACGATCCGGTTGACCACCTCCGCGGCGGAGAGTTCCGGATGTTCGGCGCGGATGAGGGCCGCGACGCCGGCCACCAGGGGCGCGGAGCCGCTCGTCCCCGACCAGTCCGCGTAGAGGCCGCCCGGCATTCCCCCGATGAGGTCCTCCGAGGGCGCGGCGACACCGACGCTGATGCCCTCCGAGGACGCCTCGGAGCTCGCGCTCCCGGCACGGTCGAGCCCGGCGACGGCGAGGACGCCCGGGATCGTGGCGGGCGCGCCCACCTGCATCAGCCCCCCGGCCCGGTTGCCCGCGGCGGCGACGATCACGACGTCGTTCTCCTCGGCGTGGAGGAAGGCGTCGTCCCAGCTCGCCGGCCACACCGGGTCGGTGCTGCCGAGTGACATGTTGATGACGTCGGCCCCGTGGTCCACGGCCCAGGTCACGGCCTCGGGCACCTGGTCCTCCACGGGGATGCCGGCTGGATTGGGGCCGCCGGACGGGCCGTCGACCCAGATGGAGACGGCGAGCAGCTCCGCCTTCGGCGCCACCCCCACGATGCCGTCCGGCCCGTGCCCGAAGCCGTCGGCGGTCCCCGGCCCGCCGCCGTGCCCGCGACCGGCCAGGAGCGTGCTCACGAGGGTGCCGTGGCTCGGCACCTCACCGATCCCGAGCTGGCCCGTGGCGCCTCCCGCTCCCGACACGTCGGTACCGTCGACCACCGCGCCCTGCAGATCGGGGTGGCTGCCGTCGACGCCGCTGTCGATCACCGCAACCGTGACACCTTCGCCCTGCGAATCGGCCCAGGCCTCGGTGACCCCGTACTCCTCGAGCCAGTACTCGTCGAAGCGGATGTCGTCGGCCGCCGCGGGCACCGCTCCCGGGAGGACGAGGGCCAGGCATCCCGCGAGCGCGATGCCGCCCCGCAGGACCAGCGACTCCGATCGGCGCATCAGCTCACGCGTCCCTAACCACGATGCTCAGCGCCAGGCCGTCGAGGATGTCGTGCTCACTCGTGACGGCGGAGCGGACGCGGCCCTCCGTCGCGGTCCCGACGCGCTCCAGGACCGAGGACCAGATGAGCGCGCCCGCTCCGATCACGTCGACACGTCCGGGGTGCATGTACGGCAGGGCGGCGCGCTCGGCGCGCGGGAGGTGCAGCAGATCGGTCGACGCCGCGGTGATCTCCTCGAGCGTCAGTTCGGCGCCGTGGATCCGTTCCGGCTGGTATGCCGGCAGCCCGAGCGCGTGGGCGGTCACCGTCGTGACGCTCCCCGCCACGCCGATGATCCTCGTGACCCGGTCGAGGGGCACCTCGGCAGCCGCTTCGTCCACGAGACGGCCCACCTCGGCCCGCATGGCACCGATCTCGTCGTCGACGGGTGGATCGCTCCTCAGGAACCGTTCGGTGAAGCGCACGCAGCCCATGTCGGTGCTCCGGGAAGCGAGCAGGCCCCCACCCGTCCCGGCGACGAACTCCGTGCTGCCACCGCCGAGGTCGATCACCAGGACCGTCTCCTCCCCGGTGGTCGCCAGGACGCTGGAGGCACCCTCGAAGGACAGGCGGGCCTCCTCGTCACCGCTGATGACCTCGGGTTCCACGCCGAGGCGCTCCCGGATCCCGTCGACGAAGTCCTGCCGGTTCTGCGCGTCGCGCGTCGCCGAGGTCGCCACGAAGCGCAGGACCGGGTCCCCGTGCTCCCTGAGCAGACCCGCGTACTCCTCCGCGGCGGCGAACGTGCGCTGCAGCGCCGCGTCCGAGAGCCGTCCGGTCGCATCCACTCCCTCGCCGAGCCGGACCACGCGCATGAGGCGCACGACGTCGCTCAGGACACCGTCCTCGATGTCGGCGATCAGCAGGCGGATGGAATTGGTCCCGCAGTCGATGGCCGCTGTGCGCATCAGTACTCCTTCTCGTCGGACCCGCCGTCGGGCCCGGCTGCGCCGCGCCGGCGGGCCGCACGCTTCGCCTCCAGCTCCTCCGCGCTCAGTCCCTGCGTGCGGGTGTGCCGGCTGAGATCGGCCGCGGGCGCACAGCCCGCGGTGTCCCACGCGCCGTCGCAGGAGCACCGCTCGGCCGTCCACCAGGGCGCGATCCCCGCGATCGCCTCGTCCCCGAGCGGATTCACCCCGGGGCCCGCGGACAGGGCGTGGCCCACGAGCACGTGCAGGCACTTGACCCGGGTGGGCATGCCCCCGGCGGACACGCCGTCGATCTCCGGCACCGGTCCCGTGCCGGCCCGCTCCCCGACGGCGGCCCGCGCCGCGAGGTACGCCTCGTGGGCCCGCCGGTGCCCCCGGGCGAGCTCGTCGTCCTCGCCCAGGCGGGCACTCATGGCGGTCATGACGCCGTCCGCCTCGAGGCGGGAGACCGCGGCGCCGATCACCGGGTGGCTGAGGTAGTAGGTGGTGGGGAAGGGGATCCCGTTCGACAGGCGCGGGGCCGTGACGGCGACGAGCGGGTTGCCGCAGACGCATCGGGCGCCGATCCCGACGACGTCGCGGACGGGACGGCCGAGCTGACGGCTGAGCACGTCGAGGTCCTCCCCCCGGATGCCCGTCCCGTCCTCGGGACGCGCGTCCTGCGGTTCGTCGTGCGGTTCGTCGTGCAGATGTCGGGCGGTCATTCGATGCCTTCCTTGGCGGCTGCTCGGAGTACTGGAGCGGCGGTGCGTGCGTCCGGGCCTCCGCCGGTCGATCGGGTCAGTCCGTCGCCGCGCGCGTGATGGAGTCCCACAGGGAGTCGGCCCAGGGCAGCTCGGCGGGTTCGGCCGCCGACCCCTCACCGGTGCCGTCCTCGATCCCCGCACCACCCTTGACGAGATAGCGGGTCTCACCCGGCATAACGAGGAAGATGCGCTCCCTCGCCTGCTGCTTGACGAACGCCGGATCGTCCCACCGGGCCAGCTCGGACCGGTGCTCCTCCTGTGCCTGCTCCTGGACGGCGATATCGGCCCGGAGTGCGTCCACCTCCGCCTGCTGCTGGACGTAGCGGCTGACGGACGGAGCGAGGAGGACGATGACGGCGACCAGGACGACGGCGAGGGCGAGCAGCCGGCCGGAGAAGGCCTTCGCCGGGATGGGGGTCGCCTCCTCCGCCGGCTGGATGGGCGATTCCACCCGACGGGAGCCCAGCCTGCCGCGGCGGATGCCTCCTGCCAGCTGGGCCCGTTCCGCCGCCCGCTCCTCCGGGGCGGAGCCCTGGCGTGGGCCGCGCGGAGTCGCTTCATCGGGCGTCCCGCCCGCCGCGTGCCCGGGGGCCGGGCTCCACCCGCCGGCGCGGGGGCCCTTGGTGGCCGAGGGGCCGGGCGAGCGCTGCGTGGAGGGTTTGCGCGGTGACGGGGCGTGCTTGTTCTTCGTCGCCGAGGGGCCGGCGCCACGCCCCGGGGTGGAGGCGCGGGGGCCCTGGTCGGGTGACCGGGGCGCGGGCCGGCGCGCTCCGTCGGCTGCCGGGTCGGCACCGGGGGGCTGGCCGGGCCCGTGTGCCGGCCGACCGCCTGCCGGCGACGGCCGTCCAGCCCGCGGCACGTTGGGGCGCCGTGCAGTCATGAAGCTCCTCGTCGATGATGCGTCGCGACGGGCGCCGTCCGGAGCCCGTCCACCGAGGGTATCCGGACGGCGGGGCGCCCGCCGAACCCTAGGCCGTGAAACGCGGGAAGGCGCCCCGACCTGCGTAGCGGGCGGCGTCGTCGAGCTCCTCCTCGATGCGCAGCAGCTGGTTATACTTCGCGACGCGTTCGCTGCGGGCGGGCGCTCCGGTCTTGATCTGGCCCGCATTGGTCGCCACGCAGATGTCGGCGATGGTGGTGTCCTCGGTCTCGCCGGACCGGTGCGAGGTGATCGTCGTGTAGCCGGCGCGCTGCGCGAGGGAAATGGCGTCGAGCGTCTCCGTCAGGGTGCCGATCTGGTTCACCTTCACGAGCAGCGAGTTCGCGGTCCCGCTCGAGATGCCCCTCGAGAGGCGGGTCGGATTGGTGACGAAGAGATCGTCGCCGACGATCTGCACCCTTTCGCCGATCGCGTCCGTGAGGAGCTTCCAGCCCTCCCAGTCGTCCTCGTCGAGGGGGTCCTCGATGGAGACCAGGGGGTAGTCTCGGACGAGCTCCTCGTAGTAGGCACTCATCTGCTCGGTGG
The DNA here is from genome assembly GCF_947493765.1 of uncultured Arthrobacter sp. Taxonomy (GTDB): domain Bacteria; phylum Actinomycetota; class Actinomycetes; order Actinomycetales; family Micrococcaceae; genus Arthrobacter_D. Next base: position 311,242 of record NZ_CANLSZ010000004.1, read on the forward strand.
TGAGGGACCTACCCTCGAACTGGTAGGTGCCGTTCTCGAAGAACTCGGAGGCCGCGACGTCGAGGGCGAACGCGATGTCCTTGCCGGGGGTGTAGCCGGCACGTTCGATGGCGGACGTGATGAGATCCAGGGCCTCGCGGTTGGAGGGCAGATTGGGGGCGAAGCCGCCCTCGTCCCCCAGTCCCGTGGCCAGGCCCTTCTCCTTCAGCACCGCCTTGAGCTCGTGGTAGACCTCCACGCCCCAGCGCAGCCCCTCCGAGTAGGTCTGCGCGCCGAGGGGCACGATCATGAATTCCTGGATGTCGACGTCGGAGTCCGCGTGCGAGCCACCGTTGAGGATGTTCATCAGGGGTACCGGCAGGACGTGCGCGTTCGGACCGCCGAGGTAGCGGTAGAGCGGCAGCGCCGACGACTCCGCGGCAGCGCGGGCGATCGCCAGCGACACGCCCAGCATGGCATTGGCGCCGAGGGTGGACTTGTTCTCGGACCCGTCGAGGTCGATCATCGCCTGGTCGATGGCGCGCTGGTCGGCCGCGTCGAAACCGAGGAGGGCCGGCTGGATCTGCTCGATGACGGCTTCGACGGCCTGCAGGACGCCCTTGCCGAGATAGCGGCTCTTCTCCCCGTCGCGGCGCTCGTTGGCCTCGAACCTGCCGGTAGACGCGCCGGAGGGAACGGCCGCGCGGCCGAAGGTGTCGTCGTCGAGCAGTACTTCGACCTCGACGGTCGGGTTGCCTCGGGAGTCGAGGATTTCCCTCGCGTGGATGGCGTCGATGATGGCCATGGAAGTGCTCCTTGTCGGGGACGGGTGTGCACATCTGGTGGTGCCAGCTGTCACAGGGCGGCGGAGGTGGAGATTCCAGCCTAGTTCACACCGGTCCGCGTCGCTGCGGAACGGGCGGCCGCATCCGGATCCGCCGGCTCCCTCGGATTTAGAGGATCCGCCGGCTTCCTCGGATCTGCAGGATCCGCTGCCTCCGCCCGATCTGCAGGAGCACCGGACCGCTCGTGGTCGCGCTGGTAGTCCAGGACCGCCCGGCGCAGGGCACGCTCGGGGTCAACTCCCGCGGCCACCGCACCGCGGATGACCGCGAGCAGCTCACTGCCCACCGTCTCCTCGGCAGTCCCGGCGGTCCCGGAGCTCCCGGGCCCGGTGGCCTCCCCGGCACGCCGGAGCGTCTTGGCGGCGAGGGCCAGGGCGGGCAGCTGGTGCGGGATGCCGTCGAAGGGCGAGGTGCGCTGTGGGCGCTCCTGCTGCTTGACGTCCTGCCATGTGGTGACGATCTGCTCCACCGACGCCGGGAACGCCTCCCGCAGGCGGCCGTCCGGGGAGAACACGTGGGGGTTCCGACGGACCAGCTTCGCGGTCAGGGTCTCCACCACCTCCGGGAGGCCGAAGGTGCCCTGCTCGGCCTGGAGCTGCGCGTGCAGCACCACCTGGAACAGGACGTCGCCCAACTCCCCGCGCAACTCGTCGAGGAGGTGCCCGCGCGGTCCGGTCCCGTCCCGCGAGCGCTCGACGTCGTCGGCGGCCTCGTAGAGCTCGTAGGTCTCCTCCACGAGGTACTCGAGCAGCGCCGCATGGTCGAGGGCCGCCGTCCACGGGCAGTGCTCGCGCAGCAACCAGATCACCTCCGTGAGCCGCTCCACCGCCGCCCCCGCACGGGCTCCCTGCGTCCTGTCGGCCCGCGCGTCCCCGGAGCCCGTCACCGCTCCCCCGTCAGGACCCGGCGTCGGGCGCTCCGCCCGACGCGCCGGCCGCCGCGGCGTCGAAGCCGGACGCGATGTGCGCTGCCAGGGCCTCACGGTCCTCGAGCGGGAGGAACGCGGCGTCGACCGCGTTGAGCGTGAGCTCGAGCAGGTCGCCGAGATCGTAGTCGAACGTGTCGACGAGCAGCTCGAACTCCCCGGTCAGCGTCACCCCGCTCATCAGGCGGTTGTCGGTGTTCACCGTGACCTTGAAGCCGAGCTGGTAGAGCAGGTCGAACGGGTGTGCGTCGATGCTCGAGCCGAAGGCCTCGATGGCCCCGGTCTGCAGGTTCGACGACGGGCACAGCTCGAGCGGGATGCCGCGGTCGCGGACCCAGGACGCCAGGCGCCCGAGTTCGGCGATCCCCACTTCCTGGCCGTCGGTCTGTTCCTCGTCCGTGGACTCCTCGATCCGGATGTCCTCGGCGATCCGCACGCCGTGGCCGAGCCGCAGGGCCCGCCCGGCGACGAGTGCGTCCTGGATGCTCTCCAGGCCCGCGGCCTCGCCCGCGTGGACGGTGACGGGGAACTGCTCGGAGGCGAGGAAGGTGAAGGCGTCGGCGAAGCGGGAGGGGAGGAAGCCGTTCTCCGCTCCGGCGATGTCGAAGCCGACGGCGCCCCGATCGCGGTGCCGGACGGCGAGCTCGGCGATCTCCTGGCCCCGGTCGGCGTGGCGCATGGCCGTGATGAGCTGGCCCACCTGGATGATGCGCCCGGCGGCGATCGCCGCCGCGGCACCCGCGTCGAGGCCCTCCTGGACGGCCTCGACGGCCTCGTCCAGCGAGAGGCCCTGCGCCGTGTGCTGCTCGGGTGCCCAGCGCACCTCGCCGTACACGACGCCATCGAGTGCGAGGTCCTCGACGAACTCCCGGGCCACCCGGATGAGCCCCTCGCGGGTCTGCATGACGGCGATCGTGTGGTCGAAGGTCTCGAGGTAGCGCTCGAGGGAGCCGGAGTCCGCGGATTCCCGGAACCAGGCGCCGAGCGCCTCGGCGTCGCCGGCCGGGAGGTCGTGGCCGATCGCGGCGGCGAGCTCCAGGATGGTGGCCGGTCTCAGCCCGCCATCGAGGTGGTCGTGGAGCGAGATCTTGGGCAGGGTGCGGATGTCGATGGCGGCGCCGGAAGCGGCCTCGTGCTGGGTCTGGGTCACCCTGCCCACCCTACGCCTACTCGATGCGGTCGATGATGAGCTGCTGCGCCGGCCGCGAGGTCTCGGGGGCGATCACGACGGCGTCCGCGAGGGCCTCCCGCGCGCGGTCGAACTTCTCCGGGGTGTCGGTCAGCAGCGTCATGAGCGGCTCACCGGCACGGACACGGGCCCCGGGCTTCGCGTGCATCCGCACACCGGCCCCGGCCTGCACCCGGTCCTCCTTGCGGGCCCGCCCTGCGCCCAGCCGCCAGGCGGCCACACCCACGGCGAGGGCGTCGAGCTCCACGAGGACGCCGTCGGCGGGTGCCAGGATCACCTCGGACTCCCGCGCCACCGGCAGTGCCGCACGCGGGTCACCGCCCTGTGCCTCGATCATCGCGTTCCACACGTCCATGGCGCGGCCGTCTCGCAGGGCTGCCGCGGGGTCGGCGTCACGCACGCCGGCGGCGGTGAGCATCTCCTCGGCGAGGCGCACCGTGAGCTCGACGACGTCGGCCGGGCCGCCGCCGGCGAGGACCTCGACGGACTCCTCCACCTCGATGGCGTTCCCCGCGGTGAGACCGAGCGGGGTGCTCATGCCGGTCAGCAGCGCCACGGTGTTGACACCGGCGTCCTTCCCGAGGGCCACCATGGTCTCCGCGAGCTCGCGCGCCTGGTCCACGTCCTTCATGAACGCGCCGCTGCCCACCTTGACGTCGAGGACGAGCGAACCGGTCCCCTCGGCGATCTTCTTGCTCATGATCGAGGAGGCGATCAGCGGGATGGCCTCCACCGTGCCCGTGACGTCGCGCAGCGCGTAGAGCTTCTTGTCGGCCGGTGCCAGGCCGGTCCCGGCGGCGCAGATGACGGCGCCCACCTCGGCGAGCTGGCGCAGCATGTCCTCGTTGCTCAGGTGCGCCTGCCAGCCCGGGATGGACTCCAGCTTGTCCAGCGTGCCGCCCGTGTGGCCGAGGCCGCGGCCCGAGAGCTGCGGCACGGCGACGCCGAACACGGCCACGAGCGGTGCCAGCGGCAGGGTGATCTTGTCACCGACGCCACCGGTGGAGTGCTTGTCGCTCGTGGGGCGGTCCAGGGAGGAGAAGTCCATGCGCTCCCCGGAGGCGATCATGGCGGCCGTCCAGCGGGAGATCTCCGCGCGGTCCATCCCGTTGAGCAGGATCGCCATGTTCAGGGCGGCCATCTGCTCGTCCGCGATCTCGCCGCGCGTGTAGGCGTCGATGGTCCAGTCGATCTGCTCCGGCGAGAGAGTCCCGCGATCGCGCTTGGTACGGATGATGTCGACGGCGTCGAAGGCTTCAGTCATGGGAGGTCCTTGGCTTGGTGGGTCGGTTCCCCGCGGGGAGCCGGAGGTCGAAAGAATGGAAAATGGTGGCCGGTGGTGCGGCCGGTGGTGCACCCGGTGGGGCGGGCGGGGTGGTCGCCTGTGGTGCGGCAGGCGCGGCTCAGCCGAGATGCTGCGGACCGAAGGCGTCCGGGAGCACCTCGTCCATGGTGCGCACCCCGCTGACGGTCATGAGCACCATGTCCGGCGCCCTGAACTCGTACAGGAGCTGGCGGCAGCGCCCGCACGGCATGAGGGTGTTGCCCTCGCCGTCCACGCAGCTGAACGCCCTGATGCGTCCGCCGCCGCTCATCGCGAGCGCGCTGACGAGGGCGCACTCGGCGCAGAGGGTGAGCCCGTAGGAGGCGTTCTCCACGTTGCAGCCGGAGACGATCCGGCCGTCCTCGAGCAGTGCCGCCGCTCCCACGGGGAACTTCGAGTAGGGCACGTACGCGTTGGCCATCGCGTCCCGTGCGGTCGCGGCGAGGCGGTCCCAGGGGATGTCCTGCTCCGTCATTCCAGCTCCTAGCCCTTGATGTACGGGATGCCGCTGGCCCCCGGTGCCCGTGAGCGTCCCACCAGCCCGGCGACCGCGAAGACGGTCACCACGTAGGGCAGCATGCGCAGGAACTGGTCGGGCACGGGAGTACCGAGAAGGCTCAGCACGTTGGACAGATTGGTGGCGAAGCCGAAGAGCAGCGCCGCGAAGAACGCGCCGATCGGGTTCCACCGGCCGAAGATGAGCGCCGCGAGGGCGATGTAGCCCTGGCCCGCCGTCATGTCCTTGCCGAAGCCGGAGACGGCCACGAGCGTGAAGAAGGAGCCGCCCACACCCGCGACCACGCCGGCGAGGAGCACGTTCATGAAGCGCCGCCGGTTCACGTTGACGCCGAGCGTGTCGGCTGCCTTCGGGTGCTCGCCCACCGCGCGGGTGCGGAGCCCCCACCGCGAGTGGTAGAGGGCCACGTAGACCACCGCGACGGCGACGTACATGAGGTAGCCCACGACGGTCTGCTCGAAGAGGATGGGACCGATGATCGGGATGTCCGCGAGGAAGGGGATCCTGATCACCGGCAGGCGCGGCGGCGAGTTCCACCGCTGCGAATCCTCACTGAGCACGGCCGAGAAGAGGAAGCCGGTGAGCCCCGAGACCAGCACGTTCAGCACGACGCCGACGATCACCTGGTTCACCACGTACCGGATGCTGAAGACGGCCAGGACGAGCGAGACGAGCACACCCGCCGCGGCCGCGGCGACGAGTCCGACGACGGCGCTGCCCGAGAGCGAGGCCGCGACCGCGGCCGCGAACGCACCGAACAACAGCTGGCCCTCGATCGCGATGTTGACGACGCCGGAGCGCTCGCAGAGCACGCCCGAGAGCGAGCCGAAGATCAGCGGCACCGCCAGGGTCACGGAGCCCGCGAGGAGCCCGTAGAGGGCCACGTTCGGCGTGCGCGCGCTGCCCACCACCCACGTCAGGAACGCGATGAAGAAGAGGACCGCGAAGACCGCCGGCACCCAGGTGGGCGTCCTGACCCCGGCCCTGGTGCGTCCGACGGCCAGGACGGCGAGGGCGAGCATGACGAGCGTGCAGACCCACCCGATGATCGGTGCGGAGACCACGATCGCAGGGAGGACGATCGCGTCGTCCGCCTCCGAGAGCCTGAAGGTCACGCTGTTGCCCGGCGCACCGAGCGCGAAGACGACGAGGCAGAACAGGGCGACCACGGAGAGGATGATCGGGTTCTTCCAGCTGCGCACCCCAGAGGTGCCGGCGCCCGTCGCTGTGGCGGTGGTGGTTGCTGTGCTCATGCTGCTGCTCCGGTCGAGACTGGCGTGCGGGGGGTGCTGCCCCTGCCCGCGGCACCGGGTACCGGGAGGCGGAACAGCGCGCGGACGAGCGGCGGTGCCGCGATGAACAGGACGATCAGCGACTGCACCACCAGGACGATGTCGATGCTCGTCCCGGTGGAGGCCTGCATGGTGACGCCACCGGCGCGGAAGGCCCCGAACAGGATGCCCGCCGCGAAGGTTCCCCAGGGCGAGGAACGCCCGAGGAGCGCGACGGTGATCGCGTCGAAGCCGAAGCTCGCGGCGACCCCGGAGGTCAGGACCTGCTCCGTCCCGGACACCTGCGCCACGCCGGCCAGTCCCGCGAGTGCTCCCGCGATCGCCATCGCGAGGATGTAGCCCTTGCTGACGCTGATGCCCGCGGTGCGCGCCGCGCTGGGGTTGGCGCCGACGGCCCGGAGCTCGAAGCCGACCGTGGAGCGGTTCAGCAGCCACCACACGAAGACGGTGGCCACCACGGCGACCACGAAACCCCAGTGCAGGCGGAACGCCGGCCCGAGGAGCAGCGGGTAGACGGCGGTGTCGTCCAGCTGCGGACTGATCGGGTTCGTGGAGCCGGGGCGCTGGAAGGCCGGGGTGCTCAGGAAGTACAGCACGAGGTTCGTGGCGATGTAGTTGAACATGATGGTCAGGATGACCTCGTGGGCACCGGTCCGGGCCTTGAGGAGGCCTACGAGTCCTGCCCAGACGGCCCCTCCGACCATGCCCGCGAGCACGACGAGCAGCAGGTGGAGCCCGGCGGGGAGGTGCAGGGTGAAGCCCACCCAGGCGGCGAACGTGGCTCCGATGAGGATCTGGCCCTGCGCGCCGATGTTGAACAGGCCGGCCCGGAACGCCAGGGCCACACCCAGGCCCGCGCAGATCAGCGGGGTCGCCACGGTGAGGGTCTGGGTGAGGGGATAGATCACGCTCGTGAAAGTCGTGCCCCTGACATTGATGACAGACCCCTGGAACAGCGCGATGTACGCGTTGGACGCCGCCGACCAGGCGGCCCCCAGGGTATCCTGGGGGCGGGTGAAGAAGTAGGACGACGCGCGTCCGACGGCGGGATCGGTCACCGCGATCAGCAGGCCGCCGAGGATCAGGGACAGCACCACGGACAGGAAGGCGACGAGCGCGTTCCCGGTCATGATGCGCTGCAGGAGGGTCTGCTCGGAAGTAGGGGCCTCCGGTCCGGTCGTGGCGGTGGGCGCTGTCGAAGCTTCGGGACCCGGGGGCACCTGGTTCTCCTCCTGCGGGCTCACAGGTCTCCTCCTTCAATGTCGTCGGCCTGGGCGAGTGCCTCGTCGGCGGGCATGCCGGCCATCATGAGGCCGAGGACGTCGCGCGAGACCGTGCCGGGCACGATCCCCATGAAGCGTCCGCGGTAGAGCACGGCGATGCGATCGGCGAGCTCCAGGACCTCGTCGAGCTCCGTGGAGACGATGATGACGGGGGTTCCGCCGTCCCGCTCCGCGACGATGCGCCGGTGCAGGAACTCGATGGACCCCACGTCCACGCCGCGGGTGGGCTGCGAGGCGATGAACAGCTTGAGGGGGCGCGAGAGTTCCCGTGCCATGACGACCTTCTGCTGGTTGCCGCCCGAGAGCGTGCCGGCGGCGGACGACGCCGACTGCGTGCGGATGTCGAACTCCTCGATCTTCTCCTCGGCGTTCGTCCTGATCGCTGCCGGGGACATGGACAGTCCCCGGGCGAACGCGGCGTCGTCGTACCGGTTCAGCACGAGGTTCTCCGCGACCGTGAAGCTGCCCACGAGACCCTCGACGCTGCGGTCCTCGGGCACGAAGCCGACACCGGCGCGGATGATGTCCTTGACGCTGCGGCCCACGAGCTCCACACCGTCCAGGGTGATCGACCCGCTCACGTGGTCCTGCAGGCCGAGGATCGCCTCGGTGAGCTCCGTCTGCCCGTTGCCCTGGACGCCGGCGACGGCGAGGATCTCGCCTCGCGACACCTCGAAGCTGAGCCCGTCCACCACGCGCTGGCCGTTCGCTGCCTGGACCACCAGCTCATGGACGCGGAAGCTCGCCTCCCCGGGGGTGGCCGGCGCCTTGTCGAGGGTCAGGCTCACGGAGCGCCCCACCATGAGGGAGGCGAGTTCCGTGGTGGAGGCGCTGGGCTCCGCGGTCCCCACCACCTTGCCGCGACGGATCACGGTGATGACGTCGGAGACGGCCTTGACCTCGCGCAGCTTGTGGGAGATGAAGACGATCGACTTCCCGTCGGCCGTCAGCTGTCCCATGATGCCGAGGAGCTCGTCGGTCTCCCTGGGGGTCAGCACGGCCGTCGGTTCGTCCAGGATCAGCACCTCGGCGTCGCGCACCAGCGCCTTGATGATCTCGACGCGCTGCTGCACGCCCACGGGCAGATCCTCCACGACCGCGTCGGGGTCCACGTCGAACCCGTACTGGTCGGAGATCTCCCGGATGCGCTCCCGCGTCCGCGAGAGGTTCAGCAGGCCTCCGGCCTTGGTGGTCTCGTTCCCGAGGGCCACGTTCTCCGCGACGGTGAAGACCGGCACGAGCATGAAGTGCTGGTGCACCATGCCGATACCCGCCGCCATGGCGTCCGCCGGGCCCTTGAAGACCACGGGCTCGTCATCGACGCGGATCTCGCCCTCGGTCGGGTCGTACAGACCGTAGAGCACGTTCATGAGGGTGGACTTCCCCGCCCCGTTCTCCCCGAGGAGACTGTGGACCTGCCCCGGCTCCACGACGAGATCGATGTGGTCGTTGGCGACGAGCGAGCCGAAGCGCTTCGTGATGCCGATCAGTTCGAGTTTCACAACTCAGCCAGCCTGTTCTGTCGTCTGTGATGGTTCTCCGCCACTGCGCGCGCCGCAGTGCTCGCACGCGCGCACCGCGGGCGCAGAACCGCCTTCGTCCCTGCAGGACCCCGCGGGACGAAGGCGGCTCTGTGCTGTGTGCCGGGCTACTCCGGGCTGGCGTCCGAGCCGACCGTGATCTCGCCGGAGACGATCTTCTCCTGCAGGTCGTCGAGCGTCGACTGCAGGTCGTCCGGGACGTTGGCCTCCTGGTCGTGGAACGGGGCCAGTGCCACGCCGCCGTTCTCCAGGGTGCCCACGTACGGGGAGTTGTCGAACTCGCCGTCGACGTCGGTGCTGATGACGTCCTCGACGGCGTCGCCCATGAGCTTCATGACGGAGGTGAGGATGAACTCCTCCCCCTTGCCGGCCGTCTCGTAGCCGTCCGAGTCGACCCAGACCGCCTTGACGTCCTTGCCGCCGGCGTTGGCCTCGATGACGGCGTCCAGCGTACCGGAGCCCACCGGGCCGGCGACGGGCATGATGATGTCCGCGCCCTCGTTGATGAAGTTCTGGGTGTTCGTCTTGCCGGCGGCTGCGTCCTCGAAGTTGCCCACGAAGGTGCCGTTCTGGCTCTCCTTGTTCCAGCCGAGCAGCTCGACGTCGCCGCCGGTCTCCTCATTGAAGTAGGTGACGCCCTCGGCGAAGCCGTCCATGAAGATGGTCACGGTGGGGATGTTGACGCCGCCGAAGGTGGCCACCTTGCCCGTCTCGCTCGTCGCCGCGGCGGCGTAGCCCGCCAGGAAGGCCGCCTGGGCCGTGTCGTAGATGATGGGCTTGACGTTGGGCAGGTCGATCGAGTTGTCGTCGACGATCGCGAAGTTGGTCTCGGTGTTCGCCTCGGCGGTCGACTTCGTGGTGTCGGCGAGCAGGAAGCCGACCGTGACGATCAGGTCGCAGCCATCCTGCACCATCGCGTCGACGTTGGGGCCGAAGTCGGTCTGGGCCTGCGACTCCGCCTCGTTGGTCTCGATGCCGAGATCGGTCTTGGCCTTCTGCAGGCCCTCGTAGCTCGACTGGTTGAACGAGCGGTCGTCGAACCCACCCGAGTCGGAGACGATGCAGCCGAGGTAGTCGGCGTTCGCGTCGTTCGAACCAGCGGAGGAATCCTCCGCGGGCGGCGCACCGCAGCCGGACAGGACGAGGGCCGATGCGCCGAGCACGGCGGCTGACAGGCCGGTTCCGCGCGAGAACCTGCGCAGTGAGTTCTTCAAAATGCCTCCAGGAAAAAGAAGTACGCCACGGGGACGAATACCAGTGAGTGTCCATCACGGGTCGCTATTGATCCGAGGCTCTGTTTTCACTGAGAGACCGTGGCGCCGCGACAGCGTCGATGCAGCACGTATGCGATCATCCTAAGGCTATGGTGACGTGGAACACGACACGGCCACCGACGGACCCCGGATCGTTCAGGATTCGTTATGCGTCCGTCCCTCAGCGGCCGTTGCCGGCCACGGCCTGCAGCGCCGCCGCGGCCATGACGCGGATGCCGCACTCGATGGAGCGCTCGTCGGGCGCGTAGTCGCCGCGGTGCAGATCGAACGTCTCCCCGCCGGGTGTGCGCGTGCCGAGCCGCATCATGGCGCCGGGCACCTCCTGGGTCATCCAGGCGAAGTCCTCCCCGCCCATCGACTGCGGGGTCAGGACCACGGCCCGCGCACCGAGCTCGGCCCGCGCGGCGGCCTCCAGGAGGCCGGTCTCCGCCTCCTGGTTCACCACCGGCGGCACCCCCCGGATGTGCTCGAGTCTCACGTCCACGCCGAAGGGGGCCGCCACCTCCCGCACCGCCCGGTCCAGCATCTCCCCCGCGGACTCCCACGCCTCACCGTCCAGGCAGCGCAGCGTGCCGGACATGAAACCGTGGGCGGGGATCGCATTGGGCGCGGAGCCGGCATGGATCTGCCCCCACACCACCGAGACGGCACTGCGCACGTCGATCCGGCGGGACAGGATCGCCGGGACGTTGACGGCGATCGAGGCGAGCGCGAAGACCAGGTCCTCCGTCAGGTGCGGCCGCGAGGTGTGCCCCCCGCGCCCGCTCAGTTCCACGCGGATGGTGTCCGAGGCCGAGGTGATGGCACCGATCCGGGTGCCGACGAGTCCGACGTCGATCCGCGGGTCGCAGTGCAGGGCCAGGATCCGCGGCAGTCCGACCAGCACACCCTGGGAGATCACGTCGAGGGCGCCGCCGGGCATCATCTCCTCCGCGGGCTGGAAGATGATCCGCACCGTACCCGGCAGCGGGTCGGCGGCGTCGAGTTCGGCGAGCACGAGGGCGACGCCGAGCATCACGGTCGTGTGGATGTCGTGGCCGCAGGAGTGGGCGATGCCCTGGTTCTCCGAGGAGTAGGCGAGGCCGGTCTCCTCGGAAATGGGAAGGGCGTCGATGTCCGCGCGCAGCCCCAGGGCCAGCGGGCCCCGTCCGATGTCCACGAACACCCCGGTCCCCGTGAGCCGCTGCGGGGCCAGGCCAGCCCGCTCGAGTCGGGCCACGATGAGCTCCGTGGTCAGCTGCTCCCGGAAGGAGAGCTCCGGGTGGCGGTGGAACTCGCGCCGGAGTTCCGTCAGTCCGCCGAGCAGGGGTTCGAGGGCGACGCCCACGCGCGAGGTCGAGGCTCTCTGGGCGTTGTACGTTTCCACGTCCTCAGCCTACCGACACCGGGGCACGGCACCGGCGCACCCGGGACCGCGTCATGCCGCCCGGACGGGGGCGACGCAGCGCCTCCGGCCTAGAGCACGTCCGTGTCGCCGCTGGCCCGCAGGCGTTCGACGGCCTTCTTGACCTCCTGCGCGTGCTCCTTGGTCGTCACGAGCAGGGCGTCCGGGGTGTCCACGATGACGACGTCGTCAATCCCGATCAACGCGATCACGCGCTTGGTGTCGGAGACGACGATGCCGGAGGCGTTCTCGGAGAACACCCTGGCCCCCTCGCCCATCACCGTCAGTTCGCTGTTCTCCTCGGCCGGGTTGAGGCGGCCGATGGCGGCGAAGTCCCCGACGTCGTCCCAGGTGAACTCTCCGGGGATCATGGCGACGTCGCCCGCGGCTGCCGCCGGCTCGGCCACCGCGTAGTCGATCGCGATCTTCGGCAGGGTGGGCCAGACGCGGCGCGCCACCGCCACGCGCTGCGGGGTGTCCCAGGCCGCGGCGATCTCCAGCAGACCGGCGTGCAGCTCGGGCTCGTTCGCCGCGAGGTGCCGGAGCATGAGCTCCACGGGTGCCACGAACATCCCGGCGTTCCAGGAGTAGTTGCCGCTGTCGATGTACCCGTCCGCGACGGCCTGCGAGGGTTTCTCCACGAACTCGATGACCGCGCGCGCCGTGGGCGCCCCGGCGACGGACAGCGGCTCACCCGCGCGGATGTAGCCGAAGCCGGTGGACGGGTGGGTCGGCTTGATCCCGATGGTGACGATGTAACCCCGGGCCGCCGTGTGGATGGCCTCCCGCACCGCGTCCTGGAAGACCTCGACGGGGGCGATCACCTGGTCCGCCGCGAACGACCCCATGATGATGTCCGGGTCCCGCCGGTGCAGGATCGCGGCGGCGAGGCCGATGGCGGCGGCGGAGTCCTTCGGCTCGGCCTCGAGCACCAGGTCGGTGTCCCGGATCTCGGGAAGCTGGGCCAGCACGGCGCGCCGGTGCACGATCCCGGTGACCACCATGATGCGGCCCCCGCTGAGCGGCAGCAGCCGGTCGTAGGTGGCGCGGATGAGCGTGCTGCCGGAGCCGGTGAGATCGTGCAGGAACTTCGGCGCCGCCGCGCGCGAGAGCGGCCACAGGCGGGTGCCGGTACCTCCCGCGGGAATAACGCCGTGGAAGCGGTCCAGCACACTGTCGGGGTTCCGGGCAGCCGCCCTCTCTGTACTCATCAGTCCCACGGTAACCGACGCCCGCCGGAGCCGGACCCGCTGCCGGCGGGCCGGTGTCCACACCGTCGCGGCGGCATCGGGCCGGTGTCTACAACGTCACAGGTCAGGCGCACCTACATTGAACGGTAAATGTCGGCGGCCTAGATTATCGTTGTGCACAAGAGTGCTGTCGCACCGGCGTAATCATTGCGTACAACGCGCTAGCGCCCTCGCGATGCAGGGAGGTCATTTCGATGTCGAAGACACTGGTACCAGCAGGCACCCTCTACCGTGGCCGGGAAGGCCAGTGGTCCTGGGTGGCCCATCGGATCACGGGGGTCGTGATCTTCTTCTTCCTCCTCGTGCACGTCCTCGACACGTCGCTCGTGCGCGTCTCGCCCGAGGCGTACGACGCCGTGATCGCCTCCTACAAGAACCCGATCATGGGCCTGGGCGAACTCGGGCTCGTCGCGGCCATCGTGTTCCACGCCTTCAACGGGATCCGTGTCATCCTCGTGGACTTCTGGAAGAAGGGCCCGAGGTACCACCGGCAGATGCTCTGGAGCGTCGTCGGTCTGTGGGCCGTCGTCATGATCGCCTTCTCGATCCGCCATCTCATGCACGTCTTCGGAGGTTAGGACCCATGGCCACGCCAACAATCGAAAGCCCGCGCTCCGGCCGCGTCTCGCCGGGCTACTCCCGCTCATCGGCCTCCCGCGGCAACTTCGAGATGATCGCCTGGCTCTTCATGCGGCTGTCCGGGGCCCTGCTGGTGGTGCTCATCTTCACCCACCTCTGGGTCAACCTGGTCAGCGGCGACGGCATCAGTGCCATCGACTTCGGCTTCGTCGCCGGCAAGTGGGCCGACCCGCTGTGGCAGATCTGGGATCTGACCATGCTGTGGCTGGCCATGCTGCACGGCACGAACGGTATCCGCGTGATCATCAACGACTACGCCGAGAAGAACAGCACCCGGATGTGGCTCAAGGGTGTGTTGTACACCTCCACCGTCGTGATCGTGGTCCTCGGCACCCTCGTGATCTTCACCTTCGACCCGTGCCCCGTGATCGACGGTGTGGCCCACGTGGCCGACTACTGCCCCGCCACCTAGGCACCTGCTGCACCTCGGCAGATCCGCGGGGCGGACGCGACGGAGCGCCCGCCCCGCACCACCACCGGTTCCAACAGAAAGAGCGACCAGCATGCAGGTCCACAAGTACGACGTCGTCATCGTCGGCGCGGGCGGCGCGGGAATGCGCGCTGCCATCGAGTCCGGGCAACGTGCCCACACCGCCGTCCTGACGAAGCTCTACCCCACGCGCTCCCACACGGGGGCAGCGCAGGGTGGGATGTGCGCGGCCCTGGCCAATGTCGAGGAGGACAACTGGGAGTGGCACACGTTCGACACGGTCAAGGGCGGGGACTACCTCGTGGACCAGGACGCCGCCGAGGTCATGGCGAAGGAAGCCATCGAGGCCGTGCTCGATCTCGAGAAGATGGGCCTGCCCTTCAACCGGACGCCCGAGGGCCGTATCGACCAGCGCCGCTTCGGCGGTCACACGCGTGACCACGGGAAGGCGCCGGTGCGCCGCTCCTGCTACGCCGCCGACCGCACGGGGCACATGATCCTCCAGACCCTGTACCAGAACTGCGTCAAGCACAACGTCGAGTTCTACAACGAGTACTACGTGCTCGATCTCCTGATGGTGGACCAGGAGGTCACGGTGGACGGCGAGACCCGCCTCGAGAAGCGGGTGGCCGGCGTCGTGTCCTACGATCTCGCCTCGGGCGAGCTGCACGTCTTCCAGGCCAAGTCGATCGTCATCGCCTCGGGGGGCGTCGGCAAGGTCTACAAGACGACGTCGAACGCCCATACCCTGACGGGCGACGGCATGGGCATCGCCTTCCGCCGCGGCATCCCCCTCGAGGACATGGAGTTCTTCCAGTTCCACCCGACCGGCCTCGCCGGTCTGGGGATCCTGCTCTCGGAGGCCGCCCGCGGCGAGGGTGCCATCCTGCGCAACTCCGACGGTGAGCGCTTCATGGAACGCTACGCACCCACCATCAAGGATCTCGCCCCGCGCGACATCGTGGCCCGCTCCATGGCCAACGAGGTACGGGAGGGACGCGGAGCCGGACCGAACAAGGACTACGTCCTGCTCGACCTGACGCACCTCGAGCCCGCGCACATCGACGCGAAGCTGCCGGACATCACGGAGTTCGCCCGCACCTACCTCGGCGTGGAGCCGTACACCGAGCCCGTCCCGGTCTTCCCCACCGCGCACTACGCCATGGGCGGGATCCCCACGAACATCTCGGCGGAGGTGCTGGCGGACAACGACACCGTGGTCCCGGGGCTCTACGCCGCCGGCGAGGTGGCCTGCGTCTCCGTGCACGGCTCCAACCGGCTCGGGACCAATTCGCTCCTGGACATCAACGTCTTCGGCAAGCGCGCCGGCATCGCGGCGGCGCAGTACGCACTCACCGCCGACTTCGTCGAGATCCCCGAGAACCCCACGGTGGAGACGGAGGCGCTGCTCGACCGCGCCCGGAGCTCGGAGGGCGGCGAGCGGGTGGCCCTCATCCGCAAGGAGCTGCAGGACATCATGGATGCCAATGTGCAGGTGTTCCGCACCGAGGAGACACTGCTCGAGGCCCTGAGCGTCATCGACGGCCTGGAGGAGCGGTACACGCGTATCACCGTCCAGGACAAGGGCAAGCGGTTCAACCTCGACCTGCTGGAAGCGGTGGAGCTCGGCTTCCTGCTCGACATGGCGAAGGTGATGACGGCGGCCGCGCTGCATCGGAAGGAGTCCCGTGGGGGCCACTTCCGTGAGGACTTCCCGGAGCGCGACGACGAGAACTTCATGACGCACTCCATGGCCTACCGGGACCCCAGTGCCACGAGGACCAGCGGAGTCCGCCTCGAGACCAAGCCCGTGATCTTCACCCGTTACCAGCCGATGGAGCGTAAGTACTGATGAGCACAGAAACCATGGAGAAGGAGCCGGCCTCGAAGGTCGAGCTCGCGCCCGGCGTCGGAGGGGGCGGGGAGATTCCCACCTTCGACATCACCCTGAAAGTGCGCCGCTACAATCCCGAGATCTCGGACGAGGCGCACTGGGACGAGTGGAAGCTCACCATGTACGGCACGGACCGCGTGCTCGACGCCCTCCACCGCGTCAAGTGGGAGCACGACGGCTCGGTGTCCTTCCGGCGGTCCTGCGCCCACGGTGTGTGCGGTTCCGACGCCATGCGTATCAACGGGCGCAACCGTCTGGCCTGCAAGACGCTGCTGAAGGACCTCGACACGTCCAAGCCCATCCTGGTGGAACCCATCAAGGGCCTGCCGGTCGAGAAGGACCTCATCGTGGACATGGAGCCGTTCTTCCAGTCCTATCGCGAGATCATGCCCTTCCTCATCAGCAAGGGGCACTCCCCCACCAAGGAGCGTTTGCAATCCTCCGAGGAACGCGAGCGGTACGACGACACCACCAAGTGCATCCTGTGCGCGGCGTGCACGTCCTCCTGCCCCGTCTTCTGGACCGATGGCCAGTACTTCGGGCCGGCCGCCATCGTCAACGCGCACCGTTTCATCTTCGACTCGCGTGACGACGCCGGGGACATGCGCCTGGAGATCCTCAACGACAAGGAGGGTGTCTGGCGCTGCCGGACCACCTTCAACTGCACCGAGGCATGTCCCCGCGGCATCCAGGTGACCAAGGCGATCTCGGAGGTCAAGCAGGCCATCCTGACCCGGAGGGTCTGATCAACCACCCCTGAGGTGGCGGCGACTCCGCTGCCTCAGGGTGCCCGCCTTCGCGTGGTGCTCGCGCTCGGCCGCTCCCCGGGCATCGGCCGCGGCGATCGCGCACCACGCCGTCGCCAGCAGGTACACCTGGCTGAGGAGGAAGAACCAGACGAAGAGCGCGAGGATCACGGCGAAGGAGAACAGCAGCGGATTGTTGCCCACGCTCCCGAGAATCTGCGCCGAGAACGTCCTCAGCACCGTGCTGCCGAGGCCCGCGAGGACGGCCCCCCGGCGGAGGACCGCCGTGGGCATCTCGATCGCGGAGGCGGACCGGAGCAGGATCGCGGCCATGAGGGTGTCCAGCAGGATCATCAGCACGAAGCCCGCTCCCTGCGTGAGGAGCTGGGTCACCGCGCTGAGCTGGAGGAGCAAGAGCAGTGCGTCGAGGGTGTTGTTGGCGATGACGCCGAGAGCTGTGGTCACGAGCATCACGGCACCGAGCAGGGCCAGGGTGCCGAGGTCCCTAAGCCGGAGCAGGAGCGGGTTCATGGCCACGGGGCGCAGGGCGAAGAGGCCCCGCATGGCCTGCCGCATCCCCGCGATCCAGCCGAGCGAGGTCACCAGCATCACGATGGTGAAGACCACGATCGCCCACCCGAGCCCGCTCGTCGCGTCGAACAGGGCCTGCGGCTCCAGCAGCCCGCCGGCACCCTGCCCGCGATCGATCAGCCCCGGGACGGACTGGTCGAGGGCGTCGACGGAGATGGTGCGCAGCGCCTCGTTGCCCGCGATGACTATGCCGACCGTCGCGAAGCCCACCACGAGGAGCGCGGCGATGGCGAAGAAGAGCCTGTAGGCGAGCCCGGCGGCCATCAGCGGGCCGCGCCGCTCCACGTACAGGAGCAGGACGCGCACCGGCTCGGCCGTGGAGATGCGGAACAGGACCACGTTCAGCCGCGCGAGGAGCAGTTCCGTGCCGCCGGTACCCGAGCGGCTGAGGCGGCCGACCCTGATCCGGGCATCGATTACCCTGCGCCGGAGAGCGGGCAGATCCGTCGGGGAGGGCTGGTCAACCGGGGGCGGTTTGGGAACGGTCAGGGTCCTCGCCAAAGGTCAGCTCCTCCCTCAGCGTCCAGAGCCCGGTAGGGACGTGCTCGTAGAGCCCCATGGTGCGTACCTCGAAGGACGACTCGAAGCCGGCCAGTGTCCGCATCGCCTCGTCCATGGCGGCATCCGAGACATCGTGAGCCACCGTGACGTGCGGATGGAAGTCGAACGCGAGGTCGCGCTCGAGCGGACCGGTCTGCAGCCTGGCATGCAGACCGACGCACTCGTCGAAGCCCGCGACGAGCCGGAGGAACACCACCGGCGAGACGGGCCGGAAGGAGCCCGTACCGAGCAGGCGCACCAGGAAGGGCTCCTGCCGCCGGGCGACGTCGCGGACGTGCCGGATCGTGGCGTCCCAGTCGGAGGCGGGCGTGGTGGTGATGAGGGTGATGTGGGGTGGGACGAGTGCGGCCATCGGGTCGCCGAAGGAGGCCCGCAGCGCCTCGAGGGTCCCCGCGAGTGGCTCCGGGACCGGGATCGTGATGCCCACGCAGCTCTCGCCGAAGCGTGACCGCGACACGGCTGTCCCCTCTGCTCGGCTCCGCGGGCTCACCTCGCCCATCGGTCAGGGGACGACCGTGGCGGGCAGGAAACCGACGCGGGCGTAGACCTCCGCGAGCGTCGGAGCGGCCATGCTCCGGGCCTTGGCCGCTCCCTTGGCGAGCAGGCGGTCGAGTTCGGCGGGATCCGCCAGGAGTTCCTCCGCCCGACGGCGGACCGGGGCCAGCGCCTCGACGACCACCTCGGCGAGATCCACCTTCAGGTGCCCGTACATCCGGCCCGCGTAGTCGGCCTCCAGCTCGGTGACGCTCCGGCCCGAGAGGACCGAGTACACGGTGAGCAGATTCGAGATCCCCGGCTTGCCCTCGCGGTCGAAGCGGATCTCGGTCCCCGTGTCGGTGACCGCGGACCTGATGCGCTTGGTGATAACGGTCGGGTCGTCGAGGAGATTCACGAGACCACCGCTCGACGAGGCCGACTTCGACATCTTCGCGGTGGGGTTCTGCAGATCGTAGATCTTCGCGGACTCCTTCCGGATGAAGGGGTGCGGGAGCACGAAGGTCTCCCCGAACCGGGCGTTGAAGCGCTGGGCGAGATCGCGGCTCAGCTCCACGTGCTGCCGCTGGTCCTCCCCCACGGGGACGCCGTCCGGCTGGTAGAGCAGGATGTCCGCCGCCTGCAGCACCGGGTAGGTGAACAGTCCCACGCTCGCGGAGTCGGTGCCCTGCTTCGAGGCCTTGTCCTTGAACTGCGTCATCCGCGATGCCTCACCGAAGCCGGTCAGGCAGTTCAGCACCCAGGCGAGCTGGGCGTGTTCGGGCACATGCGACTGCACGAAGAGGGTGGCCCGGTCCGGGTCCACCCCGCCGGCGATGTACTGCGCCGCCGTGGTCCGGGTGCGCCGGGCGAGCTCCGCCGGGTCCTGCGGAACGGTGATCGCATGCAGATCGGGGATGAAGAAGACGGCGTCGTACTCCTCCTGCAGCTGCACCCACTGCACGAGGGCGCCGATGTAGTTGCCCAGGTGCAGGGATCCCGCGGAGGGCTGCATCCCCGAGAGGACGCGCTGCCGGCGTCGGGGTGCGGTGGCCTGTTCGGTGTCGGTCATGGGTGTGGTCCTGGTGCTAGATCCGGTAGTCGACGACGAGGGGCGCATGGTCCGAGAACCTCGTGTCCCAGCTCGGCGCCCTGTCGACGTCGGCACTGACGGCGCGCGTGGCGAGGTCCTGCGTGGCGAGCTGGTAGTCGATACGCCACCCGGTGTCGTTGTCGAACGCCTGGCCGCGCCAGGACCACCAGGTGTAGGGGCCGTCGACGTCGCCGGCCAGTGAGCGGGCCACGTCCACGAAGCCGGACCCGTCCGAGAGGAACCGGTCGAAGTAGGCACGTTCCTCGGGGAGGAACCCGGCCTTCTTCACGTTGCCCTTCCAGTTCCTGATGTCGCGCTGCGTGTGGCCCACATTGAGGTCGCCGAGGACCACGGCGTGCCCCGCGCCGTCCCGAAGCCCGGCGAGGCGCTCCCCCATGGCGTCGAGGAAGCGGTACTTGTCATCCTGCTTCTGGGTGCCCACCTCGCCGGAATGGACGTATGCACTGACCACCGTGAGGGCGGCACCCCTGATCTCGAGGTCCATCTCGACCCAGCGGCCCGCGGTGTCGAAGTAGCTGTCGCCGATGCCGGTCCGCACCGCCACCGGCTCCTGGCGCGACGCGATCAGCACCCCGGCACGGCCCTTGGCCTCCGCCTCGGCGTGCTGGATGTGCCAGTGCTCCCCCAGCAGGCTCCGGACCACGGCATCGGGGGCGCGCACCTCCTGGAGGCACAGGATGTCCACGCCGCGCCCGTCCAGCCACTGCTGCATGCCCCGCTTGTAGGCCGCGCGGATCCCGTTGACGTTCACCGAGGCGATGCGCACGGTTTCTTCTGGACTCGATGCCGGATTCACCCGCTCAACCCTACCCGCGAGTGTGCGCCGTCGTCCCTGCGGCACTCCCGGTCAGTCGACAACAGTGCCCTCCACGGGTCCTTCGCCGGAATCCTTCATCATGGAGCGTGCGTTGTGGGAGGTGATCTCGATCGTCTCGAGCGCCCGCTCCACCATCTCCTGGTCCTTCCCGAGGTACTCCCGCACCACATCCACCTGCACCTGCACGATCTTGAAGCTGTGCTCGAGCTTCAGCTCCCTGGACCTGTCCACCGCGACAGGGGACCCGCTGCCCTGCCCGCCCGCGCCCGCATCGGCGTGACCCCGCAGACGCGCGGCCGCCTTGCGGGCCGCGGAGCGGAGGCTGAACACCACGAAACTGAACACGAGGAGCCAGCCGAGCGAGATGATCACCACCAGCCAGCCGACCACGTCGTTCTGGTTCGCCGCGAAGACCACGGCCACGAGGAAGACGACCAGCATGATCGCCACCCCCGTACTGCCCATGCGCATGCTCGGACCCCGACCCGCAGGCCGCCCATTGCTCCCTAATGACTGCATCCGGCCATTGTCCCGCATCCTGTCCGGGTGTCCCACGTGCTTCCACCGCGGGCGAACTGCCAGGTAATTCCAACTTTCTCTCCAGCTTCCCAATCCGTGACGGGACTCACCCCGAACTACTCCCGTGCGTGCCCCACGGTGCGCAGCATTCGCACTATGGAGGACATCATCATGAACAAGAAAATGCGTTTCCTCGCGGTACCGGCCCTCGCCCTCGGCGCAGTCGCCATGGCCAGCTCGCCCGCCCTCGCGGCCGACGGCTCCTACTCCTCGACCCTGGGCCAGCTCAACGGCACCACCGGCACCGGCACCGTCACCGTCGATGTGACCGGTGATCAGGCGAAGGTCAACCTGCAGGTCTCCGGCCTGGCCGAGACCTTCATGGACGGACCGTACCCCCACGTGCAGCACGTCCACGGTGAGGCCATGGGCACCTGCCCCACACCCGCCGATGACGCCGACGGCAACGGCATCGTCAGCACCACCGAGGCTGCTGATCGCTACGGCAACATCCTCACCACGCTGACCACCTCCGGTGACACGTCGCCGGCCGCAGCCCTGAACCTCGAGCTGGGTGGACAAGGTGGTTCGTACACCATCGAGCGCACCATCACCATCAGTGATGCCCAGCAGAAGTCGCTCGAGGCCGGCACCTCGGTCGTCGTCGTGCACGGCCTGGATCCGGCAACCGCCGGCGTCTCCGAGGAGGTCTTCAGCTCGCCCAGCGACCTGGATCCCGAGCTTCCCCTCGGCGCCACCTCGCCCGCACTGTGTGGCACGCTCGTGAAGGGCCAGATGGCCGCCATGCCCGAGGGTGGCGCCGACACCGGTGTCGCCACCGAGAACTCCTCCACGGGCATGATCGCCCTCGGTGGCGGTCTCGTGCTGGCCGCAGCAGCAGGCGGAACCTTCATGGTCCGTCGTCGCGCGGCGCACAACGCATAATCCTGATCCCTGTGATCAGTAGGAAAACCGGCCGTCGCTGGGGCTTCACGGCCCCGGCGGTGGCCGCCCTCTTTCTCCTCGCCGGCTGTGGATCCGCCGCCGAGCCGGGCACCGCCGCGCAGCCGACCTCCGCCGCGTCGTCGTCGGCCGCGGGCACCTCCCCGTCGGCGCCCGCGACGCCGGTACCCACCGCGTCCTCCCCAGCGACGCCGGTACCCACCGCGTCCTCTCCGGCGACGCCGACCGCTGCGCCGTCCCTGCCGCCCGTGCTGCCCGCCTCGGTCCCGACCACGCTCGACATCCCGTCCATCGGCGCACGCTCCGAGCTGCTGAGCCTCGGACTTCGCGAGAACAAGAGTCTCGAGGTCCCGCCGGGCGAGCCCGGATCCCCCGCGAGCTGGTACAACCAGTCGCCCACACCGGGGGAACGCGGCCCCGCCGTGATGCTGGGCCACGTCAACGCGACGGACGGAGGCGCCGGTGTGTTCGCCCGCCTGCGTGAGCTGAAGACCGGGGACGTCATCAACGTGGTCCGCGAGGACGGCACGACGGCGGTCTTCGAGTTCCAGCGCGGCGAGCAGTACATGAAGGACGAGTTCCCCACGCTCACGGTCTACGGGAACACGGCGGGCTCGGAACTGCGCCTCATCACCTGTGACGGCTACAACCCCGACACCGGTGAGTTCGACGACAACTACGTGGTCTACGCGACCCTCAGGACCTGACGCCGCGTTCCTGCCTCGGTGCCCTACTTCAGGAGGTGCCCTGGTTCAGGAGGTCCCTACTTCAGGGGGTGCCCTACTTCAGGAACAGCTTCCGCAGGCGCAGCGTGGTCAGCAACATCCCGACGGCGATCATGACGAGGAAGTAGCCGAGGTGGACCAGCGTGGCAGGGCCGAACGACGCCACGCTGATCTGCCGGAGCAGTTCCACGCCGTGCCAGAGGGGTAACGCCTGGATGAACCACTGGACGGCTTGCGGGTAGACGCTCAGCGGGTAGAAGGTCGCCGAGAACAGGAACATCGGCAGCATCACGAAATTGACCCACTCCATCTGCTGGAACGTCCTCATGAAGCTCGTGATCGCCATGCCGAAGGATGCGAACCCGAAGGCGACGACCACCGACGCCGGGATCATGAGCAGCGCCACCGGCGTGGTGAGCAGACCCATCAGTGCCATCACGGTGGTGAACCCGGTGGCGTACAGGGCGCCGCGGAGCAGCGCCAGGAAGATCTCACCGATCGCCACGTCGAGGGGCCCGAGCGAGGTGTACAGCATGCCCTGGTACAGCTTGGCGAAGTTCATCTTGAAGAAGACGTTCCACGTGCTGTCGTAGACCGCACCGTTCATCGCGGACACCGCGAGCAGAGCCGGTGCGATGTAGGCGGCGTAGCTGATGGGGCGCCCGTCGGGTCCGTCCAGCTCGCCGACGAGCGCGCCGAGTCCGATCCCCATGGACAGGAGATAGAGCACCGGCTCGAAGAAACCCGACACCAGGACCAGCCCGTTGCTGCTCCTGGTCGCCAGCAGCCCCCGGGCGATGACCGCCTTCGCGTTGCGGGAGTACAGTGCGGCCAATGGTCGCGTGGAGCCTTCCAGCCGCAGGTCCGGCCCCGGGAATCCCGCCGTCACCGACCCAGCCTCCGCGCGAAGACCGTCCGGGCCAGGTGCAGGCCGACGACGGCGAGGACCACGAGGACGAGGCCGTGGACGAGCGCCAGCCAGCCCGGAAGCTCGTACCCGTAGGTCAGGGCCCGGCCCAGTTCCGTCCCGTGCCACAGGGGCGAGATCCAGCCGATCCAGCGCAGGAACAGGGGCAGGGTCTCCAGCGGGAAGAATGTGCCGGAGAACAGGAACAGCGGCGTGACGACGAAGCGCATGACGAGCGGGAACTGCCCCCGGTCGTCCTCCACCCCTGCCGCGTAGGCCAGCAGCGGCAGACCGAAAGCGAGCCCCGTGAGGACCGCCACCGGGACTACCAGCACCCCGGCGGGCGAGGGCGAGGCACCGAAGGCCGCGATGATCACGAAATAGATGGCGGTGCTCGCCAGGAGCCGGAGCGTGATCGCCAGGACGTGGCCGTTGACGATCTGGTCCGTCCCCAGGGGTGAGGCATGGGGTCCGTAGTAGACCCTGCGCCACTTGAAGCCGTCCATCACCGGGTAGGTGAACTCGGTGGCCGCCGTCATGATGGCCGCCGACGCCAGCAGCGCAGGTGCGATGAAGGCGAGATAGCCGACCCCGCCGAAGGCTGCGGCGGAGTTCCGGTCCACGAGCGTCGCCAGCCCCACGCCCAGGGCGACGAGGTACACCACCGGTGTGCCCACGCTGGAGGCGAGCAGCGTCCAGCGGTAGCTCCTCATGGACCGCAGCACGTGCTCGGCGTAGTACCAGGTGCCGAACCGGCGTGCCCGGGACGCCGAGACCTCCGGTGCGTGGGAGTGGAGACGGTAGGGCCGGTGTGCCGGGTGGTCGTCCGGCACGGTGGTCCGCGGCTCAGTCAACGAGGCTCCTCCCGGTCAGGCGCAGGAAGACGTCCTCGAGCGAGGACCGCCGCACCAGGGACGTGAGGGGCTTCAGGCCTCGCGCGCTGACCTCCTCCAGCGCCGCCTCGCCGTCGCGCGCGTAGATGAGCACGCGGTCCGGCAGCGGCTCGAGGCGGTCGCCGATGCCCTGCAGCTCCGCGGCCACGGTGGTGTTCCGTTCCGAGCCGAAGCGCAGTTCGAGGACCTCCCGCGTGGAGTGGTCGCGGATGAGCTGGGCGGGTGAGCCCTCCGCCATGATCTGCCCCTTGTCGACGACGACGAGGCGGTCGCAGAGCTGCTCGGCCTCGTCCATGTAGTGCGTGGTCAGGATGAGCGTGACGCCGGCTTCCTTCAGCCGGAACAGCCGGTCCCACAGGATGTGCCGGGCCTGCGGGTCCAGGCCGGTGGTGGGTTCGTCGAGGAGGAGGATCCGGGGCTCGTTGATGAGCGAGCGCGCGATGGTCAGACGCCGTTTCATGCCGCCGGAGAGCGCGTCGACCTTCGCCGAGGCCTTGTCCGTGAGCTGGGCGAACTCGAGGAGTTCGTCGGCCTTGGGCCCGAGATAGCTCAGGGGGAGGCCGAAGTAGCGCCCGTACACGATCAGATTGTCACGGACCCGAAGTTCCTCGTCGAGATTGTCCTGCTGCGGGACCACGCCGAGGTGCGCCCGGACCTCGGGCCCGTGCTCCTCGGGATCGAGCCCCATGATCGTCAGGTGCCCGGAGGTCCGCTGGGACACGCCGCCGATCATGCGCATGGTGGTCGACTTGCCGGCCCCGTTAGGACCCAGCAGCCCGAAGGCCTCACCGGCGGGGACGTCGAAGGAGATCCCGTCGACGGCCCTGAACTCGCCGTAGTGCTTGCTGAGACGCTGGGCGGAGATCACCGGCGGGCCGGGAGAATGTGGGTGCACCTGCCCAGCGTAGGTGAGATCGGGCTCGGAGCGAGGCAGGGCGCGGAGACCGTCAGCTGCTGCCTGCCAGGCGTTCCGCGGCAGCGACCACATTGGCCAGCAGCATGGCGCGGGTCATCGGACCCACTCCCCCCGGATTGGGCGCCAGCCATCCCGCCACGTCCGCGGCAGCGGGCTCGACGTCGCCCGTCAGCACCGCCCTGCCCGTGTCCGGGTCCTCGACGCGGCTCACGCCGACGTCGAGGACGATCGCGCCAGGCTTGAGCTGCTCCGCGCGGATCATGTGGGCATTTCCCGCGGCACCGACCACCACGTCGGCCCGAGCGAGATGCGCCGCGAGATCAGCGGTCCCCGTGTGAGCCAGTGTCACTGTCGCGTTGATCTGCTTCCGTGTCAGCAGCAGGCCCAGCGAGCGGCCCACCGTCACGCCCCTGCCCACCACGAGCACGTCGAGGCCCCGGAGGGACACGCCGTGGCGCTCGAGGAGCTCGACGATGCCGTGCGGCGTGCAGGGCAGCGGCGACACCATCTCCCGGTCCACGTTGAGTACCAGTCTGCCCAGATTGGTGGGATGCAGTCCGTCGGCATCCTTGGCCGGATCGATGCGCTCGAGGATCGCGTCGGTGTCGAGATGTGCGGGCAACGGGAGCTGGACGATGTAGCCCGTGGTGACGTCGTCGGCATTCAACTCGTCGAGGACGGACTCGAGGTCCTCCTGCGTGATGTCCGCGGGCAGATCGCGCCGGACCGAGGTGATACCCACCTCCGCGCAGTCGCGGTGCTTGCCCGCCACGTAGGAGCGGCTGCCCGGGTCGTCGCCCACCAGCACGGTGCCGAGCCCGGGGGTAATCCCCTGCTCCCGCAACGCCGCCACACGTCCGGTCAGCTCCGCCCTCAGCTGCGCGGCGGTTGCTTTCCCGTCAAGGATGCGGGCTGGGCTCATGCGGATCGACCTCGTTCGGTTGCTCGGGTGATGGGTGCTGCGGTTCCGTTCCGCACCACCGACAGGGCGATTGCGCCCCGGCCGGCCCTACCACTCCTCCTGGCCCGGGTAGAGCGGGAAGTCGGCGGCGAGCGCGGAGACCCTCGCGCGGAGGGCCTCGACGTCGGGGGCGGGTTTCAGCGCTGCCGCGATGATCTCCCCGACCTCGGTGAACTCGGTGGCACCGAAGCCGCGGGTGGCCAGGGCAGGGGTCCCGATCCGCAGGCCCGAGGTGACCATCGGCGGACGCGGGTCGAAGGGTACGGCGTTGCGGTTGACGGTGATGCCGACGGAGTGCAGCACGTCCTCCGCCTGCTGGCCGTCGAGGGTGGAGTTGCGCAGGTCGACGAGCACGAGGTGCACGTCGGTGCCGCCCGTGAGCACCGAGACGCCGTGCTCGGCGACGTCCGAGCCGGTGAGGCGCTCGGCGATGAGGCGGGCGCCCTCGAGGACACGCTCCTGGCGCTCCCTGAACTCCGGGGACCCGGCGATCCTGAAGGCAGTGGCCTTCCCGGCGATCACGTGCATGAGCGGGCCGCCCTGCTGTCCGGGGAAGACACTCGAGTTGAGCTTCTTGGCCCACTCCTGCTTCGCGAGGATGACACCGGAGCGCGGTCCGGCGAGCGTCTTGTGGACGGTGGAGGTGACGATGTCGGAGTGGGGCACCGGGTTCGGGTGCACTCCTGCGGCGACGAGACCGGCGAAGTGCGCCATGTCGGTCCAGAGGACCGCCCCCACCTCGTCGGCGATGGAGCGGAAGGCCGCGAAGTCGAGCCGGCGCGGGTAGGCGGACCAGCCGGCGATCAGGACCTGCGGCTTCTCCGCGCGCGCCTGCTCACGCACCCTGTCCATGTCGAGGCGGTGGGTGTCCTCCTCGACACCGTACGCGGCCACGGCGTACAGCTTGCCCGAGAAGTTGAGCTTCATCCCGTGCGTCAGGTGCCCGCCGTGGGCGAGCGAGAGACCCATGATCTTCTCGCCGGGCTTGATCATGGCCGACAGTGCGGCCGCGTTGGCCTGTGCGCCGGAGTGGGGCTGGACGTTCGCGAACTCCGCTCCGAAGAGTGCCTTCACCCGCTCGATCGCCAGATTCTCCGCGACGTCCACGTGCTCGCACCCGCCGTAGTACCGACGTCCCGGGTAGCCCTCGGCGTACTTGTTGGTGAGCACGCTGCCCTGGGCCTGGAGGACCGCCCGGGGAGCGAAGTTCTCGGAGGCGATCATCTCGAGGGTGTCCCGCTGCCGCGCGAGCTCGTCCCTGAGGACGGCCGCGATCTCGGGATCCACCTCCGACAGGGGTGCATCGGTGACGGAGTCCGCCGTGGTGGATCCGGACGTGGGCGAGGTGGTCATCGATCGATCCTTCTCTGGGTCGCGCATCGGCGCAGGCCTCGTGGCCGTGCTTGGACGTCGCCCTCATGCTAACCGCACCGCCCGACCGGCCGCGACAGGTGTCCATCCCGACGACGTCGCCTAGGCTGGCGCCATGGCTCACCTCATCACGTTCCGGGGCAGGACCCCCGTCATCGGCGACTCCGTGTTCACCGCCCCCACCGCGGCACTGATCGGCGACGTCACCGTCGGCGATTTCGCAAGCGTCTTCTACGGCGCCAGCGTCCGCGCGGATGCCGCCCCGATCCACATCGGCGAGGGCACGAATCTGCAGGACAACGTGGTGGTCCACGCCGACCCGGGATTCCCCGCGCGGATCGGGGATCGCGTCAGCGTGGGCCACAGCGCCGTGGTGCACGGGTGCACCGTCGAGGACGACTGCCTCATCGGCATGAGCGCCACCGTCATGAACGGCGCCGTGATCGGCTCCGGGTCGCTCGTGGCGGCGGGCGCCGTCGTGCTCGAGGGAACGGTCGTCCCGCCCCGCTCCCTCGTGGCCGGGGTACCGGCGAAGGTCCGGAGGGAGCTCACCGACAGCGAGGTGGAGGACGTCGGGGCCAATGCGGCCCACTACAGAGCATTGGCACAGGAGCATCGTGATGCGTTGACTTCTTGACGACAGGGGGAAGCTGCGCAACCCTGAGGTCATGCCCGCACGCCCCCTCCCGGACACACCGACCGCCAGCCCCAGAGTCCCCGGTGTATTTGATGTCCCCGGTGTCCCCGGTGTATCCGGTGTCCCCGGTGTGTCCGACGTGGCCGGCAGACCGGGATCGCAGTCGGCGTTGCGTCGGCAGAACCAGCAGCGCCTGGTCTCGGCGCTGAGGAGCGGCGGGTCCCAGACGCAGGCCGAGCTCGCGCGCCAGACCGGGCTGTCGACGGCCACGGTGTCGAACATCGTCAAGGCCCTCGCGTCGGTCGGCATCGTCAGCACGGAGCCGACCACGAGTTCCGGGCGCCGAGCCCTGTCGGTCACGCTTGAGGACGACGGTCAGGTGGCCGCCGGGATCGACGTGGGCCGGAGGCATCTGCGCGTCGTCCTGGCCGGCACGAGCCACAGCATCATCCGGGAGGCCTCGGTCCCGCTGCCCCCCGGCCACACCGCCGCGGACGGGCTCACCATCGCGGCGGACCTCCTCGACAGCCTGCTCGCCGAGGGCGGCATCCACCGGCGGGCCCTCCTCGGAGCAGGCGTGGGCATCCCCGGGCCGATCGACCGGAGGACGGGGACAGTGGTCGAGGGAGGCATCCTGCCGGAGTGGGTGGGGATCGACATCCGCGGCATGTTCCGGGACCGCCTGCAGATCCCGGTCCACATCGACAACGACGCCAACCTCGGCGCCCTCGCCCAGGTGAGCTGGGGCCCGCACCAGGCGGTTGCGAATCTGCTCTTCCTGAAGCTCGGTTCCGGCATCGGGGCGGGCCTCGTGCTCGACGGAGCGCTCTTCTACGGTCACGTCGGCATCACGGGGGAACTGGGACACACCACGATCAACGAGCACGGCGTCATCTGCCGGTGCGGCAATCGCGGGTGCCTCGAGACCGTGGCGTCGACGTCCACCATGATCGAGCTGCTGGGCCGGGGCACGCGGGAGCCGGTCGACACGCGGCAGATCGTGGAGCGGGCGCTCGCCGGGGAGACCGCGGTGCTGCGTGTGGTCGACGACGCAGGGGTCGCCGTCGGGAGGGCACTGGCGCACATGGCCAATCTCGTCAATCCCGAGACCATCGTGATCGGCGGCCCCCTCACGGATCTCGGCGAGATCCTGCTCGAGCCCGTCCGGCGCGGGCTCTCGCGCCACGCCGTCCCGATCGTCGGCGAGACGACCAACCTCTGCATGTCCTCGCTGGGTGACCGGGCCGAGGCACTCGGCGCCGCTGCCCTCGTCCTCGCCCGGGCAGGCCTGGCCCGGCCAAAGACCTGAGCGCCCGGGTCACGCAGCGGTAGCATTGCCTTCAACCATTGACGCCATGGCCATCCACCGTGTTCAATTCTTTCGGGCCAGTTTTGGCTCCACCTTCGACAGTGACGTCCTTGCGGGAGATTCGATGATCAACCACACCATCCTCGAGATGCGCTCCATCACCAAGGAGTTCCCCGGCGTCAAGGCACTGGCCGATGTCTCCATCGCGGTGAGATCGGGGGAGATCCACGCCATCTGCGGTGAGAACGGTGCCGGCAAGTCCACCCTGATGAAGGTCCTCTCGGGGCTGTACCCCTACGGCGAGTACTCGGGCGACATCATCTTCCAGGGCGAGCCGGTCCAGTTCAGGGACATCCGCTCCAGCGAGGCGGCCGGCATCGTGATCATCCACCAGGAGCTCGCCCTCATCCCCGAGCTGTCCATCGCGGAGAACATCTTCCTCGGGAACGAACCCACGCGCTTCGGTGCCATCAACTGGGACCTCGTCAATCGCACGGCACTCGAACTCCTGGCCCGCGTGGGCCTGAGCGAGGATCCCACCACGAAGGTCAAGGACATCGGCGTGGGCAAGCAGCAGCTCGTCGAGATCGCGAAGGCCCTCAACAAGTCGGTCAAACTGCTCATCCTCGACGAACCGACGGCAGCGCTCAACGAGTCGGACTCCCAGCATCTGCTCGATCTCATGGCGGGCCTGCGCTCCAAGGGGATCACGTGCATCATGATCTCGCACAAACTCAACGAGATCGAGCAGATCGCCGACTCGATCACCATCATCCGGGACGGGCGGTCCATCGAGACGCTCCACGTCAAGGACGACGGCGTGGACGAGGACCGCATCATCCGGGGCATGGTGGGCCGCTCGCTCGAATCCCGGTTCCCCGAGCACACCCCGTCCATCGGCGAGACGTTCTTCGAGGTCCGCAACTGGACCGTGGGCCACCCCTCGGTCCCCGACCGCCTCGTGTGCAAGAACTCCAGTTTCCACGTCCGTCGCGGAGAGATCGTCGGCTTCGCCGGGCTGATGGGCGCAGGGCGCACCGAGCTGGCCCGCTCGGTCTTCGGCCGCTCCTACGGCACCTATCGATCCGGCCGGATCGTCATGGACGGCAAGGAGATCACCCTCAGGACCGTGCCGCAGGCCATCGACGCCGGCCTCGCCTATGTGACGGAGGACCGGAAGTCGCTCGGCCTGAATCTGCTGGACGACATCAAGACCACCACGGTCTCGGCGGATCTGAGGAAGATCACGCGGGGTCTGGTGGTCGACCGGGACGAGGAGTTCCGCGTCGCCGAGGACTACCGCAAGTCCCTGCGGACCAAGACGCCGAGCGTCAACGAGGGTGTCGCCAAGCTCTCGGGCGGCAACCAGCAGAAGGTCGTGCTGGCGAAATGGATGTTCACCGATCCCGAGCTCCTGATCCTCGACGAGCCCACCCGCGGCATCGACGTCGGTGCCAAGTACGAGATCTACGGCATCATCCAGAAACTCGCGGACCAGGGCAAGGGCGTGATCGTCATCTCCTCGGAGCTGCCCGAACTGCTCGGACTCTCGGACCGCATCTACACGATCTTCGAGGGTGCCATCACGGGCGAACTGGACCGCCGCAACGCGAACCAGGAATCCCTCATGAAACTCATGACCGCCAGCAGGAAATCCGCCTGACCGAAGCCCCTAGGAAAGACACCATGAAATCCCTCAAACACCTCTTCGGCGGCAACACCCGCCAGTTCGGGATGATCTTCGCCCTGGTCGCGCTCGTCGTGTTCTTCCAGTGGCGCACGGGCGGCAAGACGCTCACGTCCGTGAACATGATGAATCTGTTCAACGGCAACTCCTACATCCTGATCCTGGCGATCGGCATGGTGCTCGTCATCATCGCCGGGCACATCGACCTCTCCGTGGGCTCGATCGCCGCGTTCGTCGGCATCGTCGTCGCGATCGCCATGCGGGACTGGGGCATCCCGTGGTACCTCGGTGTCCTCCTCGGGCTGGTCCTCGGCGCGCTGATCGGCATGTGGCAGGGCTTCTGGGTCGCGTACGTGGGCATACCGGCCTTCATCGTCACCCTGGCGGGCATGCTGTTGTTCCGGGGGGCCAACCAGCGGGTCGGCAACTCGCTCACCGTGCCCGTCCCCGAGGGCTTCCGGTATCTCGGCGCGGGCTACCTCCCCGAGATCGGTCCGACCACGGGCTACAACAACCTGACCCTGCTCATCGGCTTCGCCCTGGTGGCCTTCGTGGTCTACAACGAGTTCCGGGGGCGTCGCAGGCTCGAGAAGATCAACGCCCAGGTGCCTCCCAGCTGGGTCCCCGTGGTCAAGGTGGTCCTCCTCTCCGCCGTCATCCTCTACGCGACGTATCTCTTCGCGACGGGTCGCCCGGGCACCTCGTTCCCCGTCCCCGGCATCATCCTCGGGGTCCTCGTGATCATCTACGCGTTCGTCTCCAACAAGACGATCCTCGGTCGCCACGTCTACGCCG
This sequence comes from uncultured Arthrobacter sp., assembly GCF_947493765.1. Classification (GTDB taxonomy): domain Bacteria; phylum Actinomycetota; class Actinomycetes; order Actinomycetales; family Micrococcaceae; genus Arthrobacter_D. Next base: position 342,994 of record NZ_CANLSZ010000004.1, read on the forward strand.
TCGGCGGCAACCGGCACGCAGCCGAACTGTCGGGGGTCAAGAGCAAGCGGGTGAACTTCATGGTCATGATGAACATGTCCGTCCTCGCCGCCCTCGCCGGCATGATCTTCGTGGGCCGCTCCACCGCCTCCGGGCCGTCCGATGGCGTCGGATGGGAACTCGACGCCATCGCCGCCGTGTTCATCGGCGGGGCCGCGGTCACCGGCGGCGTGGGCACCGTGGTCGGCTCCATCATCGGTGGCCTCGTCATGGCCGTCCTCAACAACGGCCTCCAGCTGCTCGGTGCGGGAGCGGACGACACGCAGATCATCAAGGGCCTCGTCCTGCTCGTCGCCGTCGCCTTCGACGTCTTCAACAAGAGCCAGGGCAAGCCCTCCATCATCGGGCTGCTCACCAGGAACCTCGGCGGAGGCGGCGGCACGCGGAAGGCCGATGCGGACGCTCCGGACCCGGCCCCCACCGAACAGGCCGTCGGGACCAAGGCAGTCATCTCCCACGACGTCTAGCCCCGGCCCCGGCCGGACACACAGACCCCCCACGCTCCACCCGTCCATCACAGAAAGAGAATGCAATGCGCACATTCGCACGATCCCTCGCAGCCATCGCTGCCATCTCGGCACTGACGCTGACAGGCTGCGGCCGTGAGGAAGCGGCCCCTGCCACCGACGACAGCAGCGCGGCGACCGGCGGCTTCGATGCCGGCGCCGCCATCGGCGTCGCCCTCCCGCAGAAGACCTCGGAGAACTGGGTCCTCGCGGAACAGCTCTTCAACGAAGGTCTCTCCGACGCCGGGTACGAGCCCGACGTCCAGTTCGCCAACAGCGGTGTCTCCGAGCAGCAGAACCAGATCAGCTCCATGATCACCAACGGCGTGAAGGTGCTCGTGGTCGGGGCGATCGACGGCGCCCAGCTCGGAACGCAGCTCCAGCAGGCCAAGGACGCCGGGATCACGGTCATCGCGTACGACCGCCTCCTGACCAACACGGAGAACGTGGACTACTACGTGGCCTACGACAACTTCCAGGTCGGCGAGCTCCAGGGCCAGGCCCTGCTCGACGGCATGGAGGCGGCCGATCCTGAGGGCCCCTACAATATCGAGCTCTTCGCCGGCTCGCCCGACGACGCCAACGCGAAGGTCTTCTTCGACGGTGCCATGAGCATCCTGCAGCCGGAGATCGACAACGGCGACGTCGTCGTCGTCTCGGGCCAGGAGACCTTCGACCAGGCCGTCACGCAGGGCTGGAAGGCCGAGAACGCGCAGAAGCGCATGGACACGCTCCTCTCCGGCAACTACGGCTCCACCGAGCTCGACGGGGTCCTCTCCCCCAACGACACCCTCGCCCGCGCCATCCTGACCTCCGTCGAAGGTGCCGGCAAGGAACTGCCCGTGGTCACGGGGCAGGACTCCGAGGTGGAGTCCGTGAAGTCGATCATGGCCGGCAAGCAGTACTCCACCATCAACAAGGACACGCGCGCACTCGTGGAGCACACCATCGAGATGGTGAACAACCTGCAGGCCGGCGAGGAACCCGAGATCAACGATCCCGACTCCTACGACAACGGCGTCAAGACCGTTCCCGCCTATCTCCTCGAGCCGCAGATCGTCACGAAGGAGAACGCCGCCGAGGCCTACGAGAACGACCCGACGCTCGCCGAGCTGACCAAGTAGTACGATCCACCGGCCTGCGGGCCGACCCACGGAGCGCCCCGGCCACCGGCCGGGGCGCTCCTGGCGTTCCGGGACACCGCCCGTCCTCGTCGGCGGACCCTACCGGCGTCGAGGATGGACGCCGGACCGGGCAGCCGCGAGGATGGTGCCATGAATCCCCACCGCATCGTCCCTGCCCCCTGCGCCAGAGCAGGCGCTCCGAGTCCCCTCGCCGCCACCGGCCGTCCCCTGAGGTGGGGCGTCGTCTCGACCGGCGGCATCGCGCAGAAGGTGACGGGAGATCTGGCCCTGCTCGAGGACTCCGTCCTCCACGCCGTCAGCTCCCGCAGCTCCGACAGCGCTGCCGCTTTCGCCGCCCGCTTCGGCTTCTCCAAGAGCTATGGGGACGACGGCGGGACGACCGGCTACCAGCGGCTCATGGACGATCCGGAGGTGGATGTCGTCTACATCGCCACTCCCCACGGCCAGCACTTCGAGGTGGCCCGGGCCGCGCTGGACGCCGGCAAGCACGTCCTGTGCGAGAAGGCCTTCACCATCAATGCGGCCGAGGCACAGGAGCTCGCCGACCTCGCGGCGGCGCGCGGGCTGTTCCTCATGGAGGCGGTCTGGACCCGATTCCTGCCGAGTGTCACCCGCGCCTGGGAGTTGATCGACGCCGGCGTGCTGGGCGAGATCCGGTGGATCCAGGCCGATCTCGGTTTCACGGCGCCGCAGGATCCCACCAGCCGCCTGTGGGATCCTGCGGCCGGCGGAGGAGCACTGCTCGACCTGACGGTCTATCCGCTGACCTGGGCCCTGGGGTCCCTCGGCTTCCCCGACGTGGTCGCGGCGGTCGGGAGCCTGAACGACGACGGCGTGGACGTCCAGAACGTCCTGACGCTGAGCTACGACAGCGGCGCCTTCGCCCAACTGTCGTCGTCGTTCGTCTCGTCCTGTCCCGGTCAGGCGACCATCAGCGGGTCGAAGGGGTGGCTGAGGACCGAAGGCAGGCTCAATAATCCCAGCGACCTCACGATCGTGGTGGACCAGGAGGAACCCCGCACCGAGCGCTTCGAGCAGATCGGCGCCGGCTACACCCACGAGCTCCGCGAGGTCACCCGCTGCGTGCAGGAGGGTCTGACCGAGAGCCCCACCATGCCCGTGGGCGACACCCTGCGGACCCTGCGCCTGTTCGACGACGCCCGCGCGCAGCTCGGCGTCCGGTATCCGAACGACGACGCCTGATCCTCCCACCGCCCACGCGTGATGCCCCTCCGCGCCCGAACGGTCCGGGCGCGGGGGGCCGGGCGCACCACCGGCCGGCCCAGCGCACTGGACCGGCCGGTGGTTCGTCCTAGGGTGTGGGGATCCTACGGCGTGAGGATCGCCAGGACCTCGGAGAGCTTCGCCGACGGACGCATCACCTGCGTGACCTTCTCGACGTCGGGGTGGAAGTACCCGCCGATGTCCGCGGGGGACCCCTGCACGGCGAGCAGCTCCGCCGCGATGGTGTCCTCGTTGCCGGTCAGGGCCTCGGCCACGCGTGAGAAGCTCTCCGCCAGCGCGGCATCCTGCTCCTGCCGCGCCAGTTCCTCGGCCCAGTAGCGGGCCAAGAAGTAGTGGCTGCCCCGGTTGTCGATCTCCCCGACCTTCCGGCTGGGCGACTTGTTCTCCAGCAGGAAGGTCCCCGTGGCGCGGTCCAGCGTGTCCGCGAGGATCTGGGCGCGCTCGTTGCCGGTGGTGGTGGCCAGGTGTTCGAAGCTGACGGCCAGGGCCAGGAACTCGCCCAGGCTGTCCCAACGCAGGTGGTTCTCCTTGACCAGCTGCTGCACGTGCTTCGGAGCCGATCCGCCGGCGCCGGTCTCGAAGAGTCCGCCGCCGTTCATGAGCGGCACCACCGAGAGCATCTTGGCGCTGGTCCCGAGCTCGAGGATGGGGAAGAGATCCGTCAGGTAGTCACGGAGCACATTGCCCGTGACGGAGATGGTGTCCTCGCCCCGGCGGAGCCGCTCGAGCGTGAACGCCGTGGCGTCCTCGGGCGTCATGATCTCGAGCGTCACGTCGTCGGTGGTGTGCTCCGCCAGGTACCCGGTGACCTTGGTGATGAGATTCGCGTCGTGTGCGCGGTGCTTGTCGAGCCAGAACACCGCCGGCGTCGCGGAGGCCCGGGCACGGGTCACGGCCAGCTTCACCCAGTCGAGGATCGCGGCGTCCTTGGTCTGGCAGGCGCGCCAGATGTCACCCGGGGAGACGTCGTGCTCGATCAGGACCGTGCCCTCGGCGTCGACCACCTGGACCTTGCCCTCCGACCGGACCTCGAAGGTCTTGTCGTGGCTGCCGTACTCCTCGGCGGCCTGGGCCATGAGGCCCACGTTCGGCACGGTGCCCATGGTGGTGGGATCGAAGGCCCCGTTGGCGCGGCAGTCGTCGACGACCACCTGGTACACCCCTGCGTAGCTGCTGTCGGGGATGACGGCGAGGGTGTCGGCCTCCTCGCCGTCGGGCCCCCACATGTGGCCGGAGCTGCGGATCATGGCCGGCATGGACGCGTCGACGATCACATCGCTGGGCACGTGCAGATTGGTGATGCCCCTGTCGGAATCGACCATGGCGAGGTCGGGGCCGTCGGCCATGCCCCTGTCGATGGCCTGCCGGACTCCCTCGCGGACGTCGTCGGGCAGCGTGTCGAGTCCGGCGAGGATCGAGGCCAGGCCGTTGTTCGGGCTCAGGCCGGCCGCGGCGAGCTGCTCGCCGTAGGTCTCGAAGAGCTCCGGCAGGAAGGCGCGGACCACGTGACCGAAGATGATCGGATCGGAGACCTTCATCATGGTGGCCTTCAGGTGCGCCGAGAAGAGCACGCCCTCCTCCTTGGCCCGGGCCACCTGCGCCTTCAGGAAGGCGTTCAGCGCACCGGCGCGCATGACCGTACCGTCGACCACCTCGCCCTCGAGCACCGGGAAGGAGCTCTTCAGCTCGGTGACGGCGCCGTCGGCCCCGAGGTGGCGGATGCTGATGCTGCCGTCCGCGGAGATGATCACGGACTGCTCGTTGGAGCGGAAGTCGTCGCTCGTCATGTGCGCCACGTTGGTCTTCGACTCCGGTGTCCAGGCACCCATGCTGTGGGGATTCTGGCGCGCGTAGTTCTTCACCGAGGCCGGCGCGCGGCGATCCGAGTTGCCCTCGCGGAGCACGGGGTTCACGGCGCTGCCCTTGACCCGGTCGTAGCGCGCGCGGATCTCCCGCTCGGCGTCCGTGGTCGGGTGGTCCGGATAGTCCGGCAGGGCGTAGCCCTGGCCCTGGAGCTCTGCGACGGCGGCCTTGAGCTGCGGCACGGAGGCGCTGATGTTGGGCAGCTTGATGATGTTGGCCTGCGGCGTCTTCGCCAGGGCGCCGAGCTCGGCGAGCGCATCGGCTTGTCGCTGGTCCTCGGTGAGGTGGTCGCCGAAGAGCGCGATGATGCGGCCCGAGAGCGAGATGTCCCGCACTTCGACCTCCACACCTGCCGTGGAGGCGAACGCCTCGATGATCGGCAGGAACGAGTAGGTGGCCAGCATCGGCGCTTCGTCGGTGTGGGTGTAGATGATCGTGGACATGGGCGGCATCTCCTGCGGTGCGTTGCGGTGAGCGGTCTGGTGGGGCGAACCCGTCGGCTCCAACCTATCGCGTCGCCCGCAGGCGGGCGGCCCGGGACGCAGGCGGGGTGAGGTGGGAGGGCAGGTCGGCTGGCGGCCGGGCAGGCCGGAGGGCAGGCGGACGTCAGTGGTGGAAGTGGCGTGCCCCGGTGAGGTACAGCGTCACTCCCGCCGCGTTCGCCGCGTCGATCACTTCCTGGTCGCGGACCGACCCGCCGGGCTGCACGACGGCGCGGACGCCGGCGTCGAGCAGGAGCTGCAGTCCGTCGGCGAAGGGGAAGAAGGCATCGGAGGCGGCCACGGAGCCACGTGCCCGTTCGGAATCGGTGAGCGTGTTCGCCCGCTCGACGGCGAGGCGGCAGGAATCCACCCGGTTGACCTGTCCCATGCCGATACCCACCGAGGCACCGTCGCGGGCGAGCAGGATGGCGTTGGACTTCACGGCGCGGCACGCCGTCCAGGCGAAGGCGAGATCCGCGAGCGTGGCGTGGTCGCCGGGCTCGCCGGCGGCCAGGGTCCAGGCGGAGGGGTCGTCGCCGTCGGCCTGCAGCGTGTCCGCGACCTGCATGAGCACTCCCCCGGACACCTGGCGGAACTCCACGGGGTTCCGGCCGTAGCCCTCGGGGAGGGTCAGCAGGCGGAGGTTCTTCTTCCGGCTCAGGATCTCCACGGCGTCGGCGGAGAACGACGGCGCGATCACGACCTCCGTGAAGATGTCCTGCACCGTCTCGGCCATGCCGGCGGTAACCTCGCGATTGGCGGCGATCACCCCGCCGAACGCCGAGACCGGGTCGCAGGCGTGCGCGCGGGCATGCGCGTCCGCGATCGGGTCCTGGGCGTCGGTCGAGCCGACGGCGACGCCGCACGGATTGGCGTGCTTGACGATCGCCACGGCCGGTTCGTCGAAGTCGAAGACCGCGCGGAGTGCCGCGTCGGCGTCCACCACGTTGTTGTAGCTCAGGGCCTTGCCGTGGAGCTGGTCCGCCTGGGCGATGCCCGGCACGGCCCCCTGCTCCACGTAGAGGGCCGCCTGCTGGTGCGGGTTCTCGCCGTACCGCAGCACCTCGGAGCGCTCCAGCGCCAGGCCCGCGTAGCCCGGCCACGTCACCTCACCGCTCGCGTCGTCCTCCACGTCGAGGTGCTCCGCCGTCCAGGCGGCCACCGCCGTGTCGTAGGCGGCGGTGTGCGCGAACGCGCGTGCCGCAAGCCGGCGTCGGGCCCCCAGCCCGAAGCCGCCCTCACCGGCTGCCGTGACCACGTCGCCGTACCGTGCCGGGTCGACCACGACGGCGACGGACGGGTGGTTCTTCGCCGCGGAGCGGACCATCGCAGGTCCGCCGATGTCGATCTGCTCGACGACGGCGTCGGGCTGCGCACCCGAGCGCACCGTCTCCACGAAGGGGTAGAGATTGACGACGACGAGATCGAACGCCTCGATGCCCAGGTCGGCGAGCTGCTCCACGTGCTCGGGACGCCGCCGATCGGCGAGGATGCCCGCGTGCACGCTCGGGTGCAGCGTCTTCACGCGCCCGTCGAGCGTCTCCTGGAAGCCGGTCACCTCGGACACCTCGGTCACAGGGACGCCTGCGGCGGCGATCCGCTGCGCCGTCGACCCGGTGGAGACGATGGACACACCGGCGCGGTGCAGGCCCTGCGCAAGCTCCTCCAGGCCGGTCTTGTCGAAGACCGAGATCAGGGCTCGGCGGATGGGTACACGGTCCAGCTGGTCAGGGCTCACGCGGGTCTCCGTCACTAGGGCGTCGTGGGGGCTCGGACGAGTCTATCGGTGCGGGTGCCCTGCAGGGATTGCCGCCGTGCGAACGGCTACGTCGCCAGGTCAGGCTCCAGGTGGAGGTACCGGCCTCGGTAGAACAGCAGCGGATCACCGGAACGGTGGATCCCCAGTCCCTGCACCGACGCCACCACGATGGTGTGGTCGCCGCCGTCGTGCTCCGCCTGCAGGTCGCAGTCCAGCGAAGCGAGGATTCCCGGCAGGCGGGGGGACCCGTTCGGTGACACCGTCCACTCCACACCGGCGAACCGGTCCACACCGGACCGGGCGAAGGTCGTGGACAGCACCTCGTTGCCCGCGGACAGGATGTTGATGGTGAATCTGCCCACGCGCCTGATGCGCGGCCAGGAGGACGACGTCCGCGCCGGCGAGAACGTGACCAGCGGCGGATCCAGCGACAGCGAACTGAAGGACTGGCAGGTGAATCCGAGCGGCCCCTCCGCGCCCAGCGCGGTGATCACCGTAACACCGGTCCCGAAATGTCCCACCACGTCGCGGAACGTGCGCTGGTCGACGACGCCGGGACGGGCCTGTGGAACGGCTGATGTGGTCATGACTCGTCCTTGCCCGACGTGCCGGGCGTCCCGGGTGCCATCAGGACGCAACGGCATGGTCGCCGACCCGGAACCGGCTGCCCCTGTGGTCCGGGGGAAGCCTGTCCCCGGCCCCGAAGAGCTTGTTCCGCAGCGTCCCGGGCTGATACTCCTCCGGATAGGCGCCACGGCTGCGCAGCTCGGGCACCACGTACTCCACGATGTCCTCGAAGGTACCGGGCGTGATGGCGTACGCCAGATTGAAGCCGTCCACGTCCGTCTCCTCGACCCAGGAGATCAGTTCCTCCGCCACCTCGGCACCCGAGCCGACCAGCCGCGGACCGAGCCCGCCGATCCCCGCCCGCTCGACGATGTCGCGCAGCGTCCAGACATGGCCGTCGTCGTTGCTCTGCTGCAGGTTCGCGACGGCCGACTGGATGGCATTCGACTTCACGTCGCCGATGGGCGCATCGAGGTCGTACTGCGAGAGGTCGATCCCCATCCACCCGGAGAGCAGCACCAGGGCACCCTCGTGGCTGGCGTACTCCTTGTAGTCCTCGTGCTTGGCCTCGGCCGCCTCGGGTGTGGCACCCGTGATCACCGTGAGCAGCGTGTAGATGCGGACCGAGTACCGGTCCCGGCCCTCGGCCTCGACGGCGTCGCGGATCCTCGCCACGGTGTCCCGCAGGATCGCCGTGGTGGGCGAGGCGACGAAGACGGCCTCGGCGTTCCCCGCGGCGAACTCGATTCCCCGGGACGAGGCACCCGCCTGGAAGATCACCGGCGTCCGCTGCGGCGACGGCTCGCTGAGGTGGATGCCGGGGACCTGGAAGAACCTGCCGTCGTGGGCGATGCCGTGGACCTTCGAGGGATCCGTGAACACACCCGTCGACCGGTCGCGGACGACGGCGTCGTCCTCCCAGGACCCCTCCAGCAGCTTGTAGACCACCTCGAGGTACTCGTCCGCGTGGTCGTAGCGCTCGTCATGCTCGAGCTGGTCCTCGTTACCCATGTTCCGTGCTGCCGACGGCAGGTAGCCGGTCACCACGTTCCAGCCCACGCGACCATTGGTCAGGTGGTCGAGCGTGGAGAGCCGCCGCGCGAACGGATACGGATGCTCGTAGGCAGTGCCTGCGGTCACACCGAACCCGAGGTGCTCGGTCACCAGCGCCATGGCGGAGACGAGGAGGAACGGGTCGTTCACGGGCACCTGCGTACCCTGCCGCAGCGCCGCGTCGCTGGATCCGCCGTAGGTGTCGTAGGTGCCCAGCACGTCGGCGATGAAGAGGCCGTCGAAGAGGCCCTTCTCCAGGGTCCTGGCCAGGTCGGCCCAGTAGCGCAGGTCCTTGTACCGCCACGACTGGTCGTCGGGATGGCGCCAGAGTCCGGGCGACTGGTGGCCCACGCAGTTCATGTCGAAGGCGTTGAACCGGATGTGCCGACGCTGCTGTGGGCTGTCGGTGGACGCATGAGTCATCAGGAAGATCCTCTCCATCGGTCCTGGCAGTAGCACCCTGAGCAGGATTTCTCCTGTCATGGTTGCTGCGGCGTCACAGAGCCAGATCTCTCGGCCGCTCGGGATGGTTACGGACACAGTCCACACCACAGTGGGCCGCGCGTAAACAGGTGTCCGTCACATGTCGTAACGCGCCCATCCGGACAACGTCGCTCCCCGGCGTCCTTCACGGTCCCTGCGGAAGGACGAAGGTGCAGCCGCGCAGCGGTACAGTTCTCGCAGGAACCCGCCCCTTCACGAAGGCATCATGAGCATCAATACTCAGCTACCCACAGGCGACCAGGTGGTCCAGGAGCTCCCCTGGCGCTGGAGGGTCCAGGGCAAGATCTTCCTCATCGGTGGTCTCGGCTTCATGTTCGACGCCTGGGACGTGACCCTCAACGCCTATCTGATCCCCCTGCTGATCGGGGACTGGGGCATCTCCCCCGGCCAGGCTGCCTGGATCGCGACGTCGAACCTGATCGGCATGGCCGTCGGCGCCTTCGTGTGGGGTTCCGTGGCGGATCTGATCGGGCGGAAGAAGGCGTTCACGCTCACGCTCCTCGTGTTCTCCGTCTTCACGGTCCTCGGCGCGTTCTCCCCGGACATCCTCTGGTTCTGCGCCTTCCGGTTCCTCGCCGGCTTCGGCCTCGGCGGCTGCATCCCGGTGGACTACGCGCTCGTGGGCGAGTTCACCCCCCGGCGCCAGCGCGGCCGCGTCCTCACCGCCATGGACGCGTGGTGGCCCATCGGCGCCTTCCTCTGCGGTGTGGTGACGACGGCGGTGGTCGGCACCACCGGCGACTGGCGGTACGCGATGCTCGTGATGGTCCTCCCCGCGCTGCTGGTGTTCTGGGTCCGCCGCGGCGTCCCGGAGTCCCCCCTCTTCCTCGTGCAGCGCGGCCGCCCGGAGGAGGCCCGCGCCGTCATCGACGAGCTCGTGGAGCGCACCGGCGGCGAGCAGCGGTCGTGGCGCCTGCCCGATCCGGAGCAGACACCCAAGCTCTCCCTCGGGAACGTCTCGAACCAGCTCACGGGACTGTGGCGCTACAACTGGCGCATCACCCTGACGGCCTGGAGCCTGTTCCTGACCATCCTCCTCGTGTACTACGGGGCGCTGACCTGGATGCCGCGGATCCTCATCAGTTCCGGGTACGCGCAGTCGGTCGCCTTCATCACCACCACCTTCATGACGGGCGTGGGTTTCCTCGGCGTCGTCGCGGCGGCCCTCCTCGTGGAACGCGTGGGGCGCAAGTGGCTCCTGGCCATCACCGGGCCGGGCTCGGCCCTCCTCCTGGTCGCCTTCGCCCTGACCCTGGACCTGCCGATGGTCGCGACGGCGTGGCTGCTGGCCTTCGGCCTCGTGGTCCAGGTGGCCATCCCCGTGCTCTACACCTACGTCTCGGAGCTGTATCCCACCGAACTGCGGGCGAGCGGTTTCGGCTGGGCCTCGACCATCTCCCGCATCGGGGCGGGTCTGGTCCCGCTGATCTTCGGCACCCTGCTCTGGCCCTACCTGGGTCTGCCGCTCACGTTCGCGATCATCGGCGGCCTGGTGCTCCTCGCCGTGCTCTTCATGGCCTTCAACGCCCCCGAGACGCGGCGCGCCAGACTGGACTGATCCCCGGGGGAACGGGTCCCTAGAGCCAGCGGTTGCGCCGGAACGCCCAGTACAGGCCGGCACCGAGCGCGATCATGAGGACGATCGCGAACGGGTATCCGAGCCGCCAGTGCAGCTCGGGCATCAGGTCGAAGTTCATGCCGTAGATCGAGGCGATCAGGGTCGGCGCGAAGAGGATGGCGGCCCAGGAGGAGATGCGCTTGACCTGCTCGCCCTGCGTCAGCGACGTCTCGGTCAGGCGCGTCATCTCCTCGTTCTGCCGCTGGGCCACGAGCGTGGAGTGCACGGTCAGGGCGTTCTGCAGCAGCGTGCGGAAGGTGTTGATGCGCTCGACCACGCGGATCACGTGGTCCTGGACGTCGCGCAGATTCCGCGCGAGCTCGTCGTCCATCCGGTACTTCGAGGCGCCGCCGAGCAGCCCGTCCAGCATGTCCTGCAGCGGCTGGGTGGCCCGCTGGAACTCGATGACCTCACGGTGGAGCTGGTAGATCCGCCGTGAGACGTCCGGCGCTCCCCCGAACAGGTCGTTCTCGATCTCGTCGACGTCGTTCTCGAGCCCCTGGACCACGGGCCGGTACTCGTCCACCACCTGGTCGAGCAGCGCGTACAGGACGGCCTGCGGGCCGGCGGCGAGCAGTTCGGGATCGGCCTCGAGCCTGCGCCGCACCACACCGAGATCGGGTGATTCGGCGTGGCGGATGGTGACGACGAAGTCCTGCCCGATGAACAGGTGCAGCTCACCGAACTCCACCTTCTCCTCGGCGTCGAGATAGCGTGCCGGCCGCAGGACCACGAACAGCGTGTCGCCGTAGCGCTCCAGCTTGGCCCGCTGGTGGCCCTTGGTGGCGTCCTCGACGGCGAGGGGATGCAGACCGAACTCGGCCTCGACGGCAGCGATCTCCCCGGCATCGGGCCGGTAGAGGCCGATCCACGCCATCCCGCCGCTCTCACGCATGAGCTCGAAGGTCCGGTCGAGGTCCTCGGGCGCGATCCGCTTCTTCCCGTCCACGTAGACGGCGTTGGTGATCAGTGGCATCTCAGGCTCCCGTACCCGTGGTGCGTGCGGCGAGGTCGGCGAGCGTCGCGAGGAGCAGCCGGCGCTCCTCGACCTTGATGCGCTCGTGCAGCGTCTGCTCGGTGTCGTCGGGCAGGACGGCGACGGCGGCCTGGGCGAGGATGGGGCCGGTGTCCACGCCGGCGTCGGCGATCATGACCGTGCATCCCGTGACCCTGACGCCGTGCGCCAGGGCGTCACGCACCGCGTGGGCGCCGGGGAAGTTCGGCAGGAGGGCGGGGTGGGTGTTGAGGTAGCGGTCCGGGAAGCGGTCCAGGAACTGCTGGTCCACGATCCGCATGAAGCCCGAGGACACCACGTAGTCCGGTGCGTACCCGGCGACGGCGTCGGCGAGCGCCCGGTTCCACTCCGGGCGCTGCGGGTACTCCCGGAAGTCGACCTCGAAGGTGGGGATCCCGGCGTCGGCCGCCCGCCGCACGCCCCCGGTCCCGGTCCGGTCCGCACCGACGGCGGCGACGGTGACGGGCAGGGAGCCGTCGGCGACCGCGTCGATCACGGCCTGGAGGTTCGACCCGCTGCCGGAGACGAGGACTACGATGCGCATGGATCAACCTTAGGGTCTGCCCTCGCCTAGGGTTGAACCATGCCGACGGAGACCAGATGACGCAGCAGGACACGGGACGGGGCGGGCCGGACCGCTCCGGGAACGGGCGGCAGGAGCCCGACGACGTCGTCGCCTCGCGCCGCACGTCCGCCCGGCTGTGGCTGCGCCTGTTCGGACTGGCGCTCCTCGGGGCCGTGCTGCTGGGATCCCTGGCGCTGCCGTGGAAGGTGCTCACGCTCGTGCTCTCGGTGTTCGCCGTGGCCGCCGGCGTGGTCGCCCTGATCAAGGTGATCGGTGCGAAGCTGCCCCGCCTCGTGCTGCTGGCCACCTCGATCGGCCTCGTGTCGGCCGTCTTCCTGACGGTGGGGACGGCCGTGTCGGTGCTGCTCTGGCCCGTCACGCAGCACTATGAGGAGTGCATGTCGCGCGCGCTGACCTTGCAGGCCAGGAGTGACTGCGAGGACGCGCTGCGGAGGTTCGAGACCGCGGGCTGACGCCTCGGCGTCAGCGACGCCGGGGCTGCCGCTCCAGCAGCGGCCCGGCGGCGTGACCGAGGACGGCGCCCACCGCGACCTCGAGCGCGAGCCATGCTCCGAGCAGGAGCGGGTCGGGGCCGAGCTCCGTGAACCGTCCGAGTCCCAGCGAGGCACGCGAGACGAGTGCCACGAGGACGCCGCCGAGCCCTGCCGTGAGCCCGATGAGCACGGCGAGCGCCAGGGTGGACGCCGTCGCCGTCAGCCACCGCAGCCGGCTCCTGAGGACGAGCCACTCGTCGAGGTGATTCTCCCCCTCCCGGAAGAACCACCACCCGGCGAGGGCCCCGGCGAGGACGGGGACGGCCAGGGCGGCGTACCCGTAGTCGAGCGTGCCCGCGGGCAGCGCCCCGAGGACGGGGATGGCCGGCAGGGGTCCCACGGTGCTCGCCAGCGGCGTGAGGGAGCTGCCGGTCCCCAGGGCGAACCCGGCGCCGGTGGTCCAGGACATGGTCCAGAGCACCAGATTGGGCAGGAAGCCCAGCTGGAGCAGGGTCAGGACGGAGGCCCCAACGACCCCGCCGTCGAGCCGCTCGTAGATGGCGGCGATCCCCGCCCAGTTCAGCCCGATCGTCACCGCCAGCAGGGCGGCCGAGAGGCCCGCCGCCACGAGCACGGCGAGGGCGCCCGAGCGCAGGACGGACCAGGCGTAGGACCCCGCCCAGCGGGAGGGCTGGCTCGCGCGGTCCACGGCTGCCGCGAGGTCCACCCCGACCACCCGGCTCCAGGTGCCGGCACCGCGGTGTGCTCCCGCGATCAGCCCCACACCCGCGGACACCGGCGGGACGAGCGCTCCAGTCACCAGCGAGGCGCCGGCGTCGGGCGTGCTCGACAGGTGGGCCACCCCCATGCCGGCCGCGGCGTAGGTCAGGAGGGCACCGAGCAGGCCCTGCCAGAGCTGGTCCGAGGAAGCCCGCGCCAACCGGCGTCCGGCACGCCGGGCCAGCAGCAGCGGTACGAGGACCAGGCCGAGGGGGATCACGTGCAGCAGACCCGCCACCGCGTCGTCCCCCGCGACGGCCGGGGGGAAGCGGAGGACCAGGGGCACCCCGTGCATCACGAGCCACCCCTGGCCGGCCAGCCGGGCGACGGAGTCGACGGAGCGGTCGGCAAGACCTCCGGAGAGCCAGACGGCGGCGACCGGGACGATCACGACCAGCGCCGAGATCAGGGCGGCCTGCCCGAGCTCCAGCGCGCCCTGCAGCCACAGGGGCATCGGGAGGGTACGGGGTTTGGTGGGGAGTTTCATCCCCTCCATGGTGCCATCGGCGGGCCACCCGGCCCGCACCTTCCCCGCGTGGGGCGTGCTCACGCCAGGATGTCGATGGTGCCCTTGACGACGGCGAGCCCGGCCCCCACGAAGGCGATCACGATCACGAACAGGCGCGCATGGTCGTCGCGGACGAATCGGCCCAGTTTCTCGCCCAGGACGATTCCAGCCACGATGACGAGGCCGATCGCCGCCCACATCCACGGAGCGAGGACGGGCGCCTGTGCGGGGTCGAGGAGGAACTTTGTGACGAGCGTGACCAGCCCGATGCAGACGAAGAACGGCTGCAGCGTCGCGGCGAAGGGGCGCTGGGGCCAGCGGGAGAGCACGGCGTAGGCGCTCACGGCGGGGCCGCCAACCCCGGCCATGGAGTTGGTGAGCCCGGCAGCGAACCCGGCGAACGCCTTCGGTGCGTTGCCCCGGACCACCACTTCGGTGCGCTGGAGCACGAGCGAGAGTGTCAGCGCCACCAGGACGATCACCCCGACCGTGACCGACAGGGGTGCGGCGGGGACGGCGACGGCGAGGAACGAGCCGGGGACGGAGCCGGCCAGGGACGGCACCACCAGCCAGCGGAACATGCTCCAGTCGATGTCCTTCCACACCCGGCCCACGATGATGGACGAGGACACGACCGCGCAGGCGTTGACCAGGAGGATCCCCTCGTGCGGACCGAGGATGATGACGAGGAACGGTGAGATCAGCAGCGCGAAGCCCAGACCCGCGATGCGCTGTGCCACGGCCCCCACCAGGATGGAGGCGAGGACGATGAAGAAGATGCCGAGAGCCACCCGCTCACAGTACGCACCCACGCGCCGCCGCCACCGTCCACCGTCCACCGTCCACCACCGGCGGTAGCCTGTCCTCATGACAGCAACCTCCGCCCTGGCCACGGCCGACTGGCGCCGGCGCGTCTTCGGTCTCTACGCCGACGTCCGCGCATGCGCTGTCTCCGAGTCGCCCGAGACCGCCCACGGACTGTGGCGGCGGGGACGCGACGAGCTGTTCCGCGACCATCCGGCGTCAGCGCTGGACGCCGGTGTCCGGTCCGCCTTCACGGGTCTCGCCGTGGCGCCCTACGACCCCGCCTTCCGCTTCGAGGCACTCGTGGACCCCGAGGGTGAGGGCGAGGTCATGGAGGTGCCCACCGGCACGGACGGCGTCGTCCCGTTCCGCCGGCTCGGCTCCGTCATGCTGCAGGGACTGGGCACGCTGGGCCTGTGGGAGCTGGGCTCCTACGGCGGCGGCCTGTTCCTCCCCCTGCACGATCGGACCGCGGGGAGGCCCGGCGGGTCGTACGGCGGCGGGCGCTACGTCCTGGACACCGTCAAGGGCGCGCACCTGGGTGAGGGGCGGGCCCCCGGCAGCCTCGTGGTCGACCTGAACTTCGCGTACAACCCGTCCTGCGCCTACGACGAGGAGTGGGCGTGCCCGCTGCCCGGACCGGCCAATCGGCTCGCGGGCGAGGTCCCGGTCGGCGAGCTGTACCGGGACTACCGCTAGCGGACCCCGCACCACCCGTCCGGAAGCGGTCCGGGACCCGTGCGGACCACGCCGTCGCCCCTCCACGATGACGCCGAATCGTTGGCCCGGAATGCTGGACTGCTCCATGCCGGGACGGTATGGTGCCCCCTCGCACATCGGTGACCGGGCCAGGCTCTATCATGGGAAGCACGCACCCATACTCCAGGAGGTTCCGATCACAGACACGGCTGCCCAACACGACATCTACTTCGGAGCACCCGAGCCGGAGAATGAAGCCGAGATCCTCGCCTCGGCGTCTCGCGCGGCGGTCGCCCGGTTCGAAGGCCGCTCCGACATCACGACGGTCAAGCGCCGCTTCACCCTGATCAACCAGGACCGCACCCCGCAGCAGGCCATGGTGGAGGATCTGCTGTTCATCCGTTCCGCCCTGGACACGGCAGGCATCGACTTCCTGCTCGTGCGCGGGAACGACCAGCGTCCGGTGATCGCCGTCGACCTCGCCAACCGCGAGAGATTGCGAGCCGCCCTGGTGGAGGCCTGCCGCGACGAACCCTTCTACTCCCGCACGGTCGACACGAAGCGCCGCACCACGCTCCTGGTCAGTGACGGGCGGCTGTCCAGCAGTGAGAAGGCGAGGATCTTCCGGCTCTTCCGACCGCGCATCGAACCGCTCGGCGGCCTCGCCTACGGGCCCTCGGCCGGCGTGCAGATCGAGCTGTGGACCCTCGGCGACACAGCGATCGAACTCCCGGTGGAGAACTCGCTGACCCGGCGCACCCTGCCCGCGGCCGAGTTCGTGCGCGGCGAGGTGGTGCGGCACGGCCTCAGCTGGCCCACGATCGACAACATGTTCGCCGACCACGCGACCGACATCGACTTCGACATCGACCTGGTCTACTCCTGGGTGGACGGCAGCAGCCCCGAGTACCGGGCCGCCCGCGCCGCCCGCATGCAGGGCGTGACGGTGGGCGAGGGCGACGACCACGAGGCGCGCTACCGGCAGATCGACGAGCTCAAGTACACCCTGCGCTCCGTCTACATGTTCGCGCCCTGGGTGCGCCGCATCTTCATCGCGACCGACTCGGAACGCCCCGCCTGGCTGGCCGAGCACCCGTCCGTGACCTTCGTGCGCTCGGAGGAGCACTTCCTGGACACCTCCGTGCTGCCGACCCACAACTCGCAGGCCGTCGAGGCGCAACTGCAGCACATCCCCGGACTCTCCGAGCACTTCCTCTACTCCAACGACGACATGTTCTTCGGCCGGCCGGTCGCACCGGACCTCTTCTTCTCCCCCGGGGGCATCACCAAGTTCATCGAGGCCGACACGCGGATCGGTCTCGGGGAGAACGACGCCGAGCGCAGCGGCTTCGAGAACGCCGCACGCGTCAACCGGCGCCTGCTGCACGAGCGGTTCGGCCGCATCACCACGCGGCACCTCGAGCACGCGGTGACGCCCCTGCGCAGGAGTGTCCTGCTCGAGATGGAGGCGGAGTTCGCCGCCGAGTTCGCGGCGACGGCGGCGTCCCGCTTCCGCGCCAAGGACAACATCTCCGTGACCAACTCGCTGTACCACTACTACGCGCTCCTCACCGGCCGGGCCGTCACGCAGGAGTCGGCGCGCGTGAAGTACGTGGACACCACGGCGCGTTCGGAGCTGAAGAGCCTGAACAAGATGCTCGACAAGCGGAACCGGGATCTGTTCTGCCTCAACGACGGCAGCACCTCCGACATCCCGGCCGACGAGCGGGCCCAGCTGGTCACGGCGTTCCTCGAGAAGTACTTCCCCGTCAAGGCGCCCTGGGAGGTCTGAGCAGGCCGCCGCACCCCCGCGACTGGCGGGGGCATACATCGTCGCCGTAGGCTCTCACGCGGACCACTATCAGCAGCGAAAGGCATCACCATGGGTTTCCGTCCCAGTCACATCCCCCTCCGCCTCATCACCGGGGCCTTCATCCTCAACTCCGGCCTCGGGAAGAGGGGCCTCGACGAGGGCACCGCCGGTTATCTGCAGGCGATGGCCGCCACGGCGTTCCCCCAGGCCGCCCAGCTCGAGGCCGGCCAGTTCGGCAAGCTCCTCGCCTCCTCGGAGATCGCCGTCGGGTCCGCGCTGCTCGCCCCGTTCGTGCCCAGCAGGCTCGCGGGCCTGGGCCTGCTCGCCTTCTCGGCCGGGATGATGACGATGTACTTCCGCACCCCGGAGCTGACGGAGAAGGACGGCATCCGCCCCACCCAGGACGGCATCGCCGTCGCGAAGGACAGCTGGATGGTCGCCATCGCCCTCGCGCTGGTGCTCGACGGCAAGAAGAAGACGAAGTAGTCCGGAGCCCTGCGTACCCGAGCGGGCGCAGGGCACCCCGGTCCGCCGAGCAGACAGGATCTCCCGCATGTGCGGACGCTTTGTGATCGCCGGTTCGAAGGCTGATCTCGTCGACGCCTTCGAGGTGGACGAGGCGGTCACCGAGGAGGTGGAGCGATCCTGGAACGTCGCTCCGACCGACGTCGTGCAGCTCGTGGTCGAGCGGCTCCACCCGGAGACCGGGGAGCTGACGCGGCGGCTCGAACCGGCACGCTGGGGACTCATCCCCTCCTGGGCGAAATCCGCGTCCGTGGGCGCCCGGATGATCAACGCACGCAGCGAGACGGTGCTGGAGAAGCCCTCCTTCCGTGCCGCGGCGCTCCGCCGCCGGGCGATCGTGCCCGCCGACGGATACTACGAGTGGCGGAAGAACGACGACGGCTCGAAGACGCCGATCTACCTGCACGGCCGCGACACCCCGCTGCTGGGCTTCGCCGCACTGTACGAATTCTGGCGCGACCCCTCGACGGCGTCGACAGCGGACCCGCAGGGCACCTGGGTGGTCAGCTGCACCATCATCACCCGCCCCGCCACCGACGCGCTCGGCCGCATCCACGACCGCACGCCGGTCATCGTACCGGCGGAGCTGCACGGCGAATGGCTCGATCCACGGACCGACTCGCGGCCCGCGGTCCAGGAACTGCTCGATGCCATCCCCGATCCACACCTCGTGCCGCGCCTCGTCGGGAGCCGGGTGGGATCCGTGCGGAACAACGGACCGGACCTCATCGAACCGCTGCCCGGGGACGACGACCCCGACCGGTACTGATTGCCCATGACGTCCCAGGAGACTGCCCCATGACCTCCACGCCCGACGAGCGGACCGCGTCCTCGACAGCTCCACAGCCCGACGACCGGCGTCAGACGCTGGTCATCATGGGCGCCCAGGGCGATCTGACCTCCCGATTGCTCCTCCCCGGTCTCGGTGGTCTGATCGCCGCCGCCGCCCTGGACGACCTCGTGCTGATCGGGAGCGGGCGAGGCTCCTGGAGCCGGGAGAAGTGGCGTTCGGTGGTCGCGGAGGGGTTTGCCGCGGGCGAGGCGGAGGGCCCCGCCGTCGCCGCGGTCGCGCAGAACGCCGAGTACCTCCGGGCCGATGTCACCGACGAAGGCGATCTGCGGACGATCCTCGCGGCCGGCGAGGGCCGCATCACCTTGTACTTCGCCCTCCCTCCCGAGGCGACCATCGCCGCGTGTCGCGTGCTGGCCCGTATCGGGGTGCCCGAGGGCACGCAACTGGTCCTCGAGAAACCCTTCGGCGTCGACCAGGCGAGCGCGAACGCCCTCAACGAACTGCTCCACGGGCTGGTACCGGAGGACCAGCTGTACCGCGTCGATCATTTCCTCGGCATGTCTACAGTGCTGAACATCCTCGGGATCCGCTTCGCAAACCGTGTGGTGGAACCCCTGCTGACGTCGGAGCACGTGGAGTCCGTCGACATCGTGTTCGACGAGACCCTCGGCCTGGAGGGTAGGGCCGGGTTCTACGACGGCACCGGCGCGCTGCGCGACATGATCCAGAACCATCTGCTCCAGGTCCTGACCCTCGTGGCGATGCAGCCCCCCGCAACCGTCGATCCACGCGATGTACGGGACGCACAGGCCCAGGTGCTCCGGGCCACCCGGGTGTGGGAGGACGACCCCGAGCACTACAGTCGCAGGGCCCGCTATTCGGCGGGGCAGGTCGGCGGGAAAACGCTGCCGTCGTACACGGACGAGGACGGGATCGACCCCTCCCTGCAGACCGAGACACTGGCCGAGGTGGTCTTCGCCATCGATACCTGGAGATGGTCAGGGGTGCCCTTCCGGGTGCGATCGGGCAAGGCGATCGAACCGCCACGCCAGGAGGTGGTGGTGACCTTCAAGGATCCGCCCCAGGTGCCGGGCGGGCTCGGCGGCGGGGACATGGTCCCGAACCGGCTCAGGATCGGCCTGGGACCGCGCCGCGTCGACCTCGAGCTGAACAGCAACGGAAGTGGTGACCCGTCCTCGACCTCGCCGCTGACCCTCGGATCCGGCTTCGGCCCCGGGGACCTCCTGGAGTACGGCGAGGTGCTCAGAGGTGTGCTGACCGGCCAGACGTCCCTGTCGGTGCGGGACGACATGTCGGTCGAAGCATGGCGGATCGTCCAGCCCGTCGTCGATGCCTGGCAGGACGACAGGGTACCCCTCGACGAGTACGGCGCCGGGACCGCCGGGCCGGCGACCTGGGAACACCTGCCCTGGTCCAGCGAGGCGATACGCTGAAGCCCATGGGCTCGACGAAGCATCAGACGATCATGGGATTCGCCCGCACCACGGCCAGGCGCGCCGCCCTGGCGATGTTCTCGGCGCAGGTCGTCGTGATCCTGGGAGTCGTCGGGGTGGATGCCTACCAGAAGCGGCAGCGCACCAGGCGCGAGGGCTTCCCCCAGCCGGGGACCTTCGGCACGACGATCAGCGAGACCGAGACCACGGTCTACACCTACGGCGAGGACCTCTTCGACGCGATGATCGACGCGATCGACGGGGCCGAGCACCAGGTGCTGCTCGAGACGTACATCTGGAAGGGTGACGCCGTCGGCGCCCGCTTCCGGGACGCCGTCAACAGGGCGGCGGAGCGCGGTGTGAAGGTCTTCGTCATCTACGACGGCTTCGCCAATCTGGTGGTCAGGCCGTCCTTCTACTCCTGGCATCCCCTCGTCAACGCCTACCGCTTCCCCGTGCTCCGCCTCTCCATCCTCTTCACCAATATCCGCGGCACGGGGCTGGACCACCGCAAATTGCTGGTGGTCGACGACGAGGTCGGTTTCCTGGGCGGGTACAACATCGGCTCCCTGTACGCGACCAAGTGGCGCGACACGCACCTCGAGGTCCGCGGCCCGAGCGTGTGGGACCTGCGCGAGGCGTTCGTCGGCTTCTGGAACCTGCGCGCCAGGGCGGGCCGGACCGAGTTGCCCGATCTCAGCGCCACGTTCTGGGAACCCCGGATCCGCGCGGTGAACAACATCCCGGCCAATCTCGTGTTCCCCATCCGCGGCATGTACCTCGACGCGATCAACCGCGCCCAGCGGCACATCTTCATGACCACGGCCTACTTCATCCCGGACCGCCAGATTCTCGATGCCCTGCTCCGGGCCAGCAGGCGCGGGGTGGACGTGCGCGTCCTCCTGCCGGAGGACTCCAACCACGTGGTCTCCGACTGGCTGTCACGCGGCTTCTACTCCTCGCTGATCGGCGCCGGGGTGCAGATCCTGCTCTACCAGAACTCCATGATCCACGCGAAGACCGCGACGATCGACGGCCAGTGGAGCACCGTGGGCACCGCGAACATCGACCGCCTCAGCCTCACGGGGAACTACGAGATCAACCTCGAGATCTTCGACCAGCGGCTCGCCGCCATCATGGAGAACATCTTCGAGGTCGATTCCTCGAACAGCCGTGTGCTGACGGAGGAGGAGTGGGACCGCCGCCACTTCGTGGCCCGCGCGAGCGAGATCATCCTCGCCCCCCTGCGTCCGTTCCTGTAGTCGGCCCGTTCCTTCAGTCGTCCCGGACGTGCCTCACGGGTCGGTCTGGTCCGGCCCGGCGAAGCGCTGCAGGTAGCCGCGGCGGGAGGAGTCCACGTGCCCGCTCATGAGTCGCCCGGCGTCGGGCTCGTTCCCGGCGTCGATCGCCGCCATGATGGCCCGGTGCTCCCCCCACGACTGCCTGCCCCGGTGGTCCACGTCGACGGCGTAGAGCCACTCGATCTTCCCGGAGATCTGACGGAGGAGGGCCGCCAGGGAGGCGCTGCCGCTGAGCTCGGCGACGCCGAGGTGGAACCGGATGTTCAGTTCGGGCAGTTCCGCCAGGGCGTCGGCTGCCACGGCGCGATCGCCGGCGTCGAGGATGTCCGTCAATGCCCGGCGCGCGGTCCACCAGCGGCTGCTCGGGGCATCGCCTGCGAACTGCTCCGCCGCCCTGCGGGCAGCACGACGCGCGATGGTGGACTCGATCACGCCACGCACGGCGAACAGGTCCTCGGCGTCGTCGAGGGGGATCTCGGCGACGGTGGACCCGGCATAGGGCCGGGACTCCACGAACCCCTCGGCCTCCAGCGCTCGCAGCGCCTCCCGCACCGGCACGCGCGACACACCGTACTTGGAGGCCAGCGCGGCCTCGGTGACGCGGGAACCGGCCGCCAGGGCACCGAAGATGATGTCCCGCCGGATCGCATCGAGCACGCGCTGGGGCGCCGCGACGTCCTGGTCAGGCCGCAAAAGCCGCACCGGGAATGGCCCCGAGGAGCTCCCGCGTGTAGTCCGCCGTCGGATGGTTGAAGACCTCGTCCACGGTGCCATTCTCCACGACGACGCCGGATCTCATGACCACGACACAGTGGGCGATCTGCCGCACCACCGAGAGATCGTGCGTGATGAAGAGATAGGTGAGCCCGAGCCTCTCCTGCAGATCCGCCAGCAGTGTCAGGATCTGGTCCTGGACGAGCACGTCCAGCGCGGAGACGGCCTCGTCGCAGATGAGGAGTTCGGGTTCGAGGGCGAGCGCGCGGGCGATGGCGACCCGCTGCCGCTGTCCGCCGGAGAGTTCGTTGGGCCGGCGCTGGGCCACGGTGCGCGGCAGGGCCACCTGGTCGAGCAGTTCCGCCACGCGGTCCTGGCGGCTGCTGCGGCTGCCCACGCCGAAGATCCGCAGGGGCTCGTCGATGAGGCGCTCGATGCTGTACGTGGGGTCGAGCGAGCCGTACGGGTCCTGGAAGACGGGCTGCACCTTGCGGCGGAGGGCCCGGCGTCGCGCGCCGCGCGTGGTGGTCAGGGATTCGCCGTCGATCAGCGCCCGGCCGGACGACGCCGTCTCCAGGCCCAGGATGATGCGCGCCACCGTGGTCTTGCCCGAACCGGACTCCCCCACCACGGCCGTGGTGGTACCCGGCTCCACCTCGAAGGAGACGTCGTCCACCGCGCGGATGCTGCTGCCTCGCTGGCCGCGCAGGGCGAACTCCTTGACCAGGCTCTCCACCACCAGGATGGATCCGGCGCGGGCGGGGTTCTCCGGTGTCGGATCGGCCAGGGTGCCGGCGCCGAGGGCAGCGGCGACCGACGGCGCGGCGGCGACGAGCTGCCGGGTGTACTCGTGCTGGGGATCGAGCAGGATCTCCCGGGGAGTGCCCACCTCCACGATGCGGCCCTCCGACATGACGATGATCCTGTCCGTCCGGTCCGCAGCCAGGCCGAGGTCGTGGGTGACGAACAGCAGGGAGGTGCCGCGCGCGTCCACGAGCGACTGCAGGTGGTTGAGGATCTGCCGCTGCACCGTGACGTCGAGCGCCGAGGTGGGCTCGTCCGCGATGAGCAGTTCGGGTTTTCCGGCGAGCGCGATCGCGATGAGGACACGCTGCCGCATGCCGCCCGAGAACTCGTGCGGGTACTGGCCGTAGCGGCGCTCGGCATCGGGGATACCGGCCTCGGCCAGGAGCGCCACGGCCTGGCTGCGGATCTGCGCGCGATCCGGCTTCCCCTCGGTCGTCCGGTTGGCCACGAGGGCATCGGCGACCTGCGCGCCGATCCTCATGGCCGGGTTCAGATTGGACATCGGGTCCTGCGGGACGAGCCCGATCCGCTCCCCGCGAATGGCCCTCATGACGGGTTCGGAGGCGGTGGCGAGGTCCTCGACCTCGCCCCTCGTCGTTCCGCCGCCCAGCACGATCGATCCGTGCGTGATGCGTCCGCTGCCGGGCAGCAGCCGCAGGATCGCGCCGATGGCGGTCGACTTCCCGGAGCCCGACTGTCCCACGATGGCCACGCGCTCCCCGCGCCGCATCGAGAAGCCGATCCGGTGCAGGACCGGGGTCCCGCCGAAGGCGATCTCGAGATCGGTCACCTCGAGGATGTTCTCAGCGTCCTGCAGCATAGCCCTGTGCTCCTCGTGGATTGGCGGCGGCGGAGAGCACGCCGGTCCGTGGGTCCCTGACGACCGAGGAGAGGCGGCCCAGCGCCCAGTCCCCCGCCCGCGTGATCATGTGCCCGCGGGCCTCGAGCCCGGCGATGACGTCCTCGCCCAGCCGGTCCTCGACGACGGCGCCGCCGGGCTCCCAGGTACGCGGCCAGAACGACCCCGGGACGGACGTGGTGTGGAGGGCGGGGGCGTCGATGGCCTCCTGCGGCGTGTACCCGCCGACGATGGTCCGCAGCAGGTAGAGCAGCTGCCACTGGTCCTGCTGGTCACCGCCGGGTGAGCCCAGCGCGACCACGGGCTCCCCGTCCTTCAGGACGAGCGTGGGAGTGAGCGTGGTACGGGGCCGCTCTCCCGGCTGCAGGGTGGAGGGCGCCCCCTCCTCGAGCCACGTCATCTGCAGGCGTGAGCCGAGGCAGAAGCCCAGCTCCGGGATGGTCGGCGAGGACTGGAGCCACCCACCGCTGGGGGTCGCGGAGACCATGTTGCCCGCGGAATCCACGACGTCGATGTGGCACGTGTCCCCGCGCGTCTCGCCGCTCCGGGAGACCGTCGGCTCACCCACGCCGGCGAAGCTGCTGCCGTCCGCGAGCGCCGGGGGCGTGTAGTCGGTGCGCAGGGGCGGGACGAACGCCGTGCGGCCGGGGACGCTTCCCGGGCGGAACTCCAGCGAGGCCGTGTCCGCGATGAGGGCGCGCCGCTCGGCGGCGTACTCGGGAGAGAGGAGGTGCTTGAGGGGGACGTCGCCGTCCCCGTAGTAGGCCTCGCGGTCCGCGTAGGCCAGCTTCTGGGCCTCGAGGATGGTGTGCGCCCCGAGCGCCGTGGACGGATCGAGGTGGTCGTCGTCGAAACCGTCGAGGATCGCGAGGGTCTGCAGCAGCGCCGGCCCCTGGCCCCAGCCACCGGTCTTGGCGATGGTGTGGCCGCGGAACTCGAGCGTGGTTGCCTCCTCGTAGCTGGCTTCGAAGTCAGCGAAGTCCTGGACTGTCATGACCCCGGCGTGATCGAGCCCCGAGGAGTGCCGGTGCGGTGTCCTGATGAACTCCGCGGTGGCCGTCGCCACGAGGCCGGTCCGCCATTCGCGCCGTGCGGCGTCGATCCGCTCGCCGCGCGTACCACCGCCGGTCGCAGCGTCCGCGAGGGAGTCGAGGACGCGCGCGTACGCCTCGTTGCGGATGATGTCGCCCTCGCTCGGTGGGACGCCGTCGGGCATCCAGAGCGCCGCCGAGGTGGGCCAGTGCTCCGTGAACAGCTCGGCGACCGTGGCGATGGTCGCCCCCACGCGGCCGAGGACGGGGTGCCCGTCGCGGGCGTAACCACTGGCGAAGGCCAGGACGTCGCCGAGCTCCCAGGTACCGTGGTCGCGCAGCAGGAGCAGCCAGGCGTCGACGGCGGCGGGCACGGCTGCGGCGAGGGCACCGGCGCCGGGGACGAGTTCCAGGCCCTCATCGAGATAGTGCTCGCGGGTGGCTGCGGCCGGTGCCGGGCCCTGGCCCATGAGGACGATCGGCCGGCCCGGCTCCTCGGCCGTGGCGAAGACGCCGGTCATGTCGCCGCCGGGGCCGTTGAGGTGGGGTTCGACGACGTGCAGCACGAAGGCGCCGGCCACGGCGGCGTCGAACGCGTTGCCGCCCCGCTCCAGGACGGCCTGCGCGGAGGCGGTGGCGAGCCAGTGGGTGGAGGCACTCATGCCGAAGGTGCCCTGCAGGGTGGGTCTGGTGGTGAACGGCTCGGGGGGTGTGTAGGTCACGGGGTCACTTTCGGGTGGTGTCGGTCGGGTCGAAGGCGTCACGCAGGGCGTCCCCGAAGAGATTGAAGGCCAGGCAGATCGCGGCGATCGCCAGACCCGGGAAGATCGCGGCACTGGGTGCCCGGAAGATGTATTGCTGGGCATCGGACAGCATGATGCCCAGGCTCGGTGTGGGCGGCTGGATCCCGAGTCCGAGGAACGACAGCAGGGCCTCACCGATGACCGCCACGGGCATGATGACCGTGGCCTGCACGATGATGGCCGAGGTCGCGTTCGGGAGCACGTGGCGGAGCATGATCCAGGCGGGTGAGGCGTCCATGGTACGGGCGCCGAGCACGAAGTCGCTCTCCTTGATCCGTAGCGTCTCGCCGCGGACCACGCGGATCATCGTCGGGATCTGCGCGATCCCCAGCGCGATCGCGGCGTTGTTCAGGCTCGGTCCGCTGATCGCCGCCAGGCCCACCGCGATGATCAGGAACGGGAAGGCC
The DNA here is from genome assembly GCF_947493765.1 of uncultured Arthrobacter sp. GTDB lineage: Bacteria > Actinomycetota > Actinomycetes > Actinomycetales > Micrococcaceae > Arthrobacter_D. The sequence goes on from NZ_CANLSZ010000004.1 coordinate 369,147, forward strand.
AGGGTCACATCGGTGAGCCGGGAGATCACGGCGTCGAACCCGCGGGAGTAGCCGGCCAGCAGACCGAGCGGGGTGCCGATGACCACGGCCAGGAGCACCGAGAGCACTCCCACCTGCAGCGAGGTCTGGATGCCGAACAGCAGCCGCGAGAGGACATCGCGCCCCAGATCGTCCGTACCGAGCGGGAAGCCCTCGGTCAGGGGCCGCTGGAACGGGGTGTCGAAGTGCACCTCGGTGGGCGGGTAGGGCGCGAGGATCGGGGCCAGGAGTGCGGCCAGCACGACGACGAGGAGCATGATGCCGCCGGCGATGCCCAGGGGATTGTGCCGGAGGGAGGACAGGATGCGGCCGCGGCCGGAGCCGAGGCCGGCGCCGCCCTCCACGGGGGTCAGTGTCTCGACGGCCATCAGGCAGCTCCTCCGACGCGGATCTTGGGGTTGATCACCGAGTACAGGATGTCCACGGCGAGATTGATCAGGATGTAGCTGACGGTGATGATCAGCACCACGGCCTGGATGACCGGGTAGTCACGCGTGAAGACGGCGTCGAGCGTGAGCTTGCCGAACCCGGGCAGGGCGAAGATCCGCTCCGTGACCACGGCCCCGGAGATGAGCCCGCCGAGCTGCAGGCCGACGATCGTCACGACGACGATCAGCGAGTTCCGCAGACCGTAGCGCACGAGGACGCGGCCCCGGCCGAGGCCCTTCGCCCGCGCGGTCCGGACGTAGTCGGTGGTCATGGTCTCGATCATGGAGGCCCGGGTCTGCCGCATGATCACCGCGGCCAGGCCCGTGCCCAGGATCAGGGCCGGCAGGGTCAGGTAGTAGAGACCGCGGAGCGGGTCCGAGAGCACGTCCACGTAGCCCGACGCCGGGAACCACCCCAGCGTCACGGCGAGGTAGAGGATCGCGAGGATGCCGAGCCAGAAGTTCGGTACGGACAGGCCGATCAGGGCCATGGCGTTGGCCACCCACTCGGGCCAGCGTCCCCGGAAGCGTTCGGCGACGACGCCCAGCAGGATCCCGACGACGATGGCTACGACGATCGCGTAGGCCGAGAGCCAGAGGGTCACCGGCAGGGTGGTGGCGACGAGCTCCGTGACGGGCGTGCCGGTCCGCGTCGATTCGCCGAAGTCCCCCTGGAACATGTTGCGGACGAAGGCGACGTACTGCGTGAGGAGCGGCTGGTCGAGGCCGAGATCGGCGCGGACGGCGGCCAGCTGCTCCGGGCTCGCCTCCTCCCCCGCCATCGCCAGCGCCGGATCGCCGGGGAGCTGACGCACCCCGATGAAGACCACGAGGGAGGCGAGGACCAGGGTGAGCACCGACTGCCAGAGCCGGGTGAGGACGTAGCGCCCCATGTCAGTTCTCCTTCTCGACGAAGGCCGCACTGCTGAGGTGCACCACGCCGTCCGTGAAGGTCTCCACACCGGTGACGTCGGTGCTGTAGGCCGTCAGATTGCGTTGCCGGTAGAGGTAGATGATCGGATTGTCCTCCTGGAGGAGGGCGACGGCCTCACCGTAGAGCTTTGCGCGCTCGTCGACGTCGTTGCTCCGTGCCGCGCCGGCGAGGAGCTCGTCCATGGCGGGACTGCTGTAGCCCGAGTAGTTGTTGCCCCCGCCGGTCGAGAGGAAGTTGGACATGTTGCCGTGCGGGTCCACGCGTCCCGACCAGCCGAGCTGCAGCGCCTCGAAATCGCCGCGGGACTGCACATCGAGCAGCGTGGAGTACTCCACGGGCACCACGTTCAGCTCGAAGCCGCCGTCGCTCACCGCCGCCTGGAGCGCCTGGGCGTAGCGCAGGGTGTCCGGGGTGTTCGTGACCTGCATCTCGATGGCGTAGGGCACCTCCACCCCGGCGTCCTCGAGCAGCTGCCTCGCGCCCTCTGGGTCGTAGGGCGGACACGCCGCGCTGACCTCGGTCGCGAAGGGGCTCGTCGGGGAGATGGGCGAGCACGCGGGCTCGAACCAGCTGTTGAACACCGTGTTCACGAGCGCCTCGCGGTCCACCGACATGGACAGGGCCATCCTGACGGCCCTGTCCTGCGCGAGGGGGGTGTCGATGGTGCCCGGAGGCTCTCCCGCACCCTCGGTGTTGCCGACGTTCACCGTGAGCGCCTGGTAGCCCAGGGATCCCACCTGGAGCACACCGACGCCGTCCTCCTTCAGGAGCGCATCCACGTCCTGCGGGGAGATGGTGTCGGCGACCTGCACGTCGCCCGAGCGCAGGTTCGCGGCCCTGATGTTGGCGTCCGTGATGATCCGGTAGGTGATGGTGTCGAGGTGGACGCTCTCGCGGTCGTAGTAGAGGGGGTCCCGCTCCACCGAGATGGAGGTCTGCGGCACCCGGTCGACGAATTTGAACGGGCCCACGCAGACCGGGCTCTCGCCGAAGTCCGCGCCCTTCTCCTCGATGGCCTGCGGCGAGAGCATCATGCCCGCCCGATCGGCCAGCGCCGCGGTGAGCGGGGCGAACGGCTTCTCGTAGGTGATCTCGACCGCGTCGGAACCGACGGCCCGGATGTCGCTGATCGGCCCCAGCTCGCCCTTGCGCGTTGAGCCCTCGAAGGTCAGATGCCTCTCGAGGGTCGCACGGACGGCCTCGGCGTCGAACGGCACACCGTCGGCGAACGTGGCATCGGTGCGCAGGGGGACGGTGACGGTCAGGCCGTCCTCCGAGACCTCCGGCAGCGCCGTCGCCAGCTGCGGGACGATCTCGCCGGCCGCATCGATGTCGTACAGCTTCTGGCACATGGTCTGCATGACGTAGCGCGTGTAGAGGGAGGACGACGTCGTCGGATCGAGCCGGTCCGGCTCGGCGGAGAGGGCCATGACGAGGTCCCCGCCCTCCTGGATCGCCTGCGTCCCGGCCTGGGCGGAGGTCACGTCCTCACGGTCCTCCGTGGCGGGCAACGGCTGGATCGGCTGGCACGCGCTGACGGTGACGACGACGGCGGCGGCCGCCGCGAGTAGTCCGGCAGCTCTGCCGGGAGTCCTGCGGTGGGCTGTGATGCGGGTGGGATACTGCATGGGTTCCTCACGAACGGGCGGGTGGGAACTGCTTCGGTCATGCTCTCCTCGATTGAATACAATCGCAGAACCGACTGTAGGCTTCGTATACAAACAGATCAAGCTTTTTTGTGAAGGACATCACTGTGCGGAAGTATCGAGTGCCGACGGAGCGCCTCCAACTCTGGCTCATGCTCGCCCTGACCTTCTCGACCGGCGTGATCGACGCGGTGGGCTATCTGGGCCTGGACCGCGTCTTCACGGGCAACATGACGGGCAATGTGGTGCTCCTCGGCATGGCCTTCGCGGGCGGTGCCGATCTGCCGATCCTCCGGCCCGCCCTGGCGCTCGTGTTCTTCATGGTGGGCGCGGCACTGGCCGGGCGCGTCCTGCGCAAGGGTCCGGAGGGCTGGTCCGCCCACACCTCCCGCTCCCTCCTCACGGTGACGCTCGGGCTGGCTGCGGTCGCGGTGTACACCGCTCTCGTGGACGTCCACGCCGAGGAACTCCTGGGCAGCATCACGACGTCGGGGCTCGCGACGATGATGGGCGTCCAGGCCGCGACCGCGAAGCGCCTGAAGGTCGCCGAGATCACCACCGTCGTCGTCACGTCGACCATCACGGGTCTCGCCGCCGACTCACGGCTGGCGGGGGGCAGGAGTCCGTTCTGGGTCCGGCGGTTCTCGGCGATCGCCCTGATCCTGGCGGGCGCCGTGGTGGGAGCGCTGACGCTGAGGGTGGACCTCTGGCTGGGCATCGCCGTCTCCGCGCTGCTCTCCGCCGTCGTCACCGTGCTGGGACACGTACGGTACCGGCAGGACCGCACCGTGACCGCCTCAGAGAACGTGAAGAAATCCGCACTACGGTAGGAGGCATGGAACAGGTCGATCAGCCGTACGAGTACCACCGACTGGCGCTCTCATGGCCGCAGCACCGCTGGTGGAAGCCGCTCGTCACCGCCCTGCTGGGTACGGCGATCTACGTGGTCTTCACCATCGCGCTCCTCGTCGTCGCCGTGATCGTCCTCTTCGCGACCTCGGCGGACCTCGACCGGTACCTGGACGCCGCCGCTGTCATCGATCTGAGCGATCCGGCGATCTTCGCCTTCACCCTCGTGTCCCTGATCCTCATGATCCCGGCTCTCGTCCTGGCCGTGCTGATCATGGGACCGAAGCCCATCGGTCTGCTCTCGTCCGTGGCAGGCCGGATCCGCTGGCGCTGGTTGCTGGTCTGCGGTCTGGCCGCCCTGGGCGTCTTCGCCGCGAGTCTCGTGGTGTCCTTGGTGATCGGCTTTTTCTTCCCGGAGGAGTCCGCTGCCGTGCCCGTGCCGCAGGACGGCTCGCTGCTGGTGTTCATGCTCGCACTGTCGATCCTCGCGGTGCCCTTCCAGGCCGCCGCGGAGGAGTACGTGTTCCGCGGGTTCCTGATGCAGGCGATCGGCAGCTGGCTGCGCCACCCTGCCTTCGCGATCCTGCTGCCCGTCCCGCTCTTCGTCCTCGGGCACGGCTACGACCCCCTGGGCCAGACCGATGTGGCGATCTTCGCCGTCTTCGCGGGCTGGATCACCTGGCGGACCGGCGGTCTGGAAGCCGCGATCGCGGTCCACACGGTCAACAACATGACCATCTTCGTCCTCGGCGCCCTCGGCCTCGTCGACGTCAACTCCTCGGAGGGCTCCATGGGCGGGCTCGTGGTCTCCGTGGTCACCACGATCGTGATCGCCGTGGTGATCCTCCGTCTGGCGGAGCGCCGCGGGATCTCGCGGACGCGGTCGGTTCCTCCGCCCGCTGCGATCCGCCCGATCGCCCAGCCCGCCTGGGCGGGGCCTCCCCACGGCAGGAACGATCGCTCCGGCGGGCAGCCCCTGGCGCCTGTCGGGCTTACGGCGCCTGCCGGGCCGTCGATGCCTGGTGCCTCCTGGGACCCCGAGCAGTACGATCCGGCGCAGTACGCTGCCGCGCACCGTGATGCAGTGCACCGTGATGCAGCGCACCGCGAGCCTGCGCCCCACGACCCCGCGCGGTGGCCGACCGCCGACCAGCAATCCGCAGCCGCGCAGCAGCCCGAGCCCGCACAGCGGCCGACGTCGTCCGCTACTCCGGAAAGCCGGCCGGACCGCAGCGAGGACGCCGTGAGTGGAGTGACGACCGCCGCGGTGCCCCCTGCCTCGGCGCCGACCCCGGTCACCCCTCCGGAGATGCGGTGTGCGGACCCGGCGCAGGAGTCGCAGGCCGGGGGCCATCCCTCCGGCCCGGCGCATCCGCCCGGTCCGGGCTACCCTTCCGGCACCCCCTACCCCGGCGGGCCGGGATACCCGGGCGCAGGGAAGGACGGCTCGGAGGCAGGGCCTCCGGCACCATGATGCCGGCGGACCGCTTGGCTGCTCAGCCCTCGACCCGTAGACCCATGCTCTCGGCCAAATAGGGCGCCAGCAGCTGCAGCTGGTAGTCGTCCACGGTCGCACCACGCAGACCATCGAGCCCGTTGATGGTGCGGAAGCTGCTCGTACGCAGATCCACCTCCTTCAGCTGCGCACCGTCGAGAGTCAGCGTCCCGAGGGTGCAGTCCTGCAGGGCCACGCGCGTGGCTCGCGCACCGGAGAGATCCAGCTCCCCGATGATGCAGCCGCTGATGAGCACATCGGTCAGCCGGGAGCTGCGGAGATTGACGTAGTCGAGTTTGCCGCCGTCGAGGTGGACACCGTCGAACCGGCTGTCGTAGAGCTCGGCCGAACCCCAGCGCGTGCTGCGCAGGGAGGTCTCGCGCCAGCTGCTGCGCGCTGCGCGGAAGACCGGGGCGAACAGATCCTCGATGGCGCACTCGATGAAGCGAGCGCCGCGCAGCTCGGTGTCGTCGAGGGACACTCCGTCGAGGATGCACTCCTGCAGCGTGATTCCGGCCAGATCCCTGCGGTCGAGGGCGAGCCGCTCGTAATGCTCCCCTTCGCGGTGGTCGCCGTCCAGCAGGCGGGGCTCCGCGACCACGGTCATTCCCTGGGGCGGTCGCAGGGACAGGTGTGGCGCCTGGGTGGCGCCGCGTGGTCGCGGGGGCATCTTTTCGCTCCGATCATCGGGATGCTGCTCTCGGCGTCGCAGCGGCGCCTCCATCAAACCACTCGACGACGTCGGGGGGGCCGCGTCGGCGCCGGGAGGGCGTCTGCCGTTGATCGTGACGGTCTTTCACCCCAGCCCCCGCAGACCTACAGTGGGTGGACCCGACCCGGAAACCGCAGCCGGGGCCACAGCCGGACATCAGCGGGACCAGCACGAGAACGGAGCGGTCATGTCGAAGCAGGAGACCACAGCGGAACACTCGCTCCTGAAGGTCCTGGGTAACTGGGACGCCCTCGCCCTGGGTTTCGGTGCCATGATCGGTTTCGGGTGGGTGGTGCTCACAGGAGGGTGGATCGCCTCGGCGGGGACGGGCGGAGCAGTGCTGGCCATGATCACGGGTGGGGTGATCATGGGCGTGGTCGGCCTCACCTACGCAGAACTGACCGCGGCCATGCCGAAGGCCGGCGGTGAGCACAACTTCCTGCTCCGCGGTATGGGTCCGCGGTGGTCCTTCGTGGGGTCCTGGGCCATCACGGGCGGCTACGTCACCATCGTCGCGTTCGAGGCCGTGGCCCTGCCCCGGACGGCCGAATACATCTTCCCCGATCTCAGCCGCATCCCGCTCTGGACCGTGGCCGGCGACGAGGTGCATCTGACCTGGACCCTCGTCGGAGCCCTCGCGGCGGTGGTCATCACGCTGATCAACATCCGTGGCGTGAAGATCGCCGGGGCGGCGCAGACCTTCGTGGTCGTCTTCCTCCTCGTCATCGGGCTGATCCTGATCCTCGGCAGCTTCACCGGCGGCTCGACGTCGAACATACAGCCGCTCTTCACAGGAGGGACCGCGGGCTTCTTCTCCGTCCTGGTCGTGGTGCCGTTCCTGTTCATCGGCTTCGACGTCATCCCGCAGTCCTCGGAGGAGGTGAACATCCCGGCCCGGCAGATCGGGCGGCTCGTGGTCGTCGCCGTGATCCTCGCGACCCTGTGGTACGTCATGACCATCCTGACGACGTCGTCCGCCATGCCGGCGGCCGACCTCGCCGACGCCGACATCGCGACGGCCGACGCCATGGGCACCATGTTCGGCTCCGATCTCATGGCCAACGTCCTGATCGCCGGCGGGATCGCCGGCATCATCACGTCGTGGAACTCGCTGCTGCTGGGAGCCTCCCGACTGATGTACTCCATGGCGCGCTCCGGCATGCTGCCGCGCTGGTTCGGCGTACTGCACCCGCGCTACCGGACCCCGGTCAACGCGCTCGTCTTCATCGGCGCGCTCTCCTTCGCGGCCCCCTTCTTCGGCACGGAGATGCTCGGTTGGCTGGTCGACTCCGGAGCCCCCAGCATCGTGCTGGCCTACATCCTCGTCTCCGTCGTCTTCGTCATCCTGCGTCGGCGCGAGCCCGGGATGGACCGGCCGCTGCGGGTCGGCGGCCGCGGCCGGGGCGGGGTGGTGATCGGCTGGCTCGCCGCCGTCCTCTGCGTGGCCCTGCTCAGTCTGTACCTGCCGGGCATGCCCGCGGCGCTCACGCCTCCGCCGTGGATCCTGTTCGGCCTGTGGTGGGTGCTCGGGGTCGTCTTCCTGCTGCGCATCCCGCGCGGGATCGCTGCCGGCCCCGATGCCGAGGAGCGCCTCCTCGATCGGCTGGCCCAGCCGCGCTGACCCGCACCGCTGCAGGAGAGCGGCAGGAGTGCGCCGTCCGGCACCCTAGGCTGGACAGCATGGAATCTCCGATCGAGAACTATCTGAAACTCATCCACGCGGAGATCTCGGAACTACGTGACGGCAAGCCTTACAGCACCATCCCGGCGATGGCGGCGGTCAATCCCGACAACTTCGGCATCTGCCTCACCACGGTGGACGGCTACATGTACGAGATCGGTGACACGCGTGAGGAGTTCACCATCCAGTCGATCTCCAAGCCCTTCACCTACGGCCTGGCGCTGTCCGATCTGGGGATGGACGCCGTCGATGCGAAGGTCGACGTGGAACCATCGGGGGACTCGTTCAACGAGATCTCGCTCGCTCCGGGCAGTGGCCGTCCGTCGAATGCGATGATCAACGCCGGCGCACTGACGGCCACCTCGCTCATCCGGTCCCGCGGCGGCAACACCCGTTTCAAGCGCATCGCCAACATCTACTCGCAGTTCGCCGGCCGGCAGCTCGGCGTGGACGAGAAGATCTTCCGCTCCGAGCTCGAGCACGGCCACCGGAATCGGGCACTGGCCTACCTGCTGCGCTCCTTCGACATCATCGAGGACGATCCGACGCCGGTGGTCGAGGACTACTTCCGCCAGTGCTCGATCATGGTCAACTGCATGGATCTCTCGGTCATGGCCGCGACGCTCGCCAACTCGGGCCGCAACCCGCTGACGAACGTCCAGGTCATGGATCTCCTCCCGGTCGAGCGGGTGCTCTCCGTCATGACCACGTGCGGCATGTACGACGACGCCGGGGCCTGGCTCACGACCGTGGGCATGCCCGCCAAGAGCGGTGTGGCCGGCGGGACCATCGCCGTCCTGCCCGGACAGGTGGGCCTGGCCGTCTACTCCCCGCCCCTGGACGAGCACGGCAGCAGCGTCCGTGGCGTGGCCGCGAGCCAGCGGCTGTCCCGCGACATGGAGCTGCACTTCGTCAGGGCCGCGCGGGCCGGACGTTCCGCGATCCGCGCCACCTACGACATCACGGCTGCACCCTCGGGCATCCGGCGCACGGACGAGGCCGTGGAGGTGTTGCGCGCGGAAGGGCACCGTGCCATGGTGATCGAGCTCAACGGCGACCTGCTCTTCGCCGGGACGGAATCGATGGTGCGCGAACTCAGCAGCCTGTCCGAGGACATCACCTACGTGATCCTGGATCTGCGCCGCGTGGACGAGGTGGCCGACGTCTCCCTCCGCCTGCTCGGTGAGGCCCGCCAGAATCTGCTCGATGCGGGCTGCGAACTGGTGCTGATCGACCGCGAGAGCACGCTCACCGAGACGTTCAGCGACGCCGACCACCCGGTCCCCACGTTCGACACACGGACCGCTGCCATCGAGTGGTGCGAGAACGAGCTCATCGGGCGGTACGGCGAGGATCTGCTGATGCCGACGGAGGTGGAGGTGGGCCAGTGCCCGGCGCTGAGTCCGCTGAGAGCGGCCCACATCGCCGCCCTGACCCATCGGATGGAAGAACGCGTCTACGAGAAGGGCCAGGTGGTCCGGCGCGTGGGGCAGTCGTTCGGCGGTGTGTACTTCATCGTGTCCGGGAAGATCCTGACCTCGGCACCCGGGCCCACCGGCGAGCGCCTGAAATTGAGCACACTCAGCGCCGGGATGACCTTCGGCGAGCTGGCCCTCGGCAGTGACGACCGCCAGGAGACCACGGTCAAGGCCCTGGAGCGTTCGCGGGTGGAGGTCCTCACCGCGCAGACCATCCAGGAGATCGAGGAGGAGGATCCACGGCTCGCCGCGGAACTCTGGAAAGCGCTCACCCGCGACGCCTACGCCCGTGTGGACCTGTACCTGCGGGAGACGGCCGTGCGGATGCGCGACTGAGCAGGATCCCGGGTCGGGTGCGCGGCCCGGTCAGCGGACGACGTCTGCCTCGGCGACCTCCTTCAGTCTCCGGAGGGTGCGCCGGATGTTGCCGCGCTGGAACGCCGCGAAGGTCCTGCCCCCGGTGGCGAGGTGATCGAACACGCGAGCGATGGCATCGGGCCACGGCCTGTCGTCCGTCCAGGTCTCGGTGACGAGGGTCCCGCCGTCGTGGTCCCCGAAGGTGTACCGCCAGGTGGCGATCCGGGCGGCCAGGCGGCGCTTCGGGCCGCCGATCTCATGGACGCGGAACGCGAACTCCCTGCCCGGCTCGGCGCGCGTGACGGTGCAGAGCGTGCTCCAGCTGACCCGGCCACGCGTGTTCCACCCGACGAACTCGTCCCCCACCCGGGCCGCGCCGTCGTTCCGGCGCCTGGCCCCCTTGTTCTCGGGGCTCCACTCGCCCATCCTCGTGACGTCACCGACCATCCCGTACAGCTCCAGCGGTGACCGGTGGATCACGATGCTGTCCGTCACCGACGTCGTTCGTGCCGCATGCCCCGCACGTCCCATACTTTTCCCTGGCCTCCCGCGCATCCCGCGCATCCCGGGACCGGGCCACTCCGCCCCGGTCGCGGGTCAGTCTACGGGCGGAAGCACGTGGCAGCCGGGTCCCGGCCCGGTCGGGCGTGGTGCTGCAGCACCTAGACTGGCCTCGGCGCGGCCGGGGCGGACCGCATGGAACCGAGGACGGGACACACGCGATGACGGTGCTGATAGCGGGCTGCGGAGATCTCGGGACCGAGGTGGGGCTGCGCCTGGCGGCCACGGGCGAGCGCGTGATCGGCTGGCGGCGCTCCCCGCAGCACCTGCCGTCCGACATCGAGGGCGTCGCAGTCGACCTCACCCAACACCTGCCGACCATCCCGCACGATACCGACGTCGTCGTCATCGCCACCGCCGCCGGGGAGCGCACCGAGGCGGCCTACCGCAGCGCCTACGTGGACGCGACGGGGAACGTCCTCGATGCCCTCGAGCGCGACGGCGTCAGGCCGCGGCGCGTCCTCTTCGTCTCCTCGACGGCGGTGTACGGGGACTTCGACGGTGATTGGGTCACGGAGGAGTCACCGGCCGACAGTGCCGGCCCGACGGCCCGTCAGGTCAGGGCCGCCGAGCAGGTCCTCCTCGAACGCGCCCCCGGCAGCGGTGTGGTGCTGCGACTGTCGGGGATCTACGGCCCGGGCCGTACCCGGCTCATCGACCAGATCACCGGTGGGTCGGCCGTCCTGCCCCGCGAGATCCAGTGGACGAACCGGATCCACCGGGATGATGCGGCGGCGGCGATCGTGCACCTGGTGACCGCGGTCGAGTCCCCGGAACCGGTCTACCTGGGAAGCGACGAGGAGCCGGTGGATCTGGCCGAGGTGCTGCAGTTCCTCGCCCGGGAACTGGGAGTGGCCGAGCCCCCGCGCGGGGAGGCGTCGTCGGGCCGGGGTGGTGCACGCCGCGTGGACAGCAGTCTCCTGCGCTCCACGGGTTTCTCCTTCACCTACCCCACGTATCGCCAGGGGTATCGGGCCGTCCTGGCCGCAGAGGGTGTCAGGCATCCCTAGGGTGCACGCCGGCAGGCCCGCGGGTCGGCGCGGCCAATCGGCCCAGCCGCACCAGTGACCAGACGAAGATGCTGACGACGAGCAGATTGCGCAGGGTCAGCAGCACGGCGACCGCCGACTGCAGATCGTAGCGCAGCGCGTCGTAGAAAATCGGGTAGACCAGTGTGGTGAGTCCGGCGGTCACCAGCATCGCGATCGCCGGGTACCGCCACCGCACCGCCTGGCCGAGCGCGAGTCCCACGGCGATCACGGCCGCGATCCACAGCATGAACTGCGGCGAGCCCACCTTGTTGAAGACCACGAGGGCGCTCACGAGGGCCAGCGAACCCGTGGCCAGGAGGGCGTCGCCGGGAACGCCACGATGCCTGGCGACCGCGAGGACGACGGCGATGAGGACCACCGAGAGGACCAGTAGCGGCGTCATCAGGGCCCCCACCACTTCGCTCAGCGCCCCGCGGACCTCCATGGTGTTGATGACCTCGTCCTCGAAGAAGTAGGCGCCCGAGGTCCCCGCGATCGCCTGCCACACCCCGGGAGTGCTCAAGGGCGCCTCGAGCTGCATGCCGCGGGCTCCCTGGGCGCTGAGGAACCCCGAGAGGTGACGGAGGTCCCCGAAGATTCCCACGACGACGGCGATGACGGCAGTCAGTGCCGCGCCGGCAGCCAGGATCGCCAGGCGTGACCTCTGCAGGACAACGAGCGCGGCCAGCAGGACGACGGCGGGCCAGACCTTCATCCAGGTCGCCGCGCTCAGCACGAGGGACGCGATGAAAGGGCGGGTGGCGATGACGAGGAGGGCGGTGATGACCATCGGCGCCGTCAGACCGTCGATCCGTCCCACCGCCACCGGGCCCAGCAGCGCGGTCACGCCGAGCCACCAGTAGGCGGCGGTGTACGACGACGGTGTGCCCCGCCGGACGAGGACCGCCGTGGCCACGGCGTTCAGCGCGGCGAAGAGGACGAACCAGGCCAGCTGGTACAGGTGGGGGCCGAGGATCGTGGCGACGAGCATGGGCACGAAGGCTCCCACGGGATATACCCAGGCCGTGTCGATGCCCTCCCAGATGCCGTCGTTCAGGGCCTGGTACGCCCACTCGCGGTAGAACCGGATGTCACTGAGCACTCCCCCGCCGATGATGAAGGGCAGCAGACGTGCGAGGAACCCGACATGGATCAGCCCGAAGACCACCCATACCGGGCGGGCGCGGTTCCGGATCTCCGGTCGGGGCGGGCGGATACGCACGGAGGACTCCTGATCGGCGGGTGGCGGCAGGCGCAAGTCTGTCATTCAGTGCGGATCGCGCGCCACTTCGCGGATCAGGGAGACATCCTTTTCGTCCGTCTTCTCGTGGACTGACTGTGCGGTCTGCAGTTCGATCATGCGGTCAAATCGAGCGGATAGACCCGGAACCTCACGCCGTCGACCTTGCGATCGGCGAGCGGACGGACGTGGTGCCCGTCGCCCTGCAGGCCGCCGGTGAACGGGCCGGACGCCGTGGTGGCTTTCACCGAGCGACTCGTTTCCTGCACGACGTGCCCGAGGGGGTCCGGGCAGGCGCCTTGGAGTTCCAGCACTACCTGGCTCGCGAACGACTGGGCATCATCCCCGACGAGCTTCCCGGCGGACACCTGATCGCGCCGGCCATCCCGCGGGGTGTAGCGCAATGGCTCCTGAACGTCGCCGCTCGGGCCTGAGACAGAACGCTGTTGTTCGAACGAGGGGCTGGCTGTCATGGCGGTGGTCAGTGTCAGACCCATGTGACTGTGTCTCGATCCGTCGACCGGACTCAGCTGCGATGAAGGCGCTGGGGTCCTGAAGGCCACGTGAGACGGCGTCGGACGCCCTACGCGTCGTCGTCGAGCGGCGGGCCGACGGCCTCGAGACCGTAGGTGGAGCCGACCCTGTTCCACTTCGGCACCTCGACGTCGGGCGTCTGGCCGTCCGTGCCCGGCAGCCGGTGCTCGGCGGCGGGAATGCCCACCTCGTCGTAGAGATCGAACAAACCGCCGGGCTGGGCGAACCCGATGAACCGGACGGGTACAGCTCCCGTGACCCGGAAGGCGTGGGGCAGACCGGCGGGAAGCCAGACGAAGTCACCTGCACCGAGGTGGAAGGTCTCCTCCCCGGCCCGGTAGGTCATGGTGCCCTCGAGCAGGAAGAACTCCTCGGCCTCCCTGGTGTGCCGGTGCAGGGGCGTCGCCGTGCCCGGAGGCTGGGTGACGACGGCGATGTCGAGGCTTCCGCTCTCGCGTGAGGAGATGAGGCGTTCGAACAGGGAGCCCATGGCCCAGGTAGCAGGCGCCGTGCCCGCTGCGCGATGCACCACACGCGCGGAGGGCCGCGCCGAAGTTGTACTCATCGCGGCTGTGTTCATCACTGCCTTATTCATCACTGCCTCCAATTGGGTCGAATCAGCTTCGGATGAATACTGGTACCGTAGACCCCGTGCCCGCCCCCATCAAGAGACGCACCTACCACGCTCCAAGCCGTCGCCAGGCTGCCGCAGCGACCCGCGATCAGATCGTCGCCGCTGCCCGGTACCTGTTCATCCGCCACGGATATCAGCAGACAGCCATGTCGGCCGTCGCGGAGCGGGCGGGCGTTTCGGTGGACACCGTCTACACCTCGGTGGGGAAGAAGCCCACCCTGGTCAGAGCAGTCATCGACGACGTCCTAGGCGAGGGACGCGGCCCAGTCACTGCGACAGAGCGCAGCTACGTCCAGGAAATCCGCGCCACGCCAGGCGCCGCCGCCAAACTCGCGGTCTATGCGCGGGCCCTGGGTCGACTGCAACCGGATCTCGCACCCCTGACGCAGGCGCTGCACGACGCCGGAATCCAGGACCCAGGGTGTCGAGAGGCCTGGCGGGAGCTCGTCGAACGTCGGGCGTCGAACATGCGCTTGCTCGCCGCGGACCTGCGCGCCACCGGTGAACTGCGCGAGGACCTGGACGACGATGCCGTGGCCGACGTCGTCTGGGCCACCAACTCCCCCGAGTACTTCCTGCTCCTGGCCTCACGGGGCTGGACGAGCCGACAGTACGCCGAGCATCTTACCGATCTGTGGGTCAGGTTCCTGCTCCGGGGCCGCCAGGGTCCGTGTGCACGGCATCTCGACGTCGCCCGATGATCACGGCACCGGCGGGGTCTAACGGCCCACCACCCGACCACCGGCATCGAGCGCAGCGAGTACCGGGCCAGGGCCCTCAACCTCGGTGATGCTCACCTGCGTCAGGCCCGGGAGTGTTCCAGGCCTGTTGTAGCGCCTCCGGGCGGACCCGTGCCCCTGAGCAGGAAGCGGTGGTGCAGTCTCGGCACGCGGTCCGGGTCGATCTGACGTGGCGGCGTGAACCATGGCAAGCCAGTCCCGGGGTCGATCAGGATCTGCCACTGCACCTGGGCCGACCTGTTCGGATCCGGTTCCACGAGGCGGTGGTGGTACGGGCACAGCAGAACGCCGTTCGAGACACAGGTGGTCCCACCGGTCCACCACGGCCGAGTATGGTGCCCCTCGCAGGCTGCGGGCGGGGCATCACAGCCGGGGAACACGCATCCCTGATCGCGTAACACCAGGGCGGCCCGGATGGGTTTCGTGAAGAACCGATGGGTCCGCCCCACATCCAGCACCTCCGAGGCACCGCCCAGCACGGTGGGGGTGATGTGCGCGTCACACGACAGGCGCCGGGCCTCCCCTGCGGACAGCGGTTCCCCGCAGGCCAGCATGGTGCCCACCCCCATCCCATGGACCAACGCCTCCAGGCCCAGGGTCACCAGTACCTGCGGCCGGTCTCCGCCCACTGCCGGAAGCTCACCCGATGCGGCGGCGATCCCGCACCACCGCACGAGCGCATCGGCGCGTCGCGCCGACCGGTCCGGAAGCTCCCCCGTCAACCGGTAGGAGGCGGCCGACGGCGTCAGCGCCGTCAGCTGCGTCAGGAACAACTCCCCATCGGCGATCGGCAGCTGACCGCGGATCAGCATCGACCCATGATGATCCGGCGCCACCACCAGCGCGCGCCGCGCGTGGGCCACCCTGGCGTCCCGCTCGATGCGGTCGGCCTCCAGTGCCTCGGCACGTTCCGGGTCGATCACCTCGGCCATGCGCTCGGCGACGACGCGCAGCTCGTCAGGATCCAGTCGATCAGCGAAGCCGACGAGCTCGGCCTGGCAGGCATCGAGTTGTGGTCGCGTCAACGCGACGGGCAGGTGCTTCAGTCCTGCGACGATCCCGCGGGCCTGCTGACCCGACACACTGCCGTCGCGCCATGCCTGCACGATCAGGGGGAACCGGTTCGACAGGTCGCAGGCCAATCGCACGTCGCGACGCGAGGAGGACAGTGACACCCGATTGGTCGCATGGAGCCGCTCGGCCACGCTCAGTCCTGGCTCACCACTCACCTGCGCCTCGTGCAGCAGGTCCATCCGGACGCCCTGGAGGCGGTCGCACAGTGCGTCGATGCGGGATACGACGTCGAGCGCTCTGGAGGCGTTCCCCCTCACCGTCACCGCCAGAGCCGCGACCTCGTCCAGAACAGCATCCAGCTGCTCCGGGCCCGTTTCCGTGATGTCCTCCATAGCAGCAATTCTCGCAGCCGCCACTGACAGAAATCGAACACCTGTACCAATAATGTGGGAATCACGCTTAGCGTTACTCTCATTACAAACGCGCTCAACCAGCTCGCGGACAGTCACCGGAGCAGGCCGACGTCGTCCTGACGACCAACCATTCACAGCTGGACGGCGACCACTGCGGCAAGTGCCGGGTCAGGACTGGATGTCGATCGTGCCGTCGTCGGAGACCTGGAAAGCGGGGGCGAACGCCGCCTCCCAGACGTGCCCGTCGGGGTCCGCGAAGTACCCCGAATAGCCGCCCCAGTCGGCCCGCGTACCCGGCTTCACCAGCCGGGCTCCGACGGAGACGGCATGGGCGAGCGCGTCGTCGACGGCGCTCTCGTCGTTGAAGTTCAGCGCCAGGGTGACCCCGCGGAACTGCGGAGGCTCTTCGGCGGCCACGCCGACGTCCGCCGCAAGATCTGCCCTGCCGAAGAGGCCGATCCACGTGCCCGATGTCCGGAACCACGTGATGCCCGCCGACGCGTCCCCGCGCTGCTCCCAGCCCAGTGCCCGGTAGAACGCGGCGCTGCGCTCCAGATCCGCGACGCCGAGGGTGACGATGGTGAAGGCCGGTGAAATACCCATGGACCATTCTCCCACCGATCCTTCTGGTGAGGTCCAGCACGAGGGCGCAAATTCCGGTCGATCGAAACCGGCGCACCGTGCACGGGCCTGGACCAGCCGGTACGGCGTCGACCAGTCCGGTCTCCTCACCCACCTGTCACCCACCTGCCCCAATGGTTCGGAGCCGCGGCCCTGTTGTGCAGGTGCGTCCGGGAATAGTGTCGTATCCGAGCATCGCCGTTCGTGGAGTAGATGCGAGGCCCCACTCCGGGGGTCCGCAGCCGGGGAACCACGCCAGGGATCTCGCGACGACGAGAGGGGAAGACAGTGCCGAACTATCTGATCGCGTTCAACGACGAATGGGTGCCCGAGCAGACGACCGACGAGCTGCACAGCAAGAGCGAGGCGTCGCACGCCCTCCTCGAGGAGATGAGGACGGCCGGCGTCTTCGTCTTCGCGGACGGGGGCATCGACGCCTCGACCGCGCTCTGCAGCGTGGTGAGCAAGGACGGCCGGCCCGTGTTCACCGACGGGCCGTTCGCCGAGACCAAGGAACACCTCGGCGGGTTCACGGTCGTGGAGGTGCCCGACGACGACGCCGCGCGCTACTGGGCAGGGCGTCTGGCCGTGGCCCTCGACTGGCCGCAGGAGGTCCACCGCTTTCCCTCGGAGCTCGCGGAGATCATCGATCGTCGACTGCAGGAGAGTGAGTGACATGGCACGCTACATGTTGTCCGTGTTCGGATCGGCAGAGCGCGGCGAGTTCGGCGACTACCCCTCCCGGGAGGCGATGCTGCAGGCCTTCGCCGACACCGGTGCGTTCAACGAGAAGCTGCAGCACGAGGGCCACTTCGTGTTCGCGGACGGCCTCGAACCCGCCACCACGTCCACCACCGTCGACGGGCAGGGCGGCACACCGGTCCTCACCGACGGACCCTACCTCGAGACCAAGGAGCATCTCGGCGGCTTCTGGGTGGTCGAGGCCGCCGATCTCGACGAGGCCCTCGCTCTCGCGGCAGAGGCGTCCAGAGCCTGCCGTGGCGTGGTCGAAGTGCGTCCGTTCCAGTCCGCGGCATCGATCGAAGCTCTTCTGGAGCCGTGACCGGATCCGCGGTCGAGGAGGCGATCACCCGTGCCCACCGTGATGAGTGGGCACGGGTGGTCGCCGGTCTCGCCCGACGCTTCGGCGACCTCGACCTCGCCGAGGAAGCAGCAGCCGACGCGTTCGTCGCCGCCGTGGAGCGGTGGCCGCACGACGGCGTACCGCCCAATCCCGGCGGCTGGCTCACCACCACCGCCGGTCGCAAGGCGACCGACCGGCTGCGTCGGGAGTCCCGGCGCAGCGCCAGACACCAGGCGGCCCAGATGGTGTCCTACAACCCTCCGCCCGAGGCGACCGGACCGGTCGGTGACGATCGGCTCCGGCTGGTCTTCACCTGCTGTCATCCTGCCCTGGCCATCGAGGCCAGGATCGCACTGACCCTGCGCCTGCTCGGGGGTCTCACCGTCGCAGAGATCGCGAGCGCGTTCCTCGTCCAGGAGACCACGATGGCGCAGCGGATCACCCGCGCGAAGGCGAAGATCAAGGCAGCGCACCTCCCCTACCGGGTGCCGTCGGCCGAGGACATCGGCGAACGGCTGGCCGGTGTGCTCGCGGTGGTGTACCTCGTCTTCAACGAGGGATATCTGACCAGTGCCGGGGAGAATCCGCTGCGCACCGACCTGACCGAGGAGGCCGTCCGTCTCGGGCGCCTGCTGCGCACGCTCCTGCCCGACGACGGCGAGGTGACCGGTCTCCTGGCACTGATGCTGCTGACGGACGCGCGGCGCTCGTCGCGCGTGTCCCGCAACGGCGAACTGGTGACGCTGGAGGACCAGGACCGCGGGGCGTGGGACCGGGCCCTGATCATCGAGGGGCACGCCCTCGTCCGTGAGCGGCTCGCTGCGGTCGCCGCCGGCAGCGAACCACCGGGGCGGTACCAGCTCCTGGCCGCGATCAACGCGGTGCACACCGACGCCGCGACCGCGGACGAGACGGACTGGTCCCAGATCCTCCTTCTCTACGACCGCCTGGCAGCGCTCGATCCGTCGCCGATCGTGCGGCTCAACCGCGCTGTCGCGGTCGCGGAGCTCAACGGCCCCGACTTGGCACTCGCCGAGCTGGATCGACTCTCCGGGGCGCTCGACGGGTATCACGCCTTCCATGCCGCGCGT
The DNA here is from genome assembly GCF_947493765.1 of uncultured Arthrobacter sp. Lineage (GTDB taxonomy): Bacteria > Actinomycetota > Actinomycetes > Actinomycetales > Micrococcaceae > Arthrobacter_D. The sequence goes on from NZ_CANLSZ010000004.1 coordinate 387,729, forward strand.
GCCGCCCTCCTGCGGCGTTGTGGACGGGATGGTGCAGCACGCGCCGCCTACGACAGGGCCATCGACCTCACCGGCAATCCCGCCGAGCGGGCGTATCTCACCCGCCGTCGTGGCGGCCTAGTGAGCTGAATCCGGCAGGGCTGCGACAGCCCACCGCGGGCGGCGCCGGCGTCCCCGCTCGTCCAGCGTCATACTGGGTCACCACCGCATATCGAGGCCCCCATGGCAGGAGGCGGTGACGGGCTTCCTCCGCGAGCACAGCGGATGATCCCGGTCCCTGACTGCTGGCTCCTGAAGGAGCGCTGCGGTCAGCGGCGGGTCGAGGGGACGTACCCCAGGGCCTTGTCGACGACGCCGGGCAGCGGCTCGTCCGCCAGCCAGAGCAGGAGGTTCCGCTCGAACTGCGCCGCGAGATCGTCCAGCCAGGAGTCGGCGTTGCTCGCCATGTGGGGTGTGACGAGGACCGACGGCAGGGACCACAGCGGATTGTCCGGCGGCAGGGGCTCGACGGCGAACGTGTCCAGGACGGCCCCGGCGAGCGTCCCGTCCCGCAGCCGCGCGACGAGCGCCTCCTCGTCGAGCAGCCTGCCGCGGCCCACATTGATGAGCACGGCCGAATCCGGCAGCGCCCGGATGACAGCTGCGTCGACCAGATTCTCCGTGGCCGGGGTCAGCGGCGCCACGAGCACCAGCCAGTCCACGTCACCGACCACGCGGGTCAGATCCGCCGCGGCATGGACGCGCCCGAAGTCGTCGTCGTGCTCCGAGGCAACCCGTCCCACACCCTCCACCCGGATTCCTACGGCCCTCAGGAGCCGCGCCGTCCTGCGCCCGATGCTGCCCGTGCCCACCACGAGGGCGCGCGTGCCGGCGATGTTGCGGCCCTCCCGCCAGATCCAGTCCCGCTGCGACTGCTGGTCCCGCAGGGGTCCGAAGCCCTTGGCGGCGTGCAGCACGGCTCCGAGGACGTACTCGGCCATGGGCTGGTCGAAGACGCCGTGGGCGTTGGTCACGACGACGTCGGAGGCCACCAGCTCGGGGAAGAGGAGTCTGTCCACCCCGGCCGCAGCGCAGTGCAGCCACTGCAGCGAATCGGCGGCGTGCCAGGCGGCCGGCAGCGCGCCGGAGAAGAAATCCCAGAGATAGAGGACCTCCGCGCCGTCGAGGGCCCGCGCCAAGCCGTCCGCCTGCACCACGCGGAGCTCCGAGAGCTCGCGCACGCGCTCCAGGCCCCGCACCGGTCGGGCGCCCTCGAGCACGGCGATCACCGGCGGCCGCGTCACCCGGTGGCTCCGGTCGCCTCGGGATCCTCCTCGGGCCCTGCGGCCGCCGGGTGCTGCTCGATCGACTGGTCCCGGAGGTACTGCAGGACGACGATCGCCACCGCCGTCGTCGGGACCGCGAAGAAGGCCCCCACGATCCCGAACAGCGTGCCACCCGCGGTCACCGAGGCGAGGACGACGACGGGGTGGATCTCGAGGGTCCTCCCGACGAGCAGCGGCTGGATGAAGTTGCTCTCGAGCTGCTGGACCAGCACCACGAGTCCGAGGACCAGCAGCGCGCTCACCCAGCCGTAGGCGAGGAACGCGACGAGCGTCGCCACGAGCCCCGACACCACGGCACCGACCACCGGGATGAACGCCGAGAAGAAGACGAGCACGGCGAGCGGGATGGCCAGCGGGATGTCCAGCAGTACCAGGCCGAGACCGATGAACACCGCATCCACCAGCGCGACGGTCGCCTGGGCGAAGATGTAGTGCGACAGCGCCTTCCAGGTCCCGTTCGCGATCTTCGCGGCGTGGCCGTACGCGGTGGAGTTCGTCCAGCGCGACGCCCACGGCATGAAGCGGTCGCCGTCCTTGAGGAAGAAGAAGGTGAAGACGAGCGAGAGCAGCACCACGATGGTCCCGGACGTCAGTTCGCTCAGGCCGGCGGTGATACCGCTGATGATGTTGCCCACGTTGGACTGCAACTCGGTCAGCGCGGTGTCCACGAGGCGGTCCAGATTGGCGGAGTCGAGATCCAGGGGCAGCCTCGAGGCGAACTCCACCATGTCGCGGACGTTCTCCTGGGCCAGCGCCGTGAGCTCGGTGATGCCGCTGGCGATCGTGGGGATGGTCAGCGCGCCGATCCCGACGACGACGCCGATGAACCCGAGCAGTGTCACCAGCGATGCCAGTATCCTGGGAAGGATCTTCCGCAGCACCCGGTTGACGGGCCACAGCACGGAGGCGAGGAGCAGCGCGAAGAGCGTGGGCAGGACGATCGACCAGAGTGCGCCGGCGACGAACCAGAGGATCACGAGACCCGCGAGCACGACGATCCCGCGTGCGGTCCAGAGGGCACTGGCCTTCAGTCCGTCCGCCATGGCGTTCGGACGGAAGCGCCTGGCCGTCGATGCCCCGTGCCGCTCGGTGCCCTCCGACTCACCCGGTGAGGGCTCGGTGGACGGAGGGAGGATCGGGGGCTGGCGATCCTGTGGGTCGGACTCTGCGCGTGTCACCCAGCCATCCTGCCCTAGTCACGGCCCCTCGGAGCGTCGGTCCGGGCACGACGCGCGGAATTCGTGGCTCCTGCTGGCAGCGTCGGTGTCCGTGGTGTCAGGAGAACGTCATCGGGCCGGGTGCCAGCAGGGCGAGCGGAGCGGCACGGCGCACCTGCTGCACGAACCAGTCGACCATGAGCCGGCCCGCCCCGAGGTGCACTGCACGCCCGTCGTGCTGCTGCGCATGCCAGCGTTCGACGTCGGCGGGCGCATCGACGGCCGAGAGGAACTCGCTGAGCGGACAGACGTGCAGGTCCCGGGCATGCGGTGAGCCCAGGCGCGCGAACTGCCAGTGGTAGGCGAGCGCTCCGAGGTGGGTCCGGAACCGGTCTGGGTGGAGCCGCTCGCTGAAGCGGGCCACGAAGGCCGGAATCTCGTGCGCGGGGAGCGGCCTGCTGAAGTAGAAGCCCTGGCCGAGCGCTGCTCCGAGGACGGTGACCGCCTCGGCCACACCCCGTTCCTCGATACCCTCGATCACCACCGTCATCCCCACGTCCCGTCCGAGCTGGATCATCGCCGCGATCATGCTCAGCGCATCGGTGGGCCTGCTGTGGATGTCGGCGAGCAGATCCTGGTCCAGCTTGATGGTGCTGAACGGGAGCGAGGAGAGCCGCTTGAGGCTGCTGTACCCCGCACCGAGATCGTCCATCGCCAGGCCGACCCCGAGTCCCACGATCCGCAGCAGCACGTCGCGCTGCGCATCGGAGTCGAGATGCCCCGACTCGAGCAGTTCGAGCGTGAGTCGCCGCGGCTCTATCCGGTGGTGGGCGAGCCGATCGCTCAGGAAATCGATCAGATCCGGACACTCCAGCGCGGTGGGCGGCAGATTGACGGACAGCTCGGCCGTGACCCCGGCGCTGCTCCACCTCCCGAACTGGGCCAGTGCCTCGTCGAGGACCAGGCGGAACAGCCGGTCGACGTCGGCGTCGTCCAGGTACGGCAGGAACTCGGCGGGGGCCAGGACTGACCGGTCCGGCAGGGCGAGCCTGGCCAGGGCTTCGAAGAGATGCACCGTCCCCTCGCGCAGCTCGATGACGGGCTGCAGATGGACCTGCAGCCCGGTGTCCAGGGCACGTCGGCAGGCCTCGCCCAGGGTGTCCCCGGACACCCTTGAGCCCTCCCCGGTGGAGGGGCGGGTCTCCGTGCCGTCGTCGGCACCGAGCTCCCACCACCGGGTCCGGTCGGCCTTGCGCTGCTTCACGGAGTAGAGGGCTTCGTCGGCCGTCCGCAGGATGTCCGCGGCGTCGGTCACCCCGTCCGTCACGAGCGCTATGCCCATGCTCATGCCGATCAGCACGGCTTCGCCGTCGATCATGAACGGTGAGTCGGTGACCTCGTTCAACGGTTCGAGGAGGCGTTCGAACGCCTTGCGTGCTCCGGTCCGCGGGACGTCACGGAAGATGACCACGAACTCGTCCCCGCCCATCCTGCCGAGGAAGTCCTCGTCGCGGAGCCGGCTCTGGAGCCGCAGGGCCCACGCGCGCAGCAGCAGATCCCCGGCGGCGTGGCCGAAGGTGTTGTTGATGATCCGGAAGTCGTCGAGGTCGATGACCCCGACGGCGTCCACGGTCTCGGCGGACCGCGGTACGGCCATGAGCTGCCCGATGCGCGCCCCCATGTCCACCCTGTTCGGCAGCCCGGTGACCTGGTCGTGCAGAGCCTGGAAGCGCAGCTGCTCGAGCAGGGCCATCCGCGTGTTGATGTCCCGCTGGACGCTCACGAAGTGGGTGAGCTCGCCCTCCGGTGAGAACAGCGGGGTGATGCGCAGCGCGTTCCAGAAGGCCGAGCCGTCCTTGCGGTAGTTGAGGATCTCGCCGTCGAACGGTGTTCCGGACACCAGCGCGTCGCGGATGGCCGCCGTCGTCGCGCGATCCGTCCCCGGCCCCTGGAGCATCCGGCAGTTGCGGCCCAGGACCTCCTCCCGCGAATATCCGGTGATGGTCACGAACATCTCCGACACGTACCGGATGTTCTGCTCGGCGTCGGTGATCATGGAGACCTCCGAGGTGGCCTCCAGGGCCCTCACGAAGAGGTCCTCGGGCACGCCCGTCCCGTCGACGTCCGGCCAGTCCGCCCGGTACATGCGGTCTCCCCTCCTCGTCGAGTCCACCACAGCGGCCCCACGGGGTGACGGTGACACTCTCCTAGCATGGATGGTAGCGGGTCGACGGCCGAGGCGGGCGTCTCCTTTAGGGTGTGAATGACCCCGGACCCCTCGGAAGGAATCGCCATGCAGTATGTGAAGCTCGGATCCACCGGACTCGACGTCTCCCCGCTCGCCCTCGGCTGCATGAGCTACGGGACTCCGGAGCGCGGCAACCACCCGTGGACGCTTCCCGAGGAGCAGAGCCGACCCCTGATCCGGGCGGCCGTCGAGGCCGGCATCAACTTCTTCGACACGGCGAACGTCTACTCGGACGGCTCCAGCGAGGAGATCGTGGGGCGCGCCCTGGCCGACTTCACCCGCCGCGACGAGGCCGTCATCGCGACGAAGGTCCACGGTCGGATGCATGCCGGGCCCAACGGAGCGGGGCTGTCCCGCAAGGCCATCATGACCGAACTGGACAACAGTCTCCGCCGGCTCGGGACGGACTACGTGGATCTCTACCAGATCCACCGCTTCGACCCGTCGACACCGCTCGAGGAGACCCTCGAGGCCCTGCACGACGTCGTGCAGGCGGGCAAGGTGCGCTACCTCGGAGCCTCGTCCATGTTCGCGTGGCAGTTCTCGAAGGCGCTGTACCTCCAGCGACTGAACGGTTGGACGCGCTTCGTGACCATGCAGGACCACTACAACCTGATCAACCGCGAGGAGGAGCGCGAGATGTACGGACTGTGTGCCGATCAGGGCATCGGCGTCCTGCCCTGGAGCCCGCTCGCGCGCGGCAAGCTCACCCGACCCTGGGACGAGACGACGCAGCGCTCGGACTCGGACGAGTTCGGCAAGACCCTCTACGGTACGGTCGACGCCGATCGCCGGGTCGCCGACGCCGTGGGGACGGTCGCGACTGCTCGCGGTGTGAGCCGTGCGCGGGTGGCCCTGGCCTGGGTGTCGCGCAACCCGGTGGTGTCGGCGCCGGTCGTCGGCGTGGGCAGGCCGCTCCACCTCGAGGACGCCGTCGCCTCGCTGGAGCTCCACCTGACCGAGGACGAGGTGGGCCTGCTGGAGGAGCACTACGTGCCGCATCCGATCGTCGGCTTCTGATGCCCGGCACCCCGCCCCTCCCTGCGCCGCATGGCCGCTGACCTCGTCCTGACGGGCGGTCGGGTGTTCGACGGGCACGCCGTCCGGCCCGGCGCCACCACCGTCGCCGTCACGGCGGGGATCATCACCGGTGTCGGGACCGAGGCCGGGCTGGGCGACGTCGTCGGGCCGGCCACCGACGTCGTGCAGCTGGAGGGACGTCTTGTCACCCCCGGATTCGTCGACGCCCACGCGCACACCTTCATGGGTGGTATCGAGGCGCTCGCGTGCGACGTGGGGCAGAGCCACGGGGCCGCCGAGGTGCAGCGTGCCGTCGCCGCCCACGCTGCGGCGTCCACGGGTCCGGCTCCCGGCTGGATCACGGGCGCCGGCTGGTACAAGGGTGACTACGACGGCGGTTTCCCGGACGCCGCGGTGCTCGACGCCGTCGCGCCCTCCCGCCCCGTCTATCTCATCAACCGGGACCACCACAGCGCGTGGGTCAACACGGCGGCGCTGCGGCTCGCGGGCATCGACGACCACACCGCCGATCCTCCGGACGGACGCATCGACCGCAGGAGTGACGGCTCCGCGAGCGGCATCCTGCACGAGGGCGCCATGGCGCTCGTGTCCCGGGTCCTCCCGCCGATCACGCGCGGGACCGTCGAAGCCGGGATCCTCCACGGACAGCGGCATCTGCACTCCCTCGGTATCACGGGCTGGCAGGAGGCGATCATCGGCGACTACGCGGGCTACCCCGATGCCGCTCCCGCCTACGGCGCTCTTGCCGCGTCGGGCCGGTTGAGCGGCAGGGCGTCGGGTGCCCTCTGGGTGCCGCGCGGCATCACCCTGCCGGAGATCCCCGCCCTCGTCGACGAGTTCCGCGAGCGCCGTCGGAGCAACGCGGCGGCGGGCTTCCCGACGTCGAGCGCCAAGATCATGATCGACGGCGTCCCCGAGAACCGCACGGCAGCGCTCCTCGACCCGTACGAACCCGCCGGCTGCGGGTGCGTGCCGGCGGGCGCCGTGGACCGCGGGCCCAGCTATCTCCCGGAGGACGTGCTCCACGCCGTCGTCGGAGCACTGCATGCAGCCCGCTTCGATCTGCATCTGCATGCGATCGGCGACCGCGCCGTCCGGACCGGGCTCGATGCCGTCGCCGGGGCGCGCGCGGCCGACCCTGACCCGGTTGCGTCCACGTCGCCGTCCGCGGAGGCATGGGAGCCGCTGCACAACATGGCGCACGTGCAGCTGGTCCACCCCGACGACGTCGCGCGCTTCGGTGCCCTCGGGGTGACGGTCAACGCGCAGGGGCTGTGGGCGTGCAGCGACGACCAGATGCGGGCCCTGACCGTGCCGCTGATCGGAGCGGAGCGGGCAACGTGGCAGTATCCGTTCGCGTCACTGGTGGGCGGTGGCGCTCCGCTGGCGATGGGCTCCGACTGGCCCGTGTCCGACGCCGATCCGTGGCAGGCCATCCACGTCGCGGTGAACCGCACGCACCCCGCCTACCCGGGCGTCCCTCCGCTGGTCCCCGCGGAGGCGCTGACCCTCCTGACGGTCCTCCGTGGCTACACCTCCGGATCGGCACGCGTCACCCGCTCCCCTGCGGGGCTCATCCGGACGGGTGCCCCGGCCGATCTCGCCGTGCTGTCCGTGGACCCCTTCGCGCTGGAGGACGCCGATCTGCACGCCGTCCGCGTGGACCTGACCGTGGCGGGCGGGCGCGTGATGTTCGAGCGGTAGGGCTTCCGCGCGCCCCGTCCCTCCCACTGCTGGGGCCCGGGTACTGGGAACGACGAGGTCCGGCGGCTCGCTCCCACTGCTGGAGCCCGGGCGCTGGGAACGAGGGCCCGATCCCGCTGCAGCAGCTCGAACAGTGGGAACGACCGGAGGAGCCGCAGCCCATCCCACTACTGCTCGCCGAACAGTGGGAACGACCGGAGGGGCCACCGCCGATCCCACTGCAGCAGCTCGAACAGTGGGAATGACCGGAGGGGCCACCGCCGATCCCACCGCAGCAGCTCGAACGGCGGGAACGACAGCTCCCTCCCACTCCTGGGACCCGAGTACTGGGAACAGCCGAGGCGCAGCGACCCGCTCCCACTGCAGCGCCTCCAACACCGGGAACGACCGCGTGGGACACCGCCGATCCCACCGCACCACCTCCAACACCGGGCCCCTCCCCGGACACCTGCGACCGCGGAGCTAGCGCAGGACGAAGCCTGGGGCAATACTGCTCTGCCCTCGGAACGGTGTTGTACGTTGTGACCACTCTCCCGAAAGGCACGACGATGACCATTTCCAGACGACAGATACTCGGAGGGGCAGGCCTCCTCGCAGCCGCTGCGGCGCTCAACGGATGCGCCGGCTTCTCGGGCGGCGGGAACAACAACGGCGGCGACGGCGACAACACGCTCTCGTTCACCACCTGGGGCAGTCCGGCGGAGGAAGAGGGCTTCCGTCGCGGGATCGACGCGTTCAAGGCTGCCAATTCCGGCGTGGAGGTGGAGCTCAACCTCGTGCCCTACGAGCAGATATTCACGAACATCGACGCCCAGCTCCAGGCGGGTACCGCGCCCGACCTCTTCCGGGTCGACTACGGCACCATCGGCGCCTACAGCAGCCAGGACCAGCTCCTGGATCTCAGCACCTACTTCGATACCGCCGCCGGCGAGGAATTCCTGCCCTCCATGTGGCAGGCCATCCAGTTCGAGGGCAAGCCGTTCGGCGTTCCGCACCAGACCGACACCTCGGCCATCGTCTACCGCACCGACCTCTTCGAGCAGGCCGGGATCACCAGCGTCCCCGACAGCCTCGACTCCGCCTGGACCTGGGACGAGTTCCGGGCGGTCGCAGAACAGCTGCGCGGTTCCCTACCGGACGAGCTGTATCCCTTCGTCTACAACTGGCAGCTCGGTGGTTCGCCGCGCTGGCTGAGCTGGCTCTTCCAGGCCGACGGCAGGCTGTTCAACGAGGACCTCACGGCGTCGGCCATCGAGTCCGACGCCGGGATGAAGGCGCTTGCCTTCACCCAGGGCTTCTTCACGGACAATCTCGTTCCCCCGAGCAGCTCGGTGAAGTCCTCCACCTATGCGGACGACGCCTTCTCCGCCGGTACCACCGCCATGGCCTTCGTGGGCAACTTCGTCCTGCCGAGCCTCGACGCCGACATCACCGACTTCAAATGGGGCGCCACCTACATGCCACGGGATGAGCGGGGTGCCTCCGATCTCGGAGGCAACGCCCTCGTCGCCACGAAGAACGCGCGCAACCCGGAGCTGGCGGCGGAGTTCCTCAAGTTCATGACCCAGCCGGAGCAGATGTCCGATTTCTGCGCCAGGGCGATGGAGCTCCCCACGCTGAAGAGCCTCGTGGACACCGAACTCGACTACCAGACGCGCCCGGACATCGCCGGCATCTTCGTGGAACAGGCCACCACCATCGAGCCCTCCGACGTGGAACAGCTCACCTCCCCCGCGATGGCCACCATCAACCCCACCCTCCGTGACCAGCTGGAAGCGGCGTTCACGCAGGGCCAACCCGTCGAGGAGACCCTGGCGAAGATCGCCGCCGCCGTGGACGAAGCGGCCGGCTGATGTCCGCGGACACCTCGTCCCGCGAGGGGTCGACCACCGAACTCAAAGCACCCCTGCCGGCCACGACCTACACCGCCCGGTCGGGTCGCGCCGCGACGAGGCACCGCGCCACCCTGGCGTCCTACGGTTTCCTGGGGCCCAATCTGATCCTGCTCGGACTTTTCCTGTTCCTGCCTCTCGGCTGGGCCCTGCTGATCAGCTTCCAGGAGTCGAGCGGCTTCGGCGCCACCGGCTGGGTGGGGCTCGAGAACTATCAGCGCCTCGTGGGAGATCCGACCTTCTGGCAGTCCACCGTCAACACCGCGGTCTTCACCCTCATCACGGTCCCACTGAGCCTCGCCCTCGGGCTGGGCCTGGCCGTGCTCATGAATTCGGTGCTGCCGGGCCGGAAGCTCTTCCGCACGCTCATCTACCTGCCGATGGTCATCTCCGGTGTTGCCACCGCACTCATGGGTGTCCTCCTGTTCGACGAGTCGACCGGCATCGTCAACAAGCTGCTGCGCGGAGGCGGCCTCGCGGGTCTCCCCTGGCAGTCCGAGGGGACGGCCGCGTTCATCTCGATCATCCTGGTGACACTCTGGATCCGCGTGGGATTCAACATGGTGATCTATCTCGCGGGTCTGCAGGGCATCTCCCCCGAGCTCTACGAAGCCGCGAAACTGGAGGGCGCGACGTCGTGGCAGCAGTTCCGCTACCTCACCGTGCCCCTCGTGGGACCCTCCACCTTCTTCCTGCTGATCATGGACGTCATCTACTCGTTCCAGGTCTTCGACACCATCTTCGTCATGACGGCAGGCGGTCCCGGCCGGTCGACCTCCGTTCTCGTGACCTATGCGTACGAGAACGGTTTCGTCACCCGGGACCAGAGCTACGCCGCAGCGATCGGCATCGTCATCTTCCTGATCACGCTGATCTTCACGGCGATCCAATGGCGTGGCAACCGCTCGCGCGACACCGCCGGATAGCAGCCGGATCAGGACGACAGCTCACCAGGACAGGACTCCCATGGTTCCCTCTCACCCCGTCGGCACCCGCGACACCGCGCTGCGGACCACGGACGACGACGCCGCTCCCGCCGTCGTCGAGCGTGTCCGGCGCGTCTCGGCTGCGCAGCGCTCATCCTTCGTCGCCCGCCTCGTCCTGGCGATCGTCGTCGGGCTCATCATGATGTTCCCCCTGTACTGGATGATCACCCTCGCCTTCTCACCGCGGACCGACGTGTTCAGCCGCGAACTGAATCTCTGGCCCTCGGAGTGGACGCTCGAGAACTTCCGCACCATCTTCAACGGCTTCCCGACGATCACGTGGTTCGGTAACTCCGTGGTCATCACGGTGATCGTCACGATCCTGACGGTCACCGTGAACCTCCTGGCCGGTTACGCGTTCGCCAAGCTGGACTTCAGGGGCAAGGGCGCCATCTTCCTGCTGGTGCTGAGCACCATGATGATCCCGGTGCAGGTGCTGATGGTGGCCCAGTTCCGCCTCGTGACGGAGCTCGGCATCTACGGCACGTTCTGGGCCGTCATCTTCCCGTCCGCCGCATCGGCCTTCGGGATCTTCCTGGCCCGCCAGTTCATGATCGGCATCCCGGATGAACTGATCGAAGCCGCGAAGGTGGACGGCGCCGGCACGATCAGGATCTTCCTCCAGATCATCCTGCCGCTGTGCAAGCCGCTGATCGCGGTGCTGGTCCTCCTGACGGTGATGTACCAGTGGAACGACTTCGCGTGGCCGCTGATCGCGCTGAAGGACAGTCAGCTCTTCACGCTGCCGATCGGCCTGCTGTACCTGCGCGGCCAGTACGGGGCGGACTACGGCGCGATCATGGCCCTGGCCCTCCTCTCCATCACCCCGATCATCATCCTGTTCCTCGCGTTCCAGAAGTACTTCGTGCAGGGCCTGGCCCGCAGCGGCATCCGGTAGCCCGACACCCTGGAGCCTGCGGGGCCCGGGGCTCCGCCGGCTGACCGGCTGACTGCCCGCCCGTCGTTCCCACTGCACGAACCTCGCTACCGGGAACGACGGCTCGTCCCCACTCCCGCGCCCCCAGTGGTGGGAACGATAAGGACGACGGCGTCCGGCACCCCTGCAGCCGGTGCATCCGTATCTCGGATCGGCACGGCGCCCGGCGGGGTCGGTGGGCCTCGCTAGTCTGGGACAGGTACCCGACCCCCGTTCGCCCGAGGAGATCCATGCACCGCCCTGCACACCGCATCGTGCTGGCAGGTGTCTGCTCCCTGCTCCTGACCGGCTGCACGGGTGGTTCCCTCATCGGCGTCCTGGATGAGGACCAGGCGGCCGAGGACGTCCTGACCATCCAGACGGATCTCGACGGAATCGACCTCACGAGTACGCGCCTCCTGGCCGAACGCGAGGGTGTGGAGTACTTCGTGGCCCGCCCGGAAGCCGAGGCTGGAGCCGGGGCCGAAGTGGACGGTGGAGCCGGGACGGGCGCCGGGACTGGAGTAGGGGACACCGTGTGCCTCCTCGTCGAGGAAGGGATCGGCGTCGGGCTCGAGTGCGGACCCCTCGAACGCGGTGCGGCCGGCCCGACCATCCGCGACAGCCGGGTGACGGTGGTCCTGCTGCCGGACGACATCGACAGGAACGATCTGGCCGATCAGGGCTTCGAACTGCTGCACCCCAATCTGGCGATCAGACCCGCCGATGCCGGCTAGACCTGCACCCGTCCCGACGGTGGCCCGGAGGTACACCCTCCGCCGGGACGAACCGACCCGCGCTGTCGCGGGAACGCCGCCCATCGCGACACGGTAGTGGGACCGACCATCGGTACTCCTCGACGGTGGCGCCGTCTCGACAGTGGTGCCGTCGCAGGCGCCGACAGCGGAGATTTCCTGATCGGGTAGGCTCGGGCGACTGCCTATAATCGGGGGTGCTCACAGCAGGAGTGGATCTCGCCGCAGAACCCAGGGGAACCGCCCTCGCCCTCCTGGACTGGTCCGGGCCGATCGTCACGGTGGACGTCCGCGTCGGGGTGACCGATGCGGAGATCGCCGCGACGGCGCCCGGGGTGGGGAAGCTCGGCATCGACTGCGCCTTCGGGTGGCCCGACGACTTCGTCACGTTCGTCACGCGCCACGCCCGGGGCGAACGCGTGGAGCTCGCCGACGACGAGGGCATGGCCTGGCGCCGACGCCTGGCGTATCGGGCCACCGACCGCGCCACGCGCGCCATCACCGGACGCTGGCCCCTGAGCGTCGCCACCGACCGGCTGGGGCTGACGGCCATGCACTGTGCCGCCCTGCTCGACGCCGTCTCGGACGCGCTCGGCGAACCCGTGGACCGCTCGGGCGCCGGTACCGCCGTCGAGGTGTACCCCTCCGCGACGCTGCGCGGCTGGCAGTTCGATACCCGCGGCTACAAGACCGACGTCGGGGCGCGCCGCACTCTCGTCTCGCGGCTCCTCGACCGCGCGCCCTGGCTCGGCCTCGACGACGCAGCCGAGGAACTCGTGGTGGCGTCCGACGACGCGTTCGACGCCGTCGTCGCGGCCCTCGCCGCCCGGGCCCATGCCCTCGGGCTGACGCATCCCGTGCTCTCCGGGTACCAGGACCAGGCGCGCCGCGAAGGCTGGATCGCCCTGCCCGTGGGACCGTTGGAGGATCTGGCTCCCTAGCAGCCCGGCCGTGGACGGAGCCGGAGGGAAGGCCCGGACAGCGGAAGGACGGCATCCATGGACCTGACGGAGTACGCAGCCGGCCTGTATGCCCTTCCGCTCGATCGCTTCATCAGCGCGCGGAACACCGCTGCGAAGGATGCCACGCAGGCCGGTGACCGGGAGCTGGCAGCCAGTCTTCGGGCGCTGCCCAAACCGTCGTCGGCCGCCTGGCTCGTGAACGTCCTCGTGGTGCACCGCCGCGACGAGGTGGAGGAGGTGTTGGAGCTCGGCGCCGCTCTCCGGACGGCGCAGGCCGACGCCGACCGCGCGCGGTTGCACGCACTCGGGCAGCGACGTCAGCATCTCATCGCCGCCGTCGCGGGTCGGTCCCTCGAGGCAGCAGCGGACATCGGGTACGCGGTCGGCCCCGCCGCCCTGCCCGGCGTCGAGCGCACCCTGCGAGCAGCTCTCGCGGACCCGGCCGCCGCAGCCGCCGTGCTGACCGGGCGCCTCACTCGTCCCCTGGAGTCGGCCGGCTGGGATCCGGTGGATCTGGACGGTGCGGTCGCCGGACCGTTCAGCATTCCACCAAGCGATGACGACTCCGCTGATACCCAGCACGGCGCCCGGGCCCAGGCCGAGCTCACGACCGCCGAGGAAGGATCGGCCGAGTCGCGGCGGGAAGCCCGACAGCTGGCACGGCGGCGCACGCGGATCGTGGCATCGATCAAGGACCTCGAGCAACAGTTGGAGTCGCTGCGCGCGGAGCTCACCCGTATCGACGCCGCCGACCGCACGCACGCTGCGGCCGAGAAGCGCACCGTCGAGGCGGGGCACGCCGTCGAGACGGCCGAGGCGGCCCTTCGCGCGATGGACGCGGCCGAACCTCCGGTAGACGTCAGGGACACGACACGAGGTCACTGAGCGATGACCGAGGACGCAGCAGAATCACCCTGGCAGACTCGAGCCATGAGGTTCACGCAGAAGATCCGACAGTATCTGGGACTCGATCGACCACCGGTTCTCGAGCAGTACCGGACGTCGCAACGGAACGCGTATCTGATCTGCACGACATGCCGAGCATTCATCGACGCCGAAGGGGCTCTTCAAGAAGCAGAGTGTAGGTCCGTCCGCGATGTCTTGAGACTTCAGGTGGAAGGGTCCGTGAGGGTGCGAG
>NZ_CANLSZ010000005.1 GCF_947493765.1 uncultured Arthrobacter sp.
GCCACAACTACCGGCTCCGCATGCTCCTCGCCGCCGGCGGCCTCAAACAATGACCCCCACCAAATGTCCGAAGAGCCGGTTATGTCGTATACAAGGGCGATGCTTACCCGGGACGTCACGAGCCGATCATCGGACAAGACCTTTTCGATGAGGTCCAGGAGATCATGAGCTCGCGCAGTGGATCAGGCACCAGGGATCGCATTCATAATCACTTCCTCAAGGGGATGATCTACTGCGGCAAGTGTCATCGGCAGGGTCGGGAAAGCCGCGTCATCTACACGCAGGCGAAAGGGCGTGGAGGCACGATTCACGAGTATTTCTTCTGTCGTGCTCGGCAGGAAGGACAGTGTGATCTTCCATATTTACCGGCTTACCTCGTTGAGGATAGCGTTGCCGAATCCTACGGTCAGCTCGTGCTCGACAAAGATTTCGAAGAGGATATTCGCGCAAGGCTCGAAGAAGCCCTTGTGGGTGAGCAGCAGGACATAAAGGAGATGTACGCGAAGTATAGAAATCAGCTCAAAGAAGTCGAGTCCAAGGAGAGCCGGCTCGTTGACATTGCGGCCGATGGCATCCTGCCTCAGTCGAAAGTCCGGGAGAAAATGCATGAGCTGCGCGTTCAACGTTCCCGCATCGAAGACAGCCTGGCGAACATCGGCGAGCAGATCGCGGTGGGCGGTCAGCTTCTGGCCAAGGCGATTGATCAGATCGCCGACCCGAAGTCTTACTACGAGAAGGCAACAGATAAAGTCCGGCGGCTACTCAACGAATCCTTTTATCACCGCTTCCTTGTGGATCAAGACGGCTCGGTTGGAACGGACCTGAATCAACCGTTCGATGACATCTTCGCGGCCCAGGCGGCCTACCGGTCGATCAAAACCTCTTCGGCGATGTCCGTCCATGGATCGACCCAATCGTCCGAACAAGGCGCGATCCTGGACGTTTCCGGCGCACTTTCTACCCAGTTTCCAGATACCAAAAATGGCGCCGATTTCTCGACGCCATATCTGTTGCTTCAACTAAAGTCGATCTACTTGAACCATGGTTCGAATAAAGCGACTCTGGTCGGGGTGACAGGATTTGAACCTGCGACCTCGTCGTCCCGAACGACGCGCGCTACCAAGCTGCGCCACACCCCGATGCCGCCGGAGAAGGAACATCCTCACAGCAACCGTCCAAGACTAGCCGAGGATCAGCGGCGAGGAAAACCGGCATCGACCCGGACGACGCCTCAGACCAGCGAGTCCTTCCACGCCGCATGGAGTGTGGCGAAGCGTCCTGAACCGCCGATGAGCTCGTCCGGCGTGCCGTCCTCCACCACCCGGCCGTCGTGCACCACGAGGACCCGGTCCGCGATGGCGACGGTGGAGAGCCGGTGCGCGATGATGAGCGCCGTCCTGCTGCCCAGCAGCTTCTGCAGACCCTCCTGCACGAGCCGCTCGCTGGGGATGTCGAGGGAGGACGTGGCCTCGTCGAGGATCAGCACGGCCGGGTCCGCGAGGAACGCCCGGGCGAAGCTGATGAGCTGGCGCTGGCCCGCCGACACGCGGCCGCCCCGCTTGTTGACGTCGGTGTCGAAGCCCTCGGGGAGGTCCAGGATGAACTCCTCGGCCCCGACGGAACGCGCGGCCGCGACGATCTCCTCCCGGGTGGCCTCGGGCCTGCCGAGGGCGATGTTCTCGGCCACGGAGCCGGTGAAGAGGAAGGCCTCCTGCGTGACCATGACGACGGCCCGGCGCAGATCGTCCGGTGCCAGCTCACGCAGGTCCACGCCGTCGAGCGTGAGACTGCCCTCGGAGACGTCGTAGAAGCGGGCGATCAGCTTGGCGAGTGTCGACTTGCCGGCGCCCGTCTGCCCCACGAGCGCCACGGTCTGGCCCGCGGGGATGGACAGGTCCAGACTGGGCAGCACCACCGGTCCGTCCCCGTACCGGAACTGGACGTCGTGGAAGGCCACGGCGCCGCGCGGCTCCGGCAGCGGCACGGGGTTCCCCGGCGGGCGGACCGTGGGGATCTCCTCGAGGAGCCCGGAGACCTTCTCGAGCGCGGCGGCCGCCGACTGGAACGAGTTGTAGAACATGGCCATCTGGTCCACGGGCTGGAAGAAGCGCTTGCTGTAGAGCAGGAGGGCGAGCAGGGCTCCCACCTCCAGTGAGCCGCCCAGCACGCGGAAGCCGCCGACCACGAGCACGGCGGCGACCGTCACGTTGCCGATCAGGACCAGTCCGGGCTGGAAGACGCCGTTGAGATTGATGGACCGGACGGTGACCTTCCGGTAGTCCTCGGCCAGCTCGTCGTAGCGGCGGGCATTGACGGCCTCGCGGCGGAAGGCCTTCACGGCGCGGATGCCGGTCATGGTCTCGATGAAGTGGACGATCAGCTTCGCGGACACCACCCGTGACGCCCGGTAGGCGAGCTGGGAGTGCCGCTGGTACCAGCGGGCCAGGAGGAACATGGGGACGGCCGCCGCGAGGATGAGGAACCCGGTGCGCCAGTCGAGCGCGAAGATGGTGACCGCGGTGAAGACCATGAAGATGGCGCCCGAGGCCAGGGAGCTCACGCCGGAGTCGAGCAGTTCCCGCAGCGCCTCGAGATCGGACGTCTGCCGGGAGATGATCCTGCCGGAGGTGTACTTCTCGTGGAACTCCAGGCTCAGTCGCTGGGTGTGGCGGAACACGCGGACCCGCAGATCGAGGAGCATGGCCTGGCTGAGCCGGGCCGTGGCGCGCAGGTACCCGGCGGTGAGGACCCCCGCGAGGACGGCGGCCACCAGATACGTGCCGCCTCCCACCCAGAGCAGCACCGGGTCACCGGCGAGCAGTGCGGGCAGGGCCCGGTCGATGCCGAAGGCGATGATGGCCGGACCCGCCACGCGGGCGGCCTGCGAGATCACCACCAGCAGGACCGTCCAGATGAACTGCCGACGGTTCGGCCGGATCAGCGAGCCCAGGAGCCGGAACGATCTCGACCGGACGGCTCTGCTCTGCGCCCGGTCGAGGACGACGTCGTCCTCGTTGCGGACGCCGGGGGAGCCCTGCGGCTCGCGGTCCCGGCCCGGGCCGATCCTGTTGTCGGCTTTCTCCCTGTCCGTGTCCGTGTCCCTGTCCCTGTCCCTGTCCGACGGCGTCGTGCCGGACGGTGCGGTGCGACTCATGCCACGGCCCCCTCGTCGTCGTGCTCGGACTGCCCTGACCGTTTTAGGTGCGCCGTCTCCTCGTCGTCGAGGCTCGCGATCACATAGCGGTAGTGCTCGCTGCGGGCGAGGAGCTCGGGGTGGGTCCCGACGTCGGTGATGCGCCCGTCCTGCAGCAGGGCCACCCGGTCGGCGAGGGCCACGGTGGAGGGCCGGTGCGCCACGATCAGGGTGGTGGTGGACCCGAGCACGGCCCTGAGCCCCTGCTCGACACGCTCCTCGGTGGCGACGTCGAGAGCCGAGAGCGGGTCGTCGAGGACCAGCACGGTGGGCCGGGCCGCGATCGCCCGGGCCAGCGCGATCCGTTGCCGCTGCCCGCCCGAGAGACTCAGGCCCTCCTCCCCGATGAGCGAGTCGACACCCTCGGGCAGCGTGTAGGCGAACTGCGCCTGCGCCACCTCGAGGGCTTCGGCGAGGACGCGGTCGGCCTCGGCGCCGGTGGCCTCCGAGCCCATCAGGACGTTCTCCCGCACCGAGCTGGAGAACAGGGTGGTGTCCTCGAACGCCACCGAGACGAGAGTGCGCAGCTCGGCGAGGGAGAACTGCCGCAGGTCCACGCCGTCGATCATGATGCTGCCGCCCGTGACGTCGTAGAGGCGGGGGACGAGGTGGAGGAGCGTGCTCTTGCCGTTGCCCGTCACGCCGACCAGGGCCATCGTCTCCCCGGCCCGCAGCCGCAGCTCGATGCCGTCCAGGATGTCGGCGGTGGCCTCGGGGGCGTCGGGGTAACGGAACCGGACGTCGTCGAACACCACCTCGCCCCGCGGCGCAGCCAGGTGCACCGGCTCGGCTGCATCGGTGATGGTGATCTCGGCGTCCATGACCTCGTAGTGCCGGTCGATGGCGGTCTTGGCGGTGAAGGTCATCGCCAGCAGCGGGCCGATGAACTCGACGGGCCCGGCGACCGCCGCGGCGGTGGCGAAGAACGCGACGAGCGCGCCGATGGTCACGCCGCCGTCGGCCGCCAGCCACACCCCGACCACCAGCGAGGCGCCCAGGGCGAGTTCGGGCAGCAGCGTCACGATCATGGAGAAGTTGGCGAGGGACTTCGCCTTGAAGATCTCGGTCCGGCGGAGCTCCTCGGCCTGCTCCTCGAAGTCCTCGAGGGCCTCCTGGCTGCGCCCGAAGGCCTTCAGGACCCGGATGCCGTGGACGGACTCCTCGACCGTGGTCGCGAGATCGCCCGCCTGGTCCTGGCTCCTGCGCGAGACCCGGCTGTAGGAGGTGCGGAAGCGGTAGCCGTAGATCATCAGGGGGACGGCCGCCGCGACGAAGATCAGGGCGAGTGGCCAGCTGGTGAAGAACATGATGGTCACGCCCATGACCACGGTCAGCGAGGTCACCACCAGCATGATCAGGCCGAAGGCCATCCAGCGGCGCATCAGATTCAGATCACTCATGGCCCGGGAGAGCAGTTGCCCGCTGCCCCAGCGGTCGTGGAACTCCACCGTGAGCTCCTGCAGGTGCCGGTAGAAGGAGGTGCGCATCCTCGTCTCGACCGTCGTCGCCGGGGTGATGACGAACTGGCGCCGCAGTGCCACGAACGTCGCCTCGAGGACCCCCAGGAGCAGGACGACGCCGGAGGCCACCCACACGGTGCTCGCGGCACCGCCCTCGGCCAGCACGTCGTTGATGAGGACGCGCAGCACCTGCGGTATGGCCAGGGCCATGACGCTCGCCCCGAGGGCACAGAGCAGACCCAGCAGCAGGCGCGGCACGATGGGCCTGACATGCGGGTAGAGCCGGGCGAAGGATTCCCGCAGGGTGTTCTGATTCGCCATGACGTCTTCTCGGTACTCGGTGGTTCTTGGTGTCCTTCAGCAACGATACTGGGTCGGGACGACCACGGCGCCGGTCACGCGCCGCGGGAGGACCGGTCCGGTCAGTCGGTGCTCCGCGGGAGCAGCGTGAGGAGTACCGCCTCCGGTTTGCAGGCGAAGCGCACGGGAGCGAACCGCGAGGTCCCGATCCCGGCGGAGACATTGAGGGGCACCGTGCGACCCTCGTGGTCCCACCAGGTCAGGCCGCGGGCGCGCCACGTGGGCAGATCGCAGTTGCTCACGAGGGCTCCGTACCCCGGGACGCGCACCTGCCCACCATGCGTGTGACCGGCCAGGATCAGCTCGGCCCCGCCGTCCGTGAAGTAGTCGAGCACCCGCTGGTAGGGAGCGTGGGCCACGGCCACCCGGAGGTGTGGTGCCTCGCGGGAAGTGCTGCTGCCGGCGGGATAGCCGGCGTACCTGTCCCGGTCGATGTGGGGATCGTCGACGCCGGTGAAGTCGATGCGCATGTTCCTGAAGCCGATCGACTGCGAGCGGTTCGTCAGATCCACCCAGCCGGCCGCGCCGAAGGCACTGAACATGTCGGCCCAGGGGAGCTCCTTCGGGGCCTTCTCCTTCAGGGCGATCGAGGGGCCCGCGAAGTACCGCAGCGGATTCCTGAGCACGGGTCCGTAGTAGTCGTTCGAGCCGGGCACGAAGACACCGGGTACCTTCAGGAGCGGCTGGAGGGCTTCGAGCAGGGGTCCCACGGCCTTATGGTGGCTGAGGTTGTCCCCGGTGTTCACCACCAGGTCCGGCTTCAGGTCCGCCAGGCCGTGCAGCCAGTCGGCCTTCGATCTCTGCCCGGGCACCATGTGGATGTCCGACAGGTGGAGCACCCGCAGGGGTGCCGCCCCCGGGGGGAGGATGGCGAGGGACTCCTGCCGCACCTGGTAGAGGGTCCGCTCAACGGCCGAGGCGTATCCGAGGGTGGCTGCTGCGGCGGTCAGGGTGAGCCCGGCCGCCCAGCCGAGTGGCGCCCCGTGCCGGGGTGTCGTGGTCGAAGTCACGCTAGCCGTTTCCTCCAAAGTCATTGCCGCCGTTGGTGACGGGTCCTTCCCCAGTGGTACCACCGAGGATGCCGCCGATGCCATTCCTGGTGTCGGAGCCGCTGCGTCGTTCGGTCGAGTTGCGCTGCGGGGCGTTGATCATCTTGGAGGGCGGGTCCACGAACGGCTTACCCACGTAGAGACCGGGGATCTGCTGCATGAAGCGTGCCCAGGAGGGTGCGGCGATCAGCGAGCCGTCGATCTCGGGGTAGATCTGACCGCCGATCTGCAGGCCACCCAGGCCGCTCTTCTCGCCCTCCTCCTGCCAGTTGCCCACCCAGCTCGCGGTGACCATGCCGGTGTTGTAGCCCATGAACCAGGTCTGCGAGCGGGCGTCGTTGGTACCCGTCTTGCCCGCCATCGGGATGTCCCCGTACTCGAGGAGCTGACCCGAGCCCTCGCTCATGACCCGCTGGGTGGCGTAGTTGACGCCGCGGGCCACGTCGGTGGGGATCTTCCGGTCGCAGGAGACGTCGGGAACGGGGTAGGTGGTCCCGTCCACAGCGGCGACGGACGTCAGCGCGCGGGGCTCGCAGACCACGCCGTCGTTGGCGAAGCCGGCATAGGCGGTCGCCATGGACAGGGGAGCTGCCTCGCCGCCGCCGCCGATGAGTGCAGCGGGCTGGTAGCCGAAGCGTTCCTCCTCGCCGTCGGAGCTCTTGGCCTGGTGGACCCCCAGATCGTAGGCGATGTCCCTGATGCGGCAGAGATCCAGCTGCTTCGCGCTGCCCATGGTGATGGTGTTGAAGGACTTCGCGAGTCCCTCGAGGACCGTGGTGTTGCGGTAGTTGATGTCGCCGTAGTTCTGCGGGGTGTAGCCGTCCTCCTCCTGGATGAGGAACTCGCCGCCCGGGGCGCAGCTGGCCTCCCAGGTCTCACCCTGGCGATAGGTCCGCTTGGACCCGTCGATCACCTGGTTCAGGGCCCGGCCGTCCTCCAGCCAGGCGGCCACGGTGAACGGCTTGTACGTGGAGCCGGGCTGGAAGCCGCCGCCGCCGCCCAGGCTCTTGCTCGGGTCGCCGCCGTCGTACTGGTCCACGTTGAAGTTCAGCACGGTGTTGCCCTCGGCCGGCTCCGGATCGAACCGGGTGTTCTGGGCCATCGAGAGGATGTTGCCCGTCTTGGGGTCGAGGCTCACGAGGGTGTGACCGACCTTGCCGTCGGTCGTGTCCGGGTCGGCCGTCTCGTTGACGGCGACCTGCGCCGCCTTCTGCACGCGGGAGTCGAGGGTGGTCTTGATCGTCAGGCCGGAGCGGAACAGGACCTTCTCGCGCTCGTCCTCGGTCTCGCCGTAGGCGGGATCGTTCATGATCAGGTGGGTCACGTAGTCGCAGAAGTAGGGTGCCTGGGCCGCGCCCACGCAGCCGCTGAGCGTCGGGGTGATGTCCAGACCGAGATCGCTGGCGATGGCGACGTCGTGCTCCTCCTGCGTGATCTTGCCCCGGGTGAGCATGGCGCCGATCACGAGGTTGCGCCGCTGGAGCGCCCCCTCCGGGTTCTCCGTGGGGCTGTACAGGGTGGGGCCGTTGACCAGGCCGGCCAGCAGGGCGCTCTGCTGGATGTTCAGGTCCTTGGCGTCCACGTTGAAGAAGTACTTCGACGCCGCCTGCACGCCGTAGGTGGTGCCGCTGAACTGGACGATGTTGATGTAACCCTCGAGGATCTCGTCCTTGGTCAGTTCCTTCTCGACGGCGATGGCGAGCTTCATCTCGCGCAGCTTGTCGCCGACGCCCTTCTCCCTGCCGTTCAGGACGACCGTGCCGCCGTTCTGCCGGGCGGAGTCGTTGAGCACGTTGGTGACGAACTGCTGGGTGAGTGTCGACGCCCCGCGCCGGGTACCACTGGTGACGTTGCTCGCGATGGCGCCGAAGATGCCCTCGAGGTCGACGCCGCCGTGGTCGTAGAAGCGGTAGTCCTCGATGGCGATCAGCGCGTCCTTCATCTCCGGCGAGACCTGGTCGAGGGTCACGGGCTGCCGGTTCTCCTCGTACAGCGTCGCGATGAGGGAGTCGTCCTTGGCGAGGATCTTCGTCGGCTGGGCGAGCGCCTCACGCGCCAGCTCCGCCGGCAGATCCTCGAAGAACTGGAGCGACGCCGAGGCCCCGGTGCCTGCCGCGGCGGCGACCGGCACCAGCAGGCCGGCAGCGAGGACACCGGCGAGACCGCTGATGCCGAGGAAGGCGATGAGCTTGCCGAGTGTGGTTGCAGTGTCGAAGAGGGGGGATTTGCGAGCAGCCATTATTGCAGTTTACAAGCACGCGCTAGGCTTCCCTCATGAAGAAATGGGAGTATTCCACGATTCCGCTCATCATCCACGCCACGAAGCAGATCCTGGACCAGTGGGGCGATGACGGGTGGGAGCTCGTCCAGGTGGTCCCGGGCCCGGACGGCAACGGCCTGGTGGCCTACCTCAAGCGGGAGAAGAACTAGCAGTGGCAGCTGAAGAAGCCCGGCTTTCCGCGGTCGAAGGGCGGTTGGCGGACCTCGGGATCACACTCCCCGAGGTCGCCGCGCCGGTGGCCGCCTACGTCCCCGCCGTCGTCAGCGGCAGCTACGTCTACACGTCCGGTCAGCTGCCCTTCATTGAGGGCAAACTCACAGCTACGGGCAAGGTCGGAGCGACCGACGGCGTGGAGGCGCAGACGGCGTCCGAGCTCGCTGCGACGTGTGCGGTCAACGCCCTGGCCGCCATCAAGAGCCAGATCGGCGATCTGGACAGGATCACGCGGATCGTCAAGGTCGTCGGCTTCGTGGCCTCCGATCCCTCGTTCACGGGACAGCCGGGTGTGATCAACGGCGCCTCCGAGCTGCTCGGCACCGCCCTCGGCGACGCGGGCGTGCACGCCCGCTCGGCCGTGGGTGTAGCAGTACTCCCCCTCGACTCGCCCGTCGAGGTCGAGGTCATCGCGGAGTTCGCCTAGACCGTGGACCGTCTCTGCACCCGGCTCTTCCCCATCCCGGCCGACCAGCGCTCTGCCGCGCAGAGCTGGATCGAGCACGGGGAACGCAGCCCGCTGGAGGCCCGGCCGGCGTCGTCGGTGGTGCTCCTGCGCGACTCCGCGATCGGCACGGAGACGTTCCTGACCTGTCGCCGGGGCCAGTCCCCCCTCGGGGTGATCGGCTTCCCGGGAGGGAGCATCGAGGAGTCCGACGACGACGAGCTGCCCTGGTACGGGCCCACTCCGTCGGCGTGGGCGAAGATGCTCGGCATCGACGACCACCAGCTGGCCCGGCGCCACGTGCTGTGCGCCATCAGGGAACTGTTCGAGGAGACCGGCGTCCTCCTGGCCGGCCCCGATCCGTCGTCGCTCGTGGAGGGCACGCAGGCCAAGGAGTGGATGAAGGCCAGGGAGGCGCTGAACGAGGGTGAATGCACGTTCGCCGACATCCTCCGCCGCCGGGGTCTCGGCGTCCGCACCGATCTGATCAAGCCGCTGTCCCACTGGCTCACCCCGGACTTCGCCCATCGCCGCTTCGACACCCACTACTTCGCGGCGGCCCAGCCCGTGAACCAGGAGCCGAGCATCCTCGAGAGCAAGGGCATCTGGGGGCAGTGGCGCTGGGCTGCGCGGGAGATCGACGACCGGGACACCACTGCGCTCGGTGACGCGGTGGCGGAGCCGAACACGATCGGGCGGACCCTCAGCGACCTCGCGGTGCCGGCGGTGGAGATCATCCTCGAGAAGATCGGTTCCTCGCGCGGCTGTATCGCCTACCTCTCCCACAAGCGACCGGTGAAGGTGTACCACCCGGAACTCGCCGAGCAGGACGGCATGCTCATGCTCCAGGTGGAGTGCCCCAAGCTCACCGAGGGCGGCTCGGCGCAGCGCGGGCGCTGAGCCCTTCCGTCAGCGGTCTGCTGAGGCGGTCTCGCTGCGGCTCTGTCGGCCGCCGGTCCTCGAAGTCTTCACTGAGCGGAGACCAGCGGTCAGCGCTCAGTGCAGAACGGCGGGTGGTCAGCGGCTGCCGCTCTGGCACGGCCGCCGGTTGGTGCAGTGATGCGCCGGCTGCGGGTTCGCGCATGCTCTGGTCGGAGGTTGCGCTTTGCCGACCTGCGTCAGCGGCTGCCGCTCTGGCACGGCCGCCGCTCAGCAGCGGTGATGCACCGGCTGCGGGCTCGCGCATGCTCTGGCCGGAGGTTGCGCTTTGCCGGCCTGCGTCAGCGGCTGCGCTGGCACGGCCGCCGCTCAGCAGTGGTGATGCGTCGACTGCGGGCTCGCGCATGCTCTGGTCGGAGGTTGCGCTTTGCCGACCTGCGTCAGCGGCTGCGCTGACGCAGGCGGGGGAGGTCGAGAATGACGACGGCGCGTGCCTCGAGCCGGAGCCAGCCCCGCTGCACGAACT
This sequence comes from uncultured Arthrobacter sp., assembly GCF_947493765.1. Taxonomy (GTDB): domain Bacteria; phylum Actinomycetota; class Actinomycetes; order Actinomycetales; family Micrococcaceae; genus Arthrobacter_D. The sequence continues at coordinate 10,407 of NZ_CANLSZ010000005.1, forward strand.
CGGCGAGAGCTTTGTTCACCGTCTCGCGCGATGCGCCCACGAGCTGTGCCAGCTCCTCCTGGGTGAGCTCGTGAGCCACGAGGACGCCGTCGGTGGCGGGGCGTCCGAAGCGGTCCGCGAGATCGAGCAGGGCCTTGGCCACGCGACCGGGTACATCGGAGAAGACGAGATCCGCGAGGGATTCGTTGGTGCGGCGCAGGCGACGGGCGAGCGCCTGGAGGAGCTGGGCCGACACCTCCGGGCGGGTCTCGAGGAGCGTGCGGAGATTCTCGTTCTTCAGTCCGGCGAGCCGGGTTTCGGAGACAGCCGTCGCCGTGGCCGTGCGGGGGCTCGGGTCGAAGAGGGCCATCTCGCCGAACAGTTCTCCCGGGCCGAGGATGGCCAGCAGGTTCTCGCGACCGTCCTGGGCGGTGCGGCCGAGCTTGATCTTGCCGGAGATGATGAAGTACAGCTGATCGCCCTGGTCCCCTTCCCGGAAGACCGACGATCCGCGCGGCAGGTCCAGCTCCGTCAGCTCGTCCGTCAGAGCGGCGAAGACATCGTCTCCCAGTGATGCGAAGAGGGGCGCCCGGCGCAGTACCTCGATGTCCATGAATTCTCCTGATGCGTCTCGTGTCAGCCCGTGGTGCGGACGTGTCTGCCGTCTTCTCAAGTCCATCTTGCCGTACACGGGCTCATGTGACGACCGATACACCTATGCAAGGCTCTCCGGCTCCGTCAGCCCCCGCCTGGACGGCCGTCTGTCCTACTGCTCGAGCCTTCGTATTGGGAACGAGATCGGGAACGAGGCGACCCTCTATGCCTGCCAGGCCGTCGTTCCCACTGTTCGAGGTCGGTCGGTGGGGATAAGCGCTGAGTCCCACTGGTGGACGCCGATCGGTGGGAGCGACGCAATGCCCTGGTGCACGGAGCGCTTCCTTCCCATTGCTCGGCCCCGAGTACTGGGTGGGACGCGATTGCCTGGGCACTCAGGGCTTCGTTCCCGCTGCTCGGCCCCGAGTACTGGGAACGACGGAGTGCTTCATGCCTGCCAGGCCGTCCTTCCCGCTGCTCGAGGTCGGTCGGTGGGAATGAGCGCTGGGTCCCACTGGTAGACGCCGATCGGTGGGATCAACGCAATGGCCCGAAGCAGTCTGTGCTTCAATCCCACTGCTGGGCCCCGAGTACTGGGTGGGACGCGATTGCCTGGGCACTCAGGGCTTCGTTCCCGCTGCTCGGCCCCGAGTACTGGGAACGACGGAGTGCTTCATGCCTGCCAGGCCGTCCTTCCCGCTGCTCGAGGTCGGTTGGTGGGGATGAGCGCTGGGTCCCACTGGTGGACGCCGATCGGAGGGAGCGACGCAATACCCCGGCGCACGGAGCGCTTCCTTCCCGCTGCTCCGGCCCGAGTACTGGGAACGACGGAGTGCTCCATGTCTGCCCGGTCGTCGTTTCCGCTGCTCGAGGTCGGTTGGTGGGGATGAGCGTTGAGTCCCACTGGTGGACGCCGATCGGAGGGAGCGACGCAATGCCCCGGCGCACGGAGCGCTTACTCCCACTGCTGGGCCCTGAGTACTGGGAACGACGGAGTGCTCCACGTCTGTGCGGTCGTCGTTCCCGCTGCTCGAGGTCGGTCGGTGGGGCGGAGCGCCTGATCCCATTGGTGGACGCCGATCGGTGGGAGCGACGAGATGCCCAAAGGTACTGAGCACGCCACCACGCGAGCCCGCCATGCAAGGGCGGCCGGATCCCGTGGCACAGGAGACCTCACACGTGGTGCCCATGGACCGCGACTAGAATCTCTCGCAGCGACGGGACAGTGGGTGCCCGTCACAGCCCTGGGAGATCGTTCGTGCCGGAAATCAGCTTCGGGGAGTTCACGCTCCTCGACATCGTCCTGGTGGTGGTCCTCCTCGGCTATCTCGTCACGGGGCTCCGCAACGGCTTCCTCGTCACACTCGGTGGCATCGTCGGCTTCGTGGCCGGAGCGGTCGCCGCCTTCTTCGCCATCCCACTCGTCAGCGGCTGGGTGCCGGACAACCCCTGGCGGGTGATCGCCGTCATCGGCACGGTGCTCGTCCTGGTCGTCGTGGGGCAGGCGATGGGGTCCGCCCTCGGTGCGTCGATCCGCCGCTGGTCCGACTTCCCGCCCCTGCGCGTCATCGACCGGATCCTCGGCGGGGCCGTGAACGTGGTGGTCGCGGCCCTGGTGCTGTCGATGCTGGCGTTCAGCGTCGGCACGCTCGGTGTGCCGGTCCTGTCCCAGCAACTGGCGTCCTCGCAGGTCATCCAGGGGATCGACAGGCTCACCCCGGGCCCGGTGCGCTCCTGGCTCGCCCAGCTGCGGTCCATCGCCGTCGACGAGGGCATCCCGACCATCCTCGACGGAGTGGGCCCTGCCGCACCGCCGGCCGTGGTCCCGGACGCAGCGGTGGACACCCCGGAACTCGCCGCCGCAGCGTCCTCCGTGGTCCGCATCACCGGCACCGCCTACGCGTGCGGGCAGAACCAGACCGGCTCGGGCTTCGTGATCGCGCCCGACCGCGTGATCACCAACGCCCACGTGGTCGCGGGCGTCGGTGAACCCGTCGTCGAGATCCCCGGCGAGGGCGCCCTCCCCGGGCGCGTGGTGCAGCTCGACACGGTGCGCGACATCGCGGTGATCGCCGTCGACGACCTGCAGGCGGCACCGCTGCCGCTCGGGGAGGAACTGGAGAACGGCACGACGGCGGCCTTCGCCGGCTATCCCGCCGGTGGCCCCTACCGGATCCAGCCCGCCAGCGTGCAGAGCCTCTCGCCGGTCCTCGTGAACAACATCTACGGAGCGGACGCGCAGCCGCTCACGGTCTACAGCCTCGCGGCGAACGTGCAGCAGGGGAACTCCGGGGGGCCGCTGCTGGATCTGCAGGGGCGCGTGGCCGGTGTGGTCTTCGCGAAGTCGACCGCCGATGCCCCGGTCGGCTATGCCCTCTCCCTGGCCGAGCTGCGGCCGATCGCCGACAGCGCGGCGGGGCTGCAGGACGCGGTGTCGGCGGGTCAGTGCAACATCGGCTGAGCCCGGCGTCGTCGTCCTGCGCTACAGCCACTCGATCGACTGGCCGTGCGGGCCGGTCCTGGCGATCGCGTGCCCGTTGTGCTGGAGCAGGAAACGCCCGTCGCGCTCCTGGGCCTCCTTCGCCAGGGCGCCGCTGACCCCGGCCAGGGTTCCGTGGCCCTCGTGGGAGAGCCAGTGGACCGCTCGCCCGCGGCCCCGGACGAGGTCCAGCATGGTGGAGCGGAACCGGTCCCGGCCCGGTGCGTCGAGATAGGCGAGGACGGCGCTGTGGAACACCACGACGACGGCGTCCGGCGGGGCCTGCTCGACGAGCGGCAGGAGCTGCTCGTTGAGGTCGCCGCGCACCAGCAGTGGCGGGTCCGCGCGGACGACGTCGAGCGCCGCACGGAGGCGCTCGGCCCGAGCGGAGTGCTCCGGCCACACGAGCGCCTCGAGCCAGCGGACGTCGTCGTCGTCGCCCGCATCCAGCGGATGGAGATCTATCCCGGCGCGCCAGAGGACCTGCGGGAGCGTCGCGGGCAACGGCACGTCACCGCTGACCGAACACTCGATGGCAGGCACGGTGGAACCGCCGAGCGGCTGGAGGGCCGGTCCCGGTGCATACGCATAGGCATAGCGGTCCGGGTAGAGGCATGCCCCCGCCGACGCCCCCACCTCGATCAGGGCGAGCGGTCTGCCCTCCTCCGTACTGATCGCGGCGAGGGAGGGCAGCAGGACGGCGCACCGCCCCGCCTCGTTGGTCTGCGTGGAGCGCTGCAGCATGACCTGCCGGACGTCGTCCCGATGATCCAGGACGAAGGACCGGAAGCCCGCGTAGTCACCGATCGGCACACCGAGGTAGCGGGCGGCTCCCAGGAACAGATTGGGCTGGCGACGCGGGGACGGGAGGGTCCCGAGGAGGTCCAGGATCTCACCGTCCGTGCTGATGGACAGGCACCAGGCCTCGTACCGGGGCGAATATCCACGCGCCTCGACCTCGGCGAAGCGCCGGTACCGCCCGGCCGTCTCCGCTGCTGTCGTCATGCCCCACCCCTCCCGATCGTGCACGCGTGTTGCCAAATCGTAACCATCCAGATGCGGCGAATAGCGTACAGACCGGTCCATGAAGTTAGGCTCGTCACACGGTTCAGGACGCGGGGCGTCCGGAACCACGTGGATGCCGCCGACCGCGACCTCCATCATTCGTTCACCAGGGAGCACTACATGTCCAAACGAGTCACCTCCGCGCGTGGCACGGGAACCGCGCGCTCACGCGCCGCACTGACCGCTGGAATCTCCATCGCAGCCCTCCTGCTCACCGGCTGCGTGCAGAGCGAACGCGAGGACGACGCCGGGGGTGGGGGCGATTCCGACGTCGACCCCACCTTCGTCTTCGCCGCGTCGTCCGATCCCAAGTCGCTCGATCCCGCGTTCGCCAACGACGGCGAGTCCTTCCGCGTGAGCCGCCAGATCTTCGAGGGCCTCGTCGGGGTGGAGCCGGGGACCGCCGATCCGGCCCCGCTGCTCGCCGAGTCGTGGGAGACGGCGGAGGACGGACTGTCCACCGTCTTCCAGCTCAAGGAGGGCGTGACCTTCCACGACGGCACGCCGTTCAACGCCGACGCCGTGTGCTTCAACTTCGACCGCTGGTACAACTGGACCGGGATCCAGCAGGCCGAGACCACGTCCTACTACTACGGCTCGCTGTTCCGCGGGTTCGCGGACGATCCCGAGGACGCCGTGTACGAGTCGTGCGAGGCCGACGGTGACAGCGAGGTCACCATCAATCTCGCGAAGCCGTTCGCCGGCTTCATCCCGGCGCTGTCGCTGCCCGCCTTCGCCATGCAGAGCCCGACGGCGCTCGAGGAGTTCTCCGCGGACGAGATCGGCGGCACCGCCGAGGCTCCCTCGCTCAGCGAGTACGCCCTGGGCGAGCCCGTGGGGACGGGGCCGTTCAAGTTCGATTCCTGGAACGTGGGCCAGCAGCTCGAACTGTCGATCTACGACGACTACTGGGGCGACAAGGGCCAGATCACCAAGACCATCTTCCGGATCATCGACGATCCGCAGGCTCGCCGGCAGGCCCTCGAGGCAGGCACGATCGACGGCTACGACCTCGTGGCCCCGGCCGACACGCAGTCACTCAAGGACGCCGGCTACAACATCACCCCGCGCGATCCTTTCACCATCCTCTACCTGGGGATGAACCAGGCGGTGCCCGAGCTGAAGGACCCGCTGGTCCGCGAGGCGATCTCCCACGCGATCGACAAGCAGGCTCTGGTGGACCAGACGCTCCCCGAGGGGACCACGGTCGCCACGCAGTTCATCCCCGAGGTGGTGGACGGCTACAACGAGGACGTCACCACGTACGACTTCGATCCCGAGCGCGCCAAGGAGCTCCTCGCCGAGGCGGGCTACCCCGACGGCTTCGAGGTCACGTTCAATTACCCGACGAACGTGTCGCGGCCCTACATGCCGACGCCCGAGCAGGTCTTCACCAACCTGCAGGCGCAGCTCTCGGACGTCGGCATCACCGTGACACCGGCACCCGCGGTCTGGTCACCCGACTACCTGAACCAGGTGCAGGGCACGGCGGACCACGGGCTGCACCTGCTCGGCTGGACCGGCGACTACAACGACACCGACAACTTCATCGGCGTCTTCTTCGGGCAGGAGAAGCTCGAGTTCGGCTTCGACAACCCCGAGCTGTTCACGGCCCTCGAGGACGCGCGCGCCGTCAGCGACCGCGACGAGCAGACGGAGCTGTACAAGGACATCAACGAGCAGATCGCCGAGTTCAACCCGGCGGTCCCGCTCGCCCACCCCGCTCCGTCGCTGGCGTTCGCGCCCCGCGTCACCTCCTACCCGGCGAGCCCCGTCAACGACGAGGTCTTCACCGAGATCGAGTTGAGCGAGTAACCGAAGAGCCCGCGCGGGCCGGTCACCTCGTCGGTGGCCGGCCCGTGCTGCGCCGGCCCTGCCCGGGCCGGCAGAGTCCGAGTCAGCCGGTCAACCCGGAAGGATCCCGCGAGTGCTGCGCGTCATCGGTAAACGGATAGCCCTGCTCATCCCCACCCTGTTCGGCCTGTCCGTCCTGCTGTTCCTGTGGGTCCGCAGTCTTCCCGGCGGCCCGGCCACCGCCCTGCTCGGGGAGAAGGCCACCCCCGAGGCGATCGCCCGGGTGAACGAGCTCTACGGGTTCGACCGCCCGCTGATCGTGCAGTACTTCACCTACATCGGCAAGCTCCTGCAGGGTGACTTCGGTGTCTCCATCAACACCGGCCGGCCCGTGCTCGAGGAGTTCGCCACGCGTTTCCCCGCGACGCTGGAGCTGACCATCATCGCGCTGATCTTCGCGATCGGCGTCGGTGTGCCGCTCGGCTACCTCGCGGCGAGGCACTACGGCCGTCTGGTGGACCACGGCTCCGTGGTGCTGAGCCTCATCGGCATCACCGTGCCGGTGTTCTTCCTGGCGTTCATTCTCAAGTACCTGTTCGCCATCAAGTGGTCCCTCCTGCCCCCGGACGGGCGGCAGAACCCACGCATCAACGCCACGCACTACACGGACTTCTACGTGCTGGACGGTCTGCTGACGGGCGAGTACGACGCCGCGTGGGATGCCTTCCTCCACCTGATCCTGCCGGGTCTGGCGCTAGGCACCATCCCGCTGGCGATCATCGTGCGCATCACGCGTGCCTCGGTCCTCGAGGTGCAGAACGCCGACTTCGTCCGGACCGCGCGTGCCAAGGGCCTCATGGAACGCACCATCCGGGGCAGCTTCATCCTGCGCAACGCGATGCTGCCGGTCGTCACCACGATCGGGCTCCAGCTGGGCCTGCTCATCTCGGGCGCGGTCCTGACCGAGACGGTGTTCGCCTTCAACGGCATCGGCAGATTCCTGCGGGACGCGATCTTCGGCCTCGACTATCCCGTGCTCCAGGGCTTCATCATCTTCATCGCGATCCTGTACGCCCTGATCAACCTGGTCGTGGATCTCTCCTACTCCGTCATCGACCCGAGGGTGCGTGTGCAATGAGTACCATCCTGCCTCCAGCCGCGGGCGGCTCCGACGCGCCGAACGATCCCGCCATCGACGCCGCGAAGGGGACCGGCCTGTGGCAGAACGCGTTCCTTCGCCTGCGACGCAATCCGCAGGCCATCACGGGTGCGGTGATCATCGGGCTGTTCCTGCTCGTGGCCCTCTTCGCGCCGGTGCTGGCGCCCTACGGCGGCAACGACCTCCCCGGCCGGACGGACATCACGCCGACCACCATCCCGGGGCCGGGGGACATCGACAGCTTCCCGCTCGGCCTGGACCGCTTCGGCGGGGACGTGCTCAGCAAGCTCATCTGGGGTGCGCAGGCCTCTCTGCTGATCGGCGTGGTCTCCACGGCGCTGGGGCTGGCGGGCGGCATGCTGCTCGGCGTCCTGGCCGGCGGGTTCGGCGGGTGGGTGGACAGCGTGATCATGCGCTTCGTGGACATCCTGCTGTCCATCCCGAATCTGCTCCTCGCCGTCAGCATCGCCGCGGTCCTCGGCCAGAGCGCCTACGCGATCATGATCGCGATCGGCGTCTCGCAGATCCCCATCTTCGCGCGGCTGCTGCGCTCCACCATGCTGTCCCAGCGCGGGGCGGACTACATCCTCGCCGCCCAGACGCTCGGGCTCAGCCGGCGGACGATCACCATGAGCCATCTGCTGCCCAACAGCATGGGGCCGGTGATCGTCCAGGCCACCCTGACCCTGGCCACGGCGGTGATCGACGCGGCGGCGCTGTCCTTCCTCGGACTCGGCGGCGGGCTGCCGCAAACGGCCGAGTGGGGGCGCATGCTCACCTACGCGCAGGCCGAACTCGCAGTGGCACCCCAGCTCGCGTTCCTGCCCGGTGCGTGTATCGCCATCACGGCGCTGGGCTTCACACTGCTGGGGGAGTCGCTGCGCGAGGCGCTGGACCCGAAGACGCGCACCAAGTGACCGCACCCGGTGGCGCCCCGTCGCGGACCGGCGTCGGGGTCGTCTGCGCGGCGCACCTTCTCGTAGGGCAGCAGGAACTGGCGAAGGGCACCCTGGACCGGATCGAGTGGCCCTGAGGCCTACGAGGCGAGGTTCTCGTCGATCTCGAGCTCGTTGCCGGGGATCGAGGCCAGGAGTCTGCGCGTGTAGGGATGGCGCGGATTCTGGAAGACCTCCTCGGAGCTGGCCGCCTCCACCAGTTCCCCGTCCTTCATCACGCAGACGTAGTCCGAGATGAGCCGCACCACCGCGAGATCGTGCGAGATGAACAGATAGCTCAGGCCCAGCTCCGACTGCAGGTCACCAAGGAGCTTGAGGATCTGAGCCTGCACCAGGACGTCGAGGGCCGACACGGGTTCGTCGCACACGATCAGTTCGGGCTGCAGGGCCAGGGCACGGGCGATCGCCACGCGCTGCCGCTGACCGCCGGAGAGCTCCGCGGGATAGCGCCGGAGGGCGTTCTGCGGCAGGGAGACCTGGTCCATCAGTTCCCGGACCCGCGCAGCGCGGTCCTTCCTCGATCCCCGCCTGTAGGCGTTGAGCGGCTCCTCGACGATCCGCTCGATCGTGAACATGGGATTCAGCGACGAGTACGGGTCCTGGAAGATGGGCTGCACCCGCTGGCGGAAGTCGTTGAGCTGCGTCTTGTCGAGCGTGGCGACATCCATGCCGTCGAACATCATGGTGCCCGACGTCGGTTCGATCAGCTTCAGCAGCATGCGCGCCGTCGTGGTCTTGCCGGACCCGGACTCGCCGACGATGGCGACGGTCTGGCCGCGCGGCACATCCAGCGTGACGTCCTTGACCGCGTAGAAGTCGTCCTTGCTGCCCCTGCGCCTGTAGACCTTCGTGAGGTCGCGGAGCTCCACGATGTTGGTGGATCCTACCTCCCGCCCGGCATCGGGCACACCCGAACCGTCCGACGACGCCGCGTGCGCTCCGGCGCGACCGTTCCCGGCGCCGTCCTGCAGGCCATCGCGGGTGGGGTCGTCCTGGCCGGCACCAGCGGTGTCGTGGTGCGGAGTGCGCCCGGCCTCGTGCTCCGCGAAGGCCTCCTCGGCCAGCTTCTGCCGCGTGGCGGCGTCGACGGTGAACGCACCGGGGCGCAGGCGGACGGCGGCCACACTGGGGGCCGCGCGGACGAGCGACTGGGTGTAGGGGTGCTGCGGGTCGTTGAGCAGCTGCTCGGCGGGCCCGGTCTCCACCACACGCCCGCGGTGCATCACCACGAGCTGCGAAGCGCGCTCCGCGGCCAGACCGAGGTCGTGCGTGATCAGCAGCACCGAGGTGCCGAGCTGCTCGGTCATCGAGTCGATCTGGTCGAGGATGGTGCGCTGCACCGTCACGTCCAGGGCCGACGTCGGCTCGTCGGCGATGAGCAGGCGGGGCTGGCACGCGAGGCCGATCGCGATGAGTGCGCGCTGGCGCATGCCGCCGGAGAACTCGTGCGGGTACTGTTTGGCGCGTTCCCCGGCATCGGGCAGTCCTGCAGCCGTCAGGACCTCGATGACGCGCTGCTTGACGTTCTTCTTCGTGGCCATGCCGTGGACGAGGAGGGTCTCGCCGACCTGCGTCCCGATCTTCGTCACCGGATTCAGGTTGGACATCGGATCCTGCGGCACGAGGCCGATCGCCCGGCCGCGGATGGACCGCATCCTCGACTCCGGCAACTGCACCAGGTCCTGGCCCTCGAACAGGATGCTGCCGCTCCTGACCGAGCCGTTCGCGGGCAGCAGGCCGATGCACGCCATCGCCGTCGTGGATTTGCCCGACCCGGATTCGCCGACGATCGCGAGCGCGCTCCCGCGCTGCAGTGTGAAACTCGCGTTCTCGACCGCGCGCACCTCGCCGTGCGTGGTCCGGAAGACCACCTCCAGGTCCCGCACCTCGAGCAGGGGTGCGTCCGGGTTCTCGGGCTGGTCAGCTGCACGTCCCGCGGGAGTGATGTCCGTCATGCCACCATCGTGCCCTATGCGTGGATCGTACGGCGTGCGCGGCGTGTCCTGACGTGGCGCGCGGCTCAGTGTCCCGGTTCCTCGCGCGGCTGTCGGGTCAGCAGCGTCCGGGCGAGGTGGTCGACCGCGAGGCGGTAGCCGTCGATCCCGGCACCCACGATCACGGCGTCCGCCACGGCCGAGAGGTAGGAGTGGTGGCGGAACTCCTCCCGCCGGTGGACGTTGCTGATGTGGACCTCGATGACCGGGAGTCCGACGCCGGCGAGGGCGTCGCGGATCGCGATGGACGTGTGGGTCAGGGCTCCGGCGTTGATGACGATGCCCTCCGCCGAGCTCCGCGCAGCATGGATCGCGTCGATGATCTCACCCTCGTGGTTGGACTGCAGCGCCGTCGTCGTGCAGCCGTGGGCCTCAGCGGCGTCCGAGGCGAGGCGGAGGACGTCGTCGAGCGTCGCCGTGCCGTAGACGGCCGGTTCCCTGCTCCCGAGCAGATTCAGGTTCGGTCCGTTGATCAGGAGGATGCGCGCGGGAGCCATGCCCCAACTATGCCGTACGGGTGGGGACCTCCACGGGATACGCCGCTCGTGAGCGCAGGGACACGGCGCCCAGCGCGCCGATGAGGGTCACGAGACTCATCGTTGCGAGGACGACGCCGGGGTGCCACCAGGCACCGTCGGTGGCAATGCCGAACCTCTGCGTGAGCGACGGCGCGAAGCCCGCGATGATCGCCGCGATGCTGTAGGCGAAGGACAGCGCCGTGAACGCCGTCGCGGGCCTGAAGATGTCGGCCATGAGCCCGCCGAGCGCGGCCCAGCTGGCCGTGGGCAGGATGCCGCCGAGGATGATCGCCGCGATGTACACGGGTTCGGTGGCGATGCTGATCACCCAGTACAGCGGGAACGCGATCAGGGCCGTGCCGAGGGCCCCGCCCGCAACCACCTTCGCCGATCCGATGCGCATCGCGAGATAGCCGAAGGCGGGGATGGTGACCAGCTGGAGGACGGAGCCGACGAGGGCCGCGTTCAGCACCGTGGCCTGGGACAGGCCGAGGGTGTCGGTGCCGTAGGCCTGCGTGTAGGTCACGAGCAGGAAGTAGGAGCCGACGCCGAGGACGGCGGAGGCGATGGCCACCACGATGGCGACCGGCTGGGACTTCAGGACGTCGAGGAAGGGCACCCGGGAGAGCGCATCGGCCTGGCTGGTCCTCCGGAAGACGGGGGTCTCGTCGATCGCCACCCGCAGATAGATCGCGACGGCGAGGAACGGGAAGGCGAGCAGGAACGGGACCCGCCAGCCCCAGGTGGTCATGGCGTCCGGGGCGGCGATCGTGAAGACCAGGAAGACGGCGGAGACGAGCATGGTGCCCACGGGGGAGCCGAGCTGGGGGATCGACGCGTAGAGGGCGCGCTTGCGCGGATCGGCGTGCTCGGTGGCGATCAGGATGGACCCGCCCCACTCGCCACCCAGGGACAGGCCCTGCAGCAGCCGCAGCAGTGTGAGGATGATCGGGGCCCAGACGCCGATGGTGGCGTAGTCGGGCAGCAGACCCACCGTGCCGGTGGCCAGTCCCATGACGGTGATCGTCAGGATCAGGGTGCGCTTGCGGCCGATCCTGTCCCCGAGGTGGCCGAAGAGGATGGCGCCGAGCGGGCGGGCCACGAAGCCCATGGCGAAGACCAGGAAGGCCGAGAGGGTTCCGACGAGCGGATCCTGCCCGGGGAAGAAGACCGTGCCGAACACGAGCGCCGCCGCTGTGCCGAACACGTAGAAGTCGTAGGACTCGAGGGCCGTACCGACGAAGGAGGCGCCGGCCACCCGGCGGGCCATGCGCGGGGACGAGGCGGGGGGCTGCTGCGCTGTTGTGGACACGCTGATATTGTCCTCTCGCCCGTGCCGCCCGGCCGACTTTCAGGAGCAACGTCACACCGTCCATTGCCTGGCCGGCCCGAGCGCCGACGGTCGGCCCGCCCCTGTGCTCAGGCGGGCAGCGGCCCGCCCCGATGGGCCGCGATGATGGTGCGACCGGCCGGGAGCAGCACGTCGGCCACGGTGCCGGGGGTGTCCAGGGAGCCGGCGACCATGGCGCCGTCGCGCAGTGTGATCAGTTGGGCGGCGACCGCCGCCGGCTCGTCCACCCCGAGGTCGGTGAGCAGCCCCGAGACCGTATCGTGCAGCCACGTGCGATACCGCCCGACCGCCCGGCGCACCGGGTGGTCGGGCTGCGGGTACTCGGCGGCGGCGTTGTTGAAGATGCAGCCGCGGAAGCCGGGACGGCACGCTGCACTGTGGTTGACCTCGGCCAGGAGGAGGAGGATCCCGCACGCGTCGGTACCGTCGGTCCGCGCCTGCCGGACGGCGTCCTGCAGGTGAAGGAGGTGGCTGTCGAGATAGGCCACCACGAGATGGTCCTTGGTGGGGAAGTGCCGGTAGAACGTGACCTTGGTGGTGCCGACGTCGTCGACGATGCGATCGGCACTGACGGCGCGGATGCTCGTCGACTCGAACAGGCGGGTGGCCGAGGCGAGGATGCGCTCGCGGACCGGGGATGCGGTGCTCATCGTGCTCCTGGAGGGATCGGTGTGGGAGAGCAGGATTTGATTGAGGTAGAGTTACTAGTTAGTCTACATGGAACACCGGGAGCCGGAAGGCTCCCACGACGGAAGGATCGACACTCATGAGCGCTCTCTACACGGCAGTGGCCACAGCGACCGGCGACGGTCGCAACGGTGAGACCCGCACGGACGACGGCCGACTCGTCGTCGATCTGGCCGTGCCCAAGGAGATGGGAGGGGCCGGTGGTGCCTCGAATCCGGAGCAGCTCTTCGCCCTCGGGTATGCCGCCTGCTTCCATAGCGCGCTGAAGCTCGTGGCCGGTCGCAGCAAGGCGAGGATCAGCGACTCCGCGGTCACCGCCGAGGTCGGGATCAACCCTACCGAGGAGGGCGGTTTCAAGCTCGAGGTGGCGCTCCACGCCGAGATCGGCGGCGTGGACCAGGAGACCGCCGACAGCCTCGTGGAGCAGGCGCACCAGGTGTGCCCCTACTCCAACGCGACGCGCGGCAACATCGAGGTCACGGTCGACGCCACCATCGGCTGACGCCCCTCCCGTGGGACGAGGACAGGCCCCCGCAGCAGCGGGGGCCTGTCCTGTGTGGCTTCGAGTCACTTCCGCAGGGAGACCGCGATCTGCTGCATGATCATCGGATCGGACAGGGTGGACGAGTCTCCGACCTCCCGGCCCTCCGCGACGTCCTTGAGCAGGCGCCGCATGATCTTGCCGCTGCGGGTCTTGGGCAGTTCTGGGACCACCAGGATGTTCCGCGGCTTGGCGATCGGGCCGATCTCCTTGCCCACATGGGTGCGCAGCGTGGTGACGATGTCGTCGTCGTCCTTCGCCGAGCCGCGCAGGATCACGAAGGCCACCACCGCCTCACCCGTGGTGTCGTCGGTCGCGCCGACGACGGCCGCCTCCGCCACGGACGGATGGCTCACCAGCGCCGACTCGATCTCCGTGGTCGAGAGCCGGTGGCCGGAGATGTTCATGACGTCGTCCACCCGGCCGAGGAGCCACAGATCGCCGTCGTCGTCCTTCTTGGCGCCGTCGCCGGCGAAGTACATGGCGTCGAAGCGCGACCAGTAGGTCTCCTTGAAGCGCTCCGGATCGCCCCAGATGCCGCGGAGCATGGCGGGCCAGGGCTCGCGGATGACGAGGTACCCGCCCGAGCCGGCCGGGACGGACTCCCCCATCTCGTCGACCACGTCCACGGCGATCCCGGGCACGGCGACCTGCGCGGAGCCGGGCTTGGTGGCGGTGACACCCGGCATCGGCGCGATCATGTGGGCGCCGGTCTCGGTCTGCCACCAGGTGTCGACGACGGGGGCGCTCCCGCCGCCGATGACCTCCCGGTACCACATCCACGCCTCCGGATTGATGGGCTCACCGACCGAACCGAGCACGCGGATCGAGGAGAGGTCGTACTTCTGCGGGATGTCACGGCCCCACTTCATGAAGGTGCGGATCGCCGTCGGCGCCGTGTACAGGATGGAGACCCTGTACTTCTCGATCAGCTCCCACCAGCGGCCCTGGTGCGGGGTGTCGGGCGTTCCCTCGTACATGAGCTGCGTCGCGCCGTTGATGAGCGGTGCGTAGGCGACATAGCTGTGACCCGTGACCCAGCCGATGTCGGCCGTGCACCAGAAGACGTCGGTCTCCGGCCGGAGGTCGAAGGTGTTCAGGTGCGTGAACGCCGTCTGCGTCAGGTACCCGCCGGTGGTGTGCAGGATGCCCTTGGGCTTCCCCGTGGTACCGGAGGTGTAGAGGATGAACAGCGGGTGCTCGGAGTCGTGCGCCACCGCGGTGTGCTCCTCCGAGGCGCTGTCGACGACGTCGTGCCACCAGAGATCGCGCCCGTCGGTCCACTCGACCGGCTCTTCGTTGCGCCGCACCACGACCACGCTCGTGACGGTGTGGCCTTCCTTCTCGAGGGCGCCGTCGACGGCGGGCTTGAGGGCGCTGGGCTTGCCGCGCCGGTAGGTGCCGTCCGCGGTCACCACGAGCTTGGCCTCGGCGTCGTCGATGCGGCTGCGGAGCGCATCGGCCGAGAAGCCGCCGAAGACCACGGAGTGCACGGCTCCGATGCGCGCGCAGGCGAGCATGGTGATCACCGCCTCGGGGATCATCGGCAGGTAGACCGCCACGCGATCGCCCTTCTCCACGCCGAGGGACTCGAAGGCGTTGGCGGCCTTCTTCACCTCCTGCGTCAACTCGGCGTAGGTGATGGTCCGGGTGTCCCCGGGTTCGCCCTCGAAGTGGATGGCCACGCGGTCACCCAGGCCCGCCTCGACGTGCCGGTCGAGGGCGTTGTACGCGGCATTCACCGTCCCGCCCACGAACCATTTGGCGAACGGCGCGTCCGACCAGTCGAGCGTCCGGGTGAAGTCCTGCTCCCAGGTGAGGAGGTTCCTCGCCTGGGCGGCCCAGAACTCCACACCCTGCTCCTGGGCGTCGTCGTAGAGCGACTGCTGGGCCACGGCGTTCGCCGCGAAGTCCTCGCTGGGCGGGAAGCGGCGGTTCTCGCGCAGCAGGTTCTCGAAGGCGTCGCCTGGATTCTCGGCGTTCATGGTCTACCCCTCTATGCGTATCACTGACGGACGGGACGGTCGGTGGTACGACGATACGCCGCACCCGAGTGTGCTCCAGAGGAACACTATCCACTCCGTCCGGCCCCGCGTGTGCCCCGTGTCACAGGGCTAGCCGAGTTGCGGGGATTGTGCGACGAGCGGCGCCCGCCCGTCACCGGTGGAGAAGGAGACAGGCGGTGGCTAGGGTGGACGCAGGAGACCGACGCCGGGATGTGCTGCGGGCCGGCGGTAAGACGTGCAACGAACGGGAGTACACCATGAGCCAGGCATTCACGGGAGAACCGGGCGCCCCCGCGCCGGGAGCGGACGAGGACCGGGGTGATCCCGGGGCGGCCGAACCTGACGAGTTGGGCGCATCCGGCCCGAGCAGTGCACTCCTTGGTCCCTTCACCCTGCGCGAGGTGGTCTTCGGCGGCGGGGTCCTCGTCATGTTCGTCGGAACACTGCTGCCGTTCATCGGCGGTGCGCTCGGCTACGTCAACTTCTGGAACACCGCGCCCCTGTTCTACATCGGTATCGGGATCCTGCTGCCCGTCGCGGCGTGCGCACTCCTCGCCGGACGCCGCATGGGCACGTCCGGGTTGCGGGTCGGATCCCTGTCGGTCGACCAGTTCGCCTCCGTGACTGCGGTCCTGGCTGCCGTCTACTTCTTCCTGCAGACCGTCACGGTCTTCGGACTCGGGTCGCTCCTGGGGCTGATCGGTTCCCTGGCGCTGATCGCCACGACCGTCGTCGGACCCTACCTGCCCGTCATCAGGAACGACTTCCTCGACCGTCCGGAGGTGCCGGCCCACCGCCTCGCACGGCCGGCGACCGCCGCCCGGCCGCGCCCCGCGAAGCCGCCGAAGGCTTCCGACGAGTCCCTGTCCGAGGCCCGGAGCGATACCGTCGCGGACGGTCCCGGCACCTCCTCGCGGGTGTTCGGTGACGACCCGTCGGCCCACAGCGCGTCGGACGATCGCGTGTCGGACCACCGTGGGGGGATCAACCCGGCCGTGGCCATCCCGCGGCAGAACGGCGCCGGTCTCTACGGGGCAGGGGCTGCCGGAGCCGTCGGGGCGGGAGTCGCGGCCTCGGGCCAGTCCGGCCTCGCACCGGCGGAGGCCGAGGTCGGCGAACCAAACACGACGGGAGCGGGATCCGCCCGCTCCGATTCCGCCGGGCAGCCGTCGAGAGCCACCGCCGAGGGTTCCCACGCGGTGGAGCGGGACGCCGCACGCGATGAGCCCGTGGCGCCTGCTGCGACCGGTACCGACGTGTCGGACGCCGCAGGTGACGCCGTGTCGGACACCGATGCGACGGGCACCGACACCGAGAATTCCGACGACGACGGCGCCTCCACCACGCGCTCGCCGGTGATTCCGGTGGACGAGGCCGGGCTGGACGGCGTGATCGACGTGGACCATCCGAAGGCGCAGGAGAACGGCTCCGGCCCGCTGGAGGACGCGGCGGAGGAGAGCGACCGCCGCGAGACCATCACGGCGACCCGGTCCGCGCAGGACGACGAGCCCGTCGTCGAGGCCTTCTGGTTCGCGGTCGGCTCGCCGCGCCCGGTGCTGGACGAGCAGTCGGGGCGGGAGCTCTTCATCCTCGAACCCGGTGACTGGGAGGTGGGCATCGAGGACCGGGGCAACGAGTTCCTGGTCCAGGACAAGCGCACCGGGATGGTCGGCATCCTGCAGGACCTGCGGAACATCGAGCGCGCTCCGCGCGACTGATCCGCAGGGGCATGACCCCAGCGGGAGCGGCGGATTCGCCGGGGGAGGAGACGTGCGTGGCAGCCAGGTCAGCTGACGGCGCGGGTGGTTCCGCGCGGAGCGGGGTGTCCCCGGTGGCCCTGAAGCGCCGCGCCAGGAAGATCAACCGGGTGCTGGCCGAGACCTACCCCTACGCGGTGGCCGAACTCGACTTCCGGAACCCGTTCGAGCTCCTCGTGGCCACCGTGCTGTCCGCGCAGACCACCGACGTGCGGGTCAATCTCACCACCGGTGCCCTGTTCGACCGCTACCCCGATGCCCGGGCCCTGTCGGAGGCGCAGGAGGCCGAACTGCAGGAGCTCATCCGGCCCACCGGCTTCTACCGGGCGAAGGCCACCAGTCTCCTGGCGCTGTCCCGCAGGCTCGTCGACGAGTTCGACGCAGTGGTACCGGATCGGCTGGAGGATCTGGTCACGCTCCCCGGCGTCGGGAGGAAAACCGCCAACGTGGTCCTCGGGAACGCGTTCGGCATCCCCGGCATCACCGTCGACACGCACTTCGGACGCCTCGCCCGCCGCTTCGGCTGGACCGACTCCGCCGACCCGGTGAAGGTGGAGCAGGACGTCGCGGAGCTCTTCGAGCGCAAGGACCACACCATGCTCTCGCACCGGGTCATCTTCCACGGGCGGCGTGTCTGCCACGCGAAGAAGCCGGCCTGCGGGGCCTGCCCCGTCGCGGCGCTCTGTCCCTCCTACGGGGAGGGCGAGACGGACCCGGTCCGTGCCGCGACACTGCTCAAGTACGAGCTCTCGCCCGGGCGCGAGGACCTGCTCGAACTCATGCGGGCGGGGCGCACCCGCGCGGAACTGCGCGACGCCGGGTACGGTCTGGGTGCCTGACCCGCGGATCTCGGGAGTGGCCCTGCAGACGCGTGCCGTGCGGAGGCGGACATGAGCGCCTACGCCGAGCTGGTGAGGTGGGCGCGGTCCATGGACCCTGCGCGGACGGCGAGGGAGCGCCCCGACGGCTGGCAGTTCGCACGCTTCGACCCGGCCAGGAGCCGCCGGGCGGCGGTCCTGATCCTTCTGGGCGACCATGCCGGAGGCCCGGCACGAGCACCCCTGGAGGCGCGACCCGACGACCTCGACATCCTCTTCGTGGTCCGTGCGAGCTCGCTCTCCAACCATCCCGGCCAGGTGGCCTTCCCGGGAGGAGCCATCGACGCCGGTGATGCCGACGAGGGCGCGGCAGCCCTGCGGGAGGCCGAGGAGGAGACGGGGCTGGACCCGACAGGCATCGAGATCCTCGGAATGCTCCCGGCGGTCGGCCTGCCCGTCAGCAACTACATGGTCACGCCCGTCCTCGGCTGGTGGTCCGAGCAGTCCCCCGTCCACGCGGTGGACCCTGCCGAGTCCGAACTCGTCTTCCGGTGTCCGGTCAGCAGGCTGCTCGACCCCTCCTACCGCAGGACCGCCGTCGTCCGCCGCGACGGCTTCGTCAGCAGGACACCCGCGTTCCTCACGGAGGACGCGGTGATCTGGGGGTTCACGGCGATGCTGCTGGACGAGATGTTCGACGAGCTCGGCTGGACCCGGTCGTGGGACCGGTCCAGGGAGATGCCCGCACCCCTGTGAGCCGGCCCGGGGAGTGCACGGGGGCGGTGTGGACCACGACCGGGCCGTAGCGGTCCCTCAGCGCCCCGGGCAGGGCGACGAGTCCACGTGCCGTCTCGATGCGGTCCCGGGTCCTCACTGCGGCCTCGGCCGCGGGCAGGACGGATTGACCCATGCCCCTGCTCCGCAGCAGGGCGAAGACCTGGTCGGACGCGCTGCCACCCACGGCGCCCTGTCCCACGACGATCCTGCGCGCCGGGAGCGACAGCCGGCCGCGGACGAGGGAAGCCGGGCTCGAGAGTGCGACGGAGACGGCCCTGGAGTCGAGGAGCTTCAGGCCCGCCGTGCCGACCGGCCGGAGGACCCGCGCGGCGGGCGCGAGCCGGGAGGGGCGGCCCAGCGGGGCCCGTGCACCCGCGAGCGGGGCCGACGGCCGGGTCCACCCGGGCACCGCTCGCATCGGGGTGAGGGGGCGGAGCCGCGTCCTGAGGCCCGCTGTGATGCGGGTGGCGCCGGCCAGTCTCGTCCCCACCGCGCCGGTCCGTGCCAGGAGAGCGAGCCGGGAGATCACCCCGTGCACCCTGGCCACCATCTGTGCCGTCCTCGCGGCACCGACGAGCGTGGTGACGGCCGCCGACCCGCCGAGTGTCACGAGGCTGAGCGTGGCGCCGACGGCGGCGAGGGCCGCGCACTCGAGCACGAAGCCCTCCGTCTCGTCGATCAGCTCCTGGTGCGCCGTCCGCACGGCTGTTGCGAGTTCCTCGCACCCTGCCGCGATGTCCCGCGAGGCCCGTGCAATCTGGCCCCCGGACTCCCGGACCACCGTGCTGCGCTCCCGGAAGAGCGCCAGATCCTCGGACTGCAGGCCCTGGACGGCGAGCCCCGCATCGGTGCCCGGCCCGTCGAGCGCCGCGCGGACGCCGTCGGCGAGCGCCGTCCACGCCGCGGCGGCACTGCCGAGGGCATCCGGGTCACCGGCGGGCCAGACGACGCCGGCGATACCGGCGATGATGTCCCACGAGGGCGGTGGCCAGCCGGGGTTCGGCGCGCCGGCGGAGGGAAGCCGCAGGCCTGCATACTCCTCCACGGCAGGCGGCGTCGGAGGTGTGAGGAATCGGCTCAGCCCCATGGATGCCACGTGTTCGGCGCTGATGTACCGGCCGGCGGCCAGGGTCAGTGCCAGCGCTGTATCGGATGATGCGAGCGCGAGGTCGTGACAGGCCCGCAGGACCTCGGAGGCCGCAGGATCGTAGGACGCGGCCCATTCCGCGCCCACCGCGTCCCAGCCGGCCATCCCCGAGGTGTGCTGCAGGCTGCTCTCCGCGAGGTGCGCCGCGTCGGCGATCCGCCGACCCGCAATGGACTCGAGGATTGCCGCCTCGATGTGCCGGTCGGTATCGACCCTCAGGACGCCCACGCGATCCGCCTCTCCCCGTTCCTGCCGCCACCGTAGAACGGGGCCCGACGCAGCAGAGCCGCTCGTGCCCGGGTGTGGACAAGGACGGCAGTCGGCCATGACCACATGGAGGTGCCCGTGCCGTTGCGCTTGTGCACCGGTGCCTATGCCGCGTCTGCGTAGGAGGCGACGGTGATGGTGGTGATCGAGAACTCGAGGGGGATGTCGCCGAACATCAGCCGGGTGGCGGCCCTGGCGGCGTCGCCGAGGATGCCCTCCGCCTCGACGGCGCGCGCGGCGGGGACGTGCAGCACCACCTCGTCGTGCAGGAAGAAGGCGATGCGGCTGCGGGGTTCCGTGATCGGGCTCGCGTCGAGTCGTCGCCGGATCTCGGCCAGCCAGCACAGAGCCCACTCCGCCGCGGAGGCCTGCACCACGAAGTTCCGGGTAAAGCGTCCCCTGGCCCGGGCCGATGCCTCGGCACGGCGTTGTTCCTCTGCCGTCGTCGAGCGTTGCCCCGCGTGCCATTCCTCCGTCGCCGGAGGACAGCCCCGGCCCAGATGGCTCGATACGCCCGCACCCGATTCCCCCGCTCTGGCGGCCGCCTCCACGACCCCCATGGCGCGCGGATAGGCGCGGGAGAGCTGCGGCATCAGCCGCCCCGCCTCACCGCTGGTGGCCCCGTACATCGCTCCGAGCATGGCGAGCTTGGCCTTCGCCCGGTCACCGTCGAAGCCCTGGTCGGCGATGCCCTGGTAGAGATCCCTGCCGCGGGCGGCAGTGGCGAGAGCGGGGTCGCGGCCCAGGGCGGCCAGCACGCGGGGCTCGAGCTGCGCGGCATCGGCGACGACGAAGACGTGCCCGTCGTCGGGCCGCACGGCGTCGCGCACCTGGTGGGGTATCTGCAGTGCCCCGCCGCCGCGGGACGCCCACCGCCCGGAGACCACGCCGCCCACCACGTACTCCGGCCGGAAGCGCCCGTCCCTGATCCAGGCGTCCAGCCACGCCCAGCCGTTCGCCGTCAGCAGCCGCGAGAGCTTCTTGTACGCCAGGAGCGGCCCGATGGCCGGGTGCCGCTGGCGTTCGAGCTCCCAGGACCGCGTGGTCCTGACGTCGATCCCGGCGCGGTGCAGGGCCCGCAGCAGTTCCTGGGGCGAGTCGGGGTTGAGCGCGGGGGCCTGCAGCGTGCTGCGCAGCTGGTCGGCGAGGCGCTCGAGCTCCACGGGGCGGCTGCCCTCGGGCGGGCGCGGTCCGAGCGTCCGTTCGAGCAGGTCCTCGTGGACGTCACGGCGCCACGGCAGGCCGAAGTGCTCCATCTCGGTGGCGATGAGTGACCCTGCGGACTCGGCGGCGACGAGGAGTGCGAGGCGCTGGGATCCCTCGGCTGTGGCGACGGCTGCCAGCTGGGCGGCGAGCTCCTGGACGACGTCGTCCAGGGACGGGCCGGAGACCCGCCGGGGTTCGTCGAACAGGGACTCCTGGTCCGGCGACGCGGGGCGGGGCAGGAGCGTCCCGGGCAGGTCGGCGGCCTGCTCCGTCAGAGCTTCGGTCCGCAGCGCGTCGAGGTACGGCGAGGAGCGGCACGACGGCGACCAGGCCAGGATGGAACGCGTGAGGGACAGATCCCAGCACCGCTCCACGCCCAACCCCGCGGCCAGCAGCTCCGGGTACCAGAGGCGGGTGCCCTGCCAGACCCAGCGGGGATGCCGGGTCTCGGCCCGGGCGACGGCGGCTGCGAGTTCCTGCCGCTCCACGAGGACGCGTTCGCCGTCGGGCCGGGCGTCGGCAGCGAGCGGCTGCAGCACCACGGCGGTGCCGTGGTCGGAGCCCGACGGCGCGGGTGCCACGGCCATGTACATGGGGACATTGTCCGCGGTGGCGGTGTCATTCCTGCAATCGGCCAGGGTTGTCCACATAGCTTCCATCAGCTGCGGACCGGACGGACGCCGGCGCAAAAGTGGAGGCATGGCGCAGCAGACGTGGACACCGGAGGGACGACGGCGGCCCGTGGTGCTCGTGGGTGGGTCGCAGTTCGTGCAGGACCAGGTGGCCAGGGCGTGTGCGGCCGCGGGGGTCCAACCCGTCCTCACGGCCGGCTTCGCGGAGGCGGTGCCGCTCGACCCGCTGGTGCTGCTCGTCGGTCAGGAGCAGGCTGCCAAGGGGTGCGCCGGTGTGCACGACGTCATCGTGGTGGGCTCCGCGGAGGACGACGCCGGAACCTGGCGGAGCGCGGCCGCCCTGGCGTCGTCGCGCGTGGTGATCCTGCCGCAGGGTGCGGGCTGGCTCGCCGAGCATCTCGGTCGCCGTCTTGCTCCCGCGGCGGGCGGGCGGGTCATCGGTGTCCTCGGGGCGGTCGGCGGATGCGGGGTCACCACCGTCGCCGCCTGGTGTGCCCGTCACGCGGCGAGACACGGGCGGCGGGTCCTGCTCGTCGATGGACGCCCCGATGCCGGCGGACTGGACCTGGCCCTCGGGACGGAGGATCGTCCGGGCGTCCGGTGGCGCGATCTTCGGGAGATCCGCGGCACCCTGAACGCCGAACAGCTCGTGGCAGCCCTGCCCGCGGAGGGTGACCTCTCGGTCCTGTCCCACGACTCGGGGCCGGAGCACGTATCACTGTCACCGGATGACGGGATGGAGTCGGCCCCGGCCGTCCTCGACGCGGCACGGGGTGCCTTCGGACTGACGTTCATCGACCTCGGCGCCGGCAGCAGGTCCGGACTGGCACCGGCCTGCGACCAGCTCGTCCTACTGCTCCCCTCACGTCCGCGCGGCGTCGCCGCTGCCAGGAGCGTCCTCCGGACGCACTCCTTCCTCCCCGTCACCACCGTGCTGCGCGGCCCGGTGACCGACGGCCTGGACGCCTGGCTCGTCGCTGATCTCCTGGGTCAGGCGGGCCCTCTGCCGTATCTGCCCCACGTCCGCGGCACGGCCGCGAGTGAGGCCGCCGGGCAGCTGCTCTCCGCAGGACTTCCCCGGCGAGCGCGGAAGCTCGTGGCGGACGTGGTGTCGCTCGTGGAGCCGGCGGCATGAGCGCGGGGAGCATGCCCGGTGGCCCGACGCGCCGCCAGCGGCGGGCTGCCCTCGGGCGGTCCCGCCAGGACGGCGAGCCCGGGATCCAGGACGAGGGCTACGCCCCACCGGCGGGCATCGGAGATCCCTCGCTGGTCGACTCCGTCCGGAGGGCGGTACTCGCCGGGACGGTCCAGGCGACTGGGGCGGCCTTCGCTGACGCCGTCGGCTCCAGCGGCAGACTCCTCGGCTCCGAGGGCACGCTGACGGCCCTGGACCGCGTGCGCGCGGAACTCGCGGGACTGGGACCGCTCGAGCACCTCCTGGCCGAGGACAGCATCACGGACATCCTCGTCAACGGACCGGACGACGTCTGGATCGACGGTGCCGGAGGGCTGCGCCGGATCGGTCGGGTCTTCGAGACCGAGGAGCAGGTGCGTTCCCTCGCCGTCCGCCTCGTCGCGGCAGGCGGCAGGCGCCTCGACGACGGTTGCCCGGCCGTCGACGTCCGCCTCGACGGGTTGCGGGTGCACGCAGTCCTGCCACCCGTCTCCACCGCGGGAACACTGCTGTCCATCAGGATCAGGCGGGACCGTGCGTTCTCGCTGGCGGAGCTGCTCGACGGCGGTACGCTCTCACCCCTGATGGCCGAGGCGCTGAGGCTGATCATGCGCCGACGGCTGAATTTCCTCGTGAGCGGGGCCACCGGGACGGGGAAGACCACGCTCCTGTCGGCGCTGCTCGGTCTGGCCGACCCGCAGGAGCGCATCGTGCTGGTGGAGGACGCCGCGGAACTGAATCCCGACCACCCCCACGCCCTCGGTCTCCAGGCCCGGTACGGCAATCTCGAGGGTGCGGGGGTGCTCGACCTCACCGAGCTGGTGCGCCAGGCACTGAGGATGAGACCGGATCGTCTCGTGGTGGGGGAGTGCCGGGGTGCCGAGGTCCGCGAGCTGCTGGCGGCCATGAACACGGGGCACGACGGCGGTGGCGGAACCATCCACGCCAACTCGGCCGGGGCCGTCCCCGCGCGGCTGAGTGCACTGGCAGCACTCGCCGGCCTGGCCCCCGAGGTCCTGGCGCTGCAGGCCTCCAGCGCCCTCGACGTCGTGGTGCACCTCGTGCGGACCGGGCGCGGACGGCGCGTGGAGAGCATCGGTCTCCTGGAACTCGTGGACGGCAGGGGACTGGTCGTGCGACCGGTCCTGCTCGACACGGGCGAGGGGTGCCAACCCGCTGACGGCTGGGACGACTTCACCGCCCGGGTGGGCTGGTGCGAACCCGTCGCCGGACCGGCGGACTCCGTGGCGTGCGGAGCCGGGCCGGTCGTGGTCCCGCCGACGTCGTGCGGGCCAGGACCATGACGGGCCTCGTCGTCGCCGTCCTGCTCTCGGCGGTGTGTGCCCTCTGCGCCCCGACGCTGACGGCCGGCGCCAGGGGGAGTTCCCGCGGGCTCCGCGCGAGTGACCATCCGGAGGGGAGACGGACCTCGTGGCTCGGGAATCCTGCAGGGGACGTCGTCGTGCCCGGCGCCGCCAGGAGCCGGCGGATGGACCTCCAGGAGCTGACGCTCTTCGTGCATCAGCTCGCCGGGCTGCTCCGGGCGGGGCGGCCTCCGCAGCTGCTCTGGAAGGACATGGAACAGCTCTATCGGGCAGACCCCGGTGCGTTCTCCGCACTGGTACTACCCGTTCTGGCCTCGGCGCGACGGGCTGCGGACCTAGGACTGGGTGTTCCGGAGGTCCTGGGCCGGGAGCGCGTGGCGGCGCGACGTCGACCCAAAGACGCGGAGGTGGCTGCCCAGGTGGAGCGGATGTGGGTGGATCTTGCCGCCTGCCTCGGTGTGTCCGAGCGCAGCGGTGCACCACTTGCGGCGATCCTCGAGCAGTACGCCGTGCAGCTCGACGCCCACCTGGACGGCGTCTCGGCCCGCGAGACGGCTCTTGCCGGGCCCCGCGCCACGGTGGTCCTTCTCGCGTGGCTGCCGGCGGTCGGCGTGGTCCTCGGGTACGCCCTCGGGGTCGATCCGCTCGGCATCCTGCTGGGCTCCCCGCTGGGCAATCTGGCGCTGGTAAGCGGACTCCTGCTCATGCTGCTGTCGCGGATCTGGTCCCGGCAGCTGGTCCGCCGTGCTGCCGGTGCACCCCCGTGACGCCGGGAGTGCTCGTCGGTGTGTTGCTGGCCGTCGCAGCTGTCCTGCTGGGTGCATCGTCCGGGCGCTCCGGACGCTCCGGGTACTCAGGCGCGCAGGGCAGCCCCGACGCGACGCGGGCAGTGGATCGCGGCACCGGTCAGGCGCCGATGATCCTCGATCTGCTCGCCGCGATGCTGTCCGTCGGCGCGTCGGTGGAGCGCGCCCTGGCGATCGTCGCAGCATCCTGCGAGGCAGAGATCGGTGCCGCCCTGCTGCGGGTCCACGCGGCCCGAGACCTCGGAGCATCCTGGGACACCGCCTGGGACACCGCCCGGGATTCCGCCTGGGACACCGCCCGGGCGGTAGGGACAGGGGCGGGCAGTGCGCCCGGACCTGGTCCAGGACGCAAGTGGTGGTCCCGGCGTCAGCGGGAGCGGGAGCGTCGGAGGGAGGACTGCCTGGCCGACATCCGCCGGGGCCTGCGCTTCGCCACGTCCACGGGCGCTCCGTCGGCGGCGCTCCTGCATGCCCATGCCGCGCAACTGCGACGGCGGCACAACCGGGCCGTCGAGCGCAGGGCCGCGGCTCTCGGCGTCCAGCTCGTGCTTCCGCTGGGTCTGTGCTCGCTGCCGGCGTTCATCTGCCTGGGCGTCGTTCCCGTGGTCCTCGGTCTGCTGCCCGCGCTCTAGCCCGCAGCCTGCCCCGCCTCGCCAGCGGACCGGGAGGGACACCAGCGGGCCGCATTCGCGCGCTTCCGTCGGATGAATCGACACATTGTGGCTCAGCCCAGCCATTATCGGTACTTTCGTCGAGATCCGAGCGAAATGGCAGGAGGCAGGATACATTGTGTACGTGACCGGATTGACCGACCTCGACCGCCGCCTCCTGTCCGCACTGCGGGAGGACGGCCGGGCCTCGGTCGCGAGCCTCGCCCGTAGGCTCGGCGTCGCCCGGGCCACGGTGAACAGCCGCCTCGAGCGCCTCATCGCCACGGGAACCATCATGGGCTTCACAGCCAGGGTGCGCGACGAGGTCGACCCCCTGACCATCCATGCCATCGCCTTCATCGCGGTGGAGGGCCGGTCCGCCGACAAGGTCATCCGCCAGTTGCGGGGCTTCCCGGAGATCTCTGCGCTGCACACCACCAACGGAGGCTGGGATCTCGTCGCCCAACTGCGGACGGAAAGCCTGGGAGGCTTCGACCAGGTACTGGGCAGGATCCGCGGCGTCGAGGGCGTCGTGAACAGCGAGACGAGCCTGCTCCTCAGCTCCGTGCTGAGATGAGGGCCCCACAAACACAGCGGCTCCTCCGGTGCGCAGAATGCTTCCTCGAACCCTCCAGTTCGTACATCTTCTCGAGCAAAAGCTCACAGTACCCTCATTGTGGATGCACAGTGCCGCTCACTAGGCTCGATGGAACACCGTTCCGTCGTGGAAAGGGGGCGCAGATGACGCGCTTCGTCGATGTGCACAACATGATCCGCTGGACAGCCGCCCAGGGGCCAGAGACCATCATCACCGGGCTCATGCAGTATCTCGAGGATGATTTTCTGCGCTGGGAATCGTTCGACAAAGCGCCCCGCGTGGCCAGCCACACTCCTTTCGGCGTGATCGAACTGATGCCCACCAGCGATCACGAGACCTACGGTTTCAAGTACGTCAACGGGCACCCGTCGAATCCCGCACGAGGTTTCCAGACCGTCACGGCCTTCGGCGTGCTGGCCGATGTCCACAACGGCTACCCGACGTTCCTGAGCGAGATGACAGTGCTGACCGCCTTGCGGACCGCCGCGACGTCCGGAATGGTGGCGAAGAAACTCGCCCGCCCTGATGCCGAGGTCATGGCGATGATCGGCGCCGGCAGCCAGTCCGAGTTCCAGGCGCTGGCCTTTCGTGCCGCTCTGGGTATCACCACGCTGAGAATGTGGGACACGGACCCAGCTGCGCTGGAGAAATTCGTCCGCAACATGACCCCCCTGGGCTTCGACATCACCCTCGCCTCCTCCGCGTCCGACGCCGTGCAAGGTGCAGATGTCATCACCACCTGTACCGCCGACAAGACCAATGCGACCATCCTCACGGCGGATCTCATCGTGCCCGGTGTGCACATCAACGCCATCGGTGGTGACTGCCCCGGGAAGACCGAGCTCGATGCCGCCGTCCTCGACCGGGGTGATGTCTTCGTCGAGTTCGCGCCGCAGACGCGGATCGAGGGCGAGATCCAGCAGATGCGCCCCGACTTCACGGTCACCGAATTCTGGGAGGTCCTGACCGACCGCATGCCCGGGCGCACGTCGACCGACCAGATCACCATCTTCGACTCCGTCGGATTCGCGATCGAGGACTTCTCCGCGCTGCGCTACGTCCGCGACGCCGTGGACGCCTCGGACTTCTTCGAGGACATCGACCTCGTCGCGAATCCGGAGGATCCCAAGGACCTCTTCAGCCTCGTGGGCGCGTTGTCCCCGATCGGATCCTGAGCAGCAGCACGGCTACTCCGGTCCCTCCGGGCAGAGCTGCGGGCCGGGCGCGGTACGGGACAGCGGTCCCGGAGTTCCTCGCCCTGTTGCACGAGGCAGGAGGTACCGGGCAACGGCAGCTGCCTCGACCATGACCGCCGCCCGGGAACCGACCTCTGCGGTGTTGTCCACTTAAGCGGGATCGAGAGGGATGGAGACCCTTCGCATCGCCAGAGTGGAACGAGCGGCGATCGCCGCGCACGGCACGTGGGGCGACGCCCGCGTTCAGAGGAGGAGAAGCCATGATGACGCACACCCAACCGAACCGGCTGGAACGGACACCGCCTGAGACAGCGGAAGAACCGGCGGGATGTGGCTCAGCAGTACCACCCGTCCGATCGATCGCCGGCGTCCAGAACCATGGGACAGGGGCCTTCGTCGACGCAGCTGGACCAACCGAGCCAACGGGTACGGCACATGCGGACGATCGGGCAGCCCGTCGTGCCCGGGCGCACCGACGGCGTACCAACGAGCGGGCCATCCGACGCCGCCGGGAAGCGGGTCCCGACAGCGAGGCGGGAATGGCCACGGCGGAATACGCCATTGCCACGCTCGCAGCCGTCGGGTTCGCCGCACTCCTCGTCGCGGTCCTGTCGAGCGGCGAGGTCAAGGGACTCCTGATGTCCCTGATCACGTCCGCGCTGAACTTCGGCTGATGGTCGGCCGGGGTGGGTCAGGTGACCTGGGTGCGGTGCCTGTGGTCCGCCGGATGTGCGGCCCAGCCCGGCGCTGCACCCACGCCACGGCCCTGCTCGGGGGTCCCGGGTCCGATGCTGCGTGCGTGCCGACGGTCGAACGCGGCCGTCGATCGGAGCGTGGCGCTGTGACCGCCGAAGTCGCCGTCGCCCTTCCCGCCCTGGTCGTCCTGCTCGCCCTCGTGCTGGGGACCGCGCACCTCGGGACGGTGCAGCTGCGCCTCGAGGAGGCCGCCCGCGCCGGAGCGCGGGAGGCCATGCGCGGTGAGGGTGCAGCGTCGGTCCGGGGCACCGTCGAGCGGCTCGCCGGCAAGGACGCGTCGGTGGAGGTGGCCTCGGGTACCGGGTGGA
The DNA here is from genome assembly GCF_947493765.1 of uncultured Arthrobacter sp. Taxonomy (GTDB): domain Bacteria; phylum Actinomycetota; class Actinomycetes; order Actinomycetales; family Micrococcaceae; genus Arthrobacter_D. The sequence goes on from NZ_CANLSZ010000005.1 coordinate 38,947, forward strand.
CCACGGTGGAGGTGAGGGCCGGCGTCGAGGGTCCGGTGGTGGGCCTGCTCCACCTTGAGCTCAGCGCCACCGCCTCGGGAAAGGTGGAGCACGGTGGGTGAGCGGCACCGGGACCACACGCATCCCGGGTCCGGTAGGCAGGGCGGCGAGTCGGAGGCCGGAGCGGGAACAGTCCTGATGACCGGGCTCGCCGTGCTGGCCCTGCTGCTGGTCGCAGTGGTGGTCCTTCTGCTGCAGGCGTCGTCCGCGGCGTCGAAGGCGGCGACGGCGGCGGACCTGGCTGCGCTGGCCGCCGCAGACTCCGCCCGGGGCCTCACGCCCGGGGAGCCCTGCGTGGTCGCCGGTGCGGTGGCAGGACTCCACGGCGCACGCGTCACGGAGTGTGACATCGGCACGACGGGTCCGGGGACCGCGCTCATCCGTGTGTCGGTCGACCTACGGGGTCTCCTGCCCGACGCGACCGGCGCAGCGAGGGCCGGACCACCGCCCTGAGGGGCCCCGTCGCTCCGGGACGGATCCCTCGGGACAGTGACGGTCCCTGGCCCGGACGTCAGGCGGGCGCGGCACCCGACCTCCGGCGTCGGGCCGCGGGCACTGCGTCCTGGTCGGGCGGGCGCGGCACCTGACCCCCGGCGTCGGGCCGCAGGCACTGCGCCCTGGTCGGGCGGGCCCGGCACCCGACCCCCGGCGTCGGGCCGCGGGCACTGCGCCCTGGTCGGGGAGATCGGGCCGATGCTTGCCTAGGAGATCGGGCCGGCGTCGCTTCCGGGAGAGGTGGCACGGGCCGCCTGCTGCAGGATGAGTGAGAGCACGGCCACGGCGCCGCCCTTGCTCAGCGGGTTGTTCCGGTTGCCGCACTTGGGGGACTGCACGCAGGACGGACACCCGGACTCGCACTCGCAGGCCTCGATCGCGTCCCGGGTCGCGGTGAGCCAGATCTGCGCGGCCTCGAACCCCCGCTCGGCGAAGCCCGCACCTCCCGGGTGGCCGTCGTACACGAAGATGGTCGGCTGGCCCGTATCGGCGTGCAGCGCCGTCGACACCCCGCCGATGTCCCAGCGGTCGCTCGCGGCGACGAGGGGCAGCAGGCCGATCGCGGCGTGCTCGGCCGCGTGGAGCGCGCCGGGGATCTCCTCCGCCGAGATGCCCTCGGCTTCGAGCAGCTCGGGGCTGATCTCGAACCATACGCTCTTGGTGAAGAGCTCCCGGGCGGGGAGCTCGAGCGGCTCCTCTCCCATGATCTCGTTGGAGGAGAACGCCTTGCGCTGGAAGGACACCACCTGCGTGGTGACCTGCACGTCCCCGAACGTGGCGAGCACGCCGCCCCACAGCCGGCTCTCGTCGCGGCCCACCACCTCGATCCGCGTCACGTCGCGGGCCTGCGTGTAGAAGTCCGGCTGCGCCCGGGAGACCACGGCGCAGTGGTCCTGCTCGTTCAGTTCCTCCACCACATAGCTGCGGCCCTGATGGACGTACACCGCCCCCGGGTGTGCCTGGTAGTGGCTCTGTGCCGACCCCATGGTGCCCAGCACCGCGCCGGAGGCGGCATCCACGAGCGTGATCGGACCACCGCCGTCGGCCCTGAGGCGAACCATCGACGCGGCGCTCTGGGGATGCGTCCAGAACCACCCGGCCGGCCGACGGCGGAGGAAGCCCTGGTCCACCAGGGTGCCCAGGAGCTGCTCGGAGCGTGCGCCGAACAGGGCGAGGTCCTCACCCGTCAGGGGCAGTTCCGCGGCGGCCGCGCACAGGTGCGGGCCGAGGACGTAGGGATTGGACGGATCGAAGACCGTGGCCTCCACCCCGAGGTCGAAGACGGCCTCGGGGTGATGCACCAGATAGGTGTCCAGGGGGTCGTCGCTGGCGACGAAGGCGGCGAGGGCGTCCTGGCCCGAGCGTCCCGCCCGGCCGATCTGCTGCAGCAGGGAGGCGCGGGTCCCCGGCCAGCCGGCCACGAGGACGGCGTCCAGGCCGGAGATGTCGATCCCCAGCTCCAGGGCGGACGTGCTGGCCACACCGAGGAGCTCGCCGCTACGCAGCGCCTCCTCGAGGGCGCGGCGCTCCTCGGGCAGGTACCCCGAGCGGTACGCGGCGATCCTGTGCGGCAGGCTCGGGTGCACGTCCTCGAGCATGCGCCGCGTGGTCTGCGCGATGCTCTCCGCTCCCCGCCTCGACCGGACGAACGCGATGGTCCGGACCTGCGCCGAAACGAGATTCGCGAGCAGGTCCGCCGTCTCGGCGATGACCGTCCGGCGCGTCGGCGCGCCGTTCTCGCCCTTCGTCCCGGTGAGCCGGGGCTCCCAGAAGGCCACCGTCGTGGAACCGTGCGGTGAGCTGTCCCGGGTCACGGCCTCCGCGTCCAGGCCGATCAACCGCCCGAAGGACGCGGCGGGATCCGCGGAGGTCGCCGACGCCCCGATGAAGACCGGGTTCGCTCCGTAGCTGGCGCAGACCCGCCGGAGCCTGCGCAGCAGATTGGCCACGTGGGAGCCGAACACTCCCCGGTAGCTGTGCGCCTCGTCGATGATCACGTACTTCAGCCGCCGGAAGTAGCGGGCCCACCAGGTGTGGTTGGGCAGGATCCCGTGGTGCAGCATGTCCGGGTTGGCCAGGACCAGATTGGCGTGGTCCCGGATCCAGCGGCGGGCGCCCGGCTCCGTGTCGCCGTCGTAGGTCTCCGCACGGACGGTGGGCAGCTTCAGTGCGTTGACGGACGAGAGCTGGTCCGCGGCCAGTGCCTTGGTCGGCGCCAAGTACAGTGCCACCGATCCGCTGGGCGCCAGGGTGGCACGGCTGCCCAGCTCGCTGCGATGGATCTCGTCGAGCACGGGCAACTGGTAGGCGAGGGACTTACCGGAGGCCGTCCCCGTGGCGATGATGGTGTGCGTCCCCGCGCGGGCGGAGGACGCCCCCTCCACCTGGTGCCGCCACGGTTCGTGGACACCACGGGCCGTGAAGGCGCCGATGACGTCGGGGTGGGCCCAGTCGGGCCACGCTCCGTGCTCGGCGGCGCGGGCCGGGATCCGGCGCACGTGGAGCAACTCCTCGGGAGCGGATCCACCCCCGAGCAGCGGAAGGAGAGAGTCATGCGCGGCCACGTCGCCATCCTCCCACCGGGTCGCCGGCGGGGAGTGCGGGAACCGGCCTTATCCTCTGATGCCGAACACGTCGGCGAGGTGCTGCCACCCCAGGAACTCGTACAGCGCACGTCCGTCGGCGGAGGCCATCAGCAGTCCGGTGGTCACGTCGTCGGTGAGGACACCGGCGGTCAGCGCCCGCATGACGAAGCTGGCCAGTCCCCGGCGGCGGAACTGTTCCTCGGTGATGATGCGGTCGTAGACGGCGTAGTCACCCACCACCGAGACCGATCCGCGGGCCGCCAGTTCCTCGCCGACCCGCACCGACACGTGGCGGCAGGGAGCCTCCTCCGAGCGTTCCAGCACGAAGTCCTCCGAGGGCGGGCGCGGATCCTCCACGTCCTGGCCGTGCATGTCGGCGCTCATCAGGGATTGCTGCCGGTCGGTCACGCGCATACCGAGCGGATCGGCGGCGTCGAGCAGGTCCTGCATCCGATTCGTGACGACGGTCAGCACGCGCCGGGGATCGGCCTTCGTCTCTCTCGCGAGCTCGAGGAACTGCTCGGTGGAGGGTTCGAGGACGAAGTGCTCCGTCTGCTCCTGCGGGTCGGTGGTGACCACGAAGGTGCTGGCGCCGTCGTCGTGCGGTTGCACGCCGCGGCACGCGGACCATCCGGTGATCCAGGTCTGGAGGAGTTCGGTATCTACGTGTGCACCCATGCGTGAACGATAGTTGTCGGAGCCGGTGAAACACAGCCAAGCCCTCCGAGGGAGACCGATTCGATACGCAAAGTACGCTTTAAGCCGTGTCGACCAACCGTATTGCCCTTTATTACGCCTTCGCCCCGCTGCCCGATCCGGAGGCCGTTCGCCTGTGGCAGCGGACCCTGTGCGAGAAGTGGGGCCTGCGCGGCAGGATCCTCATCTCGAAGGACGGCATCAACGGCACGGTCGGCGGCGAGGTCGGTGCGGTCAAGCAGTACGTGAAGACCACGCGTGAGCACCCCGCATTCCGTGGCATGGACATCAAGTGGTCCGACGGCGGCGCCGCGGACTTCCCCCGCCTGAGTGTCAGGGTGCGCGAGGAGATCGTCTCCTTCGGTGCCCCCGGTGAACTCCGCGTGGACGGCGACGGCGTGGTGGGCGGAGGGACGCGACTGGCCCCGGAGCAGGTGCACCAGCTGGTCGATGCCAGGCGTGGCTCGCGCCGGGAGGTGGTCTTCTTCGACGGCCGGAACGCCTTCGAGGCGCAGATCGGGCGTTTCAAGGGTGCCGTGGTCCCCGACGTCCGCACCACCGCCGACTTCGTCCGGGAACTCGACTCGGGCAGGTACGACAACCTCAAGGACTCCCCGATCGTCACCTACTGCACCGGCGGCATCCGCTGCGAGGTGCTCTCCAGTCTCATGGTGAACCGGGGCTTCCGGGAGGTCTACCAGCTCGACGGCGGCATCGTCCGCTACGGCGAGACCTACCGTGACGGCGGACTCTGGGAGGGCTCGCTCTACGTGTTCGACAAGCGCATGCACCTCGAGTTCAGCGACGACGCGGTCACCCTCGGCTCGTGCGTGCGCTGCCAGGCACCCACCAGCACGTTCGAGAACTGCTCGAATGCCGTCTGCCGGAACCTCACGCTGTTCTGCGCCCGGTGCGCGGCCGATCCGTCGACACTGCGCTGCCCGCAGGGGTGCGAGCCGGACGAGGCCGAGGCGACCATCGCGGGCGCCGCGTGATGCCGCCCGTCGCACCCAGCTCGGAATGGGCCGACTTCGACGACGACGTCGCCACGGCACCCTCGAGCGAGGACGTCGCGCTGCTCGGAGCACTCGCCGGAGACCTGGCGGAGCTCGGTTACACGGTCGACGGCGTCGCCGCACTCCTGGGCGCCCAGGCGGCGGCGGCCCTCGATCGCGGCCAGACCGCACCGGCGCTGCTGGCGTGTCGGCGCCTCCTCGGCGGCCCGCGCCGCACCCGAGCCGTTCCCGTGCTGCTGTGGCTGCTCGGGGAGACCGTGGAGCAGCAGGACCTGCGGGCGGCCTTCCCGGGGACCGGTGTCTCCGGCCTCGAGCGTCTCAGGCTGATCGAGCCCGTCGGCGCACCAGCCGTCGGCGCCGCACCCGTCGGCGCCCCACCCGTGGGGTCCGCCCGGCGCGCCACGGTGGACCTGCGCCCCTACGGCTCCGACGTCGCGGGGAACCTCTGGGTGGCCAGCGACCTCGGGTCGGAGCAGCGCCCGGGTCCCCTGCGCCGGGACCACGTCCTGGGAATCGGCGGCGCCTCGCTGACCCTGGCGCAGACCGTCATGCGGGCTCCCGTGGAACGGGCCCTGGATCTCGGCACGGGCTGCGGGATCCAGTCCTTCCATCTCCTCTCCCACGCCCGGCACGTCACGGCGACGGACATCTCGGAGCGGGCACTCGCCTTCGCACGCTTCAATCTGCTGCTCAACGCACCGGCCCTGGACCTGGACCCGCAGCACCTCGGGGCCCGGATCAGTCTCCGGCTCGGAAACCTGCTCGAGCCCGTCGCGGAGGACCGCTTCCAGCTCGTGGTCTCCAACCCTCCCTTCGTCATCACGCCCCGCGCCGGTGGCCCCGAGGACACCTACACCTATCGCGACGGCGGTCTCGCGGGGGACGCCATCGTGGAGAACCTCGTCCGCGACCTCCCCGGCGTGCTCTCGCCCGGCGGGTCCGCGCAGCTCCTCGGCAACTGGGAGATCAGCGGATCCACGGCGTGGGACAGGCGCATCCGCGGTTTCATCCCCGCCGGCCTGGACGCCTGGGTGATCCAGCGCGAGCAGCAGAGTGCCGTGCAGTACGCCGAGACCTGGCTCCGGGATGCCGCCGAGGACCGCGACAGGGAGGGCTATCTCGCCGGCTTCGACGCCTATCTCGAGGACTTCGCGTCCCGGTCGGTCGAGGGCATCGGCTTCGGCTCCATCTGGCTGCGACGCCCCCCTGCCCCGAGCGACCTGGTCCGGGTGACCGTCGAGGAGATCACGCACGAAATCGAGCAGCCGGTGGGCCCGCATCTCGCGGCCGCCGTGGCGCGCAGCGACTGGCTCGCAGCGCACACCGAGCAGGCGGCCTCGGGCACCGGGATCGCCGACGAGTTCCTGCTGGTGGCCGACGACGTCACCGAGGAGAGGCACCAGCGCCCGGGCGCCGAGCACCCCGGGATCATCCTGCTGCGCCAGGGAGCCGGACTCCGGCGCACCACGCTGCTCAGCACGGAACTGGCCGGTTTCGTCTCGGCGTGCGACGGCGACCTCACGGCCGGGCAGATCGCCGGAGCGCTCGCGATGCTGCTGGAACGGCCGGACGCCGCGTTCACCGCCGAGCTGCTGGTGGACGTGGAGCAGCTCCTGCGGGAGGGGTTCCTTCTGCCGCTGCCCTAGGGATTCCCCGGGAAACGCCGATTTCCCGGATGCGGGCAGGCATGACGCATACTGAAGGATGAGGCCCAGCAGCGGGATCCGGACAGGATCCCTCCCGGCTGCCGCGGCATCGAACAGCAGATCGAGGAGAGAAGTGCCGACCAAGGCCACGGACAAGAAGCACGGCAAGAAGCTCGTCATCGTCGAGTCGCCCAGCAAGATCAAGAGCATCTCGGGCTACCTCGGTGAGGACTTCCAGGTCGCGGCATCCATGGGGCACATCCGCGACCTCCCGCAGCCCTCGGACCTGCCCGCCGAGCTCAAGAAGTCCTCCGTGGGCAAGTTCGCGGTGGACCTCGACAAGGACTTCGAGCCCTACTACGTCGTGTCCCCGGAGAAGCGCAAGACCGTCGCCGAGCTCAAGGCCGCCCTGAAGGACGCCGACGCGCTCTATCTCGCGACCGACGCCGACCGCGAGGGCGAGGCCATCGCCTGGCACCTGCTGCAGGTCCTCAAGCCCAAGGTCCCCGTCTACCGCCTCACGTTCGGCGAGATCACCAAGGAAGCCGTCACACGTGCACTGGGGGAGCTGCGCGAGGTGGACATCCCCATGGTCGACGCCCAGGAGACCCGCCGCATCCTCGACCGCCTCTACGGCTACGAGATCTCCCCCGTGCTGTGGCGGAAGGTGGCACGCGGACTCTCCGCGGGCCGTGTGCAGTCCGTCGCCACGCGCCTCGTCGTGGAGCGCGAGCGAGAGCGCATGGCGTTCCGCACGGCGTCGTACTGGGACCTGACCGGTTCCTTCACGCCCGCCGACGCCGCGAAGGGCTCGGCGTTCCCGGCGAAGCTCGTCGCCGTCGACGGCAGCCGGATCGCCTCCGGCAAGGACTTCTCCGACCGCGGGGAGCTCACGGCAGCGAACGCCGTCCGGCTCGACGAGGAGGCCGCCCGCTCCCTCGCGACAGGGTTGGAGAGCGCCGAGTTCACCGTCCGGTCCCTCGAGACCAAGCCCTACACGCGCCGCCCCGCCGCGCCGTTCACCACCTCGACCCTGCAGCAGGAGGCGGCGCGCAAGCTGCGCTTCAGCTCCAAGGTCACCATGCAGGTGGCGCAGCGCCTGTACGAGAACGGCTACATCACGTACATGAGGACCGACTCGTCCTCGCTCTCCGACCAGGCGATCAACGCCGCGCGCCGGCAGGCCTCGGAGCTCTACGGTCCCGAGTACGTCCCCGAGGCGCGGCGCGTCTACAAGGGGAAGGCCAAGAATGCGCAGGAGGCCCACGAGGCCATCCGTCCCTCGGGTGATTCCTTCCGCACCCCGGCCCAGGTGGCCCAGGGACTGCGGGGGGACGAGTTCCGCCTGTACGAGCTGATCTGGAAGCGCACCGTCGCCTCGCAGATGGCGGATGCGAAGGGCTCGACGGCGTCGCTGCGCCTCGGTGCCGTCAGCGCCGACGGCCGGGACGCCGAGTTCTCCGCCTCGGGCACCGTGATCACCTTCCGCGGTTTCATGGCCGCCTACGAGGAGGGGCGCGACGCCGATCGGGCAGAGGACGGCACCGACGGGGACGCGCAGGGCACCCGGCTGCCGAACGTGGTCAAGGGCGACGCCCTGGGCGCGACGGCGATCGAGGCGCTCGCCCACGAGACCTCACCGCCGCCGCGCTACACCGAGGCCTCGCTGGTGAAGGTGCTCGACGAGCGCGGCATCGGCCGCCCGTCCACCTACGCGGCGACCATGTCCACCATCATGGACCGGGGCTATGTGCGCACCCGCGGCCAGGCCCTCGTGCCGAGCTGGATCGCGTTCTCCGTGGTGCGCCTCCTCGAGGAGCACTTCAACGACTACGTGGACTACGACTTCACGGCGGAACTCGAGGAGGACCTGGACCGGATCTCGCGTGGCGAGACCGGGCGGGTCGAGTGGCTCACCCAGTTCTACTACGGGGACCGCAAGGACACCGGCCTGCACACGATCGTCAACGACCTCGGCGAGATCGACGCGCGCAGCATCAACTCGGTGGAGATCGCCGAGGGCATCACGCTGCGCGTGGGCAAGTTCGGCCCCTATCTGGAGAAGCCGTTGCCGGCCGATGCGCCGGAGGGCACCGAACCGCAGCGCGCCAATGTGCCGGAGGACCTGGCACCGGACGAGCTCACCGCGGAGAAGGCCGTCGAGCTCATGGAGGCACCACAGTCGGAGGAGCGGGTCCTCGGCACCGACCCGGAGACCGGGCGCTCCATCGTGGCCCGTGACGGCCGCTACGGGCCCTACGTGATCGAGCTGATCCCCGAGGTCACCGCCGAGGAGCTGGCGAAGCAGCCGGTGGAGTACTACAAGAACGGCAAGCCCAAACCGCCGAAGAAGCCGGCCAAGGTCAAGCCGCGCACGGGATCGCTGTTCACGTCGATGTCCGTGGACACGGTGACGCTCGACGAAGCCCTGCGGCTCATGAACCTGCCGCGCGTCCTCGGCACGGACGAGGACGGCAAGGAGATCACGGTCCAGAACGGCCGGTTCGGCCCGTACCTGAAGAAGGGCAGCGATTCGCGGTCCATCGGGTCGGAGGAGGAGATCTTCACCATCACCCTCGAGCAGGCGCAGGAGCTCTACAAGCAGCCCAAGCAGCGTGGCGGCCGCGCGGTCACCCCGCCGCTCGCCGAGTTCGGCGACGATCCGGTGAGCGAGAAGGCGATCGTGGTCAAGGACGGACGCTTCGGGGCCTACGTCACGGACGGCGTCACCAACATCACGGTGCCCGCGTCGATGGCCATCGAGGAACTCACGCGTGAGCAGGCGATCGACATGCTCGCCGAGAAGCGCGCCAAGGGGCCCGCGCCGAAGAAGACCACGCGGCGGGCCCCCGCCAAGCGCAAGGCCGCGGCCTCCAAGTAGGCCGGGAGCAGGCACGGGGAAGACGAACACGAGCGGGAACTGAGCCGGAAGAGCGGGAACCATGCGTCTAGGTGTGCTGGACATCGGGTCGAACACGGTCCATCTGCTGCTCGTCGACGCCCACCCCGGCGGGCGGCCGCTGCCCTTCGCGTCCCACAAGAAGCCCCTGCAGCTGGTGGCGTATCTCGAGGGCGACGGCAGCATCTCGCGCGCCGGCCAGGACGAGCTGATCGGCTTCGTCCAGGAGGCCCGCGAGTTCGCCACCCGGCACCGGGCGGAGGACTTCCTCGCGTTCTGCACCTCGGCCATCCGCGAATCGGCCAACGGCAGCGAGGTCCTGACGCGCGTGCGTGAGGAGACCGGCGTCGACCTCCAGGAGCTCTCCGGTGACCAGGAGGCGGCCGTGACCTTCCAGGCGGTCCGCCGCTGGTACGGCTGGGCCTCGGACTCGATCCTCAACTTCGACATCGGCGGCGGTTCGTTCGAGATGGCCATGGGGGTCAACGAGCTCCCGGAGGTGGCCCTCTCGGTGCCGCTGGGCGCGGGCAGGCTCACGCGCGAGTGGCTCCGGGGCGACCCCCCGTCGGCGAAGCAGGTCAACGCGCTCCGCCGGCACATCCGGGCCGTGCTGGGCGAGTGCGTGCCGCAGTTCGCCCACCTCGGCGCCCCCCACCTGGTGACCGCGAGTTCCAAGACCTTCCGCTCCCTGGCGCGGATGGCCGGCGCGGCGCCGTCGGCCGCCGGCCCGTTCGTCCGCCGGGAACTGCGGCACGTGGATCTCACGCTGTGGGCCAGGCGCCTGGCCGCGATGACCAGCGCGGACCGCGCGGAGCTCGACGGCGTGTCCGAACTGCGCGCACCCCAGGTGCTCGCCGGGGCGCTCGTCGCCGAGTGCGCGCTCGAACTCTTCGAGGTGCCCTCGGTCGAGATCTGCCCGTGGGCGCTGCGTGAGGGAGTGCTGCTGCGCAGGTTCGACGCGAAGATGTTCGACGCCGTCGAGCCCCTCCCGGGTGCGCGACTCGGTCACGCCGAGCTCGACTCCGTCCGTCGCCCGTCCGTCCACGAGGGGGTCTGACGTGGCCGGCACGGACGGAGGTGCGCCCGCGATCCCGGTCGCTCTCTCGAGCGCCTCGGTCTATCCCCTCGCCGTCCACGACGCCTTCGCGCTGGCCCAGGACCTGGGCTACGACGGTGTGGAGGTCATGGTCACCAACAACTCGGTGAGCCAGGACCCGGACCAGCTCAACGTGCTCAGCGACCGGTACGAGATGCCGATCCTGGCGATCCACGCTCCCACGCTGCTGCTGACCCAGCAGGTCTGGGGGAAGGCGTGGACCAAGATCGAACTCTCGGCCGCGATGGCGGTGGAGGTCGGGGCGAAGACCGTGGTGACACACCCGCCGTTCCGCTGGCAGACGGGCTATGCGGAGGAGTTCGGCGCGGGCATCGCCCGTGTGGCCGACGAGTACGGCGTCGACATCGCCGTGGAGAACATGTATCCGTGGAAGGTCCGCGGCCGGGAGGCGAAGGCCTACCTGCCGCACTGGAACCCGGTCCCGGAGCCCTACGAGCGGATCACCTGGGACTTCTCCCACGCGGCCATCGCCGGCATGGACTCCTACGAGGAGATCCGCGGGCTGGGCAGCAGGCTCGCCCACGTGCACCTGACGGACGGCACACCCAACGGCAAGGACGAGCACCTGCTGCCGGGCCAGGGCCAGCAGCGCTGCGCGGAGGCCCTGGACCACCTCGCGACGTCGGCCTGGGACGGCGTCGTGGCGGTCGAGGTGAGCACCCGGCGCGCCCGGGGTGCGGGGGAGCGGGAGGACTGGCTGGCCGAGACCCTCGCCTTCGCGCGCACGCACCTGCGGCACTGACCGGGAGCCCATGGTCCGTCGGTGCCCGGGCCCGTGCAGCGGGCCGACAGCGACCGGAGGGCTTCGTCGAAGCAGGGCTCTGTCAAGAAGCAGGGCTCTGTTAAACGGGAGTGGCGCCGGTGGCCGGCAGGGGTTGGGGGGATCCGCTGCTGTCACCGACGCCTGCCGGATCAGGAAGGTCCGGCGCTATCACTCGCACCCTTATGGGGTGATTCGACTGTAGGTGCCGCACATGTGCCTGACCCGCGTGCCGGCTGGGAGCACGCTGGGAAGGCCGCGTGGCAGGATGGGCAGCATGACGACGACCTCCTCCCCACGCATCGCCTTCCTGGGCTGCGGATCCATGAACGAGTCCATCCTGGCGGGGCTCCTCGCGGCGGGGCTGGACCCCGCACAGGTCACCGCGACGGTCCGCCGCGCCGAACGTGCCCGTGAACTTCAGGAGCGCCACGGCGTGCGGGCCCTGGCGACCGGCGAGGACGACGGCGCGAACGTCGCTGCCGTGCGCGCCGTCGACGTCGTCGTCCTCGGGGTCAAGCCGGTGGGCGTCGTCGCGCTGGCCCGCGAGATCGCCGCCGCACTCCCTCCCTCCGCCGTGGTTCTCAGCGTCGCAGCCGCCGTCACCATCGCGATGATCGAGGAGGCGCTGCCGGACGGCCAGCCCGTCGTCCGCTCGATGCCCAACACGCCGTCACGCCTCGGCAGGGGAGTGCTGTCCATCTCCGCCGGTTCCTCCGCCGGCCCCGAGACCATGGAGCGGGCCCGCGCCCTGCTCGAGCCCGCGGGTACCGTCGTCGAGATCCCCGAGGAGCAGGTGGATGCGCTCTCGGCGGTCAGCGGCTCCGGCCCCGCCTACGCCTTCTACCTGGCGGAGGCCATGGCGGCAGCGGGAGTGGAGCTCGGGCTGGCTCCGGAGCTGTCCGCGCAGATCGCCGGCGAGACGGTGGCGGGCGCGGGGTTCATGCTCGCCGAGCCGGACGCCGATGCCGCAGCACTCCGGAAGGCCGTGACGAGCCCGAACGGAACCACGCAGAGCGCCATCGAGACCTTCGAGGAGCGCGGTCTGAAGGGCATCATCACCGACGGCGCCCGCGCGGCGACGGCGCGCGCGGCGGAGATCACGCGGGAGCTGGCAGGGCCGTCGGCGAGCTGACGGGACGCAGGGCCCACAGCGCCAGCAGGGCCACCGGGAGGATCACCCCGAGGGTCGTGAACAGCCGCAGCGCCAGGGGGCCCTCGCCCGAGACCTCCCCGGTGAGGGTCAGCGTCACCGTGATCGAGGAGAACATCATCACCGGGACCAGCGCGGCCAGCAGGGACAGGCCCACCACGCGCGGCATTCCGGCGAGCCGGCGGGCGTGGAGCAGGCCGGCCGGGAGGATCAGGGCGATCCACACCCAGTGGTGGAACCACGAGATGGGGGAGATCGCGAGCATCACGACGGCGTTGGCGGAGATGGCACGCACCGGGTCGTCGTCGTCGTCCGCCCGCCGGATCGCGGCACAGCCGACGCCGATGACGAGCAGGGCGGCCGCCACCCAGACCGGGCGCTGCAGGGTCTCGGCGAGCCCGGACTGGGCGATGATCGAGTTCAGCGACACATTGTAGAGATCCGCCGTGACGCCCACGCGCGAGGCGTCGAAGAGGGCGTCGAGCCAGAACGCCGCGGACTCCCGTGGCGCGAGGGCCCACCCCACGATCACGGTGCCCGCGAAGGACGCGGTCATCCAGGCCAGCGACCGCCAGTCCCGACGGGCGAGGAACACCAGCCCGAAGGCCAGCGGTGTCAGTTTGATGCCCGCGGCGATGCCGGTGAGGACGCCGGAGGGCAGCCGCGTGGAGCGGAGCAGATCGGCCAGGACCAGGACCATGAGCAGCGCGTTGACCTGGCCGAAGCCCAGCCCCTCGCGCCAGGGCCCGCTGATCCCGATCAGCAGCACGGCGAGCACGAGCGCAGGCCTCCGCCACACCGGCCGGGCCGGCCCGTCCACGGCGCCCAGGTAGCGCACGACGACGGCGGCGACCCCCACGAGGCACACCAGGGACAGGGCCGTGAGGAGGACCAGCGCCGCCGTGCCGGGGAGCAGTGCCAGCGGGACGAGGAGGACGGCGGCGAAGGGGGGATAGGTGAAGGGCAGCCCGCGCGTATCGGTGCGGACCAGTGCGTCGTCGTAGAGGCTCTTGCCGTCCGCCTGGCCGAGCAGCGCGAGCGCGCCCTGGCGGTACACGGCCAGATCCAGGCCGTGGATGCGGGCGGCGAGCACGACGGCGGCCAGTGCGGCCACGAGGCCGACTGCCGCCCACCCGGGCGGGAGGACGGTTGCGCGCCCCGAGCGGCGCGCCGGGCGTGCGGGCATCCTAGGGGCGGCCGGCGAAGCGCTCGAGCAGGTCCACGTGGCCGGAGACGATCAGCATGTCCCGCCCCGAGACCTTGGTGTCCGGACGCGCGTAGGTGAAGTCCTCCCCCGGGGACTTCACCCCCACCACCGTGACACCGTACTTCGAGCGCACGGACGACTCGGCGAGGGTGAAGCCCTGGGTCTCCTTCGGCGGATACATCTTCACGATCGCGAAGCCGTCGTCGAACTCGATGAAGTCGAGCATGCGGCCGCCCACGAGGTGCGCCGCACGCTGGCCGGCATCGGCCTCCGGGTAGATGACGTGGTTGGCGCCGATGCGCTTGAGGATCTTCCCGTGGGAGGGCGTGATGGCCTTGACCCAGAGATGGGCGATGCCGAGATCCACGAGATTGGCGGTGATGAGGACGCTGGACTCGATCGAGGTCCCCACGCCGACGACGGCGGCGGAGAACTCCTGCGCCCCGAGCTGCCGGAGGGCATCGATATTGGTGGCGTCGGCCTCCACCACGTGGGTGAGCAGGCTGGAGAACTTCTGGACCAGCTGCGGGTCCCGCTCGATCGCCAGGACCTCGCGCCCCTGCCGGACCAGTTGCTGCGCGGTCGCCGCGCCGAAGCGGCCGAGACCGATCACGAGGACGGGTGCGTTGTGTGCTGGTCTTTCAGCCAATGATCGGCCTCTCGTCGGGGTAGCGGTACAGCGTGCTGCGTTGCCTCAGCGCCAGCGCCGAGGCGAGGGTGATGGTACCCATGCGACCTGCGAACATCAGGGCCGAGAGGACGTACTTGCCCTGCGGCGGGAGTTCCGCGCTGAGGTTGGTGCTCAGCCCGCACGTCGCGAAGGCGGAGATGACCTCGAAGACCACCTTGTCGAGGGGCTCGTCCGTCATGGCCAGCAGGAGGCCGCAGCCGACCAGCACCAGGGTGGCGCCCATGAAGATCACGGAGATGGCCACGCGCATGGCCCCCTGCGGGATGCTACGCCCCCAGGCCCGAACCTCCGAATCACCGCGTGCCTCCGCCACGATGGCCAGGAACATGACGGCGATGGTGGTGACCTTGATACCCCCTGCGGTGGAGGCGGAGCCACCACCGGCGAACATCAGCGCGTCCGTCAGGAGCATCGTCGTGGGGCTCATGGCGTTCTGGTCCACCAGGTTGAAGCCGCCCGAGCGCATCATGACCGAGGCGAAGACGGCGTGGATCGTCTTGTCCGCGCCGTTCAGTTCGCCGATCGTACTGGTGTTCTCCCATTCCAGCAGCGCCCAGGCGATGGAACCGGCCACGAGCAGGATCAGCGAGACGGACACCGTGAGTTTCGCGTGCAGCGTCCACTTGCGGAAGCGGTGCCGGACCTGGACGAGGACCATGATCACGGGGAACCCGAGACTGCCCAGGAACACCCCCACCATGAGCGGGGTCAGGATCCACAGGTCCGTCTCGTACGGCACGAGCCCGTCCGTGTGGGGTGTGAAGCCCGCGTTGTTGAAGGCCGAGATGGCATAGAAGATGCCGTGCCAGAGGGCTTCCCACCAGGGTTCGCCGAGGATCAGGAAGCGCGGGACCAGCACGAGGGCGAGGACGATCTCGATGATCACCGAGGTGGTGATGACGATCCGCAGCAGCGTGCCGATCTCCCCGAGGCGGCTCGCGTTGTTCAGGGCCGCCTGGGCCAGCAGCTTCCCGCGGACCCCGAGGCGCCTGCTGACGATCAGGGCGAGCAGGGAGGCGAGGGTCAGGGTGCCCAGCCCGCCGATGAAGATGCCGAGCAGGATCACGAACTGCCCGAAGAAGGACCAGTGCGCCGCGGTGGAGACCACGGTCAGTCCGGTGACGCAGACCGCGGAGACGGCGGTGAACAGCGCGTCGTGCAGGGGCGTGGCCGTCCCGCTGCTCGCTGCCATCGGCAGGCTGAGCAGGGCGGTGAACACCAGGATCACGGCGCTGAAGATCATCAGGGCCAGGCGGGCGGGCGAACTGTTGGCGAAGGAGTCGGCGAAATCGCGGATGGCGCCCAGGATCCTGAGGTATCCGTGTCGATCGTCCCTCAGCCACCGTGGCTGTTGACTTGCCATTGACGCCCGCTCCACACCGTCTGCCGGTCCTGCCGCTGAAGCGGTACCGTATCTTCCCGAGTTGCCCTTGCAGTACTAAAGCATCTCATCGCGGCACGTCGTCCGGGCAACCATCGTCGCGTAGCCTTGCAGTGATGTCCACGCACCCGAGACCAGCGGTCCCCGTCCACGTCGTCTGGGACGAGTCGATGCTGGCCTACGACTTCGGCGGACAGCACCCCATGAACCCCGAGCGGCTGCACCTGACGGCCCGGCTCGCACGCGAGAGCGGACTGCTCGATCTCGAGGGCGTGAGCGTCGGTGCCCCCTCCGTGGCCACCGACGAGGACCTCGCCACGGTGCACAGCGCCGAGTACATCGGGGCCGTCCGGAGCATCAGCGGCAATCCCGACCGGTCCGATGCCGCCCACGGCCTGGGGACCGAGGACACCCCCGCGTTCGCGGGCATGCATGAGGCCAGCGCGCGCCTCGCGGGAGGCTCCCTCGGCGCCGCCGAGTCGATCCTGCAGGGCACGGCCGTCCGGGCCGTCAACTTCGGCGGCGGCATGCATCACGCCGCCCGCTCGCGCGCCAGCGGCTTCTGCGTCTACAACGACGCCGCCGCCTCGATCCAGCGCCTGCTCGACCGCGGTGTGCAGCGGGTCCTGTACGTGGACGTGGACGCGCACCACGGGGACGGCACCCAGAGCATCTTCTGGGACGATCCCCGCGTCATGACCATCTCCCTGCACGAGACGGGCATGAGCCTGTTCCCGGGGACCGGGTTCTGCAGCGAACTGGGCGGGCCGGGAGCGGAGGGCTACGCCGTGAACGTCGCACTGCCCACCGTCGCCGGGGACGCCGCGTTCCTGCGCGCGTTCCACGCCGTCGTCCCGCAGCTCGCCGAGGCCTTCGCACCCGAGGTGATCGTGAGCCAGCACGGCTGCGACTCGCATCGCGAGGATCCGCTGACCAATCTCCGGCTCAGCGTCGACGCGCAGCACGCCCTGATGGTCGGTGTGCGGGAGCTGGCCGATCGCCTGTGCGAGGGGCGCTGGATCGCCACCGGTGGCGGCGGTTACGCCCTGGCGACGGTGGTGCCCCGCGCGTGGACGCTCCTGGTCGGGGTGGCAGCGGGGGCCCGAATCTCGCCCACGACGGCGGTGCCCGCGGCGTGGCGCGACTACGTGCGCGAGCGCCACGGCATCGATGCACCGGCCCTGTTCGGCGACGGTGCCGACATCTGGTGGCGCTCCTGGGAGATCGGCTACGACCCGAACGACGACCTGGACCGCACCGTGATGGCCACCCGCAAGGCGGTCTTCCCCCTCCACGGACTCGATCCCTGGTTCGACTGACACCACCGACGGCGGAAGATGCCTTCCGCCGTATATATCGCTAGGGTGAAGGCATGGGATTCGACGATGTCTTCGCCGTCATAGCGGAGCGCACACGCAGGCAGATCCTCGAGAATCTGCAGGACGGCGACAAAGCGGTGGGCGAGCTCGTGGTCGACCTGCAGGTCAGCCAGCCTACCGTCTCGAAGCACCTGAAGGTGCTCCGGGAAGCCGGGCTCGTGACCATGAGGGCGCAGGGCCAGAAGCGCTACTACTCCCTGGAACGCGCCCCGCTCGGCCGGGTGGGGAGCTGGCTCAGTTCCCTCGGCGCCTCGGGCGCCGGCGAGGGAACACCTGCCGAACCGGTCGTCGGTGCGGCGTCGCTGTCCGATGCAGGTTCGCCACCTGATCCGGTCTCCGTCCCCGTCGGCGGGATCCCGTCCGAGGGCACGGCAGCGGAGCGGGCACTCTCCGGTGCCGTACTTGCCGTCCCGGACGAACGGCACCTGCCGGAGGTCGGTCGTCCTCAGCCCGGATGGACCGTGGGCCGGGCCGCGGGCCGTGCAGCCGATCTCCTGGCGCACCTGCGGCGTCGACGCGATACGTCCGCCTAGGTGTTGCCCAGGGACCACGGAGCTCCAGACGAAGGAAGGATGACATGGCGGACAGGAAGAACCTCTCGGAGGTGCAGTTCCTGACGGTCGCGGAAGTGGCCGGCATGATGCGCGTCTCGAAGATGACGGTGTACAGGCTGGTGCACGCGGGGGAGCTGCCGGCCGTGCAGTTCGGCCGGTCCTACCGTGTCCCGGAGTCCGCGGTCGAGGACTTCGTGCGCAGGGCGCGGGTGGACGGGCGGAGCGAGAGCGCCTGACGCCGGTCCGGGGCGTCCCGCAAACGGATGTACCCTGTAGAGGAGCGTTTCGGGTGGGTCACGACCCTCCTCCGTGTCATCCGGGCAACTGCCACCAGGTACGCGCCGTCAAGATCAGCGCTGGTCCCCGAGTCGGACGATCAGCGCTCGCAACCACCAAGTCTGTGAGGACTCTATGGGTTCAGTCATCAAGAAGCGCCGCAAGCGTATGGCGAAGAAGAAGCACCGCAAACTGCTTCGCAAGACGCGTCACCAGCGCCGCAACAAGAAGTAGTCGAGCATCCGGCCCCGGGCCGGAGCAGGCCGACCGGCCCGGATCCCGTCCTCGAGACGCTGGAGCCGGGCCGTCGTCGTTCCCGGGTGACGCGCCGGAGGGTGTCCGTCCGCACGATCGACTGCTGCGGGGGGTGGTCAGCTGCTGCGGAAACGTGCGAAGCCGCGCCAGAGGCCGTAGACGGTCCCCGCGACCGTCGCGGCGCGCAACCCGAGGGTGGCCGCCCGGCGACCGCTGCGGAAATGGTAGACCGGCCAGTTGTTCGACCGCGCATGACGTCGGAGCCGGGAGTCCGGGTTGATGGCCACCGGGTGTCCCACGAGCGTCAGCAGCGGCAGGTCGTTGTAGGAGTCGCTGTACGCCCAGCAGCGGTCGAGATCGAGGTTCTCCCGCTCCGCGAGATCGAGCACGGCGGCTGCCTTGGCGGGTCCGTGCAGGAAGTCGCCCACGAGGCGACCCGTGTAGAGACCGTCGGCTACCTCGCCCACGGTACCCAGGGCGCCGGTCAGGCCGAGTCGGCTCGAGATGACCCCGGCCACCTCCACCGGGCTGCCGGTGACGAGCCAGACCTGCCGCCGGGAGGACAGGTGCTGCTCGGCGAGGGCGCGTGCTCCCGGCCAGATCTTCGACGCGATCATCTCGTCGTAGACCTCCTCGCCGAGGGCCAGGATGTCCTCGTGCGCTATGCCGATGGCGAAGGCGAGAGCGGCGTCGCGCACCGAGTTGACGTCCGTCAGGGTCTCGCCTCGCATGATGAATCGCAGCTGCTTCCAGGCCAGCCCGGCGGCGAAGCGCAGGGTGAAGGCCCTGCGCTGGTACATCTTCCGCGCGACATGGAACAGGCTCGCCCCCCGCATGAGGGTGTTGTCCACATCGAAGAAGGCCGCTTCGCCCTTCCTCGGCCCCGGAGGCTCTGGGAGGGGCTCCGGGCCCCGGATGGCGTCCGGCATGTTCCGATCCTAGTTCGTCCCACTCCCTTCTGCGCCGGAGGGCCGCAGTACCCTCGAGGGATGGAAGAACCCACTGCCGGGCCGGATTCCGGCGTCGTCCTCCTCACGCGTCCCGAGTGCCACCTCTGCGAGGACGCCAGGGCGGTGGTGGCCCGGGTGACGGCGGACCTCGGGCTCACCTGGCGGGAGCTCTCGGTGGTCGACGCCCCGGACCTCGGTGCGCGATTCGCCGAGGAGCTCCCGGTGCTGTTCATCGGCGGTGTCCAACGAGATTTCTGGGCCATCGACGAGACGAGACTGCGCAGGTTGCTCGCACGGTCCTGAGGCCGGACCGGGACCGGGCGGCGGCGGGGTCCGGCTTGGTGGGCCCGCCGCGGCGACATAAAGTGAGGATACTTCCGCCCCGGCAGGGGACCCCGGAACCGCTGATCCCGTGGAACGGGCGGCGCAAGCAACGGAGCGACGACAGTGACCATGCCTGACATCCCAGGGCTGCACGCCGGAGATCCGGCGCGCCGCATACCGCCCGCCTCGGTGGCACGCCTCACCATCTATCTGCGCGCCCTGAACTCACTCATCGCGGACGGGACCGAGCGGGTCTCCTCCGACGAGCTCGCCGACGCCGCGGGAGTGAATTCGCCGATGCTGCGCAAGGACCTGTCCCACCTCGGATCCTACGGAACTCGCGGGGTGGGCTACGACGTGCAGTTCCTGACCCGGCAGATCTCCTCGGCCCTGGGCCTGACGCTCGACTGGCGGGTGGCGATCATCGGTGTGGGCAATCTGGGGCGGGCGCTCGCCGGATACCCGGGCTTCGTCTCACGCGGATTCGGCATCGTGGCGCTCGTCGACGCCGACCAGCTCGTGGTCGACACCGAGGTCGGCTATCTGCGTGTCAGTGCGGTCGACGAGCTCGAGGCCGTCCTCGAGCGCACGAGGACCAACATCGCGGTGCTCTGTGTGCCCACGGCCGTGGCGCAGGAGATGTGCGACCGGCTCGTGGACGCCGGCATCTCGAGCATCCTCAGCTTCGCACCGGTGGTGCTGCAGGTGCCGGACCATGTCCAGGTGCGCAAGGTGGACATGTCCACGGAGCTGCAGATCCTGGCCTATCACGCACAGCGGGCGCAGGAGCCGGACCTCGGTCCGATCTCCCGCGCCCGGTGAGGCCCCACCGGGGGCCTGCGACGAGCTGCGCTACGGCACTCAGTACCCGGGCTTCGGTTGCACGAAGTAGGGCCGCGCGGGCTTCAGGTAGGTCATGATCACGCCGATCACGCCGAGCAGCATCACGATCAGCCCGAGGATCGTCGGAAGTGCCGAGGTGTCGGCGACCTGCTGGCCGTTGGCCTCGGCGAACTCGTTGGCCATCGGCAGGAGCAGGAGACTGCCGAGCGAGAACACGACGTTCAGCGCGGCGAGAACCGTCGCGGTGATCCGTGCCCAGTTCCGGCCCTTCCGGATGAAGACGGCCAGGAGAACGTAGACGGCGGCCATGATCACCGCGAACACCAGGCCGAGCGCGACGCCGAGGGAGGCTCCCGCGACATCGGGCACCTCGGTCGTCAGCGCCGAGAGGATCGCGCTCAGGAGATACACGACACCGGCGGCGAGGATCAGGTAGTAGGCCCGCATGACCTCTTTGGGTACCGGGCCCTTGTCAGTGGGGGCGGGGTCGACCGCCGAGGTGGGGTAGGCATAGCCCGAGGGCTGCGTCCCCTGGTGTCCGTACTCCGGTTGCCCCGTGCGCCGGTCCTGCTGGTCGGACCGGCCTGCTCCGGTGGTGCCCGGTGCGGTCCAGTCCTGTGCTGCGCCCTGGTCCGGGAGCTGTCCGTCCCGCCCGGTGCCGGGATTGTCCTGTGGCGTACTCATTGCGGCGTCCTCCGTCGTGGTGTGCTCCGACCCACCCGGTGCCCCCATGGACGTCCCTGCAGCGGATCCTGTCCCTGCCAGCGTAGTTCGTGGTCGCGCTGAAAGCTCTACGCCGACGGCCGGTGTCCCGTGGGCGGACACCGGCCGGTCGGGCGGACGGGGTGGGACTAGACCGATTCGACGGCGGGGGCCACGAAGGCGGCGTCGATGGTGATGGTCACCTTGTCGCCCACCAGCACACCGCCGGCCTCGAGGGCTGCGTTCCAGGTCAGGCCGAACTCCTTGCGGGAGATGGTGGTCGAGGCGGAGATGCCGGCGCGCGTGGCACCGAAGGGGTCCACGGCCACGCCGTTGAACTCGGCGTCGAGGACCACGGACTTGGTGATGCCGCGGATGGTCAGGTTGCCGGTGATGGAGTAGGTCTCCCCGGTGCCCTCGTGCGAGGTGGAGATGAAGGTCATCTCGGGGAACTGCTCGACGTCGAAGAAGTCGGCGCCCTTGACGTGGGCGTCCCGGTTCTCGTCGCCCGAGGTGAAGGACGCGGTCTTGATCGTCGCGATGATGGTCGAGTCCTCGAGGGTGGAGCCGACGGTGAGGGAGGCGTCCACATCCGTGAAGGTGCCGCGGACCTTGCTGATCCCTGCGTGGCGGACGCTGAAGCCGACCTCGCTGTGCGAGGGGTCGAAGGACCAGGTGCCGGTGGTGAGGCCTGAGGGGATTGCCATGATGATCTCCTTGGGGGGTCGTGGTGTCGATTGCTTGCGATGTGTAGAAGCATGCGTTTGCATGTTTTATTCCGTCCGCCAGCATAGCCCTCCGATCGGCCCGGATGTCACTTACCCGTGGGCGGATTGGCCGATGCGCCCGGGCATGCGGGAAACTGGACGGCATGCAGCGATCAACCGTCCATCTGGTGCGCCACGGTGAGGTCTACAACCCGGAGGGGGTCCTCTACGGGCGGCTCCCGGAGTTCCACCTCTCCGAGCTCGGCCAGCGCATGGCCCGTCAGGTCGCGGGGTACTTCGAGCAGCGGCAGGACGACGGAGCGAGGATCGTCCACCTGGTGGCCTCACCCCTGGTCCGTGCACAGGAGACGGCTCGGCCCATCGCCGCTGCGCTGGGTCTGGAGCTCACGACCGACGAGCGCGTTATCGAGGCGGAGAACCGCTTCGAGGGGATGTCGAAGATCAAGAGCCGTCTCCGCCAGCCACGGTACTGGCCGCTCCTGGTCAATCCGTTCCGACCGTCCTGGGGCGAGCCCTACCACGAGCAGGTCGAGCGTGTGATGGCTGCCGTGGGCGATGCCCGTCGTCGGGCGCTCGACGTCGCCGGAGCGCCGGAGGACGGTCGTCCGGCGGAGGCGATCATCGTCAGCCATCAGCTTCCCATCTGGGTCACGCGGCTCGCGGCCGAGCGGCGCAGGCTCTGGCACGATCCTCGCCAGCGGGAATGCACACTCACCTCCGTCACCTCGTTCGACTTCGACGGCGACACCGTGCAGCGCGTGCGCTACGCGGAGCCGTCCGCCCACCTGCTGCCCGGTGCGGCGAATGTCCCCGGCGCGTAATAGAATTACTACACGTCGTAGAAATCAACGGAAGAAGCCGTGACCGCAATCGTCCGCTCCGCGAACCGTGCACGCCCGTCCAGGCTGGCGCTGCTCCTGGCGTTCCTCGTGCCCGTCACCCTGATGGCGACGTCCTGTGCCGCCGACGACCCGCTCGCACGGCAGGCCGCAGCCGGGGACGGCAAGAACTACATCGCCGGTGACGGTTCGGTGACCGAGTACGCCGCGTCGGAGCGGGGCGAGCCCGTGGAGGTCACCGGAACCCTGTTCGACGGGACGACGGTCTCCAGCGCCGACTGGGACGACCAGGTCACGGTCCTGAACTTCTGGTACGCCTCCTGCGCCCCGTGCCGCGAGGAGGCCCCGGATCTCGTGGCGCTGCACGAGGAGTATGCGCCCCAGGGCGCCGTCTTCTACGGGGTCAACATCAGGGACGAGCAGGCCACCGCCGAAGCGTTCGAGCGCAGCTTCGACATACCGTACGAGAGCTTCGACGACACGGACGGAGGAGTGCTGCTCGACATGACGCAGTACGTACCGCCCCAGGCCGTCCCCACCACCATCGTGCTCGACCGTGAGGGACGGGTTGCGGCGCGCATCCTCGGGCTCGCGGACCGCAGCACACTCGATGCCCTGATCAGCGATGTGCTGTAGCGTGCCCTGCCCATGACCGGGGTCCTGGCGGGTCCGGCGGCACTGCTCGTTCCCCTCGTCGCGGGGAACGCCTTCGCCGACGCCGTCCTCAACGGATCGATGCTCCTCGCGCTCCCGGTCGCCCTACTCGCGGGCCTCGTCTCCTTCGTCTCACCGTGCGTGCTGCCGCTGGTCCCGGGATATCTCGGGTACGTCACCGGCCTGACCGGCATCGATCTCGAGAAGCAGCGCAAGGGGCGGATGATCGCGGGGATCGGTCTGTTCGTGCTGGGCTTCTCAGTGGTGTTCATGGCCTACGGCACGCTGTTCGGGCAGCTCGGCGCGTTCCTGCGCGTCTCGCAGGGGTGGCTCATCCAGGTCTTCGGCGTCGTCGTGATCCTGCTCGGTGTCGTCTTCATGGGAGGGTTCTCCTGGTTCCAGCGGGAGAGCAGGATCCACGCGAGGATCCCCGCCGGGCTGCTGGGAGCACCCCTGCTCGGACTCACGTTCGGGTTGGGGTGGGCTCCCTGCATCGGACCCACCCTCGGCGCTGTCCAGTTGCTCGCCGTCTCGGGCAACGACGCCACGGCGCTCAAGGGCGCGGTGCTGACCTTCGCCTACTGCGTGGGGCTCGGGGTGCCGTTCCTGCTGATCGCCCTCGGCGTGCAGCGGGGCATGGGAGCGCTGGCGTTCTTCCGCAGGCACCGGCGGCTGCTGCAGCGGGCCGGCGGCGGGCTCCTGATCCTCGTGGGTGTGCTCATGGTCACCGGTGTCTGGAACTTCTGGATCACCCGACTGCAGGATGCGCTGATCAGCGGTGTGGTGCTGCCGATATGAGCCGGCCGGACGATCGCACAGGCACAGGCACAGGCACAGGCACAGGCACAGGCACAGGCACAGGTACGGGCACAGGCACGGGCACAGGCACAGGGCGGCAGGGGAAGGGCACAGTGAAGCAGGACACGGATGCGCGGGCCGCGTCGGGCGCACGGGGCGACGTCGTCGTCCCGGAGCTCGGGGTGGTCGGCTCGCTGCGCTGGGCGTGGACCCAGCTCACCAGTATGCGCACGGCGCTCTTCCTGCTCCTGCTGCTCGCGGTCGGGGCCGTGCCCGGATCGTTGTTCCCGCAGCGCCCGGCGAATCCCGCCGTCGTCACGCAGTATCTCCAGGACCACCCCGACACCGGGCCCGTGCTGGACTGGTTCCAGCTCTTCGACGTCTACTCGTCGGTGTGGTTCTCCGCCATCTACCTCCTGCTGTTCATCTCCCTCATCGGATGCGTGGTGCCGAGGGCACGGGCCCATTACAGGGCCGTCCGCTCCACCCCGCCGCGCACGCCGAAGCGGCTCTCCCGGTTGCCGGTGCACGGCACGGTGGAGGTACCGGCCGAGGAAGCACGGGCGGTGGGCCTCACGCCGTCGTCCGCCGCCCGGCAGGCCGCCGCCGTGCTGAGGAAGCGCGGCTACCGCGTGGACGTCCGCGACGACGGGACGGCCCAGCCATCGGTGGGAGCCGAGCGCGGACTCGCGAAGGAGTTCGGCAACCTCGTCTTCCACATCTCGCTGATGGGGGTCCTCGTCGCGGTCGCCATCGGCGGACTCTTCGGGTACACGGGCCAGAAGGTCGTGGTGGAGGGTGACACCTTCGTGAACACCCTGATCGGGTACGACAGCTTCAGTCCGGGATCCAACTTCTCCGACGATCGGCTCGAGCCCTACTCGATCCGCCTCGACGCCTTCGACGTGCGCTTCGATCGCGAGCAGGAGAGCAACTACGGGCAGCCGCTGGACTTCACCGCGAATCTCACCACGCAGGACGGCCCGGGCGCCGAGGAGGAGCAGCAGGTCCTCAAGGTCAACGCGCCGGTCTCCATCGGGGGGACGAACGTGTACCTGGTGGGCAACGGCTACGCTCCCGTGGTGACGGTGCGGGACGCCGAGGGCAACATCGCCTCGGAGGGCCCGGTGGTGGCGGTGCCCTCGGACGGGCTCTACACCTCGCTGATCGTCATCAAGGCCCCCGACGCACAGCCCGACCAGCTCGGTTTCGTGGGATTCTTCCTCCCCACGGCGTTCGTCGACGAGGAGGGCGTCTCGTTCTCGCGGGACCCGGATCCGTTCAACCCCCAGCTGAACCTGAACTCGTACTACGGAGACCTGGGGCTCGACGACGGCACGCCCGAGAACGTCTACGTGCTCGACACGGAGGAGCTCACCGAGCTGAACAGCCGGAACAACGACGACGGCGGGATCGTGCTGTCGGTCGGTCAGACGTACGATCTTCCCGAGGGCAAGGGCTCCATCACCTTCGACGGACTCAAGCGCTACATCGCGCTGGACATCCATCACGATCCCGCGAAGGTCGGAGCCTTCGTCTTCGCGATGCTGGCGCTGTTCGGCCTCGCCGCGTCCCTGTTCATCGCGCGGCGCAGGCTCTGGGTCAGGATCACCGGGCACGACGACGGCGGTCTCGTCGCCGAGTACGGGCTGCTGGCGCGCGGGGAGGACCACCGGCTCCAGGACGAGGGGCTGATGGTACGGAAGCTGCTCGAGGATCGCTGGTCGGTCCCCGAGGTCACGACGGGGGAATACAGGGTGCAGGAGGCCGCGTCGTCGGCCGCCGGCACGGGGCAGTCGCAGAACACTACGAAGGACAACTGATGCCACAACCAGTCAATGCCGAGCTCGGACAGGCCAGCGAGCTGCTGATGTTGCTCGCCTCCATCGCCTACGTGGTGGCGTTCATCTTCTTCGTGCTCGATCTCGTGAGGTCGAGCACCACCATCAACGCCGTCGAGGCGCGCCTCGCGAGCGAGCAGGCGGCCTCCACGCGGTCCCTCGCCAGCGTGGGCGCCGGTGGGGGAGGGTCGACGGTCGCCGAGGCACGCCCGGCCCCGGTCACGGCCGACGATTCCATGGACTACGGTTCCGGCGCCAGGCGCGGAACCGCCCGCATCGCCGTCGCCCTGACCGTGCTGGCCGCCGTCATCCACGGCGCGGCGGTGGTCAGCAGGGCTTTCGCGGCGCACCGCGTGCCGTGGGGCAACATGTACGAGTTCTGCACCACCGGCGCCCTGCTGGTGTCGGTCATCTTCCTCATCACCCTCACGCGCAAGGATCTGCGGTTCGTCGGGTCCTTCGTGGTGGGGCTCGTGGTCGTCATGCTGTGTGCCGCGACCGTCGGCTTCCCCACTCCGGTGTCGCGGCTGATCCCGGCACTGCAGAGCTACTGGCTGATCGTGCACGTGTCCATCGCGGTGGCGTCCTCGGCGATCTTCACCATCACCTTCGCGATGTCGGTGCTGCAGTTGCTGCAGACCTCGCGCGAGGCCAAGCTGCTGGCGGGCAAGGCCGACACCGCGAAGTTCCTGCGTCTCGTGCCCTCCGCGCTGAGCCTCGAGAATCTCTCCTACCGGCTCAATGCCATCGCGTTCGTGGGCTGGACCTTCACGGTCATGGCCGGCGCCATCTGGGCCGAGCAGGCTTGGGGCCGCTACTGGGGCTGGGACACCAAGGAGGTCTGGTCCTTCGTGATCTGGACCGTCTATGCCGGCTACCTGCATGCCCGCGCCACACGGGGCTGGACGGGGACGCGCGCCGCGTGGCTGTCGATCGTCGGCTACCTGTGCATCGTCTTCAACTTCACCATCGTCAACATCTACTTCTCCGGGCTGCACAGCTACGCCGGGGTCTAGTCCGGCACGGTCCGGCCCCGGCACAGCGCCGTCGTTCCGACCGTCACGTCGGATCGAGGGCGCTGTCATGTACGGCTCGGCTCCCAGCCCCGCTTCGCTAGATGACGGATTGCCCGCTGACGCAGAACAGCACGCCGGGGACTTGCCTACGCCTCGGTCAGGAGTTCTGAAGGGACACCCGTGCCTTCAGATCTGTTGTTCACGAGATGTCCCGGCGCGCCGTGCGCCAGAGACCGAAAGCGAGCGGAAGTCCCACCCACACGGCGATCGATACCGCCAGCTGGGCCCACCCGCTGGTGGTCATCTCTCCCGCCATGAGAGGAAGCAGGGTGAGGTTGATGTCGAGCCATTCGGCCGGCTCCCGGAGTGAGTCGACGAAGAGGGTGAGGACGGACCACACGGTGGGCAGCAGGAGGTACGCGACGATCGCGACCGGGGTGCTGAGAAATGCCAGGCCGAAGGCCACTCCCTGCGCCACCAGCAGGAGCAGGGCGAGGATCATCCCGGTCAGCACGGGCCAGTCCATGGTCCAGGATCCATCGCCATCACGCCACACCACTCCCACGATGTTGGATACCGCTCCAGCGGCGAGCGCCACCACCATGACAGCCAGTCCGAGGGAGGCGGCAGCCACCACCTTTGCGAGATTCACGCGGATACGTCGTGGTTCCAGGGCGAAGGTGGTCAGCGCCGTCCGCTGGGACCACTCGCTGGTCGCGGCCATGATGCCGATGAGGGGCAACAGGAACATCTGGCCGAGGGTGGCAGCCGAGGTCAGTTCCGACCAGGTGAGACCGGCCGGTTCTGCGGTGAAGAGCAGGAGCGCGATCAGCCCGACATTGACGAGGGCGATGATCCCGAGGAGCCAGGCACCGGCGCGGGTATCGAGTTGCTTGCGTAATTCCACCCGGCAGAGCCGTCCGAAGGGGATCGCCCTCGCCGTGTCGGGGCCGAGTCGTGCTTGCCTCGTGGCCGAAGCCCCGGCGGCGGCGGCGGGAACACTCAGGGAGCTCATGCGGGAATCTCCTCTCGCCCGTGCTGGGCGGTAGTGGTGAAGAACAACTCTTCGAGCCCGGCCCTGGGCGCCGGCTGAAGATCGGTGAGGACGACGGCGGCCTTCAGCGCCAGCCGACCGACGTCCTCGGTCGAAGCGGTGGTGGACAAGCCCTCCGGGTCACGTCTGGCGTCGTGACCGGCTTCGATCAGGGCAAGCGTCAGGGCACCGTCGTCGAGGCTGTGTACCCGGGTTCCGCCGGTGGCGAGAAGTTCGGCGGCCGGGCCCTGAGCAAGGATACGACCGGCGCCGATGATCACGAGGTCATCCGCCACGGCCTCCACCTCGAGGAGTAGGTGCGACGAGAGCAGGACGGTGCCACCGGCGTCGGCGAAGTCACGGACCAGTCCGCGCATCCATCTGATCCCGGCCGGATCGAGTCCATTGGCGGGCTCGTCGAGGATCAGCACGTCCGGATCACCGAGCAGCGCGTGCGCGAGCCCGAGGCGCTGTCGCATGCCCAGCGAGTAGGTCCGGGTACGCGCGTCCGCCTCCTGCCGACTAAGTCCCACCCGGTCGAGAACCTGCTGCACGTGGCGCCTGGGCAGACCCATCACCCGCGCCGAAAGAGCGAGGGTCTCGTGTCCGGTGCGGCCCGCGTGCTGGGCGCTCGCGTCCAGGAGGACGCCCACGTGACGGCCGGGATTGACCAGTTCCTGGAACGGCCGCCCGAGCACCAGGCACTCTCCCGCAGTCGCAGTGGACAGAGCGCACACGAGGCGCATCGTGGTGGATTTACCGGCTCCGTTCGGGCCCAGGAAGCCGGTGACGCGACCTGGATGGGCCGTGAATGAGATGTCGTCGACAACGGTCCTGGAACCGTAACGTTTGGTGAGGTGCTCTGCTGTGATCATGAGTCCCATGGTTCTACCGGTCCCGATGGCTGCGGATCGGGCGCGGGTATGGAGTGGCTCAGACTTTGGTAGGAGGCAGGAGAGCCGAAGGGCCGAGGTTCGCCGTGTAGGTGCTACCTACACTGGAAGGTGTGACAGTCCAGCCCACCGCCGACCTTCCCGTCGAGCCCGACGCGGTCCGTTCGACGACGGCGACCCGCTCCGGTCATCTACCACCGCCGGCGCTCCGGCCCTGGTCCCGGATCTGGCGCTACCTGGTGGCGGTCGGCGTCGGCCTCCTGTTGTGGCTGCTCGTCTCGGCCGACTATCTGACAGCGGCGCCGGACGGCGTCCCCCCGTCTACCGAGGCTGCCATCGGCGGACTGCTGGTCCTCGACCTCCTGCTCGGCGTTCTCGCGCTGTGCCTTCTCCCTCTGCGCCGCCGCCTGCCGGTCCTCACCGCCGCGCTGACGGTGTCCTTCTCGGCCGTCTCGGCGTCATCGCTCGGCGCAGGTGCGGTGGCAGGGGTCTCGATGAGTACGCGTCGACGTTGGCTCGGCGTCGTTCTCGTCGGGTTGATCTGGTGCGGCGCCACGATCGTCTACGAGGTTCTCCTGCGCCCGAGTGTCCCGGGAGTCGCTGTGCAGCCGGGGACGAGGTGGGCAGCGGGTGGAACGGCGATCGCCGTCTACGGCATCTGTGTGGCCATCGGTTTCTACATCGGGGCACGTCGTGAGCTGCTTGCGTCCCTCCAGGAGCGGGCGGAGAACGCCGAACGCGAGCAGGCGATGAAGGCTGAGTCCGCGCGCGAGGCCGAGCGGACGCGGATCGCCCGGGAGATGCACGACGTGCTCGCCCATCGCATCTCCCTCGTCGCACTCCATGCCGGAGCGCTGACCTACCGGACCGATCTCACGAGTCGGGAGACCACTGAGGCGGCAGGGGTCATCCAGGACAACGCCCATCTGGCACTGGTCGAACTGCGTCAGGTGCTCGGCGTCCTGCGCGACGAACACCACCCCGACGCCGAGGCAGAACCACCCCAGCCCTCACTCACCGATGTGGCGGCGCTGCTGGCCGCAGCCGAGGACGCCGGAACGGCCGTCACGCTCGAGACCGCAGCTCTGTCCGGTGCCGAAGCATCACGACCCCACGCAGGACTGCCGCAGCTCGGCGAGGCGGAGCTGACGGGTCTGTCCGAGACCATCTCGCGCACCGCCTACCGCATCCTCCAGGAAGCACTGACCAACGCGCGAAAACATGCCCCGGGCGAATCGGTGCGGATCCGCCTGAACCGTGTGGACTCCCGGTTGCAGATCGAGGTGAGGAACGGGATTCCCTCCACCCCTGCGGTCATCCCCGGAGCAGGGCTGGGCCTGACCGGTCTCCGGGAGCGGGCGGAACTCGCCGGTGGCGCCTTGGATCACACTCCTGCCCCGGACGGGGCGTTCGTGCTGAGAGCATGGTTGCCATCGACCTGACCTTGCGTGTGGCGTTGGTCGACGACGACCCACTCGTGCGGGCGGGACTGCGCATGATCCTCGGCGGCGATCCGCTCCTCGAGATCGTCGGTGAGGCCGGTGACGGTCGTGAAGCCCTGACGCTGATCGCCCAGAAGGACCCCGACGTCGTGCTCATGGACATCAGGATGCCCATCATGGACGGGCTGGCCGCAACCCGGGCGCTGCAGGATCGCAGCGTCCGTACCCGGGTGATCGTCCTGACGACCTTCGATACCGACGACATGGTCCTCACGGCGCTGCGGCACGGCGCCGCGGGCTTCCTCCTCAAGGACACGCCTCCAGCCGACCTCGTGGCGGCCGTTCGTCGCGTGGCCGGAGGCGATCCCATCCTTTCGCCGAGCGTGACCGCACAGCTCATCGCCACGGTGACCCGCATCCCCGATACTCACCGCAGACACGCCGTCGAGAGGCTCACGCGCCTGACCGAGCGAGAGAAGGAGGTGGCCCTGGCGATCGGTCGCGGACTGACCAACGCGCAGATCGCTGCGGACCTCTACATGAGCATTCCCACGGTCAAGACACACACGGGAAGCATCTTCGCGAAACTCGACGCCACCAACAGGGTCCAGATCGCCCGCTACGTGCACGACGCAGAACTCGCCTGAGGCAGCAGCGCCTATCGATCGTGAGAGGGGGCATCGGATCTGGTTACCCTCACCTCGCTCAACGATGACCGGGCCCGGTCCCTGTCTTGGATGATCTCAAGACAGGGACCGGGCCCCGAGTGGATCCAGCGGACGTAACAGGTACCAGCTCCTCGTGAGGGGAGCTCGCACGTCCAGGTCTCTCAGCCGGTACGGATGACGCGGGGGTCCCTCTTGCGTGCAGCGAAGACGAGCAACCCTGACGCGAGGATGGGCAGGCAGCCCCACCAGAGGCCGGCTTCCGTCCAGGTGCCGCCCGAGGAGAGCGTCATGGTGATGAGGAGGCCACCAATGATGGCGCCGACCTGACCCGAGGCGTTGATCAGCGCGCCTCCGGTGGCTCTCGTGTGAACAGGGAAGCTCTCGCCGGTGAAGAACAGGAGGGCGGAGAACGGTCCGATGAGGAAGAACAGGCCGGCACTGTAGAGCGCGACGATGACGGCGAAGTTGCCGTCGGGAGCCTGCAGCATTCCGAAGAAGGCCACGCTGCTGAGGATCCAGGCGATGCCTATCGTGTTGCGGCGCCCGATCCGGTCGCCGAGCCAGCCATGGAAGAGATACCCCGCGAAGGCCGTGGCGTTGGAGATGACCAGGATGGCCAGTGCGCTGTTGAAGGTGATGTTCTTGCCGTCGACGGCCGTCAGCAGGGACGTGCCGAGGATCGCGAAGGCCAGGACCCCGATCCAGTTCAGCAGGAACGAGGTGCCGATCACCAGGGTGGAGCGCAGCGACTCGCCCTGGAACACCGCCACCAGCGGGGTGGACTGATTGGTCATGTCGATCCCACTCGCCGTGGCCAGTTCCTTCGCCTCCGTCTGACGGTCCGCCTTGACCAGTTCCTCGATCCGGCGCCGCGTGGTGAACTGCGGGCTCTCCTTGAGCCAGCGCCCGGCGATGACGATGAACACGGCAGGGAGAGCCGCGACGACGAAGCAGAGCGGCCAGCCGCCGATGGGGAACAGGAGATAGACGGATGCCGCGGCGAGCACGGAACCGATGGGCCAACCGGACTGGACGAGCGAGTAGATGAAGCCTCGTCGCCGTGCCTTCGCCGGATCGGTGTAGCTGTGGGCGAACATCTCGTTCAGATAGGCGGCGTTGATGGCCTGCTCCGCGTAGCCGAGTCCGGCCAGGGACCGGACGAGGATCAGAAAGACGACGCCCACACCCGCCGCCAGGCCTATGACCAGTCCGGTCGTCGCGGTGAGCACCGACGCCACGGCGGCTCCGGTCACCGCCAGGAGGATTCCCTTCCGCCGACCGATGCGATCCGCGATCGGCCCGATGGCGAAGGCCACGAGAGCCGTTCCAGCGGTGACCCAGGTGTTGACCTGGGTGGACTGGGCCCCGGTCCAGCCGAAGTCCTCGGCGAGGACCGGGAGGAGATTGCCGAAGAGCACGAAATCGTAGACCGCGAAGGTCCAGGCGAAGAAGCAGATCCAGGTCGCGATGCGTACATCCTTCGGAGTGACCTGGGTGATGGTGGTGGCTTGCGCTTGCTGAGTGATATCCATGGCAGGTTCCTTGTCAGCGGAATGCGGGTAGATACAGCGACGGTCGTCCCGGGAGCACGTTCACCCCTTCTCCCGGGACGACCTCTTACTGCGTGACTGACCTACGGGGTCAGGACGGTCCGGGAGTTCATCCGCTCCCGGAGTGCGATCGTGCCTTCCGCATCGAGCCGCATGCGGTCTACTTCCTCGACCAGCACGACGCCGTAGTCGCGCTCGGCGGCGTCGATTGTGGTGAAGCCGTCCAGGACGTCCTCGAGGACCTGCTGGGGGTCACGGCGGGTCGGATGGCCGAAGCCACCACCACTGGGCACCGTGATCTGCAGCGAGTCGCCGGCCTTGAGCTGCCAGCCGGTCACCTTGGACGGCCAGGACTCCTCGCCCTCCCTGCCCGGGTTCTTGATGAGGGAGGCGTTCAGGCCCTCGTGTCCCTCGAACGCACCCCACGGCACATCCGACTCGTGGCGTTCGCCCTCGCAGGTGACGGCTGTGTCGACCAGGAAGGTGTTCTCCCGGACGATGCCGATGCCGCCGCGGTACTCGCCTGCAGCGGCAGGCTCGTCACGGAGTTCATAGCGGTCGGTCCGCATCGGAAAGCGCCATTCGAGTTCCTCGATGGGGTTGTTTCGGGTGTTGGCGATGAGGTTGTCCACGGAATCCGGCCCGTCTGATGTCGATCGCGCACCGTAGGAACCCTCGTTGACCTCCAGATACACCCAGTACTCACCGGCCTTCTCGTCCCAGCCCGAGTAGGAGACGAAGTGGATGTGCGCGGAGTTACCGGCCGTGACACGGTCGGGGATGATCGGGGCCAACGCCCGCAGCGCAAGATCCACCGCCCGCTGCACCTGGGAGAACCGCGAGAACGTTGCGGCCGGATATGTCGGATTGAAGATGGTGCCCTCCGGTGCTATCACCTTCAGGGGCTTGAGCATGCCCTCGTTCTGCGGCACGAACACCGGGAAGGCCACCTCGTCCAAAAACATCATGCGGGTGATGAAGGTGAATGCCGACACCGTGGTGCCCTCGAAGGCGCAGTTGTACGCCGTCGGTACCTGCTCGGATGATCCGGTGAGGTCGTACGTGATCTCGTCGCCCTCGACGATCACCTTCACGACGATCGGCAGCTTCTTCCCGTAGTTGCGTCCGTCGTCGTCCAGATAGCCGACCTCGGTCTCGTACACCCCGTCCGGGATCTTGGCGATCTCCTGGCGCAGCATGCGCTCCGAGTAGTCGATCCAGTTCTGGCCGGCATCCCGGACCGCTGCGAAACCGTAGCGTTCGATGAGCGCGATGTACCGGGACTTGGCGAGCTCGCACGCCGCGATCATCGCCTGGAAGTCCCCCTCGTTCGAGGTCGGCGTCCGGCTGTTGTTGAGGATGTGCCGGATCAGGGACTCCTGGCGGACGCCCTTCTCGTAGACCTTGATGGCACGGAAGATGGTGCCTTCGGACTGGATGTCCTGGATGTCCACCATGAGCCCGGAGAACGCTCCGCCGTTGTCGATCAGCTGGCCGGAGGCTCCGGCGAAACCGACGAGTTGGCCGTCGTGGAAGATCGGCTCGATGATCGCCACGTCCGGGGAGTGCGTCGCGCCGAGGTAGGGGTCGTTGTGCAGGATGACGTCGCCCTCGTGGATGTCGTCGCCCAGCACCGACATGACGCCCTTGACGATCTTCGGCATCGACCCCATGAACATCGGCGTGGAATCCGACTCGGCCAGTACATTGCCGTCCTTGTCGAACAGTCCCGCGCCCAGATCCTCGGACTCCCGGATGATCGAGGAATAGGCCATCCGGAAGAGGACCGAGGCCATCTCCTTGGCGGCCGAGTTGAGCGCACCTCCGATCACACGCATGAGGATCGGCGTGGCCAGCTTCTCCGCCGTCTCGGTTGCCGCGGGGCAGGTGATGACGAGATTGCCGGCGCTGTCCACGGTGCCCGAGAAGCCCGGCGGAACGACGACGGTGGCGTCGTACTGCTCGATGACGGCGGGACCGGCGAATTCGGTTCCGACACCCATCCGCTCCCGGTCGTAGAAGCCGGTGTCCAGGGTGGCGGGCTTGCCGTCCTGGGTGAAGGTCACGGGTCGTGTCTCCACGAGCGCGTCCTCGAGATCCCCCGAGTGCGTCGGGATGGGGCTCGGGAGGTCATCCATGAGGGCACGAGCCTCGACGCGGATGTTGATGACTTCCACGGTGCCGTCCTTGAAGCGGTGACCGTACTCCTCGAAGTGCGCGTCGTGGAAGGCGGTTTCCGCCGTGGTCATCCAGTCCTGGTCCACCGGACCCTCCGGCACGTCGAAGCGGATCTCGTAGCCCTGTCCTTCGTAGCGGGCATCGGCCAGCCAATCCAGCTTGCGGCGATCGAGCGGGACCTCCTCGGCGTCGAGCTGGGCCGTGGCCTCCCGCTCGAGGCGCTCGAACGAGGCCTGGATCGCGGACGGGTCGGCCTCGCGGAACTTGAAGCGATTCGTCGCGACGAACTCGTACTGCTCGTCCGTTGCCAGCAGACCGGTCGCGGCCATGATGCCCGGATGGGCCGGGACGAGCACCTGCGGCACTTCCAGCTCGGCGGCGATCTCACAGGCGAACAGAGCACCTGCGCCGCCGGCGGCCACCAGCGTGAAGTCCCGCGGATCGTACCCGCGGCGTACGGAGTTCTGCTCGATGGCCTGGGTCATGCCGAACTTCTGCACCTGGAGTGCGCCGAGGGCGGCCTCCTCCACGGACATACCGAGCTTGTCGGCGAGTCCCTGCATGCACTTCCTGGCGCCGTCGAGATCCAGGTCCATCCCGGAGCCCGCCAGCACACGGTCCGGACGCATGCGTCCCAGGAGTACCTGGGCGTCGGTCGACGTCGGATCCGTGCCGCCGCGGCCGTAGCAGACCGGACCCGGATCCGCTCCTGCGGACTGCGGGCCCACGCGGAAGACCCCGCCGGCGTCGACATAGGCGATCGAACCGCCGCCCGCGCCGATGGTGTCGATGTCCACCATGGGGACCATGGCCTGGTGGTCGCCGATCTTGGTGTCCAGGAGATGGCGCATGCGCAGCTCGCCCTGGTAGGCCACGCCGATATCGGCCGAGGTCCCGCCGATGTCGAGGGTGACCACGTTCTTGAAGCCGGATTGCCGTCCTGCCCAGATGCCACCGATCAAACCCCCGACGGGTCCGGACAGCATGAGGGTGACAGGCCGTTTTGCGGCCTCCTTGATGGGAACCATTCCACCCGAGGACTGCATCAGGAGGATCTCGCGCTTGTAGCCGAGACCTTCCGCCTGGTCCTGCAGCCGGTTCAGGTAGCGGGAGACCCGGGGGCCCACGTAGGCGTTGAGGGCCGTGGTGGAGAATCGCTCGTACTCACGGTAGAGCGGGACGATGTCGTGCGAGAGCGAGAGGAAGGCCTCGGGGAACTCCTCGGTGACGATCTCGCCGATGCGCTTCTCGTGCTCCGGGTTCAGATAGGAATGCAGCAGGCAGACGGCGATGGCCTCGACTCCGGCGTTCTTCAGCTCGCGCACCCGGTCCCGCACCTCGTCCTCGTCCAGGGCGACCAGCACCTCGCCGTCGGGGGCCGTGATGCGCTCCTTGACCGTCAGGCGGTGACGGCGCTTGATGAGGGGTTTGGTCTGCCAGGGCATGGACTGCTGCAGGGAGAAGTTGAAGGGCTTCTTGTGCCTGGCGATGTGCAGGATGTCCCGGAATCCCTCGGTCGTGATCATGCCGACCTCGGCGCCGGTGTGGGTCAGCGCCGTGTTGGTCGCAACGGTGGTGCCGTGGACGAGCTGATCGATCTCCGACAGCGACACTCCTGCCTTCTCACTGAGCATCTTCAGGCCGTTGATCACTCCCTCTGCGGGATCGTGAGGGGTGGAGGGAACCTTCTCCACGACGGCGATGCGCTGCTCGTCGTCCGAGTAGTACACATCGGTGAATGTGCCGCCGACGTCGACTCCTATGCGCTTCATGATGGATCCTTTCGAGAGGGGACTACCTGGGAAGGTCGAGGGTGGAGGAAGGCCCTGGGGCCAGTGCTTCCTGGCCCTCCTGCGGGAGACTGCGTCCGATGGCTCGGATTCTGCTCCGTCGGGCTGTGTAATGCAGATCACTGAAGTTGCTTAGCGTGCAATCTAGTTCTTTACAGAGCAACTTGCAATGCCCCAGTGGCATCTCCTCGACATTTGCACGGCACGGCCTCCAGCGGCCATCGCCGTGCCTGCCTGGTCGTTCCCAGGGGCCTCGGCGGTCTCTGGTGCTGGCTCGATCTGTGAGCTACAGTACTTTCCACAGCAACCTAGTTGCTCGTGTAGCAACCTATAGAACTTCGACAGTGGAGAAGACCATGACAAACACGTCCAGCGACATCGAAGCCCGTCTCGCAGCAGTACTGGAGGAGGCGTTCGAAGCCGGTGCAGGGATCTACAACGAGCGCGGTTTCAAGCGCCGGATCGGCTACGGTAACCGCCCGGCCGTCATCCACATCGATCTCGCGAACGCCTGGACCCAACCGGGCCATCCGTTCAGCTGCCCGGGCATGGAGGAGATCATCCCGAATGTGCAGCGGATCAACGAGGCCGCACGCGCCAAGGGGGTCCCGGTCTTCTACACCACGAACGTGTACAAGAACCGCGACGCCGGCTCCGGTACCAACGACATGGGGCTCTGGTACTCGAAGATCCCCACGGAAACCCTTCCGGCGGGTTCCTACTGGGCGCAGATCGACGACCGGATCGCGCCCGCGGAGGGCGAGGTCGTGATCGAGAAGAACCGCGCCTCAGCGTTCCCCGGGACGAACCTCGAGCTCTTCCTGACCTCCAACCGCATCGACACCCTGATCGTGACCGGCGCGACCGCAGCAGGCTGCGTGCGCCACACCGTCGAGGACGCCATCGCGAAGGGCTTCCGCCCGATCATTCCCAGGGAGACCATCGGCGACCGTGTGCCGGGCGTGGTGCAGTGGAATCTCTACGACATCGACAACAAGTTCGGTGACGTGGAGTCCACGGACTCGGTGGTCGAGTACCTGAACGGCCTCCCGCAGTTCGCGGATACTGTCCCTAAGACGCTCTCGGATCCCCAGCCCGAGGTGGCAGCCCCCGCGGATCCCGCCTGAGTCACCCGCCCGGCCGGCGGCGCGACGGTCCGGTACCCTCACTGGGTGCCGGACTCTCGCGCATGGCCGAGGCGCCGGCGTCCCGGGTTCCCGGCTGCGGCGCCCTGCCCCGATCGACAGCTTCCGCCGTCATCCGTGCGAACGGATCCCGGCGACCGCTGACCGCGGATGGGCGCCGAAACCGTCGCTGATACGTGTGATGCAGTGGCGGACCTCCGAGACCAGGCGGGGCACGTCGGACTCCCCGATCCGGGCCCGTGGCGCCGAGAGCGTGACACACCCGACGAGGGAGCCCGCGTAGTCGTACACGGGTGCGGAGATGCCGAATTCCTGGGCGTCGGTGCAGCCGTCGTTGATGGCGAAACCGTCGGTGCGGACCTGCGCCAGGTGTGGCTCGACGTCCCCGTCCAGTGCGTCGCCCGGACCGCGGGAGATCCTTCCGGAATCGAGCAGCGTGGTGACCTCCCCCGAGGAAAGATGCGCCAGGAAGAGCCTGACGGACGAACTCTCGTACCGGTCGTAGCGCGTGCCGATGTAGGCGGTGTGCTTGACGAACTGGGGGCTGGGGATCTGCTCCACCACCACGGCCTCGTTGCCGTTCCACACCGACAGGGCACTGGTCTCCCTGGTGCGTTTCGTCAGCTGCTCCAGCTCGCCCTGGGCGAGGCGGCGCACGTCGAGTTCGGCCAGCAGCGGACCCGCCAGGCTGATCACCCCCAGACCCAGGCGGTAGCGCCCCGTCGCCGGGTCCCTGTGTACGTACCCGGCCTCGGCCAGACCGGAGAGGATCCGCGACACCGTGCTCTTGTGCAGACCGACACGCTGCGAGACGTCCGTGACGCCGAGGGTGGTGTCGTCCACGCGGAAGGCCTCGAGTACCCGCAACCCGTTGAGCAGGGACGCCGCGGCTCCCTGGGGACCTTCGCTCCGCCCATTCGCTGCACTGCTCATAGCTTCTCCTGATCGTTCGTCCCGGACCTCCACGCTAGTGGAGCAGGAAGACAGCTCTGAGCGGGAGACTGTGCTGGACATCGCCGGTGGCGCCGACTACGACTGGTCGCTGCCTTCGCCGTCGAGCTTCTCGTCCGCGGAGCCGTTGTCGCGCGCCCTGGCCTCGCGGTCGGCCTGCTCGCGGCGCCGGCGCTCCTGCTCGCGGGCCTGCTGGCGCCGCTGCGTCTCGAGATTCTGCAGGAAGGCCGGGTCGTCGTCGGGAGCCACCGGCT
Organism: uncultured Arthrobacter sp.; assembly: GCF_947493765.1. GTDB lineage: Bacteria > Actinomycetota > Actinomycetes > Actinomycetales > Micrococcaceae > Arthrobacter_D. The sequence continues at coordinate 77,695 of NZ_CANLSZ010000005.1, forward strand.
TGCGTGGAGCCGGACTCTGCGGACCGGAGGGGCCTTCGCTGCGCGGCCGGCCGAGCAGAAACCACATCCCGGCGCCGATCAGGGGCAGGAGCAAAATGATCAGGAACCAGGCGGTTTTCGAGATGCTCCGCACCTCGTGCTTCGAGCTCATCACGCAGTCGATCAGCGAATAAATGATGACGGCGACCCCCAGGATCGCGGCGAAGAGCAGGAGGCGAGGCATCCTCCAATTGTAGGCGAGTAAACTTGCCCCGTGGCTTTCCTCAAATTCTCCGCCCTCCGCCTGGTCCTGATCATCGTGTTCTACGTGATCGGGGTGCAGCTGGGTCTCGGACTCCTCATGTCCGCAGTGGTGGCGGCGATCCTCGCCTGGTGCGTGACGTATCTCTTCGCCCGCGGTCTGCGCGACGACGCAGCGGCGACGCTCCAGCGACGCTTCACCCCGGGCGCCCCTCCGGTACGCTCCGCCGTCGAGCTCGATGATGCTGCTGCCGAGGACGCCCTCGATCCGAACACTCCCGTGAACACCGACCGGAAGCCGCGCAACGGGGCCGTGTAGCGAAGCCCTGCGGTCCTGCCGCGGGCTAGGCGAGCATGCGGCTCAGCACGACGCCGGCGGCGAACAGGATGCTGAAGGCGAGATTGATCAGCCCGGTCTGTTTCAGTACGGGGACCAGGCTTCCGCGCTCCGTCCCGGTGAGCATGCGCCGGCTGGGCGAGACACCCGCGAGGATCAGCACCAGGACCAGCAGCACCCACGGGTAGTCCGCCGCGAGGAAGAGCGGCAGCAGGATCGCGACTGCGAGCATCATCACGTAGGTGAGGCGCGCGGTGGTGTCCCCGAGCCGGACGGCGAGGGTCCTCTTCCCCACCACACTGTCGGTCGGGATGTCGCGCACGTTGTTGGCCATGAGCAGGGCCATGGCGATCAGCCCGGTACTCACGGCGCCGATCCAGGCCGCGGCGCTGAGCTGGTTGGCCTGCGTGTACGTGGTGCCGAGCGTGGCCACGAGACCGAAGAACACGAAGACGAAGACATCCCCGAGTCCCCGGTAGCCGTACGGGTTCTTCCCACCGGTATAGCCCCAGGCGGCGGCGATGCAGCCCGCCCCGACCACGAGCAGCACCCAGGTCTGGGAGAGGATTACGAGGGCGAGTCCGGCGAGCATCGCCAGACCGAAGCACACGAACGCCGCCAGCTTCACCTGCCGCGCAGGTGCGGCCCCCGAACCGGTCAGCCGCAGGGGCCCCACCCGCTCGTCGTCCGTGCCCCGGATGCCGTCGGAGTAGTCGTTCGCGTAGTTGACGCCGACCTGCAGCAGGACCGACACGATCACGGCGAGGACCGCGTTGACCGGCTTGAACGATCCGAGCCCGAAGGCGGCGGCGCTGCCGATGATCACTGGAGCGAACGCCATCGGCAGCGTGCGGGGGCGGGCTCCTTCGAGCCATTGCGCGGCAGTCGCCACAGTCTGTCCTTCTGGTCGGATCGGTGGGGTTGTACGGTCCCGCACGCTAGGCGCGTTCGAGCAGGGCCCTTATGGTGCGGCGGTCGGGTTTGCCGCCGGGGAGGAGGGGGAACGCGTCGAGTGCCAGGATGGTTTTCGGCACCGCGTGGGCGCCGAGTTCCACGTGCACGGCCTGGCGGATGATCCCGCTGTCCACGTTACCGAGGACCGCGGCCGCGACGGCGGAACCCCACTCCGGGCTGTCGATGCCGAGCACCATGACCTGGTCGACGCCGGGGACGGCCTGGATCACCTCGCCCACCCGGGCCGCGGAGACCTTCAGGGCTCCCGTGACGATCACGTCGTCGAGCCGCCCGTGCACGGCGACGGTGCCGTCGGTCGCAGTCTCGCCGGCGTCGTCGGTGATGAACCAGCGCCGTCCCGAGTTGAACACGAACTTCTCCTCGCTCAGCCGGGCGTCACCGAGATACCCCTCGGCGAGGACCGGCCCGCCGATGCGCAACCGACCCTCGACGGCGTCCAGTTCCACGCCGTCGAGCGGGGTGCCGTCGTAGACACAGCCACCGCACGTCTCGCTCATGCCGTAGGTCTCCACGATCCTCAGGTCATGGCTCCGCGCGAGGGACCGGAGTGCAGGACCCGCCGCCGCGCCGCCGAGCAGGATCGCGTCGAAGCGGCGCAGGAGCCGGAGGGTCTCCGGCGTCGGATCGGTCAGGAGCCGGTGGAGCTGCGTGGGGACCAGGGACGTGAAACGCACGCGATCGGTCAGCTCGGCGGCCCCGGCGGTGAACGCCTCGGGCGTGAAGCCGCCGACGGTGTCCGCGACGGCGGGCCGGGTCCCGGCGAAGAGGGAGCGGACCAGGACCTGGAACCCCGCGACGTAGTGCACGGGCAGCGTCAGGAGCCACTGTCCCTCGGCCCGCAGCGCGAACGCCGTGCCCATGGCGGAGGCGGCGAGTGCGTCGACCCCGAGCATCGTCTGCTTCGGGACCCCCGTGGAGCCCGAGGTGCTGATCACGGCCGCGACGTCGTCGTTCGGCAGCGACCCGAAGGACTGGCCCGGCACCACATGCGGTGCGACGGCGGGTCCCTCACCGGCGAGGGCCGCGGCGAGGGGTTCCAGGAGTCCGAGGGGATCGGACCCCGCGGGCGTGTGGACGGGCAGGAGTTCCACGCGGATCCTAGAAGTAGTAGGGGAACGAGGACCAGTCCGGGGCGCGTTTCTCGAGGAACGCCTCCTTGCCCTCCACCGCCTCGTCCGTCATGTAGGCGAGCCGGGTGGCCTCTCCCGCGAAGACCTGCTGACCGGCCAGGCCGTCGTCGGCGAGGTTGAACGCGAACTTGAGCATCCTGATGGCCTGCGGACTCTGAGCCGCGATGTCCGCGGCGTACTCGAGCGCGGTCGCCTCCAGCTCCGCATGGTCGACGGCCTCGTTGACCGCGCCGAGATCCACCATGTCCTGCGCGGAATACTCGCGGGCGAGGAAGAAGATCTCCCGCGCCTTCTTCTGGCCGATCTGCCGTGCGAGCAGGGCCGAACCGTACCCGGCGTCGAAGCTGCCCACGCTCGCATCGGTCTGCTTGAACCGGCCGTGCTGCGCGGACGCGAGCGTCAGGTCCGCGACCACGTGGAGGCTGTGACCACCGCCGGCGGCCCACCCGTTGACGACGGCGATGACCACCTTGGGCATGGTGCGGATGAGGCGCTGCACCTCGAGGATGTGGAGGCGCCCGGCGCGGGCGGGATCGATCGTCTCGGTCGTCTCGCCCTCCGCATACCTGTAGCCGTCACGGCCACGGATGCGCTGGTCGCCGCCGGAGCAGAAGGAGTGCCCGCCGTCGCGGGGACTGGGGCCGTTGCCGGTCAGGAGCACGGTGGCCACGTCGGGCGTCATGCGTGCATGGTCCAGCGCCCGGTACAGCTCGTCCACGGTGCCGGGGCGGAAGGCGTTGCGCACCTCGGGCCGGTCGAACGCGATGCGGACGGTGGGAAGGTCGCGGACGACGGCGCCCGCGGCGTCGCGCTCCACCTGCCGGTGATAGGTCAGATCTGCGAGGTCCTCGAAGCCCGTGACCACGCGCCAGCGGGTGGGGTCGAAGATGTCGGATACCGTGCGGGGGAGCTCGTGGGTCACCCGTCGAGTCTAGCCGCGCGGGTCTGCCCGGGCGTCGGTGGGCGTTGCTACGCTACCGGCATGGACGCCGTACCCGCAGCCCCACCCGTCGACGACGTCGCGCCCACCGCCGCTCCGATCCGGTGGGACGGCGCGGTGAACGCGCGGGATCTCGGCGGCACCGGCGGTGTGCAGCCCGGCCGGCTCTACCGGATGGGCCGGCACGAGTGGGTCACCGAGGCGGGGTGGGAGCAGGCCTGGGCCGATGGCGTCCGCACCGTCATCGATCTGCGCCATCCCTTTGAGCTCGGTCGACGGTCCAGTGATCCGGCGGTCCCAGCCGAGGCCCTGGACCGGTTCGAGATGCACAATCTCCCCACCGAGGACCAGTCCGACGACGAGTTCATGGCCCTGACCGGCCCCTACCTGAACACCCCGGAGCACTACGGCGAGAACCTGGCCCGCTGGCCCGAGAAGTTCGCCGCGATCGCCCGCGTGATCGTCTCCGCCCGTCGCGGCGGCGTGGTGGTGCACTGCGCCGCCGGGCGGGACCGCACCGGGCTCGTGGTGGCGTTGCTCCTGAGCGCCGCCGGGGTACCGCATTCCGCCATCGCCGCGGACTACGCCGCGGCCGTGACCGCCATCAACGACCGTTACCGGACCCAGGAGGTCCCGCACGAGACGCCGCGCTCGGACGAGGAACTGGCCTCGTGGCTCGCGGAGGCCCAGGGACACCTGCTCGGACTGCTCTCGTCCCTGGATGCGGAGGAGCTGCTCCGCGCCGGCGGTCTGAGCGAGGAGGAACTCGGCACCCTCCGGACGAGACTGACGGACCCTGCCTGGGCCCACTGAGTCCTGGTCCGACGGGGCCGACTGAGTGGACCGACCGCGCCTGGGTCGACTGGTGACGAAAGGGCCACTCGAGGACGGCGCCTGGACCGACTGACAGCGACTGACAGCGACTGGACCGACTGACAGCGACTGACGGCGCCTGGACCGACTGACAGCGACTGACGGCGCCTGGACCGACTGACAGCGACTGACAGCGACGGGCGACGACGCCGGCGGGTGGCCGGGCGTCAGGCGCCGGGCTGGCTCGTCGGGATCGGCCTGTCCAGGAGCAGGTTGGTGATCCGCAGGGTGCAGATCCGCTGACCGGCCTCGTTGCTGAGCAGCACCTCGTGGGTGGTCACGGTGCCGCCGAGGTGGAGGGGGGTCGCGGTGATCGTGATCAGCCCCTCCCGTGCCCCCTTGTGATGGGTGGCCGAGACGTCCACCCCGACCGCCGTCTTCCCGAGCGTCGAGGCGTGGATCACGGCGGCCCAGGAGCCCACCGCTTCCCCGACGGCCAGGGACGCGCCCCCGTGGAGGAGACCGAAGGACTGCCGGTTCCCCTCGACGGGCATCGTCGCCACGACGCGGTCGACGGACTGTTCGAGGATCCGCACACCCATCTTCTCGTCCAGTTCGCCGAGTGTGATGGTCCACGGGGTGTGCTCCGGCGTCGGCTGGGTCACTGCGGCGCGTCCGTCATCCGGGCGGAGGCGCCGATGGCATCCGCGGCGAAGGCGTAGTCCCAGGCGACGTCGCGCCACCGGGAGTAGCGGCCGCTGGCGCCGCCGTGGCCGCCGTCCATCTCGGTCTTGAGCACGATCGGCTCGGGCCCCGTGGTCGTCCGGCGCAGTTCGGCCACCCACTTGGCCGGCTCCACGTACAGGACGCGCGTGTCGTTGAAGCTCGTGACGGCCGCGATGCGCGGGTACGCCACGGGGCGCACGTTCTCGTAGGGGGTGTACTGCTTCATGTAGCGGTACACCTCGGGGTCGGTGATCGGGTTGCCCCACTCCTCCCACTCGAGGGCGGAGAGCGGCAGGTCCGGGTCCAGGATGGTGGTCAGGGCGTCCACGAAGGGGACCTGGGCCACGACGGCCCGGTACTTCTCGGGGGCCAGATTGGCGACGGCGCCCATCAGGAGACCGCCCGCCGAGCCCCCCATGGCGGCGATCCGGTGCTCGTCGACCCACCCCGAGGTGACCAGGTACGAGGTGGCGTCGACGAAGTCGGTGAAGGTGTTCTTCTTCGCGAGCTTCTTGCCCTGCTCGTACCAGGTGCGTCCCATCTCGCCGCCGCCGCGGACGTGGGCGGTGACGAAGATGATCCCGCGGTCCAGCAGGGACAGCCGGGCGATCGAGAACCCGGGGTCCATGCTCACCTCGTAGCTGCCGTAGGCGTAGATGACCGCCGGGTTCGAGCCGTCCTGCACGAGCTCCGCGCGCCGCACCACCGAGAGCGGAATGAGCGTCCCGTCGGCCGCCGGCGCCCACTGGCGTTCGGCCACGTACCGGGTGCTGTCGTAGTCGCCGAGCACCTCGGTCTCCTTGCGCAGGTGCAGCGTGCCGTCCTCGAGGACGTAGTCGTACACCCGCGGGGGCGTCAGGTAGGACGCATAGGACAGCCGGATGATCGGGGAGTCGAACTCGGCGTTCGCGAGATTGCTCGTGAACAGTTCCTCGTCGAAGTCCGGTTCCGCCGGCAGGACTTGCTCCGGCGTCCCGAGGCCGGCGAGCGGGAGGACCTGCACGCGCTCGATCGTGTCCCGGCGGACCGAGAGCACCACGTGAGTCCGGGTGAGGGACAGGCCGTCCACGCGCACGGCGTCGTCGTGCGGGACCACCGTGGTCCACTCCTGCTCCGCGAGGGGACGGGAGAGCTGGTCGGCGGCCACGAGGCTCACCATCGAGTTCCTCGCGCCGCGGTCGTGGGTCAGCAGGTAGTGCGGTGCGCCCGCGATCGTCACCGGCTCGGCGTCGTACAGGATGCGTTCGTCGCGGGAAATCAGCGTGGTCGGTGCGGCGTCGGGACGGGCGAGATCCAGCACGCGGTACTCGCTGTACTCGGAGCAGCCGATGCTGATCATCAGCCGGCTCCGATCGGCCGAGATCTCGAAGCCCGTCCACATCGCGACGTCGTCCTCCTGGTACACGACGACGTCGTCCGCCACCGGGGTGCCGAGCACGTGCGCCTTCACCTGGTAGGGACGCCACGAGTCGTCGACCACGGTGTAGTAGACGCGGGAGCCGTCGGGGGAGAAGGCCAGCCCGTAGAAGATGTCGGGGACCTCGTCGGGCAGGAGCTCTCCCGAGGCGAGATCCTTGAGGCGCAGCGTGAAGCGTTCGTCGCCGGCATTGTCCTCGCTGTAGGCCAGGAGGGTGCCGTCCTCGGTCACGGCCAGGCCGCCCAGGGAGAAGAACGGCTTGCCCTCGGCGAGATGGTTGCCGTCGAGCATGATCTGCTCGCCGGGCACCGCCTGGCCGGGAACCACCGTGGGCGGCGTCCAGTCCCGCGTGGGATCGCCGGTGTCGGTGGCGGCGACGCGGCACTGGATCGCATACTGCCGGCCCTCCTCGGTGCGCGAGTAGTACCACCAGTCCCGCTTCCGGGCCGGGACGGACAGGTCCGTCTCCTGCGTCCGCTCCTTGATCTCGCTGAAGATGGCCTGCCGGAGCGGCTCCTGGTCCGCGGTGACGGCGTCGGTGTAGCTGTTCTCGCGCGTCAGGTACTCGACGACGTCCGGGCTGTCCTTCTGGCGCATCCAGTCGTAGTGGTCCACGAACGTATCGCCGTGATGGGTGCGCTCGGTCGGCACGCGCGGAGCGGGATCGGGCACGGGGAGCTCGGGTGTGGCGTCAGCGGTCATGCATTCCATCCTGCCACCCTCCCTCCGCGCCCCGGCAACGCGGGTCCGTGGCGTGGGCGGGCCCGGGGGCCGATGGTTGACCGTGCCGGGCGGGCATGCAATTCTGGAGCAGGCCTTTACAGAACGAACGTTCGGTAATTCGAGCGGGCACGGGCCGGTTCTTTCACGACGACGAGGAGACGACCATGGCCGAGGCCTTCCTGGTGGGGGGTGTCCGCACCCCCGTCGGACGCTACGGCGGAGCGCTCTCCAGCATCCGCCCGGACGACCTCGCGGCGCTCACGCTGTCCGCCGTCGTCGAGCGGGCCGGCCTGGACCCGGCCGCCGTCGACGAGGTGATCCTCGGCAACGCCAACGGGGCCGGCGAGGAGAACCGCAACGTGGCCCGCCTCGCGTCGCTGCTCGCCGGGTTCCCCGACACCGTTCCCGGCATCACGGTCAACCGCCTCTGCGCCTCGGGCCTGTCCGCCATCATCATGGCGTCCCACATGATCAAGGCAGGGGCGGCGGACATCGTGATCGCCGGTGGCGTCGAGTCCATGAGCCGTGCGCCGTGGGTCATGGAGAAGCCGGACAAGGCCTTCGCCCGGCCCGGTGCCGTGGCGGACACCTCCATCGGCTGGCGCTTCACCAACCCGGTGCTCGCCGCCCGCGACAAGGCCACCTACTCCATGCCGGAGACGGCCGAGGAGGTCGCGGAGGTCGACCGGATCTCGCGCGACGACGCCGACGCCTTCGCCCTCCGCTCGCACCAGCGGGCGCTCGCGGCCACGGAGGCGGGGCACTTCGCCGACGAGATCCTGCCCGTGCAGGTGAACCGCGGGAAGACGTCCTTCTCCGTGGACACCGACGAGGGGCCCCGCGCCGACACGACGCTCGAAGCGCTCGGCAGACTCCGCTCCATCGTCAAGCCGGACGGCATCGTGACCGCGGGCAACTCGAGTTCGCTCAACGACGGTGCCTCCGCGGTGATCGTGGCCTCCGAGGCAGCCCTCGAACGCCACGGCCTGACGCCGCGTGCGCGGATCCTCGACGGCGCCTCCGCCGGTGTGCCGCCCGAGATCATGGGGATCGGCCCCGTCCCGGCCACGCAGAAGGTCCTCGACCGTACAGGGTTCTCGGTCGGCGATCTCGGTGCCGTGGAGCTCAACGAGGCGTTCGCCACGCAGTCCCTCGCCTGCATCCGACGGCTCGGACTCGACGAGGAGATCGTCAACCGTGACGGCGGCGCGATCGCCCTCGGGCATCCGCTCGGGTCCTCGGGCTCCCGCATCGCCATCACGCTGCTCGGTCGGCTCGAGCGCGAGCTCGCCGGGTCGTCGCGGCGGCTCGGCCTCGCCACCATGTGCGTGGGCGTGGGGCAGGGCACGGCGATGCTCGTCGAGGGCGTCTGATGGTCGATGCCCTGAACATCACGGACGGTACCGATCGCGTCGTCGTCGAACTGCACCGGCCCGAGGTGCGCAACGCCATCGACCGGCAGATGGTCGACGAGCTGCACGCGGTGTGCGCCTCGCTCGAGCAGACGCCCCGCATCCTCATCCTGATCGGATCCGACGGCGTCTTCGCCTCCGGGGCCGACATCGCCGAACTGCGGGAGCGCCGGCGCGACGACGCGCTCGCCGGAATCAACTCGACCCTCTTCGCGCGCATCGCAGCCCTGCCCCTGCCGGTCATCGCCGCCCTGGACGGGCATGCGCTCGGAGGCGGGGCCGAGCTCGCCTTCGCTGCCGACTTCCGCCTCGGCACACCGCGCCTGCGCCTCGGCAACCCCGAGACCGGGCTGGGCATCCTCCCCGCGGCCGGTGCCACGTGGCGGCTGAAGGAACTCGTGGGCGAACCGCTGGCGAAGGAGATCCTGCTCGCCGGACGCATCCTCTCCGCGGAGGAGGCCCTCGACGTCCGGCTCGTCAGCTCCCTCCACGAGCCGGAGGAGCTCCTGCCGGCGGCCCACGCCCTCGCGGACCGGATCGGCCGGCAGGACCCGCTGGCGGTCCGCATCACCAAGAGCGTGTTCCACGCCCCGCGCGACGCCCATCCCGTGATCGACCAGCTGGCGCAGGCCGTCCTGTTCGAGTCCGAGGCGAAATTCGACCGCATGCAGCGGTTCCTGGATCGGAAGAAGGGCTCATGAGCGAGATCCCGGCACGGGTCGGTGTGCTCGGCGGAGGGCGCATGGGGGCAGGCATCGCCCACGCCTTCTGCCTCGCGGGAGCCGACGTCGTCGTCGTCGAGCGCGACGACGCCGCTGTGGCAGCCGCGCTCGATCGCGTCTCCGCGGCACTCGCCCGCAGCGTGGAGCGAGGCACCACGACGGAGGACCAGGAGGCGCTGAAGCACCGGGTGTCCGTGTCCACGGAGTACGGCTCCTTCGCCTCGTGCGGGCTCGTGGTCGAGGCCGTGCCCGAGGACCCGGACCTCAAACGGGAGGCCCTGCAGGCCGTGGAGGCCGTGCTCGACGACGACGCCTGGCTCGCCACGAACACGTCCTCGCTGTCCGTCGACGCGCTCGCCGGCGCGCTGCAGCGGCCCGAGCGCTTCTGCGGTCTGCACTTCTTCAACCCGGTCCCCGCGTCCACGCTCATCGAGGTGGTCCTCGGAGCGCGGACGTCCGACGAGCTCGAGGTGGCCACGCGGTCCTGGGTCGCGGCGCTGGGCAAGACCGCCGTCGTCGTGCAGGACACCCCCGGGTTCGCCAGCTCGCGGCTCGGGGTGGTGATCGCCCTCGAGGCCATGCGCATGCTCGAGGAGGGCGTGGCGACGGCGGAGGACATCGACGCCGCGATGGTCCTCGGGTACAAGCACCCCGTGGGGCCGCTGCGCACCACCGACATCGTGGGTCTCGACGTCCGGCTCGGCATCGCGGAGTATCTCGAGTCGACCCTCGGGCCGCGGTTCGCCCCGCCGGCCATCCTGCGCGAGCTGGTGGCGCAGGGCCGCCTCGGACGCAAGAGCGGTGGCGGCTTCTTCGACTGGGACGCCCCGGCGTCGCCGGTTTCCTGAGCGTCGTCGTCCCTGCCCCATCCCGACACCCGCGATCCGGCCGTCCCGGACGCATCCCGACAGAACCAGTGAAAGGTGAGCGGATCATGACCACCGCCTCGGAGCGAGTACAGATCGACGTCGTCCCCAGCTTCCTCGAGGACGCGTGGTGGACGCCCGACCGCGCGGCCGCGGACGACGACGGCACCGTGGTCCGCGATGCCAGCACCGGTGAGGAGCTCGCAATCGTCAGCACGGCGGGCATCGACACCGCCGCCGCCGTCCATTTCGCGCGGACCACGGGGCAGACCGAGCTCGGCCGCATGACCTTCCACGAGCGTGCCCTCAAGCTCAAGGAGCTGGCGCAGTTCCTCAACGCCCAGCGCGACCCGCTGTACGAGCTCTCGGCGAAGACCGGGGCCACGAGGACCGACTCGATGGTCGACATCGACGGCGGCATCGGCGTGCTGTTCACGTTCGGGTCGAAGGGGCGCCGCGAGCTGCCGAACTCCCACGTGATCGTCGACGGTCCTCCGGAGGTGCTGTCCAAGGACGGCTCGTTCCTCGGCACGCACATCCACACGCGCATCCCTGGGGTCGCCGTGCAGATCAACGCCTTCAACTTCCCGGTGTGGGGCATGCTCGAGAAGTTCGCGCCCGCGTTCCTCGCCGGTGTGCCCACGATCGTCAAGCCCGCGACGCCCACGGGTTTCCTCACCGCTGCCGTGGTGAAGCTGATGATCGGCACCGCCATCCTGCCCACCGGAGCGCTGCAGCTCATCTCCGGCCCTGCCCGCGACATCCTCGATCATCTCGACTACCGCGATCTCGCGGCCTTCACGGGATCGGCGTCGACCGCCAACACGCTCAAGTCGCACCCGTCCGTCGCGCAGGGTGGTGTGCGCTTCACGTGCGAGACGGACTCCCTCAACGCGGCGATCCTCGGCCCCGACGCCGTTCCCGGCACGCCCGAGTTCGACGCGTTCGTGAAGTCCCTCGTCACGGAGGTCACGGTCAAGGCCGGCCAGAAGTGCACCGGGATCCGCCGGTCCATCGTGCCCGAGGCGCTGGTCGACGACGTCGTCCGTGCCGCCGGGGAGCGCATCCGGTCGCGCGTGACGCTCGGGGATCCGCGCGCCGAGGGCGTCACCATGGGGGCGCTCGCGTCGCTGGCGCAGCTCGAGGGTGTCCAGGACTCCGTGAGGGAACTCCTCGCCGGCGGAGCGTCCGTGGCCTTCGGCTCGCTCGACGCGCCCGACGTCGTCCTCGCCGACAACACCTCCGGCAAGGCTCCGGACGGCGCCTTCATGGAGCCGATGCTCCTGACGTGGCAGGACGTCGAGGCCGGCGCGCTGCACTCGGTGGAGGCCTTCGGCCCCGTGGCGTCGGTGATCGGCTACGAGGACCTGCCGCACGCCATCCGGCTCGCGGCGCTCGGCTCGGGATCCCTCGTGGCGACGGTCTGCACCAACGATCCCGCCGTCGCGCAGGAACTCGTGCTGGGCATCGCCGCACACCACGGCCGCGTGCTCATCCTCAACCGCGAGGACGCCCGCACCTCCACCGGGCACGGTTCGCCCGTGCCGCATCTCGTGCACGGAGGGCCCGGGCGGGCCGGCGGCGGCGAGGAACTGGGCGGTATGCGCTCGGTGCTGCACCACATGCAGCGCACCGCCGTGCAGGGCTCGCCGAACATGCTCACGAGCATCACGGGGGAGTGGCACACGGGGGCGGACCGACGGTTCGACGACGGCCACCCGTTCCGCAAGGACCTCGCCACGCTGCGCATCGGCGACGCCGTCCGGTCGGAGCTGCGCCAGGTGACCCTCGAGGACATCAGCGCCTTCGCCCGGACCACCGGCGACACGTTCTACGCCCACACGAACGAGGAGGCCGCTGCGGCCAATCCGTTCTTCCCGGGGATCGTCGCTCACGGTTACCTCCTGCTGTCCTGGGGCGCCGGACTGTTCGTCGACCCGGAGCCCGGGCCGGTGCTGGCGAACTACGGCCTGGAGAATCTGCGGTTCATCACGCCGGTCGCGGCCGGCGACTCCATCCGCGTGACCCTGACCGCCAAGCGCATCACCCCGCGCGAGACGGACGAGTACGGCGAGGTGGCCTGGGACGCCGTGCTGCACAACCAGGACGACGAGATCGTGGCCACCTACGATGTCCTGACCCTCGTGGAGAAGTAGCCCGGCTTCGGAGGTGCCCCTGCGCTCGGCGTCACTGGGGGTTCTGTGGGGTCCTCCGGCGGGTGGCAGGCGGCGTCATTGGGGTTCTGTGGGGGCCGGGGCTGCATTACTGGGGGTTCTGCGGGGTTCTGCGCGGTTGGCAGGCGGCGTCATTGGGGTTCTGTGGCGGCCGGGGCTGCGCCGCTGGGGTTCTGTGCGGTTGGCAGGCTGGGGGTTCTGTGGGGGCCGGGGCCGGGGTCGGGGCTGCATCACTGGGGGTTCTGCGGCGGCCGGCGTCCTTCGATCCCACTGTTCTGGCGTGATCAGTGGGATCGGCCCCTCGTCCCCACTGATCGACGTCCACCACTGGGATTGAAGCCTGGCGCCGCCCGATCGGAGCTGCTCGTCCCCATCATTGGGCTCCCACCACCGGGAGCGACACGCTGCTCGACTCTGCATGCCGCTCGGTCCCACTGTTCGACGCCGATCACTGGGAAGGAAGCGCTGCTCGACTCTGCACCTGCTGGTTCCCACCGCTCGACGCCGATCACTGGGAAGGAAGCGCTGCTGAGCGCCTTCGGGGCTCTCGTTCCCGTTGTTCAGGCGTAGTTGGTGGGATTAACCGCTCGTTCCCAATGCCGGGCTCCGATCACTGGGTTTGAAGCGTGATGCCGCCCGATCGGCGCTGCTCGTCCCCATCATTGGGCCCCCACCACTGGGGCCGACGCGCTGCTGGACGCCGTAGGGCTGGTCGTTCCCGCTGTTCGGGTGTGATTGGTGGGATCGGCGGCTCGTGCCCACTGCCCGGTACCGAGGACTGGGAATGAGGTCTGGCGCCAAACAGGTGGGGCTGCTCGTTCCCACTGGATGGCGCGGCCTCCTACGGGAACCATACAACTGAAAATGAGTCTCGAGCCGGCGCTTCACCTTTGCGGCGAATGCGACGCCAGTGCTGCAGTGACGAGACGGATGAACTGATCCGGTTGATTGACCAGGAGGTTCCGACTCACACGAAGGATCGGTACACCTCTGGTGGTGAGCAGGTTCCAACGGCGCCGGTCCTCCTCGAATTCACGGCGTTCGCTGTGGAACTCGCGTCCATCCGCTTCGATGCCCAGGACACCATCCACGAACAGGTCTATTCGCCCGACTCCTCCGACGTGTACCTGCGATGCCACGGTGAAACCCGCCTGGACGAGGTGGTACCGAGCGACTGTTTCGAGAACGGACTGGGAGTGAGGATCGATCAGCTCGATCACGCGCCTGAGCGCACCGGCTCTCCGGCTCCTGGCGATGGTTCTCAACTCGGCGAGATCGACCAATCCGAGCACGACGGCCGACTCGATGATGCACAGGGCGTCGAGTTCAGGGACGCAGCGGGCACACTGGGCGCAGATGGACAGCGTCGAGAGGGGAAGCCTGGCGCGGTGGACGCGTAAGCGGCTGCTCGGCACGAGTCCGCCGTGGTCGACGCTGACATGCAGGAGGGTCGGAGGCCGCAACACCCATAGCCCGCGCTGCTGGGCTGCACTGATGCAGGACAACTCGGCTCCTGCACAGCGCGCTTCCAGGAGTTCCCCGTTTCCACCGGGCAGGGCATAAATACCCCTCGCGGCGCGGACGACCAGCTCTCCACTGCACGCGCGGGCGAGCGCGGTTGTACTCGCTCCGGCGGCGACGAGCTCGCGTGTCCGTGCCACTCCTCCCAGCTTCACGAGCACCTCGACAACATCCATGTGCCAAGCCTGTCCTGCTGAGGGGAAGCGGCGCTGCGCCGGTCAAGCTATGTGGACATCGTTTCTGCCCCAGTGTCCAACGACGACGGTAAGAGAGGACCGTCGATCCCACCGTGCCTGGCCGAGCAACGGGAACGAGGAGCGCGCAGTGCGGTCGATCCCATCGGGCGGGTAGAGCAGCGGGAAGGAACGATCATTCCAACCATGCCGGGCCCGCGGGGCGGTGGGAGGGTGCAGCCACGGAGGGTCGATCTCATCGGACGAGGCCCAGCTGTGGGGGCGCCCTTTCGGGTAGTCGAATCGAGTGGATGTGACCGATCAGTGGGAGCGAGAGGGCGAGAGTCGGTCGATCCCATTGGCCCAAGCCGACCGGTGGGAACGAGGAGCGCGGCGGATGCTCCACCACCAGGGACTTGACCCCTCGATCCCAGCGTTCGACGGCGGTTGCCGGGAAGGAAGGGTCGATCCCACTGGTCGAGGCCCAGTGGTGGGAGGGAGGCCGTCCCCGTCGGTCGATCCCACTGGTCGAGGCCCAGTGGTGGGAGGGACGCCGGCCCGCACGGTCGATCCCACCGGTCGACGCCGAGCAGTGGGAAGGAACGGTCGTTCCCACCGTACGACGCCGAACGGTGGGAACGAGGAGCGCGCAGGGACCCGAACAGCCCCGAACCCAACAACCTGACCCCGGAAACGCCCGAACGGGCTAGCGGCAGTGCAGGCCGTCGAAGACCATCAGGATGATGTCGTCGGCCAGCTTCTGGGCGGTCAGGGGTCCGCCCGGCCGGTACCACTCGACGATGGAGTTGATGGTCCCGAAGATGAACCGCGTGGTGGTCCTCGGGTCGATGTCCCCGCGGAGTGAGCCCTCCTGCCGGGCGGCGTCGACGAGGGCCGCGACCTCCCGGTCGAACGTGCGCCGCCGGTCCAGCGCCTCCCGCTCGATCTCCGTGTTGCCGCGCAGCCGGAGCAGGAGCGTCACGAACGGCAGGCGCTCGGTGAGGACGCCGATGGTGCCGCGCAGCACGAACTCGAGGCGCGCGTCCGCGGCACCGGAACCGGCACGCTCGTCCTCCAGGATCGACTCGAGTCCGCCGAGCGCGTGGTCCAGCGCCAGCCGCAGCAGATCGCCCTTCGAGGGGACGTGGTGGTAGATGGCGGACTTGCTGATGCCCAGTTCCTCGGCGAGCATGCCCATGGACGTCGCCTCGTACCCGTAGCGGTTGAAGGCTGCGACGGCGACGGCGAGTACGGACTGCTGGTCGTACCCGGGTCTGCCGCGGCGGGCAGCGGGTGCGGATACGGGGCCGACGGCAGTCATGGAGCCATTTTCGCATGAACGATCGGTCGGTTTGACATTGACTGGCCCGAAGAGCACTCCCTATACTGAACGAACGGTCGGTAATTAAGCCGGGCGTCCAGACGAACGAGGTAGACACCATGACGACCACAGCGATCGACGCGGGTAGCCGCGTGGACGAGGACACTGCCGGAGAGCAGCTCTTCAACGAACTCATCGCACAGGACTCCCGGATCGAGCCGCGCGACTGGATGCCTGCGGACTACCGCAAGGCCCTCACGCGGCAGATCTCCCAGCACGCGCACTCCGAGATCATCGGCATGCAGCCGGAGGCGAACTGGATCACGCGGGCTCCCTCCCTCAAGCGCAAGGCCGTCCTCATGGCCAAGGTCCAGGACGAGGCGGGCCACGGTCTGTACCTCTACTCGGCCGCCGAGACCCTTGGGACGCCGCGCGACAAGATGACCGAGGACCTCATCGCCGGCAAGGCCCGCTACTCGAGCATCTTCAACTACCCCGTACGCACCTGGGCAGACATCGGGGCCATCGGCTGGCTCGTCGACGGTGCGGCCATCTGCAACCAGGTGCCCCTCTGCCGTGCCTCCTACGGCCCGTACGGGCGTGCGATGGTGCGTGTCTGCAAGGAGGAGTCGTTCCACCAGCGGCAGGGCTTCGAGATCCTGCTCGAGCTGGCCAACGGCACCCCCGAGCAGCGCGCCATGGCCCAGGACGCCGTGAACCGCTGGTACGCGCCCTCGCTCATGATGTTCGGCCCACCCGACGAGGACTCGCCGAACTCGCAGAAGTCGATGGAGTGGAAGATCAAGCGCTTCTCGAACGACGAACTGCGCTCGCGCTTCGTGGGCATGATGGTCGAGCAGGTCAAGGTGCTGGGCCTGGAGCTCCCGGACAAGGAGATCCGCTATAACGACGAGACTGGCCGCTGGGAGCACGGACCCCTCGACTGGAACGAGTTCAAGGAGGTCCTCGCCGGACGCGGCCCCTGCAACGCCCAGCGCATGGAGCGCAGGCGCGAGGCCCACGAGGACGGCGCCTGGGTGCGCGAGGCCGCAGCGGCCTACGCCGAGAAGCAGGCCCTCAAGTACGCGCAGGCGGCTTAGGTGACCGGCGGATCGACCACGGGCGACGACGGCGCGAAGGCACCGTCGTCGGGCCCGCAGGAGCCCCGCGCGGCCTGGCCGCTGTGGGAGGTGTTCGTGCGATCCTCGCGCGGACTCTCGCACGTGCATGCCGGTTCGCTGCATGCCCCTGACGCGCAGATGGCCGTCCGGAACGCCCGAGACCTGTACACGCGGCGCAACGAGGGCGTGAGCCTGTGGGTGGTGCCGGCGACGTCTATCGTCACCAGTGATCCCGACTCGAAGGACCAGTTCTTCGAGTCCCCGCAGGGCAAGGACTACCGCCACGCCACCTACTACACGAAGAGCGAGGGAGTGAAGCACCTGTGAGCGAGGCCAACGCCAGCGCCACGCGCATCACCCCGGGCAACGCACTGCGCCCCGAGGACATCGCGCTCCTGGAGACCAAGCCCGCCGACGCCGTCGCGCAGTACGCCCTCGGGCTCGGCGACGACGCCCTGATCCTGGCGCAGCGCCTGGGCTGGTGGATCTCCCGGGCCCCCGAGCTCGAGGAGGACGTGGCCCTCGGGAACATCGCGCTCGACCAGATCGGCCACGCCCGCTCGTTCCTCACCTACGCGGGTCGCGCGTGGGACAAGACCGAGGACGATCTCGCCTACTTCCGCCGCGAGCCCGAGTTCCGCTCAGTGCATCTCGTGGAGCAGCCCAACGGGGACTTCGCCCGCACCATCGCACGCCAGTTTGTCGTCGCGCTGTACCAGTGGGAGCTGTACTCGCGCCTGGTGGACTCCAGCGATCCGACCCTCGCCGCGATCGCCGCGAAGGCCGTCAAGGAAGTGGACTACCACCGCGACCACAGCATCCAGTGGATCCTGCGCCTCGCGCAGGGGACCGACGAGTCGCGCCGTCGGATGATCGCCGGCCTGAAGCTCACCTGGCCCTACGTGGAGGAGCTCTTCACGGATCACCCGCTCATCGACGAGCTCGGGGACGTCGCCGCGCGTCCCAGCAGTCTCCGTCCGTCCTTCGACGAGGCGGTGAAGCTGGTGCTCGACGAGGCCGAACTGGAGCTGCCCGACGTGCCCGGCGCCATCGGCGGTGGCCGGCAGGGCCTCCACAGCGAGCATCTGGGCTACATCCTCGCGGAGCTGCAGGTCCTGGCGCGCGAGTACCCCGGAGCGTCGTGGTGACCGTCGAGCAGCTGCGGCCCTCGACGCCCACGGACGCCGCGGTGTGGGACATCGCCGCGACGGTGTGCGACCCCGAGATCCCCGTGCTCACCATCGAGGACCTGGGGATCCTGCGTGCGGCCCACGTGGCCGAGACCGGTCAGGTCGAGGTGACCATCACTCCTACGTACTCCGGGTGCCCCGCCATGGACGCCATCCGCGACGACGTCACCACCGCGCTGGGAGGTGCAGGGTACGACGACGTCGCCGTGCGCCTCGTCCTCGCGCCGGCCTGGACCACCGACTGGATGAGCGAGGACGGCAAGGCCAAGCTCGAGGAGTACGGCATCGCCCCGCCCACCGGCACCGCGGCCGCAGGTCCCGTCCGTGTGGGACTCAGCGTCAAGTGCCCGCAGTGCTCGTCGCTGAACACGCGCGAGCTGACCCGCTTCGGTTCCACGTCCTGCAAGGCGCTGTACGTCTGCGGCGACTGCAAGGAACCCTTCGACTACTTCAAGGTGCACTGATGGCCGTTGTCCTCGCCCCCTCCACGAAGCGGCGGAGCGCCTTCCACGCACTCACGGTCCGCGAGGTCCGCCGTCTGACCGACGACGCCGTCGAGGTCACCCTCGACGTCCCGGCCGAGCTGCAGGACGCCTACGACTACCTTCCCGGACAGTACGTGGCGCTGAGGACCACGCTCGACGTCGACGGCGAACCGAAGGAGGTTCGCCGCAGCTACTCGATCTGCGCGGATCCCCGGCCGGGTGAGCTGCGGGTCGCCGTCAAACGGGACCTCGGCGGGGTCTTCTCCACGTGGGCCAACGAGTCGCTGAAGCCCGGGGACACCCTGGAGGCCATGAGCCCGCTGGGCCAGTTCACCCCGCGCACGACGCCGGGGGACCAGGCCGTCTCGCTGGTCGCCGTCGCGGCCGGGTCCGGCATCACACCGGTGATCTCGATCGCCCGGTCCATGCTCGCGGCCGGACCGAACGTCCGCTTCGACCTCGTGTACGCGAACAAGGCGGCGATGGACGTGATGTTCCTCGAGGAGCTGGCCGATCTGAAGGACCGCTACCCGTCCCGGTTCGCCGTGCACCACGTCCTGTCCCGGGAGCAGCGCATCTCCCCGCTGCTCTCCGGCCGTATCGACTCCGAGAAGCTGGAGAGGCTGCTGGCATCGGTGCTGCCGGCCGATCAGGTGGACGAGTGGTTCCTGTGCGGACCGTTCGAGCTGGTGCAGCTGTGCCGCGACTCCCTGGCCGCGCGCGGTGTGGAGGCCGAGAAGATCCGCTTCGAACTGTTCACCACCGGCGAGCCCGCGCGCCCCGAGGGGAACATCGGGCGTCCCGTGGTCGCGGACGAGAGCGGTGAGAGCTACACGATCTCCTTCAATCTCGACGGGCTGAAGGGCTCCGTCCAGAGCCCCACCCATGCGCGCGAGTCGATCCTCAACGCAGCGCTGCGGGTGCGTCCCGACGTGCCCTTCGCCTGCGCCGGCGGGGTCTGCGGCACCTGCCGGGCCAAGGTGGTCGAGGGGACGGTGGAGATGGCGGAGAACTACGCCCTCGAGCCCGACGAGGTGGCCAACGGCTTCATCCTGACCTGTCAGGCCCACCCCACCAGCGACGCCGTGTCCGTCGACTACGACGCCTAGGAGAACACCCATGCCCGCCGAAGCAACCTCCGTGAGCCACGACGGGAAGGCCCCGGACGAGAAGACCCCGACCGAGAAGACCCACGACGAGAAGGCCCCGGACGAGAAGACCGGCGGCGGCATGATCCGGCTGACGATCGCCGACGGCATCGCCGAGGTGGTCCTCGATGCCCCGTACCGGCTCAATGCCGTCGACACGCAGGCACTCGACGACCTCTCGGCGGCGTATGACGACGCCGCAGCCGGCGTGCGCGAGGGGACGGTGCGGACGCTGGTCCTGCGCGGCGAGGGCCGGGCCTTCTGCGCCGGTCGCAATCTCGGCACGGTCGAACCGGGGAACGACGACGCCTTCGGGTTCCTCGACACCACGCTGACGCCACTGCTGCGGAAGATGGCGGGCTTCCCGGCTCCCACCTTCGCCGCCGCGCAGGGAGCGTGCCTCGGCGTCGGGCTCGGGCTGCTGATCGCGACCGATGTGGTGTACGTGGCGGAGAACGCGAAGATCGGCTCGCCCTTCGCGAACCTGGGGCTCGTGCTGGACTCGGGCGGGCACTGGCTGTTCATGGAGCGTCTCGGCGCGCACCGGGCCCTGGATCTCATCTACACGGGCGATCTCATGAGCGGCACCGAGGCCGTCACTGGCGGCCTCTTCAGCCGGGCGATGCCTGCCGACGGGTTGCTCGACTTCACCCGGGGCAAGGCGGCCCGCGCCGCGAGCGGCCCCCGGCAGGCGCACGTGTCCTCGAAGCAGCTCATCAACCGGATCCGCGACGAACGCCTGGGACTCTGGGACGCCATCAGCGGCGAGAACGACGCGCAGGCCGTACTCGCCGCCTCCGACGACTACCGGGAGGGCCTCGAAGCCTTCCGCGAGAAGCGGGCGCCCCGCTTCGGGGCCTGAGGCCGGGAGGTCCACCTGCCGCAGCCGGCGGCGCCCGTCCGGTGGACCCGGCGCGCGGCGTTCCGCTCGTCCGTGCTGCGGACTCCTGTCACGGAGCCGCGAAGGACTCCTCCAGGGCGGACGCGACGACGAAGAGATGCTCCTCCTGATCCGGTTTCGCGATCACCTGCACCGAACGCGGCAGTCCGTCCCCGGCGCCCGGGACCGGGACGCTGAGTGCAGGGAACCCCAGGACGCTCCACGCCGAGGTCATCGAGAGCAGCGCCTGCCGCGGGCCGGTCCACGGAGTCTCCGGCGGGAAGCTGCGCTGGTCGATGGCCGGAGCGCTCACGGGAACGGTGGGCATGAGCAGGACGTCGACCGCCCTCAAGCGGTCCAGGACCCGGGCCCGTAGCCGCTCCTTCTCCGCGAGGGCCAGCACGTACTCCCAGCCCTTGACCTCGGACGCCTCCTGCAGTCGCTCGAGGACCTCGTCGCCGAAGAGTTCCGGGGCGCGCTCCACACGGTCGTGGTGGAGGGCGTAGGCCTCGGCCGACTGGATGATCCGGTAGGGGTCGGCGCACGCGTCGAGCTCCGGGAGGAACACCGTCGGCACCGGCGGACGGTCGCGCGTGAAGGTGGCCGCCGCCATCCGGACCGCGTCGGCGGAGTCCGCCGCCGCGCGCTCGGTCAGTGCGCACGTCACCAGCGCGTAGCGCAGCTCGCCCGCCCGGACCGGAGCGGGAGGGCTCAGCAGGTCGCCCGGACCGGCGGTTGAGGGGAACCCCCCGCCGTTCCGGGACAGCGCCTGCCACGCGAGGGCGATGTCCGCGGCCGTCGCGGCCAGCGGGCCCACCACGTCCAGGGTGGGTGAGAGCGGGAAGACGCCGCGGTTGCTCAGGGACTGCCCGGTCGGGCGCAGGCCGAGCGTCCCGCACAGCGCGGCCGGGACGCGGGTGGAACCTCCGGTGTCGGTGCCCAGCGCCAGGGGCAGGAGCCCGGCCGCCACTGCTGCTGCGGACCCGCCGCTCGACCCGCCGGTCATCAGCTGGAGGCGGTGCGGGTTGCGTGCCGGGCCCGTAGCCGACCGGTCGCTCGTGGGACCATAGGCGAACTCGTGGGTCTGCGTCTTGGCCAGGATCACGGCACCGGCGTTACGCAGTGCCGTGACGACGTCGGCGTCGGCCGTGGGGACGTGGTCGGCGAAGTGCCGCGAGCCCATGGTCGTCAGGAGTCCGTTCGTGGCGATCATGTCCTTGATGCCGACGGGGATGCCGTGGAGGGGGCCGCGGTCCAGCCCGGCGGCCAGCTCCTGATCGGCCACGGACGCCGCGTGCGTTGCTCCGTGGTCGTCGATGGTGACGAAACAATTCAGCATCGGCCCGTACTCGTGGGCCGCGGCCAGGGCCAGCTCGGTGATCTCCGACGCGGTGGTCTTGCGGGAGCGGATGCGGGCCGCGAGCATGGGGATGGTCGTCCCGCCGAACGGTCCGACGCCCGCCAGGACAGCGCTCTCGCTCACGGGTGCCTCCCTCCTCGAACGGTGTCGTGATCTCCGGCGTCGCAAAAGTAGCATCCGGCAGGGAGTCGCACAATCGTTTGTGCGCGCAGCGGCCCGGACGAGGATGGAGCAGGTGAGGCTGCGCTACAGTGCCAGAATCCGGCCCCGCAGGTCTTCCGCAGGAGCCGCGACGCCGCCCCGCAGGTGTTCTGCCGGCCACGCGCCAGCCACGACGTCCGCAGCAGATCCCTCGGAGAGGTAGGACATGACATTTTCCCTCGTTGCCGTCGACGCGCGGACCGGAGAGCTCGGTGTGGCCGTCCAGTCGAAATTCCTGGCCGTCGGCGCCCTGGTCCCGTTCGCACGCGCCGGGATCGGCGCGATCGCCAGCCAGGCGTTCGTCGACGTGACCATCGGGTCCCGGGGTCTCGATCTCCTGGAGCAGGGCGTGGCGCCTGAGGATTGCGTCGAGCGGCTCCTGCGGGACGACCCGCTGCGCGAGCAGCGGCAGTTCGGCATGGTGTCCGCGGACGGCCGCCGTATCGCCTTCACCGGCAGGGAATGCTTCGACCACGCCTCGTCGCTCCTCGGCGAGGGATTCGCGGCGCAGGGCAACATCCTGGCCGGCAGGGCCGTGGTCGAGGGCCTGGCAGCGGGATTCCTCGCCCGGCCGGACGCACCCCTCGCCGCCCGCCTGATCGATGCCCTGGAGCGGGCGCAACAGGCGGGCGGCGACCAGCGTGGCCAGCAGTCCGCAGCACTGCTCGTGGTGAAGGAGGGCGGAGGCTATGGCGGGAACCACGACAGGATGCTCGATCTGCGGGTCGATGATCACCAGGAGCCCATCGCGGAACTTCGCCGCCTGCACGGACTCCACGACTTCCTGTTCCGGCGAGCCGATCCGGCCTCGGCCGTGACCGTCGACGTCGAACTCCGCTCCGAGCTGCTCACCCTGCTCGAGCGGCGCGGCCTGGACACCGGACAGGGCTTCGAGGCCGCATTGTTCGCCTATTTCGGGCACGAGAATCTCGAGGAGCGCTGGCTGGGCCCGGAGCGGATCGACGCCGTCGTGCTCGATCATCTCCGCAGCCAGGGCGGCTGAGCTTCCCGGCGCCGGGCTGTCCCGAGCGGTCGGTGAGCTTCAGCCGCGCAGTCTCTCCATTCCCGGATCGAAGAGTGGCTCGGCCGTGACCGTCGCGGGAACGCGGCGTCCGAAGTACTCGATCTCCACCGGATCTCCCATCCCGATGGAGTCCGCCAGCCAGGCATAGGCGATCGGCGTCCGGACCGTGTAGCCGTAGGCCGAGCTGGTCACGTACCCGACGGTCTCGTCGCCGGCGAACACGGGCTCCTTGCCCAGGACCATCGAGGTACCGTCGTCGATCGTCAGGCACCGGAGCGTCCGGGCGATGGCGTGCGTCGCCGGAACGGACAGCGCCTCCGCGCCCACGAAGCCCGTCTTGTCCTTGGCGATCGAGAAGCCGACACCGGCCTCCTGCGGACGGTGCTCCGAGGTCATGTCCGTACCCCACAGCCTGTAGCCCTTCTCGAGCCGCATGCTGTTGAAGGCCCCGCGGCCTGCCGCGATGATCCCGTACTTCCGGCCGGCCTCGAACAGGAGGTCCCACAGCCTCAGGCCGTAGTCGGCCGTGGTGTACAGCTCCCAGCCGAGCTCACCCACGTAGGAGAGCCGCATGGCCGTGACCGGGATGCCACCCACCGCGATCTGCTTGGTGCGGAAGTACTTCAGCGCGTCGTTGCTGAGGTCGTCGCTGCTGACCTCGCCGATCACCTCCCGCGCGAGTGGTCCCCACAGCCCGATGCAGCAGGTGCTGCCCGTGATGTCGGTGACCTGCACCCACTGCGCAGGATCAGCGGCGGACTGGTGCCGCGCCTGGACCCGGAGGTAGTCGAAGTCCACGTTGCTGTTGACCCCGAGCTGGAAGTCCTCCGCCGCCAGACGGGCCACGGTCACGTCGCTGCGGATGCCGCCGTCGCCGGCCAAGAGCAGGCAGTACGTCACGGCACCGGGCTTCTTGGTGATGTTGCCGGTACTGAGCCGGTGCAGCAGCGCCTCGGCTCCGGGGCCGGTGACCGAGAGCCGCTTGAGCGGTGTCATGTCGTAGAGCCCGACGGCGGTGCGTGTCCTCCAGGCCTCCGCTGCCGAGATGGGGGAGGAGAACATGGCGGACCAGGGATCCCGCTCGGGGGGACGCCACTCCTCGGGAAGTTCGTCCAGCAGGCCGCGGTTGGCCTCGAACCAGTGCGGGCGCTCCCACGCGGCCGCCTCGAGGAACACCGCGCCGAGTTCCCGTTGCCGGGTGTTGAAGGGGCTGACGCGCAGGTCGCGCGGGGACAGCCTGGGCTGCAGCGGGTGCAGGATGTCGTAGATCTCCACGAAGTTCTGCTGCGACGCCACACTGACATAGGCGCCGGAGGTCTGCACCTCCTCGAAGCGCGTGAGTTCGCAGCCGCTCAGATCGGTGCGGGACCGGCCCTCGACCAGCAGCTCGGCCATCGCCCTGGCGACGCCGGCCGAGTGCGTCACCCAGACGGCCTCGGCCACGAAGAGGCCCTCGAGGTCGGGGGACTCGCCCATGAGCGGACCGCCGTCGGGCGTGAAGGAGAAGATGCCGTTGAAGCCGTCCTCGATCCGCGTCGAGCGCAGGGCGGGCAGCAGCTCCTGGCTGTCCGCCCACGAGGGCGCGAAGTCCTCCTCCGTGAAGGCGAGGCGCGAGGGCATCCGGTGGTCCGACATCTCGTCCGCGCCGATCCGGGGCAGCGCGTCCATGTCCACCGGCAGGGGCCGGTGCGCGTAGCTGCCGATACCCATCCGGTCCCCGTGCTCGCGGAAGTAGAGATCCCGGTCCTGGTAGCGGAGGATCGGCCGGCCGGCACCGTTGGGCATCTCGTTCACGCCGCGCAGCTCACGGAGCGGAGTGGTCGTGACGTACTGGTGGGCCAGGGGCAGCAGCGGCACGGACAGTCCCGCCAGGCGGCCCAGCTCCCGACCCCAGAATCCGGCGCAGGAGACCACGATGTCGGCCGGGATGGCCCCCGCGGACGTCTCCACGCCCGTGACCCTGCTCCCCGCCCGCGTGATGCCGGTGACCGTGGTGGACCCGCGGTACTCCACCCCGGCGGACCGCGTTCTGCGGATCAGCAATTGGGTGGCACGTGCGGCCGACGCGAGTCCGTCCGAGGGGACGAACAGGCCCCCGAGGACCCGGCGACCGTCACCGAGGGACGACGTCGACAGCAAGGGGTACTTCTTCTCGCACTCGTCGGCGTCGATCAACCGCCCCTCGAGGCCCCAGGAGGTCGCGAAGCCCAGCCGGCGCTTCAGGTCCTCGAGCCTGGCGGGGGTGGTGGCGATCTCGAGACCGCCCACCTGGTTGTAGCAGGAGATGCCGTCGGCGCTGAGCGAGAGCAGCTTGCCCACCGTGTAGGCGGCGAACTCCGTCATGGCCTTCGAGGGGTTCGTCTGGAAGACCAGCCCCGGAGCGTGCGAGGTGGACCCACCCGCCAGCTCCAGCGGTCCCTGCTCCACGACGGTGATGTCGGTCCATCCGCGGTCGGTGAGTTCGTCGGCGAGGTTGGTGCCGACGATGCCGGCACCGATGATGACGACGCGTGGTGATGTTCTCATGGGCGAGGCTCCTGGGTCCGCATCAGCGGAGGACGACGATGTGCCATGGGTGGTCAGGTGGTGCTTTCCGCCCGCACGCCCGGCGGGAGATTGGGTTCCGCCGTCGACTCCTCGACCATGATGTCGCCGTCGACCACCGTGACCCGGTGGGCGCGGACCGGGAGTTTCGCGGGAGGCGCGTCGACCCCGCCGGTACGGAGATCGAACTTCGAGGCATGGAGCGGGCACTCGACCCAGCAATCCTCCACCCACCCGTCGGCGAGGGAGGCGTCCTGGTGGGTGCAGGTGTCGTCGAGGGCGAAGAGCTCGCCCTCCTCCGTGTGGAAGACCGCGATGGGGGGCGAGGTGTCCAGCCGCAGGGAGTCGCCGGGTGCCAGTTCGCTGAGGGGGCAGGCCTTGTGCATGGGGATGACCTCTACTTCCAGGGTCTTCAGGTCGGTGATCCGCAACATTCTCCTGAGCGGCTGTGTGGACGGGGACTGCGCCACGTCCACTCGTCGTACGGTGCGGTCTCGCTGTGAACAACACCACGCACGATGAGCAACAAGTCTGGCAGGGATGATCTGCTTGTCAAGGGTCATCCGGCTCCTGCTCCACGCCGCCGACGGGCCAGGGAAAGAGGTTGACGCAACCTGCCGTGTCATCCACGCTGTTGCATATAGCGATGAGTGTTGCTGTGGAAGCAGTATGAAGAGGTTGTGCAGATGGAAACCCTTGCGGTTGTAGGAGCGTCTCTTGCCGGTCTGTCGGCGGCCAGGGCGGCACGAGCCCGAGGATTCTCCGGACGGCTCATCATGATCGGCGACGAGCACCATCGGCCCTACGACCGCCCGCCCCTGTCGAAGGATTTCCTGCTCGGCCGCGTGCAGGCGGAGGATCTGCTGCTCGAATCGGATCCGCACGAACTGGACGCCGAGTGGGTCCTCGGGACGGCCGCCGTGGCCCTCGATGCATCGTCACGGACGCTGCTGCTCGAGAACGGGAGGGCACTGACGGCGGACGGCATCGTCATCGCCACGGGCGCCCGTGCCCGCGTCCTCCCCGCGCTCTCGGGTCTGGCCAATGTCCACACCCTGCGCAGCCTCCCCGACGCACAGCGCCTCGCGCCCGCCCTCCGACCGGGCGGCAGGCTGACGGTGATCGGTGCCGGCTTCATCGGCGCGGAAGTCTCCTCGGCGGCGATCCAGCGCGGCATGCAGGTCACCATCATCGATACCAAGCCCATCCCGTTCCACGCCCAGCTGGGCCCCGAGATGGGGTCCGTCATGGCGGGGCTCCATGCCTCCCACGGAGTGGAGCTGATCTCCTCCGCGGTGATCGAGGGCTTCGGGAGCAGCGGGCCCGGCGTCACCACTGTCCGGTTGCAGGGCGGGCGCTCCGTCGTCGCCGATACCGTCGTGGTCGGTATCGGCTCCGAGCCGAACACGGAGTGGCTCGAGTCGTCCGGACTGTCCCTCGACCGCGGGGTCCTGTGTGACGCCATGGGCCGTACGGGCATTCCCGGGGTGGTCGCCGTCGGGGACTGCGCCGCCTGGTTCGACGCGGAGACCGGCCACCACCGCCGGGCCGAGCACTGGACCGGGGCCTTCGAGCGCGCCGCGCTCGCCGTGGAGGTGCTCCTGGACCCCGAGGCACCGCAGGGACCCGCCACGCCCCACTACTTCTGGTCCGACCAGTACGGGGTCAAGCTGCAGTTCTCCGGTGATGCCGCCGGGTACGACCGCCTGGAGATCGAGGCGGGGGACGTCGGATCGGGCAGTTTCCTCGCCGTCTACTACCGGGCAGAGGTGCCGGTCGCGGTCCTGGGGTTGAACCAGCCCAAGCTGTTCACCCGACGGCGTCGATCTCTTCCCGCTCGTGTGCCGGTGGACTCCGCCGTCCTTGCCCCGACCGGGCGCGCGCCGCGGTCGCTCGCGGACCTCTGGGGCGGAGCGGGCCTGTCCTCACTGGTCGGAGCGGGTGCGCGTTCCGACCGCAGCTCCACCTGATCGCCCCACCCGCGTCCCGCACGATCATCACCACCCACCCGTTAGGAGGATGAGTTGTCCGTCGAGGTAACCACCCCCAGTCTGATCCCTACCCTTCCCGGCCGCACCTACGTCGACGCGGCAGTGTTCGCGGCGGAGCAGGAGCGGATCTTCGAGCAGATGTGGTTCTGCGCCGTCCGCAGCTCGGACCTGGACAAACCCGGTGCCTGGCGGACGGTCCAGGTGGGCCGGGAGAGCGTCCTGATCAGCCGCAACCGGAAAGGCGGTATCCGGGCGTTCTACAACGTCTGCCGGCACCGCGGCGTCAGACTGTGCATGGAGGAGCAGGGCGAGGCCAAGCGGTCGTTCCAGTGCCCGTACCACGCGTGGACCTACGACTTCGACGGCAAGCTCATCGCGGCGCCCAATCTCACCAAGATGCCGGACATCGACCGCGACGACTACGGCCTGGCGAAGGTTCACCTCCGCGAGTATCTCGGTTACGTGTGGGTGTGCCTCGCCGATGAGCCGCCGTCCTTCGAGGAGGACGTCATGGGGGCCATCGAGGAACGGCTGGGTGACGCGCAGGCGATCGAGGGCTACGACGTCGCCAATCTCAGTGTGGGGCGGCGCATCCGGTACGAGGTGAAGGCGAACTGGAAGCTGATCATCGAGAACTTCATGGAGTGTTACCACTGCGCCACCATCCATCCGGAGCTCACGGAGGTGCTGCCGGAGTTCGCGGACGGCCTGGCCGCGCAGTACTTCGTGGGCCACGGTGCCGACTTCGGCGGGGACATCAAGGGCTTCACGGTGGACGGCTCCGAGGGACTGGAGCGCATCCCCGGCATCGACGAGGACCAGGACCGGCGCTACTACGCCATCACCATCAAGCCCACGGTCTTCGTCAATCTGGTGCCGGACCACGTGATCATCCACCGCATGTTCCCCCTGGCCGCCGACCACACGGTGGTGGAGTGCGACTGGCTCTACCTGCCCAGCGTCGTGGAGAGTGGCAAGGACGTCAGCGCCTCGGTGGAGCTGTTCCACCGCGTCAACCAGCAGGACTTCGATGCCTGCGAGCGCTGCCAGCCCGCCATGAGCTCGAGGGTCTACGCCAACGGCGGCGTCCTGGTACCCAGCGAGCACCACATCAGCGCGTTCCACGAGTGGGTCCAGGCCAGGGTGGGGGATGCCTCGTCCCACCCCTGAGCCGGTGTGCGCTCCGTTCGGTCAGCCGTCGGTGTGCCCGATCCTGGCGCTGATGCGCCGACCCGCTTCCTTCAGCTCCCCGATCAGCTCCGGCACGGCCGCGGGATCGAAGCGGAACGCCGGCCCCGAGATGCTGACGGCGCCGATCACCATGTCCAGATGGCTGACGATCGGGACGGCGACCGCGTTCAGCCCGATCTCGAACTCCTCCATCACGGTCCCGTAGCCGTCCTCGGTGACCCTGCCCAGCTCACGCTCGAGCTGGGCCCGCTCGGTGATGGTGTGCGGAGTGCGGGGAGGCAGCCCGGTCTCGGCGAGCAGGCGTTCCCGGTCCTCCGGGGGGAGCGCCGCCAGCAGCACCTTGCCGCTGGAGGTGGCGTGGAGCGGCGTCAGGCTCCCCACCCAGTCGTAGGTGGCCAAGGTCGAGGGCCCCATGGCCTGATCGAGATTGACGGCGTAGTTGGAGCGCAGCACGGCCAGATTCACCGTCTCCTTGAATTTCTCCGCCAGTCCTTCCAGGACGGGACGGGCCTCCCTCACCAGACTCAGTCTTCCGGGGATGGAGCTGGCCAGCCGTAGGATGCCGAAGCCGAGCCTGTACTTCCCGCGCTCGCTGTCCTGATGGACCAGCTCCCTGTTCACGAGCGAGGCCAGCAGGCGTGAGGCGGTGGACTTGTGGATGTTCATCTCGAGGGCGATGCTGCTCACTCCGGCGTCACCGTCGCGGGCCAGGATCTCCAGGACCGTGAGGGCGCGATCCACCGACTGCACACCACCCTGCGGGCCCGCCTCCGTCTCATTGTCGACGTCATGGGCACTTTTCGAAGCCATACTTCATCCTCTCAGAATCGAAACCCCGGACTTGTATACGGCAGTTGGGCGCCACACAGGTCGTCACCTACCGTTGAGGGATGAGTTCCTCCACCGCATCCCAGAGGCTCGTCCGGATCGGCCTCGGCGCCTTCATGACCTTCGCGGGGACGTCGCACCTGACCTTCGCGCGGGAGCCGTTCCAGGCGCAGGTCCCGGTATGGATCCCGCTGGACAAGGACCTCGTGGTGCTTGCCTCGGGCGTGGTCGAGGTGGGCCTGGGCGTCGCATTCCTCGCCCTGCCGCGCCACCGCCGCGTGGTCGGCGTCGCGCTCGCCGGCTTCTACACCGCGATCTTCCCCGGCAACATCAATCAGTACGTGCAGCGACTGGATGCGTTCAATCTGGACTCCGACGGGAAGCGGCTGGGACGCCTCTTCTTCCAGCCGGTGCTCATCGCGGGCGCACTCTGGGGTGGCGGGCTCCCCGTCCGTCACTGACGCCCCACTGACGCCCCCGACGCCCCACTGACGCGGGAATCCTCACCTCGTGTCGAGATCCTCGAACACGAGGAACGTCTGGGTGTCGAGCACGCCCGGCATGGACTGCAGTCGATCGAAGATCAGGCGCCGCAGCCCCACGTTGTCCTCGGCGCGGACCAGCAGGATCACATCGAAGTCACCCCCCACCAGCGCTATGTGGTGGACCTCCGGGACCTGCCGCAGCTGGTCCCGCAACTCCCGCCAGGAGTGCTGACGCACCTTCAGTGTGACGTAGGCCGATGACCTCAGACCCGCCTTCGCGGGGTCGATGATCGCGGTGAACTTCGTCAGGACGCCGTCCTCGGTCAATCTGGCGATACGCGAGTACGCATGGGCCCGCGAGATATGGACGCGCTCGGCCACCGCCGTCACCGACTGCCTGCCGTCCCGCGTCAGCTCCGCAAGGATCTTCCGATCCACCTCATCGAGATCTCCAGTTCCCACCCGTCCACGCCCCTCTGCGTAATCCAGCTCACTATGCCGATTCGTCCACAGAATAGCGCCTCTTGTCCTCTAGATTCCAGAATTCTGCTCGTTCGTGGCGACGAAACCTGCTCCTGGCCATACTGGTTCGACAGAGTATCCAGCGCCGGAGCCAGGCGCTGCCACGTAGGCCGCTGCAGCGGCCGGTAACGGAGGCGGAATGAGTACGGCAACGAACGAGGGCCACGAGGGCGTACTGGACGGCGTGCGAACCCGGACCGCGGACAGCGCGCTGCTGCCCTCCGCGCAACCCGTGCAACTGGTCGATCCCGAGGGACGACACACGCCCGACGACCGCTATCCACTGCCCTCCGGTGAGGAGTTGCTGGGGGCGTACGGCCGGCTCGTCTCCGGTCGCCGCATCAACGACCAGGCCAACGCACTCGTCCGACAGGGCCGGATGGCGGTCTACCCGTCCTCGCACGGGCAGGAGGCCTGCCAGGTCGCCGCCGCCGTCGTCCTCGGTGAGGAGGACTGGCTGTTCCCCACCTATCGCGACACCGTCGCCGTCGTGACCCGCGGGGTCGATCCGCTCGAGGTCTTCACCCTGCTCCGCGGCGACTGGCACAGCGGGTACGACCCCTACGAGCACAGGGTCGCAACCCAGGCCACCCCGCTGGCGACGCAGCTCCTGCACGCGGTCGGCGTGGCGCATGCCGCGAAACTGCGCGGCGAGAGCACCGTGGTCCTCGCGATGTGCGGTGACGGCGCGACGAGCGAGGGAGACTTCCACGAGGCCCTGAACTTCGCGGCGGTCTTCCACGTGCCCGTGGTCTTCTTCATCCAGAACAACGAGTTCGCGATCTCCGTGCCCCTCACGAGCCAGACCGTGGCACCCTCGCTCGCCCACAAGGCGATCGGCTACGGCATGCCGGGGGAGCGCGTGGACGGCAACGATCTCGCCGCCC
Organism: uncultured Arthrobacter sp.; assembly: GCF_947493765.1. GTDB lineage: Bacteria > Actinomycetota > Actinomycetes > Actinomycetales > Micrococcaceae > Arthrobacter_D. The sequence goes on from NZ_CANLSZ010000005.1 coordinate 109,042, forward strand.
TATTGGCGGTCCTCGGCTCCGCGGTGAGCCGGGCGCGCGACGGCGGAGGCCCCTCCCTCGTCGAGGCGCACACGTACCGCATGCAGGCGCACACGAACGCCGACGACGCCACGCGCTACCGGTCGGCCGACGACGTCGAGCGCTGGATTCCGAAGGATCCGCTGGTGCGGATGCGCACCTACCTGAAGGGCCTGGACCTGCTGACCGACGAGGCGGAGACCGAGCTCGCGGCAGCAGCCGACACCATCGCCTCGGTGATCCGCAAGGGGCTCAACACGGACGCCCGGATCGATCCGGCGGAGCTCTTCGAGTACGTCTACGCGGAGAAGACCTCGCAGCTGCGCGAACAGGCGGAGCAACTGCGCGAGGAGCTGGCACGGGACGCAGCTCCCGCGGATCCCGGCGTGACCGGGAATACGACGAAGGAGAACCAGCGATGACGCAGACCACCGAAGCGCCCGTCGCGGACGGCACCGGGCAACCCGGCGCCACCCCGACCCGTACAGCCCCGACCACCTCGACCTTCGCGAAGGCGCTCAACGCGGCCCTCGCCGACGCCATGGAGACCGACCCCGCCGTGCTGATGTTCGGCGAGGACGTGGGGCCGCTCGGCGGGGTCTTCCGCATCACGGACGGCCTGACCGCCCGGTTCGGCGAGGAGCGCTGCTTCGACACGCCGCTCGCCGAGGCCGGCATCATGGGCATGGCCGTGGGCATGGCCATGAACGGCATGAGGCCTGTGGTCGAGATGCAGTTCGACGCCTTCGCCTACCCGGCCTTCGAGCAGGTGGTCAGCCACGTGGCGAAGATGCCGAATCGCACCAAGGGCAGGGTCCGCCTGCCGATCGTCATCCGGATCCCCTACGCCGGCGGGATCGGCGGCGTGGAGCACCACTGCGACTCGTCCGAGGCCTACTACGCCCACACACCCGGTCTGACGGTCCTGGCTCCCGCGACCGTGCGCGACGCCTACTTCATGCTGCGCGAGGCCATCGCCTCGCCCGATCCGGTGGTGTTCCTGGAGCCCAAGAAGCTGTACTGGTCCAAGGAGGAGGTCGACCTCGCGGAACTCCGCAGGACGTTCGACGACGGCGAGGCACCGCGCCGCATCGGACGCGCCGTCGTCGCCCGCGCCGGGACCGACGCCACCCTCATCAGCTACGGGCCGTCCGTGCCCACGGCGCTCGCCGCCGCTGCGGCGGCCGCCGAGGAGGGACGCTCGATCGAGGTGATCGACCTACGCTCCATCGTCCCGTTCGACGACGGGACCGTCACCGAGAGCGTGAGGCGCACCGGTCGCGCCGTGGTTGTGGCCGAGGCGCCGGGCTTCGCCTCGGTGGCCTCGGAGATCGTGGCGCGGGTGCAGGAGCGCTGCTTCCACTCGCTCGCTGCGCCGGTGCTCCGCGTGACCGGGTTCGACATCCCCTTCCCGTCACCGAAGCTCGAGCACTTCTACCTGCCGAGCGTGGACCGCATCCTCGACGCCGTCGACGCCCTGCAGTGGGAGGCCTGACATGATTGCCGCTCCAGAGACAGCGAAACTCCTGGTCTTCGCCCTCCCCGACCTCGGGGAGGGCCTCACCGAGGCGGAGCTGGTGACCTGGCTCGTCGCCGAGGGCGACGCCGTCGCCGTCGACCAGCCGATCGCGGAGGTGGAGACCGCCAAGTCCGTGGTGGAGGTGCCCTCGCCCTTCGAGGGGACCGTCGCCGTCCTGCACGGCAGGCCCGGGCAGGTGCTCGACGTCGGCGCACCGTTCCTGTCCGTCCGTCCCGAGGGGACGGCGGCGTCCAGTGATCCGGAGGAGACGACCGCCGCCGGCGATCCCGCCCTCCTCACAGCCGCAGCCGCCGTGCGCGAGGAGGCCGGGGTGCCTGCTGCCGCGACGCAGGACAACGATGAACCACCCGTGGCCGCAGAGGGCTCGGGCAACGTGCTGATCGGGTACGGCACCCCCGGCGGCCTGACCGGGGGGCGCACGCGCCCGCGGAGGGTCGCCGCCAAGCCTGCCGGGACCGCCGAGCCTGCCCGCCCGGCTGACGGTTCTACACCCGCAGCCGCAACGCCCGCCGCCCCATCGGCTCCTACGCCGGCCGACCTGCCGTCGTCCCACGTCACATCGACTTCCGCAGGACAGGGCGCGAGAGCTCCACTCTGCATCTCCCCGCTGGTCCGCAGACTCGCCCGTGAGAACGGTCTGAGGCTCACCGAGCTGACCGGTTCGGGGGAGCAGGGCTTGATCCTGCGGCGCGATGTGATGGCGGCGATCTCAGGGAGCGCGGCACTACCCGTCACGGCCGCCGGAGCACCGGAGGAGGCACAGGACAGTGTCGACGCCGAGCCGGTCGCGGATTCCCGATCCGGTCTGGAAGTGCTGGAGCGCACACCGCTGCGCGGCGTCCGCCGGACCATCGCCGACGCCATGACGCGCAGCCGGCGGGAGATCCCCGAGGCGACCGTCTGGGTGGACGTGGACGTCTCGGCCCTGATGGAGCTGCGCGAGGGCATGAAGCGCCGCACCCCCGACGCCGTGCCGGGCATCCTGGCGTTCGTGGCGCGCTTCGTCGTCGCCGGCCTGGCCCGCTACCCGGAGCTGAACAGCCGGATCTCCACAGCCGACGACGGCACGCAGGAACTCGTGCGTGTGGACGGCGTGAACCTCGGCATCGCCGCACAGACCGACCGCGGGCTCGTGGTGCCCAGTGTCCGACGTGCGGACACCATGTCGGCTCGCGAGCTCGACGCCGAGATCCGTCGTCTCGCCGCTCTCGCGCGCGAGGGCAGGGCGACGCCGACGGAGCTGTCCTCCGGCACGTTCACCCTCAACAACTACGGCGTCTTCGGAGTCGACGGCAGCGCGGCGATCATCAACTATCCGGAGTCCGCGATCCTCGGCATGGGCCGGATCATGGACCGGCCCTGGGTGGTGGACGGTCAGCTCGCGGTCCGGAAGATCACCGAACTGACGCTCGCCTTCGATCACCGCGTCTGCGACGGCGGCACCGCCGGTGGCTTCCTGCGCTTCGTCGCGGATGCGATGGAGAACCCGGGCGGGCTGCTCGCCGACCTGTAGGACCGCGACGGTGCTCACCCCTGCACTAGGACGATCCTCACTCCCGCGCTATGACGCAACGAACTCGCGGAGCGCGTCCACGAGACGGTCCGCGTCGTCGTCGTCGGTGTAGGGCGCGACGCCGATCCGCAGGGCGGCCGTGTCCTCGAGCTCGAGGCGACGGAAGGCTTCGTAGGCGTAGAACGAGCCGGCCGGCGCGAGGATGTTCCGATCCACCAGGAACCGGTAGGCGTCCGTGGAGGACCGGCCCGGGAAGGTCACCAGCAGTGTCGGCGTCCGATCCTGGGCCTTCGAGTGCAGCGTGACGGCGTTCCCGAGGTCGGTCAGCCCTGTCTCGATGCGGGAGCGCATGGCGAGCTCGTGCTCCTCGACCACGTGTGCGGAGGCGAGAAGACGCGTACGGCGGTCGGTGGCGGCACCGGGCGCGATCGCCGCGAGGAAATCCACGGCCGCCGTAGCTCCGGCCATGATCTCGTACGGGAGGGTGCCGAACTCGAACCGCTCGGGCACCTCGTTCGTGGACGGCAGCAGCTTGTCCGGCTGCAGTGACTCCAGCAGTTCCGGGTCGGCCACGAGGACACCGCAGTGGGGCCCGAGGAACTTGTAGGGCGAACAGGCGAAGAAGTCCGCTCCCAGCGCCGTCACATCCACGGCCGCATGGGCGGTGTAGTGCACCCCGTCCACGTAGACCAGGGCGCCGACCGCGTGTGCGGCATCGGCGATGCGGCGCACCGGCGGTTTGGTGCCGAGCAGGTTCGACGCGGCGGTGATGGCCACCAGCTTAGTGCGCTCGGTGATCGCGGCTGCGACGGACGCGTCGTCGATCTCCGTGGTGTCCGGGTCGAACTCGATCCAGCGCACCGTGGCGCCGACCGATGCGGCTGCTTGCACCCACGGGCGGATGTTGGAGTCGTGGTCCAGGCGGGAGACGACGACCTCGTCCCCTGGCCGCCAGGTCCTGGCCAGATGGCGGGAGAAGTCGTAGGTGAGCTGGGTCGCGCTCCGCCCGTAGACGACACCCCGAGGATGCGCCCCGAGCAGGTCGGCCATCGCTGCCCGGAATTCGCCGACCGCTACTTCGGCGTTGGTTTCCGATCGCGTACCGGAGCCGCGGATGGACAGCGGCCTGGTGAGGGTATCGGCTATCGCGGCTCCCACCACGGTGGGGGTCTGTGTTCCACCGGGGCCGTCGAAGTGTGCGGTGCCGGTGAGCAGGGCGGGGAAGTGAGCGCGGAGGGCCGCGATGTCCAGGGTCATCCCGTTACCTTCTCAGGTGAAGGTCGATGCGGAAAGGGGCGCGGACGCGAGTCGTCATGGATCATCGCGAGAGACCCGCATCCTGTAGCAGCGCCAGGATCACGAATGAGCCAACGGAAGCCGTTCTCGTGGCTGGTCACGGCTTTTCCGGGCAGAGGACTGTCGGGATTCGAGGATGGCGTGGTCCGCGAGCTCGTGGCGTAGGGCGGGTACCAGTTTGGTTTGGAACTGCGGCGTCATGTGGACGAGATCCCGCATCACGGGAGTGTTCCCGATGAAGCTCGGGCACCAATTCTCTGTGCAGAACCAGGGCTCCGGACTCACGTAGATAGCACCGAGTTCTGCGGCGAGTTCCTGTTCGGCGGTCGCGAAGGTGTGCCACCGCGGATCGATCTGTCCGGCGCAGAAGGATGGGTCGGCGATCTTCGAATAGCACGTCTGGATATCGGTGGTGAGGGGTGGGGGCGAGAGGAACACGACGGCGCCCACGGAATCCTTGAAGCGGGAGACGATTTCCTGTGTGCTGTCCTTCCACTCCTCCGGGGTCATCGGCTCGTCCCGGCCCGCGGGGATGCGCGGCTCGTACGTGTTGGAGATGATCACCACCTCTGGTCGGAGCCTGGTGATGGCCTCCACAGCTTGCGCTTTCCGCCCTTCGCACGCTGCCACGAGCCTCGGGGAAGGATTCTTCACGAGGGTATCCGTGAAGGTACAGCCGGACGACGCGAGGCTGGTGACCGACCAGCCATCCGCGGATCCGAACACGTCTCGCGCTGTCGACGTCCAGGACATTGCGATCGAGTCGCCGACAACCACGGCGCGCCGGGCGGCATCGGGGTCACCCCACGTGCACTTGCTGATATCCAAGCGTCCGGTACCGCCGCAGGCGCTGATCTCTCCGGCAGTCAACGGTCCGTTCATCGCCTCGTCCATACTGGGCTCCAGCTGCGGCCAGTCCTCCTTCTCGAGCGCACTGCGGATCTGCTTCTGCAGAATGGCCGTCTCGTCCGACACTCCGGGCACGTCGAAGCCGGTCAGTTCGATGGCCCGGGCGTGCTCTGGTACGAGGGGCACCGCTACTGTCACCAGGACGGCCGTGAGGCCTGCAGCTATGGCGGCCCGCTGGAAACCGGCCCCCCGTGCCGTCTCGTGAGCTGCATTCCCGTCCGGCGTCGTCGTTCCGGGGGCCCCTACTTCCTGCCCGGAGAGCCACGAGGATCTACGGACAGGGTCCTCGATGAGGTGGTAGGAGAACACCGCGAGGAGGATCATCGCTGCAGCGCAGCCCAGGTAGAACAGGGGGCCCCGGCCGAGGAACACGGCGCCGCCGAGGATGATCACCGGGAAGTGCCAGAGGTACAGCGAGTAGGAGATGTTGCCGAGGTATCCGCTCACGGGATTGGTGAGTGGCAGCAGGAACCGGTGTCTGTCCGTACCGGTGCCAGCCATGATCACGAGGACCGTACCGAGGACAGGGAGAAGTGCCCACGGTGCTGGGAAGGCCGAGGACGAGTCGACGAGGAACAGCCCGGCCATCATCAGGCCGATGCCCAGCCAGGCCAGCAGCGGACGCACCCTCGCAGCGAGTCGGCTGCACAGCGGTGTCGCGCAGGCCAGAGCCGTACCGGCACCGATCTCCCAGCCGCGGGAGAACGTGGAGAAGTAGGCCTGGGTTGGTGAGGTCTGCGTTTCCCGGAAGGCCCAGGCAAAGGATGCTGCGGAGATCAGTCCGATGATGAGTCCTGCGCAGAGCCGGGCTCGCGCGGGGCCCCCGTTCGGGTGCTTCGCCACCAACGTCAGTACCAGGAGCATCACGGCGGGCCACACGAAGTAGAACTGCTCCTCGACGGACAGGGACCAGAAGTGCTGCAGGGGTGAGACCGGCACATTCGCCCGGAAGTAGTCGGTGCCAATGGCTGCGAAGCGCCGGTTGGCGTAGAACAGCGCCGCTGCCACGCCGTCCTGCGCCGTCCCGTGGAAGCGGGAGGGCCTGAAGATCGCGTAGGCCCCGAGGAGGGTCACTACGATCACGACGAGCGACGCCGGAATGATGCGCTTGATGCGCCGCCGGTAGAAGTTGCCGAAGGAGATGCGTCCGGACTTCTCGTACTCCCGGAGAAGGAGCCCCGTGATGAGGAAGCCCGAGATGACGAAGAAGATGTCCACGCCGATGAAGCCGCCGCTCGGCCAGCCGATCAGATGATCCAGTACCACCACCACGACCGCCAGGGCGCGGAGGCCCTGGATGTCCGGCCGAACGCGTGTACTCCCGGACGCAGCCTTTCGCCTGGTCCCCGCGTGAGCGGGATCGGAGGGGGGCGAGGGGTGCATGGGAGCCTTCAGGTAGCGTGCGGACGGGGTCCCCTCAACGACTGTACGACACGCTGGCGCGAGGGCGTTGTGAGAATCGACAGCGGGACGGTCCGTCACGTATCCGTGCAGCAGACCCATCGATCTGAAGCTCCGAGCAGCCGTGTTGCTTCCTACCTTGATCATCGGCCTACGGACGCTGACTCACCGCAGCACTAGTGTGGTCTGCATGCCGAAAAATACGTGGTTGGCGGCCATCGCACTGCTTCTCATCCACGCCGTCGGTGGCTTCGCCTTCTTCCTGTTCTCCCTTCCCGAGCGGTCTGAATGGGCTGCGATGACCACCGGAATCATCTGCAGCACCGTCGCAGCCCTTCTAGTGATCAACTACAGGAGAACCTACGGACCGGGATCGGCCCCACAACCGTGAACTGAAGCAGCGTTGAGCTCGGTACTCACGAGGCTGTTCCACAACCCGATCGGCATCTGAGACTTCTTCTCGAGCCGTTCCGCTCGTCCCCGTTCGTCATGTTCGGCGCGCCCGCACTGCGGCTCGACTCCTCTGACTAGGTTGGTCGGATGGGACACGACAGCCGGACGGAACCACCTGTGGCGGCCGGAGAGCGGGAGACACTGACGGGCTTTCTGGACTACTTCCGGGCAACGGTAGTGATGAAGGCCAGTGGCCTCAGCGATACCGACGGCATCAGGCGGCTCCTACCTTCGCTGACGACGGTGTCAGGATTGGTACAACACCTGACAGAGGTTGAACGGTTCTGGTTCCAGGACCGGATCGACGGGCAGCAGGACGTACCAACCCGGTGGTCGCCGGAGGATCCCGACGGCGAATTCCGGGTGGGCGAGGAGGACAGCCTGGTGAGCATCATCGAGGACTACGAGGCTGCCTGCCACCAGTCCCGCGACGTGCTCGAGCGGTATGGGCTGGAGGATCGCTGCCGCGCTGGCGACGGCGGACAGAGCGTGCGGTGGGTACTGGTGCACATGATCGAGGAAACGGGTAGGCACTGCGGTCATCTGGATATTCTGCGCGAGCTGCTGGACGGATCTACCGGGGATTAGGCCCAGAATCACGGGGCGCACCCGCAACACTCAGGCCGCGTCGGGCAGCCGAGGCACAAGAATGCCCCTACGGGACTTCGGTTGCTCGGCGACCGAGAGCGACTCTCCCACGGGTGGACTGGACCGCCCTCGCCCCGTGCCATGGAGCCGGGACCGTCCATGGGCCGGCCCAGCCGGCTCACGATCATTGCAGCCCATCCCGGGACGTAGCCCTCCGCCTGGTCAGCCTGGGCAGGGCAGGGCAGGCAGAGGACCGAATGACCGTAGGGTGGTGACGGTGAGTGAACTGATCAACGCCCCCGCCGAGACGAGCAGTACACGGGAGGGCTTCGTCCGCGTGCGCGGCGCGAGCGAGAACAACCTCCGCGCGGTCGACGTCGACTGCCCCCGCGACGCCGTCGTCGCCTTCACCGGCGTCTCCGGGTCCGGGAAGTCGTCGCTCGCGTTCGGGACCATCTTCGCCGAGGCCCAGCGCCGCTATCTCGAGTCGGTCGCACCCTATGCGCGGCGCCTCATCCAGCAGGGCAACACCCCGCACGTCGGGTCGATCACCGGGCTCCCGCCCGCCGTCGCCCTGCAGCAGCGCCGCGGAACCCCGAGTGCGCGCTCCACGGTGGGGACGCTGACCACGCTCTCCAACTCACTGCGGATGCTCTACTCCCGCGCCGGAACCTATCCCGAAGGAGTCGACGGCAGGCTGGACTCCGATGCGTTCTCGCCCAATACCGCTGCCGGAGCCTGCCCCCGCTGCCACGGCCTCGGGATAGCCCGGGACGTCACGGAGCAGACCCTCGTCCCCGACCCCTCACTGAGCATCACCGAGGGCGCCATCGCCGCGTGGCCCGGTGCCTGGCAGGGCAAGAACCTCCGGGACATCGTCCGCGAGCTCGGCTACGACATCGACATCCCCTGGCGTGACCTCCCCGAGGAGGCGCGCTCGTGGCTGCTGTTCACCGACGAGCAGCCCGTGGTCGACGTCACTCCGCAGCGGGACCGGATCGCCAAACCCTACAAGGGGCGGTTCTGGAGCGCGAAGAGCTACGTCATGCACACCCTGCACGACTCGAAGAGCCAGCAGATGCGGGATCGCGTGCTGCCGTTCATGGAATCGGGCCCCTGCACCCTGTGCGGAGGGACCGGACTGCGCGCCGAGGCCCTCGCCGTGACGTTCGCGGGACTGCCCATCTCGGAAGCGAACGCCCTGCCGCTCGCGGAGCTGGCGGCGCACCTCGCGCCGGCCGCCGCCGTCGAACACCCGACCGCCGCACACCGCTCGTCCAGCTCGGGGGAGCGGACGGAGGTCTCCGTGACCATCAGCCGGGACCTGATCCAGCGGCTCGAGGTGCTGGTGGACCTGGGACTGGGCTACCTGAGCCTCGACCGGGCCACGCCCACACTCTCCCCGGGCGAGATGCAGCGCCTGCGCATCGCGACCCAGCTGCGCTCCGGTCTGTTCGGCGTGATCTACGTGCTCGACGAGCCCTCCGCCGGTCTGCATCCCGCCGACGTGGAACCGCTCCTGGGCGTCCTGGAGGCACTGAAGGACGCCGGCAACACCGTCTTCGTGGTGGAGCACAACATGGACGTGGTGCGGCGGGCCGAGTGGATCGTCGACGTCGGGCCGCTCGCGGGCCAGGGCGGCGGCACCATCGTCTACAGCGGGCCCGTCGAGGGGCTGAGGGATGTGCCCGAATCCCTGACGGCGCCCTTCCTGGCGCCGACCACGGCCCCGGACACCGCCGAACCCCGCGAGCCCTCGGGCTGGCTGCACCTCGAAGGCATCCACCGCCACAATCTCGTGGGGCTCGACGCCGACATCCCCGTGGGTGTCCTCACCGCCGTCACCGGGGTGTCCGGCTCCGGCAAGTCCACCCTCGTCAGCACCGTCCTCGCCGAGGGCGTGGGGCGGCACGTCCGCAACGACACCCCGGCGGACACCGAGCCCGACGAGGACGCGGTGACCGGCGCGGTGGTCGCCGGGATCAGGGGCCTCGAGCACATCGACCGCCTCGTCAGCGTGGACCAGAAGCCCATCGGCCGGACGCCCCGCTCCAACCTGGCCACGTACACGGGACTCTTCGACGCCGTCCGGAAAGCTTTCGCGGCCACCCCGGACGCGCGCGCGAAGGGCTTCGGCATGGGCCGTTTCTCCTTCAATGTCCCGGGCGGGCGGTGCGAGACCTGCCAGGGCGAGGGCTTCGTCTCGGTGGAGCTCCTGTTCCTGCCCGGCAGCTACGGCCCCTGCCCCACCTGCCACGGCGCGCGCTACAACGACGAGACACTGACGGTCACCCTGCGCGGGCGAACCATCGCCGACGTGCTCGGCATGATGGTCGACGACGCCGAGGTCTTCCTGGCCGACATCCCCGCAGCGGCCCGGTCCCTGGAGACCCTCCGCGAGGTGGGGCTGGGCTATCTGCGTCTCGGCCAGCCGGCCACGGAGCTCTCCGGCGGGGAGGCCCAACGCATCAAGCTGGCCACCGAACTGCAGCGTGCCCGCAGGGGCCACACCCTGTATCTCCTGGACGAACCGACCACGGGCCTGCACCCGGCCGACGTCGTCCTGCTCCTCGCGCAGCTCCGGAAGCTCGTGGGGGCCGGGAACACCGTGGTGGTCGTGGAGCACACCATGGCCGTGGTGGCGGCAGCGGACTGGGTGATTGATCTGGGGCCCGGTGGAGGGTCGGCCGGCGGGACCATCGTGGCCAGCGGCACACCCCGGCAGATCGCCGACCTCGACCGCGGAACGAGCATCACGGCGCCCTACCTCGCCGAGTACCTCGACCAGCGCGTCCCCGCCGCCTGACCGGCCGCGTGACGCCGCGACGCGGTGACCCGGGCCCGTCGACGCGAGGGCGCGGTCTGGGGATGACCCGAGGTGTTGCACACGGCACGGGACCATTTGTTGCAGGGGCCGTTCGGCGGTCTACTGGGACCATGACATTTCGCGGTACCTGGCGGGGCCTCCAGCTCCTCGTCGGCCTGTTCCTGTACGGGTTCTCGCTCGCCATGATGATCAGGGCCACGCTCGGGGTCTCGCCGTGGGACGTCCTGGGCCAGGGTGGGGCACTGCAGACCGGCATCCCGTTCGGGTTCATGACCAACATCATCGGGGTGGTGGTGCTCATCCTCTGGATCCCGCTGCGGCAACGCCCGGGTATCGGGACCGTCCTCAATGTGCTGCTCGTGGGCCCCAGCGCCGAGGCCGGACTCGCACTCCTGGGCGAGCCGGATCAGCTGTGGGCCCGGATCCTGCTGTTCACCGGCGGACTGGTGCTGCTCGCGATCGCCAGCGGCCTCTACATCGGGGCGAGGCTGGGTCCCGGACCACGCGACGGGCTCATGACGGGCCTCCACGACCGCTTCGGGTTGCCCATCTGGTTCGTCCGTACGGCCATCGAGGGGACGGTCCTGCTGCTGGGCTGGTGGCTCGGTGGCTCCGTGGGTCTCGGCACAGTGGCCTTCGCCCTGCTCATCGGGCCGATGATCAACATCGCCCTCCCGGTGTTCCGCATCCCGGAGTCTCCTCGGAGGCCACTCGACGACGACGACGTCATCGCGAGAGGCCCGGCCGCCGGCGGCGCAGCACCTGCGGGCGGGACCGCCGACTGAGCGTCCTGCTGGGCACTGCTCACCGGCGAACGAGGGTCAGAGGTAGGGCCGCAGCGGTATCAGGACCGTCTCCGCGATGCGCGCCGCGGGGTGGCGCCTGCTCCACTCCTCGGCGTCGACGATGCGGCAGTTGGCGCTGTCGACGGTGAAGATCCGCTCCATGTCGGCGGCGAAGCCCTCGTCCTGGATCTCGAGGTCTATCTCGTAGTTGAACTCGAGGCTGAGCCGGTCGATGTTGGCCGTGCCGACGATGGACCACTGGCCGTCGATGCTGGCCGTCTTGGCGTGGATCATGGCGTTCCGGTACAGCAGGATGGTGATGTTCTCCCGCAGGAGCGTGGTGTAGAAGCCGCGGGACAACCAGTCCGTCAGGATGTGGTTCGAGACCTCCGGCACGATCACCCGCACGTCCACGCCGCGCCGGGACGCCTCGATGAGGGCCTTGAGCACCTGCTGGTCGGGGATGAAGTACGCCGTCGTGAGATGGATGTACTCCTGGGCGCGGCTGATGGCGTCCAGGTACACGCTGCGGATCGGGAAGACCCGATTGACCGGCATGTTGTTGATGGCACGGATCGGAGGGTTCCACGCCGTCGGATTCAGCGGTGAGAGACCGGGGTGCTTGGTGGCGAGACTGTTCCAGACCTGCGCGAAGGAATGCCCCAGCTCGAACGCCGTCGTCCCCTCCAGCCGGAGGTGGGTGTCGCGCCATTCGGTCGCGTAGAGGGACCCGAGGTTGTACCCGCCCACGAAGCCCAGGCCCTGGTCCACCACGAGGAGCTTGCGGTGGGTCAGCCCTGTGGCACGGCGGGGGCTGAGCAGCAGGGTCGGATCGAAGGCGGGGAAGCGGAGGACCCGCACCTCGGGGTGGAAGCTGTAGAAGGACCGAGGGACCACCAGATTCCCGAACTGGTCGTAGATCACGTACACCTCCACGCCGCGGGCCGCTGCCCTGTTCACGGCGTCGCGGATCTGCCGGCCCACCTCGTCGCCCTTCCAGATGAAGGTCTCCAGCAGGATGCGCGTCTGCGCTCCGTCGATCGCGGCAATCATGTCCCGGTAGAGATCGGCGCCGTAGGTGTAGGTGGTGATCCGCGTGTCACCCACCGTGCTGTGGAAGGTGCCCGGGCGGGGGAAACCCGTTCGGCGGGCCCGCCCCTTCTTCTTCACGGCATCCGTGACCAGCAGCACGGCGATGACCACGCCCTGCAGGGTGAGGAAGCCCGCGGCGAGCCAGGCCGCGGTCCGGCGGATCGGATGGAAACCGGCACTGCGCGTCAGCCACGTCATGCTCGGAGCCTACTCAATCCCGCACCGCCCGTCTGCAGCCGTCGGAGCACGGCGGTCGTACAGCGGGCCGGTCAGGCCTCGTGCTCCCGCGTGGCCTCGGTGAGGAAGCCGCGGAGCAGTGCGGCGGTTCCCTCGAGGTGTTCCAGCATCAGGGCCCGTGCAACGGTCGGGTCCCCGGCCAGGATCGCCTCGACGATGCTGGTGTGCTGGAGGTCCGAGTGCTCGATGTTCCGCTCCAGGAAGGGGATGCGGTCCAGCAGATCGCTCGTGGCGGCGCGTGCCTCGGCGACGGCTGCGGCCAGGCGGGGGGAGCCGCCCAGCTCGGCGATGGTGATGTGCAGGCGTGCATCCAGGGGACGGTACTGTCCGGGGCCGGCGCCGGACACCGAGCGGAGCCCGTCGAGCAGCCGGGTGCGGTCGGACGCCGTGAGCGTCGAGTCGGCAGCCAGGGCTGCCGCCGCCGGTTCCACGGCGGCCCGGAAGGCGAGGACGTCCTCCACGGCCGCCCGGTCCTGGCTCCCCAGGGCCGCACCCTGCGAGGGCAACTCCGGGGCGACGACTGCTCCGCCGTACCGTCCGCGCTGGATGCTCAGGTACCGGGCCTGCTGCAGTTCCGCCAGGGCGTCGCGCAGGGTGGCCCGGGAGACGCCGAGGACCTTGGCCAGTTCGCGTTCGGCCGGCAGGCGTTCACCGGCGGGGAAGAGGCCGATCTTGATACCGCGCAGCAGGTGCTCCACGGTCTCCTCGAAGGCGTTGCCCGTCCGGACCGAGCCGAGCAGCCGGTAACGCGGGTGGAGTCCCGGGGCTGCGTCGTCCGTGATGTTCATGACGCCAGCATCCCACGAAGCCTGCTCCACGAGCTGTGGTCCGATCGGGAACCATGCGAAAGTTCCCTCCCCTCGAGGGGTTGACGCGGGTATGTGTTCTGACTCACAGTGAGTCAGGTCAAAGGACTGAAATTGGTCCATTGATGATCCGACGGCAGAGATCCAGCAGAGCTTCCTCCTTCCCAGAACGGACGACTCATGGCGCGAACATCCCGCATCGACTACGGAGCTGTGGACAAGGACTATCTGGAGCACCGTCGGCTCAAAAGAGGCGCAGCCGGCTGGATCCTGCTCGCAGGCCTCGGCGTCGCCTACGTCATCTCGGGGGACTTCTCCGGCTGGAACCTGGGTCTCGCCGTGGGCGGCTGGGGCGGACTCCTCATCGCCTTCCTGCTCATGGGCCTCATGTACACGTGCATGGTGTTCGGGCTCGCGGAGATGTCCTCAACCCTCCCGACAGCGGGGGCCGGCTACGGTTTCGCGCGGCGCGCCCTCGGACCGCTGGGAGGCTTCGCCACCGGCATGGCCGTGCTCATCGAGTACGCGGTGGCGCCCGCGGCCATCGCCACCTTCATCGGAGGCTACATCGAGGCACTCGGGCTCTTCGGACTGACCAACTCGTGGCCCGTCTACCTCGTGACGTACGTGGTGTTCATCGGCATCCACCTCTGGGGTGTCGGTGAGGCGCTGAAGGTCATGTTCGGCATCACCGCGATCGCCGTCGTGGCGCTGGTCATCACGGTGATCGGACTGGTCCCGCACTTCCGGACCGACAATCTCTTCGACATCGTCCCCGACGGATCGACCGGGTCCAGTGCGTTCCTGCCCTTCGGTATCCCGGGTGTCCTGGCCGCGCTGGTCTTCGGGATCTGGTTCTTCCTGGCCATCGAGGGCGTGCCGCTGGCTGCCGAGGAGTCCTCGGACCCCAAGCGGGACATGCCGCGCGGCATCATCGTCGCCATGGTGTTCCTCCTCGTCTCCGGGGCGGCGATGCTCGTGCTGGTCCCCGGTACAGCGGGGGCCTCGGCCATGGGCGGGTCCGACTCGCCACTCCCGGAGGCACTCCGGGCGGTCGCCGGTGGCGACTCCGTCCTGGCCGACGTCGTGAACTACGCCGGTCTCGCGGGCCTGGTGGCCAGTTTCTTCTCGATCGTGTTCGCCTACTCGCGACAGCTCTTCGCGCTGTCCCGCGCGGGCTATCTGCCCAGGGCGCTCTCCCTCACCACCTCGCGGCACACTCCGTGGCTCGCGCTCGTGGTCCCGGGAACGATCGGGTTCATCCTGGCGTCGGTGACCGGCAACGGCGGCCTGTTGATCAACATCGCGGTCTTCGGTGCCACGCTCTCGTACGTGCTGCTGAACCTGAGCCACATCATGCTCCGCGTCAAGGAGCCCGACCTGGAGCGCGGCTACCGGACGCCGGGCGGTGTGGTCACCACAGGGATCGCGCTCGTCCTGGCCGTGGTCGCGCTGGTCGCGACCTTCGTCCTGGACGTGGTGGCCGCCAGCATCACCGCCGGGGTGTTCCTCGTGGCCCTGGCGTACTTCTGGTTCTACAGCCGTCACCACCTGGTGGCGAGCGCACCCGAGGAGGAGTTCGCCCTGCTCCAGGACTCCGAGAAGTCCCTGAAATAGAGCCTGCGTCCCAGTGCCCCACCCGAGGAGAGAACAATGACGTCACATCCGCGCAACGAGAAGATGCTCACCGTGGACCAGCTCCGGCAGTCCATCGACGACGGCGAGATCGACAGTGTGATCCTGGCCTTCACCGATATGCAGGGGCGCCTGCAGGGGAAGGTCATCCACGGCGGTTTCTTCCTCGAGTCCGCCCTGGAGCACGGCTCCGAGGCCTGCAACTACCTCCTGTCCGTCGACACGGAGATGAACACAGTCGCCGGGTACGCCATGTCCAGCTGGGACAAGGGCTACGGGGACATGGAGTTCGATCTGGATCTGGACACCATCCGGCGCGTGCCCTATCTGGAGAAGACGGCCATGATCCAGGCCGATCTCAACTACACCACCGGTGAGCGCGTCTCCGTCTCCCCGAGGAGCCTCCTGCGCTCCCAGCAGGAGAAGGCCGCGGCCCAGGGGTACCGGGCCGTCTCAGGGACGGAACTGGAGTTCATGATCTACAACACCAGCTACGAGGAGGCGCAGCGCGGCAACTACCTGGAGCTGACACCGGCCAATCTCTACAACGTCGACTACTCGATCCTCGGGTCCATGCGGGTGGAACCGCTGCTGCGCGACATCCGCAACACCATGTTCGAGGCCGGCATGATCGTCGAGTCGGCCAAGGGCGAGTGCAACTTCGGGCAGCACGAGATCGCCTTCCGGTACGACGACGTCATCACGACGGCGGACAACCACGTCTTCTACAAGCTCTCGGCCAAGCAGATGGCGGCGCAGCGCGGGCAGGCGGTGACCTTCATGGCCAAGCCGAACGCACGCGACGGCTCCTCCTGCCACATCCACATGTCCCTGCGCGGCACCGAGGGCGACCTGGTCTTCTGGGACGCCGACACGGGGGAGCGCACCGCGCTGTACAACCACTTCATCGCCGGGGTGCTGGCCACCATGCGGGACTTCACCCTCTTCTACGCGCCCAACATCAACTCCTACAAGCGCTTCGCGAAGGGCTCCTTCGCCCCCACCGCCGTCGCCTGGGGACTGGACAACCGCAGCTGCTCGGTGCGCCTGGTGGGCAAGGGGCACTCCGCGCGGATGGAGAACAGGCTGCCCGGCGCGGACGCGAACCCCTATCTCGCGCTGGCCGCGATGCTCGCCGGGGGCCTCTACGGCATCGAGCACGAACTGGAACTGCCACCCATGACGGAGGGGAACGCCTACGACTCCGACGCGCAGCACGTGCCCCACACCATGGCGGAGGCCAGGGAGCTCTTCGCCACCTCCGCCATCGCCCGGGAGGTCTTCGGGGACGAGGTCGTGGAGCACTACACGCACTACGCGGACATCGAGCTGGAGCAGTTCAACGCGGCCATCACGGACTGGGAAGTCCACCGCGGATTCGAGCGCCACTGATGGGGGATGCCATGCAGTCCAGGCCCAGGATCGGTCTCACCACCTACTGGCAGGAGGCGTCGTGGGGTGTGTGGGAGGATCGCGCCGCCATCGTCCCGGGGAAGTACGTCACCGGGGTCGTGGCCGCGGGCGGTACCCCTCTCCTGCTGCCTCCGGTGGGTACCGACGAATCGGTCCTCTCCGTCCTGGACGGCCTGATCGTGATCGGCGGGGTGGACGTGGACCCGGCCAACTACCGGGCCGATCCGCACCCCACCACCGCGGCGCAGCCCGAACGTGACGACCACGACATCCGGCTCACCCGGGCAGCGCTCGAGACCGGCGTGCCGCTCTTCGCGATCTGCCGTGGCGCGCAGATCCTGAATGTGGCCCTCGGGGGCACCCTGTTCCAGCATGTGCCCGATCTGCTCCCTGAATCGCGCTACCAGCCCTCCCCGGGGGTGTACGGCACCGTGGAGTTCACCACGGAGCCGGGGACGCTGACGGCAGAGCTGCTCGGGCACGAGGGCACGGCCCCGTGCTACCACCACCAGTCCGTGGACCGGCTCGGAGCCGGACTCCGCCCCACCGCGTGGGCACCCGACGGGACCATCGAGGCCGTCGAGTGCACGGACGCACCCGGCTGGGCGCTGGGCGTGCAGTTCCATCCGGAGGAGAACCCGGCCGATGCCCGGCTCTTCACGGGGTTCGTGGACGCCGCCGCCCGCTACCACCAGCGTCAGGAGAGCCTCACGTGAGCAGCTTCACCGTCCTCAACCCCTCCACCGGTGCCGCGATCCAGGACGTCGCGCTGGCCGACGTCGCTGCGACCGACAGGGCCATCGAGGCAGCCGCCACCGCCTTCCCGGCCTGGCGCGCCGTGGCTCCGGCCGATCGGGGCCGGCTGCTGCGGCGGTTCGCCGACATGGTGGACTCCGATCTGGAGCACCTCGCCACCCTGGAGGTGGCCAATGCTGGGCACACCATCGGCAATGCGCTCTGGGAGGCAGGCAATGTGCGGGACGTGCTGACCTACTACGCCGCGGCGCCCGAACGGCACTCCGGCCGGCAGATCCCGGTGGCCGGGGGAGTGGACATCACCTTCAACGAGCCGCTGGGGGTGGTGGGGGTGATCGTCCCGTGGAACTTCCCCATGCCGATCGCCGGCTGGGGGTTTGCGCCCGCGCTCGCGGCCGGCAACACCGTGGTTCTCAAGCCCGCCGAGCTGACGCCCCTGACCGCGATCCGGCTCGGTGAACTGGCCCTGCAGGCGGGCATCCCCGAGGGTGTCTTCACCGTGGTGCCCGGCAAGGGATCGGTGGTCGGCGAGCGCTTCGTCACCCACCCGTCGGTGCGGAAGGTCGTCTTCACCGGATCGACCGCCGTCGGGAAGCGGGTCATGGCCGGATGCGCCGAGCAGGTCAAGCGCGTCACGCTGGAACTCGGGGGCAAGAGCGCCAACATCATCTTCGGCGACGCCGATCTCGACAGAGCCGTCGCCAGCGCACCGGGCGGTGTGTTCGACAACGCCGGGCAGGATTGCTGCGCCCGCTCCCGCATCCTCGTCCAACGCTCCGTCTACGAGAAGTTCCTCGGTCTGCTCGAGCCCGCGGTGAAGGCCTTCCGGGTCGGTGACCCGTCCGACGAGAGCACGGAGATGGGACCCCTCATCTCGGCGGCCCAGCACGCCACGGTGTCGTCCTTCGTGTACGACGGCGACGGCCGGCCCAGCGCCGAGGTCGCGTTCCAGGGGACCGCGCCGTCCGGGGACGGCTTCTGGTTCCCGCCGACGGTCCTCACGCCGTCCGACGCCGGGGCGCGCTCCCTGCGGGAGGAGATCTTCGGACCGGTGGTCGCCGTCGTGCCCTTCGACGACGAGGCCGATGCCCTGCGCATCGCCAACGACTCGGACTTCGGGCTCTCGGGGTCCATCTGGACGTCCGACGTCGGTAGGGCGCTGCGGGTCTCGCGCGGCGTCGAGGCGGGGAACCTGTCGGTGAACTCGCACTCCTCGGTCCGCTACGCCACGCCGTTCGGAGGCTACAAGCAGTCGGGTCTGGGCCGTGAGCTGGGCCCCGATGCCCTCGATGCCTTCAGCGAGGTCAAGAACGTGTTCATCTCGACCGACTGACCGCCGACCACCCATTCGTCACCACGCAAGGAATCAAGGAGTGCCATGGCTGAGGACAGCGCCGCCCCCTACAACGGGTTGATCAGCAATCGACTGAAGGACCGCAGTGCGGTGATCACCGGCGGGGCGTCCGGGATCGGGCTGGCGACGGCCCGGCGCCTCGCCCACGAGGGGGCCCGCGTGGTCATCGCGGACATCTGTTCCGACGAGGCGGGGCAGGAGGCGGCGGACTCGGTGGGAGGGATCTTCGTGCGCACCGACGTCACGCAGGAGGACGACGTCGTCAATCTCTTCAGGACCACCGGGGACACCTACGGGCGGGTGGACATCGCGTTCAACAACGCGGGGATCTCGCCACCGGAGGACGCCTCGATCCTCGAGACGGGTATCGACGCGTGGAGACGGGTGCAGGAGGTCAATCTGACCAGCGTCTACTACTGCTGCAAGCACGTCATCCCGTACATGCAGCGCCAGGGCAAGGGCTCGATCATCAACACGGCCTCCTTCGTGGCCGTCATGGGCGCCGCGACCTCGCAGATCTCCTACTCCGCGTCCAAGGGTGGCGTGCTCTCGATGAGCCGCGAGCTCGGCGTCGAGTTCGCCCGGCAGGGCATCCGCGTCAACGCCCTGTGCCCCGGTCCGGTCAACACACCCCTCCTGACGGAGCTGTTCGCGAGCGACCCGGAGCGCGCCGCCCGCCGACTGGTCCACGTGCCGCTGGGCCGGTTCGCGGAGCCCGACGAGCTGGCCGCAGCCGTGGCGTTCCTCGCCTCGGACGACTCCTCCTTCATCACCGCGAGCCAGTTCCTCGTCGACGGGGGGATCGCGGGTGCCTACGTCACACCGCTGTGACGCTGTGACGCCCGTACGCCTCGAACCGGTGCGGCTCCCGCGCGGGGAGTCGCTCACGGATCGGTGACCCTTCACACTGAGGGCATGGAGTGGACGCGTGCGAAGGACTGGCTCATCGGAGCCGCCGGCCTGCTGGTCGTGCTGGTGGTGGTGCTGACCGTCGCCTGGTTCGTGATCAGCGACCCCGTCGGACGGAGCGGGCCGGGGGCCACTCCGTCGCCGAGCAGCGAGGGACCGGTCGATGCGGGGCCGCCCGACGGGCTCGCGGAGGACGACGTGTGGCTGGCCGACGTCGTGCTGGAGGTGGGGACAGCAGTGAGCGGGGGCACCACGCTGCGGGACATCGACGCCGTGGGGCGGGATGTGCTCACCGGGCCTGACGGGCTCGTCGCGGGCGGGCTCGAGCTGGACGCCACGGTGCCGTTCGACGTCGTCGCCGAGGAACTCGGTGGCGGGGCGCTGGTCCGGGCCGGGGACGACGGCGAGGCCGAGGTGGTGCGGGGCGTCGAGGTGCTGGGCCGGGAGGTGCGCGTGGTCGCGTCCGGCACGGTGGAGGTCGACGCCGGTCGGCTCGTCGTCGAACCCCGCTCCATCGACCTCGGCGGGCCCGGCTTCCTCTCGGACGCCCTGGCCGCCGTCGCGCGCCGCGCCGTGACCATCGAGCACGACATCGAGGGTCTGCCCGAGGGCCTGGTGCTGCAGGATGTGAGCGTCGGGGACGACGGCTTCCGCGCGACCTTCCGCGGTGAGGACGTGGTGCTCACCCGCTAGCTGTCCTGAGGACACCCGGCTCCGGCATGGGGACGCGGTCTCCGCGGGGAGTCTCAGGATCTGCCCAGTTCTTCGCCAGCTTCATGGAACCGTCTCGCGGTACCGGCTATCTTCTGTAGGTCAGGGTCGATACCGATTGCCCGTGGAGGGTCACGGGCAGGGGTGGGGTACTGACGCATCCATCATCGCGTCGGTCCATGACCCGAGGTCTCACTCATGAAAACTCCTTCCCTCCGCATGCGCAGAACCGTCTCCCTGAGTGCCGTCCCGCTGGCCGTCCTCCTCGCCGGCGGACTCGTGTGGCAGGGATCCCAGGCTGCATTCACCGACGACACCAGCAACGACAACAACGTCTGGAGTGCGGGCAGCATGGACCTGATTGACGACGACAACGGTGTCGCCGCCTTCAACATCTACAGCATCGTCCCGACCCAGCGGGGTCAGCGATGCATCGTCGTCACCTCGTACGCTAATCATCCCAGCGAAGTGCGCCCCTATGTCCGGAACTTGACGAGTACCAAGAACGAACCGACCGACACGGCGCTCGAGGACCACCTCTTCCTCGACCTCGTACAGGGCGACGGTGGCTCATTCGGCGACTGCGAGGGTTTCGCGGCCGATGCCGCAACCGCCACGGGCTTCGGCGCTGCGGGTAGGCAGCCGATCTCCGTCCTGAACCGGGATCACAGCAGCTTCGACAGTGGCGGTGCCGTCTGGCAGACCACGGGTGATATCCAGACGACCGGTGAGAAGCGGACGTACAAGATCACCTGGGAATTCGACACCGACGGTCTGACCCAGGAGCAGGTCAACAGTCTGCAGAAGGGTACGGTCGGGGCCGAGCTGGTGTGGGAGATCCACTCGAGTGACCACCCCAACCCCTAGGCCGGTCCCAGCCACCGGCTCATCCCGCCTGGACAGCGGAACGGTCGGGGACTCGCTCTGATACTCGCACCAGCTCCCTCGCCCCCGGCCGGATTGTTTCCGGTGCCCGCTTCCGCCGTCGAATGGTTCCGGACTATCTTCGGCGCCGAGGGCTGGGTCCTGTTGATCGCGGGGTTCGTCTCCCGCTTCTACCTCATCCTCACCGTCAGTCTCGCCCTGATCGGGGTGCTGCCCCTGCTGTGGGGTTGGCACGGCACGGTGGTGCAGAGCGGGTCGATGGAACCCCACATCACAGCCGGGGACGTGGTTCTGACCCAATCCCTGGATCCGGACAAGCCGGTGCCGGTCGGCCGGGTGGTGCAGTTCCTCGTGCCAGCCTCCGGACCGGCGGCCGAGCAGGAGACCTGGCTCCACAGGATCGTGGCGGACAACCTGGACGGCACCTTCGTCACCGCCGGTGATGCCAACCCCCAGGCGGACAGCGCCCCCCTGATCCGGGAGCAGATCACCGGGCAGGGCCGGCTCCTCGTGCCGATGATCGGACTCCCCGGTCTGTGGCTCGCCACCGGAGAGCTGGCCCTGCTCGCGGCGTGGACGGGGTTGTCGGCGCTCGCCGTCGTCGTCGTGCGGGTCGAGGGGCGGGTCGTCGCCGTGGCGGAGGCCGACGCCGGCCCGGACCAGGCGGATCCGCTGCCGGACGAGGAGCCGTATTCGCCGCTCGCCGTCTTCGACGACGACGCGCCCGGGATACCCCCGTCAGAGATCGACGGCGAGGCCCGCATGCGAGCCCTGCTCCTCCGGCTGGCGGTCGTTGTGGGGGTGGCCGCGATCCTTGCCGCTCTGGTGGCTGCCAGCGCCTCGGTGCTCTCCTCAGCGGCCTTCACGGCGTCCACCTCCAACACCGGGAACTCCTTCACCGTCGCCTCCGAGTGGCCGGTGCCCTCCGTCACGCTCCAGGATTCGGGGCCGGCGGTCGAGGGACGCATCACCCTGAGCGCCGATGCTGCTGAGCCGCGATCCGGGATCCGGAGCGTCAGCATCGAGTACGCCGAGACCGGAGGCACCGTGTGGACCACCGTGTGCACCACGACGACGGCGCCGTACTCCTGCGTCCTGGACACCAGCGGTGCGCCCGAGGGCGTCTACCGGGGCCGGGCCATCGCGAGGAGCAACGCCGGTGCCACGGCCGTCTCGGAGGAGGTGGAGGTCCGGATCACCCGCTGATTGCACTCGGCCGAACCTCTCGTGTGCTCAGCAGGCTTCCAGAGCGTCCAGGTCATCCAGAGCGTCAGGGCTGAAGAGGTTGTCGAGGAGACACGCCTGTTCGGCGGTCAGCGTCTGCCGTCCGGCGGCGACGAGCTGGCGGTGCCACCACCTGGCGAGACGTTCCTCGCCGGCGTTCACGGGCCGGATCGAGGACGGGGTCCGCCCGTAGTGGGCGTGAAAGGCCGCCAGGTCCTCCAGATGACGCTTCCACGAGAGGCCGGCCCGCTGGGCCCGGTCGGTAGGGTCGTCGATCATCAGCGGCGCCCTGCCTCGGGGACGATGAGCTCGTCGGGAGGGGCATTGCAGGGCGAGAAACGGTTCAGCATGGCTACCTGTCCGGTCACGAAGGACGACGCAGTGGTCAAGCTCGCTTCTGAACTTGGTGCAGGCTTCCCCGGAGTCGGCACGAGAGCCCATCATAAGCACCGCAGCCCCGCCTGCCCGAACGGACGGCATCCTCGCCCGCAGCTGTTGACCGGCAGCGCCGGGTGTGGATCTTCGGAGCAGCAGCGCCGGTCAGGCGTCGGTCGGCGCCGGCGGCATGGTCCCCAGGAACTGATTGGGATCGAGGGGCGGCCGGCTCGATCCGAGGAGGCGGCTGCGGAACGAGTCGCTGATACTGCCCACGTAGAGCCATCCCATGAGCTGCTCGTGCGTGGCGAGCCCGTGCGCGGTCCGCACCGCCGGAGCATTTGTCAGCAGGCCCGTCCGCCACATGACGCCCCAGCCGGCTCGCCAGAGCGCCAGCTCCAGCAGGTGCGCGGCACCGGCGGCTGTGGCGTGCTGTTCCCAGACCGGTACCTTGGGGTGCTCCGTCGGGCTCACGACGACGGCGATCAGCAGTTCTGCGCGGAAAGTCTTCGTGTTGTGCTCACCGGGGCCACGGACCGTCCCCGCAGCCTCGTCGAGTGCCTCGCCGAGCCGTCTCCGGTCATCACCGCGCAGGGTGATGAGCCGCCAGGGGCGGAGTGCCTTGTGGTCGGCCACCGGGGTGACCGCAGCCAGCAGCTCGAGGAGTTCGGCGTCGGAGGGGGTCCCGGGACCCACCTTCGAGACCGAGCGCCTGGTCGCCATGGCGTCGAGGACCGGGTCGGAGGAGAACGTCATGCCTTCCATTCTCGCCCGTCATCGCCCGAGTCCTCGACGACAAGCCGCACCGGCGGCTCTGCCGGCATGGGCGGATCAGTGCGAAGGGGCTACTCCGAGCCACCGCAGGGCCTCCAGCCGATCGGAGAAGTACTCCGTCCGGCTGGGGGAGCGCAGGGTGAAACCCGCGATGATCTCGTCCAGGGGACTGGACCCCACCACCGCGATCGGCGTCGGATGCCTGTAGCGGCTGATGCGTGCCCGGCCCTCGAGACTCACCCCGAGGAGGGACCGCATGTGGATCAGCATCGGCTTCGTCTGCCAGTCCGCCACCTCGTGCAGACCTGCTCGGAAGACGAGCAGGTCTGCATCGGTCACGTCATGACCGGGGCTGAGCACCACTTCCATCCACGCCCGGTGGTCGAGGATCTCGCAGTGCTCCAGGACATGCCTGATAGGCTCGGGTCGCTTCGTCGTGCTGTCCGCTGTCATCGGGCGCCCGGTCCGTGTCTCGTGCCGAACCGTCAGAGCACGAGGCCCAGGGCGAACGGACCGATGAGGACGGTGAACATGGTGATGAGGATGACCCCGACGATGTTGAGGACGACCCCACCGCGCACCATCTCCGAGATCTTCACATTCCCGGTCGCGTAGACGATGGCGTTGGGCGGAGTGCCGACGGGGAGCATGAAGGCACAGGTGGCGGCCAGGGCCGCAGGGATGAGCAGGGTGGTCGGATCCATCCCGATCCCGATCGCGACGCCGCCGAGGATGGGGATGAAGGTGGCGGCGGTGGCCGTGTTGCTGGTGATCTCGGTCAGCAGTAGGACGATCGTGACGACGACGGCGAGCAGCAGGACTATCGGCAGGGCCCCGAGGCCGCTCACGCGCTCCCCGAACCAGGCGTCGAGCCCCGTGGCAGCGACGGCCCCGGCCAGCGAGAGGCCACCACCGAAGAGCAGGAGTACGCCCCAGGGCAGTCCTTCCTCGGCGTCCTTCCAGACGAGGGTCATACGGCCGGCCTTGTCCGCCGGGATCATGAAGAGAACGATTCCCGCGCCGATGGCGATCACGGTGTCGTTGAACTCTCCGAGCCAGGGCAACGCCTCACTGACCGCACCGATGTTGGACACGAGTCCGGGGACGATCCAGAGGAAGGCCGCGCTGCAGAAGACCACGAGGGCGGTCTTCTCGCCCTGGCTCATCCGCCCCAGCTTGCCGATCTCGGTGTCGATCAGTCCCTTGCCACCGGGTATCTCCTCCAGCGAGAACTTGAAGATCACGCGCGTGATGAGCAGCCAGGCCAGGCCGATGAACACGATCACGATGGGCACGCCGAGCAGCATCCACTGCAGGAATCCGACGTCCTCGCCCAGTTCGGTGCTGATGTAGCCGGCGACGATCGCGTTCGGGGGACTGCCGAGCAGTGTCCCGAGTCCGCCGATGGTCGCAGCCCAGGCGACCGAGAGGACGAGCGCCACACCGAAGATGCGGATCTGCTTGTCGTCCACCACGTTGCTGATCGCTTTGCCCGCCTCGAGATCAGCGCCCGTCCTCCCCTCCACGACGTTGGCCCCGCGGCTGTTCTCGACGACGAGCGTGAGCACGCTGAGGGCGATCGGCAACATCATGAGGGTCGTGGCCGTGTTGGAGACCCACATCGACAGGAACGCCGTGGAGATCATCATGCCGAGGATGATCCGGCGCGGATGGGTGCCCACGCGTCGGAGGGTCAGCAGCGCGATACGCCGGTGGAGATTCCACTTCTGCATGGCGATGGCGATCAGGAATCCGCCGAGGAACAGGAAGACGATCGAGTTCGCGTACGGTGCCGTGGCCTCCGCCACCGTGATGACGGTGAACATCGGCAGGAGCACGATCGGCAGCAGCGACGTGACGGACAGGGGTACGGCCTCCGTCATCCACCACACGGCCATGAGACCTGCGATCGCCGCGACGACCCGCCCGTCGTGCGAGAGCTCGGAGCCGCCGAGCAGGAGGTAGATCGCCACGGCCACGACGACGCCGATCCCGCGGAGCAGCCAGGTGCTGCCGATCGAACGGGCGGACTCGCCGTCCTCCATCACCGCGTTCCCGCCCGCTGCCACTTGTCCGGACTGATGACTCATCTGGTTCCCTCCGCACGCCATTGTGTTCCAGGTCACGATGTTACAGGTCCGTTACTGCCGTGTGCTCGCCCGGGTGCAGCTTCTTGGCGCGCCGTCGGCCGGCATGCAACTGTAGGTCGATGAGCGAGCTGTCCGACGTCCAGCCGAGCGAGGTGGTACCGGAACGGCGCCGGATCGTCGACCTCGCCCTCGTGTTCGTCGGCGGCACGGGTGGCACCCTCGCGCGCTTCGGCATCGCCGAGCTCCTCCCCACCCCGACCGGCCTCCCACTCGGGATCCTCCTGATCAACATCTCGGGTGCGTTCCTGCTGGGGCTGGTCCTCGAGACCCTGGTGCACCGCGGTCCCGACGAGGGACGCCGCCGCTCCGTCCGGCTCCTCATCGGTACGGGGTTCCTCGGGGGATTCACCACCTACAGCGCCCTCGCCGTGGATGCGCTGCTGCTGCTCGGTACCGGCCGCGCGCTCGAGGGCGTCGCCTATCTGGTGGGCTCCGTGGTGCTCGGCCTCGCGGCCGGTGCCCTGGGGGTCCTCCTCGGCACCAGGGCGCGGGGGAGGACCTCGTGAGTGTGCTCCTCGTGTTCGTGCTCGCCGTGGCGGGTGGCCTCGGATCGGTGGCGCGCTTCGTGCTCGACGACGTCGTCGCCTCCCGCTCCTCGAACCGGTTCCCGACGGGGACCATGACCATCAACATCAGTGGCTCGTTCCTGCTCGGCATCGTCACGAGCCTGGTGCTCGTGGCCGCCGTACCACCGGCCTGGACGCTCGTGGCCGGTACCGGCTTCCTCGGCGGCTACACCACGTTCAGTACCGCGAGCATCGACACGGTGCGCCTGCTCCAGGCCGGCCGGGTGGGAGCAGCGCTCGTCTCGGGCGCAGCAACCGCCGTGACGGCGCTGCTCGCCGCGGGTCTCGGACTCACCATCGGCCTCCTGCTCGCCCAGCTCTGACGGGCCGGCCTCGTGGACCGGGCAACGGTGTGCGCCCGGGAGCGCCCCTAGCCGAGGACGAAGCCGAGAAGGACTGTGACGAAGAGGTAGAGCCAGAACAGGACGGCCAGGAGACAGGGGGCGAGGGGTAGCCAGTAGCGCCTGTTCCCGCGGAGCTGCACGATGCTCCAGGCTCCGACCAGGAGCGGGGTGAGGAGCAGGACCGACGCCCCGGTCACGGCCAGGAGCACGAACGCCGCGATGAGGGCTCCGACGGAGATCAGGGGGCCGCGCCAGGGGTGGTCGCCGGGCCCGGCTGCGGATGGGGTGCTCATGGGTGTCCTTCCTCGACAGTGCCAGTGCCAGTGCCAGTGTCAGCGACACTCTCAGTATCTGTCCGCCGGCGGCTAGCTGTTCCTCGTACGGCCGGTCGCTGTGACCAGTGGCTGCAGGCCGTTCGCGGCCGTCCCGCCCAGGCGGGCCGAGATCTGACGGGCGGCGGCCGCGCAGGCCTCTCCGAGCTCCTGCAGTCGGTCCGGTCCGATGCGGAAGCGCGGAGCCGGGATGAGCACCGCGGCCACGAGATCACCCCGGTGGTCGCGGACGGGGGCGGCCACCCCTACCTCGTCGGTGGAGGACTCGCCGTAGTTGATGGCCCAGCCCCTCACCCGGGCTTCCTCCAGCCGCCGCAGATACGCGTCGACGGCGGCGGCGTCGTCCGGACCGGGATGGGTGATCGAGCCCTCGCGCAGCATCGACGCGACGTGCTCGTCGGACTCGGCGCTCAGGAAGACCTGCACGGACGCACTCATGGCGTCCCGGTACCTGGCCCCGAGCGGTGTGGTGTGCTTGATCTGGTGGTGGCTCGCGATCTGCTCCACGCACATCGACTGGCCGTCGCTCCACAGCATGAGCGCGCTCGTCTCGCCCGTCTGCTCCGCCAGGGAACGCAGCACCGGGTAGGCCACCTGGCGTTCCTCCAGTTCCGCCAACAGCGGGCCGGCGACGGCGATGAGACCGAGGCCGAGCCGGAATCTCCGGGTCTCGGGATCGCGCTCCACCAGGTGCTCCTGCTCGAAGGTGGCGAGGATCCGCGACACCGTGCTCTTGTGCAGTCCCACCCTGTTGGCGATCTCGGTGACACCGAGGAGGGGTTCGTCCGCCGTGAACGAGCGGAGCACCGCGATGGCGTTGATGATGACGGAGGCGTTCTTGGGCTCTGCGGCCCCCGTGGCGTAATCAGCTGAAGTCATGATGGGGACCATCCTTGCGTATCCGGCGGCAGATCGGCGGCATATGTCCGTTTCGGTCCACGCCCCGTCCGGCGCGGAGCCCTCGGCGGGGCCGGAGGCGGGTCCGGCCGGTCAGAGGATGGTGCGGACGGTCCGTTCGAAGTGCGTGACGTGGGCGGCGGACAGCGCCGCGGCCGTGTCCGCATCGCCGGCGAGGATGGCGTGGAGGAGCTCGACGTGTTCGGTGATGTGCCCGGAGATCGAGGGCAACCGGTTCAGCACCAGGCACCAGATGCGCGTGGCGAGGTTGTCGAGCCTGATGAGCGACTCCTCGAGGTGGTGATTGCCGGCCGCGCGGTAGATCAGGCGATGCACCTCGAGGTCGTACTGCATGAGCTCATGGCGCCCCTGGTGGGCGTCCATCGACGTGATCGCCGCAACCACCTGCTCCAGCTCGAGCCGGATGCCGGGATCGGTGTTCAGCGCGGCGCGGCGGGCAGCCAGCGGTTCCAGCACCTGGCGCACCTCGGAGATCGCGGCGAGTTCGGTGATGTCGACGATGGTCGCGAAGGTCCCCCGCCGGGGGTAGGAGACCACCAGATGATCCGTCTCCAGGCGCTTGAGGGCCTCGCGCAGGGGTGTCCTGCCGAATCCCAGCTCCGCTGCCACGCGGGCCTCGTTGATGGGGTCACCGGGTGCGATGTCCAGCATGATGAGCCGGTCGCGGAGGATCCCGTAGGCGCGCTCGGCCAGGGAGACGTCCTCCGTCGTCATCATGCTGGTACTGCCCATGGTCCCCATCCCTCACCGATAGTCCGAGGCCCCAGGTCCTGGCCACCGGTGTGCCTATTTTACCGTGTGATCGGGCGGGTCCGTCCCACGAGGACGTGAAGCGGATGCCCCTGCAGCACCCGCTCCGGACGGACGGGAAGGGCGGTGCGGCAACCTCTGCCGCACCGCCCTTCCCGTCCTGCTACGCCGGTATCAGGCGCTGATGATGTTGTGCTCGGGTCCGAACGGGAACTTGGTGATGTTCTCCGCGCCGTTCTCCCCGACCACCAGGATGTCGTGCTCGCGGTAGCCGCCGGCGCCGGGCTGGCCGTCGAGGACGGTGATCATCGGCTCCATGGAGACCACCATGTCCTTCTCCAGGACCGTGTCGATGTCCTCGCGGAGCTCCAGGCCCGCCTCGCGTCCGTAGTAGTGGCTCAGCACACCGAAGGAGTGCCCGTACCCGAAGGTGCGGTTGGCCAGGAGGCCGTGCCCGATGTAGATCTCGTTCAGCTCGGCGGCGATGTCCTTGCAGACGGCTCCGGGCTTGATGAGTTCCAGGCCACGCTCGTGGACCTCGACGTTGATGTTCCACAGTTCGAGGGAACGCTCGTCCGGCTCGCCGAAGAACAGGGTGCGCTCCAGGGCCGTGTAGTAGCCGGAGGTCATCGGGAAGCAGTTCAGCGACAGGATGTCGTGTTCCTGGATCTTGCGGGTGGTGGCCCAGTTGTGCGCTCCGTCGGTGTTGATGCCCGACTGGAACCACACCCAGGTGTCGCGGATCTCGGAGTCGGGGAACGTCCGGGCGATCTCGTGCACCATGGCCTCGGTGCCGATCAGTGCCACCTCGTACTCGGTGATGCCGGCCTTGATGGCCCCGCGGATGGCCTCGCCTCCGAGGTCGCCGATCCGCGCACCGTGCTTGATGACCTCGATCTCCTCCGCGGACTTGATCATGCGCTGGCGCATGGCCGCCTGGGCCACGTCCACGAGGGTCGCACTCTCGAAGGCCGCCTGGATCTTGTTGCGGTTGTCCAGCGGCAGCGAGTCGTCCTCGACGCCGAGGCGCTTCGCGTTGATACCGCGGGTCCGCAGCGCCTCCTGGATGGCGAAGATGTAGTTGTCGCGGCGCCAGTCCGTGTAGACGATGTTGTCGCCGTAGCTGCGACGCCACGGCATGCCGGCGTCGATGTTCGCGGTGATGGTGACGGTGTCGTCCGCCGTGACCACCATGGCGTAGGAGCGCCCGAAGTAGGTGAAGAGGAAGTCGGAGTAGTACTTGATCGACTGGTAGCTCGTCAGGATCACGGCGTCGAGGTCCTTCTCCGCCATGATGCGGCGGAGGCCGGCGAGGCGCCGCTCGAACTCGGCGTCGGAGAAGGTGAGGGAGACCTTCTGGCCGTTGTTGAGCGTCTTGAGGCGGTCGAGCTTCGCGACGTCGGTGACGGCGTGATCATTGGTGGTTGTCATGGGAGGGCCTTTCCTGGGTCGTGCGAGCCGCGGGGAGTGCGACTCGGGGTGCATGTTGCGTGACGTGCAACACTGTTGTTTGGAGTATTGAGCGTTGCCCGACCGAAGTCAAGCCCCTGCGGCATGTTCCACCGGGTCGAGGCCGAACTCGGTCGTGATGTCTGCCGAGAGGTCCTCCACCACCTGGTCGAAGAGCAGTCTTCCCTTGTCGGCGTCGGATCCGGCGGGCGCCGACAGGCAGCCGGAACCCGGGGTGCGGTCCGCGACGACGGGCAACCGGTCGAATCGCGGGAGGGATGCCGCCGGATGCTGCATGGCGCGGTCCAGCGACACCAGCGAGGGTTCGAGGTGCAGCATGAGGGACGTCTCGAGGACACCACCGTGCTCGATCGCCCAGCCCGGGAATCCGTCGGGGTAGACCTGCGCGAGCGTGGGCTCCGAGACGTAGTCCCAGTAGGAGAGCAGCAGAACGCTCCGCTCGTCGCCGCTGCCGATGCCGAGCTCGTCGAGCGCCAGATCGATGCCCTCGTAGAGGAACTGGTAGTTCTCGAAGTGCCCGTTGACGAACACGATCCGGCGGACGTCCTGTTTCAGGAGCGACACCGTCACCGATCGCGTCAGGGCGATGAGGGCTGCGGCATCGAGGCTCGTGGTGCCCGGGAGGTGATTGCCGCCCCCGGACTTCTGCTGCGATTTGTAGCCGTAGGTGAACGGCTGGGCCACCAGGCCCGCGGTCCGCCGGGCCACCGCCGCGGCGATGCTCGTGGACAGGACGGCGTCCGTGCCCAGCGGGAGATGGGGGCCGTGCTGCTCCAGGGCGCCGACCGGCACCAGGATCGGGCCCGGCTGTTCCTCCAGCCAGGCACTGAAGGTGTGGGCGTCCATCTCGGACATCAGGACACTGTTTCCTGCGACAGCTGGTTCCGCGTGTATGACGTGCTCCTTGAAGTTGGGTCAGGGCGAGCACGCAGCGCCGCGAGGCGCTGCGTGCTCGGGGGACTAGTGCTCGGGGGACTAGTGCTCGGGGGACTAGTGCTGTGCGCGATGCGCCAGCGGGAGGCCGTCGGCATCGAGCTGGTCGTCCTCCGCGCGGTGTGCGGGGTCGTTGACTTCCTTCTCGAGCCTCTTGACCTCCTTGTTGCGCTTCCGCAGCCTCCGGATGAGATTCGCGATCATCAGGAGGATCACGAAGGAGAAGGGGAAGGCGCCGATGATGGTGCCTGTCTGGACGGTGTCCACCACGGCCGTGCCGCCGATGGAGAGCAGGATCATCGCAACAGCAGCGATGCTGACGACGAGGATCACCCTGAACCAGGGACCGGACTTGTTGGGCGCCGAGACGAACTCCGCGAGGGCGTAAGTACCCGAATCAAGGCTCGTGACGTAGTAGGTGGCCACCAGGATGGTCGCGACGACCAGAAGCAGGCCGCCGACGACAGGAACCATGCCCAGCATCGAGAACAGGCCGCTGGAGGTGTCGGCCGCGACCCCGTCCGAGATGGAGCGGTCGGTCTGGTCGTCGTAGTAGACGGCGGCCGAGCCGAGGATCCCGATCCAGATCATCACGATCAGCGAGGGGATCACGGTGACGCCGATGACGAACTCGCGGATGGTCCTGCCACGGGAGATGCGGGCGATGAAGCCGGCGACGAAGGGCGAGAAGGCGATGACCCAGCACCAGATGAAGACCGTCCACCAGCCGTTCCAGCTGTCCTGCCAGCTCTCGATGGGAGCTGCCGCAGTGGGTGAGTCGGTCCAGAAGCTCATCGGGATGAAGTTGTAGAAGAACGAGCCGAAGGTCTCGGAGATGTTGGAGATGATGTAGATGGTCGGTCCGAAGACGAACACGGCACCCATGAGGACGATGCTCAGGATCGAGTTGGCCTCACTGACCCTCTTCATGCCCTTGTTGACTCCGAGGAAGGCCGAGACGGCGGTCAGGCCGCCGAGTCCGATGATCACGGCGATCCAGAGGCCGGGACCCGCGCTGAGGCCCGTGAAGGACGAGAGGCCGGAGGTGAACTGCAGGGCGGCGAAGCCGAACGAGGTCGCCAGGCCGAGGACCGTCGCGATGATCGCGAGCAGCTCGACGATCACGCCGGCACCACGCTGGGTCTTCTTGGGCAGGAAGTCCACGGTGGCTTCCCGGAACGTCAGGGTTTTCCCGAGGTTGTGGTGCGAGTAGGCGAGGCAGACCGCCACCACGCAGTACATGGCCCAGGCGGTGAGGCCCCAGTGGAAGTAGGACCAGACGATGCCGCCGCCGGAGGTGTTGGCCTGCGGTGCGATGACCGGGCTCTCGTCGCGCAGCATGATCGGCTCGGCGACCGACCAGAAGATGAGTCCGATGCCCTGGCCGCAGGCGAACAGCATGGAGTACCAGGCGAAATTGCCGTGCTCGGGCTTGGCCTGCGGGCCGCCGAGTCGGATCTTCCCCACGCGGCTGAAGGCGAGCCAGCCACAAACGCCGAGGGCGACGAGGGAGTAGAGGACGAACAGCCAGGTGAAGCCGGAGGTGACGAAGGTGCGCAGCTCGCCGATGACCCCGGCGGCACCCTCGGGGTTGAGGGTGACTGCGATCACCAGACCGATGATCAGCAGCGGCGGCAGGATCTTGATGATGGCGCGGTCCAGCGGAGGGATGACCCGGCCGCGGAAGCGGGGTAGCTCGACCTGGCGCGGGGGCTTGCCCCCGTCGCCCCGGGCCGCCTTGGTCGAGGTCGACGTGCTGCCGCCTTCGGCGCCGACCTCGTTCGTGGATGCCGCTCGGGCGGCATCCAATTGCTCATGATTGGACATGCCAACGTCTCTTTCGTTGGGCGGCCGCACATCGACGGCTGCGAGATTGCTCGAGGACTCGAGACACTGAGTTGTTGCGGACGTTGCAACGGTGTTCCACAGATCGTACAGTGGTGAGCGTCACAGTCAAGAGGTCGAACAGAATGTGATCCGGGAAGTCAATGGCCCGGCGAGCATCAGCTGGATCGATCCGATGTCTTGACCCGATGTGATCTTCATCCTATGGTGGGTGCAATCTGATATATCAGTTGTCGACGGAAAGGCAGGGACCTTCGATGGTTCAGGAAACGACGATCTCCTCCGAGGAGTCCAGGACGAACCCGACGGCGGCAGTGGAGGGTGCCAACGGGCCGGTCGTCTCGCCGTCGCTGACCGCTGATCTCGCGGACCTGGATCCCGAGATCGCAACACGCATCGATGCGGAGCTCAGCCGCCAGCGTGAGGGCCTCGAGATGATCGCGTCGGAGAACCACACCGCCCAGGCCGTCATGCAGGCACAGGGCTCGGTCCTGACCAACAAGTACGCCGAGGGATATCCCGGAAAGCGCTACTACGGTGGGTGCGAGCACGTCGACGTCGTCGAGCAGTTGGCGATCGACCGGGTCAAGGACCTCTTCGGCGCGGGTTTCGCGAATGTGCAGCCCCACTCCGGTGCGCAGGCCAATGCCTCCGTGATGCACGCCCTGATCCGGCCGGGAGACACCATCCTCGGGCTGAACCTCGCGCACGGCGGGCACCTGACCCACGGGATGAAGATCAACTTCTCCGGTCGGCTCTACGACGTGGCCGCCTACGGGGTGGACCCCGAGTCGCACCTGGTGGACATGGCCGAGGTGGAGCGACTGGCGGTGGAGCACCAGCCCAAGCTGATCATCGCCGGCTGGTCCGCGTACCCGCGCCAGCTGGACTTCGCCGCCTTCCGGCGGATCGCCGACAAGGTGGGTGCCTACCTCCTCGTGGACATGGCCCACTTCGCCGGGCTCGTGGCCGCCGGACTGCACCCCTCCCCGGTTCCGCACGCCCACGTGGTCACGTCCACGACGCACAAGACGCTGGCCGGCCCGCGCGGCGGGATCATCCTCTCCAACGACGCCGATATCGCCAAGAAGATCAACTCCGCGGTCTTCCCGGGGCAGCAGGGCGGCCCGCTGGAGCACGTCATCGCGGGGAAGGCCGTCGCCTTCAAGATCGCCGCCACGGAGGAGTTCCGCGAGCGGCAGGAGCGCACCCTCGAAGGAGCCCGCATCCTCGCCGAGCGCCTGGGCCGTCCGGATGTCGCCGAGCGCGGCATCGGCGTGCTCACCGGAGGCACCGACGTGCACCTCGTCCTCGTGGACCTGCGCAACTCCGAGCTGGACGGCCAGCAGGGCGAGGATCTCCTGGCCTCGATCGACATCACCGTCAACCGCAACGCCGTCCCGTTCGACCCGCGTCCGCCGATGGTCACCTCGGGTCTGCGCATCGGTACGCCGGCGCTCGCCACCCGAGGCTTCAGCACCGAGGCCTTCGTGGAGGTCGCGGACATCATCGCCCTGACCCTCGTGGCCGGCACCCAGCAGGGGCCGGCCGACACCGCAGTCCTCGACGAGCTGCGGGACCGCGTCCTCGCACTCGCCCGGCAGCACCCGCTCTACCCCGACCTCGCGCCCCTCTCAACCCCGATCGGAGCCTAAGACCATGGCCGAAAAACTTCCGGAGCACCCGGACTTCCTCTGGCACAACCCCGACCCCAAGCCCTCCTACGACGCGATCATCGTCGGAGGCGGCGGTCACGGCCTGGCCACCGCGTACTTCCTCGCGAAGAACCACGGGATGACGAACATCGCGGTCCTGGAGAAGGGCTGGCTCGCCGGCGGGAACATGGCGCGCAACACCACGATCATCCGGTCGAACTACCTGTGGGACGAGAGCGCGGCGATGTACGAGCACGCGCTCAAGCTGTGGGAGACCCTGCCCGAGGAACTCGAGTACGACTTCCTGTTCAGCCAGCGCGGCGTGATGAACCTCGCCCACACGCTCGGGGACGTCCGGGAGAGCATGCGCCGCGTGGGTGCGAACCAGCTCAACGGCGTCGACGCGGAGTGGCTCGACCCGAAGCAGGTCAAGGAACTTTGCCCCATCCTGAACATCAGCGACAACATCCGCTACCCGGTCATGGGCGCCACGTACCAGCCCCGTGCTGGTATCGCCAAGCACGACCACGTGGCCTGGGCCTTCGCCCGCAAGTGCGACGAGCTCGGCGTGGACATCATCCAGAACTGCGAGGTGACCGGGTTCGTCAAGGACGGCAACAGGGTGACCGGCGTCAAGACCACCCGCGGGACCATCAACACCGAGAAGGTGGGTCTGTGCGCAGCAGGTCACAGCTCGGTCCTGGCGGAGATGGCGGGTTTCCGACTGCCCATCCAGTCCCACCCGCTCCAGGCCCTCGTCTCCGAGCTGCACGAACCCGTCCACCCCACGGTGGTCATGTCCAACCACGTGCACGTCTACGTCTCCCAGGCCCACAAGGGCGAGCTCGTCATGGGCGCCGGCGTGGACTCCTACAACGGGTACGGCCAGCGCGGCTCGTTCCACGTCATCGAGCACCAGATGGCGGCCGCCGTCGAGCTCTTCCCCATCTTCGCCCGGGCGCACGTCCTGCGGACCTGGGGCGGGGTGGTGGACACCACGCTGGACGCATCGCCGATCGTGGGGACCACGCCCGTGGAGAACATGTTCGTGAACTGCGGCTGGGGCACCGGAGGTTTCAAGGGCACGCCGTCCGCGGGCTACACCTTCGCCCACACCATCGCGACCGGGACGCCGCACGAGCTCAATGCGCCCTTCGCGCTCGAACGCTTCGAGACCGGCGCCCTGATCGACGAACACGGCGCAGCCGCCGTGGCCCACTAGCCGTCGTCCGCGACCTCCGATCCCAGAAAGAAGAAGCACATGCTGCTCATCTCCTGCCCCAACTGCGGCTCCCGTGACGAGACCGAGTTCCACTACGGTGGCCAGGCCCACGTGCCCTACCCGGAGAACCCGGACGAACTGACCGACCGGCAGTGGGCCGAGTTCCTGTTCTACCGCGACAACACCAAGGGCTCGTTCGCCGAGCGCTGGCTGCACAGTACCGGGTGCCGCCAGTGGTTCAACATGCTCCGCGACACCGTCACCTACGACATCCAGGCCATCTACCCGATGGGTGCGCCGCGGCCCGTGCCGGACGCCGGTGAGCCGGCCGACTTCGGCACCGCCAGCCTGGCCCCCGACAGCACCACCACGGGAACCACGGGCCCGAGTGTCGCCTCGACCGACCTCGGCCCCGCGGAACCCGCCGCCACCGCCCCGAAGGGAGCAATGAAGTGACTTCCCAGAATTCCCGCCTCGCCGAGGGCGGGCGCATCGACCGCACCATCTCCTGGCGTTTCACCGTCGACGGCGAGGAACTCTCCGGGCACCCGGGGGACACCCTCACCTCCGCCCTGCTGGCCAACGGCCGGATCGCGGCGGGCGACTCGCTCTACGAGAACCGCCCCCGTGGCATCGTCTCCGCCGGCGTGGAGGAACCCAACGCCCTGGTCCGCATCTCCCCGCGGTTCCCCGGCGATGTCGCCGAGTCCATGCTCCCGGCGCCCACGGTGACCCTCGTGGACGGGTTGAAGACCGAGTTCCTCAACGGCCGCGGGCGTCTGGACCCGGAGGAGGACCGCGCCGAGTACGACAAGAAGTACATGCACACGGACATCCTGGTGGTGGGCGGCGGACCGGCGGGCCTCATGGCCGCGCGGGAGGCCATGCGCACCGGCGCCCGCGTGATGCTGCTCGACGACCAGTCCGAGCTGGGCGGATCGCTGCTGTCGGGCTCCACGGCTCCCGAGCTGGCGGAGACCATCGAGGGCAAGCCCGCGCTGGCCTGGGTGAACGACGTCGAGGCCGAACTGGTCTCGGGTGCAGAGTGCACCGTGCTCAACCGCACCACGGTCTTCGGAGCGTACGACGCCAACTACATCATCGCGGTCCAGAACCGCACCGACCACCTCTCCAGCCCGGCGCCCCCCGGGGTGTCCCGGCAGCGGATCTGGCACATCCGTGCCTCGCAGGTCATCCTCGCCCCCGGCGCGCACGAGCGCCCGCTGGTGTTCGAGAACAACGACCGCCCGGGCATCATGCTCGCCTCCGCGGTACGCACGTACCTGAACCGGTACGCCGTCGCGGCCGGGCGCAAGGTCGTCATCAGCACCACCAATGACAGCGCGTACGCCCTCGCCGCGGATCTCACTGCAGCCGGCATCGAGGTCGCGGCCGTCGTCGACGCCCGTCCCGAGCACTCGGACGTGGCCTCGGCCGCGGCGTCGGCGGGTACCCGGGTGCTCGTCGGCAGCGCGGTGGCCGACACCTCGGCCTCCGCGGACAATCGGCTCGACGGCGTGACCGTGCGCGGCATCACCGACGACGGTGAGCTCACCGAGACCGTCGAGGAGATCGCGTGCGACCTGCTGGCGGTCTCCGGCGGGTGGAGCCCCGTGGTGCACCTCCACTCCCAGCGCCAGGGCAAGCTGCGCTGGGACGACGAGCTCGCGGCCTTCGTGCCGAGCACCGTGGTGCCCGACCAGCAGTCCATCGGCTCCGGCCGCGGCAGCTTCGCCCTCGAGGACTGCCTCGCCGAAGGTGGCGCCGCGGGCCTGACGGCCGCGATCGCCGTCGGGTCGAGCGACGCGACGGCGCCCGGCGCGCCGGCGGAGCCGACCGCGTCGGCCCCCACCCGCCAGCTGTGGCTCGTCCCGGGTCAGACCGGGACGCCGGACGAGTGGTACCACCACTTCGTCGACTTCCAGCGGGACCAGACCGTGGCCGACGTCCTGCGCTCCACGGGCGCGGGCATGCGGTCCGTGGAGCACATCAAGCGCTACACGTCCATCAGCACGGCCAACGACCAGGGCAAGACCTCGGGCGTGAACGCGATCGGCGTGATCGCCGCGGCCCTGCGCACGGCGGGCGAGGCCTCCCGCGGTATCGGGGACATCGGTACCACCACGTACCGCGCACCCTTCACCCCGGTGGCCTTCGCGGCACTCGCGGGCCGCCAGCGCGGGGAGCTGTTCGACCCCGCGCGGAAGACGTCCATCCAGCCCTGGCACGAGGCCCACGGCGCCCTGTTCGAGGACGTTGGGCAGTGGAAGAGGCCGTGGTACTACCCCCAGGACGGGGAGGACATGGATGCGGCTGTGCTGCGCGAGTGCGCCGCCACCCGCGACTCGGTGGGCTTCATGGACGCCACCACGCTCGGCAAGATCGAGATCCGCGGCAAGGACGCCGGTGAGTTCCTGAACCGGATCTACACGAACGCGTTCAAGAAGCTCAAGCCCGGCTCGGCACGCTACGGCGTGATGTGCACCGCGGACGGCATGATCTTCGACGACGGCGTGACCCTGCGCCTCGACGAGGACCGGTACTTCATGACCACGACCACCGGCGGCGCCGCGAAGGTGCTCGACTGGCTCGAGGAATGGCTGCAGACCGAGTGGCCGGAACTGGATGTGCAGTGCACGTCCGTGACGGAGCAGTGGACCACCATCGCCGTCGTGGGACCTAAGTCCCGCGCGGTACTCGCGAAGGTGGCCCCCGAGCTCGACGCCGACGGCGGACTGGACGCGGAGGCCTTCCCGTTCATGACGTTCCGGGAGACCACGCTCGCGTCGGGTGTACGGGCGAGGGTCTGCCGCATCTCCTTCTCCGGTGAGCTGGCCTACGAGATCAACGTGCCGGCCTGGTACGGGCTCAACACCTGGGAGTCCGTCGCGGCCGCCGGGGCCGAGTACGGGATCACGCCGTACGGCACGGAGACCATGCACGTGCTGCGTGCGGAGAAGGGCTACCCGATCGTGGGCCAGGACACCGACGGCACCGTCACCCCGCAGGACGCGGGCATGGAGTGGGTGGTCTCGAAGGTGAAGTCCTTCATCGGCAAGCGCTCCTACGCCCGGGCCGACGCCCAGCGCGAGGACCGCAAGCACCTGGTCAGCGTGCTGCCCGCCGACGGCAGCTTCAGGCTGCCGGAGGGGTCGCAGCTCGTGGCGAAGGGCGCCTCCACCGATCCGGCCGAGGGCCAGGTCTCCATGGAGGGCTTCGTCACCTCCAGCTACCACAGCGCGGCCCTCGGCAGGTCGTTCGCGCTGGCGCTGATCAAGAACGGGCGCGGACGGATCGGCGAGACTCTCGTGGCCGTGGCCGGAGACAGAAGCGTCGACGTCGTCGTGTCAGATACCGTGCTATTCGACCCCGAAGGGACCCGCAAAGATGGCTAAGACCACAGCTCACACAGTACGAGACAACGATCTCTCCCGCAGGACGAGCCCGGCCGCACCGCTCGCGGACGCCTTCGAGGCCGGCTCCGTGGCCGGCGTCGTGGAACTGCGCGAGGAGCCCTTCCTGACCATGGTGGGCCTCCGGGTGCAGCGGGGGACGGAGGTCGGCGAGCGCATCGCCGCGGTCACCGGCGGTCTGCCCGAGGCCTCGGGCGGTGTCAGCGGCAACGAGGACAGCTCCGTGCTCTGGCTCGGCCCCACCGAGTTCCTGGTGGTGGCTCCGATGGAGGCCCACGAGACGCTCGGCGGCACCCTGATCCAGTCGCTGCGCGACGCGCTCGGCGACGGAGCGGGGCAGGTGGTGGATCTCTCCGCCAATCGCACCACGTTCGAACTGACCGGGTCGCGGGCCCGTGCGGTCCTGGAGAAGGGGTGCTCGCTGGACCTGCACCCCCGTGTCCTCGAGGCGGGCACGGCGCTGTCCACGGAGATCGGCCAGATCCCCGTGGTCCTCTGGAAGACCGGTGACGAGAGCTTCCGGATCTTCCCCCGTGCCTCGTTCGCGGACTTCCTGGGCCGCTGGCTCCTCGATGCGATGCGCGAGTTCGCCTCGCCCGAGGTGCCCTGAATGGCACTGAGTGTCCTGGATCTGTTCTCCGTCGGCATCGGGCCCTCGTCCTCCCACACCGTGGGCCCGATGCGGGCGGCCAAGCTGTTCGCCGACGGGCTCGAGGAGGACGGCGTCCTGGGCTCCACCCGGCGGGTCCAGGCCGAACTGTTCGGCTCCCTCGGCGCCACGGGGCGGGGCCACGGATCGGACAAGGCGGTGGTCCTCGGCTTCAAGGGACTGCTGCCCGAGACGGTCGACACGGCGGCGGCGGACGATCTCGTGGCAGCCGCGGCCCTCGATGCGGAGCTCTGGGTGGGAGGCAGCCAGCGCGTCGACTTCAACTGGGACGAGGACGTGGTGCTGCACCGGCGCAAGTCCCTGCCCGCCCACCCCAACGGGATGACCTTCCGCGCGCTGGATCATGCCGGTTCGGTCCTCACCGAACGGAGCTACTACTCGATCGGCGGCGGCTTCGTGGTGGACGGCGATGCCGACGCCGCCGACCGCGTGGTGGCCGACTCGACCGTACTGCCCTATCCCTTCACCTCCGCCGACGAACTGCTCGAGATCTGCAGTCGTGAGGGGATGTCCATCTCGCAGGTGATGCTCGCCAACGAGCTGACCTGGCGCACGGAGGAGGAGCTGCGCGAGGAACTGCTGAGCCTCTGGGCCGTCATGCGTGAGTGCGTGGACAACGGCTGCGCCGCCGAGGGGATCCTCCCCGGCGGGCTCAAGGTGAAGCGCCGCGCGCCGGCGCTGTACCAGACGCTGAACGCCGATCTCGGCGTGAGCGATCCGCTGCGAGCCATGGAGTGGGTGAATCTGTTCGCGCTCGCCGTGAACGAGGAGAACGCGGCCGGTGGCCGTATCGTCACGGCCCCGACCAACGGCGCCGCGGGCATCATCCCGGCCGTGCTTCACTACTACACGAAGTTCGTCCCGGGCGCCGACGACGACGGCGTGGTCACCTTCCTCCTGACGGCGGCCGCCGTCGGGATCCTGTTCAAGCTCAATGCCTCGATCTCCGGGGCCGAGGTGGGCTGCCAGGGAGAGGTCGGATCGGCCTGCTCCATGGCCGCGGCAGGCCTGTGCGAGGTGCTCGGCGGTACGCCGACGCAGGTGGAGAACGCGGCGGAGGTGGGGATCGAGCACAATCTCGGTCTCACCTGCGACCCCGTCGGCGGGCTGGTCCAGATCCCGTGCATCGAGCGCAACGCGATCGCCAGCGTGAAGGCGATCAACGCGGCGCGCCTGGCCCTGCACGGCGACGGCAGTCATAAGGTGTCTCTGGACAAGGCGATCAAGACCATGCGGGAGACCGGTGCCGATATGAAGTCCAAGTACAAGGAGACCTCCAGGGGTGGCCTCGCCGTGAACGTCATTGAGTGCT
Organism: uncultured Arthrobacter sp.; assembly: GCF_947493765.1. GTDB lineage: Bacteria > Actinomycetota > Actinomycetes > Actinomycetales > Micrococcaceae > Arthrobacter_D. The sequence goes on from NZ_CANLSZ010000005.1 coordinate 150,123, forward strand.
GAGATGGCCCGGAGTGACGAGGCGGCGGACGAGTACGTCCTGACACTGGACTGCCCGGACAGGCCGGGTATAGTCCACGCGGTGTCCGGGTTCCTGCTGGAGCACGGGTGCGACATCCTGGACAACAAGCAGTTCGGGGAACGCTCTCAGAGGCACTTCTTCATGCGCCTGCACGTCCGGGCCGAGGGCGGTCCTTCCGCCGAGGACCTCCGGGAGGCGTTCGGCGCGGTCGCGGAGGAGTTCGGGATGCGGTGGCGGCTGGAGCCGCACAGCGCCCGACGTCGCGTGCTCATCATGGTCTCCAAGTTCGGGCACTGCCTCAACGACCTGCTGTTCAGGACGAGGAGTGGTGAACTGAACGTGGAGGTGGTGGCCGTGGTGTCGAACCACACCGATCACCAGAGGCTCGTGGAGTGGCACGGCATCCCGTTCTTCCACGTGCCGGTGACGGCGGACACCAAGCCGGCCGCGGAGGAACGCCTCCTCGAGCTGGTGGAGGAGTTCGAGGTGGAGCTCGTGGTGCTGGCCCGGTACATGCAGGTCCTCAGCGACGGGCTGACCCGGAAGCTGGACGGCCGGGCGATCAACATCCACCACTCGTTCCTCCCGAGCTTCAAGGGAGCCAAGCCCTACCACCAGGCGTACGAGCGCGGTGTGAAGACGGTCGGGGCCACGGCCCACTACGTCAACAGCGAGCTGGACGAGGGCCCCATCATCTCCCAGCAGGTGGTGGAGGTCGATCACACCTACGGGCCCGAGGACCTCGTCGCGGCGGGCAGGGACACCGAGTGCAAGGCGCTCAGCAACGCGGTGCGCTGGCACTGCGAGGGCCGCGTGATCCTGCAGGGCAACAGGACCGTGGTCCTGCGCTAGGAGTACCACGCGAGCAGTGCGGAGAAGGCCGACCGGACCACCGGTCGGTCTTTTTCGTGGCCCGTTCCGGGGATCACGGGATCGGAGTGCCGGAACCCTTGACTGTGATCCTGCCCACTCCTATGGTTGTGCAACAACGTTGCAATACGTGCAACCTGACGAAGGGGTGGGTCCATGCCGCAGCACGACGACGAACGGAGGTCGGTCCTGATGAGCTCGTCCTCCACCGGCCTGGACGAGCAGTCCGCCCCGGTCACGGTGGATGCCAGCACGCGCCGACGCGTCGTCGCCGCGAGCTTCATCGGCAATTTCGTGGAGTGGTTCGACTACGCCGTCTACGGCTATCTCGCGGTGACCATCGCCGCGGTGTTCTTCCCCGACTCCGATCCGCAGACGGGCCTCCTGCTCACATTCGCGCTCTTCGCCATCTCCTTCCTTGTGCGTCCGATCGGCGGCTTCGTGTGGGGCCACATCGGCGACAGGGTGGGACGGCGGACCGCGCTCTCCCTCTCGATCCTCATCATGTCCGGTGCCACGTTCTGCATCGCGCTCATCCCCAGCTACGCCATCATCGGCATCTGGGCGCCCATCCTCCTCCTGCTCCTGCGCGTGGTCCAGGGCTTCTCCGCGTCGGGTGAGTACGCCGGGGCGTCCGCGTTCCTCGTCGAGTACGCCCCCGAGAAGAAGCGTGGTCTCTACGCGGCGGTGGTGCCAGCCAGCACGGCGGCCGGGCTCCTGCTCGGCTCGCTCATCGCGGGTCTCCTGACCACGCTGCTCGACGACGACGCCATGAGCAGCTGGGGCTGGCGACTGCCCTTCCTCCTCGCGGCACCCATGGGCCTGATCGGGCGCTACATCCGGACAAAGCTCGAGGACACCCCGGTGTTCCGGGAACTCGCGGCGGAGGACGAGACCATCAAGGCACCCGTTGCCAGCCTGTTCCGGCTCCACTGGCGCCTCCTGGTACGGGCGGGTGGCGCTGTGCTGCTCAACGCCGTCGGCTTCTACGTGATCCTCAGCTACATGCCCACGTATCTATCCGCGGAGCTGGGCCTGGGTGCCACGGAGTCCTTCCTCGCCACCACCATCGCGCTGATCACCTACATCGGCTTCATCTTCCTGACCGGGGCGCTCTCCGACCGTTACGGCAGGAAGAAGGTGCTCATCTCGGCGTCCGTCACCTTCATCCTGCTGACCGTACCGGCCTTCGCCCTGCTCGGGACGGGGAACTTCCTGATCATCGTCCTCGTGCAGATCCTCCTCGGCGCCATGCTGACGCTCAACGACGGCACCCTGCCGTGCTTCCTCGCGGAGATGTTCCCCACCCGCGTCCGCTACACCGGGTTCGCGGTCAGCTTCAATCTCTCGAACGCGATCTTCGGCGGTACCGCTCCGTTCGTGGCGACGTTCCTCATCGCCACGACGGGAAGCGACCTGGCTCCCGCATGGTATCTCGTGGCCGCAGCGGTCGTCTCCCTGATCGCCGTCGCACTGTCGCGCGAGACCTCCGCCGAACCCCTGCGCCACGAGTAGCCGGAGGTCACCGCGGGGCGGACCCGTCGGAGCGGTGGGGAGTTCGCCCTGCCGGCCGGCGGGTCCGCGCCATGAACAGCGAGGCCGTCACGGCGGCGAGGACGAAGCCGACGCCGATGATCCACAACAGGCCCCACCAGAAGTAGAGCGGACGACCGGCGTCCGCTACCGACACCAGGACGCCGGCCCGGACCGCGAGGTAGAGCAGGGCGGAGGCCAGCAGGCTGCCGACACCCAGCGTCCAGCAGAGCACGAGCCAGCGGCGTGAGGAGCCCCAGCCGGCGTGCGGCGCCTGCCGGCCTGGGCTTCCCGGGGCGTCCGTCAGCAGGATCACCGGTCCGGCGAGGAGCACCCAGCCGCCGACCACGAGCAGGGCAGCCACGACGTCCGCCGGACGGTGCCAGAGGTTGACGAAGGTGGCAGCGCCCGCGAGCACCGCGTACGCCCCGCCCAGCACCGCGGTGACGGGACGCCACCTCGGTGTCACGATCAGGAAGACGGCGGCCGCCGTGGAGGCGGCGAGGGCCGTGTGCCCGGACGGCAGGGAATTGAAGTCCAGCGTCTGGACGCCCCGGTCGGGCCGGTCGAGGACCACGTTCTTCAGCACCTGCGTGGTGATGTTCGAGGCGACGATGACGAGGCTCACCACGACCGCAGCAGCGTAGCGGCGGCGCAGTACCGCGACGAACAGGATGGCCGCGGCCGCGAGGACGAGCGAGATGGTGGGGAGCGTGTCCAGGAACTGCAGGAACGGACCCTTCGTCTCCGGTGCGAGCAGCCCCGCCTCGCGCCACGCCGACTCGTCGGCGAACTGTCCCCGCGTGGTCCGGACGAAGGCCCAGTAGGTCCCACCGAGGGCGGCGGCGCAGGTCAGCGCGGCGAGGACGAAGGGGAGTGGGGACCCGGATCGGCCTGCGGGGCTAGTCGTCGACGGCATCCCACCGATCGTTCCACATGCAGCTGTGAGTTCCTGCAGGCGGCTGTGGGACCAGGCGGCAGCCATCGGCCTGTCAGGGCCGTGTTCTACGCTTCGTAGTGGTCTCCTGTCCCAGGTGTCCGTCGTGCCCGTCCTACCGTCGTTGGAGCATCATGCCTCTCAGCTCGATCCCGCGCCCCGCCGATCTGGGCCACCGCGTCCGCAACGCGTTTCGTGCCCGGGTCTCCGGTGATCCCACCGGGGCACCCGACTGGGTGCGCGACATCGCCCTGGTGGGGGAGGGCCCGGGCTTGTTCGAACCCGAGGGCGTCGTCTGGCAGGTCCACGGTGGTCTTTCCACCCTGGTCGGCGGCGTCGCGGCCCTCCTCGGCCAGGGTGCACACCCGCTGGCGATGGCCGGGGTCGCACGGCACTCCTCCTACCGCAGCGACCCCTGGGCCCGCCTGGCCGGGACCGCGCGCTGGCTCACCATCACCACCTTCGGCTCCGCGGAACTCGCCGAGCGGGACTCGGCACGGGTCCGCCGCATGCACGGGCGGGTCCAAGGCACCACGGACGACGGCCGCGACTACTCCGCCTCCGACCCCGCACTGCTCCGCTGGGTGCACCTGGCCTTCACCGATGCCTTCCTCGGGGCCCACGAGGCCGTCGGCCACGACCTGGCCCCACGGTTCGGCCGCAACTGGGCCGACACCTACGTCGCCGACTGGTCCCGCAGCGCCCGGACCCTCGGAGCCGAGGACCTCCCGCTCAACCGCCGGGAACTCGCCGAGGCACTGCGCGCGCTGGAGCCCGAACTCGAACCCGTCCCCGCCGAGCTCCTGACCTTCCTCTCCGCCCCGGACGGGCTGAACCGGGCCGAACGGATCTTCTACAGCGGCATCGCAAGCGCAGGAGCGCTGGTCATCTCCCCGTCCGTGGCCCCCCTCGCCGGGGTGCCCGGCCGCGGCGACCGTTCACTCGCACGTCGCCTCCGGTTGCAGCGCACCCGCCTGCAGTTGCGAACCTTCCAGCTGGCCCTCGGCCCGCACAGTCCCTCCGTGGACGCGGCGCGCTACCGGCTCGGCCTCGCCGGCCGCCCGGACTGGCTCAACTGAACCCCGCCCGCACCGGCACTCACCCAGGCAGCCCGGCGTCCTGGTCCTCGACACTGCCGATCGCTGAACGCTCACGCCGGTGGTCGATGATGGAGCGGATCAGGAACGCGGCTGCAGCCAGAACCATGGCAAGGAGCGACGCGGGCCCCCATCCTGCCGGTAACCGCTCGGCGAGGATCGTCACGCCGATCCCGAAGACGAGTGAGGCCCCGAACAGATAGCGGCTCCAGAGACTCATGACCAGTCGTTCTGGCGGCGGAGCGCGATGATCGCCTTGGCGACGTACACGACGGCCAGGACCGCGATCAGGCCGAAGCCGATCATCAGGTACCAGGCGTTGACCCTCGAGAAGGTCATCACGGTGATCAGCGCGAGCATCGTACCCGCGAACCCATGGATCACCGCGTCGCGCTTCGAGTTGTGTGATCGTGGTGGTGTCTGTGCTTGTTCGTTCGTCCCCATGGTCATGGTCACAACTCTACGGAGGTGTCGTAGCCGGCGCCCGTAGGTGTTCGACGTTCTCGTGCGCCCGACGGCCCGCCGCGCTCCCGTACCCTGAGGGCGTGAGTTCCCACCCTGACGCCCGGCCCGGCTCCGGCATGGACGACGACACCCCCGTGCCCGCCCTCGAGGAGGTGACCGCCTCCGCGCGCGTGGTCGCGATCCCCATGCGCGTGAAGTTCCGCGGGGTCCTCGAGCGCGAGGCCCTCCTGGTCCGCGGACCTGCCGGCTGGGGGGAGTTCTGCCCGTTCCCCGAGTACGACGACGCCGAGGCCGCACCGTGGCTCGCATCGGCGCTGGAGGCCGCGTGGCAGGGGTTGCCCGCGCCTGTGCGCTCGTCCGTCCCCGTGAATGCGACGGTGCCCGCCGTCGGGCCGGACCGGGTGGAAGCCGTCCTGTCCCGCTTCGGAAGGGTCTCCGCGGTCAAGATCAAGGTCGCCGAGCGCGGCCAGCGCCTCGCCGACGACGTCGCCCGGGTCGCGGAGGTACGTCGCCTCCTCCCCGACGCCGGCATCAAGCTCGACGCGAACGGCGGCTGGACCGTGGACGAGGCACTCCGGGCCGTCGAGGCGCTGGACCGTTTCGGGCTGCAGTACGTGGAGCAGCCGGTGGCGGACATCCCGGGCCTGCGCTCGGTGCGCCTCGAACTGAGGCGCCGCGGGAACGGGGTGCTCGTCGCCGCCGACGAGAGCGTGCGGCGCCAGGAGGACCCGCTGCTCGTGGCACGCGAGGACGCGGCCGATCTGCTGGTCATCAAGGCGCCACCCCTCGGAGGTGTCCGGCGGGCCCTCGACATCATCGCGCAGGCGGGTCTCCCCGCCGTCGTCAGCTCGGCGCTGGACACGTCCGTGGGCATCCGCTCCGGGGTGGCACTCGCCGCAGCGCTGCCGGAGCTGCCCTACGCGTGCGGTCTCGCCACGGTCTCGCTCATGGCCGGCGACGTGACGGAGTCCTCGCTGGTCCCGGAGGGCGGCGCCCTACCGGTCCGCGAGGTCGAGGTGTCGGAGGCACTCCTGGACCGCTTCGCTGCAGCGCCGGAACGCAGGCGATGGTGGCTGGACCGGCTCCGCCGCACGCACGCCGTCCTGTCGGGATGACGGCTGGGAGGACGGCTCGGGTGGTGACGGTCGGGGTGATGACGGTCGGACGATAACAGCTGGGGTGCTGACGGCTGGGACGACGCCGACCGGGGTCGGCGTTCCGCCGCGGCCGAGCGACACCCCTCGGACCACCCCGCAGGGTGTGAGGATGGGAGCGTGACCGAATCAGCGACCCGCCCCGATGCTCCCCTCGATTCCGCGACGGCGGCGGCCCGGGCGGTCGCCGCTCTGATCGCGGGCGGCGTCACCGACGTCGTCGTCGCCCCGGGGTCCCGCAGCGCGCCGCTGGCCTACGCGCTCGCCGACGCCGAGGCCGCCGGGCACGTGCGCCTGCACGTGCGTATCGACGAACGTTCCGGATGCTTCACGGCACTGGGGCTCGCGCTCGGAGCGGATCACCCCGCGGCCATCGTGACGACGTCGGGCACCGCCGTGGGCGAACTGCTACCCGCCGTCATGGAGGCCAATCACGCGGCGGTGCCCCTCGTGGTGGTGTCGGCCGACCGGCCCGCCGAACTGCGGGGAACCGGGGCCAACCAGACCACCGTGCAGCCGCAGCTGTTCGGCGTGCACGTACGCGCGGACTTCGACGTCGCCGCCGGGGACGACCCGACCGGTCCCGTCACGGCGGCACTCCGGGCCGCACTCGGCGGCGACACGGGTGACACCCCGCGTGGCCCCGTGCACCTGAATCTCGCGTTCCGGGATCCGCTGGTCCCCGACGGCCGAGCCGCGCCCGACGCCGACACCGCCACCGATGCCGACACCGCCACCGACACCGACACCGATGCCGACATCGCCAGCGTCACCGACACCGCCAGCGTCACCGGCACCGGCAAGGTCACCGTGTCACCGGCGGCGTCGCCCGTGCGGGCCACGATCGGGACGACGTCGGCGGACGCTGCCGTGTCGGCTGCGGCTGGGCGGAGTTCGCTCCCGCAGGCGCGCGACGACGCGCGCACGGTGGTCGTCGCGGGGCACGACGCCGGCGGGGTCGCGGCTGCGTTCGCCGCCCATCTGGAGCTCCCGCTGCTCGCCGAACCGTCGTCGAACGCCCGCTCCGGCAGCAGCGCCGTCGCCGCCTACCGCCTGCTCCTCGAGCAGCTCGGGCCGAGCATCACGCGGGTGGTCGTCTTCGGGCGGCCCACCCTCTCCCGGCCCGTCGCAGCACTCCTGGCGCGGTCCGACGTGGAGCACGCGCTTTACCTGCCCGGCCCCGTCGCCTGGTTCGAGGAGGGTCGCCGCCCCGAGCGGATCATCGACGAGCTGTCGGAGCTGCTCCTCTTCGCCGGACGCGGCGCGGCTGGCTGGCTACGGACCTGGCAGGACGCCGGAGCACGGGCGCAGGCGGCCGTCCGTGCCGTGCTCGACGGCGAGCAGGAGCTCACGGGACTGCAGGTCGCCGAGATGGTGTGGGCGGGTACTGCGGGCAATCTGGTGCTCGGCTCCTCGAATCCCATCCGGGACGTGGACCTCATGGCAGCCACGGACCACCATCCACTGGAGGTCTTCGCCAACCGCGGGCTCGCGGGCATCGACGGCACGGTCTCGACGGCCACGGGCATCGCGCTCGCGACGGGCGTCCCCACGCGTGTGCTGCTCGGGGACCTGACCTTCCTGCACGATGTCGGCGGGCTGCTGATCGGCACCGGGGAAGTGCGGCCGGAGCTGCAGCTGGTAGTGCTCAACGACGGCGGAGGCGGGATCTTCGGTCTGCTCGAGCACGGCGCGGAGTCGACGACGGACCGCTACGGCGCTGCCGTCGAGCGACTCTTCGGCACTCCGCACGCCGTCGACGTCGCCGCACTGGCCGCCGCCCATGAATTGCGATACGAGCGGGCGACGAGCACCGGAGAGCTGGAGGTGGCGCTGGAACGGCCCATCCGGGGCCGCTCCCTCCTCGAGATCCGGACGCAGCGCAGCTCGCTCCGCGATCTCCATGCACGCATCCGCCGCGCCGTGCTGGACGCTGCGGCCGACGTGGATGCGGCGGCGGAGCTGGACGGCTAGAGCACCTTCGAGAGGAACGACTGCGTCCGCTCGTGCTGCGGGTTCCCGAGGACGTCCTCGGGCACGCCCTGCTCCACCACCACGCCGCCGTCCATGAAGACCACGCGGTCGCCCACCTCCCGGGCGAAGCCCATCTCGTGCGTGACGACCATCATGGTCATCCCCTCACGGGCCAGCTGCTTCATGACCTCCAGCACATCGCCCACGAGCTCAGGATCCAGGGCGCTGGTCGGCTCGTCGAAGAGCATCATGTCCGGGTCCATGGACAGTGCCCGGGCGATGGCGACGCGCTGCTGCTGACCACCCGAGAGCTGCGTGGGGAAGGCGTCCGCCTTCTCGGACAGACCCACTTTCTCCAGGTTCTTCCGGGCGATCTCGGCCGCCTCCTTCTTGCCCCGCTTCTTGGCCCGCCGCTGCGCGAGCGTCAGATTCTGCAGGACCGTCAGGTGCGGGAAGAGATTGAACTGCTGGAAGACGATGCCGATGCGCGTCCGGACGGCGTCGAGATCCGTCTCGCTGTCGGTGATGTCGATGCCCTCCACCACGATGGTGCCGCTGGTGGGCTCCTCGAGCCGGTTGACGCAGCGCAGCAGCGTCGACTTGCCGGAGCCGGAGGGACCGATCACGCAGACCACCTCGCCCTGGTCCACGTGGAAGTCGATGCCCTTGAGCACCGCGTTGCTGCCGAACGTCTTGCACAGCTCGCGTACCTCGATGGCGGGTGCAGCTGCTGCCGATCCGCGCCCTGTCTCCTCCGATGCTGTGTGGGACATCGGGATCACCGGCCTCTCTTGTTGTGTCGTTCGAGCTTCGCCACCAGCTGTGTGAGCGGCAGGGTGATGACCAGGTACAGGAGGGCCGCGACCACGAGCGGGGTCGCGTTGGCCGTGCTCGAGAGCCCGTCACGCGCGAACGTGGTCAGTTCCCGCTGGTCCAGGGCCATGCCGACGATGAACAGCAGCGAGGTGTCCTTGATGATGATCACGAGCTCGTTGGTCAGCGGCGGGGTGATGATGCGGAAGGCCTGCGGCAGGACCACCGTGATCATGGTCCACAGCGGATTCAGGCCGAGCGATCGTGCGGCCTCCGTCTGCCCCTTCGGAACCGCCTCGATGCCGGCGCGGATGGTCTCGGCGATGTAGGCGGAGGAGACGATGACGAGGCCGATCAGACCGGCACCCGTGCTGCCCCCGGGCGGCTGCCAGGAGAGGGCGATGGGGACCGCGAAGGCGAAGGCGAAGATCACCAGCAGTGCCGGGAGCCCGCGGAACAGTTCGATGAAGCCGGTGGCGAACCACCGGTACGGCAGCACGGGCGAGAGCTTCATGAGGGCGAGCAGGAGTCCGAGGAGGACGCCGCCCACGAAGGCGATCAGGGTATAGATGACGCTGTTCTTCGCGGCCGTGAGCACGATCTCGGGGAACAGCGAGGCAGCGACGTCGGGGTTGAAGAAGTAGGGCTGGATCCGCTCCCAGTCGGCGGCCAGCACGACGAAGAGGACCACTGCGACGAACACGACGTAGAGGAGGCCCTGGATGAGCCGCCTGCGGGTTGAACGTTTCACGCGCGGGGCACGCCTTCCTTCGGTGGGGATGCCCGCGCGGCCGGAGATCGCCCCGGCCGCACGGGCGGGGCCGGGCTACTCCGAGAAGTAGGAGTCGTAGATCTCCTGGTACCTGCCGTCGTCCCGCATCGCGGTGAGCTGCTCGTTCACCGCGGCGACGAGATCCTCGGTGCCCTCCTTCGACATCGCGAAGCCGTACTGCTCGTCCGTCTCGTACTCCTCGGCGATGGTGAAGGCGCCGTCCTCGGTGTGCCCGATGTTGACGGGCAGGTCCTGCAGCAGCGCGTCCACGCCGCCGGCCTGGATGGACGCGTACATCTCGGCGTCGGAGGGGAAGGAGATGATCTCCGTGTCCTCCGGCGCGTTCTCTTTCGTGTAGTTCTCACCGGTGGTGCCCTGCTGTACGCCGACCCGCATCCCACCCAGGTCGTCTATCGCGGCGATGTCGGAGCCCTCGGGGACCAGCAGGGACTGCAGCGAGTCGTAGTAGGGGTCGGAGAAGGCGAGATTGGCCTTGCGATCCTCGGTGATGGTCATGGCACTGGCGCCCACGTCGCACTGGCCCGCACCGAACGCGACGCCACTCTGCAGGCCGTCGAACCCGACGTCCTGCACGGTGAACTCGAGGTCCATCCCCGTGGCGATCTCGCGCATGATGTCCATGTCGAAGCCGGTGTACTCGCCGTCCTCCTCGAACTCGAAGGGCGGGTAGGGGACGTCCGAGCAGACGGTGAGCGATCCTTCGGAGACGAGGTCGAGGCCGCCGGCCCCGGCGCTGGGGTCGGAGCCGGCGTCGTCGGAACCTCCGCCGCACGCGCTGAGGAGGAGGGTACCGGTGGCGAGTGCCGCCAGCATTGCGCTTCTGCTGCGATTCATGAATGCCTCACTTGGACGGGAGCGGAGAATGTCCTGCTGATTGTAGCGACGATCGTTGAGATGTGCGTCACAGGCTACAGGTTTTGCCTATTGGTAACCAGATCGAGATCAGCGACGGATGCCGAGGGCCTCGATCATGGGCCGGAACTTGCTCCAGGTCTCCGCCAGTTCGGCCTCGGGGGTGGAGCCCTCCACGATGCCGCAGCCGGCGTAGAGCCGCACGCGGGTGGGCGTCTCGATCACGGCGCCCCGCAGCGCGATACCCCACTCACCGTTGCCGGCGGCATCGATCCAGCCCACGGGACCGGCGTAGGGCCCGCGCTGCAGGTGCTCGAGTTCGCGGATGAGCGCACCCGCGACGGTGGTCGGCGTACCGCAGACCGCCGCCGTCGGGTGCAGCGCCTGTACGAGCGCCAGCGAGGTCGGCACGTGTCCGTCGTCGTCCGCCGTCAGGCTGGCGGTCACGTCCGAAGCCAGGTGCCACACGTTGGGCAGCTGCAGGACGAACGGTGCGCTGTGGGAGGTCATGGAACTCGTGAACGGAGCGAGGGTCTCGGTGAGCGAGTCGATGGCGATCTGGTGCTCGTGCAGCTGCTTCTCGGACCCGGCGAGGACCCTCTCGGCGTAACCGGGATCGTCGGCCGGCGCGTCGGCCCGATCCAGCGTCCCGGCCAGCACCCGCGCCTCGGCCGCGTTGTTCTCCACCTTGATGAGCATCTCCGGCGTCGAGCCGATCAGGCTGTCGACGGCGTAGGTCCAGCAGTCCTCGTAGCGCACGGCGAGCTCACGCAGAACGCGTGCCGTCGCCACCGGCTGCTCCAGCTCGGCGACGATGTCGCGCGCGAGCACGAGCTTGCTGAGCTCGCCCCTCCGGACGTGCTCGACCCCCTCGGCGACGGCCCGCGTGTACTGGTCCTCGGTCAGGACGCCGGGAGCCAGGCGGTCACCCGGGCTGGGGGAGCGGTCGATGGCCGGCTCCAGGAGCCAGGCGGCCAGGGCTGCCTCCGCGGCCGCCGCACTCAGGTCCGCCTCGGGATCGCGGGTGATGTAGGTCAGCCAGCTGCGACCCTCGGTGCACCCGACCACCACCTCGGGGACGATCAGGCGCGAGGCGTGCGGGGAGGTCTTGGAGAACGCGAACGAGCCGAAGGCGATCAGGCCGGAACCGGGGATACCGAGCTCGTCGACCACCTGGGCGCCGGCCAGCTCGCGCCGCCACCAGTCCTGCGCCCGCGTGAAACGGTCCGGTCCGGTCACCGTGAACCGGGTGATCTCCCCGTATGCCACCAATCCGCCACCTCGCCGGATCCAGGTGTGCGCGTCGTCGCGCACCACGTACTCGAGGAGGCCTGTCCGTGGGTCCAGGTCCTCACGAGCCACCGTGATACTGCGGAGCCCGCTGGACTGTCCGGGCGCAGGCGTCAGCGCGGTGAGGGACGGAGTGCTCATGATTCCCCAGCGTACTCCGGGGCGCTGATCCGGACCGCCCGCTGCCGTGCCGGGACCGGGGTGGAGGCCGGCGCCGGCCTCCACGGCGACCGGGGTGATCGTGATTGGGTCACCCGGGTTTGTTTGAGATGATGGACAGGTGAATCGTGCATCCCTGGAGAAGCGCCCTGACGAAGTGGCGGCCATGTTCGACGACGTTGCGCCCAAGTACGACGTCGTCAACGACGTCCTGTCCGTGGGACAGGCCCGCCGGTGGCGTCGGATCGTCGTGGACGCCGTGGGCGCCGAACCCGGGGAGCGCGTGCTCGATCTCGCGGCCGGCACGGGAACCTCGAGCGAACCGTACGCCGACGCCGGGATCGACGTCGTGGCGTGCGACTTCTCCCTCGGCATGCTGAAGGTGGGCAAGCGCAGGCGCCCCGACATCGACTTCGTGGCCGGGGACGCCACCGCGCTGCCCTTCGCGGACAACTCCTTCGACGCCTCGACCATCTCCTTCGGCCTGCGCAACGTCAACGAGCCGAGGAAGGCCCTCGAGGAGCTGCTGCGCGTCACCAGACCCGGCGGGCGGCTCGTCATCGCCGAGTTCTCCCAGCCCACGGCCGCGCTCTGGCGCACCGCCTACACCGAGTACCTCATGCGAGCACTGCCCGCGATCGCGCGCAGGGTCAGCTCCAACCCGGACGCCTACGTGTACCTCGCGGAGTCCATCCGGGCCTGGCCGGACCAGGACGCGCTCGCGGCGTGGCTGACCGGGAGCGGCTGGGAGGACGTCGAGTACCGGAATCTCAACGGGGGCATCGTCGCCGTCCACCGTGCCTTCAAGGCCCCTGCCGCGCCCGGTGAGGAACCGCTGCGGCCCGGTCAGGTCCGCCTGACCCGCCAGACGACGGCCGTCTAGATGACGGTCCTCATCGTCGGTGCCGGCCCGGCCGGATCCACCGCCGCCTACTATCTCGCGAGCGCCGGCATCGAGGTCACCGTCCTGGAGAAGACCTTCTTCCCCCGGGAGAAGGTGTGCGGGGACGGGCTGACACCCCGTGCCACGCGGGAGGTGCAGCTGCTCGGCCTGCCGCACGACGAGAGCGCGGGATGGCGCCGGAACAAGGGCCTGCGCCTCATCGCGGGCACCCGCACCGTCGAGGTGCCCTGGCCCGAGCTCAGCGACTTCCCCGACTACGGCCTGGTCCGCACCCGGCTCGGTTTCGACGAGGCCCTGGCACTGCATGCCCGCACCGCCGGCGCCACCATCCTCGAGGGCCATGCGGTGTCCTCCGCGGTGCGCGACGACGCCGGGCGCGTCACCGGCGTCACGGTGAACCTGCTCGACGCCGACGGCCGCAGGACCGGCGAGACGCGCTCCTTCTCGGCCGACGTCGTCCTGGCCGCCGACGGCAACTCCACCCGCACGGCCGTCAGCCTCGGCATGCAGAAGCGGGACGACCGTCCCCTCGGCGTCGCCGTGCGCACCTACTTCACCAGTCCGCGGACCGACGACGAGTGGATGGAGGGCTGGCTGGAACTCCCCGACGCCACCGGCAAGCCCCTGCCCGGCTACGGATGGGTCTTCGGCGTGGGCGACGGCACCTCCAACGTGGGCCTCGGGATCCTCAACTCCTCCGCGGAGTTCGGCAAGCTCGACTACAAGCAGGTGTTGCGCGACTGGACCGCGGCCATGCCGACCGAGTGGGGTTTCACGCCGGAGAACCAGGTGGGCGAGATCCGCGGCGCGGCGCTGCCCATGGGCTTCAACAGGACGCCGCACTACAGCCCCGGACTGCTGCTCCTCGGGGACGCCGGCGGCATGGTGTCACCGTTCAACGGCGAGGGGATCTCCTACGCCATGGAGTCCGCACGGTACGCGGCCGAGTTCATCGAGCGCGCACAGGGCATCTCCTCCCCGCCGGGCCGGGACCAGGTCATGTCCGGCTACGCTCCCTACGTGCGCAGCCGCTGGGGCAGCCACTTCACGCTCGGGCGGGTCTTCGCGCAGCTGATCGGGAAGCCCGCCGTGATGTCCCTGGCACTGCGGACCGGCATGCCGATCCCGCTGCTCATGCGCTTCGTGGTGCGCATGCTCGCCAATCTCACCGATGCCGGTGGCAGGGGATTCGAGGACCGCGTCATCCGCCTGCTCGAATCGCTCGTTCCCGCCACCACCAACCAGCCGCCCGCGGCGCAGCTGCTGCGTGCGCAGGGAGCAGGCGCACGTGGTTAGGCTTAGACGGTGACGCACTCCTTCAGCCCCGGCTGGACCAACGTGGGCCCGGGCAGCGCCCCGGACGCGGCGGACCCCCGGGACGAGGCGGACACCCTGCGCCTGCCGCCGGGCTTCGCCCTGATCGCCGAGGACCCCCAGCTGGGGCCCTCCGTGTCGTCCTGCCTCGCGGAGGTCGAGACGCAGCTCCGCCACGCCATCTCCAACTCCGATCCCCTGGCCGACGCCACGAGCCGGCACCTCGTGGAGGCCGGCGGCAAGCGCATCAGGCCGCTGCTCACCATCCTCGCGTCCCATCTGGGCACACCGGCCACGCCGCAGGTGGTCCAGGCGGCCGTCGTCGTCGAACTGACCCATCTGGCCACCCTCTACCATGACGACGTCATGGACTCGGCCCCGTACCGCCGCGGCGGACCCACGGCACACGAGGTGTGGGGCAACTCCGTGGCCATCCTCACCGGCGATCTCATCTTCGCCCGGGCCTCGATCCTCGTGTCCGAGCTGGGCGGGGAGGCGCTCGGCATCCAGGCGCGGACCTTCGAGCGACTGTGCCTGGGCCAGCTGCACGAGACCGTCGGACCCCGCGAGGGCCAGGACGACCTCGAGCACTATCTCTCCGTGATCGCCGACAAGACCGGCTCGCTCGTCGCCGCCTCCGGCCAGCTGGGCGCCATCTTCGCCGATGCACCCCGCGAGGTCGTGGACGTCATGGTCTCCTACGGCGAGAAGGTGGGCGTGGCCTTCCAGCTGGCCGACGACGTCATCGACGTCACCGGGCTCAAGGTCACCTCCGGCAAGGCGCCGGGCACCGATCTGCGTGAGGCGGTGCCGACGCTGCCGGTGATCCTGCTGCGCCGCGCCGCGGCCGCAGGGGACCGCTCCGCCGCCGACGTCCTCGCGCTGGTCGACGGCGACCTCTCCTCGGACGAGGCCCTCGCCGCGGCCGTCGCCGCCCTGCGGGGACACCCGCAGACGCAGGAGGCGTGGGCGGTGGCCCAGCGGTGGGCGGACTCCGCCGTCGCCGCCCTGGAGCCCCTGCCCGACAGCGTGGTGAAACAGGCCCTGACGAGTTTCGCGCAGGCCGTGGTCAGCCGGGACGTGTAGACGGCGTCGTCCCGTGCGGATTTCTTCCCGGCGCCTACTGCGGCGGGAGGAAGGCGCGCAGTTCGTCGGCCTTCCGGGCGCGGATCCCCGGGTCCACCACGGGCCGCTTCGGCGTGAAGTAGAAGCCGTCGTCCTCCCAGCGCGGCAGCACGTGCTGGTGGTAGTGCCACACGTGCTGGCTCCCCGCGGGCTCGTTGTGCTGCCGGGTGGAGATGCCGTCGGGGGTCCATGCCCGCTTGATCGCGATCGCGATGTCGCGCGTGAGCGTCATGATGCGGGCCGCGACGTCGTCGGGCAGTTCGTAGAGCAGTTCGACGTGGTCGCGGGGCGTGATGAGCACGTGGCCGGGATTCGGTTCGAAACCGTGCGAGGCGATGAACGCCAGGGCGAGATCGTCGGAGTGGATGACGTCGCCCGGTCGACACAGATTACCGGGATTGCTGAAGTCCCCGCGCGCCAGGTCGCAGAACGGGCACCGGTAGCCCGCGGGCGCGTGGTGGGTGAAGTCCATCAGTCGTCGTCCCCTTCCTCGAAGACCCACTCGAACAGGTCCAGGACGTACTCGCTGAACGTGCCCTCCTCGCTCTGCCATTCGCCGCGGGCGTTGTTGCGCCGCCAGACGATGGGATCGGGGACGTCGAGCTGGTCGGCCCTCATGCCCCAGGCGTACTGCTCGTCCTCGTCCTCGAGGAAGAGCAGGAAGCCGTCCTCGATCTCGAGCTCGTCCGGGTCCCAGAAGAAGTGGAACGCCTCCATGATGTCCTCGGTGGCGCCCACCGCACGGTAGAACTCCCACAGCGCGAGCGGCAGGTCGATCCCCTTGCCGTGGAGCATCTCGGAGAGTTCGAGCTCGGACAGGCCGTCCTCCTCGACCCACTCGTCCTCGAAGTACTGGGGCACGAGGCCACGGAATTTGTCGGCGAAAAGCTCGGTCACAGGTACTCCAGGAGAGGTGGCGGGCCTCCCATCCTAGCCGCCGCCGACACGGCCGGAGCTACGGACGTGTACTCCAGGTCCTCGCGGCCAGCGGTGCGTGCCAGCCGTAGCGCCAGGCGAGGACGCGCAGAGAGAACACGAGGCAGGCCGCGAGGATCCCGGTGACGATCGTGAAGGTCTCCGTCAGGTACAGGACGGTGACGATGGTGGCCCCGAGCAGGGCGGGCAGGGCATAGATGTCGCGCGGGTCGAACAGCTGCGGGATCTCGTTGGCGACGACGTCGCGCAGCAGACCGCCGCCCACCGCCGTGGTGACCCCGAGCAGGGCTGCCGAGACGGGGTGCTGTCCCAGCTCCAGGGCTTTGACGGTCCCGGTGATGCAGAAGAGCGCGAGCCCCGCGGCGTCGAACAGGACCAGCACCTGCCGCACGCGCTCCACACCGGAGAAGACGAAGTACACCAGCACCGTGGCGAGCAGCGGCGGTACGAGGTAGGCGGGATTGTTGAAGGCAGCCGGGGGCACGTCGAGGATGACGTCGCGGACCACGCCGCCGCCGAGCGAGGCGAGGGACGCGAGCAGGAGCGATCCCACGAGGTCGAAGCTCTTCCGCGCAGCGAGCAGCGAGCCGGAGACCGCGAAGAAGAGGACGCCGAGGAGATCGGCGGCGAGGGCTATCTGTGACGCGGTGTCCATGTCCTCCTTCGGCATGCCGGGCGCTGCGGTCGCAGCCGGTGGATCGACTCGCCCCGGCAGCAGGCGGTCGGAGTCGACGGGCACGGCCGGCGCGCCCTGACCAGCATGACAGAGGCGGCGGCGTGGGAGGCGTCAGCACTAGGCTGGGCCGATGACGCACGGATCCGCACCCTCCGAGAGTATCGAACCGAGCGCGCAGGACGGTTCCCGGGCGATGCGCCTCGTATCCCGCCTGATCGGTCTCCTGCCCACGAAGAAGCAGCTCGCCGACACCGACTGGGTGAGGCGCACCTATGAGGGCCGCAGCTACCCGGCGGCGGCGGCGATCCCCTGGACGTTCAGGCAGAAGCACACCATCCAGGAGACGACGATCGACGGCGTGCGCACCATCACGGTGCGTCCGGTCCTCGGAGCCACCCGCTCGCACATCATCTACACGCACGGCGGCATCTACATCAACGAGCTGGGCCGTCCGCACTGGTGGATCATCGCGGAGCTGACCCGGCGCACGGGCGCAGCCGTCACCGTTCCCCTCTACCGCCTCGCGCCGGAGAGCACCTACCGCGAGGCGTTCGGCTATCTGGTCTCCGTGTACCGCGAGGTGCTGCGCACGGTTGCTCCCGGCGACGTCACCCTGATGGGGGACTCGGCGGGCGGCGGTCTCGCGATCGCCCAGCCGTGGGCCTTCCGTGAGGCCGGGCTGCCGGCACCCGGCCGGATCGTCGCCTTCTCGCCCTGGCTCGACGTCACGGGGACGAACCCGCGGATCCCCGAATACGACGCCGTGGACCCCATGCTCTCCGTGGCCGGCGGCGTCCAGGCCGGGCTGTGGTGGGCCGCCGGGGACGATCCGCGTACTCCGCTGATCAGTCCGGCGTGCGCGCCGGACACGCTGCTGGGAATGGTGCCGACAACACGGATCTACCAGGGCACACGCGATATCTGCATGGCCGACGCCGCGGTGTTCCGGGACCGCGCCGTGGCAGCAGGCGCGCGCGTCACCATGAGGGTCTACCCGGGCGGCTTCCACGTCTTCCCGGCGTTCCCCCGCCTGCCGGAGTCGAAGAAGGTCTACGCGGACATCGCCGACTTCCTCGGCCGGCCCATGCTGCCCTGACCCGGACGGCGTGCTCTGCGGCGGTCAGCGATCGTTGCGGTCGAGGGCCCGCACCCGCAGGGCGAGGTAGAGGTGCACCCGATCCGCCGTGACGGCCGGGTCGTAGCCGGAGAGTGTGACGACCTGCTGGAGACGGTAGCGGATGGTGTTGCGGTGCAGGTCCAGGTCCGCGGCCACGGCGGCCACCGAACCGTCGAGGTCGAGGTACCGCTGGAGCGTGAGGGTGAGCCCCGCCCCATGGGCGTCGTCGAAGGCCTCCAGGGGCTGCAGGGTCTCCGCGGCCAGGTCGGCCAGGGGTACGTCGGCGCTGGACAGCAGCAGCGAGGTGAGGCTGAGGCGGTCCGCGACATTGAGGCTCTGCCCGCGCAGGAGGGCCTCGCGGGCCTCGTAGTAGCTCCAGCGCAGGCCGTTCGGCTGGGTGTAGGTGCCGCCCACGCCGATGCGCGCGGTCAGTCCGGCGCCGTGCAGATACCGGGTGAGGTCCATCGGCTCGGGGGTGCCCGACGACGGCAGGACCAGCACGAGCTGATCGTCGACGAGCCCGGACGAGACGCCGTCCCACCCGTCCGGCAGCGGGAGGGTGCGCAGGGCCCGACGCTGCCCCGAGGCCACGTCGACGATCAGCACGCTGTGGCGTCCCGTCGTGTCCATGCCGGAGCCGGCGAGTCTCGCGGCGGCGTCCGGCCCGGCCAGGGTGCCCCGGACCACGTCCTCGAGCAGCTGACCGAGCGCCATCCGTGCTCCCGTGCGGTTGCGCGCCTGGTTGGTGAGCTCCACCGAGATGAGGCTCTGCGCGTAGTCCACCACGGCGGCGCGGACGTAGGGTTCACCGATCGCCAGCGTGCACCGGTCCTTGAGCCCCGTGGCGATCGGCAGGCGGTGCCAGGCCGGATCGGCGGCCCCCTCGACCGCGTCCGGACCCCGTGCCCCGGCGCGTCGGGGTGCGGCTGCACCGGCGATCCGCGCGCCGTACTGGAACAGCGCCACCTCGGTGCCGAGCATGCGCGCCAGCTGGTCGAGGAGGGCGCCGAGTCCTCCGGCCCCGAGCAGGGCCGAGGCCAGGACGGCGTGCCCCTCGAGCAGCTCCTCCAGCCCGGCGTAGTGGTCCGCCGACAGGGCATCGGAGACCTTCTTCCCGATGGCGATGAACGGCACCTCGTACGGGACGAGGAAGACGGGCAGGCCGACGGCGTCGGCCGCCGAGACCAGGGCGGCAGGGACCCGGTCGTGGGCGAAACCCACCCCGAAGCCGATGGCGAGCGCTCCGGCAGCATGGGTCCGCCGGACGAAGCGGCGCTGGGCGGCCTCCGTGAGCAGCCGCACCCCGGTGGTCAGCACCACCTCGGCGCCGTTGAGGAAGGGCGCCGGATCCTCCAGTTCTGTCATGGCGACCCACTGGATGGGGAGCGAGGAGGCCTCGGTATGCCCCTCCGACGCCAGCTCGAGGGCGGGATCGGCAAGGAGATCGGGGAGCGAGAGGGCCATGGCACCATGCTAGGAGAACCCTGTGCCGCTGCACCACTGGCGAGCCCGCCGCCTGTGCAAGTAGCCGTGGCGAGAGCGTGTGGGCGTCGGTACCGTTACCACAACAGACGTGACCGGATGCACCATGATGCCGTGTCACCACCCTCGTGAAAGGCAGAGCAGCGTGGCCGAGACCCTTCAGAACTTCATCGACGGCACCTTCGTGACGCCGGCCGGAACAGACCTCCTGGACATCGTGAATCCCACCAACGGCGAGGTCGTGGCGCAGTCGCCCGTCTCGTCGGCCGCCGATGTGGACGACGCCATGCAGGCGGCCGCCCGGGCGTTCCGCACCTGGAAGCGGACCACACCCGGGCAGCGCCAGCTCATGCTGCTCCGGCTCGCCGATGCCGTCGAGGCCGCGGCGGAGGAGCTCGTCGAGGCACAGCACCGCAATACGGGCCAGGTCCGCGAGATGATCGCCGCGGAGGAGGTCGCCGCCGGGGCCGACCAGCTGCGGTTCTTCGCCGGAGCGGCCCGCATCCTCGAGGGCAAGTCCGCGGGGGAGTACATGGAGGGCCACACCTCCTACGTGCGGCGGGAACCGATCGGCGTCGTCGCGCAGGTGGCGCCGTGGAACTACCCGTTCCTCATGGCCGTCTGGAAGATCGGCCCGGCGCTCGCCGCGGGCAACACCGTGGTGCTCAAGCCCAGTGACACCACCCCGGAATCGACCCTCGTCCTCGCCCGGCTGACGCAGGGCATCCTTCCCGACGGCGTCCTGAACGTGGTGCTCGGCACGGGGGAGACAGGAGCGGCCATGGTGGAGCACCCCGTACCCGGGCTGGTGTCCATCACCGGGTCGGTACGCGCGGGCATCGCCGTCGCCTCCGGCGCGGCCAAGGGACTCAAGCGTGCCCACCTCGAGCTGGGCGGCAAGGCCCCCGCCGTCGTGTTCGCCGACGCGGACCTGCAGAGGACGGCGCAGCAGATCACGGAGTTCGCCTTCTTCAACGCCGGGCAGGACTGCACCGCGATCACACGGATCCTCGTCCACGAGGATGCCCACGACGAGCTCGTCGGGGCGATGGTCGAGCACACGAAGACCCTGACGACGGGCAGCGCCGACGATTCCGAGAACTACTTCGGACCGCTCAACAACATCAACCACTTCAACGCGGTCAATGCCGTGATCGATGCGCTGCCGGCCCACTGCAGCATCGCCACGGGCGGCAGGCGTGCGGGGGAGAAGGGCTACTTCTTCGAGCCCACCATCGTCACCGGGGCCAGGCAGGACGATCCAGTGGTGCAGCAGGAGACCTTCGGCCCGGTCCTGACCGTGCAGACGTTCAGGACGGAGGAGGAGGCCGTGGAGATGGCGAACGGGGTCGACTACGCCCTGGCCTCCAGCGTCTGGACCACCGACCACGGCACGGCGATGCGCGTCTCCCGCGACCTCGACTTCGGAGCGGTCTGGATCAACACGCACATCATGCTCACCGCCGAGATGCCGCACGGCGGCTTCAAGAGTTCCGGCTACGGCAAGGATCTCTCCATGTACGGCGTGGAGGACTACACCCGCATCAAGCACGTCATGAGCGTGCTGGACGCCTGAGAAGGTCCACGAGGAAAGGAACTCGCATGACAACGTATGCAACAACGCCGGGGGCCACGGCTCCGGCTGCCAGGATCGAGCAGAAGCGCCACATCAGGGGCACCTTCCCCGGCCCGAAGTCCGCGGCCCTGGCCGAGCGCCGCGCGCAGGTCGTCGCCAGGGGTGCCGTCTCGGGTGTGCCCGTCTACGCTGCGGACGCGGACGGCGGCATCGTCGTCGATGTCGACGGCAACTCGTTCATCGATCTCGGCGCAGGCATCGCCGTGACGAGCGTGGGAGCCTCTGCCCCCGCGGTCGTCGACGCGGTCAAGGAACAGGTGGAGCACTTCACGCACACCTGCTTCATGGTGACGCCCTACGAGGGCTACATCGCCGTCGCGGAGCAGCTCGCCGAGCTCACACCCGGTGACTTCGAGAAGCGCACCGTCCTGTTCAACTCCGGTGCCGAAGCCGTGGAGAACGCGGTCAAGGTGGCGCGCCTGGCCACCGGCCGGAACGCCGTCGTCGCCTTCGACCATGCCTACCACGGCCGCACCAACCTGACGATGGCCCTCACCGCCAAGTCGATGCCCTACAAGACCGATTTCGGTCCGTTCGCGCCCGAGATCTACCGCGTGCCGATGAGCTACCCCTTCCGCGAGGAGAACCCGGAGATCACGGGCCCCGAAGCGGCGCAGCGCGCCATCACGATGATCGAGAAGCAGATCGGTGCGGGATCGGTGGCCGCGATCATCATCGAACCGGTGCAGGGCGAGGGCGGTTTCATCGTGCCGGCACCCGGGTTCCTCCCGGCCCTGGCCGAGTGGGCGACGGCGAACGGCGTCGTCCTCATCGCGGACGAGGTGCAGTCGGGGTTCTGCCGCACGGGCGAGTGGTTCGCGGTGAACCACGAGGGCGTGGTCCCGGACATCATCACCATGGCGAAGGGGATCGCCGCCGGCATGCCGCTCTCGGCGATCACGGGCCGGGCGGATCTGCTCGACGCGGTCCATGCCGGCGGCCTCGGCGGGACCTACGGAGGTAACCCCGTCGCGTGCGCGGCCGCGCTGGGCGCCATCCGGACCATGAAGGACCAGGACCTGGTGGGCAGGGCCCGCTCCATCGAGGCGCAGGTCATGGAGCGATTCGCCGCGCTGCAGTCCGAGCTCGGGGAGCACAGCATCATCGGTGAGATCCGCGGCCGTGGAGCCATGCTGGCCATCGAGTTCGTGGAGCCCGGTGGCAAGGTCCCCGACCCGGAGGCCACGAAGGCCATCGCTGCGCAGTGCCTGCGGGAGGGCGTGATCATCCTGACCTGCGGGACCTACGGGAACGTGATCCGGCTGCTCCCGCCGCTCGTGATCGGCGACGAGCTGCTCGCCGACGGACTCGATGTGCTCACGCACGCGATCCGGAGCGTCCAGCCCGGCTGAGCACCCGCCCGCGCGCTCGGCGCCACCGGGTCGGAAGACCCCGGACCAGGAAGACCCCGGACCAGGAAGACGCCGGACCAGGAAGACCCCGCAGCCCGGCTGCGGGGTCTTCCTGCTGCTGCACCGGCCCGCGCGTTCTGCGGGAGCGGGCGCTATTCCGGTCCGGGCGTGAGTTCGGCCCGGTCGAGGGGTCAGCCCAGGGGGATGAGGGCCCGGAAGTGCGGGTTACCGGCCAGGAACGCCTGCGCATGGCGGCAGTAGGGGATCGGGGCGAGCCGCCGGCGGTGCGCGTCGAGGAGCGCCTCGCGGACGAGGACCGCTTCGAGCCCGGAGCCCTGGTGGTCCGTACCCACGATGGTCTCCAACAGGCGCAGGCGCCCGGCGCGCAGATCGTATTTCACGTAGCCCACCATCACGCCGTCGTGGAAGAGCTCGAAGCGCGAGGTGACGGGATTGTCGCGGAACTTCTCCCGCACGCGTTCGGCCTCGACGCGCTGTGCTGCATGCGCCGCGCGCTCGTCGAGCTCCTCGATCACGGCCTCGTAGTCCTCGAGTGCCCCGAACGGCGCGTTGTCGGTGTCGAGCACACGGTAGAGCTGATTGCTGAGGGACCAGAGTTCACGGTCGGGGGTCGCGGAGAGATCGCGCGGTACCACCGGTGCGGACCGGCTCGGACGACCGGGCAGCTCCCGCACGACGAGGCCGAGGCCGTCCTCGCTGATCCACGGGCCGTCATCGAGACCGTCGGGAGGCAGGGGGATCGGGGTAAGGGGTGTAACGGACACTGTGGACCTCACTGTGGACCTCACTGAGCCAGAAGTGCCGGCCGCTACTTGACCGTGACGCGATCGTAACAGTGTTGCGGAGGGGGGTAAAGGCGCCGTCAGCCGCGGAGGGCCGCCAACTGGGCACGGAGGCCGTCGAGCATGGCCTCGAGACCGGTGTCGAAAGCGGCATCGGCCGCTCCGAGGGCGCCGTCGGACTCCCTGGCGGTCCGTACGGCGGAGGTGAAGACCGGGAAGTGCGGTCCCAGGCTGCCCGAGTCGAAGATGTCGCTGGGCGCGGCGACGTCGAGGGCGGATCCGAAGATGAAGGACTCGAGGGCCACGATCGAGGGCACGATCCGGTCCTCGGGCCATCCGGCAGCGAGGAAGCCACGGGCCACCTCCTCGTACATGCGCAGTGTCTCGGCCGCGTCGGTGACCGGCATGACGGCGATCACCGGCACGAGGGGGCCGTGGCGGGCCAGCACCGTCCGGTAGGACCGGGCCCAGTGCCGGACGGCGTCCTCCCACGGCTCACGGGCGAACGCGCTGTAGTCGACCATCGTCATGACGTGGTCCTGCACCCAGCCGAGCACCTCACGCTTGGAGGCCGCGTGGTTGTAGAGCGCCGACGGGGCGACCCGGAGCCGGCGTGCCAGGGCCGACATCGTCAGTCCCTCGTAGCCCTCGTCCTCGATCAGGCCGAGGGCGGCCGCGGTGATGCTGTCGCGGGAGAGCACGCCGCGGGGTGGTCGCCCGGCGCGGCGCGGGGCCGCTGGTCCTGCACTCATGGCTCGCCCCCTGCTGCGATCGACGGATTCCGGCTCGACTCTTCCCCCGGAGAAGCCTCAAGGCTATAGTAGGCCGAAATAATGAACGCCATTCATTTTGTGGTCCGCATCATGCGGCCGGGAGGATCAAATGCGAACCATCGAACGCGACGTCGTCATTATCGGAGCAGGCCCCTCCGGCCTGACCGCCGCACGGGACCTGACGAAGGCCGGACACTCGGTCGCCGTCGTGGAGGCCCGGGACCGGGTGGGAGGCCGCACCCATACCGACATCGTCGACGGGGCGATGCTCGAGGTGGGGGGCCAGTGGGTCTCACCCGACCAGACCGAGCTCATCGGCCTGCTCGACGAGCTGGGCCTGGGGACGTTCTCCCGCTACCGCGAGGGTGAGTCCGTCTACATCGGCCCGGCCGGCGGGCCCGTCCGCTACACGGGGGAGATGTTCCCGGTGGGCGAGCACACCCGTGAGGAGATGGAGCGGCTGATCGCCCTCCTGGACCGGCTCGTCGCCGAGGCGGGTCCCGAGGAGCCCTGGAACCACCCGGACGCCCGCGCGCTCGACACCGTCTCCTTCCACCACTGGCTGCGTCAGCAGTCGGACGACGAGGAGGCCTGCAACAACATCGGGCTCTTCATCGCGGGAGGCATGCTGACCAAACCCGCACACGCGTTCTCGACGCTGCAGGCCATCCTCATGGCCGCCACGGCCGGATCCTTCTCCAACCTCGTCGACGAGGACTTCATCCTCGACAAGCGCGTCATCGGCGGCATGCAGTCCGTCTCCGAGCGGATGGCCGAGGAGCTCGGGGAGGACGTGATCCTCGGCAGCCCGGTACGCACCCTGCGCCGGAACGGGACTGACGGGGGCGACGGCGTCACGGTGGTCTCCGACACGGTCACGGTCCATGCGCGTTACGCGGTCGTCGCCGTGCCGCCCAATCTCTACTCGCGCATCAGCTACGACCCGCCCCTGCCGCGGCGCCAGCACCAGATGCACCAGCACCAGTCGCTCGGCCTCGTCATCAAGGTCCACGCCGTCTACGCCACACCGTTCTGGCGGGAGGACGGACTCTCCGGCACCGGTTTCAGCGCCGGCTCGATCGTGCAGGAGATCTACGACAACTCGAACCACGAGGACCCGCGCGGCACGCTCGTCGGCTTCGTGTCCGACGAGAAGGCCGACGCGATGTTCGAGCTCCCCGAACCCGAGCGGCGCACGCGCATCCTGGAGTCGATCGCCGGTTTCCTCGGCCCCCAGGCCCTC
The DNA here is from genome assembly GCF_947493765.1 of uncultured Arthrobacter sp. Lineage (GTDB taxonomy): Bacteria > Actinomycetota > Actinomycetes > Actinomycetales > Micrococcaceae > Arthrobacter_D. Next base: position 175,442 of record NZ_CANLSZ010000005.1, read on the forward strand.
GAACCGGAGGTCTACTACGAATCGGACTGGGCCTCGGAGGAGTGGACCCGCGGCGCCTACGCCTCGAGCTACGACCTCGGCGGCCTCCATCGCTACGGACGGGACCAGCGCACTCCGGTGGGCCCCATCCACTGGTCCTGCTCGGACATCGCGGCGGAGGGGTACCAGCACGTGGACGGCGCCATCCGGATGGGTAGGCGCACGGCCGCGGCGATCCACGAGGCGCTCGTGTCCGGACTGCAGCCAGCCGGTTCCGTGAAGGAGGCCTGATCATGCGCTACGTCGTCGGATACACCGCTGACGCACGCGGGCACGACGCCGTGTGCCTCGCCGTCGCGCTGGCGCGCCGCCAGGAGGCCACCCTCGATCTCGTGCTCGTGACCCCCGAGCACTCCCTGTACGCCGGGACGTACCCGCCGGCCAGGAACTTCGACGGGGTCCTCTCGGACCAGATGAAGGAGTGGATGGACGAGGGGCTCGCCCTCGTCCCCGCGGACGTCGCGGCCCGCGGCGTGGTGCTGCGGGCGGAATCGAACGCCGAGGGACTCATGAGGGCCGCCGCCGAGCCGGACGTGGCGCTGATCGTCATCGGTGCCAGCTCGCGCGGGCTGGGCGCCCGGTTCAACGTGGGCAACGTGGCACGCAGCCTGCTCCACGCCGCCGAGGTCCCCGTGGCGCTCGCGCCGAAGGGCTACCGGCGCATGGAGCCGGTGACCCGCCTGACGTGCGCCGTGGGACGGCGCGCGGGCGCCGGGGACGTCGTGGAGGTCGCCGTGTCCTCGGCACGCCGTCGTGATCTTCCCCTGCGGCTGGTGTCCCTCGTCCCGCTCGACGCCGGCCGGCCCGACCCGGACGGGGCCGAGGACGCCGCGGAGCTCCGGCTCCGGGAGGCGGCCGCCTCGATCGGCGGCCAGGTGAGCGTGGAGACGGCGCACGGTACCTCCGTCGAGGAGGCCATCGAGTCCATGGAGTGGGACGACGGGGAGATCCTGCTGGTCGGCTCCAGCCGGCTCGCCCAGCACCTGAGGATCTTCCTCGGCACCACGGCCAACAAGATCCTGCGCACGCTGACCATCCCCATGGTGGTCGTCCCGCGCAGCTACACCTCACCCCGCAGCACGCCCGGACAGGGCGCCCCGACCACGGAGACGGACGCATGAGCATCGAGGAGACCACCAGGACCGAGGGCGGACTGAGCAGGAAGGGCCTGGCCTCCGGGAAGGTGGGACTGGTGGGGGCCGTCGTGATCGGCGTGTCCTGCGTGGCCCCTGCCTACACACTCACCGCAGCGCTCGGCCCCACCGTGGCGGAGGTAGGCGTGAATCTGCCCGCCATCTTCCTCGTGGGGTTCATCCCCATGCTGCTCGTGGCGCTGGGCTACCGTGAGCTGAACAACTCCATGCCGGACTCGGGGACCTCCTTCACCTGGGCCACCCGCGCCTTCGGGCCCTGGGTCGGCTGGATGGGCGGATGGGGGCTGATCGCGGCCACGATCATCGTGCTGTCCAATCTCGCCGCCGTCGCCGTGGACTTCTTCTACCTGCTGCTCTCGCAGCTCCTGGGTGATCCGGCCGTCGCCGATCTCACCCTGAATCTTCCGCTCAACATCGCGACGACCCTCGTGTTCATCGCCCTCGCGTGCTACGTCTCCTACCGCGGGATGGAGACCACCAAGACCGTCCAGTACGTCCTGGTCACCTTCCAGCTGATCGTGCTGGGCTGGTTCGCCGTGGCGGCCTTCGTCCACGTGGCCAACGGCACCGCCTTCGACGCCACCGGTATCAGCGCCGAGTGGTTCAATCCCTTCGCCGTCGGCTCCTTCTCCGCCTTCGCGGCCGGGGTGTCCCTGTCGATCTTCATCTACTGGGGCTGGGACGTCACCCTGACCATGAACGAGGAGACCAGGAATCCGGAGAAGACACCGGGCCGGGCCGGTGCGCTCACCGTCGTCGTCATCGTGGTCATCTACCTCACCGTCGCACTCGCGACGCTCGCCTATGCGGGTATCGGTGACGGCGAGCTCGGTGCCGGCAATCCCGACAACCAGGCGAGCATCTTCGCGGCCCTGGCCGGGCCCGTGATGGGTCCCTTCGCCATCCTGATGTCCATGGCGGTCCTGAGCTCCTCGGCCGCCTCGCTCCAGTCGACCTTCGTCTCCCCGGCGCGCACCCTCCTGGCCATGGGGCACTACACGGCGCTGCCCACGAGCTACGGGCGCATCAGTCCGCAGTACAAGTCCCCGAGTGTCGCCACCGTGGCTGCGGCCGTCGCCGCGGCGGGCTTCTACGTGTTCACCCGCCTCGTGTCGGAGAACGCGCTGTGGGACACCATCACGGCCCTCGGGCTCATGATCTGCTTCTACTACGGCATCACGGCGCTCGCCTGCGTCTGGTACTTCCGCGCGCAGGCCTTCACCAGCGGCCGGAACCTGGTCTTCAAGTTCCTGGCTCCGCTGCTGGGCGGGGTGATCCTCCTGGTCATGTTCGTGAAGACGGCGATGGACTCCATGGATCCCGCCTACGGTTCGGGCTCGGAGCTGTTCGGCATCGGCATGGTCTTCATCCTCGGCATCGGCGTGATCCTCCTCGGGGCCGTCCTCATGCTCGTCTGGGCCCGGATCAACCCGGCCTTCTTCCGGCAGGAGATCCTCACGAAGGGCTCGGCACCGAGGCAGTAGCCGCCGGCCGTGGCAGCCGCCCCGATCAACGGTGCACGGGCCGGCCGCTGCGCTAGAGTGAACCGACTCTGCGGCGCGGCATCGTCGTGCCGCGGCCGCCACTGATCGAGGAAGAGGAAGTCGCCGTGCGCTACGTCGTTGGCTATACCGAGAATGATCGCGGCAGGGATGCCCTGGAGCTGGCGACCTCCCTGGCCGTCACCCAGGCGGCCGGCATCGATCTGGTCACCGTTCTCGACTGGCCCCAGGACGGCAGTGTGGCCCCGGGCGGCGTCCGCGCGCAGGAGGCGCTGGACCGCGCGAGCGAGAACGTGCCCGACGGCGTCGAGGTCTCCACGCACGTGCGCCTCGCCGACTCCTTCGCCGCAGGACTGGTGGAGCTCGCGAACGACATCGATGCCGGCCTGATCGTGATCGGGGCCTCCAGCAACGGACTGCTCCGGCGCTTCACCGTGGGCAGCGTGGCGAACGCCGTGCTGCACAGCTCCAGCGTCCCGGTGGCCCTCGCGCCGCGCGGCTACCGGCACCGCGCGGCGTTCACCCGCATGACCTGCGCGGTGGGAACGCGCGCCGGGGCGGAGTCGGTGCTGGAGGTCTCCGTCGAGTCGGCCGCCCGGCGCGGCCTGCCACTGCGGCTGATCTCGCTCGTGGCGCTCGACGTGCACGAGGCCTCCGACTCGGGTGAGGCCATCAACAGGGCGCACCAGCATGCCGAGTCGGTGCTGGCCCGCGCCGTCGAGCAGCTCCCCGAGGGCCACGAGGCATCCATCACGGTGGCGCACGGCCGCACCATCGAGGAGGCCATCGACGACATCGAATGGGATGCGGGCGAACTCGTGATCGTGGGCTCCAGCCGGCTGGCCCAGAATCGCCAGATCTTCCTGGGCTCCACCGCCAACAAGATGCTGCGGGCCCTGCCCGTCCCCATGGTCGTGGTCCCCCGGGACTGGGTGCGCACCCCCCGCTGACGGGTGATCCGGCCCTGCGCGTGGGTCAGCGCGTGGGTCAGGAAGTGGCGGCCGGGGCCGCGACGGGCTTCCCCGCCGGTCGGGGCTGCCGGCGCACGGTCCGCACCATGTCGATCGTCAGGAGTACCAGGCCCACCCACACCAGTCCGAACCCGACCCAGCGCTCGAACGGCATCTCCTCGTGGAGGACCAGCAGGGCGAGGAGGAACTGGAGCACGGGGGCGAGGTACTGGAGCATCCCGATGGTGGTCAGGGGCAACCGGCGTGCCGCGGCCCCGAAGAAGATCAGCGGGACGGCGGTGATCACGCCCGAGGCGGCCATGATCCAGAAATGCCCCGGACCCTCGCTCGTGAGGGTCGCGGCACCGCTCGAGGAGAGCCAGAGCATGACGACGGCGGCGATGGGGGCGAGGACCACGGTCTCGATGCTCAGGCTCGAGACGGCGTCCACCCTCGAGCCCACCTTCTTCTTCACGAAGCCGTACGTGCCGAAGGAGAACGCCAGGGTCAGCGCGATCCAGGGGACGGATCCATAGCCGACCGCGAGGACGATCACCGCGAGGACGCCCATCCCGATGGCGGTCCACTGCAGGGGCCGCAGCCGCTCGTGGAGCACGAGGACGCCCAGCAGGACGGAGACGATCGGATTGATGAAGTAGCCCAGCGAGGCCTCGATCGCCTGGCCCGAGGTGACACCGTACGTGTAGACGAGCCAGTTGACCGCGATCAGCAGGGCCGCGAGGGTGAGCGGCCCGACGATCTGCGGTGTCCGCAGTGCGGTCAGGACCGGCCGCCACGAACGCATCGCGGTGAGGAGGAGGGCACAGAAGATCAGCGACCACAGCACGCGGTTCGCCACGATCTCCACGGGCCCCGCCGGCGCCAGGATGATGAAGTAGAGGGGGAGCAGACCCCAGAGACCGTAGGCGCTGACCCCGAAGAGGATGCCCAGGGAATTCTCGCTTCTCACCGGGCGTGGGGATCTTGCCTCTGTTCTGCTCACGAGGGCTGAACCATCGGCGTCGCCGTTCTATTCCCGCGGATGTTCCCGACGCTCATTCCCGCGGCTTGTTCCCGCGGCTTGTTCCCGCGGCGTCGGGGTGTGGTGGCGGGGTGTGGTGTGCTGGATCGCAGGAGACACCGGCCACTATTTTGGCGGGTGTCACCGCGCGGCAATTAGAATGGGTGACTGTGCGCCTGGTACGCGTCACGGTATCCATCGGGAGCAGTTCCACCGGGAAGAAGGCTATTCAGTGTCTACCTCAGCTGCGGGACGACCGCTGCGGGTCGCGATCATCGGCGCAGGACCGGCCGGCGTCTACGCTGCCGACATCCTGACGAAGTCGAACGAGGTGCAGGGGGGCGACTTCGCCGTCAGCATCGACCTGTTCGATCAGTACCCGGCCCCCTACGGCCTTATCCGCTACGGGGTGGCTCCCGACCACCCGCGGATCAAGGGCATCGTGAACGCACTCCACAAGGTCCTGGACCGGGGGGACATCCGCTTCCTGGGCAACGTGAACTACGGGCGCGATCTCACCCTCTCCGATCTCCGCCGCTGCTACGACGCGGTGATCTTCGCGACCGGCGCCATCAAGGACGCCGATCTTCCCATTCCCGGCGTGGAGCTGGAGGGCTCCTTCGGCGCCGCCGACTTCGTGTCCTGGTACGACGGCCACCCCGATGTGAGCCGGGACTGGCCGCTGGACGCCACCGAGATCGCGGTGATCGGGAACGGCAACGTGGCGCTCGACACTGCGCGCATCCTCTCCAAGCACGCCGACGATCTCCTCTCGACGGAGATCCCGGACAACGTCTACGCCGGGCTGCAGGCTTCCCCCGTCACGGATGTGCACGTCTTCGGACGGCGCGGTCCCGCGCAGATCAAGTTCACCCCGCTGGAACTGCGGGAACTGTCCCACTCCCGCGACGTCGACATCGTCCTCTACCCGGAGGACTTCGACTTCGACGCCGGTTCGGAGCAGCAGATCGCCTCGAACAACCAGACCAAGACGATGGTCAAGACACTGACGAACTGGCTCGTCGAGGATGAGCCGACCGGTGCCTCGCGTCGGCTGCACCTGCACTTCCTCCACTCGCCGGTCGAGATCCACGACTCGCCGGAGACACCCGGCAGGGTCGCCGGCATGAGGTTCGAACGCACCGAACTGACCGGTGACGGCAGCGTGCGCGGCACCGGGGAGATGCTCGACTACCCCGTCCAGGCCGTCTACCGCGCCATCGGGTACTTCGGCTCCGAGCTCCCGGAGGTCGGGTTCGACGCCGAGCGCGGTGTCATCCCCAACGCAGGGGGGCGGGTGATCGACGAGTCCGGCGACCCCGTGCCCGGTCTCTACGCCACCGGATGGATCAAGCGCGGACCGGTGGGGCTGATCGGCCACACGAAGGGCGACGCACTCGAGACCATCGGCTTCCTGCTCGAGGACCGGCTCAACCTGCCCGCCGCCGAGAACCCGTCCGAAGCAGCCGTGACAGCGCTGCTGGAGGAGCGCGGCGTGCGCTACACCACCTGGGACGGATGGCTGAAGCTCGACGGCCACGAGATGAAGCTCGGCGCGAACTTCGTCAACACCTCGGGTAACGCCGAGGTCGTCCGCGAGCGCGTCAAGCTCGTACCGCGCGAGGACATGGTGGCCATTTCCCGCGGCGAGTAGCCCCGCTAGACTGTGACCTGCCCCACGCCGTCCCGTGGAGCAGGTCATGAAGCGGAGTGTCGATGTCGCCGTCCCGTTCAGTCGCCGCAGCGGCGCTGTCCTCCGAGGCGCTGCAGCGCACGGCGCTCGCCGCCCATGAAGCCCTCTGGCAGGGGCGGGTGGAGGGTGATCTCCGCAGCGTCGTCCAGCAGTCCTGGCTGCGATCGCTGTCCTTCCTCCCGGATCCCTCGACCGCCCAGGCTCACCTCTTCTGCGCGGACGACGAACTCGAGTCCTACCGCCAGTCCCATCCGCTGACCGCGGTCATGCCGGTGATCGACCGGCTGCTGGTCCAGCCGAGCCTCCGCGCGGGTCTCCTCGTGGCGGTGGGCGACGAGAACGGCCGGTTGCTCTGGGTCGAGGGCGACCGTGAGCTGCGCCGGCGGGCCGAGGGCATGCTGTTCGTGGCGGGAGCCGACTGGTCGGAGGCCACGGTGGGCACCAGTGCTCCGGGGACAGCCCTGGCGCTCGGGCGCAGTGTCCAGATCGCGGGTGCCGAGCACTTCAGTCCCGATGCCCGGCCCTGGAGCTGCACGGCCGTTCCGCTGCACGACCCCGACTCGGGGACGGTGCTCGGGGTCGTCGACATCACCGGGTCCTCCGATGCCGTGGCTCCGCAGACCCTCTCGCTCGTGGAGGCGGCGGTCGCGGCAGCAGAGGCGCAGCTGAAGATCCACCGCCTCACGAGCCGCGAGCCCGCGGGTCGGCGGTCGTCCCGGCGGGGCCGCTCCTCGACCGCGCTGTACCGGAACAGTCTGCAGATCCTGGGGAGTGATCGCGGTGTGCTGCACGTCGGTGGTGCCTCCCTGGAGCTCAGCCTGCGGCACGCCGAACTCCTCACGCTCCTGGCACTGCACCCCGAGGGCCTCACGGCGGAGCAGCTGGCCGCCATGGTCTACCCCGATGAGGCAGCGGGCGTGACCGTCCGCGCGGAGATGCTCCGACTGCGGAAGGCGCTGGTGCCCTGCGGTGCCGCGATGGTCACCCAGTCCAGGCCGTACAGGTTGCCGGGCGAACTCGTCGTCGATGCGGTGCAGGTGCTCGGCTATCTGCGGCGGGGAGCCCACCGGACGGCACTCGGCATCTACCGGGGGCCCGTCCTGCCGCGGTCCCAGGCCCCGGCGATCGTGCGCCTGCGCAGCGAGGTGTCCACGCTGCTGCGCGATGCGGTCCTCAGTGACGGCGCGCCGGACGCCGTGATGCAGTACCTGGCACTTCCCGAGGCCGAGGACGACACCGAGGCCTGGGAACTGGCCCTGAGGGTCCTGCCTCCGCGGTCCCCGAGGAGGGGCGCCGTCGTCGCCCATGTGGAACGGCTGACGGCGGAGCTGGCCGCGCCCCGGCAGGCTCAGGATTCACTGAAGTTTGTCACCGAATCGCAATAGAGCATCGCAATCCGGGCCACCTTGCAGCTACCGTTGTATCCGGTGGCCGACGTGCCCGGCGGGCAATGCTGCCTGCTGGTCCGGATCACCGCAGAATGCACTTCCAAAAGGGGATCTTCGTGACGCAGGCTGGAAAGCACCGGAGCATGGCGAGGGTGCCAGGGCGCAGTCGGGGCGTACGTCGTACGAAGATGAACGCGAGCCTCGCGATGGTGGTCTGCTTCGTCGGCTTCCAGGGCGTCGTCCCGCAGTCGTGGGAGTCCGCCGATGCCATGGCGCGGGCTTCCGTGCAGACGGACTCCTCCCTTCTCCGGCTCGACGACGCACTGTCGGCCACGGGGTCGGTCGGTTCCTCCCTGCTGGTTCCCCTCCGCTACGCCGATGCCCTCGACGCGACGAAGCCGCGGGAGCAGGCGCCGTCGTCGGGCACCTCCGCTGCTGCCGGTGCGCTCCTCACCGATCTCTCCGCTGCCGTCCAGCGGCCCGTCGCGGGCACGCTGTTCGCCCCCCTCGGCGAACTCACCCCCACCTCGCCCTTCGGACCGCGGACGAGCCCCGTCACGGCGGAGGAGGGAGAGCTCCACACCGGCCAGGACTTCGCAGCACCCTGCGGCACCCCGGTGTACGCGGCGGATGCCGGGGTGGTCCGCGGTGTCGGTTGGCATCAGTGGGGTGGCGGGAACCGTGTCGAGGTGGACCACGGCAACGGCCTCATCACCACGTACAACCATCTCCAGGGAATCTCCGTGGAGACGGGGGATGTGGTCGACGGCGGTGATCGAATCGCGGAGGTGGGCAGCAGCGGGTCGTCCACAGGCTGCCACCTGCATCTCGAGACGATCCTCGACGGCGGGCACGTGGACCCGGAGCGCTGGACGTACGTCCCCACGACGCATCGCGACCGTCCCGGCGTGATGAAGGACTACACGCCCGGCGGTGCCGCCGCGTCCGCCGTCCCGGCCTGGGCGCAGTCGAGCACCCGGTCCGATCAGGTGTTCGCCACCGATCCGGGCGTCGTGCCGCCGCTCCTCGATCTTCAGCCGGTTCTCGGCGCAAGTCCCGGTGAGTTGCGCAGGCTGCTCCCGACCCCACCGCCCCGTGTCGCGGCCACGACGCCGCCGAGTGGCTCCCGCGGAGCATCGGCGTCCACCACCCCACCGGCGTCGAAGCCCGGCGCGAGAGTGAAAGCGTCGCCGGAGCAGTCGAAGCTCGTCGTGAAGAGGGAGGAGGCGCTCGCGCAGTCCAGGCCGACCACGACCTTGAAGCCGAAACCGTCCACGACGACGGAATCGACGACGCAGTCCAGGCCGTCGAGGACCACCAAGCCGACGGAGACCGCGAAACCCGAGGCGACGAAGCCGCCGGTGACGTCGGAGCCGACGAGGACCACCAAGCCGAAGCCGGTGAGGACCACCGAGCCGAAGCCCGTGAAGACGACTGCGCCCAAGCCGACCGAGACGGCGAAGACCCCCGAGCCGAAGCCGGTGGAGCCGACCAAGACGAGTACGCCCGAGCCCATCAAGACCACCGGGCAGAAGCCGGTGGAGACGACCGAGCCCGAGCCGACCAAGACGACGAAGCCCGAACCGACCAAGACGACCGAGCCCGAGCCGACGAAGACGACCGAGCCCGCCGAGACCACGACGCCGGCAGAGCCGGTGGTCCAGCCGGAGGTCGTTCCCGAGGCGGGGACGGACTCGTCGTGCAGCCCCGATGCCGCGGCGAAGACGGCGGCACAGTCAGCGGCAGGGGCAGAGCCAGAGCCAGCAGCAGGGGCAGAGCCCGCGGCAGGTACCGGGCCGTTGGCAGCAGCCCCTGCGCCCGGCGCAGGTCCCGGACATGTCGCGGGAGCACCGGGGGCAGAGCAGCCGGCGGATGCCGACGGCGCTGAGGAGACGGCCTGCGACGACGCGGCGCCGGGCGACGCGTCGGGCAATCCCGATCCGGCGCAGGACCCGGCGCAGGACCCCGCGCCGGTCACCCCGGCCATGCCGGGAGCGCCGGCAGCGGCACCCCGCAACGAGGGCTGAGCGGAGCCCTCCTCCCGCGCCGGACCGGGATCGCCCGGTCCGGCGCCCATGCAACGTCGATGCAACCATCCGGCTCCTACGCTGTGGTCAGTGGACCGTACAGGTCCCTCACCCGCGGAATCCGAGGAGTTCGACAATGACTGTTTATGCCCAGCCCGGCCAGGACGGATCGAAGGTCTCTTTCAAGCCCAGGTACGAGAACTGGATCGGCGGTGAATGGGTGCCGCCGGCGAAGGGCCAGTACTTCGAGAACATCTCGCCCGTGACCGGCAAGGTCTTCTGCGAGGTGGCCAGGGGCACCGCCGAGGACATCGACCTGGCCCTCGACGCAGCCCACAAGGCGGCTCCGGGATGGGGGAAGACCTCCGTCGCGGAACGGGCCTCCGTCCTGAACCGCATCGCGGACCGTATGGAGGAGAACCTGGAGATGCTCGCGGTCGCGGACTCCTGGGACAACGGCAAGCCGGTCCGGGAGGCCCTGGCCGCCGACATCCCGCTCGCCATCGACCACTTCCGCTATTTCGCGAGTGCCATCCGTGCCCAGGAGGGGCGCCTGTCGCAGCTCGACGAGGACATGACGGCGTACCACTACCACGAGCCCCTCGGCGTCGTCGGGCAGATCATCCCCTGGAACTTCCCGATCCTCATGGCCACCTGGAAGCTGGCGCCCGCGATCGCCGCAGGAAACGCCGTCGTGCTCAAGCCCGCCGAGCAGACCCCGGCGTCGATCCTCGTCCTCATGGAGCTGGTGAGCGACATCCTCCCCGCGGGCGTGCTGAACGTGGTCAACGGCTTCGGCGTGGAGGCGGGGAAGCCGCTCGCCTCGAGCAAGCGGATCCGGAAGATCGCCTTCACCGGCGAGACGACCACCGGCAGGCTCATCAGCCAGTACGCCAGCCAGAATCTGATCCCCGTCACGCTGGAACTCGGCGGGAAGAGCCCGAACATCTTCTTCGCGGACGTCGCGGAGACCAACGACTCCTTCTACGACAAGGCCCTCGAGGGTTTCGCGCTCTTCGCGCTGAACCAGGGTGAGGTGTGCACCTGCCCGTCCCGCGCGCTCGTCCAGGGCTCCATCTACGACTCCTTCATGTCGGACGCGATCGCCCGGGTGGAGAAGATGGTGCAGGGGAATCCGCTGGACACGGAGACCCAGGTGGGCGCACAGGCCTCCAACGACCAGCTGGAGAAGATCCTCTCCTACATGGACATCGGCCGGGAGGAGGGCGCCAAGGTGCTCATCGGCGGTGAACGGAACATGCTCGACGGCGATCTCGCCGAGGGGTACTACGTGCAACCCACGGTGTTCGAGGGTACGAACAGGATGCGGGTGTTCCAGGAGGAGATCTTCGGTCCGGTGGTGTCGGTGGCGCGGTTCGACGACTACGCGGAGGCCATGGAGATCGCCAACGACACCCTCTACGGCCTCGGTGCCGGCGTCTGGTCCCGGAACGGCAATGTCGCCTACCGGGCCGGCCGCGAGATCCAGGCGGGCCGGGTGTGGGTGAACAACTACCACGCCTACCCGGCGGGAGCTGCGTTCGGAGGGTACAAGTCCTCCGGTATCGGCCGGGAGAACCACGCCATGATGCTCGATCACTACCAGCAGACCAAGAACCTCCTGGTCAGCTACTCGGAATCCAAGCTCGGGTTCTTCTAGGTGATGGGGACACCATGACCGTCGAGGCATCGGTGACCATCCCGGGGGAGACCTTCTCCCGGGTGGCGCTCACCAGGAGCGCCGTCGGGTTGCTGGACAAGCTGTGGCTCCTCCACGGACCCCTGATGTTTCACCAGTCCGGCGGCTGCTGCGACGGCTCGTCGCCGATGTGCTATCCGGCGGGCGAGTTCATCACGGCCGAGGCCGACGTGCTCCTCGGCGTCCTCGACATCTCCGCGGGGACGCCCGGCGCCGATCCCCGGCCGATCGAGTTCTGGATGTCGCGGGAGCAGTTCGAGTACTGGCGCCACACGCATCTGACGGTCGACGTGGTGCCGGGGCGGGGGAGCGGGTTCTCCGTCGAGGCGCCGGAGGGGAAGAGATTCCTCATCCGGTCCCGGCTGATGGACTGACCGGCTTCCGCACAGGCATCGTCTCCGCGGGATCGCGGACGGCAGGGCCCCGGCGGATCGTCGTATCCGCCGGGGCCCTGCCGTCCCCGTGTTCCGTCGGGCCGGCGTCATGCTCCGGATCCACGGCGAGCACGACGCCGAGCAGATCGGTGATCGCGTGGCCGAGTCTCGGGTCCACGAGCTCGTAGCGGGAGCGCCGGCCCTCGGGTACGAAGACCACGAGGCCGCACCCGCGCAGGCAGGAGAGGTGGTTGGACAGGCTCTGCCTGCTGACACCGAGGAGGGCGGCGAGCTCGCTGGGGTACGCCGGGGCATCCCGCAAGGGCCACCAGGATGCGGACCCGCGTCGGATCCGACAGGGCCGTCCCCACGCGCTCCAGGACCGACGTCGAGGTCAGGGCATGCAGCATCAGTGTGCGAGTTCCGTCTCGTGGGGGACATGCCCCAGGGGCTCGATCTGGAAGGTGCAGTGATCGATGCCCACCTCGAAGTGCTCGCTCACGCACTCCTGGAGCTGATCGAGCACGGTGTGGGCGGAGCCGTCCCGATAGCACTCGTCGTCCACCACCACGTGCGCCGTGAGGACCGGAAGTCCGGTGGCAATCTGGGTGATGTGCAGGTCATGGACGTCGCGGACCCGGGGCAGGCGCGCGAGATGCGCCCGGACGGCATCGAGATCGATGCCCACCGGAGTGGACTCGAGCAGGACGTCGATGGTCTCGCGCAGCAGCTTGACGGTCCGCGGGATGATCAGGGCGCCGATGAGCAGGGCTACGAGGGCATCGGCGCGCATCCAGCCGGTGAGCGTGATGACGACGGCCGCGACGATCACGGCCACCGAGCCGAGGGCGTCATTGAGCACCTCGAGGAAGGCCGCCCTCAGGTTGAAGCTGGCCGCCCGGTGCCGCGACAGCAGGCCCAGGGCCACCAGATTTCCCAGGAGACCGACGACGCCGAAGACGATCATCTCCGGGGCGGCGACGTCCTCCGGGACGATCAGGCGCTTGACCCCCTCGACCAGTACATAGGCGCCGACGGCCAGGAGGAAGGCTGCCTGGAGCAGGGCCGCGATCACCTCGGCACGGCGGAAACCCCAGGAACGCCTCGCCGTGGCCGGGCGGATCGCCAGGGTCGCGGCACCGAGGGCGATGGCCAGCCCTGCAGCGTCCGTGAGGACGTGGACGGAGTCGAAGAGCAGGGCAAGGCTCCCCGTCCACAGGGCCCCGATGATCTGCAGGACGAAGACGAGGAGCGTGATGCCCAGGGCCCCGGCCAGGGGTCCGCGACGCGAACTCGAGGTGTGATGCTGATGGGCCGCCATGCCTCCCACAGTACAGTCTCAGCTGAACCCATGCTTTGTTGCACGGAGTGCAAAAATTGCAGTATTCTGGAGCAGTGCTGAAGGCAAACCACCACGCCGAGCCCCTGGGCCGCCGTGAACAAAACAAGATCGACACCCGTCAGGCCATCGCGGACGCGGCGTTCGAGCTGGCACGGTCCGTCGGACCGGGTGCCTTCACCGTCGACCAGGTCGTGGAGCGCGCGGGAGTCTCCCGGCGCACGTTCTTCAACTACTTCCCGAGTGCCGAGGACGCCCTGACGGTCCGGATGGACCTGTTCATCGACCTGGCCCTGGGCGTCTTCGAGCAGCTCCCCGCGGACGAACCGCTGTTCGGTGCGATCATCCGCGCCTTCACCGAGACGACGCGGATGGAGGGGTTGTCCCAGCACGGCGAACTGTTCCGCATGGCGGGTGCCGACCCCGATCTGCTGAGGGCCCAGTTGCATTCCTGGGAGCGGGCGGAGGCGAGGATCGCCGAGGCCCTGCGCGCCAGACTCGGTACCGCTGCGTCCGAGCTCTACCTGACGGCGCTCGTGGGCTGCGTGATGTCCAGCACCAGGGCCGCCCTGCGCGACTGGGCCGTGCACACGCCGCCATCGGCCGCCGACTCGGGCAGGCAACTCGAGGCTCGGATCCTCGCCGCCCTGACGATGCTGCGCGACGGCTTCGCCGATCCGGGTGCGCTGATCACGCCGCATCCCCCGGACACTCCTGCCCGTTCCTGATTCTCCGTCCCCTTCCCGTCCGTTTCTCCCCGCAAGGATCACTCCATGGCTTTTCTGCTCTATCGGCTCGGCTCGTTCGCCTATCGGAGGCGATGGTGGGTCATCTCCGCCTGGCTGGCGATCATGCTCGCCGTCGGCGGGGCAGCCGCTGCGTTCTCCGGCACGCTCACGAACAACTTCTCGATCCCCGGCACCGAGTCCCAGCGCATCTCCGACCGGCTGAAGGACGAACTGCCCGAGGCCGTGGGAGGTACGGGCACCGTGGTGTTCACCACGGACGACGGCTCGGAGTTCTCGGCCGAGCAGCAGGACGAGGTGCAGGCCGTCCTCGCCTCCATCGCCGGGTTCGACGGCATACGTGGGGTCGTCGATCCGTTCGACGTGGCAGCGCAGGTGTCCTCGGGCCGGGAGGAGATCGAGTCCGGGCGCGCGGAGCTCGAGGCCAGCGAGCAGAAGCTCACGAGCGGCGAGGAGCAGCTCGAGCAGGGCCAGGCCGAGCTCGACGAGCAGCGGTCCCAGTTCGAGAGTGCCCGCGACCAGCTTCCGGCAGCGAGGGAGGCGGCCACGGAGCGGCAGCTCGAGCAGGGCCAGGCCGAGCTCGATGCCAGCAGGGCCGAACTCGAGTCCGGCCGCGAGCAGTTCGAGTCGGGTACCACCGAACTCGATCAGGCCCAGCGGCAGCTCGAGGCCACGTCCGGGGTGAGCCTGCTCTCCGATGACGGCTCCGCAGCCGTCGCGAACGTCCAGTTCGACGGGCAGATCAACGGCGTCTCCCCGGAGCTCCGCGAGAAGGTGCAGGAGACAGCGGCCGAGGCCGACTCGGCCGGCGTCACGGTCGACTTCAGCAAGGAGATCGTCGAGGACGTCTCCGGCATCGCCGGCGCCGCCGAACTCATCGGCCTGGCCGTCGCCGCGATCGTCCTGATCCTGATGCTCGGGACGCTCGTCGCTGCCGGTCTGCCACTGCTGATGGCCGTGGTCGGTGTGGGTGTGGGTGTGGGCATCACCTTCGCCCTCTCCGGCGTCATCGAGATGAACAGCATCTCGCCCGTCCTGGCCCTGATGCTCGGCCTGGCCGTGGGGATCGACTACTCCCTTTTCATCGTCAACCGCCACAGGACCCAGCTGCTCCGCGGCATGGACCTGCGGGAGTCCATCGCCCGGGCCACGGGAACCGCGGGTAACGCCGTCCTCTTCGCAGGGATCACCGTCGTCGTGGCCCTCGCCGCGCTCGCCGTACCCGGTCTGCCCTTCCTGACGGTGATGGGTCTGTCCGCGGCCGGAACGGTCGCGGCCGCCGTGCTCGTGGCGCTCACCCTGACGCCGGCCATGCTCGCCGTGATCGGGCGGCGGATCGTGTCGAAGCGCCGCTGGGCGCGGGGGAACGGCGGGAAGCACTCCGCCACGGCGCCCGTCGAGGGCCAGGATCCCACGGAGGCCGCCGACGAGAGGGCCGCCAAGGGCGCTGGTTGGGGCGGGATCGCCACCCGGAAGCCGATCCTCACGGTCCTCGCCGGCGTGGTCCTGCTCGGGGTGATCGCCATCCCGGCCACGCAGCTGCGTGTCGGACTGCCCGACGGCGGTGCCGAGCCGGCCGACTCCACCGCGTACCAGGCGTACACCACCATCGGCGACAAGTTCGGTGAGGGGACGAACGGCCCGTTGATCGTGGTCGGGTCCTTCCCCGAGACACAGGACGAGACCGAACTGACCGCGCTCCAGCTGGATGTCAACGACCTCCTGCTGGACGTCGACAACGTCGCGGCCTCGGTGCCGGCCACCCTCAGCGAGGACGGTCGGACGGGTATCTTCCAGGTCATCCCGGAGGAAGGCCCGTCGAGCGAGAGCACGGAGAACCTGGTGCGCGACCTGCGCTCCGCCTCGGACAGCATCGAGGAGCAGACCGGCGTGCCGGTCGCCGTCACGGGTCAGACAGCCGCGAACATCGACGTGTCGGAGAAGCTCGTCCAGGCGCTGCCGCCCTACCTCGGCATCGTCGTCGGGCTGTCCCTGATCCTGCTGCTGCTCGTCTTCCGCTCCATCCTCGTGCCGGTCATCGCGACGGCGGGCTTCCTGCTCTCCCTGCTGGCCAGCTTCGGAGCCACGGTCGCCATCTATCAGTGGGGGTGGCTCGGCAGCCTCTTCGCGGTCTCCAACCCCGGGCCCATCCTGAGCTTCCTGCCCATCATCCTGATCGGCGTGCTCTTCGGCCTCGCGATGGACTACCAGATGTTCCTGGTCTCGGGCATGCGGGAGGCCTTCGTGCACGGTGCCGATCCCAGGGCGGCGGTGCGCATCGGATTCAGCCACGGCGCACGGGTCGTCACCGCCGCGGCCATCATCATGGTCTCGGTGTTCGCCGGCTTCGTCTTCTCGGAGCTCGCCATGGTGCGTCCCATCGGGTTCGGGCTCGCGTTCGGCGTCCTCCTGGACGCGTTCGTGGTCCGCATGACGCTCATCCCGGCGGCCATGTACCTGCTGGGCAGGCACGCCTGGTGGCTGCCGGCCTGGCTGGAGCGCATCCTGCCGGATGTCGACGTCGAGGGCGCCAAGCTGGAGCGTGGGGAGCCGGCCACGCCAAAGCGCGGCGAGGACGACGCAGAGCTGGAGCGCGGAGAGAAGGTCTCCGTCTAGCACTGCCCTTCGGCCGGCGCCGAACGATGCGTGCCCGGGAGGCTCGATCCTCCCGGGCACGCATCCGTCACCGGAGCGGCGGACCCTCCAGCGTGGGCTGGGACCTCAGCCAGGACCGGGCCGGTGCCTCGGTGGCGAAGTACCCCACGGGGAAGGGCGGCTCGTACACCTCGAGATACAGATCGACCAGCGGCTGGTCGAGGACCGAGGGTCCCACGAGCGCGACGGCGGAGAGCTGGACGTGCTTGGCGAAGTAGGCCAGCACGTCCTGGCGCAGTGACGTCATCTCGTTCAGGAGCATCAGCAGATGGACGCGCCGACGTGGCTGCACGCGGCGGATCTCCCCGGTCAGGAGCGCGCCGTCGATGTGGCGGAGCACGATGGTCGGCGCCCACTCCACCCGGACCAGGTTCTCCTGCTCGACCGTCAGCGAGAATCGTCGTTCCGCTCCCATGGCTGCCGCCCCCCTTTCGACGAGTCTAGTGACCGGTGGGGCCCGTCCCAAGAGTTGGCGCAGCAGAGCGTCGATCAGGTCGGGGCAACCCGCGACGGCGCCCGGCGGATCCCGGACGGCGACGTCCACTACAGTGCTCGAATGGGCAGAGCGATCATCCTGGGCGGAACCGGTGTCATCGGCCTCGCCGTCGCACGACGACTGGTGGGGGAGGGCTGGGACGTGGAGGTGGCAGCTCGGGATCCCTCCCGGATGCCCGCCGATCTGCTAGCCGCGGGAGCCTCCTTCACGGCCTTCGAGCGTCACGACGCCGCGGGGCTCGCGGCGGTCCTGTCACCCGGTGCGGACCTGCTGGTCGACTGTCTCGCCTTCACCGGCGCCGACGCCGGAACAGGCCTACCTGGACTCGGGCCACCCCGTCTCGGTGATCAGGGCCTCGAAGGTCCACGGCGTCGGTGCCCTGCCCGCGCGGGAGTGGCACGTGGTGCGGCGGGTCCTCGACCCTCGCGGCGCCATCCTCCTGCGCGCGCCGCACGCGGTCAACCACACGAGTGCGGCGGCCAATATCGCCGCACTCGTCCGGGTGGTGGCGGAGGTGCCCGGTGCGCGCATCCTCAACAGCGCCGATCCGGAGGCGCCGTCCGTGGTGGAGATCGTCCGCACCATCGCAGCGCGCCTCGGCCACGAGTGGCAGGAAGTGGTCCCGGACCCGGCGGACGACCGGCTCGGCCGGACCCCGTGGGACGCGTCAGCGCCGATCGTCCTCGATCTGTCGGCGGCCCTGGAACTCGGCTACCGACCGGTGGGGGACTATGCCACCACGGTGGGTCCCACCGTCGACTGGCTGGTGGACGAGGCGAGACGCCGTGGTATCGAGTCGGTGCAGCCGACGGACTTCTTCGAGGACGACTTCGACTACGAGGCCGAGGACCGGTCCCTGACGGCGCAGCGTTAGGGATCCGCGCTCGGGGCCCGTGACGCCCCCTCATGGAACACAGGAAGGGCGGACCCTCGAGGGTCCGCCCTTCCTGTGTGGATCCCGGGAGATCCGTTGCCGGGCTCCTAGTAGAGCGCGGCCTCCGACTCGGTGGCCGGCGTGTTGCCCTGCCCGAGGTTCGAGGCCAGCTTCGCTCCCAGGTCCGCATCCACGTTGGTCCAGTACTGGACGGCCCGGGCGCGGATCTCCTCGCTCTTGACACCTCCGACGGCGCCGCTGATGGTCTCGAGGAAGCGCTCACGCTGGGCGTCGTCGAACACCTCGCGGTAGAGCGTCCCGGCCTGACCGAAGTCGTCGTCCTCGGCATGCAGGGAGTGGGCGGCATAGACGAGCTCGCCGTCGTTCTCCCACCCGCCGTGCGCCCCGTACTGGGCCGGATCCGCGGCGGGTCCGCCCATGGAGTTCGGCGCGTACACCGGGGTGGAGGCGGAGTTGAAGCTGTAGCGGGCGGCCCCGTCCTTCGAGTAGTTCCGCACCTCGTTCTTGGGCGCGTTCACGGGCAGCTGCGCGTGGTTCGTCCCCACGCGGTAGCGGTGCGCATCGGCGTAGGAGAAGACGCGCGCCTGCAGCATGCGGTCGGGGCTGGCCGCGATCCCGGGCACGAAGTTCGACGGCGCGAACGCGGCCTGCTCGATCTGCGCGAAGTAGTTCTCCGGGTTCCGGTTGAGGGTGAGCTTGCCGACCGGGATGAGCGGGTAGTCCTGCTGCGACCAGGTCTTCGTCACGTCGAAGGGGTTGAAGCGGTAGGTCTTCGCATCCTCGTAGGGCATGATCTGCACCTTGAGGTCCCAGCTCGGGAAGTTACCCTGCTCGATGTTCTCGGAGAGATCGCGCAGGTGGTAGTCGGCGTCGGCGCCGGCGAGCAGCTCGGCGTCCGCTCCGGTCAGCGTCTCGTGGCCCTGGTTCGTCTTGAAGTGGTACTTGACCCAGAACTTCTCGTCGGACCCGTTGATCCACATGAAGGTGTGCGAGCCGTAGCCGTTCATGGTGCGCCAGGAGTTCGGGATACCGCGGTCCCCCATGAGCCAGGTCACCTGGTGGGCGGACTCGGGGCTGAGCGTCCAGAAGTCCCACTGCATGTCCGCGTCACGCAGATTGGTACCCGGAAGGCGCTTCTGCGAGTGGATGAAGTCGGGGAACTTGATGCCGTCGCGGATGAAGAACACCGGGGTGTTGTTGCCCACGAGGTCGTAGTTGCCCTCGGAGGTGTAGAACTTCAGCGCGAAGCCGCGCGGATCGCGCCACGTGTCGGGTGAGCCCTGCTCGCCGGCCACGGTGGAGAACCGCAGGAGCGTCTCCGTGGTCGCGCCCTGCTGGAACAGTGCGGCGCGGGTGTACATGCTGACGTCCTCGGTGGTCTCGAAGACGCCGAAGGCGCCGCCGCCCTTGGCGTGGACCACGCGCTCGGGGACGCGCTCGCGGTTGAACTGGGCCAGCTTCTCGATGAGGTAGTGATCGGTCAGCGGGATGGCGCCGTCGCGACCGATGACGGACGAGTTGCCGTCGTCGATGACCGGCGCGCCGGACTGCGTGGTGCTGAAGTTCGCGGACATGGTGCTCCTTTTCCTGGAATGGGGGTTAGGGGTGGCTGGTGGCTGCCGGGCGGCAGTCCTCGCAGAGGCCCTGGTACACGACCTCCGCGATGGCTATGGTCATCCGGTGGGCGCCGGGCGACCACTCGGGGGTGAGGCAGGGGGCGTGGCCCACCGCGCAGTCGACGTCCTCGATCCGGCCGCAGCCCGAGCAGATGGCGTGGTGGTGGTTGTCCCCGACGCGGGTCTCGTAGCGGGCGGGGGAGTGCGGCGTGTCGATCCGTCGGATCAGGCCGACGTCCGTCAGGTCGGCCAGGATCACGTAGACGGACTGCACCGTGATGTGGGGCAGCTCCGCCTGCGCCGCGATCGAGATCTCCTCGGCGGTCGCATGGGGGATCGCCTCGACGGCGGCCAGGACACCGAGCCGCTGACGGGTGACACGCCGGTTGCGGGACCGCAGGGCCGTGGACCAGAGGGACTCCTGGGTCCCCTGAGTCGCGGCCGTGTGTGTCATGTCACCAGTCAAGCAGTAAATCTTAGAAGTTCATAATAAAACGGGATCGTGTGTCGTCACCTTCCGAGCGCCCGGTCGGTACCGTAAGAGGCGTGCATCTCATCGAGCGGGGCTGGGCCTGGCTGCTGGACTACGCCTATGTCGGATTCCGGCAGGCCCACGACTTCATCGTCCGGGCCGATCCGGCGCAGTATCTCGTCCCGGACCCGGAAGCCCCGGAAGGACTCGCTCCCGTGCTCCTGATCCCCGGGGTGTACGAGCGGTGGCAGTTCATGAAGCCGGTCGCCGACCATCTGCACCGTGCCGGGCACCCGGTCCACGTGGTGCAGCGGCTCGGGTACAACCGGGGCACGGTGCCCGCCATGGCGGACCTCGCGGCCGAGTACCTGGAGCGGCAGGACCTCACCGACGTCGTCGTCGTCACCCACAGCAAGGGCGGGCTCATCGGCAAGTTCCTCCTGACGATGCCGGACACGGCGCCGCGGATCTCCCGCCTCGTGGCGATCAACGCGCCGTTCTCCGGTTCCGTCTACGCGAACTTCTTCGTCCTGCCCAGCATCCGGGCGTTCTCGCCGCAGAACAGCATCCTGAAGACCCTGCGGGCCAAGCTCGACCTGAACGCCCGCATCACGTCCATCTACGGCCGCTTCGACCCCCACATCCCCGCAGGCAGTTTCCTGGAGGGTGCCCGGAACGTCCGGCTCGACACCATGGGCCACTTCCGGCCCGTGGCCGACCCGCGCGTGCTGCAGGAGATCGACCGGGCGATCGGCGACGGCGACGGCCACACCGCCTGACGCGCAACCCCACCCTGTTCCACCCCGTCCCACCCCGTCCCGATCCACGGCACGACGCGGCGCCAATGATCCCTCGGGAATCGTTGCTGTTGCGAATCAAAGCGCGGCTAGACTTGCCGCGTGCCCAGACTCCTCGCCGACATCACCCCGCTGAGGGAGAGTCCGGCGTTCCGCAGGCTCTACCTCGGTACGGCGCTCTCGGCGATCGGCACCCAGCTCACCATCGTCGCGGTGAGCCTGCAGATCTACGCGCTCACGCAGTCCACCCTCAGCGTGGGCCTGCTCAGTCTGTTCGCCCTCGTGCCGCTCGTGGTGGCGGGGCTCTACGGCGGCGCGATCGCCGATGCCCTGGATCGGCGGAAGGTGGCCCTGTGGTCCGGCGTCGCCCTCTGGGGCACCACCACGGCCATCGCGCTGCAGGCGTGGTTCGGTATCGACAGCGTCGGGTTGCTCTACGCGCTGATCGCCGTCCAGTCCGGGGCCGCCGGCATCAACCAGCCCACGCGGAGCTCCATCATCCCGCGGCTGGTCCGCCCGGCGCTGCTGCCGGCCGCGAATGCGCTCAGCATGATCACGTTCGGCCTCGCCTTCACCATCGGGCCGCTGCTCGCCGGGGTCCTCGTGGCCCAGGTGGGCTACGCCTGGACGTACACGGTCGACGTCGTCACCTTCACCTTCGCGCTGTGGGCGGTCTACCGCCTTCCGCCGCTGCCGCCGGAGGGTCCCACCAGGCGTGCCGGGCTGGCGACCGTGCTCGAGGGGTTCCGTTTCCTCGGGACGCGCCCGAACATCCGCATGACGTTCATCCTCGATCTGATCGCCATGATCACGGCGCAGCCACGCGCGCTCCTGCCGGCCGTCGGCACCGTGCTCATCGGCGGCGGCGAACTCACGGTCGGCATCCTGCTGGCCTCCGGCGCCTTCGGATCGGTGCTGGCCGGGCTGTTCTCGGGCCCGCTCGGCCACATCCACCGGCAGGGGCAGGCGGTGATCTGGTCCATCGTGGGCTGGGGTGCCTCCGTGGCCGGTTTCGGCGCCGTCGTCGTGATGGCGGGGTCGTCGTCGCTGCCCGCCGTCGAGGGGGACCTGTCGCCGTGGGTGCTCCCGGCGGCCGCCTGCCTGATCCTCGCCGGCATCGCCGACTCGATCAGCAGCGTCTTCCGCAACACCATCCTGCAGTCGGCGACGCCGGATGCGATGCGCGGACGGCTGCAGGGGGTCTTCATCGTCGTCGTCGCAGGCGGTCCCCGTCTCGGCGACATGGTGGCCGGTGGTCAGGCCGCGTGGCTCGGCGAGGGCTGGACCGCCGTCGTGGGGGGCCTCGCGTGCATCGTGCTGGTGCTCGCCCTGGTGCGCTGGCAGCCGGGCTTCTCGCGGTACGACTCGCGCCGACCCGAGCCCTGATCGCAGCGTCGCCTGCCGGGCGCCTCTCAGCGAGCGTGAAGCTCCGACCCGTACCATGAACGGACAAGCCTCGTCCGATCCTCCGCCCTCCGTGGCGATTCGGCCGGGGCCTCCACCTCGCAAGGAGTGAGCAGTGCACAACCATTTCAACGGTGCCAAGACGGCGTTGTTGTTCGGTGCCCTCATGGGCATCTTCCTCGTCTTCGGCGCGGTCATCGCCGGAGCCACCGGCAGCTCGATGTTCATCTGGCTGTTCGCCCTCTTCGGCGTCGGCTCCATCGCCTACAGCTACTGGAACAGCGACAAGATCGCCATCCGCAGCATGCGCGCGGTGGAGGTGTCGGAGCAGCAGGCACCGGCGATGCACAGGATCGTCCGGGAGCTCAGCACGAGGGCGGGCAAGCCCATGCCGCGGCTGTACGTCTCTCCGACGAATGCGCCGAACGCATTCGCCACGGGTCGCAACCCGGAGAACTCGGCGGTGTGCTGCACCCAGGGGATCCTGCAGCTGCTCGACGAGCGTGAGCTGCGCGGCGTCCTGGGGCACGAGCTCATGCACGTGTACAACCGCGACATCCTCACCGGATCCGTCGCGGCCGCCGTGGCCGGGGTCATCACGTCCGTGGCGCAGATCTTCGCCTTCACCGGCATGATGGGCGGCAACAGGAACCAGGGCGGCAACCCCCTCGCCGCGCTGCTCCTGGCCATCCTCGCGCCGTTGGCCGCGGGGCTCATCCAGACCGCCATCGGCCGCACGCGGGAGTTCGACGCCGACGAGGACGGCGCCGCCCTCACCGACGATCCCCTGGCCCTGGCCTCCGCGCTCCGCAAGCTCGAGAGCGGCACCCAGCGCGCTCCGCTGCCGCAGGACCAGAAGCTCGTCAACACCTCCCACCTCATGATCGCCAATCCGTTCAAGGGCGGCGGGCTGGGCAGGCTGTTCGCCACGCACCCGCCCATGAACGAGCGCATCGCGCGGCTCGAAGGCATGGCCGGACGCCCCCTGCGCTGACCACCTCATGACTACGGCGGCCCTACCTGATCGGGTAGGGCCGCCGTCGTCGTTCCGGAGCGTGGATCAGCGCATGTTCACGAACTGCAGATCTGCCTCGTCGAAGTTCTTGAGCAATGCCATGGTGGCCTGCAGATCGTCGCGGGACTTCGAGCTGACGCGCAGCTCGTCCCCCTGGATCTGGGACTTCACGCCCTTGGGTCCCTCGTCGCGGATGAGCTTGTTGATCTTCTTCGCGATGTCCTGCGCGATGCCCTCCTTGATGGTGGTCTCCAGCCGGAACTCCTTGCCGGACGCGTAGGGCTCACCCGTATCGAGGGACTTGAGGGAGATGCCGCGCTTGATCATCTTGGACTGCAGTACATCGAGCACGGCCATCACGCGCTCCTCCGAGTTGGCCTTCATGAGGATCTTCTCGCCGCTGAAGTCCACCTCCGCGCCCACCCCCTTGAAGTCGTAGCGCTGAACGATCTCCTTCTGGGCCTGGTTCAGCGCATTGGCGACCTCCTGCTTGTCCACTTTGCTGACGACGTCGAACGTGGATTCGCTTGCCACGATGCCTCCTGGGGTGGTGGGGATACTTTGCCTCAAGACTATCGGCAACCCCCGTGCGGCGTCCTGCCGGTGCTCACAGGTGGGTGACAGCCCACGCCCGGTCCGTGTACAACCGGCGGTGCAACGGTGGGGTGACCGCTGCAGCAGAGGAAACCACATCATGACCACACCACCGCGCCGCCGCTACCGGGTCCGGCTCCGCACGGCTCTGGCGGGATCCATCCTCGCAGCAGCGTCGGCGACCTCCCTGCTCGGCGTCGGAACAGCCCCGGCCCTGGCCTCGACGGCACGTGTGACGGTGGAGAGTCCCGAGCATGTGGACAAGGTACCCGGCGATCGCGTTGCACGGGGCGAGGTGGCCTCGTCGGTGGGACCTGCCTCGACCGGCTCGACCTCCCTGGCCACGATCGGCAGGACCTCCGACGATCGGCTTGCCGGTGTGGAGGCCGATCTGGACCGGGCGGTGCTGCTGCGGCTCGTCACGCCGGAGCAGGCGAGCGGCTTCTACGCCCAGATGGAACGCCGCGTGGCCGCCGGCCTCTAGTGGCGGATCAGGCACAGGCTCCGATTCGTCACCCGCGCCGTTTGTCTGTAAAGTTGTCTTGCCCGAGCTTGCTACGGGCGGTCCTCCGAGCGGGGACGTAGGGCAGATTACCCGAGTGGCCAAAGGGGGCTGACTGTAAATCAGCTGGCATCGCCTTCACTGGTTCGAATCCAGTATCTGCCACTCGCCAGTCATGGCGGGGAACATGGACCCACCAGGATCTCTTCGGAGCTCCTGGTGGGTCTTTCCTTTTGGCCGGAGAGCCAGCGACCTCCTGTATGACGGCCCAGGGCGCCGGGATGATGGTGCGCCTGAGGGGATCGATACCGTTGTCCCGGGAGCAGGACGGGTCAGGCGCTGTGGGCATCTACAAGGTAGAGCCGAACGGGGACCGGTTCGAGAAGGGCACCATCACCAGTCGACGCGCGGGCTGCGGCGGTCGCGAGCCGGAATATGGTCAGGCCAGGCTTCACCGATCCCGCCCGGGTCGTACACGTGCCCGACGAAGGCCCGCACCTCATCCACGAGTTCGTCCCGTGTCATCCGCGATTCCTTCTCCGAGGTCATTCCTCCCGATTCGTGGCAGAGCCTCCCGACGCTGAAGCCGTACGTTCCGTCAGCAGGCCCACTGACCCAGGAGAAGTCGTAGGACAGGGCCCCGCCGGGTCCTTTCCTCTCGTCGATTCGAAATACCTCGTCGTCGACAGTGACCTCGAAGGAGTCCATCCGGTGATCCTAGAGCCACATCACGGAACCGCTCGGCCGGGCGCTCGGCGCGGCTCGTAAGCCGACTTCGGATCATCCGTCAGGAGCGCGGCCGTCCCCGACGCCGCACAACTCCGCGGGCGATGAGCGCGGATCGGTCTCCGTGCATCGTCCTCCTCGACGTCGGGAATCCCTCCGGCACTCTCGTCTACGAGGACTACTGGACAGACTGCGCCGCGCCGGGCGCTGGAGCCATCCGGTGACGCCTCCTCCGCGAATGGTCAGTGCGCTTACCTACAGTGGGAGGCGATGTCGGAGGAGCCCACGATCAGCACGACGCCGGAGGCACGCATAGGGTGGCTGGACAGCCTGCGGGGCGTCGCCATCCTGCTGGTGATCGTGCTGCACGCGGGCGAGGCCCTGTGCCTCGTCGTCGGTCCCGTTCCCGGCGTCGACCAGGTCAATCTGTTCCTCGAGCCGTTCCGCATGCCCGTGCTGATGTTCCTCTCGGGCATCCTGCTGCCGCGCTCGGTCGCCAAACCGGGCCGGGAGTACGTCGCGGGCAAGGTGTCCATGGTGGCGTGGCCGTACCTCCTGTGGTCCTTGATCCTCCTGACTGCCGGAGGCGATGTCAGCCTGGCCGGACTCGCGCAGATCGTCTACCTCTCGCCCACGTACCTCTGGTACCTCTGGTTCATCCTGCTCTTCTACGCCGTGGCGTTTCCACTCCGCCGCGTGCCGCCCCTGCTGATCTCCGGGATCGCACTGCTGGTCTCGCTCGTGCTGCCGGACGGCGGCCGCCCGGAGATCATGGCCTTCCTCGCGGCGTTCTTCTTCTTCGGGGCATGGTGCGCTGCGCACGCTCGGCAGGTCACCCGGATCATCGAGCGCCCGTGGGTGCTGGTCATGGCAGGGGCCTCTGCCGTGACCGTGGGTGTGCTGAACCTGACCGGGCGCGACGTGCTCTACCACGGCGAGTTCGCGTGGGGTGTGGTGGGGGCGCTCGGTGTGGTCTGCTGGCTGTTCCCGCGCCTGCCCGGCGGACGCGTGAACGCTGCGCTCGAGTTCGTGGGCCGCTACTCGATCGTCTTCTACGTGGTGCATCTGGGCCCCATCATGATCACGCTGGCCCTCGTGGACGCCGCAGGGCTCGCCGGTGCATGGTTCGTGCTGCCCCTGCTGCTCGGCGTCGGCGTCGGCGTGCCGCTGGGCATCGCCCGGGTGTATGCGACGCGGAAGCATGCCTCAGTCAATCTCCTGTTCGAACTGCCCGCGCTCCGCGAACGGCCCCGGGTGCGGTCCTCCCGCCGTCGGCGGTCGCACGTCGCCTGACCTCAGCGGACCCGCGCAAGCCTGGTGGACAGCAACTGGTCCTTCGCCGGTCCCGTGACATCCCAGGAGTACTCGATGGCGTCCGCGGCCCGGATGTGGAAGGCCACGCGGTACGTGTCCGGGGGGCACCCGTGCACGTCCTGCGCCCGCCCCGTGCGCAGATCGAGCCGACAGAGCACCCGCTGATCGGGGAATCGGACGATCATGGTGGCCCCCACGGCACTGACCCGGTAGGTGCGCGACGCCGGCGCCTGGAAGTGCGGCCAGCACGCCGTTCCCTCCTCGACCCAGGCCAGGCCGTCGGAGTCAGGAGTGAACGTGGTGAGGCCGCTGAACGTGCCGCTGATGCCCGATGCGCGGTCGAGGAGACGGCGTTCCGTCGACCACACGCCGGTGAGGAACGCGATCGGGTCCTCCACGCCCCAGGAACCCGGTGTCGCAGGTGCTGTCTCATCCATGGATCTCCTGTCGTCGGCCGATTCCACGGTAGCCTCCCGCACTCGTCTTGGTGACTCGGACCGTGAATGTTAGGCTGCCTAACTATGGAAACCGAGACCGAGGAGGCGGAGCTGCTGGCGCTTGCGCAGTCCTTCCGCAGCACCCTGCGCCACGCCGTCTACCTGAGCCGCTCCATGGACAGCGACGGCGAACTGTCGACCATGCAGATGAGCACGCTGAGCATGGCTGCCGACGCACCCCTGCGGGTCAGCCGCGTCGCGGCCAATCTCGGTATCCGGGTGCCCTCGGCCACCGAGCAGATCATCAAGCTCGAGCAGGCGGGACTGGTCTCCCGGCAGCCGGACCCCACGGACTCCCGGGCGGTACTGGTGCAGCTCACCCGGACCGGCCGCACCACCTGGGAAGAGGTCAACCGGCGCCGGAACGCACGGATCGCCGAGCTGCTCGGCCGCCTCGACAGCCGGGACAGGGCGACCCTTGCCGCAGCCCTGCCCGTCGTCGCACAACTGACCAACCACAGCTAGGAGTTCCTGAGTGACCACCCGTGCTTCCGTGCCGGAGACCTCGCCCACCTCGGTCCTGGGTGAGGAGAAGCAGTCCTTCTTCCGTCAGCCCAGGGCGGTCTGGGCCACTGCCCTCGCCGCAGTCTTCGCCTTCATGGGCATCGGGCTCGTGGACCCGATCCTCCCCGCCATCGCCGAGAATCTCGACGCCACACCGAGTCAGGTGTCCCTGCTCTTCACGAGCTACTTCCTCGTCACGGCCATCGCGATGCTGGTCACCGGGTTCATCTCCTCCCGGATCGGTGGGAAGAAGACGCTTCTGCTCGGCCTCGGGCTCATCGTCGTCTTCGCCTCCCTGTCAGGGCTGTCGGGCGACGTGGCGACCCTCGTCGGCTTCCGAGCCGGCTGGGGGCTGGGCAACGCGCTCTTCGTGGCCACCGCGCTCGCGGTGATCGTCGGCGTCGCGAGCGGCGGCACGGCCACCGCGATCATCCTCTACGAGGCGGCCCTCGGGTTGGGGATCTCCCTCGGCCCGCTGCTCGGTGCGCTCCTGGGCGGGTGGCAGTGGCGTGCGCCGTTCTTCGGCACGGCCGCCCTCATGGCCGCGGCGCTCATCGCCCTGACCGTGATGCTGCCGCCCACGCCGACGCCGGCACACCGGACGTCGCTGAAGGATCCGCTGCTGGCCCTCGGGCACAGGGGACTGCGCACCACCGCCTCCAGCGCCCTGTTCTACAACTACGGCTTCTTCACCATCCTCGCGTTCACGCCCTTCGTGCTCGGCATGGACGCCTACGGCATCGGCGCCGTCTTCTTCGGCTGGGGCCTCATGGTCGCCGTCTTCTCGGTCCTCGTGGCGCCGGTCCTGCAGCGGTTGCTCGGCACCACCCGCGTGCTGCTGCTGACCCTCGGCGCGCTCGCGCTCGTCCTCGTCGGCCTGGCTCTCGCGGCGGAGCGCTCGGTGACAGCCGTCGTCGTGCTCGTGATCGTCTCCGGCGCGCTGCTCGGCATCAACAACACGCTCTACACGGAACTGGCCATGGGGGTCTCGGACGCGCCGCGGCCCGTCGCCTCGGCGGGCTACAACTTCGTCCGCTGGCTCGGCGGCGCCCTCGCCCCCTTCGCCGCGACGAAGCTCGCCGAGATCTACGACCCGCGGGTCACCTACGCGGTGGCGGCCGTCATGGTGGTCATCGCCGGCGCCGTCGTCCTCGGATGCCGCGGATCGCTGAAGCACGCGACGGCGCACGGGTGATGACGGGCGACGCCGTCAGTCCGCGAGGAACGACGTCGTCGCCTGGTCCTCCACGCCCCCGTAGTACCGGCCCAGCAGGGCCTTGAACCACGGCTCCTGCGGGGCTGCGAGATTGAACAGGGTCATGGAGGACTGCAGCTTCCGGGCGTCGATCCCGCCGAGCACCTCCACCGGATCGTTGCCCTCCAGATTGAGGAGGGCGTGCACGCACTCGAGCAGGCGCGGCCCCAGGACGGGGTGCGAGAGATACGCCCGCGCCTCGTCGAGGGACGCGATGGCGTACCGGACCGACGTCGGGCTGCTCCCGAGGCCCTGGACCTGAGGGAAGACGAACCACATCCAGTGCCCTGTCTTGCGTCCGCCGCGCAGCTCGGTGAGAGCTTGCTCGTAGGTGTTGTGGGCGTCCTGTGCGTCGACGAAGCGCGCCAGGTCGAAGGGGTCGGTGTTCACTCGTGTCTCCAGGACTCGTAGGGGTTCAGTAGGTGTTCGGGCCACTACTTCTTCATCGGTAGCGAACAGACCTGACAGGTACGGGGTGCTCTCGTTACCGTAGAGGGATGTCGACAATCAATATCACCGAGGCAAGCTTCCCCGAAACCATCGAGGGCAACGACATCGTGTTCGTTGACTTCTGGGCCGAGTGGTGCGGCCCGTGCAAGCAGTTCGCACCGGTGTACGACGCCGTGTCGCAGCAGCACGACGACATCACCTTCGCCAAGGTGGACACCGAGGCGGAGCAGTCGCTCGCCGCAGCGGCCGGCATCACCTCGATCCCCACGCTCATGGCGTTCCGGGACAAGGTCCTCGTCTTCTCCCAGCCGGGTGCCCTCAACGCCACGCAGTTCGGCGAGCTGGTCGAGGCCGTGAAGGGCCTGGACATGAAGGCCGTGCACGAGCAGATCGCGCAGCAGTCCCAGGAGGACTCTCCCGCCGCCGACGCGCAGTAGTACCCGTCACCGCAACGGCCCCGCACTCGTGGAGTGCGGGGCCGTTCGTGTCGGGTGCGTGGGACTCAGGCCGGCTGGTCGGAGCGCACCACGTCGGGCTGTGCGGCGAGCAGCGCGCTCAGCGACTCGCCGAGATCCTGCAGGGCCGGGCCGCGCATATGGAGATCGAGGGCTTCGGTGGACTCCCACCGCTCCTGGAGCACGATCCGGTCCTCCTGTGCCTCGGTGATCTCGTACCGGAGGCATCCCGGTTCCTGGACCACCTGTTCGATGGCCAGATCGAGAGCCAGCTTCACGCGGGTGAACTCACCCTCCTGCGGGGTGAAGATTGCTGTGACGTCTACAGGTTCGCTCATACCCCAACCCTAGCGGCCACCCGGGGACCTTCCCGCACGCGAGCCGCGCTCCGTGCCTAGCGCCCGCGGTGGTCCTCGGGTGTCAGCCGCGGGCCGAAGGCCTGCTTCCGGAATCCGCTCGCATACAGGGCCCGCACCACGCGCTGGCGCTGCCCCGCCCACGGCCGCAGCAGCTCCACCATCCCGGCGTCGTCCGTCCGGCTCCCGGTCAGCGCAGCGCCGACATAGGCCGCGAGATGGTAGTCGCCCACGGAGATGGAGTCCGGGCACCCGTGCGTCCGCTGGACCACCTCGGCGACGGTCCAGACGCCGATGCCCGGCACCGAGCGCAGACCCACCCGGACCGCCTCACCCTGCCGGGAGGCAAGCCGCTCCAGGCCGCTCGCCACGTGTGCCGCCTTCAGGATCGTGGCGGAGCGCTTGGAATCGACACCGGCGCGGTGCCAGTCCCAGGACGGCACGCGCCGCCACTGCCCGGCGGTCGGCGGGAGCCGCAGGCCTGCGGGGGTGGTGGTCCCCGCGCCCGGCGCGGCGTCGCCGTAGCGCGTCAGCAGGTAACGCCAGGCGCGCTTGGCCTCCATCCCGGTGACCTTCTGTTCGAGGACCGCGCGGGCCACGGTGTCGAGCATGCGGCCCGACGAGGGGAGGCGGAGCCCGGGAGCCAGGTACCTGCCCTTCCGGGCGAGGTCCGGCAGGGTGGCGCGGAAGGCGGGGCTGTCGAAGTCGCTCCAGTCGTCGTCGGCGCCGAGCAGCCGGGGGAGAGCCTCGAGGGCCCGGGCGGCCCCGGGGCCCCACGCCGCTGCCTGGACCACACTGTCGTTCAGGGAACCGTGCTGTCGCAGCAGCAGGCTCACCGGTCCCTGATCCGTGCGGAACGCCAGCCAGTGGTCCGGCCCCTGGACGATGAACGCGGGGTCGTGGGCCCCGCACTGCAGGGTGCCCACGCTGCGGGTCAGGCTGTACGGACCGCCCGGGACCCACTCCGCCGTCTCCGCGCCGGAGGGCACGAGAGCGGGGGCGATCGACATGGAACCATGGTGCCATGTCGATCGCCCCCGGGGCGCTCGCCGGGCAGGGGATCAGCCCGCGATGGCGTCGGTGATCGCCTCACCCAGCGACGCCGTCGTGCCCGTACCGCCCAGATCGCGGGTGAGTGCATCACCACCGGTGGCGAGCACCGACTCGATGCCCGCCAGGATGCCAGCAGCGGCGTCGGTCTCCCCGAGATGGTCCAGCATCATGGAGGCACTCCAGATCTGCCCCACCGGATTGGCGATGCCTTTGCCGGCGATGTCCGGGGCCGAGCCGTGCACGGGTTCGAAGAGGCTGGGGAACGTGCGGTCGGGGTTGATGTTGCCGCTGGGTGCCACGCCGATGGTGCCGGTGCAGGCAGGCCCGAGATCGGAGAGGATGTCACCGAAGAGATTGCTGGCCACTACGACGTCGAACCAGTCGGGATGGAGCACGAAGTTCGCGCAGAGGATGTCGATGTGGAACTTGTCCACCCGGACGTCGTCGTACTTCGTGGACATCGCCTCCACGCGCTCGTCCCAGTAGGGCATGGTGATGGAGATGCCGTTGCTCTTCGTCGCGGAGGTCAGGTGCTTCTTCTCGCGGGTCTGCGCGAGCTCGAACGCGTAGCGGAGGATCCGGTCCACGCCGGTGCGTGTCATGACGGTGTCCTGGATGACGGTCTCGCGCTCGGTGCCCTCGAACATCCTGCCGCCCACGCTCGAGTACTCGCCCTCGGTGTTCTCGCGCACCACCCAGAAGTCCACGTCCCCGGGCTCCCGGCCCGCGAGCGGGCTGGTGATCCCCGGCAGCAGGCGCACGGGGCGCAGATTCACGTACTGGTCGAAGTGGCGGCGGAACTGCAGCAGGCTGCCCCACAGCGAGACGTGGTCGGGCACGACGTCGGGCCAGCCGACGGCGCCGAAGAAGATCGCGTCGAAGGTGCGCAGTTCCTCGAACCAGTCGTCAGGCAGCATCTGGCCGTGGGCCGTGTAGTACTCGGCGCTCGCGTAGTCGAACTCGACGGCGTCGATCCCGAAGCCGTACCGCGTGGCCGCGGCCCGCAGGGCGCGCAGGCCCTCGGGCATGACCTCCTTGCCGATCCCGTCCCCGGCGATGACGGCGATGCGATAGGTCTCGGTCATGGCTGGATCCCCTCGTCGGACGGTGGCTGGTGTTCCAACCCTAGGCGCAGGCCCCCGGGGCCGCACGGCGTGTGTTACGTGGTCGCACAGCGGCGGGGTCGGCAGCCGGTAGCGTTGTGGTCATGAAGTATGCCAAGTCGATTGTCGATCTGATCGGCAACACCCCGCTGGTCAGGCTCAACTCCGTGACGGACGGCATCGCCGCCACCGTCCTCGCCAAGGTCGAGTACCTGAATCCGGGCGGGTCGGTGAAGGATCGCATCGCGGTCCGGATGCTCGACGCGGCGGAGGCCGAGGGCCGGATCAAGCCGGGCGGCACCATCGTGGAGCCGACGTCCGGCAACACCGGGGTGGGCCTCGCGCTCGTCGCGCAGCAGCGTGGCTACCGGTGCATCTTCGTGGTGCCCGACAAGGTGGGCGAGGACAAGCGGAACGTCCTGAAGGCGTACGGGGCTGAAGTGGTCGTCACGCCCACGGCAGTGGCCCCCGAGAGCCCGGAGTCCTACTACGGCGTCTCGGACCGCCTAGTCCGCGAGATCCCCGGTGCCTACAAGCCCGACCAGTTCTCCAACCAGTTCGGCCCGCTGAGCCACTACGAGAGCACCGGTCCCGAGATCTGGGCCGACACCGAGGGCACGGTGACGCACTTCGTCACCGGCGTCGGAACGGGCGGCACCATCACCGGGACGGGGCGGTACCTGAAGGAGGTCTCCGCGGATCGCGCCGGAGGCCCGGTGCGGATCATCGGCGCCGATCCGGAGGGGTCCGTGTACTCCGGTGGCACGGGGCGGCCCTACTTCGTCGAGGGTGTGGGCGAGGACATGTGGCCCGGCTCCTACGACCCTGCGGTCCCGGACGAGATCGAGGCCGTCACCGACGCGGAGAGCTTCGGGATGACGCGGCGCCTCGCCCGTGAGGAGGGGCTCCTGGTCGGCGGCTCGTGCGGCATGGCCGTCGTCGCCGCCCTGCGCGTGGCGAAGGAGCTCACGGCGGACGACGTCGTGGTGGTCCTGCTGCCCGACGGCGGCCGGGGTTACCTCGGCAAGATCTTCAACGACGACTGGATGAAGTCCTACGGCTTCATGGACGGCGGTGCGGACGCCGGCGTCGGCGCGGTCCTGGACGCGAAGGACGGTTCCATGCCGGCCCTCGTCCACGCCCACCCGGCGCAGACGCTCCGCGACGTCATCGCGCTCATGGCCGAGTACGGCGTATCCATGGTCCCCGTGCTGTCGCAGGAACCCCCGGTGAAGATGGGCGAGGTGCTGGGCTCGGTGGACCAGCGGTCGCTCACCGAGAAGCTCCTTCAGGGCCGGGCCGAGCTCACGGACACGGTCTCCGAGCACCTGGACGCGAAGCTTCCGCTCATCGGATCGCGGGAGTCCCTCGAGGCCGCACGGGAGCGGCTGCAGCACAGCGACACGCTGATGGTCACGTCCCTCGGCTCGCCGGTGGGAATTCTGACGCGCCAGGACGTGCTGACGTATATGAGCAGCTGACAGTCCACCAGAACACCAGGAGCATCGTGACGCACTCTGACGCCCAGGGTTTCAACACCCGGGCCATCCATGCAGGCCAGACCCCCGATCCCACCACGGGAGCGGTGATCCCGCCGCTGTACCAGACGACGACGTTCGCCCAGGACGGCATCGGCAAGCTCCGCAACGGCTACGAGTACGGGCGCGGCACCAATCCCACGCGCGATGCGCTGCAGACGCAAATCGCAGCCCTCGAGGGCGGCAAGCACGCGTTCAGCTTCTCCTCGGGCCTGGCCGCGGAGGACGCGCTGATCCGCGGCGCGCTCCGTCCGGGTGACCACATCGTGCTCGGCAATGACGCCTACGGCGGAACCTACCGGCTGATCGACCGGGTCCTGTCGCAGTGGGGCATCACCAACTCCGCCGTCGACATGGCCGACACCACCGCGGTTCAGGCCGCGATCTCGGCCAACAACACGAAGATGGTCTGGGTCGAGACGCCGTCGAACCCGATGATGAAGATCACCGACATCGCCGCGACCGCCCAGCTGGCGCACGACGCCGGCGCCCTGCTCGTGGTCGACAACACCTTCGCCTCGCCGTACCTGCAGCAGCCGCTCACCTTCGGTGCCGACGTCGTCGTGCACTCGACCACGAAGTACATCGGCGGCCACTCCGACGCCAGTGGCGGCGCCGTGGTGGTGAACGACGACGAGCTGGCCGAGAAGGTCGGCTTCGTGCAGTTCGCCGTCGGCGCCGTCTCCGCGCCGATGGAGGCCTGGCTCACCACGCGCGGGCTGAAGACGCTCGGCGTCCGCATGGACCGCCACTCCTCGAACGCGACGGCGATCGCCCGCTGGCTGCAGGAGCAGGCCGGGGTGGAGCGCGTCTACTACCCGGGCCTGCCCGAGCACCCCGGCCACGATCTCGCTGCAGCGCAGATGAAGGACTTCGGCGGCATGATCTCCGTGACGTTCACGGGCGGGGCCGAGGCCGCGAAGAAGGTGGCCGAGTCGACGCACGTGTTCACCCTCGCCGAATCCCTCGGTGGCATCGAGTCGCTGATGAACTACCCCTCGGACATGACGCACGCCTCGGTGCGGGGCACGGAGCTGGCCGTTCCCGAGAACCTGGTCCGCCTGTCGGTGGGCATCGAGGATCTCGAGGATCTGATCGGCGATCTCGAGCAGGCCATCGGCGCCCTGCGCTAGTCCTGCCCTCGCTTCTTCTGAAAGGCCCCTCCGTTCGGAGGGGCCTTTCGTGCGTCCGGCCGCGTGGTCGCTGGCGGCGTACTGATCATTCCGTTGATGCAGCCGAGATGCAGACCCGCGTTCTCGTTCTTCGCCGTCAGCCCTGCCGACTAAGCTCTCATGGGTGATCACAGTTGTACCAATCGACCCATTCCGCGACGGCGACTTCGAGCTGATTGATGTCGCGCCAGGGCCCTTTGTTGCGGACCAGCTCGGCCTTGAACAGCGAGTCAAGAGCCTCGGCCATCGCATTGTCGTAACTATCGCCCTTGGAACCCACCGACGCTATGGCGTCCTCCGTGGCGAGGCGCTCCGCATAGCGGATAGCCCGATATTGGACGCCTCGGTCGCTGTGATGGACAAGACCGGTGAGATCCGCGCCGTCCCTGGTGCGGGACCAGATACCCATCTCAAGGGCATCCAAGGCGAGCTCGGTATAGAGGCTCGTGGCGACTTGCCAGCCTTTCGATCCGGCGAGAAAAGACATCCAGGACGAACGCCGCGTACACCCAGCCGGCGAAAGTACGCACGTACGTGATATTGGCGACCCACAGCCGATTCGGCGCCGTCGCGGTGAACCGGCGCTCGACCAGATCCTGCGGCCTACCGGTCTCCGCGGCCGGTTTCGGAGGAATAGTCAAGACCTGTGGATCGGTGTGTCAGGCTGCGTGAGCGTCACCTCCTGATTGGGTCTGCTGCACGGATAGGTGACATCTGATCTGGCTTGCCGGAAGGCGGGCCTGGAAGGATGTTGCTGTGCCAAAGCCCTACCCAGAGGAATTCCGCGACGACGTCATCCGTGTTGCGAGGAACCGCGAAGCAGGAGTGACGATCGAGCAGATCGCCAAAGATTTCGGTGTTCACCCGATGACCCTTACGAAATGGCTACGTCATGCCGAGGCCGATAATGCCGCTAAGCCTGGTCAGGCTCGCAGTGAGACGGCGGAGAATCGTGAGCTGCGCAAGCGGGTTCGACTGCTCGAGCAGGAGAACGAGGTTCTGCGGCGGGCGGCAGCGTATCTGTCGCAGGCGAACCTGCCGGGAAAAGGTTCTACCCGCTCGTGAAAGAGCTCGCCGTCGATGGGATTCCCGTGGCGGTGACGTGTCGGGTTTTGAAGCTCTCCCGCCAGCCCTACTACCGGTGGCTGGCAGCACCCATCAGAGCTAGCGAGGTCGTTGAGGCGTATCGCGCGAACGCACTCTTCCACGCTCACGCGGACGACCCCGAGTTTGGTCACCGGCTCCTGGCGGACGAGGCCCGTGACGTCGGAGAGGCGATGGCGGACCGGACTTACGTGGCGGATCTGCGCAATCAATGGCTGGTGGAGCTCGTTCGGGAAGAAGCGCGGGAAGAACGGGAGGAAACCTGGGCCTGCGGTCCATGATGACCTCTGCACGGTCACCGATGACGACGGCCGGGTCCGGCACGACTTCAGCGCGGAGAAACCGAACCAGCTGTGGCTCACGGATATCACAGAGCACAAAACCGCAGAAGGGAAGCTCTACGTTTGCGCGGTCAAAGATGTGTTCTCGAACCGGATCGTCGGTTACTCCATCGACTCGAGGATGAAATCGAGATTGGCGGTGAATGCGTTGGAGAATGCGGTTGCTCGTCGTGGTGATGTCGCCGGCTGCGTGGTTCACAGCGACCGAGGGTCGCAATTTCGGAGTAGGAGATTCCTGCGTTCTCTGACCCACCACCGGATGGTCGGTTCGATGGGACGGGTCGCGTCCTGCG
>NZ_CANLSZ010000006.1 GCF_947493765.1 uncultured Arthrobacter sp.
TCGCCCTCACCTACCGAGGTGGGGCCGTCCTGCGGGCGATCACCCTCTGGCTCAAACGGTTAGGAGACACGCCCTAGCTGTGCACAGCAGAACGGCCGCCGTCCCGCAGGGGCGGCGGCCGTTCTGCTGTGCCGTTCCGGTGGGTGCCGGACGTCGTGTCAGCGGACCATGGGCAGGTACGACGACGAGGGGACGATCACCTTGCCCAGCGGTGCCAGCGAGACCGGGATGAGCTTGAGATTGGCGATACCCAGCGGGATGCCGATGATGCTGACGAACATGGGGATGGCCGTCAGCACGTGGCCGACGGCGATCCAGATGCCGGCGACGAGCAGCCAGATCACGTTGCCGATCGTGGAGAAGGCACCCAGCGGTCCGCCCCTGTTGATCACGGTCTGGCCGAACGGCCACAGCGCGTAGACGCCGATCCTGAACGAGGCGATGCCGAACGGGATGGTCACGATCAGCAGGCAGCACAGGATCCCCGCCGCGAAATACCCGAGGGCCAGCCAGATGCCGCCGAACAGGAGCCAGATGATGTTCAGGAGTGCGTTCATGGGCCCATTCTCCCGTACGCCGTCCGGCACCGCACCCCGGACGGCGCGTCCGCCCCCATGAGCGGGCAGGGGACTTCCGGGATACCCGTTCCCGCTAGCGCGGACGGCGCTCGTTCGACGCCGGAGCGCTCGCCCTGCGCGTCCCGCCGGAGCGCCGCGCGCCTTCGGAGCGGGGAGCCGATGTCGAGCTGCCCCGTCCCTGGGCCGCGGGGGCTCCTGCTGCCGGACGGCGTACCGCATCGCCCACGCGCTGCCCGGAGGCGGGGCGTCGGCTGCGCGACGAGGTCTCGGAGGTGGTGCGTGGCTCGGCGGCCCGGCCGCGCGAGCCGCCCGACGACGCTCCTGCCCCGGCGTCGGAGCCGAAGCGCGGTGCCTGCGGCTGGTCCTTGCGACGCTCGGCGCGGTTGCCCTGCGTCGACGGGGACTCCGCGGCGACACGCCCACGCCCGCCCCTGCCGCCGCGTCCTCCGGCAGCCGGAGCTGCGGTACCGCGGCGAGCGCGCTTGCGCTGGGCGTTGGCCCCGGTGGAGTTCCCCTCGCCGCGCGTCGCCTCCCGTGAGGCGAGCAGGGCCGCGCGGGTGCGGGGGTCGATCTTCTCGGCCATGTCGCCCACCAGCGAGAGCACGTGCGGCGAGGTGGCCTTGACGGTCTCGAACGCGACGTCCACGCCGGCCGCCTTCATGAGCTTGTGCACCTCGGACTTCTGCTCGGGCAGCGTGATCGTGACCACCGTGCCCGAGGACCCGGCGCGGGCGGTGCGCCCGGAGCGGTGCAGGTAGGCCTTGTGTTCCGTGGGCGGGTCCACGTGGACCACGAGCTCGACGTCGTCCACGTGCACGCCGCGCGCTGCGACATCGGTGGCCACCAGCACGCGGACGTCGCCGGAGGAGAACTCGGCCAGATTCCTGTCGCGGGCGTTCTGCGACAGGTTCCCGTGCAGGTCGACGGCCGGGATACCGGCGTCGGTCAGGGTCTTGGCGAGCTTGCGTGCGTGGTGCTTGGTGCGCATGAACAGCAGCCGCTTCCCGGTCCCGGAGGCGAGCTGGACGATCAGCTGCTTCTTCTGCGTCTGGTCACCGATCAGCAGGACGTGGTGCTCCATGGTGGTGACCGATGCCTGGGGGTCGTCGACGGAGTGCGTGACGGGCTTGGTCATGTAGCGGTTGACGATCTTGTCCACGCCGTTGTCCAATGTCGCCGAGAACAGCAGGCGCTGACCGTCGGCGGGCGTGGTGTCGAGCAGCTTCTTGACCACCGGCAGGAAGCCGAGGTCGGCCATGTGGTCGGCCTCGTCGAGGATGGTGATCTCGACGGACTCGAGCGTGATGAGCTTCTGGCGCATCAGGTCCTCGAGGCGGCCGGGGCAGGCGATCACGATGTCGACGCCGGCGCGCAGCGCCTTCTCCTGGCGCTGCTGGGAGACACCGCCGTAGATGACGGTGGTCTTCAGCCCGAGCTCGTCGGCGAGGGGCTCCACGGTCGCGTTGATCTGGGTGGCGAGCTCGCGGGTGGGCGCCAGGATGAGCGCCAGCGGGCGTCCGGGCTTGCGGCGGTAGGCCGCCTCCTGCTCGGACAGGCGGGTCACCATCGGCAGGGCGAAGGCCAGGGTCTTGCCCGAGCCGGTGCGACCGCGTCCGAGGACGTCCTTGCCGGCCATGGAGTCCGTCAGGGACTTGACCTGGATGGGGAACGGTTCGGTGATCCCCTGCGCGGCGAGATTCTCGACCAGCGTCTTGGGCACACCGAGGGCAGCAAAAGTAGTCATAAAGGAGCTATGGGCTTTCTTCTCATCTTCCCCGGCACCGGTTGGGACCGGGGTTCGCCGAAGAAAAGTCAGACAGTGTCCACCGCGCCTGCTCGGGGAGCGAAGGTGCGGGACAAAAGAATGCGTTCATCGACGCAGGCTGCGCGTGGTACTGGTGGCGACGTCCGCCGTGCGCAGGCAAGTCCTCCAAGCCTAGCAGCAGGCATGCCTGCTGCCTGCATCGGCGTCGGGGCCCACCCCGTCCCGACCCTGCACCGACAGGGGAACGCCGTGGCCCGGACACGGGAGCACGAGGACCTGCCGGTAGCCTTGAGCGTGATGGAACCACCGACCCAGACCCCCGATCAGCCGTTCCGCACGCAGCCCGTGTCCTTCGTGCGTCGCGGGTCCCGCCTCCAGGGCCGGCGCCGGGAGGCCTGGGAGGAGCTGGCCGAGGACTTCCTCCTCGAGGTGCCGCGCGTCCACGGCGCCGACACCTCGGTGGCGCCGGGGTTCGTCCTCGACGTCGACGCCGCGTTCGGCCGGTCGGCGCCCCTGGTGATCGAGGTCGGTTCCGGCCTCGGCGAGGCAGTGGCGGCCGCAGCAGCCCGCGACCCGCACCGGAACTACCTGGCCCTGGAGGTCTACCGCCCGGGTCTGGCCCAGACCATGCTGCGGATCAGCCAGGAGGGGCTCACCAACGTGCGGACCGGTCAGGTCGATGCGGCCGAGGCCTTCGCCGGCATGATCCCGGAGTCCGCTGCGGCGGAGGTGTGGACCTTCTTTCCGGACCCGTGGCACAAGACCCGCCACCACAAGCGCCGACTCGTCAAGGAGGACTACGTGGAGCTGGTGGCTCGGGTCCTGCAGCCCGGCGGCGTGTTCCGGCTCGCCACGGACTGGTCCAGCTACGCGGTGCAGATGCGCGCCGTCCTGGAGGCGAGCGGACACTTCGAGAACCTGCACGACGGCGAACGCTCCGGTGCGCGGAGCCCGCTGACCCAGGTGTGGGAGAGCGGTGTGGAGACCGTGGTGGGTGGAGCACCCGTCCGTGCGGGCAAGGACCCGGTCAGCACCGGCAACACGGGGATCAACGAGGGGATCGACACCCTCGGGGGCTGGGCTCCGCGCTTCGACGGCCGGATCCCCACTAGCTTCGAGAACAAGGCCCTGACCGCGGGGCGGATGGTCTTCGACCTCGCCTACCGTCGCCGCTGAAGGGGATGGCACCCGGGAACACGCCGATGCTGCTGCCCGCAGCCGGTCCATGACCGCGGTGCCGTGGCAGGGCCACGCGAGGGATTCCGCTCCCTACCGCCGCCTCCTGTTCGCCCTGCTCTTCGCCGGTCTGGCCACGTTCGCCCAGCTGTACTCGCTGCAGGGCGTCCTCACCGGCGTCGCCTCGGAGTTCGCGGTCTCCCCCGCGGACGCCGCACTGTCGGTCTCCGCCGCGACCCTCGGGCTCGCCCTCGCGGTCATCCCGTGGTCGGCCGTGGCCGACCGGGCCGGTCGCAAGCGGACCATGAGCTGGGCCATCGGCGCCGCCGTCGTCCTGGGTCTGCTCGCCGCGGTGGCACCCACCTTCGAGCTGCTGATCCTGCTGCGCTTCCTCGAGGGCGTGGCGCTCGGTGGGGTTCCCGCGACCGCCCTGGTGTACCTGCACGAGGAGGTGCAGCGGCTGCACGCGGCCGTCGCCGCGGGGACCTACATCGCCGGGACCACGCTCGGTGGTCTCGCCGGGCGCCTCGTGGCCGGGCCGGTCGGGGACCTGTTCGGCTGGCGGATCGGTGTGCTGGCCGTCAGTGTCCTGGCCGGCGGGGCCGCCGTCGCCTTCTTCCTCCTCGCGCCGCGCTCCCGCGGCTTCACCCCGAGCGTGCGGGGCAGCGGACCGTCGCTCGCGCACCGGGTCGCGGCGAATCTGCGGTCGCTGCGCCTGCTGGCCCTCTACGGGCAGGGGTTCCTGCTCATGGGGGGATTCGTCGCGGTCTACAACTATCTCGGCTTCCACCTCGAGGCACCGCCGTTCCTCCTGCCCGCCTCGCTCGTGAGCCTGTTGTTCCTCGCGTATCTCTCCGGGACCGTCACCTCTCGCCTCGCAGGGAGCCTCAGCGTGCGGGTGGGACGCCTGCCGGTCCTGCTCGCCGCGGTCCCGGTGATCCTCCTCGGCCTCGCGGTGACGCTCGCCGACTCGATCCCCCTCATCGTCGTCGGCCTGCTGATCTTCACCGGCGGCTTCTTCGCGGCGCACTCCGTCGCCTCGGGCTGGACGCCGGCGCTGGCGACCACGGGGCGCGCGCAGGCGTCGGGGCTGTACAACTTCGCGTACTACGCCGGATCCAGTGTTCTCGGGTGGCTCGGTGGCCTGTTCTTCGCGCAGTTCGACTGGCCGGGGGTCGCCGGGTTCGCCGGTGCCCTCGCGCTGCTGTCCGGGCTCCTCGCCGTCGCGGCCCTCCGCCGGGCTCCGGGGAGCCGAGCCGTGCAGGCACCGCCGGGGTCATGACGCAGAGCACCTAGCCGCTCCGGCGTCCGGCCCCGGCGTGGTCCCGGGCATACGCGGCCGTCACCTCCTCCGGCGTCCCGTCGGTGTGCAGGAAGTCGTGGTCGAGCTTCGCGGCCAGCTGGTCCAGGGCCGCCGCGAGCACCCGGGCGCCGGCACGCAGCTGCGGCTGGTCACTCGCTGCCGCGCTGTCCCGGAGCGTCAGGGCGTAGGGCAGCTGGCACGCCAGTGCCAGCTCGGGATCGCCCTCCCGGAAGTAGTACGTCTCGGTGTGCTGCGTGAGGTCGATCCTCATCTGACCGACGTCGGCCGCCACGGACTCCAGCGTCCGCCCGGCCGCCGCGGG
This sequence comes from uncultured Arthrobacter sp., assembly GCF_947493765.1. Classification (GTDB taxonomy): domain Bacteria; phylum Actinomycetota; class Actinomycetes; order Actinomycetales; family Micrococcaceae; genus Arthrobacter_D. The sequence goes on from NZ_CANLSZ010000006.1 coordinate 5,145, forward strand.
ATCGAGCTGCGGGAGGTGGGCCGCGTAGTCGGCGCGGGCCAAGCCGTGCAGGCGCAGGGCCAGGGCACGACGGCGGGACAGCGGCGAGTAGACCTGCGTGAACCAGGTCAGGGCAGCGGTGAGCAGCGCGAAGCCGGTCAGGGCCTCCACCGGCATGACCAGCCGCATCCAGGGGTCGGAGGCGACCACGTCCCCGAGGCCCAGGGTGGCCAGGGCCACCAGCGAGATGTAGACGGCCTCGGCGAGGTTGTCGTAGCGGGCCGGATCCAGCCCCGAGGAGTACACGAACCCGCCGGGGACGTGCGGCAGGTACACCAGCGCCCAGCCCATGACCTGCAGCGTGACCCACAGGGCCACGGCCGCCGCCATCGCCCCCGGCCCTACGGGTCCCAACCGGTGGCCCGTGGCGTAGGAGATCCGCCACAGCCCGTACATCAGCCCATGGCTCAGGGCTCCCTTGCCGCTGGGGTGGATCAGGCTGTGATACATGTCCCGCAGCCCCAGGACCACGAGGACGAGCCCGACGAGGGTCAGGAGGACGTCCATGGGCGCACCTCCTGTGCGGGCATCAGGATCAGGGTTCGTGACCGGTGCGCCGCGATGGTCTCGGGCCTCATGCGGAGTGCAAGGTGAAGGCTGCCAGGAAACCCAGTGTGGCGATGAGGCCCGAGTACAGCGACGCGGATTCGAAGGCCTCCGGGATCATGGTGTCGGTGATCATCGCCAGGATGGCCCCTGCCGCGAGGGCGTTGACGAACGCCAGGGTCCCGGGGGCAGCGCCGTCGAGCAGCAGGTAACCGGCCAGGGCAGCAAGGCCCGAGGCGAGGGCGATGGCGCCCCAGATCCCGAAGACGTATCCGGCGCCCCTCCCGGCCCGCTTCCACCCGGCGGTGCTGGAGAGGCCCTCGGGAACATTGGAGATGAAGACGGCCGCGAACATGGGGACGCTCACGCCGCCGCCGGCCAGGAAACTCAGTCCCAGGACCATGGACTCCGGGACGCCGTCCAGCAGGGCCCCGATGGCGATGGCGCCCCCGCTGCCGGACTGGTCCTGCTCCGAGGACTGCTGGGTGCCGGACCGCTTGCGGTGCCGTGCCCCGTACCGCGCCAGAACCAGGTTCGACCCCACGTAGACCACCGCGCCCGTGAGGAACCCCAAGGCCGTGGGGGCCAGGCCGCCCTGGTCGGAGGCTTCCGCGACCAGCTCGAAGGTCAGCGCCGAGATCAGCACACCCGACCCGAACGCCATCACCGCCGCCACGACGCGGGTCGGCACCTGGACGAACCACGCGATGGCGCTGCCGACCAGCAGCGCCGCGCCCGCGACGAGCCCGGCACCGCCGGCAAGTACCCACTCAGGCATGGAGTGTCCTGGAAGAAGTCACCATGGGCACCATCATTAGACGCCCCGGGAACCTGCCGTCAACCCGCCGACACGTCGATCAGCATTTTGCCGGTGATCCCCTCTTCCACCGCGGCGTGAGCCGCCGCCGTGTCGGCGAGGACGAAGCGGTGGAGCGGCAGGCCGGCGGCCTCCCCCACGGACAGGACGCCGTCGGCGATGGCGGCGTTGATGTCCTCGGCCGCGGCGTGCACCTCGGGCATGCCGACCGTGTAGAGCAGTACGAACTGGTATCGGACATTGAGGCTGAAATGCTTGCGCACGTCCAAACTCACCTGATCGCCGCCGTTGTTGGCGTAGACAGCGATGGAGCCGCGATTGCGGATCACTGCCAGATCGAGGTCGGCGTTCTGCGCGGGGGCCACTTCCACGATCTGGTCGACACCCCGGGGAGCGATCCGGCGGATCTCCGCGGCAGGGTCGCCCGCCCGATAATCGACGACATGGTCGGCGCCGGCAGCGGCGGCCAGCGTGCCCTTCGCCGGTCCGCTCACCGTCGTGATCACGACCGCCCCGGCCCACTTCGCCAGCTGGATCGCCGCATGACCGACAGCACCAGCACCTCCGGCGACGAGGACCACGGTGTCGGCCAGCGCCCCGGGGTGCAGTCGCCGCGGGCCGTCCTCGGCGATGGTGAGGGCCCGATGCGCCGTGACGGCGGGAACGCCCAGGCTCGCGCCGAGATCGAACCCGGCACTCTCGGGAAGTGGGAAGACCTGCTCTGCCGGCAGCACGGTGAACTCCTGCGCCGTACCGCCGTCGGCGCGGTGGTACGCAGCCAGGACCACCCAGACCCGGTCACCGATGTGAAGACCCTCGACGCCGGGGCCGACGGCGTCCACCACCCCGGCGCCGTCCTGATTCGGGACCACCTCCGGAAATGGCAGCGCCTCACCCGGAGCAGTGCCGCGGCGCGACTTCCAGTCGGTGGGGTTCACGGCGGAGACCATGACCCTCACGCGCACTTCCCCGGGCCCCGGGTCACGGGTCTCCCGGTCCGCGAGCTGGAGGACGGAGGGATCACCGGTTGCGCGGTACACGATTGCTTTCATACTCAGACCCAACCCTGCCCCGGACCGAAAATTCCCGGCGTGGCGCCGGACAGGAGGCCGGCATCGAGTCGCCCTGAAGCGACGAGTGTCCGAGAGCCGGGACGAGGCCGGCTGTGCGCAGAAGTCTTTCGACGCGTGGTCGACGACGCCCTTCCGCGCCTTCTCCGCGTCAAGGTCCAGGCGGGGCGTGCCGATGGATCCTCAGTCCCCGGGTCCCCACGGTGTAGATTCTCTGGGGTCGGAACATCCGGGGCCATCAGCAGGGGATCGCGGGGATCATGGGACGTGTCAGGCGCCGGTGGGTCCGGCCGCGCGGGACCGGCAGAGATCCGGTGGGGGCCTTCTGGCGGTGGTGGGCGGACGACGGCGAGGAACTGCTCACGGCCGCGACCCGCGCGGGCGACCTCGACGCCTACGCGAAGGTGATGACCCGGCGTGTCACGGCGATGGCTCGGGGTCTGGAGTGGGAGACCCGTCCGGGCGCGGACGCCGAACACACGCTCTACGTCTCCGGCGGGTCGGACGCCTCGCTGCGTGCGGTCGCCGAGCGCTGGTTCCGTGCTGCGCCGCCACCGGGCCGGCGCTGGGACTTCGCGCCCGCCCGCAGCGCGAGACCCGCCATGCTGGAGGCCACGATCACCTACCGTGGCAGGACCTTCGACCTCACGCGCACCCGCATCCACGCAGCCGTCACGCGGGCGGGCGACGGCTTCATCGTCTCCGTCTTCAATCCCGGCTTCACCGGCAAGTGGGACGACGAGTACGGCCTGTGCAGCCTGCTGCTCGAGTGGCTGCTGGGCGAGGACGACGTGCATCGCTGGGTGCGGCGGACGGACTGCCTCGTGCACGACGTCGTGGGCAGCATCCCGGCGCTCGAGCTACCGGCCCGGGTCGCGGAGTTCGCGGCCGATCAGCGATCGCCGGACTGGTTGCTCCTGGAGGGTGCCTTCGGCAGCGGGCGCCCCGTCCGGGTGAGGGTGCGGCGTCCGCTGCGCTGGATCGATCATCCCCGCTTCGATCTCCACACCGCCCTGACGGTGCCGTTCGACGCCGACGACGAGGGACTCCCCCGCTCCACAGCAGAGGACACGCTGCAGACGATCGAGGACGCTCTCGTCGAGGAAGTGGGGGCGCGCGGCATGCTCGTCGCCGCCGAGACCACGGGGGGAGTGCGCACGCTCCACGTCTACTCCGATTCCGAGGACCCGGGAGCCCGGGCGGTCCTACAGCGGACAGCCCGGCGGACCCGCCGCGCGAGGGCCCGGCACACACTCGACCCGACCTGGAAGAAGGTGCAGGACTTCGCGTGAGGCGATCGCGCCGGACTGGTGTCCGCGGTGTCCGGCGTCGGTTCAGGGGCGGTGCTGCTGGGATGGTCCGTCGTGCAGGCGCTCCGGACGCTATCCGAGCGACCTACCCGGACCGGAGCGTGATCCCGCCGGTCCGGGAGCGATACCCGCTGCTCAGAACGCCGATGACGGCAGGTCCCGTTCGCCGTCGCGGATCGCGGCGACGATGCGCTCGGCGACCGCCTCGGGATCCTTGCCCCGCGGCAGCTTCGGCGCCTGTCCCGCGATCGGACGGGAGGCCAGGCCGGTCTCGGTGTGCGGGGGCCGCGCGTCGAGGACCGTCACGCCCTGTCTCCGCAGTTCCAGGGTCAGCGCCTTCCCGTAGGCGCTGAGCCCCGCCTTGGTGGCCGAATAGGCCGCCATGCCGGCGGTGGGCGATTCGGCGACGACCGCGCTGATCTGGGCCACGAACGAGCCCTTCGGGAGCGTGGGTGCAAGCTCCCGCATGAGCCGCATGTACCCGAGCAGATTGACGAGCAGGAGCTCGTCGAGGGTGTCGTCGTCGACCTCGACGGCCGGACCGAAGGCGACCACACCGGCGGCGAAGACCACTCCCTCCAGCCCGGTGCCCTCGACTGCTGCGGCGATCTCCCCGGGACCGGCGGGCTTGCCGAGATCGGCCGCGACCCGCCCGACGACGGCGTCGCCGAGCTCGTCGGCGAGCGCCGCGAGTCTGTCCCCGGAACGGCCGGACAGCGTCAGCCGTGCGCCCTGGGCCGCGAGCCTGCGGCACACCGCGGAGCCCAGGACCCCGGTGGCGCCGACGACGAGGACGTGGGAATCCTTGAGCTCGGTCATGCGCCGAGTCTAGCAACGCGGCTACGGCGCGGGCGGGTGATCCCGGGATCGTCTCCGCTTGAGCTCGTCCAGTTCCTGCTGGGCCGCAGCGTCCGCCTCGAGCTCCTCGAAGGCCTGCTGCAACCGCCGGGACGACGGATCGGTCCAGGACAGCTCCTCGCGGGCCTGCACCTGGGCCTCGAAGCGACGCACCTCGAGCTCGGCACTCCGGCGGGCGGCCTCGATCGCGGCGGCCTCCCGGGACGACGAGGCGAGCGCATCGTGGACGCCGAGCGTCGCTCGGGCCGCCGCGCGTCGCGCGAGCATGGCGTCGTAGTCCAACGCGTTCTGCTCGACACGCTGTTCGAGGCGACGCACGTCCTCATGGAGCCGTCGGGCCTGCTGTTCCGCCTCACGGAGTTGCGCCGTCAGCGTCTCGAGGCGGCGTCGCGCGGTCATGGACTCGCGGATCGCGGCTCGGGCGGCGTCGTCGTCCCCGCGCTGCACCGCCGCTGCCACCGCCGCTTCGACACGGTTGAGATAGGCGGCGGCCTCGTTCGCGGCGAGACCCACGCGGTGGTGGTGCGCCGCGACGTCGGCCGCTCCACGGCGGGCCTGCTCGAGCAGGGACCGCTGCGCCTGCTGCGCGTTCTGCGCCTGGGTCCGTGGATCCTGCCCGGACTCCGCACTCGTGGCGCGGTTAGCCCGCACGATGCGCGTGATGCGGCGTTTGATCGACACTGCCTGACTCCCGGGGTGGTGGATGATGGACGGCTGGCGCGGTGGACCGGTCACCCGTCCTGACGGTTGCCGTAGGAGTCCCGCCAGGTCGCCATGGCCGAGATCTCGGTGCGCAGGCGACCGGTGGCCTGTTCGAGCTGCCGCGTGTCGATGGACCGGGAGGTCTGCAGGAGGCAGCGGCGCAGGTCGGCGGAGAGCTCGTCGAGTGCGCGGGCCTGCGCGCCGAGATCGCTGGTCCACTCCTGCTTGAGTGCACGATTCGGCTCGCGGTCCGCCGTGCGGAGCAGACCCTCCAGCGACGCCGCCGCACGGTCGATCTCCTCGGCGGCGCGGGGCAGATCCCCCACCGGTCGTCCCTGCGCCGCCGCCTCGGCCAGCGCGCCGTGGGTGGCACGTGAGGATCTCTGCAACTCGACGATGAGGCGGGCCGGCTCCCTGGTCAGGCGATCGGGGGCGTAGGCGCGGGCGGCGAGCATGCCCCGGTCCCTGGTGCGCTCGATGATGCGCGTGCGCCTGATCCTCCGGACCACGAGCCAGCCGGCCACGCCCGTTCCGGCCCCGAGGGCGGCGACCACCCCGGCGCCGATGGCCAGGGCCTCGACGAAGGGCTCAAGCACGGGGTACCTCGGAGCGGAGATCCATGCCCCAAGTCTGCCCGGGTCATCCGGCAAATTCCAGCTGTCCGGGTACCGCGGACGCACCGGGCCGGCAGCAGCGGCGGCGTCCTTCCGCAGCGTGAGTGTAAACGCTTCCACAGTGGTACTGAAACGGAGCAGCAATAAAGACGAAATATTGGAAGGATCGGCGCAGGAAAGGAGGAGTTCGCTGTGCAAGCGTTTCCATGCCGTCCTTCTCCGCCGTTACGCTGGGGCGCATGTCCGAGATCCTCCCCGTCCTGCACGAACGGCACGCAGCCGCATCGGCCGCCTTCCACGAGCCCCTCCACCTCGCATCCGCGGACGACCAGTGGTGGCGTTCGTCCGTCATCTACCAGGTGTATCCGCGCTCGTTCCGCGACTCGAACGGCGACGGCGTCGGGGATCTCCCCGGGATCACCGCCGAACTGCAGCGACTGGCGGAGCTCAGTATCGACGCCGTCTGGCTCTCCCCCTTCTACACCTCGCCCCAGCGCGACGGCGGCTACGACGTCGCCGACTACTGCGACGTGGACCCCCTCTTCGGCACCCTCGCCGACTTCGACGTGCTCGTGGCACGCGCGGACCAGCTCGGGATCCGCGTGATCGTCGATCTCGTCCCGAACCACTGCTCCAGCGATCACGCGCTCTTCCGGGCCGCCCTGGCGGCGCCGGCGGATTCCGCAGCACGGGCGATGTTCATCTTCCGCGACGGCCGGGGCACCGACGGCAACGAGCCCCCGAACAACTGGCAGTCGCACTTCGGCGGACCGGCCTGGACGAGGACCGTCGACCCGGACGGCACGCCCGGCCAGTGGTACCTGCATCTGTTCGACTCCTCCCAGCCGGACTTCGACTGGGACAACCCCGCGGTCCATGCCGAGTTCGAGCGGATCCTCCGCTTCTGGCTCGATCGCGGGGTCGGGGGCTTCCGGGTTGACGTGGCCCACGCACTCATCAAGGCCCAGGGCCTGCCCGACTGGGGAGGACGCGCGGACGGCGGGTCCACGGAGGGCTTCCCCGGGTGGGAGGCACCCATGTTCGGCCAGGACGGGATCCACGCGATCTACCGCAGGTGGCGGAGCATCCTCGCGGAGTACGACGGCGAGCGCATCCTCTGCGCGGAGGCCTCGATCGATCCCCTGCCGCGACTCGCGGACTGGGTCCGTGCCGACGAGATGCACCAGGCGTTCAACTTCGCCTATCTGCATAACCCCTGGGACGCGCACGGCCTGCGCAGCGTGGTCTCGTCGTCGCTCGCGGCCTTCGACACGGTGGGCGCCCCCACCACGTGGGTCCTGAGCAACCACGACGTCGTCCGGCATACGAGCCGCTTCGGTCTCACCTCCGGCGCCCCCCGCGGCGGGGACGGCATCGGGGCCGCAGATCCGCAGCCGGACACGGCCATCGGTCTGGCGCGGGCCCGCGCGGCCTCCCTGTCCATGTTCGCCCTCCCGGGCGGCATCTACGTGTACCAGGGCGAGGAACTGGGTCTTCCCGACCACACCGCGATGCCCGACGACGCCCGCCAGGATCCGACCTTCGCACGCACCGGCGGGGACCGCCTCGGCCGTGACGGGTGCCGCGTACCCCTGCCCTGGCGCGCCGGGGCGCCTGCGGCGGGCTTCGTCGATGCCGCGGGGACGCCCTGGCTTCCCCAGCCGGAGGGGTGGGCCGGCTACGCACGCGATCTCCAATCGGAGGACCCGGACTCCACGCTCTCGCTCTACCGCACGGCGCTGCGGCTCCGGCGGGACCTGCGCCTGGGCGCCGGGTCCCTCAGCTGGTCCCGCGAGTTCGAGCGGGGCGACGTCGTCGCCTTCCGGAACGAGGACGTGATGGTGCTCCTGAACATGGGCGAGTTCGCCGCGCCGCTGCCGGAGGGGGCCGTCATCGCCGCGAGCATGCCCGACGCCGTCGTCGACGGACTGCTCGCCCCGAATGCGTGCGTCTGGCTCCTGACCGGGGCGGGCCGGGGGTAGGGGATGGTCGGCATCAGGGACGTCGCCCACCGGGCGGGCGTCTCCACGGCCACGGTGTCCCGCGCCCTCAGCGGCAACGGCCGTGTCTCGGCCGGCACCCGCGCCCGGGTGCTGGAGGCCGCGAGCGAGCTCGGCTTCGTCGCGAGCTCCACGGCGTCGTCCCTCGCCTCCGGACGGCACCGCAACATCGGCGTGGTGGTACCCTCGGTGGCCCGCTGGTACTACTCCCAGATCGTGGACAGTGTGGCCGCCGCGCTGCTCCGGGCGGGGTACGACCTCACGCTCTACAACCTGAACGACGACGCCGCCCATCGCGAGAGCGTCCTGTCCGAGTTCCTCCTGCGCCAGCGCTGCGACGGCGTCATCCCCGTCTCGCTCGAACTGGGCAGGGACGAACTGGACCAGCTCCTGTCGGTGGGGAAGCCCGTGGTGGGGATCGGCGGACCCCTGCCGGGCGCGGAGACCTACAGCGTGGACGACCACGAGATCGCCGCGCTCGCGACGGAGCACCTCATCCGACTCGGTCATCGCCGCATCGCCCACATCGGCGGCTACGAGGTCGCGGAGAAGGACTTCCGGATCGCCGGGACGCGTCGGCACGGCTACGAAGCGGCGCTGAAAGGCGCCGGCCTGGAAGCGCGGAGATCCTGGCAGCTTGCCGCGGACTTCACGATCCAGTCCGGGATGGTCGAGGCGCGGCAACTCCTGGGCCACCCGCACGACAGGCCGACGGCGGTCTTCTGCGCCTCGGACGAGATGGCCATCGGCGCCCTCCTCGCGGCTCGCGAGCTCGGCCTGCGCGTCCCCGACGACGTCTCGATCATCGGGATCGACGGACACGAGCTGGGCGAGGCACTCGGCCTGACCACGGTGGCACAGTTCCCCCAGGAGCAGGGCCGGCGGGCCGTCGAGCGCCTCCTGCAGGTCCTCCAGGATCCGTCGACGCTGCAATCCGTCAATCATCCGGCGCGCACGGCGCTCGTGGTGCGCGCCAGTACCGCGACGCCGACCGCCTGAGTCCGGGCCCGGACGCCGCGAGCGGGCGACGGCTCCGGGTCACCCCGTCAGCTGTTCCCGGGGATCTCCAGCGGACCGTTGATCTCGGCCTCGACCTCGCGGGCCAGGGACCGGAGCTTCTTCCCGTCCCGGGAGGAGTAGGCCCGTGGCTCCTGGTCCATCACGCAGAGCGTACCCACCGTCCATCCCCCGGGGCCGCGCACGGGATAGCCGGCGTAGAAGCGGATGTAGGGAGCGCCCACCACCAGGGGGCTGGTCCGGAAACGGAGGTCCGCTCGTGCATCGCGGATGATCAGGGGCCCGGCGCTGCGGATGGTGGCGTTGCAGAAGGAGATCTTCCGCGGCATGTCCTGCTGGACGGGCCCGAGGACGGATTTGAGGAACTGCCGGCGGTCGTCGATCAGCGCGATCGTGGCCGAGCTGCACTGGAAGAAGTCCTTCGCCTCCCGCGTGATGCGATCGAAGCGTTCCTCGCCCGCGGTGTCCAGCAGCTCCGTCCGCGCCACCGATGCGAGGCGTTCCACCTCCTGTTCCTCCTCCGTGAACAGGAAGGCGCCGACCACCCCCAGACCCCGTCGCGAGTCGGTGGCCGTTTCCTGCGCCTGATCCGAGCCGTCGGGTGGACACGGCGGGATCAGCGCAGCGGTAGTGTCCGTCGACTCGGCCAGGAGGTGGTTGGTGGCTTCACCCAGCAACTCGCACTCCGTCCTGGACAGCTGCAGCACTCCCCCCACGAAGGCCTCGAGCTCGAACTGGGACACCCGTCCACCGATCGAGTAGTAGCTCACCCACACCTCGTCGAGCGTCACTCCCGAGGCGGACAGGGCATCTCGGATCCGCCTGGCATGTCCCTGCTGATCCATCTGCAAGCCTCCGTGCAGGCGCCGACGAGTCGTTCCGACGAAACCTGGATCGATGTCCCGGGAACACGTGTTCCCGCCTATTACTCAGCAAGCTTACTACCGGCAGGCGCCACCACGTCCGGTGCTTGCATCCTGACAGGATCTCCGGCTTCTGGTAGCGATACCTGCCTTCCCTGCGGAAAATCATGGCCTGTACAGTGGGGCCACCGCTCGACGGCGGGCGGTGCGGGCGTGTTCCACCGTGCCGTTCGCGGTCAGGCTCCGCGGGTGGACCCGACATCGACCGTGAGGACCTTCCTGATGAATCATCCATCGCCCGGTGCGAGCCCACCCCGGTCCGTCCGGGAGCTGGCCCCGACGCTGCAGTCACTGGTACTCGACAGCACGGCCGTCCGTGACTTCATGGGTCGCCTCGCCCGGCTCATCGCGCAGAGTCTCACCACCGCCGACAGGACGGTGCTGTGCGGCATCACGCTGATCCGGCCGCGCTCCGCCGTGACGGTGGCGAGCAGCAGCGCACGGGCACAGGTCATGGACGAGCTCCAGTACTCGTTCGGGGACGGCCCCTGCCTGGACGCCGCCCGCCACCGGACCACCAACCACGTCCACGATGTGCTCGACCAGGATCAGCGGTGGCCCGAATACCGCGCCGAGGTGGCTCATCACGGACTACGCTCCATCCTGGCGGTACCGATCACCCTTCCCGTTGCAGGGGATGAGGAGGGTGCCGGCAGGGAGAGCGGCACCGGCTGCGCGATCAATCTGTACGCCGACAACCCTCACGCCTTCTCGGCAACCGATCTCGACGAGGCGCAGATCCTCGCCGATACCGTGGCGACGACCGTCGCGATCGCGGTCCGGATGGCCGGCAGCAGCGACAGGGCCGAGCAGCTCGAGGCCGCGATGGCCTCCCGGACGGTGATCGACCTCGCAGCGGGCATCATCATGGCGCAGAACCGCTGCAGTCAGGACAGCGCCATGACCATCCTCAAGGCTGCCAGCAGCGCCCGCAATCTCAAGGTCCGGGAGCTCGCGGCAACGGTCATCGGTTCGGTGTCCGCCGAACCGGCACTCACGCACTTCGACGGCTGAGCCTGCACATTACCGGATGTGATGTGCCGGAGACCGGAGCTAGTACAGGGACCTACCCGGCCGCCACACCACGAGTGCCTGGCTGCGCGGGCGGGGGCGCTGTCCGCGCGCCAGGGTGACGACGTCGCCGGCCAGTCCGGCCGCGAAGACGCGGCTCGAGTCGGCGGACGTCGGCCGTGCCGCGAGCTCCGCTGCCAGTTCGAGGATGCGCGACTGCAGCGCCGCCACACGGTCCTCGAGCTCGAGGATGCGCCGGATGCCCTCCAGCGACACCCCCTCCTGTGACAGGCGCTGGATCTCCCGCAGGGTGCTGACGTCCTTCTGCGAGTAGCGCCGGGCGCGACCGGCCGCGCGGCTGGGGGTCACCAGGCCCAGGCGGTCGTACTGACGCAGGGTCTGCGGGTGCATGTCGGCGAGCTCTGCAGCCACGGAGATCACGTAGACGGGCGCTGTGGGATCCACGATCCACCTCCTTCCGTGACCGGCGTGGCCGGCGTGCTCGACTCTGGGACTACGGATCGATCCTTGTCACAGCCCGGCCTTCGCGGCGAGGCCCGCGCGGGGGTCGGCGTCCTTCGTGGCGTCGCGGAACGCCTCCACCGCGGCCTGGGCTTCCTTCGACAGATTCTGCGGGACCACGACCTCCACCGTCACCAGCAGATCACCCGTGGCCTTCGAGGTCTTCACGCCCCGGCCCTTCAGCCGCAGCGTACGGCCCGACGGCGTTCCCGCGGGGATCCGCATCTTCACCATCTCTCCGGTGAGGGTGGGGACCTCGATCTGGGCTCCGAGCACCGATTCGTCGAAGCTCACCGGCACGTGGACGCGGATGTTGTCGCCTTCGCGCTTGAAGAGCGGGTGCTCCTTGACGTTGACCGTGACCATCAGATCGCCCGGCCCGGCCTGTCCCGGCTGTCCCTTGCCCTTGACGCGGACCTTCTGACCGTCGCGGATACCGGCCGGTACACGCACGTCGACCTGTTCGCCCGACGGCTCGCGCAGCCCGATCGTGGTCCCCTTGATGGACCCGGCGAAGGAGATGGAGGTGCTCGCCGTGCGATCGGCGCCTTTCTGCGGCCGGGAGGTCTGGAAGCCGCCCGGGAATCCCCTGCCGCCCATGCCTCCCATGCCGGAGGACCCGCCGCCGAAGAGATCGGCGAACTCGGGGGGCAGGTTGCCGTTCGAGAACCCGGTGCGCTGGCGCGACCCGGCTCCCTGGTTGAACAGATTGCCGAAGACGTCCTCGAAGCCTGCGCTCCCGCCTGCTCCGCCGCCGGCACCACCGGCGGAGAAGCGGGCACCGCCGCCCATGGCACGGATGGCGTCGTACTGCTGGCGCTCCTCGGCATCGGAGAGGACCGAGTACGCCTCGGAGACGTCCTTGAACATCTTCTCGGATCCGGTGTCGCCCTGGTTCTGGTCCGGGTGGTGCTTCCGGGCGAGTTTGCGGTACGCCTTCTTGATGTCGGCGTCGCTCGCGTCCTTGGAGACACCGAGGATCTTGTAGAAATCCTTATCGACCCAATCCTGACTGGCCAACTGGTGTCTCCTTCCTAGGTACTGCTGAAAAGTTCTGAGCGGGATGAGCGGTGTGTGCGCCGGGCCGGTTCCCGAGGAAGGCGACCAGCGCCTGGCCCCGGAACGCCGGGTGGCGAGCATACCGGGCCGGCTCCCGAGGAAGGCGGCTTTAATATTCCAAGGGCCGCCAGGGCCCGCCGGAATTTCGTTGCCGCCGATCGGGTCCGGCCCGGCACACAAGGTGCCGCTTATTCCGGCACGGCCACGATCACCTGTGCGGCCCGCAGGACGCGCTGGTCCTTGCGGTACCCCACGCGGAGGATCTGGCTGACGCTGTCCGACTGGACGTCCGCGCTGGGCTGCTGGATGAGCGCTTCGTGGATGTTCGGGTCGAACGCCACGCCGACCTCGTCGATACGGGCGAGCCCGTACGTGGCCAGAATGCCCTCCAGCTTCCCGGCGATCGCCGCGAAGGGCCCGTCCACCAGGTCCCCGTGCTGGCGACCGGCGTCGATGTCGTCGAGGACGGGCATCAGCGAGTTGAGCACGCCGATAACCGCCTGCTCGCGCGCCACGTCGCGATCGCGTTCCACCCGCCGGCGGTAGTTCACGTACTCCGCCTGGAGGCGGAGCAGATCGTCGCGCAGTTCCCCGACGACGTCCACCGCGGCGCTCGCCTCGCCGCTGGCCTCGTTCAGGATCGCCTCCGCCTGGGCGAGGGCGTCCTGGTCCGAGCCCGACTCCGCGGGTGCTGCCTGCCCACCGGTCCCGGAACTGTCCGGGACCGGTGTTTCGGCGTCGTTCTGCTGCCCACGGACGTTGCCCGTCTCAGGGTCGATCTTCCGATTGTCGCGAAAGCTCACCGGCTCCGACTCGTGCTCTTCTTCGTTTCCGTGGTGCGGCATGGCTACTTCTTCTCGCTGGTGTCTTCGTCGACCACCTCGGCGTCGACGATGTCCTCGTCGCCACCATCACCGGTCGGCTGATCGTCCGACGGCGTACCGCCGGGCTGCTCCGCGTCCTGCTGGGCGGAGGCGTAGATCGCTTCGCCGAGCTTCGACTGGGAGGCCTGCAGCTTCTCGAACGCTGCCTTGACCTCGTCGTCGTTGTCCTGCGACTCGAGCGCCTTCTTGAGCTCGTCGACGTCCGACTGGACCTCGGTCCTGACGTCCTCGGGCAGCTTGTCCGTGTTGTCTGCGATCAGCTTGTCCACGGAGTAGGCGAGCTGCTCGGCACCGTTGCGGGTGTCGGCGGCCTCGCGGCGCGTCTTGTCCTCGGCGGCGTGCTCCTCCGCCTCGCGCACCATGCGGTCGATGTCCTCCTTGGAGAGCGAGGAGCCACCGGTGATGGTCATCGACTGCTCGGTGCCGGTGCCCTTGTCCTTGGCCGAGACGTGGACGATGCCGTTGGCGTCGATGTCGAACGTGACCTCGACCTGCGGGACACCACGGGGAGCCGGGGCGATGCCGGTCAGCTCGAACGTGCCCAGCGGCTTGTTGTCGCGGGTGAACTCACGCTCTCCCTGGAAGACCTGGATGGCGACCGACGGCTGGTTGTCGTCGGCGGTGGTGAAGGTCTCGCTGCGCTTGGTGGGGATGGCCGTGTTGCGCTCGATGAGCTTGGTCATCATGCCACCCTTGGTCTCGATGCCCAGGGACAGCGGGGTGACATCGATCAGGAGGACGTCCTTGCGCTCGCCCTTGAGGACACCGGCCTGGAGTGCTGCGCCGACGGCCACGACCTCGTCAGGGTTGACACCCTTGTTCGGCTCCTTGCCACCTGCGAGTTCCTTCACGAGCTCGCTGACAGCGGGCATACGCGTGGAACCACCGACGAGCACGATGTGGTCGATCTCGGAGACCTTGATGCCGGCCTCGGCGATGACGTCGTTGAACGGCTTCTTGGTGCGGTCCAGCAGATCCTTCGTGAGGTCCTGGAACTTCGCACGCGAGAGGTGCTCGTCGAGGTGCACAGGGCCGTCCGCCGTGACGGAGAGGTACTGCAGCGAGATGTTGGTGGAGGTGGCCGAGGAGAGTTCCTTCTTGGCCTGCTCCGCGGCTTCCTTCAGACGCTGGAGGGCGATCTTGTCCTTGGACAGGTCAGCACCCTTGGCCTTGGCCTGCGCGAGCAGGTAGTCCACGACGCGCTGGTCCCAGTCGTCGCCGCCGAGGCGGTTGTCACCGGAGGTCGAGCGCACCTGGATGGTGGAGAAGGCATCCTCGTCCTTACCGACTTCGAGGAGGGAGACGTCGAAGGTTCCACCGCCGAGGTCGAAGACGAGGATGAGCTCGTCCTCCTTGCCCTTGTCGAGGCCGTAGGCCAGCGCGGCCGCAGTGGGCTCGTTGACGATGCGCAGCACCTTCAGTCCGGCGATCTCGCCGGCCTCCTTGGTTGCCTGGCGCTCGGCGTCGTTGAAGTACGCAGGAACCGTGATGACCGCGTCGGTGACCTTCTCGCCGAGGTAGCTCTCTGCGTCGGTCTTGAGCTTCTGGAGGGTGCGCGCGGAGATCTCCTGCGCGGTGTACTTCTTGTCATCGATGCTGACGTTCCAGTCGGTGCCCATGTGGCGCTTGACCGAGGCGATGGTGCGGTCGATGTTGTTGACGGCCTGACGCTTGGCGATCTCACCGACGAGGACCTCGCCGGACTTGGAGAACGCGACGATGGACGGCGTGGTGCGGGCGCCCTCGGCGTTCGCGATGACGGTGGGCTCGCCACCCTCCAGGACCGAGACGACCGAGTTGGTGGTTCCGAGGTCAATACCTACTGCACGTGACATGCAAGTTCCTTTCGACTGCCCGGGATTGCGAGGCGCTCATCCGCCGGGCGCGTAGATTGAGCGTTCTGCACTCAACTATAAACGTGGGTGCCCGGTGAGACAAATCGGGTTGAGCCGCCTCGGCTCAACCCAGCGTCGCGACCGACCGATTGCAACGATTTGGTCTCCGCGGGGGTACTGGCTGCCGAAAAAGGTATACCAAAGCTCCGAGCCGTTGCTAGGATCATCGGGCGAGCAGCAGCTCGTCGACAAAGGCAAACCCGGCGCAAGCCGGGGACGCAAAGCCACGGGACCCAAGAGGTCAGCCGGGCCGCCGAAGAGAACAGGTTCACGAAGCATGACTCGGACAGTTCACGTCCCCCCGGTCTCCGGGCCGACCGGCACAGCCCGGCCGCACCCGGCTCCCCGCCCGGATCGCAGCGGGGCCACGGGTCATGAGTAGCGCCTCTCCCGGGGAGGGCCGGGCCGCCGTCGTCATCGAGGACGATCTCGAGATCCGCAACCTCGTCTGCGCGGTCCTGGAACAGGGCGGCTTCCAGGTCAGTTCCGCAGCCAGTGGACGCGAAGGTGTCGAGGTGGTCCGGGACAAGGTCCCCACAGTGGTGACCCTCGACATCGGGCTTCCCGACATCGATGGATACGAAGTATTGCGGCGACTGCGCTCCGATTCCGACTGCTACG
Organism: uncultured Arthrobacter sp.; assembly: GCF_947493765.1. Taxonomy (GTDB): domain Bacteria; phylum Actinomycetota; class Actinomycetes; order Actinomycetales; family Micrococcaceae; genus Arthrobacter_D. Next base: position 21,033 of record NZ_CANLSZ010000006.1, read on the forward strand.
TGGTTGTACTGAGTGGGCGCGCGGACGAGATGGACATCCTCACCGCCCTGCAGGCCGGAGCCGACGACTACGTCCTCAAACCCTTCCGTCCGCGCGAGTTACGGGCTCGCATCGACGCGATGCTCCGCAGGCCGCGGAGGGAATCGGCCCCTCCCCCGCCCTCGGCACCAACCCCGGCCGCCAAGGCGGACAAGACGCCCGACACCGCGTCCCTGCTGCGGGTGGGCAGCCTCGTGATCGACGGCGACGCCCGCACGGCCACCTGCTCCGGGATCGAGCTGCAGCTCACCAAGACAGAATTCAACCTGCTGCACGACCTCGTCCGGAACAACGGCGCGGTCCGGACCAAGAACGAACTGGTCCGCGTAGCCCGCGGAAAGGACTACCGCGGCTACAACTTCGTGAGCCGCACCGATGAGCGGGCCATCGAAGTGCATATCGCCAATCTCCGCCAGAAGCTCGCCCACGGGAACGACGAATCCACGCTGATCGCCACGGTGCGCGGCGTGGGTTTCCGACTGATGGCGCGGAGCGAGGACTCCCGCTAGGAGGTGCCGGACCGTCCGGGGTAGTTCGCGCGCAGTTCCCCGGCAGTGAGCGCGGCGCTGGAACGCAGGCCGGGGAGGGCTCGCCGGGCAGCCTCCAGGGTGTCGCTGGTGATGAGGCCCTGGACCTCGAGTGCCACTCGGGTCAACTCGAGCGCTCCCACCATCATGGAGGACGTGGTCACGCTGTGCACGGCATCCGCGGCCCCTGCCACGTCACCCGACTCGAGGAGGCGATCGACGCGGTCGATCTTCCCGTCGAGTGAGTCACAGAAGTCATGGGCGAACTGCGCGACTACCGTCCTGTCGGTGAAATCGCCCTCCATGGCGCGCAGCACGTCGGGGTCGACGACGGCCGGTCCGGCGGTGGCGGGACCGTGCACGACGTCGTCGTGATTCGTTGCTGCTGCCGCGTCCTGATGGGGTTCGGACGGCGGAGTCGATTGGCTGGGCACCTCCACAGCGTAGCGATACCGCCTGAGAGCATTTCGGTGTCCGCATGTTCCTGCGCAAAGCTTGCGTAACGATATGGACACGCTATATCCCGGGCGTTTCCGGTGTTTCGGGGTGAGTGACGAACCGGCTCGGGACCGCACGGTAAAGAGAGATATTCACCTATGAGCGCAACACCCCATAGCGAGCTTGACCGCATTCTGGCGGGCCGAGATCGGAGTGATATGGCACCGACGATCTCCGCCCTCCTGGAAATCCTCCAGCAGCACCCCGAGGATCCGCGGGTCCTCTACGAGGTGGGCGGGGCCTACGACACCGCCGGCGAGGAAGCGACGGCGGCGGACCTCTATGAGCGGGCCATGGCAGCGGGGCTCGACGCCTCGGAGCCCTGAGGAAGCAGGAATCAGTCGACAAGTGCACGCCGCATCGCAACACGGGGCCACCCATCGAGCCCTAGCTCTGCTTCATGCTCACGGATCCGGCGCAGTCCAGCGGGCAACTGATCCGGCGGGATGACGGTGAAGCCGAGGCGCGCATAGTAGGGCGCGTTCCACGGAACGTGGGCGAACGTCGTCAACGTCAGGGCAACCAGGCCGCGCTGCACCGCCCATCTCGCTGCGGTCTCGATGAGCTCCCGGCCCCTGCCCTGACCGGCATGGGTCGGGTGCACGGAGACCTGTTCAATGTGTGCGGCTTCGTCGACGATGTCCAGGAGCAGATAGGCCACCGACTGATCCGACGCATCGGTATCTACCCATACCCGTCCGTCCCGCTGATAGGTGAGCAGAGCTTCAACGGTCGGAGGTTCGTCGTCGGCGATGGCCGACATCCCGAGCTTGCGGAAAGCGGCACCAGCGGCACGCTCGACGGCAGGTAGGACCTCGAGGTCCTCGAGCCGCGCGAGCCGGATCACGGCGATCTCCGCGGGCAGATCACGGCACCCTCGGATCGACGCTCACGGTTTCCGGGCGATGATCGTATAGGTGCAGGGCACGAGGGCGCGCTCGGCTTCCGGCCACGCGAAGCCGTCCCGCACCTCGACCATGCGCGGTGAGAACCGCCAGGGCAGCGTGGTGCTTTCGTCGACGTGCAGGATCTGCAGGCCGGCGGTGATCAGCGAGGTCATGATCTCGGACAGCGGATGCGCCCACTCGTACGTCCGCGAGTGGGTCACCGTGCCGTCTCCTGAATATGTCGACGCGTCGTCCCACTCTTGCGGCTCCCCGTCGCCGAAGTACGGGTAGCTGAGGCGCAGACCGTCGGCGTTCTCGTCCAGGGAGTAGAGGATCGGGTGCCCATCCCTGATGTAGAAGAGGCCCCCTGCCCGCAGGAGTCCGGCGACCTGCTCGGCCCAGCGGACCAGGTCCGGCAGCCAGGTGATGGTGCCGATGCTGGTGTAGACGACGTCGAAATCGCCCTCGACCGCAGCGCGTGCCTCGAGGACGTCGGTCTCCACCCACGTCGCCTCAAGGCCTAATCGGCGTGCCAGGGCAGCGGCGGAGGTAAGGGCACCCGGGGAGAAGTCGACGCCGGCGACCCGTGCTCCTGCCCGTGCGAGTGACAGGGTGTCGGTACCGATGTGGCACTGCAGGTGACAGACGTCCAGGCCGTCGACGACGCCGTCGGGAAGGAACGGGGCCATGGCTGCCAGATCCGCTCGCACCACCGAGCTCAGGTGGTCGGGGTCGTCGAAGGCGCCGAGTGCGTACGAGGCCTCGTGCAGGGGCACCCGGTCCTCCCAATTGTCCAGATTGGTCGACCGCGCGGCATCCCAGCTGATCTCGTTCCCCATGCAGTGAGCATACGAGGAAGAAAGCCTCCACTGTGCCCTTCAGGACGCAGTAGGGTCGGACGATGCCCGACCAGTCAGCATCCGTAGCCGTCCGGGCGCGAAGAGCGTCCGCGTGAGGAGGACGCCGGCAGCCGCGGCCGTCGTCCGGGACGCCGACGGCAGGTTCCTCCTGGTCCTACGGGCCAACGCCCCCAGCGCCGGGCGCTGGTCCTTCCCGGGCGGTCATGTGGAAGTGGATGAATCACTGGAGGACGCAGCCATGCGGGAGACGCTCGAGGAGACGGGCCTCCACATCAGGGTCGATCGCCTGCTCGGGTCGCTGGAGATACCGCACGGCACGGGAGCGGTCTTCGAGGTCCACGACTTCCTGGCGAGCCCTGTCGGGGGCACCCTCCTGGCGGGCGACGACGCCGCCGACGCCGGGTGGTTCACGCACCGGGAGATGACCACCATGCCGCTCAGCGACGGCCTGCTCGAGTTCCTGGTGCGCGCGGACCTCCTCCCATAGGGCCACCGCGATCCTGGACGGCCTACCGAGGCGACGGTTCCTTCCCGAGCTTCGAGGGCCACCAGATCTTCGGTCCGATGTCGTAGGAAAGGGCAGGGATCAGCAGCGAGCGCACCAGCACCGTGTCCAGCAGTACGCCGAAGGCCACGATGAACGCGATCTGCGCGAGGAACAGGATCGGGATCACGCCGAGCGCCGCGAAGGTCGCGGCCAGGACCACACCGGCGGAGGTGATGACCCCGCCGGTGACGCCGAGTCCGCGCAGAATGCCGGGCCTGGTCCCGATCCGCAGCGACTCCTCCCGCACCCGGGTCATGAGGAAGATGTTGTAGTCCACCCCGAGCGCCACGAGGAACACGAAGGCGAACAGCGGCACGGAGGCATCGGCTCCCTCGAACCCGAAGATGTTGTTGAACACCAGGGCGGAGACACCGAGCGCCGTGGCGTTCGAGAGCGCCACGCTGGCCACGAGCAGTACCGGGGCGAGGACCGAGCGCAGCAGGACGATCAGCACCACGAGGATCACCGCGAGCACGATCGGGATGATCTTCACGAGGTCGGCGAGCGCCGTGTCGTTCGTGTCGATGGCCACGGCGGTCACGCCACCCACCAGCGCGTCCGGGCTGGCGTCGTCGAGCTCTGCCCGGAGATCCCGCACCACGTCCTCGGCGGGGTCCGAGTCGGCGGGGTCCTGGAGGGTGGCGCTGATGAGCACGCGGCCGTCCTCGACGATCACGGCGCCGCCCTGATCGGTGGTCAGCGCTGCGTCGGAGATACCGTCCTCCGCCGCGACGACGTCGAGCGCGGCATCCTGGTCGCCCTCCGGGGCAACGATGTACACGGGGCTGCCGGAGCCGGCGTCGAAGTGGCGGCCCAGGGCGTCCTGGCCGTCCACGGCGTTGGACGGCGCGAGGATCAGCGCCGATTGCGGCACACCGCTGGCCTGCAGCTGGGTGAGCCCCAGGGCGCCGGCCACGAGGATCAGCAGTGAGGCTGCCCAGACGGCACGGGGACGCCGCGCCACCAGGTACGCCACCCGCTGCCAGAGCCCCTTGAGCCGCTCGAGTCCGGTCTCGGGTCCGCCCTCGGTGGATGCGAGGTGCTTGCCGTGATGCGGCGCGACGGCGTCGAGCGCCTCCGGGTCGTAGCGCGGTCGCAGCGGCCAGAAGGCGGCGCGACCGAACAGGAGCAGCACCGCGGGGAGAAAGGTCAGGGCCGAGGCGAGGGAGAAGGCGATGCCGATCGCGGCGATGGGCCCGAGGCTCTTGTTCGAGTTCAGATCGGAGAACAGCAGGCACAGCAGCCCCAGGATCACGGTGGCTCCGGAGGCGAGGATCGGTTCCACGGCGCCGCGGTAGGCCACCCGCATGGCCTGCCAGGTCGACTCGTTCTCGGCGAGCGCCTCGCGGTACCGGGCCACGAGCAGCAGGGCGTAGTCGGTGGCCGCGCCGATCACGAGGATGGAGAGGATGCCCTGGCTCTGTCCGCTGAGCTGGATCCAGTCCAGCTTGGCGAAGCCGAAGATCAGCAGGATCGCCGTGGCGAGCGCGAACACCGCGGTCAGGAGTACCAGGAAGGGCAGCACGATGGACCGGTAGACGGCGAGGAGGATCACGAAGACCGCGCCGAGGGCCACGCCGAGCAGGATCCCGTCGATACCTCCGAAGGCGTCCACGAGATCGTTGGTGAAGCCTGCCGGGCCGGTCACGTACCCGGTGACGCCGTCGGGCAGCTCCTCTGTCAGGACACCGCGCAGTTCGGTGACGACCTCGCCGAGCTCGGCGTCCGGTGAGACGAAGGCGATGTACTGCACGGCGAGGCCGTCCTCCGACGGGATGGGACCGGCGAGGGCCGGCGCTCCTTCAGCGGCCGCCTCGAGACCGTCCACGGCACCGAGGGTGGCACCGAGCTCCTCGTAGGAGCCGAGATCACGCGGGGCGATCTCCGTCCCGGACTCGGCGACGATCACCGCTGGGAGTGCATCCGAGTCGCTGAACTGCTGCTGCAGCTCTCCGGCTTCCGTCGATTCGGCGCTCGCCGGGAGGAAGGACGCCTGGTCGTTGCTCGAGACCTCGTCGAGCCGCCCGAAGGTGGGTCCGCCGACTGCTGCACCGGCCAGCCAGATCAGGACGATGACGACGGGCAGCAGTACCCTCAACCATCTGCTTCTCATGGATCTCCCAGCCTCCCTCGAATTATCTCTACTGAGAACTATATCTATGATGGAGATACTGAAAGCCACCTAAGCTGGGACCGGAAGAATGCGAGGGGCCATGACGGTGAAGGACGAGCTCATGGGGCTCCTGCGCCAGTTCACCACGGAGACCGATCGCTACGTGGAAGTGGCCAGTGAGCGCGACAGCCTGTACCGCACCGACCTCCACGCCCTCAGCATCATGATCGGTGCGGCCCAGGCGGGCCTGACCGTCACACCCGGCCTGCTGCGCGAGGAACTGAATCTCAGCTCACCGGCCACCACCGCCCTGGTGGACCGCCTCGACTCCGCGGGTCATGTGACCCGGAGGCGGAGCGACGTGGACCGGCGGCAGGTCCACCTCGAGATGACGGACCGGGCCCGCGCCACGGGAGCCGCACTGTTCGCACCGCTCGCACGCCACATCGATGGCGTCTTCGACGAGTACTCCGAGGAGCAGCTGGCTCTGTTGCGGGACATGCTGCAGAGAGTGACGGACGCTACTGTCGCAGCGAAGAACGAGACGGCCGGAGACGCCGCGGCATCCTGATGGACCGGGCCCACGGACATCGATGCGGGTTGCCTAAATGTCTCCACGATGGAGATACTCGATCCATGGCCAATCCATCACGCACTCCCGCTGCACAGTCCACCGGGTCTCCCGCTCACGCGACGACGGCGGACCGCGTGCGTCAGGTCGTCGTGTCGGTGAGTGAGGTCATCAGTCTCCTCGGCCCCCTGATCGGCTTCGGCCTCATCGGCTCCGACGTCAACGAGACCTCGGGCGGCGATCTCGCGTCCAATGCCACCCTGGTAGCCCCCGGTGGCCCTGCCTTCTCCATCTGGTCGGTCATCTATCTCGGCCTGTTCGTCTATACAATTTGGCAGTGGCTGCCCTCGCGCACCGTCGACACCCGGGCACGGGCCACCGGCTGGCTCATCGCGGCGTCCATGCTCCTGAACGCCCTGTGGCTCGTCGTGACCCAGGAGGGGTTGATCTGGGTCAGTGTGGGCGTCATCATCGCGCTGCTGGCCGTTCTCGTCGCCCTCGCCGTCCGGCTCACCCGCATCCCGGCGCAGCAGGGCTTCGGGGAGGCGCTCATCGTGGACGGCACGTTCGGGCTGTACCTGGGCTGGGTCAGCGTGGCGACGGCTGCCAATATCGCCGCAGCCCTCGCCTCCTCCGGTGCGGCGACGACGGGAACCGGTCCGGAATGGGCCGTCGCCGCGCTCGTCCTTCTTCTCGCCGGGGCCCTGACGCTCCTCCAGTCCCGCGTCGGCGGACGCTGGGCCGTGGCGGCAGCGGCGGCCTGGGGGCTGGTCTGGATCACGATTGCTCGTCTCTCCGACGAACCCGAGTCGACCATCGTGGCCATCGCAGCCGCAGTCGCCGCAATCCTGGTGATCGCCAGCACGGCCGTCATCCGGTCGCACACCTCCACCACTGCTCGCGCGCCGGGCCGGGTTGATCGGTAGACCCCTCAGAGCCTAGAGACGCACGTACGCCCATCCGAGCCACTGCCGCCGGGTCCACCTGCCCGATTGCGGAGGATGCGACGGCACGGAGGGCGTCATCGACGCCCCAGCAGCCGTTGGAAGAATCCGGGAGCCGGCGGGTCGGCTTCGTGGCCCTGGCAGCGCTGCCCCTTCGGCACCTGACGCAACACCTGATCCACATGCTGGCCGCAGCCTGCCCACGTCGTCTTCCCGCAGGTCCTGCACGTAACTGCCTGGCACATGTGATACTCCTTCATCGGTTCATACGGTCGATAAAAAAATAATACCCCCTGGGGTATCCAAGCGCGAAAGACGAGCAGCCAGGAGGCCACCGCGAGCCGCCCAGCTAGGCTGGCAGCATGTACCGCATCATCACCGTCTGCACCGGCAACATCTGCCGCTCCCCCATGGCCGAGCTCATGCTCACGGACGCGCTCGCGAAAGCGGGCCTGGAGGACGACGTCGTGGTGGACTCCGCAGGGACCACCGGCTGGGAGGCGGGCAACCCCATCGACGAGCGTGCCGCCGCGAAGCTCACGGAGCTCGGCATCGACAGCCGGCTGCATCGCGCCCGGCGCTTCGAGCCCGAGTGGTACAGCGAACGGGATCTGATCCTCGCCCTCGATCTCGATCACTACCGGGAACTCCGCGAGGAAGCCCCCGACGACAACGCCCGCGACAGGATCCACCTCCTCCGCGAGTTCGATCCCGATACGACGGACACCGACCTCGAGGACCTCGGCATCTACGACCCGTGGTACGGGGACGCCAGCGATTTCGAGGCCACCTGGAGAATGGTCGACAGCGCCGTGGGCGGGATCGTCAGCTACGTGCGCCACGAGCTCGACGCCGACGTTTCGTGACGCCCGATCCGTCACCCTTACCATGAACGAGTGAACCCCTCCCTCTGGCTGGCGCTGCTCGGCGCCGGAACGATCATCAGCCTCATGCCCGGTGCCGGCGCCGTGAACACGATGAGCAATGCCCTGACCGTGGGCTTCCGCCGCTCCATCTGGGGGATCCTCGGCCAGCAGGCGGCGCTCCTGGTCCATATCGGCGTCGCCGCGGCCGGCGTCGGGATCCTCGTGAGCAATTCACCGCTCGCCTTCAACCTGATCCGCTACACGGGCGCCGCGTACCTGGTGTATCTCGGCGTGCGGAAGTTCCTGCAGAAACCGGAGCACGACGACATCCGGGCGCTGCGCGGCGGCGAGGGCGCCCTGTCGATGTTCCGCCGCGGTGTCTGGGTGAATCTGCTGAACCCGAAGGCCATCGTGTTCTTCCTGGCCCTGATCCCGCAGTTCATCAGGCCCGGGCAGCCCCTGCTCGGCCAGTACGCCGTGCTGGCGGCGACGGTGGTGGTCATCGACGTGCTCGTCATGTGGTTCTTCTACGCCGGCGCAGCACGCTCCTTCCGGCGTTTCACGCGCCACGAGAGCGGCCAGCGCACCCTGAATCGCACGTTCGGCTCGCTCTTCGTGGGTGTCGGCGCCGTCCTCGCCGTGGCCTGAGCCCGTGACCGCCGACGCACCCCTCCTGATCGCGGTGGACGGCCGCTCGGGTGCCGGGAAGACGACGCTCACCCTCGAACTCGCCGCTCTCCTGCGTGAGCACCACAGCGTCGCGGTGTTCCACCTCGAGGACATCTACCCGGGGTGGGACGGGCTCGACGACGGCGTGGTGCGCTATGTGGAGCACGTCCTGCAACCGCTGCACTCCGGGCAGCGCGCGGTATGGACGGCGTGGGACTGGGAGCAGGGCACCGACGGCGAGCAGCGGACGACGCCGGCGGCGGAGATCGTGCTGCTGGAGGGCGTGGGTGCCGCAGCGGCCCTGGCACGCCCACTGCTCGACGCCGCGATCTGGATCGAGGCCGACGCGCAGGTCCGGCGACGCACGGCCATCCAGCGCGACGGCGACGCCTATGCTCCCTTCTGGCAGCGCTGGGCCGATCAGGAGGACCGCTGGCTGGCCGGCGATGACCCCGCACAGTCAGCCGACGTGGTGGTGCAGGGCCACAGCAGCACGCCGTCGCCTCCCGCTGTGCGCCGTGCCCTGTCCACGCTGCCGTCCTGCGCGGTGCTGCTGGCGCCGGAGCGGGCGGGCCGACGCGGCCTGACCCTGCAGTGCGAGCGCCTCGACGCCGTGCCGGACACGTCAGCACTGTTCTCCGCGCTGTACGGCGCCAGTACCGCTGCCGTCTGGCTCGACAGCTCCGACGCCGCCGGCATCACCCCGGCACCGGACTCCCGCGGCAGGTTCAGCATCATGGCCGACGCCGGCGGCTCCTTCGGCCAGCAGGCGCGCCACAGCGGCGGCGTCACGGAGATCAGCGCCGATGCGGTCGCCACACGCATCCGCGAGCCGTTCTTCCGCTGGCTCGACGACGTCTGGGGCCGGCACGCGGTGCGGACGCCCGAGGGGTACCCCTGCGAGTTCGCCCTGGGCTGGCTCGGGTATCTCGGGTACGAGCTCAAGCGCGAGACCGGCGGCGCCGACGTCGGCACAGGGTCGGACCTGCACGACGCCGCGCTGCTCTTCGCCGGACGCGCCGTCGTCGTCGACCACGCGGAGCGGGCCGTCTTCCTGCTGACGCTCACCGACGGCGCACCCGACGCGGACCGCGATGCCTGGCTCCACCGTGCCAGGACCGCGGTGGACGCGGCCGCACTGAGCTCGGCGGGTATTCCGCCGTCGCCCCCCGGCCCCCTCCCGGTGCCACACTTCACCCTGCGCGACTCGCGTGCGGAGTACCTCGACAAGATCCGCGCCGCGCAGGCGGAGATCACCGAGGGCAACACCTACGAGGTGTGCCTGACCACCTCGCTGACCGCCAGGACGGCTCGACTCGACCCCCTGGCCGTGTACCTGCTCCTGCGTGCCGCCAGCCCCGCGCCGTTCGCCCACTTCCTCCGGTTCCCCGGATTCGCCGTCGCCAGCACCTCGCCCGAGCGCTTCCTGGAGCTGGACGCCGATGGGCACCTGCGCGCCGAGCCGATCAAGGGGACCCGGGGCCGCTCGGTCGACCCAGCCACCGACGCCGCCCTGCTCGAGGACCTCCGGACCTCGGCGAAGGATCGCGCGGAGAACATCATGATCGTGGACCTGCTCCGCAACGACCTCTCCCACCATGCCGTCCCGGGCTCGGTCACCGTGTCTCGGCTGTGCGCCACGGAGACCTATGCGACGGTGCACCAGATGGTCAGCACCATCGACGCACGCCTCCGCCCGGGACGCCCGCGGGCGGGGGTGCTCGCCTCGGCCTTCCCGGCAGGGTCCATGACGGGCGCGCCCAAGATCAGCACCATGGCCATTCTCGACCGGCTGGAGCGAGCACCCAGAGGCCCCTACTCGGGGGCCGCCGGCTACTTCAGCCTCACGGGCGCCGCGGATCTCGCCGTCGTGATCCGCACCCTCGTGCTGCAGGAGGAGGGTGCGGACCACGACGGCGGCACCCGCCTCACTCTCGGCGTGGGCGGAGCGATCACTGCCGATTCCGATCCCGTGGAGGAGTGGGACGAAGTGCGGGTCAAGGCACGCGGAGTCCTGACCGCGCTGGGGGCCTCGTTCCCCGCTAGTGTCGATCCATGAAGCTGCTGCCCACCACCCTCCGCGGCGCCCGCGTGGTGCTCGAGCCCCTCGCCGCCGGTCATCACGACGGCCTGGTGGAGGCGGCCCGCGACGGAGAGCTCTGGAACCTCTGGTACACCTCGGTCCCCACGCCCGACGGCATGGAGAAGGAGATCGAGCGGCGCCTCACGCTGCAGGACGTGGGCTCGATGCTCCCGTTCACCACGCGCCGGATCGATCAGGAGACGGGCGAGCCCGCGGCGATCATCGGCATGACCACGTACATGAACATCGACCAGGACACCCCGCGGGTGGAGATCGGGTCCACGTGGAACGCGGCGTCGGCCCAGCACTCGGGCACCAACGCCGAGTCGAAGTACCTTCTGCTGCGCCACGCCTTCGAGGTGTTCGGCTGCCCGGCCGTGGAGTTCCGCACGCACTGGCTCAATCACCAGTCGCGCGAGGCCATCCTGCGCCTGGGGGCGAAGCAGGACGGCGTGCTGCGGAGCCATTCGCGCACGAAGAACGGCACGCTCAGGGACACCGCCGTCTATTCGATCCTCGAGCACGAGTGGCCCATGGTGCGTGACAATCTCCTCCACCGGATGTCGCGTCCTCGCTGACGGCCACATTTCTACATGGTGTAGAAAGGCTCTAGACTGACGGCATACCAGTTTCGGTTCCGGGTCTGACGGCACCAGCGCCCGAGGACTTCGTCCGGGCCGGACGCCAGCAGCGAAGGAGCCCGCCCATGCTCTCCGATCTATCCCGCCCCGTCGTCCAGGCCACCCTGCCCGTGGTGGGTGAGCACATCACGGAAATCGCCCAGCGCTTCTACGCGCACATGTTCGACGAGCGGCCCGAGCTCATGGACGGCCTGTTCAACCGGGGCAATCAGGCCGACGGACGGCAGCAGCAGGCACTGGCCGGATCCGTCGCGGCCTTCGCGGGCTTCCTCGTCAACCAGCCCGACGAGATGCCCGACCACCTCCTTGCCCGCATCTCCCACAAGCACGTCTCCCTGGGGCTCCGCGCCGACCAGTACCAGATCGTCCACGACCACCTGATGTGGGCCATCGGCGATGTTCTCGGCGACGCCGTGACCGACGACGTCGCCGCCGCGTGGGACGAGGTCTACTGGCTCATGGCCAACGTACTCATCAATCAGGAACGCGCCATGTACGGGGCGCTGAGCCTCGAGCCCGACGCCATCTGGCGCACCTGGAGGGTGAGCGAGAGAATCCAGGAGACGGACGACGTCGTCACTTTCGTCGTCGAACGCACCGACGACCGCGACGTGAAGCCCTCCCTGCCCGGGCAGTACGTGACCCTCAAGGTGCTCATGCCCGACGGCGTGCACCAGCCACGCCAGTACAGCCTCACCCGGGCCGACGACGGCCACCACCGCAGCTTCGCGGTCAAGCGCGTCCATGGGCTGCCGACACCCGATGGGGAGGTGTCCAACCTGCTGCACGACACCATCTCCGTCGGCGACGAGTTGACCCTCTCCGTGCCCGCCGGGGACGTGGTCGTGAGTTACACCGACCGACCCGTCGTCTTCGCGAGCGCCGGCATCGGCATCACCCCCATGGCCGGCATGCTCTCGCACCTCGTGAAATCCGGCTCGCAGCGCAAGGCGATGCTGCTGCACGCCGACAACTCCGCCAGTAGCTTCGCCCTGCGGGAGCAGGTCCAGACGGATCTCGCCCGGCTGCCCGATGCCTCCATGCACACCTGGTTCGTGGAGCCCTCCGAGCCCACCCAGACGGTGGAGAACGAGCTGGTCGGCTTCATGGACATCACCGACGTCGAGCTTCCGGACGGCGCCGAGTACTACCTGTGCGGCCCGCTGGTCTTCATGCAGTCCGTGCGCAGCTCGCTCATCGCCCGCGGCGTCCCGGCCAAGGACATCCAGTATGAGGTGTTCGGACCCGATCTCTGGCTCGCCGACTTCCAGTAGCAGCGCGCTACCCCGAGGGCAGCAGCGACCGCACGAGCGCCGCCGCGCTCCCGGCCATCGTCCGGTGGACGTTGACGCCGGCCCACAGATTGAGCCGGTGCGGGTCGTCCGCCGCGGCCGCGGCCGCCCGCAGCGGTGCGGTGAGGTGGTGCACCTCGGGGTAGGCCGGCGGCGCGCCGGCATCGTGGTCGCGGATGAAGTCGTTGAGCAGTGCGCGCGCGTACCGCCCGGAGAACGCCCTCGTGAGCGCGGTCTCCCCGAAGTCGTCCGTCGCGAGGGCTGCCCGGTGCGCCGGCTTCGTCCCGGCTTCGTCGGCGCGGAGGAAAGCCGTCCCCGCCTGCACGGCGACCGCCCCGTGAGCGAGGGCCTCACGTGTGCCCTCGCCCCCGACGATCCCTCCCGCCGCGATGAGGGGGATCCCCAGCTCTCGGAGGTCGTCGAGGAGCTCGAGCAGCGATGCAGTGCCGGGTTCGGCCAGTGGGTCGAAGGTGCCGCGGTGGCCGCCTGCCTCCGGGCCCTGCACCACCAGGGCATCGACGCCCGCAGCGACGGCCCGATCCGCCTCCACGCGGGAGGTGACGGTCTGCACGACGGCGATCCCGGCGTGCTGCAGGGCGGCGAGCGCATTCCGCTCAGGGAGGTCGAACGTGAAGGAGGCGACGGCAGGGGCGAGGTCGAGGAGCACGTCGATCTTGTTCGACCAGTCGTCGTCGTCATGGCGCGGTGCGCCGAGCGCGGTCCCCAGGGCAGCGGCGTCGGCCTCCAGGGACCGGGCGTAGGTCGCGAGGTCCGCCGGATCCGCGGTGGAGGGCTGGGGCACGAAGACGTTCACGCCGAAGGGCGCATCCGTCAGCGCGCGCACGGCCTCGATCTCCTGCCGCATCGCATCGGCCGTCTTGTATCCGGCGGCGAGGAAACCCAGACCACCCGCCGCGCTCACGGCGGCCGCGAGCGCTGGCGTGGACGGGCCTCCCGCCATCGGTGCTGCGACGACGGGCACCGCCAGCGTGCGGAGGTGGAATGTTCGCGAGGGCCGGGGGCTGTCGGTCTGCATGGTGCTCCGTTCCGATGTCCGCCCCAGACTACTCAACCGGTCAGCGGTGCGTCGTCGTCGCGAACTGTCCATAGTGGTGAAGTCGGCGACGGCACCATGTTGTACACGAGCGCTCTGTACCGCCATGGGTGCTCTATGACCTGACCAAGGAGGCATGGGACCGGTGACGGCGCCTGCTTCCGTAAACCTTTCGTTGACGATAGGTTTACGTACATGGTCTTGAGTGTCAATGAAACCAGCGCGCGTCTGGGCATCACTTCCGTGCGAGTTCGCCAGCTGATTTCCGCCGGCACACTTCCTGCGGTCAAAGTGGGCCGTCAGTACATCCTTCAGGAAGCCGACGTCGAACGGTTTTCTCCCAGACGGCGCGGACGGCCCGCCAGTCCAGCCAGCGCCTGGGCCTTCTTGCAGTATCTCTCCGAAGACCCGTCCGGCTGGTCGGGCATCAGTAGCGGGATGCGTCAGCGCCACATCGAGTGGACCGATGACCTTCGCCGCCTGCCATCCTCTCTTCGGCCCATCCACCTCGCTGCACTCGTGCGCGCACGGGCAGAGACGAGGTTCCTGTCCGCGGACCGCCACGAGATACCGGACCTTCTGCGGGATCAGTTCTTGACTATTACCGGAGTGTCTCACCCTCAGTCAGGGTTGCTGAACAACGCCGAGGTGGAGGCGTACATCCGTGAGGAAATCTTCCAAAAGTTCCGGAGGGAATGGCTGCTGGTCCCTGCGAACCCAAAGGAGGCCAATGTGATCCTGCACGTTGCACAAAGGCTTCCCTCGGCTTTGCCGCTTGCTGCAGTAGCTGCGGACCTCGCCGAGCATCGGGGCGAACGCGAGCAGGGTCAAGCTGAACAAATCCTGGAAGATCTCCTGCATGATTGAATTACCAGTCAGCAATGGTAAGCAGCGCGCTGCATGGGAAGCACTGTTCGAGATTTACGGGGCGCTCCCCGAGGGGTGGGTACTTGCCGGCGGTCAAGCCGTCTACCTGCACGCGATCGAGAGGAACGCCGGCGTCGTCCGACCGACCGAGGACGCCGACACCGTGCTCGACATCCGCAACTCACAGGGCATGCTCCAAACATTTACCGCCAAGCTCCTCGAGCTAGGGTTCGAGTCCTCCGGCGAGAGCCCAGCGGGACACCAGCACCGGTGGACGCGCGGCCACGCCATGATCGACGTCCTCATCCCCAGGTTCACAGGTGAGCGCAGTGAGAAGCGGCCCGGAGCTACCGGCGGAACCACGATCGCGGCCCCCGCTGGCCAGACTGCTGTGTCGAGGTCCGAGACCGTCGAGGTGTCGGTGACCGGCGAGTCGTTCGGGTTCGTGAATCGCACGACGCTGCTCGGTTCACTCATCGGTAAGTCAGCCGCTCTGCAGATCGTCGACGACCCGAAGTGGAAGCGCCATGTAACGGACTTCCTCGTTCTCGCCAGCGTGTTGCGTCGTACCGACCTCCGAGGTAGCGAACTTGGCCGTGCTGAGAAGAAGCACCTAGCGAACATGCTCGGTCTCCTCGCGCGCAATCCTGCCTGGCTTGCGGGCGAGGAAGACGCTGCGCGGGGCGTCGAGCGGCTCCGACTATTCTTGAGCCCCAAGCCGGTCGGCGCCTGACGTGACGCTCGTCCGCCATTTCTACTATGAGTGCTTTCACAGTAGAAGCCTCTGGCTTGACCACCCAGAGTGTCGGAGCTTCACCTGGCGCGGCCTGCTTCAAGCAGATCGGTGCCACACCTGACCCGTGCCACGGTCGTAATACATAGACTTCCCCTCATTAGGCTGAGCAGTACCGGGCAGTCACTGAGTATCTCGCAGCATCACCAGCGCACGTACCGATCAAGCCTATCGAGCAGGCCGAGTACCTCCCCTGCGGGGACCAGGACGACCGATCTCTAAGCCTTCAAAACCCCAGGTGAGGGCCCGTCCCGCAATGTGCGCCTCCGCGTGGCGCACGCACTGCACGTCCAACCCCATCTCGCCGTCCGAGACGCGCTGCGAGCATGGTCCTGACGTGCGGGACGGCTATTGCCCCTCGAAGCTCCGATCGAATGTTTGCCTAGGACGACTCAGCTGGAGGGAGTTTAGTCGTCGCGTGCTGTCCGCAGTGGTGAGGTTACCGCGAGGATGAAGGCGACCACGAAGACGCAGACGATGATGCCAAGGGCCGTTCGTTCGCCCATCACCACTGCGGCGGCTCCGCCCAGCACGGCACCGAGCGCGCCCATCGTGCGATTTGCCGAGCGCATGGTGCCATTGACCCTGCCCAGGAGCGCATCGGGGGTCAGCCCCTGGCGGAGGCTCATCTCGTTCGCGTTCTCCAGTCCGCCGGCCAAGCCCTGGAGCGCGAATGCCGAGAAGAGCAGGGACACGGCCAGGTGGTTGGCCTGGTCCGTGGTACCGGTGGGAACGAAGGCAATCATCGTCCAGGCCAGAGGGTAGATCGCCCGGCCGGCCGTGATCGTGGCACCGGACCCGAAGCGTGCCCCTGCGGTCGAAGCGAACGAAGCACCGATCAGCGTCGCGATCCCTCCCACGGCGAACAGCAGTCCGTAGCTGAGTGCCGTGAGGCCCAGAGTGCGCAGGGCGAAGACCGCGAGGACCGTGAGCGCTGCGGCGTTGCCGAGGAACCAGACATGCGTCGACCACGCCAACGGCCCCAGGATGCGATGACGATACGTCCAGCGCAGTCCCTCCCCTACCTCGTGTCGCAGTGACCGCGGGACCGATTCCCGACGCACGGCCGGCGCGAGCCGTAGCCCGGCGATCAGGACCGCGTCGAGAACGTAGGTCACCGCGTCCACAGCAATGGCCAGAGGCGCACCGACGAAGCCGACGAGAAGGCCTCCCAGGCCCGGACCGACCGTCTGCGCACCGGCCTCCGCCTGATCCAGCCGGGCATTCGCAGCCCGCAGCGCCCGGCGTTCCACGATGTGCGGCAACAGCGACTGGGTGGCGGCGAATCCGAAGACGGAGAACGCCCCGAACAGCAGGAGCAGCACGATGAGCACCCACAGGTGCAGCCCGCCGAGAAACCAACAGACGGGGATGAGAGCGAGACTTGCGGCGCGGCCCAGACCCGCCACCACGAGCACGCGCTGTCGCTGCCAGCGATCGACGTACACACCCGCCACGAGACCGAGTAGCGCATAAGGGACGAGCTGTGCCGCGTTGACGAGCCCGACCTCGAATGTGCTCGCCCCCAGCACCTCGACCACCAGTACCGGGATCGCCACAGCCGTCAGCGCCGTGCCGAACGCACTGATGGCAACGGTCGAGAAGTAGCGTGCGAATCGAGGATTGCGGAACGACGCCGTCCCCCTGATCCGCGCTCACGAGCACACCCTACGGCGTCGACCGGAAATCCGGACGCAACAAGATTGCGGCCGCTTCCAGCCTGTGGGGCAGGGCGTATTCGGTACACGGCCATACGTCGTTCAGCGGGGGCGCGGGGCCGACCCGCCCGCTCACCGCCCTGCGGCACAGATACTGCCAGCTCGCTTCGAGCCAATGGTGGACAGGAATAGTCCCCGAAGCACTATTGCATCAAACGCATTAGCGCTGTTGTATTAGCACTGTGATAAATGAACACGATCCTACAGAGACCAGTCATCTGCTTCCGCTGAAGCTGCTGCTCGATGTCATGGACGCTGATATTGCATCCTTGTATCCGGCTCAGGGTGCCGGTGCCGTCAGTACGCGGTTCAGCATGGCGCTCGTCCGGTTGAAGCATCGGGGACCGTTGACGATCCGCGACCTGGCAGCCCAGATCGGTGTCACCCACTCGGCGATGAGCCAGACGGTTGCGGTCATGAAGAAGGACGGCCTGATCGAGAGCTCACCGGGAGCGGACGCCAGGACACGACTTATTGCGCTCACCGACGGGGGCCTGGCTCTGGTGCCGTTTCTCGAGGCGGAGTGGCGGGCCACGGAAGCGGCGTGGGCGGAGCTCGAGGATGAGGTCCCCTACCCCCTGGCCCGCGTCGTCGACGATTTGAACAGGGCGCTGGCGCGGCGGTCCTTCCGGGACCGGCTGCTCGGGCACCTCGATCCGCGGTTCCGCTCGTGAAGGGGGCGGGTAGGTGGCTGGACATCCGTCCGCTGCGTGCCAGCCCGCCCTTCCGGAGGTTGTGGATCGGCACCTCACTGCAATCCCTCGGGCGGCAGATCACTGTCGTCGCGGTGCTCTTCCAGGTGTGGGAGGTCACCGGCAGTTCCTTCTGGGTCGGCTTCGTCGGGCTCGTCTACGCCGTGCCGACCATCGTCCTGACCCTGGTCGGCGGTTCGCTGGCCGACGTCGTGGACCGCAGGACGCTCATCCTCTGGACCACATGCGGCGCCCTGGTCGTCTCCGTCCTCCTCGCGCTCCAGGCAGCATCAGGTGTCCGCTCATTACCGCTCCTCCTGGGTCTAGTCTGCCTGCAGACGGCCTTCACCTCACTGGGCAGTCCGGCCCGGCGCACGGTCGTCGTCCGCCTCCTTCCGCAGGGCCAGGTAGGCGCGGGTATCGCGCTCTCCCACATCAGCTTCCAGGCCAGCACGCTCATCGGGCCGGCCCTCGCCGGCCTGCTCATCGCAGGGGCAGGCCTTACCGTCTGCTAGGCGCTCGAGGCTCTGTGTTTCGGCGCTGCCCTGTACGGGATTGCGGGATTGCCGTCCCTTCGGCCGATCGACCAGCTCGGAAAAGCAGGTCTGTCCGCCATCATCGACGGCATGCGCTTCATCAGGAGAAACCCACCCCTGTCAGGATCCTTCCTCAGTGATCTCGCCGCCACCCTGCTCGCCATGCCCATCGCTCTCTTTCCCGCAATGAACGACGAACGATTCGCAGGAAATCCTGGCACGCTCGGGTTGTTCCTCTCGGCCATCGCCGTCGGAGGAGTCGCGGCCACCACCCTCTCCGGACTCATCACTGCACATCATCGCCCCGGCATCATCCAACTGGGCGCCGCAGCAGCCTGGGGCGCAGCGCTGGCAGCGGTAGGACTGGTGAACGGCCTGGTACCGACGCTGGCCTTCCTCGCAGCAGCCGGTGCCGCCGACACCATCGCCGTCATTTCCCGCGGAACCCTCCTCCAACTCGCCACCCCGGACAACTACCGCGGCAGGGTCAGCGCCGCGGAAAACGTCGTCGGTATCGCAGGCCCTGAACTCGGGAACTTCCGTGCAGGCATCGTCGCGAGTATCGCATCCCCGGCGGTCTCGCTCACCTCAGGCGGCATCCTCTGCGTGGCAGCCATCGCGGCCATCGCTGCACGCAACAAGCCCCTCAGGCGCTACCGCATCGATACCCCGTAAACGAAAGCAACCCCAACCTCCGCACCAGAAATCGTGGGCACTCGCCACTGCTGACGACGGACTGCTCGTCCGCTACCGCAGCAGCACCTGGTGGCGAGCCTGCCTGGATCGCGGGCAGCCGCCCGTCGCGTCCTGGCTCCTAGACGATGCTGAAGGGTTGGGGCAGATCACGTCGGCCGGTCAATGCCATCAGGACGTTGACTTCTCGCCCGGACCGGGCCGCGGTGGATGCGGCAAGCGCGCAGGTCTCCTCGAGGACAACTGGGGGCAGATCGATCGGAACGTTTGCCGCCGTCGAAATGTCGAGGCCATGGACGCACAATTCGAAGGTGCGTGTCGGTAGGTAGGAGGCCACCCGCATACCTCCGAAAACGGTGTGCACGATCAGCTCGGCATCCGCAGCCTCGACGGTCTGCACCGCCTCGACGACGAGGTCACCGAAGCGCACTGCTGGTTCAGGACCCAGGTCGCGTCCAGCCTGGCGGCCGCGTTCGGCGACAGTTTCCGGCTCGACAGTTCCAGTCGAGATGGCGGCCAGGTACGCCGCGGCTGACTCGATGACTTCCTCCGCCACCGGACGGGAGAGATAGTCGATGACGGTGATGAGTGCCCGGCTGGTGTGACCGACCAGATCGCGTACCGTCCACTCTCCGAGACCCGGTTGGTCCCAGCGGTCGGGCGGAATCAGGTCGACTGCTCGCCCGACCGCGCGAGCCGCTGCTACGAACGCGTCGGTGACCTGAACCATGCGTCAAGTATGGGCGGGGCCACGTGAGGAGCAAAGAGCCGTCAGGTCCATCTCGCACCATTGATCCTCGCTATCCCTGCTGTACCAGCGGCAGAGCCGAGACGAGTGCCTACACATCTGCGGAGACGGGTGCAAGAGTGGCGGGGTGATCGATCAGCAGCAGCTCTGAAATGCGGATACCGCACGCACGTACGACACTCCCGGGCAGGGCATGTTCTCTTCCGAGGTGCTCGCCCCCACGGTGGAAGTTCTCTCTCAACTCGCAGGTGATGGTCCGGCCGTCGAGTTCGCCATCGGTACCGGTCGTGTCGCCATCCCGCTCTCCGAGGCCGGGGTCCAGGTCAGCGGCATCGAACTGTCGCATGCGATGATCGCCGTCCTGCGCGAGAAGATCGGCGAAGATCAGATGCGCGTCGTCCAGGGCGACATGACCACGACGACGGCGGGCGAGAACTTCTCACTGGCGTTCTTGGTATTCAACACCATCGCCAACCTGTTGACGCAGGACGATCAGGTCCGCTGCTTCGAGAATGCGCCCGTCAGCTCGCGCCCGGCGGGTGCTTCGTCGTCGAGGTCTGGGTCCCGCAACTGCGTTCGCTATCGCCGGGCCATGCCGGGACCGTCGAGGTGAGCGAACCCGGGTATCTCCTCGTCGACACCTACGACGTCCTCGAGCAGCACGTCGTCTCGCACCATGTCCACTTCGGGTCGGAGGTGTCGGACGGTCGGGATGCGCGCATCGCCCGGACACCGCACCGGTACATCTGGCCCAGCGAACTCGACCTGATGGCCCGACTGGCCGGTTTCGAGCTGGAATCGAGGTGGGCCGACTGGGACCGCAGCGCCTTGACGGCTGACTCCCGCAGTCATGTCTCGGTGTATCGGCTGACCTCCGCCTGACAGGCTGTGGGCGCCCCAGAAATACTGGCGGCGCTCTTCACCGGCGGCGCGGACCGTGCCACGATGAGCGGACCACGAGATGGGGGTCGAAATGAAGCTCCGTTGCCGCATGGCGCTTGCTGTCGGTTCGCTGGCGCTCCTGGCAGTACCGGCCTGCAGCGCGCGCGAACCAGCCGTCGACGAGCTGCCGTCGTACGACTCGTTCGACGCCGTCCGGCAGGCCGTCACCGAACAGCTCGAGTGCGAGGACACCCCGCCCTCACCCACGAGGGTCATGGGCGACGGCGTCCAGATCCCCACGAAATCGGTGAAGTGCACGACCGCCGTCGAGATCTTCTACTTCGACTCGCAGGAAGCCCGGAACAAGGCCTACGACACCCTTGCCTCCGCCGCCGAGTCGGACGGTTCCGTGTATTTCGCGGAGGGCAGGAACTGGTTCGTCGTCGACTACTCCGAGGTGACCGTCGGCGGGGATGACCCTCAGTCCCCGGATCTCGCGGGTCTGGCCGAAGCGCTAGGAGCCCGCTACACGGAGGTGACCTAGACCGAAGGGACATAGGCGGCCGGACTACAGTGGCCGCTCCAGCGCACCGGGGAGGGACCCGAGTCCGGCCTGGCGGGTGCCCCGGCGCTGAGCCGCCGCTCCGGCCACCACCACCAGCACGATGCCGATTCCCTGCACGAGCGAGGGAATCTGGTGGAGCACCACGAGGCCGAGGAGCAGACCGAAGGCCGGTTCGAGTGCCATCAGGGTCCCGAACGCCGTCTGGGTCATGCGACGCAGGGTGAGCATCTCCAGTCCGAAGGGCACCACGGGGGCGAGCAGGGCCAGACCCGCTGCGAAGACCAGCACCCGCCAGTCGAAATCCGTGATCACCTGCGGTACGCCGACGAACGCGGCGACCACCGCCGCGATGGGGATCGTCATCGTCAGCGCGCTGATCCCGGTGAACCGGTCCCCTACCCGCTGGGTGAGGAGAATGTAGGTGCCCCACCCGACACCCGCGAGGAGGGCGAAGCCGATACCGGGAAGATCCGCCTCCCCGCGCCAGGGCTCCGTCAGCAGCACCACTCCGATCAGGGCCAGCCCGGGCCAGGTGAGCATCCGGGCGTTACCGCTGCGGAGTGCCGCGACGGTGAGCGGTCCCAGGAACTCGATGGCCACGGCTGTACCGAGCGGGATGTGCTCGATCGCCGAGAGGAAGGCGACCGACATCAGTGCGCTGGCCACCCCCAGTCCGAGGATGGGGAGTACGTCCTGCCGCCGGATGCGCCGTAGGGGTGGACGGGCGATCAGCAGGAAGATCACCCCACCCATCGCGAGGCGCAGCCATGCGGTGCCGGCCGCGCCCACCTGCTCGATCAGCCCCACCGAGAGTGATGAACTGAGCTGGATCAGGAGCATGGCGGCAACGGCCAGTGTCCAGGGCGGTAGCGGTTCCCGCGAGGCCCCGGTCATTGCGCGCCGACCACTCGCCGGGACACGTCGATGCGCGGGCTGACGCGGCCGAGAGCGGACGACAGCGCCGTGGCCGCCGCACCCAGGGCATCGTCAGTCATCGGGTCGAGTGCGTCGAAGATGAAGAAAGCCGTCCTGGTCTGCTCCGAGAGTGCGGTGCGCGGACCTTGCCGCCAGTTCCAGCGGCGGCAGGTCACCCCGAGGTCGTCCCGCCAGACCACCTCCCCCGCGGAGGGGTGTTCCACAGTGGGTGCCCCGTCCGCGAAGGCCTCGAATGCTTCGTCGCCGGTCGCACGCACGAGGCGGGCCGGCCCTCTGTACAGCGCGAGGTCCTCGCCTCCGATCGGCACCTGGTGCAGCACGGAGACGGCGTTGTAGATGTCGGTGAGCGCGTTCACGCGTGGAAGCCGGTCCGCGGCTCTGCGGGTCAGTGCCTCCAGACTGTTGCGGGTGCGCTGCGGCTTCGCCCCGAAGGCTCTGTAGGCTGCGCGCCACGCGGCGATGTGCGGCAGGTCCTCCACGGGACCTGCGGCGAGGAGTGCACGGGCGTGCGCTTCAGCGGCGTCCACCAGGTCGTCGCTGACGGGGTTGCTCGGCGCCAGGCCCAAACCGTCGGCCACCAGGAGCAGCGCACGGTAGTCGGGACGCAGCTCGAACACTGCCGGCTCGACGCCGCTCGCGTCGAGGAAGTGCTCGTGGGAACTGATTCTGGGCATCCGGGTTCTCCTTCCGGTGGGCTGCAGTGGCGCGGGGTTCGCGCCGCACCGTCGACGGGAGGACCGTTCCTCCGACGGTCGCGGCCACCCGCTACGCTGTGCCCCATGACTGTACTGGTGTTCCTCGATCAGGCCCACGACGACGGCAGGATCGTCGACGCCTCCCAGCCGCAACTCATGGCCACCGATCTGGGAGCCACCCGCGGTGACGGCGTCTTCGAGTCCCTTCTCGCCGTCGCCGGCGCTCCGCGGAAGCTGGAGGCCCACCTCGCGCGGCTCGCGTCGTCGGCTGCCGCCCTGGCGCTGACGGTGCCCGACGCCGACGCCTGGCGCCGCGCCATCAGTACCGGCCTGCGCGAGTTCACGGCTGCGGGACCGGACCGGAGCAGCGCCGTCGTCAAACTGCTGGCCACGCGCGGCGTCGAGGGTGCCGAACACGCGACGGCGTGGGTGCAGGTGAGTCCCGTCCCCGCCGCCACGCTGGCGCAACGCGAGGCGGGCCTGCGTGTCCTGCTGCTCGAACGCGGGTACGACAGCACCGTGGCCCAGCGCGCACCCTGGCTCCTCATGGGCGCCAAGACCCTCTCCTACGCCGTGAACATGGCGGCGGTGCGCTACGCCAAGGCGCACGGGGCCGACGACGTCATCTTCACCTCCTCCGACGGCAAGGTCCTCGAGGGCCCCACCTCGACCGTGCTCCTCGCCCACGATCGCGACGGACAGAAGACCCTCATCACCCCGCAGCTCGAGAGCGGGATCCTGGCCGGCACCTCGCAGAGCGCGCTCTTCGCAGCAGCGAAGGAGCAGGGATGGGAGCTGGGCTACGGCCCGCTCGAACCGCACCACCTCCACGAGGCCGACGCCGTCTGGTTGATCTCCAGCATCCGGCTCCTCGCACCCGTGATCTCCCTCGACGGTCAGGATTTGCGCACCTCGGCGACGCTGACGGCCGAGCTGACCGACCTCGTGGATCGTTTCATCTAGCCCCGGAAATCCCACGAGTCCTTCTGTTACGTCCGGCGTCCGCCGTCGGACCTCGTGTTTTGACCGCGGGGCCGCTCCTGCCCTAGCGTCTTCCTGTAATCAAGAGTTCCAGCCATAGGCCCTGGCCGGCTGGACAGCAACCCTCTCCCGTAGTGGGGTGCTCCAGGTGAAGATTCGGCCGCCGGGTCAAGTCCCCCGGTTGGCAAGTACGGTGTCGTGCGGTCCTGCCCCAAGCTCATGGGTGCCCTGGCCGCCGCCTCACCTGGCCCAGAACAGCGAGCGTGTCAGCCCAGCAGTCCCCTCTGTCTGCCGTCATCCGGCAATTCCCCCGCCTCTCAGCATGCCCGTATCCGGGCCATCCTCGAAGAAGGACTCCATGATCCTGTCCCGTACCCTCCTCGCGGCCTTCGCCGTTCCCCTCCTCGCCCTGACGGTCTCCTGCGGAAGCTCCGACAGCGAACCGGCCTCGAACACCGACGCCCTCGCCGGGAGCGACCAGCAGTCGCTCGATCAGTACACCACCGAGCAGACCACGCCCCTCGACGAGATCGACACCGCGGAGCTCGACCTCATCACCGACGGCACGCTGCGCGTCGGCACCCTCTCGGACGCGCCCCCCAACATCTTCCTGGAGGACGGCGTCTTCACGGGCTACGACAACGAGCTGCTCCGCGCCATCGGTGACAAGCTCGGCCTCGAGGTCGAATTCGCCTCCACCGACTTCTCGGCGCTCCTGGCACAGGTGCAGAACCAGCAGTTCGACGTCGGCTCCTCCTCCATCTCCACGACGGCGGAGCGCCGGGAGAACGTGGGCTTCACCAATGGCTACGACTTCGGCTACATGGCCGTCGTCGCCAAGGAGGACTCCGCAGTGACGGGCTTCGACTCCCTGTCCGAGGACACCCGTGTCGGCGTGGTTCAGGGCACGGTCCAGGACGACTACGTCTCCAACACCCTAAGCCTGGAGCCCGTGCGCTTCCCGGACTACAACACGGTCTTCGCCAATGTGAAGAACGGCCAGATCGACGCCTGGGTGGCTCCGTCGCAGCAGGCCACGGGTCAAGTGAAGGAGGGTGACGGCACCACGATCGCCGAGACCATCATCAACACCGAGAACTTCACCGCGTACGCCGTGAACAGCGACAACCAGCCGCTCATCGACGCCCTCAACGCCGGCCTCGACGCAGTCATCGCCGACGGCACGTGGACCGAGCTGACCGAGGAGTGGTACCCGGACCGCGAGCTGCCCACCGACTGGAAGCCCGGCAGCAAAGCCGTGGACGTCAAGTAGCCGCTCTGCATGGACGCCCTCGAACAACTCGGCAAGACCTTCTTCGACTGGCAGGCGATGGTGGCCGTCCTGCCGGACCTCCTGACCGTCGGGCTGCCGAACACCATCATGCTCGCCCTGGCCTCCGGCATCATCGGGACCGTGGCCGGCATGATCCTGGCCGTCATGGGGATCTCACGCAACCGGGCGCTGCGGTGGCTCGCGCGAACCTACACGGACATCTTCCGCGGGCTGCCCGCCGTCGTGATCATCCTGCTCATCGGTCTGGGTCTGGGCCCGGTCCTCCGCGAGCTGACGGGCAGCACCAGCCCGTACCCCCTGGGCATCCTCGCCCTGTCGCTGATCGCCTCGGCGTACATCGGCGAGATCTTCCGCTCGGGTATCCAGAGCGTGGAGAAGGGGCAGCTCGAGGCCTCGCGGGCGCTGGGCTTCAGCTACAGCTCGTCCATGCAGCTCGTGGTGATCCCCCAGGGCGTGCGGCGTGTGCTGCCGGCGCTGGTGAACCAGTTCATCTCCCTCATCAAGGAGTCCTCGCTGGTCTACTTCATCGGTCTCGTCGCCAGTGAGCGCGAGCTCTTCCGGGTGGGCAACGACGCGGCGAGCAACACCGGCAACCTGTCCCCCCTGATCGCCGCGGGTATCTTCTATCTCTGCCTCACCATCCCGCTGACACATCTGGTGAACTTCATCGACACCAGACTGCGCGTGGGTGCCAGGCAGAAGCCCGAACCGGACGACCTGGCCGCCCCGGTCGCGCAAGGAGCCAGAACATGACCGCCACCATCGAGTCGGGATCCCTGACCGGCAAGGACCTGCACCTGTCCTTCGGCGCCAACCGCGTGCTGCGCGGCATCGACCTGCACGTGGAGCGCGGCACGACGGCGTCCGTCATCGGCCCGTCCGGGTCCGGTAAGTCGACGCTCCTGCGGGTACTGAACCGTCTCATCGAACCGGACCGCGGCGACATCCTGCTCGACGGCCGGTCGGTGCTCAGGGACAACCCGGACGAACTGCGTCGGCGGATCGGCATGGTGTTCCAGCAGTTCAACCTCTTCCCGCACAAGACCGTGGTGGAGAACGTCTCGCTGGCGCTGCGCAAACTCCGGGGGATGCCCGCCGGGGAGGCCCGGGAAGCCGCTCTCTCCCAGCTCGATCTCGTGGGGCTCAAGCACAAGGCCGAGGCCCGCCCGGGTGATCTCTCCGGCGGGCAGCAGCAGCGCGTGGCGATCGCCCGGGCCCTGGCGATGGACCCGGAGGTGATGTTCTTCGACGAGGCCACCTCGGCCCTCGACCCGGAACTGGTCAAGGGCGTCCTGGCCCTCATGGCCGATCTCGCCACGGCGGGCATGACCATGGTGGTGGTGACCCACGAGATGGGGTTCTGCCGCAACGTCTCCGACACCGTCACCTTCATGGACGGCGGCGTCGTCGTGGAGACCGGCCCGCCCGCGGCACTGTTCGACGATCCGCAGACACCGCGGCTGCGCTCGTTCCTCTCGGACGTGCTCTGACTGCAGGGGCCGCTTCCGGGGTCGGTGGCCGTTCCGGCTCCGGGATCGGTGACGGTTCCGGCTCCGGGGTCGGTGACGGTTCGCGGCCGGGGACTTCGGCCGACGTCAGCCCTGTTCACACGGCGTGTCGTCCGCCGACACGCTGTCGTGGGCGTCGAAGTCCCCGGATCGACACCACCAACCGGCGCCGCACCGGCCGACACTCCATGGTGGGCGTCGAAGTCCCCCGGATGAGCACCGACCGGAGCTGCACCACGATCGGGAACGCGGCTCAGGACAGGATGAAGTTCCAGGTCCCGGCCAGGACCGCAGCCGTCAACGCACCGGCGGCGACGAGGAGCCCGACGACGGCGATCACGGCGTCGAGCGCCGAATAGGTACTCGACCTCGCCCAGGTTCGCGTCCCTCCGCCGAAGCCGCGCGCCTCCATCGCCGTGGCCAGGCGAGTGGCGCGGCGGATGGCCTGCACGATCAGCCCGAAGGACTGCCCCAGCAGATTCCGCGTCCGCGCCACGACGGACCCGTCGGAGCCGATTCCCCGCGCGTGCCGGGCCAGCCCGAGCGTCTCCCACTGCTCCACGAGCAGTCCCACGAGCCGCAGGGACGCGAGTCCGCCGAGCACGAAGCGGTGCGGCAGATGCAGCTTCTGCGCGAGCGCGTCGGCCAGATCCGTCGGGTCCGTGGTCAGGAGGATGAAGATGCCCGGCAGCGCGAGCGCCAGGGCCCGGAGACCGACGGCGATACCCGCGGCGACTGACCCCTCGGTGAAGACGACGGGCCCGACGGCGAGCAGTACGTCCCCGGTCTTCTCGGCGAGCAGGGCCGTACCGTAGGCACCCAGGACCGCGGCGATCAGCAGGGGCCAGATGCGCCGGAGGAGTCCCCACACGCTGATGCCCAGCAGCGGCATGAGGGCGAGCTCGCAGCCGAGCACCACGGTGGCACTCACCCAGTCGATGCTCGACATGAGCGCCACGGTGATCACGACGGCGGCGAACAGCTTCGAGACGGGATTGGCCCGCAGGAGTGTCCTTCCCGTGAGGACCGGTGTCAGGTACGAGCTGCTCACCGGGACACCAGCCGTCCCGCCCCACCGGAGATGTGCAGGGTGGCGCCGCCCAGCGCGTCGCTGAAGTCGGCGTCGTGCGTCACGGACAGCACGGCGACGCCGTCGTCGACCAGTTCCCGCAGCAGCGTCACGAGCTCGGCCCAGGTGAGGGCGTCCTGCCCGAAGGTCGGTTCGTCGAGGATCAGCAGACGCGGTGCGGTGGCGAGCATCGTTGCGACGGACAGTCTCCGCTTCTCACCACCCGAGAGCGTGAAGGGATTGGCCTGCAGCAGGTGCGTGAGCCGCAGCCGTTCGGCCAGCTCCGCGATGCGTGCGGTGTCGACGGTGCCACTGACCCTGCGCGGTCCGAACTCCAGCTCGTCGGCGACGCTCGCCGTCAGGAACTGGTGCTCGGGTTCCTGGAAGACGGTGCCGATGCGCTGCACGAGTTGCGGCGAGCGCCAGCGGTGGGGAGTGCTGCCGGCCGTCCCGGCGAGACTCGGCTGTGCCAGGAGCGTCCCGGCGCGCGGGCGGAGCAGTCCGCCGAGCGTCAGGGCCGCGGTCGATTTTCCCGCGCCGTTCGGCCCCGTGATGCCGAGGGCCTCCCCCGCCCGAATGTCGATCGCGAGGTCCTCGACGGCGGCCGGCCCGCGTTTGGTCCGCGCGACCGCGAGCTCGCGTGCCGACAGGAGGGTCGGCCCCGATCCGGGGGACGGCAGGGTGCCGCCGACGGGCGGCCGCCACCCGGGGATCCACACGCCGGCGTCGGCGAGTCGGGTGCGCGTGGTCTCTTGCACGAGCACCGTACCGGGTGGACCGTCGGCCAGGATCCCGCCGTCGGCGTCGAGTACGACCACGCGGTCCACGACGTCGGCCCACACGGCCACGCGGTGCTCGACGACCACGAGGGTCGCCCCGGTGCGCTCGAGGACCCGGACCACGGCGTCGCGCACCTCGAGCACGCCGTCCGGGTCGAGGTTCGCGGTGGGCTCGTCGAGCAGGAGGAGTCCCGGCTCCATCGCGAGGACGGAGGCGAGCGCGAGCCGCTGCTTCTGCCCGCCGGAAAGCGCGGTGGTGGGGTGGTCGAGCGGCAGGGCCAGGCCCACGTCGTCGAGCGCTCGGCCCACCCGCTGCCAGATCTCCTCCCGCGGTACCGAGAGATTCTCCGCGGCGAAGGCGACCTCGTCGCCCACACGGGCGAGGACCACCTGCGTCTCGGGATCCTGCAGCACCAGCCCGGCCCGGCCCCGGACGGAGGCCGGGTGGGCGCCGTCGAGCAGCAGTTCACCCTCCTGCTCGCCCTCGTCCTGCGTGCCGAGCACGCCGGCGAGGCCGTGCAGCACCGTCGACTTCCCCGCGCCGGAGGCGCCGAGGAGCAGCACACGCTCGCCCGGCGTGATCTCCAGCTCGAGGTGACGCGCCGCGAAGGCTCTCCGCCCCGCGTGGCGCCAGCCCCACCCGTGGGCGCTGACGTGCACGGCGCCCCGCGGGGGAACGCCTTCCGGTGTCATACGTCGGCCGTGCGTCCTGCGGCGAAGGAGGACAGCGCCCCTGTCCTCGCGAGGCCCCGCATCGCCAGCCAGGACACCAGTCCGGCGATGACGATGCCCGAGACGGCGGCGAACACCGCGTACATGAGCTTGAACTCGAACGTCCACAGGGCGTTGTAGAGGATGTTCTCGCTGATCGCGAGGGCCAGGCCCGCGCCGAGCCCCGCGAGGAGCGCTACCGGCAGGGTCCACCTGCGGTAGAGGAACAGCAGGAAGACCAGTTCCGCACCGACGCCCTGGATGGCGCCGGAGAGCAGCACGCTGATACCGAACTGCGAGCCGATGAGCGCGGACACCGCTGCGGCGAGGATCTCGCAGTAGATCGCGGCTCCGGGCTTGCGGATGATGAGACCGCCGAGTACGCCGGCGATGAGCCAGCCCCCGGTGTACAGGCCGGCGAGGGGCGGGAAACCCGCTGTGATCACGCTGATGCCGTTGTAGCCGACATTCCATCCGACGAAGACGACGCCGACCGCCACCGCGATGACCGAGGCCACCACGATGTCGACGACGCGCCACTGGCCCGCGCCCCGGGCCGTCGAGTGCACTGCTGGTGATGATGCCATGATGATCTTCCTCCTGGGATCCAGGAGGGGGGAGTGCCGGGACGCCGATGGTGTCCGTGCACTCCGAGAACTCGACTCCCTTCGCCGGTACTAACCGGAGCAGGTTCGAGGGTCTGCGGCTCTGCCGCACTCTCAGCGCCCGATCCGCGGTGCGGATCTGCGCTCCCCTGTCGTAAGTTGTTGGAACGTCATCGAGCCTACACCGCGGACCCGTGGGCGCGCCCGTCCCGTGTGGTGCAACTAGGCTTGACGCAGAATCGTCGGATCAGAAGGAGAAACCATGAACGTTATATTCAAGTTGCTCGGAGCGGGCCTGAGCGTCGGTGCCGGATGGATCGGGACCAAGATCGTGGACATCGTCTGGCAGAAGGTCACCGGCGAATCGACGCCGAAGAACAAGGACGGGCTGGAGAACTCGCTGCGCTCCGCCCTCGTGTTCGCCATCGTCTCCGGTGCCGTGAGCACCACGATCCAGGTGCTCACCAACCGCACCACCCAGCAGGCGATCGAGCGCTTCGCGAAGTCGCGCGACCTGACCTGAGCCCGCGCTGAGTGGGGAAGGGCGCCCGGAAGGGCGCCCTTCTTCTGTCGTGGCTGTCGTGGCGCAGAATCAGGAGAATCGGACGATTCGGAGCCATTGACCCTGACACAGTGTGAGGCAGGAGACTCGATCCATGTTGATCGGAGACTTTGCACGGCTCGGGCAGGTATCGGTGCGGATGCTGCGGCACTACGACCAAATCGGGTTGCTCAGGCCCGACAACGTTGACTGCTCCACCAGCTATCGCTCGTACTCGCCCGAGCAGCTGTTCGTGCTCAATCGCATCGTGGCGCTGAAGAATCTTGGTCTCAGCCTCGAGGAGGTGGGCCGGATCATGACGGACCTCGTCGAGGCGGAGGAGCTGCGTGGCATGCTGCGCTTGCGCCGCACTGAGCTCGAACACGAACAGCGGGCTGCCGGCATCCGGCTGGCGGCCGTCGAGTCGAGGCTCCGGATGATCGAGAAGGAGAACGACATGTCCGCAGACTATGTGGTGAAGCAGATCCCGTCGGTACGGCTGGCGGCGCTGACGGACACCCTGGATCCGACGACGCTCGGCCGGTGGATCGGACCCATGTTCGACCGCGTGCAGTCGGAGCTCAACAAGGTGGACGGCAGCCTTGCCACCGCGCTGGCAACGTACTCCGAGGTGGAAGCCGGCATGGAGGTGGCAGTGGGCTACGCCTACGACGGCCGCGCGCTGCCGGGCCTTGACGTCGTCGACCTCCCCTCCGCGACGGCTGTCTGCGGGGTGCATCTCGGGCCGATGAGCTCGATCCAGGAGTCCTGGCAAGCACTGCACCGTTGGCTGATCGAGAACGGCTACGAGCACGACGGCCCCTGCCGTGAGCTGTACGTCCGAGCCGAGTCGGAGAATCAGCAGGACTGGGTCACCGAACTGCAGCAGCCCGTCGTCGATCGCTGACCGGTCCCCGTGCGCGGCCCGGCCCGTTCGCTCCACCGGCGGGCCGCGCCACACCTCGAACCGTCAGCCCTCCGATGACTCGATCCGCAGATCCGGCACGACGGACTGGAGGATGCGGTGCAGGCTCATGCCGATGGCCGCCGCCGCCCCGAACGGGATGTCCCGTGACACGGTCTCGTAGGCTGCCTGCTCGAGTTCGCGCAGGCTCTGCTCGGCGGCCTGGAACATGCCGCCGTCCGACTCCTCCACGGTCCAGAGATCGAGCACCCGGCCGACGGCGGTGAAGGCGTCCTGCAGGACCGGCCGCACCTCGTCCGGCATGGGGCGCTCACGGACCGTGCCGTGGAGCGCGTCCTGGAGCATGTTGGTGATGTTCAGCGTGTGGGACGCCACCACCTCGAGGACCTCCACGTGGTAGTAGTCCCGGTCGACGTCGCGTGGATGGAACCGCCAGCGCACGTTGCCCTTGCGGCTCTCGTCGGCGTACTGCAGGGCGTCGCGCGCATTCCGGGCCGACCGCATCAGATCGTCCCTGCGCTTGGCCCAGCGAGGATCGTCCTCGGTCCAGTCCTCCTCGAGGGCCTGCCCCAGCTCCTGGAGATCCTGGGCCGCCATCCTGCGGAGCGTGCTCATCTGGCCGACGGCGTCGTTGAAGTTCAGTGGCGGGAAGATGAGCCCACTGACGGCGAGGCCCACGCCCACGCCGATGACCGTCTGCACCAGATAGCCCAGAGAGTAGCCCAGATTCTCGTTGCCGATCACGAGGACGAACAATCCGGCGGAGGCGATGCCCGTTCCACCTCCTGCAGTTCGCTTGAGCTTCCCTCCGAGCAGCACACCCGCGCCGACGACGAACGCGATCGTGAGCCAGTTCGGGTCCCCTGCCCATACGGCGAGATAGGCCAGGATGATGCCGATGGTCAGACCCGCCACCGTCTGCAGGCCCTGCGTCAGGGTTCCCGCCACCGTGGGATACATGGCCAGCAGCGCGCCGAGCGGCGCGTAGTAGGGGTACTCCGACGGGGTGCCGGGCAGGGCGATGGCGATGAGCCACGCGATGGCCGCGGCGAGCGCGGCCTTGACGCCCAGGAGGAGTTGGGGATCGGTGACCACAGCTCGCAGTCGACCCTTGAGCCCGCCGTCGAGGCGTTCGGCGAGTGCGGCCCGGCGTGGCATCTTCAGCGGAGGCATCCTCGCAGTATCGCACCGGATCGTAGACCGGCGCACTGAGTCCTTCGTCTCGGGGAGCCGCTTGCTCCCGGGCACGGGGCGGGCTGCCGGCGGGGGCGCTCCCGACCGGATCGTGCGGCGGCACGTGATGGAACGCCGTAGGACCCACAGCGGCTCTTTCCTTCGCGCAGGAGCGCGACGATACTGGCGGCATGGGCATCCTCGACACGCACCAGATCCTCGACGCCGGTCTGGCGGACTGGCGGAAACTCGCGCAGGCGCTCCACGCCCGCTTCCTGACCCGTGACTTCGCCACCGGTCTCGCCCTGGTCGCAGCCATCGGCGACCTGGCGGAGGACGCCGATCACCACCCCGACCTCGTGCTGACCTACCCGCACGTGGACGTCAAGCTCCTCAGCCACGACGCGGGCGGCGTCACGACCCGCGACCTGGAGTTGGCCCGGAAGATCAGCCTCCTGGCCGCCGAGCGGGGCATCGGCGCCGATCCGACGGCCCCGACCGTCGTGGAACTGGCCCTGGACACCGGCGACGCGACGGCCATCGGCCCGTTCTGGGCCGCCCTGCTCACCGGGGACGCGCACGCGGTGGACGGCGACGACGTCGTGGACCCGACCGGGCGGGTTCCGCTCCTGTGGTTCCAGCACACCGATCGGCACGAGACCCCGCGCCAGCGGTTCCACCTCGACGTGTGGGTGCCGCACGACGTCGCGGACGCACGCATCGACGCCGCCGTCGCCGCCGGCGGCAGGATCGTCGAGGACTCCGAGGCCCCCTCCTTCACAGTGCTGGCGGACGCGGAGGGCAATCGGGCCTGCGTCTGCACCATCCTCGAGCGCTGACGGCGGCGGCACGGTGGACAGGCGCGGGGAGGAACGGGTGGACGTCCTCGTCGTCGGCGCCGGACCCACCGGCCTGATGCTGGCCAACTGGCTGGTGCGACTCGGTGTCCGCTTGGTGCTCATCGACGGCAAGGACGGTCCCACCATCGAGTCCCGCGCACTCGGGGTGCAGTCGCGCTCCATGGAGATCTACGACCAGCTCGGCGTGATCGACCGAGTGCTGGACGAGGCCGTCAGGGCCGAGTCGATGCGGCAGGGCTTCGGTCGCAGGGCCTTCGCTCCCGTTCCGCTGACCGCGCTGGGCCGGGGCATCACCCCCTACCCCGGCCTGTACGTCCTCGAACAGAGTGCCAACGAGCGGATTCTCGCCGATCACCTGCGGAGCCTCGGGGGCACGGTGCGCTGGCGGCACCGCCTGGTCCGGCTCGAGACGTCCGACGGCGTGACGGCCAGGATCGAGGGGCCCGAGGGCCAGGCCACCGTCCACGCGCGCTTCGTGGTCGGCTGCGACGGCGCGTCCTCGACGGTCCGTACCCTCCGAGGCATCGCCTTCGAGGGCACGACCAGCCGCCAGACGTTCTACCTCGTGGACGCCGTGGGAGTGGACGGCCTCGCCCCCGCCTCCGTGAACATCCGCCAGGGCGTCGCCGAGTTCCTCCTGGCTTTTCCCATGCGCCCCGATGCCGCCGGACGCGCCGGCCAGCGCCTGATCGGCCTCGCCTCCGGTGATGACGGATCCGCCGTCACGGCGGAGCATGCGCGCGAACGGCTGCGGGACACCTTCGGCGTCACCTACGCGGACCAGCGGTGGTTCTCCACCTACCGGGTCCACCACAGGATCGCCGGGCACTTCCGCGACGGCCCGGTACTGCTGGCCGGCGACGCAGCACACGTCCACTCCCCGGTGGGCGCGCAGGGCATGAACACGGGGCTGCAGGACGCCCACAACCTGGCCTTCGCCCTCGACCGGTACGAGGCGGAACGCCGGCCCGTCGCGCTGCGGCTCCTGGCCACGACCGATCGGCTGTTCCGCGGCATCACCTCGGGGTCGGCGCCGGCGCTCCTGGTCCGCCGGTACGTCCCGCGCGTGGTCCTGCCGCTCGCCGTCGCGATCCTGCCGCGCATCCCGCTGGGTCGCCGGCTCGCGGGCTACCTGGGCCGGATCCGGATCCGCTACCCCATGGAGGCAGCCGGAGCGCCGACGCGAGGATCACGGCGCCCGGCCGGAGGCAGGCGGCGCCCGCGGCGCCGCGATCCCGTCCTGGGCCGCAGGTTGCCCTGGACCGGAGGGAACTTCGAGGTGCTGCGCTCCGCCGCGTGGCAGGTGCACCTGTACGCGGCGGACGAGGCGACCGGTCGCCGAGCCGCAGCCGGCGCCCGAGAGCTGGGACTCCCCCTCCACGCATTCGGCTCACCCGGTTCCACCCGGCTCCGGCCCGGCACGGCCTACCTCGTCAGGCCCGACGGGTTCGTCGCGGCAATCGCCCCGCCGGACGCGATGGTCGGCCCTTTCCGGACGGCGCTGACGACCACCCGCGGCCCCGGCACCCTCAGCACGAGCGCCGGCTGAACCGCCCCGTCAGTGGTCGGGGACGTCGCGACGATCGGCGTCCTGCCGCCCGTCCACGCCCTCGGCCTCGTGGGCCGGATCGTCCCGGTCCACCTCGACCACGGCGCAGGCGACGACGTCGTCCAGCTCGTCGATGGTGAGCAGATCCTGCCGGAGGTGCCTCGTGCGGTACCCGGCTCTGCCCACCATGTGCGCCGAGACCGGAGTGGTGAGCAGCTGGAAGAACCAGCACAGCACCAGCAGCGGGATCAGCGGCCAGCTCCCGGTCTCGAGGGCGAGCGCCAGGAGGAACAGCAGGAGCCCGAGGACCTGCGGCTTCGTGGCCGCGTGCATCCGGGAGAGCAGATCCGGGAAGCGGACCAGCCCGATCCCGGCCGCGAGGGACATGAGGGCCCCACCGATCAGCAGGATCGACATGACGACGTCGGTGAGCACGGTGCTATCCCCTCTCCGTGATGAAGCGGGCCACCGCGACCGAGCCGATGAAGCCGATCAGGGAGATGACGACGAGCAGGATCAGGTGGTCCGTGTGGTGATTGACGATCATGGTGAGGACCAGTGCCGCCGCGATGATCGCGAGGACGACGTCGAGCGCCAGGACCCTGTCGAGGAGCGAGGGTCCGAGCACCGCCCGGTACAGGGCCAGGAGCACGGCCACCGCGAGTATTCCCTGGACGACATAGATGACGACGGTCATGATACGGACTCCTCCGCCCGCAGCTCAGCGAGCTCCTGCCTGGTCCCCATGATGCGGATGAAGGCCGCCTCCGACTTCCGGACGGTGGCTCGCATGGCCTCCGCGTCCTCCTCGGTCCTGACATTCAGGCAGTGGAGGTAGAGCGTCGAGGACGCCCGGTCCACCTCCACCACGAGTGATCCGGGGATGAGCGAGGTCGCGTGGCCGGTCGCCGTGACGATCAGGTCCGAGTGGCTGCGCAAACGGACCGCGACGACGGCGTTGCGAAGGGCCGGTCCCCGGGTCACCGCGAGCCAGAAGACCTCGATGCTGGCGGTGACCAGATCCACGAGGAAACCGGCGCTGAAGGAGACGAACGCGAGGATGTTGAACCGCCCGCTCAATCCCACCGGCGGCAGGTAGAAGAAGTTGACCACCACGAAGGCGATGATCAGTCCGAAGATCAGCGTCCCTGCTCCGAAGTCCTGCCAGAGGGCACCCCACACGAACGTGAGCCAGAGGATGAGCGGCACATCCGTGACGAGGGAGAACTTCTGCCGGGTCATCGGTCTGCTCCTGCGCCGAGGACGGCCTCGAGGTAGGGAGTGCGCTCCAGCATCTCGGCCGCCGCGTTGTCGGTGAGCGTGAACAGCGGTCCGGCGAGGAGGGTCAGGCCGAGTCCGAGGGCCACGAGGCCGATGGTGGGACCCGTCATGGTCGCGGGGAGCAGTGTCACGGAGTCCGTCCCGGCGAATTTCCCGGTGTCCTCACCCGTCACCTGGAGTGACGCCGTCACGCGTGAACCGTCGGTGGCCGCGGCGAGCAGGATGGGGTCCGGGTCCTCGACGTCCTCGGGGCTGCGCCAGAAGGCACGGTTCCACACGCGGGCCATCACCAGCAGGGTCAGCAGGCTCGTGGTCACGGCTCCGGCCACGAGGAGGAGGGCCAGCGGTGTCCCGAGCTCCACACCGGCCTCGAGCAGACCGAGCTTGCCGAGGAATCCCGAGAAGGGCGGTATGCCGGCGAGGTTCATGGCCGGGACGAAGAACAGGATGCCCAGCAGCGGCGACAGCCTCGCGAGGCCGCCGAGGCGGTCCACGTCCGCCGTCCCGCCACGGCGCTCCACCAGGCCGGTGACGAGGAACAGGCTGGTCTGGATGGTGATGTGGTGCACCACGTAGTAGACGGTGGCCGCCAGCCCTAGCCGGGAGGAGAGCGCCAGCCCGAAGACCATGTAGCCGATGTGGCTCACCAGCGTGAAGGACAGGAGCCGCTTGAGATCGGACTGGGCCAGGGCCCCGAGGATCCCCACGATCATGGTCAGCAGCGCCACCACCATCAGGAACGAATTGATGCGGTCCCCCGGGAACAGGAGGGTCTCCACGCGCACCATCGCGTACACCCCCACCTTGGTCAGCAGGCCGGCGAACACCGCGGTCACGGGCGCCGGCGCCGTGGGATACGAGTCGGGCAGCCAGAACGAGAGCGGGAACACGGCCGCCTTGATGCCGAAGGCCACGAGCAGCATCAGGTGCAGCACCAGCTGCGTCGCCGGGTCCACGTCCTCGAGCTTCACCGCCAGGTCGGCCATGTTCACCGTGCCCGTGGCGCCGTAGATCATGCCGATCGCGATGAGGAACAGCATCGATGACACCACGCTCACGACGACGTACGTCACGCCCGCACGGATGCGCGGCGCCGTGCCGCCGAGGGTCATCAGCACGTAGCTGGCGGTCAGCAGTATCTCGAAGCCCACGTACAGGTTGAAGAGATCCCCGGTCAGGAACGCGTTCGAGACCCCGGCCACGAGGATCAGGTAGGTGGGGTGGAAGATCGACACCGGCCCCTCCTCGTCGCCGTCGGAGGTGCCCTGACCCGCTGCGTAGACCAGGACCGTGAGGCTGACCACCGAGGAGACCACGAGCATGAGCGCGGAGAACTGGTCCACCACGAGCACGATGCCGAAGGGTGGCTCCCAGCCGCCCAGCCGCACCGCATGGGTACCGGTGGAGGGTGCGGCGAGGAGCATCACCACTTCCAGGCCCAGGGTGAGCGCCAGCGTCGAGATGCTGACGAAGCGCTGGGCGCTCGGGTACCGGATGAGGATGAAGGTGATGGCGGCACCGAGCAGGGGCAGGGCGACGGCGAGCGGCGCGAGATCTGCGGCGATCACGGCGCTTCCCCTGCCGTCCGCCCGGCGCCCGCCGCGGGCTCGGCCTTCCTGCGCCGGAGCGGGCGGGCCTCCCCGGCGTCCGAGAACTCGGAGGCGTCCTCCGAACTGTCGGTGTCGCCGTGGCCGTAGTCGTCCTGGTCGTCGGCGCGCAGGGTCTCCGGGTCGTCCTGCACCTCGTCCTTCCGTCGCAATACCCAGGACCGGTAGATCATGCCGAGCATGAAGGACGTCACGGCGAAGGTGATCACGATCGCCGTGAGGATCAGGGCCTGCGGCAGGCTGTCCGCGTACTCCTCCGCGGGTGTCCCCGCGCTGTGGAGCGGCGCCGTGCCGCTTCCTCCGCTCATCGCCAGGATCAGGATGTTCACACCGTTGCCCATCAGGATCAGGCCGAACAGCACCCGCGTCAGGCTGCGTTCGAGCAGGAGGTAGAGCCCGGCCGCGAAGAACGCGGCCATGAGGACGATCAGCGTGATGTTGACGGTCACGGGCGTATCCCTTCGCTGGTCGTCGGCACGATCGTGTCCTCGACCGACTCGTCGTGGGCGGGCGTCCCGGCTTCCGCCCTGGCGTCGATCTCGGACCCCAGGCTCCGCAGCACGTCCAGGACGAGTCCTACGACGATGAGGTAGACACCGATGTCGAAGAAGGTGGACGTCACGAACTTCACGTCACCGACCAGGGGCAGCCCGAACTCCAGGATGTAGCTCTCGAGGACGGCGCCCCCGAGGACGAGGGGTGCCATCGCGGTGAGCGCCGCGACCGCAAGCCCCGTACCGAGCAGCGCACCCGCACTGACCGGGGTCGCCTCGGCCAGTTCGAACCGGCCGCCGGCCAGGTACCGGATGGCCAGGCCGATCCCAGCAAGGAGTCCGCCCGCGAAGCCGCCACCGGGCAGGTTGTGGCCGGCGAAGAGAAGATAGATGGACAGCAGGATCACGGTGTGGAACAGCAGGCGCGTGATGACCTCGAAGACGATCGATCGCCGCTCGGGGGCGAGGGTCCGTCCCGCGACGAGCCACGGATCACGCGCGACGTCGGCGAACCGGGCGGCGAGCTGGCGCGCGGCCTCGGCGCGGCCCCCCGCGTCCAGGGACTCCTGCGCCCTGTCGACCGAGCCGTCCTCGACGCCGACGGCCCGGTTCCGGGTGTCGCTGCGGCCGCGGATGAAGATCAGACTGGCGATGCCCGTGGCGGCGAGCGCCAGGACGGTGATCTCACCGAAGGTGTCCCAGGCCCGGATGTCCACGAGGAGCACGTTGACGGTGTTGGCCCCGCCGCCTTCCTCGTACGCCAGCTCGGGATAGGCCAGCGAGATGGGCGCCGCGGTCCTGGCGGCCATGGCCGACATGGCGATCACGGCCATGATGGAACCGAAGGCGATCCCGAGGCCTGCGCGCAGCAGCCGACGCTGCCGGCCCGCCCTGCTCCACAGCCTGGCCGGCAGGGACCGCAGCGCCAGGACGAAGGCCACGAGCACGATCGTCTCCACGAGCAGCTGCGTCAGCGCCAGGTCCGGTGCGCCGTGCAGGGCGTAGATCACGGCCAGGCCGTACCCGGTGATCCCCACCATGACCACCGCCGTGAAGCGCTTGCGGGCTCTCAGCGCGCCCACGATCCCCACGAGGATCGCGACGGCCACGACCCCCTGGGCAGGTGATTGCGCCCACTGGTAGGCCGTGGGCACGGGTCCGTCGAAGAGGATCAGGGCTGTCAGCGGCACGAGGACGGCGGTGGACAGGATGATGAAGAGGTAGAACGCCAGGGAGCCCCGCTGCGTGCGGCCCGTGACCCAGAAGGCCACGGCGTCGAGCACGCTCACGGTGGAGCGGTAGGCGGCAGCCGCCTCGGGGATCCGCGGCAGCCGGGCCTGGAAACGCTCGAGCGGTTCGCGCAGGACGAACAGTGCCACACCCGCGCCGAGCGTGACGACGGTGAGCACGAGCGACAGGCTGACACCGTGCCACAGGGCCAGGTGCGGCGCGGCGACGTCCGAGGCGAACAGGGTGGCGTACGGCTGGACCAGGAGGTCGAGCGGGACGGGCCAGAGACCGAACACCACGGTGGCGACGGCGAGGACCGCCGGGGCGAGCAGGAAGGACGGCCGCACCCGGGAGAACCTGGTCCGGGGCGTCCCGTGCTTGAGCGCGAAGGCTCCCCAGACGAAGCGCGCGCTGTAGGCGAAGGTCAGGACCGACCCGAGCACGATCCCCCCGAGCAGGAGGGTTCCCACGAGCCCGTCCTCCGAGCGGTGCACGAAGGCCTCGTACACCGATTCCTTGGCGACGAACCCGACCAGCGGTGGCACCCCGGCCATCGACGCGGCGGCGACGAGGGACACGACGAACAGGACCGGCGAGGTGGAGCCGACCCCCGAGAGCGCCCGGAGATCGCGGGTCCCGGCCTGGTGGTCGATGATTCCGGCCACCAGGAAGAGCGTGGCCTTGAAGAACCCGTGGGCCAGGAGCAGGCCGAGGCCCGCCACGGCTCCGTCACGACCCCCGAGCCCCACCACCATGGTCAGGAAGCCGAGCTGGCTCACCGTACCGTAGGCGAGCACGAGCTTGAGGTCGAACTGCCGCAGGGCACGCCACCCCCCGAGCAGCATCGTCGTCATCCCGAGGACGAGGATCACCGGATACCAGGAGGTGGTCTCGCTGAACCCCGGGGCGAACCGGGCCGTGAGGAAGATCCCCGCCTTCACCATGGCTGCGGCATGCAGATAGGCGCTGACGGGCGTGGGCGCGGCCATCGCGGCGGGCAGCCAGAAGTGGAAGGGCACCAGGGCCGACTTGGTGATGGCACCGACCAGGATCAGGACGATCGCGACGTCGATGATCGCGCCGCGCGCCACGAGCGACGGCGCGGCGGCCAGGATCTCGGAGATGCGGTAGGTCCCGGCCTCCTGTCCGAGGAGGATCAGGCCCACGAGCATCGTCAGTCCACCGGCGGTCGTGACGATCAGCGCCTGCAGCGCCGAGCGGCGGGCCGAGAGCCGGTGGCGCGAGTACCCGATGAGCAGGTAGGACAGGATGGTGGTCAGTTCCCAGAAGATGAACATCAGGATCAGGTCATCGGCGAGGACCAGCCCGAACATCGCCGCGGCGAAGGCGAGCAGCTGCCCACCGAAGGCGCCCAGGTCGGCGTCGTCGTTCTTGAAGTAGCGCGCGCAGTAGAACAGCACCAGGGCACCGACGCCGAGGACGAGGATGCAGAGCACGGCCGCAAGGGCGTCGAGCCGGAAGGCGAGCTGGAGCTCGAGGCTCGGGATCCACGGCACGGTGACCGACGGCGGCGCCACGGGCTGCTCTCCGGCGGCGCCCTGGTCCGCCGACAGGACGGCGGGCAGCATGGTGAGGAGCCAGGCGAAGGCCGCCGCGGGCGCGGCGGCGAGGACGAAGAAGGCGGACCGTCCGAGGCGGGAGAAGAGCAGGGGTGCCACGAATGCCAGCGCGAACATGCCGATCAGCACTGTGAGCATGGGTCTCGATCTTCCGCTGCGGTGGGACGGTCGGGCTCCTGCAGTCTATAGGCGGGCCCGCCGCCGTCCGCCATCGGTGACAGGCGTCGACGACGGGCCCGGGACGAGCAACCCGTACCCGTATGACCCGGGTCATACGGGGCTAGCATTCACCCATGAGCACGCATCGAGAGCCCCCGGGTACGCCTGCGGTCGCGGCGACCCCGCCCACGGAGGGTTCGGGGCGGATCTTCAGCCGACCCGTCCTCGCCTGGGCCTCGTGGGACTGGGGGTCCGCCGCCTTCAACGCGGTCATGACCACCTTCGTCTTCACCGTCTATCTGACCTCCGAGGCCTTCGGCGGGGAGGCGCGGACCTCCCAGGTCCTCGGCTGGGGACTCGCCGCCGCCGGCCTGCTCATCGCCCTCCTCGCCCCCGTCACGGGCCAGCGCTCCGACACCGGGGGCCGGCGGAAACGGTGGCTCGGCATCAACACGCTCATCGTCGTGGTGCTGACCGGCCTGTGCTTCTTCGTGTTCCCGAGCCCGGAGATGCTGATCCTCGGGGTGGCACTCATCGCGGCCGCGAACATCTTCTTCGAGTTCGCCGGCGTCAACTACAACGCCATGCTGACCCAGATCTCCACGCCGTCCACCATCGGACGCGTCAGTGGTTTCGGGTGGGCCATGGGCTACGTGGGCGGCATCGCGGCCCTCGTGGTGGTCCTGCTGGTGTTCATCTCACCCGTGGTGGACTGGCAGGGAGCATCGGGCGACGACGGCCTGAACATCCGGCTCGTGGCGGTCTTCTCGGCGCTCTGGTTCGCCGCCTTCGCCCTGCCGGTGCTGCTCACCATCCCGGAGCTGCCCCGCAGGGCGGCCGCCGCCCAGCTCGGCTTCCTCGCGTCCTACGGCCTGCTCCTGAGGCGCGTGGCAGCGATGTACCGGCAGAGCCCGCACACCATCTACTTCCTGCTGGCCAGCGCGATCTTCCGGGACGGGCTGGCTGCGGTCTTCACGTTCGGCGGGGTCCTCGCGGCGGGGGCGTTCGGCTTCTCGGCGGCCCTGGTGATCGTCTTCGCGATCGCCGCGAACGTCATCGCCGCCACGGGAGCGGTGATCGGAGGTTTCCTGGACGACAGGCTCGGCCCCAAGCGGGTCATCATCGGGGCGCTGATCGGGCTCCTGGTGGCCGGGTCGGCGATCCTGCTGCTCGGGACCGGGACCTATTCCGTCCTCGGCGTGGAGTGGACCTCGGACACCACGTTCTGGGTCTTCGGCCTGCTGCTGACCCTGTTCGTGGGCCCGGCACAGGCGTCGTCCCGCGCGTTCCTCGCACGCCTCGCGCCTCCGGGCGGCGAGGGGGAGCTGTTCGGGCTCTACGCGACCACGGGCCGCGCGGTGAGCTTCCTGGCCCCGACGCTCTTCGCCCTGTGCATCGGCATCTTCGGCTCGCAGCTCTACGGGGTCATCGGCATCCTGGTGGTGCTGCTCGCCGGTCTGCTCCTGCTGATCCCGGTGAAGCCGCCCGCCCGCGTGGCGCCGTCCGTCCTGCCCGACGCCTGACGCCTGCGATGCCGTCCGCCGGTCAGCCGGCAGGTCGTCCGTCCGGTCCCGGGATCGCGGTGCGGTGGAAGTTCAGGTGACTGCGTGACGCCGTCGGGCCCCGCTGGTTCTGGTAGCGGTTACCGTACTCCCCCGACCCGTACGGGTGCTCCGCCGGGGACGTGAGCCTGAAGAAGCACAGCTGGCCGATCTTCGACCCGGGCCACAGCTTGATGGGCAGGGTGGCCATGTTGGACAGCTCGAGGGTCACATGACCCGAGAACCCCGGGTCGATGAACCCGGCCGTGGAGTGCGTGAGCAGCCCGAGGCGCCCGAGGGAGGACTTGCCCTCGAGCCGCGCGGCCACATCGT
This sequence comes from uncultured Arthrobacter sp., assembly GCF_947493765.1. Classification (GTDB taxonomy): domain Bacteria; phylum Actinomycetota; class Actinomycetes; order Actinomycetales; family Micrococcaceae; genus Arthrobacter_D. Next base: position 63,969 of record NZ_CANLSZ010000006.1, read on the forward strand.
GCGGGAGGGTCACGGTCTCGTAGGTGGACCCGAGGACGAACTCGCCCGGGTGCAGGACGAACGCCTCGTCGGGAGCCACCTCCACGAGCCGGGTGAGCTCCGGCTGATCCTCCGCGGGGTCGATGTGCGCGTACTTGTGGTTGTCGAAGAGCCTGAAGTAGCGGTCGAGCCGGACATCCACGCTGGAGGGCTGCACCATCGCCGGTTCGAAGGGATCGAGGATGATGCGCCGGGCGGCGATGTCCGCCCGGATATCGCGGTCTGAGATCAGCACCGTCCAAAACTACCAGCCCTGCACGGGCCCTCCCGAGCGCCCGGGTCAGTGGCCGATCTCGGTGCGGACGGCGAACAGTTCGGGGAAGAACGTCAGCTCCAGGGCCCGCTGGAGGAAGCCCACCCCCGACGAACCACCCGTGCCGGTCTTGAACCCGATGGTCCGCGCGACGGTCTTGAGGTGGCGGAAGCGCCACAGCTGGAAGTTGTCCTCGAGGTCCACCAGTTCCTCGCACGCCTCGTAGATGTCCCAGTGGCCCACGGCGTCCTCGTAGACCTCCTTGTACACGGCGACGAGCGCGGGCGAGAACTCGTGGGCAACACTCACGTCGCGCTCCAGCAGGGTCTCCGGGATGCCGTACCCGCGCCGGGCGAGCAGTGCGATGAACTCGTCGTAGACGCTGCTCTGCCCCAGCAGCTCACGGAGCAGCTCCTGGGCGGCCGGGTCGGCGTCGAAGACGTCGATCATCGCGGCGTTCTTGTTGCCCAGCAGGAACTCCACCGCACGGTACTGGTAGGACTGGAAGCCGCTCGAGGAGCCCAGGTCACCGCGGAACTGGGCGTATTCGGTGGGCGTGAGGGTGGCCAGGACCGACCACTGCTCGGTCAGCGACCGCTGGATGTGCTTGATGCGGGCGATGCCCTTCATGGCGGCGCGCAGATCGTCCGACTGCAGCTTCAGCCGGACGGCACGGAGTTCGTGGAGCACGAGCTTGAGCCACAGCTCGGACGTCTGGTGCTGGATGATGAACAGCATCTCGTCGTGGTGCTCCGGGGAGCTCACGGGCCGCTGCGCATCGAGCAACCGGTCCAGTTCCAGGTACGAGCCGTAGCTCATCTTGTCCGAGAAGTCCCGCTCGATACCGCGCTCCAGCTTGCGGGTGTTCCGCTCCACGCTCATGCCCCCACCCTACGTGGCCCTGATTCCGTGGGCCCCTGGGTCTACGGTGGGACACAGCGAAGGAGGCCCCCATGCAGCAGATCCACTGCAGTATCGTCCCGCCGCACCTGCTGGACCGCATCGCCGCACTCGGTGAACCCCGGTTCGCCCCGGCGTCCCGGGCTGCGAGCCGCGCCCTGGCCGAACTGGACCCGGTCCTGCGGGCCCGCGCCGACGCGCTCCGGGCGCCGATCCGCCGCGGCAGCGCCGTCCCGGGCACGCTGACCCGGAGGATCCACGACGCCGGCAACCGGGAGGACCTGCCCGGCCGCCTGGTCCGGGAGGAGGGCGACCCCGCCACGGGCGACGTCGCGGCGGACGAGGCCTACAGTGGCCTGGGCGCCACCTACGACCTCCTGAGCGAGGAGTACGGCAGGTCCTCGATCGACGGTGCGGGCAAGGCCCTGCTCGCCACGGTGCACTACGGCTCCGAGTACGACAACGCTTTCTGGGACGGCGAGCAGATGGTGTTCGGCGACGGCGACGGCGAGATCTTCGGCCGGTTCACGGCGTCGCTCACCGTGATCAGCCACGAGCTGACGCACGGGTTCACGCAGTACTCCACGAATCTCGAGTACCAGGGCCAGTCGGGCGCCCTCAACGAATCGCTCTCGGACGTCTTCGGCGTCCTCGTGGAGCAGCGCACGCTCGGTCAGCAGGCGGAGGCCGCCTCGTGGCTCGTGGGCGAGGGCCTCTTCACGGCACAGGTGGAGGGCGTGGCGCTCCGGTCCCTGAAGGCGCCGGGCACGGCGTACGACGACGACGTCCTCGGCAGGGATCCGCAGCCTGCCACCATGGCGGACTACGTGGAGACGTCCTCCGACAACGGCGGTGTGCACATCAACTCCGGCATCCCGAACCACGCCTTCTACCTCGCCGCCACGACCCTGGGCGGACCGGCCTGGAAGGGCGCGGGGAACATCTGGTTCGACACCGTGGTCGACGGCGGGATCCCCGCCGACTGCGACTTCCCGACCTTCGCACGGGCCACCCAGGAGGCCGCGGCGCGGCGCTTCGGCGCGGGGAGCCGCGAGGCCGAGGCCGTCACCGGTGCGTGGGCGCAGGTGGGCGTGATGCCGTGAGGATCGAGATCACCCGATCGGGCGGCGTGGGCGGGCTCACGCGCCGTTGGAGCGTCGACGTGAGCACCACGGAGGCCGAACAGCGGTGGCTCCCCCTCGCCGAGGCCGAAGCGGCGGCCCCGGATCCGCCGGACGACCAGCGGGACCGGTTCACCTACGTCATCACCATCGGCTACACCGAGGTGAGCCTCCCCGAGAGCAGGCTCGAGGAGCCCTGGCGCGAGTTGATCGACCGCGCACGGGCCGACCCCACGGCACCGCACCCTGCTCCGTCGGACGACGTCCACCCGGCTCGCCCCGAGGAGTCCGGGGGCTCCACCCCGCCGTCGTAGCCGCACCTCCGCGGACGGTGCCACCTCCGCTGACGGTGTTCGAGCGCGCCCGGCGGTGTTCGAGCTCGCTCGGCGGTGTTTGAGCGCGCCCGGCGGTGCGGTAGGCTCGATCTCGTTGCTCGGCGGGTAGGCGCCGGGCGGCAGGGATCCGGGTCCACGACCGCCGGGTCCCACGCGGGCGTAGCTCAATGGTAGAGCGCTAGCTTCCCAAGCTCGATACGCGGGTTCGATTCCCGTCGCCCGCTCAGTTCCCCCTCGATGCCGGCATCCTCTGCCGCTGCACCCCCTCCGGAAATCCACCGCACTTCCGCTCTGCCCTGCCGCGGCGGGGCGTCGTCCGGCGACGGCGCGGAACCATAAGGGTACTGCCTAGCGGATTGATGCGTCAGGGCATATGGTCAAAAGCACGTCGGCCCGGCTGACGGTTCCATCGGGTCGGTGACCGGCCCGTCTACAGAGGATGTGGAGGCTCGGTACGTATGGCGACCAGTCGAAGAGCACCGAATACGGTGAAGAACCGCCCCAGGGCCGCGGCGCTGGCCAGCATCCTGATGGGCACACTCCTGGTGACCGGGTGCGGGTCCGGGGAATCGGAGAACACCCTGACCTGGTACATCAATCCGGACGCCGGAGGCCAGGCCGCCATCGCCGAGAAGTGCACCACAGAGGCCGATGGCCGCTACCGCATCGAGACCTCGCTCCTGCCCAGTGACGCCGCCTCCCAGCGCGAGCAGCTCGCCCGCCGTCTCGCGGCAGGCGACTCCTCGCTCGACATCATGAGCCTGGATCCGCCGTTCGTACCCGAACTCGCAGGCTTCCTCGCGCCGGTGCCCGACGACGTCGCCGAGGCCACCACCGAGAACGTGGTCGAGGGCGCCCTGGCCGGCGCCACCTGGAAGGACGAGCTCGTCACGGTGCCCTTCTGGGCCAATACGCAGATCCTCTGGTACCGGAAGTCGGTGGCGGAGGCCGCGGGCCTGGACATGACGAAGCCCGTCACCTGGGACCAGCTCATCGAGGCCGCCGAGGCACAGGACAAGGAACTCGGGGTGCAGGGCACCCAGGCCGAGTCGATGACGGTCTGGGTGAACGCCCTGATCGAATCCGCCGGCGGATCGATCGTCACCAATCCCGAGGCCCCCTCCGACGAGCTCGAACTCGGGCTCGTCTCGGACGCGGGGCGCGAGGCGGCACGGATCATCTCCACCATCGGCGACGAGAATCTGGGTGGGCCCGGTCTGGCCACCCAGAACGAGAACGCCTCGCTGGACCTGTTCCAGAGCGACTCGGGCTCGTTCATGGTCAACTACCCCTTCGTCTGGCCCGCGACGGTGGGCGCCGTCGAGTCCGGGACCCTGGACCAGGCGCTCGTCGACGACATCGGCTGGGGTGTTTTTCCGCGCGTGCTCGACGACGAGGCCGCTGCCCCTCCGCTCGGAGGCATCAATCTCGGCGTCGGGGCGGAGAGCGACGATCCCGAGCTCGCCTACGAGGCCGTCCAGTGCATCGTCCAGGTGGAGAACCAGGCCGAGTACTTCGTCACGAACGGCAATCCGCCCTCCAACACCGAGGCCTACGAGGATCCGCGCATTGAGGAGTCCTTCCCCATGGCCCCGGTGATCCGCGATTCCCTCCAGGACGCGGCGCCCCGTCCGCAGACACCGTTCTACAACGAGGTGTCCACGGGCATCCAGCAGCTGTGGGCCCCGCCGGGCGCGGTGGACCCGGACACCACCCCGGAGGAATCCTCCGACTTCATCACCGCGGTCCTACGAGGAGAGAGGCTGCTATGACCTCCGCCATACCCGCTCCACAGGCCGAGCCCACCAGCTCCCCGGAGACCACGCCGAGTGTGAAGACGCGGTCCACCCCGGAGAAGAAGGCCCGCCCGCAGTACAGCGACCGCGTCCGGGCCGAACGGCGCCTCGGCTGGCTGCTCGCCGGGCCCGCCTTCATCGTGATGCTGCTCGTGACGCTCTACCCGATCCTGCAGGCGGCCTTCGAGTCGCTGTTCCAGTTCCGCCTGACCACGCCGGACGAGCGCGAGTTCGTGGGCCTCGGCAACTACGCCGTGATCCTCACGGACCCCGTGTGGTGGCGCGATCTGGGCACCACCCTGATCATCACGGTGATCACCGTGGCCGTGGAGCTCGTGCTCGGTTTCGCCCTGGCCCTCGTGATGGACAAGGCCCTCAGGTCCATCAAGGGCGTCCTCCGGACCGCGATCCTGGTGCCGTACGGCATCATCACCGTGGTCTCCGCGTTCGCCTGGTTCTATGCCTTCGACATCAACTCGGGATACGTCAACTCCTGGTTCGACTGGCTCCCCGGCATCGACGAGAACACGAACTGGTTCGCCCAGACGGGCACCGCCCTGTTCGTGATCATGGCGTCCGAGATCTGGAAGACCACCCCGTTCATCTCCCTCCTGCTCCTGGCAGGCCTCGCGCAGGTGCCGGGCGAGCTCACGGAGGCGGCGAAGGTGGACGGTGCCACCTGGTGGGAGCAGATGAGCCGGGTCATCATTCCGAACATGAAGGCGGCGATCATGGTCGCCGTCCTCTTCCGGGCGCTGGATGCGTTCAGGATCTTCGACAACGTGTTCATCATGACCAACGGCGCCTACGGGACCGAGGTCCTGTCGCTGCTCGCGTACCGACAATCGATCAGCAGGCTCGAGATAGGACTCGGCTCGGCGGTGTCCGTGCTGCTGTTCCTGTGCGTCCTGATCATCAGCTTCGTCGCGATCCGACTGTTCAAGGTCGATCTCGCCGGCACCCAGGGAGGAAAGTCGTGACGAACTCCGGCACCAAGAACAAGGTCCTCTGGGCCATCGTCACGGTCCTCGTACTCGTGTACGCGCTGTTCCCCGTCATGTCCATCCTGGCCACCTCGTTCAAGGCGCCCAGCGATCTCACGAGCGGCACGTTCCTGCCGTCCTCGGGGACCGCCACCACGTCGAACTACGAGCAGATCCTCGTCGGCGACGCGCAGGGACTCTTCCTCTCGGCGCTGCGCAACTCGATCGGCATCTCGCTGATCGCGACGTTCATCGCCGTCGTGCTGGCCACCCTGTGTGCCTACGCGATCGCACGGCTGGACTTCCCGGGGAAGGGACTGGTCCTCACCACGGCCCTCGCGGTGTCGATCTTCCCCGTCATCTCCATCGTCACGCCGCTGTTCAACCTCTGGAGGACCATCGGGCTGTACGACACGTGGCTCGGCCTGATCATCCCGTACCTGTCGCTGACCCTGCCGATCTCCATCTGGACCCTGGCCGCGTTCTTCCGGCAGATCCCGTGGGAGCTCGAGCAGGCCGCCCAGGTGGACGGCGCCACGACGTGGCAGGCGTTCCGCAAGGCGATCGTGCCACTGGCCGCCCCGGGGGTCTTCACGACGGCGATCATCGCCTTCTTCATCGCGTGGAACGACTTCGTCTACGGGATCTCGCTGACCTCGACCGAGACGGCGCGCCCGGTCCCGGCCGCGCTCGCCTTCTTCACGGGAGCATCCCAGTTCGAGGCGCCCACCGGGGCCATCTCGGCCGCAGCGATCATCGTCACCATCCCGGTGGTCCTGCTCGTCCTCCTCTTCCAACGCCAGATCGTCTCGGGCCTGACCTCGGGCGCCGTCAAGGGCTGACGCCCTCCGGTTCAAGTAAAGGATTCGCACCATGGCTTCAATCACCCTGAATAATCTGGTCAAGAAGTACGGCGACGGCTTCCCCGCCGTGAACGACATCAGCATCGACATCGCCGACGGCGAGTTCATCATCCTCGTGGGTCCCTCCGGCTGCGGGAAGTCCACCCTGCTGCGCATGATCGTGGGGCTCGAGGACATCACCGACGGCGATCTCCTGATCAACGGTGAGCGGGTCAACGACAAGGCCCCGCGCGACCGCAATCTGGCCATGGTGTTCCAGAACTACGCGCTGTACCCGCACCTGACGGTCTACGAGAACATCGCCTTCCCGCTGCGGCTCGCCAAGGGCAAGCACTCCGAGGACCAGGTGAACAAGCTCGTCACCGAGGCCGCGGCCACGCTCGAGCTCTCGGACCACCTGCAGCGTAAGCCCGCGAATCTCTCGGGTGGTCAGCGCCAGCGGGTGGCGATGGGCCGGGCCATCGTCCGGCAGGCGGACGCGTTCCTGTTCGACGAGCCGCTGTCCAACCTGGACGCCAAGCTCCGCGGGCAGATGCGCTCGGAGATCTCCCAGATGCAGCGCCGGCTGGGTGTGACCTCGGTGTACGTGACGCACGACCAGACGGAGGCCATGACCCTCGGCGACCGCGTGGCGGTACTGAAGAAGGGCGAACTCCAGCAGATCGCCTCGCCGCGGGAGCTGTACGAACAGCCCGTCAATCTCTTCGTCGCCGGCTTCATCGGCTCTCCCTCCATGAACTTCCTCCCCGCCACGCTGGACGGGAACACGCTGCGGACGGCGCTGGGCGACCTGGAGATCCCGGCGGCCAAGGCCGAGAAGGCTGCGGGCAAGAAGGTGGTGCTCGTGGGTCTGCGCCCCGAATTCTTCGAGGACGCCCAGCTCGTGGAGGACCACAAGCGCTCCAACGGTGCCGTGTTCACCGCCACCCTGACGCACACCGAATGGCTCGGCAACGAGCAGTACGGGTACATCGACTTCGATCCGGCACCGGAGGTACGGGGCCTGCTCGACAATCTCGCCCGTGAGATGGACGCGGACGAACTGCGCCCGCAGATCGTGGTCACCCTGGACGCGGCGAGCCGTATCCGCGGCGGCCGGGAGGCCGAGCTGTGGCTGGACACGCGCAAGCTCCATCTGTTCGACGCCGAGTCCGGCGAGAACCTCACGCGGGATGCCGAAGCCGGAGCAGAGCTCACCCGCGAGGCCAACGAGGAGCGCGCCGAGGAGATCGCCACCGCACAGCAGGCCGACGGCGTCAGGGGCACCGGGACCGGCGGGACCGGACGCGACACCGAGGCTACGCCGACCGGGGCCGGCTCCTCAGGGGCCACCGCGACGGGCGGGAAGCACTCCGCGGGCTGAGACCCCCGGCCGGGATCCGGCTCTGTCGACGCGGGACCGTCGCCCCGGGGGCGACGGTCCCGCTGTGTATTCTGACCCTATGGCCGAACTCGACGTGACCGCGCAGCTCGCGGACATCACGGCCGGCTACGTCTTCGACGGACCCACCCTCGAGCTCGGGGCGGCCCTCGTGGACGGCGAGCTCCATGCCGACGCGCGGATCCGGTTGCCGCTGGCCATGATGAACCGGCACGGACTGATCGCCGGCGCCACGGGCACCGGCAAGACCGTGACCCTGCAGGTGCTGGCCGAGCAGCTCTCCACCCACGGGGTGCCGGTGTTCCTCTCCGACATCAAGGGCGATCTCACGGGCCTGAGCACACCCGGAACGGCGTCGGACAGGGTGAGCGAGCGCACCGCGAGCGTGGGCCAGGACTGGAGCCCCGCCGGCTTCCCCGTCGACTTCCTGAGCCTCGGCGCCCACGGCGACGGCGTCCCCGTCCGTGCGACCATTTCCTCCTTCGGCCCCCTGCTCCTCAGCCGGGTCATGGACCTCAACGAGACCCAGGAATCGAGCCTCCAGCTCGTGTTCCACTACGCCGACCGGAACGGGCTGGAGCTCTACGACCTCACCGATCTGCGCGCCGTCATCACCTTCCTCACCTCGGACGAGGGCAAGGACGCGCTCGCCTCGCTCGGGGGCCTGTCGAAGTCCACGGCCGGGGTGATCCTGCGGGAGCTCGTCACCCTCGAGGCGCAGGGCATGGACTCCTTCTTCGGTGAGCCCGAGTTCGACACCGCCGACCTGCTCCGGACGGCTCCGGACGGGCGCGGCATCATCTCGTGCCTGGAACTCGCCACCGTGCAGCAGCAGCCCCGCCTGTTCTCCACGTTCCTGATGTGGCTGCTCGCCGACCTGTTCGCCGAGCTGCCGGAGATCGGGGACGTGGACAAGCCGCGGCTCGTGTTCTTCCTCGACGAGGCGCATCTGCTCTTCACCGGCTCGTCCAAGGCGTTCCGCGAGTCCATCCAGGCGACCGTGCGGCTGATCCGGTCCAAGGGTGTCGGGATCTTCTTCATCACGCAGACGCCCGAGGATCTTCCGGGAGAGGTGCTCGGGCAGCTGGCCAACCGGGTGCAGCACGCGCTGCGCGCCTTCACCCCGGACGACGCGAAGGCTCTGCGCGCCACGGTGTCCACCTTCCCCATCAGCCCGTACGACCTCGAGGAGGTCCTGACCTCGGCCGGGATCGGGGAGGCCGTGATCACGGTGATGAACGACCGCGGCGCCCCCACTCCCGTGGCCTGGACCCGCCTCCGCGCCCCGCAGTCCCTCATGGGACGGGCACCGGAGGGCACCGTGTCCGCCGTCGTCGCGGCCTCGGCACTGCTGCCCCGCTACCGTGAGGCGGTCGACAGCCACTCGGCCGCCGAGAAGCTGACCGGACCGGCCGCGGCGGGCGCGGTGCCGCCGGTCGCCTCCCCGGGAAGCCCCGGCCAGGCGGGACCGTCCGCGCCGGGCTCCGATCACGACGACGAGGCGCGGCGCATCGAGGAGGACATCCTGGGCGTGCCTCCCCGTCCCGCCGGCTCAGGTGGGCAGCCCGCCGGTACTGAGCGCCGGCCCGGTCCTGCGCCCGACCGACGAACCCCCACGCCTCCCCGGGAGACCACCGAGATGGCCGATCTGGCGCTGCAGGCCGCCGGCGTGATCGGACGGGAACTGGCCCGTGGGCTCTTCGGCACCTCGCGCCGCCGCAGACGCCGGTGATCCCGGGACACGCGGCGCGTGCGGCGGTCACGGAGGCACCTCGGTGGTGGTGATCGAGATCCTGAGCTCCACCCTCACCGCACTGGGTCTGGGGCTGCTGCTCGCCGCGGTCCTGATCCGGCTGGTGTACGGCTCGTGGACCCGGACGGAGGCCATCACGTTCGACCTCGAGGGGCATCCGTACCTGCGCTGGCACGATCACCGGTACCGGATCGTCGAGGCGCTGTGGACCAGCCGGGTACGTGCGCGAGACGGTGACGGTGCCGCCCCGCCTCCGGGCGGCGAGATCGACATCTACTACCACGCCCGCAGGCCGCGCACCTTCTCGCTCCGGGCGCCCTACCGGGGCACCCGCGTCCTGGCCGTGGTCGGGCTCGGATGCGCCGTCGTCGGAACACTGCTGGGTTTCCTGCCCGGCTGACCGGCCAGCCGGTACCGTGGGAGGGTGCAGACAACCCCGGTCGTGAAGGTCACCGCAGCCTGGCTGCTCTGCCTCCTCCTGATCATCGCCGCCTTCGTGGCAGTGGTCGGCAGCCTCAACGCGAGGCTCTACAGCCCCGAGCACCGGGTGGATCTGTATCTCGATGCGCTCCGGCAGGGTGAGGGAGGGCGGGCGCTCGGGATCCTCAACGCGACGGTCCCCGACGGCTCGGATGCCAGCCTGCTGGACGGAGATGCTTTGCGGGCGTCGGCGGCGCCCCTCGAGGGCACCACGATCCAGGATGCCCTCGACACCGGCCAGGACACGGTCGAGGTCCCGGTGACCTACAGCGTCGACGGTGAGGACCACACCACGCTCTTCCCGCTCGAGCAGACCGGCACCCGATGGGGCGTCTTCGAGACGTGGGAGCTCGAGCCGAGTGTCCTGCCGACGGTCGGTATCTCCACGCGCCACGGCGAGGACGCGAGCGTCAACGGCGTCGACGTGGGGCTGCCGGGCGGCAATGCGGAGCTCGCCTCGTTCTACCCGGGGGCCGTGGCCGCCCGGTACGACACCCCGTATCTCGTCTCCTCCGAGGAACACACCGTCGTCACGGGAACGGGGTCACCGGCTCCGCTGGAGCTCTCCCCCGAGCAGACACCCGACCTGGCCCGCGCCGTCGACGACCAAGTGCACACCTTCCTCGACGCGTGCGCCGATCAGGCCGTCTTCCAGCCCGCCGGATGCCCGTTCGCCTATGTCACCACCGAGCCGCTGGCCGGCGACATCGTCTGGACCATCGAGGAGTACCCCACCGTGACGGTCACCCGGGAGGGCGACGACTGGACGGTCGCGCCCCTCGAGGGCTCGGCCCGGCTGGAGACGACGCTGCAGAGCTATTTCTCCGGCGCGGAGACGGATGTCTCCGACGTCGTCGATTTCAGCTTCGACGCCGATCTCGCCGTCACCGGCGACGAGGTCACCCTCATTCCCATCATCACCGTCACCGGCGACGTCAGCGGCTGAGGAGTCTCCCGATGATGAGTCCCCCGGTGAGGACCGGGGGACCCGCAGGCGATCAGGAGGTGGAAGCACCCTCCCGGTCCTGCTGCCAGGCGGTCCAGGCCGAGTAGCTGCCGTCGAGCTCGACGACGTCGTACCCGGCCCGGCGCAGGGCGCTCGCGGCCACGGAGTTCCTGAGCCCGCTCTGGCAGTAGGACACGATGGTCCCCTGATCGGGCAGTTCGTCGAGGTGCCACATGAGCCGGCCACCGTTGAGCTGGTGCGCCCCGGGGATGTGCCCGTCGCCGTACTCGCTGCGGCTGCGGACGTCGAGGATCATCGCGGGGTCGAGCTCCGACAGCTCGGCCGGCTGGACCAGGGCCGGCGTGGTGAGGGGCAGCCCGTCCAGGCTGGTCACGTACCCGGCGACGTGGTCGACACCCACCCGCACCAGGTGGTCCCACAGGTCCTGGGCCTGCTCCTGGTCGGCGGCGAGCAGCACGAGGGGATTGCGGTCCTGTTCGGGATTCACCACCCACGCCCCGTGCGTGGCCACTGATCCCCCGGCGGGGATGTTCAGGGAGCGCTCCACCGTGCCCTGGTGGATCTGGTCCGCGGACCGGGTGTCGACGAAGGTCACGGTGTCCGCTGCGAGATCAGCGGCGACCTGCTCGGGAGCCAGTTCCCGCAGCGGTGCGCGCTCCCCCATGACGGCGGGGCCGTCGCGGTTCTCGCGCTTCGTGCGACCGAAGTAGGCGTGGGCATCGGGCTGACCCTCGAGCAGTTCGTCGATGAAACCCTGCTCGTCGCCGGAGGCGAGGTAGGGCGCCCACCAGGAGTAGAGGCGTTCGTAGCCGACGGTCGAGGACGGGATGGCACCCAGCGCCTTGCCGCACGCGCTCCCGGCGCCGTGTGCGGGGTGCACCTGCACGTAGTCGGGCAGGGTCAGGAACTTCTCCTGCAGACTGCGGAAGAGCTGCTTCGCGCCCTCGAACCGCGTGTCCACGCCGCCGGCGGCCTCGTCGAGCAGGTCGGGGCGCCCGAGGTCGCCGGAGAAGATGAAGTCCCCGGAGAGGAGGTAGCCGGCCTGGTCGCTGAAGGCGCCGTCCGTCACGAGGAACGACAGGTGCTCGGGAGTGTGGCCCGGCGTGTGCACGGCCTGCAGGGTGATGTTGCCGATGGTGATGGTGTCACCGTCCTGGAGCCGCTCGCCCTCGAAGCCGTACTGCCAGTCCGTGCCCCCGGCCCCGGAGACGTAGATCGTCGCATCGGTCGCCGCTGCGAGCTCGCGGGTCCCGGAGAGGTAGTCGGCATGGATGTGGGTCTCGGTCACAGTGCCGATGGTCATGTTGTTCTTCGCCGCCAGCTCCTGGTAGACGGCGATGTCACGGCGGGCGTCGACCACGATCGCCTCCCCCGTGGCCTGGCAGCCGATCAGGTAGCTGGCCTGGGAGAGGTCCTCGTCGTAAATGCGTTCGAAAAGCATCTGGTGCGCTCCTTCGTCGGTGCTGTGGGGCATGTCCCCGGACTGTGCTGTGGGGCATGTCCCCGGACTGTGTGGTGATACCCCGCGGGGTATCTGTAGTTCCACTGTAATACCCCAGGGGGTATGTCACAAGGGGGTGGGAGGCCGGATCCGGGACGGGACGGTTCCGGCCACCCACCGGTCAGAGGGCGCGCGCCGCCGGGGGCGCACCGCGGGCGCCGAGGGGGCAGGACGGCGCCAGGTGCCTGCAGGCGAGCACGCCGGCGAGTCCGAGGACCGCGACCGTCACGGCGAGGACCGGGCGGAGCTCCTCGGGCGCCTGCTGGACGAGGACGAAGGCGCCCATGACCAGCACGAACCAGCCGAAGGCCTTGCGCAGGACGGTCTCCGGGATCCTGCCCGAGAGCCTCGCGCCGATCAGGGAGCCGACGATCGCGGCAGCCGTGACACCCAGGGTGAGCGCCCACGGGATGTCGACCGTGGTGAGGTACCCGGCCAGCCCCGCGAAGGACTTCATCGCGATGACCACCAGCGAGGTGCCGACGGCCACGGACATCGGGAGTCCGCCGAGCAGGGCGAGCGCCGGGACCACGAGGAAGCCGCCCCCGGCGCCGACCAGCCCCGTCACGAGGCCCACCACCGCGCCGTCGAGCAGGACGCGGGCCAGGGGGAGGTCATGACCGCCCCCGTCCTCCATGCTCGCGTGCGGGTCCGCCTGAGCGGAGGGCCGCTTCCTGCCGCGGATCATCGCCACCGAGGTGGCCACCATCATGAGGGCGAACGCGACGAGCAGAAACTGCCCGGGGATGAAGCCCCCGAGCAGCCCGCCCGCGAAGGCGCCGGCCATTCCTGCAGCTCCGAAGATCAGGCCGGTACGCCATCTGACACGGCCGCTGCGGGCGTGGGAGACGGCACTCACCGCCGAGGTCACCCCCACCACGAACAGCGAGGCGGCGATCGCCTCCTTCGCTTCGAATCCGGCTGCGTAGACCAGGATCGGGACCGTGAGGATCGACCCTCCCCCGCCCAGCACGCCCAGCGACAGCCCGATCAGGATCGACAGCGCGAGGACGAGGACCAGGGTGGTGCTCACGCCGCGTCGGCCCCGTCGCTGATTCCCGGCGCGCGCCGCGAGCCGACCGGCAGGCCGAGGATGGCGCTCTCCCGGGTGGGCTCCTGTGCTGCCCTGTTCCAGGGCATCACCGCCAGCGCCCGGCCCATGGCGCAGGTGTTCGTCGCGGCCGAGAACGTCAGTCCGGTGCCGATCACGCCGGCGACCATGCGGATCCTGGGGGAGACGAAGCGCCCTCCGGCGAGACCTGCGATCACGAGGGATCCGGCCGCCATACGGACCTGTCGCTCGAGATGCCAGCGGACCGGCCCGCGCTTCACGCCGCCACCTGCGGCTGCGTAGCCGGGTACGCCGCCGGCCAGGACCCGGAGGTCGGTGACACCCGATGCGGCGAGGCGCTGCCGGGCCTGTTCGGAGCGGACACCGGACTGGCACACCAGGACCACGTAGCTGCCGAGCCGGGCGGCGAGCTCGTCCGGGTGCTCCAGCAGGAGGGGCAGCGGCACGTTGAAGGACCCCTCGATGTGCAGGGCCTCGAATTCGGCCGCCGACCTGACGTCGAGGACGAGGAGGTCCGGCCGCTCGGAGATCGAGCTCTGCAGCTCAGCGGGTGACAGGGCTCCCGGGGCGGCGGGCTGGGACGTGGTGGAGCCGGGGATGGTGGGGGCGCTCATGGGAACCTCTCGAGAACAGCGGGGATGGATACCCCCTGGAGTATTCCCGACGTTCGACTATGCCGTCAAATACCCACGGGGGTATAGTGGAGAGATATCCTGCCGCAACCCCTGGAGACTCTAGATGCAACTCGATCCCACTGAACTCACCCCCGTGATCAACCGGCTCAAGCGGGCCCAGGGCCAGCTGGCGGCCGTGACGCGCATGCTCGAGGAGGGCAGGGACTGCAAGGACGTGGTCACCCAGATGGCCGCCGTGTCCAAGGCCCTCGACCGGGCAGGGTTCGCCATCATCGCCAGCGGACTCGAGCAGTGCATCGTCCAGGAGGACGCCAGCCTCGACAGGAAGGAACTCGAGAAGCTCTTCCTCAGCCTCGCCTGAGGCGCCCGCCCGGCGCCCCGGGGGAGCCGGGCGTCAGTCCAGGCCGCGCAGTTCCAGTGTCAGGGTGCTCTCCCCGTCGCCGGAGACGACCACGGGGATCCCCCAGTCCTGCTGGTACAGGTGGCACGCCGCATGATCGGGGATCTCCCCGCCCGGCTCGCCGTCACAGGACGCCGCCCGCGCGGTGATGTGCAGGACGCCGTCGCCCACCTCCGGCGAGAGCACCACCTCCCGCGTCAGCCCCTGGGAGGTCCCGCCGCCGGAGACGATCAGCGATTCCGGTGACGAGCTGATCTTCAGCTGCGTGGGATCGCCCCAGCGGTCGTCGAGCTTCTGGCCGGTGGGGGCGGTGAACCGGACCGTGACGGCAAGGGGCCCCTCGCTCACCGGTGTGGTGGGCCGCTGGGTACGGGAGGCCCCCTCGTCGACGGCGAGCGCCTGTCGGGGCAGGGGCGTCCGCACGAGCTGATGACTGTTGGCCTCCACCACGATGAGCAGCGGATCCCCGCCGTCGGCCACCGGGCCCAGGTCCACGAGCACGTCCGACGGCTCGGCCAGGCCGCGCAGCAGCGTCGACACCTCGCGCGTGGACGGGTCGTAGCGGCGCACGGCACCGTTGTAGGTGTCGGCGATCGCGACGGAGCCGTCGGGGAGCGCGGTCACGCCCAGCGGGTGCTGCAGCCGCGCCTGCTCGGCGTCGCCGTCGCGGAACCCGAAGTCGAACAAGCCGGTCCCGATGGCCGTACCCACCCGGGTCCGGATCCGACCGTCGATCTCCTCGAACGTCAGGGAGCGCACGGCCGAGGTCTCCGAATCGGCCACCCAGAGGGTGCCATTGCCGTCCTCGGCGAGTCCCGAGGGCTGCGCGAACCATGCGGTGGAGGCCTCGCCGTCGAGCAAACCCTCCAGTCCGGTGCCGGCCAGGACGTCGACGGCGTGGGTCCGGGGGTCGTAGCTGAAGATCTGGTGCGTTCCCGCCATCGCGATGACCACACGCTCGAGGACGGACGAGTACACCACGTCCCAGGGGGAGGACAGCGAGACGTCCAGGGCGTCGGTGCCGAGGTGGGTCTCGGTCAGCCGCGGCGCCTCGCTCTCGGCTCCCACCTCGCGGGCGTTCTCCTGCAGCCCGGCCCTGGTGTGGTTGCCGGAGTCCAGCAGGCGCTGCGTCCCGTTGCCGGCGAGCGTGGTCACCCGGCCGGTGGCGAGGTCCACGCCCCGGAGCCGGTGGTTCACGGAGTCGGCGACGACGACGTCGTACCCCACCTCCGCGGCCAGCGCGGTGGGGAGCAGGGCAAGGCCCTGCGGTTCGTTGAACTCGGCCTCGGTGGACCCGCCGTCGGAGAAGCCCTTGGTCCCCGAGCCGATGGTGCGGCGCACCGTGGTCAGGTCGGCCTCGAGCTCCACGAGCCGGTGGTGTCCGGTGTCGCCCACGAGGAACGTCCCGGCCTCGCGCAGCGCGAGCAGCTTGCCGGGGAACTTCAGCGCGCCGGCGGTGCTCGGGGCCGCGACGTACGGGCCGTCCCCCCGGTGCAGGGTGCCCTTGGCCTCGTGCTCGACCACCAGTTCCTCGACCAGCGACGCGAGCCCTGCCGCATGGCCCTCGCCGGAGAGATGCGCCACGATGTAGCCCTCGGGGTCGATCACCACGAGCGTGGGCCAGGCGCGGGCCGTGTAGGCCGCCCAGGTGTCGAGCTTCGGGTCGTCCAGGACGGGGTGCCGGATGTCGTAGCGCTCGACGGCGGAGGCGAGGGCCGCCGGGTCCGCCTCGTGCTCGAACTTCGGCGAGTGCACGCCGACGGTGACGAGGACGTCCGGGTAGGCCTGCTCCAGTGGACGGAGCTCGTCGATGACGTGCAGGCAGTTGATGCAGCAGAAGGTCCAGAAGTCGAGGATCACGATCTTCCCGCGCAGATCCTCGAGCTGCAGCTGCCTACCTCCCGTGTTGAGCCAGTTCCGCCCGGTCAGCGCTGAGCCGCGCACCCGGTAGCCGGTGCGCGTGGTGGTCTCGGTCATTCATCGTCTCCTGCTGTGCTGGTCCGCGCTGCGGACGGGGGCCGGGAGCCCCGGGGTCCGACGTCGCGCGCGGCGAGATCGGTGAACATGCTGTTGTAAGCCGCGAGATCGGCGTCGTTATTCCTGTCCGCCGCGCGGTCCGTCCGCTTGGTCTCCCGGGCGTCGGAGCGCGACCACATGACGGCGACGCCGATGGCCAGCAGGAGCGTCGGGATCTCCCCGACCCCCCATGTCACGGCCCCGCCGACCTGCTGGTCCGCGAGTGCGGAGCCGCCCCAGTCACGGCCCATGTTGCCGAACCAGGAGGCCTGCAGGAGGGAGGTCGAGCCCATGAGCGCGACGCCGAAGAACGCGTGGAAGGCCATGGTCGCGAAGAGCAGCAGGATCCTGAGCGGGTACGGGGCGCGGTACGGCACGGGATCGGTCCCGATCATCGAGAGGACGAAGATGTACCCCGTGAGGAGGAAGTGCGTGATCATCAGCTCGTGCCCCACGTGCTCGCGCAGGGCGAAGCCGAACAGCGACGAGTAGTAGAAGACGATGATCGACGCCACGAAGTTCCCGGCCGCGAAGAGGGGATGCGTGATGAGCCGCGACGGCCACGAGTGGACGATCGCGAGGATCCATTCCCGGATGCCGCGCGTCCCGTCACGGCGCGCGCCGAGCGCCCGCAGCGCGAGGGTCACGGGTGCACCCAGGACCAGGAACAGGGGGACCACCATGGTCAGGGCCATGTGGTCGATCATGTGTGCGCTGAAGAGCACCATGCCGTAGACCGCGGGTGCGCCGGAGGTGAAGTAGGTCAGCAGGACCAGGCCGAGGAGCCAGCTGACGAGTTTCAGGACGGACCAGGAATCGCCCCGGCGACGCAGCTTCAGGACCCCCGAGACATAGGCGACGCCGAGGGTCAGCGCGACCGCGATCCACAGCCAGTCGGGGCGCCACTCGGTGAACCAGCGGGAGAGGGTCGGCTCGGGCGGCAGATCGTACCCGGTGAGGATGCGGGCGGGCCCGGCCTCGGTGGGGAGCACCTCGGCGCGCGGCGGAGCGGTGCGCCCGAGGGCCCCGGCCACGCCGAACACCGCCCCCATGACGAGGAGCTCGACCGTGATGAACTGCCAGAGCACGCGCCGCGCCGAGAGGGAGGAGGCCGCGGTTCCCTCCGGAGCCTCGAGCTGCGGGATGATCCACTGCCGGTGCATCCAGCCGATACCGCCGAGGAGCAGTGTGGCGACGGTCTTGAATGTGACCAGCAGACCCCACGACGAGCCGAGCTGTGCCAGGTCCGTGATGCGCAGGCTGGCGTTCACCACACCCGAGGCGACCACGAGGAGGAAGGCGAAGCCGGCCAGTGCGGAGAACCGCTTGAGCACCGGGAGCGCCTGGTCACCCAGCTTCCCGCTCACGACGGCGAGGGCGATCAGGCCGCCGGCCCACAGGCACACGCCCACGAGGTGCAGTGCGATGGAGTTGACGGCCGCATTGTGGTCGTCGCCGCTGGCGGAGTGACCGATGAGGGCCATGGGGAGCAGGTTCAGCAGCGCCAGCACGAGTGCGAGGCCCAGACCGACCTGCGAGCGCACACCGAAGAGGACGGTGGCGAGGACGGCGGAGACGATCGCGGTGACCAGCCAGGCGCGCCCGGTGGAGAAGTCCGTCAGGAAGGCCGCGAGGCCCTGCGTGTAGGTGGGGTCGGAGCTCAGGGGCAGCCCTGCCGCGTCCGAGTAGGTGAAGATCAGGACGCCCAGGGCTCCGACGGTCCAGCCGACGGCGGCGACGGAGGCGAGGAGGAGCGCTCTCGAGAGCGCGGGGTGCTCGGCTGCGCCCTGACGCGGCTTGCGGCCGTTCTCGCCGACCTTCAGCGGCAGCAGGACGACGGCGAAGACGAGGGCCCCGATGGTCCCGGCGGCGGCGGTGTTGGTGAGCGCCTTGGCCACGGGGAGGCCCCAGCGGGTCAGCGCACCGGGGTCGCCCAGCTGCCGTGCCGCCGCAGCCCCCGAGTAGAGCAGACCGGTGACGAGCGCGGCCAGGAGCACGACGCCGGCGAGCACCAGCCAGCCCGCGCCCACGGAGCCTCCGGGCGGGGGCTGGACGCGCGTTTCGTGCGGCGTTCTCGCAGTGGTGGACACGTACACCATTCTCTACCCGGAGTAGAAATAGGGCCAATCTCCAATGGGCCGCGATCAGCGGTCCCGGAGGGCCCGGGCGGGCACCGGCGCGGGTCACGCATCGATGCCGGTGGAACGATGCCGGTGGAGCGACGCCGGTGGAACGACGGAGGACCGCTGCCATGAGCGGCAGCGGTCCTCCGGAAGAGTGCTACTTGGCGGAAGCCTTGAGCTTCGAGCCCGCGGTCAGCTTGACGCTGTGGCCGGCGGCGATCTGGATGGTCTCCCCGGTCTGGGGGTTGCGTCCGGTGCGCGCTGCGCGGCTGGTGCGCTCGACGGCGAGCCATCCCGGGATGGTGATCTTCTCGTCCTTCGAGACGGAGTCGGCGAAGACCTCGAACAGGGCGTCGAGGACGCCGTTCACTGCAGCCTGGCTGGTGTCGGCCTTCTCTGCTACCTCGGCAACGAGTTCACTACGGTTTTTTGCCACGTCAGATCCTCCTGGAAGTCTCTCTTCGGAATGAGCTCTTCGGTCGTCGAAAAGCCTCTGTCCGAGAATCTATCAGCTTGCAGGGCCTCTCCCGCGTGTTCACGCGGCTTTTCGGCGTGATCGACGGGCGATGACAGGCCGGAGCGCACCCTGCGGCGCTCTCGGTCGGGGGGCGGACGGGCCGCGTCAGAAGGTGCTGCGGGAGATACGCCGGAGGCCGTCCACATCCTGGATGGTGATGCGGCCCCGACCCTGTCTGATCAGGCCGCGGCCCGCGAAGTCCGCCATCGTCTTGCTGGTGGCCTCGCGAGTGGCACCGAGGAGTCCTGCGAGTTGCTCGTGCGTGAGCCTCACCGCCCGGACCTGGGTGAACCTGGTGCGGGGTGCTGCCCCGTCGAGGGTGAGGAGCGTCGCGGCGGTCCTCGCGGTGAGGGGTCGCAGTGCCATGTCCGTGAGCCGCTCCTCGAGGCGTACCACCTGTTCACCGAGCAGGCGCGAGATCTTCACGGCGATCCCGGGGTTGGACAGGAAGTGTTCCTCGACGTCGGCCGCGCTGAGCTGGCAGACGACGGATGTCTCGATCGCCTCCGCGTAGTTGTCGTACATCTGCTGGCCGATCAGGAGCATCTCCCCGAAGACGGCGCCGGGTTCGAGGATCGCGATGGTGAGGGTCTTGCCGTCCTCGGCGACGCGGAAGATCCTGATTCTGCCTTCCTTGAGGATGAACAGGGCGGTGACGGGCTCGCTCTGGCTGAAGACGAGCTCACCGCTGCTGAACAGTCTCGGCGGTGACGCCCGGTCGATGGCCGCCATGTCCTGCTCGGTGAGGTCCGAGAAGATGTCGACGGAACTGAGGCAGCTGAAACGCTCTCCGGACTCGGTCAACGGATCCACCTCCCGTTCATGCGGCGCCCACCCCGCGGCCGCGGGCGTGGCCGCCGACAGGATCGTTCTCGAGCAGGTCTCGCTCAACTCGCGGTCGGTCACCGGCGTCGCAGCACTCCCGCTGCGATCAGTCCCAGAATAAGCCCGTAGACGAGGTGCCCCATCAGTGAGGCGAGGGACGCGTCACCGAGCGTGAGGACCGGCATACCCAGCGCCGCCGGCATCAGCAGCAGCGGGCCGACGACCCACCACAGCGCTCCGTACAGGACACCGACCAGTACGCTCCGGAGCGTACCGTCGAGCAGGCCCGCCGCCGGGAGGGTCAGGGCGAGCCCGATCAGCACCGAGATGAGCAGGTGGACGACGAGACCGACGGCGACCGAGGTCGACCCGACGAGGGATGCGATCATCGGGAGCATGCCCATCATGAACATGAGGGCACCGAAGACCGCACCTCCGCCGAGGCCGCCCAGAACGCCTGCGAGCAGTCGCCGGCCGATCGTCGGCCGGGCCGGGCCGGGCCGGCCGGTATCGGGTGTCCGCGTGGATTGTGCGTGTGAAGCGGTCATGATGCTCGCCGTCCTGGTCCGTGGTGTCGGGATGGGTCCCTCCGGTCACAATGCTCGCGCCGAGCGGGAATGTCCGTCGACGGTAGGCCCTGCCCACTCCTGACTTCTGCGACCTGGGACACAGTGCACCGCTCCGTCCCGCCCGGTCGGTGGCTATCGCTGCGGAACCGCCCACGCGCCGGGGTCCTGCAGGCCCACCTCGATCACCTGTCCCGGGAGCAGCTGCGGTCGCCCGGGGGCATCGACCGTGAGGGTGGCCGATCGCGGGGGGTCGGCCTGGTCGTCGGCGCCCACGAGGACCCGGACCAGGGTCCGCGCCCCGAGGGACGTCAGCCCGGCCACGGAGCCCTTGATCGTGGGCCCGCCGGGCTCGCCCGTCGGGACGAGCCGGAGGGCCTCCTGGCGCACGGTGAGGACGGCCGGTCCGTCCTCGGCCTGCCCCTGGACGGCGATGGTCCCCAGGACCGAGTGGTGCCGGCCGTCGCGGACGACGCCCGGGACGGCGTTGAGCCCGCCGAGGAGGTGGTTGACCTGCTGTGTCGCGGGTTCGTAGTGCACCTGGTGCACCGTGCCGTGCTGCAGGATACGGCCCGCATCGAGGACGGCGATCGAGTCGGCGAGGATCGACGCCTCCTGCCGGTCGTGCGTCACCACGACGACGGTCGGGGCCAGCTGGGCCCTGATGTGGTCGATCAGGGCGTACATGTCCTGGCGTAGCTGCACGTCGAGGGAGGCGAAGGGCTCGTCCAGCAGCAGGATGCGCGGCTGCCTCGCCAGCGCCCTGGCCAGGGCGACGCGCTGTTCCTGCCCGCCGGAGAGTGTGCTCACCGGTCGGCGCGCGTAGTCGGCCAGCTGGACGAGGTCCAGGAACTCCATGGCCTGCTGCCGCGCCACGGAGCGCCGTCGCCCGGCCATGCGGGCAGCGAAGGCGACATTGTCGACGACGTTCAGGTGCGGGAAGAGCAGGGCCCTCTGGAAGACGAGGGCCATGCCGCGCTCCTCCACCGGCACGGCGGCGAGGTCGTCGCCGTCGGCCAGGATCTGGCCGCCGGAAGGCATGTCCAGCCCGGCGACGATCCGCAGCAGGGAGGACTTCCCACTGCCCGATGCTCCGAGGAGGGCGACACACCGGGACGGCGGGACCGTCAGCGACACGTCGTGGAGCACCTCTGTCGACCCGAACGAGCGGGAGACGGCCCGCAGTTCGAGACCCGAGCTCATGGGCGCACCCCCCGGGACAGCGGTCCCGTCACCGTCGGCAGGGCGAGCGCGGCCAGGACGACGAGCGGCGGGACGATGACCCCCAGGGACAGCACGGCCGTGAGCTGCTCGCTCCCGGGCGACGACGCCGCGGCTCCGAGCAGCGTGGGCAGGGTGCTCAGTCTGCCCCCGCCGGCGAGCAGGGTGGTGATGTAGTCACCCCAGCCCACGAGGAAGGCGAGGAAGAACGCGCGCGTGGTCGCAGCGGCCAGCAAGGGGCTGCGGACGTACCGGAGGACCTGGGGCGGCGCGGCCCCCAGGGTGCGTGCGACGTCGTCGAAGCGCCCCTCGTAGGCGGTGAGGGCGCTGCGGAACATGAAACTCGTGTAGGGCAGCGCGGTGACCACCAGGATCAGGGCAACACCTGCGAACGCCGGCACGTGCAGGCGCAGCAGCGTGATGTTCACCCCCATCACCAGGGCGAACGGAGGGATGGCCAGGGGCGCGAGGAGGATCAGGTCCACGGCCCGGCCACGCCGCCCGGGCAGCGCCCGCGCGGCAAGGGCTCCGAGGAGTCCCAGCGGTGTCGCGACCAGGGCCACGCAGCCACCGAGCAGCAGGGACGTCAGCGCCGCTCCGAGCGTTCCCGGCTGCAGCAGCACGGTGAACGCGGCGCCCGAGTAGCTCCCGGGCAGCACGGCGGGGGCCTGCCAGGTGTGGGCCACCGACCAGAGCGCCGACGGAAGCAGCGGCGCGAGGATCCAGACGACCAGCAGGGCCCCCACGCCCGCGTGCACTGCCGCGCCGCGCCGCGCACCGGGCATCACGACCCGGCGGCGTGCCACCCGCGCCCGGGTCACGACCGCCGTCATCGCAGGTCCCGCCGCGCCCGCAGGACGGCGACGCCGCCGAGGATCGCCGCCCCGCCGACGGCGACGGACACCAGCGCCGTGGCCATCGCCTCGGGTCGGGCCGCGAGATCCACGGACCCGAACAGCCTCACGGCACGGACCGACAGCGGCTCGGGTGAGATCGGTCCGAGCAGCCACGCCGTCTCGTAGGAGCCGATGGTGTAGACGAAGACGATGAGCCCCGACACGGCCAGGGCCGGGCCGGACAGCGGCAGCACCACGTGGACGATCCGCTGCCACGCCGTCGCCCCGAGCGTCGCCGCCGAGTCGCACATGCCCGGCATGGACCGGGACATGCTCCCGAGGACCACGAGTGCGACGAACGCCGACTCCTTCCAGGCGTACTCGATGATCACGGCGACCCACCACGGACTGCCCACGAGTGCGGGGAACCCGTCCGGCAGACCCAGCACCCGGTCGAGGAACCCGCTGTCCGAGAGCAGCAGGCCCATGCTGCCGGCCCCGATGAGATGGGGGACGGGGATGGTCGCCGCACTGAGGGCCGCCACGACACGGCCCAGTCGGGGTGCGGTGAGGACATGGGCGGCGAGTACGAATCCGATGACCAGTGCCACCGCCGTGGAGGCGATCGCGATGGAGGCGGAGGCGCCCGCCGAGGTGGCCAGCTCCGCGGCCGCCCCGCTCCATCCGCGCAGGCTGAGGGACGGCTCTCCGACGAACGGCATCAGGCCCAGGCTCTGTCCCAGCGCCGCGGCGAGGGACACGCCCACGACGAGGACGACGGGGACCACGGCCGGTGCGGCCAGCAGCACACCGCGGCCCGGGAGTCGCGGTTTCCGGGCAGCGCCCGTCCCCGCCGGTCGGGCCCGGGGCCCCGGCGCAGGATCCACGCGGTGTCCGGCGTCGCCCGCCGGGTGCTGTCGGGACCACGTCATCGTGCCGCTGCGACCTCCTGGCGCCACGCCTCGTCCAGCGCCGACACCCACTGCGCGGAGAGTTCACCGTGCGCGTTGCGCGAGAGTTCGTCGTAACCGGGCACCACCGGCGACGCCGGCAGCTCGGCGAAACGGGCCCGCTGGTCGGCGTCGAGCCGGTCCGTGTCGAGGACGGGGAACTGACCCCAGGTGCGGGGATCGGCCTTGGCGGCCTGCTGCTCGGGGGACAGCGCCAGATCGGCGACGACCATGGCCCCCGCCGGGTCGGACGCGTTGGCGGGGATGGCCAGGAAGCTGGCGTTGCCGACCGTGCCCTCGTCGAGGGTGAGGACCCTGGTCGAGGCGGGCAGGGTGCCCGAGCCCACGAGATCCGTGAGCGTCGCAGGTCCGTAGGTCATCGCGATGTCCACCTCGCCGTCGGCGAAGAGCGTGGTCAGTGCCTGCTCGTCACGCGGATAGGTGGCTCCCTCACGCCAGAGGGAGGGCGCGAGCCTGTCGAGTGCCCGCAGGGCATCGGGAGCGAGCTCGTCGAACGCCTCCGCACTGTACTCCAGCGGGACTTCCCCGGCTCCGCCGGCGACACTGAGCAGCACCTCGCGCAGGAACACACTGCCGGTGAAGTCCGGTGGGGCGGGGTAGGTGAACCGGCCCGGATGGTCAGCCGCCCACCGCAGGATGCCCTCGAGGGTCGTCGGCGGATCGGTGAGGGTGGCGGAGTTGTAGAAGAACGTGAACTGGGCCTTGTGCCACGGTGCCTCGCACCCCTCCACCGGTGTGCCGAAGTCGTCGAGCAGCAGTGGGTCACCCGGGTCGGTGAGCTCCATGTTCGGCAGCAGCTCGGTCCACCCGCACCGCCATGCGTCGGCCTGCTGCCCCGTGCTGAAGTTCGCGCCGTTGACCCAGACCAGGTCCACGGAGCCGTCCGTCCGCCCGGCCTGGCGCTCGCTGAGGATCCGGTTCACCGCGTCGGGCGTGTCGACGATCGGCACCCGGCGCAGGGTGACGCCCTCCTCCGCGGCGGCGGGGGTCAGGATGTCGTCGACGTAGGCGTTGCCCTGCTCGTCGCCGCCGTACATCCAGAGGTCCACGACCTGGCCGTCCGCGTCGGCGCGGACGTCCTCGAACGACGCATAGGTGGGCGCCGCCGGTGCTTCCCCGGCGCAGGAACCCAGGGCGAGCGCGGAGGCGGCCGCGAGGACGCACACGGTGCGTCGACGGGGCGAGGGGCCGGACGAACGGTTCATGGGTCCTTCGGGGAGGAGGAGGGACGGTGTCCTGAGTGCTTCGACGCGGGCCCGTCCGATGACGGGCCCGCAGGGCGATCCGTTGCCACGATTCCTGCGGGGTGCAGGGCCGACCGCCTCGGCTGCAGGTCCGGTCCCGCTCGGCCTGGCTCGGGCCGGGTCGGGTGGGGCGGGTCCAGGCGGCCCGGGACGGGTCGGCAGAGCGTGGCTCACACGGGAAAGCTCACACGGGGTAGCTCACTTCAGGTCGGGGTGCGGTCCGCGCGGACCGCACGCCACCGGGTGATGCGGACCAGTGCCGCCATCAGCGCGCGCACCAGCGGCTTCTCGAGCGTGGAGCGGGCATCCCGGACGGCGGCATTCCACAGGGCGTCGTTGAAGGTCGGGTACGGATGGATGACGCCGGCGAGATCGCGGGTGGTGAGCTTCCGCTGGACCGCCAGGTTCAGCTCCCCCATGGTTTCCCCTGCGCGCGGCCCCACGATGGTGCCGCCGAGGATCCTGCCGCGCCGGTCGACGACCAGCCGGGTGAAGCCGTCCTCGTGTCCCTCGGTGATGGCCCGGTCGGTGTGGGCGTGCTGCATCGTCGCGGCGCGGTGGCCGGCGGATCCGGTGCTCGTGACTCCCACGGCCGCCACCTCGGGGGACGTGTAGGTCACCCGAGGCACGATCGTGCTCACGGATCTGCTCACGCCCAGGACGGCGTTCGACGCCGCCGTACTCGCGTACACCCCGGCGAGGTGGGTGAAGTCCGGGTGCTGCGTGACATCGCCCGCGGCCCACACCGCGGGGTTCGAGGTGCGCATGGTCGCGTCGACGCGCACCTGTCCCGCATCGTCCACGTCCACGCCGACCCGCTCCAGTCCGAGACCCTGGACACGGGCTCGCCGCCCGGCAGCGACGAGGATGGTGTCCGCGGGGAACGACCTCCCGTCGTCGAGCCGAACCCGGCTCCCGCCGGCCCCGGCCGTTCCGGAAACGGTGGAGACCTCCTCGATGGTGCTGTCCTCCATGATCCTGACGCCGTCATGCACCAGAGCCGATCGGACGACGTCGGCAGCATCCGGGTCCTCCTTCGGCAGGATCCTGGAACGGACGAGCATCACCACGTCGGAGCCGAGCCGGGCGAAGGCCTGTCCCAGCTCGCAGGCGATGGGCCCTCCCCCGATGACGACGAGCCTTCGGGGCAGCTCCACGAGATCCCATACCGTCTCCGAGGTCACCACCGGGGCCTGGTCCAGTCCGGGCACGGGTGGAATCGCGGGATCGCTGCCGGTGGCGATGAGCGCCCGGTGGAAGCGGATCTCCTCACCGTCGATCTCCGCGCGCCCCGGACCGAGGAAACGGGCTTCTCCCTGCCGGACCGTCACCCCCACCGCCTCGAGCGAGGCAGGTGAATCCTCCGGTTCGATCGCTGCGATCGCCGCCGCGATCCGTGCCCGCACGGCGGGGAATTCGGTCGGGCCGGCGGCCCCGCCTGCTGCCGCAGCCAGGAGGGTCTTCGACGGCACGCACCCCGTCCACAGGCAGTCACCACCTGTTCTGGCCCGTTCCGCGAGGACGACGCGCGCGCCGAGGCGCGCCGCCGTCTTCGCCCCGACGAGCCCTGCCGTCCCGCCCCCGACGACCAGGAGGTCGATCACGGCGTTCCTCGGTTCCATGGTGCCCCTTCGTCGATTACTGCGATCCGCCGATGTCAGCGGTACTCCGGATTGGGATCGAGGCCCGAGGTCTCACCCCTGCTCCAGTCGGCGGGGACGTTGCCGCGGGCCGGGATCCCTCCCGCCTGCTTCAGCATGCGGGCCACATGCATCAGATTCCAGGTCATGAAGGCCGTGTTGCGGGTGGTGAAATCGTTCTCGGGGCCGCCCGATCCTTCGTCGAGGTAGCTCGGGCCGGGACCCGCCTCTCCGATCCACCCCGCGTCCGCCGCCGGGGGGATCGTCACACCGATGTGCTGGAGGCTGTAGAGGATGTTCATGGCACAGTGCTTGATGCCGTCCTCGTTGCCGGAGATGAGGGCGCCGCCGACCTTGCCGTAGTAGATGTACTGTCCCTGCGCGTTCGTCATGCCGGACATCGCGTAGAGGCGCTCGATGATCCGCTTCGTCACCGAGCTGTTGTCCCCGAGCCAGATCGGTCCGGCGATCACGAGGATGTCGGCCCGGTCGATCTTCTCGAAGAGGGCGGGCCAGGCGTCCTCCTCCCAGCCGTGCTCGGTCATGTCCGGGTACACGCCCGTGGCCACCGGATGGTCGATCGGGCGCACCACCTCCACGTCCACGCCCTTGTCCCGCATCAGCCCGGCGCTGAGGTCGATCAGGCCCGAGGTGTGGCTGAGTTCGGGGCTGCGCTTCAGCGTGCAGTTGAGGAAGACTGCCCGCAGACCCGTGAAGTCGTCGCTCCGGCCGGGGGGATTCTCGTTGCCGCTCATGGTCCTGGCTCCTGCCGTCGTGTCGGACTGTCCGGAGACTCAACCTACCCCCACCCCGACGTCGTCGGGCACGAAAAAGCCGGCGCCCCGTGGGGCGCCGGCTCCTTCACACCGCTGACGAGCGGCGGCGGGTCCTGCCGGAGAGGTTCGTTACCAGCTCGACTTGGTCACGCCGGGCAGCTCGCCCCGGTGGGCCATGTCGCGGAACCGTACTCGGGAGATACCGAATTTCTGGAGCGTCCCACGGGGGCGTCCGTCGATCTGGTCACGGCTGCGCAGGCGCACGGGCGATGCATTGCGGGGCAGCTTCTGCAGGCCGAGGCGAGCGGCCTCACGGGCCTCGTCGGTCGCGTTCGGATCCACGAGGGTCTTCTTAAGTTCGAGGCGCTTGGCAGCGTACCGCTCGACGACGATCTTGCGCTGCTCGTTGCGGGCGATCATTGACTTCTTTGCCATACCTAGCGCTCCTCGCGGAATTCGACGTGCTTGCGGATCTTGGGGTCGTACTTCATCAGGACCATGCGGTCCGGATTGTTGCGACGGTTCTTCCGCGTCACGTAGGTGAAGCCGGTGCCGGCGGTGGACTTGAGCTTGATGATCGGACGTACGTCCCGGTCCTTCGCCATTAGAGCTTCACTCCTCTCGCGAGGATCGAGGCGACAACGGCTTCGATCCCGCGGACGTCAATCGTCTTGATTCCACGGGCCGATACCTGCAGCGTCACGTTGCGGCGCAGGGAAGGCACGTAGTAGCGCTTCTTCTGAATGTTGGGGTCGAACCGGCGCTTGTTGCGGCGGTGCGAGTGCGAAATGCTGTGTCCAAAGCCGGGCTCGGCTCCGGTCACTTGGCAGTGGGCTGCCATAACTCTCCTCCAGATTAGATGAACGTGACGGAATCACTTGTGGAGCGTCCCGCCACCAGTAATGACACCGCTATTACTGCAGCTTTCCGGAGGTTGGCCTGGCAGGGTGAGAACCTGCCGAAGCACCTCGCCGCGGGGAAGACGGTGAAGGCCGGGCGTCGCGCGGCGTTGCCGCCGGTGCGGACCCGAATTTCAGGTGGTCGCGGGTAGCCGGGTGATGACTGCCTGTCCTCGGACAGGCGGGGCAGCACCCGGGCCAAACGCCTTCCCATGCTACCGGCCACCGGGACGATGGCCAAAACCCGGGCTGCTCAGGCGTCGATCGAGGCCCAGCGCGGATGAACCGGTACCGGATACTTCGCGCTGAGCAGGTCGCCGGAGGACACCCGCCGCAGGCGCCGACCCACCCACGGCGTGAGGTACTCCCGGGCCCACTGCGCATCGGCGCGCACCTGTTCGAGCCGCTTCAGGGCAGGGCGCGCGGCGAGCTCGGGCAGGTCGATCCGGTGCGAGGCCTTCAGGGTCTCGAGGACCCTCGCCGCCATGAGGGTGTGCCCGGCCGTGGACATGTGCATCCGGTCCACGTCCCAGTAGCTCCAGTCCTGGAATTCGCGCAGGCGCCAGTAGTCCACGATCGTCGCTCCGTGCCGGTCCGCGATCTCCCGCACCCACTCGTTGTAGATGGCCGTCCGTCCACGGGTCTTGCCGAAGACCGCCGACGCGGAGGTGTCCAGCCCCGTGAAGAGGACGACGTCGGCGCCGGACCCGCGCAGCCGGCGGACGCCGTCGTCGTACTCGCCCATCAGGCGGTCGATGTCGACGCGCGGGCGCAGGATGTCGTTGGCGCCGGCGTAGACGGTGACCAGGGTGGGTTCGAGGGCCAGCGCGGCGTCGACCTGGTGGTCGAGGATCTGGCGCATCTTCTTCCCCCTGATGGCCAGATTGGCGAAACCCCACGACGGATCGGCGAGGATCAGCTGCTCCGCCACGCGGTCGGCCCACCCCCTGACGCCGTTGGGCGAGGCGGGGTCCGCATCACCGACCCCCTCGGTGAAGGAGTCTCCGAGTGCCACGTATCGCTGGGTGAAGGTCACGATCGGAACATTACTCCCGATGCACGACGGGATAGGCTCGGAATTCGACCGCCTGCCTCCAGACGAAGGACATCATGCCCACCGACGCGCCCTCCGGTACCGAGACCGAGACCTCATCGGGTGTGCGTCGCGCAGCACTCGTCATCAACCCCACGAAGCAGTCCACCGACGAGGTGCGGCAGGCCGTCGAACGGGTGTCTCGCGAGGACGGCTGGGAGGCACCGCTGGTCATCGAGACCACGAAAGACGACCCGGGAAGCGGCCAGGCACGCCAGGCGCTCGACGCCGGGGTCGATCTCATGATCGTGGCGGGCGGTGACGGCACCGTGCGGTGCGTCGCCGAGGAACTCGTGGGGGCCGACACCCTGATGGCCCTCGTCCCGCTGGGAACGGGCAATCTCCTGGCGCGCAACGTCGACATCGTCGTCGATGACCCCACGGCCGCCGTGGAGGCCGCGTTCCGGGGCACGGAGCGCAGCATCGACGTCGTGCACCTCACCCTGGACCATGCGCAGGAGACCCAGGTGTTCCTCGTGATGGCCGGTCTCGGCTACGACGCCGCCATCATGTCCGACACCCGCGAGGATCTCAAGGACAGGGTGGGCTGGCTCGCCTACGTGGACGCCGGGATCCGGAATCTGCCCGGCGAGCCCGCGCACGCCACCATCTCGATCGACCGCGCCGAACCCTTCGAGTGCCGCCTGCGCAGCGTCATGGGCGGGAACTGCGGGAAGATCATGGGTGGTCTCGAGATCTTCCCGGGCGCGAAGATCGACGACGGTCTGATGGACCTCATGACCATCGCCCCGAGGGGGAAGCTGGGGTGGCTGGCCGTGCTGGGCAAGCTGTTCGCACGCGGCAAGGGCCGGGACCCCTCGCTGCAGTACTACCAGTGCCTCACGGCCGAGGTCAGCCTGCGGGAACCGCTGGCGGTCCAGCTGGACGGTGACCCGCTCGGCGAGGCGAGGCACCTGCTCTTCGAGGTCAAGCCGAAATCCCTTCGCCTGCGCATGCCGCTGGGGTACAAGGACCCCGCGATCGTGAGCGATCCCCTGCCCTGACCTCACCCGGTCACAACCACGGCAGGGGGTCGACCTTCCCGTCCTGGACGATGACCTCGAAGTGGAGATGGCACCCGGTGGAGTTCCCCGTGCTGCCGATCCGGCCGAGCAGGTCACCGCTGCGGACCACGGTCCCGGCTCCGACCTCCAGTGATCCCAGGTGGTTGTACGTCGTCCGGAGCCCGTCCCCGTGGTCCACCAGGACGCGCAGGCCGCCGCCGTAGGCGTGCCACCCGGACTCCAGCACCGTCCCGGGGCCCGCCGCCGTGACCGCCGTACCGCACGGGGCGGCGTAGTCCAGTCCCGTGTGGAGCTCGACGCTCACCCCGTCCACCGGATCCATCCGGTAGCCGAAGGGCGAGGCGAGGACCGGATCCTCCACCGGGCTCACGAGCGGCCGCGGCCCGACGGCGGGGATCGCGCGTTCCGGGTCGGAGGTGAGGTGCGCCGCGGTCACGACCCCGGTGCGAGCCTCCACACCGGGTGCTGCTCCCGACCCTGCTCCGGTGGGCGGCGCGGCAGTCCCGGGGGACGGCGTCACGGTCCCGGACGCCGGCACGGCATCCACGGGCCCGGCAGTCCCGGCATTCCCGGCGTTCCTGGCATTCCCGGACGACGGCACGGCGTCGGCGTTCCCGGCGATCCCCACGGTTCCGGCGTCGAACCCTGCGTTCGCGGGTGGCTCCAGCACAGTTCCGGACGACGCGAGGGCGGCCAGGAGCAGACCGGTCGACCCGAGCGTCATCCCGAGGCCGATCGCTTTCCCCCGCAGCCTCGAGACGGCGCGGGTCGCCCGGCCGCTGCCATGAACGACGGGTGGGTCCCGCCGGGGAAGCGCACGGTGAGCCGCAGGTCCGGCACCCGCATGATCCCACGTGTGCCGGACCGGGTTCGCCCGATGGCGCCCCGGCATCGTTCTGCGAGACGTTGCTATGCGTAACGCCGTTCTGTAGATCGATGTTCTGTGAACCGATGTTCTGTAGATCATGCTGCCGGCCTCTCCCGCGATACGGCGATGCCGGACTCGGCGGCTCCGGCACCGGCTGCTCACACCGTAGGACGGGCGTAGTCTGCTCCCCCGGACGGCCGGCTCGTAAGTGGACAACTCGGTGAGGCGTCAGGGCAGTTCGGTGCGGCCCTTCCTCCAGTAGCCCATGAAGGCGACCTGCCTCCGGTCCACGCCGACGTCGCGCACGAGGTACCGGCGCAGCCCGCGTACGACCGCGGCTTCCCCGGCGATCCACGCGTAGAACGGCTGCGTTCCGGCGGGGCGGGCCGTCGCCGGGAGGGTCGCCTCGTGCAGCTGGGGTGTCTCCCACAGGATCGTCCGGTCGATGTCGACCTCCTCGGGTTCGCTCCCGCCCCCGACCGTACCTGCCCCGGCGAGCGAGACCCACCCCGGAACGCGCACGGCGTCACGGACCGCGGCGTCGAGCGCCTCGCCGTGACCGGCCCCTCCGCGCGGGAGCCACCTGATGGCGACGGAGGATCGCGTGGCGATGGGCTGTACATCGCGGGCACTCGGCACCTCGAGGAACGCGTGCCCGCCCACGTGCTCGGGCAGGGCCTCGAGGATGGCGCTGATCGCGGGCACCGCCGTCTCGTCCCCGGCGAGGAGCACGTGCTGGGCGAGCCCCGGTCTGAACTCGATCCCGCCGTACGCGCCCGCCGTCGCGCACTGCGCCGCAGCCGCGTTGGGCCCGATGATGCACACGCGGTCCCCCGGTGTTGCCGACGCGGCCCATTCGGCCGCGGGCCCACCGCGGCCGTCGTCGTCGAGGTGCAGCACGAAGTCGACGTCGAGCTCGGGTCGGGGTCCGTCGCAGCGTGAGGTGCGCACCGTGTAGGTGCGCATGGTTCCGCGCTCCTCGACGGCCAGGTCGAGCCATCGCTGGTACCAGCTGCCCTCGCCGTCCCGCAGCATACTCGCGAGATCGGGGCCCGGGCGCCCCGCGGGAGGGATCACGATCTTGATGCGCAGATCCAGCGGTGCGCCGGCCACGCCGAATCCCGCGAGGCACGCCCCGGAGAACGTGATGCGGCGGAAGGTGGGGCCGAGGTCCTGCACGGCGGCCACCGTCACGTCGAACGCCAGCACCATCGGTTCGGTCACGACGGACGTCCGCCGCACGGTCCGGGTGGTGTCGGTCATGATGCTGCCTCCATAAGGGTGGTGTCCTGGGTGGGCCGGGGACCCGTTCGTGCGGGCCCCGGCGCCGGGAGCGGGGCGGTCGCGGGTGCTCCGTGGTGCCGGCCGACGGGGATTACCATGGGTGTGCCGGAGACGGGATCCGTGATGACGCGGCTCTCGAGCTCGAAGACGCTCGAGACCGTCTGCTCCGTGACGACGTCGGAGGGCGCGCCCTCGGCGACGATCCGCCCGTGACGCATCGCGACGAGGTGGTGGGCGTAGCGGGCCGCGAGATTCAGGTCGTGCAGCACCATCACCACCGTGGTCCCCGTGCGTCGGTTCAGGTCGGTGATGAGATCGAGCACCTCGATCTGGTGGGCCACGTCGAGGAAGGTGGTGGGCTCGTCGAGGAGCAGGATGCCCGTCTGCTGTGCGAGCGCCATCGCGATCCAGACGCGCTGGCGTTGGCCGCCACTGAGCTCGTCCACGGCGCGGTCCGCGAGGGCGAGGGTACCCGTGGCGTCGAGGGCCTGCGCGACGGCGGCGTCGTCCTCCGGCGTCCACTGGCGGAACCAGCCCTGGTGCGGATAGCGTCCGCGGCCCACGAGGTCGGCCACGCTGATGCCGTCCGGCGCCACGGGGGTCTGCGGGAGGAGACCGAGCACGCGGGCCACCTTCCGGGTGGGCTGCGTATGGATGTCGGCGCCGTTGAGCATCACGGTGCCGGCGGTGGGCTTGAGGAGACGTGCGAGACCGCGCAGCAGGGTGGATTTCCCGCACGCGTTCGCGCCGACGATCACGGTCACCTTTCCGGCGGGAAGGGTGACGGACAGCCCGTCGACGACGGTGCGGTCGCCGTAGGAGAGGTCCAGGTTCTCGGCGGACAGTGTGTCCGGTGTGGAGCGGTGTGGATCCATGGTCAGCCTCCCTGGCCGGTTCGATTGGCCGTGGCGAGCAGCCACAGCAGGAACGGGGCCCCGAGTGCCCCTGTCACCACGCCCACGGGCAGCGAGGTCGCGCCGAGGAGATTGGCGGCGACGAAGTCCGAGGCCAGCACGATCACGGAGCCCACGAGGGCCGCCATGGTCAGTGAGGTCCGGTTGTCGAGCAGCTTCCGGGCGATCGGGCCGGACAGGAACGCGACGGCCGCCACCGGTCCGGCGGCCGCCGTCGCCACGGCCGCGAGGGCGACGGCGGTGATCATGAGCCCCAGCCGGGACGCCTCGACGTGCAGGCCGAGCCCGGCCGCGGCGTCGTCGCCCAGCTCGAGGCCGCGCAGATGCCGCGACAGGAGGACGACGGCGGGCAGCAGGACCACCAGTGCGGCGAGCAGCACGCCGACGCGGTCCCAGGTACTCGAGTTCAGCGATCCGCTCAGCCACAGCACGGCCTGGGCCGCCGTCCGGAGATCGGTACGTGTGATGAGGAAGTTCACGAGGGCCTGGAGTACGGCGGCGAAGCCGATTCCGACGAGGATGAGCCGGTAGGCGGCCACTGACCCCCGGCGGGAGATGAGATAGATCGCCGTGGCGATCAGCAGGGCTCCGGCGAGGGCGGAGAGTGACACGGCCGCGCCCGCTGCGCCGAAGATCACGATCGAGGCCACCGCCGAGGCGCTGGCCCCGTAACTGATGCCGATGATGTCGGGGCTGGCGAGCGGGTTCCGCAGCATGGTCTGGAAGACGGCCCCGGCGATCCCGAAGCACACGCCGATCAGCAGACCGGTCACGGCGCGGGGCAGCTTGTTCTCCAGGACGATGAAGTCGGCGCCGGGGATCTCCGTGCCTCCCAGGATGCGGAAGAAGTCGGGGATGGTGACGGTGTACGAGCCGAGGAGCACATTCACCGCGAACAGCACCACGACGGCGCCGATCGCCGCGACAAGCCTGGAACCGGTCCGGCTCCGCCTGCCCGCCCTGAGGACCGACAGGCCGGTGCTCTGCGGCGCCGGGACACGGCGGGCGTGGCGCGGGGCACTCACAGCTGGACCGTCCCTCGGCGGCGCACGAGCCAGATGAAGAACGGCGCGCCGACGACGGCGGTCATGATGCCCACCTGGACCTCACCGGGCGGCAGGACGACACGCCCGATGATGTCCGCGCCGAGCAGCAGGATGGGGCCCAGGAGTGCGGAGAACGGCAGGATCCACCGGTAGTCCGCCCCCACGAGCAGGCGCACCAGATGGGGGATCACGAGGCCCACGAAGCCGACGGGCCCCGCTGCCGCGGTGGACGCGCCGCACAGGACCACGATCCCGACGGCGGTGAGTGCCCGCGCCGGCCCGACCCTCTGTCCCAGGCCCCGCGCGATGTCGTCGCCCAGCGCCAGGCTGTTGAGGATCGTGCCCGTGGACAGCGTCAGGGCGAGGCCCAGGACGAGGAAGGGGGCGACGGCGCCGATCACGTCCCAGCCACGGCCGGAGAGCGTCCCGACCTGCCAGAACCGGAAGACGTCGAGGGTCTCCTGGCTGGAGACGAGGACCGCGTTCGTCAGGCTCGCCAGTCCCGCGGCAAGACCGGCGCCCGCCAGGGCGAGCTTGACCGGCGTCGCACCCTCCCTGCCGAGGCTCGCCACGGCGTAGACGACGAGCGCCGCTGCCCCCGCTCCGGCACATGCGAACCAGATGTACCCCGAGGCGGTGCTCAGGCCCACCACGTGGATCCCGATCACGACGGCGAGCGCGGCTCCGGCGTTGATGCCGAGGATGCCCGGATCGGCGAGCGGATTGCGCGCGACGCCCTGCAGGGCGGTACCGGCGGCCGCGAGTGCCGCTCCGACCAGCAATCCGATGACGGTCCGTGGTACCCGGGAGAGCACCACTGCGTGGTCGCCGTTGGAGGCGTCGAAGGCCGTGACGGCGTCGAGCAGGGTGTCCGGAGAGATCGACCGCGCCCCGATGGTCAGCGAGGCGGACCCGACCAGGAGGAGGAGCACCACCAGCAGGACGAGCGCGCCCGCCCGCCGCGCGGAGGACGGGCGACGCCCGGTGACTCCGGAGTGATGCCCGGCGACGGCGGCAGGAGCCTGGACTGCCACGGGAACCTCCCTGAACCGGACGATCGGACCAGGTAAGGCTAACCTATGTTCACGGTCATTAGGAAACGAAGGTGTTCCCTAATGACGGGCCGTAGATGCGGTCGCGGGGCGGGTTCTCCTGCACTGCTGCGAACCCCAACTACCGGTCCTCAGCTGCCGGTCCCCAGCTACAGGTCCTCAGCTACGGGGCGGCGGGCGGTGTCCCGTCGCCGAAGGGCTTCCCACCGAGCGCTTCCCTGCCGTGCTCCGTGGTCCAGCCGGAGAGATCGGGACCCTTCGGGACGATACCGGTGGGATTGATGTCCTCGTGGACGATGTAGTAGTGCTGCTTGATCTGCT
Organism: uncultured Arthrobacter sp.; assembly: GCF_947493765.1. Classification (GTDB taxonomy): domain Bacteria; phylum Actinomycetota; class Actinomycetes; order Actinomycetales; family Micrococcaceae; genus Arthrobacter_D. Next base: position 99,685 of record NZ_CANLSZ010000006.1, read on the forward strand.
CGAAGTCGACGGTGTCGCCGAATCCCGGCGTCTGGAACAGGTCACGGGCATAACCCCAGAGGGCGGGCATCTCCGTCAGCTTGTTCCGGTTGCACTTGAAGTGGCCGTGGTACACCGGGTCGAACCGGACCAGGGTGGTGAAGAGCCGCACATCGGCCTCCGTGATGGTCTCCCCGACCAGGTAGCGCTGCGTGGTGAGACGCTCCTCGAGCCAGTCCAGCGCGGTGAAGAGCCGGTCGTAGGCGGCGTCGTAGGCTTCCTGCGACCCGGCGAAGCCACAGCGGTACACGCCGTTGTTGACCTCCGTGAACACGCACTTGTTGACGGTGTCGATCTCCTCGCGGAGGTGCTCCGGGTAGAGCTCGGGGGCTCCGTCGCGGTGGAACTCCTTCCACTCACCGGAGAAGTCGAGCGTGATCTGCGGGAAGTTGTTGGTGACCACGGCGCCCGTGGTGGTGTCGACGATGGCCGGGACCGTGATGCCCCGGGCGTAGTCCGGGTCGCGCTTGAAGAACGCCTGCTGCAGTCGCTCGATGCCGAGAACCGGATCGAGCCCGTCCGGGTCCAGGTCGAACGTCCACGACCGCTTGTCGTGCGTGGGGCCGGGGGTGCCGAGCGAGATGGCGTCCTCCAGCCCGAGGAGGCGCCGCACGATGATGGACCGGTTGGCCCAGGGGCAGGCGCGGGCCGCGATGAGCCGGTAGCGCCCGGGCTCCACGGGGAAGCCGTCGGCGCCGTCGCGCGTGATCCTCGACTCGATGTACTGGGTGTCGCGGGTGAACTCCTCGCCGGAGGTCACGTACGAGCCCTTGGTGCTGTGTCCTGACGTGTCGGCCTGCTCGGTATTGGTCATGGCGCCAGTCTAGGACGTGCTGGGGACATGGCAGGAGCCCGACTGCATGGCAGCCGGGCTCCTCTCAGGGCGTGTGGTCCGTTCCCAGGGTGGAGTCCGTCAGGACCTGAGGGACTCCCGCTCGGACTGCAGTCGCAGCTCGCGCCCGTCGTTGACCATCTTGAGGTACTTCTCGTGCTTCTTCTCCGCGGCCTTGGTGTCGCGCGGAGGGAGCTGGATGGTGTCCTCGGCCTCGATGCCGGCCTGCAGCTGGCGACCGCGCTCCATCTCGGCGTCGAACTCGACCCCGAAGAGGAGCGAGAGATTGGCGAGCCAGAGCCACAGAAGGAGGACGACGACACCGGCGATCGCGCCGTAGGTGGCGTCGTAGCTGCCGAAGTTTGCCACATAGAGGGAGAAGCCCGCCGTGGTGATCGCCAGCACGATCAGGGCGATGAAGCCGCCCAGACTCATCCAGCGGAACTTGGGCTGCTGGATGTTCGGCGTGCCGTAGTAGAGCACCGCGATCATGGCGACGGCGAAAGCCACCATGACGGGCCATTTCGCGATGTTCCAGACCAGCAGGGCCGTACCACCGAGCCCGATCGCGTCGCCGACGGCCTGGGCCACCGGGCCGGAGAGCACGAGCAGCAGACCCATGATGACGATCAGGACCAGCACGGTCACGGTGATGAGCAGCATCTGCGGGCGCAGCTTGAAGAAGCTCCGGCCCTCCTCCACCTCGTACACGCGGTTCGCGGCCCGCGAAAAGGCCGTGACGTACCCCGACGCGCTCCAGAGGGCACCCAGCAGGCCGATCACGAAGGTGAGCCCGGCGGCCTGGTTGGAGGCCAGACTCGAGATGGTGGGTTCAATCGTGTCCAACGCCTTCTGCGGCGCGAACTCACCGATGATGCCCATGACCTGGTCGGTGGTGGCCTGTGCCTGCCCGAAGAGGCCGAGGACGGAGAGCAGCGCGAGGATGCCGGGGAAGATGGACAGCACGGCATAGTAGGTGAGCCCCGCCGCGAGGTCGGTGCACTGGTCCTTGCTGAACTCGCTGACCGTCCGCTTGAACACGTACCCCCAGGCCGGCTTCTTCACGTCGTTCAGATTGTCGGGCTTGCGCGAGTCCTCCGGGTGCGGAGCGCTCTGTGCCCTCCTGCCCGCCTCGCTCTTCGGCGCGGTGCGCACCTTGCTGCTGCTACTCATGGAGATCTCCCTATCAGGCCACGGACCCGGATCCGGTTGTCCGCTGCGGCTGTGCGTCTGCGTCAACTGCACCATAAGGTTGCTGAGCAGTCCAGTTGCGCTCCGTGCGTACCGGGGCACTGCTTCCACCGGATACACCCGCAGCCACCAGACCCAGGAGTCAGTCATGCGCATCATGGTCACAGGTGCCACAGGCAATGTCGGCACCGCCCTCCTCACCCGTCTCCAGCAGGCTCGTCGCACCGGGCAGAGCTCACCGGGATCGGGCGGAAACGCCCTCTCCGTCGCAGCGATCGCCCGCACCGCGCCCGAGACGACACTGGAGCCCTACCACGGCGTCGACTGGTACACCATCGACATCGGCGCCGCCGACAGTCACGACGCCCTGACAGCGGCCTTCGTCGGGGTCGACGCCGTGGTGCACCTCGCGTGGGCCATCCAGCCGAACCGGGACGAGGCGGCGATGCATCGGACCAACGTGGTGGGGACGGCGAATGTGCTGCGGGCGGCGGCTGCAGCAGGTGTGCGGCACGTCGTCTGCGCGTCCTCGGTGGGCGCCTACTCCCCCTCGGACAAGGGCACCCGCAGGGACGAGTCCTGGCCGACCGGAGGTATCCAGTCGTCGCACTACAGCCGCCACAAGGCCGAGCAGGAAGGACTACTGGACGCCTTCGAGCAGAATCATCCGCAGATCACGGTGGCCAGGCTCCGGCCGGGTCTGATCTTCCAGGATCAGGCCGGCAGTGAGATAGGCCGCTACTTCCTCGGCCCGCTGGTCCCGAAATTCCTCCTGGGCTGGGTGCCCCTGCCGATCGTGCCCATCCCGGACGCCTTCGTCTTCCAGGCCGTCCACGCGGAGGACATCGCCGAGGCCTATTGGAGCGTCGTCGAGCAGCGCGCATCGGGCGCCTTCAACATCGCCGCGGAGCCGGAACTGAATCCGGAGCGCGTCGCCGACCTGCTGGGGGCGCGCCGGGTCCTCGGCATCCCGGTCCGCCTCCTCAGGTGGATCGTCGGTGGGAGCTGGGCGCTCGGTCTGCAGCGCACCGATCCCGGCTGGATCGACATGGCAGCCCAATCCCCTGTCATGGACACCACCCGGGCCCGGACCGAACTGGGCTGGGAGGCCCGCCGGTCCTCCCGCGAAGCCATGGGAGCGGTGATCACGGGCATGAGATCGGGGCGGGGACACACCGGCTCGCCGAAGCTCTATCCGCGGACCGGAGCCCCGGAGGCCTGAGGGACGGCGGGTCCCGGCTTCCTGGTCACGAGCCCCGGACGACGACGTCCCGGACACCGAGCCCCGGACACCGACGGGCCGGACGACGACGGGCCGGAGCAACGGGCGCTTCAGTACGCCGGGGCCATCGAGTCCTCGTCAGCATCGGCCTGCGCCACCCCGGCAGGGAGCTGGTCCGGTCCGGCCGGCAGGCTGACCGTGAACTCCGCGCCACCGCCGGGCACATTGGCCACGCTGATCGAGCCGCCGTGGCTCTCCGCGATGCGGCGGCAGATGGCCAGGCCGAGACCCGTGCCGGCGGCATGGCCCAGGCCGTTCTCCGCCCGATGGAAGTCGTCGAAGACGCGTTCCAGATCGGCCTCGGGGATGCCGATGCCGTTGTCTCGGATCGAGATCAGCGTCCGGCCGGAAGCGTCGTCCATCGAGGTCGCGATGGTGATCTCGGCCGTGCCGTCGGTCCTCCCGTATTTCAGGGCGTTGCCCACCAAATTCTCCACGAGCTGCAGGAACATGCGTTCGTCGGCATATACCGGATGGGCGGTCTGCACGTGGAAGCGGACCAGCGGTACGTCCTTCCCCCGCAGGGCGGTCCGCAGGTCGATGATCCCCTCGACGGTCTCGGTCACGTCGAGGTGCATCGGCGCGAGCCGCTCCTCCTTCGCGAGGCTGTAGACGAGCAGGTTACGGATGAGGTTCCGCATGCGCAGGCTGGCCTGCTGGAGCCGCGCCACGCTCGCCTGCTGCTGTGCGACGGGCAGCTCCGGGTCCTCGAGCATCTCGAGCCACCCGTCGAACACCGTGAGGGGCGTCATGAGGTCGTGGGCCACCACGGAGGCGAAGCGCCCGAGATCCCGCTGGTACATGCGTTCGTCGGTCACATCGCGCGTGACGACGACGGCCCCGTGCTCGTCGGGCAGCGGGATGGCGTCCACGGACAGATACACCACGTGCCCGTCCGGGTGGGTCAGGTCGAGATCGAGTCGCTCGGTGACGACTCCCTGCAGGGCGAGGGTCAGCGGATCGTCCGCGTCGGTCAGCGGCTCACCGTTCACCGTGGTGACGTCGTAGTCGCGCCGCCACAGCTCCGCCGGCCGTGTGATGCACGAACCGAGCCAGCGGGCGCTCATCTCGTTCTGGAAGATCGGACGCCTGTCCGCTCCGGCCACCAGCACTCCGTCGTGCATGCGGCTGATCACGAGGTCGCGGAGCGCGGCCGAGGCTTCCGCCTCCTCGTGCGCGCGGTACAGCCCGGCGATCAGGCGCTGGCGCTCGTCCATGCTCAGCGCCAGGACCGCGGAGAGGGAGAAGGCGATGAACATGAAGGACTGCGCCACATAGGCCGCGGTCCCTCCGTCGAGTTCCTGGAACGGCCCCCGGCCGGCCACCGTGAAGAACAGGAGGATCCCGCCGCTCGCTAGGCCGTGCAGCATGGCCCACCCGGAGCGGAGACGCAGGCCCGCCCACATGTGCACCGGGATCGCGATGTAGGCGATGGGCAGGGCGGTGTCGGCGCCGAAGGTGGTCATGTAGAGCGCCACCGAGACGACGGCGATCAGGGAACGCTCGAGGGGCCCGACACGCAGTTCCGGGGCCGTGGCCCCGGTGGCGCGTGCCGAGATGCTCGCGGCGAGGACCAGGCCGAGGGAGCCGATCGCGGTCAGGGACACGGCGTGCCGGATGATCCAGGGGACGAAGACGGAGGCGGGTGAGGCGACTCCGCCCAGGGCGCTGGCGCCGACGATGATGAGTGCGCCGACGGAGCAGGCTGCGAGAGCGATCCCGCCGAGCCGGAGATAGTCCCCCACGGTCCGGATACCCAGGCCCGGCACGAGTCGACGGAAGAGGTGGGCCGCGATGAGGGTCTGGACCGCACTGCCGAGGATCACGCCGGCCACCAGGGCGGGTCCGAGGCCGGTCATCAGGGTCACGGCGGCCAGCACCGGAGCGGCGGCCACCAGGGCGATCACGGTGTCGCGGCGGGACCGCAGGCCCCACACCGCCCAGAGGAAGTGGATGGCCGCGGCGGGCCACACGAGGGCGAGATTCGAGGATTCGAGCGTGATGGTGCGGCCGAACGCGGCGGTCGCCGCGAGAAGGAGGGCGAACCCCGTATGAACGGCCGACGAAGGCAACGCCGTCAGCCTCCCAGCGGCTGCCTGCACCCACCCCATGTCCATCCAACTACCCGTTCACCAGAATCGTCCGTGCACCGCGGTCGAGACAGCTCCGACGGCAGGCGGCCTGAGACCCGGCCGCCGTGCCACATCATACGGCCCGGTCGGCCGCTCCACGCCCGCCGTGGCGGATCCAGCGCAAACCCTGCGTGACGCACTGCCTCCGACGCCGGTGAGGTGCGGCTCAGTCCCCCAGGCGCGCGAGGGTCCTGTACTGCCGATATCGATCGAGGAAGGTGAGCGCCTCGGGGCAGGCGGGCACCACGGCCAGGCGACGCCGGTGTGCGTTCAGGAACGCGTGGCGGAGCAGGACCCTGTCGAGCCCTCTCTCCTCGTACCCCGGCTTCTCCACCAGGGCGCGCAGCGTGAGTTGGCCGCTGACGATGGAGTACCGGATGTAGGCGGCCAGGGATCCGTCGACGTACAGCTCGTAGCGCGAGGAGAACGCGGAGTCCTTGAACACGGCGCGGTCGTGCCCGTCCTCGTCGTCGGGCGTGGAACGCTCGAGCCGCGCCTCGATCTCCTCCACGGCCGCGGTGTAGCGCTCGTGGGCTTCCACGGGTGGCGTCTCCGCGTCGAGCAGGCGGAACATCCGGTTCGCCATGAGGCGGAGGTCGGCCAGCGACAGGTCGGCGAGGTCGCCGGCCCGCACAGCGCACTCGAGCCACTGCGCTTCGCGCTCCCGCTTCGTGGGAGGCGCGAGGACAGGGTCCATGCGGGTGTCGGGCAGCGGTTTCGGGACCGCCTGAAGGACCGGGGTGTCGACGTCGTCGTCGAGAGCAATCACGGTTTCTGTCATGGGTATCCGATGGTGGTCGGGGGCCAGAGCCTGCTGCTAGACCATGGCGAGAACGACGATAGCCGCCGCCTCCCCCAAAAAATCCGCGCACAGGTGATCCCGACCGCGCCTCCACCCGCGCTGGTAGGCTCGCTCACACCGAGGAGCAGTGCAGCAGTGAGTTCACGGCAGGGAGACGATGACGATGACCGACAAGAAGTTCACCGTGACCGAGGAGTCGACGAGCAGACATCCGCAGGACTGGGGGCGGGCCATGGCCGTCGCCATCTGCCGCCTGACGGACCTGGCCCGGGAGGCCGGCGATCCGGTGCACGACGAGGCGCTGGTGGGTGAGGACCTGCATCTCAACGTGACCGGGACCGACGACGGAGTGGCGATCACGATGTCCTGGACGCCGCGCGAGGAGGAGGAGCCGACGATCGCCGCCGACGCCGGCGAGGACGGCACACCGACCGACGACGCCCACAGCGCAGCCGGGCAGGGATTCGACCCGACCGGTGGCAGTACAGCAGGAGTGGGGCAGTAGGGGTGAGGCAGTAGGGAGCCCATACCAGCAATGCCATCGGGTGCAGGTGCCCATCATCGATAAGCCGGCTGATCGTCTCCGGAGTAGTGTGATCGGGAAGCACCCGGCCAACTACGCGAAGGACATCATGAGCGACCGCCACCCCGATCCCACGGATTCGAACGCGGGTCACCCCGACCCGGACGACAACAACATCACGGGCCTCGAGCCGGGCGGCGGCGTGCCTCCGGGCGAGACCCCGCCCGCCGAGGCCAGCACCACCTGGGAACAGAACCACACGGAGGACAAGCCCCAGTCGAAGGGGATCACCGCCGTCTGGATCGGCGTCGTGGGCCTGATCGTGCTCCTGGTGCTCATCTTCATCATCGGGAACATCGTGGGCCTGTTCGGCCTCACCTAGGACCGCGGCGCACTAGTACGGGTCCACTACTACGGGTCACTCCGCGCCGTCGCGCAACCTGTAGTAGTCGATCAGTGCCGATTCCTCGTCGGCCGAGAGCGCCGCGGCGCTCTCTGTACTCGGTGACCCCGAGATCTGGCTCTTCGACCAGGCGAGATGGAGCTCCTCCCGCTCGAGGCGCGAGTTGGCGAGCGGCGCATAGTGCTTGCGGGAGTGCAGGAGGCCGAGGGACACCGTGATCCACGCGGGGATGCCCGACTCCTTCTCGAGGTGGACGTCATTGACGTCACCGAGCTTCTTGCCCGCACTGTCCCAGGCCGTTGCCGCCTGGAGCTTGCTGATGTCGCCCTGAGCCATCGGGGTTCCCTTCCTGGAACGAGTGGTGCTTCGGTGTCCATTCCAGCCCAGATACGACCGAAGGGCAATCGGGAACCGGCGTCACCGGCCGGCCGCGGCGTCTGCGAGCAGCGGCACGAAGGCATCGAGGGCCCAGTCCAGGCTCAGGGGGTTCGCGGCGGAGACGGACAGTGTCAGGGTGTCGTCCGACGTGGTCACCAGGGCATCGCGTCCCACCGCGGGGATCTGGCCCAGCAGTGGATCGGCCGCGATGGCCTCCGCCGCGTCCTCGTCGGCCACCCAGGTCACGAAGATGTCGGAGTCGAGCTCGTTCGCCCGCTCCGCCGACCAGGGGATGAAGAACTCCTCCGAACCACCCGTGGCCTCGGTCACCACGTCCGCCTGGACCATGCCGAGCTCCGTCAGGAAGCGAGGTCGATTGTCGTTCGCGGTGTACACGCTCACGCTGTCCGCTGCCCCGGGGGTGAGACTGCCGTAGATGAAGGTGGTCCCGTCGAGCTCGGGGTGTTCGGCGGCGGCGTCGTCGATGGCCTGCTCCGTGGTGTCGACGAGCTGCTCGGCAGCACCGGAGAGACCGAGGGCCTCCCCGATGATCCGGGTGGAGTCCTGCCAGGCGGTGCCGTAGGCCACCTCGGGGTACGCGACGACCGGAGCGATCCTGCTGAGGGTGTCGTAGTCCTCCTGCGACAGACCGGAGTAGGCGGCGAGGATGACATCGGGATCCGTGGCGGCGATGTCGTCGAAGGCGAGGCCGTCGGTCTCGGAGTACTGCACCGGGGCGCCGTTCGTGCCGATGGCCGCTCCGAGCTCCTCGAGCTTCGCGTCCTTCCACGGAGTGGAGCCGTTCTCGTTGCCCCCGTAGGAATCGATCGGCATGCCCACCGGGACGACGCCGAGCGACAATGCCACGTCGGCATTGACCCACGAGACCGTCGCGACGCGCTCGGGCAACTCCCTCAGTGTCGTCTGGCCGAAGGCATGATCGATGGTGACCGGGAAAACGGCCGCATCAGCCCCCGCCGCGCTGTCGGCTGTCGTGCTGCCCGCACCGTCCGAGGGGCCCGTGGAGCAGGCGGAGAGGGACAGCGCTGCGACGACGGTGGCGGCGAGCAGGCGGAGCAGGCGTGAGGTGGCCATGGGGCTCCCTGGCTTCTGGCCCGAGAAGGGCGGATGGACAGCTGAAAGTAAGGTTAGCCTACCCTAGCTTTCGAGGGGGCTTCCCGCGGGTCCTCTCACTCCGGTCCTCAGGAATCCCGCGCCCTCCGGGTCTCACGGTCATTCGCCCGCTGGAGCGCCTCGACCAGTTCCCGCTTCGACATCGAGGAGCGGCCCGGCACGTCGAGCTTCCGGGCTAGATCGTAGAGATGGGCCTTCGAGGCATTGGCGTCCACGCCGCCCGCCGTCGGGCGCGCTTCGGCGCGCCCCGCTGCGGCCTGCTCGTCCGAAGGACCCTTCGACTCCTTCTGCTCCCAGTGGTCCCCCACCTTCTCGAACCCGTGCTTCAGGGAGGCGAAGGCCGTACGGCGGGCCCGCTCGCCGTCGCCGTACTGCTCCTCCGCGGCGTCCAGTGTCGCGGCGAAGGTGTCCTGCGCCTTCGTCCCGGACCGCTGCAGCGTGCTCGGCAGGGTCTCCGACCTCACCGTGCCGTCCTTCCTGAACCGTGCCATCGGCCCCACCCCTTCACAGTCTCGTTCACGGTCTCGTTCACCGTCTCGTTGTGCCACGCGTCCCGTGGCCGGGCGCTGCTGGCCGTCCGCCACGCCGCACCCACTCGGTAGACTAGAGGACGGCACGAGACCCGCGCGAGAGCCATGCACACCGCCGTGCCGAGGCCGGACGACGCTCCTGGAATGGTCCTGCCTCCGTACCCGCGAAAGGCTCCGCATGAGCACCACCATGAACCAGGCGGCCACGCCGACCATTCCCCGGCAGTCCTGGCTCGCCCTCGCAGCCCTCCTGCTGGGCATGAGCATCGCGCTCCTCGACACCACGATCGTCAACGTGGCCCTCCCGACCATCCGCACCAGCCTGGATGCTTCGGAGTCCACACTCTCGTGGATCATCTCGGGATACGCGCTGGCCTTCGGCCTGACACTCATCCCCGCTGGCAGGCTCGGGGACCGCATCGGCCACAAGTGGATCTACTTCTCCGGTGTCGCCCTGTTCACCCTTGCGAGTTTCGCCTGCGGCTTCGCCCAGAGCGACCTTCAGCTGGTGATCTTCCGGGTCCTCCAGGGCCTGGCCGGCGGCATCTTCGTCCCGGCCGTCACGGCTTTCATCCAGCTGCTCTTCCCCGGCAGGACCCGCGGAACGGCATTCGCCATCATGGGCGCGGTCATCGGGGTGTCCTCGGCGCTCGGGCCCATCATCGGCGGGCTCATCATCGAGGCCTTCGGGGAGGAGAACGGCTGGCGCCTGGTCTTCTTCGTGAATCTGCCGGTCGGCATCGTCACGTGCATCGCGGCCGCCGCGCTGCTGCCGCCCCGCGACAGGTCGCTGCCCCGCGCCGCCAAGGGCCTCGACGCCGTCGGCATCGCTCTGGTGTCAGCGGCCTTCGTAGCTCTCCTGGTCCCGCTGATCCAGGGTCAGGAGGACGGCTGGCCGCTGTGGACCTGGCTCTCCCTCGCCGGCGGAGTCGTCCTGCTCGCACTCTTCGGGATGTGGGAGATCCGCACCGACCGGAAGGGACGCGTGCCCCTGGTCCCCCCGACACTGTTCTCGCACGCATCGTTCACCGGTGGAGTCGTCCTGGCCCTCGTCTACTTCGCCGCGTTCACCAGTATCTTCTTCACCATCTCGCTGCTCTGGCAGTCGGGGCTGGGGCACTCCGCCCTCGCCTCGGGCGCCGTGGCCATCCCGTTCGCCGTCGGGAGCATCATCAGCTCCTCGCAGAGCAACCACCTGGCCCTGAGACTCGGCCGCAACGTGCTGGTCCTGGGGACGGCCCTCGTGACAGTGGGACTCGGGTGGTCGTGGCTGATCCTGCTGATCACGGAACCGTCCGATCTGACCAACTGGTTGTTCGCCGTCCCGCTGCTGCTGGCAGGGCTCGGCAACGGCTTCTTCATCGCGCCGAACGTGCAGTTCATCGTGGCCACGGTGGACCGGCAGGACGCCGGATCGGCCAGTGCGGTCATCTCGGCTATCCAGCGCATCGGCTCCGCGGTGGGTATCGCGATCATCGGCAGCGTGCTGTTCGGCTCGCTGCCGGGTGGACGCGAGATGGCGACGGCGGCCGGGCGCGCTGCCGGCTTCACCGACGCCTCGGCTGCGACCATGGGTGTCAGCGCGGCCTTCGCCGCCGTCGCGCTGCTGCTGGTCTTCACGCTTCCCCGGCGGGTCGCGACACCGGAGCCGCCGACGCCGCAGCAGGACCACGCGTCTGCGGACCCCGCCGTCCGGGAGACCTGAGGCACGCTCACGCCCGGCCCTCTCCTCCGCCTCCTAGACTGGAGGCATGACCGCAACCCTCGTGGCGAAGGATCTGTCCGGGGGCCCGGCGGACCGCACGCTCTTCTCGAAGCTCGATCTCACCGTGGCCCCCGGGGACGTGGTGGGCGTGGTGGGGGCCAACGGCGCCGGCAAGACGACCCTGTTGCGCCTGCTCGCGGGAGCGGACCAGCCGGTGGCCGGGACCGTCTCCACCACGCCGCCGGACGGCTTCGTGGGCTGGCTCCCGCAGGAACACGAGCGCCGTCCCGGTGAAACGGTCGCGGCGTACATCGGGCGCCGGACAGGCACGACGGCGGCCACGACCGCCATGGAGGACGCCGCGGAGGCCCTCGGTGACGGCGGCAAGCAGGCGGACGACGTCTACGCCGCGGCCCTGGAACACTGGATGGTCTCCGGGGCCGTGGACCTGGAGGACCGGATGCCCGCCGTCCTCGCCGATGTCGCCGACGGGATCGACCCGTCCACCCCGACCCTCACCCTCTCCGGTGGGCAACTGGCGCGAGTGGCCCTGGCGGCCCTGCTGCTGAGCCGCTTCGACATCGTCCTCCTCGACGAACCCACGAACGACCTCGATCTCGCCGGCCTCGAACGCCTCGAGTCCTTCGTGCGGGAGCTGCGCGGCGGAGTGGTGCTCGTCTCCCACGACCGCGAGTTCCTGGCGCGCTGCGTCACCACCGTCGTCGAACTCGATCTCGCGCAGGCCACGGTGTCCGTGTACGAGGGCGGGTACGACGCGTTCCTGGAGGAACGGGCCGTGGCGCGGCGGCATGCGCGGGAAGCCTACGAGGAGTACGCCGGGAAGCGCCAGGACCTCGTGGGGCGTGCCCGCACGCAGCGCGAGTGGAGCTCCCAGGGTGTGCGCAACGCCATGAGGAAGAGCCCGGACAACGACAAGATCCGCCGGAAGGCGAGCGCCGAGTCCTCCGAGAAGCAGGCGCAGAAGGTGCGGCAGATGGAGTCGCGGATCGCCCGGCTCGAGGAGGTGGAGGAGCCGCGCAAGGAGTGGCAGCTGAGGTTCACCATCGGGTCGGCGCCGCGTTCGAGCTCGGTGGTGGCGACCCTGAACAACGCCTCGGTCAGCCGGGGTCGGTTCACCCTCGGACCTGTCTCGCTCCAGGTCGACGCGGGCGAGCGCATCGGGATCATCGGCCCCAACGGGGCAGGGAAGTCGACGCTCCTGCGCCTGCTGCTGGGGCACCAGCCGCCCGACGACGGCACGGCGGCCCTCGGACCGAGCGTGGCCGTCGGCGAGATCGACCAGGCCCGGGGGCAGCTCGCGGACGCCCTGCCCCTCAGCACGGCCTTCGAGCACCTCGTACCCGAGCTGACGCAGGGCGAGGTGCGGACGTTGCTCGCCAAGTTCGGGCTGAAGGCCGACCAGGCGCGGTCCCTCGTCGCAGCGCTCTCACCGGGCGAGCGGACCCGGGCGGGCCTGGCGCTGCTGCAGGCACGCGGCGTGAACCTCCTGGTACTGGACGAGCCCACCAACCACCTGGATCTCCCGGCGATCGAGCAGCTCGAGGACGCCCTCGAGTCCTACACGGGCGCCCTGCTCCTCGTCACGCACGACCGCAGGCTGCTCGAGAACGTGCGGCTCGACGCCCGCTGGCGGGTCGACGACGGCCGGGTCACCACCGGATAGGCGAACCCCGACCGGAGGGGCGCAGGACGCCCTCGACGGTCACGGTGCCGGCGTCCGTTCATGACACCATGGAACCCGAGGCGCGTGTCCACCGCCTCCCGGACGAGGGGCGCCGTACCCGGTGTGCGACAAGACGGCCCATGGGAGCACGTCATGGCATGGATCGTCCTCATCGTCTCGGGTGTCCTCGAAGCCGTCTGGGCGACGGCCCTCGGCAGGTCGGAGGGCTTCAGCAGGCTGGCGCCCACGATCGTGTTCGCCGTCGCCATCACCGCGAGCATGGCCGGCCTGGCCTACGCCATGCGGACCCTGCCCATCGGCACCGCCTATGCCGTCTGGGTGGGGATCGGCGCGGCCCTCACGGTCGTGTACGCGATGGCCACGGGGACCGAGCCAGCCTCGCTGCTGAAGATCGTCTTCCTCACCATGATCGTGGGCGGCGTGATCGGCCTGAAACTGAGTACCTGAGGCGCGCGCGGCACCGGTCCGGACGTGGTCGAACCCCCGCGCCTAGACTGACCCCCACCACCACTTCACCACGAGGGGATGCCATGAGCCCGATGATGCGCGCCGCAGTGCTCCGTACCGCCGACCGGACCGCGCCGTACGCGGAGAGCGCCCCGTTGGGGATCGAGCAGCTTGCCGTGCCGGAGCCCCGCGCGGGAGAGCTCCTGGTGCGCATCGAGCGGGCCAGCCTCTGCCACTCGGACCTCTCGGTCGTCAACGGCTCCCGCCTCCGCCCCCTGCCCATGGCACTGGGCCACGAGGCCACCGGCGTCGTCGAGACGGTGGGCGACGGCGTGGAGGACGTCCGCGTGGGGGATCACGTGGTCCTCGTCTTCGTCCCGGCCTGCGGCTCCTGCCGCGCCTGCTCGGCGGGCCGACCGGCCCTGTGCTACCGCGGTGCGGAGTCGAACGGCAGCGGCGATCTCCTCCACGGCCCGGCGCTGCTGGAGACCGGCGGGGGCGAGCGCGTCAATCATCACCTCGGTGTGTCCGCCTTCGCCGAACATGCCGTGGTGGCGCGGGAATCGGCCGTGGTGATCGACGACGACGTCCCGTTCGACATCGCCGCCATGTTCGGCTGCGCCGCACTGACCGGTATCGGCGCGGTGCTGAACACGGCCGCCGTGCAGGAGGGACAGTCCGTGGTGGTCTTCGGTCTCGGTGCGGTGGGGCTGATGGCGGTCATGGCCGCCGCACAGATCCCCGGGACCACGGTGGTCGCCATCGATCCCCTGGCGTCCAAGCAGGAACTCGGCCTGCAGTGCGGTGCGCAGCATGCCGGCTCACCCGACGACGCCGCGGAGCTGGTGCGGCGGGCGACCGACGGCGGAGCCGACGTCGTCATCGAAGCCGTAGGCAGTGCCCGCGTCATGGAGGCAGGCCTGGAGCTGCTCGCCCGCGGCGGAGCCCTCGTCTCCGTCGGCCTGCCCCACCCGGACCAGGAGATCACCACGGCGGCCCTGCAGTTCGCGGGGATGGGCCGGCGGCTGCTCGGCTCCTACATGGGCGACGCCGTCCCCGAGCGGGACATCCCCCTCTACCTGGAGCTGTGGCGGGACGGGCGGCTTCCCGTGGAACTGCTCCATACCGACACCCGGCCGCTCGACGACCTCAACGAGAGCCTGGACGCGCTCGCGGAGGGACGCGTGGTCCGGAGGATCTTCACCCTGGACGCCTGATCGGCACTCGCGATGCATGGTCGGCGGTGCCTACGATGGTCGGCACGTCTATCCGAAGGAGAAAGACCATGCAGCAACGCTCATTGGGAGGCACCGAGGTCAGCGCCATCGGCCTCGGAGGAATGCCCATGTCGATCGAAGGGCGGCCCGACGAGGACCGTTCCATCCGCACCATCCACGCGGCGCTCGACGCCGGGATAACCCTCATCGACACCGCTGATGCGTATCACCGCGATGCCGGCGAGGTGGGTCACAACGAGATGCTCATCGCGAAGGCCCTGCGGAGCTACGGGTCCGACGCCTCCGGCGTGCTCGTCGCCACGAAGGGCGGGGCACAACGCCCCGGTGACGGTTCCTGGACGCTGGACGGCCACCCCGACTACCTCAAGGACGCGGCGAAGGCCTCACTGCAGCGGCTCGGCGGCGACGCGATCGGTCTCTACCAGTACCACCGGCCCGACCCGGACGTGCCCTACGAGGACTCGATCGGTGCGCTCAAGGAGCTGCTCGACGAGGGCGTGATCCGCATGGTGGGCATCTCCAACGCCACCGTGCACCAGATCAGGAAGGCGAACGAGATCCTGGACGGCGGTCTGGCCTCGGTGCAGAACCAATTCTCCCCGGCGTTCCGGTCGAGCCAGGACGAGCTGGACTACTGCGGCGAGAACGGGATCGCCTTCCTGCCGTGGAGTCCGCTGGGCGGCATCAAGAAGGCCGGAGACCTCGGGGAGAACTTCGCCCCGTTCCAGGACGTGGCCGACAGGCACGGCGTGAGCCCGCACCAGGTCTGCCTGGCCTGGGAGCTCGCGCTCGCCCCGACCGTGATCCCCATCCCCGGCGCCTCACGCCCCGAGAGCATCCAGGACTCGGCGCAGGCCGCCGGCCTGGAGCTGTCCGGCGAGGAGATCGAGGTCCTCTCCCGCACGGAGTAGCGACCGATCACCACGGGCCGGCGCCCTAGCGCGTGGGCACGTCCAGCTCGAGGGCGACGGCGCGCACCGGCGCGCCGTCGCCCCCGGCGAGCGGGAGCGGCAGCACGGAGACAAGCGGATCGTCCCACGTGACCGCTGCGAGATTCGTCAGATTCTCCACGATCACACCCCCGGCCCCGAGGAAGATCGCGTGGAACGGCAACAGCCCTTCGTTGTCGAGGGTGGGGTCCGGGTTCAGGCTGTCCACTCCCATCACCGTCACCCCCGCCTCGAGGAGCCGGGTGGCGATCTCCGCATCCAGGACCGGGTGCTGGAGATAGCGCTGGTCGCCGAAGTGCTCCGACCATCCGGTGCGGAACAGCACCATGGCGATCCCCTCGAGCCGCTCCAGCTGGGACTCGACCGCTGCCCAGGGGACGACGTCGTGCGCTCCCACCTCCGTGCAGTCCACGATGCGCGCCGCGCCCACGAGGCGGCGGAGATCGATGGCGTCCACGGACTCGCCGTCGACGACCGAGTGGAGCGGGGCATCGAGATGCGTACCCGTGTGGGAGCCGGCGTGGAGCGAGGCCACCTGGTAGCCGTCCTCGGCGACCGTCGCCACGGTGTTCACCGACACAGCAGGATCACCCGGGAAGACCTGCATGCCGGTGTGGATGGGCTGGGACAGATCAACGATCCGCATGGTCCGCCGCCACCTCCGGTTCGTCCAGCAGATGCGTGTGCCTCCGGGCTGTGCGATCGATGCGGCCGGTCGCAGCGGCCCACGCCAGGTAGAGCAGTGCCGAGAGGACGAAGGTGGGGATGGTCGCGCCGATGGGGCTGGGCAGGGTGTAGGTGAGGACCAGCGAGGTCCCCGCGCCGACCAGCCACACGAGGACGGCGGCGATGTTGACGCCGCCCGTGAACCAGTACGCACCGCCGCGACCGCGGAGGATGTCGCCACCGTAGTGACGGGACCGCACCAGGTAGTAGTCCACTAGCATGACCGCGAAGACCGGGATGAACAGTGCTCCGACCACGGTGAGGAAGGCCGCGAAGCGGTCGAGCAGTGCGAGCCAGGTGGCCCCGAGGATGGAGACGGCACCGAGCACGAGCGCTGTGGGCAGGAACGTGACGCGGCGCGAGGGCACCATGTTCACCACGGAGGACACCATGCCGTAGACCACCATCGTGTTGGTGGCCATCACGGACAGGAAGATCACGACGGCGAGCGGGGCGCCGAAGATCGCGACGATGACGGTGGGATCGAACGCGACCGCCTCACCGCCGTCGAGCACCACGAAGGCGATGGCGGTGGCACCGAGGATCATCGCGAGCACCGTGGACAGCACGTAGCCCACACCGGAGCCGATCATGCCCGCCGCCTGCGTGCGTGCCAGCCGGTTGAACTCCGCCGAGAGCACGGTCCAGGAGATGGCGGTGGCGATCACGACGTCGAGGACGACGGCGGGGGTCCACCCGGCGGCGGTGTCCTGCGGGATCGCGGCGAACTCGGCGGGGCTGTAGGCGAGGAAGGCCGTGGTGAAGATGTACGCCATGAAAACGAGGATCACGAGGGCCAGCCAGGGCTCCACGCGCTCGATGCCGGCGTGTCCGAAGATGGCCAGGCAGACCACCAGCAGCTGGCAGAGCACCGAGAAGAGCACAGGGCTGGAGAAGCCCGTCATCTCCTCGACCACGAAGTTCACCGTGACGCCGGCGAGCATCGCCTGCACCCAGCTCCAGCCCATGAGTGTGACGAGATTGGCGGCGACGGGTAGGAAGGATCCGCGGAGACCGAACGATCCCTTGGTGAGGGACATCGTGGCGAGCCCGGTCCGGGTACCCATGTTGCCCACCAGGACCAGTACGGAGCCGCCGATCAGCGTGCCGAGCGCGATCATCCCGATGGCCGTCGGCCAGGTGACGCCCGGGACGAAGAGGGTGCCGGTGAGGAGTGTGGTGACCACGAGATTCGCCGCGAGCCAGATCATCCCCATGCGTCCGGTGCCGAGCGTGCCCCGGAGCGGCCCGTAGCCGTCGGAGTGGGTGTCGAGCTGATCGGCCAGCCGGCGGTAGGCAGACCGGCCCGGTGTCCGGACGTGTTCCTGGGTCATGAGGCTCTCGTTCCTGCGGTGTTGTCTCCGGGTGAACTTTTGTTGCTTCCCGAGTCTGTGTGACCGACGCAACGTTGTCAACGGCGCCTTCCTCCCGTCCGCTCGCGGGAGCCGGGGTGGCGCGCGTCGGCGTTGCTAGGCTGACGACATGACTTCCACCCCTGTTGCCCTGATCACCGGCGCCTCCCGCGGCATCGGGCGCGCCATCGCCGACGAGCTCGCCACCACGCATCACCTGCTGCTCGGTGGACGCGACCGGCCTGCGCTGACGGAACTGGCGTCGTCGTACCCCTCGGCCGAGCCGTTCGCGGCGGAACTGCGCGACGCCGACCAGGTGGCGACGGGGGTCTCCGGGATCGATCGGCTCGACGTCCTGATCCACTCCGCCGGGATACTGCGCATGGGCCCGGTCGCGGAACTGACCGACGACGCCTGGCGGGAGAGCTTCGAGGTGAACCTGTTCGCCGTCGCGGCCCTGACCCGTGCACTGCTGCCCGCGCTGCGGGCCGCCGGAGGACAGGTTGTCACCATCAACAGCGGCTCGGGTTACACCTCCGGCGCGAGTTCCGCGATCTACAGCGGGACGAAGTTCGCGCTGCGCGCCTTCACCGACGCACTGCGCGAGGAGGAGCGGCAGCACGGCGTGCGGGTCAGCTCCATCCATCCGGGCAGGGTGGCCACCGACATGCAGGAGGAGCTGCATGCATGGGAGGGCAAGGAGTACAGCGCCGAAGCCTGGATCCGGCCGGACCAGGTGGCCAAGGCGGTGCGGCTGGCGGTCGACACCACACGGGAATCGGCCATCGAGACGCTGAGCATCCGGCCCTCGGGCATCTCGCTCGGCTGACCCACTCGGTCCGCCGACCCCCTCAGTCCGCGGCCACCACACGGGGCCGGCCGAACTGGGTCTGCACACCAGGGGAGAAGAGCACCGAGTCGGGCGGGCCGTCCACGATCAGTCCCGCGGCGGCGAGCAGGCCGTCGTCGAGCCCGGTGACGGTCGCAGGGTGCAGCGGCCACGGCGTGTGCGTGTTGGGGATGTAGAGCGTCCGGCCGGCCAGGGTGCTGTGCAGGCCGAAGCGTGCCGTGAGCTCCAGGGACACCGTGTCGTCCGCCGTCCGTGCGGTATCGGGCTCGACGGCGAAGCGGGACCTCGCCTGTCTGCGGAACCGGACGACGTCGTACCCGTACCCTCGCTGGTCGTGGATGGGCGAGCACCTCGACCAGACGTAGGGGATGCCTCCGGCCCTCGCCGCGAGGACCACGGCGAGACGCGAGGCATCGAGGGTGACGAACACGACGCCACGGGTGCCGTCGGGGCCACGGGAGTAGAGCCGCACGTTGATCTCGGTGAACGAGCCGAAGTACGGGACGGGCAAGCCCTGGCCCAGACCGGCGCCCACCATGCGGAAACCGATCAGGCCCACCCAGGACGAGCCATCCACCTCGTCGGGGACCACGCCGGCGGGCATGTACCGCGCCACGGCCGCGGAGTCGATCCGCCAGTGGAGGAAGACCGCATCCGCCCAGCACTGGTCCATGATCACGGGGCGGGGCAGCTCGGGCGCGAGGAACCGGTCCGATGCTGCCGTGTCGTCGGTCGTCATACGCCCAGTCCACCACGGATCTCCCCCCGTTCCTGCCCCGCGATGGATCTGCTGCGTCACCCGTCCATTCCCGTGGCGGGGTCTAGAGTGGACACACCGATCCGCACCTGGTGGAGGAGTGATCAGTCATGGCGGAACTGCTGACGCAGCCGACGTCCGAGGACCTGAGGGCGTTCATCGAGGCGGTCGAGCATCCGCGGCGGCGGGCCGACGCACTGACCCTGCTGGGGCTCATGGAGTCCGTCACCGGGGAGCCGCCCGTGATGTGGGGATCGTCGATGATCGGCTTCGGGGAGTACCGCTACACCTATCCCTCGGGCCACAAGGGTAATTCCCTGGCCGTCGGTTTCTCCCCGAGGGCTTCCGCACTGGCGCTGTACGGCCTGCTGGCCGCACCCTCCTCGGACGAGCTCCTGGAATCTCTCGGCAAGCACCGCCGCGGTGTCGGCTGCCTCTACATCACGTCGCTGGCGAGCGTCGATCTCGAGGTCCTCGAGGAGCTCGTCCGCCGCGGCGCCGCCTTCCTCGTCACGGAGAACTTCACCTAGATACAGGTTCTCCCGTGGACCCGGAGCGAATTCCTCGATGCCCCAGATTCACGAAGACGTCATCTACGCGGCGAGACACGGCTCCGCCCAGACGGACGAGATCCGGGAGAGTCAGGAAAGACGATGTCCTCACCCTCCAGCATGCAAAGGACTACTGCTGCACCAGCCTCGTTCAGGAGTACGAACCGGGGCAGCTCCTCGGCATGATCACCTTCTGTATTTCGAGTCGCTGCTCCTGGGTCAGCCGCGGTCGATGGACGACTTCTGGTCGACCTACGAGGAACTTAATTATTCCTAGGCGTCCCCTTATTCGACAAGACCGGTGCGGTCAGCGCGGAAGCTGACCGAGCAGATCGAGTTCCTCGGCTCTACTCAGCCCGGATCTACGCTCTCGGTCGAGGCCGAGCCGCCGCTCGAAGTCCAGGCAGCGCTGCATGGTTCGACGAAGATCCTGCAACTCGCCACCGGCAGCATGGAAGGCGGCGTTGTCCCGTTGGGCGAAGGCCGCATCAGCTTCGGGAAGCCACAGAGGAAGTGATCGGGGGCCGGCCCAATAGCGAACATCGTGTCGAAGAAGCCATTCATCGGCTACGACCACCCGCTCTCCTGCGAAGCTCGCAACCTCGGCTGCGAGCGCGAACACGTCTGCGAGGGCGTACTGGTCACCGGTGGCGTTGATGACACCGGTGAGATCGTCCTCGCCTGCTTTCACCATGAAGGCTGCAAGATCCTCGACGTCGATCACCTGGACGGCGCGACTCCCGGCGACAGGTGAGAGCACCGGCCCGTCCTGTGCGAGCGCGAAGCGCCCTACCCAGTAGCCGAACCTGTCGCTCCCGTCCCCGGCCCCTGCGATCAGTCCTGGGCGAACGACGAGCAGGCGCCGTCCAAGCGCTTCCAGCGACGCCTGCTCGGCAGCGACCTTCGCTTGCCCGTAGTCTTCGGGATCGACCGGATCGAGCAGCGGCGCGGACTCGTCAGCACCCGCGTCGGAGTTCGATGCGTATACGGAGACGGACGACACCAGGGTCCAGTGCTCCGCCCTCTCGGCGAGCGCATCGACGGCACCCTGGACGAGCACGGGCTCGTAGGAGAGCTCGACGACGTCGTCCCACGACTGATCGGCTACTGCCGCGTACGCATCCGGGGAGTATCGGTCCGCCTGCACGAAGGCGGTCCCAGCGGGGGAGCCACCTGACTCTCCGCGGGCCAGGCAGGTGACAGCATCTCCGTTGGCCATCAGCTGACGAGCGATCTCCGAGCCGAGCCAGGCCGTTCCACCGAGCACCAGGACTTGTCGCATTGGGTCAGTGAAGCAAGCGGGCCGGAGAGCGTCAATGGTGTGCCCTATGGGACAACCTCTTGGACGGGCTTTACAGGCTAACTACTTAGACACACAATATAGTCATGGAACTGACAACCTCGGGCCCCGCTAGTGCGGAGGGCGTCGAGTGGCCGAGCGATTGGCTACGGGCAACACTGGGCCTTCTCGCCCTCCGCGCCCTGTCCACCGGGCCCTCCTACGGGTACGCGATCATCAGCGAGCTCGAACGCCACGGCTTCGGCACCATCAAAGGCGGCACCCTGTACCCGCTCCTCACGCGCTACGAAGCCGCCGGACTGGTCTCCACCGAGTGGAGAGCCGGCGACGGCGGCCCCGGCCGCAAGTACTTCGACCTCACCGAGCGCGGACACGCCGAACTCGCTCGGCTCAGCGCCGACTGGTTCCGATTCACCCAGCTCAGCATCGACTACCTCGACCCAGAACGACGTCCGAAGGAGCCCTCCGCATGAGGCAGCAGACCAGTGACAAGAAGTGGTTCGACGAACTCACGCTCGAACTCCGCCTCCGTCAGGTCCACGGAAGCGCCATCGGCGACACCCTGGCCAGTGTCCGTGAGCTCCTGCACGATACGGGCCAGAGCGCCGAGGAAGCATTCGGGCCGGCACGGGAGTACGCGGATTCACTCGATCTCCCAGCCGATCCAGACCACGACTGGCTGCGTAGATCGCTCTGGCCGTCCCTCGTGGGCCTGCTGGCGTTCCTGCTCTTCAATCAGGCCATAATCTCTCTGGTCCGAGCCGAGCAGATGCTGGTCTCCCCCGCGCAGCTCGCACTCCTGCTCGTTCCCGTCGTGCTGATCGCCCTTTTACCGCTCTACATCGATGCAGCCGTGCGCCACTTCTGGATTCTCCTGGTTCTCGTCATGATGGGATCGCTGTCAGGGGCGTTCTCGGCCGTAGTGGCTCCCAGGACCACGGCCGAAGCGTGGCTTGCAGTCGACCCGCTCCCGTGGGTCATCGGGAGTACCTTCGTCATGATCGCCCAGGCCGTCCTGAATACCGTCCGGACTGTCCACTCCACGAGCGACGACGCCATCACCGACCCGCTCTCCGCAGGGCGGAGCACCGGAACGCGAGCAAAGGTATTCCTCCACCTCACCAACTGGTTGTTCCCGATCCTCGCCCTTGGCGTGCTCGGGCTCGCAGTAGCCATCAATTAGCACTGCAGAGTGCTGGACACGGCGCAGTCGTAGGGAGCCGGCCGGCACGGGCGACGTCGTCCGTTCAGGGAACATGGCGATATGGGCCGGTTCATGGAGATGTTGAGCAACGACCTTCTTGCCGCTGTCGGCGTCGACGGTCGCCTCATGGCCATCGACGGGGTCGACGGCAGCGGGAAAACGACGTTCGCCGCCGAGCTTGCAGCCCATATTCGGGATCGGCCGGTCATCGTCATCCATGCGGACAACTTCCTCAACCCGACCCACATCAGATACTCCAGGGGACGGGACTCGCCGGAGGGATTCTGGAAGGACACCTACAACTACAAGGCGTTGCACGAACTGGTACTCGAGCCCCTCGGTCCTGCAGGAGACGGCTGGTACTCGCCTGCGTCCTACGACCCCGTGGCTGACCGGACCGCACCGTCTCCGAAGGTCCACGGCCCAGCAGCAGCGCTGGTCGTCGTCGAAGGCATGTTCCTGCACCGCGACGCGCTGATCGGCTACTGGGACGCATCGGTGTTCCTCGATGTCCCGTTCGCCGTGACCGCTGCGCGCATGGCGGTCCGCGACGGCAGCAACCCGGATCCCGGTCACCCCAGCATGCGTCGCTATGTCGAGGGGCAGCGGCTCTACCTCGATGACGCTCGGCCGCGGGAGCGTGCGACATTCGTGGTGGACAACAGTGCCCCTGCCTCACGCGAGGTCGTCCGGTCAAATGCTCCCCGCCATTGCTGCATCCCGAACCGTGACTTGCCCTGAACGTCCCCGCGCCGCAAGGTAGTAAGGGTACTGATCACAATCTCGTCCTCACCCGAAGGCGGACCAGCAGAAGGAGGATGATCCCCATGGCGTCATCAAACACCTCAGGCGCAAGCACCCCCAAGGCCCGGCGCAACGACGTCGTCGCAGCAGAGAAGGCACGATACGGCGGGATCAAGTTCGGGTCCGCCTTCTTCGGCTGGTTGACCGCGATCGGCCTGACCGTCATCCTCAGCACCATCGCCGCAGCCATCGGTGTGGGCGTCGGAGCGGCCAACACCTCCAGCGCGAACGACGCCGCGAACCAAGCACAGGAGAACGCGCAGACCATCGGCGTGGTCAGCGGGATCATCCTGGGAGTCATCCTCTTCATCGCCTACTACTGCGGCGGCTACGTCGCTGGACGCATGGCACGCTTCGATGGCGCCAAGCAGGGCCTGGCCGTGTGGCTGTGGGGGATCATCATCGCCATCGTGCTGGCCATTCTCGCCGCCATCGCAGGAGACCAGTTCAATGTCCTGTCGAACATCGAAGGCGTCCCCTCCATCCCGGTGGACGGCAGCGCCCTGACCACCAGCGGCCTGATCGGGCTCGCGATCGCCGTCATCGTCCCGCTCATCGCCGCCATCGTGGGCGGCAAGGCCGGCATGCACTTCCACCGCAAGGTGGATCAGGTGGGCATCGACCACGCGGCACGCTGACGGTCGGCAACTCGGCCCGCCCGGCAGGACCGTCAGATCTCGAGAACGCCGTCCACTGCTGCTGAGCGGGGCGGAACAGCACCGGTGGCGATGTCCTCCTCGAGGTGGACCGTGGCGTAGGCCCAGGTGCGCGGGCGTCCGGCGTCGTCGAACACCCGGTACCGCCTCCTCAGGCGCAGATCGTGGACCCGGCAGTGCTCGAACGAGACGATGATCTCCGTCCCGGGCCATTCACCCGATTCGGTGACCTCCACGGCCCGGTAGTCGCTCGGTGAGCGACGCA
This sequence comes from uncultured Arthrobacter sp., assembly GCF_947493765.1. Taxonomy (GTDB): domain Bacteria; phylum Actinomycetota; class Actinomycetes; order Actinomycetales; family Micrococcaceae; genus Arthrobacter_D. Next base: position 123,441 of record NZ_CANLSZ010000006.1, read on the forward strand.
CCACGTGATCGTCGCTCGTCCACAGGAGGTAGGGATCCCCGAGGCCCTCGAACCGGGCACGGATCCTGGTGATGGACGAGTTGCGGGCTTCCTCGGTGACCGGCGCCAGCGGCCACTCGATGCCGTCGACCCCGTTCAGCTCGAGCCGGTCGGTCCATGCATCGACCGCATGTCGCTGCCGCCCGAGGTCGGCCTCCCATGACTCCTCGTCGTCGTCCTCGAGGACCGGTCGTGATGCCAGCTCGTCGGTGTCGATCCTGGGTGGCAGCCCGTCGCCGGCGTCGAGGTCGACCTCGCGGGCCTCATGGACGATCGTCCAACCGGCGTGCTGCAGGTCCAGTTCCTTACGTGGTCCTGTGGGGTAGAACTGCACCATGAGCCGGGTCCCTGCGAGGGCGGCCCGGTGCACGAGATGATCGACGACGATCACCGAGCGCGTGCCGTCCGTGTGGACACGCACGAGATCGGTGGCCGGGGTCGGGAGCGGCCTGCCGGGCGGGAGTCCCCCGCGAGCGTCCGGCCCTGACCGGAGCGTGGCCGGGCTCGACTCGCCGACCCACAACCCGCCGTCGTCGACCCCTACCAACTGACCCACGCCGAGATCACAGGCCGCTCCCACTCCCTGAGCCGTGATGAACACGGCTGAACTCTGCCGGCACAGCTCCGGATCGTCATCGTCCTCCGCCGTGTAGACGAGCCACGCTCCGGTCGAGGTGGGCCATAGGCGCGCTTCGCCGATCGCCCTGGGGGGCATGGGCGCATCGGGCCACGCCACCCAGCCCACGGTCGAGTCCGCAGCAACGATCGCCGCGACCGGGCGGGTGGCATCCGGCACGATCGTCACCTCTCCCACCCGGACGGCGTCGAGGGAATCAGCGGGCATGTCAGCGCAGGCACTCCCTCACGCTACAACCGCATCGCATCAGGAGGTCGGGAAGCGATGCCGACGTCGAGCCGTGGGTACCCTGAGAGTCAGGACACCGCCGCACGGAGTCGCGAGGGCGGCCCGTACCCAACACCGCGGTGACCCTCGGTCCGCATCGTCGGGCCGTGACCCTGCACCGTCGCGAAGGAACATGCTGTGAACAGAAGAACATCCCTCTCCGCACGCTTCATGAGAGTCACGGGGACGCTCCGCATGTTCTTCGGCCCCGCACAGCAGGGCTCGACGGCGGGTCCGGTCGTCTATCTCGACGACGATGCGCAGCGGACCCGCCAGGAGCAACTCCAGCAGTGGACCGTGGTGCGTAACGCGGACGGCTCCACCTACCTGACGAGCAAGGACGGGGAGTAGCGGCTTCGAGGCCCGTAGGCCGATCTGCTGCGGCGATCCTGTGCCCACGGTGATGGTCGGTAGCCGCTGGTGATGGCACACTTGTCGGGTCGATGCTTGCGCACCCTGGACCGTTCCGGGTGCTTACATGACTCACAGAAGGTCTCAGATGCCCCAGCAGCGCCCGCCCTCCATCATACCTGACGTGTCCCGGCCCCGCCGCTCACGGCTCCTGATGATGCCCGGCGGCAAGGACGCCGAGGGCTTCGCCGCCCTCGCCGATCGTCATGCCGACGAGTCGAACGAACTGCTCGGGGCCCTCGAAGCGGCGATCGCACGCCTCGCGCTGGCCCATCGCTTCGCCGCCCCGGAGTCCGAGGCACGCAGCATGGACGACGAAGCCTTCGCCTGGGTGCAGCAGTCGCTCGAGGACGTCACGGCGACCCTGCGCGGACTGTCCCTACGGAGAGCCACCGAGGCACCACGTGCGGACATGATGCCCGTACGCTCCGTGTCCGGGTCGGCCTGAACCGGGGAGCGCAGCGCGCTGCATCGGCGGAGCGGCGCCGCGGTGACCGACGCCCGGTGATCCACCTCAGATCGACTGGCTCGCGCGGATCCCCGCCCTGCCCATCGCGTCGGTGTACGCGGACTGGATGTCCTTCAGCCACAGTTCCTGGTTGGCGGGCGTGCCCTTGAAGGCGCGCTCCCCCGGTGCCCGGACCTCGTAGATCTTGAAGCCGCGCTTGACGATCGCCCGGTTCTCGAGCTTCATGAGCCGGCGCGCGGCCTTGTGCGCGTCCGCGCCGTGGGCGATGAGTGCGGACGCCCGCGGGACCTGCTGGAGGAACGAGAGCAACGGCTTCACACCGTCGGAGATCTGGTCCATGGTCAGCGCCCGGTCCTTGCCCTCCGGGATGTACCACGGGTGGGCGTTCCAGGGCATGAAGGCGTCGGGGCGGAGGCCCACGGCCTCGTAGATCCCGGCCATCCGGACGGAACTGGGGTCGTCGTTCTCGAACGAGACGAAACCGGAGGGCAGTGAGGCGCCGGGATTCGAGAAGAGACTGACGATCTTGCAGCCGTCCACGTCATGGATCGGGTCGATGTAGGGCACCGAGGACCCCGGCTTGGCTTCCGCCAGCGTGTCACAGAGCCGGTTCACGTCCTCGATCTGCGGATCGTACCGCTGATCCCACTGCTGCTCCCTATAGGTAGGGTCTGCCATGCGTTGTACCAATTGCGCCTCCTCGCGGACTGCGCCTGGAGTGACGCGAACATGTCCGCAGGTTTCCAGCCTACGCCAGTGCCGTCCCGGGCCCCTCTGGCGCCGGGCGGAGCGCCGGCGGCGACAGCAGGCCGGCGACTCCCCCGGTCCGCGCGGACGGCGGCGCCGATGCTGCCCCCGCCCGCCGCAGTGACTACCCTGTCTAGGGACGGCTTCGAGGCCGTCGCACGCCACGTCGCGGCCGAGCCCGGGCCGCCCGCCGATTGCATCATCGAGGTACCGAATGCTCCACCGGTCCGCCAAGGACGCCGCTGCCTCCGGCGACGCCTCGCCGGGACCGCCGCGGCGCCGCGTGCTGATCGTGGCCACGGGGCGCGACCGGGGCGCCCTCGCCGCGATCCGTGCCTTCCGCGCCGCAGGCTGGTACGTGGGTGTGGGCACCCCCGACGGCGGCGGCGTCCTCGGCTCCTCGCGTGCCAGCCATGCGAGCTACCGCGTACCGCGTCCGCGCCACGATGGCCGGGACTTCGTCGAGGGGGTCCGGCGTGCGGCGCTGTCCGGATCGTTCGATCTCGTCTTCGGCGGCGGGGACGACTGGATGGCTGCACTCTCCGCCTACCGTGAGCAGCTTCCGCTGCCCGTGGCGCACCCCCCGTTCGACGTCGTCGAGACCGTCCTGGACAAGATGCGCCTCGCCGATCACGCTGCGACGGTCGGACTGGCGTCCCCCCGCGCGGTACTGGCCACGGACGAGGCGCTCGCCGCGTGGGACGGGCCGGTGGTCGTCAAGTGCAAGGAGCACTGGGCGCCGGACCAGACGCAGTCGCTCCGGATCGAGGCGAAACTCTTCGCCACGACCGGCGACGCCCTGGCGCAGGTGGAGCGGATCCGCGACGCCGGTGCGCAGCCGATCCTGCAGGAGGTGGTCGCCGGGACGCTCGGCGCCCTGATCGGCGTCTTCCACGAGGGCCGGCTGTACGGACGTACGCAGCAGGTCTCCGCGCGTCTCTGGCCCACCCCGAACGGCGCCTCTGCCCGCGCCTACACCGTGCCGGTCGACGAGGATCTCAGCACCAGGGTCGAGGCCCTGCTCGAGGACCTGGGCTGGCACGGACTCGTGGAACTGCAATTCCTGACGGGCCATGACGGCGTCCCCCACCTGATCGACTTCAACGGCCGGTTCTTCGGCTCGCTGGCCCTTGCCGAATCCGCGGGAGAAGGACTCGTCCGCACCTGGGCGGAGCTGGCCCTCGGCGGGCCCGCGCCGACGCTTCCGGATGCCCGGCCGGGACGGCGCTACTCCTGGCTGGCCGGCGACCTGCGCCGGGCACGTGTGGAACGCCGCAACGGCATGCTGCGCGACGTCGTCGCCTCCCTGCGCTGGGCCCTGACCGCGCAGCACAGCACCCTGAGCCTGCGCGATCCCCTGCCGTCGCTGGCCCTGGCCCGCGGCCGGGTCCGTCGCCGCTGACCCGCACCCTACCGGCGCCGGACCGCCCGCAGCATCTCGAGGGGGACCAGGCGCTCCGGGGCCCGGAGGACAACCAGTCCCAGGACGTAGGCCGCGAGCATCCCGCCACCCACCAGGGCACCCTCGACGAGCGCCGGTGCGGGCGGCAGGAGCGCCCCGATCACCACGCCGGTGCCGACCGCCGCGCTGCCCAGCACCACGGCCCTCACCACGAGCCCCCTGGCCGCCGCGGTGTCGACGGCCGCATGCCGCCGCGCGAGGAGCACGCCGTTGGCAAGGGCTGCCGCCAGGAGGGAGGCGCTCGTGGCGAGCGCGATGCCCGCGAGCCCCAGCACGGGTGCGAGCACGATGTCCCCCACCACGTTGATCACCATCGCACCCACCGAGACCACCACCGGCGCCCGGGAGTCCCCGAGCGCGTAGGAGGTGCTGACGAGCACCTGCCGCATACCCATCGCCACGAGGGCGGGGGCGTACCAGACGATGGCGACGGCGGTGGATCGCGCATCTCCGTCGGAGAAAGCTCCGCGCCCGTAGGCCACCTGGGCCAGCGGGACGGCGGCGACCATCAGGACGAGCGTCAGGGGCATGAGGAGGGTGATGGTCACGGACAGACCCCGGGACACCAGCCGCCTGATCTCGGGGAGGTTGCCGGCGGCCGCACCGAGCGCCGGGTAGAGCGGAACCAGCAGCGAGGCGATCAGCAGGGTCTCGGGCAGATTGACGAGCCGCCACCCGTAGGACAGGGCCGTGATCGCGCCGTCGTCGAGCGTGGAGCCGACGGCGCGATCCACGAGCGAGTTCACATTGGAGATGGCGCTGCCCACGAGCAGCGGTGGCATGAGGCGCGCGATCTCGCGGAAGCCGGGCAGCCGGAGATCGAGGCGGGGACGAACCCTCAGGCCGAGCGACCTCAGGGGCGGCAGCTGCAGCAGCAGGCGGGCCGCCGATCCCACCACGAAGCCGACGGCGAGCGCCTGGACGCCGTATCTCGGACCGAACAGGCCGGCCGCCGCGATCATGATGATGTTGAAGGGGACACCCTGCAGGGAGGACCAGACCACGCGCCGGTGGGCCTGCGCCACGGCAGCCAGGAGATCCGTGCCCGCGACGAGCACGGTGGCGAGCAGCATGATCCGGGTCAGCGTCACCGCCAGCTCCGCCTGTGCACCCTCGAACCCGGGTGCCAGGACCGCCGTCACGGGCCCGGCGAGCAGCCCGACGACGATCGCGCCGAGCCCCAGCACCACCATGGTCACCGTGATGGCGGTGTCGAAACTGCGGTGGCCGCGGCACTGTTCCCCCTCGGCAGCGACCTCCCGGGCGACGACGGGCGTCACCGACCGCGCCATCGCGTAGGCGATCAGCCCGAGCACCACGTTCATCAGACCCTGCGCCACGAGGTAGGCGTCGAGTTCCGGGCCGGCGCCGTAGACGGCCGCGATGACGACGTCGCGCACGAATCCGAACACCGTGGAGACCGCCGTCAGAGCGACCACCACGACGGCGGCGCGTGAGACGCTCATCCTCCCGACCCCGCCCCGGAGCACAGGCCGGGGCGTGCTTCAGCCAAGGGCGGGCGCCGGAGGCAGTGCGTCACTCGCCAGGGACAGTGCGCCCCTGACCCCCGAGCCGTCCCCGAGCTCCGGGCGCACCACGTAGCCGCTGGCGGGATCCGTCAGGGGATGGTCCGCCAGCGCCCCGCCCACCAGCAGCGCCAGCTGCTCCCTGACCGCCTCGAGCAGACCGGGGGTCTTCATGACGCCTCCGCCGGCGACGATCCGCTGCGGCGCCGTGGTGTAGCTGATGGTCGCCAGCAGTTGGGCCAGGTAATAGGAGGTCAGCTGCACGGACTCCCGCTGCCGGGGCCCGGGGTCGGTTCCCGGTCTGCCCCAGCGGGCCTCGATCGCAGGACCGGACGCAAGACCCTCGAGGCAGTCCCCGTGGAACGGGCAGACACCGCCGAAGGAGTCCTGGGGGTGCCGCCGGACCAGCAGGTGCCCCAGCTCCGGGTGGGCGCGCTGCGTGAACGGCGCTCCGTCCACCACGAGACCGGCGCCCACACCCGTCCCGACCGTCACGTAGGCGAGATCGCTCACGCCCCGTCCCGCCCCGAACCGGTGTTCGCCGAGCGCAGCGCCTGTCACGTCGCTCACGAGGCGGACGGGGGTCCCGGCTGCGAGGCGGAGGCCCGCGAGCAGGTCGGTGCCACGCCACCCCTGCTTCGGTGTCGAGGTGATGGTGCCGAAGTCGGCCGAGTCGGGATCGACGTCCACAGGGCCGAAGGAGGCGACGCCCACCGCATCGAAGCGGCCGTCCACCGCCCTCGGAGCGAGGAAGTCACGGATGGCGGCGAGCGTCTGCTCGGGGGAGGTGGTGTCGATCCGTGTCTCGGCGAGGATGGTCCCGGGATCCGGTGCCTCGGCGACGGCGCAGATCACCTTCGTGCCCCCGGTCTCGACCCCGGCGATCACAGCGTGCCCCGCCGGCCGTCCGCGGGCCGGGAGCTCCGCGACGCCGCGGTGCGGCCGTGCCCGCCGGGGAGGACGTTCGGCAGCTGTGTGTCAGGGGTCCGGGGCATCCGGGACATGGGCATCCTCAGGGGGATCGGCGGTGTGGTCGGGTCCATCCTCCCACCCGTCCGGCGCCCCCGGGCGTGCTGGCCGTGCTGCGGGGTGCCCCGCGGGGCTACGGGGCCGCTGCGGGGGCCGGCTGGCACCGCGGGCACCACCAGGTGCGGCGCCGGCCGGGATCGTCCGGGACCTCCGCCCTGACCCTGACGGTGGTCCCGCAGCGCAGGCAGGGCCGCCCGGCCCGTCCGGCCACCCAGTGCTGCTCGCCCCGCCGCGTGTTCCCCGTGGTCACCTGGTGCGCTCCCGGCTGCGTCGCGGAGAAACGCAGGCACCGGGCTCCGAGGGCCACCAGGGCAGGCGCGTCGACGTCCGCCATCACCGTGTCGGGGTGGACACCGCGCAGGAAGCAGAGCTCGTTGGCCCAGAGGTTGCCGAAGCCCGCCACCCTGCGCTGGTCGAGGAGTGCGGCCACCACACGCTCCCCCGGGGTGCTCGCGAGCCTCCGGGCAGCCTCCGCCGCCGACCAGTCGGGCCGCAGCGGATCGGGTCCGAGGTGCCCCACGGCGTCGCCCTCCGACCGGGTGTCCAGCAGTTCGACGACCGGCAGGTTCAACCCGTAGGCCGTGGGCCCCTGCCCCACGGCGAGGATAACACGTGCCTCGGGCAGCAGGCGCGACGGCAGTCGCCGGCCCGGAGCGGTCACGGTCCACGACCCCTGCATCCGCAGATGGGTATGGAGGGTAAGACCGCCGTCGAACCGGGTCAGCAGATGCTTGCCGTGCGTTACGTGCTCCACCACCCGCAGACCGTCGAGCGCGTCGGTCGCATGCGCCGGTACCCGCAGGTCCCCCCGGACCAGCGTGCGGTCGTCGAGCGATCTCCTCAGGCGCGCGGCGAGCCGGAAGACGCTGTCACCCTCGGGCATCCGGCCTCCCTCCACGACGTCCGGCGACAGATTAGCGTCCGGCACCGACACGCGGGACGACGCCACGGATCAGCCGCCGCTTCCGTTATCGATCGGTGCCGGATACGCTGTTCATTCGTCGGACTCGTCCGGCGTACGCGGTCCAGAAGCGGGCCCGATTCTCGTGTCATCGCCGTACCGGAGAACAGGGCCCATGAGCACCAGACTGACGCCATCCGAAGACTTCCCCCAGGACCTCTCCGCACTCGAACTGCCCGAGGTCGAGGTTCTCAACAGCAAGATCCATCGCGAGCTGGACTACGAGTACGTCCACGACGGCGAAGCGTCCATGGAGACGGAGATCCGTCACGATGAGCTCGCCGAGGAACTGAACCGGCGCGAGCACCAGCCGCAGGCCACGTCCTCGCCCTCGGACGTCGTCCGGCCGCTGCTGCGCTCCTCCTGAGACGCGGTCGGCCACGCGTCGACGCCATGGTCTAGATTCAGAGGGAACACAGTCCATCGGAGGGAGAACGGCATGAAGAACAAACTGGTTTTCACAGCAGGAATGGCGGCCGGGTTCGTCCTGGGAGCCCGCGCGGGCAGGGACAGCTACGAGCAGATCAAGACCAAGGCGCAGGAACTGTGGGGCAACCCGAAGGTCCAGGAGACCGTGAGCTCCACCGCCGAGACGATCAAGAACAAGGCCCCGGAGGTCCAGGACGCCGTCAAGGACGGCCTCAAGAACATCGGGTCCGACGACAACGATGGCGCGAAGGCGCCCGACAAGCCGGGCAAGGATTCCTCCGCCACCGGGAAGTCGCCGTCGGCGACCTCCGGCAACGCCACCAACGAAGCCTCCGGCAACAAGACCACCGGGGCGTCCGGTAACGGGACGTCCGGCACCGGGACGGGACCCAGCGGTGGCGATCCTCGGACCATCGAGGACACCCCGTTCACGGCGCAGGACGAGGACACCCGCCCCGACCTCGGGCAGTAGCACCACCAGTCGCGTACGACCGCGCGCGTACGACCGAGGGCCCCGACACGTGTCGGGGCCCTCGGTCGTGGTGCGGGCGGCCGGTCAGGTCGCGGGAGGCAGCCCCAGTGCGGCCACGAGGGACGCGAAGCGCCGGTTCCCCGCGAGATCCCCGGCGAGGACCACGTGACCGTCCGCGTCCGCCAGCGGGATCTGCCAGTTCGGGTACTCGTCGTTGGTCCCGGGCTGGTTCTGCGTGCGGCGCTCGCCCACCGTATCGGCGAGCGCGACGCCGAGCAGGACCGACGGGGTCCGGCCGATGAAGCCGTGGAGCGCCTCGACGGTCTGCTGCAGCCCCGGCGCGTCACCGACCAGCAGGCCGCGCTCACGCAGGAGGTCGAGGAACCTCTTCTGAACGGCGCGGTCCTCCGCCCGTTCCTCCTCGACGGGACGACTGAGCAGACCGAGTTCCTCCCGCAGCAGGACGTGCTCACCCTCCAGGTAGCCGGCGCTGGGCGGCAGATCGTGCACGGTCACGGTGGTCAGGCACGCGGCACGGTACGCCTCGGGAGGCAGCGGTCCGTCGTCGTCCTGCTCGAACCAGAGGATCGACGTGCCGAAGATCCCGCGCTCGCCCAGATACTCCTGGACCCCCGGCTCGAAGACGCCGAGGTCCTCGCCGATCACGATCGCACCCGCCCGTTCCGCTTCCAGCGCCAGGATGCCGATGAGTGCCCTGTGGTCGTAGTAGACGTAGGCGCCCGCGCCGGGTGCCTGGCCCTGCGGGATCCACCAGAGCCGGAACAGCCCGAGGATGTGATCCACCCGGATCCCTCCGGCGTGGGTGAGGATGTTGCGCAGCATGTCGCGGAAGGCTGCGTACCCGGAGGCGGCCAGGCGCTCCGGATGCCACGGCGGCTGACTCCAGTCCTGGCCGTGCTGGTTGAACATGTCCGGCGGGGCACCCACGCTGATCCCGGCAGCCAGGACGTCCTGCAGCGCCCAGGCGTCGGCTCCGCTCGGGTGCACGCCCACGGCGAGATCATGCACCACGCCGATCGACATGCCCGCGTCCTCGGCGGCACGCTGGGCCCGCTGCAACTGCTCGTCCAGGAGCCACTGCACCCACTCGTGGAACTCGATGCGCACCGCGTGGCGTTCCGCAGCCCGCCGCGCTTCCGGCGAACCCGGCCGGCCGACGTCGTCCCACGCTGCCGCGCCCGGCTCCAGCGTCTCGGCGAGGGCCGACCAGAGGGCGAAGTCGCCGAGTCCCTGACCCTGGCGCGCACGGTAGGCGTCGAAGGCGTGCTGGCGCTGGTCGTCGCGTCCGACGGCGAACAGGAGCTCGAGCGCCTCCAGCTTCGCGGCGTAGGACGGATCCCGGTCGAGCAGGCCGGCGGTGGTGTTGGCAGCGGCGAACGACGCCGCAAGATCGTCCACGCGGGCGCGGGCAGCGCGGTCCAGGAGGGCGTACTCGGGGATGTCCTCGATGCGCAGATAGAGCGGGTGGAAGAAGCGCCGCGTGGTGGGCAGGTAGGGGGAGGGCTCCACCGGAGGCTTCGGTTCCGCGGCATGGAGGGGATTGACCAGGACGAAGCCGCCACCCTGGTCCGCCGTGGCGCGGGCTATCTGCCCGAGGTCGGCGAGATCGCCGATCCCCCAGGACTCCGCCGAGCGCACCGAGTAGAGCTGGGCCATGAGCCCCCAGGTGCGGCTGTCCATGAGCGCTGCCGTGGTGCTGAGGCGGTCCGGGGTGACCACGAAGGTGCACGACGAGTCCTCGCCGTCCACCCGGGCGTGGAGCGTGTGCCAGCCGAGTGGCAGCTCCTCCGGGAGCACGGCCTCCCGGCGCTCCAGCTGCTGTCCGTCCACGGTTCTGCTCAGCGTCGCGGCGCCGACCCTCCCGTCGTGACGGACGCCGTCCTCGTCGACGACCCAGACCTCCACCGGGGCACCGGAGGGCACGTGGAGGGCCACGGGGTCGGTGTCGCTCCGGCGGACCACGACGACGGCGGGGAGGACGGAGCGCCATTCCCTGAGCTGCGCGTCCTGAAGAGCATGGTCGATCCGGGCAGCGGAGGAGGCATCGACCCCCAGGGCGGCGAGCACCAGGACGAGGGTCTCCGGGGCCACGTGAGCGGGCTCGCCGTCCCACCCCTTGAACGTGGTTGCCACCCGGTGCGCGGCTGCGAGCTGCTCGAGGGGCGGAGGGCTGGACGCTGCGGCGTCCTGGTACTGGGTGGTGTCTGCCATGCCTTCAATCTAGGCGAGCCGGAGCCGGGCGTGTATTCGGGCCGCTGCCCGCGCCCGGAGGAGACCCGACGTCCGTCCGGTGCCGCTGTGTTCTCCGGCGGCCCTAACGCACGGGGCCGGACCTGAGGAAGTCCACGTGCATCGCGGTCTGGCTGAGTGCGGACAGCAGGTGCAGGCCCTGCAGGCCGTCCCAGCCCGCCGTCCAGGTCAGGCGGGAGGCGATGTCCCAGATGGGCGGGGCCTCGGATCCCGGCGCGGTCTCCTCGAGGATCGCCCCCACGTCCCGTGTGCGTGCCAGGTGATGATCGCGGCAGGCACGGGCCCTGTCACCGAGACCCCGGAACCGGTGGCCGTGGCCCGGGAGCGCCTCGTAGTCGCCGTAGGGTTCCAGTCGCTCCACCGACTCGATGTAGTCCGCGAGGGGATTCGACGCCGTCGTGCCGCCGAGGCCCAGCCCGGCGAAGACGGTCGGCAGCACGTGGTCGCCCGTGAGGAGCACTTCGTGGTCGTCGTCGCGCAGGCAGATGTGCCCCGCGGTGTGCCCGGGGGTCGCCAGCACCTCGATCCGGCGACCCTGGACAGCAAGGGTGTCGCCGTCGGCCAGATCGTGGTCCACGGCCACCGCTAGTCCCTCGGGTGAGCGATCGACGAAGCGGAGCAGGTCCGGCCGCCTGGTCTCCGGGACACCCCAGCCCTCCAGACGTCCGAGCGCCTCGTCCGGGTCCAGCAGGCGCGTGCTGTGCTCCTCGAGCACCTGCCGCTCCACGCCGTGCAGGGCGAAGGCGGCTCCCGACGCGGCGCGGAGGCGGGCCGCCAGACCCACGTGGTCGGGGTGCAGGTGGGTCCCCGTGATACCGGTGACGGCGCGGACCCCGCCGCTGTGGGGCGCGAGCTCACGGAGCACCGACTCGAGCCGGGCCCAGTTGGCGTCGGAGTCCCACCCGGGATCGATCACGTGGATGCCGCCGTCGTCACCCCGCAGCAGATAGGTGAGGGAGTAGGCGAGATGGCCGCCCGGCATCGGCTGCGCCAGCGCCCAGATGCCCTTGCGCACCTCCTCCGACGCAGGCATCCCACCGCCCTCGGGGTTGGTGGGATGCCGTTCGTCCGGTGTCATGCCTCGACCCGGTGGTCTCAGCCGCCGAACAGTGCTGAGACGCGGATGAGGGTCTGGGTCACGCCGTAGACGAGCGGCACTGCGACCAGCGCCCAGACGAAGACGATCCGTGCTGCGGCCATCTCAGGCCTCCTTCACTAGTTCTTTTTTCTCCCGGGCAGGTTCGTGGAACCGGGAGTCGACGGGCTTGACGAGCAGGTTGGCGATGAACCCGATGACCAGGAGGACCACCATGGTCAGGAGCGCCGGCTGGTAGGCACCGGCCGTGAGCTCGCCCGGCGTTCCCTGGGCGTCGAGGAAGGCGTTGACGATCAGGGGCCCCGCGATGCCCGCCGCGGACCAGGCGGTCAGCAGCCGGCCGTGGATGGCCCCCACCTGGAAGGTGCCGAACAGGTCGCGCAGGTAGGCCGGTGCGGTGGAGAACCCGCCGCCGTAGAACGAGATGATGATGACGGCCATGGCGACGAACAGGAGGGTGGTCGAGGATCCGGCGAGGGCCAGCACCACGTACAGCAGCGCTCCGACACCGAGGTAGACCATGTAGATGCGCTTGCGGCCGATGACGTCCGACGCCGTCGACCAGAGGAAGCGGCCCGCCATGTTGCCGATGGACAGCAGTCCCACGAAGCCGCCGGCGACCGCCACGGACACCGCGGTGGTGCCGTCGGCGCCCCGGAAGAAGTCCTGGATCATCGGGGAGGCCTGCTCGAGGATGCCGATCCCTGCCGTCACGTTGCAGAACAATGCGATCCAGACGAGCCAGAACTGGCGGGTCTTGATGGCGTTGGAGGCCGAGACGTTGTCCGTGGTGATGAGCTTGCGGGTCTTCAGCTTCGACGAATCGAAGCCCTCGGGCTTCCAGCCCTCGGCCGGGACCTTGATGGTGAATGCGCCGAACATCATGTAGACGAGGTAGATGGCGGCGAGGGTCAGGAACAACTTGCCGACGGCGTCGCCGCTCGCCACCCAGCCCTCGACACCGGAGTTCGGGTCGTACATGCGCAGCAACTGGGTGGACAGGGGACTCGCGATGAGGGCGCCGCCGCCGAAGCCCATGATCGCCATGCCGGTGGCCAGGCCCGGGCGGTCCGGGAACCACTTGATGAGCGTGGACACCGGTGAGATGTAGCCGATGCCCAGGCCGATCCCGCCGATGACGCCGTAGCCCAGGTAGACGAGCCACAGCTGGTTGGTGAAGATGCCGAGGGCGCCCACCAGGAACCCGGAGGTCCAGAACAGGGCCGAGGTGAACATCGCCATGCGTGGACCGTTACGGTCCACCCAGGTGCCCAGGAAGGCTGCGGACAGTCCCAGCATGACGATCGCGATCGAGAAGATGATGCCGATCTGGGTCAGGCTGGCGTCGAAGTGCGAGGTCAGTGCTGTCTTGTAGACGCTGGTCGCGTACGCCTGTCCGATGCACAGGTGGACGGCGAGCGCTGCCGGTGGGATGAGCCATCGGTTGAATCCTGGTGGAGCGATCGTATGGTCGCGGCTGAGCCAACTCATCGATAGCCTTTCTGTGGGCGTGGGTGGCCGCCTGCGGCCATCGGTGATGAGGGTAATTATGCGGTCTGTCACACATGATCGTGCAAATTCCACCGTCCGCACCCCCGTGGCGCGTCGGCCGGTGCGGTGGTGAAAGGTGCGAGAAGAGGATACACAGCCTGCTTAGGGATTCCCCTAGACTGACGCCATGGCCTCGACGGAGCATGTCCCCGACACCCGACTGAAGCGCGGCATCTCGGGGCCGCTGCTGTATCTCTTCATTCTCGGCGACGTCCTCGGAGCCGGCGTCTACGCACTCGTCGGCGTGATCTCGAAGGAGGTGGGCGGCGCCATCTGGATCCCGCTCATGGTGGCCCTCGCCCTGGCGCTGCTCACCGCCGGGTCCTACGCGGAACTCGTCACCAAGTACCCGCGAGCCGGCGGCGCCGCGGTCTTCGCGGAGCGGGCGTTCAGGACACCGTTCATCTCGTTCCTGGTGGGCTTCTGCATGCTCGCCGCGGGGGTGACGAGCGCCGCCGGTCTGGCGCAGGCCTTCGCGGGTGGCTACCTCACCACGTTCATCGACGTCCCGGTGGTGCCCGCCGCACTGGTGTTCCTGGTGCTGCTCGCCCTGCTGAACATGCGCGGGATCAAGGAATCGGTGCGCAGCAACGTGGTCATGACCGTCATCGAGGTCTCCGGGTTGGTCCTGGTGATCGTCGTCGTCGGGATCTTCATCAGTGCCGGCAACGGGGACATCTCGCGTGTCAACGAGTTCCCGCCGGGCGTGGGCCCCGCCACCGCGGTCCTGTCGGCCTCGCTGATCGCCTACTACTCGTTCGTGGGCTTCGAGGTCTCCGCCAATGTCGCCGAGGAGGTCAAGGACGTCAGTCGTGTCTACCCGCGGGCGCTCTTCGGTGCTCTCCTGACCGCCGGCATCGTCTACCTGCTGATCGGCCTCGCGTCCTCCGTGGCGCTCCCTCCGGAGGAGCTCGCCGGGTCCACCTCGCCCCTGCTCGACGTCGTCGCCGCCACGGGAGCGGGGATCCCGAACTGGCTCTTCAGCCTCGTGGCGCTCGTGGCGGTCGCCAACGGCGCGCTGCTGACCATGATCATGTCCAGCCGCATCACCTTCGGCATGGCAGAACAGGGCCTGTTCCCCTCGGTCTTCGACCGCGTCCTGCCGAACCGGCGCACCCCGTGGGTGGCCATCGTCGCCACGACCCTGGTCGCCATGGCCCTCACCCTCACCGGCGGGCTCGAATCCCTGGCGCAGACCGTCGTCCTGCTCCTGTTGTTCGTCTTCCTGAGCACCAACATCGCCGTGATCGTGCTTCGGAAGGACACGGTGGCCCACCGGCACTTCCACATCCCGGTGATCTTCCCCTACCTGGCCATCGCGTCCTGCGTCCTGCTGCTGACGCAGCAGACCGGGGAGATCTGGCTCCGTACGGGGATCCTCCTGCTGGTCGGGGGCTCGCTGTTCGGCATCCAGCACCTGGTCCGCAGCCGCTCCGGTCAGCCTGCGGATCGGTAGCACGCCCTCGGCAGACCCGCCCTGCGCGCCTACCAGCCGTGCGGTGCGGGCTTCCGGGTGCTCGGCAGGGCGTTGTTGAGCCGCCACTCGTGGATCCAGGCGGGGAGCACCAGATCCTCCGGTGGCGCACCGAAGGCCGCGATGATCTCCTCGTTGCTGACCGGGCGGGTCGGCGAGACCAGACGCGTGGCGATGAATGCCCGCGCGTAGATCTCCCCGTCCACCACGGTGCGCTGCTCGAAGTAGATGGCGCGCTCGTCGAGACCGATGATGCGCGTCTCGATCGTGTAGTGCAGGCCCAGCGTGAGCGACTTGCGGAAGCTGATCGTCTCCCCCGCCGCCACCGGGTTCCACCCCCGACGGCGCATGGTCCGCCACACTCCGCTGCGCACCATCAGGTCGAATCGGCCGAGGTCGAACACCGAGAAGTACATGCCGTTGTTCATGTGCATCGCGATGTCGATGTCGGTCGGCAGGACCCGCATCCGCACGCTGCCCGACGCCCAGATACTCAGGGCCGAGCGCCGGCGGGAGGTCACGAGCAGCAGCAGGGTGCGGAGGATCAGGTGCATGCCGGTCACATTACCCGCCGGTAACATCGTCGGGTCCGAGGTGCGCGCCTACACTCGAGGAATGAGCCGACCCTCTCCCCACGCCCTGTCCTTCGACCGGTACCGGGAGCTCCTCGACCGGGAATACCTCGCCCTCTCCGCCCTCGTCCAGCCCACCCTCGACCGGCCGGTGCCCGCCTGCCCCGGCTGGAACGGTGAGGACCTCGTCCGGCACACCGCGATCGTGTTCCTGCACAAGGCCGAGACCATCAGGACGGGAGAGAAGCCCAGCCACGGCTGGCCGCCGCTGAGCGTCGGGAGCCTCCCTCCGCAGGCCCTCCTCGAACACTGCCATGACCGCCTGATCGAGCAGTTCGACGCCCACGAGCCCACGGACCCGGCGCAGAGCTGGGTGCCGGAGGACCAGACCGTGGGCTTCTGGATCCGGCGCCTCACCCATGAGACGGTGATCCACCGCTTCGACCTCGAGGACGCGGCTCCGGGGACCACCACGCCCCTGGACCCTGAGCTCGCGGTGGACGGCGTCGACGAGGTGCTGTTCGTCATGCTCGCGCGGGGCAAGCCGGACCCGGATGCGTCGGGCGGAACCATCAGGCTCGAGGTGGGACCGCACTCCTGGGACATCCGGCTCGATCCCCAGCGCGCCGTCGTCGAGCGCGACGTCCCCGCCGTCGGGCTGCCGACCCTGCGCGCGGACGCCGAGCAGATGCTCCTGTGGCTGTGGGGGCGGGCGCCGCGGCCCTTGGATGCGCCGCCGACCGCCGTCGAACTGCGGACGCGGCTGGCGCGATTGCTCTGACCGGAATAATTGCCCTGGGCCAATAGTTCGCTCGAGAAGGCAACGATCAGCACCAGGAGCAGTCAATGACCAGCAGTACCCAGATCCAGCTCACCACGCGCCCCGTCGGCACACCGACCAGCGAGAACTTCTCGACCGTCTCGGTCGACCTGCCCGCCCTCGGCCCGGACGAGGTGCGCGTACGCAACGAGTTCGTGTCCGTTGACCCCTACATGCGCGGACGCATGAACGACACGAAGTCCTACGTCCCGCCGTTCGGCCTGGACGAGACCATGACGGGCGGCGCGGTGGGCCGGGTGGTGGAGTCGACGTCGGACACCCTTCCCGTGGGGACCGCCGTGCTCCACGGCTACGGGTGGCGCGACGTGGCCCAGGCACCGGCTGCACAGTTCTCGGCCCTGCCGGAGACCGGTCTGCCCCTGTCCGTCTTCCTCGGTGCGGCCGGCATGACCGGTCTGACCGCCTACGTGGGGCTCAAGCGCATCGCGGGTCTCGCCGAGGGCGAGAGCGTGTTCATCTCGGGCGCCGCAGGAGCCGTGGGCTCGATCGCCGGGCAGGTGGCGCGGAAGCTCGGGGCGTCGCGCGTCATCGGCTCCGCAGGATCGGCCGGGAAGGTCGCGGTCCTCCGGGAGAAGTACGGGTACGACGACGCCTTCAACTACAAGGACGCGCCCGTCAGGGAACAGCTCAGGGGACTCACGCCCGACGGGATCGACGTGTACTTCGACAACGTGGGCGGGGATCATCTCGAGGCCGCACTCGACCGGCTGAACACCGGCGGGCGCGTGGCCCTGTGCGGGGCGATCTCCCAGTACAACGACACCGAGCGTTCCCCCGGTCCGGACAATCTCTCGAATCTCGTGACGCGGTCACTCCGGCTCGAGGGCTTCACCGTGGGGCAGCACCAGGACCTGCAGGCCGAGTTCGCCGAGAAGATGACCGGCTGGCTCCACGACGGCAGCGTCGTCTTCGACGAGACCGTGGTGGACGGGATCGGCAACACGGTCGATGCCTTCCTCGACATGATGAACGGCGCCAACACGGGCAAGATGCTCGTGCGCATCTGATCACCCGGTTCCTGTGACTCCGGTGCTCGAAGTTCTCGTGATCCTCGCCGCAGCCTTCTGGGCGGGCATGATCAACGTGGTGGTGGGCTCCGGCACACTGGTGACCTTTCCCACCCTGCTGCTCTTCGGCTATCCACCGATCGTCGCGAACATCTCCAACAGCATCGGGATCGTGGGTGGTGGGCTCTCCGGATCCTGGGGTTATCGTCGCGAGATCGCGGCGAACAAGCGACTCCTGCTCAGGCTCCTTCCCCTCTCGGTCCTCGGCGGTCTCGCCGGTGCCCTGCTGCTGCTGGTGCTGCCCCCGGAAGCCTTCCAGGCCATCGTGCCCGCGCTCATCGTCCTGGGCCTGGTCATGGTGGCGGTGGCGCCCCGGGTCCAGCGGGCGGCGGCAGCGAAGGCGGGTGAGGCGGCGCCCGATGCGGCGCCCTCCCGGCGTCGGGCCCTGCTGCTGCTCGCGGGTATCGGCCTGCTCGGTGTCTACGGCGGGTACTTCGGCGCCGCGCAGGGCATCCTGATCGTGGGTCTGATGAGCCTGGTCACGATGGAGAGCCTGCAGCGGATCAATGCCATCAAGAATGTGCTGACCACGGTGGTCAACGGCGTCGCCGCGCTCACCTTCGTCGTCGCCGCGCCCGGGTCCATCGACTGGACGGTGGTGCTGCTCATCGCCGTCGGCGCGACCCTGGGCGGGCTCGTCGGGGCGCGGGTGGGCCGCCGGCTCTCGCCCCTCACGCTGCGGATCACCATCCTCGTGATCGGCACCCTCGCCCTCGTCCGCATCGTCTTCTTCGGCTGAGCGACCAGCACCTCACGGCCAGAGCAGCTCCCTGCGCCACCCCGCACCGAACCGGGTGTACAGCAGTCGCGTGTGCAGTCTCTGCTGGTCGGCCTGCCAGAACTCCACCGCCTCCGGGGCCACCGTGAAGACGGTCCAGGTGGTCGACGCGATGCCGTCCGCCGCTTCGAGCCGCTGCACCTGCTCCTCGACGGCGGTATCGAGCACCCGGCGGCTGTCCATCACTTCGCTCTGCCCGCCGGCGAGCACGAGGGCACGGGCCACGGGGTGGCGCCGCTGGAAATCGGCGTCGTTCTCCTCGGTGGTGCCGATCGACACCGCACCCCGGATGCGCACCTGCCGCCCGGCCGCCGGCCAGAAGAACGTCAGCGCGGCGGCCGGATTCGCCGTCAGCTGGCGTCCCTTGGGACTGTCGCTGCTCGAGGCGACCTGCCATCCGGCCGGGGTGAGGTCCTTCAGGATCACCACGCGGGCGTCCGGCGTGCCGTCGTCGCCCACCGTGGACAGCGTGACGGCATGGGGCGCCGCGACGTCGTCCGCCACCGCCTGCCTCAGCCACGCGAAGAACAGCTCGATCGGCGACTCCGGTGCCGCCCCCGGATCGAAGAACGGCATCTCGTCCGGGAAGACCGGAACACCTCGGACGACGTCGCGGATCAGCTCTGGCTCGCTCATGGCGTCAGCCTAACCCGCGACGCCGTCCCGTGGGCCGGCCTTCCGCGCACCGCCGACGGGCCGCCCGGACGCCCGGATCGGCATAGGCTCGGTTCATGCCGGCACACCAGGACCAGTACGTAGGGACCCGGGACCTCACGTGGTGGCGGACATCCGTGGGGCGCCTCCTCGTCCGCAGTCTCGCGCCCCTCGTCCGGTGGATCGGCCCGCATGCCGCGCTGCTGCTCATCGTCGGGATCGGGGGTGGGATCGCGGCGGCGCTCACGGCGGCGTCGGCCGAGGTGTACGAGGCGGTGGTGGAGTCCGACGGCGTCGCAGCCCTGGACCGGCCCGTCCTGGAACTCGCGGTGTCGCTGCGGCAGGACTGGTTCAGCGCCTTCATGACGGGATACACCACCATCGGCGGGCCGATCGGCATGCCCGTCCTCGCGCTCGGGATCATGGTGCTGCTCGCGGTCCGACGCCGCTCCTGGACAGACGCACGCGGGTGCTGATCGTGGCGCTGGCCCTGGTCTTCGCGGTCACGATGGGGCTGAGCCGCGTGTATCTCGGGCACCACTGGCTCACCGACGTCCTGGTGGCGTGGACGATCGGGATTGCCTGGCTCGCCGTCGTCATCACCGCACACCGGCTGTTCCTCACCTTCCGGCTCCTCGGGGCGACGCCGGAGGACCACACCGCCTGACCGCCCGCGCATCAGGACCCGGGGGCAGTCCCGTCCTCGGCGCCGGCGAAGCCGCCGTCCCCGCCGATGGGGAGGATGTAGACCGTGGCGTTCTGGCTCGCCACCACGAGCGTGGTGCCGTCCACGATCACCGGTCCCGCCGGGGCGAGGACGCCGTCGAGCTCCACCCTGCCCTGGATCTCGCCCGTCCGCGGATCCAGCGCGAACACGGCTCCCTTCACGGTGCCGAAGTACACGGACCGACCGTTCGTGGCGGGTGCGCCCTTCACGGCCCCGGTGGGTGCATGCCAGAGCTGTTCGCCGGACTGCAGATCGTACGCGTAGGACTCCTTGGTGGTGGGGCTCCCCACGAACACCGTGCCCTCGTCGATCATCGGGGCACCGGAGCGGTTGTTGGAGCTCACGGGGCCGCTCCCGAGATCGTGGCGCCAGACGACCTCGCCGGTCACGGCATCCAGTGCCAGGAGTTCGTGCGTCTCCCCCACGATCTCGTCCGCGTCGTCCCTGACGGCGTGCATCAGCGTGGTGACCACCAGTCCGTCGGCGACGGCCGGCGGGACGTCGTCGAGCCCGGCGGTGGCCGCCGGGAGCTCCGTACGCCACGCGAAGTCCTTCGCCTCGGTGTCGTACGCATAGACACGGCTGGGCGTGGTGCTCCCGCCGCCGAAGTAGAGCACGCCGTCGGCGGCCGCGGGAGAGGACATGCTCACCCAGTTGGGCAGCGACTCCACCCTGCGTTCCTCACCGGTGTCCGGGTCCAGCTCGTAGAGATGCTTGTCCCCGGTGACGGCGTAGAGGGAGCCACCGACCAGCGCCGGGGTCGGCATCACGGCACCCTCGGTGTCGTAGCGCCACAGCGGCTTGCCCGTCGCGGCGTCCAGGCTCAGCAGACCGCTCTCGCCGAGTCCGCGCACCCGATTGTCGCCCGGCTCCCACTCCGGCTCGAGCCGGTTGCCGAAGCCCACGTAGATCCGCCCGTCCTGGTAGATCATCTCCGAGTGCACCCAGTTGGGGGCCTTCTGCTGCCAGACCAGCGCGCCGGTGACCAGGTCGAAAGCCTGCAGCTCACCCGAGTCGTGGTTGCCCACGAACATCTTCCCCGCGGCGATCACCGGCGTTGACCGGACCTCGTTGGCGGTGGCGATGGCACCTGTACGGATCTCCGTCAGGCCGCTCGTCACCTCCGCGTTGTTCGTCGCGGCGCTGCGGTACTGGGTCCACTCCGAGGACTCGACCACCCGTGGGGTGTCGAGGACGAGTCCGAGCGCGACGATCCCGAGAAGCGCGGCAGCGGCGGCGACCAACCGGATGAATGTCATCTCTGGAATATACCCGCCCCGGGACGCATCGCTCCAGGGTCGGAGTGCCCGGATGCGCGGGAGGACGGGACGCGGCATGATGAGGTACACGAGCAGGCGCCGTGGTACACCCCGAGAGCAGTCGAGCAGGAGGACCCCCATGTCCCATGATCCCTACGGCACCGAGAACCGGTTCCCCGGCGGGCACGAGAACCCCTACGACGGCGGTGCGCACAGGGCGCAGGGCGTCGACGGCCCCTACCGGCCGGAGCAATACCGGGGGTCCTACCAGCCGTACCAGTCCGGGTTCTACCAGCCGTCCTACGAGCGGCTGGAGGGGGAGAAGGCGGCGCAGCTCTCCCTCATCTTCGGCCTGGTGGGATTCTTTGTCGCGGGCATCGTCTTCGGACCGCTCGCCATCTGGCAGGCCAGGAAGGCCGAGGGCTTCGGTGTGCCCGCGACGGCCGGGAAGATCCTCGGCTGGATCACCACCATTTTGTACGGACTGGCGATCCTCGCGGGCGTCCTCTTCGTCGTCATCATCATTGCGGGCTTCGGAGCGGCCGCGAGCTACAGCAACTGAGCCCCGACTCCTCGATCCGACGCTCACGAAGGACATCATGGACGCCCCTACTCCGACCGCCGAGGAACGCTGGCAGCATTTCCGGGACAGGCGCGACGCCGAGCTCGCCGAGCCGCACGGCTGGCTGACGCTCACCTCCCTGCAGTGGCTGGGCGACGAGCCCTCGACCGTGGACCTGGTGCCGGGACTGTGGGCATCCGCGGAGGGCCGGGCGCGCCTGCTGGCCGGAGCCGCGGACGGGCTCACGGAGGTCTCCAGCGGCCGCCCCGTGGAGGGCGCCATCACCGCTGCGCTCGACGACGAGGAGTCCCTCTCGTGGGTCTCCTACGGCGGGGAGGACGGCCACCGGATCGTGGTGGAGCTGGCCCGCAGGGCGGGTCGGTACGCCATCCGCACCCGCGACGCCCTCGCACCCACGCTGACGGACTTCAGCGGCGTGCCCGTCTTCGGGTACCGGTCCGATCTCGTCCTGGAAGGCCACTTCGAGCCCTATCCCGCCCCTCTCGTGGAGCGGATCACGATGGCGCACCCGGAGGTGCCCGGCCTGCAGACCAGTGTGGGCGAGATCGTCTTCTCCCTGCCGGACGGCCCGCGGGAGATCCGGCTCCGAGCCTCCCGCGAGGACACGGGCGCTTTGTCCATCACCTTCCACGACTCGACCAACGGCACCACCACGGCGCCCTGGCGGAAGCTCACGACGCCGGCACCCGGCCCGGAGGGTGCCGTGGTCCTGGACTTCAACCGGGCCGTCAACTACCCCAGCGCGTTCACGGCGTTCGGCACGTGTCCCATGCCGGTACGCTCGAACGTGATCGACGGACCGATCGAGGCGGGGGAACAGCAGCCCCGCGGCTGACGGCCGGTGCGCAGGTCCGGGCTGCACTGCGCGGGGTCGGTCGACGGCTCGTGGGCTCAGTCGTCAGTGCGCAGGTTCAGTCCGTTCGGTCCCCGGCCAGGATGATGCCCCGGGCGTAGGCCGCCTGGCCGGCGTGCTGTACGGCGTCGTCGAGCATGCTCACGAGCCGCACCAACAGGGTCACGGGTGGGTCCCACCGCTCGTCCACCACCTGCTGCAGGTCCTCCTCCCGCAGTCCGGCGACCAGCGTCATGGCCAGGCGATGGACTGCGTCGAAGTAGTCCAGCAGCTGCTGCGCCGACTCCACCTGCACGGCGTCCACCTGGTCCGCCGTGTGGCCGAAGCCGGTGTCCTCGGGCTCCAGCGACAGATCCCAGCGCTCCGCATGGCCCTCGGCACGCCAGAGCTCGGGATGCCCGAAGGCCTCGGCCAGATGGGCGTCCTGCACGCGGGTCAGGTGCCAGACGAGCCACCCCACGGGGTTCGCGGAACCGCCCGGACGCACCGACAGCTGGGCGGCGTCGAGATCCCCGACGGCGCCGCGCACCAGATCGGGCAGGCGCCCGAATGCTTCGGTCAGGACGGCGACGGCGCTCATGCCCGGCCCTGCCCGGTCGGGGCTGCGCCCCGGATCTGCGCGGTGTACTCCATGGTCGGCTCCTCGTCCGTCGGGTGCGCGGCGTTCCGCTTCCTGCAGTGTAGGCACCGGATCCCCGTCCCGCATCGCCGTCATGCACCGGCGTTGCCGTGCACCCCGGATTCCCGGTAGAAGCCCTCGATGTGCTCGCGGAGCAGCACCGCTGCCCGTTCGCCGTCGTGGGACAGGATCGCCTCGAGGACGGCCCGGTGCTCGCGCCGCAGCCGCGCCGACGTGGCTTCCCAGTCCGGGAGACCCGCGGTGAGGCGCTGGGTGTACTCGGCGATAGAGCCGCGGAGGGAGCCCATCATGGCTCCGATCAGCACATTGCCCGTGGCATCGGCGAGCGCCACGTGGAAGAGCGCGTCCCGCTCGAGGAAGCCGGCAGGGCCGTCGTCGTGCGCGTCCATCTCGTCGAGGAGCACCGCAGCGCGCCGGAGCGCGGGCGACTCCGGCGCCGCGTGCGCCACGGCCCAGGTCTCGAGCAGCAGCCGGGTCTGGACGATGTCGCCGACGGGCAGGTGCGCGCTCGCCACGTGGAGCCGCAGCGCCGAGTCGAGGGCGAGCGCGGGGTTGGCGGTGATGACGGTCCCGGCCTGCGGTCCTGATCCGACGCCGGCCCGGACGACACCCAGGGCCTCCAGCACGCGGGTGCCCTCGCGGACCGACGCCCGCGAGATGTTCAGCTGCTCGGCCATGGCCCGCTCCCCCGGCAGGCGGGAGCCGATGGCCAGACGTCCGGCGCCGAGCTCACCCTCGAGCCATGCCGAGACCACCTGGTGATTACGCATGGCGCCAGCATAGCTTGTGTGGTCGGACCACATGGCCGTAGAGTCTGCCTGACCAGCGGCACCCCCCGCGACGATGCCCGACGACGAGCGAAGGCACCCCATGCAGCTTCCTTCACGACCATCCGTCCCTCCGGCCCTGCGGCGGAGGATCCCCAGTGTCGGCGACCTAGCACCCCTCATGCAGTTCAAGCGGCCCGAGCTCGGGACGGCCGCCCGGCTGCGGCGGGCCCACACCGTCTGGGATCTGCGCGAGCAGGCCAAGCGGCGCACCCCCACGGCACCCTTCGACTACACCGATGGCGCGGCCGAGGCGGAGATCTCCCTGCGCCGTGCCCGCGAGGCCTTCCTCGACCTGGAGTTCCGGCCCGGGATCCTCCGCGACGTGGAGACCGTCAGCACCACCACGCCAATCCTCGGGCGAACCTCGGCGCTGCCCTTCGGTATAGCCCCCACGGGCTTCACCCGCATGATGCAGTCGGAGGGGGAGTACGCCGGATCGCAGGCGGCCGAGGCCGCCGGCATCCCGTACACGCTCTCCACCATGGGCACCGCGTCCATCGAGGACGTGGCACGGGCAGCGCCGGGCGGGCGCAACTGGTTCCAGCTGTACCTCTGGACGGATCGGGAGCGCTCCCTGGAGCTGATCCGTCGCGCCGCTGCCGCGGGGAACGACACCCTGATGGTCACGGTGGACACCGCCGTCGCCGGGGCCCGCCTCCGCGACGTCCGCAACGGCATGACCATCCCGCCCGCCCTCACGCTGAAGACGGTGGTCGATGCCTCCTACCGGCCCGCCTGGTGGTTCAACTTCCTCACCCACGAACCGCTCTCCTTCGCCTCGCTCTCGCGCTACTCCGGCACGGTGGCCGACCTCATCAACTCGATGTTCGATCCCACCCTCACGTTCGAGGATCTCGACTGGCTGCGCGGGGTGTGGAAGGGCAATCTGGTGGTCAAGGGGATCCAGACCCTCGACGACGCGAAGAAGGCCGTGGACCACGGGGCCGACGGCATCATCCTCTCCAACCACGGAGGCCGTCAGCTGGATCGGGCCCCGATCCCCCTGCACCTGCTGCCCCGGGTCGCCGCCGAGCTCAAGGGCAGGACGGCCATCATCCTCGATACGGGCATCATGAGCGGCGGGGACATCGTCGCAGCGATCGCCCTCGGTGCCGATTTCACCCTGATCGGCCGCGCCTATCTCTACGGACTCATGGCCGGTGGCCGCAGGGGTGTGGATCGGACCATCGAGATCCTCGGATCGCAGACCGCCCGCACCATGCAGCTGCTCGGCGTCAACAGGGTCGAGGACCTGACCCCCGACCACGTGCACCTGCTGGGGTCTGCCGCATCCGATGTCGGGCAGGCGGAGCTGACGCGGTAGTGCTCGTGGCCTTCTGAGGCCCCTACTCCGCCGAGACCGCAGACCGTACCGCTTGGCCCCCTTCGCGCCGGTCGCTTCTGCTGTCTCGACCGGAGAAGTCACAGCTCCTGCAGGGCGGCCGTCCGCTCCCCGCCCGCATCACCGGTGTTGACCGTCCCCTTTGGCTCGAACAGGAGCGCGGTTACCTCCTCCTCCGCACGGGGACAGTGCTCGACGCCGGCGGGCACCACGAACACGTCGTCCGGACCGAGCTCCACGTCGCGGTCGCGGAGCTGGATGGTCAACCGGCCGCTGCGCACCAGGAAGAGTTCGTCGGTGTCCGGGTGGGTGTGCCAGACGAATTCGCCCTGCAGCTTCACCACCTTCACGTCGTAGTCGTTGATACTCGTGAGCCGATGCGGCTGCCAGTGCTCCGAGATCAGGTCGAGGGCGGCGGAGACATTGCGGACGTCGGATTCCATGCCTCCATCATGACCGACCACGCGCCTGCTGCCGTGGAGGTCATCGATGCTCGACGCAGCCTAGGTCCTGCCTCGCCCGCGCGCCTCGGCCTGCTGCTCGCGGCCGGTCTCCACGAGGTGGTCGCTGTCCGTCTTGTTACCCATGAACTCGGTTGCGATTCCCTGGAACTCGGCGGCCAGGGCACGTGCCCGTTCGCCGGGAGTGAGGGACGCGGCCTCCTTCGGCAGCTCGGGGACGACGGCGATCGCCCCGCCGTCGTCCGCCCCGCCGTCGTGCGCTTCCCGGGAGGCCTCCGAGGCCACTGCGGGATGATCCGCGAGGTGCCCGCTCGCGTGGCGTACGCACAGGGCGGCCACCTCACGGGCGTGGGCGTGCATCACCGAGTGCGCCGCTCCCTCGATCTCCACCACCGTGGCGGTCCGGAACGCCCGGCCCAGGGCCGCCACCCACGGACGGGGGCACACGGCGTCGTGCTCGCCGCGGATGATGAGCGTGGGAGTCCGGACGCGGGCGGCGGTGCGCTCGATCGGATACGTCATCATGCGCGGGAGGATCTTGAAGAACCAGCCGAAGCCGCAGGTCAGATAGGCCACCACGGCGAGGAAGGTGACGCGGAAAGGTTCGTGCCGCGCCGAGCGCAGGAAGCGCACCGCCTGGACCGGGAGGGAGCGCGCCGCCGCGTCGATCACGGGGCTGATCAGCACCAGGCTCGACAGGCCGGACTGATGGGCCGCGAGGTCCGCGCAGATCTGCGCGCCCATCGAGTGACCCACCACGATCGGGTCCTCGAGGCCGAGCTCGTCGATGGCAGCACCGACGAGCTCGCCGAACTGGCCGATGGACAGCGCCGTCCGGGCGTGCGGGACGCCGCCGAAGCCCGGGAGATCCAGCGCGTACACGGGCCCGAACTGCCTCAGGTGGGGCGCGAGCTGTTCGAAGTAGTGCGAGGACACCCCGATGCCCGGCACGAGGACGAAGGCGCGCTCGCCCTCCTCGCCCACGGAGGTGGCACGCGCCCACAGGCCGTTCCGGTGGATCCGCTGCACGGTGATGTCCGGACCGGTGTCCGATCCTCCCAATTTCGCCACACCTCATTCTCGGACAGGAGCTCGCGAAAGCCCCAATCGGGCTTATCATGCATCCAGTGGCTCCGTCCCGGGCGGACGAGGAGCACGGGCCCGCAGGAGACGACGATGCAGCGTAGGCGGAGGCAGTACCCCCTGGGATACCGGCGTGCGCGATCCCTGATGGTGGTGATCGCCCTGTTCTGGTCGTGGCTGTGGTTCGGCGGTGCCGCGACGCTCCGGCTTCTCCACGGGTCGCCCATCCATGAGGTGCTCGCGGTGTACGCGCTCGCCGTCGTCGTCCTCGTCTCGATCCCCGCCGCCCTGCTCGCCGTCGCGACCCTGGTCCTCACCCGCCCGCGGGCCACGGTGGTGCAGCTGCCGGCGACCACCGCCTCACAGGCCGTCGCCCGACGCCTCGATGGGAAAGCCTCCTGAGGCAGGCACTCGTTGTAGCCTTGCCGGAGCGGGCCGTGGGCCCGGCGGCCGTCGAAGGAACCCCATGCCACGTTCAGCAGCACCCCTCACAGGACTCGCCCTTGCAGCCCTCCTCGCCCTGAGTGCCTGCTCCTCCGGCACGGAGGACGAGCCGACCGGGGACACGACGGCGGAGGCCACGGCGTCCGCGAGCGCCACGGCAGCGAGCACGGCAGAGGCCGGAGACACGACGGCGGAGACCACGGCAGCCCCCGGCGCGGGCTCCTACTCCTCGGAGGAGCTCACCACCATCCTCGGAACGGTGGAGCTCCCCGACGGCTCGGCACTGCAGGTCCTGCCCACGGAACAGCTGGACCAGAGCATGGAGCTCGCACGCGAGTTCCTCGACTCCGTGGAGATCATGCCCGAGGAGTGCGGGGTGTTCGTCGCGAACACCCTCGAAGCTCCCGAGGGCGCCGGCTACGCCACGGGGGTGGCGATGTCCGACGGCGACGCCGTCCAGACGGTCGTCTCGCTGGCCTCCTCCACGGACACCGCCTTCGCCGAGGACCGGATCGAGGCCTCGGACGACGCCCTGGGGGCCTGCTCGACCTTCAGCGTGGAGACGCAGGGGCTCACGGTCGACCAGGAGGTGGAGCGCCTCGAGGCGGAGACCGAGGCGGACAGGACCTTCGGCACCCTGACGCACCAGTCCTCGGCGGATGCGGGTGAGCAGGAGACCATGACCGTCGTCGGGCTCCGCGGAGACCTTGCTGTGACGGCCCTCCGGACGGCGCAGGGCTCCGTCCCCGAGGGTTCCCAGGAGGAGCTGCAGGAGCTGATCGACGCCACGCTCGCAGCAGCCGGTTAGCAGTGTCCGTGGGCCGGAGACGACGGAAGGCAGCACAGTGACCGAACCCGACTGGGTGCAGCACGCCATCTGGTGGCAGGTCTATCCCCTGGGCTTCGTGGGCGCGGAGAAGGCGGCCACCTCGAACCCTGCAGCCCCGCACCGGCTGCTGGATCTCGTGGGATGGCTCGACTACGCCGTGGAGCTCGGGGCCTCCGGACTGGCTTTGGGCCCCATCTTCGCGTCGGAGACGCATGGCTACGACACCACCGACTACTTCGCCGTCGACTCCCGCTTGGGCACGCTCGAGGATGTGGACACCCTGATCGCCGAGGCGCACCAGCGCGGGCTGCGGATCCTGCTCGACGGCGTCTTCAACCACGTGGGACGCTCGTTCGCGCCATTCCAGGAGGTCCTGGGAGCCGGCCCGGAGGCGCGGACGGCGTCGTGGTTCTCGCTCGACTGGCCCGACGGCGCGGGTCCCGGCGTCGAGCCCGGGTACCGCGACTTCGAGGGCCACCACCACCTCGTGGCACTGAACCATGCGGAGCCCGCCGTCGCGGATCTCGTCGTGGAGGTCATGCAGTTCTGGCTGGACCGGGGTGCGGACGGCTGGCGGCTCGATGCCGCCTACGCCGTCCCGTCCCCGTTCTGGGCGGACGTGACCGCCCGGGTGCGGGCCGCGCATCCGGACGCCTACTTCGTCGGGGAGTACATCCACGGGGACTATGCGGCGGAGGTCGCTGCCGGCGGGCTCGATTCGGCCACGCAGTACGAGCTGTGGAAGGCCGTCTGGAGTTCCCTGAACGACGGGAACTTCTTCGAGCTCGCCGCTGCGCTCGAACGGCACACCGCGCTCCTGGGTTCCTTCGCCCCACTCACCTTCGTGGGTAACCACGATGTGACCCGCATCAGCAGCAAGCTCGACGACGCACGGCTGCTGCCGCTCGCGCTCGTGGTCCTCCTCACCGTGGGTGGCACGCCGTCCGTGTACTACGGGGACGAGCAGGGCTACCGCGGCGTCAAGGAGGACCGGATCGGGGGTGACGACGACATCCGGCCGCTCTTCCCACCGTCGCCGGAGGACCTCTCGGCGATCGGGCAGCCCGTCTTCGCGCTGCACCAGGAGCTCATCGGACTCCGGCGCCGCCACCCCTGGCTGCACCGCGCGACGACCGAGCTGCTGCAGCTCTCCAACGAGGTGCTCTCCTACCGGGCCGTCGACGGTGACGATTCACTCGTGGTGGCGCTCAATCTGTCCGGTGCCGAGCAGCGCGTCGACGCCGGGGGTGCATCCACCGTGCTCGGTGGTCAGGCAGCAATCGACAACGGTGCGGTGATCCTGCCGCCGCAGGGCTGGGGCGTCCTGGACTGAGGGCAGGCTCCGGCTCGGGCCGGCGATACTCGACCGCCGGCCCGTCGAGAGGATAATGGACGGACACGCACCGCAGAGGGGGATCGATGGGTCAGGACGAACCGGATACGGACCCGGGCTTGATCACCTTCACGCCGTGGCCGCGCCCCATTCCCTCGCACGTGCTCGGTGGCCTGAAGAAGGTCCTGCTCGTGGTCGTGATCCTCGTGGGGGTCCAGCAACTGTTCCCGTCCACCACCCTCGGATCCTCGTTGAGCAGCACCTTCAGCCTGCTGGTGGTGCTGTCCTGGCTCGGGCCGATCGGGCGTGTCCTGGCGTCCCGGCCGTGGGAGAGGAAGTCCGCGGAGGACTGACACAGTGCTGGTATCAGGACTCGCCCACCGATTTCCTGAGTGATCGAACTCGACCAGTACGCGTCCGTCCGCCAGACGTGAGCGGCAGCGCAGAGAGCTGCGTCCTGGGCAACGCTCAGACTTGCCGCCTCAGATCGCAGCAGCTGACGAGTGCACCGCCGACGCCAGTCAGATCAGTTCACGTGGCGACGTAGAGTGAGTCCCTCGATTCTGGCTCTGTGGGTCCCGCATGATCTGCCGGGGTCAGACTGCTCGGGAGACAGCACCACAGCGAGATGTCAGGTGAGAAGGTTCTTCATGAGCCCGTCTTCCGCCACAGGCTCACGTGACTCATTAGCAACCACGGGAACGAGAACACACTATGGCAAACTCCGCTCAGGAGATCGGCTCCCCGCAGTACCCCGTCGCCCTGGTGGTGGGGGCCAGCGGTATCGCCGGTTCGGCGATCGTCGAGCAGCTGACCCGCACGGAGGGCTGGGAGGTGCTCGCCCTCTCCCGCAACCCGGTCTCCGGCAGTACGGCCCGACACATCGGCGCCGATCTCCGTTCCCCGGAGAGCATCGCTGCGGCCCTGAACGGCGAGAGGCCCACGCACGTGTTCTTCACCGCCTGGTCCCGCCAGGAGACCGAGCAGCAGAACATCGAGGTTAACGCCGGGATGCTGCGCAACCTCCTGACCGCTCTGGACCGTGCCCCCGTGGAGCACATTGCGCTGATGACGGGGCTCAAGCACTACCTGGGCCCGTTTGATGCGTACGGCAAGGGAAATATGCCCGACACCCCGTTCCGGGAGGACGAGCCGCGACTGCCGGTGGAGAACTTCTACTACGCCCAGGAGGACGAGCTGTGGACCGCCGCTGCACGCCAGGGCTTCCGCTGGTCCGTGCACCGGGCTCACACGGTAATCGGCTACGCGGTGGGCAATGCCATGAACATGGGCCTGACCCTGGCAGTGCAGGCCTCGATCTGCCGGGAGACCGGCCGCCCGTTCGCTTTCCCCGGCTCAGAGACCCAATGGAACAGCCTCGTCGACATGACCGACGGGTCGTTGCTGGCAGAGCAGATGGTCTGGGCCGCGACGGAGGCCCCCGGGAGCGAGGCTTACAACATCGTCAACGGCGACGTCTTCCGGTGGCGGTGGATGTGGCCGAAGCTGGCGGCCTGGTTCGGGGTCGAGTGGGAGGGCTTCTCCGGGGAGCCGCGGCCCCTGGAGGAGCAGATGCGCGGCTCCGAGGACGTCTGGGCCAGGATCGTGGAGAAGCATGGCCTCGTTGAACCCGACCTCGCGCGCGTGGCCTCCTGGTGGCACACGGACGCCGATCTCGGCCGTCCCATCGAAGTGGTCGCCGACATGAGCAAGAGCAGGCTCGCTGGGTTCACCGGCTACCGGCGCACCCAGGACTCCTTCATCGACCTGTTCGACCGCTACCGCGCCGAGCACGTCATACCCTGACGCCCAGGTGCGGACCTCGGACAACACTCAGGTTTCTCTCCGGACCCGATCGAGGCGACGCGCAGTGTCGAACAGTTCGCGCGTCATCTGAATGTGGTCTGGGTCCCCGAAGACATCCTGCGCCTGGGCGAAGAACGAGGATGGATGAGGCGTCGACGTCCACCGCGCACTAGCCTGCGGCAGCGGGATCCAGCCGTAGCACGCGGTCGTCGTCCTGTTGCGGGTCGCCGCGACCGTCGGTGTTGTTGGTGAGCACCCGAAGCGTGCCGTCCGGGGCGACGGCGACATCGCGGAGTCTCCCGTACTCCCCGACGAGGTGCTCGGTCGAAGTGGAGGTGTCGTCCAGCGGCACCTCGCGCAGTCGCTCGCCCCGCAGATTCGCTATCCAGATGCTGCCCTCCGCGATCGCCATTCCACTGGGACTGGCGTCGGCCGGAGCCCACTGCTGCACGGGGTCCACGAAGCGGTCATCGGCGGCCAGCCCTTCGACGACCGGCCAGCCGTAGTTCCGGCCGGACGCGATGACGTTGAGCTCGTCCCAGGTGTCCTGCCCGAACTCGGCGGCGTACATCATGCCGTCGTCGTCCCATGCCAGGCCCTGCGGATTGCGGTGCCCATAGCTGTACACCGGGGATCCATCGAACGGGTTGTCCTGCGGCACGTCGCCGTCCTGGGTAAGGCGCAGGATCTTGCCGGAGAGCGAATCGCGGTCCTGGGCCGCCTCGCGGTTCCCGGCGTCGCCCACCGTCACGTACAGCATCCCGTCAGGTCCGAACGCGATCCGACCCCCGTTGTGGGTCCGCGCCGACGCGATGCCGTCCAGGACGGTCTCGGAGGGGCCGAGGCCCAGGGAGCCAGGTGCGCCGGTCAGCTCGTAGCGCTCCACCCGGTTCTCCTCCCCCGCGGTGAAGTAGGCGTACAGGTGGTCGTCGCGGACGGCGAGGCCCAGCAGGCCCCCCTCACCCATCGGCGTCGCCGCGTCGATGGTCGCGATCTCGCGCTGCTCGCCGTCGGCCGTGGGCTCGAGGATCCGGCCCGAGTCCCGCTCGCTGACCAGCATGGTGTCACCGTCGAAGGCGATCGACCATGGCGCGTCGAGACCCGAGGCGACGGTCGAGATGTCGAAACCACCGGAGCGCGCAGGAGAGGCATCCGGCTGCCCGGATGAGGACTGACCGGGGTTCGTCGTGCACCCGGCCAGCAGTACGACCAGCGTTGCGTACGCCAGCACTGTGGCCGCACCGCGCCAGGCCGGGATCGACGTTCTCATGCTGATCCTTCCGTCGGGGCTTCGATGTTTGGGGTCACGCCGCCGCCTGTGCCGTCAACGCTAGATGTTGTGGGTCATGAGGTTGATGACACGGGTGGGTGTGTTGGTGTGAAGAAGGGGTAGGTCTCTGGTTGCAGGATGGAAGTACCTCTACAAGCCATTC
>NZ_CANLSZ010000007.1 GCF_947493765.1 uncultured Arthrobacter sp.
TCGCCCTCACCTACCGAGGTGGGGCCGTCCTGCGGGCGATCACCCTCTGGCTCAAACGGTTAGGAGACACGCCCTAGGTCGCGACCACCTCGATGACCGCGTACTGCTTCGATGCCTCGAAGGCGTCCGAACCCGCTCGTTCCCGGGCGTCCGCCTCGTAGG
The DNA here is from genome assembly GCF_947493765.1 of uncultured Arthrobacter sp. Classification (GTDB taxonomy): domain Bacteria; phylum Actinomycetota; class Actinomycetes; order Actinomycetales; family Micrococcaceae; genus Arthrobacter_D. The sequence goes on from NZ_CANLSZ010000007.1 coordinate 163, forward strand.
TCATGATGCCGTAGGTCCGTGCCTCGAGGTTCGGTCCCACGGTGATCCTGAAGCTGTAGGTGCCGTCGGCGTCGGCCACGGCCGTCTGGTCGTCCATGACGAAGACATCGCTGCGGTAGTAGCCGAAGGTGATGGTGATCTCCTGGCCGGGCTCGTACCCACTGCCGACGACGGTGAACGCTCCTCCTTGCGGGACCGTCGTACTCGGACCGCCGAAGTCCGGCGACGTCGGGACGACCACAGCCTCCGGCGCGGCCGGTACTGCGGGTTCTGCCGGCCCCTCCTCGCCGGGGGCGGTCGGAGCGGGAGGAGGTCCGACGCTCTCCTCGGGGACCGGCGCGTGCGTCGGGACGGCTGCCTGGGGTGAGGCCGGCCCGGTTCCGGGCTCGGACGCGGCGGGCGTCGGCGCGGGTGACGGCGCGGGTGACGGCGCAGCAGGGATGGTCGACGGCGACGCCGCCATCGAGGTGGGGGCGCTCGAGGCGCTCGACGACGTCGCGCTGGACGACCCCGCACTCGACGTCGGGGCGCTCGACGACGTGGCGCTGGACGACGCGCTCGAGGTGGGGGAGCCGGAGGTCTGGGGGCCGGCGTCGGCGGCGGTCCCAGGCGTGTCCGAGCAGCCTGCGAGGAGTGTGGCGATGGTCGCGAGGGCGACGACGGGGGGCAGCGTGCGCACGGTAGGGCTTCCTGAGTGGGAGGAGCGGTGGACGTCGGAGAACAGCCGGGCACGAGTACCGCACCGCATCCCCCGCCTCGGACACTACTGGCCACCGGCATCCGCCCGCCCCGGACCACCGGCTTCGTTGGCAAACCGTTATCCACCGGCGGCGCGCACCCTGGCGGCGTCGTCCGCCCCCCGGCCTCCACCCCATGTCCACCGATCCCCACCGGCGTTCCCACCCGCGTCCCTCCCCCGTCCCCACCCGCGTCCCCACCCCCGTCTCCGCCGTCATCCGCCCGGGCCCTCCGGATCGTCGGTGGTGCACGCAGTCAACTAATCTTGGACTCAGGGCCGATGGTTGGGCCGGACGAAGGAGTACGCATGAACAGGGTCACGCAGCGACGGCGCATCACGAAGTTCCGTATCGGAGGGCAGACAGGGCGGCGCGAGGACGTCCTGGCGGGGGAGGAGCCCCTGGAGATCCGCCTCGGCGGCAGCGCCTTCACGGTGACCATGCGGACCCCGGGGGACGACTTCGACCTCGTCGCGGGGTTCCTCGTCTCGGAGGGCGTGATCTGGGAGCCGGGCCAGCTGCCGAGCCTGCGCTACTGCGCCGGGGTGGACGACGACGGGCAGCAGACCTTCAACGTGGTGGAGGCCCAGTTGCGCCCCGGGGTGGAACTGCCCGACACCGCCATGGAGCGCCACGTCTACACCTCGAGCTCGTGCGGTATCTGCGGGACGGCGTCGATCGACGCCGTCCGGAAGTCCTCCCGCTTCGATCTCGCCGTCGACTCCGCGCAGACCGACCTGGGTGTCCTGGCCGGGCTGCCCGATCGCCTGCGGGAGAGCCAGAAGCTGTTCGACCGCACCGGTGGCGTGCATGCAGCGGGCCTCTTCACGCGCGAGGGCGAACTCCTGTGCCTGCGCGAGGACGTGGGACGCCACAACGCCGTGGACAAGGTGGTGGGGTGGGCCCTGCGCGAGGGGATGCTGCCGCTGCGCGGGACCATCCTCCAGGTCTCCGGCCGCGCATCCTTCGAACTCGTGCAGAAGGCACAGCTCGCCGGTATCCCCGTGCTGGCGGCGGTCAGCGCGCCGTCGTCGCTGGCCGCGGATCTCGCGGACGACTCGGGCCTCACGCTGGTGGGCTTCAGCCGCGGGGCGTCGCTCAACTGCTACTCGCACCCCGACCGCATCGCCGCCTGACGGTCCCTTCCGCCACTGCACGCACCGCCGAACAACCCCGTACGTAATATGGTGGGGAGCGGGTGGTCGCCAGCTGCAACCACGCAGACCGATCCAGTCGACCGAAGGAGCACTCTGTGTCACGCGAAGCGAATCTCGAAGCGCAGGAGAAAATGGGCGAACTCATCGTCAGCGGCCAGCTCGATCGGCTCGGCGAGGTGTTCGCAGAGGACGTCGTCGATCACGACCCCGCGCCCGGGCAGGCACCGGGTGTCCAGGGGATCAAGGATTTCTGGCACACCTTCCGCACTGCATTTCCGGACGTGGATCTCGAGCCGCAGACGATCGTGGCCGACGAGGAGAATGTCGCCGTCGTCCTGACGGTATCCGGCACGCACCGCGGGACGTTCATGGGTGTGGAGCCATCGGGCAGGAGATTCTCGGTCCGTGGCGTCCAGGTGGGGCGGTTCGAGGACGGCAAGCTGGCGGAGCGCTGGGGAACGACGGACGAGGCGACTCTGCTCAGCCAGATCCGCGGTGAATCCGAGGTGTGAACCGCGAGTGGGTCAGGTGGTGGCCGGACGGCAGCCTGACTAGAAGGGGTTGAGCAGACGGTCCACGAAGCGCCGCGTGCGCTCGTGGTGGGGGTCTCGCAGCACCTGGTCCGGGTGCCCGTGCTCCACGACCACACCCTCGTCCATGAAGACCACCTCGTCGGCGACCTCACGGGCGAAGGCCAGCTCGTGGGTGACGATCACCATGGTCCACTTCTCCTCGGCGAGCTCCTTGATGACCGTCAGGACCTCTCCGACCAGTTCCGGGTCGAGGGCGGAGGTCGGTTCGTCGAACAGGAGCAGATCGGGCTGCAGGGCCAGTGCCCGGACGATCCCGACGCGCTGCTGCTGCCCACCGGAGAGATTGAACGGATGATCGTCGCGCTTGTCGGCGAGGCCCACGCGTGCCAGGAGCCGCTCCGCGTCCGCTATCGCCTCACGACGGGGGCGCTTCCGGACCTGGACAGGGCCCTCGATGACGTTCTCGAGGACCGTCATGTGCGGGAAGAGATTGTAGGTCTGGAACACCATGGCACTGCGGTCCCGTAGCGCCAGCGCGTCCTTCCTCGGAATCTTCGGGCCGAAGTCGATCGCGGGTCCGTCACGGAAGGCCACCGTGCCGCCGTCGGGCGTCTCCAGGCCGTTGAGGCAGCGCAGTACCGTGGTCTTGCCGGACCCGGAGGGGCCCACGAGAGCCACCACCTGACCGCTGTCGATGCTCAGGTCGATCGACTTCAGGACCTGGTTCCCGCCGAAGGACTTCTGCAGGGCGGTGGCTCTCAGGAGCGGGTCAGCGGGCGACATAGCGGTCCAATCTCTTCTCGAGCGCGGACTGTCCGGTGGACAGGACGAGGCAGAAGACCCAGTAGATCGCCGCGGCCTCCATGTAGACGATCATGAACTGCTGCGAGAAGGACGCGATCTGCTGTGCCTCGCGGAACAGCTCGCCCACGAGGATCAGCGAGGCGAGCGAGGTGTCCTTCACGAGGCTGATGAACGTGTTGGACAGCGGGGGGACGGAGACGCGGGCGGCCTGCGGCAGGATCACGCGGCGCAGCGTGAGGGCGCGCGACATGCCGATGGTGTGGCCGGCCTCCCACTGGCCCTTCGGCACGGACAGGATCGCGGCCCGCAGGATCTCGGCGGCGTAGCCCGCGACGTTGAGCGAGAACGCGATGATGGCGCTCGGCCACGGATCGATGGTCACGCCGAGGGAGGGCAGGCCGTAGAAGATCACGAACAGCTGCACCAGCAGGGGAGTGCCCCGGACGACCGAGACGTAGAACCGGGCGATCGCCGAGAGAACGGGCTGCCCGCTGATGCGCATGAGGGCGATCACCAGTGCCAGCAGCAACCCGAGCGCGAAGGAGGCGAGCGCCAGCGGGATGGTGGCGGTCAGCCCGCCGGAGAGCATGGGCCAGAAGGAGGAGCGCAGCAGGTCCCAGTCCATCAGTCAGCTCCTCCGGATCCACCGATACCGCCGACGCCGCTGCCTCCCGCCCCCATGATCACTCGCTGACGTCGGAGCCGAAGTACTTCTGCGAGATCTCCGCGAGCGTGCCGTCGGCGCGCAGCTCGTCGAGCGCCGTGTCGATCGCGTCGACGAGCTCGGTGCTGCCCTTCCGGACGGCGACGGCGCTCATCGAGTTCTCCTCGGTGGTGGCCGCGATCTTGATGCCCTCGTTGCCGTTGGTCTTCTGGTAGTCGAGGTAGGTCAGCTCGTCGTTGATCGTGGCGTCGACGCGGCCCTGCTCGAGGAGCGTGACGGACTGCGCCCACCCCTCCACGGGCTCCACGTCCGCTCCGCTCTCCTGCGCGAGCGTGTTCCAGTTGCTCGTGAGGGACTGCGCGGTGGTCCTGCCGTCGAGGTCCTCGAAGGAGGAGATGTCCTCGTTGTCGGACCGCGTGACGATCACGCCGGAGCTGACGGTGTAGGGCTCGGAGAAGTCGTAGGCCTCCTTGCGCTCGTCCGTCATGGTCACCTGGTTGGCGATCACGTCGAAGCGACCCGCCTCCAGCCCGGCGAAGATGGCATCCCACTGCGTCTCCTCGAACTCCGCCTCCACCCCCATCTTCTCCGCGACGGCGTCGATGACCTCGACGTCGTACCCGGTCAGGTCCCCGCTGCCGTCCTCGTGGAAGCTGAAGGGCCGGTAGGTGCCCTCGGTGCCGACGGTCAGCACACCGGCGTCCTGGATCTCCTGGAGCGTGGTGGGACCGGCGGAGCCGGAGGCGTCGCCGGCACCGGACGGATCGGCGCCCTCCGACGTCGAGCAGCCAGCGAGGGCCAGCGTGAGTGCCGCCGCGGCACCGAGGACGGACAGGCGGTGGGTCATGGGGATCAATCCTTCTCGTGGGGAACGGACGTTGAACACTACTGAAGGCAACACCGCTCCGGCCACTTATTGTTCCGCAGTGTTGCGCGCGGCTGCCAGACTTGTGGGGAGCACGATCGTGCGCACCACCGGGAGGAATCACCATGTCCATGGAAGGCGCAGCCTGGAGCTCGCTGTACAAGATCTCGACGGCGAAGGACGGCAGGCACGGCTTCTCCCGGGAATCGGTGCGGCGCATCCTCACCTTCGCCGTGCCGTACCGGACCATGCTGATCCTGTTCATCGTCCTGTCGATCGCCGGCGCTTTCCTGGCGGTGGCGACGCCGGTGCTCGCGGGTCAGGTGGTGGACGTCATCGTGGCCGAGGGCGAGGTGCGCACCATCGTCTGGCTCGCCGTCGTCATCGCCCTCGTCGCCGTGGCCGACGCCGGGGTGTCCCTGGTGACCCGCTGGTACTCCGCGCGGATCGGGGAAGGCGTGATCCTGGACCTCCGGACGGCGGTCTTCGACCACGTGCAGAAGATGCCGATCGCGTTCTTCACCCGCACCCGCACCGGCGCCCTGGTGAGTCGGCTGAACAACGACGTCATCGGCGCGCAGCAGGCCTTCAGCGGCACGCTGTCGGGTGTGGTCACGAACGTCGTGGCCCTGGCCCTGACGCTGATCGTCATGCTGGGGACCTCGTGGCTCGTGACGGTGCTCGCCGTGATCATGCTGCCCATCTTCCTGGTCCCCGCCCGGCGCATGGGCAGCCGCCTCGCTGCGCTGCGCCGCGAGGCCGCGGACCACAACTCCGCCATGAGCACGCAGATGACCGAGCGCTTCTCCGCACCGGGCGCCACCCTGGTCAAGCTCTTCGGCCGGCCCGACGAGGAGGCCGAGGAGTTCCGGCTCCGCGCCTCACGTGTCCGGGACATCGGGGTGCGGACCGCCATGCTGCAGTTCGTCTTCTTCACCGCCCTGATGCTCGTCTCGGCACTCGCCCTGGCCCTGGTCTACGGCCTGGGCGGTTTCCTGGCGCTCGCAGGCCAGCTCGACACGGGTGAGGTGGTCACGCTCGCCCTGCTGCTCACGCGCCTCTACGCGCCCCTGACGAGTTTGGCGAACGCCCGCGTGGAGATCATGAGCGCGATCGTGAGTTTCGAGCGCGTCTTCGAGGTCCTCGACCTCGAACCGCTCATCCAGGAGAAGCCCGACGCCGGCACGGTACCGGCCGGACCGGTGTCGGTGGAGTTCGACGACGTCCGGTTCGCCTATCCGTCGGCGGACAAGGTCTCCCTGGCCTCCCTCGAGGAGGTCTCGACGCTCGACACCCGCGGTGGGGAGGAAGTGCTCCACGGGGTGTCCTTCCGGATCGAGCCCGGCCAGACCGTGGCACTCGTGGGTACCTCGGGCGCCGGCAAGTCGACGATCGCCCAGCTCGTGGCCCGGCTCTACGACGTCGACAGCGGCGCCGTGCGACTCGGCGGGACGGACGTCCGGGACGTGACCTTCGCCTCCATGCGCCATTCCCTCGGGATGGTGACGCAGGACGGCCACCTGTTCCACGAGACCATCCTGTCCAATCTCCGGCTCGCCAGGCCCGAGGCCACTCTGGACGAGGTCTGGGACGCCGTCCGGCGGGCCCGCCTGGAGCCGCTGCTGCGGTCGCTGCCGGACCAGCTGGACACCATGGTCGGCGAACGCGGCTACCGGCTCTCCGGCGGCGAGCGCCAGCGCATGACGATCGCACGCCTGCTCCTCGCCCAGCCGCGCGTGGTGGTCCTCGACGAGGCGACGGCGGCCCTCGACTCGACGTCGGAGGCTGCCGTGCAGTCGGCGCTCAGCGCCGCCCTCGAGGGTCGCACCGCGATGGTCATTGCCCACCGGCTGTCCACGATCCGTAGCGCGGACCTGATCCTGGTGGTGGAGGACGGGTCGATCGTGGAACGCGGCACCCACGAGGAGCTCCTGGCGGCGGGCGGCCGTTACGAGGACCTCCACCGGACGCAGTTCGCCGTCCAGAAGACCCTGGCCGTCAGCGACTAGCCCGGAGACGGGTCAGGGACGGATCACTGATCCGTCCCTGACCTGCTGCGCGATGCGTGCGCGATGCGTGGGGTGCCCCTGGCCGGAATCGAACCGACGACCTTCCCTTTAGGAGAGGGACGCTCTATCCTACTGAGCTACAGAGGCTGGTGGTGCCGAATACGGGACGAAACCCTGGTCGGCGGTCCAAGCCTACCTGCTCCGCGCAGTGGTCCCCGCGTCGTCGCCGTCCGGCTCCTCCTGCACCGTCCGTCGACGCCCGAAGACCGAGACGGCGCCACCCACCAGGCTCGCGAGGAGCAGCGCCCAGCGCAGCACGGTCAGCGTTGAGGCGAGCAGCACGTCGCCCGCCCCCGGGGTGGCCTGGGCCAGAACGGTGTCGATCGCGATGTTCTCCCACAGATCCGCGACCACGAACAGGAGCACCGGGCTCCACAGCACCCAGCGGAGCCGGCGATTGCCGGTGTTGAGCTGGATGAGCAGCAGCCAGGCGAAGGCGAAGATCAGGGGGAAGAGGGTGCCCGCCGTCTTGTGCAGATAGCTCAGCTGACCGCGGGCATCGTCGTCCATCGCCGTTCGCAGCCGTTCGACGTACCCGACGTCGTACCCGCCGATCATCATGTCCGGCATGGTCAGGCCGTCGGCGAGCTGGGTCATCTGCCCGAGCGCCAGCAGGTGGAAGTACCAGAAGAGGAACATGGCGGCGACGGCAGCGGCGATGACGACCAGGCTCCCGTTGGAGCGTTGCCGCTGCGGCTGTGTCTCCGGCACCCCCGAGGGCGGTGCGCCGGTGGAATGCTTCCGTGCGATCTGTGCTCGTGTCCGTGCCACCGTCCCAGTATGGACGATCGGCAGAAGAGGACAGGCAACCCTGTGAGTCAGCTGGGAATAGGATTTCGATTCGGTGACGCTTGTCCGGAAATATCGTTTGTGTGATTGCGCTCACCTTCCCGGCACGGTTCATTTGGTGAATGCCCCTAGCCTCCGCACTTCCCATGACAACCGCGACCGACGACGTCTCGTGGCTGGCCGCCGTTGACGAGGCCGTGAACACGGCGTTCGCCCGGCCCACGGAGATCTTCTCCAACATCGTGTTCTTCCCGATCACCATCGGGGATGTCAGCTTTCCCGCCGTGGTGGCCTGGCTCGTCATCGCCGGCATCATCTGCACCATCTACTTCGGTGTTCCCCAGTTCCGCGGCCTCAAGGTGGGGTACGAGGTCGTCCGCGGTCGCTATTCCTCGAGGAGCGATCCGGGCGAGGTGCCCCACTTCCAGGCACTCACCTCGGCGCTCTCGGGCACCGTGGGGCTCGGCAACATCGCCGGTGTCGGAGCGGCCATGGCGCTCGGCGGTCCCGGTGCTACGTTCTGGATGATCTGTGCAGGACTGATCGGCATGGCCACGAAGTTCGCGGAGTGCACCCTGGGGGTCAAGTATCGCGAGGTCCACGAGGACGGCTCCGTCAGCGGTGGCCCGTTCAAGTACCTCCCCATCGCTTTCAGCAAACTCGGACGCATCCCGGCGAAGATCCTCACCGGGATCTTCGCCGTGGCGATCCTCCTGTTCGGTATCGCGGGCGGCAACATGTTCCAGGCCAACCAGACCTTCGCGCAGGTGCAGAACGTGACCGGCGGTGAGGACGGCTTCCTCGGCAGCGCAGGAGCGGCGTTCATCTTCGGGATCGTCCTCGCCTTCCTGGTCGCCGTGGTCATCCTCGGAGGCATCAAGTCGATCGGCGCGACCACCTCGCGGCTCGTCCCCTCCATGGCCGTGGTGTATGTCATCGCCTGCCTCTTCGTGATCATCGTCAACATCGAGCAGGTTCCCGGCGCGTTCGGCGAGATCATCGGGGGGGCCTTCAACCCTCAGGGTGTCGCCGGAGGCATCCTCGGCGTGCTGATCGTCGGCTTCCAGCGCGCCTCCTTCTCGAACGAGGCGGGCGTCGGATCTGCACCGATCGCCCACTCGGCCGTGAAGACGCGCCGTCCCGTCAGTGAGGGCTTCGTGGCCCTGTACGAGCCGCTCGTGGACACGGTGCTGATCTGCACCATGACAGCTCTCGCCATCATCATTGCCGGTGCCCCCAGCCTGCAGGCCGGCATCGACCAGGTGCAGTCCGGCGGTGCGACCCCCGACGGCGTGATCCTCACCTCCGACGCCTTCGCCACGGTGATCCCCTGGTTCCCGATCGTGCTCGCGATCGCCGTCATCCTCTTCGCCTACTCGACGCTCATCACCTGGTCCTACTACGGACTCAAGGCCTGGGAGTACCTCTTCGGTCGCGGCAAAGCCGCGGAGCTGACGTACAAGATCATCTTCCTGTTCTTCACGGTCGTCGGCTGTGTGCTGACCTTCAGCCAGGTCATCAGTTTCACCGATGCCGCCCTGTTCGTCTGCGCCTTCATCAACCTGCTCGGCGTGTACTTCCTGCTGCCGGTCATCAAGAAGGAGATGCGCGAGTACCTCGCGGACCGCAGGAGCGGCAAGCTCCTGGTGCTGGGTATCGAGCAGGATGAGCTCCAGCCCGAGAAATAGCACCTGGGACCGACAGGACCCGAACGCAGCGATGCCCCCGCCGGCCCACGGCGGGGGCATCGCCGCGTCCGCTCCCTCTCCTCCCACTCCTCCCACTCCGGCGGACTGTCGGGAGAACGGCCTAGACTCGAAGCACCATGGACATGCTCTTCGATCCCTACGTCTCCCCACCCACGCCCGCCGAGAAGAAACGCGCACGCGAGGCCGCGATGGCGGGCGGGACACCCGCCGGAGCCGCGCCCGGCGGGGCCCCGGCGCACGTGGCCACCGGCGCAGGAGTGGACGAGCGCCGGGCGCAGGAACTCCTGCTGGGCCTGAATCCCCAGCAGGAGGACGCCGTCCGGCACGGCGGGTCACCACTGCTGATCGTGGCCGGTGCGGGATCCGGCAAGACGCGCGTGCTGAGCCACCGGATCGCCTATCTGCTGGCCACGGGCCGCTCCCACCCCGGACAGATCCTCGCCATCACCTTCACGAACAAGGCGGCCGCCGAGATGCGCGAGCGCATCGAGGGACTGATCGGCGATGTGGCCAAGCGCATGTGGATCTCCACCTTCCACTCCTCCTGCGTGCGCATCCTCCGCCGCGAGGCCGCATCGGTGGGCCTGAACTCCAACTTCTCCATCTACGACTCCGCGGACACCCTGCGCCTGATCACCCTGGTGGCCAAGGGGCTGGATCTCGACCCCAAGAAGTTCGCCCCTAAAGCAATCCAGCACAGGATCTCCGCGCTGAAGAACGAGCTCGTCGACGAGGAGTCGTTCGCCTCGGACGCCGATCCCACGGATCCGTTCGACCAGGCGGTCGCCGAGGTCTACTCCGGCTACGCGCAGCGCATGCGCCAGGCGAACGCCATGGACTTCGACGACCTGGTCGCGCAGACGGTCTTCATGTTCCGTGCCTTCCCGGGCGTCGCGGACTACTATCGGCGCCGGTTCCGTCACGTCCTCGTGGACGAGTACCAGGACACCAACCACGCCCAGTACGCCCTGGTCCGGGAGATCGTCGGCGTACCGGGGGAGTCCAGCGACGATCCCGCCGAGCTGACCGTGGTGGGCGACTCCGACCAGTCCATCTACGCCTTCCGCGGAGCGGACGTGCGCAACATCGTGGAGTTCGAGAACGACTACCCGAGCGCGCGCACCATCCTGCTCGAGCAGAACTACCGGTCCACGCAGAACATCCTCAGCGCGGCCAACGCCGTGATCTCCCGGAATCCGAACCGGCCGGAGAAGCGGTTGTGGACCGCGGAGGGCAGCGGCGAGAAGATCATCGGCTACGTGGGGGAGAACGAGCACGAGGAAGCTCGCTTCATCTCCGAGGAGATCGACCGGCTGCAGGACGACGAGGCGGTCCGTCCGGGCGACGTCGCGATCTTCTACCGCACCAACGCGCAGTCGCGGTCCATCGAGGAGATCCTGCTGCGCGTGGGGCTGCCCTACAAAGTGGTGGGCGGCACACGGTTCTACGAGCGCAAGGAGGTCAAGGACGCCCTCGCCTATCTGCGCGTCCTGGTCAACCAGGACGACGTCGTCAATCTCCGCCGCATCCTCAACGAGCCCAAGCGCGGCATCGGCGACCGCGCGGAGTACGCCGTCGCAGCCCTGGGGGAGCGTGAGCGGATCAGCTTCATGCAGGCACTGCGCCGGGCGCCCGAGGCGCCGGGCCTGGCCACCCGCTCGGTGAACGCCGTCGCGGGCTTCGTGAAGCTCGTCGACGATCTCGCGGAGGTGGCTGCGGGCTCCGGTGCCGCCGCGGCCCTCGAGGCCGTCCTGGAGCAGACCGGCTATCTCGAGCAGCTGCGCACCAGCAACGATCCCCAGGACGAGTCCCGCGTGGAGAACCTCGCAGAGCTCGTGGCCGTCCTCCGCGAGTTCGAACGGGACAATCCGGAGGGGACGCTCGGCGACTTCCTGGAACAGGTCTCCCTCGTGGCCGACGCCGACCAGATCCCGGACGCCCCGGACGGCTCCCAGGCCGAGGTGCAGCGGGCCGTGGAGGAGGCGCGGCGCCAGGGAGTGGTCACGCTCATGACCCTGCACACGGCCAAGGGGCTGGAGTTCCCCGTGGTGTTCCTGACCGGCATGGAACAGGGCATCTTCCCGCACCAGCGCTCGGCCACTGATCCCAAGGAGCTCGCCGAGGAGCGGCGCCTGGCCTACGTCGGGCTCACCCGCGCCCGGCAGCGCCTCTACATCACACGCTCCGAGGTGCGCAGCATGTGGGGTCAGAGCCAGTACAACCCGGAGAGCCAGTTCGTCGGCGAGATCCCGGCGGAACTGATCGACTGGAAGCGGGAGGGCGCCGCGAAGCCAGCCTGGACCACCGGCGGCAGCATCGGCGGGCCCCGGTTCAGCGGTTCGTACTGGGGTGCCGGCGGGGGAGGCTTCACCGGCGGGACGGCGCCGGCGAAGGCCATCGGCCGCGTCCAGCCGCAGAAGGAGGTCCTCTCCGTGGCCGTGGGCGACACGGTCAACCACGCGAGCTTCGGCGACGGTACGGTGCTCTCCGTGGAGGGTGCCGGCGACAAGACGGTGGCGAAGGTCCGCTTCGACGTCGGCGAGAAGCGGTTGCTGCTGCGGTACGCCCCGCTGACGAAGGTGGCCTGACGAAGGTGGCCTGACAGGGGCGCGGTACGCCGTCGGGCCACCCCGCACGGCTGCGGCGACTCAACGAACGGCGGCGGATTTCTACGCCGGATAGAACTGTGGCCTTCCTCACCGAACCGCTAGTCTGTGAAAGGCCCCAGCGCCGGGAGGACTACAGTTCCCTCTTGTAAACCGACTTCGACGTAGAAGGACACGAGCTAAGTGGACCTGTTTGAATATCAGGCGCGCGATCTCTTTGAGGCACACGGCGTCCCCGTGCTCGCCGGCATCGTGGCGCACACCGCAGAAGAAGCACAGGCAGCGGCCGAGAAGATCGGCGGAGTCGTCGTCGTCAAGGCCCAGGTCAAGGTGGGCGGTCGCGGAAAGGCTGGCGGCGTCAAGGTCGCCAAGACCCCCGACGAGGCCCGTTCCTACGCCTCCGACATCCTCGGGATGGACATCAAGGGCCACACCGTCCAGCGCGTCATGATCGCCCAGGGTGCCGACATCGCCGAGGAGTACTACTTCTCCGTGCTGCTCGACAGGTCCAATCGCAACTACCTCGCCATGTGCTCCGTCGAGGGCGGCGTCGAGATCGAACAGCTCGCCGTCGAGCGCCCCGACGCCCTGGCCCGCGTCGCGATCGACGCAGGGACCGGGATCGACCGGGCGAAGGCCGAGGAGATCGTGGACGCCGCCGGGTTCGCCCCCGAGGTCCGCGACGGTGTCATCCACACCATCCTGAAGCTGTGGGACGTCTTCGTGAAGGAGGACGCCACGCTCGTGGAGGTCAACCCGCTCGTGAAGACCGGCGACGGGGAGATCCTCGCCCTCGACGGCAAGGTCACCATCGACGAGAACGCCGGTTTCCGCCAGCCGGGCCACGCCGAGCTGGAGGACAAGGACGCCGCCGATCCGCTCGAGGCCAAGGCCAAGGAGCACGATCTCAACTACGTCAAGCTCGACGGCCAGGTGGGCATCATCGGCAACGGCGCGGGGCTCGTCATGTCCACGCTCGACGTCGTCGCCTACGCGGGCGAGGCCCACGGGGGCGTGCGGCCGGCCAACTTCCTTGACATCGGCGGCGGAGCCTCCTCCGAGATCATGGCCGCCGGTCTCGACGTCATCCTGAACGACACCCAGGTGGAGAGCGTGTTCGTCAACGTCTTCGGCGGCATCACGGCGTGCGACGCCGTCGCCAACGGGATCGTCAAGGCCCTCGAGATCCTCGGCGACGAGGCGAACAAGCCCCTCGTGGTCCGACTCGACGGCAACAAGGTCGAGGAGGGCCGGCGCATCCTCGCCGAGGCGAACCACCCGCTGGTCACCCTCGCCGACACCATGGACGAAGGCGCCGACAAGGCCGCCGCGCTCGCCTACGGAAAGTAAAGGTTTCCCCATGTCTATCTATCTCAACAAGGACTCACGGGTCATCGTCCAGGGCATCACGGGCGGCGAGGGCACCAAGCACACCGCCCTCATGCTCAAGGCCGGCACCCAGGTGGTCGGTGGCGTGAACGCCCGCAAGGCGGGCACGTCCGTCACGCACGACGACGTCACCCTGCCCGTCTTCGGCACGGTCGAGGAAGCCATGAAGGAGACCGGCGCCGACGTGTCGATCGTCTTCGTGCCGCCGGCCTTCACGAAGGACGCCGTGGTGGAGGCCATCGAGGCCGGGATCGGGCTCGTCGTCGTCATCACCGAGGGCGTCCCCGTCCAGGACTCGGCCGAGTTCTGGGCCCTCGCCCAGTCGAAGGTCGACGCCGACGGCAAGCAGGTCACGCGCATCATCGGCCCGAACTGCCCGGGCATCATCACGCCGGGGGAGTCTCTCGTGGGCATCACCCCCGCGAACATCACCGGCAAGGGGGGCGTAGGTCTCGTCTCGAAGTCCGGCACCCTGACCTACCAGATGATGTTCGAACTGCGCGATCTGGGCTTCTCGACGGCCATCGGCATCGGCGGCGACCCCGTGATCGGCACCACCCACATCGACGCCCTCGAGGCGTTCGAGGCGGATCCCGAGACCAAGGCGATCGTGATGATCGGGGAGATCGGCGGCGACGCCGAGGAGCGCGCGGCCGAGTTCATCAAGGCGAACGTCACGAAGCCCGTGGTGGGCTACGTGGCCGGGTTCACCGCACCGGAGGGCAAGACCATGGGCCACGCAGGTGCCATCGTCTCCGGCTCCGCGGGCACGGCCCAGGCCAAGAAGGAGGCGCTCGAGGCCGCCGGCGTCAAGGTCGGCAAGACGCCGTCGGAGACCGCGAGCCTCCTCCGTGAGGTCTACGCAAGCCTCTGAGTGGGTCTCCACCCGCACCGACCGAGGACAGCCTCCCCCACGGGGGAGGCTGTCCTGCTGCGTGCCCGGGTCGGCGGAGCGGTGAGCACGTGAGAGGGAACGACGTCGCCGCGCCCGGCACCGATGCGCGGGCCCGGCGCGGGGCGCTGCGGCGCGTGACGTGGGTGGCGACCCTGGGTGGGCTGCTCTTCGGCTTCGACACCGGCGTCATCAACGGTGCACTGCCCTTCATGGCCGATGACCTCCGGCTCACCGCCCTCACCGAGGGACTCGTGGCGAGCTCGCTGGTGCTCGGCGCCGCGTTCGGTGCCCTCGCGGGAGGCCGCCTCGCCGATGCCTACGGCCGCCGGAGGATGATCCTCGTCCTCGCCGTGATCTTCCTCCTCGGTGCGCTGGGGTCCGCCCTCGCGCCCGATGTGACGGTCATGGTGATCGTCCGCTTCGTCCTCGGCCTGGCTGTGGGAGGGGCGTCGGTGATGGTGCCGATCTTCCTCGCGGAGGTGTCCCCGGCGGGCCGGCGCGGGCAGGTGGTCACCCGCAACGAACTGATGATCGTGGCCGGGCAGCTGCTGGCCTTCAGCTCCAGCGCGTTCCTCGGGAACGTCTTCGGGGACAACCACGGGATCTGGCGCTGGATGCTCGTCCTCGCGACGCTGCCGGCGATCGGGCTCTGGATCGGGATGCACGTGGTCCCCGAGAGCCCGCGCTGGCTCGCCGCACACGGCGTCGCCGGAGCAGCGCTGCGGGTCCTGCAGACCCTGCGCCCGCCCGAGGAGGCGCGTCGGGAGTACGACGAGATCAGGCAGGCCGCGGCCGAGGACCGTCTGCGGGACAGGGCGTCCCTGCGCGACCTGCGTGAGCCCTGGCTCAGGAGGGTCCTCGTGGTCGGTCTCGGACTCGCGGTGATCCAGCAGATCACGGGCGTCAACGCGATCATGTACTACGGCACGCAGATCCTCGTCGACGCCGGCTTCGGGACCCGGTCGGCCCTGACGGCGAACATCGCCAACGGTATCGTCTCCGTGGCCGCCACCTTCGTGGGCATCTGGCTGCTGGGCCGCGTGGGACGCCGGCCCATGCTGCTCGTGGGCCAGCTCGGAACGACGTCGGCCCTCTTCGGCATCGGCCTCGTGGCCCTGCTCGTCGCCGAGGGAGCGCTGCGGGGCCTCCTGGTCCTGGCGCTCACGGTGACCTTCCTCGCCTTCCAGCAGGGCTCCATCTCGCCGGTGACCTGGCTGATGCTCTCCGAGATCTTCCCCATGCGCGTGCGGGGACTCGGGATGGGAGCGGCGGTGTTCGTCCTCTGGATGGTCAACTTCACGGTGAGCCTCACCTTCCCCACCCTGGTCGCCGGGATCGGCCTCTCGAGCACCTTCTTCGTCTTCGGCGTCCTCGGTATCGCAGCGATCGTCTTCGCCAGCCGGTACATCCCCGAGACGCGGGGCAGGAGCCTGGAGGACCTGGAGAGCGGCTTCAGGGCCGCGGCCGACCACTCCCCGAGGTAGGGCCACGCCCCCGCGGCTTGTACTGTCGGAAGGGGACATCGATTCCATCAGGCAGAGCTTCGAGGAGAGACCATGCGCGCCACCATCATCCACGGGCCCGGCGACATCCGTGTCGAGGACCGGGACTATCCGGAGATCGTCCGCCCCACCGACGCGGTCGTCAGGGTCACCGCGTCCTGCGTCTGCGGGTCCGATCTGTGGCCGTACCGCGGTGTCCGGCCCACCAAGGAGCCCAAGGCGATCGGGCACGAGTTCATCGGCGTCGTGGAAGCCGTCGGTGACGGCGTCCGCGACGTGGGTGTCGGCGACTTCGTGATCGCGCCGTTCGTGGACAGCTGCGGAACCTGCCCCCCCGTGCCTCGACGGGGTCACCGTGGCCTGCGACCACCTCACCGGATGGGGCAGCACCGACGAGCACGGCCACTACGTGCAGGGCGCCCAGGGCGAGGCCGTGCGCGTCCCGCAGGCGGACGGGACACTGCGCGTCGTCGAGGGTGTCACCGAGCCGGACGACGCCCTCACGGCCAGCCTGCTCACCCTCTCGGACGTCATGTCCACGGGCCACCACGCCGCGGTCTCGGCGAACGTGGGCCCGGGCCGCACCGTCGTCGTCGTGGGCGATGGCGCCGTGGGTCTGTGCGGGGTGCTGGCCGCGAAGCGTCTCGGCGCGGAGCGCATCATCGCCATGTCCCGCCACGAGGACCGCCAGGCGCTGGCCCGGGAGTTCGGCGCCACGGACATCGTCGCCGAGCGCGGGGACGAGGGCGTGGCGAAGGTCCGCGAACTGCTCGGCGGTGTCCTCGCCGACTCGGTGCTCGAGTGCGTCGGGACCAAGGAGTCCATGGACCAGGCGCTGCGCAGCACGCGCCCGGGCGGCAACCTCGGCTTCGTGGGTGTTCCTGCCGGGGGGCCGGAGCTTCCCGTCGGCTATCTCTTCGCGAAGAACATCACCGTGGGCGGCGGCATGGCACCGGCCCACACCTACATCCCGGAACTGCTGAAGGACGTCCTCGACGGGACGATCAACCCCGGGCTGGTGTTCGACGTCGTGATGCCCCTCGAGGATGCCGCCGAGGCGTACCGGGCGATGGACGAGCGGCGCGCCATCAAGGTGCTGCTGAAGCCCTGATCCCCTGATCCCGAGGCCCGGGGCCGGACCACGATCGACCCGCACCCGGGCCCGTCGTGGTCCGGCAGGCCCGCCGGCAGCGTCGGCGTGGACAATGAGGGGATGACGACTACTCCCGGTACTGACCCCGCCTACCTCATCTCGCGGGAACGGCTCATCGACGCGCCGGCCGACCGGATCTTCGAGGTCCTCGCCCGGCCCGCCCTGCACAGCGTGATCGACGGCTCCGGGACGGTGCGCGGCGAGCAGCCCAATGGCCCCGAGCGCCTCTCGCTCGGTGCCCGGTTCGGCATGGAGATGCGGATCGGTGCCCCCTACCGGATCCTCAACCGGGTGACCGAGTTCGAGGAGGGCCACCGGATCGCGTGGCGGCACTTCTCCGCGCACGTGTGGCGTTACACCCTCGAACCCCGCGGTGATGCCACGCTCGTGCGCGAGGAGTGGGACGGACGGGCGGTGCCGTGGAGGATCGCCTTCCGGCTCGCGGGCTTCACGCGCCGTCACCCCGCGAGCATCGAGGCGACCCTCGCGAAGCTCGAGGACCACGTGCTGCAGGAGCAGCGCCGGGGCTGAGCCGGGCGCCGGGACGTCAGGCGACGGTGGTGCCGAAGAGCAGGCCGAGCAGGTAGGTGACGGCGGCGGCACCCAGGCCGATCCCCAGCTGGCGCAGCGCGAGGCGCAGCGGCGAGGCCCCGGAGAGGAGCGCGACGACGGCCCCCGTGGCCAGCAGCGCCAGTCCCACCAGGACGCACGCCAGGACCACGGCGGCGACGCCCCCGAGTCCCAGCAGATACGGGAGCACGGGGATGATCGCCCCGGCGGCGAAGAAGCAGAAGCTCGAGGCCGCGGCCCCCAGACCGGTGCCGACGGACTCGTGGTCGGGCAGGTCCTCCTCCGGCCGCAGCGAGAAGCTCGGATCGCAGTCGCAGTCCGCCATGCCCAGCCGCTCGGCGGCCCGGTGCTCGGCGGCGGCCGGCGTCATGCCGCGGGCCCGGTAGACCAGCACCAGCTCGTTCGCCGCGATGTCCAGCTGCTTCGCGGCGGTGAGGGTGATCTGCGTGGGGCGCGACGCCGAGAGCAGCTCGCGCTGGGAGCGGACGGAGACGTACTCGCCGGCTCCCATCGACAGCGCTCCCGCCAGCAGACCGGCGAGCCCGCTGAAGAGGATGAAGGCGGGGGACACCCCCGTGGCGCCGATCCC
Source organism: uncultured Arthrobacter sp. (assembly GCF_947493765.1). Taxonomy (GTDB): domain Bacteria; phylum Actinomycetota; class Actinomycetes; order Actinomycetales; family Micrococcaceae; genus Arthrobacter_D. The sequence goes on from NZ_CANLSZ010000007.1 coordinate 18,194, forward strand.
GATGACCAGTGCGAGATTGCTCACCAGGCCGTCGTTCGCCCCGAACACGGCCGCCCGGAAGTTGCCCGAGAGCCTGGTCCGCCCGCGCGTCGCCAGGCCCCGCACCACCTCCTCGTGGATCTGCTCGTCCGCCACCATGGCGTCCGTCGCGGAGGGATCGGCGGCGTAGGGGGAGCGACCCTCGGCCCGCTGGGCCAGGGCGAGGACGAAGACGGACCCGAACCGGCGCGCGAACCAGCCCAGGACGCGGTTGCGGAGCGAGGGGCGCAGCGGACGCCCGGCGTGCTCGCCGAGCAGCGCGAGCCAGTGCGCCTCGTGGCGACCCTCGGCCTCGGCCAGCCCGAGGAGGATCTCGCGCTCCTCGCCCTCGCGGCGACGGGCGAGTTCCCGGTAGATCGCGGCCTCGGCACGCTCGTCGGCCAGGTGCTGGCGCCACCGCCTGACGTCGTCGGGCGTCGGGGGCTGCTGGGGGTGTATCACGGGGCTCCGGGGGTCAGGCCCGCGCCGTCCCGGTCCGAAGAGGATCTCGGCCGGGGTACGCGGATGCGTCGAACAGGGCCGAAGGTCTCGCTCGCCGTCTCACCGGTGGACTGCCGGGCACCTCGGTGCCAGTATGTCGACAGGCCTCGCGTCTGCACGCGGAGCTACTCCCCTTCGCCGCACAATCCTACCGTGTGACGACGGCGGGCCCCGTTCGCCCCCGGCAGGTGTGCGGGGTCCGGTAACGTGACTCCTCGGCCCGTATCGGGGTCGGACGGACAAGAGGAAGCAGACTCATGGATCTGGCAGCCAGACCGTGGCTGGCGAGCTACGCACCCGGCGTGCCGACGACGTTCGACGTGCCCGAGGGCACCCTCACCGATGTGCTCGAGGCATCGGTGGGAACGTACGGCGCCACGACGGCGCTCGAGTTCTTCGGGGCGTCCACCAGCTACCGGGAGCTCGGGGACGCCGTGGACCGCGCCGCGGCGGGCCTGAAGGCGCTCGGCGTCACCCACGGCGACCGCGTGGCCCTCGTACTCCCGAACTGCCCGCAGCACATCATCGCCTTCTACGCGGTGCTCCGGCTCGGGGCGATCGTCGTCGAGCACAACCCGCTCTACACCGACCGGGAGCTCCGGCACCAGTTCGAGGACCACGGGGCGAAGCTCGCGATCGTCTGGGACCGGGTGGCGCCGCGCATCCAGCGGTTCCCGGCGGACATCGCCGTCACCACCGTGGTCCGGGTGGACCTCATCAGCGCGATGCCAATGTCCCGCCGGCTCGCGCTCGCGCTGCCCCTCAGGCGTGCGCGCGAGGCCAGGACCGCGCTGACGACGACGGACGAGCTCTCCGGCCCACGGACGCTCGTGGCCTGGAAGGACCTGCTCCGGCACCGCCGCCTGCCGCAGCGGCACCCGCGCCCCGCAGCGACGGACACCGCGGTGCTGCAGTACACCAGCGGCACCACGGGCGTCCCGAAGGGGGCGATCCTCACGCACCGCAATCTGCTGGCGAACGCCGCGCAGGGCCGGGCCTGGGTGCCCGGGCTCGACGCCGGACGCGAGACGGTCTACGCGGTGCTGCCCATGTTCCACGCCTACGGGCTCACCCTCTGCCTCACCTTCGCCATGAGCATCGGTGCGAAACTCGTCCTCTTCCCGCGCTTCGACGTCGGGCTGGTCCTGGACGCCGCGAGGAAGAGCCCGCCCACCTTCCTGCCCGCCGTGCCGCCCATCTACGATCGCCTCGCCGCCGGCGCGGCGGAGCGCGGGGCGGATCTGCGCAGCATCCGCTTCGCCATCTCCGGCGCCATGAATCTGCCGGAATCGACGGTCGAGACCTGGGAGGCCGCCACGGGCGGCTATCTGATCGAGGGCTACGGACTCACGGAGACCTCCCCGATCGTGGCGGGCAATCCGATCGGCCCCACCCGGCGCCCGGGCACGGTCGGTGTCCCGTTCCCCGGCACGGAGGCGCGGATCGTGGACCCCGACGCCCCCGACGTCGACCGCGCCCCCGGCGAGACGGGGGAGCTGCTGATCCGCGGCCCGCAGGTGTTCCAGGGCTACTGGCGCAGGCCGGAGGAGACCCAGGCCGTCCTGCTCGACGACGGCTGGTGCCGCACGGGCGACATCGTCCGGATGGACGAGGACCACTTCATCACCATCGTGGACCGCATCAAGGAACTCATCATCACCGGCGGGTTCAACGTGGCGCCGTCCGAGGTCGAGCGGGCGCTGCTGAACCACCCCGCTGTGGTGGACGCCGCCGTCGTGGGCCTGGCGCGTGCCGAGGGCGGCGAGGACGTCGTCGCCGTCGTCGTCCTCGCGCCGGACACGGAGCTCGATGTCGAGGCGCTGCGTTCCCACTGCCGCGACGCGCTCGCGGCCTACAAGGTTCCCCGGACGGTCGTGCAGGCACAGGACCTGCCCCGGTCCCAGATCGGGAAGATCCTCCGGCGCGAGGTCCGCGCCCGACTGCTCAACGATGGCCTCCCGGCCGAAGGAAAAGGTGACCGCCGATGACCACTCCCGCCCAGCTGGGAAACTCCGCCCCGAAGGGACCCTGGCGCGACAGCCTCGGTAACGCCAGCATCAGGGCGGCGCAGGTCCTGCTGCTCCTGGTGCTGATCGTCGGCGCCGTCTACGCGCTGATCCAGGTCCAGCTCGTGGTGATCCCGATGCTGCTCGCCCTCATCCTCGCCGCGGCGATCGGCCCGTTCGTCAACTGGCTCCGCCGGAAGGGCTGGGCCGCCTCCGCCGCCACGGCCGCGGCCTTCCTGCTCCTGCTGCTGGTCTTCAGCGGTCTGATCACGGGCATCGTGTTCGCCGTCGTCGGGCAGGCCGACCAGCTTGTCTCCAGTGCCACCGAGGGCTTCGACAAGCTCTACGCCCTCGTCCAGAACGGACCCATCCCCGTCGACGACGCGCAGATCCAGCAGGCGCGCGACTGGGTGGTGGACTTCGCCACGAGCAGCACCGTGGGTGCCGGCGCCATCTCCGGGCTGAGCGCGGCCGGGAACTTCTTCGCGGGCGCCGTGCTCATGGTGGTCATCCTCTTCTTCTTCCTCAAGGACGGCGAGAAGATCTGGGCCTTCATGCTCCGTGCCTTCAAGGGCAAGCGCCTCGTCAAGGCACGCCGCGTGGGGGAGAGCGGCATGACGGTCCTCGGGGGTTACATCCGGGGGACCGCCATCGTGGCGCTCGTCGACTCCGTGTTCATCGGCCTCGCCCTCTTCTTCCTGGGTGTGCCGCTCGCACTGCCCCTGGCGGCGATCGTCTTCATCGGCGCGTTCATCCCGCTCGTCGGTGCGACCCTCGCCGGTGTGCTGGCGGCCCTGATCGCTCTCGTGGCCAACGGGCCGCTGGTCGCCCTGTTCGTGATCATCGCCGTGGTCGTGGTGAACCAGCTCGAGGGGAACTTCCTGCAGCCCGTGGTCATGGGCCGCACGCTGCAGGTGCACGCGCTCGTGATCCTGGTCGCCCTGACCGCCGGCACGGTGCTGGCCGGGATCATCGGGGCCATTCTCTCCGTGCCCGTGGCCGCTGTCGGCTGGGCCGCCATCAAGGCGTGGAACCAGGAGGACGACGACGACATCACCGACGAGGAGATCGCGGACGCCGAGCAGCGCACCGCGCTCGACGAGACGGGCAGGGGTCTGAGCTCCACCCCGAAGGAGGATCACGCGCGCCGCAGGGCCGCGGCGGACGTCGCCGTGGAGGTTGCCGACGGCCGCCGTACGGTCGCGGAGCGTCCGGTCGACGAGTCGGACGGCGACACCGGCGACACCGATGACACCGGCGACACCGATGACACCGGCTCCACCGAGGGCCGGTCGGGGCGGGGCGGCGGTTCGTCGCCCGCGCCGCGCTAGGGCGGTACGGATCTGCAGGTCCGCAGGTCCGCACTGCTGTGCCCGCGGGCTGGTCGAATCAGCCCGGTCGGATCAGCGGGGCAGCTCCGCCGGGGTCTCCTCGGGCACGTCTCCGGCCACGCGGCGGTCCCAGGCCGCCATGACGGCGGGGCTGGTGGGTCGGGTGGCCAGCGAGACGACGACGTACACGAGGGCCGAGACCCCCAGGCCCCAGTAGATCGGGTCGTTGGCGTAGATGCCGTCGTACGGCGCCTCGGCGGTGATCTCGAGGTAGGCCATGACGCCGAGGGTCACGAGGGTGCCCGCCGCCATGGACGCTCCGGCGCCGACCCCGTTGCCGCGGCGCCAGACGAGCCCTCCGATGATGGAGACGAGGAGCCCGCCCACCAGGATGTCGTAGGCGATGGTCAGGGCCGCGACCACGTCCTGCACCACCACGGCCAGGCCGAGGGTGACGATCCCGAGGCCGAGCACCCACCAGCGGCTCCCGGAGACGTCGTCGGACACCGGGCGCTCGTCGCCGCCCCGTCCGAACCAGCCCCCCACGAACGGTACGACGTCGGTGCGGGCCACCGTCGCGGCGGCGATCAGAGCGCCGGAGGCCGTGGACATCATCGCGGCGACCGCGGCGGCGAGGACCAGGCCCCCGATGCCGACCGGCAGCACGTTGAGGGCGATGTCTGCGTAGACGTCGTCGCGCGACTCGATCACGGGCAGGATCACGCTGGCACTCATGCCGATCACCGCCCCCGCGATGCCGTAGAGGATGCAGTAGATCCCGGCGGCCGAGCCACCCCAGCGGGCCACCTGCGGTGTGCGGGAGGTGAAGACCCGCTGCCAGATGTCCTGCCCGATCAGCAGTCCGAGGGTGTACACCACGAAGTAGGTGATGATGCTCTGCGCGCCGATGCCGGTGATGCTGAAGAACTCGTCACCCGCGCGGTCGGCGATGCCGTCGAATCCACCGGCCGCGGCGAGCGAGAAGGGCAGCATCAGGGCGAAGACGCCGATGGTCTTGATCACGAACTGGGCCATGTCGGCCAGGGTGATGGACCACATCCCGCCGATGGTCGAGTAGACGAGCACGATCGCCCGCCGACGGCGATGGACAGCGCGCGGTCCCACCCGAACAGCACCACGAAGATGGTGGCGTAGGCCCCGGTGGAGGTGGCGCAGAGCATGAGCGTGTAGGCGAGCATCACGATGCCCGAGACCCGGGTGGCCCGGTGGCCGTAGCGCAGCGTGAGCATCTGCGAGACCGTGTAGATCTTCAGCTTCTGGATGGTGGGGGCGAAGAGGAGGCTCAGCAGCAGGACGCCGGTGCCGATGGCCACCACGAGCCACATGCCCGAGATGCCGTACTGGTAGCCGAGGCCCACACCTCCCACGGTGGACGCACCTCCCAGGACCACGGCGGCCATGGTCCCGGTGTAGAGGAGGGGTCCGAGGCGCCGGCCCGCGACGAGATAATCGCTCGTGGTGCGGGTGCGGGACTTGCCCCACCAGCCGAAGCCGAGCATGGCCACGAGGTAGACCACCACGATGGAGATGTCGAACAGGTGCATGATGGGCCTTCCGGGTGCGAGCGGAGGAGTGTCCTCCTCCCGGTAAGCTTCCCTGATCGCCGCCGGAGAGGACAACCATGAAGGCACTGCCCATCGAGCCGTCCAATGCGCCCGTCGCCATCGGATCGCGCATCCGTGCCGCGCGGCAGGCCCAGCGGATGACGATCGAGCAGGTGGCTGCCTCGACGGGGCTGACCAAGGGCTTCCTCAGCAGGGTCGAGCGTGATCTGACCTCCCCGTCCGTGGCGTCGCTCGTGACACTGTGCCAGGTGCTCTCGATCCCCATCGGCGACCTGTTCCTCCAGCCGGAGACCTTCCTGACGAGACTCCCGGAGGCGCCCAGGATCAGCCTCGGCGGCGAGGGCATCGAGGAGACCCTGCTGACGGCGCGCTCGGAGCGCCGGCTCCAGCTGATCCGTGCCGTCGTCGAGCCGCACGGCCGGGGGGAGGACGAGCTCTACTCCGTGGACTGCGAGGTGGAGGTGCTCCACGTGGTCTCCGGCCGGCTGGAGCTGATCTTCTCGAACGATCGCTACGATCTCCGCGCCGGGGACACCCTCACCTTCCCGGGGCGGGAACCGCACACCTGGGCCAACCCGGAGGATCACGAGGCGGTCGTCCTGTGGACCCTGGTGGCCGCCGCCACCGGCCGGTCGTAGGGGTGCCGGCGCCTGTCGGCGCCGGTCGGCGCGGCGGGAGGCAGCCGGGATCCTTGACCCCGTCGAAGCCGCCCAATAGCCTTGGGAAAAACCTTTGATTCATATTGGGCAACTCATCGGGTGGCCCGGAACGGATGGCTGCTGTGGAAGAAGAGCGCATCACCGGCGGCGGTCGGCTGGGCCCCATCGATTCCGCCCGCACTCCCCGCTATGCCGGAGCGGCGACCTTCGCGCGCCTGCCGCGGCTCGACCAGGTGGAGCACGCGGACGTCGCGGTGGTCGGCGTGCCGTTCGACTCGGGTGTCTCCTACCGCCCGGGAGCGCGGTTCGGCGGCAACGCGATCCGCGAGGCCTCACGCCTGCTGCGTCCCTACAACCCGGCGCTGGCCGTCTCGCCCTTCGAGCGCGTGCAGGTGGCCGACGCCGGGGACATGGCCGTCAATCCGTTCAACATCGGCGAGGCCATCGAGACGGTGCAGCAGAACGCGCTGGATCTCACCGCGAACGGCACGCGGCTCGTGACCCTGGGCGGGGACCACACGATCGCCCTGCCGCTGCTGCGGGCCGCGACCGAACGGGCCGGCCAGCCCGTGGCGATGCTCCACTTCGACGCGCACCTCGACACGTGGGACACCTACTTCGGTGCCGAGTACACCCACGGCACCCCGTTCCGCCGCGCCGTGGAGGAGGGCATCCTCGACACCGAGGCCATCTCCCACGTGGGGACGCGCGGGCCGCTCTACGGCGTCCGCGACCTCGAGGACGATCGCCGCTTCGGCTTCGGCATCGTGACGTCCTCCGACGTCTACCGCAAGGGCGTCGACGAGATCGTGGACCAGCTGCGCACCCGGATCGGATCCAGGCCGCTCTACGTCTCGGTGGACATCGACGTCCTCGATCCCGCGCACGCCCCGGGCACCGGCACGCCCGAGGCCGGCGGCATCACGAGCCGCGAACTGCTCGAGATCCTCCGCGGCCTGCGCGGGCTGAACCTCGTCGGCGCCGACGTCGTCGAGGTGGCCCCGGCCTACGACCATGCGGAGATCACCGGTGTCGCCGCGTCCCACGTGGCGTACGACCTCGTCACGCTCCTGGCGGATACCCTGACCCCAGGGACATCCGACACCACGACCCCCGAGGACCAGTAGATGGCCAGCATCAACAGCACGGACAGCGCAGCCTCCACCCCGCCGGCGCCCGTCACCGACCAGCGCAACGGCGGCGATCTCGTCATCGAGACGCTCACCGCGCTCGGGGCGACGACGGTGTTCGGCATCCCCGGGCAGCACGCCCTCGGTCTCTTCGACGCCCTCTCCCGCTCGGAGCTCCGCTTCGTCTCCTCGCGCGTGGAGAACAACTCGGCGTTCGCCGCCGACGGCTTCTCCCGGGCCACCGGGGATGTGGGGGTGCTCTTCCTCTCCACGGGCCCCGGGGCACTCACCGCCCTCGCCGGGCTGCAGGAGGCCTACGCCACGGGTGTGCCGATGGTCGTCGTCGCCAGCCAGATCCCCCTCGAGGGCCTCGGTGCGCGGCGCAAGGGCATGCTGCACCAGCTGGACGACCAGAAGGCGTCGGCGGCGAACGTGACCAAGAGCCAGCGGCTCATCCAGCAGGCCTCCGGCATCCCCTCGGCCATCCAGGACGCGTGGACCGAGGCCGTCTCCTCGCCGCAGGGCCCGGTGTGGATCGAGGTGCCGCAGAACGTGCTGCTGGATCCCGTGATGGTCCCGCGGGTCGAGGACGCGCTCGCGGAACCCTTCGACAACCCGCCACGCGTGGAACTCGTGCGCGAGGCGGTGGCGTGGCTGAAGGACTCGAAGCGCCCGGCGATCGTCGCAGGCGGCGGCACGCGCCGCGGCGGTGCCGAGGCCGCGCTGCTCTCGATCGCCGAGAAGCTCGGCGCGCCCGTCATCTGCTCACCGGGCGGCAACGGTGCCTTCCCGTGGACGCACGAGCTGTCGCTGCAGTCCTGGGTGGAGGACCGCCACACCACCGACGTCCTCGAGGACGCCGACGTCCTCCTCGTGGTCGGCTCCTCGCTCGGCGAGGTCACCTCCAACTACTTCACGCTCGAGCCCCGCGGCCGGATCATCCAGATCGACGCCGAACCGCGGGTCCTGGAGTCCAATCGTCCGGGGCTCGGCATCCGCGCCGACGCCGGGCAGGCCCTCACGGCCCTCGATGCGGCGATCGAACCACTCGCCCGCGACCGCGAGCCCGGGTACGACGCCGTCGCGCTCGTGGCCGCGACCCTCGCGGAGGTCGGTGCGCGGCTCGACGCGCAGGACCTCGGCAAGGAACGCGCATTCATGCAGGACATCCGGGAGGCGGTGCCCGCGGGCATGCAGACCTTCTGGGACATGACCATCGCCGCCTACTGGGCCTGGAGCTGCTGGGATGCCCGCGAGGGCCAGTTCCACTCCGCGCAGGGCGCAGGCGGACTGGGCTTCGGCTTCCCGGGTGCCATCGGGGGCTCCATGGGCCTCGCCTCCCACGATCTGCCCGCACGGGTCCTCGCCGTCTCAGGCGACGGCTCGGCCATGTACTCCATCGCCGAGCTCGCCACCGCGCGCCAGCACGACATCCCGGTGACCTGGCTGATCGTGGACGACGGCGGCTACGGCATCCTGCGCGAGTACATGGAGGGCGCCTTCGGCAAGGCGACGGCGACGGAGCTCGCGCGGCCCGACTTCGTGGCGCTCGCGGAGTCCTTCGGCGTCCCGGCCAGGCGCGTGGGACCGGAGGGTGTCGGCGAGGCGCTGCGCGAGTCGCTCGCTGCGGAGGGCCCGAACGTCGTCGTGGTGGAGACGCTCCTGCGCCTGTTCGCCCCGACGCACCTCGACCAGTAGCGCCCGGTCGGCAGGGGTCGGCTCCGTTCTTCCCGGTATCATCCCGTGGCAGGGTAACGGACACCGGACGCAGGGCCGATAGGGGAGTACGGCGCCCTGCGTACTCCGGCGTCCGGACCGGCCGATGCCCGGAGCGTGGGCGAGAACAGTGAGGAACACCTATGGCGTGCAACGGATGCAGCTCGGCGTCGAAGCTCGACTTCGACTTCAGCATGGCGTTCCAGCCGATCTACGACGCCGTGGCGGGGCGCGTGTGGGGTTACGAGGCGCTGGTCAGGGGGCTGGCGGGCGAGGGCGCTCAGCAGATCCTGTCGAGGGTGACGCCGGAGCAGCGGTACCGCTTCGACCAGGACTGCCGCATCAAGGCGATCGAACTCGCCTCGCGCATGTTCCCCGCGGACGAGGAGCTGATGCTCTCCATCAACTTCATGCCGAACGCCGTCTACGAACCGTCGGCCTGCCTGCGGGCCACCCTGCGCGCCGCCGAGCGGTACAGCTTCCCGATGTCCTCCATCATGTTCGAGTTCACGGAGGACGAGGAGGTGGCCGACACCGCCCACCTCCAGAACATCATCACCGAGTACCGCAAGCACCACTTCACCACGGCCATCGACGACTTCGGTGCCGGTCACGCGGGGCTCGGCCTGCTCGTCGACTTCCAGCCGGATCTGCTCAAGATCGACATGCTGCTGGTCCGGGGGATCGACACCAGCCCGGCGCGCCGGGTCGTGGTGGACGGCATCCTGGGCATCGCGCGGGAACTCGGCATCACTGTCCTCGCCGAGGGGGTGGAGACGGAGGAGGAGTTCCTGGTGCTGCAGGCAGCGGGCGTGCGCCTCTTCCAGGGGTACTGGTTCGCGAAGCCCGCGTTCGAGGAGCTGCCCCGCCTTGGTCCCCGGTCCCTGGGCGCCACGACCGGAGTCCGGAGCCCGGCGGCGGTTCCGACGCCTGCCTGAGCGCTTCCGACGCCGGGCCCGAGAGCGCGGGCCCGGCACATCCCGGGCCCGGCATATCCCGGGGACGTCGGACGCCCTCGACGCCCCTGGCCCGGCGTGTCCGGACGCGACACGCTGCTCCGGCCCCCGAAAGCCCCGAATCGAAGCGCCGCACGGGGCAGCACGCCTTCCGTTCCGCTCTCTGAGATGAGAATGTCGAGGCACACCACCATCACGACGGAGGAGAACCATGGCATTCCGCAAGGGCGACACGATCACCTGGAACACACCGCAGGGCGAGACCGAGGGCTCGATCGTGGAGAAGCACGAGAAGGAGTTCACGTTCGACGGGCAGAAGTTCAACGCCTCGAAGGACGAGCCCTACTACACCGTCGAGAGCGCGAAGTCCGGCAAGCAGGCCGCACACAAGGAGAGTGCGCTGACGAAGAAGTAGCAGCCGAAGAAGTAGCAGCCCAGTCCCACGCCAGTGGGCCGTGATCTCACGTCAGCGGGTCGTGGCCCCAGTTCATGAGGGAGTAACGCCATTTGGACGTCTCCAGGTCCTCCTTCGAGGGTTTCTGGGCCAGGTGGCGGTGGACGTATCCGACCACTTTCCGCATGTGGGCGACGTCGTCGTCGGTGAGGTCCGCCTTCTTGGTCCGGAGGATGTCGACGATCCTCCGCCCCGACTCGTGGCCCACCGATTCGCCGCTCTCCGAGTCCTTCTGACCCACCGACCGGGACTCGTCGGTAGCGAGCCACGTCTCGAGCTCCGACGCCGTCATGGTGACCGCGTCCTTCCAGTCGGGCCAGACGTCCTCGAGCTGGTGGGGTGCAGCGTTCATCGGTTGCGGGCCTCTCATAGCATGGCGTGTGACGAGTCACAGCAGGGCATTTTCGCGAGCTTGCAATAGCTTAATCGTAAGCTGGCTGATAAATGTAGAGGGTAGGTCAACAACGTCTAAGGAGCTCTACATCATGGCAGGAAACCTTTTGGCACGATCAGCCCACGATCTGGGCGCCGCAGCCTGGTTCGGCGGAACGCTCATGGGCGCTGTCGGTCTGAACGGCGCGACGGCGAAGGCCAAGGACCCCAAGGAGCGCACCCGCCTCTCGGCACTCGGCTGGGCCAAGTGGACCCCGGTGCAGATCGCGGCCTTCGCCGCCCACGGCATCGGCGGCCTCGGCCTCATCGGCGCCAACAAGGGACGCGTCAAGGGCCAGGACTCGGTCGGTTCCAACACCGGCTGGAAGACCGTCGTGACCCTCGTCGGCATGGCGCTGTCGCTCTACTCGGGCATCCTCGGCAAGAAGGTCGGCGAGCTGGCCGAGCAGGGTGGCCAGGGCGCCACCGAGCCCCGCCCGGGAGCCAACGACGAACTGGCGAAGGCACAGAAGCAGCTCAAGGTCACGCAGTGGCTGCTGCCCGTCTTCAGCGGCACCGTCATCGTCATGGGCGCCAAGCAGGGCGAGATGCAGCGTCCGGAGAACATCGTGAAGGGCCTGCTCAAGAAGTAGGACCTCCCGGTTCCCGAGGCCCCCGCGGTCCGTCGCCCCCACGAGCACGTGGTCGGCATCGGATGGCGGGGGCCTCCGCTATTTTCGTGCCCGCCGTTCCCGTGCACGCCGTTCCGGGCTCCTCGTTCAGCAGCACCTCGTTCCGCGGCTCCCTGGTTCAAGGGCATCCGTGTTCCCGTGCTCCCTGTTCCTGTACTCCCTGGTCCCGGGCCCCTACTGCATCGTGAAAGCCCGGGCGACGCCGCCGTGCACCGTCGGATTCCGGATCAGGGCCGAGAGGACGGCGTTGCGGCCGCGCATGAGCGGGACGGGCAGGGGCCTGCCGAGCGCCATGTTGAGGTGGGCCTTCCGCCGGGCGAGGGTCGCCTCGGCCCGGCGATCCTTCTCGTACCCGGCCAGCAGCGCCGCCACGTCCTCACCGTCGCGCAGTGACGCGGCGATGATCGGGACGAGCCGTGCGGCGCCGAGCCAGCCGAGATTCATCCCCTGCCCGCCGATTGGGGAGATCTCGTGGGCGGCGTCCCCGACCAGGACGGTGCGTCCCGCGACGAAGCGCTCGGCGAGTCGTGACCTCACCTCGAAGGCGCTGATCATGGAGTTGGTGGCCGGGTCGACGGCCACACCCGTCCGGTCGCGGATGAGGGCGGTGAGGCGCTCGACCGTGGGTTGCTCCACCGGGGAGCCCACGCGCACCACCCAGCGGCGGAGCCCGTCGGGCAGGGGGAAGGACTCGACGATCCCGCCGGTCTCCAGGTACAGCACGGCGTCGTCGCCGTCGGTGGTGTCGTCCCGGAAGTCACCCATGACGTAGCAGTCCGGGTATCGCCGCGGTCGCGCCCTGATGCCGGCGTCGTCCCGCACCGAGCTCCGGGCGCCGTCCGCCGCGACGATCAGCCTCGCGTCGAGGACCGCGTCCTCGCCCTGGCTCCTGGTCACCGCCAGGATGCGGTCACCGGCGTCGTGCGTGGTGAGCAGGGAGACATCGCGCCGCAGCGTGCCGGGGAAGTCCCGTTCCAGTCGGCGCTCGAGGACCTCCTCCGTGACGGCCTGCGGGACGGCGAGCACGTACTGCTCGGGTCCCGGCAGCGTGGAGAAGGAGATGGTGCCCACGTGGCGGCCGGCGCTCCTGGCGATCCCGTCGCGGATCAGCACCCCGCGCCCGCGCAGCTCGTCGGTGATCCCGACGGCGTCGAGCGCCCGCAGGGCGGGTGGATGGATACCGATTGCCCGGGAGTGGGTGCCGCGCTCGGGCCGGCGCTCGAGCACGACGGCGTCGAGGCCCGCCCGCCGCAGGAGCAGCCCCGTGTACAGCCCCACGGGTCCACCGCCGACGACGATCACGTCATGCACGGTCGGCGTCTCCCCCCGCAGGCGCGCCCGCGCGATCGAGGACGAGGAGATTGATGAACGGGGCCCGCGAGCGGACCTGCCAGTCGGGGCGGCCGGCAACCTCGGCGCGCAACTCGTCAGGGGTGTAGCTGCGGCGGATGGAGGTGAGACCGTCCTCGCGGATGAAGGATCCCGGCAGCGGCAGCGTCCCCACCGAGAAGAGGGCGTAGCCCGCAGGATGGCGGGCGATGTCGCTGTGGACCGCCACGTGGCGCGCGAGCCGTTCCGAATCGTCGAGCAGACCGTGGAGCGCGGCGGGATCGAGGTGATGGAGCACGTGGTTCGACACCACGGCGTCGAAGGCCGCACCCTCGGCCACCAGGTCCGAGCTCAGCGCCCTGCGGAAGGACAGGCCGGGCAGCGGCGGGAGCGCCGTCGCGTAGGCGTGGGCCCGCTCGTCGGGGTCGACGGCGGTCACCTCCAGGTCGAAGCCGTCGAGCTGCGCCCAGCGGCTCAGGGCCCGCGGTACGTCGCCTCCTCCCGAGCCGATGTCGAGCAGGGTGTTCACCCTGTCACGGGAGAACACGGGACGCAGCCGGGAGGTGTACGTGCGGCGCCAGCCCGAGACCACGGCGTTGACGATGCCGAACTGGGCGTAGGTGCGCTCGAGCCGGGCCGCGTCGCAGTCGGGGCGGTCCATCTCCTCGACGGCCCCGGTGTCCCGCCGGGAGAGGAACCCGCTCGACGTCATGCGCCGGCGTTCGTCAGCACGGGGGCCAGATCGACGGGGACGGTCACACCGCCGTCGAGGGTCTCCGCGGCATCCGTCGTCGCCGGTGCGTCCTCCGCCGGTCGTGCGCCGAGCCGGGTCAGCAGCGCTGTCTCGACGGTCAGGCCGGGACCGAACGCCATGGAGCAGATGCGGTTGTTCCCCTCGGTGGCGGGCTGGTCCATGATGTGCTTGAGCACGAACATGACGGTCGCGCTGCTCATGTTCCCGTAGTCGCGCAGGGTCTCCCGCGCGGGGACGAGCTGCTCGGCCGTCAGCCCGAGCTTCGCCTCCACCTTGTCGAGGATGCTGCGTCCGCCGGGGTGGATGGCCCAGTGCTCGATCTCCGCGTAGTCCAGGCCCTGCAGGGACTCGTCGCGCGCGAGCAGCGGTTCCAGGGCGCCGATGATGTGGTCGTCGATGATGTGCGGCACGTAGGTGCCGAGAACCATCTCGAAGCCCTCGTCACCGATGTTCCAGGCCATCGACTCCTCGCCCACGGGTGTGAGGACGGTCTCGAAGTGGTCGAGGGTCAGCGCCGGACCCTCCAGGGGCAGCTCCCGGGCGGAGACGATCGCCGCTGCGGCCCCGTCCGCGAAGAGGGACGACCCCACGATCGTGTCGGGGTTGTTGGACGAGCGCACGTGCAGCGAGCACAGTTCGGCCGAGACCACGAGGACGACGGCGTCCGGGTCGGCATCGCAGAACGCCTTGGCCGCGCGCAGGGCCGGGAAGGCGGCGTAGCAGCCCATGAAGCCCAGATGGTAGCGCTGGACGGCCGGATCGAGGTCGAGGGCCCGGACGATCTTGTAGTCCGGGCCGGGAGCGAAGAAACCGGTGCAGGAGACCGTGACCACGTGCGTGACGTCCTCCGCCTCGATCCCCGCAGCCGCGTCGAGTGCCTTGCGGGCCGCCTCGACGAAGAGCGTGGTGCCCTCCTGCGCGTAGAGCTCGTTGCGGGTCTTGGTGCTCGGCGTGAGGATCTGCATGTTCTGCTGGTCGAAGAAGACCGGGTCCTCGAAGGACCTCTCGACGGTGAGTTCCTCGAGGGCGGTGTAGCGCGTCTCGATGCCCGACGAGTCGAACGCCGCCCCCACGAGGCGCTTCCCGAGCCGGGTGAGCCCGGGTTGGGCGGCGAAGACGTCACGGACCTGCGGCTGCACCATGATGGTGGCGGGTACAGCTGTTTCGAGGGCTCTCAGGATCACTGTCATACCCCCATTACTAGAGGACTGCCGCGACAAACACAACGGAGGTCTTCGCGTGCTGCTCACCGGAGGGTGCGTGGTGGGGGTCAGTCGACCGCCGCCGTTCCCGGACCAAGCCGGGGCGGTCGGTGCGACGAATCACCCCCATCACCGACGACGCCTCCGCCGTCGTCCCGACCCGGACGGACCCCCGTGAGATCCAAGACCGCACTGCCCCACCGGAACCGCGCCACCCTGCTCCTCGCGCTCGGTGCCTGCCTGGTCCTCGCGGGCTGCGGCGCCGCCGAGGAGGATCCGCTGGGCGTCAACAGCGCTGCGGACGGGAAGGCCGCCGGATCGGGCGGGGCGGGCCAGGCCGATCCCATCGGCTCCGGGCTGGGGGAGGACCCCCTCAACATCGGGCGCGACGGCGCGGCGCTCTGCGGGGTGCAGCCGAAGGAGAGCCGGCTGCACTACACGGTGATGCTCCACAATCCGACGCTGGAGGCCTTCACCCTGGGGGAGGTGCGTCTCGGTGACCCCGAGGACCTCACCGTCGTCTCGACGATGGTGCAGACGGCGAACCGCGAGGGCCATCACCACGGGGGAGCCCCGACGGGTGGCCACGACGGGCATGCGGCGACTCCGGCCCCCACCGAGGCCCCCGAACCGATCGGTCCGCCCGTCGAGGCCGAGGGCTACGTCTTCGAACCCGACGCCCACCTCAACATCATCGTCACCGTGGAACTCGCCGAGGGTGCCTCGCACGGCAGCGCGGAGAACATCGTGGTGGCCTTCGCCAGCGACGAGCGCGACTTCGCGGTGCCCCACCCCCTGAAGATCGATGTCGACGCGAAGTCCTGCGCCTGACCGATCCGGTCCCGGACGACAGAGAACCCCCGTCCTGGGCAGGGCGGGGGTTCTCTGTCGTCCGGCCCGGGAGCCGGACCGGCGGGAGGCCTGTCAGGCCGGGAGGTTCAGCATGTGACCGGCGTAGATCAGGTTGGGATCGACGACCGTGTCGGTGTTCGCGGCGTACAGTGCCTGCCAGCCGCCGACGACGCCGAGGTGCTGGGCGATCTCGCCGAGGGTGTCGCCGGACTGGATGGTGTAGGTCTGGCCGCTGAGCACGACCGGTGCTGCGACGGGCGCCTCGACGACGGGGGCGGCGACGGGAGCCGGAGCAACAGGTGCCTGTGCGACGGGAGCTGCGGGTGCCTGCGCGACGGGTGCCGGAGCCGCAGGTGCCTGTGCAACGGGAGCGACGGGTGCTGCGGGTGCCTCGGCGACGGGGGCAGCGACGGGAGCCGGGGCCGCAGGTGCCTGGGCGACAGGGGCCTGGACAGGCGCCTGGACGGCTGCCGACTGCGGAACGACACGAGATGCCCCTCCGCCACGAAGGTTGAGCTGGTCTGCGCAGGAGGGCCATGCGCCCCAGCCCTGCTTGGCGAGAACTTTCTCCGCGACGGCGATCTGCTGCTCCCGGGTAGCGTCCTGCGGATTGCCTGCGCCACCGAACTCGTCCCAAGTCGTCGGACTGAACTGGAGGCCGCCATAGTAACCGTTGCCGGTATTGATGCCCCAGTCTCCGCCGCTTTCACATTGCGCGACTGCGTCCCAGGGGGCGGCATTGGCCGCTCCGGCGGCGGAGCCGAGGGCCAGGCCGGTGAGGGCGACGGCGGCGAGGCCGCGGCGGGCAGTGGTGCTGAAGGTGTTTGTGTTCATGGGATTACGATGCTCCGAGGCCACCCGCACTAGGTCCGTCCCCGGACTTCTTCGCGCCGCTGCTCACCTTGACGGTATCGAGGTCATGGTTCGGCAGCCGCCTGATGAGCAACGAGCGGTGGAGAGCGGTGCCGGGCATAGATCGCTGCTCGCCGAGCGGCAGCCGTTCGCTTCCCTGGACGGGGAACTTGGTCCACCCTAAAGGAATTGCGATTCGATGCCAAATTGGTGCGGGTTGGTGCTTGACAACCTTGCGGAAGGCTCTGCTGGCCGGCAGCGCGTAGCGATTCGTCAGCCCCTGATCGCTGCCCGGGCCGCATGTCCGATGACGGCGCTGTAGGTGGGGTAGGCGAACTTGACCCGGGCGAGCGTGGAGAGATCCGTCCCACCCGCCATGGCCGCGGCCACGGCGGTGATGACCTCGACCGCGTTCTCGCCGACGGCGTGCGCGCCGAGGATGAGCTCACGCCGGCGGTCCACCACGAGCTTCAGGAAGCCCTGCTCGCGGTCGTCGATGATCGGGCGTTCCACGAGGGCGTAGGGCACGGTCACCGCATGGCATTCCGCGTCACGCTCGCGGGCCTTCGCCTCGGTCAGGCCCACGCCGGCGTAATCCGGATCGGTGAACCCGCCCTCCGGCAGCAGGTGGTGGGGCGAGGTGTGGGTGGCACCGAGCACGGCGTTCTCCGCCGCCGTCGCGCCCTCGAACTCGGCGGCCTGCACCAGCATGCTCATGCCGTTGGCGTCCCCGGCGACGAAGATGTGCGGTACGGAGGAGCGCAGGTATTCGTCGACCGGGATGAAGGGACCGGCGGTCCGCACCCCGGCGGCCTCCAGTCCGAGTCCCGGGAGATTGGCGGGCCAGCCGGCGGCCATGACCACGGCGTCCACGTCCCGCGCCTGCCGGTCGCCGTCGCTCTCCCAGCGGAGGGTGAGGTGGCCGTCCGCCCGTTCGATACGTTCGATCCCGGCGATATCTGTCTCCACCTGGACCCCCTTGCCCCTGAAACCGGCCGTGACGGCGGCGGCGACGTCCTCGTCCTCCGTCATGAGGATGCGCGGTGCGAGGTCGAGGAGCAGCACCTGTGAGCCGAGCGCGTCGAAGATGGTGGTGAGCTGCGCTCCGGTGTGTCCGCCGCCGATGATGGCCACCGTGCCGGGGAGGCGCTCGAGGTCCAGGACCTCGTGCGGCAGGACGGCGAGCTCGGCGCCCTCGACGGGCAGCCGGCGTCCGCTCCCGCCGACGCACAGGATGATCGAGGCCGCCGTGAGCTCCCTGTCGCCGACCAGGACGCCGTGGTCGCCGGTGAGCTCGGCATCGCCCTCGATCAGCTCGATGGACAGGCGCTCCATCGTGGCGCCGTACCCCTTCGAGGCGAGGACCCGGGCGACCGTGGCCCGGACGCGCTGCACGGTCCTGTCCCAGTCGACGGTCGGCTCGTCCACCACGATGCCGTAGTCGTAGGCCGTCCGGACCTCCCGGAAGAGGCGGGCCGTCTTCGCCAGGACGCGGCTCGGCACGCAGCCGGAGTTGACGCAGGTGCCGCCGAGGGCCGACCGCTCGACGACGGCGGTCCGCGCGCCGAGCTCCGCGGCGCGGGCGGCGGTGGCCATCCCGGCGGGGCCACCACCGATGACGAGGACGTCGAACGTGTACTCCATGGCGAGTGCTCCTTCGGTGACTGCTCCTTCGGTGACCGCCCGGACGGGCACTGCGCCCCGCGCCGGATGCTACGGAGGGCCCTCCCCGCGGGGACCGGGACCGCCGTCGGACGATGTCGACGACGGTCCCGGCAGCATCGCCTAGGCGGCGACGTACCCGTGCGGGTCGAGCACGTACTTCGTGGCTGCTCCGGCGTCGAACTCCTCGTAGCCGCGCGGGGCCTCCTCGAGTCCGATCGTCTTGGCGTTGACGGCCTTGGCGATCGCGATGCGGTCGTGCAGGATCGCCATCATGAGGCCCCGGTTGTACTTCATGACGGGGCACTGCCCCGTGGTGAAGGACAGGGACTTCGCCCAGCCGGTTCCCAGGCTGAGCGAGAGCGAGCCCACCTTCGCGGCGTCGTCGGCTGCGCCCGGATCGCCGGTGACGTACAGGCCCGGGATGCCGAGGGCACCGCCGGCGGCCGTGATGTCCATGAGCGAGTTCAGCACCGTGGCCGGGGCCTCGGTGGCCGCGCCCTCGCCGTGGCCGCGCGCCTCGAAGCCGACGGCGTCCACGCCGCAGTCCACCTCGGGGACACCCAGCAGCTGCTCGATCTGCTCACCCGGATCGCCCTTGGACACGTCGATGGTCTCGCAGCCGAAGCTGCGGGCCTGCGCGAGGCGGTCCTCGTTGAGATCGCCGACGATCACCACGGCTGCACCGAGCAGCTGCGCGGAGGCTGCTGCCGCCAGGCCCACGGGCCCGGCTCCGGCGACGTAGACCGTCGACCCCACGCCCACGCCGGCGGTGACCGCGCCGTGGAAGCCCGTGGGGAGGATGTCCGAGAGCATCGTCAGATCGAGGATCTTCTCCAGGGCCTGGTCCTTGTCCGGGAACTTCAGCAGATTCCAGTCGGCGTAGGGCACCAGGACGTACTCGGCCTGGCCCCCCACCCAGCCGCCCATGTCCACGTAGCCGTAGGCGCTGCCCGGCCGGTCCGGATTCACATTGAGGCAGATGCCCGTCTTGCGCTCCTTGCAGTTGCGGCAGCGTCCGCAGGCGATGTTGAAGGGGACGGAACAGATGTCGCCCTTCTTGATGAATTCGACGTCGCGGCCGACCTCCACGACCTCGCCGGTGATCTCGTGGCCCAGCACGAGATTCTTCGGGGCGGACGTGCGGCCGCGGACCATGTGCTGGTCCGAGCCGCAGATGTTGGTGGTGACGGTCTTGAGGATCACACCGTGGTGGACCTGCCGGCCCACATTGGCCGGATTCACCCCCGGACCGTCCTTCAGTTCGAATGTGGGGTAGTCGGTGTCGATGACCTCGACCTTCCCCGTCCCCTTGTACGCAACAGCTCTGTTACCACTCATGGAACATCCTCTCCTGGTACCTCCGTGGCGCCCGGCTGACCCGCGCGCCGACACCCTGCGCCCACACATTGCCTCGGGCCCAGATGTCGGGACTCTAACACTTCACGGGCTCGCACGGACCCCCTGTTCTCGACCCCACCCGACAGGGACCCGCCCGTCCGGTCGTCCGAGGTGTGCGACCTCCAGGGCTCTTGCCCGTGCGGGCCACCTGGGGAAGGGTGGCTGCATGACCGACACCGTCCTCATCACCGGCGCGACCTCGGGCATCGGCGCCGAGTTCGCCCGCCACTTCGCCTCCCGCGGCTGCGACCTGGTACTGGTGGCCCGGGCCCCCGGCCCGCTCGGGAAGACGGCAGGCGCACTGCGGGAGCAGTGGGGCGTCGGGGTGGAGACCATCGCCGCCGATCTGCTCGACGCCGACGGCCTCGCCCGGGTCCTCGCCCGGCTGGCCGACGAGGGCACCGCGCACCCCGGCCGGGCGCGCGTCACGGTGCTGGTCAACAATGCGGGGTACGGGCTCGTGCAACCGTTCGCGGACAACACCCTCGACGACGAGGTGCGCCACCTGAGGATCCACCTGGAGGTCCCGCTGTCCCTGGCCCACACGGCCCTGCAGTCGATGCGCCGGCATGGGCGCGGGACGATCATCAACATCGCGAGCGTCGCCGGGTTCACCCCGAGGGGCACCTACGGCGCCGTGAAGGCGGCGATGATCAGCTTCAGCCGATGGGCCAATCTGGCCTACGGTCCGGAGGGCGTCCGCTTCACGGCGGTGTGCCCCGGGTTCGTCCACACCGACTTCCACCAGCGGATGGGGGCGGACAAGGCGAGCGTCCCGGGCATCCTGTGGCTCGACACCGACCTCGTGGTGCGTGAAGCGCTGCGCGACACCGCCGCGGGGAAGGCCGTCTCCATCCCGAGTCTGCGCTACCGGGTGCTCGTCGGCCTCGCCCGGATGGCGCCGTCGTCCCTCGTGGCCCGGCTGGCACGCAGGGGACGCTGACGATCGGCAGGACCCGTTGCACGATCGTTCGGTTCCGGAAGCACTAAGTGTGCTTACCATGGTCCATCGCAGGTTGTGAAGATGCCCCTTACAAGGAGGTAGGACGATGGCAGGTTACTTCAAGCTGGTCGACGCCCACGACGGCGGGTTCCGGGTCAAGCTGACCGCTCCCGATGGAACCCTCGTGGGTGTATCCACTTTCTACGCCTCGAAGGAGGAGGCCGTGGCCGGGATAGAGCTCATCCGGGAGATCGCCGGCACCGGACCCGTGGTGGACCACAGCCGGGACGATCCGGGTCCCACGGAGATCCTCAGCGGGCTGCAGGCTCTCGCCGGACAGGAGCGGGCGCTGGGCCAGGACGCCTGACGGCGGTCCGCGGCAGCGCCGCGACGACTCCCGGTGTGACGACTCTCGGTGTACGACTGTATACAGTCACGGGGATCGTGGAATAGAATGGGGGCATTCCACAATCTCAGCGAAGGGAGCCGAGGTCATGACGACTGCGGACTCATTCGGCGCGAAGGGCGTACTCGATGTCGCCGGCGCAGAATACGAAATTTTCAGGCTGAGTGCTGTCGAGGGCGCCGACGCCCTTCCGTACAGCCTCAAGGTCCTGCTGGAGAATCTGCTCCGCTCCGAGGACGGCGCGAACATCACCGCGGACCACGTCCGCGCCCTCGCGCAGTGGGATCCGACGGCGGAACCCGACACCGAGATCCAGTTCACCCCGGCCCGCGTGGTGATGCAGGACTTCACCGGTGTTCCCTGCGTGGTCGATCTCGCCACGATGCGCGAGGCCGTGGTGGACCTCGGCGGCGACCCGACGAAGGTCAACCCCCTCGCGCCGGCCGAACTGGTCATCGACCACTCCGTGCAGATCGACGCCTTCGGCAACGCCGGTGCGATCGAGCGGAACATGGAGATCGAGTACCAGCGCAACGGCGAGCGCTACCAATTCCTGCGCTGGGGACAGACGGCCTTCGACGACTTCAAGGTGGTACCTCCCGGCATGGGGATCGTGCACCAGGTCAACCTCGAGTACCTGGCACGGACGGTCATGACGCGTGAGGTCGAGGGCGCGCTCCGGGCCTACCCCGACACCTGCGTCGGTACCGACTCGCACACCACCATGGTCAACGGCCTGGGTGTGCTGGGCTGGGGCGTGGGCGGCATCGAGGCCGAGGCCGCGATGCTGGGCCAGCCCGTCTCGATGCTCATCCCGCGCGTGGTCGGCTTCAAGCTGACCGGCGAGATCCCGGCCGGCGCCACCGCGACCGACGTCGTCCTCACCATCACGCAGATGCTGCGCGGACACGGTGTGGTGGGCAAGTTCGTGGAGTTCTACGGCGAGGGCGTGGCCTCCGTGCCGCTGGCCAACCGCGCCACCATCGGCAACATGAGCCCCGAGTTCGGGTCCACCGCCGCCATGTTCCCCATCGACGACGTCACCCTCGACTACCTGCGCCTCACCGGGCGCCCGGCGGAGAACGTGGCCCTCGTAGAGTCCTACGCCAAGGAGCAGGGACTCTGGCACGATCCCTCCCGCGAGATCAAGTTCTCCGAGTACCTGGAGCTCGATCTCTCCACCGTGGTCTCCTCGATCGCCGGACCCAAGCGCCCGCAGGACCGCGTGGCGCTGAGCCGCGCCAAGAGCCAGTTCCGCGAGGACCTGCGCAGCTACTCGGAGGATCCCGAGACGCACTTCGCGCCCGACGGCACCGTGGACGCCGCGTCCCAGGAGAGCTTCCCGGCCTCCGACGCACCGAGCTTCACCCCCGGCACGACGGCGACCGTCACCGAGGAGAACGCCGAACCGCGCGAGACCGTCTCCTCCGGTGACGCCGCGTCCACCCGGCCCTCGAAGCAGGTCAGCGTCTCCATGGAGGACGGGCGTGCCTTCGACCTCGATCACGGCATCGTGAGCATCGCCTCGATCACCTCCTGCACCAACACCTCGAATCCCTCGGTGATGCTCGCCGCTGCCGTCCTGGCGCGCAATGCCGTGGACAGGGGCCTGGTGTCCAAGCCGTGGGTCAAGACGTCCGTGGCCCCCGGCTCCAAGGTGGTCACCGACTACTACGAGAAGTCCGGACTGAGCCCGTACCTCGAGAAGCTCGGCTTCTTCACGGTCGGGTACGGCTGCACCACGTGCATCGGCAACTCCGGTCCGCTGGAGGACGAGATCTCGCAGGCCATCCAGGACAACGATCTCGCCGTCACCGCCGTCCTCTCCGGCAACCGCAACTTCGAGGGCCGCATCAACCCGGACGTGAAGATGAACTATCTGGCCTCGCCGCCGCTGGTCATCGCCTACGCGCTCGCCGGGACCATGGACTTCGACTTCGACACCGAGCCCCTCGGCCAGGACCACGAGGGAGCCGACGTCTTCCTCAAGGACATCTGGCCCAACCCGGTCGAGGTCCAGAAGGTCATGGACGACTCCATCGACGAGGACATGTTCACCTCGAGCTACGCGACCATCTTCGACGGCGACGAGCGCTGGCAGTCCCTCCCCACGCCCGACGGTGACACGTTCGCCTGGGATGCGGAATCGACCTACGTGCGCAAGCCCCCGTACTTCGACGGCATGCAGCGCGAGACGAGCCCGGTCGAGGACATCGACGGCGCCCGGGTGCTGCTCAAGCTCGGCGACTCCGTGACCACCGACCACATCTCGCCGGCGGGTTCGTTCAAGTCGGACACCCCGGCCGGGCGCTACCTCACCGAGAAGGGTGTACAGCGCAAGGACTTCAACTCGTACGGCTCGCGCCGCGGGAACCACGAGGTCATGATCCGCGGGACCTTCGCGAACATCCGCATCAAGAACCAGCTGCTCGACGGCGTCGAGGGCGGGTTCACGCGGGACTTCTCGCAGCCGGACGCACCGCAGGCCGCGGTGTACGACGCCGCGGAGAACTACCGCGAGGCCGGAACACCCCTGGTGGTCCTCGCCGGCAAGGAGTACGGCTCCGGGTCCTCGCGTGACTGGGCGGCCAAGGGCACGGCACTGCTCGGCGTCAAGGCCGTCATCGCCGAGAGCTTCGAGCGCATCCACCGCTCGAACCTGATCGGCATGGGCGTGCTGCCGCTGCAGTACCCCGACGGGCAGAACGCCGAGTCGCTGGGCCTGACGGGCACGGAGACCTTCGCCGTCAGCGGGGTCACAGAGCTCAACGAGGGCCGCACGCCGCGCACCGTGAAGGTCGCCGCGACCCCGGGCGACGGCGGATCCCCCGTCGAGTTCGACGCCGTCCTGCGCATCGACACGCCGGGAGAAGCGGACTACTACCGCAACGGCGGCATCCTGCAGTACGTGCTGCGCCAGCTGGCCGCCTGACCGGTACGCCGGCCCCGGTCGGGGAGGTCCACCTCCCCGACCGGGGCCGGCGGCAGCTCGTCATCCGATCCAGATCCTGTCCAGCCCAGATCCTCCGAGGGGGTGCCATGGCCGAACCCACAGAGCTGTCGGCGCGCGTCGACGGTGAGGCGATCTTCCGGGCGCTCCGGAGCGAGATCCTCGCCGGGATGCACCCGCCCGGCACGCCGCTGCGCGAGGTCGTGATCTCCGAGCGTTTCGGGGTCTCCCGCACCCCGGTGCGGGAGGCGCTGAGCAGACTGCAGCACGAGCGGTTGCTCGAACGCGCGGTCCGCGGACTCCAGGTGCCCCAGATCGACCCGCAGGAGGTCATCCAGATCTACGACCTGCGGGTGATGCTCGAGGAGGAGGCGGCCGGACAGGCGGCGCTGAACCGCGGGACGGCGGATCTCATGCGCCTCGAGGCGCTCCTGGACCGCGACCGCGCCGCCGTCGACCCGGACGACACCACCAAGGTGACCAACAACCTCGAGTTCCACACCACGCTGTGGGCGTCGGCGCGCAATCCCATCCTCATGGATCTGCTCCAGCGGCTCTCCACGCACCTGATCCACACCCCCCGCTCCACCCTCTCGGTGGGCAACCGCTGGCAGGAGGTCCTCGGGGAGCACGAGGCGCTCATCAGTGCCATCACCGAGCGGCGGAGCGAGGACGCCCGGGCCATCGCCCGCGCCCACATGGAGACGGCGCGCACCCTGCGGCTGCAGCTGCTGCGCACGACGGCGGCGGACTGATCATGCCGCTGTCCCGCCAGCGTCTCCTGCTCGACGTCGACACGGGGATCGACGACGCCGTCGCCCTGCTGTACCTGCTCGCGACGCCCGGGGTGAGCCTCGAGGCCATCACCTGTACCGCGGGCAATGTCGGCGCCCGCCAGGTGGCCGCCAACAACCTGGCGCTGCTCGAGCTGTGCGCCCGGGCCGGGGTGGAGGTGGCCATCGGCAGCGAGGTGCCGCTGGAGATCCCGCTCGTCACCACGGAGGAGACCCACGGCGACCAGGGCATCGGGTACGCCGTCCTGCCGCCGCCGCGCTGCACCGTCTCGAGCCGCCACGCCGTGGACGTGTGGCTCGAAGCGGCCCGCTGCCATCCCGGCCAGGTCACCGGGCTCATCACGGGTCCCCTCACCAACTTCGCCCTGGCGCTGCGGGCCGAGCCGGAGCTGCCCATGCTCCTGAAGGGCCTGGTGATCATGGGTGGGGCGTTCAACTACCCGGGCAACACCACGCCCGTCGCCGAGTGGAACACCCACGTGGACCCGCATGCGGCACGGGAGGTGTTCGCCGCCTACGAGGGGCTGCCGCACGAGAAGCTGCCCCTCGTCTGCGCCCTCGAGACCACCGAGCGCATCGAGTGCACCCCCGCGCATCTGGAGGCCGTCGCCGCCGCGGCGTGCGCCGGGCCGGAGCTGGTGTCCCCGGACCAGCCCGAGGGGACGCGCAGCACCAGCGACAACGCCGTCGTCGCGTGCCTCTCCGATGCCCTGCGCTTCTACATGGAGTTCCACCGGCTCCACGGCCAGGGGTACGTCGCGCACCTGCACGATCTCTTCGCCGCGATGGTCGCCACGGGGGAGGCCGGCATCACGGAGCGGACCGCCACGGTGGACGTGGAGACGCAGTCGCCGCTGACGATCGGGCAGACGGTGGCCGATGTCGCGGGGATGTGGGGGCGCGCGCCCAATGCGCGGCTCGTCACGGGCAACGACCCTCCGGCCGTCTTCGAGCTCATGGTCCGCCGGCTCTCGCACCTGGCCCGGATGCACGGCTGACCCGGCGCAGGCCCCCGCTACACTGGAGGCTGCCCGCGATGCCGCGCGGCCGGCGCCGAGGTGACATGAGGTGCGTGTCCTGCCCTCGACCCCCGCCCAAGGAATACCGTGAGCTCATCCTCCGCGCCGGCAGCAGAGCCGGCCGCCCTGCGACCCCGCCGCCTGCTCCTCGCCGCCGGCGGCACGCTGATCGTCCTGACCTATGTCCTCCTGGTGGTCCTGCAGCCCACCGAGCTCGCCGGGGGCCTGGGCAGCGTGGCTGCGCTCGTCTCGCTCGTCGGATTCCTCGGCGGAGGTGCGCTCCTCGTCGCAGGGGTCCTGCCCATGCTCAGCACCAGCTCGCTCGTGGTCATGCCGCTGGGGATCGCCCTGAACATCGCCATCGGCCAGCTCGCCGGATCGCTGGGCCTGCAGATCTACCTCGACGCCATCGGCACCGTGCTCGTCGCCGTCCTCGCCGGCCCGGCCGCGGGCGCCGCCACCGGGGCGATCAGCAACGCGATCTGGGGACTCTTCAATCCCTTCGCCCTGCCCTTCGCCGCGGGAGCTGCACTGATCGGCCTGCTCGCCGGTCTCGCCGCGAAGCACGGGCTCTTCCGCCGCGTCTCCACCGCCGCGGGTGCGGGTCTGGTGACCGGGGCGATCGGCGGACTCGTCGCGGCCCCGGTGGCGGTCTTCATGTTCGGTGCGGCGGGCACCCCCGGGACCAATGCGATCATCGCGGTGTTCCGCTCGATGGGGGACAAGCTCCTCGTCGCCGCGACCAAGCAGGGTCTGCTCTCCGACTCGCTGGACAAGATCGTGGTGTTCGTCCTCGTGGCGCTGATCGTCCACGCGCTGCCGCAGCGGGCGGTCCGCCAGTTCCCCTTCGCCCGCACACAGCGGGTCCTCGGCGGGCGGGGCGGACGGTCCGCCGCCGCCCGCGGGAACGACGCCGGCACGGCCTGACCATGCCCCGCCGCAGGATCTACAACCCTGTGACCGAGCTGCTCACGGCCGCGCTGCTGGTGGTCCTCGTGCTCGTGGTGAACCGGTGGGAGTTCTCCCTCGCGGTCCTGGTGCTCGGGGTGCTCCCCGCCGTCCTGCTCTCGGGCAGGGCCCGCCGGATCGGGCTCGCCCTCGCCCTGGTCACCGGGCCCCTGCTGATCTCCTCCCTCCTGCTCCACGGACTGTTCTTCCCCGAGGGGGAGCGCATCCTGCTCGATCTCGGCATCGCCCGCGTGAGCGTGGAGGGGCTGGTCTTCGCCGCCGTCCTGGGTGTGCGGACGAGCGTCTTCGCGGGTGTCCTGCTGACCACGGCGATGACCCTCGACATCGCCGAGCTCCTGGCCACCATGACCCACCGCGGCTGGAACCGGAAGCTCGTCTTCGTCGTCGGCTCCTCCGTCGGCCTGATCCCGCACGTGGCCCTCCGCGGGCAGCAGATCACCCGCGCCCAGCAGGCGCGGGGCCTCGTGGTGGGACGCGGCCCGGTCTCCCGTCTGCGGGGGCTGCTCGCCGTCACCACACCGCTGGTCATCGGGCTGCTCGTGGACGCCTCGGAGCGCAACCACATGCTCGAGTCACGCGGGTTCTCCGCCGCGGTGGCACGCACCAGTTACCTGCCGGACTCCGACACGGCGGGCCAGCGGGTGTTCCGCCGCCTGCTGCTGCTCGGCGTCGGCCTCTCCTGCGCGGTGTGGCTGATCGTGTCGGTGCCCCGATGATCAGCCTCGAGGTCGGGTCCTTCGCCCACGACGGCGCCGCCCCGGCCCTGACCGACGTCTCGCTCTCGGTGCAGCCCGGGGAGCACGTGGTCGTCACGGGCGCCTCCGGGTCGGGGAAGACCACGCTCGTCCGCCTGCTCGCGGGCCTCACCGGTCTCGACGCCGGAGCCACCCTCCTCGGGTCGATCACGCTCGGGGACCAGCGGCTCCGCTTCGACGGCTCGCCACAGGATCCGCGGATAGACGCCGCCCGGTGGAGTGCACAGGTGGCCTACGTGGCGCAGGGGGCGTGGGGACAACTGTCCATGATGTCCTCGACCGTCGGTGAGGAGGTGGCCTTCGGCCTGGCGAACCGCGGGGTGCCGGGCGCGCAGCTGCGCTCGCGCGTGGAGGAGGTCGCGGCGGTCCTGGGTCTGACACCGCTGCTCCACCGCGATCCGCGCCGGCTGTCCGGGGGCCAGCTGCAGCGCACCCTGATCGCCGCCGCCGTGGTGCAGCGCCCGCGGGTCCTGGTCCTCGACGAGCCCTTCCAGGGGCTCGACGACGACGCCGTGCGCGAGGTGGCGGCGGCCCTGGAGGTGCTGCGCGGGGAGGGAACCGGCGTCGTGGTCTCCGCCCCGCTGCTCCCGCTCGACGCGCCGCGGTCCGCGCGGGTCCTGGCCCTGGCGGGTGGCCGTCCGGTGTTCGACGGACCGCTCGTCGACGCCCGCTCGGCCGGACT
The DNA here is from genome assembly GCF_947493765.1 of uncultured Arthrobacter sp. Classification (GTDB taxonomy): domain Bacteria; phylum Actinomycetota; class Actinomycetes; order Actinomycetales; family Micrococcaceae; genus Arthrobacter_D. The sequence goes on from NZ_CANLSZ010000007.1 coordinate 46,185, forward strand.
GGGGCGGTACGGCATCGGGACGGTGGGGGAGCCCCCCGGCGCTGCTGCCGTGGAGGATCCCACGAGCGCGGGCACGGGCGCGGGGCCGGTCCTCGTGGAGCTGAGGAACGTGTCCTTCAGCTACCCGGACGAGCGGGGCGCGCGGCCGGTGTCCGGTCTCCGCGGCGTCGACCTGGAGGTCCGTCCGGGCGAGATCGTCGCGCTGCGCGGCCCCAACGGCTCGGGCAAGTCCACCCTGCTCCAGCACCTCGACGGCCTGCTCCGGGCCGGGGGCGGTTCGGTCACGGTGGACGGCACACTCATCGGCAGGCAGCCGACGGGTTCGTTCGCCGGCACCGTGGGCTATCTGTTCCAGGACACCGACCAGCAGTTGTTCGAACGGACCGTGCTCCGGGAGGTGGCCTACGGGCCGCGGGTCACCGGCGCGCGCCGGGCGGAGGCCGAGCGCCGGGCTGCGGCCGCCCTCGCGGAGGTGGGCCTGCGGGCGGTGGGGGAGGTCCATCCGTACGAACTCGGCTTCGTCCAGCGCCGGCTGGTGGCACTGGCCTCGCTGATCGCCACCGGGCCCCGCCTGTGGGTGCTCGACGAGCCGACGGCCGGGCTCGACGCCCCCGCTCGCGGGACCATGGCGGCGCTCCTGGCCGCCCACGCCCGGGCGGGAGGCGCCGTCGTGCTGGCCACGCACGACGCGGCCTTCGCGGAGGTGGTGGCGCACCGCAGCCTCTGGCTCGACGACGGCAGGATCGTCCGGGAGGGCCGCTGAGCATTCCTCCGAGCGGCGGCTGCCCCCTAGGGTGGAGCCATGGATCTGCTGCGCGAACGCCACCGGACGGTCCCCACGAAGGGCGCCGACATCGCCGTCTTCGAGTACGGCGCGGACCCCCGCCCCGACGCACCCACGCTGGTGTTCGTCCACGGCTACCCCGACGACCACCGCGTCTACCACCCGGTGCTGCGCGAGCTCGCCCCGACGCATCACCTGGTCGCCTTCGACACGCGCAACGCGGGCCGCTCCCGCACGCTCGGTGGGGCGGGCTCCACCCTGGCCGAGCTGGTGGACGACCTCTTCGCCGTGCTGGACGCGCTCGACACCCCCGGGGGTGTGCGGCTCGTGGGCCACGACTGGGGATCCATCCAGGGCTGGGCCGCCGTGCAGGACGAGCGGGCCGAGGGCCTGATCGTCGACTACACGAGCATCTCCGGACCCGATCTGCGGCACTTCTCCCGCTGGCTCCGGCGTCGCCTCCGGGAACCGCGGCTGCTGCCGCAGGGCATCGGGCAACTGCTGCGCAGCTGGTACGTCGCGCTGTTCCAGCTGCCGGTACTGCCCGAGCTGCTCTGGCGCTCCGGCCTGACCCGCCGGTACGAGCTGGCGGCGCGCCGGAACGTGGGCACCGATCCCATCCGCGGGCTGGCCCTGTACCGCGCGAACATGTTCTCGGACGAGATTCCCCCGGGCAGCCGCCGCGTGTCGGTCCCCGTCCACGTGATCGTCCCGCTCAAGGACCCCTTCATCTCCCCGAAGCTCGTCGACGGGTTGGAGGACCTGGTGGAGGATCTCACCGTGACGAGCGTCCCGGGCAGCCACTGGTGGATCGCCGCGCGCCCCCGGGCGTTCGCCGAACTGCTCGACCCGGCCCTGCGTCACGCGTCCGCCGAGGAGCAGGGCGGCTGAGGCGGCCGGTCAGGCCTCCAGCAGGCCCCTGATGTCCTCCGCCGTGATGGCAGAGCTGAACACGGCGTCGTCGTCCATCACGGACGTGAAGAGTTTCGCCTTGTGCTCCTTGAGCTTCATGACCTTCTCCTCGATGGTCCCCCTGGACACCATGCGGTAGACCATCACGTTCTTGGTCTGGCCGATGCGGTGCGTGCGGTCCACGGCCTGGTTCTCGGACGCGGGATTCCACCAGGGGTCCAGGATGAAGCAGTAGTCGGCCTCGGTCAGATTGAGGCCGAACCCGCCGGCCTTCAGGCTGATGAGGAACACCGGGGCGTCGCCGTCCTTGAAGGAGTCGATCACCTCGCCGCGGCTGCGCGTGGAGCCGTCCAGGTAGGCGTACCTGATACCGCGTGCCTCGAGCTGCTCCGCGGCCTTCTTCAGGTACGACGTGAACTGGCTGAAGACCAGTGCGCGGTGTCCCTCGGCGATGACGCCCTCCAGATTCTCGAACAGGACGTCGAGCTTGGCCGAGGGGACACCGGTGTGCGCCGGGTCCACGAGGGAGGCGTCGAGGGCGAGCATGCGCAGCAGCGTCAGGGAGCGGAACACGATCATCCGGTTGCGGTTCATGTCCTCGATCAGGCCGAGGAGCTTCTGCCGCTCCCGCTGCAGGTACGTCTCGTAGATGTGCTGGTGCTCGGGGTGGAGCTCCACCTCGAGGACCTGCTCCTGCTTGGGCGGCAGGTCCGCGGCCACGGCCTCCTTGGTGCGGCGCATCATCAGCGGCCGGATCCGGTTGCGCAGCCGCACGAGCGGACGGTTGTCGCCGATCTTCTCGATGGGGGTGCGGTAGTCGTCGGTGAACTTCCGGGCGGACGGGAACAGGCCCGGCGCCACGATGCTGAACAGGGACCACAGCTCCATGAGATTGTTCTCCATGGGCGTCCCGGTGATCGCGAGCTTGAACGGCGCCCGGAAGTCCTTGGCCGCCTGGTGCACCTTGGAGGCCCGGTTCTTCACGAACTGCGCCTCGTCGAGCACGAGCCCCGACCAGGGCAGGTCCTGGTACGCCGGGAAGTCCAGCCGGAAGAGCGTGTACGAGGTGATGACCACATCGGCGTCGTCGAGCTGCCCGCTCAGGGCCCTGCCCGCGGCGCCCTGCGTGTCGGTGACGGTGACCACCTTCAGCCCGGGAGCGAAGCGGTGGGCCTCGTTGGTCCAGTTCGGGACCACGGAGGTGGGGGCGACGACGAGGAACGGCGCCTCGAGCGTCCCGGTCTCCTTCGCATGGACCATCAGGGCCAGGGCCTGCACGGTCTTGCCCAGGCCCATGTCGTCGGCGAGCACCCCGCCGAGGCGGTGCCGCCACAGGAACGCGAGCCAGCTGAAACCCTCGAGCTGGTAGGGGCGCATCAGGGCCAGGAGACCGGCCGGTGCGGGCGTCGCGGCGACCTCCTCGAGCTCGAGCAGCCCCGTGACGGCGTCGCGCCAGGACTGGGCCTGCTCGGTCTCCTCCGCGAGGTCCTCGAACTCCGCCCAGAGCCCGGCCTGGTAGCGGCTGATCGTCAGGCCCGTCTCCGGGTCCCACTCGCTGAGGGACCGGGCTTCCTCGATCAGCTCGCGCAGCTGGTCGAAGACGGGTTGCTCGAGGGACAGGTACGTGTTGTCGACGAGCTTGAGCTTCGTCCGGCCCTGTGCCAGGGCGCGGAACACCGCGTCGAACGGGATGGTGCGACCACTGACGGTGACCATGACGCCGAGATCGAACCAGTCCCGGTCGTCCGTCTCGACGGTGCTGATGCGCAGGGTGGGCGTCTCGGTCAGCTCCCGGTAGTCGGGCTTCTCACCGACGACCTCGACGTGGACGCCGTCGAGCGCGGTGAGCTCCGGGAGGGTCTCCTCCACGAACTCCACGGCCTGCATGTCCGCCAGCGTGAGCGTCCTCAGCGGGAGGGCACCGAGGGCCGTCCGTGCGGCCTCACCGAGGGCGTCCTCCGCCTCGGCGTCCCGGTAGCCGTCGTCGCTGCCGGGTCCGCCCCTGCGGAAGGGTCGGCGCCGTACGGTGTCGCCGAGCGGGTAGTCGAAGTGCCACTCGAGCGTGAGCGCGTCGTCGGTGTAGGTGGTGGTGAGGACCAGCCGGGGCCGCTCGACCACGGGGAGGTCCACGCTGCCGTCGCTGCTGTCCACCTCGATCCGCTGGCGCAGGCGGGGGTAGTACTCCTGGAGGAAGAGGGACGTCTCCTCCTCGGGGACCACGACGGCGTGACCGCGCTGCAGGAGCTCGATGTCCTTCGACGTGAGTCTCCGGGACGTCGGCGCCAGGGTGATGGTGTCGCCGCCGGTCACCGCGTAGATGCCGTGGGTGCTGATCACGTGCGCGGTGTCCACGGGGTGCGGCCGGCCGTCGATGGCGAGGGCCGGGGCCAGGCGGAGTGCGCCGCCGTCGTCCACGCTGGCGTCGAGCCGCAGGGTGGCCTGCTCGGCGAGGTCGATGCGCACCGACTTCCGGGATCCCACGAAGGCGATCCCCAGCCGCTGCGCCTCGTCCAGCAGCTGCCACAGGAGCGGGTTGCTGAAGTCGTCGAGGTACAGCCAGGAATCGTTGTTGCCGAAGTAGTTGACCCCCGTGCCGCGGTGCAGGGCGGGGAACTGCGAGAACCAGCGGTGCTGTTCGGGCTCGAAGGTCAACCCGTACGTCTGGTAGCTGATGCTCCCCCAGGACAGGTTGTTCTTGATCCACTTGCCCTTGCTGTTCCGGCTGACCGGCCGGACGCCGAGGCGGGTGTTCAGTGTGCGCTGGCCCTGCCGCTCGGCCGCCGACCCCCAGCGCTGCACGGCGACCTCGGGCGTCCTCAGCTCGAACTGCACACCGAGCGGGGTCGGGGCCGCGGTGTCGTCCGCGGCGTCGGTCGCGAGGAGGTCGGTCAGGGACGCCTGCCAGCCCTCCGGCACGGCGGACCGCGGAGCCTGACGGGCACCGCGCTCGTCGTCGTGCCGGGCCAGCAGGTTCTCGGTGTTGGACTGCAGCGCGGTGGCCGCGACGTGCTTGCAGTCGGCGCCGACGGGGCAGCTGCAGAAGTTCTCGAGCGGGCGGAACCGGCCGTCCCCCTTGACCCCGAGGCGGAGCTTGGTCCGGTAGTCGTTCGGCGCCGTGCCCCGCACGCGGCCGGTCAGGAGCTTCGAGCCGGCGTCCCAGGACACCGAGCTGACGGCGCCGTCCTTGGCGTAGGTCTGCCCCCGCTGGAACGCGGCTCCACCCACGATCCGGATGATGTCGGTGACATCGACCAGGGGGTGGGGCGAATTGGGCATAATTCCATGCTCTCACGCGGTACGGACGCCTGCCGTCCGGGTTCGCGGCCGCGGACCGGTCCGCTCCCCGGGCCGGCAGCCGCCGCCGGGGTGGCGCGGAAGGTGCCGCCCGCTGACTTATTCTTGATCGGGGGACACCACGGGTACACAACAAGAAGAGGTCATGCGTGTTCGAACCGACGAGCGTCGTCTTCACGGCGGCGGGGCTCGCGGTGTTCGCCGCAGCCCTCCTGCCCCGACTGCTGATGCGGGCGCCCATCTCGATGCCCATGGTCTTCCTCGGCGCGGGCATGCTCATCTTCACCTTCGCCGAGGATCTCCCGGATCCGGATCCGGTGAAGTACAGCGACGTCACCATCCACCTCACCGAGGTGTGCGTGATCGTCTCCCTGATGGGCGCGGGCCTGGCCCTGGACCGGAGACTGGGCTGGCGCCGCTGGGCGACCACGTGGCGCCTCCTGGGGATCGCCATGCCCCTGTGCATCCTGGCGCTCACGCTCATGGGCATGTGGGTGCTCGGTCTCGGCGTCGCGTCCGCCCTGCTGATCGCCGCGGCCCTGGCGCCGACGGATCCCGTCCTGGCCTCCGAGGTGCAGGTGGGCGAGCCCTCCGAGCGGGAGGAGGACCTGGAGCGGGAGGACGAGGTGCGCTTCGGGCTGACCTCCGAGGCAGGCCTCAATGACGGGCTCGCCTTCCCCTTCGTCTATCTGGCGATCCTGCTCAGCACGGTCGGCACCGCCCCGTCCGCGTGGCTCGCCGAGTGGATCCTGCTCGATGTGCTGTGGCGCACCGTCATCGGCTGCGCCGTCGGGTACCTGATCGGCAAGCTGCTCGGCCGCATCTTCTTCCGTACGCCCTTCGAGAGCGTCCGCCTGGCCAACTACTCGCAGGGCTTCGTTGCCCTGGCCGCCACGTTCCTGACCTACGGGCTGACGGAGGGGGTGGAGGGGTACGGCTTCATCGCCGTGTTCGTCTGCGCCCTCACCATCCGCGCCGGTGAACAGACCAACGGCTACCACGGGGTACTGCACAGCTACATCGAGCAGCTGGAGCGGCTCCTGACCGTGGTGGTGCTGGTGCTCCTGGGAGGCGCCGTGGCGCGCGGGCTCCTCGACGGCCTGCGGCCGCTGGAGGTGGCGGTCGCCGTCGCCTTCATCGTGCTGGTCCGTCCCGTCACCGCGTGGCTCAGCCTCGCCCGCACGCGGACCGGGCCGCGGGAGCGGGGAGTGCTGGCGTTCTTCGGCGTGCGGGGCATCGGTTCCCTCTACTACCTGAGCTACGCGCTGGCCAAGGGCGAGTTCATGGTCGACGAGGCGACGCTGTGGCGCATCGGTGCGCTCGTCGTGGTCATGTCGATCGTGGTGCACGGCATCTCCGCGGGGCCGGTCATCAACGCCCTCGACGGAGCCCGGCAGCGGAAGGCACGCGACGAGGGCGACGAGGCGAACGCGGCCACCACCCCCGTCTAGCCCGCGGACCCGGCGGCGGGCGGCGCGCCGGTGACCGCCGTCCGCTCGAGCGTCAGCCGCACGAGCAGGCCGCCGACCAGCGCCCAGAAGGCGCCGCCGATCCCGAGGACCGTGAGGCCCGAGGCCGCCAGCAGGAACGTCACGGCCCCGCTCATGCGCCCCGAGGCGTCACGGAACGACGCCGTCACCGCCGTCGCCATGGTGCCGATGAGGGCAAGACCGGCCACGGCCTCGACGAGCCCCGCCGGTGCGGAGCCCACGACGACGACGAGCGCCCCCGAGATCCCTGCGAGGACGAGGTACGAGCAGCCCGCGGTGAGCGCCGCGATCCAGCGTCTGTCGCGGTCGGCGCCCGCTCCCTCCCCGGCGGACAGCGCTGCCGAGAGCGCCGCGAGATTCACGGCATGGCCGCCGAAGGGCGCCACGACGGCGGTGCCCACGCCGGTCACGAGCAGCGCCGGCCGCCACGGGGTCCGGTAGCCGAAGGAGGACAGGACGGCGACGCCGGGCAGGTTCTGCGACGCCATCGTCACCACGTACAGCGGCAGGGCGAGGCCGATCAGCGCTCCGGGGTCCAGGACCGGCACGGTGGGCGAGGGGCCCGGGAGCAGGGACGCGGGATCGATGACGGCCCCCTGCAGCCTCAGCTGGACGCCGATCACGGCCAGCGCCGCCACGAGCGCGAGCGGCACGGCCCACCGCGGCGCGAGCACGGAGGCGGCGAGCCACACGAGGATGACCGGCAGGACCAGCTCCGGGATGGACCCGAGCGAGCGGAACGGGGCGAGGCACAGGGGCAGCAGCACGCCGGCGAGCATCGCCTGGGCCAGGTGCTGCGGGATGCGCGCCACGAGCCGTCCCAGCCAGGGCACCGCGCCGGTCAGGGCGAGGAGCACGCCCGTCACGAGGAAGGCGCCCACGGCGGCCGGCCAGCCACCGGAGGGGGCGCTCGCCCCGGCCAGCAGCGCCGCACCGGGCGTGGACCACGAGAGCGTCACGGGCACGCGGTACCGCAGCGCCAGCAGGATGATGCCCAGGCCCACGACGGCGGTCAGGGCGAGCAGTCCCGAGGACGCCTGCTCCGGGCTCGCGCCCGTGGCCCGCAGTCCCGCGAGGACGACGGCGAAGGAGGAGGTGAAGCCGACGATGGCCGTGACCACTCCGGCGAGGACGGGCTCGTGCAGGGAGGGCCGCTCGACCTGGCTGAGATGGGCCACGGAACTCCTGGAGGCAGCGCCGCCGGGGCGGAAGCGGTCGCTCGGGCGGGGGTGTGGGACGGACACGGCAAGCGTAGCGCGGGCGTTCGGCGGACCGGGCCCGGTGCTCCGGGGCGCAGCCACGCCGCCCGCACCCCCTGCGGGCCGAACCCGCCCGGACGGCCGGGAATTGAAGTACCCGGGCAACGGTTCCTGTAGAGAGAGCGCCGCAGCACGATCTCGGCGCAGCATGCACGATCGAAAGGCACACCATGACCGTTCCCCTGTCCATCCTGGATCTGGCCCAGGTAGCCGAGGGCTCCACGCCGGCGGAGACCTTCGCCTCGAGTGTCTCGCTGGCCCAGCACGCCGAGCGCTGGGGCTACCGCCGCATCTGGTACGCCGAGCACCACAACATGGGCAGTATCGCCTCCTCGGCCACGAGTGTGCTGATCGCCCACGTCGCCGCGCACACCTCGACCATCCGGCTCGGCTCCGGCGGCGTGATGCTGCCGAACCACTCGCCGCTGACCATCGCCGAGCAGTTCGGCACCCTCGAGAGCCTCCACCCCGGCCGGATCGACCTCGGCCTGGGGCGCGCACCGGGCAGCGACCAGACCACTGCTAGGGCACTGCGCCGTGATCCCATGGCGGCCGACAGCTTCCCACAGGACGTCCAGGAACTGCAGGGGTACCTGACCGGGCAGAGCCGTGTGCCGGGTGTCCAGGCGACGCCGGGTCAGGGCACCGATGTGCCGCTCTACATCCTGGGGTCCTCGCTCTTCGGTGCGAGGCTCGCAGCGGCCCTCGGGCTGCCCTTCGCCTTCGCCTCGCACTTCGCGCCCCAGGCACTGGAGGACGCCGCGGCCCTGTACCGCCGGGAGTTCAAGCCGTCGGCCCAGGCGCAGGCGCCCCACTTCATCGCCGGCGTGAACGTCATCACCGCGGACGACGCCGACCAGGCGCGGCACGAGTTCCACGAGGCCATGCTGCGTCGCGTCACGCTCCTCCTCGGCCGGGGGCAGCGCTTCACCCGTGAGGAGTCGGAGGCCATCCTGGCCTCGCCCGGCGGGCAGCAGATGGCGGGCCTGGCGCGGCACAGCGCCGTCGGGACGCCGGACACGGTCCGCGACTACCTCGAGCAGTTCACCACCCGGTACGGGGCCGACGAGCTGATCGTCGCCACCCAGGCCGGGAGCACCGAGGCGTGGCTGCGGTCCTTCGAACTGCTCGCCGGAGCGATGCTCCCCGTGGCTGCCTGAGGCCCGCGGAAAACACGACTTTCCGCATCCTGCTTGCCTTTACCCTGCAAGGTTTGGTTAAGTGGGTCTCGGTTGTAGTGTTGCGCATTTGTATTTCGTGCGGTTCAGCCCTCACGGGGTGAACCGCGTCTCTGAAAAAGCGGACAAGCACGCCGCGACTGGGGCTCTCCGAAAGTCGGAGGGCGTCTGAGTTTCAGAAGGATAAAATAAAAATGGCAACAGGTACCGTGAAGTGGTTCAACGCTGAAAAGGGCTTTGGATTCATTGCTCCCGACGACGGAAGCGCAGATGTGTTCGCACACTTCTCCGCCATCAACGCGAGCGGCTACCGCTCGCTCGATGAGAACCAGAAGGTCAGCTTCGACACCGAGCAGGGCCCCAAGGGTCCTCAGGCGTCGAACATCCAGCCCCTCTAGGGTTCGGATCTTCCACTAGATCTTTTCGCGGGAAGCAGGTCGGACTTCGGTCCGGCCTGCTTCTTCGTTTAACGGTCCGAGCCCTGGTGTGAAGGGATCCGGTCTGAGGGGGCGCAGAGTCCGATGAACGCCCCGGCGTCCTCCAGGGCGGCGGGGGAGCCGGGCAGGTGGTGCGTGAGCCGGGGCGAGCGGATGATCACGGCCCGCCACTGGGCGCGCGAGAGCGCGACGTTGATCCGGTGGCGGTCGAGCAGGAAGCCCATGCCCCGGGCCGCCTCCGCGGCCGACGACGCCGCGAGGCTGAGCAGGACCACCACGGCCTGCTGACCCTGGAACCGGTCCACAGTACCCACCCGCACACCGCCGTACCCCGCGGCGTCGAGGACGCGGCGCACGAGGTGCACCTGGGCGTTGTAGGGCGCGACCACGAGGATGTCGGCCTGGTCGAGGGGGCGGGGTGCCGCACCCGCCGCGGGAATCCAGGGCAGCCCCAGGTGCAGACCCACCTGCGTGCGGACCTCGGCCGCCTCCTCGGGCGAGGAGGTGGCGTTCCCCGCGTGCTCCACGACCACGCAGTCGACGCCGGGGTCGGCGCCGTCGAGGGACCGCTCGCGGGCCGCCGGGGCGGTCTCGAGCCGGCCCTCGTAGGCGTAGCGGGAGACCGCCCTGCACAGCGCGGGGTGCATGCGCCAGGTGTCCGCGAGGAAGTACCCGTACCGGGCCGGGAGCGTCGCGTGTCCGGCGGACAGCCACCCCAGCGCCGGGTGGTCCGCCGGTGCCGGGTGCGTCCCCTGCGTGACCTGGGGGAGCTGCTGCGGGTCCCCGAGGAGGAGCAGCCGGCGCGCGGCCCGGGCGACGGCCATGGTGTTGGCCAGCGAGAACTGGCCCGCCTCGTCGACGACCAGCAGGTCCAGGGCTCCCGCCGGCACGTGCCGGCCCGTCATCGTCCACGCCGTCCCGCCGATCAGGCAGCCGTCCGGACCGGCCACGAGCCGTGCCACGTCCTGGTCCGACTGCTGCGTCCAGGGCAGCTGGGACTCCCGGTCCCCGGGCTTTCCCTGGTTCCTGGGCTTCTTCGCCACGAGCCCGGACGGGACCCCGGCCTGGATGGCGCGGCCGAGCAGGTTCTCGACGACGGCGTGCGACTGGGCGACCACGCCGATCTTCCAGCCGGCCCGGACCAGTCGCTCGATCACGGCGGCCCCCACGTGGGTCTTCCCGGTGCCGGGAGGACCCTGCACCGCCAGGTAGGAGCAGGACATCGCCTGCAGCGCTGCAGTGATGGCCCCCACGTACCCGTCGCCGCCCGGAGGCACCGCCGGAAGTGCCCCGGCGGCATCGAGCCGGGGTGGCAGGCGCCGGAGGAGATCGAGCGCCGGACCGGCAGGCAGGTCCGGGAGTGAGCCGGCCACGTCCTCGGCGAGGGCGGAGAGCGATTCCTCCAGGGACCTGGTCCTGAGGGGCTGGTCGGGGGTCAGGGCCACGGGGAACCCGGACCGTTCCGGGGCGCCGCGCCTGGATCGCTCGCGGAGCAGGACGGTCGCCGTCCCGTCGGTCTCCTCGTCCACCGCCAGGATCTCGACGCCGAACCACCCGCCGCGGCCGGCTCCGCCGCTGTCCACCGAATCGGCGTCCTCGGGCACGGGTGCGGCGTGGACGGCGAAGCAGGTGGAGCCTTCGCGGAACTCCGCTCCCGGTTCGAGGCGGGCCGTGGCCCTCAGGACGCGGGCCGGGTTGGAGCGCGGGGTGGGGCGGGCCCAGTCGGTGTGCACCTCGACGGTGTGGAGGACCAGCACGTCGCGGGACTGCTCCCAGGCCTGGGCCGATGCCGCGAGGCGGTCGAAGTGGGACCACCAGAACTGCTTGCGTTCGCGCCGGTGGTAGCCCACGGCAGCCGCCACCAGGGCGATGGCTTGCAGGTCCGCGGGATCCGCGGCGTCGGGCGGATCGGCCAGGTAGTGGAGCAGCCTGGCCTCGGCAGGCGCCGGGCCGTCGTCGGGCAGGTCGTCGGGCTGGTCATCGGGCAGGTGGTCCGGTTCCCGGCCGGGGCCCTCCCCGGCCGGCTGGGCCTGCGGGGCCTGACTCGACGGTGCGTCGCCGTCGCCCGTTGCACGGAGGTCCCGCAGGCCGAGCAGCCAGTCCCGGAGTCCCAGGGTCGAGAGGCAGTCGTACCGGTTGTAGTCGCCGATCCCCGCGAGGAGCCGTGCGGCGGCCGCGGCATCGCCGTCGTCCCGGGCCGCGCAGTAGGCCGCATAGGCCACCACGGAGGCGCCGGCGTCGGTGACGTCCCCGGATCTCAGGTTCGCGCCCATGTACAGGGGTTCGAGCTTCTTGAGGCTGTAGGAGCGCTCCGAGAGGCGCAGGCTGTGGCGCACGGTGTCGTAGAGATCCACCAGGACGCCCTCGCGCAGCAGGGTGTCCACCGCGTCCTCCCCGATCACGTGGGTGAGGGACAGGCGGCGCAGGGCACTGCGCTCGTACGCCGCGTAGTGGTAGATGTGCAGCTCCGGGAACCGCCGGCGACGCTCGGCCACGTAGTCGAGGAAGCGTGCCAGCGCCGAGCGCTCCTCGGCCCGGGTGTGCGCCCAGAACGGGTGGAAGGGCGGTTCGCCGCCGGACGCGGGGACCTCCAGTACGCCGAACAGGTACTCGATGCCCCAGCTGCCGTCCACGGGGTCCTGCCAGAGCGGGTCGCCCTCGAAGTCGAAGAAGATGTCCCCCGGACTCGGGGCGGGCAGCGAGCCCAGGGTGTGCTCGGGGAGCACGCGGTAGGAGACGGAGCGCTCCGTCCCGTCGGGACCGGTGTACGTGACGCCGCCGTCGGTCTCCGCCACGCCCACCTGGAGCCGGGCCTGGTCCCGCAGCCGGGCCGAGGTCGGGTCGCCCGTGCGTGCGGGTTGTGTGGCCAGCTGCTCGATGGTCAGGACGCCCTCGCTCCGGAGTTTCGCCCGGCGCTCGGTGGTCATGCCGGCGACGAGCAGCAGATCGCGGCCGGCCTCCACCTGCTCGGTGCAGTAGGGGCAGCGGCCGCAGGCCCGCAGCCCGGACGCACCCCACACCACCGGGTGCGGCTGGTCCCGATGCTCCCCGACCAGATCGAGGAACCGGTCGCGGCGCTCGCGGAAGACCGGAAGGAGATCGGGAAGACTGTGCGTGGTGTGCGTGGTGTCGCCCAGCACGAGCGTCACCTCGGGCGACGTCGGGATCCCTGCGGCCTGCAGCTGGTCCCCGTAGGCGGCGAGCTGCAGCAGGGCGCCCACCCTGGCGCGCCGGGCGAGCTTGGTGTCCCAGACGGCGTAGGAGGAATCGGGGCGGCGGACGAGGAAATCGGAGCGCCCGTGGAAGACGCCGTCGAAGAAGGCCGCCTGGAACACCACCGAGGCCCCCGAGTGCAGTGCGCGGACCGACTCCTCGTGCTTGTGCTGCAGCGTGGCACGGTCCATCGACACCGCGGGGGCGACGTCGTACACGCCCCACGGGCGATCCGGTGACCACAGGCCGTGCTCGGCCACGAGTCCGTCCAGCACCCGGCGCTCGTGGACGTCCCCGAGGAGCGCCGCGCGCTCCGTCATACCGTCCACCGCGAACCCTGCGCGCGGTGTCCGCCCGAGCTTCTCGTCGAGGACGCGCAGCACGCGGTACTCGCACTCCGACGCCGTCACCAGGTCGGAGGCCGAGAACACCAGATCGGGCCGGGTGGGCTGCGGGGAGCGCGCCTCGAGCAGGAACATGGACCAGGGACCTTTCGCTCGGCGGGCAGGGTCCAGTCCATCATGATCCTCCGACAGGTGGACTCCGGCACGGTAGATTACCCCCATCGGTCGCGGCAGCGCGGGCCCGTGTCGCGGGGCGGCAGCCGTTCCGTGCGAGGGTCCTGTACCGCCGAACCGCACCTCCCCGGGAGGATCCGCGGGACCGACCAGCAGTGACGAGGAAAGGATGCGTGCATGAGCTTCATCGACAAGGCGAAGAACAAGGCCGAGGAACTCTCGGGCAAGGCCAAGGAGGCCGTCGGCGATTCGACCGACAACCACGATCTCAAGGCCGAGGGCCAGGGCGACCAGGCCTCGGCGTCCGGCAAGCAGGCCGGGGAGAACGTGAAGGACGCGGCGACGAACGTCTCGGACGCCTTCAAGCGCAAATAGTCCTGCGCAGGGAGGGCCCCGTACCGAGCGGTGCGGGGCCCTCCCTGTGTCCGGGCTTCTCGCTGTGTCCGGGGCCCGAGCGGCGAGGGGGCTCCGGGAAGAATGGAACAATCGGGGGAGACCCGATCACCAGGAGTACCGATGAATCCCCGCACGCTCTTCCGCTCCGTCGCCCTCGCGGAGGTGGTGACGTGGGCGTTCCTGCTGCTGGGAATGTTCCTGAAGTACGTCACGCGCACCACCGAGGCGCTCGTGCCACCCGCAGGAGCCGTGCACGGGTTCGTCTTCCTGTGCTTCGTGGTCACGACCGTCTTCGTCTGGATCAACCAGCGCTGGCCGGCGAGCACCGGGGTGCTCGGCCTGGCCTCGGCGGTGATCCCGTTCGCGACCATCCCCTTCGAACGGCGGATCGAACGCCGCGGGCAGCTCAGCGACACCTGGCGTCTGGGCCCCGGAGCGGAGGCTCCCGCGACGGTCCCCGAGAAACTGCAGGCCTGGGTACTGCGCAGTCCGCTCGTGGCACTGCTGGTCGCCGTCGTGGGCGTCGGTGTGGTCTTCAGCGTCCTGCTGATGCTCGGCCCGCCCGGGTCCTGGGGAGGTGAGGGTTCCTGATGAGTGATCTCGGTGGCACCACGGACGACGAGCGGTTCTTCCTCCACAGCGGACGCCGCTGGCGGAAGACCGATCCATCCCTGCCCGAGGAGGTGAGGATCCGGCTCATGTCCCACCTCGGACGGGGGCGCTCCGGCGTGCGCAACAGCGCCAAGGGCGACGCCGGCGGTGCCCTTCCGCGGGCACGGCGCACCGTCCAGCTCGCCAAGGAAGGCCTCGGCGAGCGGGGCACGCCGTGGTGGGAGCAGTCGGCGGCCCAGCGCGAGGCGCGATGGACGGCGGCGCTCGAGGAGCTCGAGGCACTTCGCCCGAAGCCTCCCGGGTCCTCCGGGAGCCCCGATGACGAGTGAGCCCGTTCCCGGCGCCCTGCGCGCGGAGATCCTGCGGATGGCGGAGTACCGCGGTCAGGGGAAGACGCTGTGCCCGTCCGAGGCCGCGCGCAGCATCGGCGGCCCGCAGTGGCGGGAGCTGATGCCCGCAGCACGGCGCATCTCCTTCGACCTCGCCGGGGCGGGACTGGTCGAGGTCACGCAGGGCGGCGACCCGGTGGACGCCGACGCACGCGGTCCCATCCGCATCCGCTGGGTGGAGACGGGTCGGTCCGACGGACCGGGCGGCGCACCCGCCCGGTGACGGTTCGGCTCAGCTCCCGGCGAGCTGCCGGACGGCCTGCAGATGCTCGCGCCGCACGGGCGAGGCGTGCTGCTGGTACTCCTCGTGGTTCTTCAACCACGTCTTGATGTACGGGCAGACGGGAACGATCGTCAGACCGGCAGCGATGGTGTCGTCGAGGGCCTGCCTGACCAGGATCGACGCGAGTCCCTGGCCGGCGTAGGCGTCGTCGACCTCGGTGTGGTAGAAAATCCGGTCCTTCTCCTCGCCGCCGTCGGCGGGCACGTACTCGGTCCTGCCGATCGCTGTGCCGTCGTCGAGGATCTCGTAGCAGTGCTTCGCCGCGGCGTGTTCGACGGTCGGGGTGCTCTTCGGTTCCATGGAAACTCCTGGTGGGCTGTGACTAGCCGCGAGGTCGCAGCTGGACATTGGGGAGGACGGGGGCGGGCAGCGGTGCCGGGGTTCCCTCCGGGAACGGACCGAAGCGGAGGTGCGGCGGGATCCCCCCGGGCG
Organism: uncultured Arthrobacter sp.; assembly: GCF_947493765.1. Lineage (GTDB taxonomy): Bacteria > Actinomycetota > Actinomycetes > Actinomycetales > Micrococcaceae > Arthrobacter_D. Next base: position 61,382 of record NZ_CANLSZ010000007.1, read on the forward strand.
CCTCGTCCGGGGACGAAGTCGGTTCGGCGCCGATCTCGGCCTGCCACGCTGCCCGGTAGGCGACCACCTCCTCGTGGGACCGGCCGACGAAGTTCCACCACATGACGATCTGCTCCCCGAGGGGCTCCCCGCCCAGGATGAGCACCCGTACGGGGGACCCGTGCGCTTCCAGGATCAGACGGGAGTGCCCGGTGGGCAGATACGCGAGGTGGTCCACCGGAACGGCGGAGCCGTTGAGGGTCAGCTCCCCGGTGTCGAGGAGGATGCCGTGCTCGAAGGAGGGATCCAGCTCCAGCTCCAGGGTCTCGCCGGCCCTGATCACGGCCTCGGCGGCGAGGAGGGGCGGGGTGTAGGTCTCCACGGGCGAGGTGGACCCCGCGAGCGAGCCGAGGAAGACCTTCAGCTCCGCCCCGCCGAGGCGGACGGGCTCCGGGGCGAAGCGTTCGAAGGTCGGCAGCATGTGACGCGTGGACTCGGGCAGTGCGAACCAGAGCTGCGCGCCGTGCAGCACCGCGGTATCGGCGGTGGAGAGTTCCTGGTGGGAGATCCCGCGACCGGCGACCATGAGATTGACCGCGCCCGGTTCGACGGTCGCGGTGTTCCCGGCCGAGTCCCGGTGGTCGATCTTCCCGGAGAACAGCCAGCTGACCGTGGCGAGCCCGGTATGCGGATGCCGGGCCACCTTCATCCCGCCGGAGGTGGAGACCGGGTCGGGGCCGTAGTGGTCCAGGAAACACCAGGAGCCGATCAGGCTGCGCTTCCGCTGCGGCAGGGTCCGGCGGACGGGCATGGCGCGGGGGCCGCCGAGGGGAACGTCGCGCGGGGGCAGCACCTCCACGCCGTCGGGGTGCCCCTGCTGCCGGCACAGTGTCTCCTCGGGAGCTACTTCGAGATTGCTCATGATGCGTCCGCTGCTGCCGTCTGTGTGGTGTCCTTGCCTGCTGCCGGCCGCTGACGCACGGGGTGCCCGCTGAGGATCGAGACCCGGTTGAAGGCATTCATGGTCACGGCGGCCCACCGGAGGGCCGAGAACTGCTCGTCGGTGAGTTCCTCCCGCGCCGCAGCCAGCTCCGCCTGGAGCCGCGCGTGGTCGGGAAGTTCCGTGGCGGCCTCCCCGATGATGAGGGCCGCACGCTCGGTGGGCGAGAACACCGTGGTCTCCCGCCAGGCGGGAAGGACGGCGACCTGCTGCTCGCTGGCCCCCGCCTGGCGCGCAAGACGGACATGCAGGTCGAGGCAGAAGGCACAGCCGTTGAGCTGGGAGATCCGGACGTTGACCAGTTCGATGAGCGACCGCGGGAGACCGGCCGCCTCGGCCGCCTCGGCGACCTTGAGCGCCAGTCCGTTCAGCGCCCTCCAGCTGGCGGGGTCCGACTTGTCCAGAAAAAGATCCTTGCCTGTCATGCTGCTCCTCACGTCGACCGGTCGAGGGAGGAGCACAGGCCACGTCCGGTGCTCCTCCCAGTCTGTCTCACCCGGTGCGACTTCGGGAACGGGGCACGGTCCGGTGCCGGCCGACCCGGGCGCGGGCTTCAGACGTGGGCCTTCACCCGACGGCGGGGATCAGTCGGTCCGGCGCGCGAGGAGCTCCGGGTGGTGGAGCTCGGTGACATCCGGGTGCGCGCGGACGCGGCCCTTGAGCACGTTGGAGCCGTAGGAGGAGAGCATCGGGTTCTCCGGGTCGTCGGAGACACCGCGCGCGGAGGCCCTCAGTTCATCGGTGAGGGGAACCGGCTCGATCACCGCGTCGAGGCGTGGTGACCAGAAGAACGGGATGGCGTAGCGGTCCACGCCGGGGGCAGGAGCGGTGACGCGGTGGACGGTGGCCGCGAGGTACCCCTCGGTGGCCACCTCGAGCATCTCGCCCAGGTTCACCACGAGCGCTCCGGGGACCGGAGTGACGGGAACCCAGGTGTCCGTGCCGTGGGGGAGTACCTCCAGTCCGCCCACCTCGTCCTGCAGCAGCAGCGTCACGAAGCCGTAGTCCGCATGGGCGCCGACGCCCTGCGATCCTGCCTCGTCGACCACCCCGCCCACGTAGTGGACGAGCTTCGCCATCCACGCCGGGGTCTCGGCGAACGGTTCGGCGAAGTGGTCCTCGGGCAGGTGCAGGGCGACGGCGATCGCCGACAGCAGCTCGGCACCCACCTGCGACATCAGGTCGGCCCAGGCCATCGCCCGGTCCTCGAGTTCCGGCAGGGTCTCGCGGGGCCACAGATTGGGACCCTGCAGGAGCCAGTACGGTTCGTCCGCCGGGTACTCGGCCACGGGTGCGCGTTCGGGGGAGAAGTCGATCTGCTCGCGGGCATCGGGGCGGCCGCGCGTGATCTCGGTCCCCAGGCCGGCGTAGCCGCGGAAGTGGGGCGAGGTGCGGTTGTGGATCGCGAGGCGTTGCTCGAGCGGCAGCTCGAAGAACCGGCGGGTGACGTCGAAGAGGTCGTCGACCTGGGTGGGGGCGGCGCCGTAGCCGACCACATGGAAGAAGCCGACGGTGTGTGCGGCGGCACGCAGGTCCTCGATGAACTCCGGGGTGAAGGAGCCATCGGCCGAACGCGCGGTACTGAGGTCAAGGGTGGGGATCGATCTCGGGGTGTGCAGCATGCGCAGGAGGCTACGCCCGGTCCCCGGATGGTGGCTCCTTTGCATTACGCCGTGTTGCGCCGCACATCGGTCCGACCGGCCGTGCGTCGTGGCCCGCGCCCCTTCACTCCTCCCTTGATGTGGTGGACACTATGAAGAGTCTCGAGGCCACCGACGAGGCGGCGACGAGACGCCACGTGTGAGCACCCGGTTCCACGCCCAGCGAGGAGCGCGCAGTGAGTGACGAGGTCGAGAGTGACGAGGTCGACGCAGCAGCCTCCGACGTCGATCGCGGGCCGGTGCGCACCACACCGGAGGAGCTGCAGGGTGCATCGGGTCCGGCGGTCATCGCCACCGCCGGATTGACCAAGCAGTTCAAGGACTTCACCGCCGTGGAGGAGCTGGACCTGGAGATCGGCCGCGGAGAGATCTTCGGATTCCTCGGACCCAACGGTGCGGGAAAATCCACGACCATCAGGATGCTGTTGGACCAGCTGCGGCCTTCCTCCGGATCCGCGCGCGTGCTGGACCTCGAGGTGGGTCCGGACTCGCTCGAGATCCACCGACGCATCGGCTACATCCCCGGCGATCTGGCGCTCTACCCGAAGCTCACCGGCACCCAGACGCTGCAGTACTTCGCACGCCTGCGCGGAAATGTGGACTGGTCCTACGTGCTGGAACTGGCCGAACGGCTCGAGGCCGATCTCGGGAAGAAGGTCGGGGACTACTCGACGGGTAATCGGCAGAAGATCGGTCTCATCCAGGCCTTCATGCACCGTCCCGAGCTGCTCATCCTCGACGAGCCCAATGCCGGCCTCGACCCCCTCATGCAGCAGACCTTCCACGAGATGCTGCGCGAGGTACGCGCTGCCGGTCGCACCGTCTTCCTGTCCTCCCACACCCTCTCCGAGGTGGAACGCGTCGCGGACCGCGTCGGGATCATCCGGCGGGGGAAGCTCGTCGTCGTCGAGCGGGTGGACGAGCTCAAGCGCAAGGCCATCCGACGGCTGGACTTCGAGTTCGACCAGCCGGTCCCGGCCGACATGTTCGAGGGCGTCGCCGGTGTACGGGACGCCGAGATCGACGGCGTCCACGCCAGGATCGCCTACGAGGGGAGCGTCAACGACGTCCTGCAGGCGGCCCTGGTCCATGAGGTGACCAATCTCCACTCCCGGGACGCGGATCTCGAGGAGATCTTCCTGGCCTTCTACCGTTCCGACGATCCACCCGCCCCGGTGCCACCGGCCCGGACCGCGACAGCATCGGCACCCAGGGCGGGACGCCGTGTTCGCTGAGGTACTGCGGCACGAGAGTCGGCAACGGGCGGTCCCGACCGGCGTCCTCGGCGGGACCCTCGCCGCCTTCGCCTTCCTCGGGCTCGCTGTCTCCGGCAGCCTCGGCTCCGCCCTCGACTCCCTGACCGCCTCCATGCCCGAGGCACTGACGGCGTTCATCGGCGGCGATTCACCGGGCGGCTACGTGGTGGGGGAGATCTTCACCCTGGTGGCACCGATCGCCCTGGTCGCCTACGGCATCATCGCGGGAGCCGGCCTCTTCGCGGGCGAGGAGCGCGAGGGCACCATGGCCGTCCTGTCGGCTCAACCGGTGACTCGGCGGAGTCTCCTCCTTGCGAAGGCCTGCAGCCTCCTCCTGAGCCTGGTCGTCATCGCCGGGCTCTTCTGGGGCGGGATGACAGTGGCCGCGCTCGTCTTCGATTCCGAGCTGACCGCAGGTGCTCTGGCGGCCGGCAGCACCCATCTGGTGATGCTCGCCCTGGCCTTCGCCGCCGTGGCCCTCGCGGTCGGAGCAGCCACCGGCCGTCCCGAGCTGGCCTCCGGAACAGCAGGCGGCCTCGCGGTCATCTCCTATCTGACCTCGGCCATGCTGCCACTCGCCGGTCTGGAGCAGTGGGCGCGGCTCAGCCCGTGGCACTACGCCCTGGGCAGTGATCCGCTGCGCAACGGGATCGATCCCTCCCACCTGGGTGTCTTCGCAGCCATCACAGTCGTCGCACTGGTCGCCGGTCTCGTCGCCGTGAACCGCCGCGATCTGAAGGGATGAACCTCATGACCGCAGCACCCACCACGCCGGCCACTCGCGACAGCACCTCCGGCGGTGGTCGCGGACCGGCCCGTTCGGTCGGCAGGCACTTCGCCACGATCTGGGCCCGCGCCGTCGGCGACAGGCTGGTGCTCGTCGCCGTCCTGGCCGTCTACGGTCTGGCCATCGGCGCGGGCGTCGGCGCCCTCTGGCCGCCCCTGCGCGACACCTTCGCGGATCTGGCCCGGAACCTGCCCGCTGCTTTCGACCAGATCCTGGGAGGGCTCTCCATCGGCACACCCGAGGGATGGCTCCACGCGGAAATGCTCTCGATCCTCGCTCCGGGCTTCCTCATCGCCGCGGCGATCATCTCCGCCGGAGCGGCGACGGCAGGTGAGGAGCAGGCACGCACCCTCGGGCTGGTCCTGTCCTCCGGGGTCGGTCGTACCACCTTCCTCGCGGCCAAGACCGCTGCCGTGGTGACGCACCTGCTGCTGGTCAGCGTCGCGATGTTCCTCGGGATGGTCATCGGCAACGCGATCGGCGACATGGGGATCGGCATCGGAGCCCTGGCATCCTCCGCACTCTGGGTCTTCCTGTTCGGCCTGATGTACGCGGCGATAGCTCTCACCCTCGGCGCTCTGCTCGGCGACCGGCGCCTGAGCTCGGCGATCACCGCAGGGGTCGCAGCCGTCTCGTTCGTCCTCGCGACCTTCCTGCCGCTGGACGACGCGCTGACCGGGTGGGCCAAGGTCAATCTCTGGTATCCCTACAGCGGCAACGTGCCCGTCGTCGACGGCGTCGACGGCGGACTGGCTGCGGTCATGGTGGGCGTCGCCGTCGCGGTGAGCGGCGCCGGGTTCCTCGGTTTCCGCCAGCGCGCCGATCTCCACGGTTGAGCTCCTGGGGGCACTTGCATCGGGACGACGTCACCCGTGCTCCCACCGGCGGCCAGGTCACCATGGAAGCCGACCGGATCAATCGGCGGTGACCACTCGCGGGGCCAGGGCCAACGACTGCTCGAGGATGTAGTCGTCCTCGAACCGGTCCCCGAGCCGGAACCGCTTGGTGCCGACGATCCGGAAGCCGCTCTTCTCGTAGAAGCGGATGGCACGGGGATTCTCCTGGTTCACGCCGAGCCACACCCCGGGCAGCCCTGAGCGCGCAGCGAGCTCCAGTGTCGCCGCCATGAGCGCGGCGGCCGTCCCCCGCCCGTGCTGCTCGGGACGGACGTAGAACTTGCTCAGCTCCACCACGGGGGAGAGGGACAGGGCGGCGAGCACATCCGTGTCAGCGGGCTGGTCGAGGACCACCATGCTCCATGCCAGGACCCGCGCGTCCTCCCGGAGGCAGAGGATCGTGTGGCCGGGCAGGTCCACCAGGGCGGTGAAGCGCGCGGCCGAGAGGTGCGTGGCGATGTGCCGCTCGATGTCCTCGGGGCGCGACTCCGGAGGGCAGGCGAGGGGGAAGGTGATCGCGGCGCACTCGGCCAGCGCCTCGGCGTCGTCCGCTGTCGCCGTCGTGATCCGGATGCTCATGATCCCAATCTAGGGGCCATGGAGGCGTGGCTCGGAGCGGATGGGCCCGGCGTCACGCGAAACCGGTGCGAGACTGGACCCGGAGGCCCGGCAGTGACGGCTGTGCCGGGCGGGGCACTGCGTGAATCAGGTCAGGGAGGACCACGATCGATGACGACCACACGGCAGCACACGTACGGACCGGACGTCCTGGGTGGCGACTACGAGGCACGGACCATCCCGCTGCGGCCCGACGACGAGGGCGAGGTTGTGGCCACGCTGGTGCGCCGGGTGCTGCCGGGAGGATCGCGCCGCGCCGTCCTCTACGTGCACGGCTTCGTGGACTACTTCTTCCAGCAGCATCTCGCCGACGCCTGGCTGGAAGCCGGGTTCGACTTCTACGCCCTGGACCTGCGGAAGTACGGGCGCTCGCTGCGTGGGCACCAGAGCCCCAACTACATCACGGAACTCGAGGCCTACGACGAGGAGCTGGACGCCGCAGCCCGGATCATCCGCGAGGAGGAGGGCCACGACGTCCTGGTGGTCATGGGCCACTCGACCGGCGGCCTGGTGACCTCGCTGTGGGCCCACGACCGGCGCGGGCACGGCATCGTCGATGCGCTGGTGCTCAACAGTCCGTGGTTCGATCTCAACGCGGGCTTCCTCCAGCGCACGGTCGGCACCCTCGCGGTGCGCAAGCTCGGCACGCTGAAGCCGAAGACCGTGGTCAGCTCCCTCGGATCCGCCTACGGGCGCTTTCTGCACCGGGAGTCCGGCGGCGAGTGGGACTACGATCTCGCCTGGAAGCCGCACCGGGGTTTTCCCGTGGTCGCTGGCTGGCTGCGGGCCATCCGCGCCGGGCACGCACGGCTCAATCGCGGTCTCGCTATCGACTGCCCGGTGTTCGTGGCCTGCTCCGACGCGAGCTCGAACCCAGCCCGGGAACCGGGCCGCGTCTCCTCCACGGACGTGGTGCTCGACGTCGGCCAGATAGCGCGCCGCACCCCGAAGCTGGGCGGACTCGTCACCCTGGTGCGGATCACCGGCGGGATCCACGATCTGACGCTCTCGCCGGAACCGGTGCGGTCCGCGTTCTTCGCCGAGCTGGAGCGCTGGCAGGCGGCCTACGTCCCCGCCGTGCCGCAGGCGGACGCCGCTGAGGGCCGGAGTGACCTGCGCTAGGTCCTCAGTGCATCTGCCAGCTTCACCCGGGCGCCCATGCGCAGGATGGAGTTCTGGTAGATCTTCGCACTGACGACGATCGCGGCGACGCAGGTCGCGAGCAGGATCACCAGTGACAGAAGCGGCTCCCACCACTGCGCCTCGTCGACGAAGATGCGCACGGGCATGCCGACCGGCGCCGAGAACGGTACGTAGGACAGGACCGCCATCACCACGGGATTGTCGTTGAAGAAGATCACCAGGAAGTACGGCGCCATGACGAGGAGGGTCAGCGGCGTCGTGGTGGCCCCGATGTCCTCCTGCCGCGAGACCATCGCACCGGCCGCCGCGTACAACGCCGCGAGCAGGATGAACCCGAACAGGAAGAAGACGGCGAACCATGCCAGCGGCGCGCCGATGCCGTCGAGCAGTTCGCCCTGGTCGGTGACCGCGAGACCGATCACCGCAATGGCGCTGAGTCCCAGGATCTGGCCCATCGCGAGGATCGTATTGCCGAGTACCTTGCCTGCCAGGAGAGCACGCGTCGAGATGGCGGAGATGAGCAGCTCGACGACGCGTGTCTGCTTCTCCTCCACGACACTGGAGGCGATCGTCGTCCCGAAGGTCAGCGCCGCGACGAAGAAGACCAGGCCGAAGAAGAGGGCCACGAAGTAGCGGAGCTGTTCGTCGACGGCATCCGTGGTCAGCAGCTCGACCTCAGGGGAGACGCTCAGCATCGCCAGGAGCGTGGTCGGGACGCTGTCCTCGGCGATGAGCGTGTACCCGAACGGTTCGGCGCCGCCGGGGACGAGGGCGGCGTCGACGTCGCCCGAGGAGACGAGATCGCGTGCCTCGGCGACGCTCGCCACCTCGGTGGTCTCGATGACGTCGTCGAGCTGGGCAACCACCGCTGCGGTCCCCGGCCTCACGGCGACGGGCGTGCGGGAGTCGGAGTCCGCGGCGACGCCGCCCCAGATCACCCCGATCAGGGCCAGCGCGAACAGGAGGCCGGTCGAGATGAGGAAGGCCTTGCTGCGCAGCTTCGAGCCGACCTCGCGCTCGGTGACCAGCCAGACGCTCTGGGTGAAGGACCGGGTGTTCACTGGATGACCTCCTTGAAGATCTGGGCGAGGGACGGGTGGCGGGGCGCGAAACTCGCGACGTCCCCCGACTCCATCGCGCGGCGCAGCACACGCTGCACCGTCTCGTCGCTGTCGGCGTCGAAGATCGCGTACCCGCCGTCGAGCTCGACGACGTCCACCCCCGGCTCGGTCCGCAGCCATCCGGCATCGCCGCCGAGCACGAGCTCCAGGCGGCGCGAGGAGAACCCGGCGCGTAGCCCGTCACGAGTACCTGCGGCACGGATCGTTCCGCCGGCGATGATCACGAGGTCGTCGCAGAGCCGTTCGACGACGTCGAGCTGGTGCGAGGAGAAGAGCACGGCCGCGCCCCGGGCCGCTCGGGTCTGGAGCACCCCGGCGACGACGTCGACCGCGAGCGGATCGAGGCCGGAGAACGGTTCGTCGAGGATGAGGACCTTCGGGTCGTGGACGAGTGCCGCGGCGATCTGTGCGCGCTGCTGGTTGCCGAGGGAGAGGGTCTCCACACTGTCCCTGAGGCGTTCACCGAGCCCGAGCTCCTCGAGCAGGGCTGTGGCGCGGGTGGTGGCGTCCGCCCTGGAGAAGCCGTGCAGGCGGGCGAGGTACACGATCTGCTCGAGCACCTTCATCTTCGGGTACAGGCCGCGTTCCTCGGGCATGTAGCCGAAATTGCGGCGGTCGCCGTCCGTGAGCGGCGCGCCGTCGAGAGTCACCTCACCGGAGTCGCGGGAGAGCACGCCGAGCATGATCCGCATCGTCGTCGTCTTGCCGGCGCCGTTGCCGCCGACGAAACCCGTCAGGCGACCGTCGTCGATGGTGAACGCCACGTCGTCGAGCACGCGGTGTTCGCCGTAGCTCTTGGTGACCCCGGTCAACTGCAGCATGCCCCCACCTCCTGATGTCGTGCGCACTGTCGGCACGACGACGATGTCACAGCGTCACCCCCGCAGCAGCGAGCCCACCGGATGCACCCTCCCCAGCATCGCGCCTCGCGCATCCGATCCACGGGAGACACGCCCTGGAGGCGTCGGTACCGCTGGCTCCCGGTGTCACGAGCGCCCTTCAGGCGGGAGGGGTGTTCAGTTCGAGTTCGGCCTGTGCAGCCAGGGAGCGGAGCACCCGCTGGTCCTCGGCGGTGAAGGCACGCGGCCGCTGGTCGATCACGCACAGCGTGCCGATGAGCCAGCCGCCGGGCCCACGCAGGGGGCACCCGGCATAGAACCGTATGCGTGGATCACCCGTGACGAGTGCGTTGGCACTGAAGCGCGGATCCTCGTGCGTGTCCTCGACGACGAGGAGATGCTCGTCCTGGATCGTCACGTTGCACAGCGCATCGCCACGGTCCACGCTGCGGGACAGGGGTCCAGTCACCGAGAACAGGATCTGCTGGTCGGCGGTGATCACACCGATACTGGCCGAGCTGACCTGGAAGATCTCACGCGCGTAGCGGACGATCCGGTCGAAGCGCTCGGCATCCTCCACCTCGAGAACCTGCGACCGTTCGACGGAGAGCAGGCGCAGTTTCTCCGCCTCCGACCGGGCGCCGCGACCCGCGTGGGCCGGTGACGCCGCACCGGTGCCGTCGGGTAGGGCAGCATCGTCCTCGGGGTGGACCTCACTGCAGGTGGTCCTCGCTGGTCTCATCGTCGTCTCAGGTCCTGGCAAGCGGGTGGTGGCGAGGGCGTCGGCTGGTCCCCATGATCTCCGACGGTACGGCACCCGCCACGACCGAGCCGGTAACCGGGGGTGTCGGCTATGTCACGGCTGAGCACGGAAGCACGGGAGCACAGGAGCAGACCGGAGCACCCCGGCACGATCAGACGCGCGCGGCGGCGTCCGCGTCGGCTTTGGCGACGAAGCGTCGCACCAGCGCGTCGAACTCGTCCTCCCGCTCGATCTGCGGCATGTGCCCGCACTTCTCGAACAGGTGGAACTCGGCGTGCGGGAACGCGGCGCGGGCGTGCTCGAGGTGCGACGCCGGGAGCACGCGGTCCTCGTCGCCCCAGACGACCAGGGTGGGCTTGCGCTGGGCTGCCACACGGCGCAGGAGTTCGGTCCGCCAGCGACGACGCACCCCGCCGAAGGTCCCCAGGTGCCCGGCGACGGCGAGCATGACGTCGTCGTACCCGGGGTTCCGCCCCACCGCCTGCGCGTGGTCGAGGCGTTCCTCCGTGACGAAGACCTTGTCGTAGAACAGGGCCCGCTCGGTGCGGTAGGCGGCCTTCCGCGACTTGTCCCGCATGAGCACCCTGCCCACGGGGCGGACGGCGAGCAGGCGCAGGGCGATGGTGACCTCCCTGCCGAAACCGGCGCTGTTCGCGAGCACCAGGCTCCGGACACGCTCGGGGGCCAGGGCGCTGAGCTTCATGGCGACCGCCCCGCCGAGGGAATTGCCCACCACGTGCAGCGGCCGGCGTTCCCCGAGGGTGTCGAGCACGGCGAGCACGAAGCGGGCCAGCGTCTCCATGGAGTATTTCCCCTGCGTGCGCTCCGAGAGGCCGAAGCCCGGCAGGTCCACGCTGATGACGCGGTGGTCCTGTGCGAGGCGGTCGTAGAGGCCCTCCCAGTCCTCGAGGCTGCGCCCGATCCCGTGCAGCAGGAGCACGGGGGTCTTCTCCGCGACTCCCTCGTCCCGGTAGCGGACCTTCACGCCGGCCACCCGAAGGTAGCCGTCTCCCAGCACGCCGTCGGGGTCGGCCGGGCCGCTCCCGCGGCCGGTCCCGGAACCCCGGCGCAGCGCTCCCGGCAGGCGGGAGAGAGCCGCGAGCCGGCGCTGCAGCGTGTCGAAGGACAGCGGCGCCACCCGGGCGACGACGTCGGGCAGCTTGGCGCTCAGGCCGATGAGCAGACGCGGGGTGCGGTTCCCCACCGCCTCCAGCATGAGCTCCGCCGCCCGGTCGGCGGGGAAGGTCAGGAGCCGGTCGAAGTCAGCCCGGGCCTTCCTGCTGGCGGCGTCGTCGAGATTGCCGCCGAGGCGGGCGTTCCGCGCGATGTTCGTGCGGATGCCGCCGGGATGCACGGAGGTGGTGCCGATGCCGCGGGGCAGCAGCTCGTTGCGGAGCGCCTCGGTGAAGCCCCGCAACGCGAACTTCGACGAGGAGTAGGCGGTCTGCCCGCGCGGAGCCACCAGGCCGAACAGGCTCGACACGTTCACCACGTGGCCGCCGGGGCGCATGAGGGGCAGCAGGTGGTGGGTGAGCAGCACGGGCGCATGGAAGTTCACGGCCATGACCCAGTCGAAGTCGTCCATGGTGATCTGGTCGAACATCCCGGCCAGGGCCACGCCGGCGTTGTTGATCAGCAGGTCCACGGTGTCCGTCGCGGCGAGGATCTCGGCGGCCACCTCGTCGACGGCGTCGCGCCCGGCCAGATCGGCCACGAACGTGGTGATGGACGTGTCCGGGAACGCGGCGCGGATGGAGGAGGCGACGGCGTCGAGGTTCGCGGCGTCGCGGTCGACGAGCAGCAGCCTGCTCCCGCGCTCGGCCAGCCCGCGGGCGAGATGCTCGCCCATGCCGCCCGCCGCGCCGGTGACGACGGCGGTGGCGCCCGCGAAGCGGAACGGTGCAGGCTTCATGCGTGGATCTCCTGGAGTTCGGGTGCGGGCGTGCCGCTGGAGGCCGGGCGGTCGAAGACCATGTTCTTCGCGAGATTGCCGCGCAGGGCGGTGGGGGCGTCGAGCAGGTAGTTCTGGCGCATGGTCCACGGCTGCCTGTCGCCCTGCTTGGGGAACGCCGAGACGGCGCGCTGCACGTAGCCGGAGGTCAGGTCGAGGATGGGCCGGGGCGTCATCCCGCCGTCCGTGGACGGCGCGCCGTAGCGATGCCCGTGGCGGTCCAGGTAGGTGATGAGGCGGCAGACGTAGCGTGAGCTGAGATCCGCCCGGAGTGTCCAGGAGGCGTTGGTGTAGCCGACGCAGAGCGCCAGATTCGGCACGCCGCTGACCATCAGTCCCCGGTACACCCAGGAGTCGCCGAGATTCACGGGCTCGCCGTCCACAGTGAAGGTGGCCCCTCCCAGGGGCAGCATGGACAGCCCGGTGGCGGTGACCACCACGTCGGCCTCCAGCTCCTGCCCCGAGGCCAGGCGGATGCCGTGGGGCGTGAACGTGTCGATGGTGTCCGTGACCACGGACGCCGTCCCGGCCTTGAGGGCCTTGAACAGATCGGCGCTCGGTGCCACGCAGAGGCGCTGGTCCCACGGGTTGTACGCGGGGGTGAAGTGCTCGGCCACGAGCTTCTCGTCCCCGACGATACGCTCCGTCTGCGTGCGGATGATCTTCTTCGCGATCTCCGGCCGGCGGCGGCACAGCTGGTAGAACGCCTGGGTGAACAGCACGTTCTTGGCGCGGGCCACGTGGTGAGCGAGACGGGCCGGCAGATAACGCCTGGCCGCGTCGGAGAACGTGTCGCGGCTCGGCACGGCCGTGACGTAGGTGGGGGAGCGCTGCAGCATGGTCACGTGCGCGGCGTCCTTCGCCATCGAGGGCAGGAGCGTGATCGCGGTGGCTCCACTGCCGATCACGACGACGCGCTTGTCACGGTAGTCGAGGTCCTCGGGCCAGAACTGCGGACGGACGATCTGCCCCTGGAAGGACTCCAGACCCTCGAAGGAGGGCTCGTAGCCGTGGTCGTAGTTGTAGTAGCCGCTGCAGATGTAGAGGAAACCGCAGGTCACGGAGCGGCGCTCCGTGGCGCCGTCGTCGTCGCGCACATCGAGCTCGAGCGTCCACCGGGCGTCCTCCGAGGACCAGGCGGCGCTGACGAGCCTGGTGCGGAACCGGATCCTGTCCCTGATCCGCTCGTCCTCCGCGGTGGCGCGGACGTAGGAGAGGATCGAGGAGCCGTCCGCGATGGCCTTGGCCTCGGTCCACGGACGGAACGGGTAGCCGAGGGTGAACATGTCGCTGTCGGAGCGGACACCGGGATAGCGGAAGAGGTCCCAGGTGCCGCCCACGGTGTCGCGGGCCTCGAGCACGGCGAAGCTCTTGCCCGGGAGCATGGTCGAGACGCGGTAGGCCGCGCCGATACCGGAGAGTCCGGCGCCCACGATCACGACGTCGAGGTGTTCGGTGAGAGTGTCCATGGTCCCAGTATTCCGGCGTCGGAGGTATGTGCGCTTGACTTCGCGCGACAGCTATTTACCCTTGGGTGACATGGGGTCCGTGATCCGCTCCGCCGGGATGCGCGGCTTCCGCGACGTCGTCGAGCAGTTCGGCGGGGACGCCGTGGCGCTCGCGGCATTCCACCACGTGCCGCTGGAGGCGATCAACGACGACGACGTCCTCGTCTCCGACGTCGCGGTGGCCAGGCTCCTCGAGGGCGCCGCCCGCACGCTGCCCTGCCCGGATCTGGGACTGCGCATCTCCGAGTACCAGGACATCGGCATCCTCGGCCCGCTCGCCGTGGCCGTGCAGAACTCCCCGACGGTGGGAGCGGCCCTGGAGTGCGCCTCGCAGTTCCTCTTCCTCCACAGTCCGGCCCTGCGCTTCTCCATCGTGCCGGACCCCGAGGGCAGGGCCGGCGACGTGGGCCTGTGCTACGGGTCCTCCGCGGGGGCGCCGCCCCGGCAGGCGAGCGACGCCATCCTGGCGTTCGTCCATCGCATGCTCCGGTTCCTCGTGGACGGCCCGTACGCGCTCCACTCGGTGCACCTGTCCCATCTGCCCAAGGCCCCGACGAGCCGTTACACCGAATTCTTCGGCGCCGAGGTCCGCTTCGGGCAGCACGACTCCCTGCTGCGGGTGCCGCGGAGCCTGCTCGACCGGCCGCTGCAGGCGGTAAACCACACCCTGCGGGAGATGGCCCTCGACTACCTGCGGCACCATTTCCCCGAGCCGGGTCGCGTGGTGGCGCCGACGGTCCGCATCTCGATCGAGCGGATGCTGGGCACGGCCCCGCCGCGCATCGACGCCGCCGCCCGGCTCCTCGGCATGCACCCGCGGACCCTCCAGCGTCGACTCGCGAGCGAGGGCACCTCGTTCGAGGTGCTGCTCGACGACGCCCGCCGCGACGCCGCGCACCGGCTGCTCACCCGGACCGATCTGCCGCTGCAGCAGATCGCGGGCCTCGTGGGTCTCTCCGAGCAGTCCGCGCTCACCAGGTGCGCACACCGCTGGTACGGCAGGACCCCGAGCAGCCTGCGGGCAGGCGTCGTGCAGGGCGTCAGCGCACCCCGATCACTCGGTTCCGCCCGGCGAGCACGCCCATGACGGCGAGCACCACCATGATGCCGGCGGTGACGACGAGGGGAAGCGTCCAGTCGCCGCTCAGATCGCGCAGGGCCCCGAAGAGCACCGGACCCACGGCCGCGAGCCCGTAGCCGACCGACTGCGCCATCCCGGACAGCGACCCCGCCTGGGTGTAGTTGACGCTCCGGAGGCTGAACAGCGAGAGGGCGATCACGATGAGGAAGCCGGAGCTGATGGAGCCCAGCACCACCCAGAGCAGGGTCAGGCCCGGGACGAAGGCCAGTCCGAGGAAGGTCGCCACGGCGAGCACTGAACTGACGAGGGAGATGAGCCGCTGGTCCGAGCCGCGATGCAGGATAGCCCCGGCCACGAGACTGGCGAACACACTGATGAGCAGGAAGACGGACAGGTGGACGCCGGCCGTGGGCGCGGAGACGCCGCGACTCTGCTCGATGGTGGGCAGCCAGGCCATCAGCACGTAGTAGGAGATGGACTGCAGGCCCATGAAGATCGTGACCTGCCACCCGAGGGCCGAGGCCCAGGGGGAACGGTACGGGGCCTCGGGGGCGGACGCCCCGCTGCTGCCCCCGGTACGCCGGAGCAGCCACGGCAGGAGCACCGCCATGGCGATCAGCGCCACGCCCACCCAGATGCCGAGGGCCAGGCGCCACCCGGCGGGTGAGGTCTGGGCCACGGGCACGACGACTGCGGCACCGATCGCCGCCACGGTGGCCTGCGCCGCGGTGTAGATCCCGGTGACCTGGCTGACCCGGAGGGGGAAGTCGCGCTTCACGAGGGCCGGCAGCAGCACGTTGAGGAAGGCGATCGCCAGCCCGATCAGGGCCGTTCCTGCCCAGATGACGCCGGGCAGCGGCAGGGAGCGGAGCACGATGCCCGCCGCGAGGATCAGCAGCGACACCCACAGTGCCCGATCGAGGCCGAGTTTGGCGGCGAAGACGGGAGCCACGGGGGAGAAGACGGCGAAGGCGATGAGCGGCAGGCCCGTGAAGAAGCCGGCCTCGGCGCTGGAGAGCCCCAGATCGCCGCTGATGTTGCCGAGTACCGGGCCCACGCTGATGAAGGACACCCGGAGATTGACGGCGATGAGCAGCACGCCGATGAAGGCCATCCCGAGCCGCGCGGGGCCTGCGGGGGTCCTCCGGGTCACAAGGGACATCTCACGATCCAATCGGTCGGCGGGAGGCGCGGGCGGGGCGTGGACCGCTGCCTGCTGCGGCGCGGGACCCAGGCCTGTGGTCACCCTACCTGCGCGGCGGCGCAGCGGCGATCGACGCGGTGTGGCACCCGGGGCGGGGCGCGTCAAGGGTCGCGGTGATCGGGCCACCTGCCCGCGTGCATTGAAGCACTCCGTTTTCGGTGCTACATCTTGAGGCAGAGGTGCCCGCACAGCTGCGGCTCCCGCCCGTACTCGACCAGAGGAACCCCATGACCACGTACGACGACGAAAGCCGCACGCTCACCGAGTGGAGCCGCACCCTGGCCCAGGCCCTCCAGATCCTCGATCTGGAACTCGACCATGACCGGATCCTGGAGCTCACGCAGCGGTCCTCCCACTACAAGTCCGAGGACGCCGCGGCGATCAGCGCCTTCATGGTCGGCTACGCCGCCGGATCGGTGACCACGGAGGGGCGTGACGAGGCGAGTGCCGCCGTCGAGAAGGCCACGAGGACGGTGCTGGCCGTCATCGACAAGGACGAGCAGGCGCAGGAGAAGCAAGGCTGGACCGGCACGGCCCAGTAGGGGCTCACCCGGCGAGAGGTGCCCGTCGGCGGGCCGCGACCAGTCGTGTGAGCGTCCATCCCAGGACGGCCGCGACGGGAACGGCCGCGACGAGCCCGAGGCCCGCGTAGCCGAGCAGCACGAGGGCGGGCCCCGCGAGTGCTCCACCGGTGGCGCCCGCGAGATTCATGAGCAGGTCGGAGGACCCCTGGGCCGGTGCGCGTTCGGTGACCCCGACCGCACCGGCGAGCAGGGCCGACGCCGAGACGATGCAGGCCGACCAGCCGAACCCCAGCAGGACCAGGCTCACGGTCACCAGGGCCTCGGACTCCGCGCCGCGCCAGGCCGTGAGGAGCGCGGCGAGCAGGAGCAGCTGGCCGCACAGGATCCCGCGGGTGGTCCCGGCGCGATCCGCGACCCACCCGAAGACCGGCGACAGCGCGTACATGCCCGCCACGTGCAGGCTGATGGTCAGACCGACCACCGAGAGACCGGCGCCGTGATCGTGGAGGTGCACCGGGGTCATCGCCATGAGCGAGACCATCGCCGCGTGGGCCACGGCGATGCTCACCACGGCGTAGCGCGCGGCCGGGGTGCGCGCGAGGACGGCGAGACCGCGCCGCTTCGCGGGAGCGACCCCGGGACCGCCGTCGGTGCGCTCGGCAGCCTGGAGCCGGAGCGCGGTCAGCAGGGGGTCGGGCCGCAGCCCCAGCCGGTACAGCAGGGCAGCTCCCACCTGCGCCGCCGCGGAGAAGACGAAGCCGCCGCTGAGCGCGGGGATGCCGAGGATCCCCGCCACGGCCTCGCCGGGTTCGAAGAGATTCGGGCCGAGGACCGCGCCGATGGTGGTCGACCACACCACGAGGGCGAGGCTGCGGCCGCGCGTCTGCTCGGACGCGAGATCCGTCGCGGCGAAGCGGGCCTGCAGACCCGTGGCCGAACCGACGCCCAGGAGGACCAGCGCAGCGAGCAGCAGCGGGAAGAGGGACAGGGACGCCGCCGTGATCGCCAGCAGGGCACCCGAGCCGGCCACCACGGCACCGGCGGACAGGGAGACACTGCGTCCCCTGCGCTGGGCGAGTGTGGCGAGGGGGACCGCAGCGGCTGCGGCGCCGAGGGTGGCCATGGTCGCGGCCATGCCCGACCAGGCACTCGACCCGGAGAGCTCGGCCGC
This sequence comes from uncultured Arthrobacter sp., assembly GCF_947493765.1. GTDB lineage: Bacteria > Actinomycetota > Actinomycetes > Actinomycetales > Micrococcaceae > Arthrobacter_D. The sequence goes on from NZ_CANLSZ010000007.1 coordinate 78,884, forward strand.
GAGGAGCGCCCCGAGGGACAGCGTGGCCCCGGCACCGATGCCGCCGAGGACCTGGGCGACGACGAGCACGCGGATCACGTGGCGTTGCTGCTCCCGCGGATCGGCCGGCGGATGGGTCGGCCGGCCGTGCATCACCTGGTCCTGCTCCATCCGGCGCCTTCCGCTGTGCGTGCTGACGACAGAACTCTACCGGCGCACCGGGGGATGCGCCGGTAGAGGATCCAGCCGGGAAGGGGCGGCGCGCTCAGGCGTTCGCGGTCTCCCGGGCCGGTGCGCCGGCGTCGGCCGGCGCGAATCCGTCCGGCTCGTTCCGGGGCGCCTCGGAGGTCGCGGCGGCGTGGTGCTCGGACGGCGCGCGGTGCGAACTGGGCTCGAAGCGCACGATGACCTGCTTGGACAGCGGGGTGTTGCTGCCCTGCGCCACCTCGTCGAGGGGCACGAGCACATTGGCCTCCGGGTAGTAGGCGGCAGCACAGCCCCGTGACGTGGGGTAGGAGACCACGCGGAAGGCGCGGAGCACACGCTCGACGCCGTCGTCGTGCACGCCGTGGATATCCACGTTCTGCCCGTCCTCCAGACCCAGCTCGGAGATGTCCTCCGGGTTGATGAACACCACGTGGCGGCCCTTCTTGATGCCCCGGTAGCGGTCGTTGTGCCCGTAGATGGTGGTGTTGAACTGATCGTGCGAGCGCAGCGTCTGGAGGATCAGCGTGCCCTCCGGCCGCTCCACGTAGTGCAGGTCGTTGACCGTGATCACGGCCTTGCCCGTCGGGGTGTTGAACGTCCGCGAGTCCCGTGGACCGTTGGGGAGCACGAAGCCGCCGTCCTGGCGGATCTTCCGGTTGTAGTCCTCGCAGCCCTCCACCACCTGGGAGATGTGCCGGCGGATGAGATCGTAGTCCTGCTCGAAGCCCTCCCAGTCGGCGTTGATGCGATCGCCGACCGTGGCCCGGGCGAGGCGGCTGATGATCGCCGTCTCGGAGAGCAGGTTCTCGGAGACGGGCTCCACGCTGCCCCAGGACGGGTGGACGGCGCAGACCGTGTCCTCGACCGAGACGAACTGCTCGCCGGTGGCCTGGCGGTCGATCTCCGTGCGGCCCTTGCACGGCAGGATCAGCGCTTCCTTGCCGGTCACCACGTGGGAGCGGTTGAGCTTGATGGAGACCTGCACCGTCAGATCCGTGTTCTCGAAGGCCTTCTCCGCCACATTGGTGTCGGAGATGGCGGAGACCAGGTTGCCACCGAGGGCCATGAAAGCCTTGATGCGTCCGTCGGTCATCGCCTTGATGGTCTCCACGGCGTCCGTGCCGTGCTCCTGCGGCGGCTGGAAGTCGAACTCCTTGCCGAGGGCATCCATGAAGGTGGCAGGCATCTGTTCCCAGATGCCCATGGTGCGGTCGCCCTGGACGTTGCTGTGCCCGCGGATCGGTGAGGCACCGGCCCCGGGCTTGCCCATGTTGCCGCGCAGCAGGAGGAGGTTGATGATCTCCTTGATCGTCGCGACGCCCTTCCGCTGCTGCGTGATACCCATCGCCCAGGTGATGATCACCTTGTCGGCGGCGATGTAGCGGGCGGCCAGCTCGTCGATCTCCTCGATCCGGAGCCCGGTGGCCTCCACCACGGTGGCGTCGTCGAGCTTGAGCAGGTACTCACGGAGTTCGTCGAGGCCCTCGCAGTACTCGTCGAGGAAGGCGTGGTCGAGGACCGTGCCGGGGTTCTTCGCCTCCGCCTCGAAGACGCGCTTCGACACGGCCTGGAGCAGGGCCATGTCGCCGCCGAGCCGGATCTGGAGGAACTGGTCCGCCAGTTCGGTGCCCTTGCCTGCGACGCCGCGGACGGTCTGCGGGTTCTTGTAGCGCTTGAGGCCCGCCTCGGGGAGGGGGTTGACGGCGACGATCTGCCCGCCGGTCTGCTTGCAGGCCTCCAGCTCGGTGAGCATACGCGGGTGGTTGGTGCCCGGGTTCTGGCCCATGAGGATGATCAGGTCCGCGTCGGCGTAGTCGTCGAACGTCACGGTCGCCTTGCCGATCCCGATGGTCTGGCCCATGGCCCAGCCCGAGGACTCATGGCACATGTTGGAGCAGTCCGGCAGGTTGTTGGTGCCGTAGGCGCGGACGAAGAGCTGGTAGAGGAACGCGGCCTCGTTGGACGCGCGGCCGCTCGTGTAGAACGCGGCCTCGTCGGGGGAGTCGAGGCTGTTCAGCCGGGAACTGATGATCTGGAACGCCTCGTCCCAGCTGACCGGCCGGTAGTGGTCCTCACCCTCGGGCTTGTAGAGCGGTTCGGTGAGGCGGCCCTGCATGCCCATCCAGAACTCCGAGCGCTCGCGGAGCTCGGTGAGGGAGTTCTCGGCCCAGAACTCGGTGGGGATGACCAGCGGTGCCGCTTCCCAGGTGACGGCCTTGGCGCCGTTCTCGCAGAACTCGAAGGTCTTGCGCTTGTGCGGGTCCGGCCAGGCGCAGCTGGGGCAGTCGAAGCCCTTCTTCTGGTTCATCTTCAGCACGGTGCGGGCCGTGCGCTCCACGCCCATGTGCTCGACGGCGGGCTTCATGGAGTGGTAGACACCGGGAACGCCGGCGGCCCATTCCTTCGGGCGGTCCTCCACGTGGAGATCCTTCTCGTCGACTTCCTCTACGTGGGCTTCATTGCGCGTCATGACGAACGTCCTCTTCCGTGCCCTGTGTCGGGCGCTCCTCGACAGATGATCCACCGTGTCGTTTGTACTAGGCCTAGCAGGAGGAGGGAGAGTATCGCAAGCCTCGGCCGTGTCAAGGGGTGGGTTGACGCGATCCGGGCGACGCGGCGATGGCCCTCCGGCCCACCATTTGATTAGTTGACCTAACGAAAACAGGGGCGTACTGTTACCTGGAGCAACCGAATGCCCAGGGCGACACGCGTCGGGTGCCGGCACAACTGCAGAGCCTGCAGTTCTGGTACTCCACGCGATGTCACGCCGCACGGGCGGGGACGGCCGTCATCCGGGCCCTGCGTCCCAGACCACGAAGGAAACCCCACCGATGGCCCTCCATCCCACCGCGGCGACAGCGACCGAGGTAGTCCCACCACCCACGGCAGCGTCTGCCCCGGCCGGCGAGCCGATGAGCCACCGGCAGGTCCTGCAGGCCCTCACCGGCCTCCTCGCGGGACTGTTCACCGCCATCCTGAGCAGCACCATCGTGGCGAATGCCCTGCCCACCATCATGAGTGAGCTGAACGGTTCGCAGACGGACTTCGCCTGGGTCATCACCGCGGCGCTGCTGGCCAATGCCGCCACTACCCCCATCTGGGGCAAGTTCGCCGACCTGTTCGACAAGAAGCTGCTGGTGCAGGTCAGCATCGTCATCTTCGTGGCCGGTTCGGTCCTGGCGGGCTTCGCCGGGAGCATCCCGCTGCTGTTGACGGCCCGCGTCATCCAGGGTGTCGCCATGGGCGGGCTCACCGCGCTGGCCCAGGCCATCATCGGCACCATCATCGCCCCGCGGGAACGCGGCCGGTACGCCGGCTACATGGGCGGGGTCATGGCCGTCGCGACGGCCGGCGGACCGCTCCTCGGCGGGCTCATCGTGGACTCCCCGCTGGGCTGGCGCTGGACCTTCTTCGTCTGCGTCCCCTTCGCGATCATCGCGCTGGTGCTGCTGCAGCTCACCCTGAAGCTTCCCGACACCCGCCGCAAGGCCCGCATCGACTGGCTCGGCTCCATCCTGCTCACCGCGGGGGTCAGCCTGTTGCTCATCTGGGTCTCCTTCGCCGGCAAGGAGGGCTACTACGACTGGTTCTCGAGGGAGAGCGCCCTCATGGTCGGCGGCAGCGTGATCCTGCTGGCACTGCTGCTCGTGGTCGAGTCGAAGGTGCCCGAGCCGATCATCCCGCTCAGGATCATCTCCCAGCGCACCACGGCCCTCGCGATCGTCGCGTCCGTCGCCGTCGGGATCGCCCTGTTCGCCAGCTCCAGCTACATCGGCCAGTACTACCAGGTGGCCCGCGGCGCCACGCCCACCGAGGCGGGGCTCCTGACCCTGCCCATGATCGCCGGCAACCTGCTCGGGTCCATCGGTGCCGGAGCGCTCGTGACGCGGTACGGCAAGTGGAAGAGGTACCTGATCGCAGGATCCGTGCTCCTGATCGCGGGCCTGGGCCTCGCGGGGACGATCGACCACCTCACGGACCTGTGGCTCGTGGGCGTCTACACCTTCGTCTTCGGCCTGGGCCTGGGTCTGATGCTCCAGAATCTCGTGCTCGCGGTGCAGAACACCGTCGCCGTCCGTGACATCGGCTCGGCCAGTGCCTCCGTGGCGTTCTTCCGCTCGCTCGGCGGTGCCGCGGGCGTCGCGGTCCTCGGTGCGATCCTCGGGACCCAGGTGAGCACCCGGACAGCCGACGGGCTCGCCGCAGCCGGGGTTCCGGCCGGCGCCGGTGGTGCCGCGGGCGGCTCCCTGGACCTCGTGGATCTCCCTGAGCCGATCGCGGAGATCGTCCGCAGCGCCTTCGGGGACAGTACGGCCATCATCTTCATCATCACGGCGGCCATCGCGGTCATCGCCCTGATCTGCGTGCTGTTCATCGAGGAGACCCCGCTGCGGCGCACGGTCGACCTGGTGCAACCCGCCCCCGCCGGCCCTGCCTCCTCGATCGCAGCCGAAGCACCGGGTGCCATGCCGGCGACCGACGGCTCGACGGCCGGCGGCGCGGCGACCCCACCGGCCGGAACCGGGGCCGATGGCGCCGCGGGAAGCGGCGCCGGGCACGATGCCGAGGTCCTCGCCGTCCAGCCCTCGCGGGGCCGGCGCAGCGCCGGACCGGTCACCATCCTGAGGTCCGACGTCGAGCGCGTGACGCGCGAGCTGGCGGAGCTGGACGCGGGCGGAGCGGAGCGGCACCAGTAGCATCGAGGGGTGAAACCGTTCCTCCTGCTGGCCACCCGCGCCGAGAACCACGCCGCCGACGCCGAGTACCGCAGCTTCCTGCGCGTCGGCGGTCTCGCCGAGTCCGAGCTGCACCGGGTACGCCTGGAGGAAGGGCCCATGCCCGAGCTCGACCTGGCCGACTACTCCGGGATCTTCCTCGGCGGGAGTCCGTTCAACTCCTCGGATCCTGAGGAGGCGAAGACCGGCGTGCAGCACCGTGTGGAGCATGAGCTGGAGGTGCTCCTGGACCGGGTGGTGCCCGAGGACTTCCCGTTCCTGGGTGCCTGCTACGGCGTCGGCACCCTCGGCCGGCACCAGGGCGCCGTCGTCGACACCACCTACGCCGAACCCATCGGTGCGGTGGAGATCACCGTGAGCGAGGACGGCGCCGCCGACCCGCTGCTGGCCGCGCTGCCGTCGTCGTTCGCGGCGTACGTGGGGCACAAAGAGGCCTGCGCCACCCTGCCGCGCGGAGCGGTACTCCTGGCCTCCTCGGCCACGTGCCCCGTGCAGATGTTCCGGGTGGGGTCCAACGTCTACGCCACGCAGTTCCACCCCGAGCTCGACGTCGAGGCGCTCGTGGGCCGGATCAGCACGTACCGCCACGCGGGCTACTTCCCGCCGGAGCAGGCCGAGGAGTACATGGAGCGTGCGCGGGCCACGATCGTGGACCAGCCCGAGGCCATCCTGCGCTCCTTCGTGATGCGGTACGCACGCACCTGACACCTGACACCTGCGCCGTCCGGTGGTCTCTCTCCGTCGGGAGGTCCCGTCCGCCGGCGTGCGACGATCCTGCCCCAATCCTGCGGCGGCACGCCCGCAGGCAGGGGGAGCGCGGCCTACGCTTGTGGTGTGGGGGACGAGCGGTCGTGACGGTGGGTCATGCGGACGGTGAGCAGCACGAGCGGGCCCGGAGGGCGGCCGAGCGTGCAGCGCGCCTCGTGGAGGAACTGACCCGGGCGCGGATCGACGTCGAGCTCTTCGAGCGGCAGCGTCGGCGCAGTCCGCTCCCCGGCCCGGCAGGAGCGGCCGCGGGGACGCGTGGTCCGCGCAGGCGGCCGGCCCTGCTGACCCTGGGGCTCTGGCTCATCACGCTCTACCTGCTCGTCACGATGCTCGCGCAGGAGCCCCCGAACGCGACGGACTCCACCGTGTACCAGCCGCGTGCCGTGCTGGAGCTGACGACGGCGCCCGCACCGGCCGACGGCGCCCTCGCGTAGCGTTCCTGCCGTCCGCCCGGTCCGGACCGGCGTCCCTGTCCTCCGTCGGACCCGGGCGGTAGTGTCGGAGGACGCGCCGAGCAGGGCCGACCCGGAAGAGGTAACCGTCATCCGTACCACCACGAGCACCGCCCCGAGGGGTCGCACGGTTCCCGTCACCCTCGCCGCAGGCGAGCAGCGGCATCACCAGGTGCTCATCATCGGGGGAGGGAACGCCGGCATCTCGCTGGCCGCGCGTCTGCGCCGCTACCGGTTCAAGGACATCGCCGTCGTCGAGCCCAAGAGCCGCCATCTGTACCAGCCGCTCTTCTCCCACATCGCCGGCGGGACCGCCGACGCCTTCGAGGCAGTCAGGCTGCAGTCCGCCGTGACGCCCCAGGGCGTCGCCTGGATCCAGGACAAGGCCGTGGACGTCAGTACGGACACGCACACGGTCCTCCTGGAGTCGGGCTCGGCCGTCACCTACGACCACCTGGTGATCTGCCCCGGGATGCAGAACGACTGGTCCGCCGTACCCGGGCTGAAGGAGGCCATGGAGGGGCCCTACGGTGCCTCGAACTACGAGTACGAACTCGCGCCGAAGGCGTGGGATCTGCTCCGCCGGATGACCGGCGGCACCGTGGTCTTCACACAGCCGTCGGGCCCGGCGTCGTGCGCCGGCGCCGCGCAGAAGCCCCTCTACCTCGCGTGCGACCACTGGCGGCGCGAGGGCGTGCTCGAGGACATCAGGGTGGTGCTGGCCGTGGCCACGCCCACGATCTTCGGGATGGAGATCATCGACGAGGAGCTGAACCGGAAGATCGACGAGTACGGCATCGAGGTGCGCTTCAGCACGGAGCTGGCCTCGGTGGAGCCGCAGGAGCGGACGGTGCAGCTGCTCGACACCGCGACCGGTACTGCGGAGACCCTCTCCTACGACGTCCTGCACGCGGTCCCACCGCAGTCGGCACCCCAGTGGCTGAAGACCACGGATCTGCCGTCGCCGGGCGATCGCGCGGGGTTCGTGGAGGTGGATCCCCTGATCCTGCGGCACCCCCGCTTCCCGGAGGTGTGGTCGCTGGGAGATTCCGCGTCCACGCTGAACTCGAAGTCCGGGGCGGCCCTCCGTACCCAGGCCAAGGTCCTCGCCAAGAACCTGCGGGCGGTCACCCGGGGCAGGAAGCCCACCACGAAGTACAACCAGTACTCCGCGTGCCCCTTCGTGGTCAGCCGGAACACCGTGGTCTTCTCGGAGTTCGACGACAAGTACTCGCCGATGCCCACGGTGCCGGGGTGGAACAACCTCGCCCGCGAGCGTCGGCTGACGTTCATCGCCGAGCGCGTGATGCTGCCGAGGATCTACTGGAACCTGATCCTCCGCGGGCTGGCCTGATCCTCCTGGGCCGGCCTGGTCCTCCGCTCTCCTCCGCGGACTGGCCAGGGCCGGCTCTCCTCCGCGGACTGGCCGGGGCCGGCTCGGGCTACCGGGTCAGGTCCTGGTACTCGGGGTGGCGCTCGATGTAGGCGGCCACGAAGGCGCACTGCGGCACCACGGCAAGCTGCTGCGCCCGCGCGTCGTCGAGCGCGTATCCGATGAGCGAGCTGCCCACGCCTCGGCCCTCCGCCTCCGGCTGCACCACGGTATGCGTGAACACGATGGTGTCACCGGAGCGCTCGTACGCTGCGATCCCGACGCTCTCGCCGTCGAGCGTGGCGGTGTAGCGCTGCTGCGCCTCGTCGTTGCTGACGTCGACCGTGGTCGACCCGGACTCCTGTGCTCCCTGGCTACTCATGGAGTCACTGTGGCACGCCGTTCGCGGGAGGGTCAACGCCGGGCGCGATCGGTCGGGAATCGCCGCGCCCGATCCGGGAATAGGACTCCGCCGGGGGCTGAACACCCGATCCACGCTGGTCAGCGTGCAGGCGCGGGGACTACCGTCGAAGGGAAGATATCCACTCGACACCACCTCGATACGAAGGAGTCCACATGTCACGCGTAGCCATCATCGGCGGGCACGGAAAAGTCGCCCTGCACCTCACGAAGATCCTCACCGGCCAGGATCACCAGGTGAGTTCGCTGTTCCGGAACCAGGATCATTCGCAGGAGGTGGAGCAGGCCGGCGCCACCCCCGTGGTCGCCGATCTCGCCGAGCTGTCGAAGGACCAGATGGCCGAGATCTTCCGCGGACACGACGCCGTGGTCTGGTCCGCAGGCTCCGGCGGGAGCAGCCCCGAGGCGACGTACGCCGTCGACCGCGACGCCGCGATCCGTTCGATGGACGCTGCGAAGGAGGCCGCCGTGGGTCGGTACGTCATGGTGTCCTACCTCGGTGCGGGCAAGGACCACGGTGTCCCTGAGGACGACGGCTTCTTTCACTACGCGGAGGCGAAGGCCGCCGCGGACGAGCACCTCCGCAACTCGGAGCTCGCCTGGACCATTCTCGGCCCGGGCGCACTCACCACCGATGTCGGCACCGGGAAGATCGAGGTCTCCAGCAAGCCCCAGAATGATTCCGTGCCGCGCGAGGACGTGGCCCACGTGGCCGCCGTCGTGCTCGGCAACCTCGGGACCGTGGACAGGACCATCGAGTTCACCAGCGGGGACACCCCCATCGCCGAGGCCGTCGAAGCCTCGCTGTAGTTCTGCCGCGGTCCTCGAACCGCAGCCGGAAGGCGGCGCCCGAAGCGGGCGCCGCCTTCTTCGTGTCCGGGGACCTACTTCTTGGTGCGGCGGCTCCCGCCGTGCCAGTCCTCCTGCAGGCCTGCCTCGCCGTCGTCCACCCCGAAGCTGCGCAGTTGCGGGCGCTCCCGCAGGCTCCGCTTGAGTTCGGCGAAGCCGGAGAAGCGGGCGAGGCCCACCACGTGGTCCCACAGTTCCACGGCGTCGTCGGCGGCGGGCAGCCTGCTGATGACGGGTCCGAAGAACGCGACACCCTCCGGCGGGTCGAACTGGATGATCGGCGTGCCGACATCCTTGCCGGTCAGTGCCAGCGCCTCGTCGGTCTCGGCCTGGATCACGGCGTCCAGCGACGAGTCCTCCAGCGCCTCCGCGAGCTCCGCGGGCAGCTCCAGCTCTGCGAGGAGGGGCAGGAGGAAGTCGGCGGTGCCACGGTAGCCGCCGTCGGAGGTGTCCTCGCGGGTGTCGAAGATCTCGGTGCCGAGGCGTTCGTAGAGGCGGGCCACGGCCTCGGTCCCGTGCTCGTCCCGGGTGCGTGCAGCGACCCGGAGCAGGCGCAGCCCGGCGGTGTGACCGGTCTCGTAGCCGGCGGGGAAGTGTGCGCCGTAGTCGATGTGGCTGTTGAGGAGGCGGAGCGAGATGAAGCGCCACTCCACCGAGTACTCGCGCTGCTGGGCCACCATGCGCACCCACTTGCTGGTCATCCAGGCGAAGGGGCAGACGGGATCGAAGTAGAACCTGATGTCGGGGGTCATGGCTTCACGCTAGGGACCGGGCATATCCGGGTCAAGGCGGCCTTCACAGTGCGCAATCGGGACTCTGCGCGGTTGGGCTGGCGCACACCGTGGTCGCGCGGTCCGGGCTCCTGCGTCTTGGACCAGGGACTTTGCAGGGCGAGGTGGCGCTTCCGACGGCGTGTCGCAGGGCGCCGCAGCGTGCGCAGCGTGGAAGACCCCGATCCGGCACCCCGGGAGCCCGACGATACCGCCATCGTCCGCATGATGACGTGGGAGACGGCGAGCTGGTGTGAGGCCGACGCTGGCCGGGGCCCTTTTTTATCTCGGGTCTGTGCAATTTCGGGGTCTGCGCCGATCCGGGGATTTCGGGCGGCAACGTGCACCCGCGACGGCGTGTCGCGCCACGACACGCTGGTGCCGTCGCCGAAGTCCCCGGTCAGGAACCCCCGGTCGAGAACACCCGACCAGGAACACCCGGTCGAGAACACCCGACCAGGAACACCCGGTCGAGAACACCCGACCAGGAACCCCCGGTCGAGAACACCCGACCAGGAACCCCCGGTCGAGAACACCTGACGTCGGCGAACGCCCTGTCGACGCACTTCCGCGGCCAGTCGGACCGCGGAAGGGTCAGGAGGTGGCGATGTCCTTCGAGGCGTAGTCGAAGCGGAACGTCACCGCGCTGTCCGAGAGCAGGTGGAGTTCGTGGTTGGCGCCGTCGCGAACCCCGAAACGGCCGTAGTTCTCGTCCCAGGAGCCGTTGACCAGCACCTTGTACTGGTAGGTTCCGGCCGGCAGCTGCAGGGTCTGGTGCCAGGAGTTCGCCGCGGCGTCGTACGAGAGCTGCAGCTCGCGGAGATCGGTGGACCAGTGACCCGCCTCGCCGAGGATCGGATCGAAATCGCCGGAGAGGGCCACGGACTGCGGCTGATCGTGCCACGCCTCGACCGTGGAGGAGTCCGCCTCCGCGGAGGACACCTCGAGGTCGACGGCGGTGTCCGGGGGAGTGGGGTCCTCGGCGGGCGTGAACTGCACTTCCTCTCCCAGCTGCTCGGGGGACGGGGGTGCGTGCTCCACGGAGGCGGGCTGCTCGGGCACGGGGTCGCCGGTCAGCATGGCGTTGACGAACTGGTCCGCGTCGGGGAAGGCCGCAACGGCGCGGGTGCCCTCCTCGGTGGCCGTCCAGCCGGCGCGGCCCTTGACGAGCCACCCGGCCTTGACGAGCTTCGCCGTCGCCGTCGTCAGCGCCTTGAAGCCCCGGGGGATCCCGCCCGAGAGGAGCTCGGCTTCCTTGTCGTCGAACGGGACCTCGGCAACAACCTGTGACAGCAGCTCGCTCGGAGCGGCGCCGGAGCCCGACGCCTGATGGTCGGCCAGGATGGCGAGCGTGGCACGCAGGCGGGCGTTGGTGTGATTCCGGGGGGCGATGACAATCTCCTTCGTCGACTTCCTGGGTAGATCGATTTTATCGGATGACTCTCCATTCCGGTGCTACGCTCCGCCCGATGACGTTTTCCACGCGCACCGGCCCGCTCAGAACCGTCGCACGCGTGGCGCTCGGGGCGTTCCTCCTGGTGGCCGGGACCGCGCACCTCACCGTCGCGCGGGAGGCCTTCGCCGCGCAGGTACCGTCCTGGCTCCCGCTGGACACGGACGCCGTCGTCGTCGTGTCGGGTGTCGTGGAGCTCCTGCTCGGTGCCGCGTTGATCGCCCTCCGCCGGTATCGTGTGCCGATCGGGTGGGTGGTGGCGGGATTCTTCGTGGTGGTCCTTCCCGGGAACATCGCCCAGTACGTGGAGGGCGTGAGCGCCTTCGGGCTCGATTCCGACGGCGCCCGCCTCACCCGCCTCTTCTTCCAGCCGGTCCTCGTGGTGTGGGCCCTGTGGTCCACCGGCGCCTGGCAGGACCGCGACTCCCTCCGGACGCGGGGCCGGGCCCGGAACTGACCGACCGCTGACGAGGAATCGTCAGTAAGCTTCGAACAACAGCACGTTGCCTCGCCCCAGGACCCCGGGAGACACCATGAAGACCCTTCGACCCCTCAAATCCGTCGAGAAGCTCGAGAACGCCACCTGGCTGGACGCGGTGGCGAACCCGATGCGCGACCTGGTGCAGGCCGTCATCAAGCCCGGCGCTGTTCGCGACATCCTGCACGGCGTGCCGATCGGGCACCCGCTGCACCCGCTGATGGTCCTCGTGCCGACCGGCACCTGGCTGTCGGCTGCCGTCCTGGACGCAGTGCCCGGCTCGAAGGCGGCGTCGGCGATCCTCATCGGTACCGGTGTGGTCAGCGCCGCCCCGACGGCGCTCAGCGGCTGGACCGACTGGTCCGAAGGGCACGAGCAGCAGCTGCGGGTGGGCGTGGTCCACGCCGCCGCGAACGCCGTCGCCGTCGGTCTCTACTCGCTGTCGCTGGTGCAGCGGCTACGCGGCCGGTCGGGCAAGGTGCTCTCGTACACGGGGCTCGCGGTGGTCTCCGCCGGAGGATTCCTCGGCGGTCACATGGCGTACCGGCAGGCGCTGGGGGCCAACCACTCGGAGGACGTGCCGCACCGGGTGGAGCCCGGGTGGCATGCCATCGGGGCGCTCGCCGAGTTGCCGGACGGCAGGCTGGAGAAGCGGGTGCTCGGCGAGGTTCCCCTCGTGGTCTTCCGTCAGGGCGACGAGGTGTCGGTGCTCTCCGCCACCTGCAGCCACCTCTCCGCGCCACTCGACGAGGGGACGGTCAGCTACGACGACGGCGATCCCTGCCTCACCTGTCCCTGGCACAACAGCATGTTCTCGCTGAGGAACGGCGAGGTGCTGCGAGGCCCGGCCACGTCGCCGCAGCCGTCCTTCGAGACGCGGATCGTCGCGGGGACCGTGGAGGTGAGCCTGCCGAACGCAGGCTGATCGGCGGCGCTGTCGGAAGGCTGCGGGGCGTGGCCGGACCTCCGGCGCCCGGACACGACGATGCCCGGCACAGTGCGTGCCGGGCATAGTCGTGCGTGCTGTCTCCGCTCAGGCGGTTGCCCGACGGCGTACCACGAACGCACCTCCGAGTGCTGCGAGGACCAGTCCGCCACCGAGGGCGAGGGCCCCGGCGTCGTTGGTCGCCGGAGCCTGCGCGACGCCGGTATCGGCACCACCCACCGGCATCTGGCCCATCTGCTGCACCTCGGGCTGGGGCTGCGGCATGGGCGTGACCGGCGGGTCCTGCGGAACCATGGGCTCGTTCTCCGCGACGATCCGCGCCACGATGCTCGCGTCGTACGGAGGATTACCTGCTGCGTCACAACCTGTGGCGTCGTCGTCCGAGTTGAGGCCCGGCTGGTAGCCGGGGGTACCAACGGGAATGTTGTAGACCCCGACGTTCGCGGCTGCCGTGCAGTTCTCGAACGGCAGGCCGACCGCGAGGGCCGGTGACGCCGAGAACAGAGCGAGGCCTGCTGCGGCCGAGGTGGCAAGGGCGATGGACGTCTTCTTCATGGGAAACTCCTGAGACCTGGAAGATGATGGTCGTCCGACCGTACTGCATGATCACGACGAATCGGGGAACGCAGCTCGCGGGTACACCTGTGGTTGCGTGCCGCAGCTCCGTGGTCTACCCGGCGGATGGCCCGGTCCGGAGACCTCCGATCAGGCGTTCGCGTCGGGGCGGTAGGGCGGGTAGCTCGGAGGAGGAACGGTGCCGCTCCCTGCATTGCCACGGCGGACGAGCTCGCCGGTGTTCTCAGCCGTGCGGATGGCCGCAATGAGGGATTCCAGTCCCACGCGTGCCAGGACCAGGTACAGGAGACTGAAGATGGGGCCGATGATCAGGAGCACCAGGATGCCGAGGAGCGAGCTCTGCTGGAAGCTCAGGACGACGAACAGGAGGTAGGAGATGGCGATCACCACCATCACCAGGAGATAGACGATCTTCGCGATACTGGGCGCGATGAAGGTGGTGAAGGAAAAATCGAAGAGCGCTTTCATGATCCCCATATTCGGTCGACGGTCGAGTGTCGGACCGACTGTACAGCGAGGACCGCGCCCGACGGCCCAGGACTCACCGGCGTGCGCTACTGCGTGGCGTCCTCACCCGCCCAGGCCTCGGCGAAGAACTGCGGGGAGCGCGATTCCAGCAGTCCGGCATACGTGTCCGGGTCCAGTGCCTGCGCGGAGTGCGCCGGTATCTCGGAGGTGAAGGCGGAGACGCCCAGGCCGGCTGCGCCGTCCTGCAGTGTGAGTCCGGCCGCCTCCAGGATGGTGGGGTACAGGTTCAGCTGGTCCACGCGGGGACGAACCGTACCGGCCGGCTCGGCGCCCGGGACCCAGATGCGATTGAAGATGGTGCGGTTCGGGTGGTCGTCGAGCTGCTCGTGGAAGGCGTCGCCCGCACTCATGTGCTTGAGGTGGTCACCCATGATCACCACGGCGGTGTCCTCGAGATAGCCCTCGGCCTCCAGGTGGTCGACGAACCCGGCCACCTGGGTCATGGAGCAGGCGAAGACCGAGGTGACGGCGTCCTGCGTGTCCACGTCGCAGTAGTCGTACACGTGCACGGGCTCGTGGGTGTCCAGGGTCAGGACCGAGAGGTTGAACGGCTCACCGGTCCGCTCGGACTCCGCGTGGAGCTCGTCCACGGTGGTCGTGGCATTGGCCATGAGACGCTCGTCGCTCAGGCCCCAGTCGCTGCGGAAGCTCGTCTCGGGTTCGCCCGCTGCCCGCCAGTCGGTCAGGCCCTTCACCACGGAGTACTCGTGGGTGCGCAGGAACGTGTCCTTCGCGGCGAAGCGCGCGTTCGCACCACCCAGGAAGACATTGGTGTAGCCGTGGTCCCCCAGCACGTCGCCCAGGCAGGTGGTTCCGCCCAGGTACGTCTCGACGTCGTCGCTCGGCTTGTCGGAGACGCTGCTGCCGGAACTCCCCGCCGGACGAAGCGGCACGCCGCACTGGGTGGAGGTGAGGCCGGCCATGGTCCACCCCCCGCTCCGGTACTGCTGGAGGTCCTCGATGCTCTGCCACCCGTCGGAGGCCTTCGTGGCCTCCTTCAGGGGCGCGAAGGCGTCCTTCTCGAAGAGCTGGTCGTCCTCCAGGGTCGCCTCGCCGGACTCGAGGTAGATGAGGACGAGGTTGCGCTTGCCCGCGTCATCGGTGATGACGGGCTGCGCGTAGTAGTCGCCGATGTCGAAGTCGGAGTTGGCCGCCTGGATGTACTTCCCGAGGTTCACGGTGTCGGCGAAGGCCGTGGTGCCGCCGACGACCACCGCGCCGACCAGCGCCGTGGCGACAGTCCGCGTGATCCACGGCGAGCGGCGCGACCGTCCGGCGTACGTGGCGCGACGGCGGGTGCGACGCCGGAGATACCACCACAGGGCGATACCCGTGGTGAGGAGCAGGGGCACCACACCGACGCCGATGATCCCCAGCCAGACGACGGCGCCGCCCCCGCCGTCGGTCTCCAGGGAGGTCAGGTTCAGGAGCATCTGGCCCACGGAGATCTCGCCCCAGAAGAATCGGATCCCGATGGCAGCGATGAGCAGTGCGAGGCCGGCCCAGAGGAGGACGAAGACCAGGGTCTGGGCGGCGACGGCGCCGGCTCGTCGGGTCAGGCGCAGGCCGCGCTCATACATGACATCGCCTCGCCTTCCAATAGCCCGCCCGATGTTCGAACGTCCTTGACATCCACCCGGTTCCTGGGCCGGTAGAAGCCTAGCGTCGCCACAGGGGCTGTCAACACTCGTATCGGCTCTCCTCATGGTGTGTTGCCCTCTGACTGCTCGGGTGCGGCCGTGCTCCGCAGGGGCTTTCGACGACTGGGACGGGCCCGGAGGCGGCGTGTCACCCCGCAACACGCCGATCCTTGGTCCGAAAGCCCCGATTTGGGACGGTGCCGGACTGGAAGGCCCCGGTTCGGAGCTCGAAATCCCCGGTTTGAGACGGTGCCGGACTGGAAGGCCCCGGTTCGGAACGAGGTGGGCTCGAAAGCCCCGGCCCCGGCCCCGGACCCCGGGGCGGCAGGGCGGCCCTACCGCGTGGAGGGGGTGTCACCCGCCGCGTTGCGCGCCGCGAGGATGTGCGTACGCATTACTGCCTCCGCCCACTCGCCGTCGCGCGCGTCGGCCGCTGCCACGAGCTCCGCGTGATGCTGCATGGAGCGGCGCAGCGCTGCCTCGCTGTACTTGCGGAAGGTGTGCGCGACGACGGCGGGGCGCATCACGGCCTGCAGCGCGGTGGCCACGTGCCGGTTGCCGCACCGCTCGATGAAGATCCCGTGGAAGGCGGCATTCAGGGGGCTGAGTCCGTCCATGTCGCCGCCACCGTCCACCACGGCTTCCATCCGAGCGCTCAGGGAGGCGAGTTCGGCGACGTCGTCGTCGGTCAGGTGGGGCACGGAGAGCCGTACGGCGTGGGGCTCGAATCCGGAGCGGACGTCATAGAGCCCGGCGACGTCCTCGGTGGAGAAGTCCACCACCTGCGCGCCCTTGTTGCGGCTGAGGTCCACGAGTCCCTCGGCGGCGAGGCGGTTCAGGGCCTCCCTGATGGGCGTGCGGCTCACGCCGATGCGGTCCGCGAGGGTGGTCTCGCGCAGCCAGGCACCCGCGGCCAGCTCGCCCGAGGCGATCATGGCCCGCACCTGCCCGTAGGCGCTCACGTCGCGATCCGGTACAGCACGAGGTGCAGTGTCGCGGGTGGGTGCGTCGGACGGCGTGCTGTTCACGGTGCTCACGCTAGCGCGTCGGGCCAGCTCGCCACAGCCAATCCGGCGCGCGTCCCGCCGCGGGAGACGAAGGACGACGACGCCCGACCGGTGAGCTCCACGATCCGGTGCGAGGCGAGCATGTACGTCTCCAGATCGATCCCGGTCGCGATGCCGAGCCCGTCACACAGGTGCACCAGGTCCTCGAGAGCCGCATTGCCGAGCACCGAGGGATCTCCGGGAAACCACAGGTCCCCGCCGAGCCCCGCGAAGGAGCCCTCGAGCCAGGTGGCGCCGGCCAGCATCGCCGCCAGTGCATTGGCGGGTGCGAAGCCGTTGCGATTGTGCAGATGGACGCCGACGTCGAGCCCCGGGTACAGGCTCCGCACCTCGGCGATGCCGTCGAAGATCTCCCCGGGCTCCTCCTCACCCGAGGTCGCGGCCAGATACACGCCCGCGGCACCGGCGTCGACCGCTGCCTGCACCACTCGCAGGCGCTCCTCCCGGGTGACCGGGCCCCGCGCGGGAGCGAAGAACGCGCACGCGACGGCGACGACGAGCCGCGTGCCGGTGTCGGCGGCGAGCACCCCGATGCGCGCGACATCGGCGAGGATCTCGTCGGTGCCCAGGCGCTGGTTCTTCAGGCTCACGGCCTCGTCCGCGGAGGCGACTACCACGAGTTCGTCGAGGCCGCAGTCCACCGCCCGTTCGGCGCCGCGGTAGTTCGGAGCGAGCCCCCGGTATCGCACCCCGGGGACGCGGGGCACGGCGGCCATGAGCTCTGCGGCGTCGGCGAGCTGGGGGAGCACCTTCGGGTGGGCGAAGCTCACGGCCTCGATCTCCCGCAGACCGGCATCGATGAGCAGGTGCACCAGCTCGAGCTTGGCCGCGGTGGGCACCATCGCCGGGACGGACTGCAGGCCGTCGCGGAGCCCCACCTCCAC
Organism: uncultured Arthrobacter sp.; assembly: GCF_947493765.1. Taxonomy (GTDB): domain Bacteria; phylum Actinomycetota; class Actinomycetes; order Actinomycetales; family Micrococcaceae; genus Arthrobacter_D. The sequence goes on from NZ_CANLSZ010000007.1 coordinate 96,009, forward strand.
GAGGCGGATGGTCGAGGGAAGCCCGGGGATGCTCATGCCAGTTTGCGTTCGCGCAGGGAGGCGAGCCTGGCGTCGTCGACCCCGATCTCCGCGAGGACGGCCTGCGTGTGCTCGCCGAGGGCGGGGCCGGGCCAGCGGATGCTGCCGGTGGTGCGGCTGAGCTTCGGGAAGACATTCTGCTGGGCCACGGGCCCGAGGACGGGGTGGTCCACCTCGGTGATGGACTCGCGGGCCAGGTACTGGGGGTCGGTGAGCATGTCCTCGGGGCGGAAGATCTTGCCCGCGGGGACGCCGTGCTCGCCGAGCGTGGCCTCGAGGGCCTCGGCACCCTGCGTGGAGGTGTACTCGCCGATCAGTGCATCGAGTTCGGCCTGGCGTTCGCCACGCGCACCGTGGGTGGCGTAGCGGGGATCGGTGGCCAGCTCGGGTCGGCCGATCGCCGTGGCGAGGCGGGCGAACACGGTGTCCTGGTTCGCCGCGATGAGCATCCACGTGCCGTCGGCCGTCGGGTACACATTGCTCGGTGCCACATTGGGCAGGATGGCGCCGGTCCGCTCGCGCTGGTAGCCCGAGACCTGCCACTCCGGGACGAGCGACTCCATGACGCCGAGCACCGCCTCGTAGATAGCGGAGTCCACCATCTGGCCCCGGCCGCTGACCTCGCGCTCGCGGACGGCGGCGAGCGCGCCGATGGTGGCGAACAGGGCTGCCAGCGTGTCACCGATGGAGATGCCGACGCGGGAGGGCGGCGTGGACGGATCGCCCACCACGTAGCGCAGTCCGCCCATCGCTTCGCCGATCGCCCCGTACCCGGCGCGCTGGGAGTAGGGGCCGTCCTGGCCGAAGCCGGAGACGCGGACCATGATCAGCCCGGGGTTCAGCTCGGCCAGGGCGGGGTAGCCCAGGCCCCAGCGTTCCATGGTGCCGGGCCGGAAGTTCTCGATCACGATGTCCGCGCCGGCGATCAGCGTGCGGGCCAGTTCCTGGCACTCGGGGTCGCGGAGATTCAGGGTGACGGAGCGTTTGTTACGCCCTACCACGGACCACCACAGCGACTGGCCCTGCGGGAGCTGCCGGCCCCACTGGCGCAGCGGGTCGCCCGTGGCCGGGTCCTCGATCTTGACGACGTCGGCGCCGAGATCGCCGAGCATCTGTCCGCAGAACGGGCCGGCCAGGAGCTGGCCCAGCTCCACGACGCGGAGACCGGCGAGGGGGCCCGTGGCGGGGGTATCACTGGCTGTCATCGGCGGGCCTCCAGGGCGGGACGGGGGATGTCGCCGGTAGCGGCACCCTGAACGTATACAACGTCGCACCTCGAAGCGTTCTCGGTCAAGAAGAATGCGGGAAAACGTGTGAAGTTGTATGCAATCTCTTGACGTCGGGACTGCCCCACCCCTACGCTGGCTCGCAGTGGAGCGGTGACGTCGGTCACACAGTTGGAGCTCTCCCCCTAGGGTTCCGGCGGACCGGCGTCACCGCCCCACCGGTTCCCGGCCCCGCCCCTTCCGGGCGCGGCCGGGAGCTTCCACGCTCACGAGGCATCACACAAGAGGAGACCTGATGGCGTTTCGGCTCGGCGTAGACGTGGGCGGTACGTTCACGGACATCCTCCTGATCAACGAGGATTCCGGGGAGACCCACCGCTTCAAGACGGCGTCCACGCCCGAGGACCAGTCGATCGGCGTGCTGCACGGGATCGAGCAGGTGTGCCGGGCGGCCGGTGTCCCGACGTCGGAGGTGACCGAGGTGCTGCACGGCACCACCGCCGCCACCAATGCGATCCTCGAGCACAAGGGTGCCCGCGTGGGTCTGGTGACCACGAAGGGCTTCCGGCAGGTGCTGCAGATAGCCCGCTCCTTCGTGCCCGGTGGCCTGGCCGGGTGGATCATCTGGCCCAAGCCTGAGCCGCTCGCGGACCTCGAGGACACCGTGGAGGTGGCCGAACGCGTGACCACCGGCGGTGAGGTTCGTATTGCCCTCGACGACGACGACGTCCGCACCCAGCTCCGCCGCCTGAGGAAGCGCGGCATCGAGGCCCTGAGCATCAGCCTCATCAATTCCTTCGCCTACGGCGCCCACGAGGCACGCGTCGCGGAGCTGGCTGCCGAGGAGCTGCCCGGCGTCCCCGTCTCCGTGTCCTCCGTGGTGCTGCCCGAGCTCCGCGAGTACGAGCGCACCATCACCACCGTGGCCAACGCCTATGTGCAGGGCCAGGTCTCGCGCTACGTGGGCAATCTGGAGGAGAAACTCACGGCGGCCGGAATCGACGGCGCCCTGTCCATCCTCCGCAGCGACGGCGGGCTCGTCTCGGGCAAGGTCGCCGCGGACAACCCGGTGTCGCTGCTGCTCTCCGGCCCGGCCGGTGGCGTGACCGGTGCGGTCTGGGCCGCCGAGCAGGCGGGATTCAAGGACCTGCTCACTTTCGACATGGGCGGCACCTCCACGGATGTGGCGCTGGTCCAGGACCTCACCCCGCGCATCGGCCGTGAGACCTCGGTGGGCGATCTCACGGTCCGCGCCACCTCCGTGGACGTCCGCACGGTCGGTGCCGGCGGTGGCTCCGTCGCGCACGTCCCGCAGCTGACAGGAGCGCTCCGTGTGGGGCCGCAGTCCGCCGGCGCGGCACCCGGTCCGGCGTCGTACGGGAAGGGCGGCACCGAGCCCACGGTCACGGACGCGAACGTGGTGCTCGGGTATCTGCCCGCGCAGCTCGCGGGCGGCGAGATAGCGCTCGACGTCGACGCCGCGGCGACCGCCGTCGCCACGATCGCCGACGCCCTGGGCCTGGGTGGCGCCGAGAACGCGGCCGAGGGCATCATCGACATCGTCAACGAGAACATCTACGGCGCGCTGAAGCTCGTCTCCACCCAGCAGGGCTTCGATCCGCGGGACTTCGCGCTGGTGGCCTTCGGCGGCGCCGGGCCCCTGCACGCCAATGCGCTGGGCAAGCTCACCGGCGCCTGGCCGGTGATCATCCCGCCGTCGCCCGGGGTGCTCTGCGCCTACGGGGACGCGACCACGAGCCTGCGCGACGAATCGGCCCGGACCCTCGTGAAGCGTTTCAGCGAGCTGGGCGACGCCGAGGTGCGTACCGTCCTGGAGGAACTGGCCGCCACCGCGCGCGAATCGCTGCTGGCCGCCGGTCTGCGCGAGGACGAGCTGACGGTCACCTACTCGGCGGATCTGCGGTACCACGGGCAGGGCTTCGAGATCCCCATCGGGGTGGACCTGGCGACCTTCACGGACGACGGCGGCCTGGCGGCCCTGCGCTCCAGCTTCGATGCCGAGCACGAGCGGCTGTTCGCGTTCCTGCTGGACAACGAGCACGAGCTCGTCACCGCCCGCGCCACGGTCAGCGGCCCCCGGCCCGAGGTCGCGGCGATCACCCTGGAGAGCGGCAGCGCCGATCCGCGGGCGGCGCTGCGCACAACCGACAGCATCTTCGTGGCCGGGGAGCGGGTGGAGGCGTCCATCTACGACCGTGAGCTGCTGCTCGCAGGGAATGTGGTCACCGGACCCGCCGTCATCGCGGAGATGGACTCCACCACGCTGGTGCTCCCGGGCCACACCGCCACCGTGCACCAGCACGGGAGCCTGCTCATCCGGCCCCTCGACGAGACCACCACCACCTCGTCCACCACCAGTGAGGACTGATCCATGGCACAGCTGATCGAAACCGCCACCTCCGAGCTCACCGCCGTGGACGTGGACGTGGTGACCCTCGACCTGATCGAGAACGCCCTGCGCAGCGCACGCTACGAGATGGACGAGACACTCTTCCGCACGGCGCTGTCGCCGGGCATCCGGGAACAGCACGACGAGTTCCCGCTGATCGCCGATCCCGAGGGGAAGATGATCGTGGGCCAGTTCGGGCTCTCCATCCCGGACTTCCTGGCCAACTTCGACGGGACCATCGAGGAGGGCGATGTCCTGATGACCTCGGACCCGTACTCCTGCGGTGCGGCGATCAGCCATGCGAACGACTGGCTGGTGGTGATGCCCATCTTCTTCGACGGGCGGATCGTCGGCTGGGCGTCCCAGTTCGGGCACATGACCGACGTCGGCGGCAAGACCCCTGCGTCCATGCCCACGGACGCGCGGACCATCTTCGAGGAGGGCGTGATCATCCCGCCCTTCAAGCTGTACCGGAAGGGCGAGCGCGACGACACGTCGCTGGGGATCATCCTCAACCAGGTGCGCAAGCCCGACTGGAACCGGGCGGATCTCAACGGGATCGTGGCCGCCTGCCGCACGGCGTCGCGCCGCGTGCAGGAGATGTGCGCACGCTTCGGGGTGGACACCTACACCTCCGCGCTGAACGCCCTGCTGGACCGCAACTACCGGGCCATGAAGGCGCTGCTGGCCATGGTGTTCGAGGAGGGCAAGCCGCTCTCCTTCACCGACTACATCGACGACGACGGCCGCGGCTACGGACCGTACGAGCTGACCATGACGCTCACGCGCACGGGCGACAAGGTACTGATCGACCTCACGGGCAGCAGCCCGCAGGCGCAGGGACCCATCAACTACTACATCAACGAGAATCTGATCCGGATGTTCTTCGGCATCTACATGATCACCGTCGCCGATCCGCAGATCCTCTGGAATGACGGCTTCTACCCGCTGGTGGACGTGGAGATCCCGGAGAACTCCTTCTGGAAGCCGGCGTACCCGGCGGCGCTCAACGGGCGCAACCATGGTATCGGCCGGTTGTTCGATCTCTTCGGCGGGCTCCTCGGCCAGGCCAACCCGGACCTGCTGAACGCGGCCGGCTTCTCCTCCTCCCCGCACTTCATGTACTCGGGGAACTACAGCGCCGGCGAGCGGAAGGGCGAGTGGTTCCAGCTCTACTCGATCGGCTTCGGCGGTATCCCGGGCCGGCCGGTGGGCGACGGGCCAGACGGCCACTCGCTGTGGCCCTCGTTCGTCAACATCCCGTGCGAGTACCTGGAGAGCTACTATCCGCTGATCATCGACTGCTGGGAGACCATCCCGGACACCGGCGGCGCGGGCCTGCACCGCGGCGGTAACGGCGTGGACGTGGCGTACCGCTTCCTGGAGGCCGGGACCATCGCCATCCACGACGACCGCTGGCTCACCTACCCGTGGGGTGTGAAGGGCGGCGAGCCGGGGGCGCGCGGCACCAAGTGGATCGACCGCGCTGACGGTAGCCGGGAGGTACTGCCGTCCAAGGTGCACGACGTCGCCGTCGGCAAGGACGACGTCCTCCACTTCGTGACGTGGGGCGGTGGCGGCTGGGGTGACCCGCTGGCCCGTGACCCGGAGCTGGTGTGCAAGGAGGTGCGGCGCGGCCTGGTCACGCAGGCCGGCGCACGGGCCTACGGGGTGGTGTGCGACGACGACGGCGACCTCGACGCTGCTGCCACCTCCGCATTGCGTGATGCGCTGCGTGAGGGTCGGGAGGAGCCGCTGCCGCTGTTCAACCGCGGCGATTCCATGGAGAACCTGCTGGCCAACAGCCTCACCGAGACCGGACTCCCGGCGCCGACGCCTCCGCTGGCGGTGCTGTGACGGCTGCACCCGGCTCCTCGTCTCAGTCCTCGTCGCCCGGATCCGTTCCGGCGGTCACTCCGCCGGTTGGTTCTCCCTCGTCGGGGTCCTTCTCGACAGGGTTCGACGGCGCACTGACACCGGGTCGGCGTCGGGCGGTGATCGCCGTCGACCTGATGCGGGCGTACTTCGACGAGGAGAGTCCGCTGTGCCTGCCGTCGTCGGACTGCCTGGCAGGAGCCGCCGCCGTCCTCGCCTCGGCCCGTGCGGCCGGGTACCCGGTGTTCCACACGGTGGTCAGGTTCGACGACGCCGAGCACGGTGGCGTCTTCCTGCGGAAGGTCCCGGCGCTGCGCCTCTTGATCAGTCCCTCACCGGGGGAGACCCCGCCGCTGGGGGAGTTGATGCCCCAGGTCGCCCCGATTGCGGGGGAGACCGTGGTGGTGAAGCAGTCGGCCAGCGCGTTCTTCGGCACCGATCTGGCCGACCAGCTGCGCGCGGCGGAGGTGGACACGGTGATCATCGTCGGAGTGAGCACCAGCGGGTGCGTGCGGGCGACCGCGGTGGATGCCGTGCAGCACAATTTCGTGCCGCTCGTGGTGCGCGAGGCCGTCGGGGATCGCGACGACGCCGTACAGCGGTCGGCGCTGTACGACCTGCAGGCGAAGTACGCCGAGGTCGTGGGGCTGGACGTGATCCTGGGCGGCTAGGGCTGGGGTCGAGGTGGGCGGTTGGCGCGTTCAGATCCGGGGTTTTTGCCTATCGGATCCTGCCGTAGGCCGGCGTGTCGTGCCGCGACACGGTGCCGTGGCGCTCGAAGTCCCCGGACAGGCACCGACACGGGGCGCTCACAGGTCCGGAGCCGGCGTCGAGACAACGCCGCCGCGCAGAAGCAGCCGATGACGTGCGGCTCGGGAGCCGTCACTCCCTGTGCTGCATGACAAACAGGGAATGACCAGTCCCCACGGTGGGAGTTGCACACCCCGAATCACCCACTCCGAGTAACGTAGGATTGTAGACAGTCCCCGTCCGGTCCGTCGGCGGGAGGCGAACCTGATTGCGCGCCCGGGGGGTCGCGACCGAACCCCGAGTGGAAGGTGGTCACCCATGCAGAGATTCGAGCCCGTCGTCCGCGAATCCACGCCCTCGATCATCGCCGGCAAATTGCGCACCGCGATCGGTCTGGGCCACATTCCTCCGGGGGCCCAACTCGGCGAGGCCGAGCTTGCCAAGGAGCTCGGCGTGAGCCGGGGTCCGCTCCGCGAGGCCATGCAGCGGCTGACCCAGGAGGGCCTGCTCATCAGCATCCGCAACCGTGGGCTGTTCGTCATCACCATGACGGACGACGAAGTCCGGGACATGTACGTAGCGCGAACCGCCGTCGAACGGGCTGCCGCCGAGCTCATCCTGCAGAAGGGTGCCGAAGACGTCGCGGCCCAGCTGGTGAACCTGGTGAAAGCCATGAAGAAGGCAGCTGACCGGAACGACCTGGATGCCATGTCCGAGGCCGACATGGCCTATCACGCCACCCTCGTCGCGGCGGCGGGTAGTAGCCGGCTGACGCGGATGCACCAGACCCTGCTGACGGAGACGCGCATGTGCCTGACGGCCCTCGAGAAGAGATACCCGGACCCCCACACCCGGGTGGCTGAGCACCAGGCCATCGCCGAAGCACTGGGTGCAGGCAACGCCGACCTGGTGGGCAAGCTGCTCATCAGCCACATGGACGACGCCCTGCAGCGGCTCACCGGCACTGAGAACACCGGCAAGGAAAGCGCCGGCACTGAGAACACCGGAACTGAGAACACCGGAACTGAGATCACCGGCGCTGAGAACACCGGAACTGAGAACACCGGCGCTGAGAAGCCTGGCGACGAGATCAGCGGCACTGACAGCGACAGGCAGCCGGCGACCGCCTAGCCCCGGACTCGCCGGCTGCAGCTGGTGCCGAATCGGCTATCGGGCCGGCGCGTCCTCACCTCAGGTCCCGCCATGCCGCAGACACAGGAGCGCGTAAGCACGAGCGGCTGCAACGATCTCCGCGACACGGACGGATTCGTTCACCTGGTGTGCCTGGTCGTTCAGCCCACCCGGGCCCATGACGATGGTCGGTACGCCGAGATCGCGGGCCACGAATCCGCCGTCGCAGGCAGCTGTCCAACCGCTGATGGTGCTCTCCACACCGACGTCGGCCAGCGCGGACACGGCATTGGCCACGAGCGGATGGGCCTCGGGAGTACGGAAGCCGGGCATCTCCATGGAGACTGCGGCCTCGACCGAGATGCCGTCCGAATCGATGCCGGCGTCACTGATCTGCGTCATCAGCCTGTCCCGGATCAGGCCTGCGTCGTCGTCGGGCATGAGGCGTCGATCCAGCGATACCGAACATCGGTCCGCCACCATGGAGATTCCGGTGCCGCCCGTGATGAGGCCGATGTTCCAGGTGCCCGCGCCGAGCAGCGGGTCCGGCTGGGACTGGAGCCGGGCATGGTCGGCGCGGACGAGGTCCAGGATCCTCGCGGCGGCGTCGATCGCGTTCCGCCCGTCCGCGGGCCGCCCGGAGTGGGCCGACCTACCGGTGATCTCCAGGTCGAGGTAGCTGTCTCCGCGGCAACCGATCACGGTCGTGAGGTCCGTCGGCTCGGCCACGACGCACGCCGAGTAGGAGAAGGCTGGGTCGGCGAGGGCAGCGGCGGTGAAGGCGCGGATGCCGATGCCGCGGTCCTCCTCGTCCACGGTGCATGCCAGCGCCGTGGTGAAGGGCAGCTCCACGCCGGCCTCCCGCAGGGCCTTCAGGGCGACGACGACGGCGGCCAGACCGCCCTTCATGTCCGTGGACCCGCGTCCGACGAGCCGCCCGTCCCGGGTGTACGGCTCGAAGGGGGGCCGGTCCCAGCCCGTCCCGGCCGGTACGACATCCGAGTGGCCGAGGAACAGGACGCCAGGCAGGGTGCCGCCCGGCAGGACGGCTGTGAGGTTCGGCCGACCCGGTGCCACCGTGTCGGTCGATACGTCGAGCCCGGAGCGTTCACAGAAGTCCTTCAGGACCTCCACGGTGGCCTCCTCGGTGCCGCCGGGGTTCTCCCCGCCGGCGGCCACCAGCGCCATGGTCAGGGAGACGAGGTCGTCCTCGCGGATGAGGCCGAGCACGTCCTGTTCGATGGCCGATCGTTCACGGGACGTCAGCTCTCGATGCTGCCGGCCAGGAGCCGTCGTCAACGGTTGTCCGTGCCTCTCAGGGCCTGGAGCTCCACGTCCATCGCACGGCGGAGGCGGAGGATGCCCTCCTCGGCCCGTTCGGGAGTGGTGGAGGCGAAGCAGAGCCGCAGGGCGTCGTCGAACCTGCCGCTGGCGGACAGGGCCGGCCCGGGGATGAAGGCCACGCCTTCGGCGAGTGCTGTCTCGAAGAGCTTGCTCGTCGAGATCCGCGCGTCCTCGCCCTGGAGTGTGAGCCAGAGGAAGAAGCCGCCTTCGGGGTCGGTCGTGGTGACCCTGGTGCCCAGATTCCGGTGCAGGCTCTCCTGCATGGAGTCCTTGCGGTGCCTGTATTCGGTCCGCAGGCCCGCGAGGTGTGAATCGAGGCCACCGCGGCGGATGAACTCGGCCACGATGTGCTGGCCGGGGACGTTGGTGCACGTGTCCATGGCCTGCTTGGCGTTGATGACGAGCTGGCGCAGCGCCGGGTCCGTGTCCACCCAGCCCACGCGCAGTCCTGGGGCCAGGATCTTGGAGAACGTGCGGACGGAGAACAGCAGCGGGTCGCCGGGACTCAGGGCCTGCAGGGACGGCAGGTCGTCACCCTGGAATCGCAGCAGACCGTAGGGGTCGTCGTCGATGATCACGGAGTTCCACTCGTGCGCCAGCTCCAGGAGCTGGTGGCGCCGTGGCAGGGAGAGCGTGGTCCCGGAGGGGTTCTGGAAGTTCGGGATGGTGTAGATGGCCTTGGGGGTACGGCCGGCGGCGGCGATCAGCTCCGGCAGGGCCTCCACGACGAGGCCGTTCTCGTCGGTCGGTGCCTCGAGCAGTTCGGCGCCGTAGCTCAGGGCGGTGGCGCTGCCGTTGGTGTAGGTGGGGCTTTCCACGATGACCAGGTCACCGGGGTCGATGAAGATCTTGCAGGCCAGGTCGAGGCCCTGCATCCCCCCGGCTGTGATGGTGATGCGGTCCTCGGTGGTGGGATCCGATGTCCCTGCCAGGTAATCGACGAGATTCTCCAGCAGCACCGGCTCGCCCTCGGTGGCGCCGTAGGTCATGGAGCTGTGGTCGAACACCTGGTCCGCGATGTCGCGGAACTCGGCCAGAGGCACGGCCTCGTTCGCCGGGGAGCCCATGGCGAAGCGGACGATGTCGTGCGTCTGGGCGGCCAGCAGCGACGTGCTGGAGTCGATGACCGAGCCGACGAGGCCGGCTGCGCGGTCTGCCAGAGGCAGGGTGGCACGGGATCGGGTGGCGGAGTGGTCGACGGTCATGGCTAGCCGCCTTTCTGGATGAGTTCTCGGGGGAAGCTGGTGAACGTCTCCACGCCGTCGGCGGTGACGCGGATCGATTCGGAGAGTTCGTAGCCGTAGCTGTCCATCCACATGCCGCCGATGACGTGGAAGGTCATGTTCTCCGCGAGGATGGACTCGTCCTCGGAGCGGATCGAGATGGTGCGCTCGCCCCAGTCCGGCGGGTAGCCGACGCCGATCGAGTACCCGATACGGGAGGGCTTCTCCAGGCCGTGTTCGGCCAGACTCCAGTTCCAGGCGCGGGCGAGTTCGCGGACGGGGACGCCCGGCTGGACGCGGTTCAGCACGGCGTCGAGGCCGTCGGCGACGGCGTCGGCCAGCTTCGCCAGACGCTCCGGCTTCTTCCCCAGTGTCAGCGTGCGCGCCAAGGGGGTGTGGTACCGCCGGTGTGCCCCGGCAAGCTCGACGACGACGGACTGGCCGGCCTCGAAGCGGTCGGCGTTCCAGGTCAGGTGCGGGGTGTCCGATGCCTCACCCGTCGGGAGCAGCGGCACGATGGCAGGATAGTCACCGCCGATGTCGTCGGTGCCCGTGATCTGGGCCTGGCTGATGGCCGCAGCGGCGTCGCACTGGCGGACGCCGACGTCGATCGTCTCGACGGCGGCTTCCATGGCTGCCATGCAGACCTGTGCCGCGCCGCGCATCAGCTGGATCTCGGCCGGGGACTTCACGGAGCGGACCCAGTTCACCAGCTCGAAGCTGTCCACGAGCGTCCATTCCGGGATGGCGTTGACCAGGGACCGATAGGCCTTGGGGGAGAAGAAGTGGGAGTCCATCTCCAGGCCCACGCAGCCCTTGGCCGCCGCGGCGATGAGATGGCGCTCGCGCAGGGCGAAGGCCACCCAGTCGAAGGGGTGCAGGTGCGGGCGGTGCACATAGCGCTCGGGGTATCCCACGATGCACTCCGGCGGCAGCCAGGTGGTGCGGAAGGCGCCGTCGGCATCCATGGCCCGGGCGAAGAGCAGCATGGGACCGTCGGCGGGGACGAAGACCAGCTGCGGGGTGTAGAAGGACCACGCGTTGTACCCCGTGAGGTAATAGATGTTGGCGGGATCGGTGACCAGCAGGGCGGAGAGCCCCTGCTGTTGCAGGCGCACGCGCACACCGGCCAACCGGGCGTCGTACTCCTCTTGGCTGAACAGCAAGGGCCACCTCCGGCACGTCGTAGATTGTCTACAATCTAACTCATGTGGTGCGGCTCACACAAACCGCGGGGTCGAACGGTTCGGCGATCAGTGGGTACTGACGTAGCCGCGGTGCTTGTCCACGACGCCGGTCAGATTCCCGCCTGCTGTCCACTCCTCCAGCTTGTCCAGGAACTGCTCTGCCAGCGCGTCACGCCAGCCGATCACGTCCCCGCACATGTGGGCGGACATATGCACGTTCTCCATGGTCCAGAACGGGTGGTCTGCCGGGAGGGGCTCCTCCCGGAACACGTCCAGTGAGGCGGCCGCGATCCGGCCTTCCCGGAGGGCCTCGATGAGGGCGGATTCGTCCACCAGGGCACCGCGGCCCACGTTGACGAGGTGCGCGGACGATTTCAGGACCGCGAGGACGCGGGCGTCCACCAGGTCGCGGGTCTGCTCGGTGAGCGGGGCGATGAGTACCAGGTGGTCCGCCCAGCCTGCATGTTGCGCCAGGTCCGCGCTCCGGTGGACCACCCCGAAGTCCGGATCATCCTCGCGCGCCGTGCGACCGACGCCGCGGACCTCCAGTCCCACGGCGCGCAGCAGCCGGGCAGTGGCGCGCCCGATACCGCCCGTACCCACGACCAGGGCGTGCGAGCCACCGCTGCGAGTGACTTCGCGGTGCTGCCAGACGGCGCGCTGCTGGAGGGCCTTGCTCAGGTGCAGCTGCTTGTCGTGGGCCAGGACGGAGGCCAGGACGAACTCCGCGATGGGCTGATCGAAGGTGCCGTGGGCGTTCGTCACCACGACGTCGGAGGACCGCAGCTCGTCGAACATCATGGCGTCGACGCCGGCCGCGGCCACGTGCACCCACTTCAGTGCATCCGCCTGTGGCCACGCCTCCCTCAGCGCCGAGGAGAAGAAGTCCCAGAGGAAGAGGACGTCGGCTCCGATAGCCGCGCGGGCAAGGCCGGCGGCGTCCGTCACGGTCACCTCCGCCAGTGCCCCGATCTCGGCCAGGTTGTAGGGGAGCGGTTGTCCTTCGGCGGCGAGAACGACAACGCGGGGTGCGCGGCTCTCCTCAGTGGTAGGCACGGTCCAACCGTAAAGCATCGCCCGATTGTTGACAATAAACAGCTGTGACCTGCATCATAGTGCGCATGACTTCGCTCAGCCCGGCACTCAAGCAAGCAACCCCCGTCGTCGTGGATCGTGCTCTCGGCAGCTGGATCTACGGGACCGACGGCAGGGACTATCTGGACTTCACCACGGGTATCGGCGTGACGAGCACCGGGCACTGCCATCCGAAGGTGGTGGCCGCCGCACGCGAGCAGGTGGGCAAGATCATCCACGCCCAATACACCACGGTGATGCACAAGCCGCTGCTGGAGCTCACCGAGAAGCTCGGGGAGGTCCTTCCCACCGGCCTCGATTCCGTGTTCTACGCCACCTCGGGATCCGAAGCCGTCGAGGCCGCCATCCGCCTGGCGCGCATGGCCACCGGGCGCCCCAACATCGTGGTGTTCCAGGGAGGGTTCCACGGTCGCACCGTCGCCGCCGCGTCCATGACCACGGCGGGGACCAGGTTCTCCGCAGGATTCGCACCCCTGATGGCAGGGGTCCACATGTCCGCCTTCCCCTACGCGTACCGCTACGGCTGGGACGAGGACGTGGCCGTCGCCTTCGCCCTGCAGGAGCTCGACTACCTGCTGCAGACCCGCACGGCGCCGAACGACACCGCGGCCTTCCTCATCGAACCCGCGCTGGGTGACGGCGGGTACCTGCCTACACCGCCTGCCTTCATGGAGGGGCTGCGGGAACGCGCCGACACCCACGGCATCCAGCTGATCTTCGACGAGGTCCAGGCCGGCGTCGGCCGCACCGGCAGGTTCTGGGGCCACCAGTACTCCGCCGCCACACCGGACATCCTCGTCACGGCGAAGGGCATCGCCTCCGGCTTCCCCATCTCCGCGATCGCCGCGTCCACCGAGACCATGTCCAAGGCCTGGCCCGGTTCCCAGGGCGGGACGTACGGCGGCAACGCCGTGTCCGCCGCGGCCGGCGTCGCGACACTCGAGGTGGTGAAGGAGGAGGGGCTCGTGGAGAACTCCCGCCTCCGCGGTGAGCAGCTGCAGGTCGGACTGAAGGAGATCCAGGACCGCTGCCCGGCGATCGGCGACGTCCGCGGACGCGGCCTGATGCAGGGCATCGAGTTCAGCCGCGAGGACGGCACGCCCGACGGCGTCATGGCCGCCGCGGTCCAGCAGGCCACCGTGGACCAGGGCCTGCTCACCCTGACCTGCGGCCCCGCCGGCAACGTGATCCGTCTGATCCCCGCCCTGGTGGTCACGCCCGAGGAGATCTCCACCGGGCTGGAGCGCTTCGAGGCGGCGGTGGCCGCCGTCGTCGGCGCCGTCACCGCCACGTCGGGAGGCTGAGGCGACAGATGACCGTGTCCTCCCCGCCGGATACCCCCGCCGTCGTGCCTGCCGCTGCACCCGACGCCGCGCAGCAGGCGGTGCTCGAGCACTTGGCCGCCGCAGGCGTCGACGCCGACGGCTCACCCCGGCGGCTGGCGGAGTACTCCTACGACGCGTCCAATTACCGCGTCCCGCCGCTCGCCGTGGTGTTCCCGCGGTCCACGGAGGACGTGGTGGCCACGCTGGCGGTCTGCCGGCAGACCGGAACCCCGCTGATCAGCCGCGGTGGTGGGACGTCCATGGCGGGCAATGCCGTCGGGCCGGGGGTGGTGCTGGACTTTTCACGGCACTTCGACCGGATCCACGGCTTCGATGAAGCGGCCGGCACGGTGTCCGTGGACCCGGGCGTGGTGCTCGCCGTCCTGTCCCGCGAGGCGGAGCAGGCAACCGATAACCGGTTCACCTTCGCCCCGGACCCGTCGTCCAGGACCCGGGCCACCGTGGGGGGTTCGCTGGGCAACGACGCCTGCGGCAACCACTCCGTGCGCTACGGCCGCACCTCGGACCACGTGGTGGAGCTCGACGTCATCACCTCCGACGGCGCACAGCTCACGGCCACTGCGGGCGGGCTGCGCGCCACGCACCCGGGGGACGGCTTCGCCGCAGCCCGCGCTGCCGCCCTCAACACCTCGCTCACAGAGCTCGCCCACCGCAACCTGGCGACCTTCCGCACCGAACTGGGCCGCATCCCACGGCAGGTCTCGGGCTACCACCTGGCCAACCTGCTGCCGGAGAACGGCTTCGACGTGGCCCGTGCCCTGGTGGGCTCGGAGGGCACCTGCGCGATCATCACCGGTGCCCGGATGAAGCTCGTGCCCAAGCCGGCCAGTGCGCTCCTGGTCTGCCTCGGCTACGCGGACGTGGTGGAGGCGGCCCGGGACATCGGAACCATCCTGGAGTTCTCCCCGGCGGCCGTCGAGGGCATCGACGAAGCGATCGTGGACACGATGCGGTTCCGCCGGGGCGAGGACGCGGTGCTGGGCCTGCCGGAGGGCAAGGCGTGGCTGTACGTGGACCTCGACGGCGAGGATCCCGCCGCCGTGGAGGCCGAAGCCGGTCGCCTGCTGGCCCGTCTCCGGGAGAACGGCCGCCTCGTGGCGGGCAGGCCGGTGCCCGACGCCGTCGAGCGGGCTTCCCTCTGGCGGGTCCGCGAGGACGGGGCCGGGCTGTCGTCCCGCCTCTCCACGGGCGGCGAGTCGTGGCCCGGCTGGGAGGACTCCGCCGTCGCGCCGGAGAAGCTCGCGGACTACCTCGCCGAGGTGCGCGGACTGCTGGACAGCTACGGACTCAAAGGAGTCATGTACGGGCATTTCGGGGCCGGCTGCATGCACATCCGCATCACGTACGATCTGCGCACGGATGAGGGCCGCGAGGCCTTCCGGGACTTCTCCCGCGCGGCGGCCCGGCTGGTGGTGCGGCACGGCGGTTCGCTCTCCGGCGAGCACGGGGACGGCAGGGCCCGCTCGCAGCTACTGCCCCTGATGTACTCGCACTCCATACTGCAGGCGTTCGCCGACTATCGCCGCCTGTGGGATCCCGCGGGCATCCTGAACCCGGGCTCGCTCACCGACCCCGACCCGCTGGACGCGCAGCTGGCCCTGGACGGTGTGCCGCAGCGCGAGTGGCGGACCAGCTTCGACCTGCGGCCACTGCACTCCGGCGGAGGTTCCTCCGCCGAGACGGACAAGCCCGCGAACGAGAGCGGAAGCGGCAGCGATCCGTGGGTCCACGCGCTCCAGGCCTGCATCGGCGTGGGCCGCTGCCGCACGGATTCCGGCGGGGTGATGTGCCCCAGCTACCGGGCCACGGGCGACGAGAAGGATTCCACCCGCGGCCGCGCCCGCGTGCTGCAGGACATGGTCCGCGGCGCGCGCACCGTGGAGGAGGGCTGGAGATCCGAGGAGGTCCGGGAGGCCCTGGACCTCTGCCTGTCGTGCAAGGCCTGCTCGAGCGACTGCCCCACGGGCGTGGACATGGCCACCTACAAGTCCGAGTTCTTCGACCACTACTACCGGGGCAGGCTGCGGCCGCTCTCCCATTTCTCCCTGGGCTGGCTGCCGCGGTGGCTGAAGCTCACCGGCCGCGTGGCTCCGCTCGTCAACGCCGTGCTGGCAACGCCCCTCGGCACGCTGGCAGCCGCGCTCGGCGGTCTCACCACGGCGCGCTCCCTGCCGCGGTTCGCCCGCGGCAGCGCATGGCGCGGGGAGGTCGCTGCTGCAGGGGTGGTGATGCCGGGGCGGCTGCGCAAGGACAGGAGGCGTGACGGCGTCGCGCCCGGTTCCGCCGCGGAGGGTGTGGTCTTGTTCGTGGACACCTTCACCCGCGGCTTCCGGCCCGAGGTGGCCGGTGCCGCAGCCCGCGTGCTGACCGAGGCGGAAGGGCGCACAGAGTGCGCGGCCGACGCGTGCTGCGGCCTGACCTGGATCTCCATCGGCCAGCTGGACACCGCCAGGCGATTGCTCGGCAAGGCTGCCGAGGCGCTCGACGACGGCACGGACCGCCCCATCGTGGTGGTGGAACCCAGCTGTGCCGCGGCGCTCCGCAAGGACCTGCCCGAGCTGGTCCACACCGATCAGGCGCGGCGCGTGGCAGCCCGGGTGCGCAGTTTCGCCGCGCACGTCGATCAGCTCACGCGCGCAGGCTGGACGCCGACGCCGGAGGAGGCGCTCCCGGAGAAGGTGGTGCTGCAGACGCACTGCCACGAGTACTCCGTCTTCGGAGCCGGCACCCAGAAGGCCACGCTCACCGCCGTCGGCATCACCGACGTCGTGGACGCCACCGGCTGCTGCGGCGTGGCAGGGAACTTCGGCTTCGAGAAGGAGCACTACGAGGTGAGCATGCTCGTCGCCGAGCAGGCGCTGGCTCCGGCGCTGCGCAGCACGGGCCGGGAGTCCGTGGTGCTCACCGACGGCTTCTCCTGCGCCATGCAGGTCGAGCAGCTCGACGGCGAGCGGCAGGGCAGACACCTCGCCCAGCTGCTCGATCCCGGCACGGGTACGCGTGGCGCACCACGTCCGGGCCCAGGAGAAACAGCCCGTACCGCCCGACCCAGCCGCCCCGCAGCGGTCCCCGACCTCCCACTTCCTCACGACAAGGACTCCTGACATGACAACGCCGACCACCAGCACCGCGCGGACCTCGCAGCACGCGCTCGACACGATCGCCAGGGTCAGCACGGGCCTGTTCATCGACGGCGAGTGGACCGAAGCGGCCTCCGGCAAACGGTTCGACGTCGTCAACCCCGCCACCGAGGAGGTCATCGCCAGCGTGGCCGACGGCGGTCCGGACGATGCGCAGCGCGCCATCGAGACCGCCGGACGCGTGCAGAAGGAGTGGGCCAGGACGTCGCCCCGGGAGCGCAGCGAGATCCTGCGCCGCGCCTACGATCTGACCATGGCCCGCCAGGACGAGGTGGCCCTCATCATGACCACCGAGATGGGCAAACCCTTCGCGGAGGCCCGGGGCGAGGTCGCCTACGCGGCCGAGTTCCTCCGCTGGTTCTCGGAGGAGGCGGTGCGGATCGGCGGCGACCTCACCAGCACGGGCGACGGGAGGAACCGGATCCTCGTCTCCAAGGAACCCGTGGGCCCGTGCGTGCTGGTCACGCCATGGAACTTCCCGCTGGCGATGGGCACCCGCAAGATCGGTCCGGCGATCGCAGCCGGCTGCACCATGGTGTTCAAGCCGGCCAATCTCACCCCGCTGTCCTCCCTCGCGCTCGTGGACATCCTCGTCGAGGCGGGCCTGCCCAGGGGAGTGCTCAACGTCGTCTGCACCACCAAAGCGTCGGACGTGGTGACGCCCTGGATGGCCAGCGGAATCGCCCGCAAGGTCAGCTTCACCGGTTCCACCGAGGTGGGCGTCCTGCTCCTGAAGCAGGCAGCGCAGCACGTGATGCGGTCGTCGATGGAACTCGGCGGAAACGCTCCGTTCATCGTGTTCGAGGACGCGGACCTCGACCGCGCGGTGGACGGCGCCGTGGCCGCCAAGATGCGCAACATGGGCGAGGCCTGCACCGCGGCCAACCGATTGTTCGTCCAGCGTCCGGTCGCCGACGACTTCGCCCGGCGGCTCGCCGCACGCCTGGGCGCCCTGTCGGTGGGCGACGGCGCCGAATCCGGGACCGACGTCGGCCCCCTGGTGGAGGAGAAGGCGCTCACGAAGGTGCAGGAGTTGGTGGACGACGCGGTATCCAGGGGCGCCGACGTCGTGTGCGGCGGCTCTCGGCCCGAGCGCCCGGGCTACTTCTACACGCCCACGGTGCTGTCCGGTGTTCACCCGGACTCCGACCTGATGAGCCAGGAGATCTTCGGGCCGGTGGCACCGGTGGTGCCCTTCGACACCGAGGACGACGTCGTCCGGCTGGCCAACGACACCCCGTGGGGGCTGGTGGGCTACCTCTTCACGCAGGACGTGGACCGCGGCTTCCGCGTGGGCGATGCGCTCGAGGTGGGCATGGTGGGGCTCAACACCGGCATCGTCTCCAACCCCGCGGCGCCCTTCGGAGGGGTCAAGGCCTCCGGGCTGGGCCGTGAGGGCGGACGCGTGGGCATCGAGGAATTCCTCGAGACCAAGTACATGGCCATGCCGCGCAGCTGAGTGCCGTGCGGCGGAACACCGAGATGGACCTCACCTCCTGACGAGAACCACACAATCGAAGGACGAACCAATGACGACCAGTCCCCAGCCCGTGGAGCAGACTCAGCCCGAACCCCTCGCCGCCCCCGGCGAGGAACCCTGTACCGAGGAGGGCAAACGGTCACTCCACCGGTCCATCCTCGGTTCCGCCCTCGGTAACGCCGTCGAGTGGTTCGACTACGGGGTGTACGGCTACCTCACCATCTACATGGCCACCAACTTCTTCGGCTCCACGGAGGGCGACGGCGGCCTCGGCGTCACCCTCACCCTCGCTACCCTCGCGCTGTCCTTCCTGGTGAGGCCGCTGGGCGGTCTCATCCTCGGACCGCTCGGTGACAGGGTGGGCCGGCAGAAGGTCATGGTGCTCACCGTGACCATGATGACGCTGGCCACGGGCGCCATCGGTCTGCTGCCGACGCTGGCCACCGCAGGCCTGTTGGCCCCGGCGCTGCTGCTGGTCTGCCGGCTGGTGCAGGGCTTCTCGGCAGGTGGCGAGTACGGGGGTGCTGCCGTGTACATGGCAGAGTGCGCTCCGGACCGGCGCCGCG
This sequence comes from uncultured Arthrobacter sp., assembly GCF_947493765.1. GTDB lineage: Bacteria > Actinomycetota > Actinomycetes > Actinomycetales > Micrococcaceae > Arthrobacter_D. Next base: position 114,821 of record NZ_CANLSZ010000007.1, read on the forward strand.
GATTCTTCGGATCGTTCCTGGAGTTCGGTACCACGGTGGGCTTCATCCTGGCGGCAGTGGTCTGCACATCGCTGATCACCATCGTGGGGGACCAGGGCATGGAGGACGGCTGGTGGCGTCTGCCGTTCCTGCTGACCATCCCGCTCGGTCTCACCGCGCTGTGGATCAGGACCCGGCTGGCCGAGGCGCCGGTGTTCTCCGAGGCCTCGGAGAGCCGTGAGACCGCCAAGCCGCCCATCCGCAACGTGCTGAGGAACAACTGGCGCCAGCTCCTGGTCCTGGCCGGTTTCGTGGTGCTCCTCAACGTGGCGTTCTACCTGATCCTCGGGTACATGCCGACCTACATGAGCAGTCAGCTCGGTCACAGTCCGGCGCAGGGCAACTGGATGCTGGTGGCCATCATGGCGCTGATGCTCGTGGCGATCCCGTTCGCCGGGAGGTTGTCCGACCGCGTGGGACGCAAGCCGCTGCTGCTCGTGGCGGCCGGTGGGTACACGCTGTTGTCGGTGCCCGCGATCATGCTGCTGGGCATGCCGAGCCTGATCCTGCAGTTCGTGGGCCTGGCCGTGCTCGGTCTGCTCCTGGTGATCCTGGTGTCGTCGGTCTCCTCGACGCTTCCGGCGCTGTTCCCCACGGCGGTGCGGTACACGGGTTTCGCGATCGGCTACAACTTCTCCACCGCGTTCTTCGCCGGGCCGTCGCAGACGGTGGCCAACCAGCTGATCGAGACCACCGGGAACCAGCTGGTACCCGGGTGGTACATGGCCATCGCCGGGTTGATCGGCCTCGTGAGCGTGCTGTGCATGCGGGAGACCGCCCAGGCAACGCTGCGCGGCGAGGAGCTTCCGGGCCTGCCCGAGTCCGTCGGCCTCCCGAAGCCCGGCTATGTGGAGGCGAACCGCGCGGACGCCGCGGAGCGCCGTGCGAGCTTCGCGAGCTGAGTCTCCCGAGCGGAGCTGCTGGGCCGGCTGACCGCCGAGCCCGCAGGTGGGGGCGGCCGCCTGGCTCGGGCGGCCGCCTTCCTTTGTCATGTAGTCGAGATAGGCCGGGATCGTTCTGCTGGGCGGCTAGGGCTGGGGTCGAGGTGGGCGGTTGGCGCGTTCAGATCCGGGGTCTTTGCCGGTCGTGTCCTGCCGTAGGCCGGCGTGTCGTGCCGCGACACGGTGTCGCGACGCCGAAAGCCCCCGGACCAGTACAGAACCGGCCGCACCGACGACCCCGTGGACGGCACCGACGACGCCGAGCTGAGCCCTACCCCCGCCGGATGCTCGCCAACTGGTAGCGCTCCTGCCGGATCCGGGCATGCAGCCACGAGCTGACGTTCTCCACCTCGGCGGTCCGGCGCAGCTCGGCGATGAAGGTGTTGAAATCCTGCAGCGAGGTGAACGGCACGGTGGCAATGAGGTCGTAGCGGCCGATGGTCCGGGCCATGAACTCCAGCCCCCGCCGCCCGGAGATCCGGTGGACGGCCTCGACCCCCTCGCCGCCCAGATTGAGCCCCAGGCCGAACACGAGGCTCCCCGCGGAATCCGAGCGTTGCCCAAGGGCCCCGATGCGCATGACGCCGGAGGCGAGGAGCCGGCGCACGCGGGCACGGACGGCGGTGATGGACAGGCCTGCACTCGCCGCCAGTGCCGCATAGGTTGCGCGGCCGTCGTGCTGGAGCATCTCGATGATGGTCGAGTCCGACGCGTCGAGGTCCGCGTACGGTCCTTCCGGCTCGGCACCGAGGAAGAAGCTGTTGAGCACCTGCTGATAGATGAGATACCGGACATCCGACACCCCCTCGATGGACCTGATGCGCCGGAGGACACCCTGCAGATCGCCCAGGGTCCTCGTGTGCACCTCCACGATGAGCTGCTCCGGCCCCACGATCTCGGAGATGAAGACGGCAGGCAGCTGCTCGGCGATGACATCGACCACCCGCTCGAGGTCTCCTGAGAGTTTCACCGCGAGGTGCGCCATCACGTTCAGCCCCAGCAGTCGGGGATGCACGGCCGCGACGATGCGCAATTCGTCCGACTCCAGCATCGGGGTCAGCCGGGCAGCGATGGACGCCCGCGTGGTTCCGAGCATCCGGGCCAGTTCCGTGAACGAGAGGCGCCCGTCCTTCCGCAGCAGGACGAGAGCCCCCTCCGTGATCGGATCCATGAAACCTACATCCCTCGTGAAGTACCGTTTTTCAGCTTGCACAGCACTTTAGGTGCCTTACGACAAATTATGCATAACTCGACAGTACGAAAGTACTGTCCGGGTGCAATTATGACGCACATACGGTTGACGCAGGTCGATTGCGACTCCAGACTTTCATCACGACGCCAGGCGGCGATCGTTCGACCTGATGGAGTGAGCATGAAGAAGTTAGCAACGACCTGCACCGTCGCCGTCCTGGCTCTGATCCTGAGCGGCTGCGGCGGCTCGGAGGAGAGCAGCAGCTCCAGCAGCTCGGCAGGGCCGGAAGGTCTGGTGAACGAGGGCAAGCTCACCGCCTGCATCGATCCCGAGTACGCACCGCTGGAGTACTACGAGAACGGCTCCGACGGCGAGATCGTGGGCTTCGACGCCGACGGCATCCGTGCGCTCGCGGAGCACTGGGGCGTCGAGGCGAACATGAACGTGACCTCGTTCGACGGGCTCATGCCACAGCTCCAGTCCGGATCGTGCGACATGATCTACGGCGGTCTCTACATGTCCGAGGAACGTCTGGCGATCGCCGATGCCAGCCCGGTCATGAACGCCGGTCCCACCATCCTGACCACTCCTGACGAGGCGGCGGGCCTCACCGAGGCCGCTGACCTGTGCGGGCTCACCGTGGCCGCGCAGGCAGCGTCCGCGAACGCCATCTCCATCAACGAGGTCTCCGAGACATGCGTTTCCGACGGTATGGATGCGATCAAGGTCGACGAGTACCCGAAGACCGCGGAGACCGTCCTCGCCGTGCTGAACGGGAAGGCCGACGCCCTTGTGGAGACCAACGTGGCGGCCGCCTACATGGTCACGCAGAACGAGGGGAAGCTGGCGGAGGCGGGCGACATCTTTGAACTCGACACCACCTTCGGGGTCTTCAGTCGCAAGGACGATCCCATCTCCCCGGCGATCGCCGAGGGCCTGAAGGCTCTCCAGGCCGACGGCACCATGGCGGAGATCGCGGAGAAGTACAACCTCGATCCCTCGATCACCGACGTCGACTAACCACGCCCCCCACACCTTGAGAGGGGGCCCGCATGGGCTTCGATTTCGACATCTTCTTCGAGCAGCTCTTCAGTTCCAGCTATCTGAAGGGCGCGCTGCTGTCCATCGGCGTCGCGGTGGTCTCGCTCGTCATCGCGACGGCGATCGGCTTCGTCGTCGCGCTCGGCAGGGTGGGGAAGTCCCAGTTCGGCCGGGTCCCGGCCGGTGCGTACGTCTGGTTCTTCCGGGCCATCCCCGCCCTGCTGGTGCTTCTCATCATGTGGAATGCGCTGCCGCAGATCCTGCCGAGCCTCCGGTCGGACTGGTACTCGCCCTTCGTGGCGGCATCGATCGGCCTCGGGCTGGTCGAGGCCGCGTTCATGGCCGAGATCATCCGGTCGGCGCTGCTCAGCGTGGATGACGGCCAGCCGCTCGCGGGCCGGGCCCTGGGCATGAAGCCGGCCACGGTGATGCTGAAGGTCACCATCCCGCAGGCCATCCGCATCGCGCTGCCTCCCACGACGAACGAGTTCATCGGTCTGATCAAGTACTCCTCGCTGGCGTCCGTGATCTCCCTCCGGGAGCTGCTGACGACGGCGCAGGTGGGCGTCAACATCACCTTCCGCTATGCCGAGTACTACTCGGTGGCCATCATCTACTACCTCGTGATCGTCAGCGTGATCACCGTCTTCCAGACGATGATCGAGCGCCGCTTCGCGTGGATCTCGGTCAAGCCGACCAAGAAGCGCAAAGCCGAATCCGTCCCTGCAGGAGGTCTCGCATGAGCCACGCCAGTGTTGCCCCCGTCCAGGACCTGACCCTCCAGGTCAAGGATCTGCACAAGGCGTACGGCGGCAACGAGGTGCTCAAGGGCGTCGAGTTCCAGATCGCCAAGGGGCAGGTCAAGGCGGTCCTCGGTCCGTCCGGATCCGGGAAGTCGACCATGCTCCGGCTGATGGCCCTCCTCGAGCCGTCCGACAGGGGCGACATCCTGCTGCACGGTGAGCGGATCGGTGTGAACGACGGCGGCCGCCACCTCCCGGAGCGGACCCTGGCCGTGCAGCGCAGGGACATCGGGATGGTGTTCCAGAAGTTCAATCTCTTCCCGCACCTCTCCGCCGTCCGGAACGTGGCCCTCGCCCTGACGGCCGTGCAGCAGGTCAAGCGACACACGGCCCTCGAGCGGGCCCACGAGATGCTGGAGCGCGTGGGCCTGTCCGAGCGCGCCGACCACTTCCCGTCGGAACTCAGTGGCGGGCAGCAGCAACGCGTGGCCATCGCCCGGGCCCTCGTCCTCGACCCGGACGTGATGCTGTTCGACGAACCCACGTCGGCGCTCGATCCGGAGCTCGTGGGCGAAGTGCTCGACGTCATGGAGGGGCTCGCGAGGGGCGGCATGACCATGATCGTCGTCACCCACGAGGTCCGGTTCGCCCGACGCGTGGCCGATGAGGTGACGCTCTTCGACAACGGCGTGATCGTGGAGCAGGCCCCTCCGGAGGACTTCTTCGACCGCCCGCAGCACGAACGGACCCGGCGCTTCCTCAGCCACGTCCACTAGCCCGGACCGCTCCCTGTAACTGCTCCAGAGAACTGCTTGACGAACCCCCAGGAGGTGACGATGTCCACCCACGCGCAGGTACGCCCCATCAGGATCGCCGTGTGTTCCGATCTGGCCGATCTGGACGTCCGCACGGTCTTCGGCGCCCTCGAGTCCGCGGGCCATTCGGTCACCCTGCTCCAGGGCAGCGACTCGGAGGCCATCGTCGCGGATGCGGTCGATGCCGATGCCCTCATGCTGGGCTACGGCAGCCTCGACGACGACGCGTTCGCCCGCCTCCCGGCGCTGCGCATGGTGGCCCTGGCGTCCATGGGCTTCGACAACGTCGACGTCGAGGCTGCCCACCGGCGTGGGGTCGCGGTGTCGAACATCGTCGGGGCGGCGACCGAGGAGGTGGCGCTCCATGCCCTCGCCCTCATCCTCGACGCGCTCAGGGGCATCTCCGCCCACGACCGCGCAGTCAGGGCGGGCGGCTGGGACCTCGCGGCGGTCCCGCTGCCGCGGCGGGGGAGCGGGCTGACCCTCGGCATCATCGGTCTCGGGCGGATCGGCCTGGCCCTCGCGGAGCAGGCCGCCCCGATCTTCGGCCGCATCATCGGGTACGACCCGGTCCCGTGTGAGCGCAGCGGTGTTGAGCAGGTGTCCCTCGAGGTCGCCCTCCGTGAGGCCGATGTGATCTCGCTCCACCTTCCGCTGACCGAGGAGACCACCGGGTTCCTGGACGCCGGGCGGCTGGGTGAGCTGAGACGCGGAGCGGTGATCGTCAACGTCAGCCGCGGCGGTCTCATCGACGCGGCCGCCCTCCGGGACGCGCTCGACGACGGCAGGATCGGGGCCGCCGGGCTGGACGTCCTCGACGAGGAACCACCGCCGCAGGACCACGCCCTCATGAACCACCCGCGCGTCACGCTCACACCGCACGCGGCCTTCCTGTCCGACGCCGCGCTCGCCGACTACGTGCGGCTGCAGGCCGACAACGTCCTCACCTGGGCCAGGACCGGCAGACCGCTCACCCCGGTCCCGACCGACTCCTGACCCCCTCGCCTCCCACCTTTCCCCACGGAGTACCCTCATGCGCCGACTCGCACGCCCGCTCACCGCCAACCCCAGACCGGTCATCGTCACGGCCTCGGTCATCCACACCGTCGACGACGACACCCCGACCGCCACCGCGATGCTCGTGGTGGACGGGCGGATCGCCCTGCTGGGCGACGTCGAGCACTGCCGCGCCGCTGCGGCGACCCTCTCCGGCCGCGAGGCGGAAGAGGTCGACTACGGTGACGCCACGATCGTGCCGGGCTTCATCGACGCCCACGCGCACCCCCTGATGTACGGGCAGCTCATGACGTGGGTGGACTGCGGGCCGGACAAGGCGTCGTCCATCCCCGAGATCGTGGAACTGCTCCGGACCGCCGCGGAATCCGCGCCCGCCGACCTCCCCGTCCGCGGCTACGGCTACGAGCAGCGCAATCTCCTCGAGGGCCGGCACCCCACCCGCCAGGAGCTCGATCAGGTCTCCACCGCCCGCGAGGTCTACCTCATGAACGCCAGCGGTCACGGGGGCGTCGTCAACACGCTGACGCTGACCCGCGCCGGAATCGACCGGGACACGCCCAACCCAGCCGGCGGGGAGTTCTTCCGCACCGACGACGGCGATCTCACGGGTGAGCTCAGCGATGCCGCCTGCAACATCCTCACAGGCGTCCACGGCGTCGACGTCGGTCACCACGGCCCCAACTTCCACCTCGAGGACGAGCCCGCCGAGCATCTGCGCCAGCTCGAGGCCGCGCAGCAGAACTTCCTCGCCGGCGGCGTCACGGCCATCGGCGACTGCCAGGTCTCCCGCCGCGAGTTCGACATGTACCTGCGGCTGGCCGAGCGCGGGGAACTGAAGACCCGCATCTCCATGTACGTGCTGTCCCATCTGCTCGACGAGGTACTCGAACTCGGGATGCACGGCCCCTTCGGCAACGACGCCCTGAGCTTCGCCGGGATCAAGCTCTACGCCGACGGCACCCTCGGTGGCTGGACGGCGTACTTCCCCGACGGCTACGTGGGCGACCCCTGCCGCACCGGGCAGCTCTACCACTCGCCGGAGGACTACGACGCCCTGGTGCGGCGCGCCCACGCAGCCGGCCTGCAGACCGCCACCCACGCGCAGTCGCCGGACGCCATCGAGATGGTGGTCTCCACGATCGAGCGGGCGCTCCAGGACAGGCCCGACGCCGATGCCCGCCACCGGATCGAGCACTGCGGACTGCCGACCCCCGAGCAGATCAGCCGCATGGCCGCCGCCGGTATCAGGCCGGTCAACCAGCCCCAGCACTACTACAACTGGGGTGAGGGCGTCACGGACGCGATCGGCACCGTGGGGGAGCGCTTCAATCCGCTCGGCGAGTTCATCGCCGCGGGAGTGCCTGTGACCATCTCCTCGGACGCCCCCGTGGCGGAACCTGTCCCGCTCGAGGCCCTCCAGGTCTCCGTGACGCGCGAGACGAGGCGGGGCCACCGCCTCGGCGACGACGCGCTGCGCATCGACGTCGGGCAGGCCCTGCGGGCCCACACCATCAACGCGGCCGTCAGTCTCGGCCGGGAGGACGAGATCGGCTCCCTGTCGCCCGGTAAGCTCGCAGACTTCGCCGTCCTGGGTGAGGATCCCCTCACCGTGGCGGCCGCATCGATCGGCACCATCACCGTCCTGGCCACCTGGGTGGGCGGTCAGCAGAAGTACCGGAGGACACCAGCATGAGTTTCGAGAACACCGGCGGGCGCGCCCTGATGCGCACCATCCGCAACTACGGCGTGGACACCGTCTTCGGCATCCCCGGGACGCACAACCTGGAGTTCTACCGGGTACTGGGCGATCTCGGCATCGCGGCGGTGACCACCCGTCACGAACAGGGCGCCGGGTACGCCGCCGACGGGTGGTCGCAGCGGCGCGGACTTCCCGGCGTCGTCATCACCACCAGCGGGCCGGGCCTGCTCAACGCGCTGTCCGCCGCCGGCACCGCGTTCTGCGAGTCGCGGCCGCTGCTGATCCTCTCGCCCGGGACGCCGCGCGGCACGGGGTTCGAGGACCGCGGCCTGCTGCACGAGTCGAAGGACCCCACCGGTGCGGCCGGTTCCGTGATGCTCTGGAGCCGGCGGGTGGAGAGCGACGCCGAGGCCGTCGAGGCCATCCACGACGCCTTCCGCCTGTTCGAGTCGGGCAGGCCGCGCCCCGTGCACATCGAGGTGCCGCTCGACGTGCTCGAGGCCGCCTCCACGGCCGAGGAGAGCGCACTCGAGCGGCGCCGGTTCGACCTCGCGGTGCCGGAGCAGTCAGGACTCGACGCCGCAGCCCGGATGCTCGACGGCGCCTCACGGCCCGTCATCATCGCCGGCGGCGGCGCACTCCCGGCCGCGGACGAGCTGCTGCTCCTCGCCGAGACGCTCGGCGCCCCGGTGATCACCTCCCTCAACGGCAAGGCCGCCATCCCCGAGTCCCACCCGCTCTCCCTGCGCGCGGAACTCCGCCTCGCGGCGACGCTGCCGATCATCGAGGCCGCGGACGTGGTGCTCATCATCGGCAGCAAGGTCGGCGAGGCTGAGCTGTGGGGCAGGACGCTCGAACCCCGGGGCAGCATCATCCGCATCGACATCGACGAGAACCGGATCGAGGCCAACCTGGCGGCCGACGTCGCCGTCGTGGGGGACAGCCGCGTCGCGCTGCCCGCGCTGCGCAGGCTCCTCACGCGGGAGCCACGGCAGCCGGAGGGTCTCGACGCGATCCGGCAGGCCCAGCGTGAGGAGGCGGACGCCTTCTCGCCGGGTGTCATGAGGCTGGCGCGGGAGATCACGGCGCTGCTGCCGGGGCATGCCACCGTGAGCGGGGACTCCTCGCAGATCACCTACTACGGCATGACCTCCGCCGTGGTGCAGGAGGAACCGAAGAAGTTCCTCTACATGCCGGCCTACGCGACCCTCGGGTACGGGCTGCCCGCGGCGATCGGCGCAGCCGTGGCGGAACCGGACTCAAGCGTGGTCTGCGTGCTGGGCGACGGCGCGCTCATGTTCTCTGTGCAGGAGCTCGTCACGGCTGCCGAGCAGAAGCTGAATCTCACGGTGGTCTGCGTGGACAACGGCGGCTACCAGGAGATCCGCGAGAACGAGGTGGACCGCGGTATCGAACCCGTGGGCGTGGAGCTGGTGCAGCCGGACTGGCCGCTGCTCGCCGTCGCCTTCGGCGGATCGGGCCACACCGCCACCGACTACGCGTCGCTGCGCTCCACCCTCACCGCGGCGATCGCCGAGCCGGGCGTCAGCCTCGTCCACGTCCCCTTCGCGCTGTTCCAGCCAGACGACGCCGACGCCGACGCCGCGACCGAGAAGGCAGGAGATGTCCATGCAGCACAGCGCTGAGCTCACCGAGCAGGCCCGCGCGACGGCCCGGCAGTGGATCGACGACCACATGGCCGAGCTGTCGGGGTGGCACTCGAAGATCTGGGACCTGGCCGAACCCGCATGGCGGGAGTACGAGTCGGCGGCCTGGTACGTCGCGACGCTGCGGGAGTACGGGTTCGACGTCGAGGAGGGCTCGGCGGGCATGCCCACGGCCTTCTCCGCGACCTGGCGCAACGGGGACGGCCCTGCCCTCCTGACGTACGCCGAGTACGACGCCGTGCCGGGCAACAGCCAGTCGGCCACCACGCAGCAGGAGCCGCGCGAGGGCCTCAGCGCGCTCGCGCCGGGCCACACGGATCCGCACTCCGCCCTGGGCATCTCCACCTTGGCGGGGCTGCTCGGGACGCAGCACGCCATGACGGTGCACCGGATCCCCGGGACCCTCCGGTACACGGGCGAGCCGGCGGAGAAGATGCACGGGTCCAAGGTGGTGCACGGGCTGCGCGGCTACTACGACGACGTCGACGCGATCGTGAGCTTCCATCCCTTCTACATGCTGCCGCTGTGCAACACGGCGCGCTGGGACACGCAGTGCGGGGCCTACTACAGCAAGGTCTACACCTTCCGCTGCGACGAACCCGAGACCTGGCAGATCGGGGCCGATCCCAACTCGCCCATCCCGGCGTCGCACTCCGCGGCCCGGGCCCCCGGTGCCAATGTGGCGCTCATGACCATGTACTCGGCCTCACGGTCCATGCAGGATGCCATGCTGCCCAGCGTGGGCGGGTGGAGCCTGTCGGACGCGATCCTGCTGGACGGTCAGGCGACCGCGGACAATCTGCCCCAGCGCGTGGCCCGCATCCAGTTCTCCTGGCGCACCCCGGACATCGCCATGGCCGAGCACGTCCTGGCCGTCCTCGACCGCAACGCCGAGCACGCGGCGGCCATGGCCCACTGCGCGCTGGAGGAACGCTGGGTGGCGCGCAGCCGTCCCGGACGGACCAACCACGCCCTCGCCGAGCTGCTGTACCGGAATCTCAGCGCCGTCGGAGCACCTGAGTACGACGCCGAGGCCGTCGCCGCTGCGAACGAGATCCAGCGCGCTCTCGGCGTGGAGCCCACGTCCAAGCCGTTCCTGGACGAGTGCGAGCAGCTCATCGAACCGCAGGAGGCCGAGCGGCTGCTGCGCGAGCACATGCCGGCGTGGCAGCGGAACTGGACCAGCGACGACTACGTGGAGATGACCCACTACGCCCCCACGGTCCGCTTCTACGTGGCGCGTCCGGCGCTGAAGCCGGTCCCGGGGAGCGGTGCGTACCCCGGCTGGGTCATGAACGCCCTCGGTGGCATACCTGCAACCATCGATCCCACCATCGAGGTGGCGGGGAAGACCATCGCCGGAACCTTCATCGACCTGCTGTGCACCCCGGAGGCGCTCGAGGCGGCGCGGCAGGAGTTCGAGCAGCGCACGGCTGACGATCCGATGCCGGCCCTGCTGGACAAGGACTTCGAACCGCCGATCGACCTGCCGTGGCCGGACTACCGCTCGTCCGGCGGGCACCGGCACTGGTGAGGGGCGGCCGTATCCAGTGACGTCGGGTGCCGGGACCGGACCGAAGGTGACGGCACGGTGGCCTCGCGCGTGCGCTAGCCCACCGGCTTCCCGGTGAGGAGGTTCCGGGTGAAGCTCAACACGTCCTCCTGAAGTCCGGGGTGCGCTCGCGGATCGGGTTCGGTGGAGGATGCGAAAGTCTCCAGCGCCTCCAGCGCCCGTGAGATGAGCGGCTCCGGCGAGCGGAGGCGCCAGGAGGTTGCCTCCTCGACGAGGTCTGCACGCGTGAGCTCCGTATGACGGTAGGTGCCGTTGACGGACATGGCCATCCGCACGTCCGTGGGCTGGTGGCGCATGGGCACGACGTCGTACGCGGGGGCGAGTTCGGAGCGGCCGTCGGGGTGGTGGAGCAGGGACAGGTTCTTCGCATGCAGATCGAGGTTGCCGAGAGCGACGGCGAGGACAGTCATCGTGAGGAGGCGTTCGAGGGACTCGTTGTCCCCATTGCGGCGGAGCACGTCCGCGATGCGCCGTAGGCTGACCTTGCCGCCCTGCTCCTGGTACTTCTCGTTCCCGTGCGCCCCGAGGACCTGGTTCATGTCCTCCTGGTGCATGCGTCCCGTGGGAGCGGAGGCTGATCGATCGCGGGGAGCAGCTCCGTGAAGAAATTTCGACGGCGTGAGGCTCGGGTGCGGTTCGACGCGAGTTCGAGCGGACCGGACTCGGACAGGACGGTACTGCCGAGATCGGAATGGTCGAAGCATGAACGGTCGGCACGGAGATCGAAGGTCCGCCAGTCCGTGCCCGTCAACCGGCCCACCAGGATCCCGAACAGCTCGACGCGGAGCTCACTCATCGCTCGAAGGCTCCGACGGATGTGCATCCTCCTCCGGCTCGTCGACTTCTGCATAGAGCCGCACGCCGGTGGCGCGCAGCATCTCGAAGAGTCGTTCAGTGAGCAGGCCGGGCTTCCCCTGCTCCATCTCCCATACCCATTTCTGGCTGATGCCGAGTTGCTCGGCCAATTGCCGCTGGCTCATTCCGTGGAGCATGCGCCCCTGCTGAAGCATGCGGCCGAGGGCTTCGGCGTTTCGAACCTGTCCTCGCAGTGTCATTCTGGCCCACCTCGGTGAATTCGATAATGAAGTCACCGTGAATGCTACCGATATCGAAGTCAACCAGGGTCGTTTCGTCCGACACGCGCAGTTTCTCGATGGTCGCTACCGGTGGCACTGGGTAGCGGTACCGTCGGTGATTCGACCGAACAATTTCGCGCCTGGACGACCCGGGCTTTGGTAGAAGCGAGCGCCCTGTGACGTACCACGAGATACTCGACGCCAACCATGTCGCCGAGGCCGCAGCGCTGGTCCGGCGCTACTACACACCTCTCGCCGGACATACCATTCCCCGCACCGGCACCCGCTTCGACGGCTGGGCAGGGGGTGGCGATCACCCCGACGTCGCTGATCGCATCACGGCCGACGATCTCGTGGCTGTGTCCTTCCTCTCCGTCGACATCAAGGGCCGGGCCGCTATCGGGCTACTCGAGACGTACGCCGAAGAGATCACGGGCTTGCTCGAGCAGCTACCCGTCGACGTCGATCTTTGGACGACGGATATCGATGAGTTCGAGGCGCCGGGCAGCCCCGCTAACGAGCTGTGGGACCTGATCCGGGGAAAGAAGTACGGGAAGTGGGGCATCGGACCCACCCGGGCGAGCAAGATCATGGCCAGAAAGCGCCCCCGGCTCATCCCCATCTACGACTCCGTCGTCCGCCCGCTGATGGGCCTCACGAACTCTGCCGCGCAGTGGACCACCTGGCACGCGGCGTTGAAGGACACGGGGCTCCCGGAGCGGCTCGAGGCCATCCGGCAGGCAGCAGAAGCGCCGGAGCACATCTCGACGCTGCGGGTGATGGACATCGTGCTGTGGATGCACGGCATCGAGCTCGGTCTGGAACCAGTCGACGACGATGACGTCGCCGTCGAGGTGTAGCAGTGGCTACCATCCTGACGCGGCCACTGGGTGGTGACTGGGCCGAACCGGACGAGGTCGGCTACGGGCGGGAGGCGGAACTGCAACAGATTTTGGCGGACCATCCCCGACTCATCCCCGGCGTAGGGGACCAGGCCGTGGCGTGCAAGGAGATGCAGTCGGGTGCCGGACCGGCCGACCTGATCGTCGTCGATCAGGAGGGTGGGCTGACCCTGGTCGAGTGCAAGCTCGCATCGAATCGCCAGGTGCGGCGCGAGATCATCGGGCAGATGTTCGACTACGCGTCGGCGTTCTGGCGCATGTCCCTGGGAGAGTTCGAACAACGATGGCTCGCTCGAACAGGTAGGAGCCTGGGAGAGTCTGTCGCGTCGGCCAATCCTGACTTCTCCGGCGCGGTCGCGGCGAACCTGGCGGAGGGCCGCTTCAACATCGTTCTGGCCGTCGATGCGATCAACGACGATCTGCGGCGCATCGTGGAGTATCTCAATGCGACGTCGGGACCGACGACGTCGGTCATCGCCGTCGCGTACAAGCGCCTGCTCTCCGAGCACACCGAGATGCTCCTTCCGACGACGTACGGAGAGGAACTTGCCGCGGCGAAGGCGGCAGCAGCGGAGCGTGCTGAGGGTCGCTGGACCGAGAGCGAGTGCCGGGATTGGATCAAGAGCAATGACGCCGAGAATCTCTCGAGGTTCGATCTCCTGCTCGGGGAGGCTCGACGCCGCACCATCCCGTTCGTCGGGTCGGTGCGTCGGGCGAAGCGGATCCCTGCCGGATCCTTCCAGATGTCGTTGGACAGCACAGGCGAGGTGGGGCACCTGTACGTGTATCACTACACGACGTCGTCGACCACGCTCGAGCTGAGTTTCACCCGAGTGCCGAAAGTGGCGGCCAGCCCGGCGAATGACAGGCGATTCGACGGCTTCCTCAGTGGTCTTGCGGATATCGACGGGCTTAGGATTGCGGCAGAGTCCTTGAAGGAGTCGGGGTGGAAGCGCCGGCCGAATGTGCCACTGGCCGACGTTTCCCCCGAAGCCCTCGGACGTCTCATGGACGCGCTGGACAGCGTGAGGTCGGACTACCCGGCTAGCTGACGGAGGATGCGCTCCCGGTCAGATGCTAGTCTCCCAGGATCTCCTTGACCGCTCGGTCGATGAAGTCGGTGTCGGCCTGGTTTGCGCCGATCCCGGCGAAGTGGCCCCACACCCCCGGGATCTCCCTGAACTCACTTCCCTTGATGAACTGGCTGACCCGCTTCTCCTCCTCAGGGGCGAAGTATCGGTCCTCGTGGGCTGGCATCTGAATGAGCCGCGCCTTGATGGCCCCGAGTGCCTTCTTGGTGTCACCGTCGAAGCCGGGTGTACCGCCGACGTCCCCGTGCTTCCAGGTCCACAGCATGGTCAGCAGATTATTGGCGTCACGCTGGAGGAAGAAACCCTCCCAAAAGCCCACCAGGAAGTCGTCGAGGGTTGCGTAGCCGAGTTGGCGCCAGAGCTCGTCCCAGTAGAACTGAGCTGACAGACCCCAATCTGCATACACGCGGGCGAACGCGCGGAGGCCGACGTCGGGCTGCTGGTGGTACCAGCCGCTGTTCCAGGTGGAATCGGCGGTGAGTGCGCCCTTGAGCGAATCGAGGAAGACGACATTGTTCGGCGATGTCTTGGACGAGCCGCAGAACGGGAGCAGTCCGTCCATCATGTCCGGGTACTGCACGCCCCACTGATAGGTCTGGCCGGCGCCCATGGACCAGCCGAGCACGAGGCGCAGATGCTCTATGCCGAAGTGCTCGGTGACGAGCTGGTGCTGGGCCCTCACATTGTCGTAGAACGTGCAGTCGGGGAACCGGGCGCCGTTGCGGGGCTTGGGCGTCTTGCTGGGGGAGGACGATTCACCATTGCCGAACAGCGCCGGGATGATGATGAAGTACTTCGCCGGGTCGAGGCCCATGCCTTCGCCGACCAGCCAGACGTTGTCCGCGATGAATCCTGAGTACCAGCTCGGATAGACGATGGCGTTACTCTTGTCCGCGTTCAGCTCCCCGAAGGTCTTGTAGGCCAGTTTCGCGGACTCGATGGTCATCCCTGACTGGAGCTCGAAGTCGCCGAGCTCGTAGGTCTCGTAGTCGCCGCTCATGATGAACCATCCTTCGTAGGTGGGGGCCCGGGTCCGGACGTCAGATCAGGTCGGCCGAATATCAAGTACCCGGTGACGGAGGCTCGTCCCTTCGTCCCAGCTGGCGGGTCCTCGCGTCCTGCAACACGCTAGCGAGCAGGTATCCGGCTGGCAATGGTTCGGCCGGCACTCAGCGGTTCATCGTCAGTACCGGCTGAGCAGAAGGTCCCGCCCGTGCTCGGACCGGGGCACTACAGTCTGGGCGGCCGCCCTCCAACGACGTCGACAGGGAGCTGGTGGACGACGATCTCCTCAGATGTGGCTCTGCAACCTGTTAGGTTGACGGAATGTTCGAATCGCCCGTGAGAGCCGTGCTCGCAGCGTTCGTCGCGGAGCGCGACTGGGGCCAGTTCCATACCCCGCAGAACCTCGCAAAGAGCATCGTCATCGAGGCCGCTGAGCTGCTTGAGTGTTTCCAGTGGGACGAAGAGGCAGACGTCGAGCGCGTACAAGAGGAACTGGCCGACGTCCTCACCTACTGTGTGCTGCTCGCCGATCGATTGGGTGTCGAGCCAGACGCGATTGTTCTGGAAAAGCTCGTGAAGACGCGCGAGAAGTACCCGGTCGAGAAGGCTCGCGGGCGGAGCGCGAAGTATGACGCCCTCTGACATCCGGTGGTTGGGCTTCACCAATGCAGAGGTCACGAATTGGGCCGGGCTGGACCACCGCAACACCAATTGGCCCATCGTCTACGTCCTGGACGACGCCGACGGCTCGACGTCCGGCGCCAAGGGAAAGGGCCTCAAGGACGTCTACGTGGGCGAGTCGCGCAACGCGGCCGCACGCATACGCCAGCATCTCGTCTCGCCGGAGAAGAAACATCTGAGGAACGTGCGCGTCGTCGTCGACGCGACGTTCAACAAGTCGGTGTGCCTCGATCTCGAGTCCTATCTGATCCGGATGCTGGCTGGCGATGGTGCCTGTCAGGTCCTCAACCGGAACGACGGCATCGTCGAGGCCGACTACTACGACCGCGACCTATACCGGGAGAGCTTCAGCGAGGTCTTCGAGCGCCTTCGGGCCGACGGTGTCTTCAGCCGCACCATTCCGGAGATCGAGAACAGCGACCTCTTCAAGCTGTCGCCCTTCAAGGAGCTGACCCAGGACCAGGCGATCGCCGTCGAAGGCATCCTCGAGGGCCTGTTCGAGGACCTGAAGGCGGACGCTCGCAGCACGATCGTGATCCAGGGCGAGCCAGGCACAGGCAAGACGGTCGTTGCAACCTACCTGCTCAAGCTCATCGCCGATATCAAGGCAGGAGCACCCGCCGAGGAGCTCGACAGCGACTCCATGTTCTCGGAGTTCTTCGATCGCAGCCACTCCGAGCTTCTCGTCGACGTGCGTATCGGACTCGTGGTGCCCCAGCAATCCCTGCGCGAATCGATCATGAGGGTCTTCGAGAAGACACCGGGACTTGATCCGCAAATGGTGATGACAGCCTTCGACGTCGGCCTCGATGCCGGGCAGTTCGATCTCCTGGTTGTCGACGAGTCGCATCGCCTCAATCAACGCGCGAATCAGCCGTCAGGGACGCAGAACAAGAGGTGCCGCGAGATCAACGAGAAGCTCTTCGGGCAGGACGACCCGCTGAAGACGCAGCTCGACTGGATCCGCGCGAAGAGCACGAACCAGATCCTCCTCATCGATGCGGCCCAGAGTGTTCGGCCGGCGGACCTGCCGCCCGAGGTTCTTCATGATCTTGTTGCCGAGGCCAAAGCTGTAGACCGTCACTATCCGCTCGTGTCACAGATGCGTGTGCGGGCCGGGTCGGACTACGTCGGCTACGCCAGGAGGATCCTCGGCCGCCGGGAGGTGGACGAGGTCCTGGCACACGTAGAGACCTTCGAAGGATACGACTTCCGCCTGTTCGACAGCATCGCCGACATGCATACCGAGGTGCTGCGCCGGGAGGCGGACGTCGGCCTGTCGAGGTTGGTCGCTGGATATGCCTGGCCGTGGAGGTCGAAGACTGATAAGGCCGCGTACGACATCGAGATCGACGGCAGTCGGTTCCGCTGGAACAGCACCCAGAAGGACTGGATCGCTTCGCCGAAGTCGCTGGAGGAGGTGGGGTCGATCCACACGGTTCAGGGGTACGACCTGAACTACGCGGGCGTCATCATCGGACCCGATATCACCTACGACGCCGAGACACGGAGGATTGTCATCAACCGCGAGTCGTACTTCGACACGAAGGGCAAGGAGAACAACCGGCGCCTCGGCAAGGTCTACACGGACGATGATCTCCTGCGGTTCGTCCAGAACATCTACGCGGTGCTGCTCACGCGTGGCATACGGGGAACCTATGTCTACGTGTGCGACCCGAGACTGCGCGACTACATGCGCGACTTCATTCCCGTCAGCGGTGGATAGGTATCCAGCGGAAGATGTACGTGGCTCAACCGCGCGGGTCCGGAGCGGTTCGACGGCATGGATGAGGTGCCAGGCTCAGGCGCAGAGGAACATCGCTACAGACGGCCGCGGAGTCAACGACCAAGGTCGGAAACCTGCTCAGCGAAGTGAAACAATTCCGCCCCCAACCGGCGAGCTCGGTCAGCCATCGCGCCAGGGGAGTTGATGGCCGATGACGGACCGTCTGCCGAAACTGGTGCTGTCGTCGGATCGCGCTCGATGTCGATGTCGAACACCACGTGGTCCGGGTGATGCCAGGTGGAGAAGACCTCCACGGGCTGTCCGTGCTGGTCGAAGCTCGTACCCTCGAGGAGCAGCACGGGCGACGACGAATCGAGTTGCAGCAGACGCAACAGATCCTGGTCGCCCGGTACGGCCCGGATCTGGCGTTTCCCGGACGCGATCCGCACGCCGAACTTCTCGCCGAGCACAGCGTGCAGCGACGCGTCGTGCAGGTCCTCGGCGGTCAGTGAGGAGAACGCTGGAACGGGAAGCCAGGTGTGGATGACGGCGATTGGCACCCCGTCGGCGGTCCGCAGCCGCTCGAGAGTGAGCACCCGATCCGTCCCCAGCACCGCCGTCGAGGCGTCGGTGTCCTGCACGGTCATCGAGAGTACCTGCGTGCCGACGCTCGCTCCGGCGCTGCCCAACTGCGCCGAGAGTCCCGACGTCCGGTGGACCAGCCGGTGGTGCTCGCGCCGGGGTGCCACGGTACTGCCGCGACCGCGGCCACGCTCGATCAGCCCTTCATCCGTCAGAGCACCGAGGGCCTGGCGGACCACGGAGCGGGAGACGCCGTAGCGCACCTGCAGTTGCGCCTCGCTCGGCAGGGACGTGCCCGGCGGGAGCGAGTGGTTCAGGATCTGCGCGCGCAGATGCCCGCGGAGCTGGACGTGCAGCGGTTCGCCGCTGGAGGCGTCGAGGGAGCGATCAGGGGCGTCAGGCATGTCCATTTTTGTCATCTATCCGAACCTCAAGATGCGGAGTCGGGCTCGCCCGTGGGTGCCGGGCCGTCGCCGTCATGCTCTTCGATCACCCGGCCGTCGTGCACCCGCTTGAGCTCGATGCCCTCGAGGTAGCTGGGCACGGGAGGGTCCAGGTCTTCGTCGCTCGTCATGCCTCGATCCTAGGTGCCCACAGCGCCGGACGAGCTACGCCTTCTGCGCGGTGCGCCAGACGACGTCCCATCCGGGCGCCAGCTGCGCTGCCCGCCGCATCGACAGCACCAGGCTCGCCTCGCGGGCGATGCCCTGACCGGCGATGTCGAACGCCGTCCCGTGATCCACCGAGACACGGACGACGGGCAGGCCCACGGTGATGTTCACGCCGTCGTCGCCGTAGACCGCCTTGAAGGGTGCGTGGCCCTGGTCGTGGTAGCAGGCGATCACCATGTTCCACTTGCCCTTGACCGCGGCGGGGATGAGCGCATCCGCGGGAATGGGCCCGTGCACGTTGATGCCGTTCTCGCGGGCGGTGGCGACGGCGGGGGCGAGGATGTCGGCGTCCTCGTCACCGAACAGGCGGTTCTCCCCGGCGTGGGGGTTCAGCCCGGCGAGGCCGATCGGCTCGTCCGGATTGCCGAGCGCCTTGGTGAACGCGCTGACGAGTTCGATCACGTTGCCGGTGCGCTCCGGTGTGACGTCCTCGATGGCCTGCCGCAGGGACACGTGGGTGGTGAGGTGGAAGAAGTAGAGGTCGCCCGCGGAGAGGACGAGACTGAAGTTCTCCACCCCGAACTCGTGCGCCAGCAGCTCCGTGTGGCCGGGCCACTTGTGCCCGCCGGCGTGCATCGCGGCCTTGTTGAGCGGCGCGGTGACGATGCCCTGGACCTTGCCTTCGCGGGCGAGGCGGCAGGCCTCGACGACGAAGCGGTAGGAGCCGTCGCCCGCGGCGGGGCTGAGCTCGCCGAGCTTCACGTCGGCCAGGGACGGGCCGGTCTGCAGCAGTTCGACGACGCCGGGCTCGTTGGTGGCGTCCTCGATCGAGGACAGCAGGCGGACCTTGTCCGGGTCGCCGCCCACGTTGGTGACGCCCTGGCGCATGGCGGCTTCGTCGCCGATGACGACGGGCCTGCACTCCTGGCGGACGTCGTCGTGCCCGAGGAGGGACTTCGCGGTGATCTCCGGTCCGATGCCGGCGACGTCGCCGAGGGTGACGGCGAGGGTGGGGATGCTCATGAGGATGCCTCCGTTGACTGGGTGAGGGTGGTGGTGAGGGTGTGGGTGAGTTCGGTGACGGTATCGAGCAGGGCGGAGACCGGTCCGAAGCCGCCGGCCTTCGTGGCGGCGATCTTCCCGGCGGCGGTACCGCCTTCGACGACGCCGACCGGGATGCCCTCCTGGATGGCGCCGGTGATGCGCAGCGCCTGTGCGCGGGTGGCCTCGAGGACGGCACGCGCTCCGTCGCCGCCGACGAGCACGAGGGCCCCGACGGGCGCACGGGCCAGGGTCTGCTGCACCACGGACGCGAGGCTGCGGGCGATGGCGGTGCCACTGAAGGTCACGGAGCCGCCGACCGCCTCGGGAGAGAGGATGACCACCACCCGCGGGAGGGACTCCGGAGACTGCAACTCGCCGGCGGCCCACCGCGCGAGGCCGTTCGGCAGATCGAGCAGCGAGTCCTCGGGCTGCAGGATGCGGAGGTCGGACGCGTCCAGGTGGGCGCGCAGATGATGGGTCTGGGTGCGGGCCACATCGTGCAGCGAACTGACCACGACGACGATCCGCTGCCCCTGCGCGGTGGGCGCCGGTTCCGGGGGAATCAGCGCTGTCCCGGCGCCGGCCCAGGCTGCCGCCATCGCTGCGGCGAGACCCGCGGACCCGGCGGGGATCGCCGTCGGACCGGCGGCGACGAGCGCGGCAGCGAGGGTGCGCAGGTCGCTGTCGGACGCCGCGTTGACGACCACGACGCCGCCGCTGCCCGCTGCCTCGCGCAGCGCCTGGGCGTCCTGCTCGGGGGAGCCGGTGAGGCTGATCGTGGTGGTGCCGGGCAAAAGCAGCGAGAACTCGCTCGTGGGGACCGGGGTGACCGGGTCGCGGCCAGCAGGGGAGTCCTCGACCGGTCCGCCGTGCACGCGCAGCAGACCGTCCTCGACGGTGCGTCCCATGGCCGGGTAGGCAGGGCAGACGACGGCGAAGCAGCCGGGGTGCCGCTCCCGCCACGCGTCGAGGGCTCCTGCCACCTGCGCGGGCACGCTGCCCCGCATGGTGGAGTCGATCTTCAGGTAGAGGCGGTTCGCGCCGGCGGTGAGCAGATCGGCGACGGCGCCCGCGGTCGCCGTCCGGGCGGTTGCCGCGTCCATCGCCCGGGCGTCCGAGTTCAGGGCCAGGGCGCTGCCCGGATCGACCGACCGCGGCAGCAGATTGCCCAGCAGCAGGCGCGAGGCCCAGCCGGAGCGGGAGAACTGGACCACCGAGTCGGTGGCGCCGGTGACGTCGTCGGCCGCGATGCCGACGATGGGTGCGGGAGGTGTCACGACCGGTCGTCGTCCTGCGTCCGGCGAGGTCGGGTGGTGGGGGCAGACGGATCACCCGCGGGTGGGAGTTCGGAGGTGGACGTCGGGGTGACCTCGACGGCGTCGTCCGTGTCCAGCCCGCCCTGGCGCTTGAGTACCCAGGAGGCGAGGAGCGGGGCGAGGATCGCGGTGACGAGGACGGCCGAGGCGACCTGCGCGGTTGCGACCTCCACGAACGGCGAGAAGCTCGGGTCCGCAGCAGCGACGATGGCCGGGGTGGCGATCGAGTTGCCCGCCGTCGTCGCCGACGCGATGCCGATGCCGGACTTGCCGCCGCGGCGGAGGACGAAGCGGTAGCCGATGTACATGAGCGCGCCGGTGATGAGAGTGGCGGCGATGCCGACGAAGATACCGCTGAGTCCGCCGGTGATGACGTTGCGGAGGTCGATGCCGGTGCCGAGGGCGAAGGCGAAGAACGGGATAACGATGTTCGGGACGGGTCGCATGACCTCGGTCCACTTGGCGTCGAGGTTACCGACGATGAAGCCGAGGATCAGGGGGATGACGGCGGCGAGGAGGGCGAGGAGCGGGATGTTGCCGAGGCCCGAGATGCCGAGGAACAGCAGTGTGAAGAAGGGGCCGTCGTTGATGGCGGAGCCCATGTAGGCGCCGCGGTCGCGGTAGTCGCCGTAGCGGCCGGTGAAGGCGAGCCAGAGGCCCCCGTTGCTGTTGTCGAAGCTGGCCAGCAGGGCGAGGATCGAGATCCCGAGGATGCCGTCGATGCCGACGAGCAGGCCGAGGCCCGCGACGAGGGATGCGGGGATGATCGTCTTGAACAGCAGGACGACGCCGGTGGTCGCGAGCACGGGGCCCGAGGCCTTCGCGGTGATCTGCATGCCGGTGGCGAAGATCAGGACGGCGATGAGGGGGAGCGCGGACTCGGCGAACAGGGCCGTGGTGAAGCTGCCGAGTTCCAGGAAGCCGGGGGCGAAGGTCCCGACGATCGAGCCGAGGATCAGGGGGATGAGCATGAGGCCGCCGGGGATACGGTTCATGCCGTCGAACAAGGGGATACGGGACTTGGGAAGCGACTCGGCTGCCATTGACGAATCTTCTCTCTGAGAACGGAGGGGTCTGCATTTGGAGGAGTGCGTACAACGAGTACGGACACGATGTGCCGATAGTACGGGGAGTGAGGTGGGTCATACAAGAGGCGACTGTAAGGCGGCCGAATGGCACAAGGCAGGCGGGGACCACGTCACTGAACCGTCTGTAACGGACGACTACCTGAACGGGGGTTTCCTCGTGTTGTCGCCCGACTAGGCCGTCTTCGCCGCCATGGTGGCGCGGCTGGCGACCGTGGACGACCTGTCGCACTACCCGTTCGCCGAACAGGACTTCCTCAACAAGTTCTACCGCGCCGCTGGCGCCCACTGCCTACGTGTATAACGCGCTGAAAGCCCTGCAGCACCAGAACCCGTCGGGTTGGTGTCCGGCATCGGCCAAAACAGTCACTGCGTTATCGACAGGCCGTGGGCGAAGCCGCTCGACCTGACCGACCGGTACGTCGACGTGAACCGGCTCGGGTGGGAGATGGTTAATACCCTGGGCGTCGGGTGGCTCCTGACTACGCAGACGAAGGTGCTCGATCTAGACCCCACTACCCCTTGGAGGGATCGCACCCGCAGCATTCCGGGCCAGCATTTCGGTCCGCTTGACGGCACTCGGTCCTCTTCGTGTTGTCGCCGATAACAGTGCATATGTTCGCTCGAACCGCCGGAGGGGGTGGCAGGACCAGCCAACACCTGTCGAGTGTCGGCGGCCGTGCGTGACCGGCATAGCGAGGTGGTCGTCATGACCGACCATGCCATGGTGCGGCAACTCAGCATGCGCAGTGATGATGACTTGGCATTCATCGATGACGACATAAGGAGGAGAGCAGGACTACATGTGGCAAATCCTCGAACTACTCGCGCAGCCCTTTGGAAGGACCACCCTGACTTCCAACCCTTTTGGTCGGACTCGCTTTCATGAGAGTTTTCGAGCCCGACACGTCCTTCACTAGTCGCGCGACACAAGTGCATTGATCGCGGCGAAGAGTTTTTCTGCGCGATCTAACGTCTTATCGTTGATCTTTGAAACATAATGACCTTGGTTCCGGTTGAGGGCGGCGGCAGGTGCGAAGTGATTTATGCGACCGTTATTTATTCCTCGAGTTTCGAAGGCGCGCTCCACTCGTCGAACCAGTCTTGGATCGTCAGGAAGTTCTTTCACGGTCAGTTTTTTCCCGCTCAATAGTCCTTGGTACGCGTCATTGATGAGCTCGACGTGGAAGCCCGGCTCAAATAGATCCTCAATATCAGCATCAGCTTTATCTAGAATGGTACCAAGTTCTACTATTCCACCGGCTCCAAGACGCCCGGCTTCCCTCAAGCGCTTGATGGCTGCCGTGTCGTTGCTAGACGTATCGACCAAAGCGATCGTGTTGAGTCCATTCGACCCGAGGAGTCCGATGAACGCTGGAAGCTTTGCAATCCCGCCAGCAGGGGTGATGACCAATCCCTCGTCCAGTCCCTCGCGACTCGCTGATTTCAGCGTATCGGAGAGCACTTCAAGATAGAGAAGGTCCCCAGGCCCTTCAACGAGTAATACATTTGGACCGACAAACAGTGTTTGACTGAGCTCAATACCCAGAGTGGCATGCAAAGGGAAAGCGGTCTCAGCGTCAGCTCTCAGAACATCAGCAGAAACGATCGTTCCCTTCTTCTCATCATCAACCACAGTTCGAACCCGGCTGAATTTGTGCGCATTGATCATAAAAGGGGAATGTGTGGAAAACAGTACCTGGTGAGTAGGAGAAAGCCGTTCATCGATGAAACGAAGCAGATCGGCTTGCGCGGTCGCGTGCAGGTTCAGGCCAGGCTCGTCGAGGAGCAGGATCAGCTGTTGCTCGGAGTCCTCCTCAAGGTGGGTGAAGTAAGCGAGGAAGGAAAAGAACCAGACAAAGCCCCGAGATCGCTCATCGAATGGGACGCTCACATTATGGCGCTGGTTTACGACTCGAATCTGCAGTAGCGGCGCTTGATCGAAAGGAGCTTTGGCTCCCGGTTCGGGTGTCCCGATGATGTCAAGTCGGACAGATAGATTTTTGTTCTGGGTCCAGTACTCGAATACTTCGCTACTGATGCTGTTAGACGCATTTTCCAAATCGCGTATGAGGTGCTCATGTGATTCGGGCTCCTGAAAGTCCTCCAGGTCCACACCAGCCATACTCAGAAGCGCTAGCACGGCCTCCTCGCCCCGAGTCAAAGTACCTTTTGTTCGGGCGGCAATCAGATATGGGATAGAGACCTTACCGGGCATTGAGTCGTAATCGCCAAAATAGACAAACTTGGGCCTGTAGGTCGAAAGGGAATCGATGACCGCGAGATCTAAATCCTTACCTCGCCAGCTCTCAACTTCAGCAAGAACTCGTGTCACATCAGCCGTCGGAGCTTCCATGCCTTCAAGTACCTGTGTCAAGGCTTTAATGGTCGTAGCCTGATTTGCCAGTTGTTGCGTCGCTTGAGGAAGGTCCAGTCCGTCGCGGAGGTGATTCACGGCCACGCCTTCATCAAGTCGCACGCCCCAAGTCGAAGTGCCCTCGTACCGGTAGCCAGTAGTCATGGCGATTGTGCGGCCTCTGAGAACACCAGTTCCAAACCGCTCTTCAACCATTGCTACTTCGGAGTCGTCAAGCTCGTATGTCAGTTTGGCGACTTGGAGCTTACCTTCTTCTTTGCGCTCTCGAGTCAAGCGGCTCGGATAGTCCAGTCCTTCATCAAACTTCGACTTGTTCACTGGGTAGGACTTGTACAAACCTTGAAGTACCGCAGTCTTTCCAGATTCATTTTTGCCGACAAGGCAAGTTACATCGGGCTCTACGGTGAACTCGCTGCCGTCTTCAATGCTTCGGTATCGTCGCAAGTTTGCGGTGATTAGCTGCACGGAAATCGCTCCCCTTACGTTTCAGAGCAAGGTTGCTCCAACTAGGACCGATAGTACCGGTGATACGACACGCGAGAAGGCTGCGTTGCCAAGGGCGAGAGCGGGGCCTCGCCACTCGTTATTCGCACAAAGTGATGGCGGCGACCTGAAGAAGCTTCGCGGTGATACCCGTCTCGTGCTGCTGGTGCGTAACGCTGTCGAGGCTGCCAGCGGGGATGACGGGTGGGCGCTCCTAGGGCGTGTCTCCTAACCTTGTGGTGGGATGAACGAGATGATTGTGGAATGTCGCGTACTCGTAGTCTTTCGGATGTCGCGTGGGGGCGTTTGGAGCCGTTGATGCCGGTTGCTGCCCGGGCCGGGGTCGTCCGTTCCAGGATCATCGGCGGGTGCTCGAGGGGATCATCTGGCGGTTTCGGACCGGGTCGCCGTGGCGTGATCTTCCGGCGGAGTTCGGGCCCTGGCAGACCGCGTGGAA
>NZ_CANLSZ010000008.1 GCF_947493765.1 uncultured Arthrobacter sp.
GCCGGCTTGGCCGGACCTTAAAGCAGCGGGCCACTGATGTCCTCGCGTTCTTCGACCGCCCCGGCACTTCGAATGGCCCCACAGAGGCCATCAATGGGCGACTCGAGCACCTACGCGGATCAGCCCTCGGCTTCAGGAACCTCGCCCACTACATCGCCCGTAGCCTGCTCGAATCCGGCGGTTTCAGACCCGGCTACACCTTGAAATCGGATGAGCCACCAAAGCTCATCCGTTGCTTTACATCACTAAGTACTTGTGGGAGGTTCGGCGTATGACGAGTTACGCGAGCGCCGCCTCCCAGATTCAAGCCTTCATCAGCTATGACCATGCTACCGATGACGACCTCCAGTTCGTCGAGCCGCTACACATCAGCTTGGTGAAGATGATTAAGGCAACTCATGGCCGTGACGTACAGATCTTCAGGGACAAGACCGGCATCAGATGGGGCGACCCTTTTCAGGACGCTATCAAGAGTGGTCTCACAGGCGCCAGCGTCCTCTTCGTGATAGCTACTGTGGCGTACCTGGAGAGTGAGAACTGCCGAGACGAGTTCAATACGTTTCTGAACGCAGCTAACGCGAGCGGCTCGAAGGATCTCAAGCGCCTGATTCTGCCGATCATGCCAATCAACGCACCGAAGGTCTTCAACGTTGATGCGGAGGATACGATTGCTCGTGAAATCGCCAAGATTCAGTACGAGCAGATTGAGGATGCAGTTCTCGACGGCCCAGGGTCCCCCACTTGGAAGCACGCCATGGTTAGGCTAGCTCATCGATTCGTGGAAGTCGTAGAAGCGGCGGAAGCCGCTATAGCTGAGTCTTCTACTGCGGAGTTGAAGCCTGCTTCGCCTAAGAAGGGATTAGCTGCGACAGGAACAAGCAGCGATCATGACAACGATGAAGAAGACTCTGAAGACGACCGCGGCATCATGGATGCGATCCTCGACATCCATGATGACTTGGCCGAGGTGACTAATCTTGCAGAAAACATGACCGCCAACATGACCGCTGTTACTACCGCAGCATCGAGTGTCAGGTTGGACAACGTCAGCGATCCCCGGGAACTCGGAGTCAAGCTCCGAACGATAGCAGCGAAGATGTCCGGCCCAAGCAGTGCACTTGGGGAGGAAGGCGCGCAGATGCGCGATCGCGTGAATAAGATCGACGTCAGCCTCCGCCGGATGATCATGATTCAGGTCGAACTCGATAACCAACCAAAACTGATGAAAGACCTTCAGGAGATTTCCGACAACTTGCAGGTCATCAACGGCGTTGATGAGCAGATGGAGGCCCTCCTCAACAGCATGAGACAGGCCGAGTTGGCCTCCAGTGCCGTGAGGCGGTCACTACAGCCCATGAGGTCCGGGTTAACAGCGTTCAGAGACGCTGCGCGGATTATCAAGCAGTGGGGTCCCCAGATGGTCGACGATATTTACTGAGGCTGCAAGGTGAATGAAGAGATTGACGGTCGGGCAAAATTTGCTGATATTATCTCCTCAAGCGGTATCGGAGGAGAGATTTGAAGATTTTTATTAGTTGGTCCGGAGACCAGAGCAAGGCTGTCGCGAAGTTATTACGGCCTTGGCTTAAGAAGGTATTGCAGGCCACCGACCCGTGGATGAGCGATGAAGACATCGCACCGGGCACGCGGTGGGCTGAGCGAATCGCTAAGGAATTGGCAGTCACGGATTTTGGAATTTTGTGCGTCACGGCGGCAAACAGGAATTCAGAGTGGCTTAACTTCGAAGCAGGAGCGCTGTCGATGGCAATTAGCGACACAGAACGTCACGTGGTTCCGCTCCTTATCCGATTCGAGGAGAGAGGCGACCTTGGTTCCGGCCCCCTCTCCACCCTCAACACACTGGTATTTAAAAAAGATGACATGTTGAAACTTGTCGAAACCATCAATCGCCAACTAGCAACGATGGTCGAAGCCGAAAATCTTCGGGAATCATTTGAGGCATTCTGGCCCGCACTAGACACGGCGGTGCGCTCAATCCACATCGAGCACGCACCAAAGCCACCAGAGAAAAACGACAACGCTTACCTGCAGGAAATTCTTTCTTACGTCAAAGACATAAGTCAGCAGCAGTCGGACGTGCGACCAAAGAACCTCACTAGCATTACTAAGCCTGACGTTGATTCAGAATCAGGTCGTCTCACACCTCGGGAAACAGAGATAGCGGAGTTGGCCGCCCGGGGACTCACTAATCGTGAAATAGCTTCTGACTTGGGCATCAGCTCCCGGGTCGTTGAGGGACACCTCTACCGAATCTACACGAAACTAGAAGTCAATAGGCGGGACGAACTGGTCATGATGTTGCACGAATCAACTGATACCGGTGAAGACCGCTGACTGTTGGGGTCTGATAGACGGGCTCTTCTTACCTGACTCGTGCCACTTGATGATTTCGTCGCGGTCGGGGTGGACTTTTCGGCCATTTTTCGGGGTCTTGGTGGGCTGAGTGACACACCCCGGGGCTCGTTAGAGTTCGCGAAGAACAACCGGCATGCCGAATACATCGCCACACGCTTCGACAAGAATTACCCGCACCTCAAAGGACACTTCGCCCGGGTGGTCACGTATCAGGTGAACTACGCACAGAACCTCATCGACGAGTTCTCGCGCCGCGACGCCGACCCTCACATCGCGATCTCCGTGGACATGCTGGACACGGGCATCGACGTCCCCGAAGTCGTCAACCTGGTCTTCTTCAAGATGGTCCGGTCCAAGACCAAGTTCTGGCAGATGGTGGGCCGCGGCACGCGCCTGTGCCCCGACCTCTTCGGCCCCGGCGAGGACAAGGAGGACTTCCTCATCTTCGACCTCTGCCGCAACGTCGAATACTTCAACGCCGGCATGCCCGGCAATGAAGGCTCCCTCGGCAAGTCCCTCGCGGAGAGCACCTTCGCCACGCGCGTGCGGCTGCTGCGTACGACGGCGGACCTCGCCTGGGATTCCGGCTCCCCCTTCGTCGTCAAGCTGCAGGAGTCGTTGAAGCACACCGTGGGCAGGCTGCCGCTGGAGAACTTCCTGGTGAGGCCTGCCCGGAAATGGGTGGAGAAGTTCACGGAGGAATCGACCTGGACGTCCCTGGACGGCGAGGACTTCGATGCGCTCGAGACCGAGGTGGCCCGGCTGGCATCCATCGGCGCCCTGCCGGACACGGAGGAGGCCAAGCGCTTCGACTATCTTGTATTGCGAACGGAACTGGCAGCACTCCAGGGGAGCCCCATGGGTCCGTTCCGAACGAAAGTGCAAGCGGTAGCCGCCGCATTGCAGGACCAGCCGGACGTTCCCGCCATCGCAGCGCAACTGCCGCTGATCGAGGCGATCCTCGACGACGCCGAGTGGGAGTCCGTGTCAGCGGGGTGGCTGGAGGACATCAGGCTCCGGCTCCGCGAACTCGTTCACCTGATCGAGAAACGCAAGCGGCACGTCGTCTACACGAACTTCCTGGATGAACTCGGCGAGCTCGAAGAAATCGACCTCGCAGGGGCATCGAACGGCCATATGGACCCTGCCCGCTACCGCGAGAAGATCCGGCTGTACCTTACCGGTCACCAGGACCACGCCGCCATCCAGCGCCTGCGCCGGAACAGGCAGCTCACAGCATTGGACCTCTCGGAGCTGGAACGCATCCTGCTGGAGAGCGGCCTCGGCTCGCGGGAAGATCTCGACAGGGCCGCGGCCGAGGGGCTCGGGCTGTACGTGCGGTCCCTCGTGGGCCTGGACCGCGACGCCGTGGAGGAAGCGCTGGCTGAATTCGTTGCGAATACCACGCTGACAGCCCAGCAGCTCGATTTCCTGCAGGTCCTCACGAACCACCTCGTCGACAACGGAACCGTGTCCCCGGGCGCGTTGTTCGACTCGCCCTACAATGAACTGGCTCCGGCAGGCCCCGATGTTCTCTTCGGCGAGGAGGGCGTCGTCAGGCTCTTTGGTGTCCTGCGAGCCATCGAGAGCCACGCACGCGTGAGCTGAACGGAATCGCAGACGGGAACCGACCAGCTTGCTGGCACCCATCAGCGGCTCCGTCTTGTAGGTGGGCGTGAGCAATGCCTCCGCGCCCTGCAGGATGCTAGCGCGAGCCTGGCAGTCTGAACCGCTTCTTCGCCTTCGGCTGGGTGAGCTGGAAGTAGTCGCTGCTCTGCGGCAGCCACATGAGCAGCACGGCGACGAGCATGGCCCCGGCGATCAGGGACAGGCCCGGCGTGCCACGGACCAGGATCGGCACGCCCATGAGGATGCCGATGGTGCTCAGGACCTCGCGGGCGCTCCTCCTGCCCCGGCGCAGCGGGAGCAGGAGAAGCAGCTGCAGGACGGCGAGCGCGCCGAAGAGTGCGCCAAGCCCGATGGATCCCGCCCGGTCGAGATCCTGCACCGCCGCCGAGCCCACGAAGGTCGCGGCGGCGACGAGCAGGAGCACCGCGATCGCGAGCCACAGGATCACCGCCGCACGCAGCGTGAAGGGTCGCGGCGGCAGGACCCGCGCCAAGGGGAGGCTAGCCCCGCGGAGCGACGGTGCTGCTGCCGCTCCCGGTGTCGTAGGAGTAGACCTCCGTGCCGCCGATCCACACCTGCAGGGCACGCTGCATGACGTCGAGCGGGTCCCCGCTCCACAGCACCAGATCCGCGTCCTTCCCGACGGCGAGCGAACCCAGTCGGTCGGCCAGCCCCAGCACCCTGGCCGGGTTGATGGTGATGGACCGCAGGGCCGTCTCGCGATCCAGCCCCTCCTTGACCGCGAGCGTGGCCTGGTGCACGAGGAAGTTGATCGGGATCACCGGGTGATCGGTGATGATCGAGATCTCCACGCCCGCCTTCGCCAGCTTCCCCGGATTGGCGATCGATCGTCCACGCAGCTCCACCTTCGACTTCGTGGTGAACAGCGGACCGATCAGCACCGGGGTACCGCGCTCCGCCAGGACGTCGGCCAGCAGATGCGCCTCGGTGCCGTGGTCGAGCACCAGGTCGTAGCCGAACTCGTCGGCGAGCCGGATCGCGGTGGCGATGTCGTCTGCGCGGTGCGCGTGCTGGCGCCAGGGGATCTCACGGCGCAGCACCATGGCCAGGGCCTCGAGATGCGGGTCGCGGGCGTTCTCATCGGCCTTGCCCAGGTAGTTCTGCGCCTTCATGAACGCCTCACGGATGACCAGCGCCGTGCCGAGCCGGGTGGAGGGCGTCTTGCCCTTGTCGCCGTAGACGCGCTTCGGGTTCTCGCCGAGCGCCGACTTCAGGCCGCTGGGGGAGCGCAGCACCATCTCCTCGAGATAGCGCCCGTGGGTGTGGAGGGCCACGGCCTGTCCGCCGATGGGGTTGCCGGACCCGGGATTGACGTTCACCGTGGTCACGCCGCCGGCCAGGGCGTCGTCGAACCCCGGATCGTACGGGTTGACGGCGTCGATGGCCCGGACGCCCGCCATGTTGGGGTCGGTCATCTCGTTGGTGTCGTCGCCGGCGGAGCCCTCGCCTTCCTCGTGTGTTCCGAGGTGCACGTGGGCGTCGACGAACCCGGGCAGCAGCCATTTGCCTGCGGCGTCGACCACGGTGGCGCCGTCGGGCACGGTGACCGAGGCGCCCAGGGCCGAGATGCGGCCGTCCTCGACGAGGACCGTGCCGTCGAAGGCATCCCCGTCGATCGGGACCACATGGGCGTTCGTGATGGCTGTCATGGTGCTGCCGTTGGGGGAGGACATCGGTGGATCGGCCTTTCCTGGAGGGGTGGGGTGATTTCCACCATATCCGCCCGCGACCTCCCACCCTGAGGCGGATGCCTACACTGGATGAGCTGTGGCCCCGGGTTTCGAGGGAACAGCGACAGACACCGGTTCCTCGGAAGGACAGCATGAGCCAGCGCGGTACCCCGATGGCCGTCCGGGCGCTGGGCGTCGTCGGTGCGCTGGCCGTGGCGGTGGCGCTGATGTCCTGGGCCTATGCCTGGGCCGATGTGATCGGCCTCGACTTCAGGGTCTACCGGATGGGCGGACAGTCCGTGGTCGACGGCGACGGCTCGCTCTACACGCGGTCCTTCGGGGAGGGGGAGGGCTCGCTCCTGTTCACCTACCCACCGTTCGCGGCGCTGGTCTTCACCGCCCTGACGCTCGTGAGCGCGGAGACTGGCGCCGCCCTGTTCGTGGGCCTGTCGGTGGTCGTCGCGGCCGTGACCGCCCTGCTCATCACGCGGTACCTCGGAGGGTTCCGCACCAGCACCGCGGTGCTCGCGCATCCGGTGGCGCTGCCGCTCGCCATCGCCGGTACCGGGCTGATCTGCCTGCTCGGCCCCTGGCGCGAGACGATGGCGTTCTCCCAGATCAACATCCTGCTCTTCGCCATGATCGCCGCGGATCTGCTCTCGGGCCCGCACCGCCGGGTGCCCACCGGGCTGCTGACGGGGATCGCCGCGGGCATCAAACTGACGCCGCTGGTCTTCGGCCTGTACTTCCTGGTGCGCGGGGAATGGAAACAGCTGTTCACCATGGCCGCTGGCTTCTTCGGCACCATCGCGGCCGGCTTCCTCTTCCTGCCGTCCGAGTCCCGCACCTACTGGCTGCAGATGCTCCGGGACACCGGGCGGATCGGAGGTGAGGGCTACGTGGACAATCTCTCCGTCCGGGGCGCCATCCTGCACGTCATGGGCCCCGATTTCCCCGCCACCGTCCCGTGGCTGCTGATCTCGCTGCTGCTCGTGGCGGGCGCCGCCTACGTCATCCGGTCCGGCCGTCGTCGTGGTGACCGGTTCACGCCGATCGCGATGACGGCGCTGCTCATGCTGCTGATCTCCCCGATCTCCTGGTCCCACCACTGGGTCTGGATCGCCGTCGTCCTGGCGGTGCTCGCGGGTCAGGCCGCCGGACTGCCGGTGGCACTGCGCGCCTACCGGACCGCGGCGGCGGCCCTGTTCGTCATCGCCCTCGTGGTCTTCGTCTACTCGCCGAAGACCATCGGCCTGCTCCTCGGGGCGGAGGACCTGAACTCCCAGGCCACCACCGGCTGGCTCGTCGCCTCCAGTGCCGGTGTGCTCTGCGCGCTGGCCATCACGGTGTTCTGGGTGCTCCTGACCCGCGCGCTGCGGCCCGGGGGTCTTCCCGACGCCGGGGTGGACGGTGGACCGGTGGCAGCCGGAGCGCACGCGGCCGTACCCGGGGTGGCGCGATGACCTCCGGCACCCTGCTGGCCGTCTGCCGCGTCCATGATCTGCGCCCCACGAAGGACGCCACCGGCGTGACCGCCATCGACAAGCGCGCGGTCGAGGGGCCTGTCACCGTGCACCCGCTGGGCCTCAGCGGCGACGTCCAGGCCAGCAGGAAGCATCACGGCGGGCCGCTGAAAGCCGTCTACGCCTACGGACAGGACGACGCCGACTTCTGGACGCAGCAGCTGGGACGGGACGTGAGCCCCGGCCTGTTCGGCGAGAACCTGCGGGTCGCCGGGATCGATGCCTCCGGGGCGGTCATCGGCGAGCGCTGGAGCATCGGGGAGCAGGTGGTCCTCCAGGTGACCATGCCCCGCACACCCTGCAGCAACTTCGCCCGGTTCCTCGGCGAGAGGGCCTGGGTGAGGCGGTTCTCCGAGGCGAACCGGGTGGGCGCCTACCTCTCCGTGGTGTCCACGGGCAGCATCACGGCGGGGGACGCCATCCGCGTGGAGGATGTCCCCGCGCACGGCGTCACGGCGGCGCAGGTCTACACCGGGCTCGACCGGGAACAGGCCGAGGCTCTCCTCGCCGCAGCGGCGGACGATCTCGTGACGCTCACCCCACAGGTCCGCCGGTCCGCGCAGCGCGCCCTGAGGCTGCCGTCCTCCACCTGACGTATCCGGGGCCGCCCAGGGGCACGTGCGCAACGTCACCCCCGGAGGACGCCCGTGTGCGGACCAGGCGGACGGACGTGCCGTAGACTAGGATCATCCCCCACACCGGTATTCCCGTCATGTCCGACCAGTAGGTCAGGATTCGTTGTGTTGGGGCTCGGAGCGCAGACTCGCGAGCAGATTCATCAGGGAGCGCCGGCTAGAGAAAAGTCGCACATCGCGAGTCACACGGACTCGCATCGATGTGGGACGAGGAGTCCCGGCGCGGGATTGAAACAGCGCCGGACTTCCATGTTCATCCGGCGCTTCGGGCTTCCTCCCGCAGGGCCGGCCGGCACCTACCTGGAGGACTCATTCCCGTGCCTGAAAACCTGACCGAGCAGATCACCGACACCACATCAGCAGCCGAAGCGGCACCGGCGGACTCCGCCCCGACGACGGGTGCCGCAGCCGTCGATGACGGCGTCGACATCCTCTTCACCGACCTCAAGCTCGACGGCCGCGTGCTCGCGGCGCTGTCCGACGTCGGCTACGAGAAGCCCTCTCCCATCCAGGCGGCAACGATTCCCGCGCTGCTCGACGGCCGCGACGTCGTCGGCCTCGCGCAGACCGGAACCGGCAAGACGGCGGCCTTCGCCATCCCCGCGCTGTCGAAGATGGCCGAACTCGCCGACATCAACGGCGGGCCCAGC
The DNA here is from genome assembly GCF_947493765.1 of uncultured Arthrobacter sp. Classification (GTDB taxonomy): domain Bacteria; phylum Actinomycetota; class Actinomycetes; order Actinomycetales; family Micrococcaceae; genus Arthrobacter_D. The sequence goes on from NZ_CANLSZ010000008.1 coordinate 8,505, forward strand.
AAGAACACGCAGGTCCTGGTGCTCGCACCGACCCGCGAGCTCGCGCTCCAGGTGGCGGAAGCCTTCACGTCCTACGCCAAGCACATGGACGGGTTCACCGTGCTTCCCGTCTACGGCGGCTCGCCCTACGGCCCGCAGCTCAACGGCCTCCGCCGCGGCGCGCAGGTTGTCGTCGGCACCCCGGGCCGCGTGATCGACCACATCTCCAAGGGCTCGCTGGATCTGTCCAATCTCGAGTACGTGGTGCTCGACGAAGCGGACGAGATGCTGCGCATGGGCTTCGCCGAGGACGTGGAGCAGATCCTCTCCTCCACCCCGGACGAGAAGCAGGTGGCCCTGTTCTCCGCGACGATGCCCCCGGCCATCCGGCGCATCGCCAAGAAGTACCTGAACGATCCGGCCGAGATCTCGGTCAAGGGCAAGACGACGACGGGTACGAACACGCGCCAGCGCTACCTGCAGGTCATGGGCCCGCACAAGCTGGACGCGCTGACGAGGATCCTCGAGGTGGAGGACTACGACGGCATCATCGCCTTCGTCCGCACCAAGATGGCGACCGAAGACCTGGCGGACAAGTTGCGTTCACGGGGCTTCTCGGCCGCAGCCATCAACGGAGACATCCCCCAGCAGCAGCGCGAGCGCACCGTCGAGGCCCTGCGTGACGGCAAGATCGACATCCTCGTGGCCACGGACGTCGCAGCCCGCGGTCTCGACGTGGACCGCATCTCGCTCGTCGTGAACTACGACATCCCGCACGACACGGAGTCCTACGTGCACCGCATCGGCCGCACCGGCCGCGCGGGCCGCTCGGGGGACGCGATCCTGTTCATCACGCCGCGGGAGAAGTACCTGCTCCGCTCCATCGAGAAGGCCACGCGCCAGCCCGTCGAGCAGATGCAGCTCCCGTCCACCGCGAAGATCAACGAGCTGCGCCTGGGCAAGTTCGCCGACAGGATCACCCAGACCCTGTCCGGTGAGGACGTCTCCCTGTTCCGCGAGCTGATCGCGAACTACGAGCAGGAGCACGACGTTCCGGCCAGCGAGATCGCCGCGGCGCTCGCGGTCATGGCGCAGGGCGGCCAGCCGATCCTCGTCCAGGACATCCCGGTTGCCCCGGCAGGTCAGCGTGAGCGGGCCGAGGGGCGCAAGGACGGCTTCGGGTCGCGGGGCCCCACGCGGACGCTCACCGAGGGCAACGCCACCTACCGCATCGCGGTGGGACGTCGCCAGCGCGTGATGCCCGGATCCATCGTGGGCGCCATCGCCAACGAGGGCGGGCTCTCCTCGGCGCAGATCGGCGGGATCGACATCCGCGCCGACCACAGCCTGGTGGAGCTCCCGGCCGATCTGTCCAAGGACCAGCTGCGCGCCCTGTCCCGCACGCGCATCGGCGGCGAACTCATCCACCTCGAGCTCGACAAGGGCCGCAAGCCCGCCGCCGGGCGCGGTGCGGGCGAGTTCAAGAAGCCTTTTCGGAAGGACTACCCGAAGCGCGACGGCGACACCCGGTTCTCGGGCGACGCCACCCGCAAGCCGCGTCAGGGCAAGGGTGCCGGCGCCGGCACGGGCCGCTCCAGCGCGCAGTCCGAGCAGTAGCAGGAACGACGCCGGCTGGGCCGTGCGGAAGCCGTGAGAGACGCAGCTTCCGCACGGCCCGCGGGCCCCTCCCTCGGAGCGGCCCGCGATTTCGCTCCACCGGCGGAGAACTGGTAACGTAACGTGCTGTTGCCCCCCTAGCTCAGTGGTAGAGCGCGTTCTTGGTAAGAACGAGGTCACCGGATCGATTCCGGTGGGGGGCTCATGAATGAGAGGCCCGTGACGATCCTCGGATCGGTGCGGGCACCCTCATTTACGGCGGTGTAGCTCAGCTGGTTAGAGCGCACGACTCATAATCGTGAGGTCCCGGGATCGAGTCCCGGCACCGCTACAGAGGGAAGGCCCCGGAGCTCGTGCTCCGGGGCCTTCCGCGTTCCATGATGAGTGTTCCACGGTGAGTCTTCCATGGTGAGTGTTCCACGGTGTGCGTTGTATCGGGTGCCTTGTATCGGGTGCGGGGGAACCCGCTACCGATCGCTCGTCGCAGCGGGCTTGCTCTTCGACGTCGACGTTGACGTTGCCGCTTCCCTGACGGACTGCGGTGTCTCGCGACCGAGCTGCTCGTCGAGTGCCACGCGCAGCCGCGCCTTGGCGGCGCTGACGCGCGGGGTGTCGGCCGGTCGTCGGTAGCCGGGCTGCCCGTTCGGCGCTGGTCGTGCATGCGCTGTGTCGGTCATCGCCATGCCCTTCGGCTGTTGCGTGCCGCCCCCGGTGTCCGGCACCGTCGTCGGGCCGTCCAGCACGGCGACGGGATCGGCCAGCGGGTCGCGCGCCCAGATGGCATCGAGGATCAGGCGGTCCTCCTCCGTGGCGAGCTCGCTGTGGGACAGCCGGAGGAGGGCCTCCACACCTGCTTCCTGCCGTACCGGATCGAGGGAGGTCGCCGCGTCGATACCCCACTGCGTGCGTCGCCACCACTCGGCGCGGTCGTCGGCCCGCCTCCTCTGCTCGAGTGCCGCGCGATCCGCCATGGCCCGCTGGCGCAGTGTCGCGAAGGCGGTGATCGCAGCCAGCACCGCGGCGAGCAGGACGGCCAGGGGCGCCAGGGCTCCGACGATCTCCCACCACTGCGGGCCCCCGGTGACGATCTCCACGGTGATCGGATCGGGCGGCAGGGTGGCGGTCAGGACGTCCATGGCGCCAGCCTAGCGGCCGGTCCTCCTGCTCCGACGGTGCGGCGCTCACCGTAGGCGGACGGCGTGCAGCACTGTGTCGCGGACGTCCACGGCCTGCCCGTCCGGCCCCCGTTCCGTGCGCGCCCGGGACTCGCTGATCCTGATGTCCCAGGCGTCGTCGAGGAGCCCGGCGATCTGGTCCGGAGTGTAGAACAGCTCGACCCGCGCCGGCCTTCCGATGCCGGTCTCGAGATCCGAGGGATGGTGGGCGACCACCAGGAGCGAGCCGCCCACTCCCACGAGGGTGGCGAGCGCGCCGAAGACGCTCGAGCGTTCCGGATCCGCGAGGTGCAGGAACTGCGCGGACACCAGATCGAGGTCGGTCGGGAGGTCGGGGGAGGCCGACAGATCCACACGGCGCCAGGTGAGGCGGTCGGCGACGGCCGGGTCCAGCTCCCCGGTGTGCGCACGGGCACGGGAGAGCGCCACGTCGGAGACATCGATGCCGAGGACGTCCCAGCCGCGCGTGGCGAGCCAGATCGCGTCCGCTCCCTCTCCACACCCGACGTCGAGCGCCGTCCCCGGCCTAAGATCTCCCGCCACCGCGACGAGCTGCCCGTTGGGCTCACCGCTCCACACCTGCGGGCGCTGCCGATAGCGGTCGTCCCAGAACTCCTGTGTGGCTCCGAGCTGCATGGTGTGTCCTTCCTCGGCGGTCCCCGTCCGCAGGAACCCTCCGCGGCCTGCTCCGCTCCATCATGGCCCCTCCGCGGTGCGTCGGGGGATCCGCGGAGAAGTTTCCCCTCCACCCCTACACGTAGCCCGATGCTGCCACCTAGGATGAGCGGACTATCGATGCGCGCCCGGTGCACGGGCCCCGACGGGGAAGCAGCCGCGATGACCTACGACGAGTCCGTCCGCACGACCGAGGACCCACCTGGCGCCGCACGGCGACGGAGGAGCCACGACGGCGATCCGCCACGCTTCGCGGATCGCTTCACGGACGGGGAGGGCGGGAGGAGTCCCGTGCCCGACGACGTGCCCGAGGTCGTACGCGCCGTCGTACCCGCCGATGCTGCACCGTTCGCTGGCCGGCAGACGGCCGATGCTCCGCCGGTCCGGGATACGCCGGCCGGAGCGCCACCGACGGCCGATACGCCGGGCCGAGAGGCACCGTCCCCTGACACCCGGACCGCCGGCTCCCTGCACGTCGTGGCACCGCTGCAGCCCGACCCTGCGCTTCGAGCGCACCCTGACGATCCACCTTCGACGGCTCCGGCCACAGCCCCGACCGGCCTGCGCCCCAGGGAGGGGCGGCGGTCGTTCCTCGCCCCCGACGACGTCGTCGTCCCCGCCGAGACGGGCCTGCGCGGCTTCCTGGCGGGGCTCGGCATCCGGCTGCAACCCTCGGCGAGGGAGCGTGCGGTGAGGGCGGACATCGCCGCGGTGAGTCGGCACTGGCCGGGTCCGCGCACCATCGCGGTGGTGAACGGCAAGGGAGGGGCCAACAAGACCCCCACCGCGGTGCTGCTCGCGGCGGTCTTCGCCCGCAACGGTGGTGGACCGGTGCTGGCCTGGGACAACAACGAGACCCGGGGGACCCTCGGCTGGCGTACCGAGCAGGGGCCGCACGAGGCCACCGTCCTCGATCTCCTGCCGCAGACCGACGCCCTGCTGGCCCCGTCCGCCCAGTCGGCCCTCCTGGCGCGGTACGTGCATCATCAGACGGCCGACAAGTTCGACGTGCTCCGGTCCAAGCCCGCCGTGCTGGCCTCCGAGCAGAAGATCACGGCAGCGGACTTCGATGCCCTGCACGAGGTCGCCTCCAAGTACTTCCGCCTCAACGTCGTCGACTCCGGCAACGACGAGACGGCCGAGCGGTGGCTGCGCATGATCCATCACACGGATCAGCTGGTGATCGCGACCACCACGCTCGAGGAGCATGCAGAGGCAGGAGCGCTCCTGCTCGAGGCCCTGCGGGATCGCGGAGGTCGCTACGGCGACCTGGCACGGCAGGCCGTGGTGATCGTCAGCCAGTCGGACAAGAACGGCAGTCCGGCCCGGAGCCGGGCCATGGCGGACGGGTTCGACGAGCTCGCGCGGCGCTCGGTGATCATCCCGTTCGACGTCGCGCTGCTCAAGGGGCGCATCCGCTTCAGCGCCCTGAGGCCGGTCACGCAGCGGGCCTGGCTGCAGGCCGGGGCCGCCGTGGCGGAGGGACTCTGACGCGGTCCCCGGCTTGCGCGATCCTGGACACGGGCTGCTCACCAGCCGCGATCCCGGTGACCTCGAGGCCTGGAACGACAGGCTCCGTGCGGAGATCGCGGAGGGTCCGCACGAGGGTCGGGCCCGGAGGGAGCGGGGATGCGGCAGGATCAGCACATGACCGATCTGCCCTTCCCCCTCAGACCCATGCTCGCCAAGGCCGTCCGCGACGTCCCCGAGCCGGACGGCGTTGCGGGCGGTCTGGTGTACGAGCCGAAGTGGGACGGGTTCCGGGCGATCGTGAAGATCGAGGACGGCACCTGCGAGATCGGCAGCCGAGGCTCGAAGCTGCTCACCCGGTACTTCCCCGAACTCGTCGGGGCGTTGCTCCGGAATCTTCCGGACCGGTGCGTCGTCGACGGCGAGATCGTCATCCGGCAGGGCGACCCGGGAGCCGAGCGGCTCGACTGGGAGGCCCTGTCCCAGCGCATCCACCCCGCGGCGAGCAGGATCAGCCTGCTCGCCGAGCAGACGCCGGCGTCGTTCGTGGCCTTCGATCTCCCGGCCCTCGGTGACGACGATCTGACCGCAGTCCCTTTTGCCGAGCGGCGAAAGGCGTTGGAACGCGTGGGTGCGGCGTTCTCCGCGCCGGTCCACCTGTCGCAGACCACGCGCGACGTCGGGCTGGCGCGGCGCTGGCTGGTCGAGTTCGAGGGAGCCGGCCTGGACGGAGTGGTGGCCAAGCCGCTCGGCGCGGCGTACGAGGCGAACAAGCGGCTCATGCTCAAGATCAAGCACCACCGCAGCGCCGACACGGTGGTGCTCGGCTACCGTGTGCACACCTCCGGGCGGGGTGTCGGGTCGCTGCTGCTCGGCCTGTACGACGACGACGGCGAACTGCGCAACGTGGGCGGTATTTCGGCGTTCCCGGACGCGCGGAGGCTCGCCCTGATCGAGGAGCTCGAGCCCGACGTGATGCGCGACGACGACGGCGAGGTGGTCCGCGGGGCCACGGAGCGCAATCGTTTCGCGTCCGCGAAGGACGTCTCCTTCGTCCGGCTGCAGCCGCGCCGCGTCGTCGAGGTGCGCTACGACCAGATGGAGGGCGCCCGCTTCCGGCACACCGTGCAGTTCGAGCGGTGGCGCCCGGACCGCGAGGCGCGCTCGTGCACCTTCGAGCAGCTGGAGATCCCCGCAGCGTACGACCTCAGCGAGGTGCTGGCCTGAACCCCACGCGGAGTCCGGACGGGGGAGGGCGCCCCTACGCTGGGGACATGGAACAGACGTACCTCTGCAGCGGCGTGGACTGGCGTGCCGACGCCCCCGTCCTCTCCCTGCACCAGATCCTGCCGGCCCGCACCGCCCCGACGGGTGCGGCCGGGCAGCCCGGGGATGAGCAGACCGCGGCCGGTCCGACCGCGGGTGAGCGGACCGCGGCCGGGCACACCGCGGGTGAGCGGACCGCGGCCGGTCTGTCGCTCGCACCGGGCGTCAGAGTGGCGTTCGAGATCGCGGCCGAGGGCAGATTCTGCCTCGGGTTCCACCGGGTCCACGACCGGGACGAGCGAACCCAGGTGCCGTGCGAGGACCAGCTGCCGGCCGAGCGCGGCTACCAGTGCGGGCGCTGCTTCGCGCAGGACGACCTCCGCTTCATGCACGACTTCCACCGCTCCGGGATCGCACCGGCGGGTCTCAAGCGCTACCTGGACCAGCCGCACTGGCTCTATGTCGCGACCTTCGCCGACGGGGCGTCGAAGGTGGGCACGGCGTCGCACCTGCGGAAGCAGGCACGGCTCGTGGAGCAGGGCGCGGTCCTCGCGCAGTACGTGGCCTATGCGCGAGACGGCCGCGTGGTGCGGATCCTGGAGGACGAGGTGACGCGCTCCGTCGGGCTGCAGCAGGCTGTGCGTTCCGGGGCGAAGGCCGCAGCGCTCTGCGCGCCGCTACCCGCCGCCCAGCTCCAGGACATCAACGACGGTTTCGCGCTCGCCGCCCGCGGACTGCTCGCGGGAGGCATCGACGTGGACGGCTTCGAGGTGGTCCGGGAGGAGTTCGTGCCGCCGGTGGCCGACGTCGTCCTCGGCCACAGCGGACTGCAGCCCTACCCCGAGCCGCTGGGAACGGGTCGCCATGGCTTCACGATCCGCGAGGTGCTCGGCCCCTCCGCCCTGGTCTCGATCGACGGCTCCGCGCTCGTGTTCGTCGCCGATCTCGCCCAGCTCAAGGGGCGGCGTCTGGCCTTCGGAGATTTCGCCACCGGGGTTCCCGCCGTCCAGGAGTCGCTGTTCTGAGCAGCACGCGCAAGGTCCGGGACGGTCGCGGGACGACGACGGTAGAATCGGGCCATGCTGAATACGCCCTGGGAGACCGGCTCGGACCTGTACCGCAAACTCGTGGTCTCCGCACTCGTCACGACGGCCGTCGGCATCCTCGTCGCCGTCGTCGGTGCCGGGACAGCCCGGAACAACCTGGTCTACACGGGTATCGCGGTGATCGTGGTGGGTATGAGCTGTCATGTGGCCGGCATGGTCATCCGGTCCCGCGACCTCAGGCGCCGCATGAAGAACCGGGGCTGACCCCGCGTCGGACGCCGCACCATCATTCACAGCACCACCATCGATCCCAGCATCACATCGTTCCCATCGGAGGACCCATGACCATCGCCCCGGACCTGCAGGGACGAAGCTACCCGGCGGCAGAGCCCTACTCGGTGGGACGGGAATCCGTCCGCGACTTCGCCCGCGCGGTGAAGGCCACCCACCCCGCACACTTCGACGTCGCTGCCGCCGCGGCCCTCGGCCACGCGGACCTCGTCGCACCCCCGACCTTCGCGATCATCGTCGCCCAGCGCGCCGATGCGCAGCTCATCGCCGATCCCGACGCCGGGATCGACTTCACCCGCGTGGTCCACGCCGACCAGCGCTTCATCCACCACCGCCCCATCCTCGCCGGCGACGAGCTCGTCGCCGAGCTCCACGTGGACCATGTGCGCGCGATGGGCGGGGGAGCGATGATCACCACGCGCGCCGAGATCTCCACCGTGGACGGCGCGCCCGTGGCCACGTCCACCTCATCCATCCTCGTCCGCGGAGAGGGCCAGTAGTCATGACCGTGTCAGTCACCACGCTCGAGGTGGGTCAGTCGATCGGCTCCACCACCGTCCACGTCACCCGGCAGGATCTCGTGCGCTACGCCGGTGCGTCGGGGGACTTCAACCCGATCCACTGGAACCAGTCCTTCGCCGAGGGGGTCGGCCTTCCCGGGGTGATCGCCCATGGCATGTTCACCATGGGCGCCGCCGTCCAGCTCGTCACCGACTGGGCCGGCGACCCTGCCGCCGTCGTCGACTACCAGACGCGGTTCACCAAGCCGGTGGTGGTCGAGGACACCACCGCCGAACCGGGCGAGCCGGGAGCCGTCGTGGAGGTGGCCGGGACGGTGGGTGCGATCGACACGGACGCGTCGACGGCGCGCATCGACCTCACGGTGACCGCGGCCGGCCAGAAGGTGCTCGTGAAGGCGCAGGCCGTGGTGAGGCTGCCATGAGTGCCTCGACGACCGGGACGCGGCTCGCCGATCTCACCACCGCCCGTGTCGGCGGTCCCGCGGGCACGCTCGTGGAGGCCTCGACCGAGCAGGAGATCGTCGACGCCGTCCGCGCCGCCGATGCCGCCGGCAGCCCCCTGCTGATCATCAGCGGCGGGTCGAATCTGCTGATCGGCGACGACGGCTTCAACGGCACGGTGGTCCACATCACCTCGACGGGCTTCACCGTCAACGACGACGACGCGACGTGCGGCGGCGTCATGGTGAAGGTGCAGGCCGGCCAGGACTGGGACGAGCTCGTGGAGTACACCGTGCTGCACGCCTTCTCCGGGCTCGAGGCGCTCTCCGGCATTCCAGGCTCCACCGGTGCCACCCCCGTCCAGAACGTCGGCGCCTACGGATCCGACGTGTCCCAGACCATCGCGACGGTGCGCACGTTCGACCGCCGGACCGACCGGATCAAGAGCTTCACGAACTTCGAACTGGGCTTCGGCTACCGGGACTCCCTCCTCAAGCGCAGCACCGTCGAGGGGTCACCGCGCTACGTGGTGCTCTCGGTCGAGTTCCAGCTGGCACTGGGCCGCATGAGCGCACCCATCCGGTACGCGGAACTGGCGCGGGTACTCGGCGTCGAGGCGGGCAAGCGGGCCTACTCCAACGACGTGCGCCGCGAGGTGCTGCGCCTGCGCGGGGGCAAGGGTATGGTGCTGGACGCCCCCGACCCGGACACCTGGAGCACGGGTTCCTTCTTCACGAATCCCATCGTCGCCGAGGACGTGGCTGCCGGACTGTCGGCGGATGCACCGCGATTCCCCGCCGGGGAGCACCGGGTGAAACTCAGCGCCGCCTGGCTGATCGAGCACGCGGGCTTCGGCAGGGGCTTCGGCCTGGCCGACGACGACGGCTATGCCGCCGCGGACGGGCGGGCAGCACTGTCCACGAAGCACACGCTCGCCCTGACCAACCGCGGCGGCGCGTCCACCGACGATCTGCTGGCTGTCGGACGGCTCGTCAGGGACGGCGTCGAACGGGTCTTCGGGATCCGGCTGGAGCCGGAGCCGCTGCTCATCAACTGCGCGCTGTAGCCACCCGTCGGCGGCGCCCGCCGCTCGGAGCCTGCTGCCGGCCGGGGCCTGCCGCTGGCCGGCGCGGCGCCCGTGTACTGGCGCGGTCCTTCGCTGGCCGGCGCCCGCCGGCCGGGGCTTGCTGCTGACCGGCACGGTGTCCGTGGACTTGCGCGCTGCTGGGTGGTCGGGCCCATCTTCGCCGGATACGGGGGTCGTGCCGCAGGAGCTAGCTCCGCGGGTGGGGATACTCCGCAGTCCGGCCCTGGAAGGCGAGGATGCTCGGGTTGCGGATGACACCCTCACTGATCTCCACCGCGTACCGGAGGACGTCGTCGTTCTCCCACGCCGTGGGTCCGTCGAGGACCGTCCGGAGATAGGGCAGGAGCGCTTCGCTGACCTCCCAGGTGGCGGAGTCCCACAGGTACGACGGGCTGTGGTCCACGCCGTAGTAACGGACGTTGTTGCCGACCCGGAACATCGGATCGTCGAACGACGTGGGCCGCGCCCAGCTGAACCCCATCCCCTCGTCGCAGGAGACGTCCACGATGAGCGTGCCCGGGGCGAGGGACGGCAGGTCGGAGTCGACGAGGAACATGACCGGTTCGTTGGGATCCTGCAGGATGCAGTTCACGATCAGGTCGTGCCCGGCGAGGAAGCCGGCCAGCGGTACCGGGCCGTTCTCCTCGAGCACCACGCTGTTGCGGGAGTCCGCGGCGTCGTGCTCCACCTGCAGCATCCTGGCCGAATGGATGGGGGACCCGACCGCCGTGACCCCGCGTCCGGTGAGGACGTCGACGTCGTGGATGCCCTGGGCGTTCAGCGCCGTGACCGCGCCGCGCGCCGTGGCGCCGAAGCCGATCACCACGGCGTTCAGCTTCCGGCCGTAATCGCCCGTGGAGCCCACGAGCTGCAGGGCGTGCAGCACGGAGGAGTAGCCGGCCAGCTCGTTGTTCTTGTGGAAGACATGGAGGCTGAACGCGCCTGCTGCGGTCCAGTGGTTCATGGCCTCGAAGGCGATGAGGGTCAGGTGGCGGTCGATCGCGTGCTGGGTGAGTTCGGCGTCCTGGACACAGTGCGGCCACCCCCACAGCACCTGGCCCTCCCGCAGCTGCGCGACGTCCGACGCCAGGGGCTTGGGCAGCAGGATCACGTCGCTCTCCGCGATGAGCTCCTCGCGCGTCGCGAAGCCGCCCACGAAGGGCGCGAGTTGCTCGTCCGGCACCCCGAAACGATCGCCGTACCCGTGCTCCAGCCGGATCCGCTGCTGCAGATCGTCGTCGATCCGGGAGAAGTGGTGCGGGTGGATGGGCAGCCGGCGCTCATTGGTCTTGCTTGAATGCGCCATAATTCCGAGGCTGAGCTGATTCACGCGTGCTCCTTCTGGTTACCCCCTGTCTAGCACGTCGGGGCGAAGCAGACGAGCGTCTCATGCGTCGGACTGCCTGGGCGGCCCGGGCGGGTACCGGCGGGGTATCGGGCTGCCCGGGTGGGTATCGGGGGGGGGGTACCGGGCTGCCCGGGTGGGTACCGGCGGGGTATCGGGCTGCCCGGGTGGGTACCGGGGAGCTGCCGGTGAGCTGTTGCGGTCGTCGGCGGCTCGACGGCCGTCAGCTGACCCGGCGAGACCGACGTCGTTCGATGGCCGCGGCGAGTTCCGTGGGGGCGTCGGTGGAGACGAGGACACTGGTGCTACCGGTCGAGATGCGCACTGCCGGTCCGCCGACCAGATAGCCGGTGGTGCTGTTCGGCATGATGCGCAGCCCCATGCCCGAGCCCAGTCCGGTCGCCTTCGCCGGCTGCACGCCGTCGATCCGGTGGTAGGGGATGGAGGTCCTGAAGGTGCGCGCAACGCTGATGCTCAGCTCCTCGGCGTCCAGGCGGACCACCGCCTGCATCATGACCGTCGCGACGAAGAGCAGTGCCATGAGGGCCCCGAGGATCAGTCCGATCCCGTTCAGTCCGCCCGCCATCATGCCTGCGGTGACCGAGATGGTGGACGCGGCCCCCAGGACCAGGAACCCTATCCGATACTTGAGCGGCATTCCGACGTGGAACGTCTCGGCGGCCCTCTGCTGGTCCTGGTCCATGTGTTCATTCTGGTGACGGACTCCTGCCGCGTCCACCAGGAAGGCCTCGTGGTCGTGTGTGCGTGTCGCTCCTGCTGCTCCCTCCCGGCCTGCTGCTGCTCCCTCCCAGAGTTCGGGGTCCTGCAGTGGGATCGAAGGTCCTCCGCTGTTCCACACCCCTTCCGCCGGCCGCTCCCTCCCACTGTTCGGCGTCCTGATGTGGGGGTGAGCGCTCTATCCCAGCGTTCGGGGTTGTGCAGTGGGATCAGAGGTCCTTCACCGCTCCCTCCCAGCGTTCGGGGTTGTGCAGTGGGATCGAAGGTCCTCCGCTGTTCCACACCCCTTCCGCCGGCCGCTCCCTCCCACTGTTCGGCGTCCTGGTGTGGGGGTGAGCGTTCAATCCCAGCGTTCGGGGTCCTGCAGTGGGATAGACGCTGCTCTCTCTGCTCTTTCCCAGCGATGGGCGTCGGTTGGTGGGATCGGCGGTTCTCCACCGCCCCTTCCTCCGCTACCGCCCCTTCCTCCCAGCGTTCGGGGTTGTGCAGTGGGATCAGAGGTCCTTCACCGCTCCCTCCCAGCGCTCGGGGTCCTGCAGTGGGATCGAAGGTCCTCCGCTGTTCCTTCCGCCGCTCCCTCCCACTGGTCGCGGCCATGGGGTGGGGGTGAGCGTTCAATCCCAGCATTCGGGGTTGTGCAGTGGGATCGAAGGTCCTTCACCGCTCCCTCCCAGCGTTGGGGACCCTGCGGTGGGATCGAAGGTCCTCCGCTGTTCCTTCCGCCGCTCCCTCCCACTGGTCGAGGCCATTGGGTGGGGGTGAGCGCTCTATCCCAGCGTTCGGGGTTGTGCAGTGGGAAGGAGCGCCCTCCCACTGGTCCTCCCCAGCGATGGGCGTCGATGGGTGGGATCGGAGCCCCTCCATCACCCCACCCCGGCATCGGGGGTCGTGCAGGGGGGAACGAGAGCTCCGACAGGCGCGCCACCGCACGGAATACGCCACCCGCACTCCGACGGACCGGCCGTAGGGCTAGATCGCGGGGGTGCGGCGGGCCTGCTCAGCGGCGGCCCGGGTGAGGACGACGTCGTCCCAGCTCAACTCGCGCTCGACGAGCTGGCGGGAGCACAACCACTGGGCCAGGCGCGAAGCGACGCTGATCTGGGCGAGCCGATCGTGGAAGTCGGGCAGGAGGTGCGGCTGTGCGAGGAAATCGGGCAACGCATGCAGCAGCGCCGGTGCACCCATGACCTGGGAGAAGGGGCAGGCCGTCCCGAACTGGCGTTCGAGGGCGAGCAGGTCCTGGTCCTCGACGGTCAACCGGGTCCGGGCGCTGTCCTCGAGATATACCCGGAGGTGGTCCTGGACCCGTTCGTAGCGCAGCAGACTCTCCGGATGACGGACGTGGGAACTCGACGCGAAGAAGCGCCGAAGGATGGTGTCTGCGTTCACGGGATCCATGCGGTCATCCTGCCGCTGCCCACCGACCTTTTGCTCCAGGAGCCGTGGCGGAACTTCAGGTGGCCGGGCCACCAGGACCGGTGCGAGGCGCCGACGCCGCATCCTCGGCGGCCCTGCAGCTTCGGGTCCACGGCCGCCCGGATGACGTCATCGCCCTGCGGGCCTCGGTGCACAGTCCCGTGCCGGCCCGGCTGCCTCGAAGTACGGACCGGCCCGCGTTCCGTCGGTCCGGCCGCCTAGAGGTTCCCGGTCGCGATCAGCAGCATGCGGCGCAGCGGTTCTGCCGCTCCCCACAGCAGCTGGTCCCCCACGGTGAAGGCGCTGATGTACTCCGGCCCCATCTCGAGCTTGCGGATGCGGCCCACCGGGATCTCCAGCGAGCCCGTGGCCGCAATGGGGGTGAGACCGGCCACGGTATCGACCTTCGTGTTCGGGATGACCCGGACCCATTCGTTGTCGGCCGCGATGATCTCCTCGATCTCGTCGACGGGCAGATCCTGCGTGAGCTTCAGGGTCAGGGCCTGGGAGTGCGAGCGCATGGAGCCGACGCGGACGCACAGGCCGTCGAAGGGGATGCGCGTGTCCGTCCCGAGGATCTTGTTCGTCTCCGCTCCGGCCTTCCATTCCTCCTTCGACTGCCCGTTGCCGAGATCCGCATCGATCCACGGGATCACGGACCCGGCGAGCGGCACCCCGAACTGCGTGGCGTCGAGGCTCGGGTGGCGCTGTTTCGCGAGGATGGCCCGGTCGATGTCGAGGATCGCCGAGGCGGGGTCGTCGAGATTCACGGCCACACTGCTGTGGAGGGCGCCGAACTGGCTCAGCAGCTCACGCATGTGCCGGGCGCCTCCACCCGACGCCGCCTGGTAGGTCATGGAGGTGCCCCACTCCACGAGGCCGTTGCGGAAGAGCCCGCCCAGACCCATGAGCATGCAGGAGACGGTGCAGTTCCCGCCGACGAAATCGCGGACACCGCCTGCGAGGCCTGCGTCGATGACGGACCGGTTGACCGGGTCGAGCACGATCACGCTCTGCTCGTCCATCCGCAGCGTCGACGCGGCATCGAGCCAGAGCCCGTCCCACCCGGCGGCACGCAGCCGGGGATGGACCTCTGCGGTGTAGTCGCCGCCCTGGGCGGTCACGATGATCGGCAGGGTGGCCAGGGTCTCGACGTCGTACGCGTCCTGCAGCACCCCGGCACCGTCGGCGAACGACGGCGGGGCACCACCGGCAGCGGACGTGGAGAAGAAGATCGGGTTGATGCGGTCGAAGTCGTTCTCGTCCTGGAGGCGCTGCATGAGGACGGAGCCCACCATGCCGCGCCAGCCGACGAACCCGACGGACGGCAGGGCGGAGGTCGCGGGTACTGAAGTCATGGGCACCAGCTTAGGCGTGACGCCCGGTCCTACCCTCCTTATGACGGAGGGACGGAGGGCCGGGCACTGACGGATTTCGACCGGGGCCGGACGACGGCGCGGCTACGGCCGGCGGGTCCAGAGGCTGATGCGGTACCGGGAGCCGCTCGAGGACTCCAGCCAGCCCGTCTCGGGGGTGAGTGCGGCGAGCGCCCAGTCGGCGTCGAGGGACGGCGCCATCGTGTCGCCGTCCTCGGCTGACTCGATGACGGTGACGAGTGCGGCGTTGGCCAGCGCCATGGCGTCGGCGTAGACCTGTCCGCCCCCGATGATCCAGATCTCCTCCGCTCCCGGGCTCGCCCCGGCGGCCTCGATGGCGGCCTCGAGGGATCCGACGACGACGGCGCCCGGGAACGCACCGGGTTCGGAGCCGGAGATGACGATATTGGTGCGGTCGGGCAGCGGCCGGAATCTCTCCGGAAAGGACTCCCACGTACGGCGGCCCATGATCACGGGATGGCCGATGGTGGTGGCCTTGAAGTGCGCCATGTCCTCGGGCACGTGCCAGGGGATTCCGCCGTCCCGACCGATCACGCCGGCCTCGGTCTGCGCCCAGATCATGCCGATCACGGGGGAGGACCCGACGGCGTCGGGCACGCTCAGGCTGTCGGCCGCTGCACTCATACGGCCACCGGTGCCTTGATGGTGGGGTGGTGCCGGTAGTCGATCACGGCGAAGTCCTCCAGGGTGTAGTCGAAGATGCTCGCGGGTTTCCGGGCCAGCTCCAGGCGCGGGTAGGGGTAGGGCGTGCGGGAGAGCTGCTCGCGGACCTGCTCCACGTGGTTGTCGTACACGTGCACGTCGCCGCCGGTCCAGATGAACTCGCCGGGCTCCAGACCGGTCTGCTGGGCCACCATGAGGGTCAGCAGGGCGTAGGAGGCGATGTTGAACGGTACGCCGAGGAAGGTGTCGGCGGAGCGCTGGTACAGCTGGCAGGAGAGCCTGCCGGGCGCGCCGTCGACGCCGGGGCTCACGTAGAACTGGAAGAAGACGTGGCACGGGGGCAGGGCCATGGACTCCAGTTCGGACACGTTCCATGCCGAGACGAGGTGGCGCCGCGAATCGGGTGTGTCCTTCAGCGCCTCGACCACCTGCGCGATCTGGTCGATGTGGCCGCCGTCGGGCGTGGGCCACGAGCGCCACTGGACGCCGTAGACCGGGCCGAGCTCGCCGTCGTCGTCCGCCCACTCGTTCCAGATGGAGACACCGCGTTCCTGGAGCCAACGGACATTCGAGTCGCCGCGGAGGAACCAGAGCAGCTCGAGCGCCACGGACTTGAAGTGCACGCGCTTGGTGGTGATCAGGGGGAAGGACTCGGTCAGGTCGAAGCGCAGCTGGCGCCCGAAGACACTCCGCGTGCCGGTGCCCGTCCGGTCACTCTTGGCGATGCCGTTGTCCATGACGTCGCGCAGCAGGTCCTCGTACGGCGTGGGGAGGGGAGTGTTCACCCGGACAGTCTAGCGATCGGCGGGACAGGTGCTCACGACGCCGACACCTGCTCCGGAGCCACCGGGCGCCTGGCTCCGGGTGACCTCACGGGCAGCACCGCGACGACGACGGCGGCGAGGAACAGGGCGATCACGAGGGCGCTGAGCTGGCCCGCTCCCGGAGAATAGGGCACTGCCTGCATGAGGGCGTCGTCCGGCACCAGGGCCGCACGATTGTCCGAGAGGACGAAGGCAGCGAGGGCGAGCATGCCGGAGACGGTCATGAGCAGGGTGCGCGCCGCCACCGCCGCGCGCAGGGACCGGTCCTCGGTCTCGGAAGCTAGACGCAGCCGAGGCCGGGTCAGCGTGAGAAACAGCACGGCGACGGAGCCGGTCAGGAGCAGGGCGAAGGACACCCACCAGGGAGCGGTCAGGGTCGACGCACCCGGCAGCGACCCCACCCAGAGCGCCAGCCAGGCCGTGCCGATCACCATCACGAGTGCCGGGACGCCGAGCGCAAGGAGCGCCGCCGGCAGTCGCGGCCGGACGCGCTGAGCCGACGGCAGCCCGTGGTTCCGCAGCAGGATCACCTCGGCCCACAGCTGGACACCGAGGAACGCGAGATAGGCAACGGTCAGCATGCCGAGCTGCAGCGGGCCACCCAGTGGCACACCGAGGGAGAACAGCAGCGGCACGACGCCGAGACACCACACCGCGTAGCCGATGCGTTGCCCGCTGCCGACCAGGCTCCGGGCTCGTGGGAGCGACCCGGCGGGTGCCGGGGGCCGGTCCGCGTCGGGGAGGTGGGGAGGCTCGAAGCGTGGCCGGGCCGCGATGACCATGAGGAGGGTCGTCACCGAGAGAAGTCCCACTCCGAAGCGGAGAGGGTCCCAGGCCGGCCCTGCGCTCGGCGGAGCCGCGAACTCCAGGCAGGCGCCCACCACCAGCACCGTGACCAGGGCCGTGGTCCGCAGCAGGCGGTTGACGAACACGCCGCGCATGATGATGTCCTCCATCTGCGTGAGGGCGGCCACACGCCGACGGCGCACGATCACCTGCAGGGTCAGGACCACGCCGACGATCAGCATGGTGTAGGAGATGCCGGCGATCGAGGCGAAGTAGGGTCCCGGGACGCGCGAGGTGGAGGGGGCGAACCCCCCGACCGGAGCGTCCTGCGGGTCGAGGGGGGAAACGGGCACCGTCAGGGCGATCGCGGCGAAGCCGACCAGCACCAGCATCCCCGTGAACGCCGTCAGGTAGCGCGGCAGGTACTCGCGCACGTGCCTCGCCCTCCGGTCGGCGTCGTGATCTCCGGCGCATCGCGGACCGGTGAACTGCGCGATCAGATAGATGCCGACGATCGAGAGGAGGGGCGTCAGGGTGTCGGTCAGGTCCAGGGAGAACACTGCACCCCGGGCTGCCCCGGACGCAGGCGGCCAGGGCGTGGCCAACGCGTGCAGGGGTGGGGGCCCGAGGACGCCACCGGCCGCGAGGGCGAGGAAGGCCGCCACCATCGCATGGCGCCTGGCCGCGCGCATCGGGGGTCTCTCCGGTCGGCCGGTGCGGAGCGCCAGGCGAAGCACCGCGTACACCGGGAGGGCGCCTATGAGGAGATCCACGCCCGTCGACACGACAATCCCGGTTGTGGTCATCGTCTCTCCCCCCCGGATGCTCCCCCAAGCTTTCGACACCGGCAGTGCGGCGTCAAGCCCCGAGGCTCTAGTCGTCGTACGCCCGGTACTGCTCCACGGACACGATCCGCCCGGGGTCGGCGCTGCTGACCTGGCAGATCAGGGCCTCGCCGGGCGCCAGATAGGGGTCCTCGGTGGGAAGGAGGGCCCGCAGGCGCTTCGTCAGGTGGTCCTCCAGGACGTCGAAGACCAGCGGCAGGACGGGGCGGTGCGTGCAGATCGCCACGGGACGGCGCTTGTCGAGCACGCGCTCGACGGCGGCCCTGGTCCGTCCGGGCTTCCGCGCGGCGTCGCGCTCGGTCAGGGCGTCCACGAGCTTGAGCTTGGCGCTGCGCCGGTTCACATAGGGCGAGACGGTCTGGACGCAGCGCACCCACGGACTGCTGATCACCCGCTCCGGATTCCACGCCTGCAGCAGGCGGCTCACCGCGACGGACTGCCGCCTGCCGGTGGCTGCGAGCGGGCGGTCGCCCTCGGCCAGGCTCCAGGAGGAGCGGGGTTTCGCCTTCGCGTGCCGCACCACGATCACCGGCCACGTCTGGAGGTCGTCGGAGTCGTGCGCCTCGACGAGGGCGTCCAGGGGTTCGACGTCGGAGGGGTTGCTCAGCATGGTGCGGGCCTTCTGCGGGGTCACCCACTCCACGCGGTCGACCTCCTTGCCGTCCGGGACGGGGGAGAGGCGCCGGATGCCTGCCGCCCAGTACTGGACGACCTTCTCCCCCGAGTTCACCGCATACCGGATCGTCGCGAGCGGGATCCCAAGCTCGACCTGGAGACCCACCTCCTCGAAGGTCTCGCGGACCGCGCACTCCGGCGTGGTCTCGCCCTCGTCGAGCTTGCCCTTGGGCCAGGACCAGTCCCCGTAGCGCGGCCGGTGGATGAGCAGGACCTCGAGCCGACTCTTCTCGATCCGCCAGCACAGGGTGCCGGCAGCGATCACGGCGGGGTCGCCCGACGGCATGCCGGAGGCCGGGTCTTTCGTCGAGGAGGCCATCAGCGGCGCGACACCGCTTGCTGACGGGTCCTGGAGGCGAGCAGCCACGACTGGATGTCCTCGAGGGGCACGCCCTCGTCGTCGCGGTGGTGACGGGTCCAGCACCCGGTCTCGTCGAGGTGCCAGCTGGAGACGGACGGATCCATGTAGCGGTCCATGAGATTCATCAGGTAGGAGATGTCCTCCGGGGCGCTGAGCTGTACCAGGGCCTCGACCCGGCGGTCCAGGTTGCGGTGCATCATGTCGGCCGAGCCGATGAAGACCGCCGGCTCACCCCCGTTCGCGAAGGCGAAGACCCGTGAGTGCTCCAGGAAGCGGCCGAGGACTGAGCGTACCGTCACGTTCTCGCTCAGGCCGGGAACACCGGGGCGCACGGAGCAGATGCCGCGCACGATCACGTCCACCGCGACG
Organism: uncultured Arthrobacter sp.; assembly: GCF_947493765.1. Lineage (GTDB taxonomy): Bacteria > Actinomycetota > Actinomycetes > Actinomycetales > Micrococcaceae > Arthrobacter_D. The sequence continues at coordinate 27,492 of NZ_CANLSZ010000008.1, forward strand.
CCGGCCTGCGAGGCGCGGTACAGCGAATCGATGATCGCCTCGTCCACGATGGAGTTGACCTTGATCACCACACGCGCCGGCAGACCCGCCCGGCTGTTCGTGATCTCCTGCTCGATCCGCTCCATCAGGCCCGAGCGGACGGACCGCGGCGCCACGAGGAGCCGCTTGAAGGTGGACTTCGGTGCGTACCCGGAGAGCTGGTTGAACAGGCGCGACAGGTCCAGGCCCACCTGGTCGTTCGCGGTGAGCAGGCCCAGGTCCTCGTAGTACCTCGCGGTGCGCGGGTGGTAGTTGCCCGTGCCGATGTGGCAGTACCGCCGCAGCCCGTTGATCTCCTGCCGCACCACGAGCGAGAGCTTGCAGTGCGTCTTCAGGCCCACGATCCCGTACACCACGTGGACGCCGGCCTGCTCGAGCTTCCGTGCCCAGGAGATGTTGGCCTGCTCGTCGAAGCGCGCCTTGATCTCCACCAGGGCCAGGACCTGCTTGCCCGCCTCGGCGGCGTCGATCAGCGCGTCGACGATGGGGGAGTCGCCCGACGTCCGGTAGAGCGTCTGCTTGATGGCCTGGACCTTGGGGTCGGCTGCGGCCTGCTCGAGGAAGGCCTGGACCGACGTCGAGAAGGAGTCGTACGGGTGGTGCAGCAGGATGTCCCGGCGGCGCATGGCGGCGAAGACGTTGGCGGCCTTGGAGGTCTCGCTCTCGTTCAGGTGCCGGCTCGTGTGCGGGACGTGCTTGGGGTAGTGCAGGTCGCCGCGGTCGATCGCGGCGATGACGCTGAGACCGCGCAGGTCCAGCGGGGCCGGGAGGGCGTAGACCTCGTCCTCCTCCACCCCGAGCTCGCGGGAGAGCAGCGCGCGGATGCTCGGGTTGATGTCCGTCGTCACCTCGAGGCGGACCGGCGGGCCGAACCGGCGGCGCAGCAGTTCCTTCTCGAGGGCCTGGAGCAGGTTCTCGGCGTCGTCCTCCTCGACCTCGAGGTCCTCGTTGCGCGTGACCCGGAACAGGTGGTGCTCGAGCACCTCCATCCCGGGGAAGAGCTGGTCGAGGTGGACGGCGATGACCTCCTCGAGCGGGATGAAGCGCGCGATCCGTCCGGCGACGTTCCCCGCACGGGGCCCGTCGACGGACACCAGGCGCGGGAGCTGGTCGGGGACCTTCAGGCGCGCGAAGAGCTCCTTCTCGCTGATCGGGTTGCGCACCACGACGGCGAGATTCAGCGACAGTCCGGAGATGTAGGGGAAGGGGTGCGCAGGGTCCACGGCGAGCGGCGTGAGGATCGGGAAGACCTTCTCGGCGAACATCGTGTGCAGATCGGCCCGCGCTGCGTCGTCCAGCTCGTCCCACGAGGTGAGGTGGATCTGCTCCTGGGCGAGGGCGGGGCGGATGTGCTCGGTGAACACGGCGGCGTGGCGCTGCTGCAGCACGTAGCCGTCGTGCATGATCTTCTCGAGCTGCTCGATGGGGCTGAGCCCGGCGGCCGAGGGCACGGCGAGTCCGGTGGCGATGCGCCGCTTCAGCCCTGCCACGCGCACCATGAAGAACTCGTCGAGGTTCGACGCGAAGATGGACAGGAAGTTGATGCGCTCGAGCAGATAGAGATTCGGGTCCTCGGCCAGTTCGAGGACCCGGGCGTTGAAGTCCAGCCAGCTGATCTCGCGGTCCAGGAAACGGTCCGGGCCGACCTCTCCCTCGGGCACGAGGCTCGGCGGGAAGTCCGGGATGTCGATGCGGTCCTGGGTGGCCCGCGCGGGGGTCGATTCGGACGAGCCGTACAGCGACGCGGTGCGGCGGGTGGTCTTCGAATCCATTGCGTCTCCTCCAGCAGCGGGCACGGGCAGGGCGGGTCTCCTGCTCCGAACGGCAGGGGCGCCCCGATGAAACACTACAAGGTGGCTCAGGCCGCCTTGCCGGCGTACATCACGTCCACGTCCCAGCGCGTGAACCCGAGCTTCCGGTACAGCGCGACGGCGGCCGTGTTGTCCGCGTCCACGTACAGCATGATCGCCTGCAGCCCGGCGCCGTGCAGATGCTCGATGCCCGCGATCGTGAGGGCCTTGCCGAGTCCCGTGCCCTGCGCGTCCGGCGCCACGCCCACCACGTAGACCTCACCCATCGCCGCCCGGTCACCGGTTCCCGCGTGGATCTTCGTCCAGTGGAAGCCCAGCAGCCGTCCGTCCTCCTCGCTGACGGCGAGCAGGAAGCCGTCGGCGTCGAACCAGTCCTCGTCCATGCGTGCCTCGAGGTCCGCGCGGGTGGTGGCGCCCTGTTCCGGATGGTCCGCGAAGGCGGCCGCATTGGTGGCCAGCCACGCGTCCTCGTCCTGCCCGCGGACGAAGGACCTGAGGGCCACGCCCGCGGGCAACCGGAGCGCGGGCACCGATTCCTCGACGGCGGCGCGGGTCAGGCGCATGCGCCACAGCTCGCGGACCGGCTCGAAGCCGAAGCGCTCGGCGAGGTCCGCCGCGGCCGAGTGGTTGCCGTGCGACCAGCCGCGCAGATCGCTGATGCCCTCCCCGAGGACCCCCTCGATGAGCGCCGTCCCGGCTCCCTCGCCGCGGCAGTCCGGCCCGACGACGAGTTCGAGGACCGCTGCGTCCTCGCCCCGGGTGATCACGGCGACCCCTGCGAGGTCGCTGTCCTCGTGGCCCGCGACGCGCGCGGTCAGGACCAGCAGCCGCTCCCCGGCCTCACGGTCGCGGAGCGTCACGAGTGTCTGCTCGGACAAGGGACGATTGCCGTCCGACTCGGCGGCCGCGGAGGCGAGATCCAGGATCTCCCCGAGGACGGCCTGCTCCGGTGCGCCGGAGATCCTGTCGATGGACCAGGTGTGAGCATGCTGCGCGGTCGTCATGCGCCCAGCCTAGTCCCCGCGCCGCGGCACCGGTTTGGCCCGTGGCCGCGGCTGCGGTAGTGTCGTGAACTGCTCGAGGGGGATGCACCAGTGGGGTGCCCGCGATACGTTCGACCCGTATGTCCTCCACCACGAAACCGGTTCGTCCGGTCATGAAGCCCCCGCCCGCCGGCGGGGGCTTCGTCGTGTCCGGGGTGGGTGTTCGGATTCCGGCCCGTGTCCGGGCCCGGTCGGTGAAGCCCCATCCGTGAGCGGACCGACGTTTGTCAGGCGTCCTGCCCCACCGCCGTGCGTTCCTCGCCCGAGCGGTTGCGCGTGAACCTGTACCCGACGTTGCGCACGGTGCCGATCAGCTGCTCGTGGTCGGCTCCGAGCTTCGCGCGCAGGCGCCGCACGTGCACATCGACCGTGCGTGAGCCGCCGTAGTAGTCATAGCCCCAGACCTCCTGGAGAAGCTGGTCGCGCGTGAACACCCGTCCCGGATGCTGCACGAGGTACTTCAGGAGCTCGAACTCCTTGTACGTCAGATTCAGGGGTTCCCCGTCCACCTTCGCGGTGTAGCCGACGTCGTCGACCACGACGCCGGAGGCACGGATGGCGGTGTCGGTCTCCCTCACCGCGGCCCGGGAGCGCCCGATGGCCAGCCGCAGCCGGGCCTCCACCTCGGCCGGACCGGCCGAGTCCAGCACGACGTCGTCCGCTTCCCAGGCCGCCGTCACCGCAGCCAGGCCGCCCTCGGTGAGCACGAGGACGAGCGGTGCGCCCGGTCCCGTGGCCCGGAGGAGCAGTGTCAGGGACCGCGCACCGCGCAGGTCCTCGCGGGCGTCCACCAGCACGACGTCGCAGGGTTCGGTGGTCAGGAGCGCCGCGGGCTCCGCGGGAAGGATGTGCACCCTGTGGTCGAGCAGTTCGAGCGCGGGGAGGACGTCGACGGAGGATCCGGTGCTGTTGGTGAGCATGAGGATGTGCGGCATGGGTCCTCCATGGATCAGGAGTGCACGGGTCGGGTGTGCAGGGATCAGGAGTGCGCATCATCGGGCAACGGCGTCGTCCTGCCCGGTGAGAAGCGGGACACGCTCCCACGAGTATAGACGCCGGCGTGTGACGTACCCCACGCCGCAGTCCGCCGGCGGGGAGCGGATGGTCCCTTGCCCCCTGCGCGTAGGGCAGTATTGCAGGGTGAAGAGGACGAGTGTGGCAGTCGCGGCAGCCGGAGCCACCGCCCTGGTGGTTGCGGCGTCGTACCTCTCGCTGACCGCTGTGGCGCTCTCGGTGGGAGCCCTGTGCGTCCTCGCCGCCATCGGTTGGACCCATCTCCTCGGCGTGCCGGCGCGCAAGAGCCAGTCCGCGGCGATCGGGCTCAGCGCACTCCTCGCCGTGAGCCTCACCGCTCTCGTCCCGGCTCCGTCCTTCCTGGCATGGTTCCCCGCCTGCGTGGCGCTCGGCGTCGGGGCCGTCTTCATGATCCAGCTCGTGCGGGGTACGGGCCAGAGTTTCCGCCTCGAGTCGACGCTCGGGGCCAGCTCCGGGGTGGTCGCCGTGGGGATGGGCTCGGGCTGGGTCGCCACCGAGCGACTGACCGCCAACGCCACCGATTCAGGCATGACGCTCGTGACCGGCGTCAGCATCCTGGTGGCCATCGCCGTGTCCCTCCTGCCGTTCCCGGACCGCCTCATCGCTCCTGCCGCCGTCGCCCTCGCCGCTCTCGCGGGCCCCCTGGGTGCCCTGCTCTTCACCGATGTGCCGGCGCTCGCCGCGGCCGTCGTGGGTCTGGTCTGCGGTGCGGTGATCGCCGCGACCCGGCGGCTCCTCGTGGCGCGAGGGACGCCGCTGCCGGTGCTGGCCGCGGTCTCCGCGGGTCTCACCCCCGTGCTCGCCGTCGGCGCCGTCGTCTACTTCCTCGACGGTCTCTTCCTCGCCTGAGGAGCTCCCGCGTGGCCCGCACCGGGGGAGGGCGGCGCCCGGGACATCCGTTGCCGCGCTGTCGGAGGTGCACGTTAGGATGACAGCATGTCCATCCTCGCTCTTGAAATCTTCTTCATCTCGCTGCTGGTCGTCGCCGGTCTCGGCATGGCGGGTTTCGCAGCCCTCGTGATCGCCCGCCTGTACAAGGGCCAGAAGTAGCCGGTCGGCCCGGACTCCCCATGTCGATCGATCTACCCACCGACCTCACGCCCGAGCTCGTCCCCCTGTCCTGGCTGCTCGGGACCTGGGAGGGTACGGGCATGCTCGGTGAAGGGACCGCAGGATCGGAACGCTTCTTCCAGCGGGTCGAATTCACCCAGAACGGCCTGCCCTATCTCCGGTACAGCGCCGAATCATGGCTCGTGGACGAGCACGACGTACACCTGCGGCCGCTGTCCGTCGAGACGGGCTTCTGGGCGCTCGACCGCAAGCTGAACGACGCCGACGTCGGACCGGGGCTGAGGCCCGCCGACATGGTGCCGGCCCTGAAGACGGCCGACGAGGTGGAGCAGTTCCGCAACGATGCCGGGGGCTTCGACATCACGGCCACCGTCGTCCACCCCGGCGGTATCGCGGAGCTGTACTACGGGAGCATCAAGGGTCCGCAGGTCCAGCTCAGCACCGACCTCGTGATGCGCGGACAGCAGTCCAAGGAGTACACCGCCGCCACCCGCCTGTTCGGCCTCGTGGAGGGCGATCTCTACTGGCGCTGGGACGTCGCGGCCGACGGCGGATCCCTCGAGGCCCACGCCTCCGCGATCCTGCGCAAGGCCTCCTGACCGCAGCGGGCGCAGGACCTCCCGGGCTCCCGGGCCGGCGGCCGGAGGAATAGTCCCTCCCATAAGGCGTTATACGGATATGACCTCACAGAGCCCATTCCTGGAACGTCCCGGCGCCGTGGCCGGCGGTGGGGCCGATTCCGGCGTCGCCTCCCACTACGGCGACCCCTTCCGAGAGCAGCGGCTCCTCGCCGACGGACAGGCGGTGGTGGATCTCTCCCAGCGCGGCGTGGTCACCATCTCCGGTCCTGACCGGCTCAGCTGGCTCAACACCCTCTCCTCCCAGCTGCTCCTCGGCCTGCAGCCGGGGCAGGGCTCGGAGACGCTGCTGCTCACCGTGCAGGGCAGGATCGAGCACTGGGCCCACGTGGTGGACGACGGCGCCACCACCTGGCTGATCACCGAGGGCGGCGAGGCAGCCCCGATGGCCGGCTGGCTGGACAGGATGAAGTTCACGCTGCGCGTCGAGGTGACCGATGTGTCGCAGGACTGGTCGGTGCTCGGTGCCACGCGCGCCCTGCCCGGTCTCGGCGACACGGTCGTGTGGGAGGACCCGTGGCCGTCCGTCGGGGTGGGTGGATACGCCTACTCGGGCGTCGCCGACGACGAGCACCCCGGTGCGGAGCGGCCGTGGTTCGAGTACCTCGTACCCCGCGACGGCGTCGAGGACGCCGTGAGCTCGACGGGTCTGGCGCTCGCCGGTACCCTCGCGGCCGAGGCCCTCCGGGTCGCCGCATGGCGCCCCCGTCCGGGCTTCGAGACCGACGAGAAGACCATCCCGCACGAACTCGATCTGATGCGCACCGCGGTCCACCTCGCGAAGGGCTGCTACAAGGGGCAGGAGACCATCGCGCGGGTCCACAACCTGGGGCATCCACCCCGCCGCCTGACGTTCCTCCACCTCGACGGCAGCCAGCACACCCTGCCCGCCGGAGGGAGTGCCGTCGTCGTCGAGGGACGCACCGTGGGCAGGGTCACCTCCGTGGCGCACCACTACGAGATGGGCCCGATCGCTCTCGCCGTCCTCAAGCGGTCCGTCGATCCGGCGGCCGCACTGCTCGTGCAGGACGGCGAGGAGACCTACGCCGCCGCGCAGGAGGTCATCGTCACCCCGGATGCCGGCCAGGTCGTGGGCCGGGCCACCGGCTTCCTGCGGGCACCGCGATGAGCGCCGGGAACGACGGCGTGACCGGCGAGGACAACGGCGCGGCCGGGAGAAACCGCGCGACCGGGACCACCAGCACGACCGAGAACGACGACGCCGCAGCGGCCATCGCCCTGGCCCACGCCCTCTTCGATGCCGCCCGGAACGGGGACAGCGGCATGCTGGTGCGGTATCTCGACGCCGGGGTGCCGATCACCCTGACGACGGCGGCCGGGGACAGCCTCCTCATGCTCGCGGCCTACAACGGACATGCGGCGATCGTCGAGGACCTCCTCCGCCGCGGCTCCGCCGTCGATCAGGCGAACGACCGCGGTCAGACGCCCCTCGCCGGCGCGGTGTTCAAGGGCTACACGGACGTGGTGGAGCTGCTGGCGGCGGCCGGGGCGGACCCCGACGCGGGGACGCCTTCTGCCCGCGCCACGGCGGAGATGTTCGGCCGGACCGAGATGGTGGAGCTCTTCGACCGGTAGCTCTCACGTCTGCCGCGCGGGGTCTGTGCCGCCGTCGTGGTGATTGTTCCGCCGCGGGTGCGGCCTCGAACTGCTGCGGCCTCGAATTGGTGCGACCTCGAACTGCTGCGACCTCGAACCGATACGGCGTCGAACGGTACACATCCGGGGAGATTGCCCGAGCAGGGATGCCAATGCCCGGTGTGTCGCGTCCCGACACGCGCTTGAGGGCACCGAAGACCCCGGATCTATGACGCTCCAGGGCACCGAAGACCCCGCACCGGCACCGAAGACTCCGGACCGGCGCATCCCGTACCGGGCTCAGTCCCGGGGCAGGGCCACCGACGTCTGGGTGCCCGCGTACGCGAAGCCCGCCCTGCGCGCCGTCCGCTGGGATGCGGTGTTGTCGGTGCGGGCACGCCACTGGGGCACGAGCCCGGCGGCCATCGCCTCCTCGACCGCGACGGCGGTGATGCGTTGCGCGTAACCCCTGCCCCGCTTGTCCGGCGGCGTGAGGACTGCCATGTGTGCCAGGATGCCTTCCCAGAGGTCGTACCCCGCGCCGGCCAGCGGCGTCGGTGAGGCGTCGTCCTCCGGAGTGTCCTCGCCCAGGAGGACGACGGCGTTCTCCATCCGCGCGAGGTTCGCCTCGGCGACGTCGTCGGGCGGGCACCGCTGCTCGAGCGCACGGACGAGGGCCGCCTCGGAGGACACGACGGCCGGCGCCCCCTCCAGGTGAGGCAGTGTGTCGCAGAAATAGAGCTGGGCCTCCCCGAGTCCCCGGCCCCCGTGGTCGCGGCTGAGGGCGAGCAGCGTGGAGTGCTGCCTCAGCTCGGCTCCCGGGAGGTCCCGGGCGGCGTCCACGGCCCAGCCGGGGCCGGAGAGGATCTCCCGGCCGAAGAGGGTCACGAAGGTCAGCACCGTGGCGTCGTCGTCGGCATGCCGGAGCCGGTCCGTGCTGCCGTCGCCGAGCGCGTCGTCGTCGAGCCCCAGCAGCCTGGCCCAGGCGAAGCGGACGATGGCCACCGTGCCGGTCTCGAGCTCCAGCTCGCTCATCCGAACAGGATCGCGGCTTCGTCGTAGCGGTGCTGCGGGACCCGCTTGAGGTTCCCGAGCGCCGCCTCGAAGCCCACGTGGACGATCTCGGTGCCCTCCAGCGCAACCATGGTGCCCCAGAGTCCGTCCATGACGGAGTCGACCGCCGCCATGCCCAGGCGCGTGGCCAGGACGCGGTCGAACGACGACGGCACGCCGCCGCGCTGGATGTGGCCCAGGATCGTGGCGCGGGTCTCGATACCGGTACGGGCCTCGATCTCGGGGGCGAGCTGCTCCGCGATACCGCCCAGCCGGGGGCGGCCGAAGGTGTCGAGCCCGCGCTCGGAGTGCGCCTGCTCCAGGTGCGAGGGCACGAACCCCTCGGCGACGACGACGAGGGGAGCGCGCCCGCGGGAGTTCGCCATGGACACCCACTCGGTGATCTGCTCGATGCTGGTCCGCTGCTCGGGCATCAGGATGGCGTGGGCGCCGGAGGCCATGCCCGCGTGCAGGGCGATCCAGCCGACATGGCGGCCCATGACCTCGGCGATCATGCAGCGGCTGTGGGACTCACCCGTGGTGCGCAGCCTGTCGATCGCCTCGGTGGCGATCTGCACGGCGGTGTCGAACCCGAACGTGTAGTCGGTGGCGTCGAGGTCGTTGTCGACGGTCTTGGGCACGCCCACGATCTTCAGCCCGAGATCCGTGAGGCGCTTCGCCGCAGCCAGGGTCCCCTCACCACCGATCGCGATGATCGCGTCGATGCCCAGGCGCTCCAGGTTCGCGGCGATGGCCTCTGCGCCGCCGTTCCCCTCGAAGGGGTTGGTCCTGGACGTGCCGAGGATGGTGCCGCCCTGCTTGGAGATACCGCGCACCGCGTGACGGGGCAGGTCGATGACGTCGCCCTCGACCACGCCCCGCCAGCCGTCGCGGAAGCCGACGAACTCCTGGTCGTGCACCTTGATGCCCTTGAGCACGGCGCCGCGGATGACGGCGTTCAGTCCGGGGCAGTCGCCCCCGCTGGTGAGGATTCCGATCTTCATGTGTCCTGGTTCCTTACGACGAGGTTGGGTCCATCGCGAGCACGCCGTCGGGCCCACCCACGAGTCTAGACTCAGCGGTCGCCGCGCTCCCCGGGGGCCCGGCCGCCGGTGCGGACCGACCGCACCGGCGGCGTCCTGCGGGTGCTCCGGCGTCGGCGGGAGCACGTAGGCTGGTGCCATCCTGCGCACGGGGGACCGAGGTCCCCACGCGCGCGTGCCCAGCCCGTCCGAGGAGGACATCGACCGTGCCCCAGGCAGGTTCCGCGCCGGCAGCGCTGCGCATGGTCCACATCTCCAGGCCGGTGCTGTGGATCAACGCCCTGGGGACCGGCGTGATCGGGCTCTGGCTCACCGGGAGCCTGTGGCGGGCCGACGCCCTGGTGCTCCTGATCTGGCTGACGCTGCCGTTCAACCTGCTCATCTACGGCGTGAACGACATCTTCGACCAGGACACCGACGCCCTCAACCCCCGCAAGGGCTCCCTCGAGGGCGCCCTGATCAGGGCCACCGAGGTGCGCGCCATCTGGATCTCGGTGCTCGTGGCCAACGTGCCGTTCCTGGTCTGGTTCGCCCTGACGCTGCCCCCGGCGGCCCTGGCCTGGATCGCGGCCTACGCTCTCGTCTTCGTCTTCTACTCCGCACCGCCCCTGCGCTTCAAGGCCCGCCCCTATCTCGATTCGATCAGCAACGCGGCCTACGCCTTCCCGCTCGTCATCGTGCCCTACGCGCTCGGGGACGCTCCGGTGTGGGCGGCTGCCCTCGGCCTCATGGCCTGGAGTGCCGCGAAGCACACGTTCGACGCCGTCCAGGACATCGACGAGGACAGATCGGTGGGGATCACGACGACGGCGGTCCGGCTGGGCGCCCGCGGCGTCGTCGCCTGGAGCGGTGCATGGTGGCTCGCGTCCACCGTCTGCTTCGCGCTCGTCAACATCCCGGTCGCCGTGGTCAACGCGGTGATCGCCGGAGGCCTGCTGCTCGCCCTGTCCCGGGATCCCCGGCCCGAGACCGGGCACCGCCTGTACCGGTACTCCATCGCGTTCCCGTACGTGGCCGGGACGGTCGCCGGGGTCCAGCTCGTCGTCGCCCTCACCCTGGATCTGCTGCCGTGAGCCGCGTCGTCGTCGTCGGCGGGGGGATCGGCGGTCTCACGGCCGCCGCGCTGCTGGGACGTGCCGGGCACCGCGTGACCGTGCTGGAGGCAGCGGACCGCGTGGGCGGCAAGAGTCGCCGCATCGACCTGGCGGGGCAGCGGGCCGACACCGGTCCGTCCCTGTTCACGTTCCCGGGCGTCTGGGACGAGCTCCTGCGCCGGCTCGATGCCGCAGGGCCGCGGGGCGCACGGAGCGCCGCGGAGGTCGCGGATCTGCGCCTGGAACGGCTCGCGGAGGTCGGGACCTACTTCTACCGTGGCGAGCAGTGCTCGCTGCCCGTCCCCGAGGGCCACCCCTGGCACGCGGCCTGGACCCGTTTCGCCGCCGAGCACGGCATCCTCGGTCCGGACGTGGCCCGGTTGCTGACCACCGGCCCGCTGGAGGCGGGCTCGTACCCGGCGCTCGCACGGCTGGCGGGCCTGTACGGTCCGCGGCTGACCACGCGCAGCTACCTGGACAGCCTCGCCTGGCTGCCCGACGGGCTGCGGGAGGTCATCGCCATCCACACCCTCAACGCCGGGGTCAGCCCCACCCGCACACCGGCGCTCTATGCCAGCATGCCGGCGATCATGGCCCACGACGGCGTCTGGATCCCGGAGGGTGGCATCTTCGAACTGGTGCTGGCCCTCGAACGGATCGCGCTCGACGCCGGTGTGGAGATCCGGACCTCGGAATCGGCGCAGCGCATCGGGCGGCACCGGGTGGTGACGCACCGGGGCACCTACCCGGCGGACGCCGTTGTCAGTGGCCTCGACGCGCACCGCCTGGCAGGCCTGCTGGGTGGCCGCGCGTCCAGGACGCCGCGGAAGCTCACCTGCTCCGCCGTCGGGATCTACGCGGTGCTGTCCCGGCCCCTGCCGGCGGGCACGGCGCGTCACGGCGTGATCATGCCCGACGACCCCGCGGAGCTCTACGCGGCCCTCGAGGCGGGCAGGGAGCCCGAGCAGACCATGGCCTTCGCCAACTACTACCCGGCCCACGAGGTGTATCCGAACGCGTCGGCCACCCTGGCGCTGCTCCTCACCGCTCCGGGCAACGGCCGGACCTACTCCCTCGAGGACCCGTTCGTGCGGCGCGAACTCGAGCGGACCACACGCGTGCTGGGGCTGCAGGAGCCCCTCGAGGACCATTTCGCGTCCCACGAGATCCTCGACCCCGGGTATTTCGGCGAGCGCGGCTCCGCCGGAGGTGCCCTGTACGGGGCGGTGCACCCGGTGTGGATGAGTGGCCCGTTCCACGTGCCGCCCTACGCGGACCCGCTGCGCCCCTGGCTCTGGCGGGTCGGAGCCTCGGTGCATCCGGGTGGGGGCCTGCCCGCGGTGCTCGGCGGAGCGATGATGTCCACGCAGAAGCTCCTGGCCGGGCTCGGCCCCGCCGTGCGCTGAGCGCGAGCGGCTCAGGGGTTGCGGACGGCGTCCTGCGCCTCGACCGCACCGGTGGGTGCGGTCCGGGACCGGGTCAGCTGCAGCCGGCGGCGAGCGATCAGGACGATCAGCGCCGCAGCGAGCACGGCGGGGACCACGAGGCCGGAGAAGATGCACACGCTCAGCCACAGGACCATGGAGACGAGCAGGCTGTCGAGCAGTCCCGGGCGAAGGGGTACCTCGGTGAGGTGCCGCCCTCCGATCCACGTCACGAGGGCGGACGCGATCAGCCCGGAGATCAGCCATCCGCCGTAGTTGGAGAGCGGGACCCCGTAGTACGGTCCGCCGCCCGGCCAGATCCAGAACCCGAGGGCCGCGGCTCCCGGGTCGAGGACGCCGTCGATCACGACCAGCAGCAGCCCGCCGAGCACGATCCTGCGCAGCGCGGTACCGCTGCCGGACACGACGGCGACGGCCCCGATGACGAGCGGCACGTAGGACAGCGGCAGCAGATAGGGAACGAGTCCGAGGATGGTGGGACCGAGCGGGTCCCCGTAGTAGAACTCGCCGTACGGCATGTGGGTCGCGACGCCGAATCCCTCGATGAGATACCCGAAGACGGACACGGCGGCCAGCGCACCCACACCGCGGGCGGGGCCGAACTGCCGGACGATCGCGACGAAGGCGGGCAGGGCGATAAGCAGATTGAAGCCGTAGGACGCGTAGCTCGCCCCCTCGACATCCGGGAACCGGACCAGGAAGAAGCCGGAGACGAACAGGAACACGCCAGCCGCGATGAGCAGGCGGGGGAAGCGACGGGCGGCTGGGGTCTTCGGCACGGCACCCATCCTCTCAGGTGCCCGGAGGCGAGGGCGCATCCGGCGCTGGAGCACTCCGTATGCGCCGGGCTCGCGTGTCAGCGGTTCAGCAGCGTCTCGAGGGCGATCGTCCCGTCGGTCTTTGGGAGCAGGAGCCACAGCACCCCGTAGAGCGGGAGGCTGATGAAGGGGAGGAGGAAGCTGAGCAGCATCCCGATCCGCACGTAGGAGACGCGCCAGCCGAACTGCTGGGCGATACCGGAGGCTATGCCGCCGAGGAGACCTCCCGGAGCCCGTTTGAGGGGGGAGGAGCGCAGGACGCGGTAGAAGGTCTGCATGGTCTGCCTTTCGATGAGGGGGTGCCCGGGACGGGAGGGGAGCTAGCCCTTCCAGTATCCCGGACTCCCGTCGGTCCCAGTGTCTGAACGGTCCGGGTCCGAGTGGTCCAGGTACGAGCGATCCCAGTCGGCGTGGTCCGGGTCCGAGCGGTCCCGGTCGGCGCCGTCCCGGTCCGCCCCGGAGAGGTGGCGCGAGCGGAGCGAGAGGATGCCGCCGATCACGAGGGACAGCCCGACGCCCACGAGCAGGCCGAGCGTGAGGATCACCGGATCGATGGAGAGGGCGAAGAACTGCCCGGCGAGGACCAGGGCGGCGATGATCAGGAGCACCGTCCCCCACACGACGGTCGTCACGCGTGGGCTGGGTTCCGGCGGGGTGAGGGAGGTGCTCATGGGGTCTCTCCTGTCGGGGTCGGGTCGACGGTCGCGGGGGGTCCGGGATCCACGGGGGCCGGCACCCTGACGAGCGTCACGTCGCTCAGCGCGCCGCCCAGGTCGAGGACGATCGCGGGACCGGCGGTATCGGGTGTCACCTCGTCCCGGCCCAGATCGAGGGCTCCGACGTCGCCGTCGGCGAAACGTGCGGTGGTGTCGGGCCCGCGGACGCTCACGCTGCTCAACGGCATGCCTCCCCGCAGTTCGACCGCCACGTCCTCGGGGACCCGCACGGTGACCTCGCTGGCGAGGGAGTTCACCGGCACGACGAGGTCCCGTTCGGGAGCGGGGAGGCCGGTGAGATCGATGGTGCTCGCTGCCGCGACATTGCCGTACCCCTGCGCCGCCGTCTCGGGGGACCCCGGCCGGGCGATGGTCTGCTGGGCCAGGGCGAGGGTCCCGCCGACGACCGCGAAGGAGGCGACGAGTGCGCCGATCGCCGCCACGGCCGCCGTGGCGCCGACGAGGCCGGAGGTCCGGCCCCGCACCCCGAGGGCGATCACGGCGAGCGCCAGGATGATCGCGGCGGTGGCGAGCGCCACGACCGGGGCGTCGGCGAAGCGGAGGACACCGGTGTGGTCCAGGGCGAGCACGAGGGCGGCGACGGTGATCGCTCCACCGACGAGCAGCGCGGTGACGGGCCCGGACGGACGGAGGGGACGCCGCCGCTGCGGCAGCGGATCGGTCCGTTGTCGCAGCGGTCCACCCGGGCTGCCGGCGGAGGATGCGAACGACGAGCCGGCCCAGGCGCCCTGACCGGGCTGGTAGGGCAGCGGATAGGGCAGGTCCTCCGGCGGCGCCGGCCGGTCCTCCGGCGCCGCGTCCGCCCGGTCCGGCACTCCCGGCCGGGGCCCGGACCTGCCCGAGCGGTTGACGACCCAGTACACGAAGAGCACGACGGCGCCGATCCAGAACAGGGCCCACAGCAGCCCGCTCCCGTCGTCCCCGAGGCCGGGGAGGTCGGGCCGCAGCAGCCCCAGGGCCACCAGGACGGAGGCTCCCGTCAGGCCGGTGGTCCAGGAACCACGCCCCGCCTGCTCCACGTGGATCCGCCCGTCCGGTTCGGGCAGCAGCGCCCACGCGAGGCCGTACAGGAGCACGCCGATGCCGCCGAAGATCACGAGGACCACGATCAGCCCGCGAACCAGGGCCAGATCGAGGCCGGTGCGGCGGGCCACGCCACCGGCGACACCTCCCACCCAGCGATCCTGCGTCCGGACGACGTGCAGGCCCCGGATCCAGCGGAAGAACGCGGACGAGGCGGGAGGGTGGTGCTGATCGGCGTGGTCCGGTTCCCGTTGCTCGGCCGGCCCGCCCGGTGATGGGTTCATGCCTCCATCCTTCCGCCGGGAGCGCGCGGGTGCCATCGGGGACTGCCCTGAGTGGACCCTGAGCTGCCCCTGATTCTGCTCCGGGTGCCGTGCCGCCTGCGTGCCCGCGTGGTCTCATGGAGTGATGAGACCACCCCTGGTGCGCGGGCGCGACGGCGTGATCGCCGGAGTGTGCGCCGGACTCGCCGTCCACCTGGGGATCGCCGCGGGCTGGATCCGCCTCGCCATGGTCCTGCTCACCCTCGCGTCCGGGGCAGGCGTGGTCCTCTACGGCTGGCTGTGGCTCTTCGTCCCCACCACCGCCGACCGGGCGGACCTCGACCGCCGGAGCGGCCCTGCCTCGTACATGCGCGACGCCGGCCCCGCCGCAGTCACGCCTCCGGGTGGGCGGCAGGTCGCGGGACGGGACGCCGGCGCCGGCGCGACAGCACCGGGGCCGCCGCAATCACGCCCGACGCCGACCCAGCCCGGTCCGGGCGAGCCGGAATCCTGGGGTGAGCGGGCGCGCCGGGCCGGTCGGCGGGAGATCCTGTTCGGCGCGGGACTGCTCATCGCGGCCGCGGTGCTCCTGGCGCAGGTGCTCGGCGTGCAGGTGGACTGGGCGTTCCTCGTCCCGGTCTCCGTGGTCGTCATCGGCGCGGCGCTCGCCTGGTCCCAGCTCGACGACGCCCGGCGGGCCCGGCTGGTCAGCCAGGCCCGCGCCGGGAGGCCCGGCTGGGGCGTGCGCCTCGGGGCGGGCATCGTCCTCGTCGTCGCCGGTGTCCTCGTGGCACTGTCCAGCAGCACGTCGCTGTCCCTGACGATGACCACCCTGATCGCCGTCGTCGCCGTCCTCGCCGGCGTGGGCCTGGTCCTCGCCCCCTGGGGCCTGAAGTTCTGGCGCGATCTGGAGAGTGAACGGGCATCGCGGGTGCGGGAGGCGGAGCGGGCCGAGATCGCCGCCCATCTGCACGACTCGGTGCTGCAGACGCTCGCCCTGATCCAGAACAGGGCGGACTCCGAGACCGACGTGCTGCGCCTCGCCCGGGCCCAGGAGCGGGAACTCCGTCGATGGCTGTTCGCCGATCCTTCCCGGGACCCGGGCAGCCTGTCCGAGCGCCTCCGCGCGACGGCCGGCGAGATCGAGGATCTCTACGGCCATCCCGTCTCGGTGGTCGCCGTGGGCGATGCCGCCCTCGGACCCGCCGAGGACGCCCTCTCCCAGGCGGCGAGGGAGGCCGTGCTGAACGCCGCGAAGCACGCGGACGTGGCCGTCTCGGTGTACCTCGAGGCCGGCCCGGACAGTATCGAGGTGTTCGTCCGGGACCGTGGTCGCGGCTTCGATCCCGACCAGGTGCCGGCCGACCGCGCCGGGATCCGCGACTCCATCCGCAGCCGGATGCTGCGCTACGGCGGCTCGACAGAGCTCAGGACCGGTCCCGACGGCACCGAGGTGCACCTCCGGCTCCCGCGGACCGCCGCCGGTACCGACCGGAGCGGAGCCTCCGGGGCGGGGAGCGGGAGGGACGCCGGATGACCCGGGAACCGACGGGCCCGGCAGGCGGCGCGCGCGTCTCCGTGGTGATCGTCGACGACCACGGCATCTTCCGGTCCGGCCTGCGCGCCACGCTGGGCGCGACGATCGACGTGCTCGGTGAGGCGTCCACGGTGGAGGAGGCCGAGGCGGTCGTCCGGGCCACCGAGCCCGACGTCGTGCTCCTCGACGTCCACCTGCCGGGCGGACGCGGGGGAGGCGGGGCGGAGGTCATCCTCCGGTGCGCCGCGTCCGGTGCGGGGTCCCGCTTCCTGGCCCTGAGCGTCTCGGACGCCGCGGAGGACGTGGTCGCCGTGATCCGGGCCGGCGCTCGCGGCTACGTCACGAAGACCATCTCCGGGCCGGACATCACGGCCGCCGTCCACCGGGTCGCCACGGGCGATGCCGTCTTCTCACCCCGACTCGCGGGGTTCGTCCTCGATGCGTTCGGCACCGCAGCGGTCGCCGTCGACGACGAACTCGACCGCCTCTCCGCACGCGAACTCGAGGTCATGCGCCTGATCGCCCGCGGCTACACCTACAGGGAGACGGCGCAGGAACTGTTCATCTCGATCAAGACGGTCGAGACCCATGTGTCCGCCGTGCTCCGCAAACTCCAGCTCTCCTCGCGCCACGAGCTGACCCGCTGGGCCTCGGAGCGACGGCTCCTCTGAGCCGGGGTCCGTGCGCCCGGACCCCGGCGGCGCATCGTGCCGATCCTGCGTGACTACAGGCCGGCCAGGGCCCCCTCGAGGGCCGGCCAGGCAGCGCCGGCCCCCACACCGCCCACCAGGACGACGCCTCCCGCGACGAGGGCCACGGTGGCCGGCCATCGCCGAGGCGCCGGACCGGGCCCGGGCGCGTCCTGATCGCACTCCGCGGGCCGGAAGACGGGGGCGAGCCAGCGCAGGTAGTAGAACAGGCTCGCTGCCGTATTGAGCGCCGCCACCACGACCAGCCAGGCGAAACCGCCGTCCCAGCCCGCGGTGAAGGTGGTGAGTTTCCCGACGAACACGACGGTGGGTGGCGTGCCGACGAGGCTCAGGAGGCAGACCACCAGGACGCCGGCCAGCCACGGGCTCCTCCGCGCGAGGCCCCGGTACCGCCCGAGCTCGTCGTGTCCGGTGGCGGCGACGACGGCGAAGGCGCCGAGGTTCGACACGGCGTAGGCGGCCAGGTAGAAGAGCAGGGAGGGAAGCGCCAGCGCACCGGTCCCGACGACGGCCACGGGGACCAGCAGGTAGCCCGCCTGGCTGACCGTGGACCAGCCCAGCAGGCGGCGGACGTCGGTCTGGGAGAAGGCGGCGAAGTTGCCGATGGTCATGCTGGCGGCAGCCAGGACGGCGATCAGCAGGGCTGCGTCCACGGTGGCAGGGATCGTGGTGAGGAGCCGGTAGGCCGCGACGAGTGCCCCGATCTTCGGCACGGTGGTCAGGAACGCGGCCACGGCGACCCCCGCGCCCTGCGCGGCATCGGGGACCCAGAAGTGGCCCGGCACCGCACCGGCCTTGAAGGCGATCCCGGCCAGCACTCCGAGGAGACCCGCGGCGACGGCGCCCGACGGTACGTCGACCAGCCCGGCACGCAGCTGGTCGTAGGCGCTCGCCCCGGCGAGGGCGTACAGGATGGTGGCGCCGAGGAGCAGGGCGATCCCGAGGAAGGCGCCCAGGAGATAGGTCTTCAGGGCGGCCTCGGCGGCGCCGGGTGAGCGGCCCATGCCGATCAGGGCGTAGAGGGGGATGCTGGCGAGCAGATAGGCCACTGCGAGGATCAGCAGGTCGTCGGTCCCTGCCAGCACCATGGCGCCCAGCGCGGAGAGGAGCATCAGCGCGTACGTCTCGCTCTCCCTCGGGGTGCCGCCGAGTTCGTCACCTCCCAGGCAGATGACCAGGAGCGTCGCCGAGCAGATGACCAGGCGCGCGACGGCGGTGGGGGTGTCGAGCGCGAAGCTGCCCTCGAACACCGTCCGCGCCGTCCCGGACAGTCCGGCCCCGGCGCTGACCGCACCCCCGGCCAGCGCGGTGAGCGCGATCAGGCGGGTGAGGCCCTGCCGGGTCCGGGGCAGGAAGGAGCCCGCGAGCAGGGCGGTGATCGCCCCGGCGAGCACGATCATCTCCGGGAGGAGGGCCGCGAAGTCCGCGTCCATGCTCATGCCGGCATCCACGGGTCAGCGTCCCACGAGCTCGACGACGGCTGCCGCCGCCGGCTCGACGAGGTCCAGCAGCGGGCGCGGGAAGATGCCGATGAGCAGTGACAGGAGCAGGAGGGGGCCGATGGACAGCAGCTCCGGTGCCCGCAGATCCGTGACGTCGAAGGCCTTGCCGCGCACCGGCCCGGTCAGGAGGCGTTGCGTGGCGAGGAGGAACAGGGCGGCCGTGACCAGGATGCCGGGCAGCGCGAGTGCGGTCCAGGGAACCGTACCGATCGCCCCGGCGAAGATCTGGAACTCCGCGATGAACCCGCTGAAACCCGGCAGGCCCAGGGAGGCGAACGCCCCGACGGCGAAGAGGACGGAGAACTTCGGTGCCACCGCGGCGATCCCGCCGAACGACCCCATGTGGTAGGTCCCCGCCCTGCCCCGCAGCACCCCGGCCAGCAGGAACAGGGCGGCCGTGATGAGTCCGTGGCTCACCATCTGGGTGAGTGCCCCCGTGACCGCCACCTGCCGCGCCTGCGCATCGGTCCCTCCGGCCACCCCGGCGGCTCCGACCGCGAGGACCACGTAGCCCATGTGGTTCACCGAGGTGTAGGCGATCATCCGCTTGAGATCGGTCTGGGCCAGGGCCACCAGGGCTCCGTAGAGCACGGAGACGATCCCGACGACGATGATGACCCAGGCCCAGTCCCGCCAGGCCTCGGGGAGCATGGGCATCGCGATCCGGACGAAGCCGTACGTGCCGAGCTTCAGCAGGATCCCGGCGAGGACCGCGGATCCGATCGCCGGTGCGTCCGTGTGGGCGGGTGGGAGCCAGGTGTGGAAGGGGAAGGTGGGGGTCTTGATGGCCAGCCCGAGCAGGATCGCCCCGAGGACGAGCCCGCCTGCCAGGGGACTGCCGTCCAGCGGTGCCGCTGCGGCCAGCTCGACCATGTCGAAGGTCCGCGGTTCCGAGGCGAGGTAGAGCCCGATGAAGCCCAGGAGCAGGGCGAGGGATCCCAGGAAGGTGTACAGGAAGAACTTCAGGGCGGAGGAGGCGGCATTGTCGTGCCCCCAGCCCGCGATCACGAAGTACATCCCCACGATCGACAGGTCGAAGAAGAGGAAGAACAGGATGAGGTCCTGTGCGGCGAACACCCCCAGGCACGAGGTCTGCAGGAACAGGAACAGGGCGGCCTGCGGACGTGGCCTGTCCTGTTCCCGGACCGCGTAGACGGCGCAGGCGAGGAACACCACGGCGGTGAGGGCCAGCAAGGGCAGGGACAGTCCGTCCACCCCCACGTGATAGCTGCTGCCCACCGTCGGGATCCACGCCACCTGCTCCTCGAACGCCACACCGCCGTCGCCCGGAGGCTCGAACGCCGCCCACAGCGCAGTGACGAGAACCGCCTCCACGGCCGTGACCGCCACCCACGCCCACCGTGCCGCAGCGTCCGGGATCCGCGGGAGGGCCGCCAGGACGAGGGCGGCGGCAAGGGGCAGGAAAACGACGAGACTGAGCACGGTCACCTCACGAGGAGCAGGAGGACGAGCGCCGCCACGAGGAACGCGGTGGCCTGGGCATAGTAGTGGTGGACCTGACCGGTCTGGGGCCGGCGGACCAGACCGCCGAAGCGGCGCGCGCCCCGACCCGTCGCCCGCACCACGGCGTCGACGCCATCGGCATCGATCCGTGCCGTCGCCGTGGCGCTCCGGCGCCCACCGCGCGAGGCCGCCGCCACGGCCCGGTCGAGCCCGGCGTCGTCGAAGCGGGCGGCCCCCCGTCCCGC
This sequence comes from uncultured Arthrobacter sp., assembly GCF_947493765.1. Lineage (GTDB taxonomy): Bacteria > Actinomycetota > Actinomycetes > Actinomycetales > Micrococcaceae > Arthrobacter_D. The sequence continues at coordinate 47,659 of NZ_CANLSZ010000008.1, forward strand.
TCGTGCAGCGAGGAGTGCGCCGGCCAGTACGCCGCGATCCACCACGCGGTCGTCGAAGCGTGCCAGGGCCACCGAGAGCGAGAGGACGGGACGGACCACGAGCGCGTGCACCGCGGTCTCGAGGCCGAACCACCGGAGGGCCCACCGCGGCTCCACCACGCCGAACCGGGCCACGACGGCGAGCACGATCAGCGCCAGCACGGCGGAGAGGATCAGTTCTCCCCGGGAGGCTGCGGGGGAGCCCCCGTCCCCGAGGGCGGCACGGACGGAGTCGGCCAGCGGGGGGAGTGCCAGGACGCCGAGACCCACCGCACCGACGGCCAGGACGACCAGGGGGATCCGCTGCCGGAGGCCGATCCGGCGGGTGCCCCGTTCCTCGGTGTCCCAGGTGCCGGAAGTACCCGGCCCGGGGCGACGCCACACGAGGACCAGGGCCTTGCCCGCGTACGCCGCGGAGAGCGCCGACGCCACGAGTCCCACGCCGTACAGTGCCGGTGATGCTTCCAGTGCAGCCGCGAGTACCCCGTCCTTGGTCGCCCACAGGGCGAGCGGAGCCACCCCGGCCAGGCTCAGCGCACCGAGGCTGAAGGCGACGCCCACCAGGGGCCAGTGGCGCCCCGCCCCGCGCAGGCCCCTCAGCTTCTTCGTCCCGAGCGCGGAGAGCCAGGCGCCCGCGACCAGGAACAGGAGGGCCTTCGTCGCCGCATGGGCGATCAGGTGCGCCGTCCCGCCGGCCACCGCGCCGAGGCCCGCGCCCAGCACCACGAAACCGAGCTGCGCCGCCGTCGACGCGGCCAGCAACTGCTTGAGGTCCTTCTGCGCCACGGCGACGACCCCCAGGACCAGCGCCGTCGTGACGCCCACCCACGAGGTGACCGGGCCGGCCCATCCCGTCGCCTGGAGCAGGGGCGCCACACGCAGCAGCAGGTAGCCGCCCATGGCGACCATGGCCGCCGAATGGAGCAGGGCGCTCACCGGACTCGGGCCCTCCATGGCCCGCGAGAGCCAGAAGCTGAACGGCAGCTGGGCCGCCTTGCCCAGGGCTGCCAGGAGGATCCCGGCGGTGATGACGGTCCTCCAGCCCTCGGGGGCGGCGGACAGCTCCCGGAAGGCGGCACCTGTCCCTGCGGCGAGCGCTGCTCCTGCCGCCACGTAGAGCCCGAGATCGGCCGCCCGGGTGGTCAGGAAAGCGGTCAGTCCCGCCGACACCCGGTGCTGGTCCTGCCACCGGAAACCGATGAGGGCGTAGGACATGGCGCCCATGAGCTCCCAGGCGAAGAGGAGGGCCGGGAGGGTGGTCGCGGTCACCGTCACCACCACCGCGGCGACGAAGAGGAGCATCAGTCCGTGGAACCCTGCCGGCGGCGAGACCTCCGCCGCCGTGCCCGAGGCCGAGGCGAAGATCAGGACCAGCAGGGCCACGAGCGCCACCGACGGGAGGACGAGGGCCGAGAGGGCATCGACGGCCAGGCCGAAGCCGGCGCCGCCGATGAAGGGGAGCTCCAGCGCCGGACGGCGCGCCCCCGCCACCACGGACAGCACGAGGACCAGCGAGACCACCGACACGGACACGGGGGCGGCCGACGTCGCCAGGCGGCGCCCGCCCAGGCAGAGCACCGCTCCGGCCAGCGCCGGCAGGCCGACGAGGGACCACAGCAGCACGCTCATCCGCTCAGGTCCGTCGCCATGTCCGTCATGTCGGACTTCCTGGACCGGTTGAGCAGCGTCGCGACGGCGAAGCCCATGGCCATCTCCACGGTCATCGCCGCGATGACCACCAGCAGGAGGACCTGACCGTCGGGGGCCGGCGAGAGGAACCACCACAGACCCGCCGCGGCGAGGATCACGCCGTTGAGCATCAGCTCCAGGCCCATCATCACCATGACGACGACCTGCTGGGACAGCGCCCCGTAGACGCCGACGGAGAACAGGGCGGCCGCGATCACCAGGACGGTATCGAGCGTCATGCCTGCTCACCCCGCTCGCCGGGACCCCTCGGCGTCGTCGCACGCAGGTCGTCGCCGAATCTGTCGTAGCGTCCGCGCGGGTTGGCCAGGACCAGCGCGGCCACGAGCGTGGCGAACAGGAGCGGGCTGACGGTGAGCATGACCAGCATCTTCGAGCCCATGACGGCCTCCCCCAGCGACCGGGTCAGCTCCCCGGCCGGTTCACCGCGGCGTTCGGGCCAGTCGACGAGCAGCGCGCCCCCCGCCAGGACGACGAACACCCCGAGGGCGAGGACCAGCGATCCCACCCTGTTGTGCACCATGCTCATGGGCATGAGGGCCGGGTTCATGCCCATGAACATGATCATGAAGATGGCCATCACCGCCATCTCCATGACCATCATCAGGATGGTGATCACCCCGATGTACTCGAGGTTCAGCAGCAACAGCATGGCGCCGACGGCCACGAAGGAGACCGCCAGGGCATAGGTGGCCCGGGCCATCGAATCCACCCGGAACACGGCGATGCCCGCGGCGACGGAGATCACGGCGAGGACCCAGAAGACGGCATCGAGCACGGGACTCATCGGACCACCACCACACTGACGAGAAGGAGCTGGAGCAGGACTGCGGGCAGCACGACGATCCAGGCGACCTCCGCCAGACGGTCGGGCCGTACGACGGGCAGGAGCCGCCGCACCCCGACGAGGATCGCCAGGACGGCGAGGGTCTTCACGAGCGTCCACACCCACGCGGGGGCGAACGGACCGGATCCGCCCCCGAGGAACAGGGCGACGGCGAATCCGGCCCCGGCGCTCAGCAGCGCGTACCGGCCCGCCAGCAGCAGGAGGCGGTCGACGCCCGACAGCTCGGCGAGGACACCGCCCGCGATGTCCCCGCCCGCGGCCGCACCGAAGGGCCCCCAGACGGAGAAGGCCACCACTCCTGCACAGAAGACGAGGAAGGCCACCGGCATCCAGACCACGAACCAGAGCTCCTCCTGGGCCGCGACCACCTCACCCACCCGCAGGCTCCCGGCGGCAATGGCCGGGCCGGTCAGGGCGAACATCAGCGGCAGTTCGTACGAGAGCGCCTGTCCGAGGAAGCGGTACCCGCCGATCAGTGCGTGGGCGCTGTTCGCTCCCCACCCCACGAGCCACACCAAAGCCCACACCATGACGTCCATGGCGTTGAACCACACCACGCCCACGGAGAGATCGGCGACGGTCCAGGCGCCGAGGGGGACGACCGCGACCTTCAGCAGTGCCACCACGAGCAGGCCCACGACGCCGATCCGCCACAGCAGGGAGTCGGCGGCCACGATCGTCCGGCGCCGCTGCCTGAGCAGCCGGGCACCCTCCCACACCGGTGCAGCTGCTCCCGGGAGGGCACGTCGACCCTGGAGCCGCGCACCCACGGCGCCGTCGAAGCCCGCGGCCAGCACAGCGACGACCCCGAGGAGCACGGTGGCGATGACGGTGCCCAGCGGACCCACCTGGAGGATGCCGTCAGCCACGATCGGAACCCTCCGCGGCGACAACCGCCGTGTCCAGTCCGAGGGACGCGATCACGAGCCGTGCGCCCGCGACGTCGAGACCCGTGATCAACCCCGGTATCCGCTCCAGGCGTTCGGTCTCGGCAGCGGGGGAGCGGAGGGGAGCCGCGGTGTCGGCATCGCCGAGCAGTGCGGTCCTGGCGCCGTCCAGCAGGGCGATCAGCCGTTCGTGGACACCCGGCAGATCCTGGACGGACCAGCTCAGCGTCCGGGATCGGCGGAGCCGCTCACCGAGACGCTCCACCTCCGCCGCCACCTTCCCGATCGGCACGTCGTCCAGCACCGCGTCCCGAAGGCGGATCGCCCGCAGCGACAGCCGTTCGAGATCCAGCAGAGCCAGCACGCCGGCCGCCTGATCGCAGTACCGTGCGCTCTCGGACCGCGCGGTGCCATGCAGTGCCCCTGCACCGTCATGGGTCCGGTCCAGGTGCCACCCGGCGGCAGGGAGGACCTCCACGGCGGCGTCGGTGACGACGTCGCCCTGGAGCGAGCAGCGCACCACGAGTCCCGCGGGCCAGTGCTGCAGGACCGGACCCAGCCGGACCTGCAGCACATCCAGGTCGAGGCCGTCCCGGTCGGTTCCTCCCTCGGCCAGACCGATCCCCCCGGGCATCGGCATGTCGATGTCCCCGTCGTCCATGTCCTCGTGGTCCATGTCCTCGTGGTCCATGTCCCCGTGCTCGTCGGGAGTCCCACCGGCTGCTGCGGTCCGGGCCTCGGCGTCCTCGCGCTGAACCGTGCCGTCGAGCAGCGCTCGCCGGGACCCGTCGAGCAGCCCGGGCACCTGATCCCCTTCCGTCGCACCGATGCGCACTCTCGGACCGGGCAGCTGGTCCCAGACCGGGTCGACGATCTCGCTGAACTCCGGGCCCGGTGTCCCGCAGGTGAGCAGGATGTCGGCGTCGGCCGGTGAGTTCGCGGGTACCCAGCCCCGCCGGCGGAGTTCACGCTCGGCGGTCATCCGGGTACGGCCCCATCCCGGGACCTCGACGACGAGGACATGGGGGCGCCGGACAGCCATGCGGGCGACGACGGCCGTCAGGTCCACCGGAGTGCCCCTTCGCGCCAGGCCCAGACGACGCCGGCCATCAGGACGCCCAGGAAGACGAACATCTCGATGACGGCGCCGATCCCGGTATCGGCGACGATGACCGCCCACGGATACATGAAGAGCATCTCCACGTCGAAGGCCAGGAAGAGCATGGCCAGGGGATAGTACCGCGCGTGGTAGCGGGACAGCGCGTGCTCGGACGGTTCCCAGCCGGACTGGAAGGGCAGGCTCGTCAGCGGGTCCCGCGCCACGGTGACGAGCCGTGCCACGCCGTACAGGCACCCCGCGACGAGGAGCGCGACGAGGAGCATGACGAGGATGTTCAGATATCCGGACACGACGGCCTCCTGCTGGTCGACGAGCTGCAACGACGGCTGTGCTGATCGGTCCCGTCCCGCACAGGTCCACGACCCGCCGCGCGACCCGAACGCGCCGCCGCCCGGTGGCTCCGCGAGGAAGGGCTACAGATCGTCGAGACTATACCCTATGGGGGTATACGTGAAGGGGTTCCTCCCGGGATCCCTCGGTCGCCCGACCGGGCCGCCGGACGCGCGGGTGCTGCTTCAGCGGGTGGAGCCGAGGAACTCCTGCAACCGGGCCACACCCGTCGCGAGATCCTCGTCGCCGAGCGCGTACGAGAGCCGGAGGTAGCCGCTGGGCCCGAAGGCCTCACCGGGGACGACGGCGACCTCGGCCTTCTCCAGGATCAGCGCGGCGAGCTCGGCCGAGGACCCCGGCCGGACGCCGTCGAAGCTGCGGCCGAGGAGGCCCCGGATATCGGCATAGGCGTAGAAGGCGCCGTGCGGGGTGGGACACTCGACGCCGTCGATGGCATTCAGCCCGGCAACCATGGCGCGGCGGCGGCGGTCGAACGCCACCTTCATCTCGTCCACCGCGGTGAGCGGTCCGGACACCGCCGCGAGGGCCGCCATCTGCGGCACGTTGGAGACGTTCGAGGTGGCATGGGACTGCAGATTGGTGGCCGCCCCGACGAGGTCCTGCGGGCCGATCATCCAGCCGACGCGCCAGCCGGTCATGGCGTACGTCTTCGCGACGCCGTTGAGGATCACCACCTTGTCCCCCAGCGACGGCGCGGCGGTCGCGATGGAGGTGAAGGGGACGTCGTCGTACGTGAGGTGCTCGTAGATCTCGTCCGTGACGACCCAGAGACCGCGTGCGGCCGCCCATTCGCCGATCTCGCGCACTGCCTCCGCGGCATGGACCGCTCCCGTCGGGTTGGAGGGGGAGACGAAGAGAAGCACCTTCGTGCGGGGGGTCAGCGCCGCCTCGAGCTGGTCGACGGTGACGAGATATCCCTGCTCGGGGCCGGCGAACACCTCGACGGGCACGCCGCCCGCGAGACGGATGGCCTCGGGATAGGTGGTCCAGAACGGGGTGGGGAGGAGCACCTCGTCCCCCGGGTCGAGGAGAGCGGCGAAGGACTCGTACACGGCCTGCTTGCCGCCGTTGGTCACGAGGACCTGGGCCGGATCGACCGCGTATCCCGAGTCACGCAGTGTCTTCTCCGCGATGGCCTGCTTGAGCTCCGGGAGTCCGCCCGCGGGCGAGTAGCGGTGGAAGCGCGGTTGCCGGGCCGCGTCGACGGCCGCCTCGACGATGTAGTCCGGGGTGGGGAAGTCGGGCTCCCCGGCCCCGAAGCCGATGACCGGACGACCGGCGGCTTTCAGGGCTTTCGCCTTCGCATCGACGGCCAGGGTCGCGGACTCGGCGATGGAGCCGATCCGCTCCGAGATCCGGGGGAGCGCTGCGCGGAGGGAGTCGTCGGTCGTCGCGTTCATCGTGCCCCGTTCAGTGAGGTTCCATGGATGCGTCCAGCTTATGCGGTGCATGCCGCGGGACCTCATATCCGCGCGATCGCGCGGGCCCGGGCTCGGGGTCAGCACCGGGCACGGGCGCCCGGCGGCCGCGCGCGCCGTCGGGTTCGACGTTCAGCGGCGCAATGCGTAGACTTGACCCTTGGTGTTGGACACCATGATGGATCGTGCCCGGACAGGGTGGTCCCGAGTGGGTACGGTCCGGCATCGAAGGGTAGTGGCGCAATTGGTAGCGCAGCGGTCTCCAAAACCGCAGGTTGCAGGTTCGAGTCCTGTCTGCCCTGCGCGTGGTCCCCACGGAAGAGTCGTGGGGACGCGGCAGAAACAGATCACGAAGATCCGGCGCGTCCGCGGTCGGCGGTAGACATGATCAGCTGGGGCGCCGCGCGGTGGTCCCGCTGGCACCCACACAGATTGATGAGGTTGACGGTGACCGACACGGCTGCGAGCAGCTCCAGGGGCGGGTCTCGGGACAGCAAGGCTCCCCGACGCGGCTTCTTCGGACGCATCATCCTGTTCGTCCGCCAGGTGTTCGCGGAGCTCGGGAAGGTCGTCACGCCGACGCGCCGCGAACTGGTGCGATTCACCATCACGGTCCTCATCTTCCTGGTCATCATGATGCTTCTCGTCACCGGCCTGGACCTGTTGTTCGGAGCCGGCGCGGTCTGGGTGTTCGGCGACGGCTGATCACGGTTCCGGCCGCCCGTCAGGAGCCCGGAACAGACAAGCAAGACAACTTCCGAAGAATGTCAGAAAGCAGGGCTAGGTGTCCGAGCAAGAACTCGAACAGCAGATCACTTCCGAGGACGGTCTGGAGAACGAGGAGCACGCAGGGGAAGGGACCGTCGCGGCGGCCTCCGAGCCCGGCGTGCCTGCTGACGACTCCGGGGCAGCATTCAACGACGGTGCGGACGACGACGGTGCGGACGAGGACGGTGCGGCAACGCCGGCCGAACCGGAGGGCGACGACGACTCCACCGACAGCTCGGACGAGGTCGACGGAACGGACGACGACCCCACCGACAGCTCGGACGCCGACGCAGTCACCGACGAGGAGCCCGCTGCGGATCCGGTCGCGGACTTCCGGGCCAAGCTCCGCCGCCAGGAGGGCGACTGGTTCGTCATCCACTCCTACGCCGGGTACGAGAATCGTGTGAAGGCGAACCTGGAGACCCGCATCCAGACGCTGGACATGGAGGATTTCATCTTCGAGATCCAGGTGCCGATGGAAGAAGTGGTGGAGATCAAGAACACCACCCGGAAGATCGTCAACCGCGTGCGCATCCCCGGCTACGTCCTGGTCCGCATGGAGCTCACCGACGAGTCGTGGGGAGCCGTGCGGCACACCCCCGGCGTCACAGGCTTCGTGGGCAACGCGCACAACCCGGTCCCGCTGAGCCTGGCCGAGGTGTTCTCGATGCTCGAGCACACCATCGTGCACATGGACGCCGAGTCGGGCAAGCCCGTCCAGCCCCAGTTCACGCCGGCAACGGTGAACTTCGAGGTCGGGGAGTCCGTGACCGTCAACGAGGGGCCGTTCGAGACCCTCCCGGCGTCCATCTCCGAGATCAAGCACGAGTCCCAGCAGCTCGTGGTGCTCGTGTCGATCTTCGAGCGCGAGACCCCGGTCACGCTGTCCTACAGCCAGGTCACCAAGATCCAGTAAAGCTTCGACGCCTCCGGCCTCCTCGGCCGGGAGCGTCGCAAGGGCCGTCACGCCATGACGGCCACCACCGTCGGGACGCTCCTGTCCCGGCGAACCACACTGCAAGAGAAGGACCCTTTCATGGCCCCCAAGAAAAAGGTCACCGGACTCATCAAGCTGCAGATCAATGCGGGCGCCGCCAACCCGGCTCCTCCCATCGGTCCTGCCCTTGGACAGCACGGTGTCAACATCATGGAATTCTGCAAGGCCTACAACGCGGCCACGGAATCCCAGCGCGGGAATGTCATCCCGGTCGAGATCACGGTGTACGAGGACCGCTCGTTCACCTTCATCACCAAGACGCCTCCGGCGGCCGAGCTGATCAAGAAGGCAGCGGGAGTCGCCAAGGGTTCGGGTACGCCGCACACCGTCAAGGTCGCGAAGCTCACCAGCGCCCAGGTCGAGGAGATCGCCACCATGAAGATGGAGGACCTCAACGCCAACGACGTCGAGGGTGCGGCGAAGATCATCGCCGGTACGGCCCGCTCCATGGGCATCACCGTCGAGGGCTGACAGACCCTCACCTGCGCGGGCCGTGACATCGGTCTGCGCACCACCATTCATCAGACGAGAGGCGCCGGAGCGGCGCCGCTCGTCAGTGGCAGGGCCGAGCGCGGTCCGACGACCACGACTGCATAAGGAGAACAGGCAGATGGCACAGCGCAGCAAGGCATACAGAGGAGCCGCGGCGAAGATCGACGCGGACAAGCAGTACGCACCCCTCGAGGCGGTCGGTCTGGCGAAGGACACGAATCCCTCCTCGTTCGACGCCACGGTGGAGGTGTCCTTCCGTCTCGGAGTGGACCCCCGCAAGGCGGACCAGATGGTCCGCGGCACCGTGAACCTGCCGCACGGCACGGGCAAGACCGCCCGCGTCCTCGTCTTCGCGACCGGCGAGAAGGCCGAGGCGGCCATCGCCGCGGGTGCCGACTTCGTGGGGTCGGACGACATGATCGAGAAGGTCTCGGGCGGCTGGACCGACTTCGACGCCGCCGTGGCCACACCGGATCTGATGGGCAAGGTGGGCCGCCTGGGCAAGATCCTCGGCCCCCGCAACCTCATGCCGAACCCGAAGACCGGCACCGTCACCGCGGACGTCGCGAAGGCCGTGACGGACATCAAGGGCGGCAAGATCGACTTCCGGGTGGACAAGCACTCCAACCTGCACTTCATCATCGGCAAGGTCTCCTTCGAGGAGCAGAAGCTCGGCGAGAACTACGCCGCTGCGCTCGAGGAGATCCTCCGCCTGAAGCCGTCCGCGTCGAAGGGCCGGTACATCCAGAAGGCCACCGTCTCCACCACGTTCGGTCCGGGCATCCCCGTGGACCCGAACGTCACGAAGGTCTTCGCGAGCTGACCGACGTCGAAGAGCCCCGCAGCGCCCGCTGCGGGGCTCTTCCACGTTCGGGGCGATCCCGGGTGCTGTACGTGATTTGGCGGGGCTGGGCACCTCACGTAGGCTGGTGGTACCAAAGACCGTCGGTCGACCAGGTCCCACTCCACGCACGCATGTCGCACAGGAGAAGGGGCTGGGTCCGAAAGCTCCGAGAAGGAGCGGCCTACGCAGGTGAACGAAGCTCCTCCCCGGGACGACCTCCCGGTGGGCCAAGCCCCGTGCATCTGCGCGGGGCGTTTTTTATTGGGGCGGGAACAACCGGCGCACAATCCCCGGAAGGAGGGTTATGGCAACGCCGACAAAGGTTTCTGCAGTGGACGAGATCACCACAGATTTCAACGATTCCACCGCCGCTGTCCTGACCGAATACCGCGGGCTCTCCGTTGCACAGCTCAAGGAACTGCGTCGCGCCCTGGGCGCCGACACCAAGTTCTCCGTCGTCAAGAACACCTTGACCGGCATCGCGGCGAAGGAAGCCGGCATCGACGCGTTCGATGGCCAGCTCTCCGGTCCCACCGCGATCGCCTTCATCAAGGGTGACGCGGTTGCAGCGGCCAAGAGCCTCACGGATTTCGCGAAAGCCAACCCGAAGCTCATCATCAAGACCGGCATCTTCGAGGGCAAGGCCCTCGACGCTGCCGCCGTGGCCGCACTCGCGGCCCTGGAATCGCGCGAACTCCAGCTCGCCCGGGTGGCCGGTGTCCTCAAGGCACCGATGTCCAGCCTGGCGCGTACCGTCGACGCGCTGCGCGTCAAGCTCGAGGAGACGAACGGCGCTGCGCCCGTAGCGGACGCTCCTGCAGCCACCGAGGAAGCCGACGCGCCAGCAGAAGCTGCCACGGAGGCCCCGGTCGAGGAAGTCGCAGCACCCGAGGAGAACTAGCTTCTCCCGTTCCACACACTGAAGGTGCCGTGCACCACTAAAGGAAGGACGCCTCCCATGGCGAAGCTCAGCAACGAAGAGCTCATCGAAGCTTTCAAGGAACTGTCGATCATCGAACTCTCGGACTTCGTGAAGTTGTTCGAGGAGACGTTCGACGTCACTGCCGCTGCGGTAGCAGTTGCAGGCCCCGCAGGCGGCGGAGCCGTCGCGGAGGAAGAGGAGCAAACGGCGTTCGACGTCATCCTCGAGGCTGCCGGCGACAAGAAGATCGCCGTCATCAAGGAGGTCCGCGCGCTCACCTCGCTGGGCCTGAAGGAGGCCAAGGACGTCGTGGACAGCGCCCCCAAGGCCGTCCTCGAAGGTGCCACCAAGGAAGCTGCGGACAAGGCCAAGGAGTCCCTCGAGGCTGCCGGCGCCACCGTCACCCTCAAGTAGCATCAGCTGCCCCGTCGCGGTGCATCACGCACGCGACACAGCAGCAGAAGAGCCCCGCTTCACCCGAAGCGGGGCTCTTCCACGTCCGGAGCCGGTTCGGCGGTGTTCCGCTCAGCGCCAGAGCAGCAGTGCCTCACCCTGACCTCCGCCGCCGCAGAGGCTCACGGCCGATCGTCCGCTCCCGCGGCGGGAGAGCTCCATGGCGGCGTGGAGCGCGAGCCGGGCACCCGAGGCGCCTATCGGGTGTCCCAGGGCGATGGCTCCGCCGTGGAGGTTGCACTGCTCCAGCGGGTAGTCGAGGTCCTTCAGCGACTGGCATGCCACCGAGCCGAAGGCCTCGTTGATCTCGATGAAGTCGAGATCTCCCACGAGCCAGTCCGCGCGAGCGAGGGCGTGCTTGATGGCTTCCGACGGCTGGGAGTGCAGTGAATTGTCGGGTCCGGCCACCTGGCCTGGTTGCCCGAGGACGGCCAGCACCCGGAGGTCCTTCTCCTCGGCGTAGGCGCGTGTGGTGACCACCAGAGCCGCGGCGCCGTCCGAGAGCGGGGAGGAATTGCCCGCGGTGATCGCACCGTCCGGGTTGAAGGCCGGTCGCAGCCTGGCGAGCGACTCGACGGTGGTCGTCGGGCGGATCCCCTCGTCGGCGGTGAGGACGATGTCGTCACCCTTCCGCTGCTTCACCGTGACCGGGACGATCTCCTCACCGAGGACGCCGTTCTCGGTGGCCTCGGCCGCGCGCCGGTGCGACGCGGCGGCCACCGAATCCTGTGCGGTGCGGTCGATCTCGAGCCGGACGTTCCCGCGCTCGGTCGAGGCTCCCATGGAGTCGTGGTCGAAGGCGTCGGTGAGGCCGTCGTGGGCCACGGAATCGAGTGCCTGGATGGAGCCGTAGTTCCATCCCTGGCGTGAGCCGGGCAGCAGGTGCGGCCCGCGCGTCATGGACTCCTGGCCGCCGGCCACGACCACGCGTGCCTCACCGCTGCGGATCAGCCGGGCGGCGTCGATCACGGCGGTGAGGCCGGACAGGCAGACCTTGTTCAGGGTGACCGCCGGGACGTTCCAGGGGATCCCCGCCTCGACGGCGGTCTGCCGGGCGGGATTCTGGCCGCAACCGGCCTGGACCACGTGCCCCATGATGACGGCGTCGACCGCTCCGGCCTCCACGCCCGAGCGCTCCAGCGCACCTGTGACGGCCCGCGCGCCCAGTTCCACGGCGGTGAAGGAGGCCAGCTGTCCGTTGAGCCGCCCGAGCGGAGTGCGGGCGCCTCCGACGATCACGACGTCGTCGGGGGATGGCGTGGGTGTTGCCATGGCGGAACTCTCTTTCGTCGTCGAATGGTGCTATCAGACTAGGGGTTCCGTGGCCGTGCCGCCGCTGGAGCTCAGGAGGCGTCCCGCGGACCCGGTCCGTCGGCGCCCTGCGGGTACAGCAACGGCAGCTGGAGCGTGAGCCACGGGCTGAAGGCCCACGGCGTGCTCGTGACGGCCGGGACGAGATCGGCCGGGTGCACCCAGTGGAGGTCCATGACCTCGGCGGGCAGCGGATCCACCGGGGTCTCGGCGATCGCGGTGTAGACCGGGCAGATCTCGTTCTCGACGATCCCCGAGGCGTCGACGGCGCGGTACCTGAAGTCGGGCAGCGCCGGTCGGATGTCGCGGACCGTGAAGCCGAGCTCCTGCGCGGCGCGGCGCCGCACGGCGTCCTCGAAGGTCTCGCCGGGGGCAGGGTGCCCACAGAACGAATTGGTCCAGACGCCCGGCCAGGCCTTCTTGTCCAGGGCCCGGCGTGTCACGAGGATCCGCCCGGTGTCGTCGAAGACGTGGGTGGAGAAGGCCAGGTGGAGGGGCGTCTCGCTCGTGTGTACCGTCGCCTTGTCCTGGGTGCCGATCGGGGTCCCGTCCTCGGCGAGCAGCACCACCACCTCCGCGCCCCCGGGCCCCTCGGTCGCACCCAGTTCCATGGTTCCTGCTCCGCTCGCCATCGTGACACCTTCTCGCTGATCTGCTCGCTGATCGTCCGCCCGGGTGGGTCGTCGTGGCACGGTCGAGTGGTCCGGCTACCACCGCCCGACGTTTCGTCAGGGGCGCCCTATCCGTTGTTTACTTTACCTATGGACATGGACACTCTGCTGGTCGAGCCCGCCGGGCTGGAGCAGGTCGAGAGTGCACTCGGGCGGTTCTTCGAGGAGTCCAAGCAGCGCGCGGTCAGGATCAGTCCCGGATACCACGGCCTGTGGGAGACCCTGGAGCAGTGCACCGCAGGCGGGAAGCGCTTCCGCCCCCGCCTGGTGATGTCCGCCCACCAGATGCTCGGCGGGTCCGACGTCGGCAACGCGGCCGAGGTCGGCGCCGCGTTCGAGCTGCTCCACACCGCCCTGATCGTGCACGACGACGTCATCGACAGGGACTTCGTCCGCCGTGGGATCCCGAACGTGTCCGGCCGGTACCGCATGATCGCCGAGAAGGCCGGCCTGAGCCCCGGGGAAGCGCGGCATGTCGGATTCTCCGCGGGAGTCATCGCCGGCGATCTCGCGCTGTCCAATGCCCACCGCCTGCTGGAGCGGGTGGAGACCACGGCCGGGATCCGGCGCCGGCTGGGAGAGATCCTCGACGAAGCGGTGTTCGCCTCGGCGGCGGGGGAGTTCCTCGACATCGAGACCTCCTTCGACACCGCCGTCCCGCCCCTCGAGGACATCGTCCACATGGCACGCCTGAAGACCTCGGTCTACTCCTTCGAGGGCCCGCTGCAGGCCGGAGCGGTGCTCGCGGGTGCGGAGGAGGACGTCATCACCCGGCTGGGTGACTTCGGCCGGGACGCCGGGATCGCCTACCAGGTGGCCGACGACATCCTCGGGGTCTTCGGGAACGAGACCCGCACGGGCAAGACGAACTGGGGAGACCTCCGCGAGGGCAAGCGCACGGCGCTGATGTCCTTCGTGTCCACGCGCCCCGAGTGGGAGAGCATCTCGTCCCTCGTCGGCAACCCGGCCATGTCCGCGGCGGACGCCGACTACGTGCGGCGCATCCTCGTGGACTCCGGCGCCAGGGACTACTCGGCGGACCTGGCCGCCGACTACGCGGCACGAGCCCGCACGCACCTCGAGTCCGACGCCGTGCCGCCCGCCCTGCGTACGGTCCTCGATCCCGTGGTGTCCGCCGTCGTCGACAGGGTGCACTGAGTGGGTATCGACGACTCGCTGCAGCGCTACAGTGCTGCCGCCCTGAAGACCTCCGCGGAGGTCATCCGTTGCTACTCCACGTCCTTCGGGATGGCCTCGCGCATCCTGGACCGGACCACCCGGGGACACATCGAGGCGGTGTACGCGCTCGTGCGCATCGCGGACGAGATCGTCGACGGCGCGGCGGCCGGGGCCGGCCTCACGCCGGACGACGTCGCCCGCCTCCTCGACGACCTCGAGCGCGACACCGAGACGGCGCTGCGCACCGGTTACAGCACCAACCTCGTGGTCCACGCGTTCGCCGTGACGGCACGCACCACGGGTATCGGCACCGAGCTCACGCAGCCCTTCTTCGCCTCGATGCGCGCGGACATCGTCCGGAACGAGCACACCCAGGAGTCCTTCGAGCTGTACGTCTACGGGTCCGCCGAAGTCGTCGGCCTGATGTGCCTGCGGGCCTTCCTGGTGGGACGGCGCGTGACCGACCGCCAGGACGCCGTCCTCTCCGACGGTGCCCGGCACCTGGGCGCGGCCTTCCAGAAGATCAACTTCCTGCGCGACCTGGCCGAGGACTTCTCCGTCCTCGGGCGCAGCTACTTCCCCGGCATCAGCCCCGGGAGCTTCTCCGAGGCGGACAAGCTCCGCCTGCTGGACGACATCGACGAGGACCTGCGGATCTCCGCCGCCGCGCTGCCAGGGCTGCCCGCGAACGCGCGCCGTGCGGTCTCCCTCGCCCAGGGTCTGTTCGCCGAGCTCGCCACCAGACTGCGGCGTACCCCCGCCGAGGAGCTCCTCAGGGCGAGGATCCGGGTGCCCAACCCGGTCAAGCTCCGCATCATGGCGAAAGCCTTCACCGGTCGCGCGGTACCGGAACTCGCCGCGCAGGAGAGGACGGCATGACGTCAGAGCAGAGCGGGCAGGTCCGGGCGGGTGCGCAGGAGGTCGTGGTGATCGGCGCCGGGATCGGTGGCCTCGCCACCGCGGCCCTGCTGGCGCGGGAGGGCCACCGGGTGACCCTGCTGGAGAAGCGGGACGAGGTCGGTGGCCGCGCGGGGTCGTGGGAGCAGGACGGCTTCCGCTTCGACACGGGGCCGTCGTGGTACCTGATGCCCGAGGTGATCGACCACTTCTTCAAGTTGATGGGCACGAGTGCGTCCGAGCAGCTCGACCTCCGGAAACTGGATCCCGGCTACCGGGTGGTCTTCGAGGACGGGCTCGACACCGTGGACGTGCCGGCCGACCGCGAGGCCGTCACGAAGCTCTTCGAGTCGATGGAGGCCGGGGCGGGCGAGCAGCTCTCGCGGTATCTCGACTCGGCCGAGGACGCCTACGAGATGGCCAAGAAGCGTTTCCTCTACTCCACCTTCGAATCCTTCGTGCCGTTCCTCAGGGCGGACGTGCTCAGGCGGCTCCCACGGATCGGCGCCCTGCTCCTGCAGTCCCTGCACTCCTTCGTCGCCAGGCGCTTCACGGACCCCCGGATCCGGCAGATCCTCGGCTACCCCGCGGTCTTCCTCGGCAGTTCCCCGTTCGACGCGCCGAGCATGTACCACCTCATGAGCCACCTGGACCTCGACGACGGCGTGCTCTACCCGATAGGCGGGTTCACCACGCTCATCGCAGCGATGCGCCGCGTCGCGGTCGAGGCCGGCGTGGAGATCCGGACCGGGGCCGACGTCGTCTCGATCGACACCGACGCGCGCACTCCCGGGAGATCACCCCTGGACCGCCGGACGGCATCGGTCCGCGGTGTCCGCTACCGGACGGGGGACCGGGAGTCCTCCGTCCCGGCCGATCTCGTGGTCTCCGCGGCTGACCTCCATCACACGGAGACCACACTGCTGCCCGGGGACCTGCAGACCTATCCGGAGAAGTACTGGCAGAAGCGCGTGCCGGGTCCGAGCGCGCTCCTGCTCTACCTCGGGGTGCGGGGCGGGCTGCCGCAGCTCGAGCACCACACCCTGCTGTTCACCACGGACTGGCGCGAGAACTTCGGCAGGATCTTCGGCAGGGAGACCTCCGTCCCGTCACCGGCGTCGCTCTACGTGTGCCGTCCCAGCGCCACCGATCCCTCGGTGGCACCGGAGGGCCACGAGAACGTCTTCGTGCTCGTGCCGATCCCGGCGGACGTGGGGATCGGCAGGGGCGGCGTGGAGCGCGGGGGGGACGCGCGGGTCGAGGCGCTCGCCGACGAGGTGATCGGCCAGATCTCCGCGTGGGCCGGCATCCCCGATCTCGCCGAGCGCGTGGTGGTACGCCGCAGCTATGGCCCCCAGGACTTCGCCGAGGACCTCAACGCATGGCGGGGCACCTCCCTGGGCCCGGCGCACATCCTGCGGCAGAGCGCCTTCTTCCGCGGCTCGAACCGGAGCGCCAGGGTGGAGAATCTGCTGTACGCGGGAAGCTCGACCGTGCCGGGCATCGGCATCCCCATGTGCCTCATCAGCGCGGAGCTGATCGTCAAGCGGCTCCGCGGCGACATCAGCACCGGCCCGCTACCGGAGCCGGTCCGCGGGTAGGCCGTTCCCGCGGGGGACGCGCCATTGCGGGGGAGCGCCGGGCTTGACGCCGCAGCGGATACAGGTTATTGGACTTCCCGCCGTTCGTCCCGTAGTGTGGATCCTTGCGTCTTCCCTCTGAACCTCAGCCTTCATATAGCGGTGGGCTTTGCTCTGCTCTCGTCGTTCGATCTGGCCACCTGGTTGGGATCCACGCGGACAGATATCGGTGGGCACTGAGATCCCTGCAGCATCCTGCGGTGGCGGTGCCGAGGCGGAAGCGCTGACAAGCCTGACGGTCTGTGGAAGGATCCCTCTTGGTCGCCTCGAGCACCTCTAATAATGCAACCGCTCCCAGCCAGGTCGACGCCGACGGCGCCGCACCACGGCTCTCATTCGCAAAGATTCACGAACCGCTTGATGTCCCCAATCTCCTCGCGCTCCAGACGGACAGCTTCGACTGGCTGATCGGCAACGAGCACTGGAAGGCCCGGGTCGAGGAAGCCCTCGAGAACGGGATCCAGGGCATCGCGACAACCTCCGGGCTGGCCGACATCTTCGAGGAGATCTCCCCGATCGAGGACTTCCAGGGCACCATGTCCCTGAGCTTCTCCGAGCCCGAGTTCGCCGACCCCAAGTACACGATGGCCGAGTGCAAGGACCGCGACGCGACCTACTCGGCACCGCTGTACGTCAAGGCCGAGTTCATGAACAACAACACGGGTGAGATCAAGCAGCAGACCGTGTTCATGGGCGACTTCCCCCTCATGACGGACAAGGGCACCTTCGTCATCAACGGCACCGAGCGTGTCGTCGTGTCGCAGCTCGTCCGGTCGCCCGGAGCGTACTTCGAGCGCACCGCGGACAAGACCAGTGACAAGGACATCTTCAGCGCGAAGATCATCCCCTCGCGCGGTGCCTGGTTCGAGCTCGAGATCGACAAGCGCGACCAGGTGGGTGTCCGCCTCGACCGCAAGCGCAAGCAGTCGGTCACCGTGCTCCTGAAGGCACTCGGCTGGACCGAGGGCCAGATCCTCGAGGAGTTCGGGCAGTACGACTCCATCCGCGCCACCATGGAGAAGGACGCCACGGAGACCCGCGAGGACGCACTCCTCGACATCTACCGCAAGCTCCGCCCGGGGGAGCCCCCCACGGTCGAGGCGGCGCAGACGCTGCTCGACAACCTCTACTTCAACCCGAAGCGCTACGACCTCGCGAAGGTCGGCCGGTACAAGATCAACCGGAAGCTCGGCATCGACAAGGCGCTGACCGATCCCGACGCGTCGGTCCTGAACATCGACGACATCGTCGCGATGATCAAGTTCCTCGTGGCCCTGCACGCGGGCGACACGACCCTCGGCGGCAAGCGCGACGGCGGCGACGTCGATCTCCGTGTCGAGGTCGACGACATCGACCACTTCGGCAACCGCCGCATCCGCGCCGTCGGCGAGCTCATCGAGAACCAGGTGCGCACCGGCCTGTCCCGGATGGAGCGCGTCGTCCGCGAGCGCATGACCACCCAGGACGTCGAGGCCATCACGCCGCAGACGCTGATCAACATCCGCCCCGTCGTGGCCGCGATCAAGGAGTTCTTCGGAACGTCCCAGCTCTCGCAGTTCATGGACCAGAACAACCCGCTGGCCGGCCTGACGCACAAGCGGCGTCTCTCCGCGCTGGGCCCGGGTGGCCTGTCCCGTGACCGCGCGGGCATGGAGGTCCGCGACGTCCACCCCTCGCACTACGGCCGCATGTGCCCCATCGAGACCCCCGAGGGCCCGAACATCGGCCTGATCGGCTCCCTGGCCTCCTACGGCCGCATCAACGCGTTCGGCTTCATCGAGACGCCGTACCGCAAGGTCGTCGACGGCGTCGTCACCGACCAGATCGACTACCTCACGGCCGACGACGAGGTGGAGCGGCTCATCGCCCAGGCGAACGCACCGCTGAACGAGAAGAACACCTTCACGGAGGACATGGTCCTCGTCCGTACCCGCGGTGGTTCCGGCGAACCCGTGCTCGTCGAGCCCGGCGAGGTCGAGTACATGGACGTCTCCCCGCGCCAGATGGTGTCCGTCGCGACCGCGATGATCCCGTTCCTGGAGCACGACGACGCCAACCGCGCCCTCATGGGAGCGAACATGCAGCGCCAGGCCGTGCCGCTGCTCCGTTCCGAGCGTCCCCTCGTGGGCACCGGCATGGAGAAGAACGCGGCCGTCGACGCCGGTGACGCGGTCACCGCGACGAAGGCGGGTGTGGTCAAGGAGGTCTCGGCCGATCTCGTCAGCGTGCTCAACGACGACGGCACGGAGACGAACTACCCGATCATGAAGTTCGCCCGCTCGAACCAGGGCAACGCGTACAACCAGCGCGTCCTGGTCTCCGACGGCGACCGCGTCGAGTACAACACGATCATCGCCGACGGTCCGTCCACGGACCAGGGGGAGCTCGCGCTCGGCAAGAACATGCTCGTCGCGTTCATGTCCTGGGAGGGTCACAACTTCGAGGACGCGATCATCCTGTCGCAGCGGATCGTCTCCGACGACGTCCTGACCTCGATCCACATCGAGGAGCACGAGGTGGATGCCCGCGACACCAAGCTCGGTGCCGAGGAGATCACGCGTGACATCCCGAACGTCTCCGAGGAGGTCCTCGGGGCGCTCGACGAGCGCGGCATCATCTACATCGGTGCCGAGGTCGAGGCCGGCGACATCCTCGTCGGGCGTGTCACGCCCAAGGGCGAGACGGAGCTGACCCCCGAGGAGCGGCTCCTCCGCGCCATCTTCGGCGAGAAGAGCCGCGAGGTCCGCGACACCTCGCTGAAGGTCCCCCACGGCGAGTCCGGAACGGTCATCGGCGTACGGATCTTCGATCGCGACAACGACGACGAGCTGCCCCCGGGCGTCAACCAGCTGGTGCGCGTCTACGTGGCACAGAAGCGCAAGATCACCGACGGTGACAAGCTGGCGGGCCGCCACGGCAACAAGGGCGTCATCTCCAAGATCCTGCCCATCGAGGACATGCCGTTCCTCGAGGACGGGACCCCCGTGGACATCGTCCTGAACCCCCTCGGCGTGCCGGGCCGGATGAACGTCGGCCAGGTCCTCGAGATCCACCTCGGGTGGGCGGCCAAGCAGGGCTGGAAGATCGAGGGCGAGCCGGAGTGGGTCCGCAACCTGCCGAACCTCCCCCGGGAGATCGCGACGACCACCGTGGCGACACCCGTGTTCGACGGCGCCACCGAGGACGAGATCGTCGGCCTGCTCGGCTCCACGAACGTGACCCGCGACGGGGACCGCCTGATCGGCGAGACCGGCAAGGCACGCATGTTCGACGGCCGCTCCGGCGAGCCGTTCCCGGACCCGATCTCCGTGGGCTACATGTACATCCTGAAGCTCCACCACCTGGTGGACGACAAGATCCACGCGCGTTCCACCGGGCCGTACTCGATGATCACCCAGCAGCCCCTGGGCGGCAAGGCGCAGTTCGGCGGGCAGCGCTTCGGTGAGATGGAGGTCTGGGCCCTGGAGGCCTACGGAGCGGCGTACACGCTGCAGGAGCTCCTGACCATCAAGTCGGACGACATCCACGGACGCGTCAAGGTGTACGAGGCCATCGTCAAGGGCGAGAACATCCCCGAGCCGGGTGTCCCCGAGTCCTTCAAGGTGCTCATCAAGGAAATGCAGTCGCTGTGCCTGAACGTGGAAGTCCTCTCCACCGACGGCACCACGATTGAAATGCGTGACTCGGATGAAGAAGTCTTCCGGGCCGCGGAGGAGCTGGGCATCGACCTCTCACGGGCCGAGCCGAGTTCTGTCGAGGAAGTGTAGGTTTCCGTACCGGTTCGGTCCGGTGCCCGGAACGGCGGCAACGAAATTTCTGGCGGCCGCGGACGGCCTTGAAATATTAAAGCCGCCTTCCTCCGGGCACCTCCCCGAACCGGTGCGCACCTGACTTTCCGCCGCACCCCCCAAGACTTCACGAATTTAGAGAACAAAGAGAGAACAGGGACCCTATGTCCAGCGAATCCTCCTTCGGCCTCATGCGAATCGGCCTTGCCACCGCGGACGAAATCCGTGGCTGGTCCTACGGCGAGGTCAAGAAGCCGGAAACCATCAACTACCGCACGCTCAAGCCCGAGAAGGACGGCCTCTTCTGCGAGAAGATCTTCGGCCCTTCCCGCGACTGGGAGTGCTACTGCGGCAAGTACAAGCGCGTGCGCTTCAAGGGCATCATCTGCGAGCGCTGCGGCGTCGAGGTCACCCGCGCCAAGGTGCGCCGTGAGCGCATGGGACACATCGAGCTCGCCGCTCCCGTGACCCACATCTGGTACTTCAAGGGTGTTCCCTCACGCCTGGGCTACCTGCTGGACCTCGCGCCGAAGGACCTCGAGAAGGTCATCTACTTCGCCGCCTACATGATCACGTCGGTCGACGACGAGAACCGCCACGCCGAACTGCCGAACCTCCAGGCCGAGCACGACCTCGAGAAGAAGCAGATGACGGACCAGCGCGACTCCGACATCGCCGACATCGCCAAGGATCTCGAGGACGAGCTCGCTCGCCTCGAGGGCGAGGGCGCCAAGGCAGCGGACAAGAAGAAGGCCCGCGACTCCGCGGACCGCCAGATGGCCAACGTGCGCAAGCGTGCCGACGCCGACATCGAGCGGCTCGTGCAGGTGTGGGAGCGCTTCAAGACCCTGAAGGTCGCCGACCTCGAGGGTGACGAGGGTCTCTACCGTGAGCTGCGGGACCGCTACGGCCTGTACTTCGAGGGCTCCATGGGTGCCGAGGCGATCAAGAAGCGCCTCGAGAACTTCGACATGCCGGCCGAGGCCGAGATGCTGCGCGACATCATCCAGAACGGCAAGGGCCAGCGCAAGACGCGCGCCCTGAAGCGTCTGAAGGTCGTCAACGCGTTCCTGACCACCACCAACAGTCCCCTGGGCATGGTGCTGGACGCCGTACCGGTGATCCCGCCGGAGCTCCGCCCCATGGTGCAGCTCGACGGCGGCCGGTTCGCCACGTCCGATCTCAACGACCTCTACCGTCGCGTGATCAACCGGAACAACCGGCTCAAGCGCCTGCTCGATCTCGGGGCTCCCGAGATCATCGTCAACAACGAGAAGCGCATGCTCCAGGAGGCCGTCGACTCGCTGTTCGACAACGGTCGTCGCGGACGTCCGGTCACCGGACCGGGCAACCGACCCCTGAAGTCCCTCTCCGACATGCTCAAGGGCAAGCAGGGCCGGTTCCGCCAGAACCTGCTCGGCAAGCGCGTGGACTACTCGGGCCGTTCGGTCATCGTCGTCGGCCCGCAGCTGAAGCTGCACCAGTGCGGTCTGCCCAAGCAGATGGCGCTGGAACTCTTCAAGCCGTTCGTCATGAAGCGGCTCGTGGATCTCAACCACGCGCAGAACATCAAGAGTGCCAAGCGCATGGTCGAGCGCTACCGCCCCCAGGTGTGGGACGTCCTCGAGGAGATCATCACCGAGCACCCCGTGCTGCTGAACCGTGCCCCCACCCTGCACCGGCTCGGCATCCAGGCGTTCGAGCCGCAGCTCGTCGAAGGCAAGGCCCTCCAGCTCCACCCGCTGGTCTGTGCCGCGTTCAACGCCGACTTCGACGGCGACCAGATGGCAGTGCACCTGCCGCTGAGTCCCGAGGCCCAGGCCGAGGCGCGCATCCTGATGCTCTCCTCGAACAACATCCTCAAGCCCTCGGACGGTCGCCCCGTCACCCTGCCCTCGCAGGACATGATCATCGGGCTGCACCACCTCACCACGAAGCGCGAGGGCAGTGCCGGCGAGGGTCGGGTCTTCACGAGCCCGGCCGAGGCCGTCATGGCCTACGACGCCGGTGAGCTGCACCTCAACTCGATCGTGCGCATCCGTGTGACCACGTTCGTGCCGAGTTCCGACATCGCGGCGCCCGAGGGCTGGGAGCCGGGTGCTCCGGCGCTCATCGAGACCTCGCTCGGGCAGGTGCTCTTCAACGACACCCTCCCCGACGACTACCCGTGGGTGGAGAAGGTCGCGGACAAGGGGCAGCTCTCCACGATCGTCAACGATCTCGCGGAGCGCTACCCGAAGGTCGTCACGGCGGCGACCCTCGACAACCTGAAGGATGCCGGTTTCTACTGGGCCACCCGCTCGGGCGTCACCGTCGCCATCTCGGACATCTCGGCGCCGATCAACAAGGCCGGCATCATGGAGGGCTACGAGACGCAGGCCGCCAAGGTCCAGTCGCAGTTCGACAAGGGCCTGATCGCCGACGAGGAGCGCCGCCAGGAGCTCATCGACATCTGGAACAGGGCGACCAACGAGGTGGCCGCCTCCATGCGCGAGGCCATGCCGAAGGACAACACCATCAACCGCATGGTGTCCTCCGGAGCGCGAGGCAACTGGCTGCAGGTCCGGCAGATCGCCGGTATCCGTGGTCTGGTGGCCAACCCGAAGGGCGAGATCATCCCGCGTCCGATCAAGTCCTCGTACCGCGAGGGCCTGTCGGTCCTGGAGTACTTCATCGCGACCCACGGTGCCCGCAAGGGTCTTGCCGACACCGCGCTGCGTACCGCCAACTCGGGCTACCTCACCCGTCGCCTGGTCGACGTCTCGCAGGACGTCATCGTCCGCGAGGACGACTGCGGTACGGAGCGGGGCCTGAAGGTCACCATCGCCGTGCCGAACGCCGACGGCGAGCTGGTGCTGCACGAGGAGGTCGAGAACTCGGCCTACTCGCGCACCCTGGCCACCGACGTCGTCGACTCGGAGGGAACGGTGCTCGCTCCTGCGGGCTCCGACGTCGGGGACGTGCTCATCGACCAGCTGTTCGAGGCGGGCATCGCGGAGATCAAGGTCCGCTCCGTGCTCACCTGCGAGTCCAGCGTGGGAACCTGTGCCCTCTGCTACGGCCGGTCGCTCGCGACGGGCAAGACGGTGGACATCGGCGAGGCGGTCGGCATCATCGCGGCGCAGTCCATCGGTGAGCCGGGGACCCAGCTGACGATGCGTACCTTCCACACGGGTGGTATCGCCTCGGCGGAGGACATCACCCAGGGTCTGCCCCGTATCCAGGAGCTCTTCGAGGCCCGCACCCCCAAGGGTGTGGCACCGATCTCCGAGGTCGCAGGGCGGGTCACGGTGGAGGATGCCGAGAAGCAGCTCCGCCTGGTGGTCACCCCCGACGACGGCTCCGAGGAGATCGCGTACCCGGTCCTGCGGCGCGCACGCCTCCTGGTGTCCGACGGCGACCACGTGGAGGTCGGGCAGCAGCTCGTCTTCGGTGCGGTGGACCCGAAGCAGATCCTGCGGATCCTCGGCCCCCGCAAGGCCCAGGAGTTCCTGGTCGACGAGGTGCAGCGCGTGTACCGCAGCCAGGGTGTCGGCATCCACGACAAGCACGTGGAGGTCATCGTCCGGCAGATGCTGCGACGGGTCACCGTGATCGAGTCCGGGGAATCGGACCTGCTCCCGGGTGAGCTCGCGGAGCGTCGCCGCTTCGAGGACGAGAACCGGCGCGTGGTGTCCGAGGGCAAGAAGCCGGCCTCGGGCCGTCCCGAGCTCATGGGCATCACCAAGGCCTCGCTCGCGACGGAGTCGTGGCTGTCGGCCGCTTCCTTCCAGGAGACCACGCGTGTCCTCACGCAGGCTGCCATGGAAGGCAAGAGCGATCCGCTGCTGGGTCTCAAGGAGAACGTCATCATCGGCAAGCTAATCCCCGCCGGTACCGGTCTCGACCGGTACACCAAGGTGACGGTCGAGCCCACCGAGGAGGCGAAGGCCAACCTCTTCACCGGTCCGAGCGCTTTCAGCGACTTCGACTACGCCGGAGTGGAGAGCGGGCTGAGTCCCGAGTTCCACGCCATCCCGCTGGACGACTACGACATGGGGTCCGAGTTCCGCTGAGCGGATCCCCGGTGAGTCCCGCACGCCTGCCGGGTGTGCGGGACTCACCCGTCCCAGGGCCCCGACCCGACCCCGTTCGGGTGTGCCTGCCGACCTCTGGTATGGTAGGGGTAATTGTTTGTGTGGCAGAGGATCGGCGCCGTCATGGGTGCATCTCCGCGTTGTACGTATCGTGTACAACGAATGCCACATTTTTTCACGCCTACCGACCGAAGCGAACGGCTCCGGCCTGTGGGCCTGGCGCAAACGACGGCCACCATCTCTAGACATTACGGAGAAATCAGAAGTGCCAACTATTCAACAGCTGGTCCGTAAGGGCCGGACACCCAAGGTCGTCAAGACCAAGGCCCCCGCCCTGAAGGGCAGCCCCATGAAGCGCGGCGTCTGCACCCGCGTCTACACGACCACCCCGAAGAAGCCGAACTCGGCCCTCCGCAAGGTGGCCCGCGTGCGGCTCAACGGCGGCGTCGAGGTCACGGCCTACATCCCCGGAGTGGGCCACAACCTGCAGGAGCACTCCATCGTGCTCGTCCGTGGTGGTCGCGTGAAGGACCTGCCCGGCGTCCGCTACAAGATCGTCCGCGGCGCGCTGGACACGCAGGGTGTGAAGAACCGCAAGCAGGCTCGCAGCCGCTACGGAGCGAAGATGGAGAAGAAGTAATATGCCTCGCAAGGGTCCGGCCCCCAAGCGGCCGCTCGTCCTGGATCCCGTCTACGGTTCACCCCTGGTCACGCAGCTGATCAACAAGGTGCTCGTGGACGGCAAGAAGTCGACCGCGGAGCGGATCGTCTACGGCGCACTCGAGGGTGCCCGTGCCAAGTCCGGCGGAGATCCGGTCGCCGCGCTGAAGAAGGCCATGGACAACGTCAAGCCGACCCTCGAGGTCCGTTCGCGGCGCGTCGGTGGCGCCACCTACCAGGTGCCCGTCGAGGTGAAGCCGGGACGGTCCACCGCCCTGGCGCTGCGCTGGCTCGTCGGCTACTCCAAGGCCCGTCGCGAGAAGACCATGACGGAGCGCCTGCAGAACGAGATCCTCGACGCGTCCAACGGCCTCGGTGCCGCAGTGAAGCGCCGCGAGGACACGCACAAGATGGCCGAGTCGAACAAGGCCTTCGCACACTACCGCTGGTAACACCGCTGTCGGCCGGACCATCACCCCGATCGGGGCGGTCCGGCCGGGCGACCGGCAGAACTCCATCTTCGTAAAAAGGGAGACACCGTGGCACAGGACGTGCTTACCGACCTCAACAAGGTCCGCAACATCGGCATCATGGCCCACATCGATGCCGGCAAGACGACAACGACCGAGCGCATCCTGTTCTACACGGGTGTCAACCACAAGATCGGCGAGACGCACGACGGCGCCTCGACCACCGATTGGATGGAGCAGGAGAAGGAACGCGGCATCACGATCACGTCTGCCGCCGTGACCTGCTTCTGGGAGAACAACCAGATCAACATCATCGACACCCCCGGCCACGTGGACTTCACGGTCGAGGTTGAGCGCTCACTGCGCGTCCTCGACGGCGCCGTCGCCGTCTTCGACGGCAAGGAGGGTGTCGAGCCGCAGTCCGAGACCGTCTGGCGCCAGGCCGACAAGTACGAGGTGCCCCGCATCTGCTTCGTCAACAAGATGGACAAGCTGGGCGCGGACTTCTACTACACGGTGGACACCATCGTCAGCCGCCTCGGCGCGAAGCCGCTCGTGCTGCAGCTCCCCATCGGGGCCGAGAACGACTTCATCGGCGTCGTGGACCTGCTCTACATGCGCGCGCTGGTCTGGCCCGGCGATTCCAAGGGCGACGTGACCATGGGCGCCAAGTACGAGATCCAGGAGATCCCCGACGATCTCAAGGAGAAGGCCGAGCAGTACCGTGCCACCCTCGTGGAGACCGTCGCGGAAGCGTCCGACGAGCTCATGGACAAGTACCTCGAGGGCGAGGAGATCTCCATCGAGGAGCTGAAGGCCGGCATCCGCAAGATGACGGTCAACTCCGAGCTCTACCCGGTTCTCTGCGGCTCCGCCTTTAAGAACCGCGGGGTCCAGCCGATGCTCGACGCCGTCATCGACTACCTCCCCTCGCCCCTGAACGTGCCGCCGATGGTCGGGCACGACCCGCGGAACGAGGAGATCGAGCTCACGCGCGCTCCGTCGACGGAGGAGCCGTTCTCGGCCCTCGCGTTCAAGGTCGCCACGCACCCGTTCTTCGGGCAGCTGACGTTCATCCGCGTCTACTCCGGGCACATCACCTCCGGGACGCAGCTGGTCAACTCGACCAAGAACAAGAAGGAGCGCATCGGGAAGCTCTTCCAGATGCACGCCAACAAGGAGATCCCCGTCGACGACGCCTCGGCAGGGCACATCTACGCGGCGATCGGCCTGAAGGACACCACCACGGGAGACACGCTCTCGGATGCGGGCAACCAGATCGTGCTCGAGTCCATGAGCTTCCCCGAGCCGGTGATCTCGGTGGCCATCGAGCCGAAGACCAAGGGCGACCAGGAGAAGCTGTCCACGGCCATCCAGAAGCTCTCGGCCGAGGACCCCACGTTCCAGGTGTCCCTCAACGAGGACACCGGCCAGACGATCATCGCGGGCATGGGCGAGCTGCACCTGGACATCCTGGTGGACCGCATGCGGCGCGAGTTCCGCGTCGAGGCGAACGTGGGCAAGCCCCAGGTCGCCTACCGCGAGACCATCAAGTCCACGGTGGCCAAGCACGACTACACCCACAAGAAGCAGACGGGTGGCTCCGGCCAGTTCGCCAAGATCCAGATCGCCATCGAACCGATGGAGGTCGAGGAGGGCGTGCTCTACTCGTTCGAGAACAAGGTCACCGGTGGCCGCGTTCCCCGCGAGTACATCCCGAGCGTGGATGCCGGCATCCAGGACGCGCTGAACGACGGCGTGCTGGCAGGGTATCCGGTGGTGGGCATCAAGGCGACGCTCCTCGACGGTGCGTACCACGATGTCGACTCCTCGGAGATGGCGTTCAAGATCGCCGGACGCATGGCCTTCAAGGAAGCCGCGCGGATGGCGAAGCCCGTGCTGCTCGAGCCGCTGATGGAGGTCGAGGTCCGCACCCCCGAGGAGTACATGGGTGAGGTCATCGGCGACATCAACTCGCGACGTGGCCAGATGCAGTCCATGGAGGACGCGAGCGGTGTGAAGGTCATCACCGCCCATGTGCCCCTCTCCGGCATGTTCGGCTACATCGGGGACCTGCGGTCGAAGACCCAGGGCCGCGCCGTCTACTCCATGAAGTTCGACAGCTACTCGGAGGTCCCGCGGGCAGTCGCCGACGAGATCATCCAGAAGACGCGCGGCGAGTAGTAGCCAGCCCGGAGACGGGAAGCGGGAGGTCGGTGCCGGGTCTGCCCGAGGGCATGCAGGCCCTGACCCCCCACCCGGTCCGACCGGACCGGCAGTGCAGTTCAGTTTCATCAAAATCAAAAGCCCCCAGTAGACTTGCAACAGTTTCGGTCGCGAAAAGCGCGGCTGGGAAGCAAATCTGAAACGTTCTAGGAGGAACCCGTGGCGAAGGCAAAGTTCGAGCGGACTAAGCCGCACGTTAACATCGGTACCATCGGTCACGTAGACCATGGGAAGACCACGTTGACGGCTGCCATTTCCAAGGTGCTGTACGACAAGTACCCCACTCTCAACGAGAAGCGTGATTTCGCGTCGATCGACTCGGCCCCCGAGGAGAAGCAGCGCGGCATCACCATCAACATCTCGCACGTCGAGTACCAGACCGAGAAGCGTCACTACGCCCACGTGGACGCCCCCGGTCACGCCGACTACATCAAGAACATGATCACCGGTGCCGCGCAGATGGACGGGGCCATCCTGGTCGTCGCCGCGACGGACGGACCCATGGCCCAGACCCGCGAGCACGTGCTGCTCGCCCGTCAGGTCGGCGTCCCCTACCTGCTGGTCGCACTGAACAAGTCCGACATGGTCGACGACGAGGAGCTCCTGGACCTGGTCGAGATGGAGGTCCGTGAGCTGCTCAGCTCGCAGGGCTTCGAGGGTGACGATGCCCCCGTGGTACGCGTCTCCGGTCTGAAGGCCCTGGAGGGCGACGCCGAGTGGGTCAAGTCGGTCGAGGACCTGATGGAAGCCGTCGACGAGAGCGTTCCCGATCCGGTGCGTGACAGGGACAAGCCCTTCCTGATGCCGGTCGAGGACGTCTTCACGATCACCGGTCGTGGAACCGTCGTCACGGGCCGCGCCGAGCGTGGAACCCTCGCCATCAACTCCGAGGTCGAGATCGTCGGTATCCGTCCGGTCCAGAAGACCACGGTCACCGGCATCGAGATGTTCCACAAGCAGCTCGACGAGGCCTGGGCCGGCGAGAACTGTGGCCTGCTCCTGCGCGGTATCAAGCGTGAGGACGTGGAGCGTGGACAGGTCATCGTGAAGCCGGGCTCCATCACCCCGCACACCGACTTCGAGGCCAACGTCTACATCCTGGCGAAGGACGAGGGCGGGCGTCACAACCCGTTCTACTCGAACTACCGGCCCCAGTTCTACTTCCGCACCACGGACGTCACCGGTGTCATCACGCTGCCCGAGGGCACCGAGATGGTCATGCCGGGCGACAACACCGAGATGACGGTCGAGCTGATCCAGCCGATCGCCATGGAAGACGGTCTCGGCTTCGCGATCCGCGAAGGCGGCCGCACCGTCGGTTCGGGACGTGTCACGAAGATCCTGAAGTAGCACCAGCACCACCCGACACCGGCGCGCGCCGGTGACACCCGGAGGGCCCGTATCGCGACCAGCGGTACGGGCCCTCCGGCGTTCCGCCGGGCCCGCACCCTACACTGGCGGGAGAACTCATCGGGGAGTTCCGCTCCGGGGGTTTCGATGGCAGAGGTTCTGATAGTGGTCCTGGGGTTCCTGGGGCTGGTCTTCGGGGCCGGCTGGTTCCTGGGCTTCCGGAGCGCGCGCCGGAGGCAGGGCCGAGCCGCCGAGGGTGTCGTGCGGTCCCCGACGGCCTACGACGAAGCCTTCGACGCAGGTTTCCGCGCCGGACGTGATGCCGATCCGCGAATCCCGCAGACCGCTCCGGCGCCGCATGCCCAGGATCCCGCCGCCGGTCGAGCCACCCTGCAGCGGGTCGTCGTGTCGCCCGATCGCACGTCGGAGCCGCTCCCGGTGCTGCAGCCGGCGCGATCGCCCGAGGAGCTGGCGGCTGAGAAGGCGGCACGGGACGTGCGCACCGTCAACATCGCCCTCTACTCGGCCAGCCTGCTGCTCGTGGCTGCCGGAGGCCTCTTCATCGGGGCCGGGCTGCCTGGTCCGGCGCGAGCGGTCACCATCAGCGTGGTCGTGATGCTGTTCTACGTCGGCGGTCTCGTGCTGCACACGCACCTTCCACGGCTCCGCCCGGCCGCCGTCGCGTTCGCCGGCACCGGACTCGCGCTCCTCCCCGTAGGGGGTCTGCTCTTCGGGGCACTGACGGGGGAGGGGGCCCTCGCGTGGTTCGTCAGCGCGGTGCTCGGCAGCGGTGCCTATGTGGTCGCAGCCGTCCGCCTGCAGAGTCGCGTGGTGGCCTACCTGAGTCTTCCGTTCTTCCTCTCGATCGCGCTGTCGTCCGCCGCCCTCCTCGGCGCAGCCCTGATCTGGTACTTCACCTCCTCGATCGCCGTGGCAGCCGTCCTGGCGGTGGTCTCGGCGGTGTTCCCGCACCGGCTGCCCGCCGTCATGACGCGGGCCGTCCTCGATGCGCATCGGTTCCTGGCGCCGCTGGCCCTCGTCATGTCCCTCGTGCTGGGCGGGATCCTCGCCGACAGGGATCGTGCGCTGTTGTGGGTGGTGGGGGCCGGCTACTACGGGGCCCTGCTGCTCGTGCTGCCCGTCCGCCGGGTCGAAAATCTCTACGCCCTGCGCCTGGTGTCCGCGGTGGCGGCGTTCCTCGTCACGATCGCGCTGGGTGCCGGGGCGGCCTGGGCAGTGCTGGTGCTCGGCCTCGTCCTCGGCCTCCAGGTGACCGGGCTGCTCGTTCTCCCCCTTCCCCTGCAGCGGATGCTGCGTACCGCGCTTCCGGCGGGCGCGGAGCGGCCGGGGGAGGACCGGCGCCCACGGGTCCCGGAGTGGTACCGGCTGGATGTGCTCATCACCTTCGGCCTCATGACCCTCGCTGCGACGGTCGTGACACTGGCACCCCTGGTGCCGTCGGGCAGCACCGGTGGCGCTCGACCCGATGCGCTCCTTCCCGCCCTGCTCGTGCTCCTCGTCGGGGCCTTCGTGGCGACCGGCCTCCGTGGGGGAGCCGAACTGCTCGTCCTCCCCGGTGTCGTCCTGGCCGTCCTGGGTCCCTGGTCCGACCCCTGGCGGGCGGAGGTCGTGATCATCCTGTCCCTCGGCTACTTCGTTGCCCGTGCCGGCCGAACCTCGCGGGATACCCGCGAGCGGTTCCTCCTCGCTGCCCGCTCGGCCATGGTGGTCCTGCTCCCGCTCATCGTCCTCGTCCACGCCCGGACCCCTGGTTCGTCGGGCGGCAGGCTGTGGGACCTGGCGGCTCTGGCCCTCGTCCTGGGCGCCGTGGCGAACCAGCTCGTCGAGGCCGTCCGCGTGCGGCGAGGATCCACCAGCCCCTACGGCACCCGGGTGATCTGTGTCGCGAGCGGAGTCTCACTACCGGCGAGCATCCTCCTGGCGGGCAGTGCCGGTGGCGGGGCGATCACGGCCACCGCCGTGGGGAGCTGCGTCCTCGTCGGCTGCGCAACAACCCTGCTGCTGCCGCTCGCCGACGAGGAGGGGCCGGGCAGCAGGTGGGCCGGCCGGCTCCGGTCCGACCCGGGCACCGCGACACAGGGAGGCGGGAGGATCGCCCGGTCGGTGCGGCAGTCCCGGGCCGGCGAGGCGATCGGACCGCTCTCGTTCCTGGCCGCAGCCCTCGCGTTCCTCGCCGCGACAGCCTCCCTCCGCTCCTACGAGCTGCTGCTCGGCGCGATCGTCCTCTACTCCGGGCTCATGGCCGGTCGCTCCATCACTCGTGGTCGCAGGGGTGCCTACCTGCTCGCGGCCCAGGCAGCCCTCACTTCGCTGACCGCCGTCGTCTCCGCGGATCTCGAGCTGTCGGTGCACGGCGTGCTGACCGCCACCGCCGTCTCCGTCGCCGCGCAGGAGGTGGTGCGCAGTCTGCTGCGACGCCGCCTCCGGGCGATCGGCCTGCAGTCGTGGTCGGCGTGGTCGGGCCTTGCCCTCCTCGCAGCCCTCCCCCTGCTCTACGGGGCGCTGGCGGGATCCGACGTGCGGCTCGGCGTCGTGGTCCTCCAGCTGGCACTCCTGCTGGTCGTCTCGGCGATCGTGTTCGTCCTGCAGCGGGAGGAGCTCGCCGCGTATCCGGCCCTGTACGCGGCTGCCGCCCTCGTAGCGGCCCTGACCGGAGTCCTCCGGACCGCCCCGGACGGATGGCTGCCGCGGGCACCTCTCGACCCGTGGGCGGGAGCCCTGGTGGCAGCGGGATTGGTGCTGGTGCTCGCGCTGTTGCGACTTCGCCTCGACGATCGACGGATCGTCCGGCCCGGCTGGGCCGGCATCGGGGTCCTCGGGGCGGAGGCCGCCGCCTTCGCCTTCGAGGACGGCACCGGGTGGGACAGGGTCGTCGTCGCGGCCGTTCTCGCGGGCGTCGGCTTCGCCGTCTCACGGTGGGACGGCCTGCCCTGGGTCGATGCCGGTGCCGCCGTCGCGGTCGTGGTCCTCTCCACCACCATCGTCCAGCAGTTGGTCCCCGATGTCACAGGCACACCGGGCATCAGCACCCAGCAGATCCTGCTCGGCGCCGTGCTGGCCGGGGGACTCCTCCAGCTCGCCCGCAGCGTCCTCCCGCCGGCCGGGCACGAGCCACTCCGGCATCTGATCCTGACCGCTGTCGCGCTCGGATGGGGCGGGGTGGCAGCCGCCGCGGCGATGGTCCCCGACGATCAGGCCGTCCTCGGCTCGGTGGTCCTCGCCGCGGTGGCGGTCCTCACGGTACGCGAGCTCCCCACCACGATGCGGGGTCCCGCACGTGAAGGGGCGTTCCTGGTGCTGGCGGCGAGTGCGCAGCGTGTCACCTGGCTGCTGCTCGACGGCCCGGGCTTCTACTGGGCGGCCCAGTGGTGGGTCGTGGCCCTCTCGCTCCTGTCCCTCCACTCCTTCACGCGGGGCCACGGCGGACGTGGACCGCTGTGGCTCTCTGCGGCGGCAGTCGTCCTGTCCGGGACGGGGCTGCTGACGCTTCCGGGCGGTACCCCTGGCACCCAGATCTGGGCGTTGTTCGGGCACGTGGCTCTGCTCGCGGCCGGCGTCGCCCTCTCGAGGAGGCTGTTCAGCGTGTGGGGTGCCGTCGGCATCGCTCTGGCCCTGCTGTGGTTCCTGCGGGACTACACCTTCGTGCTGCTCACGCTCGCGGCGGTCGCCCTGATCGCCTTCGCGGTCTGGAAGCTCAACCGGCAGACACGGGGAGCAACGCGTGCGGCACCCGGTGCCTCCGCGGTGACCCACACCGAGGACGCGTAGGCCCACCGCGGGGTGGCCGGGTGCGCGGTTCGCAATCATTGCGTGGATCTGCCACACTAGACAAGTTGTTCACGTGCCGGTTCGCGGTATGAGACGTCGTCCCGGTCAGGATAATGCCTGACGCAGGGGCCGGGTCCGCCGCGACGGCCCAGAATGATCGATCCTATCGACCGGCCGTAGCCAACCGGCTGTGACCGTCCGCCGAGGACGACACGCCCGAGCGCGGGGGTCGGACCCGAGCAGGGTGAGGAACCCGGATCCGTCCGGATTCAGTCTGCGCGGGGAGCGCCGAGCACCAGGCGCGATTGATGCACGTACGTTCCGGAACTGCCCCGGCAGTTACCCACAGGTAAGAGAGAGAGTCGAGACGCCATGGCGGGACAGAAGATCCGCATCCGGCTGAAGTCGTATGACCACGAGGTCATCGACGTATCAGCGCGGAAGATCGTTGAGACGGTGACGCGCGCAGGCGCCACGGTGGTGGGCCCCGTGCCCCTGCCCACGGAGAAGAACGTCTTCGTCGTCATCCGGTCTCCGCACAAGTACAAGGACAGTCGTGAGCACTTCGAGATGCGTACTCACAAGCGGCTGATCGACATCATTGACCCCACGCCCAAGGCCGTCGATTCGCTGATGCGTCTCGATCTGCCCGCGGACGTGAACATCGAAATCAAGCTGTAAGGGAGAGCGGATACTCATGTCTACTTCACTTACGCGCCAGGTCAAGGGTCTGCTCGGCATCAAGCTCGGCATGACCCAGGTCTGGGACGAGAACAACATCCTCATTCCGGTCAGCGTCATCCAGGCCGACTCGAATGTCATCACGCAGCTGCTCAGCGAGGACAAGGACGGCTACACGGCGGTGCAGATCGGCTTCGGCCAGATCGACCCGCGCAAGGTCACCAAGCCCCTCGCCGGCCACTTCGAGAAGGCGGGCGTCACGCCGCGCCGTCACGTGGTGGAGCTGCGCACCTCCGATGCCGACACCTACTCGCTCGGTCAGGAGCTCTCCGTGGAGATGTTCGACGCCGGCCAGACGGTCGACGTCATCGGCACCACCAAGGGCAAGGGCTTCGCCGGCGTCATGAAGCGTCACGGCTTCCACGGAGTCGGTGCCTCCCACGGTGCCCACAAGAACCATCGCAAGCCCGGTTCCATCGGTGGTGCATCCACCCCCGGCCGCGTCTTCCGTGGGATGAAGATGGCAGGCCGCATGGGTGCCGTTCGTCAGACCACGCTGAACCTCCGGGTCCACGCCGTGGACGTCGAGAAGTCGCTGCTGCTCATCAAGGGCGCCGTCCCCGGTGCCCGTGGACAGGTCGTCCTCGTGCGCACCGCCGTGAAGGGAGCATAGCCAGATGGCTGTCACAGTTCAGGTAGATCTCCCCGCGGAGATCTTCGACGCCCAGACCAATGTGGCACTGCTGCACCAGGTCGTCGTCGCCCAGCTCGCTGCGGCCCGCCAGGGCACGCACAAGACCAAGACCCGCGCCGAGGTCAGTGGCGCAGGCCGCAAGCCGTTCAAGCAGAAGGGCACCGGCCGGGCCCGTCAGGGTTCCATCCGCGCACCCCACATGACCGGCGGTGGCGTGGTCCACGGACCGACGCCGCGCGACTACAGCCAGCGGACCCCAAAGAAGATGAAGGCCGCAGCACTGCGCGGCGCTCTCTCCGACCGGGCACGCAACAACCGCATCCACGTGCTGGACTCGCTGGTCGAGGGCGGCAAGCCGTCGACCAAGGGTGCGATCGAGACCCTGCGTGCGGTGTCCGAGCGGCCCAGGCTGCTCGTCGTCATCGAGCGGGACAACGACGTCGCAGCACTGTCCGTGCGCAACGTCCCGGAGGTCCACGTGCTGTACGTGGACCAGCTCAACACCTACGACGTGCTCGTCTCCGACGACGTGATCTTCTCGAAGGCCGCGTTCGACCAGTTCGTCGGTTCGGCCGATGTCATCTCCGAGGAGGACGCAAAGTGAGCGGCAGTATCGCAAAGGATCCACGCGACATCGTGATCGCGCCCGTCGTCTCGGAGAAGAGCTACGGGCTGATCGACGAGGGCAAGTACACCTTCCTGGTCGACCCGAGGTCGAACAAGGAAGAGATCAAGCTGGCGGTCGAGAAGATCTTCTCCGTGAAGGTGGACTCGATCAACACCATCAACCGGATCGGGAAGCGCAAGCGGACCAAGTTCGGCTGGGGCCAGCGCAAGGGCACCAAGCGTGCCATCGTGTCCCTCAAAGAGGGCTCGATCGACATCTTCGGCGGTCCGCTCTCCTAGAGCGGAGACCACTTTAACGAGGAATTGAGTTATGGGAATCCGTAAATACAAGCCGACAACCCCGGGCCGTCGCGGCTCGAGCGTTGCCGACTTCGCTGAAATCACACGGTCGACGCCGGAGAAGTCGCTGGTGCGTCCCCTGCCGAAGAACGGCGGGCGCAACAACACCGGTAAGATCACCACCCGCCACAAGGGCGGCGGACACAAGCGTCAGTACCGCCTGATCGACTTCCGTCGCCATGACAAGGACGGGGTGGACGCCCGCGTCGCGGAGATCGAGTACGATCCCAACCGCACCGCGCGCATCGCCCTCCTGCACTACGTGGACGGCACCAAGCGGTACATCATCGCCCCGAACAAGCTCAAGCAGGGCGACTTCGTGGAGGCAGGAGCCGGAGCGGACATCAAGCCCGGCAACAACCTGCCGCTGCGCAACGTCCCCGTCGGTACCGTCATCCACGCCGTCGAGCTCCGCCCCGGTGGCGGCGCGAAGATGGCACGCTCGGCCGGAGCATCGGTGCAGCTCGTCGCCAAGGAGGGACGCTTCGCACAGTTGCGTCTGCCCTCCGGCGAGATCCGCAACGTGGACGTCCGCTGCCGCGCCACGATCGGCGAGGTCGGCAACGCCGAGCAGTCGAACATCAACTGGGGCAAGGCCGGACGCAACCGCTGGAAGGGCATCCGCCCCACGGTGCGAGGCGTGGCCATGAACCCGGTGGACCACCCCCACGGTGGTGGCGAGGGCAAGACCTCCGGTGGACGCCACCCGGTCAACCCGAACGGCAAGCCCGAGGGACGCACGCGTCGCCCCAACAAAGAGAGCGACTCACTCATCGTGCGTCGCCGTCGTTCCGGCAAGAACAAGCGATAGGAGCCTGGAGACATGCCACGCAGCCTGAAGAAAGGCCCCTTCGTCGATCAGCACCTGTACGTCAAGGTCGCTCGCGAGAACGAATCGGGCAAGAAGAACGTCATCAAGACGTGGTCCCGCCGCTCCATGATCGTCCCCGACATGCTCGGGCACACGATCGCGGTGCACGACGGGCGCAAGCACATCCCGGTGTTCGTCACAGAGTCGATGGTCGGGCACAAGCTCGGCGAATTCGCCCCCACGCGGACTTTCCGCGGCCATGTTAAGGACGACCGCAAGGGCAAGCGCCGCTAGGCGCTGCTCTTCGGATAAGACGAGAGAAGGAAAGCAATGGAAGCCAAGGCTATTGCGCGACACATCCGCGTAACGCCTATGAAGGCCCGGCGCGTCGTCAACCTTGTTCGTGGTAAGCAGGCGAATGAGGCTCTGGCTATTCTGAAGTTTGCCCCACAGGTTGCTTCGGAGCCGGTTTTCAAGGTGGTCCAGTCGGCAGTCGCCAACGCCCGCGTCCGCGCGGATCGTGACGGCGTCGCCTTCGACGAGGACAACCTCATCATCAGTGAAGCATTCGTTGATGAAGGCCCCACGATGAAGCGGTTCCGGCCGCGAGCCCAGGGCCGCGCGTTCCGCATCAACAAGCGGACCAGCCACATCACGGTTGTCGTCGCTACCCCTGAGAAAGTGGAGGTCCGCTAAGTGGGACAGAAAGTAAACCCGCACGGGTTCCGACTCGGCATCACCACCGACCACAGGTCACACTGGTTCGCCGACAGCAACAAGCCGGGTCAGCGCTACCGCGACTTCGTCCGTGAGGACATCAAGATCCGCCGGCTCATGTCGACCGGCATGGACCGCGCGGGCATCGCGAAGGTCGAGATCGAACGTACCCGCGACCGTGTCCGCGTGGACATCCACACGGCACGCCCCGGTATCGTGATCGGCCGCCGCGGAGCCGAGGCCGACCGCATCCGCGGAGAGCTCGAGAAGCTCACCGGCAAGCAGGTGCAGCTGAACATCCTCGAGGTCAAGAACCCCGAGATCGAGGCACAGCTGGTGGCCCAGGGCATCGCCGAGCAGCTCTCCTCACGCGTGGCGTTCCGTCGTGCGATGAAGAAGGCCATGCAGTCCGCGCAGCGTGCCGGCGCCAAGGGCATCCGCGTCCAGTGCTCCGGCCGTCTGGGCGGAGCCGAGATGAGCCGCTCGGAGTTCTACCGTGAGGGACGTGTGCCCCTGCACACCCTGCGGGCGAACATCGACTACGGGTTCTTCGAGGCCAAGACCACCTTCGGCCGCATCGGGGTGAAGGTCTGGATCTACAAGGGCGACGTCACGGCGAAGGAGCTCGCGGCGCAGGCAGCCGCAGCCCCCTCGCGTGGTCGCAGTGGAGACCGTCCGGGCCGCGGCCCGGCCGGCGCGGACCGTGGAGGCGACCGTCGTCGTCGGGCACCGGAACGCTCCGAGGGACAGGGTGCCCAGGCGCCCGCCGAGACCGCCGCAGCTTCCACAGCTGCGACTGAAGGAGGACAGGCCTAGATGCTGATCCCACGTCGAGTCAGATTCCGCAAGCAGCACCACCCGGGTCGCTCCGGCGCTGCCTCGGGCGGCACCGAGGTCAGCTTCGGTGAGTGGGGTATCCAGGCTCTGAGCCCGGCATACGTCACGAACCGGCAGATCGAGTCCGCCCGTATCGCCATGACCCGCCACATCAAGCGTGGCGGCAAGGTCTGGATCAACATCTATCCGGACCGTCCGTTGACCAAGAAGCCCGCCGAGACCCGCATGGGTTCCGGCAAGGGCTCGCCCGAGTGGTGGGTGGCCAACGTCAAGCCGGGACGTGTTCTGTTCGAACTGTCCGGTGTTTCCGAAGAGGTAGCGCGCGAAGCGATGCGTCTGGCTATCCACAAGCTGCCGTTGAAGGCACGTATCGTGCGTCGTGAGGGTGGTGAATAGTTATGGCTCTGGGTGCAAAGGAACTGGCAACAGACCAGCTGGACGGCTTCGACAAGGACCGTCTGGTGGAAGAACTGCGCAAGGCCAAGGAGGAGCTGTTCAATCTCCGCTTCCAGTCGGCCACCGGCCAGCTCGAGAGCCACGGTCGGCTCAAGTCGGTCAAGCGTGACATCGCGCGCATCTACACGGTGCTCCGCGAACGCGAGCTCGGCATCCGGCCCGAGGTCGTCGCTCCCGTCGAGGAAGCGAAGCCCGTGAAGGCCGAGAAGACCAGGAAATCCAAGAAGGCCGCCACGACGGACGAGCCCGTCGTCGGCACCGAGGCTTCTGAGGAGGACGCCAAATGAGTGAGCAGCAGAGCGAGACCACGGCAGTACCCGAGACGGCCGCGCAGGACGCCGGATCGCGCGGCTACCGCAAGGTCCGTCGCGGGTACGTCGTCTCGGACAAGATGCAGAAGACCATCGTGGTCGAGGTCGAGGACCGCGTGAAGCACGGGCTGTACGGCAAGGTGCTGCGCCGGAGCTCCAAGGTCAAGGCCCACGACGAGCTCGACGCCGCCGGCGTCGGCGACATGGTGCTGATCAGCGAGACCCGCCCGCTCTCCGCGACCAAGCGGTGGCGCCTGGTGGAGATCGTCGAGAAGGCCAAGTAGGCCTCCCGCATCATCCGCGGGAGCGGCCCCGGCCTTCCCGCACCCAGTGCCCCGGACGCGATTTCGCGTCCGGGGCACTGCCGCGATATGATCAGAATCTTGTCTGTCCGGTGGGCTGACGCATGCCCTGAGGGGCTCGGCACACCAGGCACATAGGCAAAAGCCCGCTGATCTTGTTCGGCACGAATCTTCCCTGCAGAGGACCCCGTCCCCTCCTGCTCGTGCCGAGTACCAGTATCACGGGGCCAACCCATATCCGTTCCGCAAGGCTCGAGCAGAGAACCGGCGCGACGACAGGAGTAATCAGTGATTCAGCAGGAATCGCGGCTGAAGATCGCCGACAACACCGGGGCCAAGGAAATCTTGACCATCCGCGTGCTCGGAGGATCCGGACGCCGCTACGCAGGTATCGGTGACGTGATCGTCGCCACCGTGAAGGACGCGATCCCCGGTGGCAACGTCAAGAAGGGCGATGTGGTCAAGGCCGTCATCGTCCGCACCAAGAAGGAACGCCGCCGAGCGGACGGTTCCTACATCAAGTTCGATGAGAACGCAGCAGTCATCCTGAAGAACGACGGCGACCCCCGCGGTACCCGCATCTTCGGTCCTGTGGGTCGCGAACTGCGCGACAAGCGTTTCATGAAGATCATCTCGCTGGCGCCGGAGGTGCTGTAGTCCATGGCACAGAAGACAAAGCTCAGGATCAAGAAGGGTGACCTCGTCCAGGTC
This sequence comes from uncultured Arthrobacter sp., assembly GCF_947493765.1. Classification (GTDB taxonomy): domain Bacteria; phylum Actinomycetota; class Actinomycetes; order Actinomycetales; family Micrococcaceae; genus Arthrobacter_D. The sequence goes on from NZ_CANLSZ010000008.1 coordinate 87,047, forward strand.
ATCACGGGAGCCAAGCAGGAGCGCGGCGGAGACCGCGGCAAGCAGGGCAAGGTACTGAAGGTCTTCCCCGAGACCAATCGCGTCCTCGTCGAGGGCATCAACCGGGTCACGAAGCACACCAAGGCCGGGCAGTCGCAGCGCGGCACGACGACCGGTGGCATCGAGGTGGTCGAGGCATCCGTGCACATCAGCAATGTCGCCGTCGTCGACCCCGAGACCAAGAAGCCGACCCGCGTGGGCTACCGCACCGAGACCGTCGAGCGCGACGGCCGCGAGCGCGTGGTCCGCATCCGCGTCGCCAAGGCATCAGGGAAGGATCTGTAATGACTGCCGAGACCACAGGTACCACGCAAGCCGCAGTTCTTCCCCGTCTCAAGGCTCGCTACGCCTCGGAGATCAAGTCCAAGCTCCAGGAGGAGTTCGGCTACTCCAACGTCAACCAGGTACCGCGCCTGGTGAAGGTCGTCGTCAACATGGGTGTCGGCGACGCCGCGAAGGACTCCAAGCTGATCGACGGGGCGGTCAAGGACCTCACCGCGATCACCGGCCAGAAGCCGCAGGTCACCAAGGCCCGCAAGTCGATCGCCCAGTTCAAGCTCCGCGAGGGCATGCCCATCGGCGCCCACGCCACCCTGCGCGGGGACCGCATGTGGGAGTTCACCGACCGGCTCGTCTCGCTCGCGCTGCCCCGTATCCGCGACTTCCGCGGCCTCAACGGCAAGCAGTTCGACGGCAACGGCAACTACACCTTCGGACTCACGGAACAGTCGATGTTCCACGAGATCGACCAGGACAGGATCGACCGTGTCCGAGGCATGGACATCACCGTCGTGACGACCGCCAAGACCGACGCCGAGGGCCGCGCGCTCCTCAAGGCGCTCGGGTTCCCGTTCAAATCCGAAGATTAATCTGACTACGTTTCAGGTCCACTCCCGCCGGCGCACCTACCGGCGGGAACCGGGAAACCGTTTCGAGGAAGGGCAAGAGCCCACATGACAATGACAGATCCTGTCGCAGACATGCTGACGCGTCTGCGCAATGCAAACTCGGCGTACCACGACTCCGTGTCGATGCCGTACAGCAAGCTGAAGGCCCGCGTGGCCGACATCCTGAAGGCCGAGGGCTACATCGCCGGCTGGAAGGAAGAGGAGGCCGAGGTCGGCAAGAAGCTGACCCTGGACCTGAAGTTCGGTCCGGACCGCCAGCGGTCCATCGCCGGCATCCGCCGCATCTCCAAGCCCGGACTGCGCGTCTACGCGAAGTCCACGAATCTCCCGCACGTTCTCGGGGGCCTCGGTATCGCCATCCTGTCCACCTCCTCCGGTCTGCTGACGGACCGCCAGGCATCCAAGAAGGGCGTGGGTGGGGAAGTCCTCGCCTACGTCTGGTAACGGGAAAGGGAAAGAAACATGTCACGTATTGGACGTCTGCCCATCACCGTTCCCGCTGGTGTCGAGATCACGCTCAACGGCAACGACGTTTCCGTGAAGGGCTCGAAGGGGGAGCTGAGCCACACGGTTCCGAACCCGATCGAGGTCTCGCTGGACGAGGGCACCCTCACGGTGTCCCGGCCCAACGACGAGCGTGAGTCACGCTCGCTGCACGGGCTCACCCGCACGCTGATCTCCAACATGATCGTGGGTGTCACCGAGGGCTACAAGAAGAACCTCGAGATCGTGGGCACGGGCTACCGTGTCCAGGCCAAGGGCAGCGACCTCGAGTTCGCCCTGGGCTACAGCCACCCGGTCGCCGTCAAGGCTCCCGAGGGCATCACGCTGACGGTCGACAGCCCCACCAAGCTCTCGGTGTCCGGCATCAACAAGCAGCGCGTCGGCGAGGTCGCTGCAACCATCCGCAAGCTGCGCAGGCCCGATCCCTACAAGGGCAAGGGCATCCGCTACGCAGGCGAGATCATCCGCCGCAAGGTCGGAAAGGCTGGTAAGTAACCATGGGTCTGAGCATCAACAAGAAGCGCAGCTCGAAGAGCAGGTCCGCCTCCCGCGGACGTCGTCATCTGCGTGTCCGCAAGCGCGTCTCGGGGACGGCGGCGCGACCGCGCCTGGTCGTGAACCGGTCGGCACGTCACGTGTTCGTCCAGGTCGTCGACGACACCAAGGGCATGACCGTCGCCTCGGCCTCCACGCTCGAGGCCGATCTGCGTGCCTTCGACGGCGACAAGACGGCCAAGGCCAAGCGCGTCGGCGAGCTCGTCGCGGAGCGTGCCAAGGCCGTTGGCGTCGAGGCAGTCGTCTTCGACCGTGGCGGTAACAAGTACCACGGTCGTGTCGCGGCAATCGCAGACGGTGCGCGGACGGGTGGTCTGTCACTGTGACCGAGGAAAACAAGGCAAAGGAAGCCCCATTGAATACGGCTACAGAGCAGCCAGCGGCGGAAGCTCCGGCTGCGGCTGCAACCGGAACCGGATCCGCCGACGCCAATCGCAACAACGCTCGTGGTTCAGGCCGCGGCGGTGAGCAGCGCGGTGGTCGCAACGAGCGCGGCGGCCGCGGCGGTCGTGACGGCGGACGGAACGACGACAAGGACAAGTTCATCGAACGCGTCGTCGCCATCAACCGTGTCTCGAAGGTCGTCAAGGGCGGTCGCCGGTTCAGCTTCACCGCACTCGTGGTGGTGGGCGACGGCAACGGCATGGTTGGCGTCGGCTACGGCAAGGCGAAGGAAGTTCCCTCGGCCATCCAGAAGGGTGTCGAGGAAGCGAAGAAGACGATGTTCCGCGTTCCGCGCATCGGCGGTACCGTGCCGCACCTGGTACAGGGTGAGGCAGCGGCCGGCGTGGTCCTGCTCCGTCCCGCATCTCCCGGTACCGGCGTGATCGCCGGCGGTCCGGTGCGTGCGGTCCTGGAGTGCGTCGGTATCCACGACGTGCTCTCCAAGTCGCTCGGTTCCGCGAACGCGATCAACATCGTCCACGCGACCGTCGACGCCCTGAAGCGGCTCGAGGAGCCACAGGCTGTCGCGGCACGCCGCGGCCTGCCCCTCGACGAAGTCGCATCCCACCAGATGCTGCGCGCGATCGCAGCTCAGAAGGCAGGTGCGTGATGACCGCCATCACTCCCAAGAAGGTGCGCGTGAGCTCCGCGAAGCTCTCGATCACCCAGATCAAGTCCGTCATCGGCGGCAAGCAGAGCCAGCGGGACACGGTGCGGTCGCTCGGGCTCAAGCGGATCGGGCACACCGTTGTCCGTGAGGCTGACGCCGTCACCGTCGGCATGGTCAACACGGTGCCGCACCTCGTGAAGGTCGAGGAGGCCAAGTAATGACAGAGAACGACATGGCGGCCCCGGCCGCGTCCAAGACCGCAGCGGAGCGAACGCACGCACTGAAGGTCCACCACCTCCGCCCCGCACCCGGCGCCAAGACGGCGAAGACCCGCGTGGGCCGTGGTGAGGGCTCGAAGGGCAAGACCGCCGGCCGTGGCACCAAGGGAACCGCAGCCCGCTACCAGGTGAAGGCGGGCTTCGCAGGAGGCCAGCTGCCCCTGCACATGCGGCTGCCCAAGCTGCGCGGGTTCAAGAACCCGTTCCGGGTGGAGTTCCAGGTCGTGAACCTGGACAAGCTCTCCGAGCTCTTCCCGTCGGGCGGGGACGTCACCGTCGCCTCCCTGGTGGCCGGAGGGGCCGTTCGCAAGAACCAGCCCGTCAAGGTCCTCGGGACCGGCGAGATCACCGTCGCGGTCAACGTGACCGCCGATGCCTTCTCGGCCTCCGCGGCCGAGAAGATCACGGCAGCCGGTGGATCGGTTACCACGCCCTAGGGCATGGGCCGTCCTCCTGACGGGGAACGGCAGCCACGCTTTCCAGAGAAGGACTCCTGGTGGACAGGATCGAACCAGTCCACCGGGAGTCCTTCTCCGTTCACCCCGCCGGGGGCCTGTACGAGGGCACCGGCGACCACCCGTTACACTCGATTGTTGTGTGCGGTCCGCGACGGGACCGAAGAATCTTCAGGAGGACGCTTGCTTAGCGCTATTGGCCGGGCATTCCGGACGCCGGATCTGCGGCGCAAGCTGTTGTTCACGCTGGGAATCATCACCATCTTCCGTCTCGGTGCCTTCATCCCCGCCCCGGGCGTGGACTACGGGAACGTCCAGCAGTGCCTGGAGCTCGGGAACACCGACGGCGGTCTCTACCAGTTCGTCAACCTCTTCAGCGGCGGCGCGCTCCTCCAGGTGTCCATCTTCGCCCTCGGGATCATGCCCTACATCACCGCGAGCATCATCACGCAGCTCCTCCGGGTGGTCATCCCCCGCTTCCAGGAGCTGCACCAGGAAGGTGCCCAGGGGCAGTCCAAGCTGACCCAGTACACGCGCTACCTGACCATCGCGCTCGGCCTCCTCAATGCGACCACCCTCGTCTCCCTCGCGAGGACGGGCGCCCTGCTCGGGGACTGCCCCGTCCCGCTCATCCCCGACGACTCGCTCATCATGATCGTCCTGCTGATCATCACGCTCACCGCGGGCACCGGCCTCATCATGTGGATGGGAGAGCTCATCACCGAGCGGGGCGTGGGCAACGGGATGTCGCTGCTCATCTTCACGGCCATCGCCGCGGGCTTCCCCACCTCGCTCGGGGAGATCCTGCGCACCCAGGGCGGTACGGTGTTCGCCCTCGTCCTGCTCATGGGCATCGTGGTGGTCACCCTCGTGATCTTCGTGGAGCAGTCGCAGCGCCGCATCCCGGTCCAGTACGCCAAGCGGATGATCGGACGCCGCACCCTCGGTGGCAGCAGTACCTACATCCCCATCAAGGTCAACATGGCGGGAGTCATCCCGGTCATCTTCGCCTCGTCCATGCTCTACCTCCCGAGCCTGGTCTCGCAGTTCAACACCCCCCAGGACGGGACGCCGCCGGCCGCCTGGGTCAACTGGGTCACCACCTACCTCACGAGCGGGGACCACCCCCTGTACATGGCGCTGTACTTCCTGCTGATCGTGTTCTTCACCTACTTCTACGTCGCCATCACGTTCAACCCGGACGAGGTGTCGGAGAACATGAAGAAGTACGGCGGCTTCATCCCCGGGATCCGGGCCGGACGCCCGACGGCGGAGTACCTCCAGTACGTGCTCTCGCGCATCACACTCCCCGGGGCCATCTACCTCGGCCTCGTCGCCCTGATCCCGCTGATCGCCCTGGTCTCGATCGGCGCCAACCAGAACTTCCCCTTCGGAGGGACGTCCATCCTCATCCTGGTCGGTGTGGGCCTCGAGACCGTCAAGCAGATCGACGCGCAGCTCCAGCAGCGTCATTACGAAGGGTTGTTACGTTGACGAGAATGCTGATCATCGGCCCGCCCGGCTCGGGCAAGGGAACCCAGGCCGCCCGGATCTCGGAGCGCCTCGGCGTCCCGGCCATCTCGACGGGCGACATCTTCCGCGACAACGTCAGGCGCGAGACGCCGCTGGGGGTCGAGGCGAAGAAGTTCATGGACGCGGGCGACTTCGTGCCCGACAGCGTCACCAACAGCATGGTGCGGGACAGGCTCGCCGAGGACGACGTCCGTGAGGGGTTCCTGCTGGACGGATATCCCCGCACGGCCGCCCAGGTGCTCGAACTGGACGACATCCTCCGGGAGAACTCCCTCGACCTGGACGTGGTGCTGCAGCTGACGGCGGACGACGAGGAACTCGTCCGGCGCCTCCGCGGCCGGGCCGAGCTCGACGGCCGCTCCGACGACACCGAACAGGTGATCCGCCACCGGCTGGGCCTGTACCACGACCAGACGGTGGTGGTCGTGTCACGCTACGACGAGCGGGGGATCGTGGTCAGGGTCGACGGCATCGGCCCCATCGACGAGATCACCGAGCGGATCATGGACGCGCTCAAGGTCCCGAGCTAGGGCGCTTCGATGTTCCGTCAACCGAAGATCGAGTACAAGACCGCGGACCAGATGCTGGTCATGCGGGAGGCCGGGCTGGTCCTGACCCGGGCCCTGGACGCCACCGTCGACGCCGCACGGGTGGGCGTGACGACGGCCCAGCTGAACCGGGTCTTCGAGGCGGTGCTCCGCGAGGCGGGGGCCACCTCCAACTTCCTCGGGTACCACGGCTTCCCGGCGAGTATCTGCACCTCGGTCAACGAGGAGGTGGTGCACGGCATACCCGGCGACCACGTTCTGCAGGACGGCGACATCCTCTCCATCGACGGAGGCGCGGTCGTGCGCGGCTGGCACTCCGATTCGGCGCGTACCACCATCATCGGTACGGCCAGGCCGGAGGACGAGCGCCTCTCCCGCGTCACCGAGGACGCCATGTGGCACGGCATCGCGGCCCTGGCCTCGGCGCGGTACGTCGGTGACGTGGGCGCAGCTATCGACGACCACGTGTCGTCCGTCCCCGGGCCCGCACTGGGCATCCTGGAGGACTACGTCGGGCATGGCATCGGCACCGAGATGCACCAGGCTCCCGACGTCCTGAACTACCGCAGCTCCGCGCGCGGCCCGAGGGTCCGCGCCGGTCTGTGCCTGGCCATCGAACCCATGCTCGTGCAGGGCGGGCTCGAGACCACCGTGCTCGACGACGAGTGGACGGTGGTCACGACCGACGGGGGTCGGGCGTCGCAGTGGGAGCACAGCGTGGCGGTCCACGAGGGCGGTATCTGGGTGCTCTCGGCGGCCGACGGCGGAGCCTCACGCCTGGAGCCCCTCGGTGTGACGCCGGTCCTGCCGGCGGGGTGAGCCGGGGGCTCCGCGGCTGCGGGATCCATCTGTCTCCGCGGAATTTAACTATCACCGGCCGGTGGCGTAGGATTCGTTGTTGGTCGTCTGTGTTTTCCGTGCCCTTCTAGGCCTCTACACGCTCCCTCCCGGTGGTATCAGCGCCGACGGGGGATCCGACGACCGAAACCCTGAACCGGCCCGCCGCACGTGTGGTGGGCACAGACGTTAGCGGAGGATATGGCCAAGAAAGACGGTGTCATTGAGATCGAAGGCACTGTGAACGAGGCACTGCCCAACGCGATGTTCCGCGTTGAGCTCGCCAACGGACACATTGTTCTCGCTCACATCTCGGGAAAGATGCGCCAGCACTACATCCGGATCCTCCCCGAGGACCGGGTCGTGGTGGAACTCAGCCCGTACGACCTCACCCGGGGCCGTATTGTCTACCGCTACAAATAAGAACGCAAAGGAACACCATGAAGGTCCAGCCGAGCGTGAAGCGTATCTGCGAGAAGTGCCAGGTGGTTCGCCGCAAGGGCAACGTTCTCGTCATCTGCGAAAACCCGCGCCACAAGCAGCGTCAGGGCTAGGGATCCCTCCACGGGATCCTCCTCGCGCGTAGAAGTACCTGTAACGGCAGCACGGCGCCCTCCCCGGAGGGCGTCCACCCCCGGCTCGGAGGCCGGGGACCGGAACGAGCGTTCCGGGATCGTTCTGCTCAAGACCTCCGGTAATACAAGAGGAGCACCGTCTCTATGGCACGTCTCGCCGGCGTAGACATCCCCCGTGAAAAGCGGGTCGTCATCGCGCTCACCTACATCTACGGCATGGGCAGAACCCGTGCGGAGAAGACCATCGTCGACACCGGGATCGCAGCGAACACCCGGGTCAAGGATCTCTCCGACGCCGAGCTGGTCCAGCTCCGCGACTACATCGAGGACAACTTCAAGGTCGAGGGCGATCTTCGACGCGAGGTTGCCGCCGACATTCGCCGCAAGGTCGAGATCGGCAGCTACGAGGGCATTCGGCACCGCCGCGGCCTTCCCGTGCGCGGACAGCGCACGAAAACGAACGCGCGTACCCGCAAGGGTCCGAAGCGTACCGTCGCCGGCAAGAAGAAGGTCGGACGCTAGTCCCTAATGGCACCCTAACCGGGCTCGCCAAGGCTCGCCCGGCCAGGGAACCCAGCCATCAGGGGCCCACCCACCAGTTCCCCGACAGGGGTCCTGGACGCAGGCTCCCGGCAGCTCCGATCAGCCGATCAATGCTCTACCCAATACCTTCGTAGGAGAAGTAATGCCCCCCAAGACTCGTGGAGCGGTGCGCAAGCCGCGTCGCAAGGACAAGAAGAACATCGCGCTCGGCCAGGCGCACATCAAGAGCACCTTCAACAACACGATCGTGTCCATCACGGATCCCAGCGGAGCCGTCATCTCCTGGGCCTCCGCCGGTGAGGTCGGTTTCAAGGGCTCGCGCAAGTCGACGCCCTTCGCGGCGCAGATGGCCGCGGAGGCCGCGGCGAAGCGTGCTCAGGAGCACGGCGTCCGCAAGGTGGACGTGTTCGTGAAGGGCCCCGGTTCGGGGCGCGAGACCGCGATCCGCTCGCTGCAGGCCACGGGCCTCGAGGTCGGGTCCATCCAGGACGTCACCCCGAGCGCGCACAACGGCTGCCGCCCCCCGAAGCGCCGCCGCGTCTGAGTCGGCCCCAGGTCACGACGCCGCCCGGTGGATCCCGTGGGATCCTCCGGGCGGCGTCCGGGGCCTGTCCGCCCGAGCAGGCTGACCAGCAGTTCCGCCCATTCCGAAGTGTCATATAGCGGATGCTTCCTGAAAGGAAATGTACGTGCTCATTGCACAGCGCCCCACCCTGACCGAAGAGGTCGTCGCCGACAACAGGTCGCGGTTCGTCATCGAACCCCTCGAGCCCGGGTTCGGTTACACCCTCGGCAACTCCCTCCGCCGCACGCTGCTGTCCTCCATCCCCGGTGCCGCCGTCACGAGCATCCGGATCGACGGTGTCCTCCACGAGTTCACCACCGTTCCCGGGGTCAAGGAGGATGTCACCGAGATCATCCTGAACATCAAGAACCTCGCCGTCTCCTCCGAGCACGACGAGCCCGTCGTCGCCTACCTGCGCAAGCAGGGTCCCGGCGTCGTCACCGCGGCGGACATCGCCCCGCCGGCCGGCGTCGAGTTCCACAACCCGGATCTGCACATCGCCACGCTGAACTCGAAGGGCAAGTTCGAGCTCGAACTGACCATCGAGCGCGGCCGCGGTTACGTCTCGGCATCCCAGAACAAGTCGGGCGACTCCGAGATCGGCCGCATCCCGGTCGACTCGATCTACTCGCCCGTCCTGAAGGTGACCTTCCGTGTGGAGGCCACCCGTGTGGAGCAGCGCACCGACTTCGACAAGCTCATCGTGGACGTGGAGACGAAGGACGCCATCGCCCCCCGCGACGCCGTCGCCTCGGCCGGTACCACGCTCGTCGAGCTCTTCGGCCTCGCCCGTGAACTGAATGTGGCTGCCGAGGGCATCGAGATCGGGCCCTCGCCCACGGACGCCGCTCTCGCGGCCGACATGGCGCTGCCCATCGAGGACCTCGAGCTGACCGTCAGGTCCTACAACTGCCTGAAGCGTGAGGGCATCCACTCCGTGGGTGAACTCGTGGTCCGCTCCGAGGCCGATCTCATGGACATCCGCAACTTCGGAGCCAAGTCCATCGACGAGGTCAAGGCGAAGCTCGTGGAGCTGGGGCTGTCCCTGAAGGATTCCCCTCCCGGGTTCGATCTCGCAGCCCGCGCGGCCGCCATCGACGAGGACGACGCCGACTTCGGCACCGAAGAGGTCTAGAACGCTATCCGTTCCGGCCCGCAGCAGAGCGGTCCCAGAACTTCTAATGAGGAGAAAGAAACATGCCCACACCCACCAAGGGCCCACGTCTCGGAGGCGGTCCGGCGCACGAGCGCCTGATGCTCGCCAACCTGGCCGCCTCACTGTTCGAGCACAAGCGCATCACCACCACGGTGACCAAGGCCAAGCGGCTGCGGCCCTACGCGGAGCGTCTCATCACCTTCGCCAAGAAGGGTGACCTGGCCTCGCGCCGTCGCGTCCTCGGCGTCATCAGCAGCAAGAGCATCGTCCACGAGCTGTTCACGGACATCGCCCCTGCTGTCGCCAACCGCGAGGGCGGCTACACCCGCATCACCAAGATCGGCAACCGCAAGGGCGACAACGCCCCCATGGCGGTCATCGAACTGGTGCTCGACCCCATGTCGCCCAAGCAGTCCGTGGTCGCAGAGGCCGAGCGGGCCACGACGCCCGCTGCACCGGCAGCAGAGCCCGTGGATTCTGCCGATTCCGCTGATTCCGTGGACTCCGTGGATTCTGCCGACTCCGCTGATTCCGTGGACTCCGTAGATTCTGCCGACTCCGCAGACTCGGTCGAGGTGCAGGCCGAGGACACCACGGTCGACGCCGAAGCAGGGTCCGACGACGAGATCGTCGTCGTCGAGGGCACGGTCGAGGACGAGAAGAAGTAGTCTCCCCTTGATCCAGCTCGAGCCCGCCGCTCCCCGAGGGGACGGCGGGCTCCTGCGTATCCGGCTCGACATCGCCTACGACGGCAGCCTCTTCTCCGGCTGGGCCCTCCAGCCCGGGCTGACCACCGTGGAGGGCATCCTCGAGGACGCCCTCTTCACGCTCCTGCGCCGCAGGGTGCGCCTGACCGTCGGGGGGCGGACGGATGCAGGAGTGCACGCTCGCGGGCAGGTGGCGCACGTGGACCTGACTCCCGCCGAGTGGGAGGGCATGGCGCGCGGCCGCGACGCCGACCCCTCGACGGCGTTCCTGCGACGCGTCGCCGGCACCATCAACCGTGTCCTCACCAGCGGCCCGACCGGTCCCGACCGGACGGTGCGCAGCATGGTGCCCGCCGTCGTCGTGCGCTCCGCGGCGCGTGCTCCGGAGGGGTTCGACGCACGCTTCTCGGCACTCTGGCGACGCTACAGCTACACCATCGCCGACACGGCGACCGGGCAGGATCCGCTCCGCCGCGCGACGACACTCTGGTATCCGGCATCGCTGGATGTCGGACTGCTCAACGAGGGAGCGACCCACCTGCTGGGTATGCAGGATTTCGCGGCGTTCTGCAAACCGCGCGAGGGCGCGACCACCATCCGCGACCTGCAGCGCTACGAGTTCGCCCGCGAGCCCGACGGCGAGATCGTCGCGACCGTCCAGGCCGACGCGTTCTGCCACACCATGGTCCGGGCACTGGTCGGCTCCACACTGCGGGTGGGCTCCGGGGAGATGCCGCCGGCGTGGCTGGCCGGTCGTCTCGCTGCTCGGACCAAGGACGCCCGGTCCATCCTGGCTGCACCGCATCCCCTCGTCCTCGAGGAGATTGCCTACCCGCCGGACGAGGACCTGACGGCCCGCGCTGCACTGACCAGGGCGCGCCGGACCCCGGACGCCACGGCGGATACGCAGGACCGATCGGGGCGGTCCGTCTAGACGGAGCCCTCGAAGGTCTCCTGGTGCATGCGCTCGACCTCGCCGTTGACCGGGAGGGTGACCGTGAAGCAGCTGCCCTCACCGGGTGAGCTGGTGCATCCGATGGACCCACCGTGACCCTCCACGATGGCTCGTGTGATGGCGAGGCCCAGACCGGCGCCGTCGATCTCCGACCGCCGCGCCGCGGGTGTGCGGTAGAAGCGCGAGAAGATCTGGCGCGTCTCCTGCTCCGACATCCCCATGCCCCGGTCCTCGACCTGGAGGGTGATGGCGGTCTGCGTCTCGTCCGCGCGGATGGTGACCGGGCCGCCGTGCTCCGTGTACTTGATGGCGTTGGAGAGCAGGTTGTCGAGGACCTGGGAGATCCGCAGTGGATCGATGAGGGTCCACAGCGGTGCGCGGACCTCCGTCCGCAGCTGCACGCCGTGCTTCTCGGCCTTCAGACGGTTCGATCTGACGCTCATCTCGATCAGGGCCGCCAGGTCCACCGGACGCGGATGCACCCGGACGCGGTCGCCCGCCGTGGAAAGCAGATCGGCGACGAGGTGCAGGACGCGCTCGGCGTTCCGCCCGGCGACGTCGAGGTGATCCCGGAGCCGGTCGGGCAGCGGATGCTCGTCCTCCTGCACCAGCTCGAGGTACCCGAGGACCGACGTCAGCGGGGCGTGGAACTCGTGGGAGATGTTGGAGATGAAGGCGTCCTTGGCGGAGACCGCCTCCACGAGCTCCGTCACGTCGCTGCAGACGATCAGTGCCCCCGCGATGTCGCCGTCGGCGTTGGTGATGGGGCGCGCAGCAGTGGACAGCGCGCGCTGGGCGTCGCCGTCGCCCACCCACAGGAGCTGATCCGCGAAGGTCTCGCCCCTGAGGGCACGGGGGACGGGTCGCAGCTCGGGTGGGAGCGGCGTCACGCCGTCCGGTGCGAACACGAGGGGGTAGGGCTCCCGCTCGTGATCAGGGCCGGCGGACAGCCTGTCGAAGAGCTCCTGCTGCCGATTCGTGAGGGTGGTGGTGCCGTGCGCATCGACGGCGGTGAGGCCGACGTCGACGGTGTTCAGGATCGCCGTCAGGACCCGCTCCCGGTCGATGGCCGCCTGCAGGAGGTCCTGCAGTTCGCTGTCACGACGCCGGGCCTCGACCGCCCGCGTCCGCGCCCCGTCGTTCGTGAGGCGCAGGACCACACCGACGCAGAGCATCACGATCGGTAGCAGCGCCTCCCGGTACGGGTCGTCGCGCGGTTCGACCAGGAGCGGCCATTGGGCCACCAGCGATCCCAGGACCGTCAGCCCGAGGAGCATCCACAGGGGCACCCTGGACCGTACGAGCCAGAGCACGGGGAAGACCACCAGGATGCCGAGGCCCGGCTGGTTCTCCACCGGCCCGGAGCGCAGCAGGCCGATGGCGACGAAGTCCAGCACCGGCACGACCACGATCACGCCGGCGGGCAGCCGGAGCCCGGGGACCAGCAGGGAGACGACCAGCAGCCCGAGGATGGTCGAGACGCCGAGCACGAAACCCGTCCCCGCTGCACCCGGGCGGACCGCCGCGGACACCGCGAGAGCCAGGGCTATGAGGGCCAGCGGGAGCTGGCAGATCGGCACCGACCGGTCGAGCGACGGGCGGGACCGTGTTCCGGGGGCGGGCGCCGCGTGTCCGACCCTAGACATGTGCCGCCGCGGGCAAGGGGAAATACTGCATTCTGACAATCTTTCCGACGCTGAGACCTACGTACTGGCTATCAGTATGTCCCGGAATCCGTGTCCGGCCCGGACCTCGGGCGGGGAGTCGGTGGTGGAGTCGGGCACAATGTGACTGACGACGAGCCGCAACGTGCTCGGGGACGAGGGAGAAGGGGGACTGCGGGTGAGCGATCCGGGAGTGGCAGTAGTGATCGAGGACGACGCCGATGTGCGGAACCTCGTCGGCGCCGTCCTGAGGCAATCGGGGTTCGAGGTTCATGTCGCGCCGGACGGTCGGGCCGGCGTCGAGCTGGTCCGGACCCACGATGCGACGGTGGTCACCGTGGACGTGGGGCTGCCGGACATCGACGGCTACGAGGTGCTTCGACGCCTCCGCAGTTTCAGCACCTGCTATGTGGTCATGCTGACCTCCCACGGCGACGAACTCGACACGCTCACGGCCCTGCAGTCCGGAGCCGACGACTACCTCACCAAGCCGTTCCGGCCCCGCGAGCTCAGGGCGCGGATCGCGGCGATGCTGCGGCGACCCCGCGCCGTCCCGCCGCCCCCGGCGAACGTACCGGCCGAACAGGAGCCCCCGATGACGCCGACGCAGACGCCTGCGCCGTCATCGATCCTGGAGCACAACGGCCTGGAGCTCGACACCTCCACGCGCTTCGTCGCCGTGGAGGGGCGCGAGCTGCCCCTGACCCGCAGTGAGTTCGATCTGCTCAGCGAGATGCTCAGGAGCGTGGGAGCCGTCAGGACCAAGGCGGATCTGGTGAGGGTGGTGCGGGGGGACCGCTACGACCGCGACACCTACATCAGCGATTCGGACGAGAGGGCCATCGAGGTCCATGTCGGCAATCTCCGGCGCAAGCTCGACGAGGACCCGAAGACCCCGCGGTGGATCCAGACGGTGCGCGGTGTGGGGTACCGCCTGACACCCCGCTCCGGCTAGCACCGGGCAGGCGCTCCGGCCGAGCGACGGACGGGAGCATCACGCCCGAGATCCTGCGGGGAACGCGCGGAAATACTGTGCGATTGCGCAGGAAGCACGTCCGAGACGACGGTCGGACGTGCCGGCCCTACACTGTCGCAATGACCGCCTCCCCGTCCCCGATCGGTGTCGCCCGGCACGACCCGCGCACGCCGTCGTGTCCGGCGGGAGTCGGGTCCGGGGTGCCCGGGCAGCCCGGACCCGGGGCGGAGGAGATCCGCTACCTCCGCCGCTTGGCCGCCCTGGTGGAAGCCTCCCGCGACGCGATCAACGGGACGGACCGGGACGGCATCATCACCAGCTGGAACACCGGTGCCGAGCGGATCTACGGGTACAGCGCGGAGCAGGCGATCGGGAGCAGTTTCGAGATGCTCACGGCCGGCGATTCGGGTGGTGCAGGACGCGCGCTGCGGTCGAGGATCGCCGAGGGCGGGGGACTGTCCGGCGCTCCGGTGGTCGCCAGGCGCCGGGACGGCTCACTCGTGGAGATCTCGCTGACCGTCTCCCCGGTCTTCGGCAGCGACGGCACGGTGATCGGTGCATCGGCGATCGCGCGGGAGCTCACCGACGTCGAGCAGCAGCGGGCCGATGCCATCCACGAGCGCGACCGGTTGACCTTCGCGCAGGAGATCGCCCACGTGGGCTCCGTCGAGGTGAACATGGTGACGGGGCACCGGTGGTGGTCCGACGAGTACTTCCGGATCCACGGTCTGCCGCTCGACGCGATCCCGACGGAGGAGCTGTGGCACTCGGTGCTGCACCCCGAGGACCGCGAGATGGTCCGGCGGGTCTGGGGCGAACTCGAGTCCGGCGGACCGCCGCTGAAGCTGGTCCACCGAATCATGCGCCCCAACGGCGAGGTGCGCTGGGTCCATACGCGGGCCGCCGCCGAGCACAGCGACGGAGTGCTCATCCGGCTGCTCGAGACGGTGGTGGACATCACCGAACGCAAGCTCGCCGACGAGGCCCTCGAACGCCTCGCCTTCCAGGACCCGCTGACCGGCCTGGCCAACCGGGCGCTGCTGGCGAACTGCATCGACGTCGCCCTCGAGGACGCTGCCGGGTCCGGGACCCGCGTGGGCGTACTCTTCCTCGACGTCAACCGGTTCAAGGTGGTCAACGACGGGCTCGGCCACGCCGCCGGGGACAGCCTGCTCGTCCAGCTCGCCGCGCGCCTGCGCGGGGCGGTGCGTCCCTCGGACACCCTGGCCCGGTTCGCCGGGGACGAGTTCGTGATCGTGTGCGGTGGTATGGGGCTCGACGACGCCCATGAGCTGGCAGGGCGCATCGCGGCCACGGTGCAGGCTCCGTTCGACCTGCTGGGGCAGGAACTGTTCGTCACCGTCAGTATCGGCATCGCCCTGTCCTCCGGGGACGACACCGCGGCCTCCCTGCTCCATCAGGCGGACGCCGCGATGTACGTGGCGAAGGAGACCGAGCGGATCGACGGCGTGGTGTTCGACGAGTCGATGCATCGTCGTGCCGAGGTCCGCCTCGACATCGGCTCCCAGCTGCCGCGTGCCCTCGAACGGGGCGAGCTCGAGATCTACTACCAGCCCATCGTCGGGGTGGCCGATCAGCGGCCCGTCGGTGTCGAGGCGCTCCTGCGCTGGAGGCACCCCAAGCACGGGCTCGTGTCACCGTGCGAGTTCGTCCCGATCGCGGAGGAGACGGGCTTGATCGTGCCGATCGGGAGGTGGGTGCTCGTCCAGGCGCTCGCGCAGGCGCAGCGCTGGCGTGCGGACGTCCCCGGCGCCGCCGGACTGCGGATCGCCGTCAATCTGTCCGCCCGCCAGCTCGTGGATCCCGACCTGTGCGCCTCCGTCGCGGACGCGATCGGGCGCGCCGGGATCGACCCGTCCGCCGTCGAGCTCGAGATCACCGAGTCCACCCTCATGAAGAACGTGGAGCGATCCATGGCGACGCTCACGCAGCTCCGCGGCCTCGGGGTGGGGCTGTCGGTGGACGACTTCGGGACCGGCTACTCCTCCCTGAGCTATCTGAGCCGGTTCCCGGTGACCACGCTGAAGGTCGACAGGTCCTTCGTGGAGGAACTGGACGGCAGGGACGAACACGCCCGCCCCATCATCGCTGCGGTCACGATGATGGCCGCGGCCCTCGGCCTGGACGTCGTCGCGGAGGGCGTCGAGACGCCGAACCAGCTCGAGCAACTGGACGCACTCGACGTCGGTTCGGCCCAGGGCTTTCTCTGGGCCGAACCACTGCGGGTCGACGACGTCGTCCCGTGGCTGTCGGCCCGGGCGGGCTCCGTGGACAGGCGCCCGCACGACCCGTCGCCGTCGTCGCGGGTTTTGCCATATAGCAGCGTGGCACGCTAAAGTTGGCAGTCGTCGTGCGTATCCCATCTCGATACGTCTTCGTTCTTCGGAGCGGTTCAGTTGCAGAACCACCTGGCCCGGGGACGGAGCCGAGATCCACGGGATCCCTGGCCGTATTTCAGCCCTCACCTGAAGTTCCGGTAGCGCATGAGTCAGCTGAGTTCGCGGATCAGGGTCACCGTTCCCGTGAGCGACACCGAAACAGAAACGAAGGCCATAACCGTGCGTACGTACACCCCGAAGCCAGGCGACATCACCCGCCAATGGCACGTAATCGATGCAACCGACGTCGTCCTCGGCCGGCTTGCCAGCCAGACCGCCATCCTGCTGCGCGGGAAGCACAAGCCGACCTTCGCTCCGCACATGGACATGGGCGACTTCGTGGTCATCATCAACGCTGACAAGGTCGCGCTCACCGGAGCCAAGCTCGAGCAGAAGCGCGCCTACCGTCACTCCGGTTTCCCGGGCGGCCTCAAGTCCTCCAACTACGCCGAGCTCCTGGAGAAGAACCCCGAGCGTGCGGTGGAGAAGGCCATTCGCGGCATGCTCCCCAAGAACTCCCTCGCGGCCCAGCAGATCGGCAAGCTCAAGGTCTACCGCGGCGCCGAGCACCCCCACGCGGCACAGCAGCCCGTGACATACGAAATCACCCAGGTCGCCCAGTAGTCCTGGCCACCGACACTAATCAGCTTCAAGGAGAACCGTGGCTCAGAACACTGAAGAGATGAATGAACCGACTGAGGAGCTCACCAGCTACACCTCAGAGTCGACCGAGGGTGCCGAGACGACCGTCAAGGAACGTCCCGCACTGACCGTCGGCGGCGGAGCCGTAGGGCGCCGCAAGGAAGCGATCGCCCGGGTGCGCCTCGTCCCCGGGACGGGCAAGTGGATCGTCAACGGCCGCGAGCTCGCCGACTACTTCCCGAACAAGCTGCACCAGCAGGAAGTCAACGACCCGTTCAAGCTCCTCGAGCTCGACGGCGCCTACGACGTCATCGCCCGGATCCACGGCGGCGGACAGTCCGGCCAGGCCGGGGCACTGCGCCTCGGAGTGGCTCGCACGCTGAACGAGATCGACCGCGAGAACAACCGGCCCGCCCTCAAGAAGGCAGGCTTCCTCACCCGCGACGCCCGCGTGATCGAGCGCAAGAAGGCCGGTCTCAAGAAGGCGCGCAAGGCACCGCAGTACTCCAAGAGGTAATCCTCGCCCTCCCCGACAGAAATCGTCCCGGGGCGATTTCTGTCGGGTCCCGGCGGCGACAACTGCCTCTTGGCTCCACGCGCTGTCCGTCCGGCGGAAATCCGCCGGGACACGCTCGGATGCCCGTCCATGCTCCTCGGACGGGCATCGTGCTTTAACCTGATGGGGTCCGTACCCCGGCGGTCTAATGTTCCTCTCCTAGGATGTCAACGATGAGCAAGTTATTCGGCACCGACGGTGTGCGCGGTCTGGCCAACGGTCTGATCACCGCCGAACTGTCCCTCCACCTGGCTCAGGCGGCCGCCGTGGTCCTCGGCCACAATGCCGTCGAGGGCGGACGTCGGCCCACCGCCGTCATCGCCCGCGACCCCCGCATCAGCGGAGAGTTCATCGCCGCGGCCGTCGAGGCGGGCCTGGCGAGTGCGGGCGTGGACGTGTTCGACGCCGGCGTACTGCCGACACCTGCAGCCGCCTTCCTGGTCGCCGATCTCGATGCCGACTTCGGTGTCATGATCTCCGCCTCGCACAACCCCGCCCCCGACAACGGCATCAAGTTCCTCGCCCGCGGCGGCAAGAAGCTCAGCGACGCGCTCGAGGATGCCATCGAGGCGGAGATGGACAGGCCGAGTCGACGGCCCCTGGCCGGCGACGTCGGACGCATCCAGCGCTTCGCCGATGCGGAGGACCGCTACGTGGTGCACCTGCTGCAGACACTCCCGCGCCGCCTCGACGGCATCAAGGTGGTGCTCGACTGCGCCCACGGCGCCGCCAGCGGCTGTTCCCCCGAGGTCTTCAGGAACGCGGGCGCCGAGATCGTGGTCATCGGCGCGGAGCCGGACGGCATCAACATCAACGACGGATACGGCTCCACCCACCTGGGGCTCCTGCAGGCCGCGGTGCTCGAGCACGGCGCCGACCTCGGGATAGCCCACGACGGCGACGCCGATCGCTGCCTCGCGGTAGACCACGAGGGGTCGGTCGTGGACGGCGACCAGATCATGGCCGTGATGGCGCTCGCGCTGAAGGACGCCGGGAAGCTGGCGGACAACACCCTGGTGGCCACGGTCATGAGCAATCTCGGCCTGAAGATCGCGCTGGCCGAGGCGGGCATCACGCTGCAGGAGACCGGGGTGGGGGACCGCTACGTGCTGGAGGGCATGAACGCCGGAGGCTTCAGCCTCGGTGGCGAGCAGTCCGGCCACGTCATCTTCGCCGAGTACGCGACCACAGGTGACGGTGTGCTCACGGGGCTGCAGCTCGCCGCGCGGATGGCGGAGACGGGCAAGAGCCTGAAGGAGCTCTCCGGCGTGATGACGAAGCTCCCGCAGGTACTCATCAATGTGAAGGGCGTGGACCGGGCCGCCGTCCGGTCGGACGAGGGCGTGCAGGACGCCGTGCGTCGGGCCACGTCGCTGCTGGGGGACACGGGCCGAGTGCTGCTGCGCCCCTCCGGCACCGAACCGGTGGTGCGGGTCATGGTCGAGGCGGCGGACACCGCCACGGCGCAGCGGGTGGCCGAGGACCTCGCCGCGACGGTACAGGAACGCCTCGCCCTCGAGCCGGTCGCCTGACCTTTGCGGCCGGGCACGGGCCCAGGCCGCACAGACGCCCGGGTACGGCATCCCTCGGCCGTACCGAGGGGCCGAGACCATGCCGGGCTCGGCGTCGCCGGGTGGTACCTGTTCGGGGGCTTCGGCCGACCGGGAGGTACCGGTCCGGGGGCTTCGGCCGACCGGGTGGACTGGTCCGGGGACTTCGGCCGACCCGGTGGCGTTTGGGCGGCGTGTCCTGCCGCGACACGCTGCTGCCGGCGTCGATGTCCCCGGATCTGTACAGAACCCGGGCGCCCGGTGCCCTGAAGCCGCAACTCCCTGAGGTTTCGTCCACCGGGTGGTACCTGTTCGGGGAGTTCGGCCGACCGGGTGCACTGGTCCGGGGACTTCGGCCGACCCGGTGGCGTTTCGGCGGCGTGTCCTGCCGCGACACGCTGCTGCCGGCGTCGATGTCACCGGATCTGTACAGAACCTGGGCGCCCGGTGGCTTGAAGACGCAGTGCCCCTGAAGCCGCAGTGCCCCTGACCCGTACAGGGCCTGGGCGCGACGGCGACAGTGAACCGATCGGGATGGCCCGAACTCAGTACGACGGCGCCGCGGGGAGCCCGAAGTACTCCTCGAGCGTCTCCCGACCTGCGTCCTTCATCGCCAGGGCCACCTCCGGGCCCACGTAGCGGAAGTGCCACGGCTCCGCGAAGAAGCCGGTCACGTGATCGAACCCGAGGGGATAGCGCAGGATGATCCCGTACTCCGGCGCGTGGAGCGCCGTCCACCGGGCGGCCCGGGTCTGGGCGAAGCACGAGACGAGCGTGCAGGCGCCGTCGTCCTGGGCGATGTCGAAGGCGAGCCCGGTCTGGTGCTCGGAGTAGCCGGGCCGGGCGGACACCGCGTCGGCTCCTGTGGCACTTCCGTACTGGGCCACCCAGTGGGCATAGGTGGACTGCTGCTCGGCGTAGGAACGGTACCCGCTGACGATCACCAGGCCGACGCCCTCGCGGCCCGCCGCGTCGACCATCCTCTCCACGGCCGCCGCCGCATCGGGTCGCAGCCGGATGCCGGGACCGGCAGCGACGTCGAGCGGACGGAGCTCGGCCGGCTCGAAATCGAGGGGGCGCAGGGGGCGCTGCTTGTTCACCACGACGTCCGGAGCCGCCGGATCGGCATGGGCTCCGGGCGACGGAGGGGCAGCGGGCGCGCTGGTCGGAGCCGGAGCCGGAGCCGGAGCAGGAGCAGGCGTCGTCGCACCCGACGGGGACTGCAGTGACGACGGGGACGGCAGCGGGCGCTCCACGGCAGGGGGCGGAGGTGCCACCCCCGGGGCGGCGGGTGCCGTCGACCCCGGCGACGCACACGCCGGGAGGACCAGGACGGCCAGCACCGCTGCGAGCCGACGCACGCGCATCGTCACGTCTTCCGGAGGAGCATGCGCCGGACGGAGTGATCGGCGTCCTTCGTCAGGACCAGTTGCGCGCGCCCGCGCGTGGGCAGGACGTTCATCAGCAGGTTGGGTTCGTTGATCCGCTCCCAGATGCCGGTGGCCGTCTCGCGGGCCTCGTCGTCCGTGAGGCCCGCGTAGCGGTGGAAGTACGAGTCCGGGTCGGCGAAGGCGCTGGTGCGCAGCGACTGGAAGCGACGGACGTACCACTGCCGGATATGGGCGGTCTTGGCGTCCACGAAGATGGAGAAGTCGAAGAAGTCGCTCAGCGCGAGGCCGGTGATGCCGTCGGAGCGCGGCCGGGCCGGCGCCAGGACATTGAGCCCCTCCACGATCAGGACATCGGGACGACGCACCACCACCTCGCGGCCGGGCACGATGTCGTAGGTGAGGTGGGAGTACCACGGCGCCCGCACCTCGGCGGCCCCGCTCTTGACCTCGCTGACGAAACGCAGCAACCGGCGCCGATCGTAGGACTCCGGGAAGCCCTTGCGCTGCATCAGGCCGCGCCGTTCGAGTTCCGCGTTCGGGTAGAGGAAGCCGTCCGTGGTGACCAGATCCACACGGGGCGTGCCGGGCCAGCGCCGCAGCAGTTCGCGGAGGACCCGCGCCGTGGTGGACTTGCCCACCGCCACGGAACCGGCGACGCCGATCACGAAGGGCGTCCTGGTGGTCGTCTCACCGAGGAAGGTGTTGGTGGCCCTGTGCAGCTGCCCGGCCGCGGCGATGTAGAGGTTCAGCAGCCGGGAGAGCGGCAGATAGACCTCGCGTACCTCGTCGAGATTCAGGGCGTCGCCGAGACCCTTCAGGCGCTGCACGTCCTCGACGTTCAGCGGACTCTCGATCTCGTGGGAGAGGCGGGACCACATCTGGCGGTCCAGTTCGACGAAGGGAGTGAAGGTCTCGGCACCCGAGGTCTGCTGCGGGCCCGTGCCTCTGTCACTCACCCGATGATTCTGCATGGTGGGGTGCACATTAACAAACACGGCCACCGGTAAGCTGGAGCCCATGTGTGGAATCGTGGGATATGTGGGCCGGGAGCACGGCCGGGGATCGTTGGCGTCCGATGCGGTTGCCGGGGCCGCCGGAGGGGAGTCGGCCGAGGCCGCGCACGGCGCGCTCGACGTCGTCATGGAGGGGCTGCGGCGCCTCGAGTACCGCGGGTACGACTCCGCCGGCGTCGCCGTCATCTCTGAGCAGGGCATCGAGTCCCGCAAGAAGGCCGGCAAGCTGACCAACCTGGTGGGGGAGCTCGCGGCCCATCCGCTGCCGCGCTCGCTGACGGGCATCGGCCACACCCGCTGGGCCACCCACGGCGGGCCCACTGACCAGAACGCCCACCCCCACCTGGCGGACGAGGGGCGACTCGCCCTGATCCACAACGGCATCATCGAGAACTACGCGGAGCTGAAGGCCGAGCTGACCGGTGAGGGGCTCACCTTCGTCTCGGACACCGACACCGAGATCGCCGCCGGCCTCGTCGGCCACCTCTACCGCACCCTGCGGGACCAGGGCGCCGAGGGCGATCTGCTCACCCTCGCCCTGCAGCAGGCCTGCCAGCGGCTCGAAGGAGCGTTCACCCTCCTCGCGATCCACGAGGACCAGCCCGGCACGGTCGTCGCGGGCAGGCGCAACTCGCCCCTCGTCGTGGGACTGGGTGACGGGGAGAACTTCCTCGGCTCCGACGTCTCCGGCTTCATCGACTTCACGCGCCGCGCGGTGGAACTCGGCCAGGACCAGATCGTCACCATCACGCCTGACGACGTCGTCATCACCGACTTCTACGGGACGCCCGCCGAGGGTACCGAGTTCCACGTGGACTGGGATGCCGCCGCCGCGGAGAAGGGCGGCTTCGAGTCCTTCATGGAGAAGGAGATCCACGACCAGCCCGACGCCGTCGGCCAGACCCTGCTGGGGCGCTCCGACACCGCGGGCAACCTCGTGCTCGACGAGCTGCGGATCGACGAGTCGATCCTGCGGTCCGTGGACAAGATCGTGGTGCTGGCCTGCGGCACCTCGGCCTACGCCGGTCAGGTGGCCAAGTACGCGATCGAGCACTGGTGCCGCATCCCCACAGAGGTGGAGCTGTCCCACGAGTTCCGGTACCGCGATCCGATCGTGAACGAGAAGACCCTCGTGGTGGCGATCTCGCAGTCCGGCGAGACCATGGACACCCTCATGGCAGTCCGGTACGCGCGGGAGCAGGGCGCGAAGGTCGTGGCGATCTGCAACACCAACGGCTCCACCATCCCGCGCGAGTCCGACGCCGTGCTCTACACCCACGCCGGTCCCGAGATCGCCGTCGCCTCGACCAAGGCGTTCCTGGCCCAGATCACCGCCGCCTACCTGCTGGGGCTCTACCTCGCCCAGCTGCGCGGCAACAAGTACCGCGACGAGATCGCCGACGTCATGGCGGATCTCACGGCGATCCCCGCCAAGATCCAGACCATCCTCGACGGTGCGGACGCCATCAAGGCCCTGGGCGCCGACATGGCGAACGCCAAGTCGGTGCTGTTCCTCGGCCGCCACGTGGGATTCCCGGTGGCCATGGAGGGGGCCCTGAAGCTCAAGGAGCTCGCCTACATCCACGCGGAGGGCTTCGCGGCCGGCGAGCTGAAGCACGGACCCATCGCACTGATCGAACAGGGCCAGCCCGTGGTCGTGGTCATGCCCTCCCAGAGCGCGCGCGACTCCCTGCACGCCAAGGTGGTCTCCAACGTGCAGGAGATCCGCGCACGCGGGGCCATCACCATCGTCATCGCCGAGGAGGGCGACACCTCGGTGGAGGCCTACTCCGAGCACGTGTTCTACGTCCCGGCGTCCCCGACGCTCCTGGCCCCCCTGCTGACCACCGTGCCCCTGCAGATCTTCGCCCTCGCCCTCGCCAGCGCGAAGGGCTACGACGTCGACCAGCCCCGCAATCTGGCGAAGTCGGTCACGGTTGAGTAGAGCCACGGACCGGCCCCGGGGGGCAGGCGCCCCGCGGGGGGACACCCCGGCATGATCGTCGGGATCGGGATGGACGTGGTGGACATCGCGCGGTTCCGGGGGCAGCTCGAGCGGACCCCCGGGCTCCGCGAGAGGCTCTTCGTGCCGTCGGAGCGTGGCCTGAGCACGCAGTCCCTCGCGGCGCGCTTCGCCGCGAAGGAGGCCATCGCCAAGGCCCTCGGGGCCCCCGTCGGCATGAACTGGCAGCACTGCACCATCGCGCTCGATGCTGCCGGCGCGCCCTCCGTGGTCCTCGACGGGACCGTGGCCGAGGTTGCACGCGCCCGCGGAGTGCGGGCGTGGCACCTCTCCATGAGCCACGACGGCGGTCTCGCCACGGCCATGGCTGTGGCGGAAGGCGCGTCGCCGACGGGCGCCGGATAGTAACCGTACTGATCATCGCCCGCGTTGCCGCTAAGCTCGACCATGTGCTTGAAGCCTTTTCCGGGTCCGACGTCCGCGCTGCGGAGGCCCCGTTCCTCGACGCCGGGCAGGGCAATGCCCTGATACAGCGCGCGGCGCACGCCCTGGCTGGCGTCGTCGTGGGCCTGCTGCGCGAGAGCGGTCGCGGTACCTACGGGGCCACCATCGTCGTCCTCGCGGGCAGCGGCAACAACGGGGCGGATGCACTGTACGCGGGGGAGCGCCTGGCGCGCCGCGGTGCGAGCGTCACGGCCCTCGTCCTGGCCGACCGCGTCCACGAGGCATCCCTCCATGCGCTCGAACGCGCCGGGGGCACAGGCGTGAGGGTCGACGACGACGCCGACCCCACCCAGCTCGCGGAGCACACGGCAGCAGCCGACGTCGTCATCGACGGCATCCTCGGTATCGGCGCCGACGGCGGTCTGCGCGGGCGCGCCCTGCGCTTCGTGCAGACCTTCACAGCAGCAGCCGGCCCGCGTGGTACGCGCTCCGCCGTCGTCGTCGCCTGCGATCTGCCGAGCGGGATCGGCGTCGACGACGGTCGGGTGACCGGGCCGGTCCTCGCCGCCGACGCGACCGTCACCTTCGGTGCCCCGAAAGCCGGGCTCCTCCTCGGCGACGGCGCCGCGGCGGCCGGCGAGCTGACCGTGGTGGACCTCGGTCTCGCCCTCCGGACCCGCCCCTCCGTCCGTTCCCTGCTCGACGCGGACGTCGCGGCGCTGATCCGGCGTCCCACCGCGCAGGACCACAAGTACTCGCGCGGCGTGCTGGGCGTCGCCGCGGGGTCCGCCCGCTACCCGGGCGCCGCAGTCCTCGCCGTCGGCGCAGCACTCGCCACGGGCATCGGCATGGTGCGGTACCTCGGACCCGGCGCGGTCGCTGCGCTCGTCCACCAGCGGAGCCCGGAGGCGGTCGCCTCCACCGGCCCCGTCTCCGGTGCGCGGTCCCAGGCCTGGCTCGTCGGCCCGGGAGCCGTGGACGACGACGAGCAGCGGCAGCGCGCCACGGACGCCATCGGGTCGGGCCTGCCCGTGGTGGTCGATGCCGAAGCACTGACCCAGCTGCCGGAGAGGGTCGGACCGCACGTGATCCTGACCCCGCACGCCGGGGAGCTCAGCCGGCTCCTGGCGGCTCGCGGCATCGACGCCGAGCGGGCGGAGATCGAGGCGGAACCGGCGCGGTACGCGCTGCAGGCAGCGGAGGCCACGGGAGCGACGGTGCTGCTCAAGGGATTCGCCACCACGGTCGCCGCGCCCTCGGGTGCACTCTTCGTGCAGCGGGACGCCACCCCCTGGCTCGCCGCGGCGGGGTCCGGCGACACCCTGTCGGGTATCGTCGGAGCCCTGGCCGCGAGCCTCGCCGAGGACGACCGGGCAGCGGATCGGGCGGGCGTGGCCCGCGAGGACCTGTGGGCGGTCGTGGCGGCCGCCGGGGCCCTGATCCACGGGCGGGCCGGCCGGAGGGCAGCGGCGCGGGGACCCGTCGTCGTGTCCGAACTCCCGGCCGACATCGGCCCGGTCATCGCAGACCTCCTCGAGGAGCGTCGCCCGGCCATGTGAGCCGCGCGCGGTGCCAGGGCCCTGACCTGAATACGCTAGACACGGATCAATCGGCCGCGGCACCAGTCCGCGAAGCCGACGAGCACATCCGCGGGCGCCCATCGGGGCGTCCGCAGCAGAGAACACCAAGGAGACCTGATGGAATTATGGCCCGGCGACGCGTATCCCCTGGGAGCGACCTATGACGGCACGGGAACGAACTTCGCGCTGTACAGCGAGATCGCGGACCTCGTGGTCCTGTGCCTGTTCGACGACGACGGCACCGAGACGCAGGTGGAGCTCAAGGAGGTGGACGGGTACGTCTGGCACGGCTACCTGCCGCACGTGACGCCCGGGCAGAAGTACGGCTACCGCGTCCACGGACCGAACAACCCGTCCGAGGGGCACCGCTGCAACCCGAACAAGCTGCTGCTCGATCCCTACGCGAAGGCCATCTCCGGCGACCTCGACTGGGACCAGGCACTCTTCGGCTACAACTTCGGCGACGAGCACTCCGTCAACAACGAGGACTCCGCCGCGCACATGATGCTCGGCGTCGTCGTGAACCCTTTCTTCAACTGGGACGGCGACCGCATGCCGCGGACGCCCTACCACCAGTCCGTGATCTACGAGGCGCACGTGAAGGGCCTCACGCAGTTGCATCCGGACGTGCCCGAGGAACAGCGCGGCACGTACGCCGGTATCTCCCACCCCTCGGTGATCGCCCACCTGCAGAAGCTCGGTGTCACGGCGATCGAACTCATGCCCGTGCACCAGTTCGTCAACGACAGCACCCTGCAGGAGCAGGGCCTGTCGAACTACTGGGGCTACAACACCATCGGTTTCTTCGCCCCGCACAACAAGTACAACTCCTCGGGCGACCAGGGCGAGCAGGTGCAGGAGTTCAAGGCCATGGTCCGGGAGCTGCACCTGGCGGGCATCGAGGTCATCCTCGACGTGGTGTACAACCACACGGCCGAGGGGAACCATATGGGGCCGACCATCTCCATGCGCGGCATCGACAACGTGTCCTACTACCGTCTGGTGGAGGACGACAAGCAGTACTACATGGACACCACCGGCACGGGGAACTCGCTCAACGTCGGGAACCCGCACTCCCTGCAGCTGCTCATGGACTCGCTGCGCTACTGGGTCACGGAGATGCACGTGGACGGCTTCCGCTTCGATCTCGCCTCGGCCCTCGCGCGGGAGTTCTACGAGGTGGACCGACTCTCGGCGTTCTTCGAACTCGTGCAGCAGGATCCCATCGTCTCGCAGGTCAAGCTCATCGCCGAGCCCTGGGACGTGGGTCCCGGCGGCTACCAGGTGGGCAACTTCCCGCCGCAGTGGACCGAGTGGAACGGCAAGTACCGCGACACGGTCCGCGACTTCTGGCGGGGGGAGCCCTCGAGCATCGGCGAGTTCGCCTCCCGCCTCACCGGCTCGGCCGACCTGTACGAGCACTCGATGCGCCGCCCCGTCGCCTCGATCAACTTCGTCACGGCACACGACGGCTTCACGCTGCGTGACCTCGTCTCCTACAACGAGAAGCACAACGAGGCCAACGGCGAGGACAACAACGACGGCGAGTCGCACAACCGCTCCTGGAACGGCGGTGTCGAGGGCCCCACGGACGATCCCGAGGTGCTCGCCATCCGCGCCCGGCAGCAGCGCAACTTCATCGCGACCCTGCTGCTCTCGCAGGGAGTCCCCATGCTGCTGCACGGTGACGAACTGGGACGCACGCAGGAGGGCAACAACAACACCTACGCCCAGGACTCCGAGCTCAGCTGGGTGCACTGGGACAAGATGGACCAGCCACTGCTGGAATTCACGGCCGCGGTCAACCGGTTGCGCTCGGAGCACCCCACCTTCCGCAGGCGCAGATTCTTCGACGGGCGTCCCGTCCGGCGCGGCGAGGGCGAGGCGCTGCCGGACATCGTCTGGCTCGACACGTCCGGGGAACTCATGGCCCCGGAGGACTGGGACAGCGGGTTCGGCCGGTCCATCGGCGTGTTCCTCAACGGCCAGGGCATCCAGGGACGCGACGCGCGTGGCCAGCGGATCATCGACGCCAACTTCCTGCTGTACTTCAACGCCCATGACGAGCCGGTGGACTTCACCGTGCCGTCGGAGGAGTACGGCCGGACGTGGGACGAGGTGATCGACACGGCCGGCAAGTACGCGGACAGCGAGGCCATCCCGGCGGGAGCCACCCTCGCGGTCGAGGCCAAGTCGATGGTGGTGCTGAGGACGCACTCCAAGGTCGACGACCTCGACCACTCGGTCGCCGCGTCGCTGGCCATCCTCGCCAACGAGGTCGGGGACAAGACCGGCGCCCCCTGAGCACCACCCACCGGCACGCCCACCCACAGTCCGAGGAGGACCCCCACGTGTTGACACCGACATCGACGTATCGGCTGCAGATCCGCAACGAGTTCGACCTGCACGAAGCAGCAGCCCTCGTGCCGTACCTGCATGATCTCGGAGTGGACTGGGTGTACCTCTCGCCGATCCTGACGGCCGAGGAGGGCTCCGATCACGGCTACGACATGACGGATCCCTCCGCAGTCGACCCGGCGCGCGGCGGTCCGGACGGCCTCGCGGCGCTCAGCGAGGCCGCCCGGGCCGCGGGCATGGGTGTGCTGGTGGACATCG
Source organism: uncultured Arthrobacter sp. (assembly GCF_947493765.1). GTDB lineage: Bacteria > Actinomycetota > Actinomycetes > Actinomycetales > Micrococcaceae > Arthrobacter_D. Next base: position 115,053 of record NZ_CANLSZ010000008.1, read on the forward strand.
TCCCCAACCACATGGGCGTCCAGACACCCGTCGACAACGCCTGGTGGTGGCAGCTCCTGCAGGAGGGGCGCGGATCGCGCATGGCGGAGGCGTTCGACGTCGACTGGGACGCCGGTGCGGGCCGGATCCGCATCCCGGTGCTCGGCGACGGCGAGGACGAGCTGGACCGGCTCAGCCTCGTGGACGGCGAGCTGCGCTACTACGACAACCGGTTCCCCCTCGCCGAGGGCTCCGCCCGTCCGGGGGACTCGGCGGCCGAGGTGCACGCCCGCCAGCACTACGAACTCGTCAACTGGCGCCGTGCGGACTCCGAGCTGAACTACCGCCGGTTCTTCGGCGTCAACACCCTCGCCGGGCTGCGCGTCGAGGTGCCGTGGGTGTTCGAGGAGAGCCACGCGGAGGTGAAGCGGTGGTTCGACGACGGTCTCGTCGACGGTCTGCGCGTCGACCACCCGGATGGCCTGGCCGACCCCGAGGGCTATCTCCGGGATCTCCGGGATCTGACCGGGGGAGCCTACGTCCTCGTGGAGAAGATCCTCGAGCCGGGGGAGACGCTGCCCGCGGAGTGGGACACGGCGGGTACCACGGGGTACGACGCGCTCGCGGACCTCGACCGACTGTTCACCGATCCGGCCGGGGAGCACGCGCTCACCGGATCCGTACCGGTCGATCCCTTCCACGAGATGATCCACCGCACCAAGCGTGGGATCGCGGACGGGATCCTCCGCTCCGAGGTGCTGCGCCTCGCGCGGCTCGTGCCGGCCGACGCCGGGCTCGACGCCGACGTCGCAGCCGATGCGATCGCCGAACTGCTCACGTGCTTCCCCGTCTACCGCAGTTACCTCCCCGGTGGCGCCCAGTACCTCGCGGACGCCGTGCGCGACGCCCGGATCAGGCGTCCGGACCTCTCCGACGCCATCTCGACACTGCACCCGCTCCTGAACCCCTTCCTGGGCGGGGCCGAGGAGCTCCCGGAGCTCCCGCGCCGCTTCCAGCAGACCTCCGGGATGGTGATGGCCAAGGGCGTCGAGGACACCGCCTTCTACCGGTACTCGCGTCTCGTCTCACTCAACGAGGTGGGCGGGGACCCGAGCATCTTCTCGATCGAGCCGCTGGAGCTGCACCGGCGGCTGCTCGAGCGGCAGACCGCGAACCCGCAGGCCATGACCACCCTCAGCACCCACGACACGAAGCGCAGCGAGGACACCCGGGCACGCATCTCCGTCCTGTCCGAACTCGCGGAGGACTGGGTCGGGATCGTCGGCCGGCTGGAGGAACTCGCGCCCATCGGCGACGCCACCTTCGCCCCCCTGCTGTGGCAGTCCCTGATCGGCGCCTGGCCGCTGAGCCGGGAGCGCGCCCATGCCTACGCCGAGAAGGCCTCCCGCGAAGCGGATCTCAGCACGCACTGGACCGCACCGGACGAGGCCTTCGAGCGCGGCATGCACGCCGCGGTGGACGCAGCGTTCGACGACGCCGCCGTGGCGGCGCTCGTCGCGGGGACGGTCGAGCGCATCCGGGACGCGGGGTGGTCCACCTCGCTGGCCCAGAAGCTGATGCAGCTGACCATGCCCGGTGTGCCCGACGTCTACCAGGGCACCGAGTTCTGGGACACCTCCCTCGTGGACCCGGACAATCGCCGCGAGGTGGACTACGAGGCACGCCGGAAGGTGCTGACGGACATCGACTTCGGGGCGCTCCCCGAGGTGGGCCCCGGCGCGGAGGCCAAGCTGCTGGTCGTCTCGCGCGCCCTGAAGCTGCGCCGCGACCGTCCCGAACTGTTCACGGGATACACCGCGATCACGGGCTCGGGCGCCGCCGCGGACCACGTCTTCGCCTTCGATCGCGGCGGTGCCATCACGCTCGTCACGCGGTTGCCCTACGGCCTCGCCCGACGCGGCGGCTGGGAGGGGACCACGCTCGAGCTGCCCGCCGGGACCTACACGTGTGCGCTCACCGGCGCCACGGTGAACGGCGGCACCGTGCAGGCCGCTGAGATCTTCGCCACCTTCCCCGCCGCACTACTGGTCCAGGAGGACGCAGCATGAAAAATGCCTTCGATGTCTGGGCGCCGCGCGCCGAAACACTGACCCTGATCGCCGACGGCGCCGAGTACCCGATGACACGGCAAGAGAGCCACTGGTGGAGCGCCGACCGGGCCCCGGAACAGGCGTCGTCATCGGACGTGGCCTACGGGTACCTGGTGGACGGCTCCGACACCCCGGTGCCGGATCCCCGGTCGCGCCGGCAACCCGACGGCGTCCACGGTCTCTCGCGCACCTTCGATCCTGCGGCCCATGCCTGGCAGGACGGCTCCTGGGTCTCGCCGGGGCTCGACGGCGGCGTCATCTACGAGATGCACCTGGGCACCTTCACGCCCGAGGGGACCCTGGACGCCGCGATCGACAGGCTCGGCTACCTCGTGGACCTCGGCGTGCAGTACGTGGAACTGCTGCCCGTCAACGCGTTCAACGGCACCCACAACTGGGGCTACGACGGCGTCCTGTGGTACGCCGTGCAGGAGACGTACGGCGGCCCGGCGGCCTACCAGCGGTTCGTCGACGCGGCCCACCGACGCGGCCTCGGCGTCATCCAGGACGTGGTGTACAACCACCTCGGCCCGAGCGGCAACTACCTGGGGCTCTTCGGCCCGTATCTGACCGAGGGCAAGTCCAACACCTGGGGCGACTCGCTGAACCTCGACGGCCCGCAGTCGGACGAGGTGCGCGAGTACGTCGTCGACAATCTGCTGATGTGGTTCCGCGACTACCACGTGGACGGCCTGCGGCTGGATGCGGTGCACGCCCTCCACGACGAGCGCGCCGTCCACATCCTGGAGGAGTTCGGTGCCCGCACCGACCAGTGCGCCGCCGAGCTGGGCAAGCCCCTGTTCCTCATCGCCGAGTCGGACCTCAACGATCCCCGCCTCATCGAGCCCCGCAGCGCGGGCGGGTACGGACTCGCCGGGCAGTGGAGCGACGACTTCCATCACGCGGTGCACGTGAATCTGACGGGGGAGACCGACGGCTACTACCTCGACTTCGACTCGGTCGGGGCGCTCGCGAAGGTCCTCGAGGACGGCTTCTTCCACAACGGGACCTACTCGTCCTTCAGGGAACGCCACCATGGCCGGGAGATCGATGCGGCGACGGTGAGCCCGCTGCAGCTCGTGGTCTGCACGCAGAACCACGACCAGATCGGCAACCGGGCCGCGGGGGATCGCCTCAGTGCCCTGCTGACCCCGGCCCAGCTCGCGCAGGCCGCGGTCCTGAACATCCTCGGCCCCTTCACGCCGATGCTGTTCATGGGGGAGGAGTACGGCGCATCGACCCCGTGGCCGTTCTTCACCTCCCATCCGGAGCCGGAACTGGGCACTGCGACGGCTGAGGGCCGGCTGAGGGAGTTCGAGCGGATGGGCTGGCGCCCCGAGGACGTCCCCAACCCGCAGGACCCGGCGACGTTCGCCTCGGCCAAGCTGGACTGGGCCGAGCTGGACCAGGGACACCACGCGGAACTGCTCTCCACCTACCGGGACCTCATCCGGCTGCGGGCGGAACGCCCCGATCTGCGCGAGGCCGATTTCGGCAGCATCGCGGTGGAGTTCGACGAGGAGGACCGCTGGATCCTCCTGCGGCGCGCCGGCACCGTCGTGGTGCTGAACCTCGGCACGTCGAGGCGCACGGTGTCGCTGCCGGGCGCGGCGGCCGAGGTGCTCCTGTCCACCGTGGACGGCGTGGAACTCGCCGACGGCAGGGTCCACCTGCCGGCCCACGCAGCGGTGGTCCTGGCGCAGACCCGCTGATCAGCGGCGGGACACCTCCGGCAGCCGGGCGCCGGCGGTGCTGTCGCCCGAGAAGCCGGGCAGGGACACGATCACCACCAGCACGACGATGATCGCCGAGGCCGTCCCGGCCCCCGCGGTCATCAGGGCCCGGCTGGAGCTGTCCGCGAGCCGGCCGAAGATGCGCCCTCCCAGCAGTGCAGCGAGGCCGGAAGCGATGACGAAACCTCCCAGGCCGGCGAGGCCGTCCGTCCCGGAACGGACGGAGAGGGCCACCACGAAGGGCGGGCTCAGCGCGGAGACCAGGAGGAAGCTGCGTACGACGACGAAGTGCCGGAAGTCGCGGTCCTCACGCAGCAGGGCGGACGTCCGTGCGAACCACCCCTGTCCGTCCCCGGGCTCACGGGTGGGCTGCTCCTGGCCCGCGGGCTCGCGGATACCGCTGTAGAGGACGGCCACCACGACCCAGAGCGCGGCGCCGCCGGCCAGCAGCCAGGCGAGCCGGCCGGCGTCCACGTCCCGGTCGCCGAGGAACCGGATGCCCAGTCCCAGGGTGATGGCCACCAGTCCCGACGCGGTCGTGGCCAGCCCGTTGATCCGCCCTCGCGTCCCCTTGGCCACCGTGCGGCCCTGGACATCCTTGGAGGAGATGGAGCACAGGCACCTGCCCAGCGACAAGACCGCCAGCAGGGCCACGATGGTGAGCCCGGCGCTCAGGCCGCTGCCGAGGGCTGCGGCCACTGCCATCAGCGCCACGGCGGCAGCCTGGACCAGCGCCCCGATGACGAAGACCCACTTCCGGTGCCGCACGCGCAGGACCAGGGGTGTCAGGAACGCCTGCGGCGACGAAGGACCTTCTGCTCTGGACGGCGGCACCGATCCGGGGTTGGGTGGGAGACGACAGGTAGGCCCGGACTCCGGGCAGCCAGCGAAGAGGAGAACACAGTGGACATGATGACCGGTGCCGATCTACCCCTCCTGACCGAGGCCGATCCGGCTGCAGTGCAGATCTCGATGTTCATGCCCACCCACCGGTCCGGCGATGAATCCAGGGCCGACCAGTTGCGCTGGAAGAATCTGCTCGGTGCGGTCCGCGACAGGCTCTCGGAGCGGCTGAAGGGCAAGGAGCTGGACGAGCTGCTCGCCCCGGCGCAGGCACTGCAGGAGGACTCCTGGCAGTGGCAGCACATGCGCGACGGTGTGGCACTGTTCATGCGTCCGGGGTGGTACCGCAGCTACAGCGTGCCTGCGGCTGTCCCCGAGCTCGCCACGATCGGCGATCGCCTGGTCCTCGGACCGGCACTGAGACTCCTCACGGGCAACGAGCAGTTCCTCCTGCTGGCCCTCAGTCAACAGGACACACGACTGTTCCGGGCCGACCGCCACGGGATCGATGCCGTCGACCTGCACGAGGTGCCGACATCCCTCCGCGAGGTCGTGGGCGATCCGGAGCCACGGTCCGACACGCTGACCCGGCCCGCCGCGGCCGGCGCGGGGGCCGCGGTGTTCTTCGGCCACGGTGCCTCGGACAAGGACTTCAAGAAGGACGAGATGGTGAGCTTCCTGCGGGATCTGGCTGCGGGCCTGCGCACCGAGCTCGAGGACGACGGGACCAGGATGGTGCTCGCCGGTCTGGAGCCCATCGTGAGCGCCTACCGCGGCATCTCGGAGTACCAGCACGTCCTGGACGAGGCCGTGCTCCGCAACCCTGACCCACTCTCGAAGCTGGAGCTGCACGAGCTCGCGTGGCCGATCATCGAGCAGCAGCTGAGCGACGAGAGGTCCCGGCTGGTCGGGCAGTTCCGGGAGCTCCAGGGCACCGGGCGGGCGTCGAGCGACCCCGACGAGGTCCACGAAGCGGCGGTCAACGGCCGGGTGGAGACCCTGTTCGTCCAGGCCGACCCGTGGTGCTGGGAGCAGGAGACCGGTGATCCGCACGCCATCGTGATGCTGGGCGAGGACCAGCGCTACGCGGCGTGCGAGCAGATCGAGGCGGCTGCGGTCGCCACGATGAACAACGGAGGACTTGTCCATGCGACGTCGGACGGCGTCGACGCCGACAGCAGCGTGGCGGCCGTCTTCCGCTACTGAACGGACGAACGGCGACAGGAGAGGGACATGCCGAAGATCATCGATTCGATCTCAGCACTGCTGGGCGGGCGCAAACCCGTCACGCGTGAGGAAGCGGCGGAGATCGCGGACTGGGTGGGGGAGGGCGGAGCGCCCGATCCCGACGGTCCGCCCCGGGTCGTCGATCGAACGAACGACGAGGTCCGGCGCCGGAAGGACCGGTAGGACCCTCGACCCGCACCGTCGGCCCGGCGTCACTCCGGGACGTAGGGCCTGTACTGCTCGAGTGTCCCGTCGAGCACCGGCACGAGCAGATCGATGGTCTCGCCTCCGGACTCGGCGGTGACGGTCGTGTTCGCTCCCGGAGCGTCGCCCACGGTCTCGAAGATGGTCTCGTTGTGCAGCAGGGAGAACTGCTCCCCGGCGGCCACGGTGATCACCACCTCGTCGTCGGCATCGGAGATGGTCACCTCGACCGACTGGTCGGATTCATTGTCCAGGGTCCCGAGGAGGCGTGCGGGCTCTCCCTCGGCGGAGGAGACCAGCAGGACACTCAGGAGATCGACGGAGCCGACCGACCCGTTCTCCCCGACCGCGATCGCTCCGTTGTCCTGGTCCCCGGGGGACGAACAGGACGTCAGGGAGGTCAGCAGGAGGGCGGCGGCGGCCAGCGTCCACCCGAGGGGCCGGGAAGGGGAACTCAGCAGTGACATCATGGTCCTTCTGGAACTGGGAGTCGGAACGGGTGCTCCGGCAGGAACTGACCACAGTAATCCATCGACCACAGGGCTGCCCGGGCCGCCGGAGCGGTGGCCGTCCATACTTACGACACCAGTGCCCGGTGATGAATGACAACCCCCGGCCCGCCTAGGATGAGGAAATGACCTACCATCCTGCCGACAACCGCTACGAGAAGCTGCCCTATCGACGCGTAGGGCGCAGCGGGCTGCACCTGCCTGCCGTCTCCCTCGGGCTGTGGCACAACTTCGGTGACGACAGGGCTTTCGCGACGCAGCGCGACATCCTGCGCCGGGCCTTCGATCTCGGGGTGACGCACTTCGATCTCGCGAACAACTACGGACCGCCCTACGGCAGTGCGGAGACGAACTTCGGACGCCACCTCAGGGACGACTTCCGGCCCTTCCGCGACGAGCTCGTCATCTCGAGCAAGGCCGGGTACGACATGTGGCCGGGACCGTACGGCGACTTCGGCTCCCGCAAGTACCTGCTCGCCAGCCTCGACCAGTCCCTCGAGCGCCTGGGTCTGGACTAGGGCGTGTCTCCTAACCGTTTGAGCCAGAGGGTGATCGCCCGCAGGACGGCCCCACCTCGGTAGGTGAGGGCGA
>NZ_CANLSZ010000009.1 GCF_947493765.1 uncultured Arthrobacter sp.
CGCCCTCACCTACCGAGGTGGGGCCGTCCTGCGGGCGATCACCCTCTGGCTCAAACGGTTAGGAGACACGCCCTAGTTGTCTTAGCCCACAGATGACCCACGCGAGGTCTGCTGCGCCATCAGACCGACGATGTCATAGACCACAGTTGCCGCTGCCAACGTGGTCACTTCGGCATGGTCGTACGCGGGGGCAACCTCGACGACGTCTGCTCCTACTATGTTGATGCCATCGAGGCTGCGCAGCAGACGGAGTAGCTCACGGCTGGAAAGCCCGCCCATCTCCGGCGTGCCTGTGCCTGGCGCGAAAGCGGGGTCCAAGACGTCTATATCGATCGACAGGTAGACCGGCGTGTCACCCACCCGTTCTTTGACCTGCGCGACGGCCGCTTCAAATCCGATACGGTCGAAGTCACTCGCGCGGATGGCCTTGAATCCAAAGTCCGCATCTTCTTTGAGGTCGATCTTGTCGTAGATCGGCCCGCGGAGACCTAGGTGCATAGAGTGGTCCTCGACTAGCAGCCCTTCTTCGAAAGCACGTCTGAGGACGGTGCCATGTGTCACAGGGGCGTTGAAGTACGTATCCCAGGTGTCTAGGTGCGCGTCGAAATGTATCAGAGCGACTGGACCATGCTGAGCCACTACATTGCGGAGCATTGGCAAAGCGACCGTGTGGTCTCCTCCGATGGCGATGAGTCGACGATCAGCATTGTTGCCCTGAATCTCTTCAGCCTGTCGTTGAATTTGCCCCATGGCGTCGTCGATGCTGAAGGGCGTGACTGTCACGTCGCCGGCATCAACAACTTGGACCTCTTGGAATGGGGCAATGTCGAGTTCTACGTGAAAAGCAGGCCGCAGATGACGCGACGACTTGCGCACTTCCATCGGACCGAACCGGGCGCCAGGACGGAAAGACGTACCTCCATCGAAAGGGACGCCGAGGATGGCCACGTCGTAGTCACTGACGCGATCAATCTCGGGAAGTCTGGCGAATGTGGATGCTCCGGCATAACGAGGAACCTGGGTTCCACTGACGGGGCCGATAATTGGGGTATTGCGGCTCATGACATGTTCTCCTTCGCGGTGCGCTTACGGGTTTGAGTAGTAGTGGATTTTTGTGAAGTGTCCGTGAGGGAGCGTCCAGCTGTTTCCTCGCCCCATACCAGGGTCACTGCCAAGCCGATCGCGGAGATGACGGCACCTGCAAGGAGCACCAGGTTGACGCCACGCTCCAGCAGGAAGGGCATCAAGTAGACAGCGATTGCTGCGCCGATGCGGCTGACTGCTGTACCGATGCCGACTGCGGTGGCGCGCACCTCTGTGGGGAACAGCTCGTTCGGGTAGACGATCTCAAGGAAGTTCGAGGCGCCCGAAAGGAGCGCAAATGCACAGATGGCCAGGAACCCAATCATGAGTGGTAGGCCTGGCACGAGGCCAGCCAAGCCCCAGATTAGGGCGATACCTCCGAAGGAGTAGATTAGTAGCGCTTTACGACCGATCTTGTCCACGAGGAGCAACCCCGGGACGCCGCCGACGACGAACAACGCTGCGAGGAACACTTCAGCTCCGTTGCCCGTCAATCCCATTTTGGCAATTATGTCGAATGAGAACGAGTAGATCGACAGCAACGGAATAACCTGGCACATCCAGAACAGGCTGACAAAAAGCGTGCGCTTCAAGTACGGATCGCGGAAGAGTGCAGCCAAATTGACCTTCGACTCGGGCTCAATTTCGCCCAGGCTCTCAACGCCATACTCGGGGCCGAATACCTTCTTGATAGAGGCATCCGCTTCGCCAGCACGTCCCTGCGATACTAGCCACCGGGGAGACTCTGGCGTTCCAAGACGTAGGAAAAGTGTCACGAGCGCGAAGACAGCGGGGCTGGCGAGCATCCACCGCCAGGCATCATCGCCCACCAACTGGGTCGCCAGAATAGCAACAACGGGAGCAGCCGTAGCACCGAGTGCCCATACTACGAAGGTCGCGCCGAGCATTCGTCCGCGATATTTGGCCGGCAGATACTCGGCCAACAATGAGGTTGCGATGGGGTAGTCGGCGCCGATTGCGACACCGATCAGAAAGCGCAGGACCACTAGCTGCCACACTTCTGTGACGAAGAAGGAAAGGATCGAGAACAGTGCGAGTGCCGCAAGGTCAAGAATGTACATGATGTGACGGCCCACCTTGTCCGTCACCCACCCGAAAACGGCTCCGCCGAAGAAGATTCCCACCAGCACTGCGGCCGCAATCAAGCCCTTTTCGCTGTTTGACACTTCTATGAACGTTGACATGCTCGCCCAGGTCAGCCCGATGATCGCAATTGCGAAACCATCGATGAACGGCCCACCCGACGAGTATACGGTAAGTTTTTTATGAAACCTGGTCAATGGAGCGTTGTCGATAAGTTGGTGCGATTGTGACACGCTGCACTCCTTTGCGCTTGTCTCTTGGCTTTGCTCTGCAAGCAGAGCGCTCGACCGCAAGGCGGCTACCAGAAGTTTGGAGCACAGGTGTGACGGTCACTAGTAATCGGCCGCACGAACAATAAAGAACTTGTTGTGCGATCGCTCAGGCACTCTGGGCCGGTCGCGTAGCATCGTAGAGTTCAGTCATGGGTCTTACAGTCGATGAACTGCTCAGGATGCCGCATCTGCGTCTCCGGCTTCACTCGGGGGTAGAAGGAGTGAGCCGTGGGGTGACATGGACTCACACCTCGGACTTACCCGATCCCTGGCAGTGGGTAAGCACCTGTCAACTCTTGCTGACAAACGGCATGTCATTCCCGACCTCCGGCTCCGAACAGGTCAGCTTCCTGCGCCGACTGGAGAACGCAGGTGCCAGTGGTTTAGCCATTGGTGAGGAAATGTACTGCCCTCCCCTAACCGAGGAATTCACTCAAGAAAGCGACAGACTCGGCTTTCCTGTCCTTCTCATCGGTTTCCCGCTGCCGTTCACATCAATTTCGCGCGCCGTGGCAGAAGCAAATCTCCTCGAGCAATCGCAGCGTCTCATTCAGACGGCTCGCATCTATGACACCCTCCGCCGAGTGTCAGCCATTGGTGCCGACACATCCGAGATCGCGCTCGCACTAACACGGGAGCTTGGGTGCGCCGTATATATCTGTGACCGGAGGGTAGGCGAAGCTTTTCATCCTGGAGGGCCGCACCCGCCCGCAAACGTTACCCAAGCAGTACGGTCGATAGTCGCAGGTGAAGGGAGCCTCGTGGTCGGCACCCGTTCCCGTGCGCTTGATGGTGGCGGCGAGGTGGTGTTAGTTGCCATTCCGACACATGAGAACGCCGCATTGGTCGTCCGTACGTCAGGTTTGCCCCTGGACGGCATCTTATTGCAACACGCAGCGACCGTGGCCGCGCTTGAGTTGGGACAGACACGTCTTACGCTGGAACACCAGCGACGCAGTGGAGCCGAGCTGATGGCGCAGTTGCTCGAAGGAACAATTGGCCCTCTTGCCGCCGGGCGCCAGTTAGTCGCACTCGGCGTTGACCCGTCACGCGCTGTTCTTACAGCCATGACGGCCACCGCGGAGGACCATATACGAGAGATTCATATACGCTTGTGGCGCCAGGCGGTACCGCACATCCTGTCCGTGCGCGGGAACACCATTCGTTCGATTCTGCACGCAAGCGAGGAGTCCGTTGATGCTGTTCTCGAGGCATTGGGACCGAATGGACGCGTCGGTGTTAGTGCACCTCTAAAGACAGCAGGCCGCGCACAGGAGGCCGTACGAGAAGCTAACTGGGCCCTTGGCGCCGCGACCGATTCCCAGGCCACCATTGTGTACTACGGAGAGGTCCCTTCCGTCGCGGGAGTAGGTTCCATCGAGGATGCTCAACTTCTCGTCGATCAGGTACTGGGGCCGGTGCTCGATCACGACCGTGAGCGCCATACGGAGCTTCTGGATACCCTCCAATCGTTCTTGAGCCACCGCCGATCCTGGCAGACGACTGCGACCGCTCTGCATTTGCACCGGCAAACTGTGCTCTACCGGATTCGCCAGGTTGAACAACTCACAGGACGCAAGCTGGCGGAGACCGACGATCTGGCACAGATTTGGCTCGCCCTTCAAGCCCGAACTCGGCTGGCTGGAGGACGGTGACAGAAGTGACATGTGTGACTGTGCAGCGCCCATAAGTTGGGTGATCTGAATCGGGCAGGTTCAGCTGGTCGTTGCAACACCGGATTGTTGGAGTAACGCCGTATTCAACCGGTCGTCGCAACAGTGAATCCCCATAGGTTTGATGCCGCGTCTTTTCTGGTCAGGAAGGATGTTGTCATGCCAAAGAGTATTGATCCCGCGATCAGGGAGCGTGCCGTGCGGATGGTGCTCGAGCAGCTCCCGGAGTACGCCTCCATCAGCCAGGCCTGCGCAGCGGTTGGAACGAACCTAGGCGTGGGGAAGGAGACACTGCGGAACTGGGTACGAAGAGCCCAGATCGACGCCGGGGAACGCGAGGGTCTCACGACGGCCGAGGACGAGGAAATCAGACGGCTGAAAGCAGAGAACCGCCGGTTGCGTGAGGACGTGGCGATCTTGAAAGCCGCGACGACTTTCTTCGCGGGGGAACTCGACCCCCGCAAGCGTTGATCATGGGCTTCATCGATCAGATGAGGTCCAAGGGGCACGTGGTCGAGTCGATCTGCCGGATTCTGCGCGAGCAGGGCTGCCGGATCGCCGCGCGCACCTACCGATCCTGGCGTGCGCAGAAGGTTGCGGTCCGAACGCTCACCGACGCAGCTGTCATGAACGCGGTCCGCGACGCAGCCTGGACCACTGATCAGATGGGTCGGGTGCGGCTGGCCCCGGAAGGACTTTACGGGCGGGCGAAGATGCTGGCGCTGCTGCGCCGCACCGGCCACCCGCAGGCAAGCCCCGGATCCGTTGACCGGGCGATGCGCGCCCTGGACTTGAGCGGGGTGCGCCGTGGCAGACCGGTGCGCACCACGGTGGCTGGCAAGGACGGGGTGCGGGCTGGAGACCTGCTCAACCGTGATTTCACCGCGGTCGTGCCGAACACGGTATGGTCACCGACTTCACCTACGTACGGACCTGGTCCGGGTTCGTCTACGTGGCCTTCATCGTCGACGTGTTCGCCCAACGGATCGTGGCCTGGCACGCCCAGAACACCAAGCACACCTCGCTGGTAATGACTCCACTGCGGATGGCGATCTGGCAGCGCGAGTACGAGGGACACCCGTTCACCCCCGGGCAGCTGGTGCATCACAGCGCTGCCGGTAGCCAATACACATCATTGAGGCTCACCGAGCACCTGGCGATCGAGGGTATCGCGCCGTCGATCGGAACCGTTGGCGATGCTTACGATAACGCACTGATGGAGACGATCAACGGTCTCTACAAGACCGAGTGCATCCGCACGAGGGTCTTCCACGACGGGCCGTACAAGACCCTCTCCGAGGTCGAGTACGCCACCGCCGGCTGGGTCCAGTGGTACAACACCCACCGGCTCCACTCGAGCCTGGGGTACCTCACCCCGATAGAGTTCGAAAACACTCACTACGACTCCCTCATCACCGAGGGTCGCCCAGTATGAGAGCGGCAGAGAACCTAGGGGAATTCAGGATCACCACGTGGGGCAGGGCATGGCGGAGCCAGTAATCAAAGTGCTCACGGTTTGCGGTGAACCACCACCCGGTGGTGGTGCCCTCGTCATCCTTCATCGGGGACCTGAAGAAGGACGGCCCCGTCTTGACCTGGGCGCCCATAACGGCGCCGAGTTCGTACCGGCGGGCGTCCCGGGGTCGCAGATACAGATCGGTCCCTGTGTCGTGGCGGCTGTCAATTACACCGCCCCAGCCCAGGCGTTCGAACTGCCCGAGGACCTCGGACTCCCCCGATGTTCCTGTGGCTTCGTTCTCGGGAGCCCGCATCTATATTCTCGTCTCGTCGTCGGCAACAACCCGGACATCGTGCATTGCGGAGCCAGTGGAAAGTGAGCGGAATGAACGCGTCTCGAAACGCGATGCCCGCTCGGCGCTGCATTGGCCCGCCACCACGGGGGTGGTAAGAGGGAACCTCATCCCGACCGGCGCCTTGGCCGAAAATACGATCAGGACACGGGCTGTCCACCGAAGAGTCATCCCAATCCGAACACTGAAGTACGCGTAGGGATCGGACGACAGGAACATGTCGTCAAGCCCCTGGCGTTGCTCGGCGGTTAGATCCGGCCCAGTAGGTGGAGGGTACATCCAATAAGGGTAGGTCCGCTCAGTCGGCTGGCTCGATTGCCTCGCCGAACCGGGAGGCCGAGCAGATTCATCTGCCGGCTGCTGGGAGGCACGACGTTCATCTATGCCGTACCACGCGACCGGGGCATGCAGCATCTTCCTAATTGCGGGCCGCCCTGGATGAAGCGTCTGGAACGTTCGATCCCTATCGCGGTCGTAAGACTGGTGTAGCTACCGCTTGCGGCACTCAGCATGCTCCTACGTCCCCGAACATCAGGTGCCCCAACATGCGTGCGGTAGCACCTTAATGCGGCTGCAACTCTTCGATTTATGCACCACAAATGCACCACGAGCACCCCGATAATGCAGAAAACCCCCGGTTTCCCGGGGGTTTTCAGTGGCGGTGACGGTGGGATTTGAACCCACGTTGGCTTTCACCAAACAACATTTCGAGTGTTGCACCTTCGGCCGCTCGGACACGTCACCAACGCCGTCACTGTACCGGGTCGGGGGTGACATGCCCAAAACGGTGGCCGGCCGCCGCCGGGAAGGGAGGCTAGGGCAGGTCGACGACGTCGTTGTTGCCCACGTCCGGCTTGCTCCCGGTCACGAGCCCCTTGACCATCTTCACCGCGGACACGACGCGGGGAGCGTCCATGGACCAGTACTCGGCCGTGTCGGCGTCGACGTGGATGAGGGTCACGGCGGGATCGTCGCGGCCGTTCTCGAACCATGCCGAGACCGAAGGATCCCAGAGCTCGTCGATCTTCGCCTGGTCCTTGGACAGCGTGGCCGTCCCGGCAACCGACACGTAGCCCTTGCCCGTGCTCGCCGAGACGTTCACCTGCGGGTTGGCGCGGATCTCGTCGGCCTTGGGGGAGGGGTCCTCGGTGAAGAACCAGAGATCGCCGTCGAAGTCCTTCGCCTGCAGCGCGAGCGGTCGGCTCACGAGCTGACCGTCGAGGTTCACTGTGGTGAGGATCGCGATGTCGGCCTTGCCGAGGATCTCCTGTACTTCCTTCATGCCGTCCTGCTGGTCTGCCACGTCTACTCCTTCATGGGGATACTGCGGATGGTCCCAAGCCTACGCAGGATCGCCCCGGTGCAGCACGCCGGTCTCCGCCCGCCGGACGGCGAAGAAGTCCGTCAGCAACGCCGCGCACTCGTCCTGCCGTACACCCGCGAACACCTCGGTCCAGTGGTTCAACCGGGGTTCGCGCAGCACGTCGAACACGGACCCCGAGGCGCCCGCCTTCTCGTCCCACGCGCCGAACACCACGCGGGGGATCCGGGCCAGAACACTGGCCCCCGCGCACATGGCACATGGCTCCAGCGTCACCACGAGGGTGGAGCCCTCGAGCCGCCAGGAGCCCCTCCGCACGGCGGCGGCGCGGATGGCCTGCACCTCGGCGTGCGCCGTCGGGTCACCGAGCTCCTCGCGCTGGTTCCACCCCGTGCCGAGCACGGCACCATCGGGTCCGACGACGACGGCGCCGATCGGCACGTCCGCCGTAGCCGCTGCGAGCCGCGCAGCCTCCAGCGCCAGACCCATCCACGCGTGGTGCGCGGCGCTCACGGGCGGCGGGGAGTGGGTCATGGGCCCAATGGTACTTTTGAGAAATGCGTGTACTGGTAGTCGACCATCCCCTGGTAGCCCACAAACTGACGGTTCTGAGGGACAAGGACACGTCGTCGCCGGTGTTCCGCCTCCTCACCGAGGAGCTCGTGACCCTGCTGGCCTACGAGGCCACCCGCGAGGTGCGCGTGGAGACGGTGTCGATCCAGACGCCGGTCACGAGCACCGAGGGAGTGGGGCTGGTCAAGCCCACCCCGTTGGTGGTCCCCATCCTCCGGGCAGGACTCGGCATGCTCGAGGGCATGACGCGCCTCGTGCCGACGGCCGAGGTGGGCTTCCTCGGCATGGCCCGCAACGAGGAGACCCTCGAGGCCATCACCTATGCGGAGCGGTTGCCGGACGACCTCACCGGACGCCAGGTGTTCGTGCTCGATCCGATGCTGGCCACCGGCGGCACCCTCCGCGAAGCCATTAAGTTCCTCTTCGCCCGCGGGGCCGCGGACATCACCTGCATCTGCCTGCTCGCAGCGCCCGAGGGTCTCGCCACCCTCCAGGCCGAGCTCGAGGACCGCGATGTCACCATCGTGCTCGCGTCGATCGACGAGAAGCTCGACGAGAAGTCGTACATCGTGCCGGGCCTCGGGGACGCCGGCGATCGCCTCTACGGCGTCGTGGGTTAGGCCCTCGAAAATCTCCATCGGCCGACTTGTGAAGGCTGAAGCGCTGTTCTAAAGTTGAGTCACACCCACTCAAGTCCGTGGTTGGACCCGAGTGGGACACGACACGACTGAGGAGGAAGCAATGGCAACCACGTTCGACCCATTCCGTGACATCGACCGGCTCCTTGGAGGCGCGCTGCGCAATCCCGCGTCGGCGGCGATGCCCATGGATCTGTACCGCAAGGGCGAACAGTTCGTCGCCCACGTCGACATGCCGGGCGTCGACCCCGGAACCATCGACGTCGACGTCGAGGACCGCACCCTGACCATCCGGGCTGAGCGGACCCAGGACCTGGACGAGCAGGTGCAGTGGCTGACCCACGAACGCCCCTCCGGGACCTTCGCCCGGCAGGTGACCCTGGGCTACGGCGTAGCGCTCGACAAGATCGAGGCGGAGTACCGGGACGGTGTGCTCACCCTGACCATCCCGGTGGCCGAGGAGGCCAAGCCGCGGAAGATCAGCGTCAACCACACGGGCAAGCAGGAGGTCCTCGAGGGCAGCACGTCCTGACGGGTCAGGAGCGGCCACGGGCCGCCCCCTGAGTAGAGTGCCCCGGACGGGGGCGGCGTGCCGCTCCCGTCCGGGGCACTTCCGCGTGCCGGGGTGCTCGAGAGGCAGAGCCGGAGGATCTCGAGCACCGACCTGTCCACATGGTGGACCCTTCCTCATTGTTACTTGTACTGGCGCGAATGTGACATGCAATAATTCGACATGTGATCACCACATCACTCGCATCTGCAGCCACGCTTCCCGACCCCGTGTCCGGAGCCGTCCATCGCTGCTGTCGAATGCACGCGTAACGGTTACACCCCAACCGCTCCACGCACTTCTTGCCCAACGGCGGGCACCACTTCCCATCCCGACCGGGCACATCCCGCATTCGAGCCGTGATGACGGCACACTCCACGAGGTTGCATCCATGTCAGTGAACCAGGGCTACGTCCATATCTCCCTCCGCTCCGCGCAGAACCGCCCGGCCCGCCGGCAGTTCGCGCCGTCGGTCGATCCCCAGGCGCAGCGGGCCTCCCGCTTCCACGAGATCCCCGGGGCCGGCGTCGAACCCCTGACCGCTCCCGTCCCCGTCGTCACTCCCAACGGCGTCCCCGGTCCGCAGGCCGTCTCGAAGGACACGTCCCCCCGCGGATTCGTCCTCTATGTCGCGCTCGACGAGGCGACGGCTGCCGCTGCGGGAACCACCTTCTCCGATCTCGCCCAGGACGTCCGGGCCTATGTGCGCTCCCTCGTGCCCATGGCGGCGAGCCACGCGGCGGTGGCCCTCGCCCCGGCCGACGCCGAGGGGTCCGACATCGACGTCGTCCGGGCGGCACTCGGCGATCCGACCGTGGCGCGGCGCACGCGACCCGATCCGGCGCCCGCCCCGACGCAGCGCGCCACGGGCGTGCTCATCGACCTCTCGCGCCGCGAGGTGCAGCTGGATGGCCAGACGCTGAATCTGACGTTCAAGGAGTTCGAGCTCCTCAACTACCTGGTCGAGAACGCGGCGCGCACCGTCGGCCGCGAGGAGCTCCTCTGCGGGCTCTGGCGGAACGCCGAGGAAGTCCCCAACGAGCGCACCATCGACGTCCACATCCGGCGGTTGCGGGCGAAGCTGGGACGCCTGGCCAACACCGTGCGCACCGTGCGGGGCCAGGGGTACCGCTTCTACGACCACCCCGAGGTGGTCGTCTGGGCCGCTCCGGAGTACTCCATCTAGGCCTCCGGCGCCACACCCTAGACTTTGGGGTATGGCCTCCCATCAGCAGAAGAAACTCATGCTCCTTCGCCACGCGAAGGCCGAGTTGCAGCAGGGCGTGCCGGACCACGAGCGCTCGCTCAGCTCGCGCGGGCACGCCGACGCACCGTTGATCGGCCGCTGGATGGTGGAGCACGACGCCGTCCCCGACTCCATCCTCGTCTCGACGGCGCTGCGCACACGCCAGACCTGCACCTGGGTCTGCAAGGAACTGGGGGACAAGGCGCCCACACCGAAGCTGGAGGACGACCTCTACGCCGCGCACCCCACCGAGATGCTCACCCTGATCAACCACGTCCCGGCCACCGTGACGAGCCTGCTCGTCATCGCGCACAATCCGGGGGTTCAGGAGCTCGCCATGCGCCTGGCGTCGGCCCGCTCGAGCGAACGCGCGGTGATGGACCTCGCGACGGATTACCCGACGGCGGGGCTCACCGTGATGACGTTCGACGGCGAGTGGGCGGAGCTGGACCACCGCAACGCCGAGGTGACCGACTTCGTGGTGCGGCGCGCCCCGACCCTGCGCTGATCCGCCCTGCGCTGATCGGGCTGTGCCGATACGGCCCTGGCGCTACAGCCCGTACTGCTCGAGCAGCCGGAGCCACACCTCGCTGACGGTGGGGTAGGACGGGACGGCGTGCCACAGTCGATCGAGGGGTACCTCACCGACGACGGCGATGGTCGCGGCGTGCAGCAGTTCGGCCACCTCGGGCCCCGCGAACGTGGCCCCGACGATCACCTTGCGCTCCTCGTCCACCACGAGCTGCGCCCAGCCCTCGTAGTCGTCCGCCTGGAGCGCGGACCCGGCGACGGCGATGGACAGCGACGTCTCCGACGCGTCGATGCCGGCCTCCCGCGCCTGCTCGAGGGTGCGCCCCACCATGGCGATCTGCGGATCGGTGAAGGTCACCTGGGGGACGGCGACGGTGTCGGCGGTCGCCGCGAACGGACTCCATGCCTCGGCCGTGTCGCCGAGCGAGCCGGTGGACCTCGCCGCGATGGCATCGGCGGTCAGGCGCGCCTCGTACTTGCCCTGGTGCGTGAGCAGCACCCGGCCGCGCGCGTCACCGACGGTGTAGAGCCAGCCGCCGGCTCCGACCACACGCCCGGTGTCGTCGCTCTCCATCTCCTTCGGGTCAATGCCGAGCTCCTCGAGTCCGATCCCCGCGGTGTTCGGGTGGCGGCCCGTGGAGATGAGCAGCTTCTCGGCCGTGACCGTGTCGCCGTCGCCGACGTCGAGGACGAACGCGCCGCCGTCCTTGCGGACGGAGTTGGTGCTGGTGTCGGTGAGGACGGTGACGCCCTCCGCGCGCAGTGCTGCGAGGACGAGGTCGGAGGCCTCCCGGGGATAGTTCGCGAGGATGCCGCTGCGGGCCACCACCGTGACCTCGGCTCCGAGCCGCGCCCACGCCTGGGCCAGCTCAACGCCGGCCACACCGCCGCCGACGACGGCGAGGCTGGCCGGGACCTCCGACGCGGACGTGGCGTCCCGCGTGGTCCAGTAGTCGAGGTCGGCGAGACCGTCGATGGGCGGGATGGTCGGCGTCGAGCCCGTCGCCAGCACGACGGCGTGCTCGGCCCGGTAGCGCGCCTGCGAGCCGTCCGTGCGGGTGATGGTCACCTCACGTTCGCCGGACACGGTGGCCTGGGCCCGTTCGAGGGTGATGCCAGCGGACTCCACCCACTCCGCCTGCGAGGCGTCGTCCCAGTTGCTCGTGAAGGATGTGCGGCGTTCCAGGACCTGCTGGACGTCGAGGGTGCCGGTGACGGCCTCGCGTGCGCCGGGGACGCTGCGTGCAGCCTCGAGCGTGGATCCCGGGCTCAGGAGTGCCTTCGACGGCATGCACGCCCAGTAGGAGCACTCCCCGCCCACGAGATCGGCCTCCACCAGGACCACCGACAGTCCCTTCTGGACGGCGCGCCCGGCGGCATTCTCGCCGACGGCGCCGGCGCCGATGACGATGACATCTACAGTCTGGTATTCGCTCATAGGCCGAGCTTGGCATCCGGCGGTGACACGGGCAACCCGACGACGAAGGGCCCCGACGGGAGTCGGGGCCCTTCATGATCACGGATACCGTGGTGCGCGCGAAGGGATTCGAACCCCCAACCTTCTGATCCGTAGTCAGATGCTCTATCCGTTGAGCTACGCACGCATCCGCAGTCCGCCATTCCAGACATGGAGAGGCATCCTACGTGCTGGCCTTTCGGCCGTAGACAACGTTAGCGCGTAATCGGTGCTCTGCCTAATCAGGAGTGGCACCGCAGGAGTGCTATACCGGTCTACGTGACCTTTATCACAGAAGAGCGGGAGTACGCTGCCCAGAACCCCGCTGTCCCGCGGATCGGCGGGGAACGTACTGCCCGGATCCGTCAGGATCCACCCTCCATGAAAAGGCCCACCCCTAGCATCGGAAGATACCGAGCACCCAACGAAGGGAAGACAAATGGGCGATCCCGTGCGCCAGCTTGACGAGGCCACCCCCACCGAGTCCGCAGGCCGTGGCCTGACAGGCGGCTCCGCTCCGACCGGCCATCAGGGGTTGCTCGCCTGGGTCAGGGACGTCCAGGAGATGACCCAGCCCACCGAGGTGGTCTGGGTGGACGGTTCGGAGGCCGAGAACACACGCCTCACCGACGAGCTGGTGGAGGCCGGAACCTTCGTGCGGCTCAACCCCGACACGTTCCCCAACTCCTTCGCCGCGTTCTCCGACCCCAGGGACGTCGCCCGCGTGGAGGAGCAGACCTTCATCTGCTCGAAGGACGAGCGGGAGGCGGGCTTCACCAACAACTGGATGGACCCGACCGAGATGAAGACCAAGCTCGAGGGCCTGTTCTCCGGATCGATGCGTGGCCGCACCATGTACGTCATCCCCTTCGTCATGGGCCACCTCGACGCGAAGGATCCCAAGTTCGGCGTCGAGATCACGGACAGTGCGTACGTGGTCACCTCCATGCGCATCATGGCGACCATCGGCACCCCGGTCCTGGACCGGATGACCGAGCTGGACGCCGACTTCGTGCCGGCACTCCACTCGCTCGGCGCACCGCTCGCCGACGGCGAGGCGGACGTCCCCTGGCCGTGCAACGAGGAGAAGTGGATCGTCCACTTCCCGGAGGAGCGCTCCATCTGGTCCTACGGCTCCGGGTACGGCGGCAACGCGTTGCTCGGCAAGAAGTGCTACGCCCTGCGGATCGCCTCCGTCATGGCGCGCGACGAGGGCTGGCTGGCGGAGCACATGCTGATCCTCAAGCTCACCTCCCCCCAGGACAAGACCTACTACCTCTCCGCGGCCTTCCCGTCGGCCTGCGGCAAGACCAATCTCGCCCTGCTCGACCCGACCATCGAGGGCTGGAAGGTCGAGACCCTCGGCGACGACATCACCTGGATGCGCTTCGGCGAGGAGGGCGAGCTGAGGGCCGTCAACCCCGAGGCGGGTCTGTTCGGCGTCGCCCCCGGAACGGGATGGCAGACCAACCCGAACGCGATGCGGGCCATCGCCAAGGGCAACTCGGTCTTCACCAACGTGGCACTCACCGACGACGGCGGTGTGTGGTGGGAGGGCATGACCGAGGAGGTCCCCGAGCACTTGACCGACTGGCAGGGCAGGGACTGGACGCCGGACATGGAGCACACGGCCGCCCACCCCAACGCACGGTTCTGCACGCCGATCAACCAGGTGGACATCCTCGCCGAGGAGTACAACCACCCCGACGGCGTGGAGCTCTCGGCGATCCTCTTCGGTGGCCGCCGCAAGACGACGGTACCCCTGGTCACCCAGTCCCGGGACTGGGCCAACGGCATCTTCATGGGCTCCACGCTGTCCTCGGAGACCACGGCCGCCGCTGCGGGCCAGGTGGGGCGTGTACGCCGCGATCCCATGGCCATGCTCCCGTTCATCGGGTACGACGCCGGTGACTACCTCAAGCACTGGCTCACCCTCAGCGCGGACGCGAACCAGGCCCGCCTGCCGAAGATCTTCCTGGTCAACTGGTTCCGCCGCACGGCCGA
The DNA here is from genome assembly GCF_947493765.1 of uncultured Arthrobacter sp. Taxonomy (GTDB): domain Bacteria; phylum Actinomycetota; class Actinomycetes; order Actinomycetales; family Micrococcaceae; genus Arthrobacter_D. The sequence goes on from NZ_CANLSZ010000009.1 coordinate 14,263, forward strand.
CGGCGGATTCGCCTGGCCCGGGTTCGGCGAGAACTCGCGCGTGATCAAGTGGGTCATCGAGCGCCTCGAGGGAACGGCCGATGCGGTCGAGACGCCGATCGGCTTCGTCCCCACGGGCGACTCCCTCGATCTCACGGGCCTCGACATGAGCCCCGCCGAGGTCGAGGCGGCCGTCCACGTCGACGCCGCCGAGTGGGCGGAGGAGCTGGAGGGCATCGAGCAGTGGTACGAGCGCTTCGGCGAGTCGCTGCCCGAGGAGATGAGGGGTCAGCTCGAGGGGCTGAAGGAACGCTTCAGCGCCGTCTGAGACAGCACCCACGAGAAGAACAGGCCCCCTCCGTCGACGGAGGGGGCCTGTTCCCGTTCGGCGATGCCTGCCGCGGGATCGGGCTCAGTCGCGGACCACGGCGAGGACGCGCTGCACGAGCTCCTCGAGGGTGTCCCTGTCCTCCGCCTCCGCATTGAGCCGGAGATACGGCTCGGTGTTGGACGGGCGTAGATTGAACCACCAGTGGCCGTGCTCCGGGGTGAAGGTGAGGCCGTCGAGATCGTCCACCACCACGCCCTCCCGGTCGAACTCGGCCCTGGCCCGCTCGATGGAGGCCTGGAGGTCCGCCACCTTCGAGTTGACCTCGCCGGAGGAGACATAGGGCTCGTACTCGCGGCCGAGGTCCGACAGCGGGCCGTCCTGCTCGCCGAGTGCGGCCAGCACGTGCATGGCCGCCAGCATCCCGGTATCGGCATTCCAGAATGTGCGGAAGTAGTAGTGGGCGGAGTGCTCACCACCGAAGACGGCGCCCTCCTCGGCCATGACGGCCTTGATGAAGGAGTGGCCCACCCGCGTGCGGACCGGACGTCCGCCGTCGTTCCTGATCAGTTCGGGGACGGCGCGGGAGGTGATGAGATTGTGGATGATCACCGGTTCGGACTCCCCGGCGACCTGGGCGCGGGCGATCTCCCGGCGCGCGATCATGGCGGTGATGGCGCTCGGGGAGACCGGCTCGCCGCGTTCGTCGATGATGAAGCAGCGATCCGCGTCGCCGTCGAACGCGATGCCGATGTCCGCGCCGTGCTCGACGACGGCCGCCTGCAGGTCACGCAGATTCTCGGGCTCGAGCGGATTCGCGGGATGGTTCGGGAACGTGCCGTCGAGCTCGAAGTAGAGCGGGACGATGCTCAGCGGCAACGCCTCGAGCATGCGGTCGCCGAGGACGGCAGGCGTGGTCAGGCCCGCCATGCCGTTGCCAGCGTCCACCACGATCTTCAGCGGCCGGGACGAGGACAGATCCACCTGGGCGCGCAGGAACCGCGCGTACTCCTCGAGGATGTCCCGCACGCCGGTCTGCCCCCGGACGTCGGCCGCCGGGATGGTCCCCGCCGTGAGATACGCCTCCGCGCGCGCCTGCACGTCGTCGAGTCCCGTCTCCGAGGACACCGGGACGGCGCCCGGGCGGGTCATCTTCATGCCGTTGTACTGCGCGGGGTTGTGGCTCGCGGTGAAGGTGACACCCGCGGCGTCGAGCATCCCGCTCGCGTAGTACAGCTCGTCGGTGGAGATCAGGTCGAGGAAGAGCACATCGGCTCCACGCCGCGTGGCGCCGTCGGCGAAGGCGCGGGCGAACGCGGGCGACGACGGGCGCATGTCACCGCCCACGAGGACGGTCTCGCCCGCCAGCTGCAGGGAGTCCACGAAGGCCGCACCCACTGCCCGGACCGAGTCCTCCGTGATGGTCTCGCCCACGATGCCGCGCACGTCGTAGGCCTTGAAGGATGCAGAAAGATCGAAGAGGGTACTCACGTCTGGAAGTGTATCGGGGCGGCGCTGCGGCCGATGTCCACATGAGCGTCCGCCCGCCGTGACTGGGGGAGCGGGCTGGGATACTGGAGCGATGTCGCCGACCACCACCCTGTCCGAGCAAGCCACCAGCATTCTGCACACCCTCGTGGGCTCCGCCGAAGCCCGCTTCCACGAGGGGCAGTTCGAGGCCATCGAGGCGCTCGTCGAGGACGGCCGGCGCGCGCTCGTCGTCCAGCGCACGGGATGGGGGAAGTCCGCCGTCTACTTCGTGGCGAGCCTGCTCCTGCGCGCGCGGGGCAAGGGCCCCACCCTGATCGTCTCTCCGCTGCTCGCCCTCATGCGTGACCAGGTGGCCGCCGCGGCCCGGGCCGGGGTCCGCGCCCAGGCGATCAACTCCGCGAACCAGACGGACTGGCAGGACATCACGGACAAGCTCCGCGCCGACGAGGTTGACGTGCTCCTCGTCTCACCCGAACGGCTGAACAACCCGTCCTTCCGGGAGCAGCACCTGCCGGAGCTGATCCGGCACACGGGGCTGCTGGTGATCGACGAGGCGCACTGTATCTCCGACTGGGGACACGACTTCCGCCCCGACTACCGGCGCCTGCGCGAGCTCATCACGGGTCTGCCCCAGGGTGTGCCGGTCCTGGCCACCACGGCGACGGCCAACTCCCGTGTGGTGGCGGACGTGGAGGAGCAGCTCGGTGCCGGTGGCACGGAGGTCTTCACGCTGCGCGGGGAGCTGGCCCGCAAGTCGCTCCGGCTCGGCGTCCTGCGCCTGCCCAGCCCGCGCTCGCGTCTCGCCTGGCTCCTCACCCACCTGTCCGATCTCCCGGGCAGCGGCATCATCTACGCCCTCACCGTCTCCGCGGCCGAGGACACCGCGCGCCTGCTGCGGGAGAACGGGCACGCCGTCCGCGCCTACACGGGGCGCACCGATCCCGCGGATCGCGAGGCCGCGGAGGCCGCGCTGAAGAACAACGAGGTCAAGGCGCTCGTGGCCACCAGCGCGCTCGGGATGGGCTTCGACAAACCGGATCTGGGCTTCGTGGTGCATCTCGGTGCGCCCTCCTCGCCGGTGGCCTACTACCAGCAGGTGGGACGTGCCGGCCGAGGAACGCCCAACGCCGACGTCCTGCTCCTCCCCGGCGCTGAGGACCGCGACATCTGGGAGTACTTCGCCACGGCGTCCATGCCCTCGGAGGACGCGGCGCTCCGGGTCCTGGCTGCCCTGGAGCCTGGTGTGGTCCTGTCGACGCCGGCGCTGGAGGCGCGCGTCAACCTGAAGCGCACACCGCTCGAACTGCTCCTGAAGGTGCTCGACGTCGACGGCGCGGTGCGGAAGGTCACTGGGGGGTGGGAGAGCACCGGGGCGCCCTGGACCTACGACGCCGAGCGTTACGGTCGCATCAGTGCGGCGCGCAAGGTGGAGCAGCGGTCCATGCTCGACTACGAGAACACCACGCAGTGCCGCATGGAGTTCCTCGCCCTGTCCCTGGACGATCCCCTGGCGGCGCCCTGCGGCCGGTGCGACAACTGCGCGGGTCCCTGGTACTCCGACGAGGTGGCGCACGACGCGTCGGATTCGGCGGACCAGGCCCTCAGCCGGGTCGGCGTGGAACTCGAGCCACGGGGACAGTGGCCCAGCGGTATGGACAAGCTGGGCGTGCCCCTGAAGGGCAAGCTCAAGCCCGCGGAACTCATCCTGCCCGGACGCGCCCTTGCCCGGCTCACGGATCTGGGCTGGGGCACCAGGCTCCGTGAGCTCCTGGCCGACACCACCCCGGATGCTCCCCTCGACCGGTCCGTGATCGACGCCGTGGTCCGTGTGCTGGCCCAGTGGGGCTGGCAGGAGCGGCCCGTCGCGGTGGTGAGTGTGCCGTCCCGACGCCGTCCCCAGCTCATCGGCTCCCTCGCCCAGGCACTCGCCGGGGTGGGGCGGATCCCCTACCTCGGAGCACTGCACACACCTGATGGCCCACCGCAGGGGGCGCCCGGGGGCAACAGCGCGTTCAGACTGGCCGCGGTCTGGGACCACTTCGCCGTACCCGCCGAGGGCGCCGCCTGGTTCGCTGAGCATCCCGGACCGGTGCTGCTCGTGGACGATCTGGCGGACAGCCGGTGGACCATCACCGAGGCCGGCCGGGCCCTGCGGGCCGCCGGAGCGGCGGATGTCCTGCCGTTCGCGCTGGCGCTGAAGGCCTAGCAGGGGGTCCCCCCACGACAAGGACCCCCTGTTCCCAGGGGGTCCGATGGCGGAGACGGGGGGATTTGAACCCCCGGTAGGCTTTAGGCCCACACTTCATTAGCAGTGAAGCCCATTCGGCCGCTCTGGCACGTCTCCAGCAGCTATCTCTAGCCTGCCAAGGTTACCCAGAAGGGGAGGGCAAGAGCAAAACCGTCCCGCGGCCGGGTCATCGGAGCTCTCCGGTCAACGCCTTCCACAGGAACTCGTGGCTCATGGCGTGCATCCTGGCGGCCTGCCGGTTGTCCGAGGCGCCGGCGTGCCCGCCCTCGAGGGCCTCGTGGAACCAGACGTCCTCGAGGTCCATCGCCTTCATCCTCGCCGCCATCTTGCGGGCCTGCACCGGACCGACGCGGTCGTCGCTCGTGGCCGTCCAGATCAGGGTCTTCGGGTACTCCACGTCCTCCCGCAGGAGGTGGTAGGGCGAGAACGTCCGCACGTACTCCCACTCCTCGGGCTTGTCGGGGTCGCCGTACTCCGCGATCCAGGAGAACCCGGCGGAGAGTCTCGTGTAGCGGCGCATATCGAGCAGCGGGACACCGCAGGAGACGGCGCCGAACAGGTGGGGATAGGTGGTGAGCATGTTGCCCACGAGCAGGCCACCGTTGCTCCGCCCGGTGCAGCCCAGCAGGGACGGGGAGGTGACGCCGCGCTCCACCAGGTGCCCGGCGATCGCGGCGAAGTCCTCGTACGCGCGATGCCGGTCCGCGTGCAGTGCCGCACGGTGCCACTGCGGCCCGTACTCGCCACCACCGCGGATGTTGGCCAGGACGTACACGCCGTTCCGGCCGTCCTGCCCGGTGCGCTCCAGCCAGCCCCGGCCGATCACCCCGCTGTAGGCCGGCGTCATCGCGTGCTCGAACCCCCCGTACCCGGACAGGAGGGTGGGGTTGCGCCCGTCGAGGACCAGATCCTTCGCCGCGATCTGGAAGTAGGGGACCCGCGTCCCGTCCGCCGAGGGCGCGAAGTGCTGCTCCACGGCGTAGCGCTCCTCGTCGAAGTAGGAGGGGGAGCGTTTCACGGCGGCTGCGTCCGGGCCGCCGATCGTGCCGCGGAGGAGCGTGGAGGGTGTCAGGAAGCCGGTGGCGATGAGCCAGTAGTCGTTGCCGGTCCCGTCGTCCTCGTCGTCCACGGCGTAGGCGTCGACGGAGTGCAGCGGCGGGCAGGCATCGAGCAGCTCGGCCTCCCAGCCCTTCGCGGGGTCGAGCACGCGGATCTCGGAGGAGACGTCACGCAGCAGGTTCAGGAGCAGGTGATCGCGCGTCCAGCTCCAGGACTGCAGCGACGTGGTGTCCTCCGGGGTGAAGACGGTGGTGAAGGAGCGGTCGCCCGCGAGGAAGGAGCCGACGTCGATCACGAGGAGCGAGCCTGCACCGTACGTGCCGCCGTCCATCGTCCAGTCGGTCCGGGGCCTGACGACGAGCCACTGCCGGTGCAGTGAGATGCTCGCGTCCTCGGGCACCTCGATCAGCCGCCAGGCGCCGTCCTGCCGCAGGTAGGAGCGGCGGGTGTAGAAGTCGAGGGTGTCGACGGCGAGGTCGCGCTCGAACCCGGGGGTGGGATCGTGCACCACCATCGCCGTCATGTGGTCCTCCGCCACCTCGAAGTAGTGCTCGGCGGCGTCTAGGCCGTCACCGCGGCGCAGCGTCCGGACCGTACGGGGGTAGGAACTCGTGGTCATGGACCCGGGTCCGAAGTCGGTGCCGACCAGGAGCGTGTCGCGATCGGACCAGCTGATGCGGCTCTTCGCCGTCGGGATGTCGAAGCCGCCGGCCACGAAGGTGGCGAGACCCAGGTCGAACTCGCGGTAGCGCACCGCGTCGCCGCCGTCCGGGGACAGCGCGACCAGCACGCGCTCGTGCGGCCGTCCGTCCTGCGGGCGGAGGAAGAGGGCGCCCGACCAGACCCATTCCGTGCCCTCGGCGGCGCTGAGCGCGTCGACATCCAGGAGGAGCTCCCACTCCGGTGCCTCCGTGAGGTAGCTGTCCCAGGTGGTGCGGCGCCAGATGCCCTGGCGGTGCTCGCCGTCGCGCCAGAAGTTGTAGTAGAAGGAGCCGTGCTTGCCGACCATCGGGATGCGGTCGGTGGAATCGAGGACCTCGAGGAGGCTGCGTTCCCGCTCGAGGAACGCGTCGGTGATGAGGGCGCGTTCGGTCAGCGCGTTCTCGGCGCGTACCCACTCGAGTTGCTCCTCGCCGTAGATGTCCTCGAGCCAGAGGAAGGGGTCATCCGTGCCGGTGGCGTCCGTGGGGTGCGTCATGGATCCATCCTATGCAGGGCCCCGGGAGCGCAGCGGACCACGACGGGGCCCGTCCGGACAGCCGGAGGGGCGGGGTTCGTTACTCTTGACAGGTGGAGAACCAGGGTCAGCGGCAGGTGGTCGTCATCGGCGGCGGACCCCGCGGCACCTCCGTCGTGGAACGCCTGATCGCCGGGAGCCGGGAGCTCGGGGGCGACGCCCCGGCACTGGCGATCCACGTGGTGGACCCGTACGAACCCGGCGCGGGCCACATCTGGCGGACGGACCAGTCGAGGCTCTTCCTCATGAACACGCCGTGCCTCTACCCGACGGTGGTGCCCGTCGGCGCACCCTCCGCCGCGCTCGCGGCCCCACCCCTCCCGCTGTCCTTCGACGAGTGGCGGTGCCGCGCCGCCGACGGCCGCGTGCCGGTCGACGACGCCGATCGCCGCGAGTGCGCCGCACTCGCCTCGAGCGACTTCCCGAGCAGGGCCCTCTACGGGCGCTATCTCTCCTGGATGTTCGCCGAGGTGGTCCGCATGGCACCCTCCGGGCTCACGGTGGTGCACCACCGGCGGGAGGCCGTCGGCCTGGACCGCACGGGCGGCAGCGATGGCGGGACAGCGGCCCGGCGGTGGCGGGTCACGCTCGACGACGGCTCGCGCCTGGACGCCGACGACGTCGTGCTGGCGCTCGGCCATCTCCCCGCTGTCCTGACCCCGGAGCAGGAGAGGCTGCACGACGCAGCCATCCACCATCGCCTGCAGTACCGCCCGCCCGCCGTCCCGGGCGACGTCTGCTGGGACGAGCTGCCGGAGGGCGAGCCCGTGCTGTTCCGCGGTCTCGGGCTGAACTTCTTCGACGCGATGATCGCCCTCACGCAGGGGAGGGGCGGCCGCTTCGAGGACGGGGCCGGCTCCCGCCTCGAGTACACGCCCTCCGGCCGGGAACCCCGCCTCGTCGCTGCCTCGCGCCGGGGCATCCCCTACCGGGCGAAGGCCGCCCTCGAGACGTACCTGCCCCGCAGTGTCGTCCTGCGGTTCTGCACCACCGACCGCGTCCTGGCGTTCGCGCGAACGGGCATCCAGGCGGGTTTCGACCATGACATCTGGCCCCTGCTCCACCGTGACGCGCTCCGGGCCTACTACTCCACGCTCGCCCGGACCGCGCCCCACCTCATCGACGGCTCGGCCGACGCCTTCCTGCGGGAGCTCGACGACGGCCTCGCGATCGACGGTCCGGTCTGGTCCGCCGCCGTCCGGGACGCCGTGGAACGGTGCGTGCCGGAGGAGCACCGGATCTCGATCCAGTCCCTGGCGCGCCCGTTCGCGGGTCGGCACTTCGTGGGCGGGGAGTTCACCGCGGCGGTCCTCGAGCACCTCGACGCCGACGCCGAGGGATCGGCGCGGGGCGAGGACGATCCGCTGAAGATGATGATCGGCGCCCTGAACGCCGGCCGCGCCGTCATCAAGCAGGCTGTCGCGGACGGCGGACTCTCGGCCGCGTCCTGGGACGGGGAGCTGCAGGGGTGGTTCGAACCGCTGGTCGAGGGACTCGCCAGCGGTCCGCCGCCGGTGCGGATCGCGCAGCTGGCGGCGCTGGTGCGGGCGGGGATCGTCCGCTTCGTCGGCCCCGATCCGGGGTTCGGCGTGGACCCGGACGAGGGTCTGTTCCGCGCCTCCTCGCCGTGGGTCGACGGTGCATCGTTCTCGGCGCGGTGGTTCGTGGAGGCGATGATGCCCGCCAACCGGGCCGCGTCGAGCGCGTCGCCGCTCATGCTCTCGCTTCTCGACCAGGGGCTGGCCAGGCCCAGGGTCTTCATGGCCGACGACGGCGTCCCGGTGGCGTCCGGCGGGCTCGACGTGACGGCACCGCCCTACAGGGTCCGTGACCGGAGCGGGGCCATGCAGGACTCCCTGTTCGTGATCGGGCTCCAGCTGGCCTCCGTCCAGTGGGGCACGGCGATCGCCGCCGAGGCCGGGGCTGCGCCGGCCGCCGGCGCCCGGACCCTGCTCGACGCCGACCGGATCGCGGGAGCGATCCTCCGGCGTGACGAGGACCCGGACGGCCGCTGACTGCCGCTGACACCGACTGCCGCTGACACCGACGGCCGCTGACACCACGGAGGACCCCCACCGGTGCGGTGGGGGTCCTCCGTGGTCAGGTGCTGCCGGGTGTCCCCGGGCCGGCTACTACCGGATGAGGCAGCGGTAGTAGTTGACGAGCTGCACCGCGTAGCGGATCCAGCCCCCGATGTTCCAGGCCTGGGTGGGCGGCTTGGGCTTCACGCAGGAGGGCTTCGGCGGCTGCGTCGTCGAGCTCTCGATGGTGACCGGCAGGGTCACCGTCGTGCCGCTCGGCGCCGCGGTCAGCACCAGCCGGCCCTGGCCGCTCAGCGTCGTCGGGATCCTGAGATTCACCGCGGCGCTGCCGTTCGAGACGGGGACCGAACCGAGCGGGGTGGTCGTCCCGCCGGCAGCCACGAAACTGGCCGCCAGTGTGGTGTTGGCGGGGCTCCCGAGGGAAGTGAGATCCAGTGTCGACACCGTGAAGGACACGTCCGTGCCGGCCTTGACGGTGGCCGGTGCGCCCTGCACCTGGACGCTGCGGCGATCGAAGGACGGCGACAGCGGGCTGTTGGCGCCGATGTAGTCGATCCACGCGTCGCGGTCCACCAGTCCGGAGTCACGGGTGTCGGTACCCTCGCGGAAGACCGTGAAGTTGTCGCCACCCTGTGCCAGGAAGCTGAAGGTGCCGATCCGGTACTCCTTGGCCGGGTCGAGGAACTCGCCGTCGATCAGGACGGAGGTGATCCGCGCACCCCGTTCCAGGGCGGGGTCGTAGGTGACGCTCACGTTGTCCGACAGGCCCAGCGCGAGGAACGACCGCGAGCTGCCCTCCGGCTGCCACTGCTGTTCCAACACCGCCTTGAACTGTGCACCGGTGAGCGTGGTGGTCCAGAGGTTGTTGACGAACGGCAGCACGGCATTGGCCTCGGCGAAGGTCACCACACCGTCGGGTGCGTAGTAGAGCTCGTTGCGGAGCCCGCCCGGATTGACGACGCCGATCTGCGCCCCTCCCCGCTCGGCGGAGGAGAGACTGGCCCGCAGTGAATCGGCCACGAGGTTGCCCAGCGTGGATTCAGAGCTGCGGTCGTCGCGGGCGGTCCCGGTGAAGGCGGTGGTGATGTCCGCCGTGACGGACCCGACGGGCTGCTCCCCGATGATCGCTGCCTCGGCCAGGGCCGCGTCGACGATTCCCTTCACCTCGGCCACCCGCGGGTAGGAGGCGACGAGTGCCGCATCCTCGGCTGCCGTCCGGGCGACGTTGCGCGCGGTGTACGAATCGACGTCGCCCGTCGCGGTGTCGACGGTCAGCGTGACCTGACCGACGAACTCGCCGTAGGACCCGGTCTGCAGGATGGGCCTGGTCTCACCTGCGGCACCCGGGACGGGACCGTCCCACGCGTACTGCTTGTGCGTGTGCCCGGTGAAGATCGCGTCCACCAGCGGCGAGGTCTCGGTGACGATCTCCGCGAAGGCACCGCCGGCGGCGATCTCCTCCTCGATGGTCGCGCCCTCGACCACGCCGTCGCCGGCGCCCTCGTGGAACTCGGCGACGATGACATCGGCGAGATCCTGCTCCTCGATCTCCGCGGCGACCCGGTTGACGGCCTCCACGGGATTGCCGAAGTCGACGTTCTCGATGCCGCCGGGGGTGACGAGCGTCGCCGTCTCCTCGGTGACCACACCGATCACGGCGACGTCGATCCCGCCGACCGTGATGATGCTGTACTCCTCGAGCAGCGGATCCTCCGTGCCCTTGGCGTAGACGTTCGCGCCGAGGTAGTCGTAGTCCGCCGAGTCGGTGACGCGACCGGTGAGATCGTCGATGCCCTTGTCGAACTCGTGATTGCCCGTGGCCGAGGCGCGCAGGTCGAGGGCGTTGAGCACGTCGATCGTCGGCTCGTCGTCCTGCAGGGAGGAGGCGAACAGGGAGGCCCCGATGTTGTCGCCGGCCGACAGGAAGGCGGTGTCACCCTCTCCGTACTCCGCACGCAACTGCTCCACGGTCCCCGCGAACCGCACCGTGTTCTTGTCGATCCGGCCGTGGAAATCGTTGATGTTCAGCAGATTGACCTCGGTGGTACCCGCACCGGAACCGGCGCCGAAGGCTGGATCCGTCCCCACGATCACGGGGTCGTGATCACTGGCACGGTAGGGATCGGCGGCGTAGTAGTCGGTGACGTTGCTGTTGTACCGGCTGTACTCGAGGGCCACCGATTCGGCGGAGTTGATGTTCCACGTGTCCACGCCGGTGACGGTGGCGTTCGCCGCGGGCGAGGCGAGGATGTGGTCGAGCGAGCCGCTCAGGCCCGAGAACACGTAGGAGAACGAGTCGTCCGGACCCTGGTTGACGTACCCCGCCTCGTAGAGGACCCGCATGGGATCCTCCTGCGTGTAGGAGTTGAAGTCGCCGGTGAGGAACACCCGGTCCGTCTTCGCCGTCGTCCGGGCCTCGTCCGCGAAGGCCACGAGAGCCTCTGCCTGGGCCACCCTGGCGGCGTTCCAGGCGCCCTGCCCGTCGCCGGAGTCGGCGTTCGGGCCGGAACTGGGCCCCGAGCCCTTGGACTTGAAGTGGTTCACGATCGCGAGGAAGACCTCGTCCTCGGAGCCGCCCACCGGCTTGAAGGCCTGCGCGAGGGGCTTGCGGGCGTTGGAGAACGCGACGTCGTCGTCGAGGATGACCGACTCCCCGACCGGTTCCGCGACGGCGGTGCGGTAGATCATGGCCGTACGGATGACGTCCTCGTCCGCAGGGAGCGCCGCGGGGGAGCGGACGTAGTCCCAGGTGCCCGGAGCCGCCTCGTTGAGCGCCTCCACGAGGGTCTTCAGGGCGAAGTCGCGGTCCTTGCCGAACGTGGCCGAGTTCTCGATCTCCATGAGGGTGACCACGTCGGCGTCGAGGGTGTTGATCGCGGAGACGATCTTCGCCTCCTGCCGCTCGAGATTCTCCTGGTCCGCCGCACCGCGGGCAGCGCAGCCCCGGTTGACGGTGATCGGGTTGCCGGCACGATCGGTGTTGTAGGTGCAGCCGGTGAGCTCCGCACCGGTGGTGGCGAAGTAGTTCAACACGTTGAACGAGGCGATCGACAGCGAGCCGCCCACCTCGGCGGGAGCGGCGGGCCGCTCTCCGGAGAAGCCGACCGGCTGGACCTCGCCGGGTGCTGCGCCGTCGAGCTCGGCCAGCGGCTGGAACTTCCACGAGTTGTTGCGGTAGTCCATGACCACCGGCGAGACGAAGTCGGCACTGTAGCCCACGCGGACCGGCTGGTCCGTGGTGAGGTAGGGCAGCACCCTGCCGCGGTTGGCGTTGCTGAGGAAGTTCGTGCTGGCGCCGTCGTCGAGCCTGATGCTCCTGGCGGCGTTGTCGGCGGCGACGGCGGCATTCTCGGGCGTGCCCGGTGCTGCGACGTCGGTGGGCTGCACCAGCACCGAGCTCCCGGAGGCGAGGGTCAGCTCGCCGTACTGGTTCAGCGAGTAGTTGTCGCTGACGGTGAAGTCCCCGGACGGCTCGAAGAGCATGCCCTCGACCGCCTCGCGGGCCTGCTCGGTGGCAGGCAGTGCGATCCCGGAGGCCTTCACCTCCTCGGCCGCTTCGGTGAGCTTCACGGTGCCGCCGGCGGCGACGGTGAGCTGGGTCAGACCGAAGAACTCTCCGGCCACCCCGGTCACCTCGACGAAGTCACCGACGGCGACCTCGCCCACGGTGGCCGGTGAGTAGACGAAGATCGCGTCGGACGCGCCCTGGTCGGCGGTCGCGGCCGAGCCGGCGGTCTGCAGGTAGAAGCCGTCGAACCCTCCGGTGGGGTAGGCGGCCGTCACCCTGCCGCGCGTGGTGACGTTCTGGCCGGCCAGCGGGGTCGCTGCCCCCGTGCCCTGGATGTCGCGGATGGGGACGACGGCGCCGGGAGCGGGAGGTGCCGTGGGCGTGGGTGTGGGCGTGGGTGTCGGTCCCGGGGGTGTCCCGGTTCCCTGGGCGTTCGTCGGTGTGGCGTCCTGGAGGGTGAAGTCCACGCTGTTGTCGTTGGTGTCCGAGAAGCCGGTGCGGGCGGAGGACCTCGGGTTGCCCGAGCCCGGCGCTGCCGCCGCGGCCCGCTCGAAGGACGTCGCGGCACCGTAGCCCAGGACGTCGACCGCCCCGGGGACGCCGGTGGTGTCGCCGGCGGGCAGGACACCGACGGTTCCGGCCTGGTTGGAGAGCACGACGACGCCGCCGCCGGCTCCGGGATTGAAGCCCGTGACGAGATCGGGTGTGGGCAGGGCCGTGCCGTTCGCGGCATTCGACGAGCCCTGGACGAGGAAGTATCCCTTGGCCGCGATGGTGCCCTTGAGGACGAACGGCGTCGGAGCCGTGGTGGTCGATCCCGGCGCCCGGTACTGCAGCGACCAGCCGTCGAGGCTGACCGGGGTATCGGTCGGGTTGTAGAGCTCCACGAACTTGTTGGTGAACGGTGTCCCCGCGGAGCCGCCCGTGACGAACACCTCGTTGATGACGACGCCGTCCGACGCGACGGCTGCCGTGACCGATGGTGTCTCGACCGCGTTGGCCGGCAGTGCGATCATCGGCGAGGCGATCAGCCCTACCGACAGCGCCGCACCCAGCGCTCCCCTCCATGACGAATTGATCATTCGTTCGACTTCTCCTTGACCATGGCCGCTGACAGCCGCGAGTAGATCCCGCCGACCCCGATGGGTGGGCGTCCTGGCATGAGCACCGTATGTGACGCAGGTGACATTCCATCCCCGGGAGAAGCAAACCAGATCATGGCCGGTAAAGCGACACCTCGGGGCCGGTGTCGGCGCAGGGAGCGCACGGGCGCGAGGCGGGGTCGGGGTGATACACAGGAGGAGGTCCCGCAGCGCGGAACCTCCTCAGGGGCGGAAGGTAAGGGATTCGAACCCTTGAGACGGGGTCACCGCCCACTGGTTTTCAAGACCAGCTCCTTCGGCCGCTCGGACAACCTTCCCGCGGTCAGTGTTTCACGGGGGATGGGGGACGCCCAAATACCTATGACTGGAGGATCGGACATGCGAGCAGTGGTGATCGAGGGGGCCGGCGGACCGGAGGTGCTCTCCGTCCAGGACGTCGCCGATCCCGTCCCGGAGACCGGCGAGGTGGTCATCGACGTCGTCGCGGCCGGGCTGAACCGGGCGGACGTGCAGCAGCGCAAGGGTCTGTACCCGCCCCCTCCCGGGGCGTCGACGATTCCGGGGCTGGAGGTCTCCGGGCGTATCTCCGACGCCAACGGCTCCTCCTTCCGGGAGGGGGACGCCGTCGTCGCCCTCCTGGCCGGTGGCGGGTACGCGCAGAAGGTCGCCGTCCCGGCGGGTCAGGTGGTGCCGGCGCCCGACGGCGTGGAGCTCGTCGAGGCCGCCGGACTGCCCGAGACGGCCGCCACCGTATGGTCCAATCTCGTGCTGCAGGCGGGCCTCTCCGAGGGTGAGGACGTCCTGATCCACGGGGCGTCCGGCGGGATCGGGGTGATGGCCATCCAGGTGAGCCTGGCCCTGGGCGCGGTACCGCACGTCACCGCGGGCTCCGGCGCGAAGCTCGACGTCGCCCGCTCGCTCGGGGTGGAAACCCTCATCAACTACCGCGAGCAGGACTTCGTGGAGCGTCTCTCGCAGGCGACCGGTGGCCGGGGCGCCGATGTGATACTCGACGTCGTCGGCGCCGAGTACCTCGCCCGCAACATCGAGGCCCTCGCCCCGGGTGGACGACTCGTGGTCATCGGGCTGCAGGGCGGCGCGCGGGCCGAACTCGATCTGTCCGCTCTCATGGGCAAGCGGGCGAGCGTCGCCGGGACCACGCTGAGATCCCGGCCCGTCGCCGAGAAGACCGCGATCATGGCTGCCGTCCACGGGAGCGTGTGGCCGTCGGTCGCCTCGGGAGTGGTGCGACCCTTCGTGGACCGCGTCTTCCCGCTCGACGAGGTGGCCGGCGCCCACACCTACTTCGACGCGGGCGAGCACACCGGCAAGATCCTCCTCGAGCTCTGAGACCCGTCTCTGCCGAGCTGCGGTGGACCGCCGGCTGTGGAAGGGTGGACGCACGACCGATGGGAAGGAAGACACCGTGGCAACCACAGAGCACCATCACGACCACGAGGAGAGCGGCCTCGAGCGGGCGGCGGACAACCTCACCGAGAATCTCGCGGACCAGGTCCCCGACGGCGTCGACAACGGACCGACGGACGACGCCGACGAGCCGGCCGACTCCCGCACCAGGGTGCACTCCAGCATCAGCGAGGGGATGAACGCGAACGACGACGAGCCCCCCGCCGTGCTCGACGAGGACCGGACCTAGGCCCCGCACATCCGACACCGCGGCGGCGGTCCCGCACCGCCGCCGCCCCTCCTGGCCGCCGCCGTTGGGCGCACGGAGGACCGCGTTCGGCGCAAGTCGTCGCTCGCCCGATCTTCCGTGTGACGCGTGCCTCACCACCTTGCTATCTTCTGATGCACCACTCGTTCGTACCCGAGGAGCATGATGAGCAAGAAGCGGAGCGGCTCCCACCCGTCGGAGAGCGTCCTCGTGACGGACCCGGATCTGCCACCGGTCGCCGTCGACCCGCAGCGGGCCGACGCGGAGGAGCGCCACTGGACGCCCCTGAAGATCGCCCTCTGGATCGGCATCGCCCTGCTCGGCGGCGTGGCCTGGACCATCCTCGCCGTCGTCCGCGGCGAGACGGTGAACGCCATCTGGTTCGTCTTCGCGGCCGTCTGCACCTATCTGATCGCCTACCGCTTCTACTCCAAGTTCATCGAGCGCAACCTGCTGATGCCCGACGACCGCCGGGCCACACCCGCGGAGTACAGGGCGGACGGCAAGGACTACGCGGCCACGGACCGGCGCGTGCTCTTCGGCCACCACTTCGCAGCCATCGCCGGTGCCGGCCCCCTGGTGGGCCCGGTCCTCGCCGCCCAGATGGGATACCTGCCCGGCACCGTGTGGATCATCGTCGGCGTCATCTTCGCCGGAGCCGTCCAGGACTACCTGGTGCTCTTCTTCTCCATGCGCCGCGGCGGGCGCTCGCTGGGGCAGATGGCCCGCGAGGAACTCGGCGTGATCGGCGGCACGGCAGCACTGATCGCGACCCTCACCATCATGATCATCATCGTCGCGATCCTCGCGCTCGTGGTCGTCAACGCCCTCGGCGAGAGCCCGTGGGGTGTCTTCTCCGTCTCCATGACCATCCCCATCGCCCTGTTCATGGGCGTGTACCTGCGCTACCTGCGCCCGGGCCGCGTCACCGAGGTCTCCCTGATCGGCTTCGCCCTCCTGCTGCTCGCGATCATCGGTGGCGGGTGGATCGCCGAGACGGCCTGGGGTACCGAGCTGTTCACGCTGGATCGCATCACGATCGCGTGGGGCATCATCGTCTACGGCTTCATCGCCGCCGTCCTGCCCGTCTGGCTCCTGCTCGCACCACGCGACTACCTGTCGACCTTCATGAAGATCGGCACCATCCTGATGCTCGCCGTCGCGATCATCATCACGCGCCCCGAGATCGACGTCCCCGCCGTCACCGAGTTCGCGAGCAGCGGCAAGGGCCCCGTGGTCGCCGGAACGCTCTTCCCCTTCCTCTTCGTGACCATCGCGTGCGGTGCCCTGTCCGGCTTCCACGCCCTGATCGCCTCGGGGACCACACCGAAGATGCTCGAGAAGGAACGCCAGAGCCGCTTCATCGGGTACGGCGGCATGCTCATGGAATCCTTCGTGGCCATCATGGCGCTCGTCGCGGCGCTGTCCATCGACCGCGGCATCTACTTCGCCATGAACTCCTCCGGAGCGGCCACCGGCGGCACCATCGAGGGCGCCGTCGCCTTCGTCAACGGTCTCGGCCTCACCGGCGTCAATCTCGCGCCGGACACCCTGAGCACCCTGGCGACCAATGTGGGTGAGGAGTCGATCGTCTCCCGGACCGGCGGCGCACCCACCCTGGCCGTCGGCATCGCCCAGATCATGCAGGGCGTCTTCGGCGGCGCCGGCATGATGGCCTTCTGGTACCACTTCGCCATCATGTTCGAGGCGCTGTTCATCCTCACGGCGGTCGACGCCGGGACCCGGGTTGCGCGGTTCATGCTCCAGGACAGCATCGGCAACTTCGTCCCCCGCTTCCGCGACACGTCGTGGCGCACGGGCGCCTGGATCTGCACGGCAGTCATGGTGGCCGGGTGGGGGGCCATCCTCATCATGGGTGTGACCGATCCCCTCGGCGGCATCAACACCCTGTTCCCGCTGTTCGGTATCGCCAACCAGCTGCTCGCCGCCATCGCGCTCGCGGTCTGCATGGCCATCTGCGCCAAGCGGGGTCTGTTCAGGGTCCTGTGGATCCCGGCCCTGCCGCTGGCCTTCGCCGCGGTGGTGACCATCACGGCGTCGTTCCTGAAGATCTTCTCCTCCGTCCCCGCCATCGGGTACTGGGCCCAGCACACGGCGTTCCGCGACGCCCTCGATGCGGGTGAGGAGAGTTTCGGCACGGCGCAGACCGTGGAGGCCATGGAGGCGGTGGTCCGCAACACCTTCATCCAGGGGACGCTGTCCATCGTCTTCGTGGTGCTGTCCATCATCGTGATCGCTGCGGCCGTCCTCGCGACCGTCAAGGCCTACCGGAACGGGGGAGGGGCCCGGACGGAGGATGCGCCCGTGGCCTCCCGCCTCTTCGCCCCGGCGGGCCTCATGGCAACCCCCGCCGAGAAGGAGCTTCAGAAGCAGTGGGCCGCCGTCGAGCCGGGCAAGCGACCGGCGAGGACGGGCCACTGATGACCGTGCCGGAGGTTCTGCACCGCGCCCGTGCCACGGCGCGTGAGCTGGCGTGGATCTTCAGGGGTGTGATGGGCGAGAATGCCTACCAGACCTATCTCGATCATCATGAGCGGACGCACGCCGAGGGCCGGCCCATGACGGAGCGCGAGTTCTGGCGTGACAAGACCGATCGCCAGGAGGCGAATCCGGAGGGCCGCTGCTGCTGTTAGGAGGGGAGCGACATGTCGGAGAAGTTCAGCATCGGTGACCACGTGACGTGGAATTCCGAGGCCGGCCACGTCTCGGGGACGGTGACGAGGATCCATACGGAGGACTTCGATTACAAGGGGCACACGCGCCGTGCATCGAAGGACGATCCGCAGTACGAGATCAAGAGCGACACGACAGACCACATCGCCGCTCACAAGGGCGGGGCTCTCCGGCGGGTCGACGAGTGAGTTCCGTCGTCGCACGGAGGGATGGGACCGGTGAGCTCGCCGGGACGGTCTGCGCGGTGCTCGGTGAGGTGGGTCCCGGGTCCGTGGTGACCTACGGCGACATCGCCCGTCGGATCGGGATCTCGCCGCGGCGAGCCGGCCGTGAGGTAGGCGGGGTACCCGACGAGGTGCCGTGGTGGCGGGTGGTGCGCGCGGACGGTCTGCCCGCGGCCTGCCGGGGCGGTCGTGCCGCAGAGCTCCTGAGAGCCGAAGGTGTACCGCTGCGCAACGGCCGCGTCGAGCTCGCGCGGGTGCGTCACACGTGGGCTGGTCCGCTGTCCGATACGCCGCAGGTCGTCCGAGCGGACGGGCAGGGGCTGGACTGAAGGGTCGAGGTGCAGTCGTCAGCCCGGTCGTCCACGGACGATTGTGGGATCATGGCGTCATGATCGAACCGCTTGCCGGCATCCTCGCACGCGGCCGGAACCCGTAGCGGTGGCGGCATTCTTCGCGGCAGCGAGGCAGGGGCGGAAGGACGACGCCGAGCTGGGCACCGGGGTGTGGCGACGTGCCCATGATCGCTTCCGCCGCGGGCTGGACCGCTATCACCAGATCCTCGAGGGCGTCGAGGACGACGCCCTGTACAACGAACTGGTGGTGATCGCCGATCAGCTGGGCGGACTGCTGCCCCGGGTCCGGGTGGTGTGCGTGAGCGCGCAGTCCTCCTCACCCAGCACGGGGCTCGACATCCCCGGCGCCCTGCTGCAGGTCCACCGGGCTCTCTCCCGCGCGGGGAACGCGGTTGCGACCACGGCCGAGGCCGCGGCCATGACACGGCTCGACGGCGAACGATGGGGTGTCGCCTCCGCCGGACTCGAGAATGTGCGACGTCGGGCCCGGCTGGTGCTGGACGACATCGAGGAGGCCGAGCGCGCGCTGTCCACCGCGTCCTGATCCTGGCCGGTCCGCGTCGGTCCCGTTGCCGGATGGCGAACGCTGGGTGAGGATGGGGGCAGCCCATCGCGCCGCCCGACCCCAGGAGGACCCATGACCACATCGTCATCAGCACGACCGGGGCGCTGGAGGTCCGTGCTGCCGCTCACCGCCGCGGCGCTCCTCGGCCTGGTGGGTTGCACCGCCCCGGGTACCGACGGTGATGCCGCGGCGTCCGCCTCGTCGGGTTCCTCCACCTCGCCCATGGCGGAACCGACCGGATCCGCCGGGACCGGGTCGCCGATCGCGCTCCCCACGGCAAGCCGGACACCGACGACGAGCCCGGCGCCCTCGGCCACCGCGACGTCCTCGGGCACGGCCGGGTCCTCGACGTCGGGTGGAGGGATCGCGGCGCCCGGCTCCGGCGCGGAGGACCTGATCCAGGCAGGGAGGACGGCGCTGGCCGCCGTCTCCGGCGGCACGCTCACCTCGATCGAGAGCGAGGCCGGTGGCGCGGCCTGGGAGGTGGACATCATCACGCAGGACGGTTCGGAGCAGGAGATGGAGCTCTCGGCCGACGGTACGGAGATCACGACGGGACCGACCCTGACGGATCAGGATGTGGAGGACAGGGACAAGAATCGTGCACGATTGCAGTCCGCCGAGCTCGATTACGAGGATGCCGTGGACAAGATCCTCACGGTCATCCCCGAGGGCCGCATCACGGAGCTCGAGCTGGACAGCAAGCAGGGTACGACGGTGTGGGAGGCGGACGTCCTCGATCCCGCCGACGTGAAGTACTCGGTCCAGCTGGATGCCGCGACCGGCACCGTCGTCGAGAACCAGGCGGATTCCGACGACTGACCCTGGCCGGTCCGCGTCGGTCCCGTTGCCGGATGGCGAACGCTGGTGAGGACGGGGGAGAAATAAACGGGGAGCACCGCTGGTTCCCGCCTGTATGACTACATCACCGATTCTCACGTTCAACGACGGCCACACCATCCCCCAGCTCGGGTACGGCGTGTGGCAGGTCGAGGACAACGTCGCCGAGGATGTCGTGGGCAAGGCCTTCAAGACCGGCTACCGCCACATCGACACCGCGAAGATCTACGGGAACGAGGGTGGCGTGGGCCGCGCCATCGCCTCCTCGGGTCTCAGCCATGACGACATGTTCATCACCACCAAGCTGTGGAACTCGGACCAGGGCTATGAGAGCACCCTCAAGGCGTTCGAGGAATCCATGGACCTCCTCGGACTCGAGACCCTCGATCTGTACCTGATCCACTGGCTGCAGCCCAAGCAGCACAAGTACCTGGACACCTGGAAGGCGCTCATCGAGCTGCAGAAGCAGGGTCGCGTCCGGAGCATCGGCGTCTCGAACTTCACCCTGGAGACCCTCAGCGAGATCATCCGGGAGACCGGTGTGGTCCCGGCGATCCACCAGGTGGAGACCCACCCCTACTTCAACCAGTCCGAACTCCGTGCGTTCGAGGCCGAGAAGGGCATCCTGCACGAGGCGTACTCGCCCATCGGGTCCGGCAAGGGACTGCTCGACGACGCCGTGCTGCAGGACATCGCCTCGAAGCGGAACGCCTCGCCCGCGCAGGTGGTGCTCGCCTGGCACCTCGCGCTCGGCAACGTGGTCATCCCGAAGTCCGTCACGGAATCGCGGATCGTCGAGAACTGGGAAGCCCTCGACGTGAAGCTCGAGGACGAGGACATCGAGGCCATCAACAACCTCGACAAGGGCGCCGAGGGGCGCATCGGCGCGGATCCGGCAACGTCCGACTTCGCCTGAGCAGACCCCTGGGGCCGCCGGTCTCGCACAGGAACTGACAGAACCGCCCGGTGGCCACCGGGCGGTTCTTCCGTC
The DNA here is from genome assembly GCF_947493765.1 of uncultured Arthrobacter sp. Lineage (GTDB taxonomy): Bacteria > Actinomycetota > Actinomycetes > Actinomycetales > Micrococcaceae > Arthrobacter_D. Next base: position 34,600 of record NZ_CANLSZ010000009.1, read on the forward strand.
TGACCCTCAGGCCGCCTGCGCCAGAGCCGCCCGCAGCGGGTAGTCGCCACTCTCGAGGATCAGTTGGGCGCAGTGACCGGTGGCCGGATCGAGCACGATCGGGGCGGCCAGGTTCACCGTGGTGCCTCCGGCGCCGGGATTGGCGACCACGAACAGGTGTGCGTCCGGCACGTCCGGACCGAGCGCCTCGCGCTGGGCGTCGGAGAAGCGCGGACTGTAGTGGGGCACGTAGGTCGCTGCGTCGAGGAGGAACAGGCGTACCTCCGGCCGCTCGGCCGAGGCGAGGGTGAACAGGCCCTCGGCGCCGCTGACCTGTTCCAGGCGGAAGTCCTTGAAGGGCGCCAGCCCGGGAGGCGGCGTGAGGAAGGTGGCCCTCATCGCAGGAAATCCAGCAGGGAGGGCTGCAGCACGCGGGCCGAGACGGCGAGTGCGCTCTGGTAGGCCGTCTCCTGCATCTTGAGGTCGAGGATCACGGAGGCGAGATCCACCTCCTCCACCGCTGCGCGCCGCCCCTCGAGAGCCAGGGAGGCGTCGGCCACGCTCTCCTTCGCCGTCAGCAGGCGCGCGTGCCGCGCGCCGATCTCGCTGTGCTCGGTGGTCACCGCCTTGATGCGCTCCTGGAGGGCGGCGAGGTGCACGGAGACGTCCTTGCCGTCACGCAGGTCTGCCGCGATGCCGTCCAGCAGCGTGAACACGGACGCGCCGCCGCTGCCGAACACCGAGGCGCCGTCGGCGTCCACCCGGACGGTCTCGTCCGCGCCCAGCCGGCGTTCCACTGTCCCTCCGCCCGCGAAGGTCAGATCGGCCTTCAGCGCCTGGGCCGTATCGGCGTTACCGGCGAAGAGGAAGCGGCCGGAGTAGGTGGCATTGGCCTGCGTCACGAGTTCGCTGCGCAGGGAATCGATATTGTGCGCGAGCGCATCGCGGGCTGCGGGGTTGAGGGCCGAGTTCGACCCCTGCAGCGTCAGTTCGTTCGCCCGGTCGAGTGCCCGCTTCGTGGTCGTCATGACGCTGTCGAGCTGGGAGAGCCACCCTTCCCCGTTGGAGATGTTCCGGGCGTACTGTTCGTTCGCCCGCAGCTCTCCCCGGACCCGCAGTGATTCGGCGGCTGCCGCAGGGTCGTCCGACGGGCGGTTGATGGCACGCTGGCTGGAGGCCTTGTCCTGGAGTTCGGCGAGGCGGGCGAGATTCGTCTGCAGGGAGCGCTGCGCTCCGTACTGCATGGTCTGCTGGGTGACGCGAGTGATCATGATGGCCTTCCGCTACCGTCCGACGATTCCCATGCGATTGATGAGGACATCGAGCATCTCGTCGATGGCGGTCATCACGCGCGCGGCGCCCTGATAGGCGTGCTGATATTCGAGCAGCTTGACCTGCTCCTCGTCCATGCTGACAGAGGTGGCGCCGAGCTGCTGGCGGAGGGCGGAGGTCGCGGAGACCTCGGCGAGGGCATTGCCCTGCAGCTCCGAGCGTGCAGCGGCACCGAGACCCGTGACGAAGCCGTTCCACTCGGCGTCGGGTGAGTCGGAGCCCGAGCCGATCCTGCTGATCGCATCCGCCATGGATCCGTCGTAGGCGCTGGCCCCGGCCGCTCTCGCCGCGAGCTCCGTGGGTCTCGTCGGTACGACCGTCAGCGACGCGGCGGGCCGAGTCCCGTCGAGGGCGAAGAACGGGCCCTGGCCGGCTTCGGCGTACCCGGCGTTGACCTTGTCGGCGAGGGAGCGGGCGAAGTCGTCGTAGCCCCTGGCGGCCTCGGCGAGGACGCCGCCGTCGTCGGCGGGAGCCAGCAGGGAGAGCGTCGCCGCGATCTCTCCGCTCTCGATCCCGGCCGGGACGCCCGGACGGTGGGTCCACTCGACGCCGACGCCGCCGTTGGCTGCGAGCTGCCGGGGTCCGGTGACCTGGAGGGCCTTGGACGTGGTGCCGGAGACCAGGGGATTGCCCGCCAGGAGGACGTCGGCCGTACCATCGGCGTTGTCGCGGACCGTGGCACCGGTCAGGCCGGCGAGATTCGCCGTGAGCTGGGTCCTGCGGTCGACGAGCTCGTTGGGGGACGTCCCGGAGGTGACGGCGGAGCGGATCTGCCGGTTCAGCTCGGCCACCTGGGACGCGGCCTCGTTGACCTCGGTCACGAGACCCTCGGCCGATGACCTTGCCGCGGCCCACTGCGCTTCGATCTCGCGGTGGCCGGAGGCGATGCGTGAGGTGAGCTGTCCTGCGACGGAGAGCAGGGACGACGCCGGGGCGGACTTGTCCGGGTTGATGGACAGGTCCTGCCACCCCGCCCAGAAGTCCTGGAGCGACGCCGAGATGCCGTTCCTACCCGGCTCCCGGAGGGTGTCCTCGAGTGCGGAGAAGGCCTGGGCGCGCACCGCGGTGTAGCCGGCGGCCCCGGCCGTGGTGCGCACGCGTGCTTCGAGATGGGCGTCGCCGAGCCGCGCGATGCCCTGCGTCAGCACACCTTCGCCCACGCGGGCGCCCGTCGCGAACATGGAGGGTCGGGCAGGGGCTGCCGAGGAGGTCTCGAGGCGTTGCCGGGTGTATCCCTGGGTGGTGGCGTTGGCGATGTTCTGCCCGGTCACGTCGAGGCCCGCGCGTGCCGCGGCGAGACCGGAATAGGCTGTGGAGATTCCGCTGAAAGTGCTCATGGTCCGGCTACAGATCCTTGTTGAGGAGGGTCGGATGGCCGCTGCCCAGGGCGGAGGCGCCGTCGGCCGCGTAGGTGCCGGGACCGGTGCCGATCCCCGCCAGGGTCTCCTGGGTGGAGCGGCTGGCCGCCTTGAGGAAGTGCTGGTTGCTGTCGCGCAGTGCGACGATCTGCGCCACGAGCGCCGTCATGGCCTGGAGGTGGGCGGTGAGCAGTTCCCCCCAGGGCCCTGCGGGTGCCGAGAGCGCCAGCTCGCGCAGGGTGGCGCCGTCGTCGATCCCCCAGTCCGTGGCGACGGCCGAGCCGTGCACGGCGCGGGCGAGGCCGGTGTCGCGGAGGCGCTGGAGGACCTGCTCCACCTCGCTGGTGGCATGGTGCAGCCAGCGGCTGTTGCCGGAGGTCAGCAGGAGCTGTTCTTCCTCGAGCTTGAAGACGAGGAGTTCCAGAAGTTGGCGCTCCTGCCAGAGCAGGGTGGACAGGTCCTGGGCGCTCACGGTGCCACCTCCTCTCCGGGGTTGTGAACGGGTGGATTCGTCGGAACTATCGGCACCGCCCGTCGCGCTGTAAGTGGTGCCTGCGAGCAGCCCCCGCTCGACGTCGACATCCCGCTCAGCAGGCAATGGCCTGCAGCCGTTTACTGTCTTCAGGACAGTAAACGCGGTAGACTGATGGTTCGACGACAGGGAGTGGACATGAGTTCCGATGCGACGACGGCACCGCCGGACGTTGTGGCGCCCGACGTCGGAGCGCCGCTCGGGTACCGCTCGGCGGGCCTCGCGGCGATGCTCGAGGTCTTCGCCCTGTGGGGATCCAGCGACTTCATCACCACCCTCACCGACGATGCCGCTCCCGGGATGGATGCCGGCTCCGTCACGGCGCTGACGCTGCTCGGCAGACATGGCGCACTGCGTCCCTCGGCGCTCGCCCGGAAGCTCCGCATGGGAGCCTCCAACGTCAGCAAGATCATGCGCCGTCTGGGTCAGGACAACCTGATCGAGCGGAGTGCCGACGCCGCTGACGGCCGCGCCGGGCTTCTCCGCCTGACAGATCGGGGCCAGGGGGTCGTGGCGGGACTCGTCGACGCCGGCGATCGGATGATGCACGCCATCCAGGCCGAGTGGACCCAGGCCGAACGCGACACCTTCGCCCAGCTGCTCACCAGATTCCACACCGATGCCCTGCGCTTCGGCGCGGCGCAGAACACCTAGGAGACACATCATGACCCGCACCTACGTAGTCACCGGAGCCGGCTCCGGCATCGGCGAAGCCACCACCATCCGCCTGCGCGAGGACGGGCACCGCGTGATCGGCGTCGATCTCCGCGGAGCGGACATCACCGCCGATCTGAGTACCGAGGAGGGCCGCGCCGGGATGGCCAGGGAAGTCGCACGGCTCAGCGACGGGTCCATCGACGCCGTCCTCGCCGTGGCCGGGATGAACGCACCCATCCCGGCGACGGTCCTGGTGAACTACTTCGGGGCAGTCGCCACCCTGGAGTCCCTCCAGCCCCTGATGAAGGGCTCGGATGCACCACGGGCAGCGGCGGTCGCCTCGATGGCCTCCCTGCAGCCCCACGACACCGCCCTGCTCGAGGCCTGCCTCGGCGGGGACGAGGCCGCAGCACTGGCGCGGGCGCAGGAACTGGCCGACGACGGCAACGGGTACCAGATCTACTCCACCAGCAAGCAGGCACTCGCCCGCTGGATCCGGCTGAACGCCCCGACCGAGTCGTGGGCCGGGGCGGACATCCCCCTGAACGCGATCGCGCCGGCGGTGGTCCTCACCCCCATGACGGCGGAGCTCGTCAGCACCGAGGCCGGCCGCGCACAGCTCGACAAGCAGGTGCCCATGCCCCTCAACGGGCCCTTCCCTCCCGAGACGGCGGCGGCGTTGCTCACCTGGCTCACCGGCGAGGAGAACACGCACCTCTGCGGGCAGGTCATCTTCCTCGACGGTGGCTACGACGCCGTGACGCGCCGGGACAGCACCTGGTGATCCTGACCCGGGACGGCCTGCTCAGGCGGGCTGCCCCGGCACACCGGTGCTGATCGCGGAGGCCGCGGTCCGCGTACGGTTCAGGGCAAGTCCGGTTGCAGGTCCGGGTGCAGAGGCGCGACGGCCACGAGTGCGTCGGGGGTGCGGGCGGCGGTGAGCCAGGGAACGACGGCGACGGCGGGCAGCGGCCGGGTGAAGTGGAAGCCCTGCGCGAGATCGCAGCCCATCGCCCGCAGCTCCAGTCGGGTCTCCTCGTTGTCCACGCCCTCGGCGACCACGCGCAGATCCAGGCTGTGGGCCAGTTCCACGATCGAGGACACCAGGCCGAGGGCACGACGGTCGGTGCGCATGTCGGTGATGAAGGAGCGATCGAGCTTGAGTTCGTCGGCCGGGAGATCCCGCAGGTGGGCCAGCGAGCTGTACCCGGTGCCGAAGTCGTCCACGGAGATCTGGATGCCCGCGGTGCGGAGCTGCTGGAGGATGCCGGAGGTGTAGGCCGGGCTGCTCATCAGCATGCCCTCGGTGATCTCGAGCATCAGGCACTCGGGCGGCAGGGTGTGCCGCTCGAGGAGTGCCCGGATCTGGCGGGGGAGGCTCTCCTGGATGCCGGATCCGGACAGATTCACCGCGACGCTGATCTCGTGGCCCTCGGCCCGCCACTGCGAGACGCGCGCCACCGCCCGCTTGAGTACGAGCGTGGAGAGGTCGGGCATCAGCCCGGACTCCTCGGCCAGGGGCAGGAACGACACGGGCGGCAGTTGTCCGAGCACCGGGTGGTTCCACCGGAGCAGGGCCTCCACACTCGTGACGCGGCCGTCGGCGAGGTGCACCTTGGGCTGGTAGTGCAGTTCGAACTGCTCCTCCACGAGGGCGGTGCGGAGATCGCGCAGCAGCTCGAGCTTCTGCGCGCCGCCGTCGTCGTCCTCCGCGCTGTAGAGGTGGTGGCCGCTGCGGGTGGATTTGGCGCGGAACATGGAGATGTCGGCCTTGCGCATCAGCAGCGTGATGTCGGTCCCGTTCTCCGGCGTGCGGGCTATGCCGATGCTCACGCTGAGCTTCAGGGAAGCCGTGCCGATCTCGATCGGGTCCTCGAGGGAGGCTTCCAGCCGGAGCGCCAGTGAGATGGCCTCCTTCCGGGTTGCACCGTCGAGGAACACGGCGAACTCGTCACCGCCCAGGCGCGCGAGCAGGTCCCCGCTTCTCAGCTGGGCGGCGAACCGCTCACTGACCCGCACCAGCAGGGCATCCCCGACGGTGTGCCCCAGGGCGTCGTTGACGTCCTTGAAGCGGTCGAGGTCGAGGAAGAGGAGGGCGCCGGGGCGGCCGGCCCGCAGGCGCCCGGTCAGTTCCGTGACGAGGCCCCGGCGGTTCGGCAGATCCGTCAGTTCGTCCGTGGATGCGAGGACCATGAGCATCCGGTTCCGGAAAACCAGGGGTACCGCTGCGAGCAGGAGGCTCAGGGCTGCGAGGATCTGGGCGAGGAGCGGGATGGTCAGCTGGCAGCCGATGACCAGCACGGCGAGTGCCGACGTCGTGGAGACCATGAGGGTGGTCAGGGCCGGCCGGCGGCGGTCCTGCTGCGCCGACGCCGGATCGGCCGCCGCGACGCCGTCGATCCACGCGGCGATCCCGGTGATCCCCAGGACCCATCCGGCGTCGACGATCGAGCCGACCACATAGGCCTCCCTGTCCAGCGCGAAGGCGATGTCCCCGGCGCAGAACAGGATCAGTCCGGCGACCAGCAGGGGCCAGCGTGGCCCCAGATCGAGCCCCCGGGAGGCGAGCAGTCCGCCGATGGCCGTGATCAGCAGCAGATCGAGGAGCGGATAGACCACCGTGGTGACCAGGCCGAAGGTGGTGCCGCCGGCTTCCCCCGCCTGCAGGACGGGCGCGAGGATCAACGCCATGACCGCTGCCGCAGCGAGTGCTCCCACCATGCTGTCCACCAGCACCGGCCAGGCGACACCCTTGAGCTTGCGGATGGTCAAGGCGAGGGCGCCGAGCATCAGCGGGTAGAAGGTGGCATGTGCCCCGTCGGCCACGGACAGGACGCCGAGGGAACGCTGTCCGTCCAGCAGCACCAGGTAGGCGATGTCGCCGGCGGTGTAGACCACGATGGCGACGGTCCCGAGGACCACCTGCCACTGGGTCAGCCGCGTCCGGGCAACGGCCCGGAGGCACACGGCGACGGCGACCAGCTCGGTGAGGACTCCCAGCCAGGCGCCGCGCAGGTCCGGGCTGTCCGGATCGCCGATCAGGAGGACCACCCCGGAGACCAGCGCCACGACGCCCAGCGCGATCACCAGACCGGGGGAGACCCCGGCGCGGCCGGCGTCGTCCCGACCGGCTCCACGGGCACCAGCACCCACCATGCACTCCCTCGTCCACAGGATCAGGAATCTGATCACGACAGGATGAGCATAGGGCCATGCCCGGCTACCGGGGCCCCGGACGCCCCACTGCGCCCCAACCCACGGCGAAAACTTGGCCGAGCCTGCGTGTGGCGGTCCTGGAGAAAAATACTTCCACCGATTCCTAACACGCCTCGGGGTGCGGACCGATAGCTCCTGGTGCTGGCCCATGGACGGGCCGGCGCAAGCAACCCTTTCACGGAGGAATACATCATGGGTTTCCAGATCAACACCAACACCGCAGCGAACACCGCGTACCGCAACCTCTCCAACACCCAGAACGACGTCTCGAAGTCGCTGGAGAAGCTCTCCAGCGGCCTGCGCATCAACCGGGCAGCCGACGACGCCGCCGGCCTGGCCATCTCCGAGGGCCTGCGCTCGCAGATCGGCGGACTGGGAGTTGCAGCCCGCAACGCCCAGGACGGCATCAGCGTGGTGCAGACCGCTGAAGGTTCGCTGACCGAGGTCCACAGCATCCTGCAGCGAGTCCGTGACCTGGCAGTCCAGTCGGGTAACGACTCGAACAACGCGGAGGCGCGCACGGCTATCCAGACCGAGGTCACGGCTCTCGGCGAGGAGCTCTCGAGGATCGCTACGTCGACCAACTTCAACGGGACGGATCTGCTGAGCGCGGGAGCGGCCGACCTGACCTTCCAGATCGGTGCAGGCTCCACCGCCGCGAACGACCAGATCACGGTCGCGGCTACCGACATCGAGGCAGTGGCGGCTGCGGTGGCGGCTCTCACGTTCACCAGTGCGGCCGATGCACTCACCTCGATCGCCGCAATCGATACGCAGATCCAGGACGTCTCCGAGGCACGCTCCAAGCTCGGCGCCGTGCAGAACCGCTTCGAGTCCGCGATCAACAGCATCAACGTCTCGCAGGAGAACCTCTCGGCGGCCAAGTCCCGCATCTCGGACACCGACATGGCGAAGGAGATGGCGGACTTCACCCGCTCGAACATCCTCTCGCAGGCCGGTACCGCGATGCTCGCGCAGGCCAACCAGATGAACCAGGGTGTCCTTCAGCTCCTCCGCTAGACGGTGGGTATGTAGGCGAAAGTGCACGGTGGCGGGATTGATCCTGGACCGACGGTCCCGCCATCGTGCATTTGCCTATCCGCCGTACCCCTGATGACCAGTTCCCGCCCCATCCGAGAGGCAGTTCCATGGCGTTCTCCATCGACGGCATCGCCAGTGGGCTGAAGACCAAGGAGCTCATCGGCCAGCTCATGCAGGTCGAGGCCCGGCCGCAGACCATGCTCAAGGCCAAGGCCGCCACCACCCAGGGCTTCATCACCTCGCTCCAGCAACTCAACACGCGTCTGGGCGCCCTCACCGAGCTCGCCACGAAGACCGCGAAACCCCAGGCGCTCGATCTCTTCACCGCCAGGAGCAGCAGTGACGCGGCAGGCGTCACCGCCTCCTCCACCGCCCGGGCCGGTTCCCTCGACTTCACCGTGCGGCAGCTCGCGCAGTCGCAGAGCTCCGTCACCGCTGCCATGACCGCCTTCTCCGCCGAGGCCTCCACCCTGACGATCCGGGCCGCGGACGATACCACCACCGAGGTGCAGACCACCGGGTCCCTCGACGACGTCGTCGCCGCCGTCAACAGGGCCGGCGCCGGCATCACGGCCGCGAAGGTCACCGCCGGCAGGGACATCGACGGCGTGCAGCAGTACCGCCTGCAGTTCACGGCCACGGAACCGGGAGCGGAGAACGGCTTCAGCGTTTTCCGTGGCACAGCCGACGAAGTGGCAGCCGGCAGCGCCCCGGATCTCTTCGCCGAGCCGGGCGCAGCGACGGTGCGCACCGCCCAGGACGCCGAGCTCGTGCTCTGGGGCGGCTCGACGGCCGAGCAGGTCGTCACGTCGTCGTCCAACTCCTTCGCCGACCTCCTCCCGGGCGTGACGGTCACCGCCGCGAAGGTGAGCACCGATCCTGTCTCCATCACCGTCGGAGCAGACACCGAGGGCACCACGAAGTTGGCCAAGGAGCTCGTGGACTCCCTGCAGAGCGTCCTCTCCTTCGTGGCCGCCAATACGAGGGTCACGCCCGGCGCCACCGCGAGTGCTGCGCCCACCTCGGGCAGATTCACGGGTGACAGCGCCGTCCGGGGCATCGCCCAGTCGGTCCTGACCGCCGCCACCGGCCCGGTCGACGGCCGCTCCACCGCCGAGCTGGGGATCAATCTCACGAGATCCGGCACGGTGGAGTTCGACGAGAAGAAATTCGCGGCCGCCTTGGCAGCCGACCCCGACCAGGTCAAGGATGCGCTGACCCGTCTCTCGGCGCGCGTCGCCGATGCGGGCAAGGCAGCCTCGGACAAGTTCGACGGCGAGCTCACGCGGCGCATCCAGAGCCAGGAGTCGAGCGTCCGGTCCATGAACGACCGCGTCGCCGCGATGGGCCTGTCCCTCGACAAGCGCCGCGCCACGCTCGAGCGCACCTACGCCGCGCTCGAGGTGCAGCTGTCCAAGCTGCAGTCCCAGGGCGACTGGCTGTCCTCCCAACTCGCGAACATCCCCTCCAGGAGTAATTGATGCTGCAGCTGAACGGCTACCAGGCCAAGCGATCACAGTACGTGCAGGACGCCGTGCTCTCGGCCACGCCCGCCGGTCTGCTCACCATGCTCTACGACCGGCTGCTGCTCGACCTCGCGCGGGCGGGTGTCGCACAGGAGACGCAGGACTGGCCGGCGGCCTCCGCGAATCTCCTCCACGCCCAGGACATCCTCGCGGAGCTGATGTCCTCGCTGCGGACCGATGTGTGGGACGGAGCCGACGGACTCATGTCCCTCTACACGTACGTGCGCCAGACCCTCGTCGAGGCCAACACCACCCGGGACCGGCACAAGACCACGGAGTGCGCGCAGATCCTCGAGCCCCTGCGCCAGGCCTGGCACGAGGCAGCCGCCGCCGGTCAGGCACCGCCGCTTGCGGACACCACCGCGCACCAGCCGGTGGGAGTGCTCGGTGTCGGCTGACGACGAGCACCACGCGGCCTGGTCGTCGGCGCTCGACGAGCTGGAGGCCGCCGTCGACGACGCCATCGTGGCGAGCCTCTCGCCCTCCGCACCCGTGGGGCAGGCCCCTGCCCTCGGCGACTGGGTCCCCGCGGAACTCACCGGCCCTGTGCCGACGGAGCTGCTGGAACGTGCCCAGCGCATCCACGACCGTCAGCGTGTCGCCCTGGTGCACCTGAGCGGGGAGCTCGCGACACTGCGCCGTCACCGGTCCGCCGTCGGGTCGGTGCGCGCGGCCACCCAGCCGCAGCAGGCGTCCGTCTACGTGGACATCACGGGCTGAAAGTCCTTCCCGGAAGCTCCTAACCGCGTACCGGTGGGCATCCGATAGTCCCCGGTGAGCATGGATCGCTCATCCCCAGGCCATGGATCGGCCGCTCAGCCTTGTCTGCAAAGGTTCTGCCGCCGTGCTCGATTCCGTACATTCGCTCGCCCTGCGAAGCGCCCTCGATGGGCTGGCCCTGCGCCAGCGCGTCACGGCGAACAACATCGCCAATGTGAACACGCCCGGCTTCCATGCCCAGCGGGTCAGCTTCGAGGACGCCCTGGCGCGCTCTGTCTCCATGGGGGGAGGCAGAGTGCAGGCCACCACCGAGAGCTCGCTCGAACCGACGCGGCTCAACGGCAGCAACGTGAACCTGGACACCGAGACGCTCTCGAACATCGACACCGTGCTCCGCTTCCAGTTCGCGGCCCGGGCCGTCGAGAGTCCCTTCACCGGCGTCCGCGCCGCCCTCAGGACCTCCTGATGACCTTCGACGCCATCGGGATCTCCGGCACGGGTCTGACCCTCCACCGCAAGTGGCTCGACGCGGTGGCCGACAACATGGCCAACGCGAACACCGTGACCGCCACCGACGGCGCTGCCTTCCAGCAGCGCTACATCACGGCCCGGGCCGACGGCAACGGCCAGGGTGCCTACGTGGCCGGCGCCGAGTTCGGCAGCGCCGAGGGCCGGATGGTCCACGAACCCTCCCACCCCCTCGCGGACGAGGCCGGCTACGTCCGCTACCCGGACATCGACATGAGCGCCCAGATGGGCCAGCTCATCATGGCCCAGCGCGGCTACCAGGCCAACGCCGCCGTCGTCGACCGCGCCAAGGCAACCTACGAGGCCGCCCTCCAGATCGGACGTTCCTGATGCCCATTCCCGCACTCGGTGCCATCCAGCCCGCCGCGACCTCCTACCTGCCGGCCGCCGGCGCCGCCCCCGGCGCCGGCGGTGAGGGTTTCGCGACCTCCCTCACCTCGGCCGTGGACAACCTGCAGGCCGTGCAGTCCTCCTCCAACGAGCTCGCCATCCAGGCGGTCACGGGCGACCTGAGCGACATCCACAATGCGACGATCGCCTCGACGCGCGCCCAGGTGACGCTCGAGCTCGTCGCCGCCGTCCGGAACAAGGGCGTTGACGCCTTCAACGAGATCATGAGGATGCAGGCCTGATGCCCAGCCCGATGTCGAACGCCGCCACCCGTCTCGGGGACGCCGTCAAGAGCTTCACCGTAGCCCAGCGCACCATCGCGATCATCGGTGTCGCCGTGCTGCTCCTCGGCGGGATCGCCCTCACCTCCTGGCTGTCCAAGCCCTCCTACACGCCCCTGTTCTCGGGACTCAGCGGCGAGGACGCCAGCACCATCGTGGACCAGCTGCAGACCGACGGCGTCCCCTACGAGCTGAGCAACGGCGGCGGGACCATCATGGTCCCCGAGACCGCCGTGTACGACCAGCGGATCAAGGCGGCCTCCGCCGGCCTGCCGTCCTCGTCCACCGCCGGGTACTCGCTGCTCGACGACATGGGGGTCACCTCCTCCGAGTTCCAGCAGTCCACCACGTACAAGCGCGCGCTCGAGGGCGAACTGGCCGCCACGGTGTCCGCGATCGACGGCGTCAAGACCGCCACCGTGCGCCTCGCGATCCCCGAGGACACCGTGTTCGTCGCCGAGCAGGGCAAGCCGACGGCCTCCGTCTTCGTGGAGACCACGCCCGGCACCACGCTCTCGAGCAACCAGGTCCAGGCCATCACGCACCTGACCTCCGCCTCGATCGACCGCATGGACGCCTCCGACGTCGCCGTGATCGACGCGCAGGGCACGGTGCTCTCCGCGGTCGGCGTCGGAGCCACCGGAGGCTCCGACCAGCAGGCCTCCGACTACGAGAAGCGCGTCGCGGCCTCCGTGCAGACCATGCTCGACCGCGTGGTCGGGGTGGGCAACGCGACCGTCGTGGTCGCCGCGGACATGAAGCTCGAGAGCGGCGAACGCGTCGAGGAGAGCTTCTCGACGCCGGAGGACGCCCCCGCCCTCAACGAATCGAGCACCACCGAGGCGTACGAGGGAGCGGGTCGTGGCAATGCCGGCGTCCTCGGCCCCGACAACATCGCCGTGCCGGAGGGCGGCGCGAACGGCGACGGCACGTTCAACTCCGAGACCAGCACGCGCAACAACGCCGTGAACAAGACCACGGAGTCCACGGTCGTCCCGGCCGGCGGCATCAACCGGCAGACCATCTCCGTCGCGGTCAACCAGGGCGCCACCGCCAACCTGAACGTCGCGACCCTCACCGACCTGGTCTCCAGCGCCGCCGGCATCGACGCGGCGCGCGGCGACATCGTCACGGTCGAGGAGCTGCGGTTCAACGATGCCGACGCCCAGGCGGCGGCGGACGCCCTCGCCGAGGCGGACAAGGCCCTGGCCGAGGCGCAGCGGGCCGAGCTGATCCGGACACTGGCCATCGTGGCAGCCATCCTGCTCGTGGCGATCATCGGGCTGATCGTCTACGCCCGCCGCTCGCGCCGCCAGCGGCGCGAGCCCCTGGACCTCGGCGAGCTGCAGGGTGTCTACCCGGCCATCCCTGCGCCGAGCGCTCCTGCCCTCGACCCCGCGGTGGCACTCATCAGCCCCATCGAGCCTGCGCCGAACACCACCTCGATCGACGTCGGGGCCGTGCAGAGCGCCCTCCAGGCCGCCTCGGCGGACACCGAGCTGCAGCGCATGCGCTCGGACATCGACCAGCTCGCCTCGGAGGACCCCGCCAAGACGGCGGAGTACCTGCGCAGCATGATGGATGACAGGCAGAGCGTATGAGCACGATAGTGCGCAGCGCCGTCTCGGGCACGCAGAAGGCCGCGATGGTCCTCATGCAGCTGGACCAGGGACGCGCGGCCGAAGTGCTCCGGCAGATGTCGGAGTCGGAGGCCGAGGAGATCGTCGCGGAGATCGTGCGGCTGCAGCGTGTGGAGCCGGCGGTGGCCGAGGAGGCGATCATCGAGTTCCATGAGATGGCCACGAGCGGCCGGCGCCGGACCCGCGGCGGCATGGAGATCGCCATCGGTCTCCTCGAGTCCTCCTTCGGCGCCGAACGTGCCGCGGGCCTGGTGGGGCGCCTCGCCTCCACCGCGGCCGGCAAGTCCTTCGAGTTCCTCGAGTCCGTGGAGCCCGGCCAGATCCAGAGCGTCCTCGAGGGCGAACTGCCCCAGACCATCGCCCTCGTCCTGGCGCACCTGCGACCGGACCAGGCGTCGACCGTGCTCACGGGGCTGCTGCCCACGAGCCGTACCGACGTGGCGCAGTGCATCGCGACCATGGGCTCGGCGACCCCCGAGGCCGTCTCCGTGGTGGCCGACAGCATCAGGGTCAGGGCCGGGGCCGTTGCCGCTCCGCATCAGGGTGCGACGGCGATCGGCGGCATCCAGCCGCTCGTGGACATCATCAACCGCTCCGATGTCAGCACCGAACGCGAGCTGCTCGACGGCCTCGAGATCCGCGATCCCGTCCTGGCCGAGCAGGTCCGCGCCCGCATGCTGACCTTCGCGGACATCGTGAACCTGGAACGCCGCGACGTCCAGCAGGTGCTGCGCGGCATCGACTCCGCCGTGCTCGCACTGGCCATGAAGGGCGCGGCCGAGGCCGTGGTCAGCGTGATCCGCGCCAATGTCTCCGAGCGCAACAGGGAGATCCTCGACGACGAACTGCGGGCCGTGGGCCCGGTGCGTGTCTCGCAGGTGGAGGAGGCACGCGCCGAGGTGGTGCGCGCCATCCGCGATCTCGAGGCACAGGGCACCATCACCATCCAGCGTGGGGACGAGGACGAGTATGTCGACTGAAGCGCTCGTCCCCTTCTCGTTCCCGCTGCTCGGCCCGGGCTCCGGCGAGGCGGCGCAGGCCACGGCAGCGGCCCGCGGGCACGCCGCGGGCTACGCCGACGGCCTGGCGCTCGCCCGCCTCGAGCTGGCCGAGCAGCAGGCCCGGATGGACCGCGACCGCGCGGCCGAGCGGCTCCACGCCGAACAGCGCCTCGCCGGTCGGGTGAGGGTGCTCGACGCCGCCACACGTGAGCTCGAGCGGCAGGGCGCCCCCTCGCTCGCCGAGGCCAGGACCCGCATCCTCGATGCGGCCCTCGAGATCGCCGAGGCACTGCTCGGACAGGCCCTGCAGGACGGGCCGTCCTCCGCCCGGGCCGCCGTGGCGCGTGCCCTCGGCGCGGCCGACGGCGAGGAGGTGCGGGCCGTGCGGCTCCATCCCGCCGATCTGGCCGAGATCCCGTCCACCGACGTCCCCGCCGGGCTCACGCTCGTCGCCGACGGCTCGCTGCAGCGCGGCGACGCCGTGGCCGAGTGCCCGGACGGACACCTCGACGCCCGGCTCGGCACGGCGCTGGCCCGCGTCCGCGACGCCCTGGGATCGGGTGATCCGGCATGAGCCTGGCACCCGACCGGACGCTCGACGACATCCTCGGGCTCGCCCGGGCCGCCGCCGCACCGCAGCGGGTGGGCCGCGTGGCCTCCGTGGTGGGCCTCGGCGTCGACGTCGTGGGCCTCGACTGCGCGATCGGCGACGTCGTCACCATCGGGGAGACCTCGCCCGTGGAGGCCGAGGTGGTCGCGGCGTCCCTCACCGGGCTGCGTTGCATGCCCTTCGCCCATCTCTCCGGCATCCAGGCCGGGGCCCCCGTGCGCACGCAGGGATCACCGCTCCTGGTCCCGGTGGGCCCGGGGCTGCTGGGCAGGGTGCTCGACGGCGTGGGCCGGCCCATCGACGGTCGCGGACCGCTGACCGACGTCGCCTGGGTGTCGCTGGGCAACACCCCGCCGGCCGCCCTGGAACGCACCCGCATCACCGAACCCCTGCAGCTCGGGGTGCGGGTCATGGACACCCTCACCACGGTGGGACGGGGCCAGCGCATGGGCCTGTTCGCCGGGTCCGGTGTGGGCAAGTCCTCGCTGCTGTCCATGATCGCGCGCGGCACGGACGCCGCGGTGTCCGTGATCGCCCTCGTGGGGGAGCGCGGCCGCGAGGTCCGCGATTTCCTCGAGGACGATCTCGGCGCCGAGGGCCTCGCGCGCTCCATCGTGGTGGTCTCGACGTCGGACGAACCGGCACTGCTGCGCCTGCGGGCGGCGTTCGTGGCCACCCGCATCGCCGAGGCCTTCCGCGACGACGGTGCCGACGTCATGCTCATGATGGACTCGCTCACGCGCGTGGCCATGGCACAGCGCGAGATCGGCCTGAGCGTCGGCGAGCCTCCCGCCACCCGCGGGTACCCGCCGTCCACCTTCTCCCTGCTCGCGCAGCTGCTCGAACGGGCCGGTACGGCGGCCCGCGGCTCGGTGACCGGCATGTACACGGTGCTCGTGGACGGCGACGACCACAACGAACCCGTGGCCGACGCCGCGCGCTCCATCCTCGACGGCCACATCGTGCTCGACCGCAAGCTGGCGGTCGCCGGACATTTCCCGTCCATCGACCCGCTCGCCTCCATCTCGCGCGTTGCCTCCCGCGTCACGACCCGCGAGCAGGCTGCGGCCGCGGGCCTGCTGCGCAAGGCCCTCGCCGCACGCAGGGCGGCACAGGACCTGATCGACGTCGGCGCCTACCAGCGCGGATCCAATCCGCTGGTCGACGCCGCCGTGGACCACGAACCGGCGATCAACGCCTTCCTCCAGCAGCGCATGGACGAACGCACCCCGTTCGGCGACGCCTGGAACCGCATCACCCTCCTCACCCGATCGATGGGAATCATCTGATGACACGCCAGTTCCCCCTCGCAGGCCTGCTCAGGCTGCGACACCTCCGCGAGGACCAGGCCGCAGGGTCCCTGGCTCTCGCCAACGAGAAGCTCCGGACCTCACGCGCCCGCACCGAGGGTGTCAGCGAGGTCCTCGATACCACGGACCTCGATCCTTCGGGCTCGGCCTCGCTGCACGCGGTGGCCGCCGCCCGGGCCTCCGCCCGCAGCATGCTCGCCGATCTGCAGGCCCTCGAGGTCGAGCTGCGCTCCGAGCAGGACCGCGCCCAGGACCGCTACCGTGCGGCCCGTGCCGAGACCGTGGGTCTGGAGAAGCTCGAGGAGCGCCATCGCGACACCGAGGCCACCGCCATGATCGGTGCGGAGCAGCTGGTCCTCGACGAGCTCGCCACCACCGGTGCGGGTCGCCGGAGCGGGGAGGCACGGCCATGATGACCGACGCCGTCAGCCGGGTCCAGCAGATCCAGTCCACCCTCGGGATGCTCGCGGCGCCCGCCGTGCGTGCCGCGTCCTCGTCGACCACCGCGGCGGGTGCCGGGACCACCGCCGGTACGTCCTCGACGAGCGCGACGACGCGCACGGCCCAGACCGCCCCCGCGACACCGGGCGGGTCTGCTGCCGGGACCTCGAAGAACGCCGTGGCCTCGGGCGACCTGTTCGCCGATGCGCTCGCGGAGGCGACGGCTCCCGCCGTCGTGGAGGACGTCGCACCCGCGCCCGCGGCGGATCCGGCACCTGACGTGGTGCCCGCGCCGTCGTCCTCCGACGTCGACCGGGTCATCGCGGCGGCCAAGGCCTACGAGGGTGTGCCCTACGTGTGGGGCGGCACCGATCCGGCCGTGGGCCTCGACTGCTCCGGGTTCCTGCAGCGTGCCTATGCCGACATCGGCATCGAGATCCCGCGCGTGACCTGGGACCAGATGAACGCCGGCACGCAGGTCTCCTCCCTCGCCGAGGCGCAGCCCGGGGACCTCCTGTTCAGCTTCGACGGCGGTCACGTCTCCATGTACCTGGGCGGCGGCAAGGCGATCGATGCCCCGCAGCCCGGCTCGAACGTCGCCGTGCGCGACATGTGGGAGACCGACGCCAACATCACCACCATCCGCCGTATCCTGCCCGGGGGATCGGCCTCCGTGGCGCCTGCTCCGGTGTCCGCTGCCACGGCACCCGTGTCCGATCCCGCCGTCGACGAGGCACTCGCCACCCAGGCCGCCTTCCTCGCGAGCATGGCCCGATGAGTCCACTGCAGGGTCTGCCCGTCACACCGTCCCGCGATGCCCTGCGTACGGAGCGTCCTGTCGGCGGCACCCGGGACACGGGAGCGGCGTCGTCGTTCGGCGAGGCGTTCCGCAGGCATGCCCTGGCCGGGGCGGGGCATGCCTCCGACCCACGTCCCGGCACGACGGCGGACCGGGCCCGGGCCGGTACGGCCCCCGGGTTCCGCGGCGGACCCCCTGCCGGACCCGCGGCGCAGGGCAGGTCCACCCCGCGCGTCGGCGGGGACGTCGCGGGTGCACCGGCATCCCAGGCGCGGACGGGTGCGGTGACCAGTCAGGCGACCAGTCAGGCGACCAGTCAGGCGGTGCCTGGTCAGGCAGTGACCGATCAGGCAGTGACCGATGAGGCAGTGACCGATCACGCGGTGACCGACCATGCAGGGCCGACCGCGACGGGACCGGCATCAGGCTCGGCATCAGCCTCGGCATCAGCCTCGGCAACGGACGAGAGCGCGGGTGGCGATGCCGGGCCGGCGACCACTGCGCCGATCACCTCTGCTCCGGTCACCTCTGCTCCGGTCACCACTGCGCCGATCCTCGAGGCGCGGGCCACCGCGCTGGCGCAGGCGACCGGACCGGGAGACGCGGCTGCTCCTGGTGCGAGCGATGCCTCCGTCGGCGCAACGACGACGCCGTCGCCGGCGGGGCCCTCCACTCCTGCACTCCCTGCCGGGGCGGCCGGATCCCCGGACCCGGACGGGAGCGCGGAACGCGTGCCGGAGGAGCTGCCGGCGCCGTCGTCGGACCGGGGCGATTCCTCGTCGAACGCATCGGGAAGCCCCGTGTCCGGGCAGCAGGCAGCACCCTCGGTCGACCCGGGCACCGGCGCTGTCACGCCGGGACGGACAGCAACGCCGGCGACGCCGTCGGCCCCCGCAGCGCTGCCGGACGCCACGACCTCACCCGCGACCTCGGCCGATGCACGGACACCGGACGCCCCGCTGCCCGCGACCGGAGCGGCTCCGGCACATCCCTCGGCCGAGGCGGAGCCCGCCGGGTCCGCAGCCCCGGTGCCCGGCGGGACCCAGGTGGCGGGAGCAGGCGCAGCAGCTCCAGCAACCGCAGCCACCGTTTCTCCGGCGCGATCCACCGGAACGCCCGGAGCGGCGCGATCCGCACCGTCATCCACGTCCCCCGCCGCCGATACCAGCACCGGCACCGCTGTGGTCGAGGGCTCACGCGACCCGTTCGGTGTCGGTCTCGCCGCGGGTACGGCGACCGGCACCGGGCTGTCTACGGGCACCGGGCTCGTCGAGGGCGCGTCGGGCCCCGCCCGTGCAGTTCCTGCCGGTCCGGCGGGAGCAGCTGCGGCGCATGCTCCAGCCCCGGTCCCGGCAGGGGACCCGGGAGCAGCGGTCCCACCCGCCGTGACCGGAGGGGACGTGTCGCCTGCAGCGGAATCGGCCGACACCCCGGCGGTGCCGTCCGTCCGGTCCGATCTCCAGGCTCCCCTGACGCAGCAGGCAGCAGCTTCCGCTCCCGCTGCCGCGCCTGCAGCGGAAGCACCCGCACCGACACCCGGGACGGCCCGCACCCACGTCCCCCTGCCGCACCAGCTCGGCACCCCGGCGTTCGCGCTCGCCCAGGCTGCGGCCGAGGCCCCGGACGGCACGAGCACCATCACCGTCACCGTGGCACCCGACGATCTCGGTCCCATCACCATCCGGGCGAGCGTCTCGGCGGACGGGACGAGGATCGAGTTCTTCTCCTCCACCGACGGCGGCCGCGAGGCACTGAGGCAGTCCATGCCCGAGCTCCGGCGGGAAGCCTCGTCGTCGGGCCTGTCCGCCTCCCTCGATCTCGGCTCGGGCACACCCGAGGAGCGGCGGGACCCCGCACGTCCCGGGAACCAGCGCTTCCTCCGGAGCGAGCCCGAACCGGCTCCGCTCCGCGGCGCGGACCGACCACCAGTCGGCTCCTCGACCCTCGATCTCTTCGCCTGATCCGAAAGGACTCCCATGCCCATCGACCCGGTCGCGTCAGCGACCTTCGCCCCCACCGTGACACCCCCTGCCGGCACCCAGAAACAGGCCATGGACTCCGAGGTCTTCATGTCGCTGCTCGTGAGCCAGCTGCGCAACCAGGACCCCAGCGCACCCATGGACACGAACCAGATGATCGGCCAGACCACCCAGCTGGCCATGATGGAGAAGATCACCCAGATGACCGGGCTCAGCGAGGAGAACTTCCACCTCCAGATGCGGTCCTCGGCCGCCGCCCTGATCGGCAACGAGGTCTCCTACGAGGACGCCGACGGCGTCGTCGCGCAGGGTCTCGCAACAGCCGTCTCCTACAGCGGTCCGGTCCCCACGGTGACGATCGGCGGCAGGAGCATCCCCCTCGACCTCGTCTCCGGCGTCGGGACTCCGGTTTCACCGACCTCACTGACCTCACCGACCCCCCTGACCTCACCGGCAGCGCCCCGCTCCTCCTGACCGGACCTCGCTGACCGGACCTCCCTGACCGAACTCCTCCTCACCACGCTTCCCCGACCCACCCTCCTGCTCCACCCCTCCCGCACCGAAAGGCACCACCATGCTTCGCTCGCTCTACTCCGGCATCTCGGGTCTCCGCTCGCACCAGACCATGCTCGACGTCACCGGCAACAACATCGCCAACGTCAACACCACGGGCTTCAAGGCCTCGGCGACGCAGTTCCAGGACACGCTCTCGCAGCTGACCAAGGGCGCGGGAGCGCCACAGGAGGCACTCGGCGGAACCAACCCCGCCCAGGTGGGACTCGGTGTCCAGGTGGCGGGCGTGATCACCAACTTCTCGCAGGGCTCCGCCCAGGCCACGGGCCGCGCCACCGACATGATGATCTCGGGCGACGGCTTCTTCATCACCCGCCAGGGCGGCGAGACCCTCTACACGCGGGCCGGCGCCTTCACGCCCGACGCCGAGGGGCGCCTGGTCACGCCGGACGGTTCGTTCGTGCAGGGCTGGCCCGCGGTCAACGGCGTGGTGCAGGAGGGCGGCGCGATCGGCGATCTGCGGACCACGCGGGGCGCGGTGTCGCCCGCTGAGGCCACGACGACGGCCCGCGTCTCGGGCAACCTGCCCTCCGATGCCGCGCAGCCGATCACGGTGGTGGAGGAGGCCTACGACGCCAACGGGGTCACGCGGCAGCTGGAGCTGACCTTCACCCGGGCGGGTGCGGGCTGGAACGTGAGCGGCCGCGACAGCAACGGAGCGGTCGGGACCGCGACGCTCACCATGACCAATGGACGGGCAGCTGCCGGATCCGCCATCACGGTGGGAGGCGTCGCGGTGGACCTCTCGGCGGTGACCGGCTTCGCCGAGCTCAAGACCGTCTCCATCTCGGAGCGCAACGGCCGCACGGCCGGCACCCTCGAATCCTTCTCGGTCGGGGCGGACGGCACCCTGATCGGTGCCTTCAGCAACGGTGGCCGCCAGCCGCTGGGCCGCGTGGCCCTCGCCGGCTTCGTCAACCCCGCCGGCCTGGAGAAGGCCGGCGGCTCCGCCTACCGTGCCACGGCCAACTCGGGTGCCGGCGAGATCGGTGCCGCGGGGACCAACGGTCTGGGGCCGCTCGACGGCGGCACGCTCGAGATGTCCAACGTGGACCTCTCGCAGGAGTTCACGAACCTGATCGTCGCCCAGCGCGGCTTCCAGGCGAACGCCCGGATCATCACGACGTCGGACGAAGTGCTGCAGGAGCTCGCCAACCTGAAGCGCTGATCCGGACCCGAGGGCCCCTGCCCCATGCCGACCCGGCGTGGGGCAGGGGCCCTCCCGCGTCCCCGGGGCCCGCGTGGGCCCCGTCCCGCCCGCGCGGCGTGCCGGGCGCCTCCGGGCCTTACGCATCGGGGCCCACCTGCCGACAGTGACCGGAAGAGGCCCCGCCGGGGCGTCCCGACCCCAGGATGTCCGATGATCGTGGTGACCCGGCTCAACGAGAGCCAGTTCGCGGTGAATCCCGACCTCATCGAGCGCATCCATGAGAATCCGGACACCACCCTGGTGATGATCGACGGCGCGAAGTACATCGTCACCGAGTCCCTCGACGAGGTGATCGACCTGATCGCCGCGTACCGGGCCCGCATCATCTCCCTCGCCCGCTTCGTTTCCGACGACCACGACCCGCACGGCCACACCGGGGACCATTCCCCGCGGCCGCTCGGGATCGTCCGCACGGTCCATCCGGGCGGCACTCCCGAGCCACCCACCGACCACCCCGGCGCTGCTGCGCCCGTACCGCTTCGACCAAGGAACAGCTGATGGATCCCGCAACAATCGTCGGTATTCTCATCGCCTTCGGCTCGCTGTACGCGATGATCACCCTGGAGCACGCCAGTGTCTCGGCGCTCCTGCTGCCGGCGCCCATGGTCCTGGTCTTCGGTGCCACCCTCGCCATCGGTATCGCCGGTGGCACGCTCAAGGACTTCATCGTGGCCGTCAAGGCCGTACCGCCGGCGATGAAGGGCAAGACCGTCCCGGCCCAGGACACGATCGACAGCGTGGTGGTGCTCGCCGAGAAGGCCCGCAGCGAGGGGCTCCTCGCCCTCGAGGAGGAGGCCAGCACCGCCACGGACCCCTTCCTGCGCGGCGCCCTGCAGAACATCGCCGACGGCACGGACGGCGACGAGCTGCGCGAGATCCTCGAGGACGAGATCGAGTCCGCCTCCCAGACCAACCGCACGGCCTCGAAGTTCTTCGCGAGCCTCGGCGGGTACGCCCCCACCGTGGGGATCATCGGGACGGTCGTCTCGCTGACCCACGTGCTGGAGAACCTCTCCAGCCCCGACAAGCTCGGCCCCATGATCGCCGCCGCGTTCGTGGCGACCCTGTGGGGGCTGCTCTCGGCGAACTTCCTCTGGCTGCCCATCGGCACACGCATCAAGCGCCTGGGCGAGATGGAGATCGCGCGCATGACTCTCCTCATGGAGGGCGTCCTCGCGGTACAGGCCGGGAGCCAGCCCCGCCTGCTCGGAGAGCGCCTGAAGGCCATGGTGCCGCAGCACGAGCAGGGCAAGAGCGGCAAGGCCGGCAAGGACGCCGGGAAGAAGGCGAAGGGCGCGGACGAGGCGATCACCGCGCAGGGCCAGGCCGCCGCGTGAGCAAACGCCCGCACCGCAAACGCGGCCAGGAGCACGCGGAGGAGCACCCGGACGAACGCTGGATGGCCTCCTACATGGACATGGTCACGGTGCTCATGTGCATGTTCATCGTGCTGTACGCGATGTCCTCCGTGGACCAGCAGAAGTTCGAGCAGTTGCGCGCCTCGCTCGCCACGGGTTTCGGGACCGTGGAGACGGCCACCGTGGACACGGCCGAGGGCACCGTGGTCCCGGCCGACCGCGTCAACGACCAGGGCGAGTCGTTCGCCGGGGGAGCCGCGCTCGCGGACGCGGACCCGGAGACGCAGAAGGACGAGCCGGGTGCCGCCGAGATCGCAGCACCGACGCCGTCGCCCCTGCCCTCGGCCGGGGGAGACGCCGCCGAGTCGGCGGGCGACCGCGAACGGGCGATCGCCGAGGTCGAGTCCCTCCGTGCCCTGCAGCAGCGGATCGCCGGTGAGCTCCGCGGCGACGAGCTCGACGAGGCCGTCCGCTTCGTCATCGACGAGCGGGGCCTGACCATCCGGCTCGTCAGCTCCGAGACCTTCTTCCTCCCGGACAGCGCCGAGCTGACCGACCAGACCCTCCGCGTCCTCAAGGTGGTGGGTCCCATCCTGGCGACCATCCCCAACGAGGTGGGGATCGAGGGGCACACGGCCCGCCTCCCCGCCTCCGTCCCGAGACCGCTCGACTGGGAACTGTCCACCGACCGCGCGGTCAACGTGGTGCGCCACCTGATCGACTCGGGCAAGGTCCCGTCCCCGCGCCTCTCGGCCATCGGCTACGGCGAGTCGCGCCCCCTGGCCCCCGGGACCAGCGAGGCCGAGCTCGAACTCAACCGGCGCGTGGACATCGTGGTCCACTCCGACGAACCCGAGAGCGTGCGCGCCCTCATCCCGGAGATCACCGGCGGTCAGTGATCCGCTAACACCTGGACGACGTCGGCCGATAGTCGACTGCGTGACGGTCCAGGAACAACTTTCTTTTGGCGTGCCCGCGGGTACCGCCAGGGCGGTGGATGTCTATGACTTCCGTCGTCCCACCACGCTCGCGCGAGAGCACTCGCGCGTCCTCGAACTCGCGTTCGAGACGTTCGCCCGCCAGTGGGGCACGCAGCTTACCGCGAAGGTCCGCGTGATCTCGCAGGTGACCAGCGAGCAGGTCGCGATGCACACCTACAACGAGTACGCGGCCTCCCTGCCGCCGACGACGGCGATGGTCCTGTGCGCCATCCCCGACCAGACCAACAAGGCCGTGATCCAGTTCCCGGCCTCCGCCGGTCTGTTCTGGGTGGACTCGATGCTCGGCGGCCACGGCACGGTCCCGCCGGGCGAGCGCAAGTTCACGCAGATCGAGCAGGCGCTCATCCGGCGCCTCATGGACGATGCCCTCGAGGGGCTGCACTACTCGCTCGGACCGCTCCTGACGCAGCAGCTGAGCATCGACTCGATCCAGTACAACTCGCAGTTCGCCCAGGCGGCGGCGACCACCGAGCTCATGATCGTGGGCACCTTCGAGATCCGGGTGGGCGAGCGGTCCTGCCCGGCCACCGTCGCCATCCCGGCGCAGCTGCTGCTCGGACAGCTCGGTGACACGAATCCCATGGCCACCGGCGAGGACGCCCGCGAGCTGATCGAGCAGCAGGTGACGCACGTGCCCGTCGACGTCGCCGTCCAGCTCGCCGCGCTCACGGTCCGGCCCTCGCGCATCCTCGACCTCGCCGTCGGGGACGTCCTGAAGCTGCCGCACCCCCAGCACCGGCCCTTCGAGCTCTCCGTCAGCGGGCAGCGGCTCGGAGAAGCGGCCCTTGGCCAGAACGGCTCCCGCCTTGCCTGCGTAGTAGTGACCACCGAGGAGAACACCACACCATGACCACCACCACCGCCGAGCACGAGGCCGCAACAGCACTCACAGCACGCCTGCCGCTCCCCGGACCCCTGACGGCCGAGCCCTGCAGCGGGGCCGACGTCCCCACCACGAACGCCGCCACGGCCGTCGTCGCCTCCTTCGTGGGAGCCTCCTCGGCCGATCTCGCCGTCGTCCTCCTCGACACCCAGCCCCTGGCCGCGGCGGCCGGTACGCCCTCGCCGCTGGTCTCACCGGCCGACGTGCTGGTGCCCGCCCTCGAGGCCGCCTCGGTCTCCCTGGGCGACGGCGTCCTCGGCACCCCGGTCGTGGAGGACGCCGCAGCGCTGTTCCGCGACGCGGAGACCTCCGTGTTCCGCCTGGCCGGACCCTCCGGCGCGGTGGGCTGGTTCGCCGTGCGCCTGCGGGGAACCCGCCCGGGTGCCGCGCCGCGGCGCTCCTCGGGCTCGGCCGGAGCGGCGAACCTCGGCCGCATCAGCAATGTGGAGATGGCCATGACCGTGGAGATCGGCCGCACCAGGATGTCCGTCCGCGACGTGCTCGATCTCGAACCGGGCGCCGTGATCGAGCTGGACCGCTCCGCCGGGGCCCCCGCCGACGTACTGCTCAACGGTCGCCTCGTGGCACACGGGGAGGTCGTGGTCGTCGACCAGGACTACGCCGTGCGCATCACCCAGATCCTCGACGTCGCAGACGGCGCCCAGTAGTGGACGCCGTGGTCCTCGGCCTGAGGGTGCTCCTGTCCCTCGGCGTGGTCCTCGCGCTGCTCTACGTCCTCCACCGCCGGGTCTCGAAGCTGAACGGGAACCGTGCCGGAGCGGGGCTCCTCTCGGTCGTGGCACGGCAGGGGATCGGCGCCAAGGCCTCGGTGGTGGTGCTCGACGCCGAGGGCACCCGCTTCTACCTGGGCGTCACCGACCAGTCCGTCGCGGTCCTCCACTCCACGGCCGTTCCGCGCGCCCTGCAGTCCGTCCCGGGAGCGGGCGATCCCCCGGCACCGCTCGCCGCCGTCGCAGTTCCCCCCGCTCCGGTCCCATCCGTCCCATCCGTCGCGCCCGTACCGGCCCGTGCCGCGCGCTCGTCCGACGCCGACTTCGCCGCCTCACTGCGCGTCGCCCTCGACGAGGAGCCGGCGTTCGCCACGCGCCGTGCGGCCCGCGCCGCGCGCTCCGCACCCGCATCCCGGCCGGTCCGGTCCGCGCCCCTGCAGGGCTCGATCCTCTCCCCGGCCACCTGGAAGCAGACCGCGGCCTTCCTGCGGCATGGACGGGCGGGATGAGGACGACGTCGTCCCCGGCGGTGGTCCGCGCACCCGGCACCGCGTCGCGGGCGCTGCTCTCCCTGGCCGCCGCGGTGCTGCTCGCCGTCGTCGTGGTACTCCTCGGCGCGTCTGGCAGTCACGCCGGTGAGCTGGACCCCACCCTCCCCGGCCCGGTCGCGCCGTCGG
This sequence comes from uncultured Arthrobacter sp., assembly GCF_947493765.1. Classification (GTDB taxonomy): domain Bacteria; phylum Actinomycetota; class Actinomycetes; order Actinomycetales; family Micrococcaceae; genus Arthrobacter_D. Next base: position 60,373 of record NZ_CANLSZ010000009.1, read on the forward strand.
CGCCCGCCGAGCCGTCCCCGCCCGCAGCCCCCGGCAGCGACGACGGCCTGTCCGTGGAGATCAACGGCGTCAACGGCGAGCCGAGCTCCGCCGTCCTGACCCTCATCGGGATCACGCTGCTGTCCGTCGCTCCGGCGCTGCTGCTCATGATGACGTCCTTCACCAAGATCTTCGTGGTGCTCGCCATGACCCGGAACGCGCTCTCGCTGCCGTCCATCCCGCCCAACCAGGTCCTCGCCGGGCTGGCCCTGTTCCTGTCGCTGTTCATCATGGCGCCGGTCCTGACCGAGATCAACACCATCGCCGTCCAGCCCTATCTCGACGGCGCCACCACGTTCACCGAGGCACTCGACGACGGCGCCGGCCCGCTGCAGACCTTCATGCTGGCCCACACGCGCCAGGAGGATCTCGCGCTCATGACGCGGGCCGCCGGGCAGCCGAACCCGCAGGACGCCGCGAGCGTCCCGCTGACCACCCTCATCCCGTCCTTCATGATCTCCGAGCTGCGGGCCGCGTTCATCATCGGCTTCGTGATCTTCGTGCCGTTCCTCGTGATCGACCTCGTGGTCTCGGCGGCCCTCATGTCCATGGGCATGATGATGCTCCCGCCCGTCATGATCTCGCTGCCCTTCAAGATCCTCCTGTTCGTCCTCGTGGACGGCTGGGGCATGATCATCACCGCGCTCATCAACAGCTACCAGGGCGGTTGACGTGGACACCAATGCCGTCCTGGACATCGGCGTCGCGGGGATCTGGGTCGCCGCCAAGCTGGCCGCGCCGGTGCTGCTGACCGCGCTCGTGGTGGGCTTCGCCATCTCGCTGCTGCAGTCCATCACCCAGATCCAGGAGGTCACGCTCTCCTTCGTGCCGAAGGCCGCCGCCGTGTGCATCGCCCTGCTCGTCTGCGGGCACTGGATGATCTCCGAGATGATCGCCTTCACCCACGAGATCTTCGAGCGCATCCCCGGTCTGCTCGGGGGCGGCTGACATGGACATCACCCTCGACCAGTCCCGCATCGAGGCCATCATGCTCGCCGGCGTCCGGATCGTCGCGTTCCTCGTGATCGCCCCGCCGTTCTCCTACCGCGCCATCCCCGCTCGCGTGAAGGCGATGCTCGGCCTCGGGCTCGCGCTCGCCGTCTCCCCGCAGGTGGCGGACGGGTACGAGTCCGGCGGGACCGGGCAGTACTTCGGGGCGCTGGTCCTCGAGATCGTGGTGGGCGCGGCACTCGGCTTCCTGGTGCTCGTGGTGTTCTCCGCCATCCAGTCCGCCGGCGGGCTGATCGACCTCTTCGGCGGCTTCTCCCTGGCCCAGGGCTTCGACCCGCAGTCCATGGTCAACGGCGCCCAGTTCGCCCGCCTGTTCCAGCTCACCGCGCTGACGCTGCTCTTCACCTCCGACGGCTACCAGCTGATCATCGGCGGGCTGGTCCGCACCTTCTCCGCCCTGCCCCTCGGGGGCGGACTCGATCTGTCCGAACCCGTCGACGCCCTCACCACCGCCGTCACCGGACTCTTCCTCGCCTCGGTCCAGATCGCCGGTCCGCTGATCGTGGTCCTGTTCCTGGCCGACGTCGGACTCGGGCTCCTCACGCGCGTGGCGCCGGCCCTCAACGCCTTCGCCCTCGGCTTCCCGCTGAAGATCTTCATCACCCTCAGCCTCGGCGGCATCGTGTTCGTCGCCCTGCCGCGCGTGGTGTCCACCCTCACCGGGAACGCCGTCTCGCTCCTGATGGAGGTGGGCTGACATGGCGGCGGATTCCGGCGAGAAGACCGAGCAGGCCACCGACAAACGGATGAAGGAGGTCCGCTCCAAGGGCCAGCTCTCCAAGTCCGAGGACTTCACGGCGTGGATCGGCGTGGGAACGGCAGCGGTCCTGCTGCCGTCGCTGATCTCCCGCTCGGCCGACGCCGCCACCGAGCAGCTGGTGCGGGTGGCGGACACCATCGCGCATCCCGACCCGGCGACGGCGCTCGACGCCCTGGCCGACGGCGGGGCCTCGCTCGCGGCGACCCTCGGGCCCTTCCTCGTGGTGTTGCTCGTGGCGGTCCTCGGGACGGCCGCCGTGCAGGGCGGCATCCAGGTGAAGAAGTTCTCCGGCAAGTTCGAGCAGTTCAACGTGATCAACGGCCTCAAGCGGATCCTCGGCGGACAGGCGCTGTGGCAGGGGGCCAAGGCCCTGCTCAAGACCACGGTCGTGGCCCTCGTCCTCGTCGTCGTGATCCGCAATCTCATGCCCCTGCTCATGGCCGCGGGCGGACTCTCGGTCGCCTCGCTGCTCAACACCGCCGGCGGGGGAGCTGCCGCCCTCCTGCGGTCCGCCGTCCTCGCCGGCCTCGCGCTGGCCGCCCTCGACGTCCTCGTGGTGATGCGCCGCAACCGCAAGAAGACCCGCATGACCAAGAAGGAGGTCAAGGACGAGAACAAGAGTGCCGAGGGCGATCCCCTCATCAAGTCCCAGCGGCGCTCGCGGCAACTGGCCATGAGCCGCAACCGCATGATCGCCGCCGTGGGCGGGGCCGACGTCGTCCTCGTCAACCCCACCCACGTGGCCGTGGCCCTGAAGTACGAGCCGGGGCGCTCGGCACCCCGCGTGGTCGCGAAGGGCGCCGGCGTGATCGCGGCGAGGATCCGCGAGGAGGCGGAGAAGAAGCAGGTGCCGATGGTCTCCGACATCCCGCTCGCCCGCGCGCTGCACGCCGCGTGCGAACTCGGCCAGGAGATCCCGTTCGAGAACTTCGACCAGGTGGCCCGCATCCTGGCCTTCGTCATGTCCCTCAGGACCAGGGGGGCCGCCCGCGGCCTGCACACCCTGCCCTTCCGTCCCGCAGCCGCTGGAGGCTTCTAGAGCATGCGCTCATCCCTGCCCAAGTTCCTGGTCCCCGTCGGCGTCGTCGGCATCGTCCTGCTCCTCGTGGTGCCGGTCCCCTCGGTCCTGCTCGACATGCTGATCATCGTCAACATCCTGCTCGCGCTCGTGATCCTGCTGAACACCATGTTCATCCGCAAGCCGCTGGACTTCTCCGTGTTCCCATCGCTCCTGCTCGTCGCGACCCTGTTCCGCCTCGGCCTCAACGTGGCCTCCACCCGCCTCGTCCTCGGCGAGGGCTACGCGGGGGAGGTCATCGAGGCCTTCGGGCACGTGGCCGTGGGCGGCTCCATCATCATCGGCGCCGTCGTGTTCCTGATCCTCGTGGTCATCCAGTTCGTGGTGGTCACCAAGGGTGCCGAGCGCGTGGCCGAGGTGGGTGCCCGCTTCACTCTCGACGCCATGCCGGGCAAGCAGATGGCCATCGACGCCGATCTCAACGCCGGGCTGATCACCGACACGCAGGCCCGCGAGCGTCGCGCCGAGGTCTCGGCCGAGGCGGACTTCTACGGCGCCATGGACGGTGCGTCGAAGTTCGTGAAGGGCGATGCGATCGCCGGGATCATCATCATCATCATCAACCTCGTGGGCGGCATCGCGATCGGCATGGTGCAGGACGGCCTGCCCGTCGCCGAGGCGCTGAGCACGTACGGTCTGCTGACCATCGGCGACGGTCTCGTCACGCAGATCCCGGCCCTGCTCATGGCGGTCTCCACGGGCATGATCGTCACGCGGTCCAACGCCGAGGCCGACATGGGCTCCACGGCGGCGCAGCAGCTCGGACAGTCGCAGAACGCCCTGCGGATCGCCGGCGCCGCGGCGATCGTCATGGCGCTGATCCCGGGGATGCCCAAGCTGCCGTTCATCGCGGTCGGCGCGGCCCTCATCATCACCGCCCAGCGGCTCAAGAAGACCGACGACGATGCCCGGACGGCCGCCGCGGCCCTCGAGGCGGAGTCGGCACCACCCACCACGGACACCACGGAGGACCTCCTCGAACAGATGCGCGTCCACGCCCTCGAGGTGCTGCTCGCACCGGATCTCGTGGACGTGGTCACCGGGGCCCCCGACGACCTCCTCGGACGCGTGCGGGCCCTGCGCCGGAAGATCGCCCTCGAGCTCGGCGTGGTGGTGCCGCCCGTGCGCACCCGGGACAGCATCGACCTGCCGCCGGCCACCTACGTCATCAAGATCGCCGGGGTCGAGGCGGGGCGCGGCGAAGCGCCACGCGGCAAGGTCCTCGCCCTCGGCGACCACCTCGCGCACCTGCCCGGCCCCGCCGTCGTCGAACCGGTGTTCGGGCTCGCGGGGAAGTGGGTGCCGGCGGAGCTCCGCCACAACGCCGAACTCTCCGGCGCCACCGTGATCGACCGCGTGTCGGTGCTCGTCACGCACCTGTCCTCGGTCATCACGTCCAACGCCGCCCGGCTGCTCTCCCGCGAGGACGTCCGCGTGCTGACGGACGGGGTGCGGCAGGTCAATCCCTCCGCCGTCGAGGAACTGGTCCCGGGTCTGCTGTCCCTCGCCGAGGTGCAGCGCGTCCTGCAGGGCCTCCTGGCCGAGCAGGTGCCCATCAACGACCTGGCCCGGATCTACGAGGCGCTGACCCTGAAGGCGAAGTCCTCCTCGGAACCGGAGGGCCTCATCGAGGCCGCACGCCTGGCCCTGGGCCCCGCCGTGACGCAGCAGTACCTCGACGGGACGCTGCTGCGCGTCATCATGATCGACCCGCTGCTGGAACAGGCCATGCTCGAGGGGCTGCGCCCGTCGGACCAGGGCACCCAGATCCTCCTCGATCCCTCCCGCTCCGAGGCCCTCATCGCGTCGGTCCGGACCACGCTCGCCGAGATCGAAGCCGTCGGCCACAGCGCCGCGCTGGTCTGCGCCCCGGCACTCCGGCCGGCGCTCAAGCGCCTCGTCGGTCCGCAGGCCGCCGGTCTGCCCGTAGTGTCCTACCAGGAAGTGACGAGCGCCAACGTCGCCATCGAGACCATAGGAGTGGTTCGTGCCACCGCAGCTGTTTCATCTTGAGGGTCCCAACCTCAAGGACCTCAAGGCGCAGGCGGCCGTCCGCTACGGACCCCGGGCGCTCATCGTCTCCGCCGAACTCGTCACGGTCGGGGGGATCCACGGCGTCCTCGGACGCAAGCACTACGAGATCGTGGTGGAGGTCCCGCACGACGACGACGGCGCCGCGCCCGCGGCCCCCGCACCGGCCGCCCCCGTCGGCGCTGCTGCGGGGAGGCCCCGCGGGCGTCGACGCGCCGCATCCCCGCAGGCTGCCATCGACGCCCTGCTGCAGCAGGCGGAACTGGACGAGGTGCGCTTCGCGGGCGGCACCGAGGTGCCCGCAGCACCCCGCCCCCTTGCAGGCGACGCGGCGTCGACGATCTCGACCGACTCGAATCTCTTCGCCGCGCTCATGGACAATCTCACGTTCGCCACTGATCCCTCAGGGACGAGTCCGGCGGCCGCGGCTCCGGCGGGCTCCCGCCGGGCTGCATCGGCGCCCGCCGCGGTGCAGCCGGAGACCCCGATCCGGCCGGGGCCCGCGGCCCGGTCCCTGCCGTCCGCCGACGCATTACCCGCCGTCGTACCACCCGCCGTGATGCCACCCGTTGCCGTACCGCCACGTGTCGTCTCCCGGCCGGCCGGACCGGCGACGTTCGTCGCGGCCGAGGACGGACAGGTGACGGACACCACCGAGCACCTCGGCGCGGAGTCGGCCGATCCGGCCGGGCTGCCCGAGCTCGCCGGTCCGATCACGGACGTGCCCGCCGCCGGGCCGCCCGTCCCCGCGGTGCTGCGGGCAGCGGGCGATCTCGTGATCGTGATCGGCGCCCCGGCCGTGGGCTGGGACGTGGTCCACTCGATGGCCGCGGCCTTCGGTGGGGGACACCCAGCGGCGATCGCCGTCAGCGGCCCGGCCGGCCGGTTCCCACGGGACGTGCGCTCCATCTCCGACCGCCTCGGGGCCAATGCCGCCCGCGCCGCCGGCGTGGACGGCGGCCACGCGGTCTTCGTGGCCATGACCTCCTCCGAGGTGGTCAGCGATGGGCGCTTCCTGCTGGCACTGCGGCCGGACCAGGTCTGGCTCGCGGTCGATGCGGGGCGCAAGGAGGCGGACACGGCGGCCTGGGTAGGTGCCCAGACGAGGAGCATGGAGCGTGCGGGGTTGCAGCCCGCCGGACTCGCCGTCGTCGGCTCGGGGGAGACCTCCACGCCGGAGACCGTCCTGGCGCTCGGTCTCCCGGTCGGGTGGCTCGACGGTCGTCCCGCCGGCGCCGCGACGGCGACCAGATCCACAGGAGCCGCCGGGCCCGCGGGAGTCGGCGGAACTCCCGGCGGCACAGCGCCGTCCAGGACCGCACCCAAGACAACCTCGGCGCCCGTCCCCATACCGGGTGCGGGCGGTCCGTCGGGCGGTCCGTCGATCGTGGCGTCAGCAGGCGTCCCTCCGACCGGCGCCGGGGATGCCGCCCCGGTCGTGGCGTCGGTGGTCGTGCCCACGCCGGGCACTGCGTCGACCCCGGGCGCTGTTCCTGCCGGCGGCGCAGCTGATCCGTCCCCCGGCGGGCGCGGCCGTCGTCGATCGGGCGGTGGTCGGCGTCGTGCCGAGCCTGCCGGGATAGAGTGAGCGCGTGCTTGTACTAACGCGAAAGGTCGGCGAGCAGATCCTGATCGGCGACGACATCGTCATCACGGTGCTCGATTCCCGTGGCGACGGCATCCGGATCGGTATCGATGCGCCGCGCGGGGTGAAGATCCAGCGCGAGGAGGTCCTGCGTGCCGTCACGGAGGCGAATCTTGCCGCTGCGGCAGCCGACGCCGAGGGCGCCGATGCGCTCAAGGCCCTGCTGCAGTCGGGTGCGGTGGTCTCCACCGAGGAACCCACGACGACGCCGGACGCGTCCCAGTAGGGCGTCGCACGCGCGCCTCGTCCTGCCGGGGAAAGGGAAGATCCCCGGCGGAGAACCGTCCGGGGATCGAAGTGAGCCTCCTGCCAGAGTCGAACTGGCGACCTTCTCATTACGAGTGAGACGCTCTACCGACTGAGCTAAGGAGGCAATGCTTCCCGGCCGGGCTGTGCCGGGCCGATCCACAAGTGACGACTTTATCGGAGCCCCCGCCCACCGTCAAAATGACCGGAGAGGTGCGGTCCCGCCCGCTGACGTGCAGTACCACACGCTCAGCAGCGCACGCCGTCCTCGGGGACCGTGCCGTCGATGAAGTAGTCGTCCACGAGGTCCTGGATGCAGGCGTTGGAGCGGCCGTAGGCGGTATGGCCCTCGCCCTCCCACGTCACGTGGACACCCGACTCGAGCTGGTCCGCCAGCGCAGTGGACCAGGCATAGGGGGTGGCGGGATCACCGGTGGTGCCGACGACGACGATCGGATCCGCACCCTCCGCCCGCAGGGGAGCGGGTTCGAGGACCGACGGGTACTCCCACGGGGCGCAGGTGAGACCGCCGTACGCGAGGAACCGGCCGAACGTGGGTGACGCCGCGACGAGCTCCTCCTCGTCGGCGCGCAACTGCTCGGGGTCGCTCGTCATCGGGTAGTCGAGGCAGTTCACGGCGACGAAGGCCGACGTCGCATTGGTCGCGTAGGTGCCGTCCGGGTCGCGCTCGGCGGACAGATCGGCCAGGTACAGCATGGCCGAGGGATCCCCGCCGAGGGCGTCCTCCACCGCCTGGGTCAGCACGGGCCAGTTGGCGTTGTCGTAGAGCGGCAGGATGAACCCCTGGACGAACGTCGAGACGGGTACCGTGCGGCCGTCCGCCGCCGTCATGGGCTCCTGCTCCACGGAGTCGAAGAGCTCCTGGAGCTGCCGGACACCGTCGTCGGGCGTCCCCGTGTAGGGGCAGTCCTGGTCCTGCAGGCAGTCCGCCACGTAGGCACGGACCGCCCGCTCGAAGCCGAACGCCTGACCGAGGGTGATCTCCTCGTTGCTCAGGGACGGGTCGATGGCGCCGTCGAGCACCAGGCGTCCGGAGCGCTCCGGGAACAGCTCCGCGTACGTGGCACCGAGCTGGGTGCCGTAGGAGAAGCCGAGGAAGTTCAGCGCGCGGTCGCTGACCAGTGCACGGAGGATGTCCATGTCGCGGGCCGCGGAGCGCGTGTCCACGAAGCCGAGCAGCTCACCCGTCCGCTCGGCACACGCCGTCGCGTAGTCCTGGGCGTCCGCCCTCATGAGCGACAGCAGCTCCTCCTCGGACGCATCTGCCGGGTACGCCTCCTGCCGGGCGTCGTCCTGCTCGGCGTCGGTGTAGCACTGCACGGCACTCGAGCGGTTGACGCCGCGGGGGTCGAAGCCGAGGATGTCGTAGTTCTCGCGCAGGCGCTTGCTCGTCACGTACTCGAGGGAGTCCTGCACGATATTGACGCCGGAGCCGCCGGGCCCGCCCGGATTGACCAGGACCGTACCCTGGGCGTCTCCGGTCGCCTCCGACCTGATGGCCGCGATGTCGATGCTGGCGCGTCCCGGATCGGCGTAGTCGAGGGGTACCTCGATGGTGGCGCAGGAGAAGCTCTCCTCGCAGTCCTCCCAGCGCACCTCCTGGGTGTAGAAGCTGCGCAGGTCCTCGTCGATGGTGCCGATGACGTCCGGGTCCGCCGATTCGACCGCGGCGCCCTGCCCGGCGTCGTCGCCGGACCCGTCGGGGGACAGCAGCGTGCACCCGGAGGCGCCGAACACGACGGCGGCGCCCGCCGCGAGCGCGGCCAGGGTGCGACGACGTCGGGCACCGCGCCGCGCGGGCGGACCCTGCAGGGGTGGATCAGTGCTCATCGGTCGAGGTCCTTCCGGGACAGCAGGCTCACGGCCATGGCTTCGATCGCGAGGAGGGGTGAGACGTTGGTGCCGACGAGTCTCGTGCGCACCTCGTTGATGGATTCGAGCCGCAGGAGGGTGTCCTCCGCGGTCTCCCGGTGCGCGAACTCCTCCAGCTCGGCCCTCATCGGTTCGTTGACGAGGGACTGGCCGCTCGAGACCTGCAGCATCAGCACGTCACGGTAGAAGGAGATGAGATCCGTCAGCGCGCGGTCGAAGTAGTCGTTCTTGGACCGTTTTGCACGGCGCGTCTGGTCCTCCTCGAGTCGCTTGATCTGGGCCCGCATGGACGGCGGCATGGCCCCCGTCTCCGGAGCGCCGAGAGTGGCCAGCAGTGCGGTCCGTTCCTGGGCGTCACGCTGCTCGAACGAACTCTGCGCCTCGGCCTCGGCCAGTTTGACCAGATCGGCGGCGGCGCGCATCGCGCCGGAGACCGAGTGCAGGGTGAGCGGCAGGCGGACGATCTGATTGCGCCGCTCACGTGCGCCGTCGTCGGTCGCCAGGCGCTTCGCGACGCCGATGTGGCTCTGCGCCGCGCGGGCTGCGGCTTCCGCGGTCACGGGATCGATGCCGTCGCGGGCCACGAGCAGATCGGCGACGTCCTGTACGGGGGGTAGGCGCAGCCCCACTGAGCGGCAGCGCGACCGGATGGTCACGAGGACGTCACCGGGACTCGGTGCGCACAGGAGCCAGATGGTGCGCGGCGGAGGCTCCTCGATGGCCTTGAGCAGCACGTTGGTACTGCGTTCCTGCATCCGGTCGGCGTCCTCGACGATGATGATGCGCCACCGGCCGGTGGACGGCTTGTCCTGCGCCTTGCGGACGAGCTCGCGGGCCTCGTCGATGCTGATGGTCACCTTCTCCGTGGTGACGTTGGTCAGATCCGCGTGGGTCCCGGCGAGGACGGTGCTGCACGCCTTGCACGTGCCGCAGCCGCGTTCGTCCAGCGCTTCGCGCTCGCACAGCAGTGCCGCCGCGAAGGCACGTGCCGCGTTGGAGCGCCCGGAGCCGGGTGGGCCGGTGAAGAGCCAGGCGTGGGTGGGAGCGCCGGACCGCGCCGCCCGGCGGAGCTGTTCCACCACCTGTTCCTGACCGCGGAGCTCGGCCCAGACACCTGTGACCGGAAGACTCTGCGCCACGGGGTTCACGCCGGGATCCGCGGGAGCTGCTCGAGGATGGCTTCGTGGATCGCGTCGGGGGAGCCGGCCGCGCTGAGCACGAGATACCGTGCCGGATCCTGGCGGGCCAGATCGAGGAAGGCCGATCTGATGCTGGTGTGGAACGCGTCGGGCTCGGCTTCCAGCCGGTCCTCGGCGAGCCTTCCCGACCGGCGGCTGCGCCCCTCGGCGGGATCGACGTCGAGCAGCACCGTCAGATCGGGGCGGAGCCCGTCGGTGGCCCACCGGTTCACATCGAGGACGGCCTGCGCACCGAGGTTCCGCCCGGCGCCCTGGTACGCCACCGAGGAATCGATGTAGCGGTCGCAGACGACGACGTCGCCGCGCGTGAGGGCGGGCACGATCACCTGGTGCACGTGGGCGGCGCGCGAGGCGGCGAAGAGCAGGGCCTCGGTGCGGGCGTCGATGTCCCCGTGGCCGTGCTCGAGGACGAGGGCCCGCAGCTTCTCGCCGATCGGTGTGCCGCCGGGCTCCCGGGTACGGACCACCGTCCGGCCGTCCTCCTCGAGCGCGCGGCACAGGAGCGAGGCCTGCGTCGACTTGCCGGCACCGTCGCCGCCCTCGAGGGCGATGAAGAGGCCGGGAAGCCCGTGGGGGAGGGGATACGTCACGCGCCCAGCCTACCGAGTGGCATCGACATGCTGGCCCGGGCAGTGTCCGGGCGGTGTCCGGGCGGTCTCCGGGCGGGGCTGCAGGTGTCGCGGACAGCGGCAGCTCCGTGGTCGATCGACAGGCTCGGCCCTTTGAGGTGAGCGAGGATCATCGGGTGAACAGGGAGATCCCCCCGCTCATGGTCACCCGCCGGATCCGTAGGGTGTCAGCGCAGCGCAGCGGCGCGTCCCGGCTCGGGCACGCTTTCCCTGCGGCGGTCGGGGTGTCGGGTCGCGGCGCGCCCTGCTCGGGCAGGCTCGCGCTGCGGCGCAACCCGATTCTGTCGGTACGCCGAGGAGTTGTCCACATAGGCAATTCCGGTCCGGATCAGCGGGCTGGTTGCTGAAAAACTGGGGTATGGACAGCAGGCGGAGACCCGGACGGAGAGACACGGCAGTCGTGCCGGAACACCTCGTCCTGAGCGCCTTCGAAGCCAGACCCTTCGAGGCCAGACCCTTGGAGGGAACGTCCGCGAAGGCCCTACCGCAGGACACTCCGACGGGCGTCCCGCAGTATAGGCACTCGAAGGACACGCAGAAGTACATGCCGGACTACATGCTGGACTACACGCGGGCGGGTCCGCTCGGTGCCCCGAGCGGTCGTTCCGGACTTCGCCAGAGCCACGCAGCCAGGCGCCGCGACGGCGCCACGACGCGTTCCGTCATACATTCCCTGATCCAGGATGTGGCTTCCCTGGCCGTCGGTGACGACAGAGCGGGACTGATCGACCAGTTGCGTCAGCTCGAGGATCTCAAGGGTGCCATCGCAGGTGCCCAGGCGCGGATCGCCGTGGCCTTCGATGTCGCGGAGCGCCGCTCCCAGGCAGAAGCAGGGGTCCCTCGGGAGGAACAGGGTCGGGGCGTCGCCGCGCAGATCGCGCTTGCCCGAAGTGAGTCCCCGTCGCGGGGTGATCGGCTCCTCGGCCTGGCGAAGGCGCTGGTCACCGAGATGCCGCACACCCTGGCCGCGCTGGAGTCGGGCCAGCTGAACGAGTGGAGGGCAACCGTCCTCGTGCGGGAGACCGCATGCTTGACGGCCGCGGACCGGTGTGGTGTGGACGACGAGCTCGCCGCCGACGCGGGGACCTTCGTCGGGGCGGGGGACCGTGCCATCACCGCGGCGGCCCGGGCCGCTGCGTATCGTAGGGACCCGTCATCCGTGGCCCGCCGTGCGCGCCATGCCGCCACGGAACGGTGCGTCAGTCTGCGCCCGGCACCGGACACCATGACCTATCTGACCGCACTGCTCCCCGTCGCGCAGGGAGTCGGCGTCTACGCTGCACTGACGAAGCAGGCCGACGCCCTTCGGTCTACGGGTGATCAGCGCAGTCGCGGCCAGATCATGGCCGACGAACTGGTCGAGCGGACCACCGGTTCCCGCGCCGGCTTCTGCGGTGTGGATCTCCAACTCGTCATGACGGACCGCACGCTCCTGCAGGGAGACAGCGAGCCCGCGCATCTGACCGGTTACGGCATCGTCCCCGCCGACTGGGCCCGCGCTGCGCTCGACCTTGAGCAGACTCCCATTGCGGATCGTGCCGTCGACCCCGGCCGCTTCCTCAGGTCAGCACATGTCCGCGCTGGAAAAGGTGTTGCCGGACATGGATCCGCAGCGCAGCGCGGGCGTACTCCTGCACGTGAAGGCTCAGTGCAGCGCGGAGCTGTTCCTGACCCGAGTCGTATCCCGGACAGCGGACGTGTTCCCGACCAGGGGCGGCTTCCTGGCCGCGGAGCTGTTCCTGACGCGGAGCAGGGACACAGGGTGTGGGTCCGCCGGCTCTATACGGCGCCCGGTACCGGGGAGCTCCTGGCCGCGGACTCGAGGTCCAGGTTCTTCACTGCCGGGCAGCGCCGCTTCATCCAGGTCCGCGACCGCTCCTGCCGAACGCCCTACTGTGACGCGCCGATCCGTCATTACGACCACATCGTCCCCTGGCAGGATGATGGCCCCACGAGCCTCCAGAACGGTGCAGGTCTGTGCGAAGCATGCAACCACACCAAGGAGATCAGGGGGTGGAGAGCCAGCACCCGCGCCGGTCCGACCCACACCATGGATCTCCGAACACCCACGGGCCACATCTACTCCTCGACGGCACCCCCTGCACTCGGCAGCGAACCCGGTGCCGGACGACACGAAGCACGACCGGCCGAGGGCCAGGCCGCGGAGAGCTTGAGGCGGCGTCTTCCTCACAGGGATGAACGCATCGACGCGGGACACGGGCCCACGTCCGCATCGAAGGCGTCTGCGACCGGTGGGTGACTGTGCCGAGGGCCAACCGCAGTACTGCTCCGGCTCCTCAGGGTCGCCGTGCTCACCTCACGACGGAGTCCAGCGCATCCTTCGTGAAGGGTGCGGTCCCGTCGGTCGGGGTCAGCGTGAACCATTCGCCGTCCTGCACAGTGGCGAAGACGAGAAGGGGTTCGGAGGTGTCCAGAGGGTCGCCCTCCGGGTATTCCGCACGTCCACTGCAGGGGTCGGGCATCGCCGAGATGCGCACACGAGGTTCATCCAGATCGCCCTTCAGGACGTCGTCCACCCGCACGTCATAGGCGTGGGCGTCGGCCCCGAAGACAGGTGCTGTCCCATCCCGTGCCGCGGACGACGCGACGACCACGAGGTCAGCGGCATCGTACTTGTCCTGAAGCGTCGGGAAACCGGCCCAACTAACGCAGGACACAGTGTTCGAACCGCATCCACAGGCGCAGCGCTTCCGCCCAACTAGGGTGGGAGCCATGACCGAGCAGCACCCGCCCCACGGGGATCTGGCCCCCGACACGCTCGTGGTCGCGGCCGGACGGCCCCCTCGCGAGCACGACGCCCCCGTCAACGCACCCATCGTGCTCTCGTCGACCTTTTACGAGACCCGGGCCCCGGAGGCAGGCGACCGCATCTACGCCCGCGGGTCCAATCCCACCTGGGACCCGTTCGAGGAGGCACTCGGCCTGCTCGAGGCCGCCGCACTGCCCGCCCTGGTCTTCGGCTCGGGCCTCGGCGCAGCGGCAGCAGCCCTGTCCCTCGTCCCGACGGGAGGCGTGGTGATCATGCCGCGCCACGGCTACGCCGGATCCCTCGGCCTGGCCGCCGATCTCCAGGCCCGGGGTCGCTTCGAGCTGCACCTGGTCGACATCGCCGACACGGAATCGGTCCTGTCGCTGCTGGAGGCGCTCGCGGGCCGCTCCACCGACGGCGCGCTCATGCTGTGGCTCGAGAGCCCCACGAATCCGATGCTCGAGGTCGCCGAACTCGCCGTGCTGACCGCAGCCGCTCATGCCGCCGGAGCAATGGTCGTCGCCGACAACACCTTCAACACGCCGATCGTGCACCGCCCCCTCGAGTCGGGGGTCGACGTCGTCCTCCATTCGGTGACCAAGTGGCTGGCCGGACACTCCGACGTCGTCCTCGGGGCGCTGGCCACCGATGACCCGACGCTCCGAGAGCGTCTGCTCTCCCACCGGACCCTGCACGGTGCCATTGCGGGGCCGTTCGAGGTGTGGCTCGCCCTGCGCGGGCTGCGGACACTCGCACTCCGCATGGAACGGAGCCAGGAGAACGCGGCCACCCTCGCCCACCGGCTCGCCGGGCATTCCGCGGTCCGCCGCGTCCGCTACCCGGGTCTGCCGACGGACCCCGGCCACGAGCGCGCCGCCGCCCAGTTCGACGGGTTCGGCGGGATCATCAGCATCGAGCTCGACGACGCCGCGGCGGCCGATGCCCTCGTGGCGGCCGTCCGGCTCTGGCTCCCGGCGACCTCGCTCGGCGGCGTCGAATCCCTGATCGAGCGACGACGTCGCCAACCCGCCGAGCCGGAGACGGTCCCCGAGGAACTCGTGCGCCTGTCCGTGGGCATCGAGAACGCGGACGACCTCTGGGCGGATCTCGACCGGGCACTACGCCACGCACGGGCCAGCTAAGCTGAAGGCGTGCTCCTCGTCTTCGAAATCCAGTATTACCTGTACCTCGTGCTCGGCCTGGTGGCCCTCGGCATCGAGGTCTGGGCCCTGGCCGACTGCGTCCGGCGTCCCGGGACCGCGTTCGAGGCCGCATTCAAGCGCACCAAGGGCTTCTGGCTGGCACTCACCGCCGGGTCCGTCGTCGTGGGCCTGCTGTCCGTGCTCGCGAGCCGGGGTGGGTTCAATCTCTTCCAGCTCGTCGCGATCATCGCGGCCTGCGTCTACCTCGCGGACGTGAAGCCGGCCGTCAGCCAGACCTCGGGCCGGGGCGGCAACAGCGGACCCTACGGTCCCTGGTAGGAGTCCTACCCCGGTCTCACGGCGGACCAGGCGACGGTGATCTCGCCGAGTCGCCAGCGTGAGGGACCGTCGAGCAACGGCCAGCCGTCGGCTTTGAGCGCCGCGCACATGGCGGACCAGCGCTGCTGGTTCCCGAAGGCCGCGAGAGCCGCCGCGTCGAGCCAGGCCCGGTCCAGCGCCCGCAGGTAGGCGTGGACCCGTTCGCCCTCCACATTGCGGTGGATCAGGGCCTTGGGCAAGCGCTCCGCGACATCGGACGGGCGTGCGAAGGCACCGAAACGCAGGGAGATGCTCAGGGACAGCGGACCGGTGGCATCGAGCGCCACCCAGGCCGCGCGGCGGCCGATCTCGTCGCACGTGCCGTCCACGAAGAGGCCTTCGGGCGCCAGCCGACCCCGCACCTCGTCCCAGTACGCGGCGTACTCGTCCTCCCCGTACTGCCTCAGCACGTTGAACGCACGCACCAGGGCTGGCCGCCGCCCTCCGAGCGGCAACTCGAAGCCACCCTGCCGGAAGGACAGGCCGGGCCTGGCCAGCGGCTCGGCGGCGGCCACGCGCGCCGGGTCGATCTCGATGCCTACCACCTCGACGCCGTCGTGCACCGACCGCAGGCGTGAGAACAGCTCGACGGCGGTGACCGGCGCCGCGCCGTAGCCGAGGTCCACCACGAGGGGTTCGGCCGCCCGGCGCAGGCGATGTCCCTGCGGTCCGGCGAGCCAGCGGTCCACGCGCCGGAGGCGATTGGGACTGGTGGTGCCGCGGGTGATGGTCCCCAGGACCTTCGGGGAGCGTTGTCGCGGCGGCACTGCTCAAGGGTAGGCCACGCGCGGGGAAACAGAGCCGTCGCGGACATGACCCGCGGCAGCGGGATACGGCAGACTGGGCCCATGACCTACACATTGATCCTGCTGCGCCACGGGCAGAGCGAATGGAACGAGAAGAACCTCTTCACGGGCTGGGTGGACGTCGCACTCACACCGAAGGGCCGCGAGGAGGCCACCCGCAGCGGCCGGCTGCTGGCCGAGGCAGGAATCCTCCCCGACATCGTCTACACCTCCAGGCAGAAGCGCGCCATCATCACCGCGAATCTCGCGCTCGAGGCGGCCGATCGCAGCTGGATCGACGTCAAGCGCAGCTGGCGCCTCAACGAGCGGCACTACGGTGCGCTGCAGGGCAAGGACAAGGCCCAGACCCTCGCGGAGTTCGGCGAGGAGCAGTTCATGGAATGGCGACGGTCCTACGACACCCCGCCCCCGCCGCTCGAGGACTCCAGCGAGTACTCGCAGGCCGACGACCCCCGGTATGCCGACCTCGGCGACGACCTCCCGCGCACCGAGTGCCTCAGGGACGTCCTGGAACGGTTCCTGCCCTACTGGGAGTCGGACATCACGGTGGACATCAGGGCCGGCAGAACCGTGCTCCTCGCGGCCCACGGCAACTCGCTGCGATCACTCGTGAAGCACCTCGACGGCATCAGCGACAAGGACATCGCGGCGCTGAACATCCCCACGGGTATACCGCTCGTGTACGAGCTGGACGAGGAGCTCACACCGGTCAAGGCCGGAGGGACCTATCTCGACCCGGAGGCGGCGGCCGCGTCCATCAGTGCCGTGGCCAACCAGGGCAAGCACTAGTCCTACCGGAGCGTCACCAGGGCGGCGTCAGACTAGCGGCGCGCTCGGCTGCCATTCGCCGGTCACGAGGTAGGTGACCTTGCTGGCGACCGAGACGCCGTGGTCCGCGAAGCGCTCGTAGTACCGGCTGGCGAGGGTGACGTCCACCGTGGTGGGGGCGCTCTCGGCCCAGTCGTCCGCCGCCACGGCCTTGAACACCCCGGCGTGCAGGGCGCTCACGCGTGCCTTGGCGGCGTTGATCTCGTTCGTCAGCTCCAGATTGCGGGTCTCGAGGAGCTCCTTCACCTTCCCGGCGATCTGCTCGTCCAGGTCGGCGAGTTCGTCGAACGTGGCGCGGACGCCGTCGGGGATGACATTGGCGGGGAAGCGCAGGCGGGCCAGCTGGGCGATGTGACGCGCGAGATCGCCCATGCGCTCGAGGGACGCGCTCATGCGCAGGGCACCGACGATCATGCGCAGGTCCGAGGCCACGGGCCCCTGGAGCGCCAGGATGTCGATGGCCCGCTCGTCGAGATCGTTCTGGAGGAAGTCGATGCGCGCATCGGCGGCGATGACGTCCTGCGCGAGTTCGGTGTCGGCGGTCCTGAACGCCGTGTTGGCCTTCTGCACGGCGTCGGACACCAGCTGCGAGATCTCGATCAGCCCCTCGCCGATCTGGTGGAGTTCGGCCTGGAAAACCTTGCGCACGTGGAGTCCTTAGCTGGAAGTTTCGACTGCGATCGGATCGACAGTCCCACCGACGAGCATTCCAGTCAGCGGTGAACTGCTGCTCCGCTCTGGGTGAACGTTAGTTGAACCACCCACTGATTGCCACCGAACAGGCCGTGCCGCCCGACGGCACCGCATAAGCTGGGGGCGTGGACCCCCTTCTCCTGACGCTCCTGGCCGGGCTGGTCGGCCTCGCCCTCGGGGTGGGCGGGATGGCGGCGTTCCGTGCGAGCGAGGCGCAGCGGCTCCGGCTCCTCTACGAGGACGAACCCTCCCTCCCCGAGGGAGCCGCGGAGGTCCTCTCGGTCATCGGGCGCGCGTACGTGATCGTGGACGCGATCGACGGCGTCGTCCGTGCCAGCCCCGCCGCCTACGCCTTCGGCCTGGTGCGCGGGCACACCGTGGTCCACGCCGAACTGCTGGAGCTCACGGCGCGCGTCCGCCGCGACGGCGTGATCGAGCAGCGCCAGCTCGAACTGCCCCGCGGGCCCCTCGGGCAGGGCACCATCGTGGTCCAGGTGCGGGTCGCCGCGCTGGGCTCCGAGTACATCCTGGTCCTCGCGGACGACCGCACGGAGATCACCCGCAGCCAGGAGATCCGCAACGACTTCGTCGCGAACGTCTCGCACGAACTGAAGACACCCGTGGGCGCCATCTCGCTCCTCGCCGAGGCCATCGACGACGCCGCCGAGGACGAGGTCGCGGTCCGCCGCTTCGCCCAGCGCATGCACAAGGAGTCCGGGCGTCTCTCGGCCCTCGTGCAGGACATCATCGAACTCTCCCGGCTGCAGGGCACCGACGTCGTCCGCCGCGGCAAGCCGGTGGACATCAACGCGGTCATCAGCGAGGCCGTGGACCGCAATCGCCTCCCCGCCGAGAGCAAGCAGATCGAGATCGTGGTGGGCGGCTCCGTCCGCGCTCCGGTCTACGGCGACAGCGACCTGCTCATGACCGCGTTCCGCAATCTCATCGACAACGCCATCCGCTATGCGTCCGACGGCACGCGGGTGGGAGTGGGCGTGCGCTCGAAGGACGGACTCGTGCAGGTCTCGGTGACCGATCAGGGACCCGGCATCTCGGCCGAGGAGCAGGAGCGCATCTTCGAGCGGTTCTACCGGATCGACGCCGCCCGCTCACGCCAGACCGGGGGCACCGGCCTCGGCCTCAGCATCGTCAAGCATGTGGTCTCCAATCACGGTGGCGAGGTCACCGTCTGGTCCCAGGCAGGCCAGGGCAGCACGTTCACCGTCCGGCTGCCGGAGATGGAAGCGGGCCCGGACGGCGACGCGGCGGCGGTCGCGGCTCCCGCCCAGGAGCGGGGCGTCCCGGCATGATGCGCATCCTGGTCGTCGAGGACGAGGAGTCGTTCAGCGACCCCCTCGCCTATCTCCTCGGCAGGGAGGGGTACGAGGTCTCCGTCGTCGCGGACGGCCTCGAGGCCGTCGCCGAGTTCGACCGCTCGGGCGCGGACCTCGTCCTCCTGGACCTGCAGCTCCCCGGACTCTCGGGCACGGAGGTGTGTCGGCAGCTGCGCCTGCGCTCGAGCGTCCCGGTGATCATGCTGACGGCCCAGGACACGGAGATGGACAAGGTGCTGGGACTGGAACTCGGGGCGGACGACTACGTCACGAAACCGTATTCCTCGCGCGAGCTCATCGCCCGGATCCGCGCGGTCCTCCGACGCCGCGGGGAGACCGAGGAGCCCGCCCCGAGCACCATCCGGGCCGGCCGCATCCGCATGGACGTGGAGCGCCACACGGTGAGCATCGACGGCGAGCCGGTGGCCCTCCCACTCAAGGAGTTCGAGCTCCTCGAGCTGCTCCTGCGCAACTCGGGGATCGTCCTGACGCGTGGCCGACTGATCGACCGCGTCTGGGGTTCCGACTACGTGGGGGACACCAAGACGCTCGACGTCCACGTCAAGCGCCTTCGGGGGAAGATCGAACCCGATCCCTCGAATCCGCGCCATCTCGTGACCATCCGGGGGCTGGGCTACAAGTACGAGCCCTGACGCGAGGGGCTATTCGCCCTCGGATTCCTCGTCCATGGTGGCGGGCTCGGTCGGCGGGGGCGTGTAGCCGCCGGGAACGTACTCGCGGTACTCCTCGAGAGCGCCGTCGAGTACCGGCACCTCGTAGGTGGCCCGCTCGCCGTCCACCTCGAAGTCGACGGCTACCAGCGAGCCCGGAACGTCCTCCACGCCGGCCAGCGTGCCGTCGTCGCCCGTCTCGTCCTCGAACCGGAGCTCGCTGCCGCCCTCGATCGTGATCCTCGTGGAGGCGCCGCCCGCGCGGATCGAGAGGTCGACGTCGTCGTCGCTCGTGTTGGAGACGGTCCCGACGAGGCGTCCCTCGGACTCGTCCAGGGTGCCGACGATCAGGATGTTGCGCAGCAGCACCGGGCCGAGGTCCTTCACGATGCCGTCCGAGGGGGCGACCACCATGGTGGTCCCCTGGGGGGCGGTGAAGTTGCAGCCGGAGACGGACAGCATCACGAGCGCGGCGGCAGCGATGCTCAGCTGCGCGCGATTCTTCGGTACGACATTCACGACACAAACTCCTGGGGTTCAACAGGGGGACTTCGGGCGCGATCCGGTGCGGACCCGTGAACCAGACTATCGGCAAGCCCGGTGAATCGTGGCGTCGGCGCAGCCGGTGCGCAACGCGTGAACCACCGGATCCCCGCACCGTCAAGAGGCGAATGATAGCCACAGGAGGCTCATTGGGCCGCTGACCTGCGCAGACACGCCAGCGGCGTGTCGCCCCCGTGATAAACTCGTCTTCGGGAAAGGGGAATGTCCACATGGTTTTTGAGGTCGGCGAAACAGTTGTTTATCCTCACCACGGCGCAGCGAAGATCGAGGAGATCAAGATGCGTACCGTCAGGGGCGAAGAGAAGATGTATCTCAAGCTCAAGGTGGCCCAGGGTGACCTGACGATAGAAGTACCGGCGGAGAACGTCGATCTTGTAGGAGTACGCGACGTGGTCGGCAAGGAAGGCCTCGAGCACGTGTTCGACGTCCTGCGCGCCGAGTTCACCGAGGAACCCACCAACTGGTCGCGCCGGTACAAGGCAAACCTGGAGAAGCTCGCATCCGGCGACGTCATCAAGGTCGCCGAGGTGGTGCGCGACCTGTGGCGCCGCGACCACGACCGCGGACTGTCGGCCGGTGAGAAGAGGATGCTCGCGAAAGCGCGGCAGATCCTCATCTCCGAGCTGGCACTGGCGGAGAAGACCGACGAGGAGAAGGCGGCAACGGTCCTCGACGAGGTCCTCGCCTCCTAGGAGCCGTCCTGGCGCAGAATCCAGCGGAAGAGGGGCCTTCGGGCCCCTCTTCCGCTGTCTGCTGTCATAGGGTGGCGTGATGCCCGTGAACCCAGCCCCGCAGTCCGTCCGCGCCGGCGTGGGCGTGGTCGTGGTCGCCGCCGGATCGGGGCGACGCCTCGGCCACGGGATCCCGAAGGCCCGCGTCCTGTGCGGCGGGCTCACCCTCCTCGAGCACGCACTCCGGGCCGTCCTCGCCGCGGGGATCGCCGAGGTCGTCGTGGTGGTGCTGCCGCCCGACGACGCCGTGCTGGCCGACGTCGTCGCCCGCGCTGCTGCGCAGGGCGGGCCGCGCATCCTCGCCGTCACCGGTGGGGCGTCACGCACGGAATCGGTCCGCTCCGGCCTCGAGGCCCTCCCCTCGACCCTCCGGACGATCCTGGTGCACGACGCCGCACGGGCGCTCACCCCGCCCGGGGTCTTCCACCGGGTGGCGGCCGGGGTCGCCGCCGGCGCGGCAGCCGTGATCCCCGTCCTTCCCGTGGTGGACACGGTCAAGATGGTGGAGGGCGACGTCGTCACCCGTACCCCCGACCGGGCCGCGCTGCGCGCGGTGCAGACACCCCAGGGCTTCGACGCCGGGGCCCTGCTCGAGGCGCATGCGAGCGCATCCGCCGAGCATGCCGCCGCCACGGACGACGCCATGCTCATGGAGGCGCGCGGTACCGCCGTCCACGTGGTGGACGGCGACCCCCTGGCCTTCAAGGTGACCACCGCTCTGGACCTGACCGTCGCCGAGGCCGTCCTCGCGCGGACCACCACGGCCCCACGGGCTCCGACCGATCCCACCAGCACCAGCACCCGCACCAGGAGCACCATGTACCCCGGCGACCGCCTCGGCCTTCCCCGGACCGGCATCGGCACCGACGTCCACGCCTACGCCCCGGACGACGCCCCTGCGCCGCTGTGGCTCGCCGGTCTCCGCTGGGAGGGGGAGCGCGGGCTGTCCGGGCACTCGGACGGCGACGTCGTGGCCCACGCGGCCTGCGACGCGCTCTTCTCCGCGGCCGGGACCGGTGATCTCGGGGTGCACTTCGGTACAGGCCGGCCGGAGTACGCCGGAGCCTCCGGCCGCACCCTGCTCGCGGCTGCTGCCGGGATCGTGCGGGAAGCGGGCTTCGAGATCGGCAGCATCTCCGTGCAGCTCATCGGCAACCGACCCGTCTTCGGCCCCCGCCGCACGGAGGCCGAGACTGCCCTCTCCGACGCGGCGCAGGCCCCGGTCAGCATCTCCGCGACCACCACCGACGGCCTCGGCCTGACGGGTCGGGGAGAGGGTGTCGCGGCCATCGCGACCGCCGTCGTCGTCGCATCGGGGTCGGACCCGGGGGAGCCGGACCGGGCGGATCGCTGAGGGCCGCCGGGTAATCTGGACCGGTGAGCCTGCGATTCTATGACACCGCCCGCGCCGAGGTGCGTCCCTTCGAACCGCTCGAGGCGGGCAGGGCGAGTCTCTACTACTGCGGCGCCACGGTGCAGGGCATGCCGCACGTGGGCCACGTGCGCTCCGCCATCGTCTTCGACCAGCTCACGCGCTGGCTCGAGGCGAGCGGGCTGCGGGTCACCGTCGTCAGGAACGTGACGGACATCGACGACAAGATCCTCGACAAGTCCCGCGCGTCCTTCGGCGACGGCGCCTCCGCCGATCCCGCCGTGGTTCCCGAGGAGGAATGGTGGGCCCTGGCCTACCGGTTCGAGCAGGAGTTCTCCCGCGCCTACTCCGCGCTCGGCGTCCGGCCCCCCACGTACGAGCCGCGCGCCACGGGCCACATCCCGGAGATGCACGCGCTCATCCAGCGCCTCGTGGACCGCGGGCACGCGTATCCCGCACCCGACGGCTCGGGCGACGTCTACTTCGACGTCCGGTCGTGGCCCGCCTACGGCAGCCTCACCCACCAGGGTCTGGACGACATGCAGGCAGCTCCCGACGCCGATCCGCGCGGCAAGCGCGACCCACGGGACTTCGCGCTGTGGAAGGGCTCGAAGGACACGGACCCCGCAACGGCGTCCTGGGACAGCCCGTGGGGTGCGGGACGGCCCGGCTGGCACCTCGAGTGCTCGAGCATGGTCACCCGGTACCTCGGTGCCGAGTTCGACATCCACGGCGGGGGCCTGGATCTGCGCTTCCCCCACCACGAGAACGAGATGGCCCAGTCGCAGGCCGCCGGCCACGCCTTCGCCCGCTTCTGGATGCACAACGGCATGGTCACCTACGGCGGCGAGAAGATGTCGAAGTCCCTCGGCAACACCGTCGGCCCCCAGGAGATGATCGATGCCGCCGGGGCCCGCGTGGTGCGCTACTACCTCGGCCAGGCGCACTACCGCTCGGTGCTGGACTACCGGGGCACCTCCCTGCAGGAGGCCGCCGCGGCCGTGGCACGCATCGACGGCTTCGTCGCGAAGGCGACCGCGCGGGTCGGACCCCCGGTCCGCGGCGCCGCGAGGGCCGCTGCCCTTCCCCCGGACTTCACCGCGGCCATGGACGACGACCTCAACGTGCCCCAGGCGCTCGCCGTGCTCCACACCACCGTGCGCAGCGCGAACACCGCGCTGGCGGCGGGGGACGACGACGCCGTCGCTTCCGGGCTCGCCGCCGTCGTCGCCATGACCGGGGTCCTCGGCCTCGACGACGCCGGTGCTCCCTCCGGCACGGCAGTGGACGCGGCCGGGAGCCGCGCCCTGGCGGCTCTCGTCGCCGACCGCATCGCGGAGCGCGGCGAGGCCCGCGCCGCGCGCGACTGGGCCAGGGCCGACGCCATACGGGACGGGCTGGCCGCAGCCGGGATCACCCTCGAGGACTCGGCGGACGGCGCCAGCTGGTCCCTGACCGCCGGGTAGGACACACGGCCCCCGGCAGGGCCGCGTAAACTGGCCGTGATTCTTCTTCCGACTAAAGGTGTTCTTCCATGGCCAGTCACGGGCGTCCAGGCGCGGTTCGCAAAACAAAGAAGGGCCCCACGATCGGTACCGGCGGCCACGGACGGAAGTCGCTCGAGGGCAAGGGCCCCACCCCGAAGGCGGAGGACCGTCCGTACCACAAGGCGTACAAGAGCAAGGAGCTGGCCGAACGCTCCGCCGCGAAACGTGGTGGCAAGAGCGCAGGAACCGGCAGGACCAAGGGCAAGGCGGCCGAGGAGGTCGTCACGGGCCGCAACTCCGTCCTCGAGGCGCTCCGCGCGGGGATCCCGGCCAAGGCGCTCCACGTGGCCATCCGCGTCGAGATGGACGACCGCGTGCGCGACTCGCTGAAGCTCGCGAACGAGCGCGGCATCCCCGTGATGGAGACCGGCAAGCCGGAACTCGATCGCATGACGGACGGCGCCGTGCACCAGGGCCTCATGCTGCAGATCCCGCCCTACGAATACGCCGACGCGCTCGACCTCGTGGACCAGACCATCGAGCGGTACCGTCGCGGACATGTGGGCAACGCCCCGCTCTTCGTGGCCCTCGACGGCATCACGGACCCCCGCAACCTGGGCGCCATCATCCGCTCCGCGTCTGCCTTCAGCAGCCACGGCGTGATCGTGCCCGAGCGCCGTGCGGTAGGCGTCACGGCCTCGGCGTGGAAGACCAGCGCCGGTGCCGCCGTCCGGGTGCCCGTGGCCCGCGTGGGCAATCTGAACTCGGCGCTGAAGTCCTTCAAGAGCAAGGGCATCTTCGTGCTCGGGCTGGACGGCGACGGCGACGTCTCACTGCCCGCGCTCTCGCTGGGACGCGATCCCATCTGCATCGTCGTCGGCTCCGAGGGGAAGGGCCTGTCCCGGCTCGTCCGCGAGAACTGCGACCAGATCGTGTCCATCCCCATCGACTCGGCCATGGAGTCCCTCAACGCGTCGATGGCGGTGGGAATCACCCTGTACGAGGTCTCCCGCCAGCGCGCCTCCTGATCGGGCCGTCATGACCCAGCAGGCACAGCTCCTCCCGCGAGCCTCCCGCGACTTCCCGCTCGGACTCCACGGCATCGGTTCGGGCGGGGACGCGCACGCGAACGCGGCCGTCCGCGCCCCCGGTATCGCCTCGATGGACGTGCACTGGCGCCGCTCGGACGGCACCTGGGCCTCGGACACCCTGGTGGGGCTCGACGGCGGCGTCCATCACGGTGTGGTGGGCCCGGTGGAGGCCGGCGCCCTCTACGCGTTCTGGCCCACGGGCCAGGAGCTGCCCGGAGCGCACGGGGAGGCACAGCTGCTCCTCGATCCGTACGCGCGGGCGGTGGAGACGGTCCTGGTCGACCGCGGGACGGACGAGCAGGCCGCGCCGGTCTACTACTCGGTCTTCTTGGAGCACACCTTCGACTGGGGGACGAGCGAGCGTCCCGGGACCGCGTGGCGGGACACCGTCATCTACGAGGCCCATGTCAAGGGCCTGACGAAGCTGCACCCGGGGGTGCCCCAGGAGCTCCGCGGCACCTACGCGGGGCTGGGTCATCCGGCCATGACCGGGTACCTGCGCGAGCTGGGCGTCACCGCCGTGGAGCTCCTGCCCGTCCAGTTCCACATCGACGAGCCGCATCTCGAACCCCTGGGCCTGAGCAACTACTGGGGCTACAACACGCTCGGCTTCTTCGCCGCCCACTCCGCGTACGCCACGGAGGCTGCACGCGCGGCCGGACCCGCGGCGGTGCTCGACGAGTTCAAGACCATGGTCCGCGTGCTCCACGATGCCGGACTCGAGGTGATCCTCGACGTCGTCTACAACCACACCGCCGAGGGCGAACAGCACCGGCCCGCCCTGTGCTGGCGTGGACTGGGGGACCTCGACTACTACCGCCACGACGACGCCGGCCGCTACGTGGACACGACCGGGTGCGGCAACAGCCTGGACTTCTCCCAGCCGCACGTCATGGAGTTCGCCCTGGACTCCCTCCGCTACTGGGTGGAGGAGTGCCGGATCGACGGGTTCCGGTTCGATCTGGCCGTCACGCTGGCGCGGGACGAGCGGGGGGCGTTCTCGGCCAGGCACCCGTTCCTCGTCGCGGCGAAGGCGTCGAAGGCCCTGCGCGGGACGAAACTCATCACGGAGCCGTGGGACATCGGCCACGACGGCTGGCAGACCGGGCGGTTCCCCGTGGGCTGGGCCGACTGGAACGACGGCTTCCGGGACACGGTGCGCGACTTCTGGCTCAGCGACGTCGCCGCGATCGCCGGCGGCGGGTCGGGGTCCTCGACGGGCCGGCTCGCGGGCTGCCTCTCCGGTTCCTCCGACGCCTTCGCGGCCTCCGGGCGGAGTCCCCTGGCCTCGGTCAATCTCGTCACGGCCCACGACGGTTTCACCCTCGCCGATCTCACCGCGTACGAGCGCAAGCACAACGAGGCCAACGGCGAGGACAACCGCGACGGGCACAGCCACAACCACAGCTACAACCACGGGGTCGAGGGCCCCACGGAGGACGACGCCGTCCTCGCCGCCCGCGAGCGGAGCGCCCGGAATCTGCTGGCCTCCCTGTTCGTCTCGCTCGGCGTGCCGATGCTGACGGCGGGGGACGAGTTCGGCCGCTCGCAGGGCGGCAACAACAACGCCTACTGCCAGGACAACGAGCTCGCCTGGGTCCACTGGCCCGACGACGCCGCGTCCCGGCGCATGCTGGCGTCCACCAGGACCCTGCTCAGGCTCCGGCGGGACTTCCTGTCGCGGCAGCCCGCGAGCTTCCCGTCCCGCGCGGACCGGTCGACGCTGCTGTGGTTCAGCGGTGCGGGAGTACCCATGACGGCGCGGGAGTGGGAGGACCCGCAGACGCGGACCGTGCAGTTCCTCCTCGGCTCGGCGGGCGGCAGCATCGCCGGCCTCGTCGTCGTCAACGGCTCACCCCACGAGGCGCACATCCGGCTCCCGCCCGCACCCTCCGTGCTCGGCCGGGACGTGGATCGGCGGGGCTGGTTCGGCGCCGTGTTCGACTCGGCCGCACCCGGGTCGCCGGACGATCCGCCCGCTGCAAGGCTCCGCCCGGGCGACGCCGACGTGCTGGCCCCGGACTCGCTGCGCATCTACCGCTGCTGAGGGGACGACGGAGCCCGGGACCAGTGGTCCCGGGCTCCGTCGTGAGCTCGAGTGGACGCCGGTCAGGCGTTCACGACCAGGCCCATCTCGGCTTTCGAGACGAGCGTGGAGTGCTGCGGCAGTACCCGCACCGTGTACCCGAAGGACCCGGTGTGGTCGATCGTGATGGCCCCGGTGAAATGGTGGCGTCCGCTCCCCAGGTTCTCGGAGACCCGGAGTTCGTCCACCGACACGTCGCTGAGCTCGTCGTTGTCGAGCGCCCGGCCGTAGGCCACCTCGACCGTGACGTCCTCGGGGTCGAGTCCGCCGAGCGCGACGTACGCGCTGACGGTGAGTGCATCGCCGATCTGCGGGTCCTCGGAGACCCCCGTGGATTCCACGTGCTCCACCTGCACCGCAGGCCAGTTGCCGTGGACGCGGGAGCGCCAGGCCGCTGTCCGGCGTGCGAGGGCGAACTGGTTCGCCGTGATCTCACGGCCCGCGCGGCACGCCGGCCGGTACAGCTTCTCCACGTAGTCCTGCAGCATGCGCTCCGCCGAGACCGCCGGGCCCAGCGTCGCCATGGTGTGCTTGATCATGGCGATCCACTGGTGCGGGACGCCGTCGTGCGAGGGCTCCGAGGGTCCTGCGGCGCCGGCGCCCTGGGCGGGGACCTGCGAGTAGAAGCGCGGGCCCACCTGGGTCTCGAGGAGGTCGTAGAGCGCTGCCGCCTCGATGTCGTCGCGCTCCTCGGCCGTGGCGCTGTCGTGCGCCGTCGGGATGGCCCACCCGTTGTCGCCGTCGTACATCTCGTCCCACCAGCCGTCCAGGACGGAGAGATTCAGGCCACCGTTGAGGGCGGACTTCATGCCGGACGTCCCGCACGCCTCGAGCGGGCGGAGCGGGTTGTTCAGCCAGACGTCGCAGCCGGGGAACAGGGTGCGCGCCATGGCGATGTCGTAGTTCGGCAGGAAGACGATCCGGTGGCGGACCTCGGGGTCGTCCGTGAAGCGCACCAGATCCTGGATCATGCGCTTGCCCTGCTCGTCGGCCGGGTGCGACTTCCCGGCGATCACGAGCTGGATGGGGTGCTCGGGGTGCAGGAGCAGGGCCTTCAGGCGCGCCGGCTCACGCAGCATCAGGGTGAGCCGCTTGTACGTGGGGACGCGGCGGGCGAAGCCGATGGTGAGCACGTCCGGGTCGAGGACGGAGTCGGTCCAGGCCAGTTCCTTCCCGGACGCCCCCCGCTTCTTCCAGGAGGACCGCAGGCGACCGCGGACGTCGTCCACCAGGTTGGAGCGCAGACTGCGACGCAGGGCCCAGATGTCGGTGTCGGGGACGTCGTACACCTTGTTCCACTGCGGGTCGAGGATGGACTCCGCGCCGAAGGACGAGCGCGCGAAGTCGGCGATCTCCGGATCGACCCAGCTCGGCACGTGCACGCCGTTGGTGACCGAGGTGATGGGCACCTCCTGCGTGTCGAAGCCCGGCCAGAGACCCGAGAACATGCCGCGGGACACTTCGCCGTGCAGCTTGGCCACCCCGTTGGCGCGCTGGGCGAGGCGCAGGCCCATGACGGCCATGTTGAACTTCGTCGGATCGCCGTCCGCGTAGTTCTCGGCGCCGAGGGCCAGCACCCGGTCGGTGGGCACGCACGGTGCCAGACCCGCGTGGAAGAAGTGCTCGATCTGCGTCCGCTCGAAACGGTCGATCCCCGCGGGGACGGGCGTGTGGGTGGTGAAGACAGTGGACGCCCGGCCGGCGGTCAGCGCCTCCTCCCAGCTCATGGGGGACTCGTTGGCCGGATCCATGAGCTCGCGGATGCGCTCGATCCCCAGGAAACCGGCGTGACCCTCGTTGGTGTGGAAGACCTCGGGCGCCGGGGTCCCCGTGAGCCTCTCGAAGATCCGCAGCGCCTTCACACCGCCCATGCCGAGCAGCAGTTCCTGCTGGAGCCGCTGGTCCCCGCCGCCGCCGTAGAGCCGGTCGGTGACGTCGCGTGCGGCCTCGTCGTTCTCGGCGACATTGGAGTCCAGGAGCAGCAGGGGTACGCGCCCGACGTCGGCGCGCCAGATGTGCGCGGCGAGCTGGCGGCCGTTGGGCAGCGGCAACACCACCTTCGCGGCCGAGCCGTCCGCCTCCCGCAGGAGCGTCAGCGGTAGATTGTCGGGGTCGAGGACGGGGTAGGTCTCCTGCTGCCAGGCGTCACGGGAGAGCGACTGCTTGAAGTAGCCGGCCTGGTACAGCAGGCCGACGCCGATCAGCGGGACACCGAGATCGGAGGCGGACTTGAGGTGGTCGCCGGCGAGGATGCCGAGGCCACCGGAGTACTGGGGGAGGACCGCACTGATGCCGTACTCCGGCGAGAAGTAGGCGATGCTGCGCGGCGCCTCGTCACCGACGCCCTGGTACCAGCGTGGGCCCGTCAGGTACTCGTCGAGATCCGCGTCGAGTTCGCCGATGCGCCGCACGAGCGCCTCGTCGGCGGCGAGCTGCTGGAGCTTCTCCCGCGTGACCGAACCGAGGAAGGCCACCGGGTCGTGACCACTGTCCGCCCAGGCCGCCGGATCGATGTCCTCGAACAGGCGCGAGGTCGGCAGATGCCAGGACCAGCGCAGATTGCCTGCGAGTCTGCCGAGCGGGGCGATGCTCTCGGGGAGGACGGTACGGACGGTAAATCTACGGATTGCCTTCACCCTTTCACGCTAGCGCACTTACCTCGCCGGACGACGGCTGCGACGCGGGACGGTGCAATAAGACGTTCACCCGGAGGTCATTCCAAGCCCCCTTAGGAATTCAGGCCTTTAATCGCTAACGTCGTGTGGGTGAGAACCACCAGCGAAGAGAACCCGAACACCCGGTATCCGGAGGGACTGCGCTTCGGCCGCATCCCCATCACCGCCGTGAGTCCCGTGGTGGAGGACGGCCGTTTCCCCGCGAAGGCGATCCCCGGCTCGGACATCGCCGTCGGCGCCACCGTCTTCAGGGAGGGCCACGACCAGCTCGGGGTGTCCGCGGTCCTCTACGACCCGCGGGGTAACGAGGTACAGCGCGTGCGCATGACGCCCGTCGGATCCGGTCTCGACCGCTGGGCCGGGACCCTGACGCCGCGCGCCCAGGGGCTCCACTCCTTCCGCATCGAGGGATGGTCCGACCTCTTCGGGACCTGGGAGCACGACGCGACGATCAAGATCGCCGCAGGCGTGGACACCGAGCTCATGCTCGCCGAGGGAGCCGCCCTCTTCGAGCGTGCGGCGGGCGAGCGCTCCGCGGCCGACGCGGATCTCTTCCGCGCCACCGCCCGCATCCTGGCCGACACCGACCGGAGTGTCGAGGCCCGCCTGGCCGCAGGTCTCTCGCCCGAGATCCACGAGGCGATCGGGCGCCGACCCGTCCGCTCCATGGTCACCGAGTCCTCCGCCTACCCCATCACCGTGGAACGCGAGCTGGCGGGCCGGGCCGCCTGGTACGAGTTCTTCCCCCGCTCCGAGGGTGCCCGCTACGATCCCGAGACCGCCGAGTGGACCTCCGGGACCTTCCGCGAGGCCACCAAGCGCCTCGACGCCGTCGCCGCCATGAACTTCGACGTCGTCTACCTGCCGCCCATCCACCCGATCGGTCGGGTGCACCGCAAGGGACCGAACAACACCCTCACCGCCGGCCCCGGCGACCCCGGGTCCCCCTGGGCCATCGGCTCCGAGGAGGGTGGACACGACGCCATCCACCCCGATCTCGGGACCTTCGACGACTTCGACGCCTTCGTGGCCCGTGCCCGTGAACTGGATCTCGAGGTGGCCCTCGACCTGGCGCTGCAGGCAGCTCCCGACCACCCCTGGGTCACCACCCACCCCGAGTGGTTCACCACACGGGTGGACGGTTCCATCGCCTACGCGGAGAACCCCCCGAAGAAGTACCAGGACATCTACCCGATCAACTTCGACAACGACCCCCAGGGCATCTCCGAGGAGGTCCTGCGGATCGTCCTCATGTGGATCGATCACGGCGTGAAGATCTTCCGCGTGGACAATCCGCACACCAAACCGGTGCAGTTCTGGGAGTGGCTGATCGCGAAGGTCAACAGCGACCATCCGGAGGTCGTCTTCCTGGCCGAGGCCTTCACCCGCCCGCCCATGATGCACGCCCTGGGCCGTGCCGGATTCCAGCAGTCCTACTCGTACTTCACCTGGCGGAACACGAAGACCGAGCTCGAGGAGTACCTCACCGAGATCAGCACGGTCTCGCCGGCGTACTTCCGGCCGAACTTCTTCGTCAACACCCCGGACATCCTCACGGAGTACCTCCAGTACGGCGGGCCCGCGGCCTTCCGTATCCGCGCCGTCCTGGCCTCCATGGCCAGTCCGCTGTGGGGCGTGTACTCGGGCTACGAACTCTTCGAGCACGTGGCCCGCCCCGGCGCCGAGGAGTACCTGGACAACGAGAAGTTCCAGTACCGGCCCCGGGACTACGCCGCGGCGGAGGCCGAGGGACGGTCCCTCGCCCCCTTCATCACGAGGCTCAACGCCATCCGACGTTCGCATCCGGCCCTGGGCGATCTCGAGAACCTGAGCATCCACTCGAGCACCGACCCCGCCACCCTGGTCTTCGCCAAGCACAAGCAGACGGACCAGGGCAAGGACACCGTCATCGTCGTCGTGAACGTGGACCCGCACGGCACGCGGGAGAGCACCGTCTCGCTCGATCTGGCCCGATTCGCGCTGGACGCGGCCGACCTCGACGAGAACGGCCTGTTCCTCGTCGACGACCTCATCACCGGCCAGACGTTCACCTGGGGCGAGCACAACTACGTACGGCTCGACCCCCACGTGGAACCCGCCCACATTCTTTCGATCAGGAGACAGCGCTAGTGGTCAACCCCTTCCAGCTGAACGCACCCGGACTGGCCCACGACCCCCACTGGTACCGCAAGGCGGTCTTCTACGAGGTCCTGGTGCGCGGTTTCGCCGACGCGAACGGTGACGGCTCGGGGGATCTCTCGGGATTGATCGAGAAGCTCGACTACCTGCAGTGGCTCGGCATCGACTGCCTCTGGCTCCCCCCGTTCTTCGAGTCCCCGCTGCGCGACGGCGGCTACGACATCTCGGACTACTACGACGTCCTCGACGAGTTCGGGTCCATGAGCGACTTCAAGCGGCTCGTCGCCGAGGCCCACGCGCGCGGGGTCCGGGTGATCATCGATCTGCCGGTCAACCACACCTCCGACCAGCACCAGTGGTTCCAGGAGTCCCGCAGCAACCCCGAGGGACCCTTCGGTGACTTCTACGTCTGGAGCGACACGGACGAGAAGTACGAGGACGCCCGCATCATCTTCGTGGACACCGAGGAGTCCAACTGGACCTTCGACCCGGTGCGCCGGCAGTTCTTCTGGCACAGGTTCTTCAGCCACCAGCCGGACCTGAACTTCGAGAACCCCGCCGTGCAGGAGGCCATCTTCGACGTCGTCCGGTTCTGGCTCGACCAGGGGATCGACGGTTTCCGCGCCGATGCCATCCCCTACCTGTTCGAGGAGGAGGGCACCAACTGCGAGAACCTGCCCAAGACCCACGAGTTCCTCAAGCGCCTGCGGGCCATGGTGGACGAGAACTACCCGGGCCGGGTGATCATCGCCGAGGCGAACCAGATGCCGGACGAGGTGGTGGAGTACTTCGGTGACGAGGACGGCCCCGAATGCCACATGTCCTTCCACTTCCCCATCATGCCCCGGCTCTTCTACGCGCTGCGCGACCAGAAGGCGGCTCCCATCATCGAGACGATGAGGGACACCCCGGACATCCCCGCCGGCGCCCAGTGGGGCACCTTCCTCCGCAACCACGACGAGCTCACGCTGGAGATGGTGACCAACGAGGAGCGCGAGGCGATGCTCGGCTGGTACGCGCCGGATCCGCGGATGCGCGCCAACGTGGGTATCCGCCGTCGCCTCTCCCCGCTGCTCGACAACTCGCGGGCCGAGGTGGAACTCATCCACGCGCTGCTGCTCTCCCTGCCGGGCAGCCCGTTCCTGTACTACGGGGACGAGATCGGGATGGGGGACAACATCTGGCTCGAGGACAGGGACGCCTCACGCACGCCCATGCAGTGGAACCCGGACCGCAACGCGGGTTTCTCGCCGGTGGATCCGGGCAAGCTGTACCTCCCGGTGGTCCAGTCCCTCGTGTACCACTACAACCACGTCAACGTGGAGGCGCAGATGGCGACGTCGAGTTCGCTCCTGCACTGGCTGCGTCAGATGCTCGCGGTACGCAAGGCGCACCCCGCCTTCGGCCTCGGCGCCTACCGGAACGTGCCGGTCGACTCGGAGAACGTGCTGGCCTTCGTCCGCGAGATACCCGAGACCAATGCCGAGGACGAGTACTCGGAGTCGGTGCTGTGCATCTTCAATCTGTCGCAGCACCCCGTCGCCGCGAGGATGCACCTGCCGGAGTACGCCGGACGGGGCCTGCGGGATCTCTTCGGGGGAGCCGTCTTCCCCGCGTTCGCCGCCGACGGCGAGATGACCCTGACGCTCGGCAGCCACGACTTCTTCTGGCTGCGGGTCCGCTCGGCGCACTCCAACACGTCATCCCCGCACACCCAGGCGATGCCGGTCATCGCCCTCCCGGAGGCCGTCGACCAGTGAGCACCCACACCCCGTTCGTCCCCGACCTCCTCAACGAGTGGCTGCCGTCCCAGCGGTGGTTCCCCGCGAAGGGGCGCTCCGTCGCCCTGACCGTCGCCGGTGGCACCGTCCTCGAGGATCCGGCGGGTGTCGCCGGTTTCGAGGTCAACTTCCTCGCCGTCGAGTCGGGTCGGCGCACCGACGTCGTCAGCGTGCCCATCAGCTACCGGCCCGAGCCCATCCCGGGCGCCGGGTCGGCCCTCATCGGGCAGGTGGAGCACCCTGTCCTCGGGACCCGCTGGGCCTACGACGCCACCCACGACCCCGACTTCGTGCGGCTCTGGGTGTCGTTCATCCTCACCGGCGCGCACTCCGCGGACGGAAGCCTGGCTGGCGTCGTCATCAAGGAGCCGGAACACCAGGGACCCGGTGACGAGCAGCCCGTGAAGATCCTGCAGGGCGAGCAGTCGAACACCTCCGTGGTCTACGGCGCAGGCCCAGGGTCCATGATCGTCAAGTTCTTCCGCGTCCTCGCCTCGGGGGAGAGCCCCGACGTGCAGATCAGCGCAGGACTCACCGCCGAAGGGTCCACCGACACCCCCGACACCTTCGGCTGGGTCACCGGATCGTGGCAGGAGGCGCACGACCGCACCGGGGCACTCGTCACCGGGCACGTGAGCGTGCTGCGGGACTTCGTGGAGGGCAGCACCGACGCGTGGCGCACCGCATCGCTGGCCGCATCGACGGCAACCGACTTCACGGCCCAGGCGCGCGGGCTCGGTGGGGCCGTGGCGCGGATCCACCGCCAGCTCGAAGGGGCGTTCGGCAGCAGGCAGGCGACCGACACGGAGAGGACGGAGTTCCGGGAGGCGCTCGCGCAGCGCATCCGCTGGGCGTGGGACGAGGCCGGCGACGCCGTCGGGCCCCTCGGCGCCGAGGTGGACAGGATCATCCAGGACGTGGAGGACCTGCAGGACATCCCTCCCCTGCAGCGGATCCATGCCGACCTGCACCTCGGTCAGATCCTCCAGACCCCCGACGGCGACTGGCTCGTCATCGATTTCGAGGGCGAACCGCTCAGGCCCACCGCGGAGCGCAGCGTCCCCGACGTGCCCGTACGCGACGTCGTCGGCATGGTCCGCTCGCTCGAGTACGCCGCGGCGTCGCGCGGGGCGTCCGCCGTCGGCTCCTCCGAGGCGGCCGCGACCGAGCAGTGGTCCACGGCGGCGCGGGAGGCCTTCCTCGAGGGCTACGCGCAGGACGCCGGTGCCCGCATCGACACGACCGGCCCGCTCTTCAGGGCCCTGTGGCTCGACAAGGCCCTGTACGAAGTCGTCTACGAGATCCGCAACAGGCCGGACTGGGTCGAAATGCCCGTCCGGGACGTCCGACGCGCCCTGGGGGTCAAGCCCGGGGCGGACGCTACGAAAGCAGCTGACATGACCTCCTCCAGCAACACAGGACCGGGCAAGGGCCCGGACGACGAGAGCGTCGCGAAGAAGACGGCGAAGACCGCGAAGGCAGTGGCCGGGAAGACGAAGGCCGCCGCGGCCAAGGCCAGGAAGGCGGCGTCGGCCGCGGCCGACAGCGTCACCGAGACCGTGAAGGAGACGGTGGCCGAGTCGACCGGCAGTCCGGCGTCCTCCCCGACCCCCGAGCTCACCCCCGTGGAGGTGGAGCAGTCCCTCCTGCAGCAGGTCTCCGAGGGTGCCTACAGCCAACCGCACGGGGTGCTGGGCGCGCATCTCGCGGACGACGACGTCGTCACGATCAGGACGCTGCGGCGGCTGGCCCGCTCGGTCGTCGTCGTCACCGGCTCGGGTCGCACGGAACTGCGGCACGAGCACAACGGCATCTGGGTCGGGGCACTCCGGGCCGAGACCGCCGGGCACGTCCCGGACTACCGCCTCGAGGTGACCTACGACGCCGAGCCGATGGTCGTCGACGATCCCTACCGGTTCCTGCCGACGCTCGGTGAGATCGACCTGCACCTGATCGGCGAGGGTCGCCACGAGACGCTGTGGACCGCCCTCGGCGCCCACGTGCGCCACTACTCCTCGGTGCTCGGCGACATCGAGGGTGTGTCCTTCGCCGTGTGGGCGCCGAACGCGCGCGCCGTCCGGGTCATGGGTGATTTCAACGGGTGGGACGGAAGCGTCAATGCGATGCGCGTGCTCGGCTCCACGGGCGTCTGGGAGATCTTCATCCCCGGCGCCGGAGCGGGGACCCGCTACAAGTTCGAGATCCAGGGGGCCGACGGCCAGTGGCGGGAGAAGGCGGACCCCATGGCGCGGGGCACGGAGATCCCTCCCCTCACGGGGTCGAGGGTGGTCGAGTCGACGCACGTCTTCGGCGACGATGCGTGGATGCAGGCGCGGGCCGAGACGGATCCGCACAACGGGCCCATGAGCGTCTACGAGGTGCACCTCGCGTCGTGGCGTCAGGGGCTGGACTACCGGGAGCTCGCGGAGCAGCTGGTCGAGTACGTCACCTGGCAGGGCTTCACCCACGTGGAGCTGATGCCCGTCGCCGAGCACCCGTTCGGGGGCTCCTGGGGATACCAGGTCACCTCCTACTTCGCGCCGACGTCGCGCTTCGGGTCCCCCGACGATTTCAAGTACCTGATCGACAGGCTGCACCAGGCGGGCATCGGGGTCATCATGGACTGGGTCCCCGCCCACTTCCCCAAGGACGAATGGGCGCTGGCCAAGTTCGACGGCGGGACGCTCTACGAGCACGGCGACCCGTTCCTCGGCGAGCACCAGGACTGGGGCACGCTGATCTTCGACTTCGGGCGTCGCGAGGTACGCAACTTCCTCGTGGCCAATGCGCTCTACTGGCTCGAGGAGTTCCACATCGACGGCCTCCGGGTCGACGCCGTCGCCTCGATGCTGTACCTGGACTACTCGCGCGAGGAAGGCCGGTGGAGGCCGAACAGGTTCGGCGGCCGGGAGAACCTGGAGGCCATCTCCTTCCTGCAGGAGGTCAACGCCACCGCTTATCGGAGGGCTCCGGGGATCGTCATGATCGCCGAGGAGTCGACGGCGTTCGACGGTGTGACCAGGCCGACCAGCAGCGGGGGCCTGGGCTTCGGCATCAAGTGGAACATGGGCTGGATGCACGACACCCTCGAGTACGTCGCAGAGGATCCGATCAACCGCAAGCACCACCACGGCAAGGCGACGTTCTCGCTGGTGTACGCGTTCACCGAGAACTTCCTGCTCCCCATCTCGCACGACGAGGTGGTCCACGGCAAGGGCTCCCTGCTGCGGAAGATGCCCGGCGACCGCTGGCAGCAGCTGGCGAACGTCCGTGCCTACCTGGCCTTCCAGTGGGCCCATCCCGGCAAGCAACTGATCTTCATGGGCACGGAGTTCGCCCAGGAGGCCGAGTGGGCGGAGCAGCGCAGCCTCGACTGGTGGCTTACCGAGACCCCCTCGCACAAGGGTGTCCAGGAGCTGGTCCGGTCCCTCAACGACGTGTACCGGCAGAC
This sequence comes from uncultured Arthrobacter sp., assembly GCF_947493765.1. Classification (GTDB taxonomy): domain Bacteria; phylum Actinomycetota; class Actinomycetes; order Actinomycetales; family Micrococcaceae; genus Arthrobacter_D. Next base: position 96,903 of record NZ_CANLSZ010000009.1, read on the forward strand.
CCCCGCGATGTATGCGCGGGACAACGAGCCGGCCGGGTTCCAGTGGATCGACGAGAACGACGGCGAGCACAATACGCTCTCTTTCATCCGATGGGATCATCAGGGGAACCCCCTGGTGTGTGTGGTGAACTTCGCCGGCGGACCGCACGAGGGATTCCGGGTAGGACTGCCGTGGGCCGGTGAATGGACGGAAGTCCTCAACACCGACTCCGAGGAGTTCGGCGGCTCGGGTGTCGGCAACGGCGGTTGGATCACCGCGGTGGAGGGCGCCCACAACGGGCAGCCCGCCTACGGGGACATCCGCGTCCCACCGCTCGGGGCGCTCTACTTCAAGCCGGCGGCCTCCTGACCGACCGGCGATACTCGGCACCACGCAGCGGCGGTGCTCCCACGGGGAGTGCCGCCGCTGTCTTGTGTGCGCTGTCCCGTGTGTGCCGTCCCGGCGCTGGTGTCCTGCATCTGCTTTGCATCGCAGCACGTCCGGTGCTATCGTTTAGATCCGCGCCGACGCCCCAAAGCACTCGGCCAAACTCCGCACGATCGAACGATTCGAACTCCTTCCGGAGTGGAGATGCTCGAGCAGGGTTTGGTGGATTTGTGTGGTGGGGTTGGTGGGTGTAGGTTTAGGAAGTTGCTTCGGAGCGATGACATGGTTGTTTGATCGTGTTTGGTGCCGTTTGCTCCTGTTGTTTGAGAACTCAATAGTGTGCCAAGTTTTTTGATACCGATTGTTTGTTGATTGGTTGAATTT
>NZ_CANLSZ010000010.1 GCF_947493765.1 uncultured Arthrobacter sp.
TCGCCAACTACATCGCCCGATCCCTGCTCGAATCAGGCGGATTCAGACCCGTCCTACACCCTGGTTCGTGAAGAGCCGCCGAAGGTCAGGAATTGCACAGGGACTGGCATCGGACGACAGCGACATGAACGGGCGCAGGATCCGGCGACGTCAGGTGCCGCGGTTCAGCTCGAGTTCGGCTTCCTGTGCGAGGCACTGGAGCAGGGTGCGGTCCTCGCGGCCCAGGATGCGCGGTTCCGTGTCGAGGATGCACATGCTGCCCACGAACCATCCTCCGGGTCCACGAAGCGGCAGGCCGGCGTAGAACCGGACGAACGGGGGTCCGACGAAGGACTTCAGGAACTGCCGATCGTCCCCGATGAGCGAGATGACCGCCGACAGAACGCCGAAGGATTGCTGGGCAAGGCGCGTCAGCCGGTCGAATCGTTCTTCATCGCCGGAATCGAGCAGACGGGTCCTGTCCACCGCCCGCAGTCGTTGCCGCTCCTTCGCCCGAGCTGCGACGGAAGACCCGCGTCGAATGGAGGGAATCGGGGTGGCGTGCTGAAGAGGCAGTGGCAAGAAGGTCCGCTCGGAGGGTAAGCAGTGCAGATAAGTTCGCTACAGCAACCATATGCTGCCTCCTGAGGATCACCAAGAGGTCATCGCGCGATCCCGGACGCCCCACCCTGATCGCCCGCTCGCCGGAAGTGTCGAGGAATAAGACTCATGCCCAGCCGTTGTGCTGGGCATGAGTGAGAACACGACAACCACGCCAGAGACAACGCGCAGCACCATCGGCTTCATCGGCAGCGGTAACATCGGCGCACAACTCGCGCGCCTCGCCGTCGGCCGTGACTACCCGGTCATCATGAGCAACTCACGGGGTCCCGAGACCCTGCAGGACCTCGTCGCGGAGCTCGGGACCGGAGCCCGCGCCGGCACCACCGACGACGCCGCGAGCGGGGGTGACATCGTGGTCGTCACCATCCCGCTGAAGAACCTCGACGCCGTCCCGGTCCAGCCGCTCGCCGGGAAGCTGGTCATCGATACGTGCAACTACTACCCGGAGCGCGACGGCCAGATTGCGCAGCTCGACGACGAGACGACCACGACGAGCGAGATGGTGCAGGATCATCTCCCGGGTTCCTCCGTGGTGAAGGTGTTCAACAACATCCAGTTCTCGCAGCTGACCACGGACGGTTCGCCCTCGGGCACCCCCGGACGCCGGGCACTGCCGATCGCCGGGGACGATTCCGATGCCAAGCAGGCCGTCGTGGAGCTGCTCGACGAGTTCGGCTTCGACGCCGTCGACGCGGGATCCCTCGCGGAGGGCTGGCGTTTCCAGCGCGACACCGCGGCCTACGGGGCAGTGCTCGACGCCGAGGGCATGCGGGAGGCTCTCGGGGCTGCGAAGCGCTACGCGGACATGGACTGACGGGCCGCTGCACAGAGACGGATCGACACGGACTGACTCGTCCGTCCGGATCAGATCGGACCGGATCAGCCGGAGCCTCTCAGGAGGCGCCTCCACAAGGGGATCCGCGCCGGCACGGGTGGTGCGGCGGCCTCGGCTGCCCGCCGCGCCGCCTCCCTGCGCTCCCGCCAGCGCTCCAGCTCCACGTCGACGTCGCGCAGCCTGGTGATCACGGGAGGTCCGCCGAGGAGCTGACGGCGTGCGTCGATGACCCGGTAGTTGAAGTCCTCGAGGATCTCCCGCACCTGCGCCGGCGTGTACTGGCGATCGAGGCGGGCGTCGAGCTCGGCGTCCTCCTTGCGCAGCAGGATGGCCTGCGGACCAAGTCCGGTGATGTTCTCGCGCTGGATCAGGCCCTTGACCCACCAGTCCGGATCGTGTGCCTCCCCCAGACCGGGAATCGGCTTGCCGGCGAGCGCGAGGGTGTCGAAATCCCCTCGGGCCACCGCCCGGTCCACGATCAGGCGTGCCCGCTCCGCCTCGTCCTCCCCCGGCCGCAACGGTGCCAGGCCGTTGACCCGATCGTCGCCGTCGTTCTGGCGCTCCAGTTCCGCCAGCGCATCACCCGGCTCCGCAGCGCCGCCCTGCGCCGCGCGGTACTGCGCCGCCTTCCGCAGCCTCTCCTCCTGCTCCCCTGACCTGCTGATGGCGCCTCCCGCGTCGTTCGTGCCGGTCCTGCAAGTATTCCGGGGTGCCCGAGACGCGTGCAACCGATTCTCCTGCCGACGAACGCACCCGGGTTGGACATCCCCGGGGCGCCGGCCCGCGGATCCTAGGTGAGCCAGACCGTCGTGTCGGCGGGCACCCGTCCGTCCTCGAGGGGCGAGCTGCTCAGCAGCACCGTACCCGCGGGAAGATCCACCGGCTCGGGGCCGAAGTTGGTCAGGGTCCGCCATCCGCCGGGCCGGACGAAGTGGAGCACGTCGGCGGAGTCCTCCACCCACTCGAGGCTCTCCGTGCCCTGCAGCGCGCGTCGCAGCTCGAGCGCACGGCGGTAGAAGCCGAGGCTGGACGCCGGATCCTCCTCCTGCACGTCCACCGCGTACTCGCCGAACCAGGCGGGTTGCGGCAGGTGGGTCCCATCGTCGCCGAAGCCGAAGGACGTGCCCGTGGCCGTCCAGGGCAGGGGTACCCGGCAGCCGTCGCGGCCCACGTCCACGCCCGTGTTCCGGAGGAAGGTGGGATCCTGGCGGGCCTCGTCGGCGATGTCGGCGACCTCGTGCAGCCCGAGCTCCTCACCCTGGTACAGATAGGCCGAGCCCGGCAGGGCGAGCATCAGCTGGGTGGCAGCCCGGGCCCGGCGCTCACCGAGCTCCCGGTCCAGCGCGCTCTCGGGCCCGCCGTCCAGCAGCCAGGCACGTCCGTCCTGGCTCGCGCCGTCCTCCGCCGGCGGCAGGCCGTAGCGCGTGGCGTGGCGGACGACGTCGTGATTGGAGAAGACCCAGGTCGACGACGCGCCCGATGCGCCGACCTCGGCGAGATTGGTGGTGATGATCTCGCGGAACTGGTCGGCGTCCCAGTCGGCGCGGAGGAGATCGAAGTTGAAGGCCTGTCCGAGGCCCTCCGGGCTGGCGTAGCGGGCCCGCCGGTCGGCGTGCACCCAGGCCTCGGCGACGGCGGTGCGCGGCGGCGTGTACTCGTTGAACACGGCGCGCCACTCCTCGAAGACCGCATGGACGTCGTCGCGGTCCCAGAACGGGTGCTGCCCGTGCGCGTTCTCCCCCTCCGGGGCGAGTTCGGCCTTGGACGGCAGCGGCTCCGTCATGTCCTTGGTCAGGGCGTGCGCCACGTCCACGCGGAAGCCGTCGACACCGCGGTCCGACCAGAACCGCAGTGTCCGCAGGAAGTCGTCACGGACCTCACGGTTGTCCCAGTTCAGATCCGGCTGCTCCCGGGCGAAGATGTGCATGTACCACTGGCCGTCCGGGGTCTGCTCCCAGGCGGGCCCGCCGAAGACCGAGTCCCAGTCCGAGGGCGGCGCGGAGCCGTCGGGACCCTTGCCGTCGCGGAAGATGTACCGCTCGCGCGCCTCGGAACCCCGCGGGGACGCCAGCGCCTCCTGGAACCAGACGTGCCGGTTCGACGTGTGGTTCGGCACGATGTCCGCGATGCACTTGATGCCGGCCCCGTGCAGCGCCGCGATCATGTCGTCGAAGTCCTCGAGCGTACCCAGCCGGGGGTCGACGTCGCGGTAGTCGTCGACGTCGTACCCGCCGTCCGCGAGCGCGGAGGGGTAGAAGGGGCTGAGCCAGACGGCATCGACACCGAGCTCCTGCAGGTACGGGATCCGGGAAGTGATTCCCCGGAGATCGCCGATGCCGTCCCCGTCGGAATCGGCGAAGCTCCGCGGGTAGATCTGGTACACAGCCGCCTGGCGCCACCAGTCGGGATCCTGCATACGCTCGGCCTGCTGGGTGGCGCCGGACCCGGGCACCTCGGGCTCGACGGCATCGGACGTGGCGGTGGAAGGCACGGGCGGGTTCCTCTCGGGGAGCGTGGTGGACGACGACGTTGCGCGATCCCGAGGGACCGCCGGCAGCACGCCGACGATCCTCTCTACGGCAGGAGGGGCGGCGATGTCAAAGGGCGTGGGCGGAATGATCCCTCCCTCCTGTTGCTTACACCTCGTATGACGACACTTGCGATCATCGGAGCAGGACGCGGCCTCGGCGCCGCCGTGGCACGCCGTTTCGGAGCCGAGGGCTTTTCCATCGCCCTCATCTCCAGGAACCAGGGCAGACTGGATGCCCTCGCGGACGATCTGGGCAAGGAGGGTGTCCACGCACGGGGCTTCGTCGCAGACGTCCGAAGCCCGGAGTCGATCGCGGCAGCGCTCGAGGCCGCCACCGAGACCCTCGGCCCCATCGAGGTACTCCAGTACAGCCCCCTCCCGCAGAAGGACTTCATGCGGCCCGTCCTGGAGACGACCCCCGCGGATCTCAAGGGGCCCATCGAGTTCTCCATCTACGGCCCGGTCGCCGCGGTGCACCAGGTTGTCCCCGGCATGCGGTTCCTCGGCGAGAACCGTGGCACCATCCTCTTCGTGAACGGCGGGTCGGCGGTGAAGCCCGGCCGCTCGGTCACGGGAACGTCCGTGGCCTTCGCCGGCCAGGCCGCCTACGTGCAGCTGCTGAACGAGGTGCTCGGTGAGGAGGGCATCCAGGTGTCACAGCTCATCGTCGGAGGGCGGATCATCGAGGGCGATCCGGAGAAGGATCCCGCCGTACTCGCCGAGATCCTGTGGAAGCTCCACACCGACCGCGACACCTTCCGCCATCAGGTCAGCGCCGACTGACCGGCGCTCCCGACCACTACCGGCCGCTCTCGACCAGCTGGAGGATTCATGAAGATCGCACTGCTCGGCGTCGGACGCATGGGGCACGAACTCGGTACGCACCTGCTCACGGCGAACCACGAGGTGAGCGCCTGGAACCGGACACCTGCCAAGGTCGACCGACTGGTGGAGGCCGGAGCCACCAGGGCGGAATCGCCCGAGGATTCCGTCCGCGACGCGGATGTGGTGCTCACGGTGCTCTTCGGTCCGGACACGGTCCGGGAGGTGGTGCTGTCGGGTCTGGACCTGCCGGCTGATGCGGTCTGGCTGGACGTCACCACGGTCTCCCCCGCTGACGCCCGCGAGTTCACGGACTATGCCACGGCTGCCGGGATCCGGTACGTCCACGGTCCGGTGATCGGCAGTCGCGCTCCGGCCAGAGCCGGTCGGCTCGGCGTCGTGCTCGGCGGCGCGGACGCGGATCTCGATGTCGTCGAACCCCTCGCAGCGCTGTGGGCCGACGACGAGCGTCTGCGACGCGTCGATACCCCGGCCGCTGCGGCGACGGGGAAACTGCTCGCGAATCTCGCCCTCGGCGTTACGCTGCAGGGCCTCGTCGAGGCACTCCGTCTCGGGAAGGCCAACGGGCTCGACGCCGCGGCCGTGCTCGAACAGCTCGAGGGAACCGGGCTGGCGGTCATCGCCGGCATGAAGGGCGACGTGATCACCGGGGGGACGTTCGACGACACCCAGTTCTCCGCGGATCTGCTCGCGAAGGATCTCCGGCTCATGCTGCGCTCGTCCGAGGATCCGCTGCCGGCGGTGACCGCTGCCCTGCAGTCGCTGACGGACGCGCAGCGCAGCGGGTCGGGTGACGATGACATCGCGGTGATCGCGAAGCCCGAGCTGGGCTGACGCGGAGCCCGTTCAAGAGCGAACGACGTCGCCCGGGGGCTGCCGTGCAGCAGTCCCCGGGGAGTCGCACGCTCAGTCGACCTGCGGGAAGCCGAGGTCGATCTTCGACGTCGACGGGTCGGGCCACCTGGTGGTCACGACCTTGCCGCGCGTGTAGAACCTGATGCTCTCCGGCCCGTACATGTGCGTATCGCCGAAGAGCGAGTCCTTCCAACCGCCGAACGAGTAGGTGCCGACGGGTACGGGGATGGGCACGTTGACGCCGATCATCCCGGCCTCGGCCTCGAACTCGAACTGGCGGGCGGCACCGCCGTCGCGCGTGAAGATCGCAGCACCGTTGCCGTACTGGTTCTCGTTCACCACGCGCACCGCGTCCGCATAGGTTGCCACCCGGACCACGGACAGCACGGGTCCGAAGATCTCGTCGTCGTACACCTTCATGCCCGGCGTCACGTGATCCACGAGGGAGACGCCGATGAAGAAGCCGTCGGAGTCGAACTGCTGCTCGGTACCGTCCACCACCACAGTGGCACCCTCGCCGGCGGCGTTCTTCACGTAGGACGCCACGCGGTCACGGTGCTCGGCCGAGATGAGCGGACCCATCTCGGAGCTGTCGTCCGTCCCGGCGCCGATCCTGAGGGAGCCCATCCGCGACTTCACGGCATCCACGAGATCGTCGGCGATGTCACCCACCGCGACGACCACGCTGACCGCCATGCACCGCTCCCCCGCAGAGCCGTAGGCGGCGGAGATCGCGGCGTCGGCAGCCATGTCGAGATCGGCGTCGGGCAGCACCACCATGTGGTTCTTCGCACCTCCGAGGGCCTGCACGCGCTTGCCGTTGGCGGCGGCACGGGAGTAGATGCTCCTCGCGATGGGGGTGGAACCCACGAAGCTGACGGCCTTCACCTCGGGGTGGTCGAGGATGTGCTCCACGGCCTCCCGGTCTCCCTGGACCACGTTCAGCACGCCGTCGGGCAGCCCCGCCTCGGAGAAGATCTCGGCGATGAACAGGGACGACGACGGATCCTTCTCGCTCGGCTTCAGCAGCACGGTGTTGCCGCAGGCGATCGCACTGCCGATCATCCACAGCGGCACCATGGCCGGGAAGTTGAACGGCGTGATGCACGCGACCACACCCACGGGCTGGCGGATCGAGTGGACGTCGACCCCGGTGGACGCCTGCTCCGAGCGTTCACCCTTGAGCATGTGGGACAGGCCCGTGGCGAACTCGATGTTCTCGAGACCTCGCGCGATCTCACCCTCGGCGTCCGAGAGCACCTTGCCGTGCTCACTCGTCAGGATGGCCGCGAGCTCGGACTTCCGCTCCGTGAGGAGCTGGCGGACCCTGTAGAAGACGGCCGACCGCTTGGCGAGACTGGCCGAGCGCCATTCCGGCAGGGCCGCCGCAGCAGCGGCGACGGCCTCGTCCACCCGCGCCGGCGAGGCGAAGGCGACCTCTTTCTCCTGCTTACCCGTTGCCGGGTTGTGGACCGGACCGTAGCGCTCGGCGTCGGAGATGCGCTTGCCGTCGATGTAGTGCGGAATCTGCTGCATGGTGATCCTTTCGAGGTGGAGCGGGTACTAGAGCGTGCCGTCGACGAGCTTGATGATCATGGAGCAGTCCTTGCCGCCCTGGCCGTCGTCGAGGAGTCGCTGGAAGAGCTGCTGGACGTGCTCGCCGATCTCAAGCGGCGTCCCGGTGTCACGTGCCGCGGCGATCGCGAGGCCGATGTCCTTGTTCGCCAGTTCGGCGGTGAAGGTCGGAGCAAAATCGTTGTTCGAGGCAGCCGTGTCCACGACGCCGGGAACCGGGTACCAGGTGCGAAGGGCCCAGCTGTCGCCCGAGGACACCGAGGCGATGTCCCAGAACACCTGCTTGTCCAGGCCGAGGCGATCGGCGAGCACGGCGCCCTCGGCCGTGGCCGCGAGATTGATGAACAGCATCAGGTTGTTGCAGATCTTCGCGGCCTGCCCCGTGGTGGCGCCACCCGTGGGAATGATGTTCCTCGCCATGGGCTCGATCAGGGCGGTGGCGTCCTTCACGGCGCCCTCCTCGCCCCCGATCATGAAGGTCAGGGTGCCGGCCTTCGCGCCGCTGATCCCACCCGAAACGGGCGCGTCGACGAAGCGGAAGCCCTTCTCCGCCGCCGCCTCGTGGAGGGCGGCGGCTGACTCGATGTCGATCGTGGAGGAATCGACCAGGAGCGTGGAGGTGTCCGCGTGCGCGAGGACGCCGTCGTCCCCGAGATACACGGCCCGGGCGTGCTCGCCCTTGGGTAGCATCGTGAAGAGGACGTCGACGCCGTCGACCGCTTCGGCGATCGAGGAGACCGCGGTGAGTCCGCCGGCCTCGGCTGCCGCCAGTGCGTCGGCATTCAGGTCGAACCCTCGCACCGTGTGATCTGCATTGACGAGATTCGCGGTCATGGGACCGCCCATGTTGCCGAGTCCGATCCAGCCGATCGTTGCCATCTTCAAGCTCCCTTGCTCGTGAGATTCCGTCCTCCCCACCTTCTCCCGCTGCTAGGGTGCGATCAAGGGAAGAATTCGTAGACGCGATGCGCATTAATGCACACCACTGGGTGGAAGGGGCTCGATGGTCGACTTCCGCCGCCTGCCCAGTCCCGACGATCTCCTGATCCTCCTCACCGTCGCGAGGCTCGGCCGGTTCAACGCGGTCGCCGAGACCCTCGGCACCACGCACACCACCATCTCCCGCCGCATCCTCGCGCTGGACAGGCAGCTCGGCGGCCGGACCCTGGAGCGGACGCCGCAGGGCTGGGAGCTGACGGCGCTCGGTGTGGATGCCGTGGCGGCGGCGGAGGTGATCGAGACCAGCCTCGGTGAACTCGATGCCCGCCTGTCCGACTCCGACGTGCTGACCGGGCTCATGCGGGTCAGCGCGCCCGACGGTTTCGGCGCACGCTTCGTCATGCCGGCCCTGGTGGAGATCCAGCGGGAGAACCCGCGGCTCGACGTCGAGCTGCTCAGCGCCACCCGCAAGGCGAGCCAGAACCGCTCAGGGGTCGATCTCGAGATCGTGGTGGGTCGCACCGAGTCCGCCAACGCGGAGCCGATCTTCCTGACCAACTACTTCCTGCGCCTCTACGCCAGTGCCGGGTACGCGGATCGCCGTGGCCTGCCCGGTCGCCTCGAGGACATCCGCCACCACAGCTTCGTCTCCTACGTGGAGTCCGCGCTGCAGGTGTGGGAGCTCGGCCACCGCTCCTCGCAGCTGCCCCTGCCGGTCACGTCCTTCCAGGCCACGAGCATCTTCGCGCAGGTGGACGCCGTCCACGCCGGCGCGGGTATCGGGCTCCTGCCGAGCTTCATGGTCCCCAAGGGAAGCGGTCTGGTGCCGGTCCTCCGCGAGGACTTCCACCGCCAGCTGCCCATCTGGGCCATCGCGCGCCCGGAGTCGCTGCGGTCCACCGCGGTCCAGGCCGTGGTGGCGGCCGTCCGGCACCAGATCACGGAGCGGGCGGGCGAGCTCGGCGCCTGACGCCCGGCGCTCGTCGCCCGCACCACGCAGGGGCGACGACGGCGCGGACCTGCCGCCGTCGTCGCCCCCTGCGTGGCTCCCGTGTGGTGCCTGCGCTACTTCTTCCTGCCCGCCAGGAGCTCGGCGGTCCCGCGCGCATCCGCCTCGTCGACGTCGAGCAGCGAGATGCCGCGGGTCTCGCGGAGGGCGAGGACGGCGACGATCGTCACGCAGCAGGCGAGCAGCAGGTAGATGGCCACCGGCGTCGACGAACCGTAGTCACGCAGGAGGGTCGCGGCGATGATCGGAGCCAGCGAGCCGGCGACGATCGAGGTGACCTGGTATCCCAGGGAGACTCCCGAGTAGCGCATGCGGGTGGGGAACATCTCGGCCATGATGGCCGGCTGCCCGGCGTACATCAGCGCGTGGAACATCAGTCCGATGGTGACGGCCGCGAGGATGATGAAGTCGTTACCGGTGTCCATCATGGGGAAGGCGAAGAATCCCCAGGTGGCGCCGAGGACGGCCCCGGCGAGATAGACCGGCTTGCGGCCGAGCTTGTCCGAGTAGCGCCCCACGATCGGCACGGCGCAGAAGTGCAGGGCATGGGCCACGAGCAGCAGCAGCAGGATCTTCGTGCGGTCCTCCCCGACCTCGGTGCTGAGATAGGTGATGCTGAAGGTGACCACGAGGTAGTACAGGATGTTCTCGGCGAAGCGCAGGCCCATGGCGGTGAAGACGCCGCGCGGGTAGCGCTTGAAGACCTCGACGACGCCGTAGCCCTTGGCGCCCTCGACGACGTCCTTCTGTGCGTCGAGGAAGATCGGGGCGTCACTGACCTTCGTGCGGATGTAGTAGCCGATGATGACGATCACCGCGGAGAGCCAGAAGGCCACGCGCCAGCCCCAGCCGAGGAAGGCGGCGTCGTCGAGGACGGCGGACAGGCCGAAGAGGACACCCGTGGCGAGCAGATTGCCCATGGGGACCGCCGACTGTGGCCAGCTGGCCCAGAAGCCGCGACTCTTGCTGGGGCTGTGCTCGGCGACCAGCAGCACGGCTCCACCCCATTCACCGCCGACGGCGAAGCCCTGGATGAAGCGCAGCACCACGAGCATGCCGGGTGCCCAGTAGCCCACCACGTCGAACGTGGGCAGGCAGCCCATGAGGAACGTGGAGGCACCCACGAGGATGATGCTGACCTGCAGGAGCTGCTTGCGTCCGTACTTGTCGCCGAAGTGGCCGAAGACGATCCCGCCGATGGGGCGCGCCACGAAGCCGACGGCGTAGGTCAGGAAGCCCGCGATGATCGCGTCGAGCTCCGACTCGGCGTTCGGGAAGAAGACGCTGGCGAAGACGAGCGTGGCGGCCGCGGCGTAGAGAAAGAACTCGTACCACTCGACCACGGTGCCGGCCATCGACGCCGCCACGACCTTCTTCAGCCCCGACTCCTTGACGTCGGGCTCCTGCCGTTGCGGGGGTGTGTGCTGCGCTGAACTCATCCTGGCTGCTCCTTCGAAGTCTTCGTCGACTCACATCGTCGTGTGCGGCGTCGCTCGCCGTCGTGCTCTCGATTGTGACCGGGAGCACACCGGGGCAGTTCGAGTATGACGGCGGGCAGGGGCGCGATCAACGCTCATTCGCGCAGAGCAAGTGTGCGTATACGCACGGTCTCCTCTCCGTGGACGTGGAGCTCCGGGCGAAGAGGGGCTCCTCAGGCGCCGGCTGGGCGCACGAGCCACGACGACGTGACGCACTGGCCGTCGTCATCACACCCCGCAGCCAAGACCGATCCGTCCGCGCGAACTCCGAGCGTATGGGCGGAACCCGTGGCGACAGCGACCACGCCGCGCCAGGACGACACCTCGCCCTGCCCCTGGCTGTTGTCGCCTGCGGCCAGCACCCGACCGTCAGCGGTCACCGCGACCGTGTGGAAGCTGCCCGCTGAGACCGCGACCACGCCACGCCACGCCCCTGTGTCCGGAGCGCTCGCCGCTCGGTCGCCGGCCACGAGGACGCGGCCCTCCCCGGTGAGCGCGACCGTATGCAGGCAGCCCGCGTCGATCGCGCGAAGATCCCGCCAGCCCGCTACCTCACACTGGCCCCTCCGATCGTTCCCGACCGCTACCGCCGTACCGTCCGAGCGCAGTCCCACGGAGTGCCAGTCCCCCGCGGCGACGGCGACCAGGTCCTCCCACGTTTCGATCTCGCAAGCTCCCTCACCGCGCCGACCTGCCGCTCGAGCCGTCCCGTCCTCCAGGACCGCGAGGGTTCTCCGCCACCCGGCGGCGATGCCTGCTACGCCCGTCCAGTCGTCGACGTCGCACTGCCCCTTGCTGTTCCAGCCTCGCGCGACGACGGTGCCGTCCGCACGGAGGCCGACGGTGTGCGAGCGGCCTGTGTTCGGCGCCGTATGTACGTTCCCTGCGGCCACCGCGACGATGCCGGTCCAGTCCCCCACCCGGCACTCATCCGCTTCCGGCCTGCCCGCGGTCAGTACCGAGCCGTCGAGTGTCACGCCGATGGAGTGGCGACGGCCGGCAGCGACGACAGCACCGCCTCGAATGGTGGTCACCGACGAATTGTCCCAGGGTCGGAGCTCCGGCCGAAAGAGGTGGTGCGTCACGCCGCGGAGAACCACCAGTAGACTTCGAACATGCTGGCCGTTGATGCCCCGACTTCGAAGAAGATGCGCCTGTGACGCTGCAGGAAGAGAAGCTCGCCCACGACGGATTGCTGCAGGAACTGGCTGATCGGACCGCAGCAGCACGAGGTTCCGTTCCGGACGCCCTCTCCCTCGCAGCCGACCTCGGAACCACTGCCCCACTGCCCGGCACCGGGCGGACGCCTGACATCTGGCGCATCCTGAGCACCCTCGCAGCAACCGATCTGTCCGTGGCGCGTGCGGTGGAGCCCCACCTCGACGCCCTCGCCATCCTCGACCAGGCGGGGCTGTCCCATCTGCATCGTGCCGGCGCCGCCGGGACCTGGGGGGTCTTCGCCGCCGAAGGACCCGGCGTGGCCGTCAGCGCGTCGACCGGCCCCGACGGCTGGATCCTGACCGGGACCAAACCCTGGTGCTCGCTCGCCGACCACCTCGATCACGCGATCATCACTGCGCACGTGGGCGACGGCGGGCGCCGAGCCTTCGCCGTCGATCTCCGCGCCGCCGGTGTCGTCGTCGACCCGCCCGACGCCTGGGTGAGTCGCGGCCTGACCATGGTGACCAGCTGCTCCGTGCACCTCGACGGCGCCGCCGCGACGCCGGTGGGCGGGACGGACTGGTACCTCCACCGCGACGGCTTCGCCTGGGGCGGGATCGGCGTCGCCGCGTGCTGGCTGGGCGGCGCCCTCGGGATCGCCAGGACCATGCTCGCCGCGGCCGGGCGCCGCACCCCGGACCAGGTGGCACTTCTCCACCTGGGCCGGGTCGACGCCGCCCTCCACGAGGCCAGGACCGTGCTCGGGGACGCCGCGGACGCCGTCGACGCCGGCCGTGCGTCCGGTCAGGACGGCGCCCTGCTCGCGGCCCGGGTGCGGTCCTCGGCCTTCCGCTGCGCCGAACTGGTGCTCGACGCGGCCGCGCACGGCCTCGGACCCGCGCCCCTCGCGTTCGACGAGACCCACGCCGCACGGGTGGCCGATCTGACGCTCTACCTGCGCCAGCACCACGCCGAGCGTGACGACGCCGCGCTCGGGGATAGAGTCCTCGCCCGGTCCGCCGAGGGGAACCCGGAGTGGTGACCTTCGCGCACGACGACCACAGCACACCGGAGAGCCACTGGAGGAGCTGGGAGCAGGATCGCTCCGGTGCGGATCTGCAGATCGAAGCCCTGTTCGACGGCCGCCTCCCGTCCCGCTTCATCCTGCTCGCCGCCCACCCCGACGACGAGACGCTCGGTGCGGGCGGGCTCCTCGCCAGGCTGGCCCGCGAGGGCGTACGGTGCGACGTCGTCGTCCTCACCGACGGCGAGGCCTCTCATCCGGACTCCCCCACCTACTCGCGGACTCAGCTGGCCGAACTCAGGCGTACGGAAGTGGCCAATGCGGTGCAGGTGCTGGCTCCGGCCGCGGCGCTGTGCTTCGAGGGCCTGCCCGACGGCGGCATCACGCAGGAGGACGCCGCCGCGGCCCTCACCCGGCTCCTGGGCGAGGGCGAGGCGCCGCGCACCCTGGTCGCAGCTCCGTGGCGGCACGACGGCCACACCGATCACGACGCCGTCGGACGGGCAGCCGCAGAGGTGTGCGAAGCCCACCAGACACCCCTGCTCGAGTACCCGATCTGGCTCTGGCACTGGGGTACGGCGGAGGAGCAGGCGGACCAGCTCGCAGACCTGTCACTGCACCACCTCGACTCCGACGACCACACCCGCAAGACCTCGGCCCTGGCCACCCACGCCTCGCAGGTGACCCCGCTGTCCGCAGCACCCGGCGACGAGGTGCTCCTCTCGGCCGACTTCCTGGAGCACTTCGACCGCAACTACGAGGCCTTCTTCGTCTCGGAGGGGTCCTCCACCTTCGAACGGCTGCATCAGGACAAGGCCGATCCGTGGGAGGTGGCCGAGCGCTTCTACGAACGGAGGAAGCGCGCACTCACCATCGCCAGCCTGCCCCGGGAGCGCTTCTGCCGCACGTTGGAGGTCGGCTGCTCCGTGGGAGCACTGACCCGGGAGCTCGCGACCGTCTCGGACAACGTCCTGGCCCTCGACACCAGCGAGACCGCTGTCCGCCGCACCGCCGAGGTGCTGAGCACGAACGACGCCGCCGAGGCCCGGCTCGCCACCGTGCCCCGCGACTGGCCCCGCGAGGACGGACCGTTCGACCTCGTGGTGCTCTCCGAGACCGGGTACTTCCTGTCCTCCGACCAGCTCGACGAGGTGATCGCGCTGATCCTCGCGTCGCTCGACGAGGACGGCGTGCTCGTCCTCTGCCACTGGCGCCACCCGATCGAGGGGTGGGAGCTCGACGGCGCCGACGTGCACGAGCGCGTCCGCCGGGTCCCGGAACTGACCACCCTCGCCCTGCACACGGAGGAGGACTTCCTCCTCGAGGTCTTCGTCCCGCCCCCCGCCCACTCCGTGGCACGACGCGAGGGCCTGCTGTGATCCCCGGCCAGCTCGCCGTCGTCCTGCCGGCCCGCGACGAGGAGGACTGGCTGCCGGCCTGCCTCGCGGACCTCGATGCCGCGCGTGAGCACCTCCAGAGCACCATCCCGCGCACCCCGGTGAGCATCACCGTGGTGCTGGACCGGTGCACCGACGGCTCGGCGAGCGCTGCACGCAGCATCGCGGGCGTCTCGGTCCTCGCCGGCAACTTCGGATCCGTGGGGGCCGCGCGCGACGCCGGTGTGCGCTTCGCGCTGGCCCGCTCGCACGCGCTGCCGGAGCGGACCTGGATCGCCAACACCGACGCCGACACGCTCGTGCCCCGGGAGTGGCTCGTCCGGCACCACCGGCTCGCCGTCCACCACGATCTCGTCCTGGGGACCGTCCGCCCCACCCTCACCCCGGAGAACGCGGAACGGTGGCAGCGGTGGGCGGACGACTACGTGGCCGCCGACGGCCACCACCACATCCACGGCGCGAATCTGGGGATCAGGGGCAGCACCTACCAGGAGGTGGGCGGCTTCGCCCCCCTCACCGAGGACGAGGACGTCGATCTGGTCGAGCGCGCGAAGCTCTGCGGTGCCGCCTGGATCGCGTCGGGACAGCTGCAGGTGACGACGTCGTCGCGCACCGTCGGTCGTGTTGCCGCAGGTTTCTCGACCTATCTGCGGATGCTCGGCTGACGGCGCACAGTGGCGTGTCCCGTTTTGTCCACAGCATCTGCTAGACATTCAGTGTCACCTTTCGAACCTCGTGCCTGGAGCGGGTCGCAGTGACCACTCATGGGGGATGAGGACAGGATGCGATTCGGGGACATGCTGCGGCGGGCACGCAATGCCAAGGGACTGAGTCAGGCGGAGTTGGGATCGGGGATCTATCCGCCCCACTTCGTCTCCCTCCTGGAGCGAGGCCAGCGCCAGCCCTCCGCCGAGATGGTGCGGCACTTCGCGGCGGTGCTCGGCATGGAGGCGCAGACCCTCTCCTGGTGGGTGGAGCCGCCGACGGTGGAGGACGCACCCGCCCTTGCCGCGGCGATGTTCGCCGCCAATCATGCGCGCGACCTGCAGGATGCCGCCCTGGCGGCGTCGGAGGCCGAGTACGCCGCCGGCCTGGCCCGCGACCAGCGCAACGCACCTGTCTGGTGGGACATGTCCATGCTGCAGGCGCAGTCGCTGATCACCGCCGGCAGGCTGGCGGAGGCAGAGGCCGTCCTGCTGCGGATGGACGGATCCTCACTGCTGGTGGCCGGCCCCGCACTCCACTCGGTGGTGCAGGGGCGCCTGTCCACGATCGCCCGGACCACCGGCCGCCTCCTCGAGGCGCTCGACCTCGCACACCGGTCGGTGGAGTCGGCCTCCCTGCTGCCCGAGCACTCCCCCACCCGGCTCCAGGCCGCCTTCATCCTCATCGCAGCTCTCTCGGTGAAGGGCCAGCTCGATGCCGCCTGGGAGGTGGCGACCGGGCTGGACGTCCGGGACGTGCCTGCTGTGCCGTCGCTGCTGGTGGCCCGTGGGGCATGGGCCATCGGCAATGTCGCATTCCGCCGCGGTGAGATCGAGGTCGGCCGGGAACAGCACGCGCTGGCCGCACGCCTGCTCTCGCCGCAAGCGGATCTGGAGGCGTGGGCCGAGTTCCACCGGTCCAGCGCCATGTTCGCGCTGCAGGCAGGAATCGCCGACGAGACCGTGCGGACCTCGCTCGACCATGCGCGGGCAGGTGCGCAGGTCCTGCAGAATCCGCGCTACCGGTTCGAGGTCATGATCGCGGAAGCGGGCTTCGCCCTGCTGCGCGAGGATCTCGAGACCGCGGGCGAGCTGCTGACGGAGGTCGACGGCGGCCGCGCGCTCCTCGACTTCGAATCGACCCTCGATCTCGAGATCTGTGTGGGCAACTACTTCGTGGCCCGGAGCTCCGTGGCGCGGGGGGTCCGGCATCTGCTCGAGGCCGCACGCCTCTGCACGGAGGCCGGCGCCGACGAGAAGGCCCATGAGCTGATGGACCAGGTGGGCCTCCTCACCGCCTGATCACGGTCTTGCGGCCTGATCAGGTCCGGTGGGGCCGTCGGCTGGACGCTCCCGGGCTTCCGGTGGCTCGACGACCACTGCCTCGGCCGGTGCGGGGTCCGCCCCGCGGAGGAAGAAGGCGCCGAGCGAGCCTGCCAGGGTGGCGAAGACCCCTACCGAGTACACGGCCAGCAGGACCTGGAGGATCCGCCCGAACGTGGTCGAGGACGTCAGGCCGGACCCCGTGATGGTCGCCATTGCGGATTCGAAGAGTGCGTCGGCGTAGGACTCATGGGCTCCGGTGGCATAGAGCAGCTGGCTCGAGGCGAGGATGACGACGGCGGTGACCGCGATCAGCCACCCGATGCGGCTCGAGAGGAGGCGCCCCGCGGACCGTGAGCCACGGACACCGGCGGAGATGATCCCGCCGAACCGTGCGAGCCTCGCCACCCTGACGAAGCGGAGGGCCTGCAGTGCACGGAAGAAGCGCAGGAACGGCACGAGGAGGAACACCACCTGCCACCAGTTCTTCTTCCAGAAGCGACCGCTGAAGTGGGCGATGTAGGCCCGGAGGAGGAATTCGGAGACGAAGACCACCCAGAACACCCACCCGAGCACCGTGAAGGTGGTCACCATGCCGGGGTCGGTGGCCAGGAGCTGCCCGAGGACGACGAAGAGGAAGATCACCCCGAGGATGCCCATGGGTTTGTCGAGCCGGGCCGCGACGACCTCGGCGCGCCACTCGCCCTCCTCGAGGGACGCCGTCGTTCCCTCGTCGGTCACGCGTGGGGGCTGGGGTATCCGACGACACCGCTCAATGCCGCTCCCGTGCCGAGCGAGCTGTGCGGGATGACGCTCAGGGTCCCGTTGGTCTCCAGCACCACGGCGCCGACGGTGGACAGGTCACCCGTCCCGGAGACCCGGACGGCCTGGAACACCTCGGACTCGGTGAGCCTGTTCCGCCGTAACTCCTCGTGCTGCAGCCGGCCGTCCACCACCAGGGCCGTGGGCCGGGCGGTGATGGTGTTGCGTGCGGCGGGCCAGCGAGCGGAGATCCAGGCCACGAGGAACTGGAGGCCGGCCAGGAGCACGAGGGCCGCGAGGCCCTCGGCGTACGCGACATCCGAGCTGAGCAGGATGGTCGCCAGGGTCGACCCGAGCGCCACCGTGATGACGAAGTCGAAGGCGTTCAGCTGACCCAAGGTCCTCTTGCCCGACACCCTCAGGAGGCCGACGAGGGTGGCGTAGGAGACGGCTCCCACGATCAGCACGCGGAGAATATCGGCCCAGGAGTCGAACCACACGGCGGGTCCTAGCCCCTCGGGGAGAATTGTAGGTCGCGGGCTCCGGTGTTCGTCATTATCGTCTCCTCCAGCTGAGCTGTATCCGTGCGGGCACTGGATCGACAGTACGCTGAGCAGTTCGTGGGTCGCCACCCGCGCCTGGATCCGCGATCGAATATCGTGGACGTGGTCGACGGCGATCCACAGTTGCGTCACATCACCCCATACATCCCGCACTGACGGGATCCCAGAAGGAGAATTCTCATGATCGGTTTCATCGTCGCCGGACTCATCATCGGCGCCCTTGCACGCCTCATCAAGCCCGGGAAGCAGAATCTCGGTCTCCTCGCCACCCTCCTGCTCGGCCTCGCGGGCTCCGTCATCGGCGGCCTCATCGCGAATCTCGCGGGGACCGGTGGCGTCTTCGAACTCAACATCTTCGGCTTCATCGTGGCCGTCATCGCGGCGGTCCTGCTGATCGGTGTGGCAGAGGGTATCGCGGGGCGGCGCAAGGTCACCCGCTAGAGCTCGACGGTTCCATCGAAGGGGCGGCTCCGGTCGCCCCTTTCTCATGTCCGGCGACGCGTGGCCGACGCCCTCGGGCCTGCTCCATGGTGGGCCACCGGGCGCGCTGCGGAGCAGAGCCTTGCATCGTTCCCAGTAGCCGGGCTCGCAGAGTGGGAAGGAACGCCCCTCCCCACCGAGCGTCCTCGAGCAGTGGGAGGGAGCACCCTCGCCAAGTGGAGCATCCCGTCGATCCCAACGAACGAGCCTGAGCAGTGGGAGGGATCACCCTCGCCGAGTGAAGCAGCCCATCGATCCCAGTGCACCGGCTCGAGCAGTGGGATCGAACGCCCCTCCCCACCGAGCGTCCTCGAGCAGTGGGATCGAACGCCACGAGGAGTAGGGCATCCCATCGATCCCAACGAACGAGCCCGAGCAGTGGGAGGGAGCACCCGGGCCGCGTGGAGCATCCCGTCGATCCCAGTGCACCGAGCGTCCTTGAGCAGTGGGATCCAACGCCGCACGGGGTAGAGCATCCCGTCGATCCCAACGAACGAGCCTGAGCAGTAGGAGGGAGCACCCCCGCGGAGTGGAGCATCCCGTCGATCCCAACGAACGAGCCTGAGCAGTGGGATCGAACGTCCCTCCCCACCGTGCGTCCTCGAACAGTGGGACAGAACAGGTTGCCCGACGCCGCCCGACGCCGCCGACGCCGCCCGACGCCGTGGGCCGACCACAGGACACGGCACGTCCGCGTGCGCCCGCTCGTTGGGCAGGTACCCGTGCCCATGGAACTGTCAGCGCGTCGCGGTAGCGTGGCATCACATGGGGCACAGATCCGCTCGAAAGGCTCACTCATGAACAAGAACTGGCGCTGGCTTCCGGCCGGCATCGTCCCCGCAGTGATCGTCGCGGCCTCCGTGAGCGGTACCGCGGTCGCCGAGGCCCAGCCGCAGCTTCCCGCGAAGACCGCCCAGGAACTGCTCGAGTTCGTGGCCACCAGCACGGACGACGCCTACTCCGGCACCGTGGAGCAGTCCTCTAACCTCGGCCTCCCGGATGTGGGCATGGCCACGCCTTCCGGCGGGACCTCGAGCAACGATCCCACCTCCCTGGCACTCGAGCTGCTGACCGGTGAGCACACCGCCCGGGTCTTCGTCGACGGTCCGGACAGGGCACGCGTGCAGGTGCTCGACGAACTGGCGCAGCGCGACGTGATCGTCAATTCGACCGACGCCTGGTCCTACGATTCCGCGACGAACGAGGTGAGGCACGCGGCGCTTCCCGACAAGGATGCCGCGAAGGCCGAACTGGAAGCAAGGCTGCAGCAGAAGGTCGCCGACCACCCCGAGCTGCAGGATCTTCCCCGCACGCCGGCGGAGCTCGCGGAGCTCTTCCTGACCGAGATCGACCCGAGCACGGAGGTCGCGGTGGACGGGACCAGTCGGGTCGCCGACCGCAGTGCCTACGAACTGCGCCTCACACCGGAGGATCCCGCTACGCTCATCGGCACCATCTCGGTGAGCATCGACTCGGAGACCGGGGTTCCGCTCGGGGTCGCCGTCCAGGCGAAGGGCCAGGAGGATGCGGCCTTCGATGCCGCCTTCAGCGACGTGGACTTCAGCGCCCCCGATGCCACGATCTTCGATTTCACTCCTCCCCCCGGCGCCACGGTCATCGAGGCACCCACCGTGGACGAGGCCAGGGCCCTGGTGGACGGGAAGGACTCGGACCTGCCTGCCGTGCCCACCGCGAAGCCCACGGTCATCGGTGAGGGCTGGAGCACCATCGTGGAGCTGCCGGCCGGCAGCGCCAGCCTGATGGGCATCGCCCCGGGGTCGGGCGAGGCCGGGATGGGCGAGATCATGGAGATCAAGCCCGGCATGGACCCGGAGCAGGTGGCCGGTGCGCAGGCGCTCCTGGAGCAGGCACTTACCGACGTCGACGGCGGACGCGCGCTGCAGACGTCGCTCGCCTCGGTCCTGATCACCGACGACGGCCGGATCCTCATGGGCGCCGTCGGGATCGACCAGCTCGTCGCAGCCGCCCGGCAGTGACGACCGGTTCGTCCGTGCGGCCCGCGCCGGTCGTGCGGGTCCACGGATGAGTACGACCGATTTCGCGATCCGGACACGTGGGCTCACGAAGGTGTTCGGCAGGCAGGCGGCCGTGGGCGGTATCGATCTCGCCGTGCCCCGTGGCACGGTGTTCGGCTTCCTCGGGCCCAACGGCTCGGGGAAGACCACCACCATCAGGATGCTCCTCGGACTGGCCACCGCGACCAGCGGCGAGATCGACCTGCTCGACGGCGAGATGCCCCGTGACGCCCGCGCCGTACTCCCGCGTGTCGGCGCCCTCGTCGAAGGGCCTGCGATCTACCCGTTCCTCTCGGGAAGGGCCAATCTGCGCCGCTTCGACGCTGCGGACCGGCACACCTCACCCAGTACCCGCACCGCCAGGGTGGACGCCGCGCTGGAACGGGTGGGTCTGGGTCACGCGGCGAACAAGCGCGCCCACGCCTACTCGCTGGGCATGAAGCAGCGCCTCGGGATCGCGAACGCGCTGCTCGCGCCGAGGGATCTGCTGATCCTCGACGAGCCGACCAACGGACTCGACCCGCAGGGCACCCGCGAGGTCCGTCACCTCATCCGGTCCCTGTCCGACGACGGCACCACCATCTTCGTCTCCAGCCACCTGCTCGCGGAGGTGGAACAGATGTGCTCCATGATCGCGGTCATGAGCGCCGGACGACTCGTGGCGCAGGGTACCCTCGACGAGCTCCGCGACGAGGGCACCGCCAGGGTCCGCATCACCACCCCCGATCCCCTCGAGGCGCGGCGCGTGCTCCTGGGCCTGGGGCTCGCCCCCGAGGTGCACGGGCGCGACGACGTCGTGACCGCCCAGCTCTCCGTGCCCGGACTCCTCCCGGAGACCGTGAACACCGCCCTCGTCCGGGCCGAGGTCCGGGTGCGGGGATTCGAAGCCAGCGGCGCGTCCCTCGAGGACCGCTTCGTCGCCCTGACCGGAGAGGGGTTCGACGTTGCCGGCTGAATCCGTCAGTACCCGCCCATCGCGTTCCGGCGGGAGCCTCGGACTGACCCTCGTCCTGTCCGAGATCACCGTCCTGTTCCGGAGGCTGCGGACCTGGGCGATGATCGGGGCGCTCGCCCTGATCCCCATCCTGATCGCCGTCGTCGTGCGGGTCTCGTCCGACACCTCGGGCAGCGGACGCGGTCCGGCGTTCCTGAACAGCATCACCCAGAACGGTCTGTTCGTCTCGCTCACGGCACTGACCGTGGCCATTCCGCTGTTCCTGCCGCTGACCATCGGCGTGGTGGCCGGGGACACCATCGCCGGCGAGGCGAATCTCGGCACCCTCCGGTACCTGCTGGTCGCTCCTGCCGGGCGTATCCGGCTCCTGCTCGTGAAGTACGCCGGAGCCGCCCTGTTCTGCTTCGTCGCCACTCTCACGGTCGTGGTCACGGGTGCGATCATCGGCGCGCTGCTCTTCCCCGTGGGGCCGGTGACGCTGCTCTCCGGGGACACCGTCGGCATCGGGGGCTACTTCGTCCGACTGCTGCTCCTGGCCCTGTACGTGACGGTGTCCCTGCTGGGGTTGAGCGCCATCGGGCTGTTTATCTCCACGCTGACCACCATCCCGGTGGGCGCCATGGCCGCCACCGCGGCGCTGGCCGCCGTCGCGCAGATCCTCGGTGCGCTCCCCCAGCTGGAGTGGCTGCACCCCTGGCTCTTCACGAACTACTGGCTGGGCTTCGCGGATCTGCTGCGGGAGCCGATCGTGTGGACCTCCTTCGCGGACAACGCGCTGCTGCAGCTGGGCTACATCGCGGTCTTCGGCGCCCTGGCCTACGGACGCTTCAGCACGAGGGACGTCCTCAGCTGATACCGGCGGCAGGTCGTCCCAGGGGTTGCCGGACCCAATAGGTTACGCCGCGCTGACCTTATTCGGTTAGGCTAGGCTTGCCTGCTTCGTCCGGCGCCCGCGCCGCACCACCACCTCGTCCGAGAAGAGATCCGAATGCGTTCCCGCCCCCTCCTGACCGCCGTCGCGGGACTGACCGTCCTGGCCACCACGCTGACGGGCTGCGGCGCCTTCGGTGGAGGGTCCGCCGATCTGCAGATCTACTCGGCGCGGCACTACGACCTCGAGGGCGCCTTCGGCAAGTTCACCGACGAGACGGGCATCAGCGTCGAGTTCATCAGCGGCGACGACGCGGAGCTCCTGGAGCGCCTCAAGGCGGAGGGTGATGACACCCCGGCGGACGTCTTCATGACCGTCGACGCCGGTAATCTCTGGAACGGCGCACGCCAGGGAGAGCTCGCCGCCACCGACTCCGCCGTGCTCCGCGACGCCGTCCCCGAGGACCTGCGCGAGGCCGACGGCCGCTGGTACGGCCTCGCCCTCCGCGCCCGCACCGTCACGTACAACCCCGACGCCGTGGACCCGTCGGAGTTCGACGCGGTCGAGACCTACGCGGGGCTCGCCGACCCGAAGTGGAAGGGGCGCCTGTGCATGCGGGACGCGACCTCCGCCTACACGCAGTCCCTCGTCGCCAGCCTGATCGAGCTCCACGGCCGGGCGCGCGCCCTCGAGATCGTGCAGGGGTGGGTGGCCAACGACGTCGCCATCATGAGCAACGACGTGCTGCTGCTCGAGGCGACCGACGCCGGCACGTGCGACGTCGGCATCAACAACCACTACTACCTCGCCCGCCTGCTCGAGGAGAACCCCGATCTGGACGTGGACCTGTTCTGGGCCAGCCAGGAGGGCGCGGGGACGCACGTGAACATCTCCGGTGCCGGCGTGGTGGAGGGCGCGGACAACCCGGAGGACGCGCTGCGACTCATCGAGTGGCTCGCCACCGACGGCCAGAACGCGTTCGTGGACGCCAACCACGAGTACCCCGTCAATCCCTCCGTGGAACCGGAACCGATCATCGCCGGGTTCGGGGACTTCAAGCGCATGCCCCTGAACGCGGAGGCCTACGGGACCTTCAACGCCGAGGCCGTCGATCTGCTCGCCGAGGCCGGATACCGGTGACCGAACCGGCGACCCTCGCCGACGGCCGGACGCCGCAGCGGCGCTACCGGACGACCGGCGTCGGTCGTCCGGCATGGTCCGCGCTCGTCGTCGCCGTCGCCGTCGTCGTCGCCACTCCCGTCCTGGCGGTGGTCCTCCAGGGCATCGGCAGCCTCGGCGGGACCGCTCCCCCGCGGGATCTGGGGAAGATGATCCTCACCACCCTCGCGCTGATGCTGGGCGTGGGCGCCGGCTCCCTCGTGGTGGGCGGAGGACTGGCCTGGCTCGTGACCGCCTACCGCTTCCCGCTGCGGAACATCCTCGTGTGGCTGCTCGTGCTGCCCCTTGCCGTGCCGGCCTATGTGCTCGGTTTCGTCTTCCTCTCCGTGTTCGACGTCGCCGGGCCCGTCCAGTCGCTGCTGCGCGGCGTCTTCGGGACCGATGTCTGGGTCCCCGAGGTGCGATCCCTGCCGGCAGCGATCCTCGTGCTCTCGCTGTCCCTCTACCCCTACGTGTACCTGCTGGCACGCTCGGCGCTGATCGAGCAGTCCTCCGGCACGTACGACGCCGCCCGCACGCTGGGCTCCAGCCGCGCGCGGGCGCTGCGACGCGTGGTCCTCCCCCTGGCCCGCCCGTCCCTGGCCGCCGGACTGGCTCTGGTGATGATGGAGACCCTGACGGACTTCGCCACCGTGCAGTACTTCAACGTCCAGACCGTCTCCGTAGGCGTCTACCTCGTCTGGAAGGGCACGTTCGACTTCCACGCGGCCACGCAGCTCGCGGTGCTGGTCCTGCTGTTCGCCGTGGCCGTGCTGGTCGGGGAGCGCGCCCTGCGCGGCCGCGCCCGCTACCACCAGCAGGGCGGGCGGAGGCAGGGCTTCCAGCCCGAACAGCTCTCCGGCGCCGCAGCGTGGGGGGCCACCGCGCTGTGCGTGGCGGCACTCTCCGCCGGTTTCCTCATCCCCGTGGCGCAACTGCTGCTCTGGGCGGTGGGACAGGCTCTCTCGGACGCCTCCGTCCTCGCCGACCCGCGGTTCGTGGAGTACCTGGGCAACAGCCTGCTGGTCGCCCTGCTCACCGCGGTCAGCTGCGTGGCCATCGCCCTCGCCGTCGGGCACGCCATCCGGCTGGGCGGCGGCCGCCTCGTCGCCTTCGCGGCCCAGCTGACCACCTTCGGCTACGCGGTGCCCGGAGCCGTCGTGGGGATCGGCGTGCTGCTGTCGTTCTCGGCCGCGGACACCACCCTGGAGAACCTGGGGATCCCCGGCGGCACGGGACTGATCGTCACCGGGTCGGTCGCGGGCATCCTCTACGCCTACGTCATCCGCTTCCTCGCTCCGGCCTACCAATCGGTCGGGGCCAGCCTGGAGAAGATCTCCCCGACCGTCACCTCCTCCGCCCTGAGCCTGGGGGCCACGCCCCGGCGGATCCTGCGCCGGATCCACCTTCCCCTGGCTCGCCCGGGGGTCGCGGTGGCACTCATGCTGGTGGTCATCGACGCCATCAAGGAGCTGCCGATCGTGCTGCTCCTGCGACCCTTCGGATTCACCACGGCGTCCGTCTGGGTGTACGAGCTGGCGCGGGAGAACTTCTGGGAGAAGGCGGCGCTGCCGGCCCTCGTGATCGTCCTCGTGGCGATCATCCCCGTGGTCGTCCTCGTCCGCCAGACCCACCGCAACGAGGCGCGTGGAACCACGACCAGGAAGGTGCGGCCATGACCGCCCAGATGGAGACCATTCCCGTGCCCACGGCCTCGGAGGACACCCCGCCGGCCCTCGCCCTGGACGGCGTCACGAAGCACTACGGCTCCTCCCGCGGCGTCGATGCGCTCAACCTGTCCGTCCCCGCCGGCGAGCTCGTGACCCTGATCGGCCCCTCGGGCTGTGGCAAGTCGACCACGCTGCGGCTCGTGGCGGGCCTGGAACGTCCCGACGCCGGCCGGATCAGCGTGGCAGGCTCCGTCGTCGCCGGGTCGGGCGTCTTCGTCAATCCGGAACTCCGGCGCGTGGGGCTCGTCTTCCAGGACCACGCGCTCTTCCCCCACCTGACGGTGGGCCAGAATGTGCAGTTCGGCCTCGACCGGCTCTCCCGCACCGACCGCCGTCGGCGCGCCGGCGAACTGCTCGACCTGGTGCAGCTGGCCCATTTGGCGGACCGCTATCCGCACGAGCTCTCCGGTGGCGAGCAGCAGCGCGTGGCCCTCGCGCGGGCGCTCGCGCCGCGTCCCGCCGTCGTCCTACTGGACGAACCGTTCTCCGGCCTCGACGAGTCGCTGCGCGCCCAGGTCCGCCGCGACACCGTGGCCACGCTGCGGGAGACGGGCACCACCGGTGTGCTCGTCACGCACGACCAGACGGAGGCGCTCTCCGTCGGGTCCCGCGTGGTGGTCATGCACGACGGCGTGATCGAGCAGGCCGACGTTCCTGAGAAGGTCTTCGAGCGCCCGGCGACCCGCTTCGTGGCCTCCTTCATGGGCGACGCCGACTTCCTCCCCGCCCGCGTGCACCGGGCCCTGCTGACCTGCGAGATCGGGATCGTCTCGACGGTGCCGGGGTGGGCCGACAGCGATGTGGAGGTCGACGTCGTCCTGCGCCCGCACGAGGTGGCCCTGCAGGCGGATCCGACGGCCTCGGCGCGGGTCTCCGCGGTCGAGTACCACGGCGCCTTCGTGCTCCACCACGTGCAGCTCGCCTCCGGGCGGACCCTGCGCTCATGGCAGCCGCACACGGTGCGCTTCCCCGTCGGCACGGCGGTCACGGTGACCGTCACCGCCGGCACCTCGCCCACCCTGCTCATCGGGGACCGGGCCGTCACCACACCGCCGGTCGGCGCCCGTCGCGCCGACACTCCTCAGGATAGGTAAGGGTAGGATTCCCTAACCTCGATTTCTGGGTTACGGTGAACCGGTGACCCCACCACCCGACCTCTCCGAAGCCACCTTCACGGATCTGGCTCGCCACGGCGACCGACCCGCGATCCTGACCTCGGACGGCACACTGAGCTACCGGCACCTCGCCGAACTGGTGGACGAGCTGGCAGCCCGTCTCGGCACCGAACGCCGCCTCGTCCTGCTGGCCGCACGCAACGACCTGGAGTCCCTCGTCGCCTACCTCGCGGCAATCACCGCCGGGCATCCCCTGCTGCTGGTCCCCGCGGACAAACCCGCCGCGCTCGAACCGATGATCACCAGGTACCAGCCCGACGTCGTCCTGCGCACCGGCGAGGGCACCGTCCAGCTCGACGAGCGGTGGCCGGGCACGCGCCACGAGCTGCATCCGGAGCTGGCCCTGCTCCTGAGTACCTCCGGGTCGACCGGCTCACCCAAGCTGGTGCGGCTCTCCCGCGAGAATCTGGTGGCGAACGCCCGTTCCATCGCGACCTACCTCGGTATCGACTCCGCCGATCGAGCCCTCACCACGCTCCCCATGAGCTACTGCTACGGACTGTCCGTGCTGAACAGCCATCTGCTCCGCGGCGCCGGTGTGGTGCTCACCGAACTGTCGGTGGTGGATCCCTGCTTCTGGGACCTCGTCCGCGACCACCGGGCCACCTCCTTCGCCGCCGTCCCCTACAGCTTCGACCTCCTGGAGCGCGTGGGCTTCGCCGAGATGGACCTGCCGAGCCTGCGGTACGTGACCCAGGCCGGGGGCAGGCTCGCCCCGGAGAAGGTCAGGGCCTGGGCGAGGACGGGCCAGCGGCGAGGCTGGGACCTGTTCGTGATGTACGGGGCCACCGAGGCCACCGCGCGCATGGCGTATCTTCCCCCGGACCTGGCGGCGGAGCACCCTGGGACCATCGGCGTGCCGGTGCCCGGCGGCTCCTTCCGGATCGACCCGGTCGATGGGCTTGCCGCAGGAGAGCTGGTGTACACGGGGCCGAACGTGATGCTCGGCTACGCCGAGAGCCCGGCCGATCTCGCGCTCGGCCGTGAGGTCCACGAGCTGCGGACGGGCGATCTCGCCGTGGAGCACGCGGACGGGCTCTACGAGGTGGTGGGCCGGCGCAGCCGCTTCGTGAAGATCGCCGGGCTGCGGGTGGACCTGGGGCAGGTGGAACGCATCCTCGCCGAGCTCGGCGTCACGGCCGCCGTCGCCGGCTCCGACGCCCAAGCCGACGAGTCCCTGGTGATCGCCCTCGAGGGCGACCACGATCCGGGGATGCTCGCCGCCGTCCTGGCCTCCGATCTGGGTGTGCCGCGTGCCTCCCTCCGGCTGCACCCGGTGGAGTACCTGCCCCGGCTCGCCACGGGGAAGATCGACTACCCCGCCGTCCGGTCCCTGGACGCCGGGCCGGCACCCGCTCCTGCGGAGCACGCGTCGCTGCGCGAGGGCCCGGCCGACGTGCCGCGCATCTTCGCCGAGAGCCTCGACCGACCCGGCGTGGACCCCACGGACACCTTCGTCTCGCTCGACGGCGACTCGCTGTCCTACGTGGCGCTGTCGGTGCGGCTGGAAGCCGCCCTGGGGCAGCTCCCACCGGGCTGGCACCTCATGACCGTGGGCGAGCTCTCGGGGAGGAGGGCCCCGCGCCGCCGACGGCTGGTCTCCCTGCTGGAACCCTCGATCGTGCTGCGCGCCGTCGCCATCATCTGCATCGTGGCCGCGCACGTGGAACTGTTCACGTTCCACACCGCGCATCTGCTGTTCGTCGTCGCGGGCTTCAACTTCGCGCGGTTCCAGCTCACCGGGACCCGACCGGATCGGCTGCGGCGGCACGTCAGGAGCCTGACGCGGATCGTCGTCCCGTCGGTCGCGTTCATCTTCCTGGCCTACGTGCTCACGGACGACTACAGCATCGCCAACATCTTCCTGCTCAACGCGATGGTGGGGCCCCAGGAGGTGACGACGGAGTGGCACTTCTGGTTCGTGGAGATGCTCGTCTACGTCCTGATCGCCGTGACGGCGCTGATGTTCGTCCCCTGGCTCGACCGTCTCGAGCGCCGCGCGCCGTTCCTCTTCGCCCTGGGGCTGCTCGCCCTGACACTGCTCAGCCGGTACGACATCGTCGATCCCGGGCTGCCCAAACCGCTCCCGGTCTTCTGGCTCTTCGCCCTCGGCTGGGCCGTGGCGCGCGCCGGGACCGTGCAGCGGCGCGTCCTGGTCTCCGTCCTGGCCGTGCTCGTGGTGCCCGGCTTCTTCGACCATCCGCTGCGCGAGGCGACGATCGTGGTGGGGGTCCTGCTCCTGACCTGGGTCCCGGCCCTGCCCGTGCCGGCGATCCTGCGCCGCGTGACCGGCTGGCTCGCGGCGGCGTCGCTGTACATCTACCTGACCCACTGGCTGGTCTACCCGGTGCTCCTGCCGCTCGGCCAGGTCACCGCGGTGATCGGGTCCCTCCCCGTGGGCGTGGCCTACTGGGCGCTGTGCCAGTGGCTGGCGACAACCCTCTCGGCGAGGACCCGGTCGTCCCGCCCGGTGGCTCGCCGGCGGACCCACCTGCCCGCCGGCTGAGCAGTCCGGACGGGCACCGACACGGACGTCGTCGATGCCGCCCGACGGGACCGCTGCCTAGTGGTGGCCGGCTTCGGTGGTGCCGAACATGAGTGTGCGCCGCTGCACGTCGTAATAGACGGTCCCGGCGGTGGAGAGGATGTCCTGGAGATTGTCGGCGTCGTCGGCGTCGATGGTGAGGACTTCTTCCCAGGCGCCCTGATCGAGCACGAGCTGGAGGGTCCACGTGCCGGGCTGCCCCGGCTCTCCCGCGATCCAGCTGAACTGGTAGTGACTGAGTTGGCGGACCTTGATGCTGTCGTCGGTGATCGGCTGACCCGGATGCTGTGCCATGGCTGGTTCCTCCTCGAGCTGGGAATCCCGCACCGACCCGGTGGGCGGCACCGCCGTGGGAACGGGGTGCGCCCGTCGTGCCGGTCCGGGAGCGGATGCATCCAGCTTAGGATCGGGTGCCCCGTGGCGCCAGATGCCGCACGCATCCGGCGTCCCGACGCACGACGGCGCTCCGCTCGCGACCGCTCCCGGCATCCCGCCGAAGCTCAGAGATCGGGTACCCGCTTCGCCCAGCCCGTGGCCTGCTCGAACGCGTACGCCACACGCAGCAGCTCCACGTCCGATCCATGCGGCATGGCCAGCTGCAGGCCCACCGGCAGACCGTCCGCGCTGAAGCCGGCCGGCACGGACACCGCGGGCAGACCGGTCGCGGAGATCAGGCAGGCCGAGCGCATCCAGTCCAGGTACGTCTCGAACTCCACACCGTCGACGGACGTCGGATACCGCTGCGACGCATCGAACGGCAGCACCTGCGTGGCCGGGGACGCGAAGACGTCGTACGTCCCGAAGTAGCGACGGACGCCGGCATCCAGGCGGGTGCGCGCCAGAGCGGCGTCGACGAGCTCCTCGGCGGTGAGCCGCAGCCCCTGCTCCACGTTCCAGCGCACCTCGGGCTTGATCACCTCGCCGTGCTTCCCGACCAGCTCGCGGAACGCCAGGACGAAGTCGAACGCCCGCGTGGTGGTGAACACCTGGTCCGCGTCCCGGAGATCGGGGGCCGCCTCCTCCACCACCGCGCCGAGATCCGAGAAGACCTGCAACTGCCCCTCGAGGACCCGCAGCACCTCGCGGTCCACGGGCACACCGAGTCCGAAGTCCGCGGACCACCCGATCCGCAGCCCCGTCAGGTCCCGCTCCAGGACAGCGCCGAAGGAGCGCCTCACCGGATAGGTGTAGGGCACGGCCGCGTGGGGTCCCGCGATCGCCGTCATGCCCAGCGCGATGTCCTCGACGTCGCGGGCCATCAGCCCGTTGCGCGCGAGCCAGGACCAGGCGTTGCGTGTCGGTACGGCGGGGACGACGCCGAGGGACGGCCGGAATCCCACGATGTTGCAGAACGACGCCGGGATGCGCAGCGATCCGCCCATGTCGCTGCCGTCACCGAGGGGCTGGATGCGTGCCGCGATGGCAGCCGCCGCTCCCCCGCTGCTCCCGCCGGCGCTGCGCGAGGTGTCGAACGGATTCACGGTGGTGCCGAAGACGTCGTTGAAGGTGTGTGACCCCGCGGCGAACTCGGGCACATTGGTCTTGCCCGTGGTCACCACCCCGGCGTCCCTGAGCCGGGAGATGATCAGATCGTCGAACGTCGGCACGAAGTCCTTGAACACCATCGAACCCTGCGTGGTGCGCAACCCTTGCGTGTTGTGCGTGTCCTTGTGCGTCATCGGCAGCCCGTGGAGGGGCGGCAGCGGTGCGCTCGACGCCGTCAGGGCGTCTGCCGCCGCCGCGAGCGCCGTCGCCCCCTCGCGGTCCTCCGTGACGACGGCGTTGATGCGCCCGTTGACGGCGTCGATCCGTTCGAAGTGGGCGTCGAGCGCCTCGCGCGCCGAGATCTCCCGACGCCGGATGGCACCGGTGATCCCGACGGCGGACAGCTCGTGGAGCGGACCCCTCACGCGCCCGTGCCCACCCGGGACAGCAGGGCCGTCATCGCCGCGCGGACGCCGGTGGTCAGGGTCGGCTCAATCGCCGGGGCGAAGTACGGCGAGTGGTTGCCGGCCACGGGTGCGTCGCCGTCGAGCAGTTCCTGCGGGTGTCCGCCGAAGAACCAGTACACGCTGGGCACACCGATCGCCTCGGCGAGCAGACCGAAGTCCTCGCTGCCCATCACGGGCGGGGACTCGATCACGGCGTCGTCGCCGAGCACCTCGCCGAGCACCGTCATCAGCTCCGTGGTGGTGTCGGGGTCGTTGTAGCACTGCGGGAAGCTCGTGATCTCCTCGATGCCCGGTTCCGGCGCCCCCGATGCGGCGGCCTCGGCGCTGATGATGCGGCGCAGCGAGCCCAGCACCAGTTCGCGCACCTCGGGGTCGAAGGTGCGCACGTTGAGCGTGAACTCCGCGGACGCCGGGATGATGTTCTCCTTCAGCCCGCCGTGGAACGTCCCGATGGTGACCACCGCCGACTTCATCGGGTGCACCTCGCGCGAGACCACCGTCTGCAGCCGTACCACCATGTGCGCTCCGAGGACGATCGGGTCGATGGAGAGCTCCGGCTGCGAGCCGTGCGACTGCTTGCCGTGGACTGTCACCTTCCAGGAGTCGGCCATCGCCATGGCGGTGCCCTTGCTGATGCTCACCGTACCGGTGAGCCCGGGCCAGACGTGCTGCCCGTAGATGACCGAGGGCTTCGGAGCCCTGTCCCACAGACCGTCAGCCACCATCGCCTTGGCTCCGGCCCCGGTCTCCTCCCCGGGTTGGAAGATGAAGACCACGGTCCCGGACCACGCGCCGAGGTTCTCGCTGAGCAGCCGGGCGGCCGTGAGACCCACCGTCATGTGGGTGTCGTGGCCGCACCCGTGCATGACCGGCACGTCCGTCCCGTCGGCCAGCTTCCCCTTCGCCGTGCTCGCGAAGTCCAGGCCGGTGTCCTCCGCGATGGGCAGACCGTCGGTATCGGCGCGGTACCCCACTACGGGGCCCTCCCCGTTGCGGAGCACCCCCACCACGCCCGTCCCGCCGCTCACGAACGTCTCGAGTCCCAGTCCGTCGAGCTCGTTCTGAATGAACGCGGCCGTCTGCGTCTCCTGCATGGACAGCTCGGGGTGGGCGTGAAGGTGCCGATAGAGCTCGTGCATGGCGTCGGTGTGGGCCTCGGAGAGCTCGAGGACTGCGGTGTCGATGGTCATGATGTCCTTTCGGGGAACGTCGGGTGCGGGGTGGGTCAGTTGACGAGCGTACTGGGCGCCGCGGTCCTGCCGCGTGACGCCGCTGGCGAGGATCCAGAGGACGGGCAGATCGGCGACGGCGAGGACGTCCGTGGACTGTCCCTCGGTGCAGTTTCCATTGAAGCTCCAGGTAGGGGGTGGGCGGATTCAGTGCTGGGGGCGGGTGCCGCCGGCGTCGAGGCGCTGTAGGGTCGCGACGAGCGCCTGCACCCCGACGGCGATGTCCTCGGTGCTGCTCCATTCCTCGGGGCAGTGGCTCTTGCCTTTCTTCGACGGGATGAAGATCATGCCCATCGGAGCGAGGGAGGCCATGTGCACGGCGTCGTGCGTGGCACCGCTGGGGATGGGCATCCAGGCCAGCCCGAGCGTGTCCGCTGCGGCACCGGCAACATCCTGGACCCCCCGGGCGGCCTCGACGACGGCGTTGTCGCTGGACCACTCGAGGCCCACGTCCACGCCGAGCGTCGCGGCACGCGCGGCGATTTCCGCTCCCAGGCGCCCCTGCACCCCGGACAGCCAGCCGGGATCGACGCTGCGGACCTCGCCGTACATGCGGACGAGGGAGGGCACCACGTTCGGGGAACGCGATTCCGAGTCCACGCGCGTGGTGGTCGCCACACCGTGAGTGGGCGCACCGCAGCCCTCGGCACGAACGGCGAGGACCCCCTCGGCGGCAGCGATCATGGCGTCCCGGCGGTCCTCCATGGAGGTGGTGCCGGCGTGATCGGCCGAGCCTGCGAAGGACGCGATGAAGCGCTCGATCCCCGTAATAGCCGTGACGATGCCGAGCGGGAGCCCGCGCTGCTCCAGCGTGGGCCCCTGTTCGATGTGCAGTTCCACGAACGCCTGCAGCGGCCGGCGCGCCCAGGGGACGTCGGAGAGTTTCGCCGGGTCCAGTCCGAAGTCGGTGTAGGCCCGGCCGAGGCTTACGCCCCGGTAGTCGCACCGGTCCAGATCCTCAGCCGTCAGTTCCTGCGCGGCCGCCCGGCTCCCCAGGCAGCTGAGGCCGAAGCCGTTGGATTCCTCCCCGAGGAAGTCGACCACCAGCAGATCGCGCCTCAGTGGCCTGCCCCCGGCGGCCAGGAGCCGCGCCGCCTCGATGCCGCCGAGGACCCCGACGACACCGTCGAATCTGCCTCCGCCGTCCACCGTGTCCGTATGGGATCCGGTGACCAGGGCCGGAGCGGAGGGGTCGAGGCCCGCCAGGCGACCGACGATGTTTCCGGCGGTGTCGCGGTGCACCTCGAGCCCGGCAGCGCGCATGCGCTCCGCCGTCCACTCCCGTGAGGCCCGGTACGAATCGCTGAAGATCTCGCGGGTCCAGCCCGGCCGCTCGTCGTCACGGAAGGCGGCGAGCTCCGTGACGCCGGCGGCGAGGCGCTCGTGGAGTTCGGACTGGTGCGATCGGAGCATGAGGACCCGTCATTGGCGCAATCGATTGCGAGCCGCAATCCACAGCAGGATGGACAGAAGATATGGTGTACATCACACTACGGCACGGGATTTCCGTCAAGGTTCCTGCCACATCCCCCCGAGGCTCTCGACTGCGCCGCAAACCTTTGCCCTCCGGCTCCGGATGCCTCGCCGAGCCGTGGTGGGCTCTAGACTCGAGCTGATGAAGGATGACCCCAGTGCACCACCGGCCAGGACCCGCCCGGTCACCCTGGCGACCGTGGCACGCCACGCCCAGGTCCACGTCTCCACCGCCTCCCGCGCGCTGAGCGAGACCCCGTCGGGCGTCGGTGCCGAGACCATCCAGCGGGTGCGCGAACTGGCCGCGGTGCTCGGATATCGCCGGGACGTCGGAGCGGCCGGCTTGAGGACGGGGAGCTCGCGCCTGATCGGGGTGCTCGTCCCCCGCCTGACGGACCTCGTCCTGGCCTCCATCTACGAGAGCATCGATGCCGCGGCGAGCGCCGCCGGGTACGGGACCGTCGTCGCCAACACCCTGGACGACCCCGAGCAGCGCCGGATGAGACTGGACGCGATGCTCTCCCGACGGATCGACGGCGTGATCATCGGGGATTCGCACAGTGGCGACTCCGCCGCCCTGGAACTCCGGGACCGCGGTGTCCCCTACGTGCTGGTCATGCGCACGCTCGAGGGACACCTGTCGGTCTCGACCGACGACTACCAGGGCGGCCGGCTCGCCGCCGAGCACCTCCTGCACCTCGGCCACCGCCGGGTGGGCGTCATCTCCGGGGACCAGCTCGCGAGCACAGGCCGAGAGCGGACCCTGGGCTTCCGGCGGACGTTCGAGGCCGCCGGGCACCCCGTCCCGGATGCCTACAGCGTCGAGTCGGCCTTCAGCACGCCCTCGGGAGCGATCGCCGGAGCTGCGCTCATGCGACTGCCCGAGCCACCCACGGCGATCTTCGCGGTCCATGATCTCCTGGCCCTCGGCGCCATGGGTGCCCTCCGCGACGCCGGCCGGCGCGTGGGCACGGACGTGGCGCTCATCGGGTACAACGATCTCGATCTGGCCGCGACCCTGCCGGTGCCGCTGACCTCCATCCGCTCCGATCTGGCGCGCATGGGGTCACTGAGCGTGGATGCGCTGCTGGCGCAGTTCTCCGGCGGCACACCGCACAGCACCCTGCTGCCCCCGGAGCTGGTGGTCCGCGCGACCACCTCCCCTCCGCCGTCGTAGGGCGCCGGGTGACGCGCCCGCCGGACGCCGCCTCCGGCACCGAGTGGTGGCGCACGGCCGTCATCTACCAGGTCTATCCGCGCTCGTTCGCGGACGGCGACGGCGACGGCGTCGGGGATCTCGCCGGCCTGCTGCGCCGCCTGCCGTACATCGCGTCGCTCGGCGTCGACGGCATCTGGCTGACACCGTTTCAGCCGTCCCCGCAGGTGGACCAGGGCTACGACGTGAGCGACTACTGCGGCGTCGACCCCCTGTTCGGCACCCTGGCACAGTTCGACGACCTCCTGGCAACCGCGCACACCCTGGGCCTGAGGGTCATCCTCGACGTGGTTCCGAATCACTGCTCGTCGGAGCATCCGTTCTTCCGGACCGCCGTCGCCGCTGCTCCAGGTTCGCCCGAGCGCGCCATGTTCCATATCGAGGACGGGCCCGGGGGCGCACTCGAGGGTGACCCGCCGAACAACTGGCGGAGCGTCTTCGGCGGCAGTGCCTGGAGCCGGATCGCCCCTGACTCGGAGACGGACCGGCAGTGGTACCTGCACCTCTTCTCCCCCGGTCAACCGGACTGGAACTGGCGGAATCCCGCCGTGGGCGAGTATTTCGAGGGCGTGCTCCGCTTCTGGTTCGACCGCGGCGTGGACGGGCTGCGCATCGACGTCGCGCACGCACTCTTCAAGGCGGAGGGCCTGCCCGACGCCGACCGCCCGGAGGACGTCGTGGACGGTCTGCGTTCCAACCCACAGGTGTCCGACCAGGAGGAGGTCCACGCCGTGTACCGGCGGTGGCGCCGCCTCGCCGACTCCTACTCCCCCGCACGGGTCCTCGTGGGCGAGGTGAATCTGGCGCCGCATCGCGCCGCCCGGTACACGCGGCCCGACGAGATGCACCAGGCCTTCGCATTCACCTTCGCCACAGTGGGCTGGGATCCCGCGGCGTGGGCCAGGATCGGTACGGAGCTCGATACCGCCCGCAGGGAGCACGGAGCACCACCGACCTGGGCCCTCGAGAACCACGACCTCGTCCGGACCGTCACCCGGTTCGACGACGGCGGCGGGCGCGGTGTCGTGCGTGCCCGTGCCGGACTGCTCGCCCTCCTCGGGTTGCCCGGCGGCGCGTACATCTACCAGGGCCAGGAAGTGGATTTGCCCGAGGTGGATGTACCCGCCGAGGCCCGGGCGGATCCGATGTGGACGCGCAGCGGCGTGTCCAGGGACGGGGCCCGGGTGCCCCTGCCGTGGACCATCGCGCCGGCTGGCTCGTTCGGCTTCTCGCCCACGGACGATGCGGTTCCCTGGCTGCCGATCCCACCGGGTTGGGGGTCGATGTCGGTCGAGGCGCGGGAGCGGGACGCCGCCTCGACGCTGCACCTCGTCAGGGCAGCCCTTGACCTCCGCCGCTCCCTGCACGAGGAGGGCGTCCTCTCACCTCACGACGGCGGCATGTGGCGGGCCGAGGACAATGGCCTGCTCGTCTGCGAGCGCAGCGAGCTGTTCCTGGTCGCCGTCGCGATGGGCGATGCTCCGGTCCGCCTCCCGGAAGGGCGCATCATCCTGGCGTCCTCGGCCCTGACCACCGAGGGGCTCCTCCCGCCCGACGCTGCCGCGTGGGTGTGCCGGGCGTAGCTGCACCGGTCCTGGCACCGGATCGGGCGTCCGGGCAGCGAACCTGCCCAGTCCCCGTCACCGTGACCCGGTCAGCTCGCTCCGGCCAGATCCGGCGTCGTGACCTGCGCGGGCGGGACCTCCGCTCCGGCGTAGGGTGTCGCGGACACCACGGAGACGGACACGGTGGCGCCGCGCGGCGTCCGGTAGGACGCCTCGTCCCCGGGCTTGAGACCGTGAATGGCGAGCCCGAGCGGGCTCCGCTCACTGAAGACGTCCATGCTGCTCTCACCGAAGATCTCCCGGCTGCCCATGAGGAACACCTCGGGGTGACCGTCGATGACGGCGTTGACCAGCATCCCGGGCTCCACGACACCGTCGTCGGCCGGCTGATGGGTCCGCGCGTCCTTCAGCACCGACATGAGCTGGCGGATGCGTGCTTCCGCGGCCACCCGCTCCGCGGACCCCTGACTTCCGCGAGCAGCCAGCAGGCCGTCGAGCTCCGCCTGCAGGCGTGCGTGGACCTGGGGTGTGAGCCAGGTGACGGGTGCGGATGGATGGGTCATCGGGACTCCTCTGAAGGTGACGGGACCGGGTCCGGGCAGGATCGATCGCGGCATTTCGACGGACTGGTGAATACACAAGTTTAGCCGCTTTATTTTTCTTTTCAATTCTCTCCGACCCCCGGGACTTCTGGCCGGGAAAAAGGGGACTGGCAAATAAAAAATTACCGCGTATGGTTGATGCCATAGCGAAAAGAAAAGGCGGTGATCGCGTGTCGGGAAAATCTCCTAGAAGTGTTGGCACGAAGAAGCAGGGGAAGTCGATCCTCGAGAAGCGGGCCGAGAAGAAGGCGAAGGCCGACTCGAGTGACCTGCTGTTCTCGAAGCCCCGCAAGAATCAGCGGTAGCACCGGCACACGGGCACGTCCGCCCGGTCATGACCTCCGAGTGGCCGCCTGGACAAGTGCGAATTCCGGTGAAAGGCACCATTCCTGACGGGATGGTGCCTTTTTGCTTTCTGTCAGCGCAGAATTCCTTTACGGCGCGCCACGGAGACGGCCGCCGTCCGGGAAGCGACGTCGAGTTTCGAGAAGATATGTGCCAGATGTGATTTCACGGTGGTCTCGCTGATGAAAAGTCCCGCCGCGATCTCCTGGTTGGTGCGCCCGGCCCCCACTTGCTCCAGCACCTCGATCTCGCGGGAGCTGAGATTGACCCGAGGCTCCCGCATGCGGTCGAGGAGACGCGACGCGATCACCGGGGCCAGGGCGCTCTCGCCCGCCGCGGCGGCCCTGACGGCGTTCATGAGCTCGTGCGGCGGTGCGTCCTTGAGCAGGTAGCCGCTCGCGCCGGCCTCGACGGCTCCGAGGATGTCGGCGTCGGAGTCGTAGTTGGTCAGCACCAGCACATAGGGAGCCGCATCGAGCGCCCGGATGGTGCGGGTGGCACCGGCACCCGTCGTCGTCTCACCACTGCCGAACTGCAGGTCCATGAGGACGACGTCGGGATTCTCGTGCTCCGCGGCGTCGAGCGCCTCCTGGGGGGTGGCGGCCTCCGCGACCACCTCGATGTCGGGCTCGATGCTGAACAGTGCCTTGAGCCCCGCGCGGACGATGGGGTGGTCGTCCGCGATGACCACCCGGATCATGCGGCCTCCCCCGGCGCGAGCGTCACGGCGAGGGTGGTCCCGTGGCCCGGGGACGCCTCGATGCTGAGCGTGCCGCCGAGCTGCTGCACGCGCTCCTGGGTGGCCTGCAGACCGAACGAGTCCGTCGTCCCGCCCGTCGCAGGGGTGAGGACCTGCGGGTCGAACCCCTCGCCGTCGTCGGTCACCGTGAAGCGCACGTCGCTCCGGTCGACGTCGAGGGTGATGGTGACGGTGGTGGCGTGAGCGTGCTGGATCACATTCGCCACCGCTCCCTGCGCTATGCGCAGCAGCGCCGTCTGCAGGTGCATCGGCAGCGTCACCGTGTCGGAGACGCGCACCCGCACCGCGAGTCCCTGGGCCGACCACTGCGTCCGCGCGAGGCGGCGGAGGGCACCCCCGAGCCCCTGGTCGTCGAGTTCGGGAGGGGTGAGTTCGCGGATGAAGCGGCGCGTATCGGCGAGATTGGCGGCCGCGGTCTCGCGCGCCAGCCGGATGTGCTCGACGCCGGGCCTGTCGGCATCGGCGCGCTCGG
Source organism: uncultured Arthrobacter sp. (assembly GCF_947493765.1). Lineage (GTDB taxonomy): Bacteria > Actinomycetota > Actinomycetes > Actinomycetales > Micrococcaceae > Arthrobacter_D. The sequence goes on from NZ_CANLSZ010000010.1 coordinate 38,166, forward strand.
CCGCGTGCAGCAGCAACTGGATGCTCGAGAGTCCCTGCGCCACGGTGTCGTGGATCTCGCGTGCCAGCCGGGCGCGCTCGGAGAGCACCCCGGACTCGTGCTCCGTCGCAGCCAGCTGGTCGCGCGTGGCGAGGAGCTCACGCATGAGAGTCTCGCGCTGCTCCGCCTCGCGGGCCAGGGCCTGGTAGCCCAGTCCGATGAGCAGGGCCACGCCCGCACCCACGGTGGGACCGACCACCCCGCCGGCGGTCCACCCGGTGTGGAGCGCCAGCCCGGTGATCGCCACTGCGGTCGAGACGACGATCGCGGCGGAACCCCACCACCGGCCCAGGAGGTGCAGGTAGAGGAAGAAGAGGGCGAAGACCAGGAAGGCTGCGTCCGGCGTCAGTACCAGCAGACCCACCCAGCCGAGGGTCAGGACCCCCACCCAGGCCGCCCGGACCACTGGCGCACCGGCGCGGGACCGCACCGGTAGGAGCACGCCCAGACCGTAGACCACCAGGAGGAGGGCGGAGAGGAGGATGACGACGGCGCTGTACTCGCCGGGGCGCAGGACGGCACGGACGATCACGACGACGGTGAGGAGTGCGAACAGCACATGGAGCCCTGTGCGCAGGCCCACGAAGACCGGGGTCAGAGCGGTAGGGGCCATGGGCTGAATGCTACGCGACCACCACTCGACCCTCCCATCCTCCGAAAGGACGACTCCCGGACCCTCCCTTCGGAGCCGCGAGGACGTTCTGGCGGCCGATGTGTCCCGCAGCGCGGATCGGCAGAGTTGAGGGTGTCATCTCCTCCGGTGACATGAAAGGAAAACACCATGTTCGTCGCGTTACGCGATCTGCGCTTCGCCCGGGGCCGCTTCGTCCTCATCGGGGCCGTCGTCGGCCTCATCACCGTCCTCGTCGGTTTCCTCAGTGGTCTGACCGGCGGACTCGCCAACCAGAACATCTCGGCCGTCCTCGACCTGCCCGGCGACCGCGTGGTCTTCTCCACGCCGTCCAATGATCAGGAGGGGAGTCCCACCTTCGCCGACTCCAGGATCACGGAGGACCAGGCTGCGGGGTGGGCCGCTACGGACGGGGTGTCCTCGGCGCAGCCGATCGGCATCAGCCAGACCAGCGCCGAGTCCGGTGACAACCGGGCGGCCATCGCGGTCTTCGGCGTCCAGCCCGGATTCGAGCCGGCCTCCCCGTCCGGCGACGGCTTGCTCAGCCTGTCCGGGACCGCAGCCGATGACCTCGGTGTCACCGTCGGTGGGGAGGTGGACATCGCCGGAACCACCTACACCGTGGAGAAGATCGACGGCGAGCGCTGGTACAGCCACACCACGGTGGTGCAGATGACCCTCGGCGACTGGCAGTCCTACTCCGATGCGACGGGCAACCCGGACACGTTCGCCACCGTCCTCGCCGTCACCGGCTCCCCCGACTGGGAGGCTGCCGACACCGTCCAGGCCACCGTCTCGGAGGGCACACTCGGATCGCTGATGGCCCTGAGCGCCTTCAAGTCGGAGATCGGTTCGCTGCTGCTCATGGTCGCCATGCTGTTCGGCATCTCGGGTCTGGTCATCGGCGCGTTCTTCACCGTCTGGACCATGCAGCGCAAGGGTGACGTCGCCGTCCTCAAGGCCCTCGGCGCCAGCACCGCGTCGCTGGTCCGTGATGCCCTCGGCCAGGCGCTCGTGGTGCTGGTCATCGGGATCGGGATCGGCCTGGGCATCGTGGTGCTCCTCGGCCTTCTCCTCGGATCGGCACTGCCCTTCATCCTCAGTCCCCTCACCACGCTGCTGCCCGCCGCGATCATGATCGCCCTGGGCCTCGCCGGAGCGGCCTTCGCGCTCCGTTCAGTCACCTCCGCAGACCCCCTCACAGCACTCGGGAGCAACCGATGATCCACCTCGATGACGTCACCCTCACCTTCCCCGACGGCGAGAACCGCATCACCGCCGTCGACCACGTGTCCCTCACCGCCCATCCCGGCACGGTCACGGGCATCACCGGACCCAGCGGTTCCGGGAAGTCCAGTCTCCTCGCCGTCGCCGCCACGCTGATCCGCCCCGACTCGGGTCGTGTGATGATCGACGACGTCGACACGGCGACCATGGATCCCGCCGAGGCCACCGACCTCCGCCGCACGAAGATCGGCATCGTCTTCCAGCAGTCGAACCTCATCCCGTCCCTGACCTCGCAGGAGCAGCTGGCCGTCATGAACGAACTCGGGGCCTTGAACAGCAGGCAGCACCGGGCGGAGGCCTCGGCACGCGCAGCGACGCTGCTCGACGCCGTCGGGATGGGCGACCAGGCCGACAAGCGGCCCCACCAGCTCTCCGGTGGTCAGCGCCAGCGGGTCAACATCGCCCGGGCCCTCATGAACGAACCGAGCGTCCTGCTGGTCGACGAGCCCACCAGCGCCCTGGACCAGGAGCGCGGAGCGAGCATCATCGAGCTGATCCTGCAGCTCACGGGCGAGATGAACACCTCGACCCTGCTCGTCACCCACGACCTCGTCCACCTCCCCCGGATGCACGGCTCGGTGAACATGGTGGACGGCCGGCTCAGCAGCGCCATGACGGTCCCTGCCTGAACCGGTCGTGGACGAGGGCCGGCCGACTGACCGCTCCTCGTCCGTGTCGTCGGACCGCCGCGACGGCCGGCATCACCCCTGGGACAGCAGCCGTTCCAGGGCTTCCTCCATGATCTCGAGGTCGATCCGGACGTGGTGCCGGGCCACGTCCTCCGCCGTGACGGCGTCCCCCGTGCAGATCGCGTGGATCAGCGTCTCGTGATCGGCCAGCGAGCGCGCCTCCATCGCCGCCATCCGGTCCACCGGGCCCCAGGGATGAGCGGGCGAGGCCACGCTCAGGCGGCGCTCCAGCTCGGCCAGGATGGTGGCGAGCGCCGCATTGTGGGCGGCAGCACTGATGGCGGCGTGCAGGGCGGCGTCCGCCTGCTGCGACGGATGTCCCGAGTCCGCGGTACGGAACGCGGCCAGTCGCTGCGTCAGGAGGTCGACGTCGTCCGCCGTGTGGTTCGTCGCCGCGGCCCGCGCCACCGCCCCGTGGAGGAGGGAGAGTGCCTCGCTCAGCTCCCTGATCGACTCCCACCTGGCCTGCAGGGTCCGGCTGACTGCGTCCCGGGAGGAGTCCTCCCACTGGCTGCTGACGAAGGACCCTCCCGTGCGGCCCCGCTGCGTCACCAGCAGCCCGGCCTCGACCAGTCGTGAGATCGCCTCCCGCACCGTGGTGCGGCCCACCTGCAGAGCGGCGGCGAGCTCCCGCTCGGAGGGAAGCCGGGAGCCGGGAAGATACTCACCCACCGCGATGGCCGTGATGAGGCGATCGGTGATCTCGTCCCCGCGGGAGGGACCGGGATCGGCCACACGCAGGGGGGAGGCCAGCGGCGCCACCGCAGATGCGGGGCTCACCAGATGGTCCGGACGACGACGAGCGTCCTGGTCCGGCGGGGACTCCGATCGAGGCATCCTCCATGGTAGATGACGGAGCTCCGTAAAAGGTCTTGGCGTAAAACCATTTCTGCGCAATGATGTTGCCCACCTTCAACCGGAAAGATCACCATGGCCGCATCGCGCTCGGACCAGGAGTCCACAGCCCAGCAGGAACTCGAAGCCTATGGCTACAAGCAGGAGCTCAAACGCTCCGTCTCCACCGTGGATCTGCTGATCTACGGCCTCATCTTCATGGTGCCCATAGCGCCCTGGGCCATCTTCGGCACGGTCTACAACGCCTCCGAGGGCATGGTGCCGCTGGTCTACCTGATCGGGCTCGTCGCGATGCTGTTCACCGCGCTCGCCTACGGCCAGATGGCGAAGGCGATCCCGCTCGCCGGGTCGGTGTTCTCCTACGTGGGACGCGGCATCCACCGGACAGCCGGCTTCTTCGCGGGCTGGGCCATCCTCCTGGACTACCTCCTCGTACCGACCCTCCTCTACGTCTTCGCGGCCGAGTCCATGATCGGGCTCTTCCCCGGCTCCGCGCGCTGGGTGTGGGCACTGATCTTCGTCGCCATCAACACCGTGGTGAATCTGATGGGCATCAGTTCCATCAAGATCATGAACCGCGTCTTCCTGGCCGTCGAGGTGGTGTTCGTCGTGATCTTCGTGATCCTCGCCGTCGTCGCCCTCAACGGCGGCACCGTCCCGGGTGCGGAGTTCAGCAGCGCTCCCATCTGGGACTCGAGCAAGGTCACCGGGCCATTGCTCGCCTCGGCCCTGTCCATCGCGGTACTCAGCTTCCTGGGCTTCGACGGCATCTCCACCATGGCCGAGGAGTCCACCGGCAAGCGCAACGCGGCGGGCAAGGCCATGCTGCTCGCCCTGGTGATCGTGGCGTTCTGCTTCATCGTGCAGACCTGGTTCGCGAGCCTGCTCGCCGGGGGACGTGCCTCCTTCAGCGACGACGAGGTGGGCAACGCCTTCTTCCTGCTGGTCGAGGCGGCCTCCTCCAGCGGCTGGGCCACCGCGTTCTTCGTGGTCAACGTCCTGGCCCTCGGGATCGCCAACGCCATGGCAGCACAGGCGGCCACCTCGCGCCTGCTGTACTCGATGAGCCGGGATCGTCAGCTGCCGACCTTCCTGAGCAGGATCAACACCCGCAAGGTACCCCAGTACGCCATCCTGACCGTCTCGGCGATCTCCGCGGTGCTCGTGCTCTTCTTCGTGGGCCAGATCGACGTCATCTCCGCCCTGGTCAACTTCGGCGCACTCTTCGGATTCATGCTGCTGCACCTGTCGGTGATCGTGCACTACGTGGTGCGGCAGAAGTCCACCAACTACCTGCTGCACCTGGTGGTGCCGGTCATCGGTTTCCTGATCATCGGCTACGTGCTCCTCAACGCCAGCATCGAGGCCAAGATCGGCGGCGTGGTCTGGCTGATCATCGGCGCCGTCGTCTTCGCCTACTACCGTAGGACCGGCCGCACCACCGGTGCGCTCGGGTCGGACGCCGCCGACGGCGGGCCCGACGACGACCAACGACCGGTGCCCGCCACCGGAGAACGCGGAGGACTCTGACACCATGGACCACTTCCTCGACAAGTCCCACGGCCAGCCGAATTTCTCGTCCACCACCGAACCCGCCCTGCGGATCGAGCCCGGAACGGGTGAGCGCATCGGCTTCGAGACGAGTGACGAGGTGTACGCGCAGCTGCACGAGCACCGCGACATGGGCAAGCTCACGGCACAGCTGAATCCCGTCACCGGTCCCGTCCACGTGGAGGGCGCCCAGCCGGGCGACGCGCTGGCCGTGACCATCCACGAGATCAGGCTCAAGGACTGCGGCTGGTCCGTCAGCCTGCCCGGCACCGGAGCACTGCAGCACCGGATGGGGTCGGAGATGTTCACGCGCCGCGTCCCCATCGATACCCAGGGTGTCCACGTGACGGACCGGCACGTGCTCGAGCCCCGCCCGATGATCGGCTGCATCGGCACGGCGCCTGCGAACGGCGTGAACTCCACCGTGATGCCCTCCTACTCCCAGGGCGGCAACATGGATCTGACGGAGTGCAGGCCGGGCTCCACCGTCTATCTGCCGGTGATGGTGGAGGGCGCGTATCTGTCCATCGGGGACATCCACGCCATCATGGCCGAGGGTGAGTCCTCCTTCGTCGCGATCGAGGCGGAGGGGATCGCCGTGGTGAGCGTCGACGTCGTCAAGGGCATGGAGCTGCGTGCCCCGCGGGTGGAGACCGACGACGAGTGGATCTTCGTGGGTCTCGGCGATCCCGTCCAGGAGAGCATCACGCGCGGGTACGAGGACATGTTCGACTTCCTCGTCACGGATCGTGGCTGGGAGCAGGGTGACGCCTATGCCCTGATGAGCGCCGTCGGGCACAGCCGGCTCGGCGGGCCGACGGGCAGTGGTGATCCCGACCCGCTGCACCCCATGACGCCTGTTGGGGCGGTGACCACCCACCGCCTCCCGAAGAGCGTCCTGTAGCTCGTCGCGGACTTCAGGGGCTCATACACGGGGACCTACCATGGAGAGGAGACCGGACACGTAGAGACCCTGGGGCATGAGTGGATTTTCACAGGATCGCGTCGTTGCGCGAGAACCACGCGGGATGGTCGCTGCTGCGTGCCCAGCACGCGCCCCTGGCCCTCGCACTGTTCATGGCGGCCTTCACCGAGCCGAACCAGCGGAACCTGGGGCGACAGCACATCGTCGACGTGCTCGACGACGTGCTGTTCGGTGTGCGGGAGAGCCTCGGCGAGGACGCCTTCCCGCGCTCTGCCGCCGACTACCTCGACGACTGGGCGGCGCCGGAGAAGGCGTGGCTGCGCAAGTACTACGTGCCCGGCCAGGACGAACCGCGGTACGACCTCACCGCGACCTCCGAGGACGCGGTCCGCTGGGTGGAGTCCCTCAAGGGTCGCTCCTTCGTGGCCACGCAGTCCCGGCTCACCAGCATCTTCGCCGTCCTCAAGGCGCTGGTGCAGGGCTCGGAGACGGACCCGGAGGTGCGCCTGACCGAGCTCCGGCGGCAGCGGGACGCGATCGACGCCGAGATGCAGCGCCTGGAGACCGGTCAGGTCAGCGTCATGGGAGCACCGGAGGCTTTGGATCATCTGCAGCAGCTCACCGGTCTCGCCAGGGATCTGCTCGCCGATTTCCGCGAGGTCGAGCAGAACTTCCGCACCCTCGACCGCGAGGTACGAGAGCACATCACCACGTGGGAGGGGACGCAGGGCGAGCTGCTCGCCTCGATCTTCGCGAACCAGCAGGGCATCACGAGCTCCCTGCAGGGACGCACCTTCCAGGGGTTCTGGGACTATCTCATGTCCCCGCAGCTCCGCACGGAGTTACGGGATCTGCTGCAGCGGGCCACGCAGATCGACGCGCTGGCCGGACGGGAGGAACTCCGCGGGCTCGGGACCCTGCACCAGGACTGGCTGCCCGCCGTCGAGCAGACCCAGGCGACCGTCCGGCAGCTCTCCCAGCAGATGCGCCGGCTGCTGGACGACAAGGTGTTCCTCGAGAACAAGCGCATCATGCAGCTCATCCGGCGGGTCGAGGGCCGCGCGCTCGCCACCCGCACCCGGCCGCCGTCGGGCCCCTTCCTGAGCATCGATGCACCCACCGTGGAGGTCGCGCTGCCGTTCGAGCGCCCGCTCTACGAGCCCAGCAGCCGGGTGAGCGTGGACGACGTCGTCCACCTCGCCGACGACGCCGACGTCGATGCCGGTGCGCTCTTCGACCAGTTCCACGTGGACACCGAGCGCCTGAACTCACGCATCGAGGCGCTGCTCGACGACGCCGACCAGGTCACGCTCGCGGAGATCACCACGGCCTTCCCGCTCTCCCAGGGACTGTCCGAGATCGTGGCGTACTATCAGCTGGCCACCGAGTCGCCGTGGGCGTCCGTGACCGCGGACAGCACCGAACAGCTCGCCTGGACACTGCCCGATGGCAGCATCCGCGAGGCGACCATCGACCGGATCATCTTCGTGAGGCCCTCGTGACCCTGTCCACGCCCGACCACGACTCCGCCACACCTCCCGAGCTCCCGGGTGTGGTGACCCGCCTCTTCAAGGGCGTCGTCTACGCCGAGGCGGACGAGAAGACCTGGCAGGCCCTGCTGGCCCTGACCTCCCAGGTACGGGACTACGTGGCCGTACTCGGTCTCGAGCTGATCCTCGACGAGCCCGAGGGTTACGCCTTCCTCCGCTCCCGCCAGGACGCCGACGGCACCCTGCCCCGCCTGATCCCGCGCCGGCAGCTCACCTTCACCGTGAGTCTGCTGCTGGCCCTGCTGCGCGGACGGATGCTCGAGTTCGACACGAACAGCAGCGAGCTGCGCCTGGTCATGACGGAGGAGGACATCGCCGACATGGTCTCGGTGTTCCTGCCGGAGAGCAGCAACGAGGCCCGCGTGCTCGACCGGCTCGGCACCGACATCAAAAAGATCGTGGAGCTGGGGTTCCTCCGGAAGATGCGCGGGCAGCAGGGCACATACGAGGTGATGCGGATCCTCAAGGCCTTCGTCGACGCGCAGTGGCTCGAGGAGTTCGACGCACGGCTCGCCGACTACCGCGCACTGCTCACCGGCGGGGCACGAGCGGACGACGCACCACAGGCACCAGCAGAGGGAGCAGCAGATGAGCACTGAGCTCCAGGACAGCCTCTTCACCCTGCCCGATCCCGCGGAGGACGGCGGCGCACTGCCGGGCTTCCGCCTGCAGCGCCTCGAACTGCTGAACTGGGGCACCTTCCACGGTGGTGTCAGGACCTTCACGCTCGACGGCGTCAACAGTCTGCTCACCGGCGACATCGGGTCGGGCAAGTCGACGGTGGTGGACGCCATCACCACGCTGCTGCTGCCGGCGAACCGGATCGACTACAACAAGGCAGCGGGTGCGCAGAAGAAGGAGCGCAGCCTGATGTCTTACGTGCGCGGCTTCCACAAGAGCACGCGCAGCAGCAGCGGCGAGTACTCGAAGCCCGTGGCCCTGCGCTCCACCGGCGCGTTCTCCGTGGTGCTCGGGGTGTTCCACAACGCGCAGCTGGACACCACCGTGACCCTCGCAATCACACTGTGGGCCACGCAGGAGGCGGGTCAGCCCGCCCGCTTCTACTCCCTCGCCGAGACCGACCAGAGTATTGCCGCCGATTTCTCCGACTTCGGTCAGGACCCCGCGAGGCTCAAGCGGAAGCTGCGCAGCGCGGGTGTGGCTGTCCACGACTCCTTCGACCCGTATGCCGCAGCATTCAAGCGCCACTTCGGGATCAGCGGCAACCAGGCCATGGACCTGTTCCACCGCACCATCTCCATGAAGCAGGTCGAGAACATCACGTCCTTCGTGCGGACCAACATGCTGGAGGAGGACGACGTCGCCGCCCGGATCGCGAATCTGATCCACCACTTCGACGACTTGAAACGCGCCCACGACGCCGTCCTGCGGGCCAAGGACCAGATAACCCTGCTGACGCCGATCCGCGAGCACTCCGCCCTGCACGCACGTCTGAGCTCGGAGGACGGACTCGCCCGCGTCCAGCGGGACCAGCTGCATCCGTGGTTCACGCAGCAGCAGCTGGACCTCAGCCTGGAGCACCAGGACGAGCTCGCCCGCACGGCCACCCGGTACCGGGAGGACAGCGCTCTGCTGGGCGCGGAGCTCGCGGCAGCACGGCACGAGCTCTCGGGGATCCAGGAGGACATCCGCACCAACGGGGGCGGACGGCTGGCGGCGATCGACGCGGAGCTCGCCCGGTCGGAGGAGGAGGCACGGGCACAGCGGGCCCGCTTCGAGAACTACCGCACCGCCGCCGAGGATCTCGGACTCCGGATCCCCGAGGACCGCGTGCTGTTCGACGCCAACCGGGCGCAACTGGACGAGGTGGAGACCGGGCTCCGGGAGCGAACCACGGAGCTGCAGGACCAGCAGACCGCCGTGAGCGTGGAACGCTCCGGCACCGCCGACGAGCTGAAGACCATCGACGTCGAGCTCGGCTCCCTGCAGTCCCGACCCGATCTGCTCCCCCTCGCCCAGCTCGAGATGCGGCGCAGACTCTGCGAAGGCACGGGCATCGCCGCGACCGAGCTGCCCTACGCGGGCGAGCTGCTGCGCGTGCGCGACGGCGAAGCCGCGTGGGAGGGCGCGGCCGAGCGGACGTTGCGCGGCTTCGCCCTGTCCCTGCTGGTGCCGGAGGAGCACTACCGCGCTGTCAGCGCGTGGGTGGAGGGCAACGATCTGCGCGGGCGCCTCGTGTATCGGCGCATCAACGGCAGCTACGCGCCGCAGCCCGCCGTCCCGGGCACCCTCGCCGGGAAGATCGCCATCAAGGCGGGCACGCCGCTGCGGGACTTCCTGCTCGACGAGCTGACCAGCCGGTTCGACTACGTGTGCTGCGAGACCATGGAGGACTTCCGGCGTCACCCCAAGGCCCTCACGCTGGGAGGTCAGCTCAAGGGTGGCCGGGGACGCCACGAGAAGGATGATCGCCAGGGACTCGGCGATCGCCGTCACTACGTGCTCGGCTGGGACAACCACGACAAGATGGCCCGGCTGCACGCCGAGCGTGAGGGGCTGCAGGGTCGGCTCGCCGGGATCGACGCCCGGCTGGCACGGCTCAACGCATCGCTCGGTGAGCTGGGCCGGAAGAACCAGCACCTGGGAACCGTCCGCGCCGTCACGGGATTCGCCGAGATCGGCTGGCAGTCCACCTCCCGCAGGATCGCGGACCTGACCACCGAACGCGCCGAGCTGGAGGCGGCGAGCGACGTCCTGCAGCAGCTCACCCGGTCCGAGACCGATCTGCAGGTACGCCTGGCGAAGCTGGACACGCGCAACACCACGCTCCAGCAGCGCATCGGCGCCAACGAGAAGGACGCACGCGACATCGCGGAGACCATCGCGGAGTGCCGCGGGATCCTGGACACGACTCCCCTGACGGGCGACGACGCCGTGCTCACCGCTATCGCCCGCCTCGCGTCCGAGACCCTGGACGGGAAGTCGCTCACGTACCGGAACACCGCCGCGACGGAGACCGCGGCGCGTTCTGTCCTCACGGCGACCATCGACGCCCTGACCAAGCGCATCGCGACGGCCGCGGCGTCCACCGTGCGGCAGATGGCGGACTTCCGCAACGCCTACCCCACGGAGACCGCGGACCTGGACGCGTCGCTCGAGGCGTCCGCGGACTACGACCGCATGCTCGATCAGCTGACCAGCAACGACCTGCCGCGGTTCGAGGCCCACTTCAAGGAGTCGCTGAACCAGAACACCATCCACGAGGTGGTGGCGTTCAACGCCTTCCTGGACAGCCGCCGGCAGGACATCGTCGGCCGGATCGACGAGATCAACGCGTCCCTGGCGGACATCGACTACAACCCGGGCCGCCACATCCAGCTCGAGCACCAGAGCACGTCCGACCTCGACGTGCGCCAGTTCGGGACGGATCTGCGGGCGTGTTCGGAGGGCAGTCTCGGGGACACCGAACAGTACTCCGAGCAGAAGTACCTGCAGGTGGCGCGCCTGATCGAGCGCTTCCGCGGTCGCGAGGGATACACGGCCCTGGACGAGCGGTGGACGGCGCGGGTCACCGACGTGCGGAACTGGTTCACGTTCTCGGCGTCGGAGAAATGGACGGAGACCGGCGAGGAGTTCGAGCACTTCACCGATTCGGGCGGGAAGTCCGGCGGGCAGAAGGAGAAGCTCGCCTACACCATCCTCGCCGCGGCGCTCGCCTTCCAGTTCGGCCTCGGCGCTGCGAGGAACGGTGCCCGGAGCTCCAGGTCCGTGGGCCGCAGCTTCCGGTTCGTGGTGATCGACGAGGCCTTCGGGCGCGGCTCGGACGAGTCGGCGCGCTACGGTCTGGAGCTGTTCAAGCGCATGGAGCTGCAGCTGCTGATCGTCACCCCGCTGCAGAAGATCCACGTGATCGAGCCGTACGTGTCCCATGTGGGCTTCGTGGCCAATACCGCCGGTGACGATTCGCAGCTGCGCAACATGACCATCGAGGAGTACCGCGAGGAGAAGGAGCGCCGTGCCCGCTGAGGCACCGGGTCGGTGGACCACGCTGGCCGATCTGCGGGCCGCGTCCGAAAAGGCGTGGGACCGGGGCGCCCTCCTGCGCGACGTGCTGGAGCCCACCGGTACCTACCCCCGACGTCGTGCGCTGAAGAAACCCACGGCCGCCGAGCTGCGCGACCACTACCCCGCCGCCCGGCGCTGGGCGGGCGAGCTCACCGCCGCCGCGGGAGCCTACGACGTCGAATTCGTGGAGCTCGGCAGCACCACCATCGGCGCCAATCAGGTGCCCGCCGCGGTCGTCTTCGCGGCGGTCGACGACGAGATCTCGTTCGTGGGCAAGACCCGCGACGCGCGGAGCGCCGTCGAGCTGGCGCGGCGCCTCGCGGAGCTCGACCCCGGTCTCCGCGTGTGGGCCGTCGCCCGGCCGCTCCGGCTCGTGGAGTCGGGCGAGGACGCGCTGACGGCCGCGCGGGTGGCCGTGTGGCTGCGCGATCATCCGGACCCGGGCATCCATGTGCGCCAGCTCGGACTCCCCGGCGTGCACACGAAGTTCGTCGAGGGCCACCGCCAGACCATCGACGAGATGGTGACCGCATTGCAGACAGGGCCCGCCGACCCGGATCCCGCGACAACGCCGTCCGGTGAGCTGCAGACCGGGCTGCAGGCAGATCCCGCCGGATCGGATCCCTCGACCACTCCTTCCGACGAGCTGCCCGCCCTCGCCCGCCGCACAGCGGGACGCACGCCTACTGCCCGCTTCGCGGCCCGCCACGGTTTCCTGCGGGCACCCGAGCGCGTCCGTTTCCGGCTGCTCGATCCTGGCCTCGAGGTACTCGGCGGCGCCCGGGACATCACCGTCACCGCCGAGGCCTTCGCCGAACTCGGTCTCCCGATGGAGCGCGTGGTCGTCACGGAGAATCTGGTCAACTTCCTCTCGCTCCCGGACAGTCCCGGCACCCTGGCCCTCTTCGGTGAGGGATACGGCTTCTCCGCCCTGCAGGATGCCGCGTGGTTGCGGTCCTGCAGGGTGGACTACTGGGGGGATCTGGACACGCACGGCTTCCGCATCCTGGATCAGCTGAGATCCCTCCATCCGCACGTGGCCAGCGTGCTCATGGACGAGGAGACGCTGCTGGAGCACCGGGACCGCTGGGGTATGGAGCCGTCGCCGTCGCGCGCGGTCCTCACCCGGCTGACGGCGGAGGAGTGGGTGGCGTACGACGCCCTACGGGAGGACCGCCATGGTCCGTCGGTACGGCTGGAGCAGGAGCTTGTCCGGTGGCAGTGGGCCCTGGATCGGCTGCTGCTCTAGGCGCTCCTGTCCTCGGATTGCCGCCGGCGGCCATGCACCGACGATTCGTCAATGGCCCTGGCAGCCCCGATTCGGCCTACTCAGCACGCCCGGTACAGGTACGCGCGGTCACCGGGCTTGGTCAGGTCCCTGTCCCGCAGGACCATGGACTCCGGCCGGTCCGGGGCCGTACACGGGTCCTCGACTCCGGACTCCTCCGGATATTCAATGCCCAGGACCGCTGTGCCGTAGGCGTCGGCGTAGTCCGCGCACTCGTCGAACTCGACACACTGCTCCGCCACGGCGAAGTCGAACCCGACGTCCTTGAACGTGGCGGACTCCTCGGCCGCGTTCTTCTGTCCCACGAGCATCCCGAGGTCGTGGCTGTGCTCCACGAGCATGGCGGCGAGCTCCAGATTGTCCGGGAGAGTAAGGAGCCCGTCGGACCGGGTGTAAGAGTCGAGATTGTCCAGCTCCACGGCCTCGTACCCCTTGTCGGCACACTCCTGCAAACCCACGCCGATCCGCTCGGCGATCGCAGTGCGCTGGTCCGCCGTCGAGGTATCGAGCAGGAACTCGTCCGGCCATTCGGGATCGGCCAACGGTACGCCGTCGACCAGCAGTACGAGCCCGTCCGCGCCCCAGGACGCCGATTCCTCCGGCTGCGTCTGGAACCCGTTCAGATAGCAGACGGAGTAGAGATCCGCGGCAGGCGGATCCGAGACGTCGCGCACCACCACCTGGACACCGGTAGCGGGCTCGTACGCACCGCCCAGCTGGTAGTCCAGTCGAGCACCCGCCGGAAAGGCGTCAGATACGGCAACGCCGTCGGTCGAAGACTCCTCACTGAGCGCCGACGACGCCTCCTGCGTTCCCGAGCACCCTGCCAGCGCAGTCACGAGGACCGCGACCATGCAGAGCGTCGGCGGGATTCTCATGAGCTGACAATAATCCGTCATCGGGGGGCTGCGCCGATGACGAACCGGTGCTCGTCCTGAGGAAGCCGTGATGTCCGCAACCGGTCGGATCGCTGTCGCTATTCGCAGCCCACGCCGTCACCGTCGCGGTCGAACTTGGGCTGGAACCCGGGTGAGGCTGCTGTGATCGGAGCTGCACCGGCCGCACGGACCGCGTCGCAGTTCTGGTAATAGGGAGCTGCGGGGGCAGGAGCCGCCGGCACGGCAGGTGCTGGAGCGGGTACCGGCGCGGGAGCGGGAGCTGGGGCAGGCGCCGGAGCAGGAGCGGGCGCTGGGGCCGGAGCAGGCGCCGGAGCAGGAGCGGGCGCTGGGGCCGGGGCCGGCGCCGGCGGTGCGGCCTCTGTCGGCTGCGCGACCGACGGTGCCATCTGATTGGTCGGGGCAAGGATCCCGTTGCAATCGGAGAGGATCCGCTTCATGGCGTCATGCTCGGCCTGGGTGACCCAGAGCGTGTAGGTCGCCTTGACCGAGACCTGCCGCGCCACGTACTCGCAGCGGTAGCCGGTGTTCGGCGGCAGCCAGGTGGCGGCGTCGCCCGCGCCCTTCTGCTGGTTCGCCGGGCCGTCCGCGGCCTGCAGATTCAGCGGATCATTGGCGAAGGCCACCCGCTGGTCGAAGGTCAACTGCTGCGCGCCCTTCTGCCAGGCGTCGGCCAGGGCCACCACGTGGTCGATCTGCACCTCGCTGCTCGTGGACTGTCCGCGCTGGAAATCGATGATGGTTCCGGTGTAGGGATCGTCCAGCACACCGGATTCGACCTTGCAGGGCACGGAGTTCGTGTGGACGATGTCGCTGAGATCACGGTTGAGGATGTCGTTGCGGGTATCGCAGCCATTGCGATCGACGTCGAGCCAGGCCCGGCCGAACTCCTCGCGGTCGTAGCCCGTCTTCGGAGCACGGCCCTTGACGGCCAGGGTCTCCAGCAGCGCGAGCGCCTCGGTATTGGCCTCGGGCTGCTTGGCCGGCGCGGACGGATCCCCCGACGCCTCGGCAACAGCGTCCGGATCGAGTGGTGCAACGTCCGGCGTCGTGCCGGCGGTGGCGGAGGGCGTCGGCGTAGGTGTCGGCTTCGGAGTCGGTGTTGCGGACCGTGTGGGCGACGGCGTGCTGGTCGGTCCGCTGCTCGCCTCGTCCGACGGCTCCGCAGCCTCCTCGGAGGCCTGTTCCGCAACGGCGGTGGGGACAGTCTCGTCCGCCGGCGCGATCGCCCCACCCACCAGGAGAGCGACGACGGCCACCCCCGCGGTGATGCCGCCGGCCCGGCGACCGCCGAGACGAGCCCAGGAAGGTCTATTGGTCAGCAGCGTGTAGAGGCCGGTGAAGAACGCGAAGGTCGCGGCCATGATCAAGGCACCGCTGATGCCGCTAGTGATGAGACCGATAACGATCAGGAACAACCCCAGACCGGCGACGACGGCGGTCAGCGGCCTGATCGGCCGGCGATTCGACGACGTCGAGCGGGCAGGCGGACGTGATGGCGAAGAAATGGAAAGCCCCCAGGATCAATGCTGCTGTTTCCCGCGAACACTACTGCCGTCGACGACGAACCCGAGAATCGTTCACCGCTCACATGGGAGCGAGCACTCCCCGACGAGTGCGTCTCAGTTTTGGCGCAGGTTTTCCGCAAGACCCCGGAGGTCGCTGTAGTCGTCGCGCGGTCGGGTCTTTCCACTGGGATCAGTGCTCACATCGGGAAGCGAAGAATCCGACCACCAACCCCTCCGTCGCCTCGAGGACGCACACCGAGCAGATCAAACGGCACAAGGCCTGGAGGGCCCTTGCACAAAGCGCGCAGGAGCCGATAGCCCAGGAAGTTCTGGATACCGACAAAAGTTACCCGGAGACGCTTTTGAGGAGACCGCGAGGGTTTGCGCGTATCGACGGCAGCCTTACCCGGGATGAAACCACCTTGACCGTGAGGACAGCATCGACCGGACCGATGCTTTCAGAAGAGTTGCGCGCTTTTGAGCACCAACTGACGTCCGGGAGAAGGTCGGCTCAGGCGAGGAAGTAGGCATATATTCGATCCGCGGAGCCCGCAATTTCTCCTCCAGCAGCATCGAGACATGCTTCGAATTCCAGTGGTAGCCGTGGAGTGTGGTCCGCGTACACCGTCATCCCCCTGATATCTGCAGAAAAGACCGATCAATTTGCTTCAGTTCCGCCGCATTGCACCAGCTGCCCTCCTGACCGCGACGATCCTCGCCTCCACCCTGACAGCCTGCACGGGCCCGACGTCGTCAGGAGGGACGGCAACCGAGTTCGAGCCGGGCACCGTGGTGCGAGTGATCGACGGAGACACCCTCGTCATCGCCTTCGACGGCTCCGACCAGACGGTCCGGCTGCTGAATGTCGACACGCCCGAGACCAAGCACCCCGACAAGCCGGTCGAGTGCCTCGGCCAGGAAGCCACCGAGAAGTTCGAGTCACTCACGCCGCCCGGCACCCAGGTGGCGCTGGACTTCGACGTCGAGCGCACCGACCGGTACGACCGCGTCCTCGCCGCCGTCTTCGTCGAGGACCAGACCCTCGTCAACGCCGAACTCGCGCGGGTGGGCCTGGGCGTCCCCCTCCTCGTCGAACCGAACAGCAAGTACTACGACGACGTCCAGGCTGCGTACAACGAGGCGACCGAGGCAGGTGTCGGCCTGCTGGATCCCATGGCGGAGTGCACACTCCCTGCCGAAGCGACGCAGGCCGGAGAGGCCCTGACTGCCGCAACCGAGGCTCCCATGGGCGAGACGAGGACTGCCCTCGCCTCGACCGCAGCGGGGATCGCCGCTGCCCTGGTCACCGCCAAAGCCGTGCGGGAGGCGCTCGATGCCGGCAAGGACACCGTGCGCGTCCTCGCTCTCGGTGGCACACGAGCGGCGGCGATGGCGAGGGACCTCGATATCCGGATCGCTGACGGCCAGCGGCGACTCGCTACCGTGAACACGGAGATCACGGCTCTCGAGGAAGCGGAAGCCCAGGCCCGCGCAGAGGCAGAGGCCGCCGAAGCCGCCGAAGCGGAGGCTGCCAGACTCGCGGAAGCAGAACGGATCGAGGCCGAGCGTGTCAGGGCCGACGCCGTGGAGACCGCCCGCATCGAGGCCGAGCGGGTCATGGCTGAGGCAGAGGCGCGCGCCGAGGCCGACCGCCTCGCAGCCGAAGCCGCGGCGGCCGCCGAGCAGGAGGGGATCCGCAATCTCCCGCCGGCACCCGAGCCCTACGTCCCTCCCGTCGAACCGTACGTAGCCCCGCCTCCCCCGGCAGCCCAGGACCCGTACCCGGGGTACACCGGTCCACGCTGCTACGCACCCGGCGGAAAGACCTACCGCCCGTGCTGATGGTGGTATTGCTACCGGTGCCCTGAAGGGGTCACGCTTGATCCGACCCAGTAATGCCGTTGCGGATGCGCTGGAGAGCAGATGCCACAGTCGTCGGGAGCACAGGCGCGATCGCGCTATGCCCTCGTGGGCCTTGCGACAACCTGCCTCGTCGCCGCCCTCGTCACGACTCTCGCCTCGGCCCCGCTCGCGAGTCGCCTCGGACCGGTGGGGACGTATGTAGCTCTCGCCTCGATGTGGGTGATCGCGATCCTTGCCGCGATCGGCTGGTGTCGCCTCGCCCCGGCCGAAACGCTCGGCCTGAAACGCCTGAGCTTTCGGGACACGATGCTCGCACTTGCAGCGGGGGTAGGACTCGCACTCACGGTTCCCCTGCTGAGTGTCGGTGCCGCTGGGATCGGCGGCTACGAGACAGGCACCGTCGAGACCGCCGCACAGTTCGACGTCGGTATCGCCGTCGTCGGGGTGCTCACCGCCGCGGTGACCGAGGAGGTCGTCTACCGGGCTGTGGCAATGGGCGCGCTCACTGCCCTGCGTGCGCCGACCGTGCTGGTACTGCTCGTGCCCGCACTCCTGTTCACGCTCACACATTGGGCGTGGGGCCTGCCCCACACCGTCTTCGTCGTCTTCCCGCTGAGCGTCGCGCTGGGGGCACTCTACCTCTGGCGCCGAAGCCTGGCCGTGAATATCGTGGCTCACCTCGTCGCCGATCTCCCCGTCGTCGTACTGGCAGCAGTCGCGAGCACCTGAGCTGCAGGGACCACCGTGAGTTCTCCGACAGACCGGCCATTACGGGAACCAATGGGTGCCGCCGTCGATTGATCCTTCGGTGCCTGTCTCTGGTCTGCGGAGATCCGAGGCACCTCGAGAAGGAGTGGTCATCGTCCCGAACTGCCGATCGGTCTGGCCGGTTTTCCCTTGCGCGAGGATGGGCAATCGGCTCGAGGTCCTCGTCCGAGGGAACGGATGCATGCCGTGACGACGTCGACGAACCGACGCCGCAACCCGCCGCACCGCCCCCTGCGACTGGTGGTCCTCCTCCTCGTGCTCTCAGTGCTCGCGACAGTCCTCGTGCTGCTTCGACCGAGCGCGATCGACACTCTGGGAAACGAGGCCGGATCCCTTCTGTCGAGGCCGGACTGCGTGGTCCGGACCCCGGATGGTGAGACCGGCCTCGACCGGGCCGAGGCGGAACGTGCGACGACGGCGGCCGCGCTGCAGGCCCGCGGAGTAGAGACCCCGGACACCGCCGATCTCGATGAAGCAGTGATGCAGGCGCTGGCCGTCGGTCCGTCGGAGGGCCCCGGACCGGTGCTGAGCTGCCGAGGTGAGACCGCCGAGGACCTGCCGGAGCAGGCGCTGACCGACAGCGGGCTCACTCCCCGCGCCGAGCAGGTACGCACGGCGATGGTGGAGGTGTTCGGTGAGCAGAGCCTGGGCGGCTTCGCACCCGGTGGCGTCGGCCAGGGACACGGGGAGGAATCCACCCACTACGACGGCCGGGCGATCGACGTCTTCTTCCGGCCGATCACCGAGGAGAATCAGCGTGAAGGATGGCTCCTGGCGCAGTGGCTGGTGGCCCATGCCGGGAGTCTGGACATCCAGTACGTGATCTTCGACGACCAGTTCTGGAGCGCCCGCATCGCCCGGGGGCAGTGGCACCCCTATAAGGCGCCGGCCCCCGCGAACGAGATCCTCCGGCACCTGGACCACGTGCACGTGGATGTCCTCGGTGGTGGTGCCTGACCCGGCCGGCATGTGCACTCGAGCGTCTGCATCGGCTGCCGTACCGGTCAGGCTCAAGCACTGTCCAGGAGCTTCATACCCTCGAGATCTGAAGCATGCCGATCGAAGGTCGCAGTGAACTCGCAGCCCCGCCGGACGCCGTCGAGCGCTATCAAGGCGTCGGCGAAGTCATGCCCTTCGAGCGCCTGTCGCAACGCAGTACGCACGAGGTCCGCGTGCTCCACGAGGATCTCGTCGCTCGATACAAGTGCCAGAAGCGCCGATACGACATCCTTCGCCGGAAGCCGGTACCCGCGCCTCAGCACCCAGTAGGTCTCGACCAGCACCGCCGGACTGATGTAACCGGGCTGGACCGGGGTGAGGGAGCCGAGGAGCGAGGCAGCGAGCGCCGACTGAATGGAGTCATCCTGAGTGAGGAAGCGGACTATGACGTTGGTGTCCAAGCCGATCATGAATGGTCCTCGGAATCGGTAAGTGCCATCCGAGCCAGCGCTTCTTCCTGCACAGCATCGTCCATGGCCTCGACGGAGAGAGTGTTCGCGCCGTCCCGCCGCAGGACACCTTGCAACGACGCCACCGAAGTGCGGACCACCTCCAGGACGAGTCTGCCGTCAGCCGAGAAGACGAAATCGATCCTGCTACCGGCTTCGAGCCCGAGCGCCCGCCTTACTTCCAGCGGGATCGTCACCTGGCCCTTACTCGTCAATTTCGCTTGCACCATTGTCTAATCTTACGCCTCGTTACATTCCTTATCTAGGGGTAAGGAATCCACGTGGACTTTCAGCGCCCACCCGTCCATCGGGCAGCTCTCGCCGCCATCGCAATGTTCCCGGCAAGCTCCTCCACTCCCGAGGTCACGGTCGCGACAGTGACCCGGATGTGGCCGCTCTTCTCCGGCAGCACCTGGAACGGCGTCCCCGGGGTGGCGCCGATCCCCTGGCTCGCGAGTCTGACCAGTGCTGCCGACTCGTCGAGGACGGGCACCCAGAGGTTGATGCCGTCGCTACCCGCCACCACCACGTCGTGCTCGGCGAGCGCCGCGATGACGGCGTCACGCCGTCGCTGGTACTCGTGCCGCGCCGTCGCCACCTGTGTCACGGCAGCATCGTCGGTGAGCAGCGCCAACAGGATGCGCTGCAGCAGGCGGCTGCTCCAGCCCTGACCGAGCTGTCGCCGGGCGTTCATCGCGCCGATCATGCTGCGCGATCCACTGACGGCGGCGAGCCGCAGATCGGGTCCGTGGGACTTGGAGAAGCTGCGGATGTGGAGTGTCTGCTCCGGCACCACCTCGCCGAGGCTCAGCGGTGCCGTCGAGGCCACCGATCCTGCGGCGTCGTCCTCGATCACCAGGGTGCCGGTGCCCCTGAGCACCTCACCCAGCACACGGGCTCGTGGGCGCGTGAGCGAGACCCCGGTGGGGTTCTGGGCCCTGGGCTGCAGGATCACGGCGACGGCCGGAGTGCCCAGCGCCTTCTCGAGCGACTCCACCAGCATGCCTTCCTCGTCCAGCTGCACACCCACCACCTCCACCCCGGCTGCCTCGAGCCGGTCCAGCAGCAGCGGGAAGGTGGGATGCTCCACGATCACCCGGTCACCGAACCGGAAGAAGCACTGGATGGCCAGATCCACCGCGTCCATGGCCCCATCGGTGATACCGAACTCCTCCGCCGCATAGGGCCAGTCCGCACGGAGCGCAGCCACCAGCTCCGGTACCACGGGCGGATCGAGATAGCTGCTCGGCGTCGTGGCACCCGTGACGGAGGTCAGCGCCTTGTCCAACTGCGGCAGGAGCTGCGGGTCCGGCACACCGGTGGACAGATCCAGGCTGAACAGGGTGGGATGCTCCAGCGCCTGCCGGTACCGGTCGGATGCCGTGTGCGGTTCGGCCACCGTGGTGCCACGACGGCCGTCGGTGACGATCGCGCCCGATCGTGCCAGCAGCGACCAGCCGGCGCTGACCGTCGTGGGCGAGAGCTGGAGGTCCCGCGCGACGGCACGGATCGCCGGCAGCTTCGTGCCTGGATCCAGCACTCCGTCACGGACGGCCCTGGTGACGGCCTGCGCGAGGCCGCGGGCCGTGCGGCTCTCGAGACGCTCACCCAGGACCGCGACCGTGTTGATCATTTATGTAACATAACAAACGACCTATTGTAGTGGTAGGGGTTCGCACCTATCCTCGGAGGCAGGAAGAGGCCGCCCCTCGCGAGCCGCTCGTGGTCCCGTACTCAGGAGAACCCCATGACATCGACAACTGACATCTCGGCCGATCCGGAGGCCGGTGCCGAGGTACGCCGCCTCGATCGGACCCACGTATTCCACTCCTGGTCCGCCCAGGGTCAAATCGACCCGCTGCCCGTCGCCGGTGGCCGCGGCTCCTACTTCTGGGACTACGACGGCACCCGGTACCTCGACTTCTCCTCCCAGCTCGTCAACCTCAATCTGGGCCACCAGCACCCGGCGGTCGTGGCGGCGATCCAGGAGCAGGCCGGCAAACTCGCGACGATCGCGCCTGCCTTCGCCAACGACGCCCGTTCCGAGGCGGCCCGCCTGATCGCCGAGGTGGCGCCGGGAGATCTGAACACCGTGTTCTTCACCAACGGCGGGGCCGAGGCCACGGAGAACGCCGTCCGCATGGCACGGCTCTCCACCGGACGGCACAAGGTCATGGCCGCGTACCGCAGCTACCACGGCTCGACCGCGGGAGCCATCACGATGACCGGGGATCCGCGCCGCTGGGCCTCGGAACCGGCGATGTCCGGCGTCGTGCACTACTGGGGCCCCTACCTGTACCGCTCGGCGTTCTTCGCCACGACCGAGGAGGAGGAGTGCGACCGCGCGCTCTCCCACCTGCGCGACACCATCACGGTGGAGGGGGCGCACACCATCGCGGCCATCATCCTCGAGCCCGTGGTCGGGACCAACGGCATCCTGGTGCCGCCGGAGGACTACCTGTCCGGGGTCCGGGCGCTGTGCGACGAGTTCGGCATCATGATGATCGCCGACGAGGTCATGGCCGGATTCGGCCGGTGCGGTGAGTGGTTCGCCGTCGACCGGTGGAACATCACACCCGATCTGATCACCTTCGCCAAGGGCGTCAACTCCGGCTACGTCCCCCTGGGCGGCGTGGTCATCTCCGACAGCATCGCGGAGTACTTCCGCGACCGGCCCTTCCCCGGCGGCCTGACCTACTCCGGGCACCCGCTCGCCTGCGCCTCGGCCGTCGCCTCGATCACGGCCTTCCACGACGAGGGGATCGTGGAGAACGCCCGCTCCCTGGGTCAGGACACCATCGGCCCGGCCCTGCGCGCGCTCGCCCAGCGCCACCCCAGCGTGGGCGAGGTCCGTGGGCTCGGCGTCTTCTGGGCCCTGGAACTGGTAAGGGACCGCGAGACCCGCGAACCGCTCGTGCCGTTCAACGCAACGGGCGACGACGCGCGGCCCATGACCGAGTTCGCCGCCGAGTGCAAGAAGCACGGCCTCTGGCCCTTCACGCACTTCAACCGCACCCACGTGGTCCCGCCGTGCAACACCTCCGCGGAGGAGATCGCGGAGGGCGTCGAGGCCCTCGACGCCGCACTCGAGGTGGCCGACCGGTACTACACGGGCTCGTAGGGTGGACGGCGCCGGGCATCCCGTGCGGATCTTCACCGCCGAGCGGATCATCGCCCTCGACGGCACGGAGCCGGAGGCCTTCGCGGTCCGTGACGGCTGGATCGCTGCGACCGGCACCCTCGCGCTGCTGGAGGAGCAGTACCCGGACGCCGAGCAGATCCGCCTGCACGGCGCCCTCGTGGTTCCGGGCTTCAACGACGCCCACTGCCACGTCTCGCAGGCCGCCCTGGCCCGCGCCAGGCTCGATCTCACCGAGGTGGACCACCCGGACGACCTGCGCCGGACCGTCACCGCCCGGGCCGCGACAGTCCCCGACGGCGCCTGGGTGATCGGGCACGCCCTCGACGACCGCCGGCTCACGGCCGACGTCGTCAACCGGGCCTTCCTCGATTCCATCTCCGGCGACCGGCCGATCCTGCTCATCCAGTACAGCTTCCACCGCGCGGTCGCCAACAGTGCCGCGCTCGACCTGATGGGCTACAGAACCGCCGCGGATGCACCTGCGGGCGGGCAGCTCCTGACCGATGAGGATGGCTCGCTCAACGGCTGGATGTTCGAGCGCGCCTGGCTGGACCAGTGGCTACCCGGCACGGGCAGGGGCAAAATCGTGGACGCGACCGAGCTGTCCGCCCGGACCGCCGCACTGGCCGAGGTCAACGCCGAACTGCACGCGGTGGGCATCACGTCCTACTGCGACGCCATCGTCACCCCCGTGGAGGAGCAGCTGTACCGCGCGGCGCTCGACGCCGGGACGCTCACGCCGCGTGTGAACATGCTGCTCTGGCACAGCTACTTCGATCCGGCCTCACCTCCGGTCTCCCCCGCGGACACACGCCTCCGGTTCGCCGGTGTGAAGATGATGCTCGACGGCGCCCTCGGCGGCGGTACCTGCCTCTGCAGCCGGCCCTACCCCGGCGAGAGCGACTCCGGGAACGGCCTGCAGGTCCTCGACGACGAGCAGTTCACACAGCAGCTCCGGCAGGTGCACGACGCCGGTCTGCGCGCCGCCGTCCACGCCAACGGTGACCTGGCGATCAGCAAGGTCCTCGATGCCACCGAAGCCCTGCCCCCGGAACCGGCGGAGGCACGCATGAACCACCGGATAGAGCACTGCAGCATCGTGGACGCCGGCATCATCGACCGCATCAAGCGGGCCGGCGTCACCCCGGTCCCGTTCGGGGCCTTCGTCCACTTCTACGGCCGGCAGATCACCACCTACTACGGCGAGGACCGCGCGCAGTTCACCTGCGCCCACCGGTCCATGCTCGACGCCGGGATCGCGGTGGCGGGGTCCTCCGACTACCCGATCGTGCCCATCGATCCGCTCGTGGCCCTGCAGAGCATGGTGACCCGCGAATCCGCCGACGGGCTCGTCGTCGGGCCGCAGCAGCGGCTGGACGTCCTCGATGCCCTCGGGGTCTACACCCACGGTTCCGCCGCGGCCACCGGTGAGGCCCACGTCAAGGGCCGCCTGACTCCCGGCCAGCTCGCGGACTTCGTGGTGCTGGATCAGGACATCACCACCGTCGAGAGCTCCGAGATCCACCGGACCACCGTCCGGTCCACCTGGGTGGGCGGCGAGTGCGTGTGGTCCGCCCCATGATCCTGTTGCCACCAGACCGCCGACATCCCTGAGCCGAAGGAGCCCCACCGTGTCCGCTGAAGCCTTCCTGACCGACTTCCACGAGGTCGCGACCATCGGCGCCACGAGCGGGAACGGCGTGGAACGCCAGGCCGCGACGCCGGAGGACGGCCGGACCCGGACCTGGTTCGCCGAATGGGCAGCGCGGCAGGGCTGGCCCGTCCGCGTGGACGGCATCGGCAACATGTTCGCGCTGCTGGAGTGGACACCCGGAGCGCCCTTCGTGCTCATCGGATCCCACCTGGACAGCCAGCCGCTGGCCGGGCGCTTCGACGGCGCCTTCGGCGTCGTCGCAGCCCTGCACGCCGCACGGACCATCAGCGAACAGATCGCGGCCTCGGATCCCCCCACGCACAATCTCGCCGTCGTCAACTGGTTCAACGAGGAGGGTGCCCGCTTCCCGCCGTCGCTCATGGGCAGCTCCGTCTACGCCGGGCTGATGGACCAGGAGGACATGCTGGCGGTGCAGGATCTCGACGGCGTCTCCGTCCGGGACGCCCTGGGCGGGATCGGTTTCCTCGGCACGGATGAGCGCCCGGAGGCCGTCGCCTACGCCGAGGTGCACATCGAGCAGGGCCGCCGGCTCGAGCGCGAGTCCCTGGCACTCGGGGCGGTCGATTCGAGCTGGTACACGCAGAAGCTCGACATCGAGGTGCTCGGCGAGCAGTCCCACACCGGCGCCACCGCCATGGCGGACCGCCATGATGCCCTGCTCGGGGCGGCGAGAGTGGTCCAGCTCGTCCACGAGGTGACGAAGGAGTTCGAGGAGGAGGCCATGGTCTCCTCCGTCGGCCGGTTCAACGTGGAGCCGAACTCACCCATCGTCGTCGCCCGCCGGGTGCACCTGGTGGCGGACCTGCGCTCGGGGGACCCGGACATCGTGGCGGCTGCCCGGGCGAGTCTCATGCGTGACATCGAGGCGTTCGCCGAGGAACAGCACCTGCAGATCACGGTCAGGGACTTCGACGTCCGCCCTGTCCAACACTTCCCGGAGAACGGCGTGGAGCTCACCGAGAAGGTGGCGGCCAGGCTCGGACTCGGGATCCGCCGCATCCAGACCATGGCGGGACATGACTCCGTGGCCATGAACAGCATGGTTCCCTCCGTGATGCTGTTCATCCCGTCGGTGGACGGCGTCTCCCACTGCGAACGTGAGTTCACCACCGACGACGACATGGTCTCCGGTCTCCGCGCCCTCACCGACGTGGCCACCGAACTGATCCATGGGGCACTGACCACCAGCACAACAGAGAAAGCAGGTGAAGGATGAAAAAGCGAACGTTCACCACGATCTTCACGATCGTGTCCGTGGCGGCGTTCCTGCCGCTGATCTTCCCGCTCTACGGTTTCGCGAATCGCGAGATGCCGATCGTTCTCGGTTTCCCGTTCAGCTTCTTCTGGGTGATCCTCTGGGTGCTCATCGTGTTCGTCGCGGTGATCGTCCTCTACTTCCTGGACCCCGAGCACAAGCAGCAGGAGGGTGAGGACTGATGCAGGACTGGCAATGGGCACTCATGATCATGCTGGCCTATCTGGCCGTCGCACTTCTCATCGGCCTCTGGGCGGGCAAGGGCCGCGGCGGATCCGTCAGTGAATTCGCCGTCGCCGGCCGTACCCTCGGCATCCTCGTCACGGCCTGCCTCATGGGCGGTGCGGTCTTCAGTGCGTTCTCGTTCCTCGGCGCACCGGGCTGGGCCTTCGACCGCGGCGCACCGGCGTACTACATCATCGTCTACACGGCGTTCGGCATCCTGCCCTGGTACATCATCGGTCCGAAGATCCGGAAGATCGGCCAGCGCCTCGATCTCTACACCGTCTCCGGTTTCCTCTTCGCACGCTTCCGCAACCGGGCCATCCCCGTGCTGATCGCCGTCATCGCGCTCTTCGCCTTCGTGCAGTACCTCGCGACGCAGATGAAGGGCATGGCGTACATCTTCAACATCATGACCGACGGGAAGGTCCCGTTCTGGCTCGGCGCCCTGGCCGCCTACGGCATCGTGGTGGTCTACGTGGCCACCGGCGGATTGCGCGCCGCCGCCTGGTCCGACGTCTTCCAGGCCATCCTGATGGTGGTGATCTCCTGGGTCATCGGGATCGTCGTCGTCGTCCAGCTCCACGGCAGCACCGGCACCATGTTCTCCAGCATCGCCCGCGATCGGCCAGGGTTCCTGGAGATCGGCTCCGAGGGCTCCACGATGTCGGCCACGGCCTACACCACCACCATCCTGGTGTCCCTCGTCGGCATCCTGATGTGGCCGCACCTGTTCTCGAAGTCGTACTCGTCGCGGCCCGTCACCATCAAGCGCACCGTGCTGATCTACCCGATCTTCGCCCTGTTCCTGATCCCGCTGCTGCTCGCCGGCTTCGCAGCGATCGGCGCCGTGCAGTCGGGCGACGTCGTCCCCGACGAGATCCTCCCCCACCTGATCACCAATGTGCTCCAGATGCCCGGGTGGCTCTACGGCCTCGTGGGTGCCGGTGCGCTGGCAGCCGCCATGTCGTCGGCCGACGCGATCACGCACAGCGCGTCCATGGAGTTCACGAACGGCGTCGTCCACCAGATCAGGCCCGACATGCCGGAGCAGCGGACGCTCGTGACCATGCGGACCGCCGTCGTCGTCATCGGTGGAGCCGCCTACCTCATCGCGGTATTCGGCGGGCAGGGACTCATCGCCCTGCTGCTCGGCGCGTACGGGTCGATCGTGCAGTTCGCCCCGGCCGTCTACAGCGCCCTCTACTGGCGCCGGGCCACGGCTCCCGGCGTGATCGCCGGGCTGCTCGTGGGCGCCCTGGTGAACTACTACTACCAGTTCGCGGCCGAGCCGCTGTTCGACATCAACCCTGGCATCCTGGGGCTGATTGCGAACGTCGTCGTCATGGTCGGTCTGAGCTTCGCCACGAAGCCACCGGCAGTCGAGGCGATCGATGGTTTCGTGGATATCGACGGCGTCGTCGCCCGGGAGAAAGGGCTGAGGACTTCCGTGCGGTAGCGAGCACCCTGACATACAGAGAGGCCGGCTCCCCGAGGGAGCCGGCCTTCCTGCGCACTACTCCCTCTGGGGAGTCGGGAGGATCAGCTGATGGCGTCGCGCAGTGCGCGGGCGGCCTCGGCGGGATCATCGGTGCCGTAGATGCCGCTGCCGATGACGGCGACGTCGGCACCCGAGGCCTGCACGTTTTTGATGGTGTCGAGCTCCACACCACCGGCGACGGAGAACGGGACGCCGGCCTTCTTGCCCGCGGTCAGCAGGGTGCCCAGGTCGTAGCCGTCCTGGGCCTGCTCGTCGAGGCCCGCGTGGAACTCGACGAACTCGGCACCGAGGTCGGTGACCTCCTTGGCCCGGGCGGCCTTGTCGTCGACGCCGATGAGGTCCACCACGACGCCGCGGCCGTAGTCCTTCCCTGCCTTGATGGCGCCGGCGATCGTGGAGTCATCGGCCACGCCGAGGACCGTCATGAGGTCGGCGCCCGCCTCGAAGGCCGCACCGGCCTCGAGCTCTCCGGTGTCCATGGTCTTCAGGTCCGCGAAGACGATCTTGTCGGGGTGGGCCGCCTTGATCGCGGTGACCGCGGCAAGACCGGCGTTCTTCACCAGCGGGGTGCCGAGTTCGATGATGTCGACGTACTCGGCCACCTTCCCGGAGAGTTCGAGGGCGTCCTCGAGGGTCAGTACGTCCATGGCGAGTTGCAGTTTCATTGGTGTCCTTTGCTTGCTGGGGATGGAAGAGGAGGGTGGAGCGCCGGTGGAGGTTCGCGTGCTCTACTCGAGGTTCGCGTGCCGGGGCCAGAGGTCCTCGGCGGGTGTGCCGTCGGACTGCCAGAGCGTGTGGAAGACGGCGTCGAGCACCAGCAGCAGCGCCTGCTCGAAGAGGCTCCCCGAGTACTGGTGGGAAGCAGCGCCGCTGTGGTCCGTCTTCTGCGCGGCGGGGATGACGACGACGGCGTGGGCAATACTCGCGAGCGTCGACTCGCCGTCGGTGGTCAGCACCGCGACGCGGGCGCCCTCGGAGACCGACGTCTGCGCTGCTGCGACTGCGGCGGCCGTGGTGCCGGACCCGGACGCGACGATCAGGAGATCACCCGAGCCGATGGCCGGCGTCGTCGTCTCGCCCACCACGTGGACGGTCAGGCCGAGGTGCATGAGGCGCATGGCGTGCATGCGCAGGGCGAGGCCGCTGCGTCCGCCGCCGGTGACGAAGACTCGCTGAGCCTGCTGGATCTCGGAGACGAGAGCTGCGAGCTGGTCCTCCTGCAGGCCGTCCGCCGTTCCGGCGAGTTCGTCCTGGACGAGGCGGAGGCTTGCGGTGACCGAGGGTGTGTTCGATGAGTCAGTCAACGATGGTGCTCCTCTCTGAAGGCTTCTGCGTGACGTCCCAGTAGATCACCGTTGCCGCACGGAACAACGTTCCGGGCCTGGAATCGGCTAAGAGCTGACTCAGGGCCCGGGCGGCTGCATTGCCGTATACCCCTAGGGGGTATAGATTCAGTTGCGGGTCGGCATGATCGACGGCGGTAGCGCGAGGGAGGTGGCGGTGATGGACATCAGGTCAGCACGACGTCGTCCCGCAACGCCGCACACGCCCTCCTCCGTCCTTCCGACCCTGCTCTCGCTCATCGGCCTGACCCCGGTGATCATCGGCATCCTCGCCATGCATGTGTGGATGGGCGGCCATGGCGCCACGGCTCATCCTGGCACGGGTTCGGCGTCGACCTCCACGGCCGCGCATGCGGTCGCCGGAAACACAGCCGCCGGGACTGATTCGATCGACGAAGCGCCTGCGCACCCCGTGGACGTCACGCTTGCTGCGCTGACGGCATCCGGTGGTCACGGCGACCAGACCGTGCTCGTGGGATGCGGTACGGACTGTTCGGGCGAGATGACGCTGGGCATGTGCGTCCTGGCCCTTGTGCTCGTGGGGATCGCCTGGCTCCTCACACCGACCGGCCGCGTCCTGGCATCCTCCCTGCCCCCGCGGGGACCACCCCTGATGCACTGGACCTCCCGCGCAGTCCCGGCTCCATCACTGACTCAGCTCTGCATCAGCCGCACGTAGAATCCGCGGCCCGTTCCGCCACTGGCGGTAGGGCCGGATCTCCCGTGTGCCCTCGCCCGCCTCACGGCCTGCACTCGGCACATACCGCCCCTCGATCGGGCGGAAGCGATTGACAGCACACCCTTTTCGAGTTCTGAAGGATCAGACCATGATGAAGCATTCCCTTTCCCTTGCCGCCCTGAGCCTTGCGGCAGTACTCACCCTCTCCGCCTGCGGGACCGACGACGGCTCGACCGCCGGCACCGGTACCGGCAGCACCGACACCTCCAGCTCGGCAGCTGCAGCCCCCGCCACGAGTGGGCCGGGCGGAGCGTCGCCGTCCGGTGATGCGACGGCGAGTACACGCTCCGACCCCGCAGCGGACGAGCACAACGCCGCGGACGTCATGTTCGCGCAGATGATGCTCCCACACCACGAGCAGGCCGTGGAGATGAGCGAGCTGATGCTCGGGAAGGACGGCGTCAGCCCCGAGATCGCGGACCTCGCCTCTCGGATCAAGGCCGCTCAAAGCCCCGAGATCGAGACCATGAAGAGCTGGCTCGAGACGTGGGACAGCCCCATGGGCGGAGAGGACGGCCATGGCATGGGCGGGATGATGAGCGAGGACGAGATGGCCGACCTCGAATCCGCCGATGGTCCAGAAGCGTCCCGCATATTCCTCGAGTCCATGACGGCCCACCACGAGGGCGCGATCGACATGGCGCGCACCGAGATCGACAACGGCGAGTACCCAGACACCCTTGCCATGGCCGAGACGATCGTGGAGACCCAGCAGGCCGAGATCGAGGAGATGAAGGGCTTCCGCGCGGATCTGTGATTCGCACAGGGCTCTGATGCAATCCTGGCCGCGATCCTGCCAACGAGAGCTTGATCGGCGGACCGGATTGCCCCTGAACGGGCGCCGGCGTGGAGGTCCCGTCCCCTTCATGCCGGCACCGCTTCGACCATCGAGCCCTATCGGTCGGCAGCTAGGTTTGCTACATTTGCTACGGAGGCTCCTATGACAATAATCCCGCATCGCGAGCTACGAAACCAGAGCAGCAAAATCCTCGAACGTGTCAAGAACGGCGAGACGATCAGCGTCACCAACAACGGCGAGGTTGCCGCAACACTCGTCCCGCCGTCCCGCACTCCCTACGAGCAACTGCTCCGCTCAGGCGGTATACGCCCCGCGCCCGCAGGAAGAGTCGACTTCCGATTGTTACAGCGCGTAGAGATCGAGGACACGTCTGCCGACATTCTTTCTGATCTTCGCGGTGATCGATGATCGCCTATTTGGATACGTCCGCTGCCCTGAAGCTTCTGGTCGAGGAGCACGAGTCCGAACACGTGGCCGAGTACCTATCAGGTACGCCGAATCTCGACATCGTGGCCTCCATGCTCCTTCACACCGAACTGCACTGCGCATCACAAAGACGAGCGGCTATATCGCCCGCCTTGGTGAACGCGGTTCTGAGAGGGGTGGATCTAGCCGATGCCACGCGATCAGACTTCCTGGTTGCTGCAGCACTTCCAGGACGGCTCAGGAGCGCCGATGCACTTCACCTCGCGACGGCGATCCGCCTCGAAGCCGACATCCTGGTGACCTACGACGCAGAAATGGGCGTAGCCGCTATCCAAGCCGGTCTCACTGTCGAATCGCCGGGGGCCGGACAGTAGCCATTGGCCACAGCCTCAAGCGTGCCAGGACACTGCGCTGATCACCTGGTTCGCGGTTCGATGTACGGCGGCATCGGTGCTGATATTTCCGCAGGAGAAGGCGGCCCGCTGCGTACTCACCGATGCGAGCAGGTCCTCCCAGGAGATCCAGCAGACGACGTCGTCGAGCCGGTCCATCAACTCTTCCTCAGTCGGCCCCGTGTTTCCCGCCCGCTCGAGGACGGCGGGCAGGTGCAGCCTGACGGCGTCCTTCAGCGACATCGTGCCGAGTCCCCTGACGGAGACGGGAGGCTCGACGCCGAGGAGGAACAACAGTGGAGTGCGGTCCCCCGCGTTGTTCATGACGGTCACGTACTCACGGGCAAGCTGCTCCGGCTGGAAGGCGCTGGTCCTGATGCGCTTCGCCTCGACGAAGGCGAAGACCCTCGGGCTAAGGATCAGCGCGTCCGGCTGCACGATGAACTTCTGTGCCACCACGGCGGGATTCACCGACATGTCCCCGGGAAGCAGCGACAGCCGCGCGGACTCGGCCTCGTCCGCCAGTATCTCCCGGACCTCGTCGGCACCTGAGCAGGAATCCACGACCGCCGCGAGGAAATGCGTCCTCGGCAGCAGGTCCAGACCGATGAGCACCTCAGCCGTGAGGACGTTCTCCATTCCTCGGCCACCACGGCGGTAGTTCACGGCTTTCTCCCACGAGATCTCCTCAAGGAGTCGGGTGATCATCGACGGCGGAGCGGGGTCATGGTCCATGGACGAAGTCTTGCCGATCCCTCCGAGCATTCCGGCAAGCGCGCCGCCCGAACGATCCGGACGATCCGGACGATCCGGACGATCCGGACGATCCGGACGATCCATTCTCACCCCGCGATAACCCCGCTTCTCCTGCCGCGTGACCGGCCTCACACTCGTATTCATCACCGCCTACGCAGGGAGTGTCATGAAGGCCGTCCGGGTGCACCAGTACCGCGAGGATCCACTGATCGACGACGTCGACGAGCCCGTCATTACCGGGCCGTGGGACGTGATCGTGGAGATCGGTGCCGCAGGCCTGTGCCGGACGGACCTGCACGTGATCGAGGGCCAGTGGGATCCCATCCAGCACCCCAGCCTGCCGTACATCCTCGGCCACGAGAACGCCGGCTGGGTCCGGGAGGTCGGCTCCGCCGTCTCGAACGTGGCTCCGGGCGACACCGTGATCATGCACCCGCTCGTCACCTGCGGCCTGTGCCTGCCGTGCCGTGCGGGTCAGGACTCGCACTGCGAGAACTCCACCTTCCCCGGGCTCAACGTGGACGGCGGCATGAGCGAGTTCATGCGCACCAACGCCCGCTCGGTGGTGAAGCTGGATCCGGGCCTGCACCCCGCGGACATCGCCGCCCTGGCCGACGCCGGCCTCACCGCCTACCACGCTGTTCGCAAGGCGGTTCCGCTGCTGCCCCCGGGCAGCCACGCCGTCGTCATCGGCAGCGGTGGCCTCGGGCACATCGGCGTGCAGTCCCTCAAGGCCCTCACCGCCGCGGAGATCACGGTGGTGGACCACTCCGACGCCGCCCTGGAGCTGGCCACGTCGCTCGGCGCGGACCACACGGTGAACTCCTCCGACGCCGGGAAGCTCCTGGACATCACCGGCGGCGGGGCGCAGGTGGTCCTCGACTTCGTCGGCGAGCACGGCACCGAGTCCCTCGGCATCACGGCGCTGCGGAACCGAGGAAGCTACTTCAGCATCGGCTACGGCGGTGCCGTGAACGTGGACACCATCGAGATCATCTCGCGCGAGATCTCCGTCGTCGGGAATCTCGTGGGCACCTACACCGACCTGGTGGAGCTGATGACGCTCACGTCCCAGGGCAAGGTCACGCTCCACACCCAGGTCTACGACCTCGAGGACGCGGTCCAGGCGATGCACGATCTCGACAACGGCACGCTCCTGGGCCGCGGCATCCTGGTGCCGCACCGCACCACCTGAGACCCCCCGACCGACAGAACCGACAGAACACCACCACAGGGAGAACATCATGGCGGACCCCGCACACACCCCCGCTCCTGACGCGCTGCAGCTCACCGATGAAGCCCGGCGTACCCTCATCCGGGTCATCCGGGTGGCCTTCCCGCACCCGCAGGTACCGGACGGCCCCTACGAACGGATGGCAGACAGGATCATCGCCGAATCGGAGGAACCCACCTGGTCGCGGATGGCGCTGACCCAGGGACTGCTCACCCTCGACGCACCGGACGGGACGCCCTTCGTGGACCTGCCCGACGATCAGGCGCTCAGCGCCCTCCAGGCCCTCGGCGACCTGGAGTTCTTCAGCTCCATCCGCCGGGCCACGGTGCTGAACTTCTACGACGACCCCGAGGTCTGGGACATCCTCGGCTACGAGGGCGAGTCCTTCTCCAAGGGGGGTTATCTGCATCGCGGCTTCGACGATTTGGACTGGCTCCCCGATCCCCGCATCGAGGAGTCCGAGGAGACCCTGACCGAGATCGGCCCCCTGGACTACGAGATCGTCACCGCCGCGGCGCCCGTGAAGGACGCGCCCGCCGACGCCGACCGCGACACCATCGCAAGCACCGACCACCCGTTCGATGACCTCTTCAAGGGGTCCGACATCGTCGAAGGAGCCACTTCAGCATGACCCACGAATCAGCAGTAGAAGAGTCCGCCAGCTTCGCCCACGACGACGATTCCGTCGTCGTCATCATCGGCTCCGGAGCCGGTGGTGGCACCCTCGCGCACGAGCTGACCGAGAAGGGCGTGAAGGTGGTGGTCCTGGAAGCCGGTGGCTACCTGCGCAACGAGGACTACGAGAACAACGAGTGGCAGGCGTTCCACCAGATGGCCTGGCTGGACCCGCGTACCACGTCCGGCTCCTGGCGGATCGCCAAGGACTTCCCGAATCTGCCGGCGTGGATCGTCAAGGCCGTGGGCGGCACCACCACGCACTGGTCCGGAGCCACCCCCCGGTTCAAGGCGCACGAGTTCAAGGCCCTGAGCACCTACGGGGAGATCGACGGCGCCAATCTGCTGGACTGGCCCATCACGCTGGCGGACCTGGAACCGTACTACGACAGGGCCGAACAGAAGATCGGCAGCACACACCGTCACGGTCGCCCGGCCCTGCCCGCGAACAACAACTACAAGGTCCTGGCGGCAGGCGCGGACAAGCTCGGTTATCGGCACTACGCCACGGGCCCCTACGGCACCAACGCCGAACCGTACGACGGCAGGCCCGCATCCATCCAGGACGGCTTCAACTTCCAGGGCGACAAGAACAAGTCCAAGTGGTCCACCATGGTCTCGGAGATCCCGAAGGCGCTCCGCACGGGCAAGCTGGATCTGCGCCCCAACAGTCACGCCGTCCAGATCACGCACACCTCCGCGGGCAAGGCCGACGGCGTCATGTACATCGACGCCGAGGGCCGGGTGCAGGAGCAGAAGGCCCGGGTGGTCGCCGTGGCCGGGAACGCGATCGAGACGCCGCGGCTCCTGCTGCTCTCCAGCTCCTCGCTGTTCCCGGACGGGCTCGCCAACTCCTCCGGCCAGCTGGGCCGCAACTACATGCGCCACACCACCGGGTCCGTGTACGGCACGTTCGACCAGCCCGTGCACATGTACCGCGGGGAGACGATGGCGGGACTCATCGCCGACGAGTCGCGGCACGATCCCACCCGCGGCTTCGCCGGCGGCTACTACTTGGAGACCATCGCGCTGGGCCCGGCGTTCCTGGCGAGTTTCGCCGATCCCGGGGCCTGGGGGCCGGGCTTCGCCTCGCTGCTGGACGAGTACCAGAACACGGCGGGCATGTGGATCGTGGGCGAGGACATGCCGCAGGAGACCAACAGGATCACGCTCAACACCTCGGTCAAGGACCCACTGGGGCTGCCGGTGCCGAACGTGCACTTCGACGACCACGCGAACGACGTCGCGATGCGCAACCACGGCTACCAGCAGGGCTCCCTGCTGTACGACGCCGTGGGGGCGCGCTCCTCGCACCACACTCCCCCGTACCCGTCCACGCACAACATGGGTACCGCACGGATGAGCGAACGGGCCGAGGACGGCGTGGTCAACGGGTTCGGCCAGACGCACGACGTGCCGAACCTGTACGTCTCGGACGGCTCCCAGTTCACCACCGGCGCCGCGGCGAATCCCACCCTGACCATCGTGGCGCTGGCCATCCGGCAGGCCGATCACATCGCGCAGCAGATGGCGGCCTCGGCGATCTAGGAAGGACCGGGTCCACCGGACGGGGAGCGGAGCCGTGGGTTCCGCTCCCCGTCCCGTGCCGGTCGGGAGGCCCGCGCCGGACAGCGCCCGTTCAGTGCTGATCCTGGACGGTACCTGTCGCCGTCGGCCGGTCGTGTCGGGGCGAGTCGGGACGTGCCCGCGCCGCAAGCGGTGCGGGTCACCGGCGCGGCAGCACCGACGTCGCGCGCAGTGCCCGGCTCACGCGGTCCGCGGTGTCGCGGAGCACCGTGGCCACCGCTCCGGCACGGCGGTCGAAGTCGGCGGCGTCCATCGACACAGCGACGGACCCGAGGATCTGCCCGGCCGCATTCATGACGGGTGCGCCCAGGCAGGACGCGCCGAGGATGAACTCCTCACGCTCCTTGGCGATGCCGTCCTCCCGGACGCGCTCGAGCTCCTCGTCCAGCGCCTCCATGGTGCCCAGCGTATGGTCGGTCATGGCCGGCATGCCGTGTCGGGCCAGGTAGGCGCGGCGCCGGGCCGGGTCCATACCGGCGAGCAGGATCTTCCCGAAGGCCGTGGCATGCGCGGCGTCGTTGAACCCGAAGCCCATCGGGGTGATCCGCCGGTGGGCCGGGGAATCCACCACATGGGCGACGACGATGTGGTCGCCGCGGTGCACCGCGTAGTAGGCGGCCGCCTCGCCGCGGGAGTGCAACTCCATGATCAGTCGCATCACCGCCGACGGTGTGTTGACCTGGCGGCGCAGCGACGTGTCCAGGGCGTGGACCTTGTAGCCGAGCGCGTAGCGGCTGTCGTCCTTGAGGTGGACCAGATGGTCGGATTCCACCAGGGTCTTCAGCAGCCGGTAGACCGTGGGTACGGGTATGTCGAGCGTCGCCGCGATCTCCTTGGCGGTGAGGCCGCGCTGGTCCGAGGCGACGACGTCGAGCAGGGCGAAGGCCTTCTGCACCGAGGCCATGCCGGTGAAGGCATCATTGCGTCCCATGCACCCATCTTGGCACTCATCACGGGATGAGGAGGGGACGAATCGACTTCCGTCCCCTCCCGCCGTCGGGTGTCCGTCAGGTGACGGTGAGCTCGCCCATCCGGCCCCAGCCCTCGGCGGCGATCTTCTCGCTGATGATCTCCGGGGTCTCGCGGAGGGCCTGCGGCATGTCCTGCATGGCCTGGCCGAAGTGGGCGCTGTTCACATGGTCCGCGGCGGCGTCGTCCTGGAACGCCTCGACGAGCACGAACTCGTCGGGATCCTCGACGCTGCGGGACCAGTCGAACCAGAGATTGCCCGGCTCCTGCCGCGTGGCCTCGGTGAAGTCACGGGTCAGGTCCAGCCAGCGGTCCGCCCAGTCGGGCTTGACCTTGAATTTGACGACGATGAAGATCATGCGGTGATGCCTTCCGGCTCGGGTGCACTCCCGCGGATGCGTAGTGCTTGTTCTGCAGTCTGCCGCGCCCGCTACGCCGATCCAAGCCGGGTTATCGCGGGGTGAGAACTCCCGACGCGCAACAGCGGGCGGCGCCCTACTCTGGGTGGAAACCGAAGGAGTCCCGCCCATGCTCTCAGCGCTCCGCGCCGCCGTCGCCGATCCGGCGCAGGTCTCCACCCGCGCCATCGACCTGCATGCCAACGCCCACGACGCCTCCCACTTCCTGCTCGTCCCGCAGGCCGTGGCGGTGCCGTCCTCCCCTGCCGAGGTGGGCCAGCTGCTGCAGGCGAGCGCAGCACAGGGGGTGCCGCTGACCTTCCGGTCCGGCGGGACGAGCCTCAGCGGACAGGCGGTCACCGACGGCATCCTGGTGGATGTGCGGAAGAACTTCCGTGAGATCAAGGTGCTCGACGGCGGAGCGCGGGTCCGCGTACAGCCCGGCGTCACCGTGCGGGCCGTCAACAACCGGCTGGCCCGGTTCGGCCGGAAGTTCGGGCCGGATCCGGCGAGCGAGGTGGCCTGCACCATCGGTGGGGTGATCGCGAACAACTCCTCCGGGATGAACTGCGGCACCACCGACAACGCGTACCGCACGCTCGAGTCCGTCACCGTGGTGCTGCCCAGCGGCGCCGTGATCGACACGGGCGCCGCCGACGCCGATGCGCGCCTGCGCTCCCTCGAACCGGAGCTGCACGCGGGCCTCGCGGACCTGGGGCACCGGGTCCGCTCCGATCCGGCGTCCGTGGCGGAGATCCGCCGGCAGTTCTCGATGAAGAACACCATGGGATACGGACTGAACTCGCTGCTGGACTTCGAGCGCCCGGTGGACATCCTCGCGCACCTGATCGTGGGCAGCGAGGGCACCCTCGGCTTCATCGCCGACGCCGTCTTCCGGACCGTCCCGGCCCTGACGCACGCGAGCACCGGGCTGCTGATCTTCCCCGATCTGTACGCGGCGAACGCTGCTCTGCCGACGCTCGTTGCGGCCGGGGCAGCCACCCTCGAACTCATGGACGCCCTGTCCCTGAAGGTGGGCCGCTCGCTGGCCGATTCGCCCGCCGTCGTACGGGACCTGCAGGTGCAGGACCACGCGGCCCTGCTCGTGGAGTACTCGGCCGGGACCCCGGAGCGGCTCGCGGAGCTGCGCGACGACGGCGACAGTCTCCTGCCGTCGCTGGGGCTCAGCTCCCCCGCCGCATTCAGTACCGATCCCGCGCGCCGCGCCCAGCTGTGGCACCTGCGCAAGGGCCTCTACGCCACGGTGGCCGGGGCCCGCCCGCAGGGCACCACGGCCCTGCTCGAGGACATCGTGGTCCCGGTCCCCCGGCTGGGCGCCACGTGCGAGGCACTGACCGGCCTGTTCGCCAAGTACCGCTACGAGGACAGCGTGATCTTCGGCCACGCCAAGGACGGCAACATCCACTTCATGCTCACGGACGGCTTCGCGAGCACCGAGCAGCTGGACCGCTACAGCGCGTTCACGGAGGACATGGTGGACCTGGTGCTCGGCGAGGGCGGCTCGCTCAAGGCCGAGCACGGCACCGGCCGTGTGATGGCGCCGTACGTGCGCCGGCAGTACGGGGACGAGCTCTACGGGGTGATGCGGCAGATCAAGCGGCTCTTCGACCCGCAGGGCCTGCTCAATCCGGGCGTGATCCTCGACGAGGATCCGCAGGCGCACCTGCGGCACATCAAGACCGCGCCCCCCGTGGCCGAGGAGGTGGATCGCTGCGTCTCCTGCGGCTACTGCGAACCGGTCTGCCCCAGCAAGGACCTCACCCTCACGCCGCGGCAGCGGATCGTGACGCTCCGGGCCATCGAACAGGCCAGGCTCGACGGCGACACCGCCCTGGTCGCGAGTCTGGAGCGGGACTACGGCTACGAGTCCGTGCAGACCTGCGCGGTGGACGGGATGTGCCAGACCGCCTGCCCGGTCGGGATCAACACGGGGTCGCTGGTCAAGCGGCTGCGCCGGGACGAGGCGGGGAAGGTGGAGAGCGCCGTCTGGAGGACCGCCGCCGATCACTGGGGACCCGTGACGAAGGGCGCCGGGATGGCCCTGACCGTGGTGGCGAAGGCCCGCTCCGCGGCTCCCGCGGTGGCCGCGCCGGTGATCGGCGGACCGAACCGGCTGGCCCGGTCCGTGCTCGGGGCGGACACCGTCCCGCTGCACTCGGCCGAGCTGCCCGGCGGCGGCCCGGCCCGCGCACGCCCAGCGCCGGTCGACGCGCCGGACGCGGTGTACTTCCCGGCCTGCGTGCAGACGATGTTCGGGCCTGCGGCCTCAGCGGCTGGAGCCGACGGCGGGCGTGGACACGGGGTCCAGTACAGCCTCGAGCAGCTCTGCGAGCGTGCCGGTATCACCCTGCTGGTCCCGGAGGGTATCGACGCCCTATGCTGCGGGACGCCGTGGTCCTCGAAGGGCATGGGCGCCGGTCAGGAGAGCATGAGCACCAGGACCCTCGCCGCTCTCCGCGCTGCGACGCGCGACGGAGAGCTGCCCATCATCTGCGACGCCTCCTCGTGCACCGAGGGTCTGCTGTCCACCATCGAGCGCGAGCCGGTGGTGTCCGGCCGGCGCCCGCTGCGGGTGCTCGACGCCGTGGCGTTCGTCGCCGAGCGGATCCTCCCCCGGTTGCCCGAGCACCCGAAGCTGGAATCCCTGGCGCTGCATCCGACGTGCTCGTCGACGCGGCTCGGCCTGAATCCGGCGCTGACCGCGGTCGCCGAGGCGGTCGCGGCGCAGGTGGACGTCCCGGAGAACTGGGGCTGCTGCGCCTTCGCCGGGGATCGCGGCATGCTGCACCCGGAGCTGACCGCCTCGGCCACCCGCAAGCAGGCCGCGGAGGTGGTCGCCCTCGGCGCCACGGCCCACGCATCGTGCAACCGCACGTGCGAGCTCGGCATGACCCGGGCCACCGGCAGCCAGTACCAGCACGTGCTGGAGCTGCTGGAGGAACAGACCCGGTAGTAGCCTCACCTCACCCCCAGGGATGCACCGCCGCTGGTTCGGCTCCCGTCATCCCCGCGAGCATGGTGCGGTTTCGCGCCCCGGTCTTGCGCAGGATCGAGCCCACGTGCTTCTCCACGGTCTTCACCGAGATGCCGAGCTGCCGGGCGATCTGCTTGTCCGCCATGCCCCGGATCACCATGTGGCGGACCTCCTTCTCCCGGGTGGTGAACGCCTCGGCCGCCGGCCCGGCGTCATCGGACGAGACGCCGAGCAGGTGATCGAAAATGTTCCCCTCCACCAGGGCCTGGCCCTGCCCGGCGGCCACGAGGATCCGGGCGATCGTCTCCCCGCTCGCCCGGCGGTTGATGAACCCGCGCACGCCGGCCTGCCGGGCCGAGCGCACCTGCTCCACGGTGGGATTGTCCGTCAGCACCACGATCGCGACGCCGGGGTCGAGCTCGCGGACCCGGTCGAGGAGGCCGCTGGTGTCCTGGTGGATGAGATCCAGCTCCAGCATGATCACGTCGGGCCGCAGCAGCTCCACCGCGTCGCACAGCTGGTCCCCCGCACCGACCTCGGCGGTCACCTGGATCGCCGGCTCCGCGATGCTCAGCAGCCGGACCAGGCCCGCGCTGATGACCGGATTGTCGTCGACGATCAGAACCTTCCACTGCGGCCCTGCAGCTGCCTCCGGCTGGGGCGCGCGATCCGGCAGCGTGGCCCGCACCCTCGTCCCCCAGCCCGGCGTCGTGTCGATGTGCAGATCCCCGCCGAGGTGCACGGCCCGGGAGGTCATGCCGTGGAGGCCCATGCAGCCGGTGGGCAACGTGGCATGGTCGCCGTGCGCGGCAGCGAGGTCGAAGCCCCGTCCGTTGTCCTCGACGACGACGGCGAAGGCTCCCCGCTCGTAGATCAGCCCGGCCCGTACCGCCGTCGCGCGCGCATGGGTGGCCACGTTGTTCAGCGCCTCCTGGACGATCTTGAAGGCCTGGTGCTCGATCTCCGGTGCGAGCGGGCGGGGCTCCCCGATCACGGTCAGCTGGGTCGAGGTGGCGGACATCGACTCCACCCAGGCCAGCTCTACGGTGACGGCCTCCTCCAGCGTCCGGCCGGCGAGCGCCGCCGGGCTCATGCCCAGCACCGTGCGGCGGGTCTCGGTGAGGGCATCATGGGCGATGGTCCGCGCGTTGCTCAGGTACGGCATGACGTCCTGCGCCCCACCGCCCTGCAGTCCGGCTTCCTCGGCCTCGTCGAGGGTGAGCAGCAGCCCGGCGAGGGACCTGCCCACGGTCTCGTGGATGTCGCGGACGGCGCGTTCGCGTTCGGCGGCGATCGCGGCCTCCCGTTCCCGGGCCGATGCCTTCGCGTACAGCTCGGAATTGACCAGGGCGATCGCGGCATGGCTGGCGAAGACCTCGGCGAGTCGTGCTTCCGCGGGGCTGAAGACCCGGCCCGGGTGGGGGCTGAACACGATGAAGGCGCCCACGATCTGTCCGCTCCACTGGATCGGCACGCCCATCACGGCGCAGTCCCAGCGCGGATCGGTGGGCGGGATGTGCCCGCGTTCGATGCTGCTGTAGGCGTCGAGGATCACGGTGGAGCGGCTGCGGACGATCTGCCCGGTGAATCCTTCCCGGAGGGAAAAGGTCTGCCCCTCCTGGCAGCCGACGCCGATGTCCACCTTCTTCGTGTAGGTGTCGGAGGCCTCGTTGACGAGCGCGATGGACCCCGACTCGCACCCCAGCAGCGATGCCGCGTTGGCCAGGATCCGACCGAGCAGCGGCTGCAGTTCGAAGCGTCCGGCCAGATCGCGGGCGAGGGCCGCCACGGTGTCCAGCTCGTGCTGCACGCCGTCATCGGGGTCGCGGAGGAGTGCGTCTGATCCGGGCTCGACCACTGTCATCCTCGTCCTCCTCGACGAACCGCGGGCCGCCGGTCCTCCGGCGGTCGCCCTGGCGTATTCCGTCACCATGATCGCACCCCCGGCCCTTCCTGCGTGCGGGTTTTCCCGCACCGTACGGGCGGGGAACTCCTCCTACCGCGGCCACCGCGGCGGTGGTGGGCTGGAAGGACACCCGGGAGGCGCGTTCCGCGCCCGGATTCTCTGCAGCACGGCGGAAGAGGTACTTCATGGCTCGCATCGGGATCCTGACCAGCGGCGGCGACTGTCCCGGGCTCAACGCGGTGATCCGCTCCTGCGTGCTGCGGGGCATCCGCGTCCACGGCGACGAGTTCGTGGGGTTCACGGACGGCTGGCGGGGTCTGGTGGAGGGCAGCACCATCACCCTCGACGGCATCAGTGTGCGGGGTATCGCCGGTCTCGGCGGGACCATCCTCGGGACCTCGCGTGTCAGCCCTCTCGGGGAGGGCGGCGGCGTGGAGCGGGTCCGCGCGAATCTGCGCACGGAAGGGGTGGACGCGCTGATCGTGATCGGC
This sequence comes from uncultured Arthrobacter sp., assembly GCF_947493765.1. Lineage (GTDB taxonomy): Bacteria > Actinomycetota > Actinomycetes > Actinomycetales > Micrococcaceae > Arthrobacter_D. The sequence continues at coordinate 79,995 of NZ_CANLSZ010000010.1, forward strand.
GGCGAGGGCACCATGGCGGCGGCGAAGATCCTCAGCGACGCGGGCATCCGCATCGTCGGCGTACCCAAGACCGTGGACAACGATCTCTCCGCCACCGACTTTTCCTTCGGGTTCCACACCGCCGTCGAGATCGCCACGGAGGCGATCGACCGGCTCAAGACCACGGGGCAGTCCCATCACCGCTGCATGATCGCGGAGGTCATGGGCCGGCACGCCGGGTGGATCGCGCTCTACGCGGGGATGGCGAGCAGCGCCCACGCCATCCTGATCCCGGAGCAGACGGCCACCCTCGACCAGATCTGCGACTGGGTGGAGGGCCCGTTCCGGCGTGGCCGCACGCCGCTCGTGGTGGTGGCGGAGGGCTTCGTCTCCGCGGACATGACCGCGCCGCACGCCGATCGCGGACTCGACGGCTTCAACCGGCCGCGGCTGGGCGGCATCGGCGACCGGCTGGCGCCCGTCGTCGAGGAACGCACCGGCATCGAGACCCGTTCGACGACGCTCGGCCACATCCAGCGCGGCGGCGCCCCGAGCGCCACGGACCGGGTGCTGGCCACCCGGCTGGGACTCGCGGCGGTCGACGCCATCCACGACCGGGCCTGGGGCAGGATGGTCGCAACACGCGGGGACGAGATCGTCCACGTGGACCTGGCCGACGCCGTCGGGCAGCTCAAGACCGTGCCGCAGCACCGGTACGACGAGGCCACCTACCTCTTCGGGTAGGTGGAACGCCGGGCGCACGACGGCGGGCCGGGTGCGGTTCCGAGCACGACGGCGCCGGATCACCACCGCCACCACGACGACGGCGGGCCGACCACCCGAGGTGATCGGCCCGCCGTCGTGCGCTGACAGTTCTAGAATGCGCGGATCGGGATCTCCGCCGGATCCTCGAGCAGCGACTCGATCTCGTCGTCGAGCTTGACCAGGGTGATCGAGGCGCCGGCCATGTCCAGGGAGGTGCAGTACTCCCCCACATAGCTGCGGCCCACGGTGATGCCCTGCTCCGCGAGGCGCTTGTGCGCCTGCCCGTACAGCAGGTACAGCTCGCTGATGGGGGTGCCGCCGAGGCCGTTGACCATGAGGGCCACGCGGTCGCCGTCGCTGAACGGCAGGTCCTTCACCACCGGGGTGAGGAGCTCCTCGACGATCTCGTTGGCGGGCATCATCTTGGCCCGCCGGCGTCCCGGCTCCCCGTGGATGCCCACACCCATCTCGATCTCGTCCTCGCCGAGCTCGAACAGCGGGCTGCCCTTCGCGGGTGGTGTGCACGCGGTCAGCGCGACACCCATGGAGCGGGTCACGGAATTGACCTTCTCGCCGATCCGGATCACCTCGTCCAGGTCGGCACCCCGCTCGGCGGCTGCGGCCACGGCCTTGATGACGAAGAAGTTCCCTGCCACACCGCGGCGGCCGATCGTGTAGGTGGAGTCCTCCACGGAGACGTCGTCGTTGATGAACAGCGTCTTCACCTCGATGCCCTCGGCGGAGGACATCTCCTGCGCCATCTCGAAGACCATCTTGTCGCCGGTGTAGTTGTTGACCAGCAGCAGCACGCCCTTCGGGGAGGCCAGCAGCTTGGTGGTCTCGTACACGTAGTCGAACGGCGGGGCCGCGAAGACGTCGCCCGGGCAGGCGGCGTCGAGCATGCCCTTGCCCACGATCATCACGTGCGCCGGTTCGTGCCCGGAGCCCGAACCCTGGACGATCGAGACCTTGTTCTGGTCGGGGCCGTCGGCGCGCATGATCAGGTTGTATTCGGGCACGTACTTCAGGGTGTCCGGGTTCGCGAGCGCGAGGCCCTCGAGCATCTCCGGGACGAACTGCTGGGGATCGTTGACGAACTTCTTCATGGCTGCTCCGCGTCGTTGTCGGGGTGGTTGGCTGTCGGTACGTGTCAGGGCCAGTCGGCGACGATCCGGTCGACGATGGCCGCCACGGCCATCGCTCCGGCGTCAGGGGAACCGATGCTGCGCTCCCCGCTGTAGCTCGCGCGGCCGCGCTTGGCCTCGAGTGTCGACGTGGCCTCGGCGCACTCGCGGGTCTTGGCGGCGAAGGCCGTCCGGCAGTCCTCGGGCGAGGCGCCGGCGGCAAGCTGGCGCTCGAGTTCGTCGGTGGCCGGGATGAGGGCGTCCAGGAGGGTCTTGTCACCGAGGTCAGCGTTGCCGCGCGCCTTGATGCCGTCGGTGGCGCCGCGGAGCATGGCGACGACGGCGGTCCCGTCGATCGTGTCCGCCGTCTTCGCTGCCGCGGAGGCGCGCAGGAACGCGGTCCCCCAGAGGGGGCCGGAGGTGCCGCCGATCCTGCTGGAGATGGCCAGGGCTATCTGCTGCAGGAAGGTGGCGACGTCGTCGCGCTTGAACGAGTCCCAGTCCGCGAGGACCTTTTCGAAGCCGCGGGCCAGGGAGTAGCCCAGATCGCCGTCGCCCACCACGGCGTCCAGGTCACCGAACTCCTTCTCCTTCTCGACGGCGGTCTGCGCCAGGGAGTGGACGGCGAATTCGACGTCGGCGAGATCGGTGGCGCTCATGGGGTCTCCGTTTCGTGGGTCTCGGTCTGGGAAGCAGGGCGAGCTGCGGACAGGAGGGTCTGCAGGGCGTGGAGGGTGACGACGCCGGACGGCCCGGCACCGTGCGGATCGGCGAGGGTCTCGGCCTGCTCGCCGTCGGAGTCGCCGAGGGAGCTGACCACCAGGGCGGCGCCCGTGAAGTCCTCCTCTCGCGTGAAGCCGCTGACCGTCACCACGGTGGTCAAGCCGGCCCCGAGGGCGGCCCGCATCCCGTTGGCGCTGTCCTCGATCACAATCGCGTCCGCTGCGGACACTCCCAGCTCGCGCAGGGCCAGCAAGTAGATGTCCGGTGCGGGCTTCTTGACGGGCACCACGTCCCCGGCGAAGACCGAGAAGTGCGCGGCGAGCTCGTCACCGACGGCGTGGGTCAGGACGGCGCGCACGGCGGGTTCGGCGGAGGTGGAGGCGACGGCGAGCGTCCACCCGGCGTCGTGCGCCTCCTGCACGATGCGCGCGATGCCCGGCCGGGCTGGCATGACCCCGCTCTCGACGAGCTCCTTGTAGATTTCGGTCTTGCGCTTGTGCCAGGCGAGGATCGCGGCGTCAACGGCCGCGTCGTCCATCAGGCCGAGCGACGCGGCGAGCTCAGGGGTGAGGATGCTGCGCATGCGCTCCTTGCCGCCGCCGATCTTCACCTTCTCGGCGTAGTCCTCGACGCTCCACTGCACGGGAACGTCGAAGTCGGCGAAAGTCTGGTTGAACGCGGGCAGGTGCCCGTACTGTTCGGTGTCGGCGAGCACGCCGTCGCAGTCGAAGATGAGGGCGGGCATGCTCAACGGCCGCCCTTGCCGGCGCTGCCGAACTGGGTGCAGAGCTCGGTGACCATCGCGACGACGTCGGCCCGCGTGTGCTTGAACAGCGACGGCGGGTCCCACTTGTTGTTCTGCTCGGCCTGCTTCAGGAATGCCAGGCTCGACTGCATGAACGTTTCCTTGAGGGCGGTGGAGATGTTGACCTTCGCGCAGCCGCGGGCGATGAGGTCGGCGAACTGCTCGTTGCTCAGGCCGCTGCCGCCGTGGAGGGCGATCGGTACGTTCCGCGCCTCCACGATCTGCGTGACGCGCTCGACGTCGAGCACCGGGGCTGCCTTGTAGCTGCCGTGGGCGTTGCCGATGGACGGGGCGAACACGTCGATCCCGGTGGCGTCGATGAACGCGAGCGCCACCTCGAGACTCTGCTGCTGGGACACCTCGTCGGAGCCGTGATCGTCCTCGACGCCGGTGATGGCCTCGATCTCGCCCTCCACCTGCGCGCCGTAGCTGCGCGCCTCGGCGACGACGTCGATGGTCTGGCGCTGGTTCTCCTCGACCGGCAGCTCGGAGGCGTCGAAGAGCACCGAGTTCCAGCCGACCTTGAGGCATTCGGTGACCACCGCGCGGTCGGGGCAGTGATCCAGGTGCAGGGTGACGGGCACCTCGATGCCGCGGGTCATGGAGTGCCACATGTCGAAGAGCACGCGGGAGCCGACACTGCGCACGGTTTTCACGGAGGTCTGCAAGATCACCGGGGAGTTGGCCTCCACCGCGCCCGCCAGGACGGCCTCCATGGTCAGGTCGTTGAAGATGTTGATGGCAGGCACGCCGTAGCGCGCCTGGAACGCCGGATCGACGATGTCTTTCAGGGGTGCAACGCCCACGGTGAGTCCTCCTGGTTAGGCTGCTCCCCACCGTAGGCGCGCCTCACCCGCGGGGGTATGGGTGGTACCCCTCCCTCCCCGCTGGGGGTAATCACCACCTCGCCAGCGGACGACGCCGGTGGTTGAGTAGGCCGCGGCTGCCCAGGCCGCTGCTCTCCCTCCGTGCTCCACCACTTCACCTCCGTGCTCCACCACTTCGACGACGAAGGACACTCCCATGCCCCAAGGATCAGTGCTCGAGACCATCACCTCCGAGGAAGCCCGTCGCGTCATCGACGCCGCCGCGGCGAAGGCCACGGAGATCGGCCAGCCGATGGACATCGCCGTCGTGGACGCCGGCGGCAATCTGAAGGCGCACGTGCGGATGGATGGCGCGAACATCGGCAGCATCACCATCTCGATCAACAAGGCCTACACGTCCGTCGCCTTCCAGTGCGAGACCGGCGACCTGCAGGGCGTCACGCGGCAGGACGGCCCGATCTACGGGCTGAGCGACGCGCACGGCGGCCGTCTCGCGGTGTTCCCCGGCGGCATCCCGCTGGTGCGCGACGGCAGCATCATGGGCGCCATCGGCGTCTCCACCGGCACCATCGAGCAGGACCAGGAGGTCGCTGAAGCGGGTGTCGCTGCCTACTGAGGCCCCCTGCTGAGGCTGCTCCCGTCGCGGTGGCTATGCCAGGTTGCCCTCACCTGAGGTGCTGGTCTCACGTGAGGTGCCGGTCTCGGCGATCCGCTTGATGGCGGCGAGGGTCGTCGGGATGCCGTCGAGCGCCTGCCGGGTCCGGTCGGCGATCTCTGCGGCCGCATCGTCCCCGAACTTCTCCTCGAAGAAGGCGATGCCGCCCGGCAGGAAGTCCCACGATTCGGTCAGGGTGGTCCCGGTGCCGGCTGGCGTCAGCGTGTAGCCCCAGCGCACCCGATCACCGCCGACCGCCCAGGCGAACTCAAGGCCTGGTACTGCGGCCAGGACCTTCGATCGGGTCTCCCACGTGCGGTGCGGAAGCTCATTGTGTCCGGTGAACCAGGCGCCGACCCGGCCTGCCTCGGCGTCGTCGTCCCACCAGCACCTCGTACACACAGGACTCCACTCACCGGTGCGGGTGATGTCGGAGACGAGGTGGTAGACGGCGTCCGCCGACGCCTGAACGGTGACGGACTGCTCGTGGTGGCGGATCTCTGTCTGAGTCATGCGCCCATTCTCACAGAAGCAATCACCGTTTCTCCTGCCCGATCGCTCGCCAGCGCCAGGATCGGCTTCAGCGCCCTGCGCCCGCATACACTGGGGTCTCGCGTCCGCTACGGAAGGCCCGCACATGCTGAACACCGAACGAACCGGCACCGGAAAACCACTCGTCCTCGTGCACGGGCTCGGTTCGAGCCTCCGCACCTGGGATCCCGTCCTCCCCCTGCTGCAGGACCAGCGCGAGGTCATCGCCGTCGACCTCCCCGGGTTCGGCGGCAGCGAACCGCTCACGGGCGAGGTGACCATCGAGACCCTCACGGACGCCGTCGGGCAGTTCCTCGAGCAGGAGAACCTGCTCGACGCCGATCTCGTTGGGAGCTCCATGGGTGCGCGGATCGTGGTCGAGCTGACGCGGCGGGGTCACGCCGGCAACGTGGTCGCCCTCGATCCCGGAGGATTCTGGAACGACACCCAGGTGCGCATCTTCAACGGCAGCATCACGGCGTCCATCGCGCTGGTGCGTCGCATCCAGTCCGTCCTGCCGACCCTCGTCCGGCAGGCTGCGGGCCGGACGGCGCTGCTCTCCCAGTTCTCGGCGGCCCCCTGGAAGCTCGACCCGGACCTCGTCCTGACGGAGCTCCGCGGATTCGCCACCTCGCCTAGTCTCGACGACGCTCGGAAGTCGCTCGCACACGGACCGCGCCAGGCAGGCGCGCCACGGGGGACGCTCAAAGGCCGGCTGGCGTTCGGCTGGGGTCGGTCGGACAGAGTGACCCCGCTCAGTGAGGCCGCCGTCGCCATGTCTCTCTATCCGGACGCCACCTTGCACGTCTTCGAGGACTGCGGCCACTTCCCGCATTGGGACCAGCCGCAGGAGACCGCCCGGTTCATCCTCGACGCCACCGCCGCTAGGTCTTCGTAACTAGCCTCGGAGCCGCGCAACTGGCAAGGTGAGAACGGAACCCGGAGCAGTTGGTCGCTGATAGTGCTAGGCCACTCGAATATCCGGCCTCGCAAACTTTCGGTCAAGGTAGCCTTAGCTCACTCCATCATTAAAAAGGGCTAACCTTCGTGAATGAAACTTGTAGAGGACTCACAGATAACACGAAGCGTTGAGATCTTCCTTCAGATCGGGGAAGATCGAAAATCAGCGCTTGTTGGCCGAACGCGAAGTTGGGACTTTTGCTTCAACCACTTCCAGTCCAACCCTTATCCGACCAACGACATGCAGCTGAGTTGCCTCCAGCTCGGCTACTATTTGGCCAGCTGGGGCATGTTGCGCGGCTCTTCGTACCTATTCACAAGCACGAACGCTCGGCACTACTCAGACGCTATTCGTGTAATTGAGAAGCACAACCCAGAGGTGAACGGCCTCGACGCCCGAAACTACGCAGATCCCCACGCATGTCAAGCCATCCTCGCTGCCTACGACGACCTTCGCTCCACGCTCCTTCCAGAGGGAGGATCTCATACGACTCTTGTTAGCAAAGTGATGATGGGAGTCTGGGGCGTGATCCCATCATTCGATACCTATTTCATCAAGGGATTTAGACGGCTATCCGACAGGCGCAAGGAAGGAGCGGCGTTCAGAACTGTCAGCGACAAATCATTGACACTCTTAGGCGTGTTTTACTCGGACCATCGTGCTGAAATCGACAGTCTCACCCAGGCGCATACGACGCTTGATTTCGATTCGGGAAACCTAGGATCACGAGCAATCACCGGTGCGAAGGTGCTCGACATGTTCGGCTTTGGTACCGGTTACAGGAGCTAGTGAAGCAGGCAAGACGATGATTCCGTACTACTCGGCTCACCGTCCCTTATCGAATATGTTGGAAAGCCGTCGACGATCAAACCATTTTTCGCTGCGCTACCTGCGCGACTTTTAGGCAAGCTGTTTGTAACTACAGTCATCGCGCCACTGCGGCCGCTTCCGCGAACACGTCAGCGGGCATGGCGCGCTGCAGCTTCCACGTGATGGCGATTGGCTTCTCACCCGAGTGCTGAACATAGTCCACCGCGCCAAGACAGGTGTACGGCACCGCGAGTCCTGTCTCATCCTCCGCGGTCGGTCTCGTGAAGATCAGCACGTGGGAGCCGTGCCCTTTCCGGTCCAGGTAGCGCCGTCCCGTCGGGCTCGACGGCGAAGTCGCGTTTTGAGACTCCCAGTGGAACAGCTCGGGGCTAATTGCATAGTCCTTATACATCGTCGACGCGGAGTGATTCTTAGCGTCCTTGCTGAGCGTGACGAAGAAGGCGTCTGTCGAGGTTTGAGGAGACCAGGCAACTCCCTCACGGTGTTGCACGTTCTTCCCCGCTTCAAGGGAGCCGTAACTCAGTGCAGCGAGAACTTCTTCCCTACGGTACGTCGCGTGCGACAGCAGAGGGATTTGCTGCAATCCCAATCCGAGACCCTTACTCGCGCGACGCGACGTAGAAACCCCTAGCGCGAGCAGCTGCTGGATCTCGCTGCACACAAAGCGATGCTGCCGGAGGTAACTCAGCCCGGCGTCGTACGTGCTGAATCCGCCGCCGTCGCTCCAAAGCGTATAGAACAGCATGCGCGCGAAAATCTGCTCGCGAGAGCCGAGATCCGCGTAGGGCGGGCATGCCGGTGCAAGAAGCTTCGCGTACGCTTCACCGCGCTCGGGGTCATCGACGTGAAGGAAGCGGACCATGCGGCCAAGGAACTTTTGCTCCTTGGAGCTAGATAAGTCAAGAATCTGCTCGCCCACACCCGCTTCCGCGAGAGAGCCGATCAAGCCGGCCTGGCGTAGGTAGCCGGTCCAGGAGTCCTTTGTGTTCCGATACAGCTGCTTCAGGTCATTGCCGGACTTCTCGAGATAGGAAGCCAAGTTCGTCTCGCCGTAGGATGCGATGTCCTGAACGAGTTGCGACCGATTGAACCGCAGCTGAGACCTTATGTTATCGAGCACCACCTTTTGCGCGACACGATCGAGGACGATTTGCAATCCCGACGGGAGGTACGGGAACTCGTCCTCCACAGCCTTCTCTAGCTGCTTGCGCCCGTACCCGGTCAGTGCCCGATACCGGAGGTCGAACCGAAACTCACGGCGTTGTTGCCCGATGAAGTCCAGCACGGTGAGCACAGACTTCCCCTCAGCCCTGCGGAGGCCGCGTCCGAGCTGCTGCAGGAATACCGTCGAGCTCTGAGTAGGCCGAAGCATCAGCACGGTATCCACCTGCGGCAAATCGAGACCTTCGTTGAACAGGTCAACGGTGAAGAGACAGTTGACGGTCGCGTCTCGCAGCTTTGATAAAGCGAGTGCGCGCTCAGCATCGTCAGTGCCGCCATCAACAGCGAGCGATCGGATCCCGGCGCGGTTGAAGACCTCTGCCATATAGTGCGCATGGTGCACCGAGACGCAGAAGCCAAGCGCGCGCATGTGGTCGATGCTGGTGACCTTGTCGCGCAGCTCTCGGATGACCTTTGCTGCCCGAGCATCGTTGCCCGTGTACAGGCGGTCGAGTTGCTCAACGTCGTAGTTACCCCGCTTCCACTCGACCTGGCTAAGGTCGACGTCGTCCGAGACCCCGAAGTAATGGAACGGCACGAGCAGATCGGCATCGAGAGCATCCCAGAGGCGAAGTTCACTCGCGGTCCGGCCGTCGAAAAACTGCTGAGCTACGTCGACACCGTCGCCACGTTCGGGAGTGGCGGTCAACCCGAGCAACTGCTGTGGACGGAAATGGTCGATGAGGCGCCGATAGCTCGGCGCCATGGCGTGGTGGAATTCGTCGATCACGACGACGTCGAAGGAGTCTGGTTCCAGCATTCCGATTCCACGCGAGGCGAGCGATTGCACCGACGCGAAGACATGGTTCCACTGCGCTGGCTTGTTGTCGCCTACGTAGAGCTCGCCAAACGCACCGTCCTGCATCACAGTGCGATATGTACTCAGCGCTTGCTTCAGAATCTCCTGCCGATGCGCCACGAAAAGCAGCGTGAGGCGCCGGCCCGCTGCTTCGCAGAGGCGCTGATAGTCGAGAGCGGCGATGACGGTCTTGCCGGTGCCAGTTGCAGCAACCATGAGGTTTTGTGTGTGACCCTTGAGTCGTTCAGACTCGAGATCCTCGAGCATCTCGATCTGGTGCAGGTACGGCTCTACCTCAAGTCTGGTTTCGGTCTTTGGTGCACCAGTGCGTCGACCACCGTTACGTTCAAGGGCCGCATCAAGCTTGTCGCCGTCCCGCTCAGGGTCGTAGGAATGAAAGGCGCGCTGTGCCCAGTAGCTATCGAAGGTCACCTCAAACTTCTTGAGGAGGTCTGGTGTGGCGACGGAGCTGAGACGCACGTTCCATTCCAGCCCGTCGACCAAAGCTGCCTTGCTCAAATTCGAGCTGCCCACGTAGGCGGTGTCGAAGCCGGTGTTGCGACGGAACAACCACGCCTTTGCATGCAGTCGCGTCGCTTGCGATTCGTAGCTGATCTTGACCTCAGCGCCGTATCGCTTCACCAACTCGTCAATGGCTCGACGTTCAGTAGCACCCATGTAGGTGGTCGTAATGACGCGTAGCTGCACTCCGCGTTCGGCTAATCGCTCAAGAGCAGGGTGGAGAAGCCTGAGCCCGGTCCATCGAACGAAGGCACAGAGAAGGTCGACGGTGTTGGCGGACTCCATCTCAGCGCGCAGCTCCGCCGCCAAGTTCGGCTCATCCCTGCCGTTTGTAAGGAGAGCAGAGTTGGAGAGCGCCGTCGCTGGCCGCCGCAAGTCGCGCCGCTTGACCGACTTGCGCTTGTGTAGCGATAGTAACTGCGACGGCTCCTGATCGATTGCGTCGTTCGCTGACAGTGCGACTAGAAGTTGATTGACCAGGGCAAGTCGGCTCTCGGGCTCGGCTTTGAGCAGCGCCTCCTTCATCACTTTGGCCAGGTGCCGTGACACCGCTGCAAGAGCGTCATTTTCACCTAGCGGCTCAACTCTTGCTTCGAGATGAGGGGCGTCAGCTAGGCGCCGCAGGAGCGAGTCAGTAACAAGCGTTTCGTAGAGACCCTCGGCTAGTCCCTGCCGCGCCACTCCTCCACCCATTTCTTCCACGGTCATAGAATATGTCCGTGCTTTGGCAAACACTGGCAGTTGTTGTGCCGAAGCGCGCGGCGCCGCCAGCCGACTTACCTTCCAAGGGGTTCCCGCGGCAACTGAGCCTGCGGTGGGAATCGATGTAAGAGGCCCTGCATCTGCTTCGACAGGTGTCGGTGAGCACGCTCAGGACGGCGACAGCCGCCGAGCCGTTGATGCCGTGACGCAACGTGTTCCTCCGCCGCGCTGACCCTCGCCTACTCCACACTCCTCACTTCGGTCCTCTCATTCCCGTCAAAGGCGGTGTATTGTCTTGTTGAGAAAATCTGAGGTGAGGCACATTGTTGAGACCATGCTCCTGGGCAGCATCCCACAGATGGGGGCCTACGGCGGCCCTCGCCGAGGCTGGCAAACTGTCCTGTTAAGGGGCTCTTCGGACATCCGGTGGGGGTAGGTGTTTGAGGCTAGCTGGGTCAGAGGTGGCGTGAAGGGGTCGAGGTCCCC
>NZ_CANLSZ010000011.1 GCF_947493765.1 uncultured Arthrobacter sp.
TCCGAAAGACTACGAGTACGCGACATTCCACAATCATCTCGTTCATCCCACCAAAAGGTTAGGAGACACGCCCTAGGCGGGATCGTCCGTCTTCTGCGGACCGGGCTCGGCCGCGTTCCTCAGGAGATCCCCCAGCAGGGCGATGATGTCGAGCCCCGTGGTGTCCTTGACCAGCTGGGAGGTCTGCTGGACGCCGTTCGTGACGTTCCTGCTCAACTGGCTCGCGCCGTCGGTGGAGACCACCGTCATGGTGTCGATCGCCGACATGGGCGCCGCGATCTCGCGGGCCATCGCCGGGAGTACCTCGAGGACCTTCGAGAGGATGGCGGCCTGGTTGAACTTCTCGTAGGCCTCCGCCTGCGCGGCGATACCCGCGGCCTCGGCCTTGCCCCGCGCTTCGGCGGATTCGGCCTCGGCGTTACCGCGGGAGGCGATGACGGCGGCATCGGCGCGGCCCTTGGCCTCGTTGATGGAGGCCTCGGCGGTGCCCCGCGCGGTGTTCGCCGCGGCGTCGGCCTCTGCTGCCACGCGATCGCCCTCGGCCATCAGTTTGCGGCGGGCGAGATCCACGGTGGCCTCGATCTCCGTGGCCTCCGACCCCCGGCGTCGCTCCTCGAGCTTGGCGTCGGCCTGCTGGATGAGGCGGTACTTCTCGGCGTCGGCCGGCTTGCGCACCTCGGTGTCGAGCTCGCGTTCCCGCAGTTCCGCGCGTCGCTGGGCCACCTGCTGCTCGCGGATGATCACCTGCTCCTGCTGCTCCGCCTGGGCCAGGGGCCCCGAGGCATCGGCGCGGGCCTGGCGGGCATCGGCCTCCTCCTTGAGCTCCGCACGCTTGATGATCAGCTGCTGCTGGGCGAGCGCCACCTGCTCGTCGGAGAGCGCACGGGCCTGCTCGGACTCCTGCATGGAGCGGGCCTCGGCGATCTTCGCGTTCCGTTCGGCGAGGGCGGCCTCGGGCCGCCCGAGGTTCTTCAGGTACCCGGAGTCGTCGTCCACCGACTGGATCTGGAAGGTGTCGATCTCCAGGCCCTGGTTGTGCATGGAGTGCTCGGCCTCCTCCTTCACGCTCTTGGCGAAGGTGGCGCGGTCGCGGATGATCGACTCGACGGTGAGCGTGCCCACGATGGAGCGCAGCGAACCGGAGAGGGTCTCCTGCGTGTAGTGGTCGATGGCGTCCTGCTGGTTGAGGAAGCGCTGGGCCGCCTTCCGGACCGAGTCGGCGTCCCCGCCCACCTTGACCTGCGCCACACCCGTGAGGTGGAGCTTGATGCCGTTCTTGGAGATGCCCTCGATCCGCAGGGACACCTGCCGGGAGGCGAGGGAGAGCGGGTAGGCGCGCTGGGCGAACGGGTTGATGAAGATGCGGCCGAAGACCACGCGCTGGCTGTCCGGATCCGGCTGGCCCTTGCTGTCCCGGGACGAGATGATCAGGGCCTGGTCGGGGCTGGCGATGTGCAGGGCCATGCGGGCCAGGACGACGGCGACGATGACGACGACGAGCAACACTGCCGCGCCGATGATGAGCGGGATGAACGTGAGATCCACTGCGAGCCTTTCAACGGTCTTCGTGTGCTCCGGCCGGCGGGGCCGGAGAATGGTCAAGCTACTGGACGATGAGCTGTGCTCCGACCTCCTGCATCCTCGATGTGGAGAACCCGCCGCGGCACGGCGCCGGTCAGGATGCTGCTCCCGTCAGGAAGGCCTGCATGAGCGGTCCGCCCGAGGTGGACCCCAGCTCGCCCTCCTCGACGAACACGGCGACGGCGAGATCCCCCTGCAGTGCCACGACCCATGCGTGGGTGCGCGGCGGCTTCTCGCTGCCGAACTCCGCCGTGCCGGTCTTGGCCAGGACGGGTTCACCGGGGACGTCCTGCAGGAGCTGCGCTCCGCCCTGCTCGACGACGGCACCCATGAGCGTCTGCAGCGTCCCGGACTCGGCGCGGGTGAACGAGCTCGGCATCGCCTCCGTGGAGGGTGCGGGGTCGGGCGACGTCGTCGCAGGACTCGTGGAAGCACCGGCCGTACTGCCGGCCTCGGGCGCGTCGGGCGCGTCGGACCCGGCGGACCCGGTGGATGCGAGGAGCGTGGGCGTGACGCGGGACCCGGCCCCGACCGAGGCTGCCAGGGTGGCCAGGGACAGGGGGGACACGAGGACCTCGCCCTGGCCGATCATGGTGGCGGCGTGCGCGGTCCCCTCGGCCTCGGAGGGGACGGCGCCGAAGAAGGCGGGTGTGCCGATGCTCGCCGGGACGCCGATCCCGAGATCCGCCGCGGCGGTGGCGAGGTCGGCCTGGGTCACCTCGTCCCGTGCGGCGATGAACCCCGTGTTGCAGGACTGCGCGAAGGTCTCCAGCAGCGGGATGGTGCCGACGAACTGCTCGGGGTAGGTGCCGGCGTTGTTGAACGTCCGGCCGTCCACGGTCACCTCCTCGGTGCACTTCGTGGGGGTCCCGGGCGTGAAGCCGTTCCGCAGGAGCGCGAGGGTCGTGGCGATCTTGAAGGTGGAGCCGGGCGGGTACTGGCCGAGGAGCGCGGTCTGCAGGCCGTCGCTGCCCGGGCCGTTGGCGGCCGCGAGGATCTCCCCGGTGCTGGGTCGGAGGGCCACGACGGCGGATGCGGAGGGTTCGTCCGCCAGGACCTGCTCGCCCAGGGACTGCAGGCGCGGGTCGAGGGTCGTGGCCAGATCGATGCCGTCCACGGGGTCGCTGCTGAAGAGGCGCTGCGTGCTCGCCCCCGTCCCGGCGGCGACGGCGTCGACCTCCAGCCCCGGGGTGCCGGCGAGCTGCGCGTCGTGCTGGAGCTGCAGCCCGCTCAGGCCGGTGATGTCGCCCGCCTCGAGGGCGCCGTCGGAGCGCTCCACGAGTTCCTCGGTGGCCTCGCCGACGCTGCCGAGCAGTTCCCGGGCGAAGGTGCGCGTGGGCCCGAGTTCGAGCGTGCCGGGCTGGGCGAGAGCGCCCTCGATGGCGCCGATCTGCGCGTCGGTCACGGTCCGGTCGGCGTCGTCGCGCACCACGAGGGCGACGACGAAGGCCTCTTCCCCCGCGGCGGCCACCTGGTCCGCGTATGCCTCGGGGTCGATCTCGAGCAGCTCGGCCAGTACGCGTGCGGAGGCCGCCCGCTTCGGCCCGGGGACCTGCGTCTTGTCGATGCCCACGCGGAGCACGGGCCGTTCCGTGACGATCACCTCGCCGTCCGCGCCCGTGATGTCGCCGCGGTCGGCCTGGATGCTCGTCAGGGCGAGCTTCTCGTCGGGCAGCAGACCCTCCACGAAGACGCCGGGCTTCCACGCGGTCTGCCAGACGTCGTCCACGCGGCTGAGCTCCGCCGTCGTGCTGTAGGTCCAGTCCCTGTCCGAGGCATCGAGATCCCAGACGTAGTCCAGGGTGGCCGTCGCCGTGTCCTCGCCGGTCTCCTCGACCCCGCCGACCGTCACCCGCGGTGCACCGGGCGTGAAACCGGCCGTGATCGCCGCGAGCTCGGCGGTGACCTCCGACGCCTCCACGGAGGAGAAGGCGGACCGCCCGACGTCGAGCTGCGCGAGTCCCGCGGCGAGCGTCCCGGCGGCGTCCTCCGCGGTCGGTCGATCATCGGTGCAGGCAGCCAGGCTGAGGGCGAGGGCAGCGACGGTCAGGCCGGTGGTGGCACGGTGGAGTTTCCCCATGCGGCTCATTATGTCCGAGGCGGCTCGCGATCCCCCGCCACGGCACGCGGTGTGGTGACGGGGGAGTGCCCGGCGCTGCTCAGGACGCGGTCGCGCCCACGGGCCGGTCCTGCGTCGAGACCGCTCGCGCCTGCTTGACGAGATCGGCGCACCGCTCGCCGATCATCATGACCGTGATGTTCGGGTTCACCGTGGTCAGCGTGGGCATCACGGAGGCATCCGCGACGCGCAGATTGGTGATGCCCTTGACCCGCAGCTCGGGGTCCAGCGGTGACATCGCATCGTCCGCCGCGCCCATCCGGACCGAGCCGGCCGGGTGGTACACCGTGTTGTGGGTCTTCGTGATGTAGTCCCGGATCTGCTCGTCGGTCTGCACCTCGGCGCCCGGGTACAGCTCCTCACCCGCCCAGGCGGCCATGGCGGGCTGGGCCACGATCTCGCGCGCCGTCCTGATGCCGGCGATCATCACGCGCATGTCGTGCGGATCCGTGAAGTAGCGCGGATCCACGAGCGGCTTGTCCCGGAAGTCGCTGCTGCGCAGCCGGACCGTGCCGCGCGAGCGGGCATGCGTGACGTTCGGGGTGAGGCAGAAGCCGTTCTCGGTGGTCGGGTAGCCCTGGCGGAGGGTGTGCATGTCGAAGGGCACCGAGCCGTAGTGGAACATCAGATCGGGCCGGTCCAGGCCGTCCTCCGTGGTGGTGAAGATACCGATCTCCCACCACTGGGTGGAGGTCTCCGTCATGGGCTGCTTCGCCTCCCACTGGATGACGCCCTCCGGGTGGTCCTGCAGGTGCTCGCCCACGCCGGGGGAGTCGACGCGCACGGCCACACCGTTCTGGCGGAGGTGCTCGGCCGGGCCGATCCCGGAGAGCATGAGCAGCTTCGGGGTGTCGATGGCGCCGGTGGACACGATCACCTCGTGGCGTGCGGTCAGCGCCCGGGTGCGTCCGAACGCCCCGTCCACCACGTCGACGCCGGTGCAGGTATTGTCCCCGTCGATGCGCAGCGCGCGTGCCCGCAGATCCGTGAGGAGCGTGAAGTTGGGCCGGTCCGCGATCGGGTGGATGTAGGAGACCGAGGACGACGCCCGGGTGCCGTCCGCCTGGCGGTTGATCTGGAACAGGCCCGCGCCGTTGATCACCGTCTCGCCGGTGTTGAACGCCGTGCGGGGGATGCCCGCCTGCTCGCAGGCGTCGAGCAGGGCCTGCCCGGAGGGATCGTGCGGCGGGATGTTCATGAGGTGGACGGGCCCGCTGTCGCCGTGGTGCGGTGCGTCGGGGCCGGCGTCCTCGTTGCTCTCCAGCCGCCGGTACAGCTCGTAGGCCATCTCCGCGTTCCAGCCGGTGGCACCGAAGCGCTGCTCCCACTCGTCGATGTCCTCCCGGGGCGCCCAGAACGCGATGCAGGAGTTGTGGCTCGAGCAGCCACCCATGACCTTCGCGCGCGCATGGCGCATGAAGGAGTTCCCGCTCTCCTGGGCCTCGATCGGGTAGTCCCAGTCGTACCCCGACTCGAGGAGCTCCATCCACCGGTCCAGGCGGAGGATCACCTCCTTGCCGCGGTCGTCCGGGCCGGCCTCGACGAGTGCCACCTCGACGTCGGCGTCCTCGCTCAGGCGCGCGGCCACCGCGGCGCCGGCGGAGCCGCCGCCCACCACGATGTAGTCGAAGGTCGTCTTCTCGATCTGCTCCTCGGGCGTGCTCATGCTGATTCCTCCTCGATCCGCGCGTCGAACCAGCCGGTGACGGCGGGTTCGATGTTGTGGTAGATGTGCTTGGCCTCCTGGTACTCGGAGAAGCCCGTGGGGCCGAGTTCGCGGCCCACGCCGGACTGCCCGTAGCCGCCCCACTCGGCCTGCGGCAGGTAGGGGTGGAAGTCGTTGATCCAGATGGTGCCGTGGCGCAGGCGGGCCGCGACGCGCTGGCCCTTCCCGGCGTCCTGGCTCCAGACGGCTCCGGCCAGGCCGTAGTGGGTGTCGTTGCCCAGTTCCACCGCCTCGTCCTCGCCGTTGAACGTCTCGACCGTGACCACGGGGCCGAACGCCTCGTCGACGAGCACGGAGGACCCACGCGTCACGCGGTCCAGGACGGTCGGGGTGTAGTAGAAGCCCTGCTCGAGGTCGCCCTCGCCCCAGGACCCGCCGCAGCGCACACGCGCGCCTTCCTCGACGCCCTTCCGGACGTAGGCGGTGACCTTCTCGCGATGCGCGGCGGAGATCAGCGGACCGGTCTCGCTCTCGGGGTCGAAGGGGCCGCCGAGCCGGATCTGCCCGGCACGCCGGACGAGCTCGTCGGTGAAACGTTCCGCGATGGGTTCCTCGACGAGGAGCCGGGCTCCGGCGGAGCACACCTGGCCGGAATGCACGAAGGCGCCGTTGAGGGCGTTGTCCAGGGCGGCGTCGAAGTCCGCGTCGGCGAAGATGATGTTCGGGTTCTTCCCGCCGAGTTCCAGCGCAACCTTCTTCACCGTCCCGGCCGCCGAGGCCGCGATGGTGCGCCCGGTCTCGAGGCCGCCGGTGAAGGAGACCATGTCCACGTCGGGGCTCTCCGAGAGCGGAGCACCCACCACCGGGCCCGGACCGAGGACCAGGTTCGCCACGCCCTGGGGGAGTCCGAGGCGTTCGAGCACATCCATCATGAGGATGGCGGTGGACGGCGTGAGCTCACTGGGCTTGAGGACGAACGAGCACCCGGCGCCGAGGGCCGGTGCGATCTTCCACGCCGCCTGCAGCAGCGGGTAGTTCCAGGGGGAGATGAGCCCGCAGACCCCCACGGGCTCGTACGAGATACGACTCACGACGCCGGGATTGTCGGCGTCGACGATCCGCCCGGCGTTCTGGCCGGCGAGCTTCCCGAAGTACTCGAAGCAGTCGGCGATGTCGTCCATGTCGATCTCGCTCTCGACGAGCCGCTTGCCGGTGTCCATCGTCTCGGCGCGGGCGAACTCGTCCTTCCGGGCGCGCAGCTCGGCGGCCACCCTGAGCAGGAAGTCCCCGCGCTGGGGTGCCGGGACGGACGCCCACGCGCCACCGTCGAAGGCGCGCCGTGCGGCGGCGATGGCCCGCTCCGCGTCCTCGCGGGTGCCCTCGGACACCTCGGCGACGAACGAGCCGTCGGCGGGACAGCTGATGGTGCGGGTCCCGCCGTCCGACGCCGGTACCCAGGCGCCGTCGATGAACAGCGTGGCCGGTGGATTCTTCGTGGTCACTTTGTCTCCTCCTGGAGGGGGAAGTCGGATTCCCAGTTGTCCTTGGTGGTCTGATCGTCGATCAGCGCCGTGTTGCCGGGCTCGGCCCGGTTCAGGTGCAGGAATTCGAGGTGGGTCTCGTAGTGGTCGAGGACGTCGGTGATCACCTGCTCCTTGCTGTACCCGGCGAGGTCGTAGCTGTGGCTGCCCTCGAGGGAGAAGACCTCCATGCGGTAGTACTTCGGGTCCAGGGCGGCGTTCCCGGGAGCGTAGGACGGCGTCTCGTACTGGACCGGGTAGATCTGGTACTTGAAGGAGCGCTCGCCGCCGAGTCCCACGTGGAGGTCCACGTGCCGGATGCCGCAGCTCTCCACCACTCCCGTGGCGAGGTTCACCTCGGCACCCTGGGCCTGCAGTTCGTCGTGCACCTCCTGCAGGGCGGGCAGCGCCACCTCGTCCACGAAGCGGTTCGCCTGCCGCGGTCCGGGGTAGCTCATGGCCCGGGTGAGCCGCTGCTTCCAGTTGCGGCTCGCCGTGCCCTCCGCGCTGCGTCCCGAGATGATGCCCGGCAGGCTCGCGCGGTAGCTGTCGGTTAGGGAGTTCTCGATCCGCAGGGCCCGGTAGAGCCCCAGCATAATGAACAGCAGCAGGATGGACAGCGGCAGGCCCATGATGATCGTGGCGTTCTGCAGCGTGGTGACGCCGCCCACGGTCAGCATGGCGAGGGTCAGCAGGCCCGTGACGGCCGCCCAGAAGACGCGCAGCCACTTGGCGCCGTCGGAACCGGCGTCCTTCAGGTGGCTCGTGAAGTTGGCCATGACGAGCGCTCCGGAGTCCGCGGACGTCACGTAGAACAGCAGGCCCGTGAAGGTGGCGACGCCGATGATCAGGGGCGCGGCCGGATACTGCTCGAGCAGGCCGTAGAACGCCCGTTCCGGCTGGGCCATCGCGACCTCCCCGAAGGCGGCATTGCCGTTCATGACGATGTCCAGGGCGCTGTTGCCGAAGATGGAGATGAACAGCAGGATGAAGGCGAACGGCACCATGAGCGTGCCGAGGATGAACTGGCGGATGGTGCGGCCGCGGGAGATCCGCGCGAGGAACAGGCCGACGAAGGGCGCCCAGGCGATCCACCAGGCCCAGAAGAAGAGCGTCCAGCCCTGCAGCCAGTCCCCGGGACGGTCGTAGGCGAAGGTGTCCAGCGTCATGCCGGGGAAGCGGCTGAGCACGTCTCCGGTGTTCTGGATGATGCCGTCGAGCATGAAGGAGGTTCGGCCGTTCACGAGGATGAAGAGCATGAGCCCCAGGGCGAGGACGACATTCAGCTCCGCCAGCCGCCGGATGCCCTTCTCGACGCCGGAGAGCGTGGACGCGGTGGCCATGACGACGGCCACGACGATCAGGCCGATCTGCACGGCCTGGTTCTCCGGCAGCCCGAACATCAGCTTCAGCCCGTAGTTGAGCTGGACGACGCCGATCCCGAGGGAGGTGGCGATGCCGAAGATGGTGCCGAGCAGGGCCGCGATGTCCACACCGTGGCCGAGCGGGCCGTCGATCTTCTTGCCGAAGATGGGGTAGAGGGCGCTGCGGATGCTCAGGGGGAGATTGTGCCGGTACGCGAAGTAGCCCAGCGCGAGCCCCATGAGCGCGTAGAGCGCCCATCCGGTGATGCCGTAGTGGAACAGGGTGAGGACGAGCGCCTGCCGGGCGGCCTCCGCGGTGGCGCCGTCGCCCTGGGGTGGTGCGAGGTACTGCGTGACGGGTTCGGAGACACTGAAGAACATCAGGTCGATCCCGATGCCGGCGGCGAAGAGCATGGACGCCCAGGTGAAGAGATTGAACTGGGGTCTGGAGTGGTCGGGGCCCAGTTTGGTCGAGCCCACCCGCGTCAGCGCGATCACCAGCACGAAGATCACGACGAGGGTGACCACGAGGAAGTAGTACCACCCCATGTTCGTGGAGACCCAGGTGACCAGGGCCCCGATGAGCGCTTCCGCGCCGGCGGTGTCGACGATGGCCCAGATGGCGATGGCCAGGATGCCGACGGCCGAGCCGATGAAGACGGTCCAGTTGACCCGGGTCTGCGGTGCGGCGGTGCTGCCGGTCTCCTCGGCGGCACCTCCCGCATCGGCCGTGGGCGGAGCGTCGGTGCTCTGACTCATGTCGTTCCTCTCGTTGGTCACCACCCGGGCGATGGTGATCGTGCTGGTCGGACCGGTGCGATCGTGGGCCGTCCGGCGAGGAGGCCGGAGCAGGGCACCGGGTCGGGGAACCCCGGAACCGGGGTCACGCCGCCGGTCGGGGCGCGGGCATCGTGGGTAGGCAGATCCGGAGGCGCGTGGTCGTGACGGCGGGCCCGGGAAGCACGGGGTTCTGGATGCTGCGAGCACTTCATTGTACGCCGGGGCCTTCAGCGAACACGGGTGGGCACGGGCGCGGACCGGGCGCGGACCGGGCGCGGACCGGGCGCGGACCGGCGGGAGGGGTTCACATCGTGATGCGGATCTCCATCGATCTCCTTGGAACAGGCGGTCGCGAAGTCCCGGTCCAGAGTTGAGTCGGGTAGACTCAAGGTACTGGTCGGACGACACACAGTATTGAGGAAGGAACGACGCATGGACACGAATTTCACCACCAAGAGCCGCGAGGTGCTTTCAGCCGCAGCGATGAACGCCTCGACGGCGGGCAACGCGCAGATCGACACGCCGCACTTCCTCAAGGCGCTGATGGACCAGCGGGAGGGGATCGCCGTCGCACTGCTGAGGGCGGCCGGTGCGGACCCCGACGTGGTCAGCACGCGGGCCAGCTCGGCCATCAAGGCCCTGCCGGCGTCGTCGGGCTCCTCGGTCGCGCAGCCCCAGTTCTCCCGCCAGGCCCTGCAGGTGGTGACCACGGCCAGGCAGGAGGCGGAGACCCTCGGGGACCAGTTCGTCTCCACCGAGCACCTGCTGCTGGCGCTCGCGGCGGACGAGGGCGCGGCGGGCGGGATCCTGCGCAGCGTCGGCCTCACGCGCGACGCCCTCGCCGCGGCCCTGCCCGGGATCCGCGGCGACCGGCCGGTGAACTCGCCCGATCCGGAGAACACCTTCCAGGCGCTGGAGAAGTTCGGCACCGATCTCACGGAGGTGGCCCGCAGCGGCAGGCTCGATCCCGTGATCGGGCGCGACAACGAGATCCGCCGCGTGGTCCAGGTGCTCAGCCGCCGCACCAAGAACAACCCCGTGCTCATCGGTGAACCCGGAGTGGGCAAGACCGCCGTCGTCGAGGGTCTCGCCCAGCGCATGGTGGCCGGTGACGTGCCCGAGTCGCTCCGTGGCAAGAGGCTCATCAGCCTCGACCTCGGAGCCATGATCGCCGGCGCCAAGTACCGGGGCGAGTTCGAGGAGCGGCTGAAGGCCGTGCTCGAGGAGATCCGCGCCTCGGACGGCGAGGTGGTCACCTTCATCGACGAGCTCCACACCGTGGTGGGAGCCGGTGCCTCCGAAGGCTCCATGGACGCAGGGAACATGCTCAAGCCCATGCTCGCGCGCGGCGAGCTCCGCCTCATCGGGGCGACGACGCTGGACGAGTACCGCGAGAACGTCGAGAAGGACCCGGCCCTGGAGCGCAGGTTCCAGCAGGTCTACGTCGGCGAGCCCTCCGTGCCGGACACCATCGGCATCCTCCGGGGCCTGAAGCAGCGCTACGAGGCGCACCACAAGGTCTCCATCGCGGACTCGGCCCTGGTGGCGGCTGCCACCCTCTCCCAGCGGTACATCCCGGGCCGGCAGCTGCCCGACAAGGCGATCGACCTCGTGGACGAGGCCGCGTCGCGCCTGCGGATGGAGATCGACTCCGCCCCGGTCGAGATCGACGAGCTGCGCCGGTCGCTGGAGCGGATGCGGATGGAGGAGATGGCGCTGTCCCGCGAGAAGGACGAGGCCTCCCTGGAACGGCTGGAGGCACTGCGCGCCGAGATGGCGGACCGCCAGGAGGACCTGGACGGCCTGAACGCCCGGTGGGAGGCCGAGAAGGCCGGGCTGAACCGCGTGGGCGAGCTGAAGGCCTCGCTCGACGAGCTCCGGTCCCAGGCCGACCGCGCCCAGCGCGAGGGTGATCTCGAGACGGCGTCGCGCATCCTCTACGGGCAGATCCCCGGCCTCGAGCGCGAACTCCGCGAGGCCCAGGCGGCCGAGGAGGAGACCGCCGACACCCACGAGCTGATGGTGGCGGAGGAGGTCACCGCACACGACATCGCGGAGGTCATCTCCGCCTGGACCGGCATCCCCGCCGGGCGCATGCTGCAGGGCGAGAGCCAGAAACTCCTCCACATGGAGGAGCGGATCGGTGCGCGGCTGATCGGCCAGCATAGAGCCGTCACCGCCGTGTCCGACGCCGTCCGCCGCGCCAGGGCCGGTGTCTCCGACCCCGACCGACCCACCGGCTCCTTCCTGTTCCTCGGCCCGACGGGCGTGGGCAAGACCGAGCTCGCCAAGGCGCTCGCGGACTTCCTGTTCGACGACGAGCGCGCCATGGTGCGGATCGACATGTCCGAGTACTCCGAGAAGCACTCCGTGGCGCGCCTCGTCGGTGCCCCTCCCGGGTACGTGGGCTACGAGGAGGGCGGACAGCTCACCGAGGCGGTGCGCCGCCGGCCGTACAGTGTGGTGCTGCTCGACGAGGTGGAGAAGGCACACCCGGAGGTCTTCGACCTGCTCCTGCAGGTGCTCGACGACGGCCGCCTCACCGACGGCCAGGGCCGGACCGTCGACTTCCGCAATGTCATTCTCGTGCTGACCTCGAATCTGGGCTCGCAGTTCCTCGTGGACCCCTCGCTCGACGAGACCGCGAAGCGCGCCGCCGTGATGTCCGCCGTGAACGCGAACTTCCGGCCCGAGTTCCTCAACCGGCTCGACGACGTCGTGATCTTCGATCCGCTGGATCTCGAGGAGCTCTCCCGGATCGTGGATCTGCAGGTGGGGCTGCTGGCGGAGCGGCTGCGGGACCGCCGGCTGGAACTCGATGTCAATGCCGCCGCGAGCGAATGGCTGGCCCTCACGGGCTTCGATCCGGCGTACGGTGCCAGGCCGCTCCGCAGGCTCGTGCAGCGGGAGATCGGCGACCGGCTGGCACGCGGGATCCTCGCCGGGGACATCGTCGAGGGCGACACCGTGCTGGTCGACCGGCCGGAGCCCGACCAGGAGGCGATGGACGAGGGCGGGCTCTCCGTGCGGGCGGCCGACCGGATGTAGGACGGTACGGCAGGAGGGGGACCGGTCCGGTTCCCCCTCGTGTCATGCGTGGGCGAGGATCGACACCGGGGCCGGGTGGTCCCGGGAGGCCGCGTCGGCGGAGCCCAGACCACTGATGAGGGATGCGACGAGCCAGATCAGCAGGCCGACGAGCACCACCACCGCCCCGATGACCAGCAGCAGCGGGAGTGCACTGCTCCTGGTCCGGGAGTCCTCCCCCGGAGCCCGCGCTTCCTCGTCCGGGCGGGCTGCAGCTCGGGTGCGGGCATCAGATCGTGTGCCGGCGTCGATCGGCCGCCCGGTCGCCGCGTCGTCGTCCCCCTGGTTCGTGCTCCCGTCCGCGCCCCCGCCGGACGCCGGGGAGGTACCGGACCGGGCTGTCGCGGTGCTGCCCGCCACGCGCCCCGGCCTGTCCTCCACCGGCCTGTCCACCACCGGTGTGCCATCCACCACCGGCCTGTCCTCCACCGGCCTGTCCTCCACCACGGCCCCGGCCGGCGCCGTCCCGTCGTGGGATGCGCGGGCCACCGGCGCGTTCCGTGGCATGGGACCTCCCACGAGCGAACTCGCCTCCTCCGCCTCGGCGGCAACGGCGCGGGCCTCGGCCGCAGCCGCCTCGAGCGAGGCGGCGTCGGCCACCTCGGGGCTGATCTCCGCGGGTGCGAGATCGGGTTCGGACAGATCGATGGTGTCGGGAGCCACCGACAGTTCGGGGTCGAGCCTTTCGGCGGAAAGGGCGTCGTCGGCCGGGAGGCGGTCACCGGGTCCGAGGACGTCCGGCTCACCGGTCGCCGTCGCGGAGTCGTTCTCCGGCGCCGCCCTCCGATCGTCTGGGATCTGCCCGTCGGTGCTCATGGTGGCCCCTGTCTCCTCGGCTTCCCGGTGGCGCATGGGCGGGTTGCTCCGACCTGCCGGGGACTCCATCCAAGTTCATCCGGGCGGGTGCCCGCAAGGGGTGGGATCCCGGTGGTGGGGATGTGCCGGGCGGCAGCGTGGCGCCGCGTACCGGGAGCGTCCGCGCCGCATTCGGGCGATGGTGAAAGCATGTAACCTAGACTTACGACAATTCGACCAAATACTCCGGGGCCTCGCTGCAGCCTTGGGCCTCGTGCCCCAGTGACCACCTCCGGATCGACGCACAAAGGGGGTCACGCCATGGGGCGCGGCCGTCAAAAGGCAAAAGCTACCAAGCAGGCCCGGGACATGAAGTACTTCAGCCCGGCCACCGATTACTCGGCACTGCAGCGAGAGCTCACGGATCAGGAGAGTCGCGCTGCCGCCCGACGTCCCGAGTCCTTCGAGCCCGTGGAGCCGGACTATTCGGCGTACGCGGACAAGTACGGCGACGACGACGACGGCGAGGAGAGCGGCGCCCGCCGCACCGGCTGAGTCTTCCGGGATCCACGCATGGCGCATCGGCCCCCGGGGGCGATGCGCCGTACTGCGTGGTCCTCGAGGCGCATGGTCTTCGAGTCGCTGGTCCTCGAGGCGCATGACCTTCGAGCGGCCGGCACTCGAGCTGCCGACCCGGCGCTTCACCGCTCCCGCGGTCGGCAGCTCAAGTGCCGTCGCTCGGGAGGACGTCGTCCGGGTCGGGCGTCCCGATGGTTCAGGTGTACGCCCCGACGAGGCGCACCGATCCGCCGTCCACGCCCTTGGCGCCCTGCACGTAGTCCGGGCCGTCGGTCGATCCGCCGGCAGGGGTACCGACGCTTCCCATGACCCAGGAGGGCACGCCTGCTGCATTGAGCCGGGCGACGGCGGCATCCGCCCCGGCGGCGCCGACGATCGCCACCATCCCCACCCCGAGGTTGAGCGTGCGCTCGAGATCCGGGAGCGGCACGTTGCCGAGGCCTGAGACGAGGGAGAAGACGGGAGGCAACGCCCACGTGGAGCGGTCCACGGTGGCCTCGAGACCGCGCGGCAGGACCCGCGCCAGATTCGCGGCCAGGCCCCCGCCCGTCACGTGGCTGTACCCGTGCACCTGCGCGGCGTCGTCACGCGCCAGGGCCAGGCAGTGCGCGGCATAGATGCGCGTGGGTTCCAGGAGTTCCTCGCCGAGGGTCCGGCCCAGCTCGGGGACCTGGCGTTCGAGGGACCAGCCGGCGTGGTCCATGACCCGCCGGACGAGGGAGTAGCCGTTGGAGTGCAGACCGGAGGACGCCATGCCGATCACCACGTCGTCCTCCCGCACACGGTCGGGTCCGAGGACGTGCGCGGCCTCCACCACACCGGTCGCGGCGCCCGCGACGTCGTACTCGAGGTCGCCGAGCAGGCCCGGGTGCTCGGCCGTCTCCCCGCCCACGAGGGCGGTGCCCGCCAGCGTGCAGCCTGCGGCGATGCCACGGACGATATCGGCGATGCGCTCGGGGACCACCTTCCCGCACGCGATGTAATCGGTCATGAAGAGCGGCTCGGCGCCGACCACCACGATGTCGTCGACCACCATGCCCACGAGATCGAGCCCGATGGTGTCGTGGATGTCCAGGGCCTGGGCGATCGCCACCTTGGTGCCCACACCGTCGGTGGACGTCGCGAGGAGGGGCCGCGTGTAGCTGAGGAGGCGGGAGGCGTCGAAGAGCCCGGCGAAACCGCCCACGCCGCCGAGGACATCCGCGCCGTGCGTCGCGCGGACCGCGTCCTTCATGAGGTCGACGGCGCGGTCGCCGGCCTCGACGTCCACCCCTGCCCCTGCGTAGGTGATGGGGTTCGGCGAGCTCATACCCGTTCCTTCTTGTCGTCGTCGGTCAGCAGCACTTCGAGCTCGGCACCCGGTCCCGGGTCGCAGCCCGTGGCTCCGACCTTGTCGGCGGGATTGAGGCGTTCGAGGAGTTCCTTGCCCCGGCGGTCGTCGTCGGCCAGCGGGATGGGGTACTTCCCGGTGAAGCAGGCGGTGCACAGGCGCCCGCGTGGCTGCCGGGTGGCGTCGATCATGCCGTCCTCGGAGATGTAGGCGAGGCTGTCGGCGCGGATGGACGTGGTGATCTCCTCCACCGCGGCGCCGTTGGCGATCAGCTCCGCCCGCGAGGCGAAATCGATGCCGTAGAAGCAGGGCCAGCGCACGGGGGGCGAGGAGATCTTCACATGGACCTCTGCCGCGCCGGCCTCGCGCAGCATCCGCACCACGGCGCGCTGGGTGTTCCCGCGGACGATCGAGTCGTCCACCACGATGATGCGCTTGCCGCGGATCACGGACTCGAGCGCGTTGAGCTTCAGCCGGATGCCGAGCTGGCGCAAAGTCTCGCTGGGCTGGATGAAGGTGCGGCCCACATAGGCGTTCTTCACGAAGCCGTGGGCGAACGGGATGCCGGACTCCTCGGCGAAGCCGACCGCCGCCGGGGTGCCGGACTCGGGGACCGGGATCACGATGTCCCCCAGCGCGGAGTTCTCGCGCGCCAGCTGGCGGCCCATCTCCACCCGCGCCTCGTACACCGAGCGCCCGGCGATCGCGGCGTCGGGCCGGGCCAGGTACACGTACTCGAAGACGCAGCCGGCGGACGTCTGCGGGGCGAAGCGGCTGCTGCGGACGCCGTCCTCGTCGATCGCGATGAACTCCCCGGGTTCGATCTCGCGGATGAAGCTCGCACCCACCGTCGCGAGGGCGGCCTGCTCCGAGGCGACCACCCAGCCGCGTTCCAGCCGGCCCAGGACGAGCGGGCGGACACCGTGGGGATCCCGTGCCGCGTACAGCGCGCCCTCGTCCATGAAGACGAAGCAGAACGCGCCGTGGATGGCGGGCAGGAGCTCCAGCGCCGTCTGCTCGAGCGAGCGGTCGTCGTCGCCGTCGAGCAGTGCGGTCACCAGCGCGGTGTCGGTGGTGTTGCCCTGGGCCAGCTCCCCGGCGCGGGGCTTCCCGTGCCGGGCGAGCACCATCTGGTAGAGCTCGGCGGAGTTGGTCAGATTGCCATTGTGCGCGAGGGCCACCGTGCCGGCCGCGGTGGCGCCGAGGGTGGGCTGAGCATTGGCCCAGAGGGAGGACCCGGTGGTGGAGTACCGGCAGTGTCCGACGGCGATGTGCCCGGTGAGGGTGTTCAGCGTCGGTTCGTCGAAGACCTGGGACACCAGGCCCATGTCCTTGTACACATTGATGCGGCGGCCGTCGCTGGTCGCGATACCCGCCGATTCCTGGCCGCGGTGCTGCAGCGCGTACAGCCCGTAGTAGGCGAGCTTGGCGACCTCCTCACCGGGCGCCCAGACGCCGAAGACACCGCAGGCGTCCTGCGGTCCTTTCTCGTTGGGGAGAAGATCGTGGGATAGCTGTCCGTCACCGCGCACCATGCGGTCATTCTCTCATGCCTCCTGCGCCGACCCGCGTGGTGCCGGCGTCCGGACGCTCGGTGGTGACTGCGCCCCGGCAGGTCACGTCCGGTCAGGGAAGGGCGGCGCGGGTCTCTCCCGCGAGCGCCCCGATGAGCCGCTCCATGCGGGCGATCCCCACGTACCTGCCCGCGTTGTCGCTCACGAGCAGCGGGGTGAAGCGCGACGTCGGATCCCTGGTGATGGACCGCGCCAGGGCCTCGTCCACGGGGGTGTCCAGATTGACGACCAGCCCGGCGGTCACCAGACCCAGATAGGCGGCCTCCTCGGACAGGATCGCGACGGGCCGCCGGCCGTCGAGGAGGACGACATCGGTGACGTGCGCCCCCTCGGCGAAGATGGCAGCGGCCGCCTCGTGGGACGACGCCGTCGGTGCGTGCTCGAGGATGCCGCGCACCAGGTGGGCGCTCGCGGCGTCCGGGCGGGTGGTGAGCCGCAGGGCGAGATCCGGGTCGAGGGAGGACCAGGGCGGTGCGGGCCTGCCGAGCAGGTACCCCTGGACGAGCGGCACGCCGAGGCCGGCGATCACGTCGAGTTCCTCGACGCGCTCGATGCCCTCGGCCAGGATCCAGGCGTCCACCCGGCTCGCGAACAGCCCGAGCATCTCCAGCAGGGCCCGCTTCGCCTCGTCGGTGTCGATGTCGCGGACCAGCTCCCGGTCCATCTTGATCATCGCCGGGCGCAGGGCGAGCAGATGCTGCAGACCCGCGTAGCCGGAGCCGGCGTCGTCGATGGCGATGAGCGCCCCCGCGGACTTCAGGGCGTTCAGGTGCGGCTCCAGCTCCAGATAGGAGTCGATGGGCGTCTGCTCGGTGAGCTCGACCATCACGCCACCGAGGGAACCCTGGTCCGCCCACACGCTGCGGATCTCCGGCGACGCAAGCAGGTGGGGCGAGACGTTGACGGTCATGAAGCAGTTGCCGGGCAGCGAGGCGCGGTGCTCGAACGCGCGGCGCAGCGCCACGGCCTCGAGCTGCGCGTCGCAGCCGGCGCGGCGCGCCCGGGAGAACCAGGCCTCCGGGTTCTTCTCCTCGTAGCCGGGGAAACGGACGAGGGCCTCGTAGCCCACGATCGTGCCGTTGCCGGTACTGATGATGGGCTGGTACGCGGCGCTGACCCCCTCGCCGGTACAGGCCCTGAGGAGCTCGGTGTCCTCGTGCACCCTCGGGTCGTCGCTTCCGGTAGCGCCGGTGGGGGCCTTGCTCAGACCGTGACGATGTTGCTGCGGACCGCGCTGACGAGCTCCGGGCTGATCTCGGTCAGACCGTGGGCGGACGTGGCGTGGGGTGCCACCTGGGCGAGGATCTCGTCCTCGGTGCTGCAGACCCAGCGGGCGTTGCAACCGGGTACGACATCTCCACAGGCGAATGACTTCATGGCGTGCTCCTTGATGGTCAGGGCGGCGTTCGAGTGCCAGCTCACTCTAACTGTCGACCCCCGCGAGCGGGCCGTTAGCCACTCCGACACGGGCGTTGACAGGAGCGGCGGGGAGGAGATCAGGCCTCGTCGTCGAAGGTCCTCTCCGCCCGCGCCCGCTCGGCCTTGCGGATGCTGCGACGGTCGATGACGAGGACCAGCAGTGCTGCGAGAAGGAGACCGGGGACGGCGAACGCGACGGTGAAGAAGCCCAGGACCGAGCCGCGGGTGAGGGTGGGGTCGACCGGGCCGGTGTAGGCGACCACGAGGGCCGCGAGGAAACCGAGGACGGCGCCGAGGACCATGAACGGCACGATCTTCGGGGCTCTCCGGACCGTCACCTCACGGTAGCTCGGCTCACCGGGGACAGGAGCGTCCGTGGTCGCCGGCGGGGCCGCTGGATTGTCACCGGCGGTCTCCTGCGACGGTGTCCGATCGCGGTCCGTCGGGGTGGGCTGGCCGTCCGCCGGGACGGCGCCCCGGGTGTCGGCGGGCTCGGAGGCATGCCCTGCGGATTGCCCTGCGGATTGTCCGGTGGATCGCCTGGCGGGTGGCTCGGCGGGATCGGTGGGCGGATGCTGCTCGGAGGTCATGCCAGAAGGCTACCGGGATTCAGCGTTCGGCCCGCACGAGCTGGTAACCGGCCTCGTCGAAGACGACCGTGTAGTCGGTCTCCGGATAGAGCTGCTCGGCGTGGGCCTCGGCGTCGGCGGGACGCACCGGACCCCAGCTCCAGTCGTCGGCGTCCACGATCAGGTAGTCGGGCGCGGGATTGGTGTTCCCGATCCAGTACACCCGTGCGTCGGGGACCAGGTAGGCCATCAGGACCACGCCGCTCTCCACGGAGGCGCCCTCGTCGACGAGCTCCAGCATGCGGTGCGCTGCATCCCAGCGCTCCGACTGCCGGTAGGTCTCCGGCTCCGCGAGGACGGCGAACTGCTGGGCGGGCAGGAGGACCAGGCTCGCGGCGGCGGCGAGGGGCACCCCGAGCAGCGACGCGGTGCGGGTCGTCGGGCGGGAACTCGTGCGGAGCGCGTGGACGCCGTCCACCAGGGCCAGGAACAGGACCGGCATGAGGACCGCGCTGTAGTGCCACTCGGGCCCCCAGTACCCCTCCTGGCTCGAGGCGAATCTCCACAGGAGGGTGGGCAGCAGCACCAGGGCCAGGGACGAGCGCAGGAAGAGGAAGCCCCCGGCGAGCAGGAGGAGCAGGAGAGAGTGGTACTTGGCGGGCCCGGAGACGAGATCGACGACGGCGGAGGCGGGATCCGCGAGCATCCCGCCGACGTCGATCCGGTCCGAGTAGTCGTACTGCCCGCCGGTGTTGAGTGCCGGCAGGATCAGCGCGACCGACAGGACGAGCCACAGCGCGCCCCAGGCCGCGAGCCACAGACCTGCGACCGAGCGCAGCCGCCAGGCGATCACGAGGCCGAGCATGATCACCGTGAGCCCGAGATCCTCCTTGACGAGGACCAGCAGGCCGCCCCAGACGACGGCGGGCACCACGCGGCGGCGCAGGACGGCCTCGAGGGCCAGCGCCAGGAGCGGGACGGCGAAGGCGATCTCGTGGAACTGCGCCGCCACCGCCGACTGCAGTCCCCAGGAGAGCGCATATGCGAGACCGACGACGATCCCCGGCGCCGTCCCGAGGAGGCGTATCGCGGTCCGCGATACGACGGCCACGGACACTCCGAAGAGGAGATTCTGCACCACCAGGAGCGTCAGGGCCGACGGCGCCACCGCATAGGCCGGTCCCAGCAGGACCAGCAGCGGATGGAAGTGGTCGCCGAGCAGATTGAAGCCCTCGCCCTTGATGGGCACGATCGGAGCGCCCGGCCCGGCGTAGGCCTTCGCGAGCTGCGTGAAGATCCCGAGATCCCACGACGGCGACGCGAGGCGGTACCACTGGGTGAGGGAGAAGAGGGTGTAGAGCAGGGTGGCGCCGAGACCCGTCAGCCAGGCGGCGCCGGGCTGGTGACGCCCGGCGGCCGGCACACGCGTGCGCAGGGTCCGGTCCACCACACGGGTCACTGCGTTCACCACCGCGCGAAGGGCAGCCACGGGCTGAGGTCGGCACGCTGGCCCGACGCCGCGATCCTGCCGGCCGCCACCGCGTCCGCCCACGTCAGGGAACCCGTGACCAGGGCCAGCCAGGTGGCGGCGTCCGTCTCCACGACGTTCGGCGGGGTGCCGCGCGTGTGGCGCGGACCCTCCACGCACTGGGTGACACCGAAGGGAGGCACACGGACCTCCACGCTGTTGCCGGGAGCCAGCTCGGCCAGTTCCTCGAGCGTGAACCGTACGGCCGTGGCGAGCTCGGCACGGCCGGCGGCCCCTGCGGCGACCTGCTCGAGCGCCAGCCGGCCGTCCTGCGCCGTGATGCGTCGTCGCGCCATCGGTCCGCCGCTCCTAGTCGAGCAGCGCCATGACCGGCGCGGCGAGCCGGAGGCTGCCCACGGGCAGTCCTCCGCCGAGGACCGGCGGGACCACCCGTTCCAGGACCGCTCCGACGGCGTCCGCGTCGATCGCACCGGTAGCGGCGAGGAGGGTCAGGCCCACGAGGGTTGCGGCGCGCGAGTTCCCGTCGAGCACCTTCAGGGCCAGCGCGGCCCCGGACGGCGCGCCGAGGACCAGCACGCCCTCCGCCCCGCTCTTGGCCAGGATCCCGAGCTCCTCCATGACCACGGAGTTCTCCATGCCGCGTCCGTGGACCGCCCAGGGGTAGTCCAGCATCGCGGTGGTGATGGTTGCCGCCCGGGCGTCCGCATGCTTGTCGGAGGGCGCCTTGGCCATCTTCCCGATTCCCCGGGCCAGGCCGGTCAGCGAGACCGCGGCCACGGGAGCGCCGCAGCCGTCCACACCCCAGGCCGCCACGGATTCCTCCGTGTACTCCTCGATGACCTCGGCCACGGACCGCTGGAGCGGGTGGGCCGGATCCAGGTATGTCGCGGTGTCCCAGCCGTTCTCCACGCACGCCCAGAGGAACGCCGCGTGCTTCCCGGAGCAGTTGAACGCGATGCGCTGCTTCCCCTTGCCGGCGCGCACCAGCTCGTTGCGCGCCGCCTCGTCCTGGGGCCAGTCCGCGGGGCACTGCAGGTGCTCCTCGGTGAGGGAGGCGGCGTCGAGCATGGTCCGGACCACGTCCATGTGCTCAGTGCCGGCCACGTGGCTCGCAGCGGCGAGCGCCACCTGCGGTCCGCGCAGCGGCACGCCGGCCTTCATGCTGGCGAGGGCCTGGAACGGTTTGAGGGTGGAGCGCGGGAAGATCGGGCTGGTGATGTCCCCGAGTTCGGTGACCACGGAACCGTCGGACGCCAGGACCACGGCCGAGCCGATGTGGCGGGACTCGGTGAAGCCGTTGCGTTCGAGGACGGCGAGGTCCACGGCGTCCGCCGTGGTGAAGGTGGAGGGCATGCGTCCAGTATTCACCATGTCCTGCGGCCGTCGGTGCCTGTTCGTGTACGGCGCCCGGCACGACTGCGCCCACCGGAGGGAACGGACATCCGGTGGGCGCAGATCGTTCGGAGCGGGACGCTCCGGGTCTGAGGAGAGGCAGAACCTGGGTGTCGGGCTCAGTCCACCGTGAACTGCACGAGCTGCCAGCCCGATGCGCCGTCGGGCACGGTCTCGGCCCGCTCGTCGGTCTGGAGACCGTCGACGGCGTCGGTGGCGCGGGCGCGGATCGTGTGGAGCCCTGCGTCGAGCGTGACCGCGTGGGACCACTGCCGCCAGGTGTCCACGGAGGCTTCCGCGGCGAGGTCCACGGCCTCCCAGGCGCCGTCGTCCACCGAGACCTCGACCTTCGTGATACCCCGCTGCTGGGACCATGCGACACCGCCGATCATCACCTGACCGGCGTCGACCGAGGCGAACGGCTTGGGGACCTCGACGCGGGTCATGGTCTTGATGGGACCGCGCTCGGCCCAGCCGCGGTCCGACCAGTAGGCCGTGGCGTCGGCGAAGCGGGTCACCTCGAGATCCACCACCCACTTGGTGGCCGAGACGTAGCCGTAGAGCCCGGGTACCACCATGCGCACGGGGAAGCCGTGCTCGGCCGGCAGCGGTTCGTCGTTCATCGCGACGGCGAGGATCGCGTCGCGGTCGTCCTGCAGGACGGGCAGGGGAGTGGAGGCGCTGAAGCCGTCGGAGCTCGTGGAGAGGACCATGTCGGCGCCGTCGAGGGGGCGGGCGCGGGCGAGGACCTCGCGCAGGGGGTAGCCGAGCCATTTCGCGGTGCCCACGAGGCCGCCGCCCACCGGGTTGGAGACGCACGTCAGGGTGATGTGGCGTTCGATGAGGTCGGCGTCGAGCAGGTCCTGGAAGGAGAGTTCGAACTCCTCCTCGACCATCCCGTGCACCCGCAGCACCCAGTCCTCGGCACTGAGCTGGGGCACGCTCAGCGCCGTGTCGATCCGGTAGAAGTCGCTGTTCGGGGTGACGAAGGAGGTGACGCCCTCCACGGGCGACTGGACGCCGTCGGGCAGCGGGGGTGCGGGGCTCGCAGGAGCCGGGAACCGCAGGCTGTCCCGGGCGGCGGCGAGATTGCTGCGGGCGCCGGCGAGGAGGCGGCCTCCGCCGGCCGCGGCAGCCGCGACGACGGCGGTCACGCCCGCCGCGGCGAAGAAGCCGCGGCGTGAGGTGGCGTGACCGGGCGTCCCCGCGGAGCTGGTGGACCCCGTGCGGGGGAGTTCGTCGCCGGGCGCGGCACCGGCTGCGGCCTCGGGCGCCTCGGAGCTCTCCGTGCCGGTCGGGCGGGTCGCGGCGTCGTCGGCGCGGTGCAGCCGGGCGACGAGCCAGCGGAGAGCGAGCAGCCCGGCGGCGGTGCCGATCACGGTCGGGATCATGTCCGGGAGGGAGGCCCCTGCGCGGGTGAGCACGGCGGCGAGGATGATCGCACCCATGAGGAGCACCCCGGCGGCGCCGAGCACCCACCGGCGGTAGGCCACGACGCCCAGCACGGCGGCGAGGAGCGCGATCGTCACGCCCATGCCCACCAGGAGGGCGAGCTTGTCGTTGGTCCCGAAGGTCTCGATCGCGAAGTCCTTCATCCAGGACGGCGTGAAGTCGATGAAGGTGGAGCCCATCGCGATGACCGGGGTTGCGCTGGCGCGGAAGAATGCGCCCACGAGCTCGGCGACACCGAGCACCTGGCCCGCGGCGATGATGCCGGCGAGCGCGGCCAGGACGGTGCTGCCGCGGCGTCCTCTGGTGGAATGTGTCATGCCGGGTATTCGGAGGGGCGCGGCAACAGTATGGGTGGCGGCAGGCTCCGTAACAGGTACCCGGGCTCTGGGTGGGCCGGAAGCCCTCCAGTACGCTGTCCTACTGTGAAGATTCTCGTGCTGGGCCCCGGCGGCCGCGAACACGCCATCGTCCGTGCTCTGCTTGCCGACCCGTTCGTCGCGGAGGTGCATGCGGCCCCCGGCAACGCGGGGATCGCCCAGGACGTGACCGCGCACCAGCTCGACGCCGGCGATCCCGCCGCCGTCACGGAGCTGGCCCGTGGGCTCGGCGTGCACCTCGTGGTCATCGGCCCGGAAGCACCGCTCGTGGCCGGGGTCGCCGACGCCCTCATCGAGGCCGGGATCCCCGTGTTCGGTCCCACCCGGGCCGCGGCGCAGCTCGAGGAGTCCAAGGCCTTCGCGAAGCAGGTCATGGCCGCAGCCGATGTCCCCACGGCGATGGCGCGCGTGGCCACCACCGAGGAGCAGGCCGACGAGGCCCTCAGTACCTTCGGAGCCCCCTACGTGGTGAAGGACGACGGACTCGCCGCCGGCAAGGGCGTGGTCGTCACGGACGATCCGGACGAGGCGCGGGCGCACGCGGCAGCCTGCTTCCGGGCCGGGAGCGCCGTGGTCATCGAGGAGTACCTCGACGGACCGGAGGTCTCCCTGTTCGTCCTCTCCGACGGGCGCACCGTGGTCCCGCTGGCGCCCGCGCAGGACTTCAAACGCATCCGCGACGGGGACCAGGGCCCCAACACCGGGGGCATGGGTGCTTACTCGCCGCTCGACTGGGTGCCCACGAGCCTCGTCGCCGACGTCGTCACCCGGGTGGCCCAGCCGGTGATCGACGAGATGGCCCATCGGGGAACCCCGTTCGCCGGCGTCCTTTACATCGGCCTGGCACTTTCCTCCCGCGGCATGCGCGTCATCGAGTTCAACGTCCGTTTCGGCGATCCCGAGACCCAGGCCGTGCTCGCGCGACTGACCACTCCGCTCGGGGGCGTGCTGCTCGCGGCGGCCAGGGGCACCCTCGAGGACCTGGACCCGCTGAACTGGTCGCCGAAGACCGCCGTCGCCGTGGTGCTGGCCTCGGAGAACTACCCGGACGCACCGGTCACGGGCCGCCGCATCCGCGGGCTGAAGAAGGCCGCCGCCGTCGAGGGGGCACGGGTCCTCCACGCGGGCACGGCACTCCAGGACGGGCATATGGTCAGTGCGGGCGGCCGGGTGCTCACCGTCGTCGGGCTGGGGGCCTCGCTCGAGGACGCACGCGCCACCGTCTACGAGGCCCTGGGCCGCATCTCGCTGGAGGGCGCGCAGTTCCGCACGGACATCGCACTGAAGGCCGCCCGCCACGAGATCGGTGCCGCGCTCGCCGGCGGGCCCTACGGCACGACGCCGTGACGGTCTTCGCCCCCGACCACCCGGAGCTGCCTGGCTGGCGGCACGTCTACTCCGGCAAGGTCCGAGACCTCTACGCGCCGCTCGACGGGCGCGACGACGTCGTCCTCGTGGTCGCGAGCGACCGCATCAGCGCCTACGACCACGTCCTGGCGACGGAGATCCCCGACAAGGGACGCGTGCTGACGCAGCTCAGCCTGTGGTGGTTCGGGCAGCTCGACGGGATCCCGAACCACGTGCTCGCCGCCGACGCCGCCGATGGGGTGCCCGCCGCCGTGGAGGGCCGGGCGATGATCTGCCGCCGGCTCGCCATGTACCCGATCGAGTGCATCGCGCGCGGCTATCTCACGGGCAGCGGCCTGCTCGAGTACAGGGCCTCGGGGACGGCGTGCTCGCTCCCGCTGCCGGACGGTCTGGTGGACGGCTCGCCGCTGGACCCGGCCCTGTTCACGCCGTCGGCCAAGGCCGAGGTGGGCGAGCACGACGAGAACATCACCTACGACGCCGTCGTGACGATGGTGGGCGACGACGCCGCGGCGCAGCTGCGCGCGCTCACGCTCCAGCTCTACACGCGCGCCGAGTCCATCGCCCGGGAGCGCGGGATCATCGTCGCGGACACGAAGGTGGAGTTCGGCCTCGATCCCGTCACCGGGAGGATCACCCTCGGCGACGAGGTGCTGACGCCGGATTCCTCGCGCTTCTGGGACGCCGCGCTGTACGCGCCGGGGCAGGCCCAGCCGTCGTTCGACAAGCAGTACGTGCGCGACTGGCTGACCTCGGACGCCTCGGGCTGGAACCGCACCTCGGAGCCGCCGGCGCTGCCCGACGACGTCGTGGAGCGGACCCGTACGCGCTATGTCGAGGCGTACGAGCGGCTCACGGGGCGCTCCTTCACCTGACAGGAGCCTGTTCGTGGCCGGATCCGCGGTGGAGCTCCGGCCGGTTCAGCCCCGAACGACGGAGGACCCGCCGGCTGCCGCCGGGGGTCCTCCACTTCCATCGGTCGAGGTCCTTGCAGGTTACTCGAAGCATGGTTGCCACAAAGTTGATCAGCTTGCGACCATCGCGGCCGTACTAAAACGGATGGATTTGCGCCACATCAAGCCGCGTTCGTCCCAGCCTATGCCGAAGACGCAGCGTTACCGCCTTGCCGATCGCTTCACGGCCGACGAGCTGGCTCAACTCGTCGCTCGCTATCAAGCCGGCGAAATGAGCACGGCATTGGCTCGCGAAAGCGGTATCGCCAAGTCGAGCTTCCTACGCCTGCTCGCCGAGCACGGTGTTCCTTCCAGGCCTCGCGGTCTGACGCCAGCCAAAGAGAATGAGCTTCGTCGGCTCCGCAAGCAGGGGATGATCATCCGTGAGATTGCCAAGCACGTTGGCTGTAGTTACGACACTGCTCGAATTTTTCTACTGCACGGTACTGGAAGGTAGCAGTTTCGCGAAGGGTCTAGATCAGTTCCGTGCGGCAGACAGCATGCGCTGGACAGGATTCGGGAGCAATGCTCCAACTTTGACCTCATCTACCAGATGAGAGAAGTTGACCCAGGTCTGCTGGCGGATCTTTTCAGTCGTTGTTCCGTGCAGTCTGGCGAGCGCTGTTTCGACATCAGCAATAGCGCCAGGCTGCCTGGGCGATGAAGAACTGCGGTCTCCGGATGGATGATCAGTCTCTACTAGGAGTCGATCAAGCGGGATCATCACTAGATCCTCTACATGTTGCATGTTGGCGGCATTTACAGAGAATCGGCAACCAAGATCGAGGGCGCGTTTTGTTTGGGTTTCCGTGCCTCGCCACCAGTGGAGTACTGCTCCCTTAACTCTTATGGTTTCCAAGGCTTCAAGCGTTCGCCCCGTAGCGCCTGAGCTATGAACGGACAGAATTCTGGGGGTTTCCTGTAGATGTGTGAGGATCGACCGGAAGACCCTGTCTTGGTCTGCCATCGGTACTTTGGATCGACCATCAAGTCCCACCTCACTGACATAAGCACTCGATGATATGAGTTCTGCGAACTTGGACGGATCGTAGGAGCTTTGTGCTTCGGCGATGCCAGGGTGACAGCCCACCCCCCAGATGGTGACCTGATCGTTCCGGTCTTTGACGCTCTTGTATTCGTCGAGTGTCCTGGTGGCCGCAAAAACGACCGCGCCTAGTCGCTCAAGGTCGGTTGCACCGGTATTTGGGCTAACGTGCGCGTGAAGATCAAGGGGGGGAAGCGATCTGGTCATCCGAGGAGACTCCTGAGTTCTTCGATGCCTCGCTGGCAGAGTGTCAGAGCGTCCTTTGCGGCATAATCTTGGGGCAACGACATTGTCATCACGTCACGTGGACGGATGCCGCGACGGGCAAAGTCACGCATGGGTTCCACGATGGACTTCTGCTTGACGAATGCGCTGAACTGGCCGCTAGTGTCATCGACGAGGTAGGTAGTCTTGTCCGCCACTCCTGAGGCAGTGAACGACGACTTTCTTACAAGGCAGCCAAAGCACACCCCACAAGAGGAGCCTGCTGGCGCGCCGCTATAGCGCGCATCCGTGTGTGAGCAAGAGTTGGTTGCAGAGAGATACGCCGATGCTGCGTCGGCACCAATCGCACCTGCGACTAGTTGAAACATGTCCCCTTTAGTGAGGCCCTCGAAGGGATTTTCAATTTCTCCATGACCTCCAACGCTTTGCATCAATTCGCTCAATCCACGAAGGAACCGGGGGTGGGTTGTGTGCGTGGACAGGCTGCCGCGTCGATCAGCTCCAAGAGGAGGGTTAAGTGATGCGAAACCGTTCTCGGGGATCCATAGTTTCGAGTTGGCCCGTTCAGCCACGGCAAGTCCAAGGGCGAGGAATAACAACGAACGCGATCGACTGGAAGGCTCATCTCGGAATGCGGTCCCATCGAGCCGTTTAGAGCCGCGGTGAAGTCTGAATTGGTGATGAACTTGCCGTACTCCCGGCGCAAATCCTCCGATTGAGGTCACGATGTTCTGCTGAACAGGCGAGAGTGCGGTCGAGCTGAACTGAGAGACTAAAGCATGGGATTTGCCTTCACCAAGCTCTATCGCTGACAGCAGGGCGCCGGCAGCCGAGTCGGCGCCACCACTAAGGAGTACCGTACGATCGAAATGTTGCTCGTCGAGAGGGAGTACACCATCCTCAGGGGCTGTGGCTTGTGCAAACTGAAAAACCCAGCGATCGCCAGACAGGAATCCAACCAACTGACTGAGCTGCCGCGCGTGCGAGTTCCAGGCGGCGGGATCATTAACCTCGACTGTGATATCGAAGTCGCGGACGTTCCAGCTCGATCCTCCACCCTCGCGGAGCACAGATCTATCCGCGCCGAAAACAGCTAGTGCAATCCGCACCAGATCCACATTCAGCGGGTTAACGGCTCCGAGTCCGCCCAAATGAGGGTCGACCGATCCCACAAATGTTGATCGTCCATCTCGTGTCCACAGGAACGTTTCGTCATAGCCGCCGTTTTGTTGAGCTGCCTCAGCGTTAGCTTCAGAGATAGTCAGTAGTATCCGGGTCATGGCTGCACTCCGAAAATCATTCCGATATCTCGGATTCCAGTCTCGATGGCCTGCGCCATCTCTCGTTCGGTTGCGCCAGTGGGATTAAGAGATGCCTGCGCCGCATACTCGGCGGCCACATCGCGGATCTGTCGCTCGACGCCGTGGCGCTTCTCGTAACTGACGTCCTTTGCATAGATGGTAGACGAAACCTCCGTCAGTGCAGTCTCAGCGATGGTCGTCTCGATTGACTTCCGTACGACTTCTTCTGGTGTCGGCGGTTGATCAATGGGCTGCTCAAGAATCCAGGCGACGACATCGGCGACGATGTCACGCTCCTCGGCGTCCGCAATGGTGCTATCTGCCGGGGATCCGAAAGCGGCCTCGATAATCTTGATGCCGATTGCAACAGGATCACCCAGCGCCTGTAGATCGTCATAGTTGAGTCCGGCCTGCTGCAAAACTTCGCGATTGGCGGATGAGTACGCCAATGCGAGGCGACCGGCTCGGCCGGCTGCTCGCGATACTCGTCCGACAGAGCGTGTGGCGCCACCCGATGATCGGCCTCCACCACCACCGCGACTGCCGCCACCACCAGAGCTAGGACCATCACCCCCTGCGCCACCACCACGTGGGCGCAGGAGTACGCGCAGCGCCGGCCCAAGGTCTATTCCGGGGTCCTGCGCGGGGAGTGTCGACGGCGATGACTCACCAGGGTTGCCTGATTCATCAGTGCCGCTCGAATCCGCGCCGTCTGCAGCTCCGGGCAGTCCGGGCCCGTCAAGCCAATCAGCGATGTTATCGCGCAGGTCACTAGCGTCCTTGCCGCCGCTTCCCCCAAATGAGCCGCTAGTTCCCATTGATTTTGCTCCAGCCTCCCTCAACAACTCTGATTGCCGCATGTAGCTGTGCGTCGTCGGTTGATGCCTTCCAAATGTCGAGTACAGGTTGGAATGATGCTGTATCGAGTGGCCGCAGCTTGACGATGGTCGCAGGCTCGACGTCGGCAGCTGGCAATCCCTTGAGTGCTGCAATGACGTTTGGCAGGGTAACAGGTTGTTCGCGTGCCATACGAAGGAGACTTTCTACGGTGAATTTCTGAATGCTTGGCTGATCACGGGTACGCCGTCCAAGGTGACTCACCAATGCCTGAGCGTCGAGCTCGGGTAGAGCCTTGAGGGTGGCGTCGGTAACGCCCGCACGATCAAGCTTGAGGCCTGAGGTCAGCGCGGCGGCAAGGTCACGAAGCCGTTCCGGCAGGCCAGTATCGATGACTTCGATCTTTGCGAACGATGCCGCCAAGTACAAGTATCCGGATATTGCCGTTGCGTCCAGGACCGGGGGGAGCTTTGCCCAACGTCGGAGGGTGTCCGAGAAAGCATCCTCTCGCGACGCGGCAGGGGTCTTTTCTTCGGGCTTTGTTGACGCGCGCTTGCCTTTGACAGGCGCTTCCTCGACAGCGTTGCTACTCTCAGCGTCTGTTGACTGTGCGGTGCCGTTGGCGGCGAGTTCAAGGGCTTCAAGCTTGTCTCGTAATTGATTAGAGGCCAACCAATCGAGGACAGTGCGGAAGTCATCGGTAAGGATTCGCTCGAGCACCATCAGCTTGGCGACCTCGTCGGCTTTCAGCGTGAACCCTCGGCGGCTTGAAATAGCTCGACGGACATTCAGGTCGTTTAGGAAGCGCTTGATGCGGCGCGGGTTCCCATGGAACTTCTCGTAGAGAATCGGCGTCAGCCGGGCGGCCGTAATCAGGTGTTCCCCAAGCGCACCGCCTTCCTGCACTTCAACGTCATCAAGGCTGCCGCCGTCAATTCGAAGATCGTCGCATTGGGTAACGAGTTCTTCGTAGGTGGCAACATCAATTTCGCTGTCGCTCTTCGCCAGCAAGAGAAAGAGGTAGGCCTCAGTGTCGAAGCGACTCAGGGTTGGCAGGGGAATCGTGGTTTGGACGATTTTGTGCAGATAGAGCTTTGCTGGATCTTCTTCTTCTGGGCCCCCAGTGCGGGTGCCAAACTTCTGCTGAATAGCTTCGGCAACACGGTCCTCGTCTGCCGCAATAACAAATGACATTCCTTTGGCAGATAGGAAGAGTCGAATGGCCTCAAGTGTTTCGACGACTGTGTCAGGCAAGCACCGATCAAGGTCGTCAACAAGCACGACCACCCGAGACAGGTGTTCAAGGGAAGGATCGGCGAGGAGCTCTTCGAAATCCTTTCGGAATGCCGCCATCCCCTTTTCGGTTTCGAGGCTCTCCGGATCATCGCTGACCAGGTCGAAGACATCGTCCACCTTGGGGAGCTGCATCGTGATGGCGGTGCGAGAGGCCATTTTAACCGCTTTTGACCAGTTGACCTTCTTCACGAGTTTTTTAAAGGCAGCGAGACCAGCCTTGCCGACAGGGTCCTCGGTATCGAATTCCTCGTTCAAGGCGGCAAGAACCTCGGCAATGAGGCTCTCTTTGGGCCCGACCGCAGGGTCATAGCCCCAGGGTTGTGTAAGAATCACCAACACCTTTCCGTCCGCGGTGACGGATCGCTCTTCAATTTCGGCCTTAACTAGTTCCAAGACACTGGTTTTGCCGCTACCCCACGCGCCTGAAAGGCCAACGGCAACCGGATCAAGTTCATCATCGAACAAGGCATCGGCAACAGTCTCGGCAACTGCGCGAAAGGCCAGAAGGTCTTGGATGGCTGGTTCATCCGACAACAGCGGGAATGTCACCTTCATAGCGCACGCCCCTTGGAATTCACAGCATAGCTGAGATACCAACCCCTGCGGATGGATGCGTTGTTCGCACGGCTAGATGGTGCCGCGGAGCTTCGAATTGATATGTCTCTTGTTTTCATTTCTTTCCCCAGTTTTCTTCAGCTAATGGCGCTGTATTCAGCTCGTCTCGGCGGGCTCGCCAGTCCGGAAGAAACCCGTCCATCAGTTCGGTGAAGTGGTCGTTGTGATTCCGTTCCAGGAGATGAGTCATCTCGTGTACGACGATGTATTCCAGACAGTTGGGATGCTTTTTGCCTAGCTCAAGATTGAACCAGATGTGGGCGGACTCGCGGTTGCAGCTGCCCCACTTCGTTTTCATGCGACGCACGGTCCACCTGGCCACATTGCGACCAATGATCGGTTGCCACTTAGCTAGGAGTTCAGGGATCTCGTGTTTGAGCGCCGAGCGGTACCAGTCATCCATGGCTTCGCGACGAGTGTCCGGAGTACTTGCTTCGGGGGCGTGTAAGGTCAGGCGCTTGCCGGTGATATCAAACCGAATCCGACCATGCTCGTTCACGACATTCAGTCGGTATCGTTGCCCCCAAACATAGTGAGATTCTCCTGTGACCATTTCGCGTTCGGTCTGACGGACTGCGCTACGAAGCTGCTCCCGCTGTTTCTTGATCCATGGCAATCGCTGCACGACAGCAAGCCTGATGGCATCATCATCGAGTCGTTCAGGCGCCGCGACGCGCACCCGGCCGAGGGGAGGGTAGACGGCGATATGCAAGTTTTTGATGTTCTTGTAGATAACATCGACATCGATCCCGGAGACGGTGAGGTAGGCGCTAGCGGTACTCATTTCGGGCCTTTACCAAATCAAAGAGTTCATCGAAACGGTCGAAGTCAACCGGTAGGACACGACGAATTGCTCGCGCCACTTCCTTCTCCTTGAACGTGTTGCCAACCCAACCGTGCGGTTTGCTCGTCATGATGGCAGTGTCGACCTGGATCGGAGTGGCCGGATCAGCCCAGCCGAAGTCGACGATGGCACGCTGCGCACCGTTTGATGCCCAAGCAGGGTAGACAGTGTCAGACTCTTTTGAGCCAACCTTCTTTGCGTGGGCGATGAGCTGCTCAAGGTATTCCTTGTAATCGATGGCACCCTTGCGGCGTTGCTCGATGATCGCGTCAAGAAGGGTAGACATGCTCTCGTAGTACTTCGGGTTCATCGCGTTCTCATCGACGATGACTTTACGGATGTTGTTCGCGATGGTTTCGGCGACAGCTTCAGGATCCTTCTTGATCCCGGTAGGGAGCTTGTCAATCGCAGCCGTACCTTGTTCAACGATCAGGTCAACGAGCCCAACGTTTTGGAAGTCGGCGACGACTTCAGATGCATCGGCTCGGATGTAAGTATCGAGTAGGAAACGCATGCCAGCTTCATATTGCTTGAAATCGACATTCTCACCAGCACCAAGTTTCACTTCATCACGCACGGCGACGTAGTGGGTGACTTCCTTGGCAATCGCTGCAGTTTCAGTCGCGCTGTATCCAGCCTCGGCCATGTCGTTGGCGATGGCTCCGTAGGTACGAACCAAGGCGGCCACGGACTTGTAGAGTTCGACGCGCTTGGCTTCGTTGTTCTTGATCTGCTGGGCGTTGCCCTGTTCGATTGCGCAGAAGTAGCGCTGGTACTGAAGTGTTCCCTGGGGTGGTTCGACGGCTTCGCAGAGCGCGCGGATGCGTTCGAGGGCTTCGTCGAGGTCTTCGCGTGCTTGTTGGACGCGGTCTTTGAGTAGCCCCTCGATGTCGGACTTCTCGTAGCCGTCGAGAGCTCCGGACGTATAGTCCGTGATGGCGTCTTCCAGGGAGTTGAAGAGGTCCTGATAGTCAACGATGTAGCCATAGTCCTTGTCGTCGCCGTCGAGACGGTTGACGCGGCAGATGGCTTGGAACAAACCGTGGTCGCGCATCTTCTTGTCGATGTATAGGTACGTGGCTGCTGGCGCATCGAATCCGGTTAACAGCTTGTCGACAACGATCAGGAGGCGCATCTGGCCGGGCTCGTTGATGAAGCGGTCTTTAACTTCCTTTTCGAACTGCTCGATCTTCGTGACCGCTTGGTCAGCCGGTTCATCGAAGTGATCGGCCAGCATTTGCCGATAGATGTCGTACTGGCGCAGCTTTTCCGTTGCACCGTGACCTGAGTCCTCTTTGGAGATGTCGCTGGCCTGAGGGACGTAACTTGTGACGATGGCGCACTTGCCCTTGAACCCAGCTTGGCAGAACATCTCGTAGAATTTGCAGGCCTGATAGATGCTGGATCCGACGAGCATGGCGTTGCCCTGGTTGTCCATGAGGCGCGGCTTCGTCTCCATGTCGAGCAGGATGTCGTTGACGATCTGCTTGGAACGCGGCTCGGAGCTGACGACTTTTTGCATCGTGCCCCAGCGCTTCTTGAGCTCAGCCTTGGAAAGATCAGTCATGCCCTTGGTCTTTGCCTCAAACCACTGATCGATTTTGGCTGATGAGATCAGATCCTGATCGATGTTGCGGGCCTCGTAGCGTAGATCGAGCACCACGCCGTCTTCGACCGCTTCGTTGAACTTGTAGGTGTGGATGAAGCTACCGAAGGTCTCGATGCTGGTTGCTTTGTCCGCTTTGAGCAGCGGGGTACCGGTGAATCCGATGAACATAGCCCCGGGCAAAAGCTGCTTCATGGCCTTATGCATTTTGCCGGACTGGGTGCGGTGGGCTTCGTCGACGAAGACGAACAGATTGCCCTTAGCTGAGAAGCCAACCGGAATCTTCGAGTTGAGCTCGGTGATGAAGTCGCCATCGGCGTCGTTCTGTGCTTGATCATCGTCTCCGCCGCGGAACTTGTGCACCAGCGAACACATCAGCCAAGGGTCATTGCTGTTTAGAGAACCGATGAGATCGGCGCCGCTCTTCGTGCGGTAGATGTCCTCGTTGACACCGCTGAAGACTCGCTTGATCTGATCGTCTAGCTCAGTACGGTCAGTGATGATGAGGACACGAGCCTGGCTGTCGCCGCGCGTCTGATGTTCGCGGATCCATTTAGCCAGCCACACCATAGTGAGGGATTTGCCCGAACCTTGGGTGTGCCAAATAATGCCGCCTTCGCGCTTGGCAATGCGGTCCTGGGCAG
Source organism: uncultured Arthrobacter sp. (assembly GCF_947493765.1). Classification (GTDB taxonomy): domain Bacteria; phylum Actinomycetota; class Actinomycetes; order Actinomycetales; family Micrococcaceae; genus Arthrobacter_D. Next base: position 33,828 of record NZ_CANLSZ010000011.1, read on the forward strand.
CCTTGACGCCGAAGAATTGGTTGTGGCGGCAAGTCTTCTTTGTACCACCGTCAAACACCATGAAGTCATGGATAATCTCCAGGAATCGGCTCTTCGAACAGATCTGGACGAGTGCACGATCGAGCGGTTCCTCGATGTCAGAAGGTTCTTTCCATTCAAGCCAGTACCTCTCGGCTGTATCGATGACTCCGTAGCGCAGTCCTTCAACGTCGTTGCCGGCCATGACCAGCTGCACCGTGCTGAAGAACGGACGGATGAAGTCTTTCTTTTGGTTGCCGATGTTCTGCCGGATACCTTCGGAGACAGCGACCTTTGACCGTTTGAGTTCGACGACACCAAGCGCCAAGCCATTGACGTAGATGACGACATCCGGTCGCTTGTTGTGTTCACCCTTGATCGAGACTTCTTCAGCGACAGCAAAGTGGTTTGCTTCGGGGTTGTGCCAGTCCACCAGCCAGACCGTCTCGGTCTGTTCGCCGATACCGGGTTTGACCTTCACTCCGTAGCGGAGGAGGTTGTAGACCTCGTGGTTAGCTTCGTAGAGATTGCGGCCACCGCCCAGCGACGCGGTCTTCTTGAACTGCTCAACGGCTTTGTTGATCAGATTGGCGTCGTAGCCGCGGGCCTGCAGGTTCTGTTCAAGCAGGCCGACTTCGATGTGCGAATTGTTTTCGCGATACTCCCAGTTGCCCAGGTACTCGTATCCAAGCTCCTGCTGGAACAGGTCGACAACACGGTCTTGAGTCTTACGTTCAATCTGTCCAACTGTGCTCATGATTCATTTCCCCCAAAATTACTTTCAACATCCTGATTCTGCCAGCTTCCGAAGCTTATGCCCGTTCCTGGAACACGCCATTCGACTCGGCCGTTTGCCGCTCTGCCCGCCACGATTGCCGCCGCGGCTGATGGGCCGCGGAAGACGATGTCTTGGGTGAAGATAGCGGAGTCTCGGCCGTCTTGAACAAGCTGCCCGCTCTTGAGGAGCTCGTCGTGGAGAAGTTCGTAATTACTTGAATTCTCGGTGAAGGAGAGTCGGGCCATTGAACCCTTTCTTACCGTGAACTCGCCATCGACTTCTTGCGCCATTGCTCGGATGCCGTACTTCTTGACGAACATCTCGAAGATCGGCGAGATGGAAGGATCGGTCGGAGCTACTACGTCTGTCGGGCCTGATGGCTGTCTGGTTGTCGTCGTCGTCGTCGTTCGAAAGATGTTGACGCCCAGCACAGGTAGAACGATCTTGGCCTGCGCAACAAAATACTCCATGTCCGAGACATCGGACTCTGGAAGTGGCAGCAGTGGGGGTGCTGTGCCGTTGGTTAGACGGGAACGGTTAGCCTCTATCGCCAATGAGATGAACCGCGACTCCAAATAGCGGGCGTGGGCTTTGGTTAGGTTCGTGTCCTTGCTGGTGAGGACGATCGCCCGATCCCAGAAGTCTTTTCCACCCTGATCTTCATTGCGAGAGTGATGATAGAGACGCTTGGCGACATCATCACCTTCGCCGATGTATGCGAGCGATCCCCCCATACTTTGTGGATCGTCTCCAAGAAGAATATAGATGCCCGTCCGCGACGCTTCGGGGCGTTTCAACAGGGCACCGAGGTCTGATCGTGGGGCAGCAGCAACATGACCGGTCCAGTTCATGATTTCAGCTGTCAGCAAGCCACCGGGTGTTCCGTCAGCCAGGAAGAGCCGCACAGACTTACCGACGCTCACGCAGGAAACTCCGCAGGCTGCAGTCGCGTGCGGCCCGTTAGTAGTTCCTGTATCAAGCCTTGTTTGAGACTCTTCGCCTTGGCTAAACGAGATTGCAGTACGTCAATAGTTTCCGAAACATCACTCAGTGCCGTCGCGATCGCTCTTTGCTCCGCTATTGGTGGTAGTGGTATTTCAGTCTTCTTGGCATTCGTTATCGTGTAGGTGCCTACGGTGGTGCCAGATGAGCCATCTGATATCTGTCGCTCCACGAGCGGGGTAGAGTACAAGAACTTAAGGAAATTGCTATCAACTGTCTCCGAACGCTTTAGCCACAAGATGTTTCCGTCCTTAAAATAGAATTCGTCACCTGGCTTTACGACATAGGTCTTGCCGAGTGTCCCCACTCCGGTTACAAGAAAATCTCCTGGCTCTGGCGCCCCGTAAAGGCGTCGGTATTCATCGAACATTGCTCGGTCGATGAAGAGATCGTTGTCTACTGTGCCACACACGCCCAAGATCGCGAGTTCGCGTGCTCGATAAAATGGCACGCCCGATGCCCTCCAATCTCGCTGGAAAACACGCTTGCTTGATGTAATCTCAAAGTGATCACCAAGAACTGCCGTGCTCCAGGGTCCACTGAAACCAGGAATGCGCTTCTTGCCGGTGAGAAGTTCTTGCATCATGCCTTGCTTAATTGTTTGCTCTTTGGAGATTAACTTCTCCAAAGAACTAATCAGAGACTGCGCATCATTCAGTGATCGAGAAATTCGAGCCTGCTCTGCTTTCGGCGGCTTAGCTATTTGGATTTTTGAGCAGGAGTCTTTATTTAGCTTCGGCTGCGCGGTTCCAGTGTTGTATTCAGAGTAATCCAAGCTCTCAAGATAGGCCGTCAAGTAGTCAATGTCGAAGTCCGGAGTCGGACGCAAGACATGTGCATAATTATTGACCCATATTTTTCCTGATACTTTGAATGCTAAAGGAACCTTTCGGCTGAGTATATTCTCACCGTCTTCGCCAAGTAGAATTAAGTCTTCATCGAAGATGTAGTCATTCACGTAATCGACTATCCCGGATGCCCCGAAATAGGGATAGATGCCTTGCATGTGGGCTCTATCTGAACTCTTTACCGGCTTTCGGGCGCTATCCAAGAAATCGACTGCAGAAATCAATGGCACAGTCTCCCAAACCTGGGTTGTCTGCCTAGTGTTAGTTGGATTCAGCTCTGCGCTAGTCACAAGCAAGCTCATTCCACCCCCATGTTTGCGAGATGCTGGGCAACCTTGAGGTTCAGCGCCTCGACTTCGGCCTCTAGATCGCTGAGAGTCGCGTCGTATCGCTTGCCCAATTCCTTAATTCGGGCAACTAGATTGTAGGTTAGTTTCGTTATTTCGCCTGTGACGCCACTAATGACCGCAGTTCTCCATTTGTCATCGAGGACAAGCTGCTGGACATCTTGCTCAGTGAGCTTGCCGTAGTGGTTGAGCGTGGCGGTATCCAATCGGGTTTGCGCGTCCTTCTGGAGTTTCTTCGCTCCAGATTCTCTGTTGTAGAGTGCAATCAGGTGCTCGAGAGCCGTAATTTCTTCTGGATCACCGCGTTCATTCTTGGCAACGCGGAGCCTCGCGCTGGCCAGAGCCTTACTGATCTTGCCATCGTCCAAGGCTTCGGCGAGCAAGCCGTCGTCGGAAGCGTGCTCCTCGACATATTCCTCAATCTGGCGTGTTGCTTCCTCAGCCGCGGCGGTCAGATCGTCAATCTGGGCCTGGTCGTGGGCGAAATATCGGGTGACTATAAGTGTCGGAGGGACCAAATCCATCTTGTATTTGTCTGCATTCCGTCCTGAGCCGACCACCATGTCGGCCGTCTCGGTGATTTTTAGGTCTTTGTCCTCGATGGTTTTGCGTGGCTTGGCTGCGTTTAGCCATCCCTCATTCATAAGCAAGAAGACATCATCGTGCATGACGCTATGCCAGTAGGTCATCAACTGCTCATAGATGTCATACGCATCCACTAGGGGAGTGTCTTTGAATCGGCTCAGTAAGTTATCTCCAAGATCGGAGATCAAGTCATTTGGGTTAGTATCGCTCGTAATATTCTCTAGTGCTGGGCGATAGGCTGCGTACCAATCCGCCACTTGGGTTCGCGCTATTTCCAAAAAGCTGGTGAACTCGGCTGAGTCGAGGATCACTTGCTGGACATCGGAAATATCGATGATCAACTCGCTGTAACCGTTTTGTCCGTTACTTGCAAACAGTCGTTGACGTAGAGCTGGAAATGCGTCCCAGCTTGCACTGAGTGCGTCTATGTCGCGGTCGGGTATGCCACCGTGGATGTGAGCATAGAGATCTTGGATATCCTCCGGATCGGATGAGTCGACATAGCGTGGAATGTTGAGGTTAAAATCATTGGTTGCATTGCCGATTTCGCTCAGCGGGACCATGCGAGAGTAACCTTCGATCTCCAGATTTTTCCCGAATACGTCAACAATTTTATGCATGTCCTGGGAGCGCAGTCGATTCTTGCTGCTGTCCTTGAGGTAGCCGGCAGAGGCGTCGATCATGAATACTCCGGTACGACTCTGAGCATTCTCCTTGTCGAGCACGATGATGCAAGCTGGGATGCTGGTGCCATAGAACAAGTTGGCCGGCAGTCCGATGATGCCCTTGATGAAGCCGCGTTTAAGGAGCTGTTTTCGGATGATGGCCTCAGCGTTGCCGCGGAAGAGAACTCCGTGGGGAAGAATAACTGCAGCCTTACCCGTGCTCTTCATGGACTTGAGGATGTGGAGTAGGAAAGCGTAATCACCATTCTTTTCAGGAGGGGTCCCGTATTCAAAGCGCCCAAACTCGTTCTCGAGGCCGTTGCTCCAAGACTTAATGGAAAAGGGTGGGTTGGCTACAATGTAGTCGAATGTTTCGAGACTGCCGCCAGTAGTGAACTGGGGGCTGGTGATCGTGTCACCTTTGCGTATATCGGCGATCTCGTTGCCGTGCAGGATCATGTTCATCTTGGACAGGGCCCAAGTGGCATTGTCTTTTTCCTGGCCGTAGATAGTCAATCCCTGGCGAGATTCAGCCGCAACCTTTAGAAGTAGTGAGCCCGAACCACAGGTTGGATCGTAGACCGTTGCGGACCGCGGGGTGTCAGGGGTGACGCTGATCAACTTGGCGATAACACGTGAGACCTCTGCCGGCGTGTAGAACTGACCCTTGGACTTGCCGGACTCGGTGGCGAAATGACGCATGAGATATTCGTAAGCATCGCCCAGTAGGTCGTCGCCCTCAGCACGCGAACCGCGGAAGTCGAGTTCCTGGAAGATAGTAACCAGCTTCGAGAGCCGGTCCTGCATCTCCTTGGCCTTGCCGAGCTTTTCCTCATCATTGAAGTCGGCCAGGTCAATGACCTTTTGCAGGTCGTTGGCTTCGGCGAGCTTGGCGATGATCTTGTTGATCTTGTCGCCGATCTCCTTATCACCTTTGACGGCGACCATCTCATCGAAGGATCCGCCTGCAGGCACATCAATAAGAGAGTTGGGGTCCGTCTTAGCCTTGTCGGAGACGTACTTTACGAACAACATGGTCAGGATGTAGTCCTTGTACTGGCTGGCATCCATGCCGCCACGCAGCTCATCACAGCTCTTCCAGAGTGAGCTGTAGAGATCCGATTTTTTGAGCGCCACGGCTCGTACCCCTTGCGTTGATCCTGATTCAGTTGAAGTTGTCATGTGGCAGTCTCCAGCCACGCGACGGTAGCTACTTAGTGTTGGTTTCAATCTACCGGGGAGCGACGACAAATCAGGTGAGGTCGGGCTGTGCGAGGTAGGTTTGCGGGTGGGGAGAGACCTCAACCACGACCCGCTAACTGGCCTAAAGTATACCACAAATGGCATATATCTTATAGGTCACTGAGCCTCTCGCTTACTGCCCTATAGCGAGAAGGTCGATCGTCGCAATCGTGCGATAGACGGCGAAGCGGACGTCGAAGCCATGGGGGAGCTTGGCGTGGTTTTCGAGCGTGACGGTGCGCATAGGTGCATCCCGTCCTTCGATTGAGATGCTGATCAGTTTCAACTCGTCATCGATGTTGGGCAAATCCGGCAGCGGTAGGGTGACGCGGTGTCGCTTCATCGTGTAGGTGTCGTTGCTCGCGGTGGTGACAGGGTAGTCGTCGAGGTCGACCACGAGCTCGCGTTCCTCTGGTTCGTCGTCGACGCCATAGGCCCACAACCGGATCAGGGGTGCACGACTAGGCAGGGATGCCGTTGTCATCTGGTCGATAACGATCATCAGGCCGGATTCGGCTGTCCCTGTCACTTCAATGCCAAGTAGCTCGCTGCCAAGCCGCCCCTGGATGTCAGCTAGGTACACCAGCTCCGCGGCAATGGTCTTCAGGCCGGCGTCGCTCCATCGTCGTGCGCTTCGCTGATCTTTCACCTCTGTGTCGGAAAGCGCCTCCGCCGTCTGTTGAAGCCGGTCGAGAACACTATCGGCTTTGACGCATATCGACAGGGCAGCTGCTGCCTCATTGCGGGCTCTTCGGACATCCGGTGGGGGTGAGGATCTGAGGCTGTCCGGTTGAGGGGTGGCGGGAAGGGGTCGAGGTCCCC
>NZ_CANLSZ010000012.1 GCF_947493765.1 uncultured Arthrobacter sp.
ATCCGAAAGACTACGAGTACGCGACATTCCACAATCATCTCGTTCATCCCACCAAAAGGTTAGGAGACACGCCCTAGCCCGTCACCCACGGCAGGGACAGGGCCGCCACCTCGTCGCCCTCCCCGCAGCCGTCGGACGGGATCACCATGACGCCATCGGCGCCGGCCAGGCCGCGGAGCATGCCGGAGCGCTGGTGCGTGCTCGGCACGGCCCGACCTGACACCGACCGGAACGGCACGAGCCGGCTGCGGCCGGGAAGCGGCCCGAAGGACTCCCCCGTCACGACCGTCGAGGGTTCGGCCAGTGCCGAACCCCGCAGCCCTGCGATGAGCGGCCCGGCCACCGTGAGCATGGCCATCATCGCCGCGAGCGGGTTGCCGGGCAGCCCGACGAGGAATCGGCCGTCCTGCAGCCGCGCCAGGAGGGTCGGGTGGCCGGGGCGCATGGCGATGCCGTCGATGATCAGCTCGGCCCCGAGTTCCGTCAGCGCGCGGCGGATGTGGTCGGCGGAGGAGCTGCCCGTGCCGCCCGTGGTGATCAGGACGTCCCCGGAGGCCCGGGCCAGCGAGAACTCGTCGGTCGGCTCGGCGCTGATGGCCGCGATCACGTCCTCGAGATCGTCCTTCGCACGGCCCGCGACGTCCACGTGGCCGCCGAGCATGGAGACGAAGCCCGGCAACTGCGGCCCGAAGGTGTCACGCACCTGGCCCGCGTGCGGCAGCCCCTGGTCGATCACCTCGTCACCGGTCATGAGCAGGGACACCCGCGGGGGCCGGAGCACGGCGAGGGTGTCGTGGCCGCAGACGGCGGCGAGCGCGATCTGCGCGGGATTGAGCACCACACCGGCACGGATGGCCTCGGACCCCTCCTCGGCCTCCTCCCCCGCCGGTCTGATGTGCTCGCGCGGGGACGGCTCGCCGGGCCGGGCGTCCTCGTTGCGGTCCAGCACGTCGCCGCGGACGAGGCCGTGTTCGGTCCGCAGGATCCCCTCGGTGTCCCTGGGTACCACGCCTCCGGTGAGGATGAACGTCGCCTCCCCGGGGGACAGCGCCACCTCTCCGGAGTCGGCGTGCGGAGCGGGCCTGCCGCGGTGGTGCTCCTCGGGTGCCGCCGGACTCACGAGGGTCCACGGCGGCTCCCCCCGCACGGCCCAGCCGTCCATCGCGGACGACGCGTAGTGCGGGATGGCCTGGAGTGCGTGGACGGGTTCGGCGAGGGTCTGACCGAGGGCATCGGCCAGATTGACCGTCTGGAAGGGCAGCGCGTGGGCCGCACTGTGCGCCAGCAGCCTCGCCCTGTCCCAGTCCACGTTCCGGGCGTCCAGGGCCTCGCTCATTCGGCACTCCCCGCTGCCGCTGCGTCGGCGCAGAGGGCATCGGCCACGGCGGACGCCGACCGCATGGCCACCTGCTCCTCGGCCTGGCCGCTCCCGACGGCGAGTCCTGCCGCGTAGCCGACCACGAAGGTCGTCAGTGGGGCCGCCGGCCGCACCACCGAGTGGGCTGCCCTCCCCGCCAGCCCGAGCACGGCGTCGATGTCCACCTCGGTCCCCTCCAGCTCGAGGGCCGCGAGCAGTCCCTCGGTCCAGTCGTGCAGCAGCTTCTGGCGATCATCCATGGGGCCCTCCGGGCAGTCTCAGGGGACGTCGACTCCCAGCTGGCGAGCATCGCTGAAGGTGTCGACGTCGTGCGTCACGCCCGGGGGAACCGGGACTTCTCTGGTCCTCACACTAGCAAGGAGGCTGCGCATCGACAGGTTCTCGACGGCGCCGCGGGCGAGGAGGGCGTCGATCGCGTGGGCGAGGTCCGCGCTGCGGTAGAGCGCGGCGAGCGGTTGGTCGCGCCCGCCCTCCACCGCCATGACCGAGGTGCCGCTCTCCGCCGCCGCCGCGAGCAGCAGGGGGACGAGCTCGTCCACACGGGGCATGTCGCAGGCCACGACGGCGCACCACGGCGCAGGATCCGTGAGGGCCTCGACACCGGCGACCACGGCCGCCGCCGGCCCTGCGAAGGCCGGCTCCTCCCGCACGAACGTCGGCGCCCCCGCGAGCGCCGCCCGCCGCCCCCCGTCCGGGTCCGGTCCCACGACGACGAGCCGGCGCGCACCGGCCAGCGCCGCACACGTCCGCTCCAGCAGGGTGCGCCCCTCGAACACGAGGCCTGCCTTGGGCAGGCCGCCGAGCCGGGAGGAGCGACCACCGGCCAGGACGATCGCGTCGAAGTCGGGTGGGGTGGCACTCATGCCGCGTACTCCGCGAGGAATTCGCTCCACTGGGGTGCCGGTCTCTCCAGCTCGCGGATCTGCCACTGCGGACCGCGCGGAGGGAGCGGCCTGATCCGCAGCTGCCATCCGAGGCTGCCCAGCGTCCTGTCGCCCTTCGCGTTGTTGCACGAGAGGCAGCATGCCACGAGGTTCTCCCAGGTGTCGCCGCCGCCGCGGCAGCGCGGCATCACGTGGTCGATCGTGGACGCGCTCTTCCCGCAGTAGGCGCAGACATGGTTGTCGCGGCGCAGCACCCCGCGCCGGGTGGCCATCACGTCGTGCCGGTACGGGATCTTCACGTAGCGGTTGAGGAGGATCACGGACGGCCTGCCGAGCGTCTCGGTGGGCCCGACGACGGGCTCCTCGTCCTCCGCGATGACGCTCGCCTTCCCCGTGAGCACGAGCACCAGCGCCCGGCGGAACGTGACGACCGCCAGTGGTTCATACCCTGCATTCAGAACAAGAGTGCGCATGCGTTGGCCTCGTTGCCGACCTGCGCCCCGTAGCCGGGTGCCATCCCGGGATGGGGACAAGTGCTTCGGATTGACAGTGCAAGGGTAAACCGGAGACCCGCCCTCCGCTAATCGGAAGCGTCCGCCACATCTGGGTGTCCCGCTGCGTGTCCCGTTGCCGGGTGCTGTGCCTGCTACTCGGGCACGGAGACGAAGATGTGCGAGGCCACCTCGGGCGGCAGCTCCAGGGCTCCCTCGACGCCCGGGACCCGGACGGAGACGTACTCACCCGCCGCCTCGAGCGTGAGGCGGGCTCCCGGTCGCAGACCGCCCTCGTCGAGTTGCGTGAGCAGCTCGGGGTCCACCTGGATGGGCTCGGCGAGTCGGACCAGGGTGACGTGCTCCCCGGGCCCGCGAAGACCCAGCGCTGCGACGAGGGTGACGACGCCGTCGGTGAACAGCCCGGACTCCGTGCCGCCGATCGCCTCGAGCCCCGGGATCGGGTTGCCGTAGGGCGACTCGGAGGGCTGGCCGAGCAGCTCGTAGAGCCGGCGCTCCACCCGCTCGCTCATGACGTGCTCCCAGCGGCAGGCCTCGTCGTGCACGTAGGCCCAGTCGAGGCCGATCACGTCGCTCAGCAGCCGCTCCGCGAGGCGGTGCTTGCGCATCACGCCGGTGGCGCGGTCACGCCCCGCCTCCGTGAGCTCCAGGTGCCGGTCCCCGGAGACCACGACGAGACCGTCCCGCTCCATGCGGCCGATGGTCTGGGAGACCGTGGGGCCGGAGTGGCGCAGCCGCTCGGCGATCCGCGCACGCAGGGCCACGATGTTCTCCTCCTCGAGCTCGAGGATGGTCCGCAGGTACATCTCGGTGGTATCGATGAGGTCCGTCATGCGGTTCAGCTCCTTGGTGCTGTGCGGGTGCGCGGCTGGAAGCCCCTCATGCCGGTGCGAGTACCACGGCAGTCACCGTGCGCTCGGGCCCCGCTTCCCAAGATTAGTCCATGGGTCCCGGCGGGGAGCGCAGCAGCGCCTGGGGCAGAATGGATGCCACACCTGCCGTCGATCAGCTGGAGCACCCATGAGCGAGCAACCCCGCATCCCCGGCCACCTCCTCCCCGGCGACGGACGCTTCGGTGCAGGGCCGTCGAAGATCCGCGGCGCGCAGCTCGACGCGCTGGTCGCGGCGGGCACCTCGCTCCTCGGGACGTCCCACCGCCAGGCACCCGTGAGGGCCCTCGTGGGTCGGGTCCGTGAGGGTCTGCGGACCTTCTTCGAGGCTCCCGATGGCTACGAGGTGGTGCTCGGCGTGGGCGGCTCGACCGCGTTCTGGGACGTGGCGACGTTCGGACTCGTGGAGCACCGGGCCCAGCACCTCTCGTTCGGCGAGTTCGGGGCGAAGTTCGCGGCGGCCACCTCGAGGGCCCCGTTCCTGGGGCCCTCCACCGTCATCACCACCGAACCCGGGACGCGTGCGGACCCGGTGGCCGAGGCCGGCATCGACTGCTACGCCTGGCCCCAGAACGAGACCTCCACGGGGGTCGCGGCTCCGGTGCGGCGCGTCCGGGACGCCGACGACGGCGCGCTGCTCCTCGTCGATGCCACCTCCGCCGCGGGCGGGCTCCACGTCGATGTCTCCGAGACCGACGTCTACTACTTCGCCCCGCAGAAGAACTTCGCCTCCGACGGCGGGCTCTGGCTGGGACTCCTCTCCCCCGCGGCCCTCGAACGCGCTGCCCGCATCGACGCCGGCGGGCGCTGGATCCCCGACTTCCTCAACCTGCAGACCGCGATCGACAACTCGCGCCTCGACCAGACCTACAACACCCCCGCGCTGTCCACGCTCGTGCTGCTCGACGCCCAGCTCCAGTGGCTCGAGGCGCAGGGGGGCCTGGCGTTCGCCGCGGCCCGGACCGCGGACTCCGCGGGCCGGATCTACAGCTGGGCGGAGGCCTCGCCCGTTGCGAGCCCCTTCGTCCCACGTGCCGAGGACCGCTCCGACGTGATCGTCACCGTCGACTTCGCCGCCTCGGTGGACGCGGCGCGTATCGCGGCGATCCTGCGTGACAACGGGATCGTGGACGTCGAGCCCTACCGCAAGCTCGGGCGCAACCAGCTCCGCTTCGCCACCTTCGTGGCCATCGAGCCCGACGACGTCTCGGCGCTCCTGGCGTGCATCGACCACGTGGTCGGCACCCTCCTCTGAACGTGCCGGTGTCCTAGGGCGCGCCGTCCACAGGGTCGGTACCGAGATCGAGACGCAGTCGGCGAGGCGCCGACCGGTCGAAGTGCAGCCTGGCATCGTGGTACTTCCAGGCCCAGAAGAGTCCGGCGCCCGCCGCGATCAGACCGGACGCGGCCGCGACACCCAGGCTCCAGCGGGGCCCGAACATGTCGGAGACCCATCCCACCACCGGCGCACCGAGCGGTGTCCCGCCGAGGAAGATGGCGAAGTACAGCGACATCACGCGCCCGCGCATGGCCGGCTCCGTGGTCGACTGCACGTAGGCGTTGGCGCTCGTCATGAGCGTCAGGGCGAAGAGGCCCACGGGGACCAGGGACAGGCCGAAGAGCCACAGGGTCGGGGCGAGGGCTGCCAGGATGCAGGCGAGCCCGAAGGCTGCGGACGCACCGAAGACGAAGCGCAGCCGGGCGCGCTCGCGTCGCGCCGACAGCAGGGCACCGGCGATCGAGCCCACGGCCATCACGGAGGACAGCACCCCGAAGACCCCTGCCCCCTGCCCGAACTCCGTACGCGCCATCGCGGCGATGTAGACCGCGAAGTTCAGCCCGAAGGTGCCCACGATGAAGATGGCGAGCAGCACCATCATGATGTCCGGTCGATGCCGCACGTAGCGGAAGCCCGCGCGGATCCGGCCCTTCCCGGGGGCGGAGAACGGCTGCTCGTTCAGCTCGGAGGTCCTCATCACGACCAGCACCCAGACCATGGCGCCGAATGTCAGGGCATTGATCATGAACACCCACCCCGGCCCCACTCCCGCCGTGAGCAGACCGGCGATGGCGGGACCGATCAGGCGGGCGCCGTTGAAGGAGGCGCTGTTCAGGGCCACCGCGTTGGGCAGGTAGTCCTCACGCACCAGTTCCGAGACGAAGGCCTGACGGGCGGGGGCGTCGAAGGCGGAGACGATGCCGAGCGCCAGGGCGAAGGCGTAGACGTGCCACAGCACGGCGACGTCGAGGAGGACCATGACCCCCAGGCCCACGCCCAGCAGCGCCATGGCGACCTGCGTGACCGCGAGCAGCCGGCGCCTGTCCACGGTGTCCGCGATCAGGCCGGCCCACGGCGCGATGACCAGCTGCGGACCCAGTTGGAGGGCCAGGACGATCCCGAGGGCCGAGGCGTTCTGCTCGGTGAGGATGTCGTAGACGAGCCAGTCCTGCGCGGTCCGCTGCATCCAGGTGCCCACGTTGGAGATCAGAGCCCCGATGAACCAGAGCCTGTAGTTGTGGAGTTCGAGTGACCTGAAGGTGTTCATGCTCGCGCTCGGGCGCAGTGCCCCGGGGCGCTCACGGGGTGCGGGACTGCTCCACGCCGTCGTCCTCCGGCCCCTGCACCGCCTCGGCGGCCGGTGCGGCCGGTGCGGGTGCGTCCTCCGTCTGGTGGTCCTCGGGGCGGACCCGTTCCGACCACGGCACCCACTCGGGGGCGCGGAGCGAGGTCTCGGAGGGCAGCAGCCCCACCTCGCACACGCTCACGTCCTTGCCCCGCGGTACGCGCGCCAGGCTCGCGTACCACTGCCAGCCGCCATACCCGGGGAGGAATGCCTCGAACCGGTGGGTGACGAGGCGCTCCCCGTCCACCACGGCCGACACGTGACGTCCCACCTGCGCTTCCGGGGCGATCTCGAGGATCCCCTGGAGCGCCCGGTCGACGGCTGCCTCGAGGACGGCGTCCGACTTCGGGATGCGGCGCGGGGCCCGTGGCTTCCGCTTGGCGGTGTCGTCCGCGGGTACCTGCTCCGGCGGCGCGGATCCGGTTCCGTCGGGGGTCTGCAGCTCACTGGGGGTCATGGTCGAAGCCTACGCGTCGAGGTCGTCGGCGACCGCCCGCAGCACGGCGGCGACCTTGGCCGCCTGCGCCCTCTCGGGATAGCGGCCCTTCCGCAGTCCGTTGGACACGGCGTCCAGGAGTTTGATGAGGTCCTCCGTGATGACGGCCATGTCCTCGGCGTCCTTGCGGGTGCTCTTCGCCACCGAGGGCGCCTGCTCGAGGATGCGCGCGGACAGGGCCTGCAGGCCGCGACGCCCGTCGGCGACGCCGAACTCCAGTCTGGTCCCCACCTTGACCTCGGTGACTCCGGCGGGAAGCGCCGAGGCGTGCAGGAACACCTCCTTGCCGTCGTCCGCGGTCAGGAATCCGAAGCCCTTGTCCGCATCGAACCACTTCACTTTGCCGATAGGCACGGTGTTACCCCTTCTCAGCTGTCCGGGCGGGCGCCCGCGATGTCGGTCCCGGGTCGACGCCACCGCCTGGCGCGCAGGCGCTCATACCCCCGGGATTCCCTGCCTCCAAGGATATAGGGTGCCCCGCTGCCGCCCCGCCGTGGCTCCAGTAGGCTGGGACGGCCATGACCCCCGACGACCATGCACCCGATCCCCACGCTTCCGATCCCCATGCACCCGCTCCCCATGCCTCCGAGACCCGTGCCTCCGACACTTCCCGTCCCATGGCCGGCGGGGGACCGCCGGGTGTACCCGTGGGATCGGCGCCGCACGGCCCGCCCGTGCTCATGATCCTCGCCGTCTCCCTCGCGGTGATCGGCCTCGTGGCCCTGGCCGCGATCCTCGTCTCGGCCTTGCTCGGCTGGACGGTCTGGCCGGGTCTCGTCCTCGCCAGCTATTTCTGCCTGCCCGTCGCCTTCCTCCTGATGGCCGCTCTTGTCGTGAGGGCAGCCCTCCGCCGCCGGAGATCCTGAGCCGTCACCGCCGGGCCCGTCCTGCATCACGGCCGGGGGAGCACGGCCGGGGGATTAAGGCCGGGCAGTTACGGGCGGGCAGCTGCGGCCGATAGTGGCCGGTGAATCCAGGCCGAACCGAGGAGCACCCCGTGAACACCACCCTGCCCAGCGATGGTGTTCGGGAGAGAGCCTGCCGGCGTCCCGCGCGCCCGGGCCGGCCGGTCCCCGGGGACCGGCGGTGAGGCGCCCGGCAGGCGCACCGGCACCGGGCCCGCATTCCGGCGAGCGCATCATGCGCCTGCTGCCCGTACCGCTGGCGGCGATCGCCGTCACCTACCTGATCGCTTCCCTGCTTCCGCGCTCGGACGACTTCAGCTTCTGGATCGACGGGGCGCTGGGTCTGCTCACCGTGTGGGCCCCGGCCGTCGTCGCGTGGTCGGTGGTCGGTTACTCCGGAGGCCGACGGCCCTACCTCTGGCTGGTGGCGACGGCCCTGTTGTGCTGGGCGTTCGCCGACACCTACTACGTGCTCGAGGCTGCGGCCGGACGGGACGTCCCCCTGCCCTCCCCGGCCGATCTCGGCTACGGGAGCTTCTATGTCCTCCTGCTCGTGGCGGTGATCCTCACTTCGCGGGCGATGGCAGTGCACCTGACCTGGTCCGCCCTGCTCGACAGCGTCATCGGGGCACTGGGCGCAGCGGCTGTCCTGGCTCTGGCGCTCGACCCCGTCGTGAAATCGACCTTCGACGGCCCGCTGACGCTGACCGGAGTCGTCGGGGTCTCGTACTGCCTGATGGACGTCCTCATCATCATCAAGCTGTCCGGCACGACGGCGGCCGCCGGAGGAGCCCTCGGCAGATCGTGGGCCCTCCTGTACCTGGGGGTGCTCGTCCTGACGGGTGCCGACATCGCCTATGCGTTCCTGGAGGTCGACGAGCTGTACGCCATCGGCGCCCCTCTCGACGCAGTCTGGGCGATCGCGCTCGCACTCATCAGTGCGTGGGCGGTGACCCAGCGTCACCCGGTGGTCCCCCGCAGGAACTTCACCACGGCTGTCCCCGCACAGACCATTCCCCTGGTGGCAACGGCAGCCGGTCTGGTCGTCCTCGTCGCAGCCTCCCAGCGCTCGGTCGTGACCACGGCGGTCGTCCTGGCCGGTCTCACCGTCGCCCTCGCCGCACTACCGCTGGCGTTCCTCCAGCGCCTCCTGCTCACACAGGTCAATCGCCACGCGAGGACCGACGAGCTGACCGGTATCGCGAACCGCCGGGCGCTCTACACCGATTTCCCGCGCAGGCTGGCGGTCAACGCCGAGCTGCCCAGCGCGGTGCTCCTCCTCGATCTCGACAAGTTCAAGGAGATCAACGACGGCCTGGGACACGACAAGGGCGACCAGCTCCTGCAACAGGTCGCAGCCCGCCTGATCGACGAGGTGGGGCCGCTCGACCTGCTCGCGCGGATGGGCGGGGACGAGTTCGTCATCCACCCCGACCAGTGCGACCGCGAGCGCGCCCGCGCCGTCGCGCTCGGCATCCGGACTGCCCTCGCGGCACCCTACGATCTCGGCGGGGTGACCATCCACATCAGCGCGAGCATCGGCATCTCGTGCTATCCCCTCCACGGACAGGAGCTGGGCTCGCTGCTGCGCAAGGCCGACATCGCGATGTACGCGGCGAAGACCGAGCACACCGGATACGCGGTGTACTCCGACTGCGAGGGAGACCGGGCCCGCGGCGAGTTCCACACCGTCCAGGCCCTGAACGAGGCACTGACCGCTGATCAGCTCGTGCTGCACTACCAGCCGAAGATCGGCCTCGCCGACGGCAGGGTGTGCGGGGTCGAGGCGCTGGTCCGCTGGGAGCACCCGGTGCTGGGCCTCCTGCAGCCGGACGCCTTCCTGGGCCGCTTCGACGAGGCCGGGCTCATGCCGGCCCTCACGGACGTGGTGCTGGAACAGGCGCTGGACCAGGCCGCCGTGTGGTCCCTCCGGGGCAGACCGCTCCCGGTGGCGGTCAACCTGCCGGCCAGCTCG
Organism: uncultured Arthrobacter sp.; assembly: GCF_947493765.1. Classification (GTDB taxonomy): domain Bacteria; phylum Actinomycetota; class Actinomycetes; order Actinomycetales; family Micrococcaceae; genus Arthrobacter_D. The sequence goes on from NZ_CANLSZ010000012.1 coordinate 9,665, forward strand.
ATCATGGACGCCGGCCTGCCCGCAGAGATCCTGGCGATGACCACGAGCCGCGCGCTCGACCCGAGCATCCTGGTCATCGAGATCACGGAGGACGTCCTCATCTCGGATCGCAGCCGGGCCGCCGCGAATCTCCGGACGCTCCGCCAGATGGGTGTGCGGATCGCGGTGGACGACTTCGGGAAGGGCTACAGCTCGCTGTCGTACCTGCGGGAGCTGCCCATCGACGAGCTGAAGCTGGACAAGTCCTTCATCCTCTCGATGATGAGCGACACGCGCGCCACCGCGCTGGTGGTCTCGACCATCGATCTGGCGCACAGCCTCGGACTCGAGATGACGGCCGAGGGGGTGGAGGACACCGAGACCTATCGCGCACTCGGCGACTACGGGTGCGATCTGGCGCAGGGCTACTTCATGTCCCGGCCTGTCCCGGCGGCGGATCTCGACACGTGGCTGGGCGACGGTGCGCGGATCACCCGGCAGGAGTCCGATCTGCCTGTGGCGGTCCCGCCGGAGGGCGATGCCCGCGCGGTACTCGAGGATGCGCCGCTGCACGAGCGCGTGGAGGGCCTCGTCGACTCGTAGGGTCGTGCGCGGACCGGACGCGACCGTACAGGCACCGGGCGGGCCGTGTCGGTAGCGCCCGGTATTCTTGGGGGGATGTCCGCGATCCGAGCACTCGCCGAAGACCTGGGCCGCCGGAGCGATGACGACCTGGGCCGCCTCCTGACGGTCCGGCCCGATCTCGTCCTTCCCCCGGTACCCGATTTCGCCGCGCTCGCCGCCCGTGCCTCGACCCGCGTGAGCCTGCAGCGAGCGCTCGAGAACATCACCCGACCCCAGCTCCAGGTGCTCGAGGCGCTGACCGTCCTGGACGTGGGCGGTCCCGTGCCACAGGACCGGCTCGGGCGCATGATCCGCGGGGGCACCGCGGAGGAGCTCCGGCAGATCCTCGACGAGCTCGTGCGGCGCGCACTGTGCACCGGGTCCGCCGAGGACGGCTTCCAGCCCGTCGGGGCGATGGCGGAGGCCCTCGGCCCCTACCCCGCCGGACTCGGCAGACCGTTCGGTGTCCTCGCCCGGGCCGTTCCCCGCTACGGTCCTGCACTCATCGGCGCCGTCGCCCTCCTCGCCGCGGAGCGGGCCCATGACGCGATGACACCCACCGCGGCGGCCGTCGCCCTCGACGCCGTGATCGCCGACCCGGAGGGCTGGGCCCGCCTCCTGGCCGGGGCCCCGACCGGCACCGTGGCCCTGCTCGACCGGCTGCGGGACAACCCGGTGGGCTCGATCGGCCCGGGCGACGACGCCTCGCCCGCGGTCCGCTGGCTCCTGGACCGGTGCCTGCTCGCCTCCCTCGACGCCCTCCACGTGGAGCTGCCGCGCGAGGTCGGGACGGCCCTCCGCGGCCACGCCGTCGTGGAGGCCCTGGAGACGGGCCGTCCGCTCGCCAACGAGGCGACCACGCGGGCAAGCCTGCGGGACAACGCCGCCTACGGGACCATCGCCGAGACACTCCGCCTGGTGACGGCACTCCTCAACGCGGTCGCAACCACCCCGGTCACCACCCTGCGCTCGGGCGGTGTGGGCGTCCGGGAGCTCCGGCGCGTCCGTGAGATGCTGCACGCGGGCGAGGGCGAGACCGCCTGGCTGCTGGAACTCGTGGCCGCCGGAGGTCTCATCACGCTGGATCCCGACGACTCGCGGTGGAAGGCCTCCCGCCTCGACACCTGGGATTCGCTCGACCGCGATGCCCAGTGGGCGCTCCTCGTCGAGGGCTGGCTCGCCGTCGACCGCGCACCGGCGCTCGTCGGCTCGCGGCTGCCCGACGGCGCCTCGGTGAACGCCCTGGCTGCCGAGGCATCACGCCCCGATGCGCCGATGGTACGCCGGCGGCTCCTCACCGTCGCGGCCGAACTGACCGGAGCCGGCCCGCAGGACGAAGCGCAGCCGGTCCTCACCGGCCGGTCCGTCCTGGCACTCGCCTCCTGGTACCAGCCGCGCCTGCACCGCCGCTTCGAGCGCCTGCTGCCGGGGATGCTCGTCGAAGCGGCAGCTCTCGGGCTCACCGGGAGCGGAGCACTCACGGAGGCAGGGCAGCTCGTGGCCGAGGACCGGCTCGACGACGCCGCCCGCAGCGTGCGCGACGCCCTGCCCGCTCCCGTGGCCCACGTGGTCCTGCAGGCCGACCTCACCGCCGTGGCGCCCGGCTACCTACAGCCGGAGGTAGCCCGAGGGCTCCTGCGGATGTCCACGCCCGAAGGGCAGGGACCGGCCACCACCTACCGGTTCTCCGCCGACTCGGTCCGTGCGGCCCTGGACGGCGGCGACGACGCCTCGACGATCCTCGCCTTCCTGGCCACGCACTCCGCCACGGAGATCCCCCAGGCCCTCACCTATCTCGTCGAGGACACCGCCGCCCGGTACGGGGGCCTGCGCGTGGGCCGCGCCGGGAGCTATCTCCGCACGGAGGACGACGCCGTCGCCGCCACCGTGCTGGCGGATCCGCGCTCCGTCGTCCTCGGCGTCGTGCAGGTGGCCCCCACGGTCCTCGTCTCGCCCGCCTCGCCGCAGGAGCTCACCGCGCTCCTGCGGAATCTCGGGTTCACCCCGGCGACCGATACGGTCACGGGCCTGACCGTGGCCCGGACGCCGGCGCCGCGCGAGGACACACCCGGCGCCGTCGCCCCGGCGGCGCGGTTGCGGTCCCGGCTGAACCCGTGGTCCGTCGCCGGGGAGGAGATCTCGGCACAGATCGCCACTCTCCGCTCGTCCACCGGCCACGATGCGCGAGCGGGCAGCGAGACGCTGCTGGGCCTGGAGACACTGCGCTCCGCCATCCGCTCGCGGAGCCGCATCAGTCTCGGGACGGCGGACAGCGGCGGCCATCACGAGCGCCAGGTCCTGGTGCCCCTCTCCGTCTCGGGCGGCCGCCTGCGGGTGTTCGATCCGGAGCGCCAGGTGGAGAAGGTCGTCTCTGTGCACCGCATCATGGATGTCGAGATCCTCGAAGGGACCCCCGCTGATGGTTGACGGACCGCTGATCGTCCAGAGCGACAAGACCATCCTGCTCGAGGTCGACCACGAGCAGGCCACCGAGGCCCGCCACGCGATCGCGGCGTTCGCCGAGCTGGAGCGTGCGCCGGAGCACGTGCACAGCTACCGCCTCACGCCCCTGGGCCTGTGGAACGCACGCGCCGCCGGCCTGGACGCCGAGCACGTCCTCGACACGCTCCTGACGTACTCGCGCTTCCCGGTGCCGCATGCGCTGCTGATCGACATCGAGGACACCATGTCCCGGTACGGCCGGCTCCGCCTCGAGAAGGACCCGCAGCACGGCCTCGTGCTGCGGACCACCGACTACCCGGTCCTCGAGGAGGTGCTGCACGCGAAGAAGATCCAGCCCCTGCTCGGTCCGCGGATCGACGGCGAGACCGTCGTGGTCCACTCCTCGCAGCGCGGTGCGCTCAAGCAGCTCCTGCTCAAGCTCGGCTGGCCCGCCGAGGATCTCGCCGGGTACGTGGACGGGCGCCCCCACCCGATAGCCCTGAACGAGGACGGGTGGGGACTGCGCCCGTACCAGCAGCTGGCCGTCGAGAACTTCTGGTCGGGTGGCTCCGGCGTCGTCGTCCTGCCGTGCGGGGCGGGGAAGACCCTCGTGGGCGCCGCGGCGATGGCCACGAGCCAGACCACCACGCTGATCCTCGTCACCAACACCGTCTCGGCCCGGCAGTGGAAGCAGGAACTGCTCAGCCGGACCTCGCTGACGGAGGACGAGATCGGCGAGTACTCCGGCGCGGTCAAGGAGATCAGGCCCGTCACGATCGCCACCTACCAGGTGCTCACCACCAGGCGCGGCGGCCTGTACCCGCACCTCGAACTCCTGGACGCCAACGACTGGGGCCTCATCGTGTACGACGAGGTGCACCTGCTGCCCGCCCCCATCTTCAAGATGACCGCCGATCTGCAGGCCAGGCGCCGGCTCGGGCTGACCGCCACGCTCGTGCGCGAGGACGGCCGCGAGGGCGAGGTGTTCTCGCTGATAGGCCCCAAACGCTACGACGCCCCGTGGAAGGACATCGAGGCGCAGGGCTACATCGCCCCGGCGGACTGCGTGGAGGTGAGGGTGGACCTGCCGCGGGACGAGCGCGTGGCCTACGCCATGGCCGACGACGCCGACAAGTACCGCCTGTGCGCCACGTCGGACACGAAGTCCGCCGTGGTGGAGAAACTCGTCGCGGCCCACCGCGGGGAGCAACTGCTCGTGATCGGGCAGTACATCGACCAGCTCGACGATCTCGCGGGTCGGCTCGACGCGCCCGTGATCAAGGGCGAGACGTCCGTCAGGGAACGCCAGCGGCTCTTCGACGCGTTCCGGACCGGCGAGCTCCACGTCCTCGTGGTGTCCAAGGTGGCGAACTTCTCGATCGACCTCCCCGAGGCAGCCGTCGCCATCCAGGTCTCGGGCTCCTTCGGGTCCCGCCAGGAGGAGGCGCAGCGCCTCGGCAGGCTGCTGCGCCCCAAGGCCGACGGGCGGGCCGCCCGGTTCTACACCGTCGTGGCACGGGACACCCTCGACCAGGAATTCGCTGCACGTCGCCAGCGCTTCCTCGCGGAGCAGGGCTACGCCTACCGGATCCTCGACGCGGCAGGGATCGAGGATCTCAGGCCCAGGGAGTGACCAGCTTCCTCCCAGCAACGGATCAGCCCGCTCACAGCGCGATCGCGGATACTGGTGCTGTGAAGAAAACAGGCCCCGAAGCGAAGCTGCTGGTCGTCGACGACGAACCGAACATCCGAGAGCTCCTCTCCACCTCCCTGCGCTTCGCCGGCTTCGACGTCGTCGCCGCGGGCAACGGCCGGGACGCACTCGCCGCCGCGGAGACCCACAACCCGGATCTCGCCGTGCTGGACGTCATGCTGCCGGACATGGACGGCTTCACCGTCACCCGCCGGTTGCGGGCCGCCGGCCGGCACTTCCCCGTGGTCTTCCTGACCGCTCGTGACGACACGGAGGACAAGGTGACGGGCCTGACGGTCGGCGGCGACGACTACGTCACCAAGCCCTTCAGTCTCGACGAGGTGGTGGCCCGCATCCGCGCCGTCCTCCGCCGCACCCATCCCCTCGAGGACGACGACTCCGTGATCCGGGTGGACGACCTCGAACTCGACGACGACGCCCACGAGGTGAGGCGCGGGGGTGAGACCATCGATCTGTCCCCCACGGAGTTCAAGCTGCTGCGCTACCTCATGCTGAACCCGAACCGCGTCCTGTCCAAGGCCCAGATCCTGGACCATGTCTGGGAGTACGACTTCAACGGCGACGCCTCGATCGTGGAGTCCTACATCTCCTACCTGCGCCGGAAGATCGACCGCAGCTCCGACGCCGTCGCCCTCATCCAGACCAAGCGCGGCGTGGGATACCTGCTCCGCACCGCCGACAAGCGATAGCACGATCCCTTGACCACGCGCTGGAACGCGGCGTCGCTGCGCTCGCAGCTGGTCGCGATCATCATGCTCCTCATGATCGTCACGGTGGGCATCACCGGGCTGGCAACGGTGTCGCTGCTGCGCAACGCCCTGGTGGACCGGGTGGACGCCGATCTGCGGAACAACGCGCAGGCCGTGGCGCGGAGCCTCTTCTCCCAGCAGGAACCCGCCGAGGGCGTCGCGCTGCGGTACTACGCCGCCGTCCTGGACGGCGACGGGAACGCGTACCGGGCCAACCAGTTGGCGGACGCCACGGACGTCCCCGATCTCTCGGGACTGACCATCGACCGGATCGCCGAGCTCAACGGTGCCGGCGTCACGCTGCCCGGTGAGGGACCGGACGCCCAGGAGTGGCGGGCGACGACCCTGACCTTCTCGAACAACGAGGGCTACCTCGTCATCGCGACCCGCCTGAACACCGTCAACGAGTCCCTGCAGGAGGCCACCGAGATCATCTTCACGGCGGGCCTGGTGACCACTGCCCTCGCATCGGGCATCGCCTTCATCGCCGTGACCCGCCAGTTCGCCCCGCTGGCCAGGGTGGAGCGGACGGCTGCCGCCATCGCCGGCGGGGACCTGACCCGTCGGGTCGCCGTCGAGCGCCCCACGACGGAGATCGGCCGGCTCTCCCGGTCCCTCAACGCGATGCTCGCGCACATCGAGCGCGCCTTCGCCGCCCGGACGGCCTCCGAGGCGAAGATGCGCCGCTTCGTCGCGGACGCCTCGCACGAGCTGCGGACGCCCCTGGTCACCATCCGCGGCTACTCGGAGCTCTATCGGCACGGCGCCCTGCAGGACGAGGAGGCCATCGGCGCGGCGATGGGCAGGATCGAGAGCGAGGCCGTCCGGATGGGCCGGCTGGTCGAGGACCTGCTGACCCTGGCCCGGATCGACGAACAGCGCCCCCTCGAGGCGGAGCCCGTGGATCTGCGGGTGCTCGCCTACGACGCGGCGTTCGACGCGCGGGCGACCGCCCAGGACCGCTCCATCACGGTGCTCGGGCTCGACGGCGGCGCCCCCGCGTCCGCGCCCACCACCGGCGACGAGTCCCGCCTCCGCCAGGTGGTCGCGAACCTCATGACCAACGCGCTGCGCTACACGCCCGCGGGTTCCCCCATCGAGATCGCCGTCGGGGTGGAGGCCGCACCGCTCGGGGGCAGCCATGCGGTCCTCCAGGTCCGCGACCACGGCCCCGGCATCTCCGCGGAGGACGCCGCACGGATCTTCGAGCGCTTCTACCGTGCCGATTCGTCGCGTGACCGGGAGACGGGCGGCACGGGCCTGGGGCTGGCCATCGTCGCGGCGCTCGTCGCGCAGCACCACGGCACGGTGCGCCTGGAGGACACCACAGGTGACGGTGCCTGCCTCGCGGTCCGGCTGCCCCATGCGCCTCCCGACGACTCCGGGGCCGACGGCGGGAGCGCCCGCCCCGGCAACACTGCCCCACGCCCGCCCGACGAGGCACCGGTTGTCCACAAGGGCGCGGACGACCGCTGAACGGGTGGTGCGGACGGCTAGCGTCGGAGAGGTCAACGAAGCGCTAGAACACGGGAGCCCAGCATGGCATTCTTCAACGTAGACACCGACAGCCTGGCGGCCAGGAGCAGCCAGGTCCAGGGGACCATCTCGCGGCTGCAGGCCGAGGTCAACTCCATGCAGGCCGGCCTGCGCGAGCTGGAGGGCCTGTGGACGGGGCAGGCCGCCTCGAACTTCCAGCAGCTCATCCTGCAGTGGCGTGCCACACAGCAGCAGGTGGAGGAATCGCTCACCGGCATCAACCAGGCCCTGAACGTCGCGACGCAGCAGTACGCGGACGCGGAGCAGAGCAACGCGCGGATGTTCATGAGCTGAACCGGCCACCGGTCGTGTGCACACGCACCCGCGCGGGCACGCGCTCACGTGCTCACGCGCTCGTCGTCGTCTGCGCCGGCAGGGACTCGGTCGCCAGCCCACGGCGCAGAAACAGGTGCAGGATTCCGGCGCAGACACGACAGGGGCGGCACCCCCTCACGGGAATGCCGCCCCTGTCCTTCAGAGCGTGGTCCGGTCCTTCAGAGCGTCGTCTGCGCGGAGGGGCTAGAAGCCGCCCATCCCGCCCATGCCGCCCATGTCGTCGCCGCCGCCACCGCCGGCGACAGCCTTCTCGGGCTTGTCGGCCACGACGGCCTCGGTGGTGAGGAACAGCCCGGCGATGGACGCCGCGTTCTGCAGGGCAGAGCGCGTCACCTTCACGGGGTCGTTGACGCCTGCGGCGAGCAGGTCCTCGTACTCCCCGGTGGCGGCGTTCAGGCCGTGGCCGGCGGGCAGTCCGCGGACCTTGTCGACGACGACGCCGGGCTCGAGGCCGGCGTTGAAGGCGATCTGCTTGAGCGGTGCATCGATCGCGACGCGCACGATGTTCGCGCCCGTGGCCTCGTCACCCGTGAGCTCCAGCGTGCCGAAGGCCTTGGCGCCGGCCTGGATGAGGGCAACGCCACCACCGGCGACGATCCCCTCCTCGACGGCGGCCTTCGCGTTGCGGACGGCGTCCTCGATGCGGTGCTTGCGCTCCTTGAGCTCCACCTCGGTCGCGGCGCCGGCCTTGATGACCGCCACACCGCCGGCCAGCTTGGCGAGGCGTTCCTGCAGCTTCTCGCGATCGTAGTCCGAGTCGGAGTTCTCGATCTCGGCGCGGATCTGGGCCACGCGGCCGGCGATGGCATCGGCTTCGCCGGCGCCCTCGACGATCGTGGTCTCGTCCTTCGTCACGACGACCTTGCGGGCCGTGCCGAGCAGGTCGAGGGTGGCGGTCTCGAGCTTGAGGCCCACCTCCTCCGCGATGACCTGGCCGCCGGTGAGGATGGCGATGTCGGCGAGCTGCGCCTTCCGACGGTCACCGAAGCCCGGTGCCTTCACGGCGACGGACTTGAACGTGCCGCGGATCTTGTTGACCACGAGGGTCGCGAGGGCCTCACCCTCGATGTCCTCGGCGATGATCAGCAGCGGCTTGCCGGACTGCATGACCTTCTCGAGGACGGCGACGAGGTCCTTCACGTTGCTGATCTTCGAGTTGACGATCAAGATGTACGGATCCTCGAGCACGGTCTCCTGGCGCTCGGCATCCGTGACGAAGTAGCCCGAGATGTAGCCCTTGTCGAAGCGCATGCCCTCGGTCAGTTCGAGCTCGAGACCGAACGTGTTCGACTCCTCGACCGTGATGACGCCTTCCTTGCCCACCTTGTCGAGGGCCTCGGCGATCAGGTCGCCGATCTGCTTGTCGCCCGCGGAGATGGAGGCGGTCGCAGCGATCTGCTCCTTGGTCTCGATCTCCTTGGCCGAGCTGAGCAGTTCCTCGGTGACGGCCGCGACGGCCTTCTCGATGCCGCGCTTGAGGCTGAGGGGGTCGGCTCCGGCCGCGACGTTGCGCAGGCCTTCCTTGACGAGGGCCTGGGCGAGCACGGTGGCGGTGGTGGTTCCGTCGCCCGCGACGTCGTCGGTCTTCTTGGCGACCTCCTTGACGAGCTCGGCGCCGATCTTCTCGAACGGATCGTCGAGTTCGATCTCCTTGGCGATGGACACGCCGTCGTTCGTGATGGTGGGGGCGCCCCACTTCTTCTCGAGCACCACGTTCCGGCCGCGCGGGCCGAGCGTTACCTTGACGGCATCAGCGAGGATGTTCAATCCACGCTCGAGGCCGCGGCGGGCCTCTTCATCAAAAGAAATGATCTTGGCCATAGTGGCGTAGGTCCTTTCGGGGACGGTTGCATCTGCGCATCTGTGTGCTTGCCTGCGTGGTGCCCGCGACGGCCGGGCAGCGGATGGACGATCTCTTTCACGTCCATGCACCACCCCCACCACGGAGGTTCGCCTGCTTCACCGCACGCACAGCTTTAGCAGTCTGTGCGGACGAGTGCTAACTCAATAATTAGCACTCCCACCCCGTGAGTGCAACCTGCTCGGAGCTACTCGAAGCCCGCGCCCAGCACGGCGGAGATGTCGGGTGAGACATCGGGAGTCTCGACGAGGCCCACGATGCCGAGATCCGCCGCGACGGCCTCGGCGGCGGCGCGTTGCGCCGGGCCGCTGTAGAAGACCACGGAGGTGTCGAGGGGCGCTCCGGCCCAGTTCCCGGGAACGGCGGAGGTCCATCCGGCGTCGGTCAGCCGCGCGGCGGCCGTTGCTGCCAGGTCCGGGACACTCGTACCGTTCAGCACGTTCACCCTGACGGAGCGATCCACGTCCGTCGGAAGGGCCGTCGCCTCCGCGGAGGGCCTCGCGGTGGACGCAGCCTCCTGCGACGCCGGGCTGGAGGACGCCTGGTCGGAGGTGAAGAGACCCAGCCCGGGAAGGATCAGCACGGCTGCCACCAGGACGAGCACGAGGAGGACGCCGATCGTGATCCTGAGGCCGAGCACACCCGCCCGCGACGGGACGAAGGAGTCGCGGTGCACGCCCTGGCGACCGGAGCGGACCGGGACGTCGTCGAACTCGTCGTGCGGGTGATGGGTCTCGTCGTCGCCCCGTCCGTCGGTCGCGGAGGAAGGCACCCTAGATGTCCGCGCCGAGGCGACGCGCGGAGCGTGCCTGCTGGCGGGTGGACCTCAGCCGCCTGAGCCGTTTCACCAGCATCGGATCGTGCGCGAGCGCGGCTTCGGTGTCGATCAGGGAATTGAGGACCTGGTAGTAGTGGGTGGCCGACATCGTGAACAGCTCACGGATGGCCTGCTCCTTGGCACCGGAGTACTTCCACCACTCGCGTTCCAGCGCGAGCATCCGCTGCTCGCGGTCCCCGAGGACCAGTGTGGCGCTCCGATCCGCAGGCACTTCGTCCCCGTCCCGCAGTGGTTCGACCACGTCCACGACCGCCTCCCCTTCCGCTGACACAGGTGTCCATGATAGTGCCGAATGACATGGATGTCATTCGGTCAGCGGTAGCCGGGCAGGGCGAGAATGGGACCATGACGTACGACGACGCCCTCTTCGACCTGCCCCCCTCTCCACCGGTCTCCGCGCCGGAGGGTCCGCGGTCACCCAGCGAGTCCACCTTCGCGTTCGCGGCACCGGCCCGGATCGCGGAGCTCGTCCCGTCCGACTGGGCCGCCGGGCTGGAGCCCGTGGAGCCCGTGCTCCACCGACTGGCGGCGTCCCTGGCCGCGGATCTCGATCGGGGTGCGCGGATCCTGCCCGAGGCCCGGCGGATCCTGCGGGCCTTCGAGACCCCCCTGGACAGCGTGCGGGTGGTGATCGTGGGCCAGGATCCGTACCCGACGGTCGGGCACGCCGTGGGGCTGAGTTTCGCGGTGGATCCGGCCACACGCCCCGTACCGCGGAGCCTGGCGAACATCTACCGGGAACTGGCGACGGATCTCGGGGTCGTCTCGCCGGCGAACGGGGATCTCTCCGGATGGGCGAGCCAGGGTGTCCTGCTGCTGAACCGGGTCCTGACGGTCCGTGCGGGCGAGGCCGCCTCGCACCGCGGGATCGGGTGGGAGGAGGTGACCGACGCGGCGATCAGGGCTCTCGTGGCCCGGGGCGGTCCGCTGGTGGGCATCCTGTGGGGCCGGGACGCGCTCCGGCTGAAGCCGCTGCTGGGCTCCACCCCCACGGTCGAGTCCGCGCACCCCAGCCCGCTCTCGGCGTCACGCGGGTTCTTCGGCTCGCGGCCCTTCAGCCGCGCCAACGAGCTCCTGGCGCAGCAGGGCGCCGCACCGGTCGACTGGGCCCGGACCGCGGACCCGATCCGATCCGATCCGATCTGATCTGATCCCTCACCGGAGCCCTAGCGGCGCCGGTTGCGCTGGCGTTCGTCGGCGGCGAACCGCCTCGTGAACGGTCTCACCAGGTTGTCGCCGAGCACCACTCCCGCGGCGATGCCCAGGACCACGGTGGAGGCGTTGAAGAGCCCCACGACACCGGTCGAGACCACTTCGGCCTCGATCGTGAGGTCGTACATCGCACGGAAGATCGCAAGACCCGGGTACAGGAAGAGGAGCGCGGGAACGGCGACCACGAGTTGTGTCGCGTGCATCCGGAGTGCGACGAAGCGCGCGAGTCCGCCGATGAGGACGGCGGCGAGCGCGGGAGCCAGCCGGTAGCCGGCCCCCGCGCTCGTGGCGCCGACGAAGGCGAGATAGCCGGCCACGGCGACCAGCGACGTGGGGATCACCAGCTTCGCCGTGGTCTGCTCCGCGATGCAGATCATCGCCACCGCGACGAAGACGAGGAGCGCCGCCACCGGCCACGGATACCGGCTGCCCTCGGAGTCCAGCACATCGAGTTCCGGTACGCCGAGAGCCGTACCCGCGACGAGTGCCACGGCGATCCCGGAGATCAGCGCGACGAAGACGAGGCCCGCCGACAGGTAGCGGCCCGCAGCTGTGACGGGGAACCCGTTGATGGCGTCCTGGGTCGCCGAGACGAGCCGGCCGGTGGGCAGGAGCAGCAGGATCCCGCCCACGACGACGAGGGCCGGCGAGACGGGCATCTGCAGCCACCACACGAGCACGGCGATCAGCGTGACGATGGCGGCGGAGGTCGCCACGGCGAAGAACTCGGGCACTCGCCATTCACCGAGCTTGCGGCTCACCAGATCGATGAGGATGCAGCTGAGGAGGCCCACGAGGGAGCCGAGCGGCGTCCCGCCGATCAAGCCGACGATGGCCGCCGAGAAGATGCCGAAGGCAGCAGTGACCATCCAGCGGGGGAAGGGCTTGGGCCGGCGGAGGATGTCGTCGAGGCGTTGCGTGGCCTCCGTCCTGGACACGCCGCCCTCGGCGATGTCGGACACCAGGCGATGGATGTTCGTCAGCCCGGCGTAGTTGTTCGTCCAGGACCGCACCACGCGCAGAACGGTCGTCGGGGTCTGGTCCTTGCTCGAGTAGTTGATCACCACCGACTGGTTCGTGATGTCCACCTCGATGTCGTCGAGGCCGAAGGCAGCGGTGACGGCGATGATGCTCGTCTCCACCTGGAGCGCACCGGCGCCGAACCGGAACATGGCCTCGGCGAGGTCGAGGGCGAAATCGAGCGCTTTCCGAGCGTTCGCATCGGGCCCCGCGACCTGGATGGTCGGATTGGCGTACGGGCTCCCGGCCAGTCGCTCCACGATGCTCATGGCCTGCGTGGGAGGATCCTCGCCCTGGACCAGCCGGCGCAGGACGCTCCGCGCAGCGGGGTCGGTCCTCCCCGAGGCGGGGACGCTGTGCGGTGTGGTGGGCAGGGCGTCCGTGGGCCGCGTGACGGGCTGCTTCGGACGCTTCTGGCGCTGGACCCTGGGGGCCGCCGACGGCCGACCCGGGGGCGCCGCGACGGCCCGGGTCTCTGCACCGCTGCTCGCCGCCCTGCCCCCCTTCGGGCCCCTGCTCGCGGCGAGCCGCTTCTTCTCGCCCTCGGAGGGGTCGAACGGTCGCTGGATCACCGGGAGGGACTCTGCGACCGGCGAGGGGTTGGTGGAAGGCGATCGGCCGTCCGCTGGCGTGGGACCGTCTTTCACAGCCGCCTTTCGATCATCGCGGTGCTCCGCGGGGTGTTCCCTAGTAGAACGGTTGGTGCGTGCGGCGCCAGTACACCTGGCGGACCACCCGTTCGGCGACGAGATTCCACACGCGGTACCTCCAGGCGCTGACCACGAGGTCGTAGCACCCCACGAAGTCCGTGACGGTCTTCGAGAAGCTCGTCTTGAACAGACCCAGTCCGTGGTGGGGGTGGTCCTTGTCCTTCAGCTGATCCGCGGGAGGAGTTCCGCAGAAATCGTACTCGACGATCCCGTGCTCCTCCTTGAGGTCGGTGATCGCCGTCCACTGCACCAGGTGGGAGTCCCCGTACTGCCGCCGTCCGGGCCTCGATCCGCCGTCCTTGTACGTGCCCTTCGAGCCGTAGTTGATGACGAAGGCGCCGACCGAGGGCTCGCCGTCCTCGTGGACGAAATAGAAGCGGCCCTGGCCTGCGTCGACGAAGTTCTGCCAGAAACGGCTGTAGTACTCGAAGGACCGCATGCGTGCCGCGGAGCGGTCCTCGATGTGGGACATCAGGGCATACATGGCACGGAAGGTCTCCTCCGTGGGCTCCATCCGCCGGACCTCGACGCCCTCCCTGATGGCCCGCCGGACGGCGTTGCGGCCGCGGGAGTGGAGAGTGCGCAACAGTTGGTTGGGCTCCGCCGTCGTGTCGAGCAGGGCCGTGCTGTCATTGGGCTGCAGGTTGAACGTCTTGACGAGCCCGGCCGCGCGCAGCGTCTCGCGTGCAGCGGGACCGTCGACGAGGTCCGGTTCCACCTTGATGGCGAAGAGTCGGTGCCCCTCACGGCGCGCGAGCTCCGCGACGGCGCGGGTGGCCGGCGCCACGTGGTCCACCTCGTTCACCCCGGGACCCTTGATGAGGTACCAGAGGGCCCCGAGCAGCGGCACCTTCTTCTCGAGCACCAGATTGTGGCTCGTGTACCCCGGACCGTCGAGGACCACGAGCCGTGGCCGCCAGCCGTGCCGGGATTTCACGTCCGCGAAGGCCATCGACTGGAGCAGATTGCCTCCGCCCGGGTTGGCCGTGACGAGCGAATCCCACTCGCGCTGCTCCGCCGGATCGGCGAAACGGGCCGTGAAGTCTGCCAAGATTCCTCATTCACTGGTGCTATCGAAGGACGCGCCCAAGTGTAGCTGTTGGAGCGCCGACCACGGCGTCGGACAACAGGTTGCCCCAAGAAACGAAATGTCTGTACTCGCTCCGGCACGGTGGTTAGCATCGGGATCATGGAAACCAGATACCTCGGACACAGCGGCTTCAAGATCTCGGAGATCACCTACGGCAACTGGCTCACGCACGGCTCGCAGGTGGAGAACGACGTCGCCACCCAGTGCGTGCGTGCAGCGCTCGACGCGGGCATCAGCACGTTCGACACCGCGGACGTCTACGCGAACACCGTGGCGGAGACGGTCCTGGGTGAGGCGTTGAAGGGCGAGCGGCGCCAGTCGCTGGAGATCTTCACCAAGGTGTGGGGACCCACGGGCCCGAAGGGGCACAACGACCTCGGGCTCTCCCGGAAGCACATCATGGAGTCGATCGACGGGTCGCTGCAACGGCTGCAGACGGAGTACGTGGATCTCTACCAGGCACACCGCTACGACCACGAGACTCCCCTCGAGGAGACGATGCAGGCCTTCGCCGACATGGTCCGGCAGGGCAAGGCCCTCTACATCGGGGTCAGCGAATGGACCGCGCAGCAGATCCGCGACGGACACGCACTCGCGAAGCAGCTCGGGTTCCAGCTGATCTCGAACCAGCCCCAGTACTCGATGCTGTGGCGGGTCATCGAGGGTGAGGTGGTCCCCACCTCGGAGGAGCTCGGCCTCTCGCAGATCGTCTGGTCCCCGGTGGCCCAGGGCGTCCTGACCGGCAAGTACCGGCCCGGGCAGCAACCCGGGCAGGGAACCCGCGCCTCGGACGACAAGGGTGGCGCGGACATGATCAAGCGCTGGATGGGCGACGACGTCCTCACCGGGGTACAGAAGCTCGCCCCGATCGCCGAGGGTCTCGGGCTGACCATGGCCCAGCTCGCCGTCGCCTGGGTCCTGCAGAACAAGAACGTGGCCTCGGCGATCATCGGAGCCTCGCGTCCGGAGCAGGTGGCGTCGAACGCCGCCGCCGCCGGGGTGACGCTGGAGGCCGACGTCATGACCGCGATCGACGACGCCATCGGGGATCTCGCCGAGACGGACGTCGCCAGGACCGTGTCTCCGGAAAGCCGCCCGGCCTGATGGGCCGGGACACCGCGCTGACCATCGCGGTCACCGGCTCGAGCGGGAAGCTGGGCCGCAGCGTGGTCCGCGGACTGCGCGAGGCCGGGCACACGGTCCTCGGGCTCGACCAGCACGGCGAGCGCGGTCCCGGGTTCCTCCGGATCGACCTGACGGACTACGGGCAGGTGCTCGACGCGCTCCTCGGCGTGGACGACCGGCACGCGGGGGTCGACGCCGTCGTCCATCTCGGCGCCATCCCGGCACCCGGGCTCCAGGCCGATGCCGCGACCTTCCACAACAATCTGACGGCGACGTACAACGTCTTCCAGGCCGGCAGGCGCGCCGGTATCAAGCGCATCGTCCACGCCTCCAGCGAGACCGTCCTGGGCCTCCCCTTCGACACCCCTCCCCCGTACATCCCGGTGGACGAGGACTACCCGGCGCGTCCAGAGAGCACCTACTCGCTCGTCAAGCACCTGGAGGAGCAGCTGGCGATCGAACTGACGCGCTGGGATCCGGAGCTGAGCATCACGTCCCTGCGCTTCTCCAACGTCATGGATCCGGAGGACTACGCCGAGTTCCCCTCGTTCGGCGCCGACCCCCGGAAGCGCAGGTGGAATCTGTGGGGCTACGTGGACGGGCGCGACGGCGCCCAGGCGGTGCTGAGGGCGCTCGAGAACGCCGCACCCGGCTTCGATCGCTTCATCATCGCCGCCGCCGACACGGTGATGGACCGCGCGAGCGACGGGCTCGCGCGTGAGGTCTTCCCCGACGTCGACCTGACCCGGGCTGTCGGCGAGCACGAGACACTGCTCTCGATCGACAAGGCCAGGCGCGTCCTGGGCTACGACCCGCAGCACAGCTGGCGCCAGCACGTCTAGCGGGCTCACGCGGGCCCGGACCACAGCGCGAGGTGTCGCCCGGCCCCGTCCATCCGTAGGCTGATGGTCGAAGGATGCGCAGCGCAACGAAAGGCAGAGCAGATGACCGAGAATCTTCCCGACGAGGAACTGACAGTCGTGGGTGACGAGCCCGACATGCCCGTCGACCCACTCGAGCCGGAATCCCTCGACCCGGTGCTGGACGGCCGCCCGGACTCCTACAGCGGCGCGGCCGAGATCGATCCCGACCACTGGCAGGAGGATCCGCTCCTGCAGGACGAACCCGGAGCCAACGAGTCCGCCGCCGAGGAGGACGGCGTCCCGGTGGTCGGCGAGGAGGGTGAGCAGAGCGATCAGCAGCTGCGCACGGAGACCGCGGAGGCGCGGTACGAGGACGGGGAGGAACAGGTCCCGCCCGAGGAACCCGGGGTCGGCGAGGCCGCCGCCGATGTGGACTTCGGCATGATGGAGGACGACGAGTCCGACGGGAGTGACGATCCCGCCAACCGCGGCGGCTCCTCACTGAGCGCGATGGACGAGCCCGACCCCACGTAGACACGGGAACGGCAGGCATCCCGGAGCCCCGGACACCGTCCGGGGCTCCTTCGTGTGACACCTGACACATGCGGAATAGCAGGTGTCATGGTCCGGTTCCGTTTCGGTAGTACACCACCGGAAGTAGGAACCCATGTTGCTTTTCTCCCCCCTCACCCTCGGCTCGCTGGAGCTGCCCAACCGCGTCGTCATGGCGCCGCTGACGCGCGTCCGCTCCGGCTCCGCCGGCGTGCCCGGCGACATCGTCGTCGAGCACTACCGCCAGCGTGCGTCCCTCGGCCTGATCGTCAGCGAGGGGACCTACCCGAGTCATGCCGGTCAGGGCTTCCCTGGACAGCCGGGCCTGGTCGAGGACGACCAGCTGGCCGGGTGGAAGCGCGTCACCGACGCGGTCCATGACGAGGGCGGCCGGATCGTGGCCCAGGTCATGCACGCGGGCCGGGTCACCCACCCCGACACGAACGGCGGCTACGAGGTCGTGGCCCCGAGTGCCATCGCGATCGACGGCAGTACGCGGACGACCACGGGCAAGCAGCCGTACCCCGTGCCGCACGCACTGACCGAGGAGGAGCTCCCCGGCATCATCTCCGAGTTCGTCACCGCGTCGCGGAAGGCCATCGACGTGGCCGGCTTCGACGGAGTGGAACTGCACGGCGCCAACGGCTACCTGCTGCACGAATTCCTCTCGCCGGAGGCGAACCAGCGCGACGACGCGTTCGGCGGCTCGCCCGAGAAGCGGGCACAGTTCGTGATCGATGTCGTCACGGCCGTCGCAGCCGAGGTCGGAGCCGGCAAGGTGGGCCTGCGCATCTCCCCGGAGCACAACATCCAGGACGCACTCGAGACCGAGGCCGCGGATGTGCACGCCACCTACACGACGCTCGTCACGGCCCTGGCCCCCCTGGAGCTGGCCTACCTCAGCGTCCTCCATGCGGAGCCTGCCGGCGCCCTGGTCCAGGACCTCCGGGCGAGCTTCGGAGGCCCCTTCCTCATCAACAGCGGCTTCGGGGTCATCACCAACCGCGAGGAGGCCATCGCCATCCTCGAGGACGGCCTGGGAGACGCCGTCGTCGTCGGCCGTCCGGCCATCGCGAATCCCGATCTCGCACGCCGGTGGCAGGAGAATCTGCCCGAGAACGAACCGAACCCGGCGACGTTCTACGCGGCCGGCGCCGAGGGGTACACGGACTACCCGTTCTACGACGCGACCGTCGGCGCCCGGTAGGACGGACACAACGGATCGAGCGGTGCCCGTCGGGATCGACGGGCACCGCTCGAGCTGCTTCCGGCCTCGATCCGCTTCTGGCCTCGATCCGTTTCCGGCAGAGTGACGCCTCAGATGATGCCCTCGTCGACCTCTCCGAAGGGCACGGTCTCGGACAGCTCCACGTGCCGGTCCACGGATTCGTTGCCGACGAGGATGCCGTACTTCTTCTCGACCATCGACTGCTTCATCACCATCAGGACGGTTTCGGCGAAGTGCTCGTCCTGCGCTTCGAGATAGGTGATGTAGCGGGAGGGGAAATCTTCGGGGACTGTGAGCATGGCTCCACGCTACCCGTCAGCACCCGTCCTTGCCGAGTGTCGGTCGGCCCGCAGGCGCGCGCGAGGGTGCGGAGCTAGCTGCGGCGGCGTTCGCCGGCCTGCCGACCGAGTTCGGTCATCGCTGCGGCGGCGATCACCAGCGACAGGATCACGATCGCCAGCATGGCGTAGAGCAGTACCAGGGTGGCCATGGGCGAGGACGCACTGTGGAGCACACGCAGGCCACCGAGCAGCCCCACGATCCAGAACAGGGCGACCCCCGCAAGAGCGTATGCCGCGCGGTTGCGCGTCCGGTCGAAGCCCATTCCCCGTGCGGTCTGCGCCAGCAGTACCCCCATGTGTTCCATGACTCCATGATGAGGCCCGTCGCCCCGAGGGCGTGCATCGCGCGCTATCGCGTTGCTCACACCGCGGGCGCGCCCGCGACAATTGACCCATGAGCCTCACGCTGACCCTCCTCGCCGACACCCATCTGCCCCGGCGCGCCCGGGCTCTCCCCGATGCCGTCTGGGCCGCGGTCGAGGCCTCGGACGTGGTCGTGCACGCCGGGGACTGGACCGAGCTGTCGCTGCTCGAGGAGCTCCGGGCCCACGCCGCCCACCTGATCGCCTGCTACGGGAACAACGACGGGCCGGAGTTCGCCGCGGAACTGCCCCTGGTCGCCCGGGAGGTGCTCGACGGCGTGCGGCTGGCCGTCGTCCACGAGACCGGTGCCGCCCGGGGCAGGGAGGCCCGCATGGCTGCCCGCCATCCCGACGTGGATGTGCTGGTGTTCGGACACAGCCACATTCCCTGGGACACCAGCGCGGAGTCCGGTCTTCGGCTCCTCAACCCTGGATCGCCCACCGACCGTCGCAGGCAGCCCCACTGCACCTTCATGACCGCGGTCATCGACGCCGGGACACTGACGACCACACTGCACGAGCTCCCCCGCAGGACGCCCGCCGGCCGCGTGGATCCCTGACGACGCGGTGACCTCACCGGGCGGCGCGGCCCGTCTGCGTCACGACGGCGGCGAGGAGGAGGAGCCCCACGGCGAGGACCGCTGAGGGCAGCAGCGGCTCGTGGAGAACGACGGTGCCGATGACCAGGGCGATCACCGGTGGGATGTAGGTGGCCGTCGACGCGGCCACCGCCCCCAGCCCGGCGATCGCCACGTAGTAGAGGATGAACGCCACCCCGGTACCCAGTGCCCCCAGACCGAGGATCACCGCTGCCGCCGCGAGGGGGTCCGCCGTGACGGCGGTGATGCCGTCGAGATCGGTGATCACCCCCAGGCCGACGGCGGCCAGGGCCAGCTGATAGGTCGCGGAGGCCGGTGCCGGGATGCCGAGCGGGCTGATGAAGCGCCGCGCATAGGCGAAGGACGCGCCCAGGCTCGCCGACCCGCCGAGCATGAGCAGGACGCCGACGGGATCGACCGCCCCGGCCGTCCAGGGGCGGGTCAGCACGAGGACCCCGCACACCCCGAGGGCCAGGCCCGCGGCCTTCCGCCGCGTGAACTCCTCGGTCCGCAGCACCAGGACGGCCGCCAGGAAGACGAACAGGGGGATCGACCCGCTCAGGGCGCCGGCGATACCGCTGTCGAGCCGGTAGGTCCCGGCGGCGTACGCGTAGTAGTACAGTCCTGCGGCCAGCACCGCCATCACCACGAAGTGGTGGGCGTGGCGGAGGTGCCACCGGGCGATGGAGCGGGTGGCCAGGGCGAAGACGAGCACGGGCAGCAGCCCGAAGGCGACTCTCAACAGCGTGGTCTGCGCCGCGCTGAGGTACGGGGCGGCGAGGGTCATGAACACGAAGTTGGTACCCCACACCAGGCCCAGCCCGAGATAGGCTGCCACCGCGGTCGACGGGGTGGGCTTCATCGCAGGGTTCGGCGTCATGACAGGAGGGCCTTCCCGGCCGCTCCCGACACCCTGCCGGCCGATGGATTCATGCCGTCACTGTAGGGACTGCTGCGGGGGCGGGGGAAATCCCTCGGCGCGTGCGTCGCCGGACGTACCCTCCGCTGCCGCGCCGGCACGCGCCGGATACTGGAGCCCCCTGTCGGATTCGAACCGACGACCCCCGCTTTACAAGAGCGGTGCTCTGGCCAACTGAGCTAAGGAGGCGCACTGGCCTGGCCAGCTGACGCCGTCGTCCCCGTGCGGGGGCGGAGCGCCTCACAAGATTAGCCCAGCCCCGCGCACGCCGGGAAATCAGCCGCGGGCGTCCAGCCGGTCCTGCACCACCTGCTCGAAGTCCGACACGGCGTTCTCCACGTTCTCCCCGTCCACGTACACCGTGGGCGTCCCGCCGATGCCGGACGCCTTCGCCGCCTCCGTCGTGTACTTCACCCAGGGGCGGAACGTCCCGTCCTCCACGCAGGGCCGCACGTCCCCGGCACCGGCGTCCTCCGCTAGGCCGAGGAGCCCGTCGTCGTCGAGCTCACCCTCCGCGTAGTGCCCGTACACGCGCCGGGTGAACTCGAGGTAGGCCTCCGGTGCGGCATCCGCAACGCAGGCGGCGGCATTGGCACCGCGGGAGGAGAAGTCGGTGCTGCTGTTGCGGTCGAGGTACGCGACCGTCCGGTACTCGAGGGTGATGTCACCGGCGTCGAGCCAGCCCTGGATCCGCTCGGCGTGGCGCGTCTCGAAATCGGCGCAGAACACACAGTTGACGTCCATGTACGCGACCACCTGCAGGGGTCCGTCGCCGCTCGCGCCCACGCCGTCGGGAACGGTCCCCGGCGCGGCCGGCTCGTCCGGCAGCACCGCGAGGTCCACGTCCTCGGTCCGCGTGGATCGCAGCTCCGTCGGCGACACCAGCGTGATGCCGCCCTGGTCGTTGCCGCCCCGCGGTGCGGGCCCGGCGTCCGGCACCCGCCCCCGCACGGTGTTCACCACGACGACGGCGATGACCGCCACGATCACCAGGACGGCCAGCACCACGCCCCACTTGGCGAGCAGGCCGTTGCGACGGGCCCTGCGCTGCTGTTCCTCGCGCGCCAGCCGCTCGCGCTCCCGTGCTGCTGCTGTGCGTTCGGCTTTCGTGGGCCTGCGGGCGGAGGCGGGGGTCATCATTCCTCTTCGTCGGTGGGCATCTCTGCGACTCCAGCCTATCGACCGGTCGTGGGACCGGCGGAGCCCGCCCCACCCGGCCGGGACCGGAGCGGATAGAGTCGGGCGGGAGACCACCTACTGCGATGGAGCCAGTTTTGAGTGCAGCACAGCCTTCGACCACTCCGGGGGTCGCGCCCTCGTTCTCCATGGACGGACAGTTCGGCGAGTTCGATTTCATCGTCGTCTCCAACCGGCTCGCCGTGGACCGCGTGGTCGACGAGCACGGCCAGAGCTCGTGGAGGCGCTCCCCCGGCGGCCTGGTCACGGCGCTGGCCCCGGTCATGGCGAAGGCGGACGGCGCCTGGGTGGGCTGGCACGGCGCCCCCGACGAGACACTCGAAGCCTTCGACGAGGCGAACATGCGGTTGGTCCCCGTACCGCTGAGCGGCGAGGAGGTGGAGCTGTACTACGAGGGCTTCTCCAATGCGACGCTGTGGCCGCTCTACCACGACGTGATCGCCTCCCCGGAGTTCCACCGCACCTGGTGGGACTCCTACCAGCGGGTCAACGAGCGCTTCGCGGCCGCTGCTGCATCCGTGGCGGCGGAGGGCGCCACGGTCTGGGTGCAGGACTACCAGCTGCAGCTGGTGCCGAAGATGCTGCGGCAGGCCCGGCCCGATCTGAACATCGGATTCTTCAACCACATCCCGTTCCCGCCGCTGGAGATCTACGCCCAGCTGCCCTGGCGGCGGCAGGTCATCGAGGGGCTCCTCGGCGCGGATCTCATCGGTTTCCAGCGTCCGAGCGACGCCAGCAACTTCCTGCGCTGCGTCCGCCGCTTCACGGGCTACACCATCAAGTCCCAGCAGGTCCGGGTACCGGCGGACGAGAACGGCGCGTCCGCCTACGTCTCGCGCGCCGAGGCCTTCCCCATCTCCATCGACGCCGCCTCGATCGCCGAGCTCGCGCAGCGACCCGACGTGATCGAGCGCTCGAAGGAGATCCGCCGTGAGCTCGGGGACCCCCAGCACGTCCTGCTCGGCGTCGATCGCCTCGACTACACCAAGGGCATCGGCCACAGGCTCAAGGCCTACGGGGAACTGCTGGACGACGGCGCCCTCACCGTCGAGGACGCCGCCCTCATCCAGGTGGCCAGTCCCAGCCGCGAGCGCGTGGAGCAGTACAGGCTCCTGCGCGAGGACATCGAGGGTGCCGTCGGCAGGATCAACGGCACGCACGACACCCTGAAGAACACCGCCGTCCGCTACCTCCACCACAGCTACCCGGTGGAGGAGATGGTGGCGCTGTACCTGGCCGCCGACGTCATGCTCGTCACCGCACTCCGCGACGGCATGAACCTCGTGGCCAAGGAGTACGTGGCAGCGCGCACCGGGAACACCGGGACGCTGGTGCTCAGCGAGTTCGCCGGCGCGGCCGACACCCTCCGCCAGGCGATCCTCGTCAATCCGCACGACATCGACGGGCTGAAGAGCGCCATCGTGCAGGCCGTCGAGATGCCGCGTGCGGAGGCCACGCGGCGCATGCGGCTCATGCGCCGTCAGGTGATCCAGAACGACGTCGGACGCTGGTCCCGCTCCTTCCTCGAGGCGCTGCAGGACGGAGGTCGTGATGACGCTTGAGCCGGCCCTGGCCTCCGCACTGCGCACTCTCGCCCGGACCGGGCACCTGCTCGTGGCGCTCGACTTCGACGGAACCCTCGCGCCCCTGGTGGAGCGCGCCGAGGACGCCCGTGCCCTGCCCGCATCGGCCACGGCCCTGCGGGAGCTGGCCGGGCTTCCGGGCACGACGACGGCGCTGATCTCCGGACGCGCGCTCGAGAGCCTCCGCGCGGTCGCGGACCCGCCGCCCGAGGCGATGCTGATCGGCAGTCACGGCGCGGAGGCCTGGACCGGGCCGGGGGCCGCCCCGCTGTCCCTGACGGAGGGGCAGGCGGAACTGCTCGCCCGGGCGGTGTCCGTGGTCGAACGCGTCGCCGCCGCCCACACGGGCACGCGGGTCGAGTACAAGCCGGCCGGCGTCGTGCTCCACACCCGGACGGCGGACGACGCCGTCGCGGCAGCGGCCGTCGACGCGGCTCGCACCGATCTGGCGGCGCTGCACGGCCTGGGCATCAGCGACGGCAAGCGGGTCCTGGAGGTCTCGGTGCTGAGTGCGGACAAGGGCCAGGGCCTTGCCCTGCTCCGCCGGGAGTCCGGAGCGACGGCGGTCCTCTTCGCGGGGGACGACGTCACGGACGAGGACGCCCACCGCACACTCGGCCCGGACGACCTCGGCGTCCGGATCGGCACGGGAGACACCGCCGCGAGCTTCACCGTCGAGGACCCGGCCGCGTTCTCGGAGGTGCTCCAGCGCCTCGTCCGGCTGCGCGGCGCCCGTGCGCCCCGCGACTGAACGTGCCATACTGCGCAGGCGTGGGTCGGCCTGTCCGTTGCCCGCGCACCACAACCGAATATCCTCCATTCACTACGGATCGTCGGGCACGTACCTGCCCGTGAAAAGGAACCCATCATGGCAACTGTGACATTCGACCAGGCCACGCGCGTGTACCCGGGCACCGAGAAACCCGCCGTCGACAAGCTCGACATCGAGATCGCCGACGGCGAGTTCCTCGTCCTCGTAGGACCCTCCGGGTGCGGCAAGTCCACCTCGCTGCGCATGCTCGCCGGCCTCGAGGACGTCAATGCGGGTCGTATCCTCATCGGCGACCGCGACGTGACGGACGTCCCCCCGAAGGATCGCGACATCGCGATGGTCTTCCAGAACTACGCCCTCTACCCGCACATGTCGGTCGCCGACAACATGGGCTTCGCGCTCAAGATCGCCGGTGTGTCGAAGGAGGAGCGGGCCGAGCGGGTCCGTGAGGCCGCCAAGCTCCTGGATCTCGAGGACTACCTGGATCGCAAGCCGAAGGCCCTCTCCGGTGGCCAGCGCCAGCGGGTCGCGATGGGACGCGCCATCGTGCGCAACCCCCAGGTGTTCCTCATGGACGAGCCGCTCTCGAACCTGGACGCGAAGCTGCGCGTGCAGACCCGCACGCAGATCGCGTCGCTGACCCGGCGGCTCGGTGTCACCACCGTCTACGTCACCCACGACCAGGTCGAGGCCATGACCATGGGAGACCGCGTCGCGGTCCTGAAGGACGGCATCCTGCAGCAGGTCGACACCCCTCGCAATCTCTACGAGCGCCCCAAGAACGTGTTCGTGGCCGGCTTCATCGGTTCCCCCGCGATGAATCTCCTCGAACTCCCGGTGACCGACGGCGGCGTGGTCTTCGGCGGCCTCACCTACCCCGTGGGCCGCGATGTCCTGAGTGCCGCAGCGGGCAACACCGTGATGCTCGGGGTACGCCCCGAGGACCTGACGATCAGCACCGACGGCGAGGGGCTGCAGGTCGAGGTGGACGTGGTCGAGGAGCTCGGCGCCGACGCCTACATCTACGGTCACACCACCCTGGACGGCAAGGACCACGACATCGTGGTCCGCGTCGACGGGCGCCGCCCCCCGATGAAGGGCGACACCGTGTTCATCCGACCCGAGCAGGGACACGTCCACCTGTTCGACACCCAGGACGGCCTCCGCCTGGCGGACACGGTCTAGTCCTCCGCGGACAACAGCGCGACGACGACGGCGGGGTCCGTCTGGCGCCTTCCGTGCCCGGCAGCCTTGCCGTCGTCGTCCGTCCGCACCGGGCAGCCGCCCCGCCGTCGTCCGTCCGCACCGGGCAGCCGCCCGCTGTCGGGAGTGGAGCTACGCTTGCAGCACCCACTCCCGTCGGCCAGGAAGGCAGCACCATGAGCGAGACCCCCGACGCCCAGTGGCGCGACGAACCGACGGACTACACCCAGACCGGCAAACTGCCGCGGGTCCGCGCAGCGTCGGCCGAAGCCCCCGGCCTGGGCTCCCTCGACATCACCGCCGCCGCGACGGATCCCGAGCTGCTGGATCTGCCCTGGCACGTCGCGCTCGAGCACTGGCCCGCCGGCGCTCTCGCGGCCCTTCCCCGCGGTATCTCCCGCCACGTGGTGCGCTTCGCCCACTTCGGTGGCTCCGTCATCGCCGTCAAGGAGACGGGCGAGCACATCGCCCGCCACGAGTACCACATGCTGCGGAAACTGCAGCGGCTCGACATCCCGTGCGTGGAGCCGGTGGCCGTCATCTCCGGCCGGTCCACCCCCGAGGGTGAGGCGCTCGACCCCGTACTCGTGACGCGGCACCTGAAGTTCTCCCTGCCGTACCGGGCACTGTTCTCGCAGACGCTCCGCCGTGACACCCTGACCCGCCTCATCGACGCCCAGGCGCTGCTCCTCGTGCGGCTGCACCTGGTCGGCTTCTACTGGGGCGACGTCTCGCTCTCGAACACGCTGTTCCGCCGCGACGCCGGATCGTTCGCGGCCTATCTGGTGGATGCGGAGACGGGCGAACTCTACCCCGAGCTCTCGGTGGGCCAGCGCGAGTACGACCTCGAGATAGCACGCGTCAACATCGCCGGTGAGCTGATGGATCTCGCCGAGGGTGGTCTCATCGAGGACAAGGTGGACCCGCTCGCGACGAGCGAACTCATCATGGACAGCTACCGCCGCCTCTGGAGCGAGCTCACCGAGAAGGAGTCCTTCGAGCTCGGTGAACGCTGGCGCGTGGGCGCGCGCATCCGCCGCCTGAACGAGCTCGGGTTCGACGTCGAGGAGTACGCCATCAGGACTGCGGCCAACGGCACCCAGATCCAGCTGCAGCCGAAGGTGGTCGACGCCGGCCACCACAGCCGCCGCCTGCTCCGGCTCACCGGGCTCGATGCCCAGCAGAACCAGGCACGGCGGCTGCTCAACGACATGGACGCCTACCGGGTGGACAACAACCCCGACATGGACGAGGACTACAGCGCGCATCTGTGGGTCAACGAGGTCTTCGAACCGATCGTCAGGGCGGTACCCCGTGACCTGGGCGGAAAGCTCGAGCCCGCCGAGGTGGTCCATGAGGTCCTCGAACACCGGTGGTACATGTCAGAGCGTGAGGACCGGAACGTGCCGATGGCCGAGGCGGTGCAGTCGTACCTCGACAACGAACTCCGGCACCGCCGCGACGAGGCGGAGATCATGCTCACGGCGGATGCCAGGACCATTGGGATCGACGAGGACTCGGAGCACGAGGGCAGCTAGGGGGTCATGAGAAGGGCCGGCAGCCACCTGGCTGCCGGCCCCGAATGTGCCCAGTACTACGGGCAGTCGACCGGTTGTCCCTCGATCGTCACCGGTGTGCCGGACGGCAGGCCCTCGCATGCCTCGGTGAGCTGTTGGGCAAGTTCGGTGAAGAAGGCTCCCAGTACGATCGCCCCCAGCACGCCGAGGATCGTGAAGAGGGCGCCGATGATGCTGCCCGCGAGAGCAAGACCGTTGCCCATCCCGGCCTTCCGTGACTTCACGAAGGCGATGATGCTGATGACCAGCCCGACCGGGGCGATGAAGATCGCCAGGATGAAACCCACGATTCCCAGGACCCTGCCGGGGTTGTCGGTCGGCGCCCCCGGGGGGTTCTGCTGCCCGTAGGGCGAGGTGCCCTGCCCACCATACGGCGAGGTGCCCTGCTGCTCGTAGGGTGAGCCGCTCTGCTCACCGTACTGGGGCTGGTTCTGACCGTAGGGTGAGCCGCTCTGCTCACCGTACTGGGGCTGGTTCTGACCGTACGGCGAACCGCCCTGCGATCCTGGCGTGTTGTCACTCATGGTGCCCCCCGAGAAGAAGTCGATGAACGCGCCGGCGGAATCCGGCAATGTCGTCGAGAGTATCACCCGACGGCAGCCGGTCCCACGCCGGATCGATCTCCGCACGGAGAACCAGCTGTCAGCCGATGGCCTTCCCCGGATTGAGGATGCCCAGGGGATCGAACAGACGCTTGATCCCTGCCTGGAGGTCCCGGACCTCCGTCGACTGCTCCCAGGCCAACCAGCGCTGCTTGTACTGCCCCACACCGTGTTCTCCGGTGATCGTCCCACCGAATTCCAGCGCGGACCGCACCGATTCGTCGAGAGCGTCCTCGAGTCGCTCCAGGCCCTGGGCCCCCTCGGAGCGGTCCACCCAGAAGGTGGGATGCAGATTGCCGTCACCTGCGTGCGCGACCACCTTCAGCTGCACGCGGTGTTTCTGCGCCATGGTCTCGAGAGCGGCGACATAGGGTACGAGCCGGGA
Organism: uncultured Arthrobacter sp.; assembly: GCF_947493765.1. GTDB lineage: Bacteria > Actinomycetota > Actinomycetes > Actinomycetales > Micrococcaceae > Arthrobacter_D. The sequence continues at coordinate 37,084 of NZ_CANLSZ010000012.1, forward strand.
CTTCGGTACCGCAACATCCTCCCCCACCCGGTACAGGTCGTCCACGCTGTCACCCCTGCTGTGGCGACGCAGGTCGACGAGCTGCTCGGCCTCCACGGAATTCTCCTGGTTGACCACCGCTCCCAGCTCGGTCAGCGCCGCCCTGACCACGTCGGCCTCGGCCGCGGCACCGTACCCGTCCGTCTGGATCAGGAGCAGCGCTCCCCCGCGTCGACGCAGCTCCGATCCATGGGCCCCGTCGAGCGCCTCCAGCGTTCGCCCGTCCAGGAGTTCCAGGATGGCCGGCTGCACGCGTGCACGTCCGATTGCGAGCACGCCCGCCGCGGCGGCCCGGAAGTCGTCGAAGAAGGCCGCCAGTGTGTGGACGGTATGCGGCCGGTATCGGAGCCGAACCGTGATCCCCACGATCACCCCGAGGGTCCCCTCGGAACCGGTCATCAGAGCCGTGAGATCGTAGCCGGCCACGCCCTTGAACGGCCGATGGCCGACGGACACAAGAGTGCCGTCGGCGAGAACGACGTCGAGGGCCAGGACGGATTCCCGGGTGACCCCGTACTTGGCGCAGCGCAACCCACCCGCGTTGGTCGCGACATTGCCACCGATGGTCGACCACCGATAGCTCGCGGGATCAGGGGCGTATATCAGCCCGTACCCGGCCACCGCGTCGTCCAGCTCGCCATTGATCACCCCTGGTTCGACGACAGCGGTCTCGTCGTCGGGAGCGATGGCGATGATCCGGTTCATGTCCTCGAGGGACAGGACCACACACCCGGTGGTCGCGTGGGCTCCACCGGAGACACCGGAACCGGCGCCCCTACTCACGACGGGCACCCTGTGCCGGGTAGCCCACCGCAGGAGTTCCTGGACGTCCCCCACGGTGCGGGCGCGTACGACGGCGACGGGCAGGGCCGGGTTCAGCAACGGTCCCTGGTCCCTCGAGTACCGGTCGAGGGACGCCGCGGAGGTCGACATGCGTCCGGGAAGGACCGACCGCAGCTCGGCCAGGAGCATCCCGTCCATCACGAGCCGCCCATGAAACGGCGATAGCAGCCGAGTGCCTCCGGCCAGAATGTCCGGTAGAACGCGTACAGGTCCTCCGGGTCAGTGCCGGTCCATCCGCTGTGCGTGATCGTCAGCACCGAGCGCGGCTCTCCGACGGCGGCCCCTCCGGTATCCGCCACTCCGGTATCCGCCACTCCCCTGTCACGGAGCGGGAGCCGGTCCACGTCCCCGACGCCCGTCTGGTCCTGGCCCATCACCAGCAGGAGCTGGGTCACGGACTGGGAGCCGGCATGCCTCCACGTGAGCGACAGCCATTCGCCCGGCAGTCCGTCGGTGACTTCGCCCCAGACGTTCTCGTCGTCCTGCGCCGAGGTCTCCACCAGTGCGTTGTCCTCCAGATCGAAGAAACTCTCCTCGCCCCACCTGCTCAGCTCGCCTGCGGGCCACCACAGATGCAGGTGTTCGGTCAGCCCCGCCCATGCGTGATCCCGTGGCGCGGGGACCGTCACCTCGGCGTGCAACGCCGGACGATCGACGGCATCCTGCGCGGGTTCGCGTGGGTGTGAGAACAATCCACTCATAGGCCGACCCTACCGGTGTGGTGGGGTGTGGTGTGCGGGCGGGTTGGCTCCGACGGGGGGTGGGGTGTGGTGTGCGGACGTCGCGGCATCGCTTCCGGCAGGGGTGGGGTGTGTGTTAAATGCGCGGGGGCCCTCACCTGTCAGGTGGGGGCCCTCGCGGGGGTGGTTGTCCGGCGG
>NZ_CANLSZ010000013.1 GCF_947493765.1 uncultured Arthrobacter sp.
GATTTACCGGGTTCAAGACCGCGGCCGCCGAGGAACTTCCGGCCGCGGTCGCGGTGATGGATCCCTTCCACGTGGTCCGCCTCGGCGCGGACGCGATGGACCGGTGCCGGCGCCGCGTCCAGCAAGACCTGCACGGCCACCGCGGCCTGTCCAGTGACCCTCTCTACCGGGCACGACGGACCCTGCACACCGGTCAGGACCTACTCACCGACCGGCAACGCGAGCGGCTCATGCTCCTGTTCGCCGATGAGAACCACATCGAGGTCGAGGCCACCTGGGGCATCCTGCAGCGGATGATCGCGGCCTACCGCAACCCTGACCGCACGCGCGGCCGCGAGGCGATGGCGGCGATCATCGAGGCCCTGCGTGCGGGCGTCCCTGACGCCCTCGTCGAGCTCCGACGCCTCGGCCGGACGTTGAATCAGAGGGCCGATGACGCCCTCGCCTACTTCGACCGGCCCGGCACATCCAACGGTCCGACCGAGGCCATAAACGGCCGGCTCGAGCACCTCCGCGGCTCCGCCCTGGGCTTCCGCAACCTGACCAACTACATCGCCCGATCACTCCTGGAGACAGGCGGGTTCAGACCACAACTACACCCTCGATTGGGATGAGCCGCTAACGCCACGAGCTGCCGCGCAACGCTTCGCGTCACTTGCCACAGACCGATAATTACGGGGCTAAGAGCAATCCCTGACTGCAATGGTCGATTGTGCACATCCATAGTAATGGTGCACAAAAGATAGATGCTCCGGCACCCGAACTATCCCATCAGTGACCTGAATCGCTCGTAGGCCTGTGAATCAGCTGCAAGCTCAATTAACGCAGTCTGGTTTCGGACTGACGCCAGCTGAAGCTGTTGCTGGAGGTCGTCTGGCGGGGAAACTTGAGTAAGGATCAATGACTCACACAATGCGGTGAGGGGTTCACCGATAGCGCGGCGGAAGTTGAAACCCAGTAGCTGCAGCACATTCGCGGTTTCAACGGAAAGCAGCGACCTCATAAGCTCCAGTTGTTTCAGTGACTCTTGCATTTTAGCCTCAGCGGCAGCGTCCATTTCCTCGTCAGCGTTGAGATCAGTGTCCTCGCTACTAGCTCGAAAGAATTGTTCAAGGAGCGGGAGCAGCGTGTCCGCAACGTATCTGATATCACCAGGGGCCAACTGCTGAGAAACCAGCTCCGACTGGTACGCCTGAGCTATCTGGATAAGCTGGCGCTTATCTTCCTGCAGATCATTAATAATTTCCTCAAGACCGGAAATAACGTCTTCCTGGCGTCCCGATGTACGTATCGCTCTGATTTTGTCCATGATCATCGCTGACCCGTTGCGTGCCATGCTCGCGGTCAGCTGCGTACCCAGCTGCAGTACTTCTACCGGCAGTTCTGTAGTCAAGGAGGTCCTCCAGTTAGATGTAGTAGCGTGTTCCGCGCTCTACCTCGTTGCCTATAAAGCCTTGAGAACAAAGAGTAAGAGGCTGAGCGCGATTATTCCTCAAGCGAAAGGCGAAGGCAGGCGGTACGCGAGGCTGGTCGAAACCTTGCATACCGCCTTCTCGCTACTTAGAGCGTTTTGACTTGGCTTGGGACAGCGCACTTGCAGCGATGCTGCGCGTGCGGGCTGAGGAACGACCGTCGCTCAACGCCTTCGACGCTTTGCGCGCGACACTCTTGCTGGTGACGCGACTTGATGAGCTTTTACCCATGAGGCACTACCTCCTATCTCGCCCGTGTGCGATGTAGGCTGGCATCTTCGCCCTGAGAAGTGAAGACCACCAGTGCTCCGCCATCGACCTTGGAGGGGCACATCGGTTTTAAGGACAACGGGCCCACGGGCGCAGGCGCGTTGGGGTTGACTACGGGTGTCAACCACGAAGCTTGAGTGATAGGCCATAACTAACGCTGAAGATCCGCGTTGGGCAGTGTCAAAGGTAAGAAGGCGTCCACGATTTGGCGGTTGGCCATATAGCCCGCCCCTCGTTTTTTGAGAAGATTTCGGGAGATGAGCTCGTTTACGTCACGGGTGACAGTTTTACTGCCCGCCCCTGCGTATTCTCCAGCTACCCGGGTACTAACTTCTCGCAGCTTAGAACGACTGACGGGCTCACCATCGGGCATGTCGAGCACGAGGTGTCGTTGCCTGCGTTTGGCTGGCGTATCTTCATCGCGGTAGCTGTCGTGGACTATTTTCTGCCACATCACTTCCTTTTGGTGTGTGCGCACGACGTCAATTTGATCGCGAAGTTCGTCGACCAGACCTTGCAACGCATACAGAATGAATCCTTCGACTGGGAATCCTTGGGCTTTGCTTGTCCGGTCGAGCTCTACGAGGTAGGCCTCTCGGGTTCGGTTGTAATGATTCGAGAGAAGGTGAGCAGCGGGTGTGGGAGCTCCAGCCTCGATCATGAGTTGGAATTCGATGAGACGTGCAGTCCGTCCGTTGCCATCACCAAATGGGTGGATCCATGCGATGTAGAGGTGGGCAAGAATTGCCTTTAGGACGGCTAGGGGAAAGCGAAGCTCTGGTTCACTTTCAGGTGCTTGCAGGCTATTCAACCAGCTAACCATTTTATCTAGGAGAAAATCACAGTCCTCGGCTGGTGCCCCTCGGTAGGAGCTGATACCCACGGTGACGCTGTGTGTTCGAGTTTCACCCGGGATCACATCATCTTTTGAGGGCTGGCCCTCCAACAGCTTCCTGTTGAACTTGTGGATCCGTTCTACGGTGAGGCCTGGGGTCCGACCATTTGCGACTTCATCAGCCAACTCATTGCATAGATCTAACACCGCATCGATCTCAGTACCTAAGTACTCGCGGGAACGCGGCAGGGGCAGATGCCCGTCGATTCGTTGACGCACCTCACCCTCAGTAAGGGTGTTTCCCTCAATGCTGGTGGTTCCGTGAATGCCCTTGCTGAGGTAGACAGAGTGCAGTTCCTCCGCGACCTGTGGGGTCAGCGGAGCGCCGGCAAGATGACGACATTTTGACTCGGCTTCTCCTAGGAGAAGCCAGGTTCGCCATCCCAGTGGTCTTAGATCTAAGGAGAATGTCAGCCAGGGGTGTGTCTCTTCATAACGGCGTGAAGTGGTCATGACTAGATTATGGCACATGTTTCTGTCCAAAATACTGTCCGTCTTACTGTCCGCGTCGTTGACCTGTCTTGGTACCTGCGAGTACTCCTTGATGCTTCATCGATAGCTGTGGCCCGTCAGTGTTCGGAGAGAGCTTGAGTAACATGCCCGATAGCCGGTCCTCCACTGGGACACTTTCGACCGTCCGAGTCAGACATGGACAACCCACATAAGTGTTGGTGCCCAGATTCCCGTAAGACCCGCCCGATAAAAAGCCCGGTGAAGACACCCTAAACGGTACAGTCGAGGCATGCTCATCGGATATGCCCGTGTTTCGACCGCGGAACAGGATCTCACCGCTCAACGCAACGGCCTTCGAGCCCTCGGGGTGGAAGACGACAACGTGTACGTCGACCATGGACTCACCGGAACCAATCGAGCGCGTCCCGGTCTTCGCGAAGCCCTGGCCGCCTCCCGGAAGGGAGACACCCTCGTCGTGACGAAACTCGACAGACTGGCCCGGTCAGTACCCGACGCGCGTGACATCGCGGATGAACTAACGAGAAAGGGCGTAGCCCTGAGTTTGGGCGGCAGCGTTTATGACCCGGCAGATCCCGTCGGCCGGCTACTCTTCAACGTCCTCAGCATGGTTGCTGAGTTCGAAGCTGATCTGATGCGCGCCCGTACCCGCGAGGGCATGGCAGTGGCGAAGGCCAAAGGAAAGTTACGGGGCAAACAGCCCAAGCTTTCCCCAGCTCAAGAAAGGCATCTGGTGAGCGTCTATCGGCAGGGCACTCAGACCACTTCCGAGATTGCCCATCTCTTCGGTGTTGCTCGCTCCACCGTGTACCGAGCCATTCAACGTGCCGGCACACCCTCGTCCTGATCCCGCCATCTACTGCGCAAGGACACCGCCATCTTCAGAAAAAGTCACACTCGACACCCCCTCCCAGGTATCTCACAAACCAAGTGCGAAACGTGTATTCTGTGGGCACGAGGTCGGCACGGATTCTGTGACCTCTCGAAAGAGGGGAGGACTCCATGGACGAAGTGGAACGGCCAGAACGTCTGGAGGGCGTGGAGGAGCCGCGTCTGGTGCCGGCGGGCGTGATGCTCGGCTACGCGCGTGTCTCGACGGTGGACCAGAATCTCGAAGGCCAGTACAAGCAGCTGCTCGAGGCAGGCTGCTATGACGTGTACTCCGACAAGGGCCGGTCGGGGGCGACGATGTCCCGCCCGAAGCTCGAGCAGTGCCTGCGGGCACTGCAGCCGGGGAACACTCTTGTCGTGACGAAGCTGGACCGGCTCGGGCGCACGGTGCGCGGCCTGGTCGAGTTACTGGAGTCGCTGAACGAGCGCGGCGTGAAGTTCCGGTCCCTGACCGAGGGCATCGACACGACGACCCCGTCGGGGCGGCTGATGTTCAATGTCATCGCCAGCGTCGCGGAGATGGAGCGCGAACTCATCCGGGAGAGGACCAAGGCCGGTCTCGCCGTGGCCACGGGCAAGGGAGGACGCCCGCCCAGGCTGCAACCCCACGACGTCGTGGAGGCGCGCAGGCTCCGCGAGAAGGAGGGAAAGACTGTGCAGGCGATCGCCACGAGGTTCAAGGTCCACCGGTCCACGATCATCCGGGCGCTACGCACCGACGGGCTCGCTGGCGCCAGCTACAGAGAGGGTCGGAGTGGTCCCAAGTGAGCAAGAGCGCACCATGGTGATGTTTCCGTCGAGCAGCTTCGGCCGCTCGATACGGTGGGAGCAGTATTCCCACCGGCACCAGGGGGCCCGAAAATGGCACGATCGCGCAAGCGCAACCAGATTGATGGACAAGAAACTCTCGACTTAGACGCATTTCTTTTCGCACCACCAGAGGAGGCTCTCGATGAACAAGTACGGCAAATTCGCGCAGGAGACCTGGAAGATGACAGCCCCGTCGCAGTACGCCCTGATCCCGGATCCAGACGAGTGGTTTCGGAAGCTAGGCGAGGAAGCGATGAACCAGGTGGGGGAGTTGCAGTACCAGATCGCGGGGCCGGATCCGGAGGGCGAGACGTACCTGCAGAAGGTGGGCCGGCTGAACGCGTCGAGGATGCAAGCCGAGGAGATCGTCCGGGCGGAGATGTTGACGCCGGACGTGATGGAGGCGGAGGGCGACGACGAGACGGAGGAGGACGAAGTGGATCGCCAGCGGAGGGAACTCCGGGAGGCCTTCAAGGCGATCGCACAGACGCAGCGGGAGTTGCTGGACGCCTACCGGAATCAGGAGATGGACCAGAACTACCAGAGATAGTTTCTCTGACTGAGGCTGGTTCACGCTTCGTCCCTGTACGGCAGGACGATCTAGCCCCGTCGGGCGCCCGTGCGCGGTTCCAGGCCAATGTTGCGGCGCTGCGGATCCTGCGCGAGCTGCAGGATCAGAATCGGGCAGCTAGTGCACAGGAGCGTGCGGTGCTGGCACGGTGGGGGAGCTGGGGTGCCACCGGTGTGGCTGAGGTGTTCGATGAAACCCGCGGCGAGTACGAGGCTAACCGTGCCGAATTGCGCGAGCTGCTGAGCGAGAGCGAGTACCGGGCCGCGAACCGGACCGTCATCAACGCCCACTACACCGACCCCGCCCTCGCCGCGGAACTCTGGCAGACCCTAGATACACTCGGCTTCGAGGGCGGCCGGGTACTGGAACCGGGATCAGGTGCCGGCACCTTCATCGGCCTCGCACCCGAATCCGCGACTATGACCGGTGTGGAGCTGGACCCGATCACCGCGGGTATCTCCCAGGCGCTCTACCCGGATGCTGATATACGCGTCGAGTCCTTCGCGGATACTCGCCTTCCCTCCGGTTACTTCGACGCAGCTGTCGGGAACGTCCCGTTCGCCAAGACCAGGCTGCACGATCCGCGACACAATGCGGGCAACCACTCGATGCACAACCACTTCATCATCAAATCGTTGGACCTCACCCGACCCGGTGGAGTCGTCGGCGTCATCTCGTCCGCGTTCACTATGGACGCGCAGAACCCGGCAGCCCGCCGTGAGATCTACGAGACAGCCGACCTGCTGGGAGCCGTCCGTCTGCCGACCGGTGCGCATCGTCGCGCCGCCGGTACCGATGCCCTCACCGACGTCCTGATCTTCCGCAAACGACTTCCGGGAGAGGATCCGCTTAGCCCGCAGTGGCTGGAGTCTCGCGTCCTGTCCGTGGGTGACGAGCAGAAAGCCGCGCAGGATGTAGTGATTGACGCGGGCCAGGACGTGGCCCGGATGAATGCGTACTTCATTGAGAACCCGCAGCGGGTGCTGGGTGAGCCGGTGGTGGGTAACGGCATGTACGGGTCAGCGACGCTCACCGTGCGCAACGAGGATTTGTCCGCCGTACCGGAGCAGCTGCACGACCAGTTGCAGGACGTAGCCCAGCGCGCCGTCGACGCCGGCAGAGGAGTGGCAGAGCGTCAGGCCGGGCAGGTCATCGAGTCTGTGGCCATTGTTCCTGCAGGTAAGCAGATTCAGGTCGGGCACATCATGTCCGAGCCGGACGGCACGTTCCGGCAGGTCGATATTGACGGATCAATCGCACCGTTGAAGGTCCCTGCGACCCAGGCACGGGAACTGCGGTCCCTGCTAGGGCTTCGCGACCTCGCCCGCTCCGTGCTCACGCTCGAGGCGAGCAACGTGGAGGACACCCCGGAGCTCGACGCCGAACGCGCCAGCCTGCGTGAGTCCTACAGCACCTATATGGATTCCTTCGGCCCGATCAACAGGTTCACTGAACGCCGCACTGGCAAGGTCAACGACGCTGGTGAAGACATCATGGCCAGGGTCACGCCGAAGGCAGTGGCGCTGCTGCGCAGCGACCCCTTCGGGCCTATCGTGCCGGCTCTGGAGCGGTTCGACGAGGCCAGCCAGACGGCAACCCCGGCAGCCCTGCAGCGCGGCCGCCAGGTCCAGCCGCGCCAGCCCATCCGCGGCGTCGACACCCCGGCTGAGGCCCTTGCGGTCACTCTGGACGCCCGAGGCGACGTTGACCTCACCGAGATAGCCAACCTGCTCGGCGTCGACCCAGCCGCAGCCAGGGATGCACTGGGCGAGCTGGTCTACGACATTCCCAGTGAGCCCGGGGTCATGGAGACGCGAGCCGAGTACCTCAGCGGCAACATCCGGGAGAAGCTCGACGTCGCCACCATCGCCGCGGCCGAGGACGAACGATTCCTGCGCAACGTTGAGGACCTGAAAGCGGCTATGCCGCTGCCGTTGGGTGCGGATGAGATTGAGGCTCGTATTGGGTCCATCTGGATCTCAGCCGATATCCACCAGGAGTTCCTGCAGACCATCACCCACGATCGGCAGGCACGCGTGGACAGGGTGACCGGCGCGAACTGGGACGTCCAGGCGAACAGGCACAGCTTCTTGGCCCGCAACGACTGGGGTACCGAGCGGATGCCAGCGGGAGAAATTTTCAAGAATCTGCTCGAGCAAAAGCGCGTCCAGGTCACCGACCCGGACCCAGACCCGGAGAGCCAGCGGCGCATCCTCAATCCTGTCGAGACAGCATCAGCGCAGGAGAAGGCCCAACTGATGCAGGACCGTTTCGGGGAGTGGGTGTGGGAGGACGCGGACCGCGCCATCGCCCTCACCGACGAGTACAATCGACGCTTCAACTCGCTCGTGCTGCGCGACTATACCGTCGAAGGTGAACGACTTACCCTGCCCGGACTCGTGAAGAACTTCGAGCCTCGACCGCATCAACTGGCCGCTGTGGCGCGCATGATCTCCGAGCCGTCCGTGGGGCTCTTCCACGAGGTGGGTGCGGGTAAGACTGCTGAGATGGTCATGGGGTCGATGGAGTTACGGCGCCTCGGTATGGCACGCAAACCGGCGGTGATCGTACCGAACCACATGCTGGATCAGTTCGCCCGCGAGTGGCTGCAGATTTACCCTCAAGCGCAGATCCTCGCCGCGTCGTCGGCTGACCTCGCTGGAGATAGGCGCCGACAGTTCGTAGCCCGCGCGGCGGCGAACGACTGGGATGCGGTCATCATGACACGCACCGCGTTCGAGCGGATTCCTCTATCGACCGAATCCGAAGCGGAGTACCGCGGTCGTGAGGTCGAGCGCATGCGCCAGGAGATTCTGGCTGCGAAGGAACGCGCCCTCGCAAGTGGCGGCAAGGCGATGAGCGTCAAGAAGCTGGAGTCGCGTCTGCAGGCCGATGAGGAGAGGATCAAGCGCCTCCTCGAACACCCCATCGATCCAGGACTCACCTTCGAGCAAACCGGTATCGACTATCTGGTCGTGGACGAACTCCACGACTTCAAGAACCTCGCAACGACCTCAAACATTCAGGACGCGGCAATTGACGGGTCCAACCGCGCCACGGACCTCCACTCCAAGGTGGAGTACCTGCGCAGCGTGCACGGTGACCGGGTGATCACCGGTGCGACGGCGACGCCGATCGCCAACAGTGTCACCGAGATGTACGTTATGCAGCGCTACCTGCGCCCGGACCTGTTGGAAAAGGCCGGCATCAACGACTTCGACACATGGGCTGCGACCTTCGGCCAGGTCGTCACCGAGATGGAGATGACCGTCGCCGGCGGTGACAGCTTCAAGATGAAGGAACGGTTCTCGAAGTTTCAGAACGTGCCCGAGCTGCTGAAGATGTTCCACACCTTCGCAGACGTGAAGACCGCCGAAGACCTGCAGCTGCCCGTGCCCGACATCGAGGAACGCGAGGACGGCAGGCGCCTACCCCGCATGGTCACCGTCGACCCGTCCATCGAGCTCGAGGCATACATCGCGGACATCGCAGACCGCGCCGAGAAGATCCAGGCACGTCTGGTCGATCCGACCGAGGACAACATGCTGAAGATTTCCAGCGACGGACGGAAAGCCGCCCTCGACATGCGCCTGGTTGACCCGGACCTCGACGCTCTGGTTGGAGCTACGAAGATCAGTGCAACCGCGGACCTCGTAGCCAAGGTGTACGAGGAGACCAAGGACCGCGTCTACATCGACCCGGAAACGAAAGATACGCACCCGACACCGGGCGCCCTGCAGATCGTGTTCTGCGACCTCGGCACACCGTCGGACAAGTGGAACGTCTACGGGCAGCTGCGTGAGGACCTGGTGCAGCGAGGCGTGCCCGAGCACAAGGTGCGCTTCGCGCACGAGGCGAAGAACGACGCCGAGAAAGGCCGGCTCTTCGAAGCCTGCAGGACCGGCGATGTCGCCGTGCTCATCGGATCGACACAGAAGATGGGTACGGGTACGAACATGCAGGCCCGCGCCGTGCACCTGGTCGACCTCGACGCACCATGGCGGCCGGCCGACGTCTCCCAGCGTCACGGCCGTATCATCCGCCAAGGCAATCAAAACCCCGAGGTCAGCATCTCGCAGGTCGTCACCAAGGGATCGTTCGACACCTTCATGTGGCAGACCCTGGAGCGCAAGAGCAAGTTCATCGACCAAATCATGCGCGGCCGACTCGACGTCCGCGAGATCGAGGACGTCGGTGACAACACCCTGTCCTTCGCTGAGGTTAAAGCCATCTCCAGTGGCAATCCACTGATCCTCGAAAAGTCTAAAGCCGACCAGGAACTGACCCGCCTGCAGCGTCTCGAGCGCGGCTGGCACCGCAACCAGGCCGCGCTCAGCCGACGCAAGGACAGCGCCATCGTCCGAGGCAAAGCACTTGCCGCGGAACTGCCCGCCTTGAAGGAAGCCGTCGCGCGTACAACGCCCGACGTCGGAGGGGACGCGTTCCGCATGACCATCAACGGAAGGACCGTCGACAAGCGCACCGATGCTGTAGACGCGTTGCGCACGTGGGCCGACCGGAACGCAGCAGGACGACCCCCTATCCAGGGGTCGAAGGACCTTGGTGTGATGGCGTCTATCGGTGGTCACGACATCAGGTTCGTGCAAGGCCAAGCGAACATGGTCGAGATGGGCGCGTCCCGCGTCGAAATGCAGATCGAGGGTGCGCCCGGCGTTGCCGTGGAGCTCAAACGAAACGATTCGCTGTTCCCGACTGTCGGGGTGATCCAGCGCCTCGAGAACCAGGTCACGCGACTACCCGACGAGGTGGTCAAGCGTGAGCGTCAGCTCGAGGAAGCACGGCAGGAGTATCGCGATGCGGCTAACGCCCTGCAGCAACCGTTCAAGCACACTGAGGCACTGGAGAAGGCCAGATGGGAAGTGGAGCGGATCAATCGTGAGATGCGCGGCGAAGATGGTGCACAAACGTCTCTCGGGTCCGACCTCGAGGACCTAAAGCGCCACATGAGGGCGAGCTTCCCGAACCCGCCTTCGTCTGGGAAATCACCAGAGCAGACTGGTCAGACACGTCCAGACGATCACGCTCCGGACGTCGATCCCGACCGCGATAAGGATCAGGGAATGGAACTCTAAGTAGTGCACAGCAGAGGGGCGGTTCCTCCCGATGGTAGGAACCGCCCCTCACTTGTTCAGGTCACACGTCAATCATGAGAGCGTGAACCGACCCTTTCGCTAACTCAGTGCTTCATCTGCCCAGCCTGGCTGCCTGACGTGCCATCCAGCGACGAGCCTTTACTTCGATGGTCGATGCGCGCCGGTCAGCCTCAAAGTGGCCGTCGTAGGTGTGCACCGACAGGGCTCCATGCCGAACGATCTTGCCGAGCTTCTTGTCGATTCGACGGGTGGCCTCCGCCAGGTCGTGCATACCGCGAAGCTCGAACCACAACCGGGCCTCGAAGAACTTCCAGCTCAACACCGTCGTGGACTCGATACGTTGCTGGTTGATACCGAGATAAGTGACGGTTGCAGTGTGTTCGGTCGGAAGGTCGGAGTCATGACGATCCCTCACCGAGTCCCAGAACGTCCGCCATTCCTGCCCGGGCGCGAGTATGTGAATCGTCTCCGGGATCTTCACCCGCTGGAGCTCGTTGTCCGCGTGTGCGGCCCGCTCCGGATGAGGGTCGATAGAGAGCTTCACGTCATGCGCAGCAGTAGTGCCGAAGTTCTTCACCACCAAGTCGATGTACTCACCACCACCGGCTTGGCTCAGCTCCATCGTGACGACCACGTAAGGCTGTGCCTGATCAATCAGAAGTTCGCGCTGAAGCTCCCGCGTCTTCTCGGCATCCTCCGCAGTGGCCTTTGCCTGCTCACGCGCTATCTTCACCTGCTTAGCCGCATAAACCAGTGCTACAACGGCGACAATTAATGTGAGCACCGCGGCGATCGAACTGACCCACGCTGCCCATGTTTCAGGCTCCACTACAGTGCGTCGCCAGACGACGTCGCGGGAGTATCCGTCGAGGACGGTGAACGCCGTCCACGGCGCTTTGCGACTCCACCGGATTCGAGGCCGAGCTTCTTCAATTCGTCTTCACTCCAGCCGTCTTTGGTAGCACGGACGTATGCCTTTTTATCTTCCCGCTCGGCGTCCGCGAGCTGGTCGCGCAGCTCTTCCACACGCTGCCGGGCGAGGGTCAAATCGGTGACCGATTCAATACGCGAGTCGAGGAGCTTGCGTGCCTGGCTCTTCGTGGTTTCGAGGTCGAGAGTAGTCATAACCTCACCTTAATCTGGGCGCCCGACGAAAGGGAACACAAACCCTCGGTCAGTGGCCGGCGGGGTAGTCGTGGAGGTAGGCGTTGTCCGGGTCATTGAACCAGTCGGTGACGTCGTCCGAGTCGTACCTGATGGGGTTCCGGCCGAGTACGTAGAACGAAGGACCGTCGCCCATGCGACGCCACCTTGCCAGCTCTGTGGTGGTCACGCCGTAGAGCGCAGCCACGTCCCTCGGTGCGAGTATCGCGCCCACCTGGACTCCTGTTTTCATCTTTGCCCCCGTTCCTTTCGGCAACGCCGTCATCACTTGGACGCGAAGTGAATTGGCAAGGTGGAGAGGTCGGACCGTGGAATACCGGAGCGGAGCGAGGATATGCCGCGAAAGCCGTCCTCGGAGCCTTGCCAAGAGAAGGGCGGACAGTACATTCACACGCCGAAACGGAACGGCGTAGCCGGTCGGTCATTGCAGACGCGAAGCGTCCTCGAAAGGCTTGAACACCCCGCCCGGCACAACCTGCCGGGCGAAGAGCATGCGGAGCCACAGCGGAGCAAGCTATGCGTTTATGTGCCATAAACGCGTTTTCCGCTGGCGCCTGCGGCTGGGCGGTGACACACTTGGGGTGTGGGGCCTCCGTTGGAGGGGCGCTGCGCTGGGCCGGAGAATCAAGGGCGGGGGAGCGGTGAGCGAAGGAAGCGAGCAGGAGCCCGCCGAGGACTCGGTATCGTGCCCAGGGGAAAGGTCCGGTCGTGCCGCGAGGCGGCATGTGTGGTCTTCTCGGCGCAAGCGTATCGACGGAAAGACCGTGTACGTGCGCGTCTCGATGTCTGAGCTGGAGCGTGCGCAGCTGTTGCAGTTGGAGTCGCAAACCGGTCTGTCACCATCCGCGATTCTCGTTGATGCCGCGCTTGGGTCCGGTGACCCGGCAGTGCTGACCTTGCGGAAGCAGGAGGTCGTCACCCTGTTGACGATCCGCCGACTGATCGGAACGGCAGCGAACAACGTCAACCAGATCGCGCGTCATGCTAACGCGACCGGTGAGGTCAAGAATGAGGCCTTGGCAGCGGTGCAGCAAGCACGCCATTTGATGCGTCAGATCGAAGCCAAGATGTACGAGCTGAAGCCGTGATCCCGAACATCACGAAGGGCTCCCGGACCGTCGGTCTGATGAAGTACCTTGTGGGGCCGGGGAAGAGGAACGAGCACACGGACCCGCACTTGGTCGCAGGCAGCCCGGTCATCATGTCCTGGTTCGACGACGCCCAGCTCAACGAGCAGTCCGCTGTCCTCGTCGCCAGCGAGGTCGACCTGAATAAGCGGATCAACGATGTCGAGATGGACCAGCACGTCTGGCACTGCTCACTGTCGCTCCGGGCCGATGAACGTCCCGTCAGCGACCGCGAGTGGGCGGACATGGCCGAGAAGTTCATGGACGACATGGGCTTCACCGACAGCAGTGGCAAAGCACCCTGTCAGTGGGTTGCCGTGCACCACGGGACAAGCACCGCCGGTAACGATCACATTCACATCGTCGCCTCACGCGTTCGCGAGGATGGTACGAAGTGGAGCGACTGGTCGGACTTCCCAAAGGCGCAGACAGCAGCCCGGAACCTTGAGAAGCAGTTCGGCCTCATCGAGCTCGGGCAGCACTCCGAGCGTGGTCTGAAACCAGCCGAACAGCTCATAGATCGTGAGACCGGCAGCACGCGGGAACCTGCACGACACCGCTTGGAGCGTTCGGTCCGTTCCAGCGCGATGGCGTCGACCACCGAAGGGGAGTTCGTCCGTCGGCTCCGTCACCAGGAGCTCCTCGTGAACGCCCGTTTCGCTGACGGTGGTCGTTCCGTCGTTACTGGTTACTCCGTGGCCGAGCGGCCACCGGCGGGAATGGACCCAGTGTGGTTCGGTGGCGGGAAACTCGCGAAGGACCTCACGCTGCCAGCGCTGCGCACAGCGTGGACGGACACCCCGGAAGCAGCGCAGGAAGCAGCCGAGGAATGGTGGGCCGCCAAACGCCAGCAGCGGATCGTACACCGCGAGGCCCCGGACATGACACGAGGTGCCCGCGTGTCAATGATCGGCGGTCACGCCATCGACGAAGTTGCCGCGCGGAAGCTAGCGTTGGACATGGCAAAGGCACGCAAAGTCATGTCGTCCGTGGCACCCGGCGATCACCAGACGTGGGCACACGTCGCCCGTGAAGCGTCCGGTGTGTTCGGAGCCTGGTCGAAGGCCACCGAGTCCGAGCCGGGGCCGCTCGCCCACGCCTCACGCGTCCTGGCGAGATCCGCGCACCGGTCGGGCGTCACAATCAGTGAGCCTGTGCGCACACCGCTGCGGATGGCCGGCACAACAGCGTTCCTCCTCGCGGCCACTTCCGCGCCGTCACCAGTCGCGCAGACGCTCATCATGCAGCAGATGCTCCGCACCATCCGCCTCCTGCACGACATGCAGGCGAGTAATAAGGAACTCCGCGAAGCGCGTCTACTCAGCGACACCGTGCGCGAGCACCTGAGCATCGTTGGGGCACCATTGCCCGACGTCGAAGAGCCACGTCTGCCCTCACTCGAGTATGCCGCCGGCACCCCGGCTGGAGCCGAGCGGAAGCCAGTGCCGACCCTCACTGAAGCCACACCACCGCAGCGGGCCCCGCAGCGCGTGGCGCGGGGAGCCGAGGAGTACGAGACCGACCTGCACACACCGGATCAGGGGATAGGGAGATAGCAGATGAACCACGACACACCAGACGGAGCCGATGGACTGTTCCGCCCGCAGCTGCAAGCAGCGATGGCCGTCGCCGGACGACTTGCCGAGGTCCTCGCCCGCCAGCGGGCCGAGCAGAACGAGCAGATGCTGCGCGCAGAAGAAGCGCAGCGCAAGCAGCTGCAGGAGCGTTTCGAGGCCGAGCGAGCCGTGATGCGCACACAGCTCGGCGCTGTGCACCAGCCGCAGTTCTGGGACAGCGCGAAGCCCGAGGACATCGCCGCCCAGTACGCTCTGGCGCAGCAGTGGGACTCGGTCGACGACATGGCGCGGCTGTCTCGCGAACATATCCACGACGAGATCAAGACCAGGTACAACCTCACGCCGGAGCATTACTTGTCTATGCAAGAGCGCAGCAATAGATCTGAAGAATCAATTGATGAGCGGATTGCAGCTGCCGAGCAGCGATTACAGACAACACGTGATCGCTACAACTCCAACCTCGGCGGGCAATCACAGGCGGAGCACGATCAGATCCGACGCTCCCAAGATCAAATCGAGGCCGAGTTGGTCGGGCTTCGCGCCGAAAAAGCGGCGGCACCGAGAGAGCGAGAGAACAGTGCGGGCCGCGCCGAGCATGAGAAGCCTCAACCCGGCCAAGCGCAACAAAATCATCAGAACGAGGAGGGCCCAGGTGACCAGCGCGGAAACTCAAAGATGGACCCCTCCTCGAACGATGAGGTCCTGAAGAATCAGCGGGAGGCGGAGCGTGACCACGCCGCCGCGGAGCTGGAGTCAGCAGCTGTTGTTACCGGCGACTTGCGGAACGACGTTGACACGCAGAACGCCGCTGCGAACGCCGAGGAGCTGTGGGACTCAGGGGACCGCAGAGCGAAGCTTGCGGGCTTCCTCATGGAGCGGGTCGGGACAATCGGTGTCGAACGTGAGGGCGTGGCCGCGGTCCTCGCAGCTGACGTCAGTAACGGCACGCCGCCGTCAGCGGCAGCGAAACCGGGTAAGCGTTCTGCACGCCGGCAGGAGTCGCCTCAGGTGGCCCGGGCCCAGGATAGGGACTTCGGCCTCGGCTAGGGAAGCACCAGGCATCAGCACACGCAAAGAGGAGCGACCGTCAGGTCGCCCCTCTTTGCGTGTGTCGGTTGGTCACGGGTTAGAGAACAGCTCTTGCGGCGCCGCGACCACCGGCAGCGCCCTGACTGTCGGGGCATGTTTGTCGATGGTGCATCCCTTGAAGGGGCCGTTGTTGTAAAACAGCGCACGCATCGTCGGATCGGCGTGGATTCTCCACCAGTCGGACATGCCAGTGCCCGGATCGAGCCTCAGGGTTTCCCACGCCCTCCAGAGGGCGTTGAGGCGGCTCACCGCCTCGATGTGAGCCCACCAACTGCTACACCAAGTGAACTCCTTCTGATGACCCATCGGATCCACGGGACGCGGGTAGTGATGCACGAGGTACTCCGTGACGAACACCTCGAGGTTTGGGAAGTACGTCGACGGCTCAGCGCTTGTAGCATCCGGCACGTCCGAACCATCGGTGTCAGGTTCGTCTGCGGATGGTGCCTGGATGAGCTGGTCGAACTCGTTTCCGGCGTCGAAGGGTGACTGCACGTCCATCGGTTAGTCCTTCACCATGCTCGACCAGCGGTTCCCGCCGCCGGCCGTCGTCACCGGCTGTGCCACTGACTCCTCAACCTGTTCCACGACCGGTTCGGGTACGAGAGCTGGCGCTGGCGTCGGTGCCGGTGGGTTCGAGCGCGCGGCTTCGAATGCTGCGATCTTCGCCGCGTACGGGCGGTCACTGATCGGGACTGTGCGGAGCAGGACCGCGCGGGAGCCGGAGCCGAGCATGATCGCCCGACCCTTGGGCATCGCGGCGAGATCCGCGACGGACAGGATGTCGTCGGTGGAGTCCTGGCGGCTCGTCGACCGGGAGTCCTTCTGCCTCGACGTCGACACCGACGTGTACCGGTACTGGCCCACAAGCTCGGAGAGCATCTTCAGGAAACCCTCCTCCTTCACGTTGCCGCCGTAAGTGAAGACGTTGGCCGTGGAGAACAGCTTCTTCATCCCTGACTCATCCCACACGTCGACGCCTTGAGACCAAGATTGTAGGAATGTAGAAATCACGATTCCTCGGGAGCCGTAGTGGCTGTACAGGTTTGGGAGATTCCCCCATCGGCACACGTTCGCGGCCTCATCGAGAACGCACAACATCGGAACAGCCAACCGGCCGCCCGGTTGGGTGGCCGCGTACTCCTCGGCCGCGGTGGCCGTGGCCACCGTCAGCGACGTCACCAAAGGTCCGGCAGTACCGGCGCCTTCCTTGGAGAGCGCGTAGAGAGTGTGCTTGCCCTTGATGAAGTCCTCGGGGATGAACTGCGGCCGAGGATCGTCCGGGCCCGCCGGGTTCACCCACGGCGCGATCTTCTCGTTCTTCAGGCACGTGGCCATCTGCCGGGCGGTGCCGTAGACACCCTCGCGCTGCTTGTCGGGAAGCGCCATGGTGGCACCGATCGAGTCGGCTTCCTTCAACCAGCCGGCCTCGAGCAACAGGACAGACGCTTCCGTTTCCTCGGCGTGTGAGAGCCACGAGTGGACCTGGCTTATCGGGCGTCCGCTGACAGCTGCAGCGAGGAGATAGCCGGCCAGGAGGTCCTTACCGGCGTTGTCGAAGTACGCGTCAGCTTTCGCTCCGACGGAGCGTGAGCCGAGGGCAAAGTTGTTGGCCATCTCCATGGCTCGCTCGGCGTCGGTGACGTAGCTGAGGGGGTTCCACCACCAGGTGGGCGTCTCGTTGGCGACGCTCTGCGGGTCGAAGATCCATACGTCGCCGTTCTCGGCGCGAATGTTGCGGGTGAGGTCGGTGAGGTCACGCTTGTTCGATGTCGCGATCACCGGACCCGGTGCCTCGATGATCGACGGTGCCGCCTGTGTCGTCGTCTTACCGGTACGGGTGCCCCAGATGTGCAGGAGAGTGTCCTCCCACGACGCATAGAGCGTGTTCCCGCCGCGCACCATCCGGCCGATCATTACGCCGGGGGTGGTATCGGAGGCTTCTATGCCGAATCGAGCGGCTTTGGCCTTGACCTGCTTCTCGGTGAACGGGGCAACGTCTTTCAGGGACGCCATCTTCACCGCAGCGCGGTCGTGCTTGACGATCTTCCGGCCTTTGCGGATGCTCATCACGATGTACAGCACGAACAGTGCCAGGAGCACGACGCCGGCGATGATCACCAGCGTTATCTCGGTGGACCGCCACGGCATGATGCCGGTGAAGTTCCCCAGCGATCGCGGCCAGAACCCGGTAGGGATGCCTTCGGGCCGGGGCGCGAGCTGGTGCCCGAGGGTGTTCAGCCCGTACAGGGCACCCGGGACGCCGACAAGGGCGACGATGAGGACGACCAGCAGGGCGGCCTCACCGCCGAGTCCGGCTTTGTGCTTGCGGTCCAGTGAGCTCACAGCTCGCCTCGTTCCTCTGCAGCGGTGCGCTTGGCCTTGTGCCACTTCTTCTCGGTGTCATGGACACGCGACCGGCGCTCTGTCGGGGTGAACTCCATTGAGAACGGGATGCCGGCCCGGGAGCCGACCTTGATGAAGAACTTCCCCTGCCCCGGTGGGGGCTGGGTAGTCCGGTCGTCGTTGTACCAAGCGGCGTTGTCGTCGTCCTCGAGCCACGCAGCCAGCTCATCATCCGTGAACGACTGATCGGTCCGCCGGAACACGTCATCGTTGGTGTACCGCATCGCGTCGTCGCCTGCCCGGTTCCAGGCGGGCGGGTCCTGCCATGCGGCGAGCTGTTCCTGCTCCCGGTTGCTCAACGGAACCGACTGGGTGAGCAACGGCATCTCCGAGCGGGCGAGACCGCCGAGGATCTTGATACCGCAGCGGTCCATAATGCCCTGTGCCTTATGCCGGTCCGCTTCATCCTTGACCGCTTTCAGGTCCGAAGGGGTGTGGGAGGCCATGATCTGCCCGACTCCCCATTCACGGTTCAGACGAGTGAGGGCGTTGACCTGATCCACGATGCCGGGACCGGCCGCGAGGGTGTTCCACAGCTCATCGAGGATCACCAGGAACCGCTGACGCTCGATCACGCCGTCGTCAGCAAGCATGTTCGACGTCGTGACGGTCCCAAACCCGGCAGACCAGCACGCCATGAGCGTCGCCGCCCGCAGGTCATTCTCGGCCTGCGCGATCCGGGAGAGGTCAAACGCCATCGGCGTCGTCGCGTCGATCTTATGAGTGGACTGCTTGGAGAACATGTCCCCGAACGCGCCGGCCCCGCAGAGCGAGTTTAGCGAGGACTCCAGGCCCTCGGTGATCGTGTCGTACCGCTCGTCGCTGCCACGATCCAGAGCAACCTCCCGCACCTGCGCCGGACGGCTTTTCAAAACGGCCCGCAGGTCATCCATGAGGGGAACGGTGCCCGCGGGGTTGTGCTCGGCCTCGAGGACCATCAGGCACCGGTCGAGGATCGACTCCTCACGCTCATCGAGCGGCTTCTTCCGCAGAATGGCAATGAGCGCCGCGACGAGGCCGCGACGTCGCGCGTGGAGCTCGGTGAGCAGTTCCTCCCGCTTCACAGGCGAGAGCCGGGTCGCCGCTTCCAGGGCGCCGGCATCATCGAGGGGGTTGATGTGCCCGATACCGCGTCCCAAGGGCAGGCCCTTACCGCCGAGCTTTTCGATCATGTCGATGTGCTCGCCCTTGATGTCCCCGAGAATCATCGGGTTTACCCCGAACGCGCACAAGCCGATCGCCATGCGGCGCAGCAGCGAGGACTTCCCCAAGCCGGGGTTCGCCATGACGAACGCGGACGGGTTGGAAATCAGGCGGACGTTCTGAAACCACGAAATCGGGTCACAGCACACCGGCTCGTTCGAGAGCAGGTTCCGACCCAGCGGCACACCCTCCAGGGGTGCGCCGCCGCCCATCGGGAACGGGTACAACCCGCAGACCTGATAGTTTGTACCGCGCATCTCCTTCACCGGGTGCAGCAGCTGCGCCTCACCCATCCCACGGCCCTTGAACCCACGGGGCCCCGGACGCATGGCGGCCTTCACCGCGGTGCTCCCTGTCCGCGCCTCCTTCGCACCCTTGCTGCCGCTCTTGCCCCGGCCCTTCGCCTTCGTCGGAGCGCTTGCCGACCGAGGGGTACCGAGCTTCGCGAGAACCTGCGCCCACGCGCCATGAGAAGCCTGCCCCGAGTTGAAGGAACCTGCGGCAGGGTTGAGTGCTGCCATCAGAGTGCGTCCCTTACAGTCTTGGGCAGTGCCAGGTGGTCGGGAATGACGATGCCCAGCGGCAAGCCGGCGGCGAAGGTCGAGTCCTGCGCCCCGTACGCCTCCTCGAGGCGGATACGAGCCGATGCGCCAAGGTTCTCGATCGCGGCCTCGGCTTCTGGCAGGTCATCCTTGTGGCGGACCGTCGCGGTGACGATCATCGCGAAGTTCAGCAGACCTGCTCCATCGGCTTCCTCCTCCGCCGTCGCTTTCGCCGCCCGTGTCTCGCGGCTGTCCCGCGATGTCGCACGGTTCCGCGAGGAAGCATTGAATGTGGCGGTGTTGACGTCGTTCTCGACCAGCTGCGCGGCGCGCGCCGGGTCGATGGGACGGTAGAGCATCGTCACGCGCTTACGGACGACCTCAGGGGTCGGCGCGACGAGGGACTGCAGCACGTTCGCCTGAATAGTGGAACGAGGAGGTACGGACATTGCCCAGGTCTTCGACCAGGCGTTGTTGTGGTGGTAGGTGTCCCAGTACGCGTCAGCGGCCTGCGGTCCCACCTCGTTCCAGTCCAGCATCGGTGCTTTGCCTTCGGCGTGGGCGCGGTCGAACAGGATTGCCTCGGCAGGGTCGTAGGCCACGCGGATAACTTCGCACAGTTCCTGCGCGGACAAAGGGGTCGAGACGCCGGCCCCGGTGTCACCCAGGCTCAGGGTTAGGTTCGGCAGCCGCGCCGCGAGGTCATTGGCGACCTCGTCGGCTTTGCGGATCTTCCCGCCGGGGCGCAGCGTGGCCTTGAACGTCACCGCGATGTACGCACGCGTGACCGTCGCACCGGTGGGCAGGGCCCGCACGGTCTCGTTCATGATGTCGCGGGCGAACGCCGGTGCGTTCGGGTCCATCCGGTTCTCGACCTTGCGGGCGAGCCGGAAACCGGAGTCCGGTGCGGTCTCGATCGTCGCGGACGCTGCGATCAGGCCGGGCTCATCGGTGAGCATGCCCAGCCAGTGCGACCAACGGTCGACCCAGCGGTTGATCTGCTCCTGGTCGACCATCCCGCCACCGTCCGGCTCGGAGCCGAGGACCACGGTGTAGTGGTTCTTCACCGGGATATGGAGCAGAGCGAAGGGGCGGCCGTAGCCGTCGGTGTGCTCGCTGATGGTCGAGCGAGCCGAGATACCAGGCAGCTGCGTCGACCCGGATGGAACGCGGCTGATAGGTCCCGCCCGGTACACGTTCGCGCCAGCGTAGCGGGCGTTCATCCACCCGAAGCGGCGCATGATGCGCTCGATCATCGTGCGGCCGTGCTTGTTCTTCTGCATCGACAACAGGATCAGCAGTCCAATCAGCAGTTCGAAGATCAGGGCCAGCATCCACTGACCGAGCATCATCAGGACCACGCCGACGACAACACCGAGGATCAGGATCACAGTGCCGGCCGTGGACAGCCCGGCCAGACCCTTGCTGGTCGGCAACCGGTAGTTGCCGTAGATGCGCGGTCGGACGTCGGGAGCCTTAGCTTCGGTTTGCGCCATCAGTGCGGTCCTCGTTCCCAGTGTTGTTCGAGACTTCCTTCTTCAACTGCTGCGCCTGCTTCTGGATCTGCGCAGCTCCCTGCCTCAGCGCAGCGCCCGCCGGTCCGGCACCACCAGAGGCACCCTTGGGGCCGGCTCCTCTCGCACCTGCTGGCCCTCCGGCTGTCTGGGGCGGAATAGCGCCCTGGCCGGAGGGCTTGGCCCCCGACTCCGCAGCGGACGGAGGTGGAGCTTTCGGGAGGCTGCTCGAGCCGCCCCGCCCACTGTCCTGCCCACTGCCTGATCCGCTGCCCGAACCGGCCTGAGCGCCTTCTTGGATAGCGCCTTGAACGGCTTCGCCACCCTTCTTGATCGATTGACCGGCGACTATGGCCGCGGCAACGGGCGGCGCGGCGGCAGCTGCCCCAGCAGCTGCACCGCCGCCGGCGGCCGCGCTGGCCCCAGCGCCTGCTGTACTGCCGACCCCAACGCTGGTGCTCGCAGCTGATCCAGTCGGGACTGCTTTCGAGCCGCCACCGGTCACATCTGCGCCCTTCGGTACGGCACCGTCACCACTACCGTCTCCGCCGCCCTTGGGAGCGGCTGATGGCTTCTCCGACTTCGCTGGAGGTCCCTGTGGGGGTGCCTGGCTACCGAATCCTTGGCCTCCACGCGGAGTGCGGGACGCACCCTGCGGGATCGCCGCACCCAGTGCGGCGAAGCCCATCGCAGCCCCACCACCACCGCCGCCGGAGGATGCCATGGCACCCAACGCGGGGCTGAGGAAACCGATGAGGACCGGCAGAGCGACAACAGACGCGAGGATCAGTATGAGGCCCGCCGAGAACTGCAGCAGAGCCTGACCGGAGAACAGACCGGAGGTCGTCATCTGGATACCGGTCGCGTAGATCAGTGCGGCAGCTGGCTTGTAGAAGGCGAAGGCGAGAGTCCACGCAATGATCTTGCTGAACCAGCTCTTACCGGTCTCGGTATTCATGAACGCCGCCGACAGGGGTAGGACACCAGCGATGAGGAACAGCATCGCCGTCCGCAGCACCATGAGCATGATCTGCACAATGTTCACCAGCACCGCGAGTAGGCCGCCGATGATGATGAGCATTTGATTGCCCATGAGAAAGATTGCGCTGGAGGCGCCGGTGTCTTCCATGCCCAGGAGCATCTGGACGTCAGCTTGAAAATCGTCCCCGACGCCGGCGTCGATGATCTGTTCCGCCAAAGCGTCGGTGGCTCCGAGGAGCACGTTGAGGAGGGCAACACCTGAGGCGGTGACGATGGCCAGCGTCAGCAGTCCTTTGAGGAGGTCCTGTGCCGGTTCGGCGCGCTGGGACCACACCATGCGAACGCCGGCGACGATCATGCTGATTGCCGCCAACGCGAGGGTCAGGTAGAAGGTCTGATCTTGGACGAAACCCACGGCCGGGGCCGACGATGCCGCCCGCCGAGGGACGATATAGCCAACGAGAGAGGTGGCTCCACCAACGAGGGCAGCCCCACTAAAGACGATGGTTGCGGTGTTCACCAGGCCCGCTCCGTCACCGCGGCGAGCATTCGTTACGAGGGTGATGCCGAGAAGAATGATGGCGATCGTGCTGACACCCAGTCCGATCCATGTCGCGTAACCGAGGATCGTTGCGACCTGGTCGTTGAACACACCACCAGCGGGAGCATCTGCGGAACCAGTCTGACCCGTTGTCAGGTCACCGGCATCGATGGTCGTCCACAGGGTGCCGAGCTGGGCGATCGTGGCGACAAGCGCCGCCTGAACCGCGTCGGCCATCGCCTCGATCGCGTTATCGGCGGCACCCGATATGGCGTTGCCTATGGCATTACCTGCTTTGCAGCCAAATGCCAAAGGTGCACAAGTTTCGTCAGCTATTTCAGCCACCCGTGGGCCCCCACAGCACATACCCTGAAAGGTCTGAGACTTGCCCATCTACAGGGCCACTGGAGCCATCGTCTTTGTACTTGGTGTACCAATCGCCGTTGGTCCACTGCATCACCACGGAGCTCGTGAAGTTGACCAACTCCGAACCGCTGTCAGTGGAGGCAACGATCTCTACCGTCGCTTTATCTCCCGTATAGGAAAGTAGGCGAAAGCCGGCGATTTCAATAGGGGGAGTTGTGCCACTGTCACTCAGCGAATCCTGAGCGCGTTCGACTGTGATGGCTTTGCCTGGCCCATCTACAGAGAGTGCGCTGACGGTTCGGAGATATAGCTCCGGGTCGCCACTGCTCGCAGCCTGACCGGCGGCAGCTAGCAGCGCGCCCTCGGGTGTGTGGGAGTAGCAGGAACGAACCCCTGTTTGCTCGTCAACTACACCCGGACCGTGCTTGGCTGACTTGGGTGCTGCGATGCCTCCGATGAACTCCCACTCAACGTCCTCGGGTGCAGAGGTGAGAGTGGTTCCGTCGGTGGTATCCAGGCCGCAGACAGATTCGTCCGATGACACCAGCGACGCGGATGGCGTTGGGGCAACCGCCTGAGTTTGGGCTGGTGGGGCAGCGTCGGATTCGTCGTCGTTGCCGACCCAGACGAAGAGGAGGATCCCGACGATGATGAGCAGCAGGATGGCGACCGCTGACATGAGGAAGCGGGGGGCGGCCCACCAGACGTTCTCGGCTTCTTCGGTTTCGGCCATGACTACTCCTGTAGGTAGGGCTGATTCTGCAGGGTGACTACGCTGTGCCGCCGCCGGAGATGAAGGTCAGCAATGAGGCCCCGCCTGAGATGAGTGCGACGGCGAGAACGATCTTGATGATCCCGCCAATTTCCTGCGTGCTTTCACCTCTATGGGAGTCAAAGGCCATCTTGCCGCCGACGACCAGAAGGCCGAGGACGCAGATACCGAGGGCGATCCACTTACCGACACCGACCATACGGTTCCAAGATTCACCGATACCGGGAGGGGCCAGCGGCCCGCTGTCGGGCAGGGTGTTCGCATTGATCATGACGTCCTGCGCAAGGAGGAGCAGCTGCATGGTTCTAATTCCTTCCAGAATTAAGGTTGTCGATGACCTCACTGAGACTGGTGAGGACTTTCCTTGGCTCGCGGGCCAGCGACTCAGGGTCGACTGTGCCTCCGAGCCGAAGCTCTTCTATCCACGGCAGCGTCCACGTCTGTGGGACACCGCCGGCAGTGATACGGGTCAGGTTATGCAGGGCCCTCGGCAGCTTGCCGGGCGCGTCAGCGATCACGACGAGGCCGCGCAGTGTGATGGTCGGATGTGAGCCGGCGGCCCAGTCGCGAGCGGCGAGTTGAGCGGCTTTCAGTCCCCGGTGGTTCTGACGAGCGACGAGGAATACATCAGCGGGAGAGATGGTCGGATCGGCATCTGAGCGGGAGGGCCATCGATGATGGCAGGGTATGCCGCCCAACAGGTCCGCCATGGTGTTCTCGCCGGATCCGCCGTGCACACCAAGCCAGAAAACCTCGGGATTGTCGCTGATAAACCGGGCCATGCCCTCGCCTGCAGCGAGCCCAAGCAGGCCCTGCTGCGGACCAGCAACACCGCGTAGAACCTCAACGGCGTCCCGAATTTCGGTTTCCGTCACGACCGGTGCCTCGACGGGCTCCTGCGTGACGAAGTCACCCCAACGATTGCTCATTTAGCTATGCCCCCAACGGCTTCCCATAGACTCGACTCCGATCATAGTAACTCAATTAGTGAACAGTCAGGGTGTTATGTCAACTGAAGTGAACCATAGTGAAAGAATCGGCAAGCTGGTGTATGGTTTCCTGCATGGGGAATGGAGTGGTCATTTTGTCTAGAGCACTCGATGTGCTTTTCGCTGACCTGCCTGCGCGACTCAGTGTCGAACAGCTCACTGACGTTCTTGGTCTCTCGGACAAGACAGTGACGTATCGGTGGCTGCGCGAGGGGCGGATACCTGCAATCAGGCTCGGCGGAACATGGCTCATCTTTCGCGACGACATCAAGGACCACCTCGAGGCGCACTACAACACGCCTGGCCCCAGCTCTGTACCGGAACCAGGTACAGAAGATGAAAAACCAGAGGATCTTGAGGGGACATGATGACGACGGAAGCGCTGGCCAGACCTGTATGCACGGCAACCATCGGTGATGACGACACAGTGAGCGTCACGGTCGATGGAGTCGACCAGACATTCGGCTCCATGCCGGAAGCGATCGACTTCTTCGCGGGAACGGCCGGTGATCTTGGCCGCCCCGTCAAAATCACCGCATACGACTCGTCCTCGGCCACGCAGCCGGAAACCCACCTCATCGTCAACGAAGACGGTTCCGTCGACGCAGACACCAGCGTGCCCGTGAAGAAGCGGCCCGCACGCCGCACCACGCCCCGACCCGCGAAGGCAGCAGCAAGCCAGCCCGAGCGCCCTGCCACGGCCGACGCGGCCGCCCCCTCCGTGGTCGAGAACCCCCTAAATGAAGCTCAGCTTCAAGCAGCGGAGACACAGGCATCAGACGAGGCGGCTCAGCCCTCCGTCGAGCAGTCACCCGTTGCTCCCTCAACGACGTCCAATCCCTCTCCTGAGCCTGTCCCGGTACCACAGGTCGAACAGTCCGGACCCACCACTGTTCAGGTCGAGCCCGGAGACGAGCGGATCAAGCCGCGCCCCGAGGTGAAGGCCGAAAAAACTGCAGCGCCGGCCCGTAAAGGCTTCCGGGGCTGGTTGAACGCCACCTTCAAGGCGAACCTCGCCGCGTCCCCTGCAGAGCAGGCGGACCGTGAGCGCCGCGCACGCATCCAGCGACCACTGGAGACCCACTGCACCGTGGCCGTCGTCCAGCTCAAGGGAGGAGCGACAAAGACCACCGTCGCCTACCACCTGGCCGCGACCTACGGTCGGATCCGCGGAGGCAACATCCTCGCCGGTGAGTTCAACGAGAACCAAGGCACCCTCGGTGAGCGAGCCCTCGCAGGCTCACACGACCGCACCACACTGGACCTGATCCGGAACCTCGGTACCGTCACCAGACGCACCAGCGACCTCGTGCGCTACATTCGGCCGCAGGGCGACGACAGAATCCACGTCCTCGCCTCCCCGCCCGAAGGTGCTGACCGCCGCCGCGTCGACGGCACCTCCGTGAAAGCCGCGCACGACGTGCTGGCCTCGCTGTACAACTTGATCCTGCTCGACACCGGAAACTCAGCCCAAGCATCGACCTGGCAGGCCGCAGTCGACGTCGCTGACTCGCTCGTGTTCGTCGCCCAAAACAAGGCCGATGATTTCCGTCTCCTCGAGGCGACCATCGAGGGCGTCAAAGCCCAAGGCCACACTGACAAGTTCACCCGCTCGATCCTGGTCATCACCAACACCGCGCAGCCCAACGGCGAACGCCTCGACCAGCTCAAGAAGTACGGGGAAAGCATCGGCCTCGCGGCCGTCGTTGTCGTACCGTTCGACCGGTCCCTGCAGGAGGGTCAGGACTTCGACTACGAAGCCCTCAACCCCGCCACACGCCGGGCCTACGAGGAAGCGACCGCAGCCCTCACCGACCAGCTCTAGACGCACCAGTCAGTTCCACGTCCGGTCTCAGATTCAGTCTCAGTTTCAGGTCTAGCGCAGGGGTTAGGAAGGCATGGCAGGGGGGAAAGTTATCGGGTGCGGTATCGCCGCCCTCACCGTCGTGCCTCTCGGCGCGGTCGTGGCCATGACCCTGCTTGTCGCCGGCATCGCCGAGGACGAGGAAGCCGCGCAGCTCGAACGAGCATCCTGCACCGTGTCCGAGGACACCCGTGCGAAGCCAGGAGCCCTGCAGTCGGTCCCCAACGACTGGGGGCCTCTAGTGGAGGCGGCAGCGAAAGAGGCCGGACTTCCTGCCAGCGTCGTCGCCGCCCAGCTGAACCAAGAGTCCGGGTGGAATGAGAATGCCACCAGCCCCGTCGGGGCCCAGGGCGTCGCCCAATTCATGCCAGCGACGTGGGCGGCCTACGGCAACGGTGGTGACCCGTTCTCCGCAAAGGACGCCATCCCCGCCTACGGGCGGTACATGGCCGCGCTGAAGAAGGAAGTGCAAGTAATCGCAGGCAGTGATGCGAACCTGCTCGTGCAGCTCACCCTCGCCGCGTACAACGCCGGTCCGGGAGCCGTGCAGCAGTACAGGGGAGTTCCCCCGTACCAAGAGACGCAGAAGTACGTCAGCGTGATCCTGGACTCCGCGCAGAGCGGGTTCTCGATGAACTGCAAGGCACCTACCGGCGGCAAGTCCTGGGACGGCGACCTCGGAGACGGCGAATGGACTACTCCCCTACCCGGAGGCGTCTTCACCTCCGGCTATGGCAAGCGGAACGTGCCGGGACTACCAGCGTGGGCGCAGGACCACGTCGGGTTGGATATTTCGAGCCCCGGTGCCGGGTCCAGTAGTGGTGGACCCGTTATCGCACCCACCGACCTTCGGATCACCGGCTTCAACGATAAGGACGGGTGCGTGATCACCAAGGAAGACGGCGACGACCCCGACTTCGGGTTCGCGTTCTGCCACCTCAGCTCCTACTCAGTGAAGGAAGGCGACAGGCTCAAGCGCGGAGATGTCATTGGCACCGAGGGCAACAGGGCCAGCCTTGGCAATGTTCCTACACATCTACATTTCGAGATTTATACACCCGAAGCCCCCGACGTCACCTACCCGTACGAAGGCTTCAACATCGACCCCGAACCGATCCTCAAAGAGAAAGGCGCGTGGCCATCATCATGACCTCGACACCCACGCACCACCGACCCGTACGCAGGCACCTCTCCCGCCACGCAGCGGCCGCGCTGTGCCTAGCCCTGCCTCTGACGCTCTCAGCAGTCGCCTGCAGCAACAACGAGGGCCAAGCCGGTTCGACGCCCGAGCCGACGTCCACGACCCTCTACGAGGGCTCCTACACAACGGCGGCCGCCGAGGACATGATCGGCAACGGCACCTTCACCACGCCGGCCGATGCCGACCGGACCGACGTCGAGTCCACAGCCGAGGTCGCCGCCCTCATGCTGCACTCATGGGACACCACCATCGACACCACTCAGACCGCAGCAGCCATCCGGGCGATCCCGCTGATGAGCAACGAATGGGCGACCAACCAGGTCGAGCCTGAACGCAACGGCGCACAAAGCGAATGGCTGGAACCCGCCGAACATCAGGCTTACAGCGCACCCTCGATCGTCCCCGCCCCCGGCGACGTTTCCCAGGACGTCGCTGCAGACAAGGCCATCCGTGCCTACGACGTCAGCTGGCGCTGGATCAGTCGAGACGGAACCGACCTCCCTACCACCGGACGGCAGATCGTCACGATCTACCTCGAGAAGCACGACGGCCAGTGGAATGTCGTCGGCCACCAGTTCCAGGACATGCACTCATGAGTGGTGGGCGGCAAGAAAAAAACGGCGACACGCCGCACCAATCCCACTTAACGAAATCAGATTCAGGTTTGATCTGTCTTACAGGTTCAACTGGAAGAGGGATCATGGCACAGCGCAGCAAAGGTGAACGCCACGTCATTACGGCGCGACTGCCGATGAGCGATGCCAGGAAGCTTGCTGCCATCGTTGCAGCTACTGATGAAAGCCGGAGCGACCTGGTCGCTCGACTTGTTCATAGCTACCTCGAAACCATTGACCTCGACGAGCTTACGAGCCAGGAGGCACCACCTCTCTCCCACGCTTCATAAAAAAGAGGCCCGCCGAAGCGAGCCTCTTCATATCAAGTTGTCCAAGCTCCACACCGCCAGATCCGCCAAGATTCCCGGTGAAGAGCTCCGTTGGTTGCGTCCTTCTCAGGTCGCTTCCTTTCTCGAAAGTGTACCCGAGTGCTCGACGCTCCTCTAGCTCTTTCTGTCACGCCACGCCGTGACGATCCCCACCACACAGCGTGGGTGCTTGCTCCGTTAATCGCGGGCCAACCCTTTTATCGGTGCGGTCGGTGGGTGCAGGGCCGTTTTCAGTACCCGCGGCCAGCTACTCCCCTGCCTATTACGAGGACGACCCCGACGAGGCCGGCGGCTGTCATGCTGCACGACGCTGACGGCACAGTCCGCACACTGTGCCTGGACCTCGACACGTCCAAAGCCCGGAAGATCGTCGTCGATGACGACGCCAGGCGCCTCGGAGACCTCCTACGCGCAGCTGGTATCGCCTATGTCGAGGACGAATCCCCCAGTGGCGGCCGGCACCTGTACGTGCCTTTGCAGGAACCCCTGATCGCGTCCGAGGCCCGCCAGCTCGTGGAAGCTCTCGGGCAGCGTGCTGCCAGTCTTGATCCGAGCCCGCACCAGAACGTCGTCCACGGGTGCATCCGCGTCCCTGGATCCGCCCATAAGGCCGGCGGCCATCAGAGCCTCATCACACCGCTGACCGAGGCGTATGGCATCCTCACCCGCCGCAACCCCGCAACCGCTGTAGCCGCGCTCAGGAAAGCGCTGGCTCCGGAGCTGTACCGGGCGGAGCAGGACCGCCGCCGCGCCCAAGCTCGTGCAGCGGCCGCGACCAGCGCAGCCCGACCAGGTGCAGGACACGAGAGAGCCCCTATGGGGCGGGAGGATTCGCCGCTGCGCGTGGTGGCCCGTACCGGGGTCTACGACACCACCCGATACACCAGCGACTCAGAGGCCCGCATGGCGGTCCTGAACCACCTCGCGGCCTGCCAGTGGAGCGTTGATCAGGTCCGCACCAGCATCACCGGATGCGCCGGAACCCAGGCCGCACACACGGGCCTGGCCGCCCTGTACGGGGCCAAAGCAGATCGGCTCCTGCCGATCGAGTGGGCCAAGGCCCAAGCCTTCACCGGCACCGGCACCGGCAACACCAGCGCCGCCGTGAAAAGCCCCTCCCAGCGTGCAGGGGTAAGGAAAGCGCATAACTACAACACAAGCCCTACTTCCCTCACGGGGGGCAGCCCTAAAGCCGATCCCGCCTCAAGTCAGCAGTCGATCCATCAGCTCGTGAACGATCTGGAAAACATCCTCTACGCAGTCCTCGATCACAGACTCCAAACCCTCGGGCGGGTGAGCATCAGTCTGCGGTTCCTCATCCGAGCCGTCTTTGCTTACATGCGCACTAACCAGACCACGCTCTTGGACGTCGGGTGCCGGTCCTTCGCCGTCGCCCTGGGCAAAGACCACGTCACCATCGCCCGTCTCCTGCCGATGTTGGAGGCCGCCTCAGCTGGGATCCTCACCCGGGTCGATCGCGGGCGCGGTCGCACCGCCGACACCTACGCCATCCAGCTCCCGGCCGAGTTCGAGTCTCTGGCCCGCGAACTGACCTGGCGGAAAGGCAAGATCCACGCCATTCGGCCCGTCTTCCGGGTCCTGGGAGATGTCGCAGCGCTCACCTATGAGGCCATTGAGCGTGGCCGCCGCTCCCCCACTACCGCGGACCTTGTTCGGTCCACCGGGATCAGCCGCCGTGCCCTGACCGACCACCTGGCGCGCATGGAAGCCCTGGGCATGATCCGCCGGCACAGGGACCGATGGCAGATCGTGGCCACCACCAACCTCGCCCACCTCGCAGACCGCCTTGGGGCCACCGCAGACCGACAAGCCCAAATCAACCGGTACCGCCGGCAACGAGCCGCCTGGCACGCCTGGCTCGACCGACACCTGACACCCCAGCTCGATGAGCACGAACTCTACGACCCAGAGGTGGACGAATACTGGCTCCCACCCCTCGAACACGAGCACGAGCTCCAACACTCCCTCTGGCATCCAGCCCGCACCGCAGCCTGACCCAGCACGAGCACAGACCCTCGTGCCCGGCACACCGTGCTGTGATCAACTGATTCTCGCTACGCCGGTCATCAGCTCAATCCCCCCGCTGCGACCGGCGTAACCCCACACCCCGCCTTTCGTCTATCCAAGCTCGGTCGGTTCGGCTGGACACGCCTCCTGCCCACCTGATGCACGGCACAAGCCCCCGGCGCTTCGCTGCTTGTCCCGCACACACCTGGACAGCAGGAGCCCAAAGGACCGCCTGCACACAACCATCGGCACTCACCTATCGCCCGGTATCTCGCCTCGAGCGCCACGACGGCCGTGCACAGGCTCTTTTCAGGTGTTGGACCGGTTCTCAACCAGGAGCTGCCGGCGTGTGCACTGTGCGGGGCGCACCCACGCCTCACGAGCCCGCGAGAACTCCACCCACTGCGCGTACACAGCATCCCGGGTCCATGCCATCGCAAAACCCTTCGCTATCTGCCTCCCGCCGTCTGGATACTCCAGCTCCACCCACAAAGCCGGCGCTTTCCCCGGCTCCGTCACCGGGCCCTCCGGCGCCACCAGCTGCAGCGGCGGCACATACCGGTCCGCGCTCGGAGGAATCCCATGCCAACCAGGACGAGGAGAAGAACCCATGCCCCGCACCGTAACCGGCTTCCCCGACAGTCAGGACTTACGAGTCGTGATCCCTGTGAATCACGACTAGGGAACAGCCCTCGGGTACTAAGAGGCATTAATTCTTCCCGTTTTCCTAGGCCACTCCCCTGGTACTCCCATGGTCCAGCTCAGCGCTTCCGACCACACCCCTACTACCCATCGGCACAACCTCACGGCGTATCTCAAGCGGAGGTGCTCAGTACCAAGCCAGAAGCGGGGGCACTTGTACTACACCAAAACCACACTAGAACCACATCAGTACTGAACCAGTACCGATGTAGTACTAGACTCGTACCATGATTCTTCTAGTTGCTCATACCAAGGGTGGTGTCGGAAAGTCCACGCTGACAATCAACCTTGCCGTCGAACTACAGCGCCGAGGTGCTGACGTGATTCTCGTGGAAGCCGATCCTACTGTGCACACCGTGAGCAACTGGGCGCGTGATCGCGAAGAAAATGGGCACCCACCGATCCAGGCCGTACAGAAAACCGGCAACCTCCGTTCCTCGCTCCTCGACCTCGCGGCACGGTACGACTACGTCATCGTGGACGTCCCAGGCAAGGACAGCAAGGAAATGCGTACCGCCATGACCGCAGCGAACGTACTCCTGATGCCCGTAGTCCCGTATCAGGCAGAGCTAGACACGACAGAAAGCGTCGTCGCCACCCTCACCGAGGCTAAAGACTTCAACCCCGAGGTCAAAGCACTTGCTGTTCTCAACATGGCACCCACAAACACTGGGGCCAACGATGTGAGAGACGCACGGGAGTACCTGTCCGACTACCCGGAAGTAGCGGTAGCACGCACCGTCGTTCACCAGCGCAAAGCGTTCCGAAATGCTCTGTCACAGGGCCTCGGTGTGGTCGAAATGCGCGACCCCAAGGCCAAGGCAGAGATCCAACTACTCATCCAGGAGATCGCAACGTGGCACTGAACCGACGAGCGCGGCAATCGCCAGCAGCCGATGAACGAGAAATTGAAGCATTTGCCGAACGGGCAGAGCTTCCCAAAACGGAGCGGCAAGCCTCCATGCCGGATACCCCGGTGACTGATTGGAGGAGCCGTAACAAGGAGCCGAAGACGACAGGCCTCAACTTCCGGCTTAGCAAGAGCCAATCAGCACTGCTGCAGCGAGCAGCCGCCGAAGAGGACATCAGTCAGCAAAAAGTTCTGGAGCGCATCATCTGGCCCCTGCTTGAGGATAAGTACGGCACTGGTGCGCAGTAGTTGAAGGTGTGTCGCCGATAAATCAAGCTAATACCAGTACTGTACTAGTGTAGTACTAAAACAGTACTACACTAGTACCACACCGGTACAGTACGAATACGGTACTGTACCGGTGTGGTACTAACTTCCCTAGAATTCGATGAGGGCATCAAAGGCTGTCGTCAAGAACATCCTGGTCGTGAGCCGGACTAGGGGTGGCGACGTCATCCAGCCGACGGAGGATGCGTGCCTGACGGTTATTAGTAGTCGTAGTAGTATTCCTACTATTACTACTACTTGAGGGAGACGCGCATGGCGGAGAATGCTGTTCCGATCACATCATCAATCCCTGGCACGTCTGTGGGTGTGGGGGCTTCGGCGAAGGAGCGGGTGTATGCCGCGGCGGAGACGATCAGTGCTGAGCGGCCTGCGACGGTGTCCAGCGTGCGGGAAGCTGCGGGGGTCAGTAACGCCGACGCGACCCGGTATTTGAAGACGTGGCGGGAGGAGAAGGCAGCCGCGGGCTCTCGCATCGCTGCGACGCCGCAGCCTGTGCTGGAGCAGGCCGCGAGACTGGCTGGTTCTGTGTGGGCCGAGGCCGTCGCCCTGGCCACAGAGCAGCACGCCGCTGTGGAAGCCCGCTGGGTGAAGGACAGTCAGGACAAGGACACTGAGCTGGCAGAACTCGTCGCGGACCTGGACCGGATCACCACCGAGCACACCACCGCCACCGAAGCCCTGACAGCTGAACTCGCCCTGGCCTCCGATCGGGTCACCGCCGCAGAGTCCCGGGCATCCCAGGCAGAGGAAGCCGCCGAGGCTATTCGCACCGAGATCAGCACTCTCACCAGCGACCTCGCCGCGGCTCGGGCACGCGCGGAGACCCTGCAGCACGCTCACGACGCCCTGATTCAACGCATCACCCCGGAGGACCCGAAGAAGAAGTAGCCCCGCGAGCCGCACAGCTAGGAACCCCTAGCATCGCCGGGGTGCGACGCCTACGAAGACGGCACCGACATACCATGACGTGCCTCGCCCGTGCGGCTGAGCATGTGGTCCCGGGTGATGCGGAACACTAGGCCGTTTGGGGCCGGCACGCTAGGAACGCCCAATACACGAACCGGTAGCCGGGGCTACCGTCAGGAGCCTTCATGGTCCTGATCTGGACTATCCACACCACAGCTGCGCGTGTCGGCTCTCATCGCTGTCAGGCGCTATGGTCCTGTACTCAAAGACTGTGATGCTGACCGGGGGTGCACTCGAAACAGTGACTGCTCGATGACCCGGAAGCTGCTGGGTCGTATCGCGTCAGCGGATCGGGTGCCAGCCACCGCTCACTGCGAACGAGGGAGGGTCACTGGTGCGCTTCGATGAGTTGATCCTCCCCGAGCACGAGTACCCCCGCCGTGTGTGTGAGAGCAGGGGAGAGTGGTTGCTGTTCTACTCCCGCGGTGTACCGGTGGAGAGGATCGCTGCCTGGTGCAGGGCCGATACCGCCACGGTGCGCCGGGTCATCCGTCGGGAAGCGACCCGGAATCCTGGCTGGTTCGCCCGTCGCTGGTTCGTCCACGACCAGCCAGCCTTACCCTCTGACCGGAGGCGGGGGAGGCGGAGTTGGGATCAGGTGTGGTGGGAGCACTACACCGACCTCGTCGCCTACGTTGAGGCCCATGGTGGGTTACCGGCCCAGAACGACAGCACCGTGGCCCGGGTGCTGTACCGGTGGATTGAGAATCAGCGCCGGGTGTTCGATGCAGGCAAACTCGTCGCCGAGAAGATCGCGGCCCTGGACAGGGTGGGGGAGTGGGTCGGTACTCGGAAGGGCAACCCGGAGGAGTTGTGGGCGCGGCGCCTCGAGGAGCTACGACTGTTCCGGGCCGAGCGGGGCCGGTTTCCCCGTCATGAGAAGGCGCGGTACCCGGAGGAGAAGGTCCTCGCGGTGTGGCTCGGCAGGCAACGCACCTGGCACCGCAAAGGCAGGCTCCGCCCCGACAGACTCCAACTCCTCGAGGAGGTCGTGTCCGGGTGGAACGAGACGATCCTGGGAAGAGCGCGGTCAGTGGAACAGTGACGAGTGAGCAGGCTGGGCGGCAGGTGCCTGCCACTGACCTTAAGGGAGTGTTAGTGGGCTGCGTTGTAGGCGTCGACGATGGACTGGGAGACCCGGCCCCTCGAGCTGGTGGTGTGTCCGTTGTCCTGGGCCCATTGGCGGATCCGCTGCGTCTCTTCGCGCTTGGCTCTACCCGACGCAGACCCCGAAGAGGAGGCGGGGGACTTGTTGCCCTGCCCGCGCCGGCCGCTGGCTTTCCGGCCCTTGTCCGCGTACTCGGTGAGAGTGGCACGGAGCTTGTCCGCGTTCTCGGTGGTCAGGTCGATCTCGTACTCGGTGCCATCGACACCGAACCGGACGGTTTCCTGGGCCACGTCACCGGTGAGGTCATCGACCAATTCAACCTGTACACGCTGCGCCATATTCTGGCTCTTCAAGAAGCAGAGTGTAGGTCCGTCCGCGATGTCTTGAGACTTCAGGTGGAAGGGTCCGTGAGGGTGCGAG
>NZ_CANLSZ010000014.1 GCF_947493765.1 uncultured Arthrobacter sp.
GTCGGTTAGAACAGCATCACGTGACACTCAGATATCGTCCCGCACACCGCCCCACGCTATTAGGAGACACGCCCTAGTAGGGGAGTGTCAGTGGGAAGTGTCGGGTATGCGCGGGTCAGTACGGTGGAGCAGAACGCGGATCTGCAGCACGCGGCGCTGACCGCCGCCGGCTGCACGAGGATCTTCACTGACCACGGGGTGAGTGGGACGAGGGCGAGCCGGCCTGAGCTGGACAAGCTCCTCGACCATCTCCGGGAAGGGGACGAGGTGGTGGTGTGGAAGCTGGATCGGCTGGGGCGTAACACGAGGAACCTGCTGGCTCTGATCGATGACCTCGAGCGGCGTGGTGTGCACTTTCGAAGTGTCACTGAGGGGATCAGCACGACCGGTCCGATGGGGCGGGCGATGTTGACGGTGATGTCAGCTTTCGCTCAGCTCGAGCGCGATCAACTCGCCGAGCGCACCCGGGCCGGTATGGCCGTAGCGGCTGAGTATGGACGAAAGGCCGGCCGGCGCGAGGTTACCGCCGAAGACGTGAAGGTCCGGCGTGCCCGGGATCTGAAAGCCCAGGGCCTTGCGCCGACGGATATAGGGAAGATCATCGGGGCCAGCCGGGCGACGGTGTACAGGTATCTCAGTCTAGGAGTGACGGAGATGCCCTGATGTGGTGAGGACCCACCCTGTATCTGGTGTATGTCGCGCCGGGAGCGGCCTGGAATTAGTGACATCCGGCTGGACTAAGCCTTCGGCAGTTTCGACCTGCGCCTGTTCTTTTGGTCTGGGATGATTCACGGGTGCCAGATTCCGACAGCTTTCAACTCCATGCGTGGGTGGACGAGAGTATGCGTGGAGCCACCAAAGACCAAGGCATGTACCTTCTCGGGGCCGTGGTCGCCGATCCCGCCGAGTGCGAACCGACGCGAGACGAGCTGCGCGCCGTCCTGCCCAAGGGTGCGAGGAAGCTTCACTGGACTGACATGGAGGACCGCGCGAAGAAACAGGTCACTGGGTTGGTCTGTGGTCTAGATGTTGCTCACTTGGTGGTGATAGGCACGCCGCTGGATCTGAAGAAGCAGGAGAAGGCCCGAGCTAAGTGCATGGAGCGCCTGCTGTGGGAGCTAGGCGAGATGGAAGTGTCCCGGGTCGTCCTTGAGCACCGCACGCCGTCGCTGAACAGTCGGGACATGAAACTGGTAGACCGGCTGCGTGGTCGGCAGGCGATGCCAGCAAGTCTGCGGGTCGACATCGCACAGCCCTCCAGCGAACCGATGCTGTGGATCCCGGATCAGATGCTGGGTGCCATGGGCGATGCCGAAGCGAACGGTAACGACACGTGGCTTGAGCTGTACAACGGCGCGGTCCACCGGATCGACATCGAGTTCTAGACAGCGCGAAGGCCAGGTCCCGCTAAACACGGGGGTCCTGGCCTCTACTTCTCAACCCTCCCAGCAGGAGGGGAGCTATACCTAGTAAATCTCACCCCGAGCACGGTGTACATCCCCACGCCACAAATCCTGCCGTGATTTTTCCCACGCATCAGATCCTGATGCTCACGATGCTCTTGGTTCCAGGGCGGTAGGAAGTATCGTGCGGGACGAAACTCGAGGTGCGCCGCAGGATTTCGTTCGACCGCCGCAGCTCCTGGTTCTCCTGCACGAACTCACGCAGCCCATCCTCCGCACCGTTGCAGTTTTCTCTTCTGGGAAGTGATGACGTGCCGTCGACCTCCCGGCTCCCCTGATTCGATGCCATGACTTCATGCCCGTTCTGACGGTCAAGAGCCATCAAACCCGGGCGGGGCAGTGCGTTAGCATTGTCGTATCAAGGGGAGTACTCCCGTCTGCGATCGACCCGTCATTACGGATGCGCTGAAGCATTCCGGGTCATCGGTTCCGGTTCCGTCCGGGCGGAGGAGACCTTGGCGCCTATGTCCGACGCCTACCCCTTGGAGTACCTCATGCAGGTCAGCCCCACCATCTGGTTGATCACCATCATCGTGACGATCGTTTTCTTCGTCTACGAGTTCTTCGCGCACGTGCGCACACCCCATGAGCCGACCATCGGCGAATCAGCCCGTTGGTCCGCTTTCTACATCGGGCTCGCCCTGGTCTTCGGCGTCGGGATCGGCGTCGTCTCCGGCTGGAGGTTCGGCGGTGAGTACTTCGCCGGCTACCTGACCGAGAAGGCCCTCTCGATCGACAACCTGTTCGTCTTCCTCATCGTGATCACGGGCTTCGCAGTGCCGAAGAAGTACCAGCAGAAGGTGCTGATGATCGGCATCATCATCGCCCTCGTGCTCCGCGGGGGTTTCATCGCCATCGGCGCCGGTCTGATCGAGAACTTCTCCTGGATCTTCTACATCTTCGGCGCCCTGCTGCTGGTCCTCGCCTACAGGCAGGCCTTCGGCGGCCACGACTCCAATCCGGCCGACGGCAGGTTCATGCGCCTGGTCCGACGCGTCCTGCCCGTCACCGACGAGTACCACGAGGACAGACTCACCGTGCGGAAGGGCGGAACACGCTACGTCACGCCGATGCTGCTGACCATCATCGCGATCGGCTTCGTGGACCTGATCTTCGCCGTCGACTCCATTCCCGCGATCTACGGCCTCACCAACGAGGCGTACATCGTCTTCACGGCCAATGCCTTCGCCCTCATGGGCCTGCGCCAGCTGTACTTCCTGATCGGCGGACTGCTCGAACGCCTGGTCTACCTGGCCCAGGGACTCGCTGTCATCTTGGGGTTCATCGGTATCAAACTCGTCTTCCACGCCCTGCACGTCAACGAGCTGTCCTTCATCAACGGCGGTGAGCCACTGCTCTGGGTGCCCGAGATCCCCATCTGGTTCTCGCTGCTCTTCATCGGTGCCACCATCGCCGTCGCCACAGCGGCGAGTCTGCTCAAGACCAAGACCAAGACCGGGATCGAAGCCGACGACACACTCACTCACCAGGACAGGGCCAGCTAGAAGGCGTCAGGGCTGGTGGGGTCGAGGCAGCAGAAGACGCAGGAAGATTAGTGTCGCCAGGTGGGCACCACGCGGTGATGAGGTTTACCCGCTCGGAGGTGGGTCCTCGGCCCAGGACGAGATTCCTCAGGGGTGGTAGGACCGCTAGGTGGGTTCGAGATGGGCTAGGTAGGTATTTCGTCGGCTT
The DNA here is from genome assembly GCF_947493765.1 of uncultured Arthrobacter sp. Lineage (GTDB taxonomy): Bacteria > Actinomycetota > Actinomycetes > Actinomycetales > Micrococcaceae > Arthrobacter_D. The sequence goes on from NZ_CANLSZ010000014.1 coordinate 3,156, forward strand.
CGTACATGTGCGCTGAGGGCCCGATGCCGACGATCAGCGGGTCGGGGGTCCCGACGGCGGCGGAGTCCTTGTCCGCGTAGTCGATGGTGAACAGGACGTACCGGATCGCTTCGAGGCGGGCGCGTTTCTTGTCGTTGCTTTTGATGATCGTCCACGGCGCGTCGGCGGTGTCGGTGTAGAAGAACATGGCTTCCTTCGCGGCCGTGTAGTCCTGCCATTTATCGAGGGACTGTAAGTCCATGGGACTGAGTTTCCACCGTCTGACGGGGTCGGTATGGCGTTGAGCGAAGCGGCGGCGTTGTTCGTCGTGGGAGACCGAGAACCAGAATTTGATCAGATGCATGTCACTGCGTACCAGCATCCGTTCGAGTTCGGGGGCTTGACGCATGAACTCGAGATACTGGGAGGGCGTGCAGAAACCCATGACTCGTTCCACACCGGCCCGGTTGTACCAGGAGCGGTCGAACAAGACGATCTCGCCGCCGCTGGGCAGGACGGAGATGTAGCGCTGGAAGTACCACTGGGTGGATTCGCGCTCGGAAGGCTTATCCAGGGCAACGACCCGGGCTCCGCGCGGGTTGAGGTTCTCGGTGAATCGCTTGATCGTTCCGCCTTTCCCGGCGGCATCACGTCCTTCGAACAACACGGCGATTTTCTTCTCCGTCTTTTTCACCCAGGACTGCATCTTCAACAACTCGATCTGCAACACGCGCTTAGCCCTCTGGTACTCCCGCTCTGTCATCAACGTCTCGTACGGGTGATCCTGACGCCACGTCTCATCCTCAGGATGAGGTAAGAAAACAGACTCCTTCGGCCCGTCCTCGGATGAGCCTGCCGGAACTTCCACCCTGGTTCCAGGCATCGGAGCCGCGTCCTCGCCACGATCCGGAACAGACCCAACCGTTTCAGACGGGGGAGTCGTACCAGCACCATCGCCGGAATCGTCACGAGCTCGCGGGTCCCGCTCCGTAGCAGACTGGTCGAGACGAGGCGGCGGGAAAGAATCGGGTTCTGCCATGAAGGATCTCCTAGTTGTTCAAGAGTGTTTCGGTACCAGGGGGCTGCTGAAAGTTCTATTGTCGCTGGGTGCGCGGTGCTAGCTGTTGTGGGTCATGAGGTTAGTGACACGGGTGGGTGTGTTGGTGTGAAGAAGGGGTAGGTCCCTGGTTGCAGGATGGAAGTACCTCTACAAGCCATTCGCACGAAGGACCTACCCCTCATGACCCACGCTAATGCCCCGTTGACCCCTGCTGGAAGACTGCGCCTGGTCGAGCGCTGCCAGCACCGCCCGATCGCCCACGTCGCCGCGGAAGCAGGGGTGGCACGCCAGACGGTGACGAAGTGGGTGCACCGGTACCAGGTACTTGGTGAGGCTGGGCTGGTCGACCGGCCCAGCGCACCCCACACCAGCCCCACCCAAACCCCCAAGACGGTGGTGGACCGGATCGAGGTCCTACGTCGGGAGCACAAATGGACGGCACGGCAGATCCACCTCGAGCTCGTCCGGGACGGTCACCGGATCTCCTCGGTGACCGTGGCCCGCTGGTTGCGCAGGCTCGGGATCTCCCGTCGGCGGGACATCGACCCCACCGGTGCCAGTAACCGCACCAGCACCAAGATCGTGGCCCGGTATGCCGGGCACATGGTCCATCTGGATGTGAAGAAAGTCGGACGGATACCCGATGGTGGGGGCTGGCGGGCCCACGGACGCGGCTCCGCGGCCGCCAAAGCCGCCGACCGTGCCAAAACCACAGCCAGAACCGCAGCTAAAGCTGCCGCCAGGACCGAAGGGAAGACGACCGGCGGCCGGGCCGGGTACGTGTACTTGCACTCGGCCGTGGACGGCTTCTCCCGCCTGGCCTACACCGAGGCCCTGCCCAACGAGACCGCGGCGACCACGATCGGGTTCTGGTCTCGTGCCAGGGTCTTCTTCGCTGCCCACGGCATCCACCGCATCACTCGTGTCGTGACCGACAACGGGTCCAACTACCGGGCGAGGAACTTCACCCGGACCATCGTGTCCACCGCGGCCCGCCACCAACGCATCCGACCCCACACCCCGAAGCACAACGGCAAGGTGGAGCGCTACAACCGGACCCTCGCCGAAGAGCTTCTCTACGCCCGCGAATGGATCTCAGAAACTCAGCGCGCCGACGCCATCACCATCTGGAACATCCACTACAACTACCATCGAGCACATACTGCAATCGGTGACCAACCCCCAGCCTCACGCCTCCACCAGACCATCACCAACGTCATGACACAGAACAGCTAGCGTGATCGTCAAAAGACGATCCAGAAGGAGCATCATGGCGGTAGTCGGTAGTGGTACACGAAAGCCGGTAGTTCGGTACCTGGCGTTATCGGGTGCTTCCCTGGTCCTGGTTGGCTCCATGATCGGGTGCAGTGATGGAGGGGGCACCGGAGGCGAGGCTTCCTCCAGCGAAGCTCCCTCGAGCGCTGCCACTGCGACCCAACCGGCAAGTACAACCACCATGAGCCAAACACCTTCTGCGAGCATGAAGGAATCCCCGGGGGCTGCTTCCACACCGGCTTCCTCACCGTCATCGACGCCGTCTTCCACAGTATCGGCCAGTGCAGTGAATGGGCAGACAAGCGCGGTTCTGGCGGCTATCACCACGGCGGAGTCGGGGGTGCGGGGAGGTGAGGTATTCGATGTGGAGGATGAGACCGAGCGCGGCCAGAGAGTCTGGTCCGTGAAGGTTGCTACTGCAGATGATCGGCAGTTCAACCTTTCGATCTCCCAGGACGGCTCCAGTATTGTGGCCAACGACGAGGACGCGACTCCTGATGATGACATCGAAAAGCTCCGGTCCGCGGAGATCACTGTCTCTGATGCCATAGCGACCGCCGCTGAAGAGGCTAAAGGACAGGGCGATCTGAGTTCCTTGGAAATCGATACCGATGACTCCGATGCCGTGGTCTGGCAGATCGAGTTCGGCGGCGACAGCGGTACAACGGTTCTCGTCGACGCCGCCTCGGGTGACATTGTCGACGTCGGCCCAGACGTCGGCTAGTTCTCCTCCAATGCTCTGGCGATCTTGGTGTCAACCGGTGGAAGCAACGTTGTCGGTGAGTAGTTTGGTGAGACTTCTCGTGGTGTGAGGAATCCCAGGGTGGCCCGTGGTCCATCGTTGATTTCAGTCGATCCCCATGTTCGAGTGGTACGGCTACGTGGTTATGGTGCGCTGAGAATGTCGTTCATGTCGCGGTAGTTGCCTGCTTTGGCGGAGAGCTCTGTGTGGGTGCCGGTATCGACTACTCGACCGTTTTCTATGACGTATACCTTGTCCGCATCGCGCAGGGTCGAGAGGCGGTGGGCGACGACGAGGACCGTGCGGCCGGCGGTGAGCCGGGCCAGACCTCGCATCACGTAGGACTCGCTGATCGAGTCCAGCCCGCTGGTGGGTTCGTCGAGCACCACGATGGGCGTGTCGGCGGCCAGCGCCCGAGCGATCGCGATGCGTTGGCGCTGCCCGCCGGAGAGGGACACGCCGTGTTCGGCGATGCGGGTGTCGTATCCGGCGGGGAGGCGGTCGACGAATTCGTCGACGTAGGCAGCCTGAGCAGCTGCGAACAGATCGTCGCGGCTGGCGTCCGGTGCACCGTAGGCGATGTTCTCTAGGACGGACCCCGAGATCATCAACGGGTCCTGCAACACCACCGCGACCTGGCTGCGCACCGAGTCAAGTGTCAACTCGCGGACGTCCTGGCCATCCAGGAGCACCTGCCCCGACGTGGCGTCGTAGAGACGTGGGATGAGGCTGGCGATCGTGGACTTGCCGGCGCCGGTCGTACCGGCCAACGCCACGACCTGCCCCGGAGACGCGTGCAGGGACACGTCATGCAGGATGGGATGGTCCGGTTCGTAGCCGAAGGAGACGTCGCGCAGCTCGATATCGCCACGAAAGGGCCCGGCTTCCACCGCGTCGGCGCGCTCATCCACCACGACGGTGGAGCTCAGCACCTCCTCGACCCGTTCGGCGCCGGCCTGGGCCTTGCTGATCGTGGAGGACAATCGGGCGAGAGCTTTCATCGGCCCGTACACCTGCTGCAGGTAGGCCAGCAGCACGAGCAGGACTCCCAGGCTCAGTTCGCCGCGGAGGACGAGGACTGCGCCGACGAACAGGACTGCTGCGCGCCCGGCCTGGGCGATGAGCTCGACGGCGGCGGGCAGGCGGGACAGGAGGTCGACCTGGCGCAGTCCGGCGTGCAACCGGGCCTGGGAGTAGGTGTGGAACCGTTTGAGTCCCCGGCGCTCCGCCGCGAAGGACTGCACCAGGCGGATCGTGGAGAGGGTCTCGGTGACGTGACTGGACACGTGTCCTTCGTGGGTGCGGGCGTCCCGCGAGGCTTGCCGGATGGCACCGCGGTAGTGCCGGACGACGCCGTAGAGCGCCGGTGCGACACAGAGCAGCAGGACGGCGAAGACCGGTTCGATCACGACTGCGACGACGACGATCCCGACCAGCAGGGCCAGGTTGGGCAGCAGCGTGGCGAACACGGCGACCAGTAGCGCCTGGATGGCGTTGACGTCGCCTCCGAGCCGGGTCGCGAGGTCACCGACCCGCTGCCTGTCGTGGAACGCCAGGGACAGGCGCTGTAGATGCGCGAAGATCTCCGCACGTAGGTCGGTCACGATGCGCTCACCGACCGCGAGCAGCAGCCGCGACGATAAATAGGTACCCAGCGCGGCAAGGGCGGCCAGCGCTACCAGGGACAGCGCGCAGACGGTCAGGACAGCAGTCGGTGAATCCGCGAGGGGTCCCAGGATGTCTCCCAGCAGGCCCTCCGGAGCGCGCTGCGCCAGGACGTCATCCACTACGATCTTCAGCGGCCACGGCAACGCCAGCTCGAGAGCCGCCACGATCAGCACCAGGGCGCCGCCGAGCAGCATACGGCGCCGGTAGGGTCGCATGGTCGGGCCGAAACGCCGCAAGATCTCAAACACGGGCTTCCTCGTCCTCTGGGTCGAGCTGGTTTGGTCGTCGGATGTCCTTCACAGCCGCCGTCATTTGGTTCCCAGCATGACGGCGGTCGGTCGATGTGCCGGCGCGGGCTGCGCCGCCGGGTGCAGCCGGCTGTGGGCGGCGGTGATCAGCGCCGGGCCGGTGTCGTCGTCGACCGGCCCCGTCCCCAGAACCAGGTGCTGGTGCCGCCCGCATCCGTCGACGGCACCGACGAGGGCGTGCCCGGTGGCCGGGCTGGTGGCGATCAGCTGGGCCGTGCACTCGTCGGGGTCGTGCGCGACCCACGCATCGATGGTTTCGGTGGCTGCCCCCCACCACGTACGACCCTGAACGGGGTTCATGGCGTGTCGCCCCGCGTTCAGCAGGCGCGTGTAGTCCGGGCTCAGCGCAACAGTGGTCCGCAGTTCTCCGGGCAGCACAGGTCGTCGCACGCACACCACCAGCGCATTACCGTCCGCTGTCAGCAGCACCTGCTTGGTCAGGCCCCTGTCCGGCCCGGGTTCGACGTCGATCAGCTCGATGACTGCGCCGTCGGCGTCGAGCTCGACGCGACCGACCTCGTGCCGGTGGGTCTCTGTCCCGAGAACGGACAGCGCACCCGGGTGGTTCGGCGGCGTCTGCATGTGCTGGTGCAGCTGGGTCTGGAAGTTCCAGTGGTCAGCGGCATTGCCGACCACGACCGTGCCGCGCCTGGCGCTGTCGGGGGCTGGGTCCGGGTCGGAACCCCGGTGCACCAGCAGGCTGAGGCGACCACCGTGGCGGGGTGAGAGCACGGCGAACAGCCGGTCGCTGCTGATGATGACCTCGTCGTCGCCGTCTTCGTCCACGTCGGTGAACAGGATCCGCAATCCGTGCGTGGCGGGATCGGCGGCCCACCGCGCTGCGGCGAGCACGGGCAGCGCATCCGCCGCGTGGGCGGCGGTGGCTCGCACCCACGGCGCCGGAGCGCGCCCCCCGTCGGGGTCGGGGTCCTGCCAGGCGGTCTCGTGGCGACCCAGGAGCACCAGCCGTTCGGCCAGCGCGCACAACCCGGTATCGGCGCCGTCGGCCTCGGCCTGCTCAAGTGCGGTCTCGACCCGGTCGAGGCGCTCAGCATAGGGACGCCACCGCGGATCGCCGGCCCACCGACTGTAGTCCTCCCCAGCACCGTGCTGATGGGCCAGCTCGTAGTAGGTACCGGAATCCACCGGGATCTCCAGCGCGGGGTCAACCTGGTCGCACCAGTCATCGAGCGCGACGGGCTGCAGCACGTCGCTGCGGCTCAGCCAGCGCAGGAACCTCGCGTACCGTTCCAACCCCTGTTCCCACCCGGCGACGCCCGCGACCCGCTCCAGGTCGTCGGCGAACACCAGGACGGATCCCTCGGCGGCACGGCTCGCGTCGTCGGCGAGCTCACTGAGCAGCCCCAGGTGGTCCGGGTCGTGCGGCGGCACCAGATACCGCAGATGGGATGCGATCGGGACGCCTACCAACCCATCGCCGTCGGCGATCCGGTAGGGCGCAAGGGACCCGGCGTGCAGCCGGCCGCCGACGCTGGCAGGGAACCCGTCCTCGTGCCACCGGTACGGGCCAGCGGCATCGAAAGCCTCCCGGGCACTGCCCGGGTAGCGGCCTTCGCGAAGCGGGTGTGCCAGACGGTCGTCGAGCAGCACCCGCTGGTAGCCGACCCCGGGGGCGTCGGCGTCCAGCAGGGGTGGTGCGCACGTTTCGGTGGCCCACACGCGCTCGGGCACCCACGCTGTCTTGAGCTTCTCGCGGGGTACCTCGAGCAGGTCCTCGACCAAGTCGTGGAAGGCGCGCAGCTGTCGCCGGTTGTGCTGCGGGGAGGACAACGGCATCACGTTCTCACCGTAGGTGCCGCCGATCAGGGTGATCAGGCCGCTGGCCAGGTGCCGGCGCAGCCGGACCAGGAGGGCGGGCCGGTGCCAGGCGATGGCCTCCAGGATGGGGCCGGAGATGTGCAGCGCGGCCGGTACACCGAGTTCGACATGCAGCGAGAGCACCGCGTCGTACCCGGCAGCGGTGACGCTGATCCCATCCCGGTCCGCGTACCCGTCGGTAATGACGAACTGATTCGCGTGGTGAACGAAAGCGATCGGTGCAGCAGTCACGGCGTGACCTCCTGTTCGGTGGCGAGGGCTTCGAAAGTGGCGGTGATACCGCCAACGAGCACCGCTTCGGCGACGTCGAGCCAACGATCGAGCAGGCCAGTACAGCCCGTGCGGTAGGTGATCAGCTCGTGGTGCAGGCTCTGCACCAGTGCGCGGGCGACCTCGGCCGGAACCGCGTCCGCGTCCGCACCTCGGCCCGCGGTCCACCGCTGCCAGAACGCCAGACCTGCTCCGGCGCCGCCGGCGAACGAGCCGGCACGCATCCACGAGAAGATCAGCAGGTGGGCCAGGGCATAGCCCACGTCGTAGGACGGCCGGCGCAACCCGGCGGTGTCGACATCGATGGCAGTGACCGCATTCTGTCCGCCGTCCGCCAGATACAGATTGTCCGGGTGCAGGTCGCCATGGGAGGCCACCAGGTCGGGACCGGGTCGGTACGCAGCGCTGTAGAGGCGGCGCTCGATGGAATCGGCGATCCGAAGCAGGCGCGCAGCATGACCAGGGTAGGACTCCGCAAGCAAGCGGCTTTGGCGGCACAGCTCATCGCCCGCCCGGTACCCGGTGCGGTCCGGCAGCGCGACGGACACTGACTGCAACTCGCTCACCCAATCGGCGGCGGCGATCGCGGCAGCGTCACGATCCGCCACCGCATGCAGCAGGCTGCCGGCCCAGGCCCGGCCGAGGGCCAGATCGGTGACCAGCGTACGGTGCGTGCCGGACCATCCCCGAGGCGGCGTCACCGCGAATCGCGCCGGAGGGGTGAAACCTGCCTCGACCAGACGCTGCAACCATCGCCTGGTCCACGCCCCCCGGTCATCGGAGTACTGCTTGAGCACCACCTCCCGGCCGTGACTCAGCTCGAGCACGGCCAACCGCTTGGGCCCTTCGCGCAGCACCCGCAGCCCGGTGAGCTCCCCGACCAGGGTTGGGGCGGCCTCGGCCAGGACACCACGAGCCCACAACGCAGGCCCCGCACTTGCGCGCACAGCTATACACCGGTCGGATTCAGTCGATGTCACCAGATTCTCGGGCTGCAGAGGCTGGTGCTGGGTCCGGGCCGTCATCTGTGGAGGTACTCCTACGGTAGTCAGGAATTCATCACTGATAAGCCTCTATGGCGCCGATGAGCCCGACCTTGGTTGCCCATGAGAGATCTCTCATGGTGCTCTGTCGGAACGACAGCGGCGGTGATCTTGCACCTAGGATGCTCTTAACGACCGGCTCAACCCGCGTCGGATCCAAGCGGAAGGCTCCACTCCATGACTGCCCCTCGGATCGCTGCCCTACTCGGTGCGCCGTTCCTGCTCGCTGCTGCCTGGGTGCTCGGCGGGACCATGTTCGAGCACCCACCGGTGGATCTCGGCAGCGTCGTCGTGGTCGATCCCGCTGGTGATCAACCCGCTCCGGCTGCGGCATCCCCCTTGGCCGGAACACCGACTGCGACCGGCAACCCCTCGACCCCAAGGTCATCACCCGCACCTGCACCCGCCACCTCACCGACTCCGGTACCCGGACCACCCACGGCGCCCGCCACCACCGCCCCACCTGATCCACTACCCGCGCCTCCGGCAGCACCTGCACCACCGAGCGAAGCCATCAGGGTGCCCGTACTGCCTGCGCCCGCAGCAGGAGACGATGATGACGACGGCTTCGAGGACCACAGTGATAACGACAGTGATATCGATGGTGGTACCCAGGACAGCACGGACCTTCTCGACGACAGCACTGACCTTCTCGACGACGACACGGACAGCTGACCGCCATGGCGGCACGCACCCGATCCGGTGCCGGGGGGCTGAGCGCCCGGACCCGCATCATCGGCTGGATGATGCTCCTGGTGACCCTGGCATTGGTAGCGGAGCTCGTCATCGCTGCTCGTGTGCTGACCGAGCGGACAGAGGCAGAAGTAGACCAGGAACTGGTCCACGAGGGCGACAAGCTACGCGACTACGCAGCGCGGGCGGTGGATCCCGCCACGGGTGAGCCCTACCAGGATGTCCGTGCTCTGCTTGCCGGTTATCTCGCCGAAGCCGTGCCCAACACCGATGAAACACTGTTCAGCCTCGTCGACGGCCAGCCCGCACACCGAGCCCGCTCCGAACCGCCGACGCGACTCGACACCGACCCGACGTTCGTCGCTCGCGCCGCCGCTATCGTCCGACCGACCTCCGGGACGCTGACCAGCGCCGCCGGCCCGGTGCGTTACGCGGTCTTCCCGGTCCGGATCGCAGGTGATCCGGACAGTGGTGCTCTGGTCGTGGCCGAATTCACAGCACCGGCCGCGGAACAGGTCGGTTCGACCGTGCAGGTGTTGGCCGTGGTCAGCGTAGCGGCACTGGCCCTCTCGGGTATGGCCAGTTGGCTCATCGCAGGCCGGGTACTGGCACCCATCCGCGCGCTTCGACTGACCGCTGACACCGTCCACGAGTCCGACCTCGACCAGCGGATCAGCGTGAGCGGGAACGACGACGTCGCCGCACTCGCCCACACCTTCAACCGGATGCTGGCCCGCCTCCAGGACGCGTTCAACGGCCAACGGGCCTTCCTGGACGACGCCAGCCACGAGCTGCGGACCCCGATCACCGTGATCCGAGGTCACCTCGAGCTCATCGGCGATGATCCTGTAGAACGAGCACGGACCCTCACCCTTGTGCTGGACGAACTCCAGCGGATGAATCGCCTGGTCGACGATCTGATGCTGCTGGCCAAGGCCGAACGCCCCGATTTCCTGAATCTGCACCAGATCGACGTCACCGATCTGGTGATGGAGGTCCTGACGAAGGTCAGTGCGCTCGGCAACAGATACTGGACTCTCTCCGAGGTTACCGACCGGACGGTGCTCGCCGACGGCCAACGCCTGACTCAGGCGCTGATGCAGTTGGCCGCCAACGCGGTACGCCACACGGAGCCAGGTCAGGAAATCTCGATCGGCGTCCGGACCGTTGCCGATCGGCTCCGGATCAGCGTCGCCGATACCGGTACAGGTATCGCCCCCGAGGACAGGGCAAGGATCTTCGAACGATTCACCCGCGCCGGACACCGCGGTGATCAAAGCCGCCGCAGCGACGGGGCCGGCCTCGGCCTGGCCATCGTTGCTTCGATCGCCCGCGCCCATGGCGGTCAGGTACTGCTGGAGAGCACCCCGGGGAAGGGTGCGGCCTTCACCCTCGATCTACCACTCACCCGCAACGCCATCCCGCATCCAAGGTCCTCCTACGCCGCCACTGATCTGGCAGAGGCGCGCCCGTGAATCGCATCCTGATCGCCGAGGACGAACCACGTATCGCATCGTTCATCGCGAACGGCTTGAACCGCAACGGATTCGTCGTCACCGTAGTCGCTGATGGGGATTCTGCCTACCAGTACGCCCGAACTGGGGCATTCGACCTGATGGTGCTCGACCTCGGACTGCCGATCATCGACGGACTAGCCGTGCTGCGACTACTGCGCGCCGAGAAGATCGACTTACCCGTCGTCGTCCTGACCGCCCGGGACAGCGTCGCCGACACCGTCACCGGCCTCGAGAGCGGCGCCGACGACTACATACGCAAGCCCTTCGGCTTCGACGAGCTGCTCGCCCGAGTCCGGCTCAGGCTCAGAGCGCCCGGACACGACCCTGAACCGACGATGCTGCGCGTCGGAGACATGACCCTGGATCTACGCACCCGGAGAATTTCGATCGAAGGCCAGGCGCCGGAGGTGGAACTCACAGCCCGCGAGTTCGCCCTCGCCGGCGTCTTCTTCCGCCACGTTGACCAGGTCCTGACCCGCGAACAACTGCTCAGCCGGGTGTGGGGCCTGGACTTCGACCCGGGCTCCAATGTCGTCGAGGTCTACGTGCGCTACCTACGCAAAAAACTCGGTACCTCCCGCATCGAAACCCTGCGCGGCATGGGATACCGGCTGCACTCACTTCCCCGCACCGCGGCCGAGGACTGAAGCACCGTGCACCTCCAGCATCGAGCACCACAGCAATGATGAAGCCTCGCTCTATCGTCGCTGGTGCGCGGTGTTAGCGTGATCTCAAAGGACGATCCAGGAGGAGCATCATGGCGGTAGTCGGTAGTGGTACACGTAAGCCGGTAGTCCGGTACCTGGCGTTGTCGGGTGCTTCCCTGGTCCTGGTTGGCTCCATGATCGGGTGTAGCGGTGGAGGAAGCACCGGAGGTGAGGCTTCCTCCAGCGAAGCTCCCTCGAGCGCTGCCACTGCGACCCAACCGGCAAGTACAACCACCATGAGCCAAACACCTTCTGCGAGCATGAAGGAATCCCCGGGGGCTGCTTCCACACCGGCTTCCTCACCGTCATCGACGCCGTCTTCCACAGTATCGGCCAGTGCAGTGAATGGGCAGACAAGCGCGGTTCTGGCGGCTATCACCACGGCGGAGTCGGGGGTGCGGGGAGGTGAGGTATTCGATGTGGAGGATGAGACCGAGCGCGGCCAGAGAGTCTGGTCCGTAAAGGTTGCTACTGCAGATGATCGGCAGTTCAACCTTTCGATCTCCCAGGACGGCTCCAGTATTGTGGCCAACGACGAGGACGCGACCCCTGATGACATCGAAAAACTCCGGTCCGCGGAGATCACTGTCTCTGATGCCATAGCGACCGCCGCTGAAGAGGCTAAAGGACAGGGCGATCTGAGTTCCCTGGAAATCGATACCGATGACTCCGGCACCGTGGTCTGGCAGATCGAGTTCGGCGGCGACAGCGGTACAACGGTTCTCGTCGACGCCGCCTCCGGTGACATTCTCGACGTCGGCCCAGACGCCGGCTAGCTCTCCTACGATGATCGTCGGAATCCTATCGGGAGTAGCGGGTCTGTCCTGCCAGTCGTGTTTCTGACACGGCGATGGTCGAGATGGTGCTCGGATCGACGGTCCTCGGGTCGTCCTCCAGCAGTACGAGATCAGCGAATGTGCCGACCTCGATTGAGCCGGTGATGTCATCGGAGCGGCACTGCCATGCGGCGTCGAGGGTGACTGCGCGTAGTGCGGCTTCGACGGGGATGGGGACTGCTGCAGATTTGATTGACTCTTCTGGTTAGTTCTTAAGCAGTTCTCTTGGCTGGTTGTAGTGTGTGCGTGTCGTCCGGTTCTGGGCGGGTGCGGTGTCGCTGGGTCGCTTTTGGATTCCTTGGGTGTGGTCGGTGGTGGTCTGTTCTCACGGAGGTAGTCCTATGGTTCTTGATCCCCCGACTGGCCCGGTGGTCATGGACTCCGAGGCTGTGATGGGCGCCGGCCCGGTGACCGCTGACCTGGTGCCGGAGGCTGGAGCGGGGATTGCGGAACTGGTGGTCGGTGGCGGGCCTGGGGGTGTGGCTGCCCGGGTGGGTGTCGGGGTCGAGCTTGCCGGGCAGGTCCAGGATCTGGTTCTTGAAAGCGGTCCGCTGCATGTGTTCCTAGGCTCTCTCGCTGAGTTGATCGCTGATCGTCTTTCGACCCCTGAGCGGGAGGTGTTGTGCGGGGTGACGTTGCTTCGGCCGGGGGTGAAGACCACGGTCGCCAGTAGCAGCGACCGTGCTAGGGCGTTGGACGAGGTGCAGTACGCCTTCGATGACGGTCCGTGTATGGACGCCGCACGACACAAACGGATCAATCACGTCCTCGATGCCGAAGCTGAAGGACAGCGGTGGCCCGAGTATCGGGCGGTGATCGCCTCTCATGGGTTGCATTCGCTCCTGGCGGTACCGGTGGGGTTGGGCATCGACGAGGAGGGACGAACCGGCTGCGCGATCAATCTCTACTGCGACACCGCCTGGTCCTTCACGGTGGCGGACATCAGAGACGCGAAGAGCCTCGCGGCGGAGATCTCCCGGACGGTGCGGATCGCTGTGCGGATCGCCCACCTGGATGAGACGACGAGTGAATTGAAGGGTGCGTTGGGTTCTGGGACGCTCATTAACCTGGCGACCGGGATCATCATGAGTCAGAACAGGTGTTCGGTCGAAGCAGCGACAGCGATCCTGGAGGCGGCCAGCAGCGCACGCACCATCCCGGTAGCCGATCTGGCGAGAACGATCATCGACTCGGTCACAGCTGAGCCGGTCACCACCCACTTCAGTGACCCACGCAGCAGCCAGCCAGGACACCGCTGAGCACAGCCGGGCCGGGTACCGAGACCGCCCTCCCAGTTACGACCATCCTCACCAGCCACCGTCGGTATCTGGGCGGGAGAACCCGCACGCTGAGAAGGACGAATCAAGGGGTGGGGGATCAGGGGCTTGTGGTGCCGTGCCTGGTTTCGATGATGATGATGCGGTTATGGCCGGTGTTCTGAACCCGGTAGGTGACAACATCGCCTACCGCCAGGTCGTGGGAGGCGGGCACGCGCACGATGACGTTCGGGCCCCCACGGGCGGGGCGGATAGTGAAGGTCCCGACCTCAAGATCCCCGTAAACGATCGTCCCGAACACCAGCACCCCGTTCCTTCCTGGACCTTCGCTGTCACTGCAGAGCCCAGGTGACGGCCCCTACACAGTGAGCCGGTGAAGGCCGGTGAATTACCCGAGACCGGTCAGCTGATCGGGTACGCCATCTCATGTCGAGCATGAGGTGTGGCGGCGATGGCGCCCAGGCCGCTTCGGATGACCTGGTGCGACCTGGGCACCAAGGGAGCTCATCCACTCAGCCGCTCCTTGACCGGATAGTAAGCCCACTTACCAGTTGAGCACGGATCGGCCCAGAGTTGATCAAACACGCCATGCACCAGGACACCACTAAAATGATTGACTTCAGCAAGTATCACGTGATCCATCTCGTCGTCTGCTCCCCCGCGGACAGGCGCGACAACACACCCGAGCGGGTATCCGGCTGTTCTGTGTCATGACGTTGGTGATGCTCTGGTGGGGGTGATCCAGGTGGTGATGTGTTCTGGTGTGAGTGGTTTGCTGTAGTGGTAGCCCTGGGCAAGGTCGCAGCCCAGGGTGAGGAGGGTGGTGCGTTGGTGGCCGGTTTCGACGCCTTCGGCGACGGCTCTGATTCCTACGGCGTGGGCTAGTTGGATGCAGCTTTGAACGATCGCGTTGTCGCCGTCGTTGCTGCCGAGGCCGCTGACGAAGGACCGGTCGATTTTGAGTTCGTCGATGGGGAAGTCTTTGAGGTAGGTCAGGCTTGCGTAGCCTGTTCCGAAGTCGTCGATGGCCAGCCCTACCCCTAGTGATTTGAGGGCGGTGAGGACTTTCAAGGCTGTTGCCGGGTTCTCCATGAGCGCTGTCTCGGTGATTTCCAGGGTCAGGAGGCCGGGGGTGAAGTCGTATCGTTCTAGCGCGGTGGCGACAGTGTCGAGGAGGTGCGGGTCGAGGAGTTGGCGGGTGGAGAGGTTCACGGCGATCCCGAGGGGTTCTGACCCCGGTGAGGTCTGGGCCCAGTGGGTGCCTTGGCGTATCGCTTCTTGCAGGACCCATGTGCCGAGGTCGCGGATGAGCCCGGACTCTTCGGCTAGGTCGATGAAGTCGACGGGTTGGAGGAGGCCGCGGGTGGGGTGTTCCCAGCGCACCAGGGCTTCGACACTGTTGATGGTACCGGTGCTCATGTCCATGCGGGGTTGGTAGTGCACGCGTAGCTGCTTGGTTTCGATGCCGTGGCGCAGTTCGCCGAGCAGACGCATCCGGTTGATGGCTGGGTCGGTCTCGGACGGATCGTGTACGTTCCAGGAGTTCCGGCCGTTGGCCTTCGCCCGGTACATGGCGATGTCGGCTCGGCGCAGTAGTTGGGCTGGTTCGCTGCAGTCCTGGTCGGTGAGCGCTATCCCGATACTGGCTGAACACAGGATTTCCAGGCCCTCGATGATCATCGGGGTATGGATTGCTTCAAGTAGCCTCTCGGCCAGCGTCGTCGCCCCGGCGAGGTCCTCGACGTGTTCGAGGGCGATGAATTCATCCCCTGCAAGGCGGGCTACCGTGCCGGTGGTGCGCACCGAGGAGGACAGTCGTTGCCCGACGATTCGCAGGAGCTCATCTCCTGCGTTGTGGCCGAGACTGTCATTGACTGCTTTGAAGTGATCGAGGTCCACGAACAAAACCGCGATCCTCACCCCGGGGCCTAGCTCGGTCAGTTCCCTGTCGAAGATGGAGGCCAGGCCGGCCCGGTTGGGTAGGCCGGTGAGGGAGTCATGCAGTGCCAGATGTTGCAGTCCAGCTTCAGCCCGGGTGCTGCGGGCTTCGGATTCCTCGGCCCGCCTGAGCGCTCTCACGAGCTCGAGCTCGTGTTGACGGCGTTCATGGGCGCTGAAGATGATGATCCTCAGCTCCACGACGCCGTCCAGGCGGTGCGCTCTCACGGCGGTGAGCAGGGCCGCTCTGCGCTGTCCTTGCGCGTCGATGATTTCCAGGGACACCTCGGACACGGTGCCGGTGAGCTGGAGTTGGGAGATACTGCTGGTCCAGTGCAGAAGACGATCGCCCATGGGCATCAGCTGCGGTAGGGCGGTGCCAAGAACGTCGTCGCTGCGGTACCCGGCCCAGGCCAGGAAAGTGTCGTTGGCGGCCGTGATCGTCCAGTTCTCGTCGGTGAGCAAGTACCCACAGGGCGCCTGGTGGTAGAGCTGCTCGTAATGCCCCTCCTGGCTCACGAAGCCGGGATCAGGTATCGCCGAATCGCGTGTGCTGTCTCATCCGGTGCGCTGGCCTGGGGTACGTGACCGGTCGCGTCGAGTTCGACCAGTGTGCTTCCCGTCAATCGGTCCTTGAGGTACCTGCCGACCTCAAGGGGGGCGAGCATGTCCTGGGAGCACTGCAGGATCAGCGTTGGAACGCTGACCTGCTGCAGGTCCGAGCGAATGTCGGAGAGGAAACTGACACGGGCGAAAGTGCGCGCGGTATCCGGGTTGGTCCGGCAGAAACTCGTCTCGAGCTCTTCAGTGAGCTCCGGCGCGTCAGGGTTCCCCATGATGGTCGGTGCCAGGGCCGCTGACCACGCGAAATAGTTGCTGTCGAGGGACTCCAGGAGCCCATCGATATCTTCTCGAGTGAAACCGCCCACGTAGTCATCGACGGGATCGTTAATGTACGACGGAGACGGTGCGACCAGGACCAACCGGCTAAACACGCCCGGAGTTCTGATCGCGGCCTTGATGGCGATCATCGTCGCAACGCTGTGTGCGACCAGAACGACATCGCGGAGAACGAGCTCCTCGCATAAAGCAAGCACGTCCGTGACATACCCGTCGAGATTCGAGTACTTCTCCGGATCGTACTGAGCCAGGTCCGAGCGCCCTGACCCCATGTGATCGAACAACACCACCTGGAACCGGTCCTCGAAGAACGGGATGATCCGACGCCACATGCCCTGATCGCACCCAAACCCATGAGCGAACAACATCACTGGCCCATCAGGCTGGCCACTGATCGTGACATGGTGTTGATCAAGAACAGAAGAAGTGACAGCGCGCACAGCTCACTTCGCTTCCTGAGATAGAGAAACCGGCCCACACGATCATGGCGCCCCAAGCCCCAGTATCAACCACCCCCGAACCGGCTAAGGCCGGATACCGGGCAGCCAGAGAAAAACCTGAGGTAATACTGAGCGACATCGACACCAGCACGAAATCCCACTGATCCAGTGCGCACCAAGACGGCCTTAAGCTCCACCTTTCGGGCTCCACCCGCCCATAAGCGAATGATCGGTCCGGAAGGGGGCTGTGGATCTGCCCGCTATCGGCGACAACGTCGCGCTTCAGCGCTCAGTACCAGACCCCTTCACCGCACATCTCCAGCAGCAGTTAGGCGATCCACTCTGGACGAAACCCTTGGCCTTGACCCCGGATGGTAGACACGGGTTATGCGGCTCTTCGGACATCCGGTGGGGGTAGGTGTTTGAGGCTAGCTGGGTCAGAGGTGGCGTGAAGGGGTCGAGGTCCCCGAGGATCAGAAGCGCTAACTGACTGACCCGACCCGAGGACCTCGACGTGTCTCATGCTACTTCGGGTGCGTTGATGCGCGCTCTGCCATCGATCCTTGTTCGCGCTGCGACCTATTGGTCGGTCTCGACGGAGTCCACGTCGAGAAGGTCGAGCGTGATGAGGGGCTGCTGACGGTGACTGTCTCGACGTCGCCGCAGGTGATGGGGTGCCCGGGGTGCGGGAGCATCGCTGTCGGCCGCGGCCGGCGCCGCCGCGTGCTCCACGATGTCCCCGGTGCGAGTCAGGTCCGGGTGGTCTGGCGGCAACGTATCTGGCGATGCGCCGACGCGCACTGCATCAAGAGGACGTTCGTGGAACAGTTCACGTCGCTCGTCGCAGCGCGCGGATCGATCACCACGCGCGCGATCATCTGGGCGATTGGGCAACTCCGCCGGGAACACGCGACCATCGCTGGCCTGGCCCGGCAGCTCGGGACCTCGTGGAAGACGGTATGGCGTGCGATCGAGCCCGAACTACGGCGTCTTGCGGATGATGAGTCCCGGTTCGAGAATGTCACGACGCTCGGCGTCGACGAGCATATCTGGCACCACGTCGATCCCCGCAAGCGTGGCCCGAAGGAGCTCACCGGGATGGTCGATCTCACCCGCGACAAGCACGGAAAGACGCGGGCCAGGCTCCTGGATCTAGTACCCGGCCGGTCAGGGAAAGCCTACAAAGACTGGCTCCACGCCCGAGATAGTACGTTCCGGGACGGCGTGCAGGTCGCCGCGTTGGATCCGTTCGCGGGATATAAGAGCGCGATCGATGACACCCTCGAGGACGCCGTCGCGGTCCTCGACGCGTTCCATGTGGTGAAGCTTGGCACCGCCGCCGTCGATGAGGTACGCCGACGCGTCCAGCAGGACACCCTCGGGCACCGCGGCCGTAAGGGCGAGCCTCTCTATGGAATCCAGAGCATCCTCCGTGCTGGGGCAGAGAACCTCACTGACAAGCAGCGCGCCCGGTTCATCACAGCGATCGAAGCCCATGAAGCGCACGAGGAGGTGTTTGGGCTGCTGCGGTGATTTCGGAGTAGGAGATTCCTGCGTTCTCTGACCCACCACCGGATGGTCGGTTCGATGGGACGGGTCGCGTCCTGCGGTGATAACGCCGCAATGGAATCATTCTTCGCTCTGCTGCAGAAGAACGTCCTGGACCGTCGGTCCTGGACTACCCGAGAGCAGCTGAGGATTGCGATCGTGATGTGGATCGAGCAGACCTATCACCGGAGACGTCGGCAGACCCGACTCGGGCGTTTGACGCCTATTGAGTTCGAGGCCATCATGAACACGCCAGCCGCCTTGGCTGCGTGACTAGAACTGTCACCTATCCGTGCAGCAGACCCTTCTTCAGGGCTGATGGGCTTAGCAGCAGGGTCGCTTACCGGTTGTTAGCAGGTGTTGAGTCGTAAGTGGTGGTCGCTGGTGTGGGCGCATTAGATGCTATGTCTTGTAGCGCGGCGAGGTGGTTCCGCCACACGCGTTCGCCTTCGGTGGTGAGTTTGAGCCAGGTTCGTGGTCGTTTGCCGATGTAGCCCTTTCGGATTCTTACGTAGCCAGCCGATTCGAGCGCGGTGGTTTGTTTGCTGAGGACGGAGTCGGTGACCTGGAGGTGGTCGCGGAGGGTGGCGAAGTCGATCTCCTCGGTGTGCGCAAGAGCTGCTGCGAGGGAAAAACGTACGGGGTGCCCGAGGGTGTCATCGAGTTGATGTCGTGGGTGTTCGGCAGCTGCGGTAAGGGGCGCGGTCACTGCCGTGCCTCGTACCAGGCGCACGCCGTCGTCGAAAAGGTGATGAGACCGGCAAGGAGGCCGGTGAACCAGGGTTCGTTTGCGAATGCAATGCCAGCTAGCGATAATCCCATCCCGGCCGCCCAGAGAATACTCCATACTCCCATGTAGATAGCCCAGCGGGTACCGAAGCCCCGTTTCGCGGATCTGCTAAAGAGCAATACCGTCGCAAGGAGAATGATGATCCAGGTTCCCATAACGGTCATAGGCAGAATCAACGATAATCCGGGGATCTGATTGGCGTAGGTAAAGGCGATAAGGGCCATGGAGGAGACGGCGCCAAGTCCTAGAATGCAGCTAATCGCGGGCCAACTTGCGCTGGAGCGGATGCTGGCACCGAGGTGACTGGCCTGGTCGAGCATGGCTTTTGCCTGCTCAGCGGTTGGGGAGTTTGAAACGGTGGTGTCGCTCATAGTGATCCTTCTGACGTGATAGTAGTCGATGTGCCAACTATCGCAAGTTGTTTCCGTTTTGGCAAGTATTTCCTCAAAGATGCGTTACTGGTGATCTCGGCATGTGTCCGTGGGCCGTTCCTTTCGACATGGCCCTCAAGACTCAATTGCCGTTGTGCTGGATTTAAGGTTGATCCGCACTGCCTCTATGACAACGAGGATGTAGTCATGGAGGGTCGATGAGCGTCTGTAGGAGCTGATCGCCCCGCTGACCCCGCCCTAGGGGCCACCTATACAGGCACATGACCTTCTGCTGGCTCTCATCGACGATCTCGAGCAGAGAGGCGTGCACTTCAGGAGTGTCACCGAGGGATTCAGCACGCCCCAAGTGCCCGGGGTTGTCCTTGAGCACCACACGCCGTCGTTGAACAGTTGGGATAGGAAACTGGTAGACCGGCTGGGTGAGCGGTGCTTGTCAACGGATATTGGGTGCTCCGGGTATTGCATGCGGAGCATGGCCTGAAACTTACGCTGATATCGTCCGGTCGCTCACCGGGTACACCGCACAGGGTTCCGATCCCCTCAACGAGCTCAGGGTGGTCAGTACCAAAGCATCTACGACGAAGAAGGAGCCAGTCATGGCACAGAATCTGAATCAGCCGATCACCGATGACAGCATCAAGGTCCGCCAACTCAGCCATTACCAGTTCAGCTGGGTCGCGGGAGATCCGGGGCAGCCCGGGACGTGGACCCTCCAACTCGTGCTGGATCAGGGCGCGTGGGAGGAAGTGCTCACCATCGACGCCGATGACGCCGACAACCTGCAAGATCTTCTCTCTACCGCCGAAACCGTCTACTACGACGTGCAGCGCCGCACCCTCCTGTTCGGCACCACCGAAGCCGGCCACCACTAACACTTCCGGCTCGGGGCCGACGATGAATCCTCCTGGGTATTCCCGTGGCGGGAAACTCACCGGGCCTGCTGCGAAGCACTGACACCCCAGGCAACAGCGCGGACTGATGAGCCTTCGCAGGAAGGCCCGTGCGAACCGCTCGAATCCGCCTGTTACCAGCATCGGCATCCTCGCTTCGCCGACAATGTGGGCGAAGCATGGGTCAGGGTCTGTGGGGTACGACTCTTGTCGTACCCCACAGACCCTGGCCTTGTGGTGCAGGTTTAGTGCTGGTTCTTCGTGTTGTCCGTGGTGGAGTCGAGGACCTCGATCTTTTCCTTGCGGACCTCGTCGGTGACTTCCTGCTGCTCGGTGACGGTTTCCTTGTCCAGGCGAATACGTTCGACCGCGACGGCTTCCTTGTCCACGACGGCCCGCTCCTCGTGGAGGACCACTTCGTGCTCTTCCTCGCTGATCGCCAGTCCGTCCAGGGCATCGCCCCGGTTGGCGTCAGTGATCGGCTCGGAGACCACGCGAATCTCCTCATGCTTCAGGGGTACCGTCGTGCTCACGTTCTCGGTCACCACGTACTTACGCAGTCGTGCTGTACCTGATTCGCGGCGCTCGGTGCCGACGCGGAGCTGTTCCTCGGAACGGGTCATCGCATCATCGGTCGTGGGCCCGGAGGTATCGTGCCCGACGATGCCCTTGTCGTCGGAGCGGTCGATACGCTCATCACCGTCCTGGTAGCCACGCTCGTACCCGGCCTCGCCGGTCCCGACGCCGCCGGTGGTCGCGGTCTTGTCCTCGAGGACATCGCCCGTCCGGTCGTGCTGCCCGCTCTGGCCAGCGAGGCCGTAGTGCCGGTACAGGCGCTGTTCTTCTTCGGGGCTGAGGTCCCCGTCGGATTCGATCCGCGGTGCGTCCTTGACCTGGTCCTTGATGTAGGCGACATTCACGTCGTTACCGGTCAGGTGGGCGCCCTGGAGGGGGACGAAGGACTCCGATGTTCCGAACAGTCCCGTCTTGACGGTCACCCAGCTCGGATCCCCACTCTGGTCATCGAGATACACCTGACCTGCCGTGCCGATCTTCGTCCCATGGGAATCCAGCACGGTGGACCGGCCGGACAGGATCGTGTCGATATCGTTCTGCGAAATCATGAAAAGCACTCCTTCAGTTACAGCACCAGGCTCTGTGCCTGGTGGTGACGCGGGTGGCTGAGGTGAGAGCACCGAACTCCACCTCCCTTTGCCCCGGACTGCGCGCGGTATCGCTGATGCGAGGAGCCGCGCACGATCTCGGGCTGAGGTCAGTTCTGGTCGGTGGTGATCTGGTGGTCGATACCGGCCTGATCGACCTTGCGGTGGAAGCGCATACCGGCTTTGCCTCCCAGGATCGCCCCGATCAGGGGGACCAGGATGGTGATAGCCAGGCCGATGAGCCCGCCGGTAGTCAAAGCACTGCCGTCGAGGGGAATCCGTGGGGCGCCTTGAATCTTATCGAGGACGTTGAACTGGTCGCCGGCGACAGCGGCGAGGATCGCGATGACGATCGCGATGATGATGCCCCACAGCCACACGGCCAGCCCCTGCTTGACGCCGTCGAAGCGGGCCATCCGCCCGGCGACGTAGCCGCCGCAGTAGTAGGCGACGAAGAGCACGATCGCCAGGACGATGCCGCTGACGATGCCGATGGTCTGCGCGTTCTCCTGTGCCTGGTTCGCGGCGTCAGAGGTGCTGGTCGTATTCGCGGCTCCCACACCCGCGCCGACGGCGGTAGCTATGGCGCTGAGGAGGACCGTGAGCCCGATCGCTGTGAGCCAGCCGAAGAACGCCGAACCCCATTTGATACCGCCGAAGCGCTCTCTTTCCGCAGCGACGACGTCGTTCCTACGCTTCTTCGGGGTACTTGCCCCTGACGTGTTGTTCTCTGCCATGTCATGTCCTTCGGTGTGAGTGTTACGTGTGAGGTCGACCTCCAGCACCGCCGGCGACCCGCCGACCAGCTGCCTCCACCACACGGTCCGAAAAGGCCCGCTCAAGCGGTGAGGGAAGCAGGTGAACAGGTAACTGCCATTGCAAGGGCAGGGCTGGACGTCAGGAGCCACTCCTTGACTCAGACCAGTGATGTTCTCGGCGGGGATACCCCGCGGGCAGGAAGAGCGGGACCCTACTCGAAGGCCCGGACCCCATTGCCACAAACATCTAAGCACACTGATCATGTGTGACGTTGCGCTATCGTGATGTGGGCCTCACTCCGAGGCTGATCAGTGCCGGTGGCGCCGGGGGCGCCCTGAAGCCGGCACCCCCTTTCACTTGTCTCAAGGAGTATCCATGGAAGAATCCCTGCGCAGCGGTCTGGCGACCGTTGTCGAATTCGTACCGAAACTGATCCTGTTCCTCGTCATCCTCGTCATCGGGCTGATCGTCGCGAAGCTCATCGCGAAGGCGCTGGACAAGCTGCTCGAAAAGGTCGGCTTCGACCGGGCCGTCGAACGCGGCGGCGTGAAGAAGGCCCTCGCACAGTCCAAGCTCGACGCCAGTGACATCGTCTCGAAGATCGTCTACTACTTCCTGGTCCTGTTCGTGCTCCAGTTCGCCTTCGGGGTCTTCGGGCCGAACCCGGTCAGTGACCTGCTCGCCGGTATCATCGCGTTCCTGCCGAAGATCATCGTCGCGATCATCATCGTGGTCATCGCAGCGGCGATCGCCGCCGCGGTGAAGTCCCTGATTCAGAACGCGCTCGGCGGACTGTCCTACGGCAAGATCCTCGCGAACATCGCGAGCGTCTTCATCCTGGGCATCGGCATCATCGCCGCCCTGAACCAGGTCGAGATCGCAACCACGGTCACCACCCCGATCCTCATCGCGGTGCTCTCGGCCATCGTCGGTGTCATCGTCGTCGGTGTCGGAGGCGGGCTCATCGGCCCGATGTCCAAGCGGTGGGAAGGCTACCTGAACAAGGCCGAGGAAGAAGCCCCCAAGATCAAGGCCCACGCCGATGCAGCACCCTCGGCGGGCCAGCAGCTGAAGTCCAAAGCACAGCAGGCCAAGGCCAAGACGGACCAGCGGACCTCCGGCAACCAGGACGGCGCACACCGGGTCTAAGCACCGACGCACCTCGTCGGCTCACTCTCAACGAGCTCGAACTACTTAACCAAGGCAAGGGACGCCCCCACGCGGGGCGTCCCTCGCCTGGTTTCCAAGCAGAAACGATGCGCGGCAGCCAGCCCATACGACTCAAGACGCGTCTGCACATCCGTGTCGACCAACGCGTGAGCCGATCCAAGCAACGCCTCCACGACGCGCTTTCCGGGTGTAGTCGATAGGTGGATGGCCGATCCGAAGATCACTGCCGGTCTCGGCTCATTGATCCCATAGGCACTATCAGCTGCTGACCTCATCAAGCATGTAACCGGGTTCAAGCGGAAGCTGCAGCTGACGCCATCGCCACGATCCCTATTGCCGCTATTAGTTCTATTAGTCCTAGGAAGACCAACTCATGGTGTACGCGACCACGTCGATGAGGAGGCTGTGCACATCCACCGTCCGCTCAAGGCGACTCCTTTCGTATTGGTGAGGCAGGTGGGTGTGTGCAGGCGGTCCCGTGGTTCCTGCTGTCCAGATGTGTGCGGGACAAGCAGCGAAGCGTGGGGAGCTTGTGCCGTGCACATGTGGGCAGGAGGCGGGCGCCTTCGACGACCAGGCGATTAGTTCCGATCCTTTGTGCACTACTTGGTTCTGCCACACTCAACTGTGACTTTTCCTGACCGTGGCGGGCTTTTTGAAGCCTCGATGGCGGGGCAGCCCGCCAACGCCGTCCCGTGGTCAAAGCGGCTCATCCGATTCCAGGGTGTAGCCGCGGTGGCGCGTTGGTCTTGAGGTAGGCGCCGAGGTCTTCCGAGA
>NZ_CANLSZ010000015.1 GCF_947493765.1 uncultured Arthrobacter sp.
GGAGCGTCAGAACTCCCATCATCGGAAGGCCTCGACCCCTACCCCGACACCGACGCGCCCGCGTTACCTACACCCTCGATTGGGATGAGCCGCGTTAGCGTTCGAAGCCGCTCTCTGGCCGATGCTCCCTCACTGGGGGTCTCATCACCGGGGTTTGCCCTGGTGCCGGCCTTGCGGGTCTTCCACCTGGCTGTGTGGGTGGGCGGCTCAGCTCGATGAATCGTTTGGCCTCAAGGGCCTCGGCGACTGCTATAGCCCGTTGCTCGCTGAGCTTCACCACGGCCTGTTGCTGGTTCCCGATGAGTGTTTTCTGACTGCTGCGGGCTTGTCCTGGTGCTTTCTGGCGTGGTGCCTGGATCAGGTCGAAGTGCTTCTCCATGGCGGTCGCTGCACTTTGGGCGGCGCGGAAGTCCTGCCGTGCATGCCACACCTGGGCTGTATCACTGACCCGGCTGACCACAATGTGCACGTGATCCTCTCCGTGACGGACCATCACCCACGGGTGGTCCTCGTAGCCCATGCGCTCGGCCATGATCGTCGCCGCGTCCCGCCACTGCTCATCGTTCAGCCGGCGATCCCTTTTGGGGTGCGGTGGTGCGGCTTGCGCGCCGAATTCGCCCTGATACTTCAGCTATCGGCCGGACTCTGGAAGAGTGCGTTCAATAGTCACTTGGGGGTAAAACTATGAAACGACGACGTTCCCTGAGCACCGCGGTAGTCACCGTCCTCACCGTGGGGTTACTCGCCGGCTGCGGAACTCCAGGGCAAGCGGACACTCAAGCCCTGCCGGCGTTCACCTCGATGGACGAGGCATATGCCGCCGTCGACGGGGTGTTAGGGTGTGATGCTGAGCCGG
Source organism: uncultured Arthrobacter sp. (assembly GCF_947493765.1). Lineage (GTDB taxonomy): Bacteria > Actinomycetota > Actinomycetes > Actinomycetales > Micrococcaceae > Arthrobacter_D. Next base: position 857 of record NZ_CANLSZ010000015.1, read on the forward strand.
CCGGTGAGCCGATCACGCCGGCGGACGGCGGTGCGCTGACATCCGAACAGAAGCTGTGCTCGGAGAACGTGCAGATCGATCTGTACCTCGACGAGGACGCCGTGCAGAAAGCGCTCGAGATTTGGACTGGCTCGAATCAGGGCGAGGTGCACCTCGCCCGCGGCAGGAATTGGATGGTGGTCGACGTAACGGACGTGGCCACCGGCGAGCCTACGACTTGGGATATCGAAGGGCTCGCGGACGACTTGAACGGCGAGTACTCGGTCGCCGGCGCATAACTACACTCCACGGCCACACAAGGCCCCGTCAGCGAATATTCACATTCGCCTTGATCCTTACACTGACGTGATGAGTACACGCGGAGTCGTTCGATTCTGGCACGACGATGAAGGCTGGGGCGTCATCGATTCTGAGTAGACCCCAGACGGCTGCTGGGCGCACTTCAGCGTCATCGACTTCGACGGATTCAGATCCCTTACCGCGGGACAAGTTGTCGACTTCAATTGGATCCAGGGCGATCAGGACGGCTATCCGTACAGTGCATCTGACATCCGACTGATCGCAAGCACGAGTAGTGCCCCTTAGTGTGGTGTAACGCTCGGTGGCCGGGCTCGTCGCTCGTGACGTAGGCGCGGTCACCGTGTGATCCTTCGAGGAAACTCTCACATCCCACTCGAAAGGCATCATCACGATGACCGCTCCTCATATTCTCGACCCTGCCCGCCTCCTGACTGAAGCCCTCGGCGAGGCATCCCCTGATTTGATGCGTAACCTGCTGCAAACCATGATCAACGCCCTGCTTTCCGCGGACGCCGACGCCGTGGCCGGGGCGGAGTGGGGCAAGTCCAGCCCTGAGCGTTTGACCCAGCGCAACGGCTACCGGCACCGCGACCTGGACACCCGCGTCGGGACCGTTGATGTCTGACTATGACAGGTTGAAATGGCCCCATCGTGACGGCTCGACCTGGACCCATCCAAGGATTCGCGGGGCTTCTTGTGACGGTTTGAACTGGCCCCACCACACTGTTGGAATCATCGATTCGTTTCCAGTGGTGGAGGTCAAGGATGAGAGCACGCGTGGAGGTATTCGCAGCAATCCGAAGGGACGCCCGAGTGGAGGGCCTGTCCATTCGTGCCCTGGCCACTCGGTATAACGTCCATCGCCGAACAATCCGAGCAGCACTGGACTCAGCAAAACCGCCAGAACGGAAAACACCCGTCCGCGTATCGACGAAGTTGGAGGCGTTCAAGCCTGCGATCGATGGGATGCTCCTTGAGGACACGTCCGCGCCGCGGAAGCAACGCCATACCGCCCGCAGGATCCTTGCCCGTTTGATCGAGGAACACGGTGCCATGGAGCTGTCGTATTCCACGGTGCGGGACTACGTCCGGATCCGCCGCACGGAGATCGACGTCGAAGCCGGCCGGCGGGTGGAGGTGTTCATCCCGCAAGAACACGCCCCGGGCGCGGAGGCCGAGGTGGACTTCGGTGAGGTCTGGGTCGTCCTGGACGGTGTGAAGACCAAGTGCCACATGTTCGTCTACCGGCTCTCCCACTCCGGCAAAGCCGTTCACCGGGTCTATCCGACCCAGGCCCAGGAGGCGTTTCTCGAGGGACACATCGACGCGTTCACCACTCTGGGCGGGATCCCGACCAAGCACATCCGGTATGACAACCTCACCAGCGCGGTCACCGCGGTGGTGTTCGGGCAAGGACGGCAGCGGGTCGAGAACGACCGGTGGACGCTGTTTCGCTCCCACTACGGCTTCGACGCGTTCTATTGCCAGCCCGGTGTCACCGGTGCCCATGAGAAAGGCGGGGTCGAAGGCGAGGTAGGCCGGTTCCGTCGTAACAGGCTCTCCCCGATGCCCGTCGTCGCCTCCCTGGATGAGCTCAACGAGAAGATCCGGGAGTGGGAAGCCCAGGATGATGGCAGGCGGATCAATGACAGGATCCGCACCGTCGGCCAGGACTACGACACGGAACGACCCCACCTCGCACCGTTGCCGTCGGAGACGTTCGATCCCGGGTTGGTGCTGACGCCGAGGGTGGACAGGTCCTCGATGATCACCGTCCGCATGGTGAAGTACTCGGTCCCGGCACGGTTCATCGGCCGGAAAGTCCGCGTCTCCCTGCGGGCATCCGAGATCGTGGTCTTCGACGGGCGTCTGATCGTGGCCCGGCACCAAAGGATCACGGTCAAGAACGGGCAGTCAGTGCAGCTGGATCATTACCTGGAGGTCTTGAGAACCAAGCCAGGGGCTTTTCCCGGGTCCACTGCTTTGGTCAGGGCACGGGAGGCTGGTTCGTTCACCAGCGCCCATGACGCTTTCTGGGCGGCATCCCGACGGGTCAACGGCGACGCCGACGGGACCCGCGAACTCATCGACGTGTTGCTCCTGCACCGGTTCATGCACGCCCAGGACATTGAAGCCGGGATCCGGGCCGCCCTGCAGGTAGTGGCGGTCAGCGCCGACGTCGTCGCGGTCGAAGCCCGCCGACACGCCACCGAGAACCCGACCACACACCAGGACCCGGCAGCGGAGGAGCCGGCAGCGGTGAGTGGGTCCAGCTCGGACCGTCATTCTGACACCCGTCGTGGTGCTCGCGCTGATCAGCGCGAGCAACGAGTTGTCAGCCTGACTCAGCGCCGGCTGATGGACCCGGCCTCGGTTATCGCGGGCCTGCCGGCGGATCACCGGCCAGCACCGTCGGTGACCGCGTACGACGAGCTCCTCGCTAAACGCACTCCAGCTACCCCAGCCGGCCCACCTGCCAGCACCTCCAGAAGCGCACCTGTCAGCATGTCGAAGGAGAACATCTCATGAGCCCTGCAACCACCACCACGGTGACTCCGATGCTGCGCCGCAGGCGTGGTCTGACCGAGCAAGCCGCCGTTGCGGCCGTAGACCAGGCCTGCCGCCGGTTACGCCTGCCCACGATCCGAGCCGTCCTCGACGAAGCCCTCATTGTCGCTGGGAAGGAACAACTCTCCTACCAGGGGTTCCTGGCCGAGTTGTTGTTGGCTGAGTGCGATGACCGGGATCGCCGTTCCTCGAGCAGGCGGGTGAAAGCGGCGAACTTCCCACGGGATAAGTGGCTCGGGGACTTCGACTTCGACGCGAACCCCAACATCAACCCCGCGACCATCCATACCCTGGCGACCGGGGACTGGATCCGCAAAGGCCAACCCCTCTGCCTCATCGGGGACTCCGGAACCGGTAAATCCCACCTGCTCATCGGTTTGGGGACCGCGGCGGCGGAGAAGGGCTACCGGGTGAAATACACGCTGGCCACGAGGCTCGTGAACGAACTCGTCGAAGCCGCCGACGAGAAGATGCTCGCCAAGACCATCGCCCGCTACGGGCGGGTGGACCTGCTCATGATCGACGAGCTCGGCTATATGGAACTCGACCGACGCGGCGCCGAGCTCCTTTTCCAGGTCCTCACCGAACGCGAGGAGAAGAACTCCATCGCGATCGCCTCCAACGAGTCCTTCTCCGGGTGGACGAAAACCTTCACCGACCCACGGCTCTGCGCCGCGATCGTCGACCGGCTCACCTTCAACGGGGCCATCATCGAAACCGGTACCGACTCTTACCGACTCGCCCACACCCTCGCCCACCAAAGCACGAGCTGAGCCGCGAAGATCTCCGTCGCCCAATATCCCGCTAAGGCCTCCTCTTAGAGGGACGCTTCACGAAGGGTTGCGGGGCTATGAACTTTTGAGGGATCAGGCAGCAAAGGCCGCCGTGATCCGTGTGAAGTAGGTATCAAGAGCGAGGACAATCAGGTCAGAATCGAATGCCTGCGGGTCCGCGATCGCGTTGAGCGTCAGACCATCCGTGAAAGCCCGAAGTGCTTTGCTTTCGATGGCGATTGATTCTCTGCAGCCGAGCTGCTCAACAGTCACCCGGCATAGATGATCGAGATCCGCATTCGCTTCCGCTAGGACAGCCCGTACATCGGGAGAATGTGTCGCCATCATCATCGAAAGCCACACCACAGCTTCGCGCCTGCGCACACCGTCGAGTGGCAACGCCTGCAACCACGCCTCGCGCACATCCCAGTCCTTCATCGAGGAGACACCGATACCTAGCCTCTTGGCCTGAGCTTCCCGCACTACCTGCATCGTGGATGCGAGCATCTGCTCACTTGAGGAAAAGTAATGCCGGATAGCCGAAGGACTGACGTTCAAATCAGCAGCTAGATTGCGCACACTCACACTCGCGAAGCCGTGAGCTTCAATGCGGCAAAGGACCGCCTCCACGATGTCGCGCCGGCGGGACTCATGATCGACAATCTTCGGCATCATTCCTCCATCCGGTTATAGTACGAGTGTACTGCGAAAAGGAGTGGGAATGCAGCATAGACGAACGACGGCACTGATCATGGTCGGAACCATCGGTGGCATGTCGATACCCCTGACAGCGTGGCACCTCCGCGACCCAGCTCGTTTCTGGGAAGAGCTCATTGGCGTCACGAACCAGCTCGCTGATATCCCTCTTGGCTGGGTGATGGCTTTCCTCGTCGCAGCGGGCTACGTCGCCTACACCTTTTGGGCTGTGCCTTTCGTACGTCGGACAGCTTTCGAACCCAGCATGCTGAAACTTCTCGCCATACCGCTGGCCGTCGTGACCGGGTTCTTCGAAGAACTGGTCTTCCGAAAATTCCTCATGGACTGGCTTGATACTGCCGGAATCACATGGTGGTTGCAGATACTAGCGACAGCCCTCGCGTTCGGGCTCGCCCACTCCATCTGGGGTGCATTCTCCCGCGACCTGTCGATCATCATGCCCGTGGCGCTGTCCACAGCAGGCCTGGGCGCAGCTCTGGGATGCGTCTACCTTGCCAGCGATCGCGTGATTCTGCCTGCGATCATCGCCCATACGGCCATTAACCTGGTCATCGAACCAGCACTCCTAAGAAGCTCACTTACCGGCTACTGGAGAAACACCAGCGCCGACACGCATGCCAACCAAAAAGCTCCGGCCACCGGACTAACCACACCGAACCCGCACTAGGGGCGGACAAGGCTCCCGCGGAACCGTCCGATAACGCTGTGTTGGTCCTGTGGTGAAGGCTCACGAGGCATTCGCTAGCCGGGGCCACTTCAAGCCGCCCTACCGGGGCCAGAAAAGGTTGACATGGTCAGATGTCGCTGTCCCGAAGCTGCGCTCTGGCACCTACTTCCCGGACTGGCTCCTCGAGCGTAGGAAACGGGCCGAGAGCGCGCTGATCACCGTCGTCGCGGACTGCTACCTCGCCGGGGTTTCCACGCGTCGGATGGACAAGCTCGTGAAGACCCTGGGCATCAACTCCCTGTCGAAGTCGCAGGTCTCCCGCATGGCCTCTGAGCTCGATGAGCACGTGAACGAGTTCCGCCACCGGCCCTTGGGTGAGTCCGGCCCGTTCACGTTCGTCGCCGCCGATGCGCTCACCATGAAAGTCCGTGAAGGTGGTCGTGTCATCAACGCGGTCGTCCTGGTCGCGACCGGCGTCAACGCCGACGGCCGCCGGGAAGTCCTCGGCCTGCGCGTGGCCACCAGTGAGACCGGGTCCGCGTGGAACAGCTTCTTCGCCGACCTCGTGGCCCGGGGCCTGACCGGGGTCCGGCTCGTCACCTCCGACGCCCACCGGGGCCTGGTCGAGGCGATCGGCGCGAACCTGCCCGGAGCTGCATGGCAGAGGTGCCGTACCCACTACGCGGCGAATCTCATGAGTGTGACGCCGAAGAGTATGTGGCCGGCCGTCAAAGCGATGCTGCACTCGGTTTACGACCAGCCCGACGCCAAAGCGGTGCATGCCCAGTTCGACCGGCTCCTGGACTACGTCCAGGACAAACTTCCCGACGCCCATGAGCACCTCGATGCTGCTCGGGCGGACATCCTTACGTTCACCAGCTTCCCTGAAGGGCTCTGGCAACAGGTCTGGTCAAACAACCCCAACGAACGGTTGAACCGGGAGATCCGGCGTCGCACCGACAGCGTCGGGATCTTCCCCAACCGTGACGCGATCATCCGCCTCGTCGGAGCGGTCCTGGCCGAGCAGACCGATGAATGGGCTGAAGGACGCCGCTACCTCGGACTCGACATCCTCGCGAAATCCCGTCTCACCCTCGTCACCGACACCGGGAAGGAGGCAACTACCGACACCAGCCTCGAACTCAGCGCCTAACAACCAAAAGGATCACCCACCGCTACACCACCACCAGGGACTTGACCCAAGCACGTAACGGGATCGGCTAAAGGACAGGTCGGGATGATGCTACTTTTGATCGCAGTGACATTCTTACTTTCTCTGTGACCCAGAGTCGACGCAGCGTTTCCTGCTCGCTTCCCTTGGAAGCGGTGATCCCGTGCGCCCTCGAAGGGAACTCCTTTACGAGTTCCCCTGGCACCCGGTCCTTCACCGAACTCACCCAGAGAAGATTCCCATGCCCTTCACCTCGAACGACTCCACCACGTCCTCCTCCCCAGTCCTTACCCGGGAATCACTACGCCCCGACTGCGGCAACTGCTTCGCGCTCTGCTGCACAGCCCTGGGTTTCTCCCGCTCCACGGACTTCGCCATCGACAAACCAGCAGGAACTCCCTGCCAAAACCTCGACTCCGACTTCTCCTGCACCATCCACGACAGCCTCCGACCGCGGGGCTTCCGAGGATGCACCGTCTTCGACTGCTTTGGAGCCGGCCAGAACGTCTCCCAGAACCTCTTCCACGGCATCAGCTGGAAAGCGGAGCCGGAAACAACGAAGGACATGTTCGGGGCGTTCAAGGTCGTCCGGCAACTCCACGAAATGCTCTGGTACCTGACAGAAGCCACCACCAGGACCTTCGACCCAAACACCTCAAACCAGGCCAACGACCTCCGAACGGCTATCGAAACGGCGATGGACGATCCGCAGCAGGTTCTGGCCCTGGACCTCGGCGAGATGCACACCCAAGTCCGGTCCGTGTTGATGGGCGTCAGCGAAGAAGTCCGATCCTCATACCTCGCCACCGGGGATGATCACCTCGATGCTGCACTTGTCCCGGGAGCGGACCTCATGGGCAAGGAAATGATTTCCCAGTCGCTCTGTGGAGCGGATCTTCGAGGTGCCTATCTCATCGCGACGGACCTGCGAGGCTGTGACCTGTCCGGCGCTGACCTGCTCGGCGCTGACCTCAGAGACGCTCGTCTCGAAGGGGCCGATCTTTCCAAAGCCCTCTATCTGACACAGGCCCAACTCAACGCCGCTCAAGGTGACGCGCGCACACTCCTGCCCTCCGACCTGGAAAGCCCTCCGCACTGGTTCAACAACAGGTAAGGACAGCGCGTCGGCGCTCTGGCAGGCAACTCAACACAGCAGTTGCCTGCCAGTCAGTACCTACAACCATCGACGAGAAGTTGTTCGAAAGCCGATCCTGAAACGCTCCGGTGAACGGTATTACTCGTGTGTAAAAGGCATCAAGTTCGAGGACCAAGGGATTGATCGCCTGCATAGGTATGCTGCATACTTAGGTACATGGAGATGCAGTGGCCGTTGCCGTGGATCCGAGCAAGTCTGGATCTGGCCGTGCTCGGTTGTGTCCTCGAGGGGCCGTTACACGGATACGGGATCGCGGTACAACTTGAACTACGCGGCTTCGGAAGACCAAAAGGCGGCTCGCTCTACCCCGTTCTGAGCCGACTGGAAGACACCGGATACGTTCAAGCGCGGTGGGAGCAAGCAGATACCGGCCCGGGTCGTAAAAGCTACTCCATCACACACTCAGGCCGGCAGTATCTCTCCGATGGGCTGATCAAGTGGCAAACGCTGACGGAAGCACTCAGCAGCGGAAAGGACAACCGATCATGACATCCCCCACACTGGACGTCCACAAACTTCCGGCCGCTTTCGGCCTTGCCCGGGGTGTGAAGGCGGATCAGGACTGGGCCGAACTCGTCATCGGCCGCATGTATCTGGAGAACATCAACCACACCCTCGTTCATGCGGAATTGACTCAGGTACTGGCACTCGTGCGTGATTCCGGCGAAAGCCCGCAGGATCTTTTCGGCGATCCCTTCGACTACGTCGACGCCCAGATCCAACAGTGGCGCACTGAGGGTGCCCCAGTTCTACCGGTGGAGCCCCCGACGAGTTGGCGGGACGTTCCTGTCCTGGCCGCAAGCATCGCGACCTTCACGATCGCCATGTTCGGGGTTCTCGAGCTGTTCTCCGGCAACTGGACCACCGACTACACCCTCGGTAAGCTCCTGGCCCCAGCACTGATCGGGACCACCGCACTGGTCAGCCTCACAACATTTGAGACCCGGCTCCAACACATCAGGCGACTCTGGGCTGTTGTCCTCGCGCTCCTTCCCGCCCTCCTGGGAATAACCCTCACCGCTTCACTTTTCGTTCTCGGCAATACGACACCGTTGTTCACCGGGCCCCTGTGGTGGTACGCCGTACTCACCGTGGGACACGCCCTGGTCACAATCGGTCTCTACCGCTACTTCTCCGACGCTCAAGCACATCGCACACTTCACCACTCACTGCGTTCAACGCTATCCCGGCAGGGCGCCACAACCCAGACCGAACACAAAGCCGCCCCGACCGCCCAGACCGACGATCAATGGGCTCTCGAGCTGGCAGGGCTCCTGCGCTTACGCATCGAGATGCCGGAAAAGGAAGTCCGAGCCACCATCGTCGAAGCACGCCAGCACGCACGGAACAACAACACCACCCTGAGCGAGGAATTCGGTGCACCGAACGACTACGCCTCCCGGTTACCTCGATCAACATCCGGAAGACGCGTCCGCGAACGCTGGCGCCGTATCGCGTGGATCATCGCACTCCCGGCCTTCGGGTATCTCGCGTTCGAAGGACTGCAGCACGGGTGGGCCTGGAGCAACGTGCGCTGGATCATGGCCATCGCCTTCACAGCCGCATGCTTCACCGTCATTGGATTCCTCCGCCACCGAACATCCCACTAACACCACACCGCAACACCCCCCGCACGACCCACATCGCACGATGCACCATCGGCTTGCGTGCGCTCCAAGGACACTGACACTGGCGCGGCCGCCATCTATCCCGGCGACCTGCGAGTTTGTGCAGAGGAGTCCTAGAAACCGGATGCTCACACCCGCCTGCACAGACCGCGGAACGACGCGGCACGCTGTGCAGGCGACTGCGAGAAACGACAGCAGAACCAAGTGGTGCACAAAGGATCGGTTTCCCACGTTGACCGACGAGGAGTTTGCTGACCACTACAGAAGTCCACAACCAGCATCCACACCACCGGCATAGAAGCGGCCTGAGCGGCTAGCAAGACAACTTAGGCGCTCATTCAATCCCCGAGGAGCGCTCTCCACTGGCTTCGCAGCGTTGATCAAACAGGGACCATCCTCTTCTGAGGATGAGATACGCGGCTTCGAACGGATCAGCTATGTCCTTGAGAGATCCCCCAACCTGCGCCTCGCCGAGCGCAGCACCCTTCGCTGAGGTGCTGAAAGTCGCGCGGAGGTTGAGCGCCCAAGATAACGAGTGAGCATCTCCGCTCATCTGGCGCCACAGACACATCACAGCGTGCTGAATGTCAGGCGAGCCATAGAATACTTCACCAGCTGCGTATGGCAGAACTTCATTGGTGATGTTCGGTCCACCTTCCCTGCCGCCAGCTTCACACGCCCCAGCTCGACGCCCATTCAACCAAGCGATCTGTGCTCGAATTTGCTCATCATCTCTAGGCATCTGCTCGGGCACCTTAAGGAACTCTGCATGAAACTGCTGTGCCCGCTTATAGGACTCAGCGATGACCGTGAGCCCTCGCTGACGTCGTACAGTTGAATCGTCGGGACCGAGTATGTAAACGGCTTGAGACGCGGCAAGCAGCGCTCCCCGAAGGGTCGTGAAGTGGGCGGATGGATACACGTCTCCTACACGTATGGCTGTCCAAGCAAGCCTCAAATGTTCCCCAGACGAGATGAGCGATCGTCGTGCTTCTTCGCTGATTGGGGCGAAAGGAAAAACTTTATCGTCTTGGTCCAACTCACTACCGTACTGGGGCAGCTCCAAGCGTTGCGCTCGAAATCTCCAGCCCTCCAAGTCGTCGACCCTTCCGCTCAGAGCACGTAAGTAGGCGGCATCGACATTCGACGCATGACTGTCATCAGGCAATTGAAATCTCCCGCACGATTTCAGGTCCGTTGTTGCGAACAGACCCAACCTCCTTGCCGACGACCTGCGGCACCGGGTTGGGTTTGGGGATGGCGTAGATGAAGTGCTGCACCTAGTCCCGCTCGGTCATGGTCGGGTCCAGCCACTGATCCTGCAGGTCGCCTGGGATGATGGCCGGCGTCCGGTCGTGGATGTGGCCGAGCGAGTTGTAGGCGGCCCGAATAACGCCCTTGTTGCCGATGACAACGAAACGGCCGCACATGGGGCCTCCAATCTGACGACAAGTAGGTGCTGCAGGAGGCGGTATCTAATCGGCGAGACCCTGTGGATCGATTGGGTCGCTTATAGGCATAGGGTGGCGGCTCGGTTTTGGGGTAGGTTGCCGATCGTGGTCGAAGAACAATGCGTAGTAGTCAGTCCGGGGACTTCCTGACCTCTCTTCTTCAGCGCCCAAGTGGTAGCTCTTAGGCCCAAGCTCCAACCCGACGAACGCATAGAGCCACGCGTCGCGTTCGTCATCAGGAAGTGAGATGCGTGAGGAGTCGCGGCGGTCGTGTCCCGCGATGCTAAACAGCATTTGAAAACCCCGCAGAGAAGCGTCTTCGGCGGCCCACGCGAGGTCAGACAGACTCGCAGTGATGGTCACAAGATGCCAATGATTCACGACGGATTTCCAAGGCCCTCCGGCTTCGGCTGGGTCTTCCTCCGTGAGGGGGCGTGTGGCGGTCCTCAAATTGTTTGGATCGAACACCCGACGATGGAACGCGTCCAACGATGATCCATGTTCCGCTTTTATTCGCTGCGCTATCTCAAAAACTGACATGAGTCTCACTATAAGGCGCCACGAATATGTCATCTCAGTGGAGTGTGAAACTCACTGGACGCGCCTCCTGCCCACATGGGCACGGCTCGAGCCCTCTTCGCTTCGCTGCTCGACCCGCACACACATGGACAGCAGGGACCAGCGGACCACCTGCACACACCCACCTATGTCACCTAGTGCGGGTATCTCACCGTTGGTGAACGGTGGATGTGCACAGCCTCCATGGGTGCCTGGTCGAGGAAAGATCAAGAGAGGACGAAGAAGTGGCGGGACCGCACCACACGGTCCCGCCAGGGGTTTTCCTCGTGACAAGGAAATCTAAGGGGCTTGCTGGGTGGGAGGGGAGATCCCGGGCCGCGTGCGGGCCTGTACCTCCCCTCCCCCATCTGGGTAAGCCTACGGCGCAGTCTCCGGGCGGTTGTCGGTGTTGGTGTCTCTCATGGCGTGGTCGGTCATGATGGTCTCGACGTCGCTGGCGGTGTATCCCCAGTCCTTGAGGACGAACAGGTAGTAGGCGTCCTGGGGGCCGGGGTGCCGCCAGGATTGGCGGCTGAGTGCGGATTCGTGGGCTGCGAGCATCATCGCCAAGACCGCCGTGTCGGGGTTGGTGGTGGGCTTGTCCACGAGCTCCTTGTAGGAGCGGTAGTCGGGGTCGGTGACTCCGACGAGGTTAGCGGCGAGTTCTTGTTTCTGCGCTGCGGCGTAGGCGACGCTGTTGCTGTAGTTCGCCAGTGTCGTGGCCGTGAAGCGTGCCCAGTCCTTCGGCGGTGTCTTCCTGCCTAGCAGCGCGGTGATCCATGCTTGGCGTACCTCGGTCGCGGCGTCCCATTTTTTGTTGTTCTCGATCACCGTCCGGCGTTCCTTCTTCTGCGCGTCGGTCATCGGCCCGGACTGTCCCTCTGTGACGCTTGCTCCCCTGCCGGGGATGATCGTGTACCCGTGGTCCCGGAAGTTCGCCACGACCGGCCGAACCTGTACCTCGCCGTTGTACATGACGTTGAGGACGACGGCGTTGGCGTCCTCCACCGCTGTGGCAGGACTACCGTCGGCGCGGAGGAGGGCATTCGCGTCCTGATTCGCCGGGTTGGCGTAGCCGGACCCGTCGACCACAGTGTTGCCCAGGGCTTCCTGCTCCGCCGTGGCCTTCGCGATCAGTGCGGCGGTGATGCGCACGTTGCGCAGGTACTGGACTCTGTGCGCGAACCGGCCAGGTTCCTTGTCGAGGATGAGCTGCAGCTCGGCCACGAGCGTTTCGTCGTCGCTGAACTCCTCGAGGACCGCTGACTGCTCCAACGTCCATCCCCGGTCGAGAGCTTCGGTCGCGGCGGTATTGGAGCGCACTTTCAGGGCGGTCTCCACGGTGGTCTTCTTCGTCCCGGTCTTCTTGGCGATCTGTGCCGCCGGGATCCCCATCAGGGACAGCTGGTGGAACGCCTCGGCCCGGTCGCGTTCGCTCAAGCCCAGACGCTGATCGTTCTCGACCATCTGCCGTACCAACCGGTCGGCTTCTGTAGCCGACTCGACCACGTACACCGGCACGGTGGGAAGGTTCCCCTCGACAGCGGCAAGGGTGCGGCGCTGACCGTAGAGGACGTGGGCGCTGGTCTCGGTGCGGTGGGCGACGATGGGCTGCAGGACCCCGTGGTCCTTGATCGAGGCCAGGAATGCAGGATCAAGGCTCGCATCCTTGCGGATGTTCGCGTCGATGGTGAGGGTCTTCGGGTCGAGGTTTTCCAGAACAGCGGTCATAGTTGGTGCTCCTTGCAGGGGATGAGCTTCACGGGGGGGTTGACCTGGTGGAAGGTCAGGGTGCCTGAGCGCCGGCCACACCCTCAGCTGGGGTGGGGTGTGGCCGGCGGATGGGCTAGAAGGGTGCGCCGTCTGCTCGTAAGGTGTCCTTGACCGGTGCCGGTGCCTGGTAGGGCACCGTGTACTCGGCGGGAAGCTCTCTAGCTGTCGCTGGGAGCGTGTCCGGTCCTTGGCTCTGCCCGTCCTTCCAGTAGAAGAATGCTGTGTCGGTGATCTCCGCGTGCAGTGCGGCCTCGGAGCGGAACCACAGGGTGTGGCTGTACCCCTGGCAGTAGCTGCCGTACCCATAGAGGGTGCCCCGCTCGTCCTCGTGGACGGCGGTAGCGACCATCATCGAGTACAACTTTCCGAGCGAGTGCCCTTCGCTCCCCCACCGGGTGACCAGGGTCCACGGTGTGCCCTCCAGGCAGCGGAACCATTCGTATCCGTCGTCCTCGGTCTGCCACTCCCCGACTCCCCAGTGGGACGGCAGGGTCGGGGCGTTCACGGCCTCGCCGGTGTCGGTGGTGATGTATTGAACGTTCATGGTCGGTGCTCCTTCGGTCACGAGGTGGGGTCAGAGCCTGTGGTGAGCCAGCTGGTACTTGGCCCTTCCCCCTTTGTTTTTTGCCTGCTGGCGAGCTCGCTCGCTCGTCCCCGACGGAGCAGTGTTCAACCCGAAGGGCGGAGACGGACAGAAACCTCGAAGGAAATCAGCGACGCAGGAGCGCCGTAGAGGCTTTGTGGCCGGCCCCGTCGCGCAGCGATTGACGCTGTGGAGCGGGGACGCACAATCCGCAGGACAGCAGCAAAAAACACCCGGACTGGATGCGACGAAGGAGCAGCCGGGCCGGAACAGGCCGAAGCGAAGCGAGAGGACCATTGCCCTGCTCGGAGCGCCAGCGGGAAGCAGGGAATCACGAAGACGTCAGTCAGTTCGTGGTGTGCCGGTCGACGACAGGTGTCCCGTTACGCTCACTGCATTGATAGTTCGTTCTAGGTATGGGGGAAGCAATGGGTAACAATCCACTCGCTCCGGGGTTCTTTCCAATCGTTGGGCTCCTGATCGTGGCAGTGCTGTGGGTTCTGGCGGCCCTGGTCCTGTACGGCATCATTCGGTTCGGGGTGAAGCACGGCATGCGGTCCTACTACGCCAGCGTCTCGCAGACCCCTGGTACGAATCCGCGGTCCGACTCGCGATGACCGCCTACTTGGGGCCGGCCACGACATACTCCGAGTCGGTCAGCGCCGTTGCAGGCCGAAGAGCGGGGTCTTCTGGTTCGCGTTTGCAGTAATTAACGCTGGTCTTGCCGAGCAGAAAAATCGCTCCCGGTCGGCAGGGTTCCCTCTCTCGCCGGTGTCGCGGGCCTCGTCGGCGAGTAGCCGGTGCCCGAACTCCGGGTCGTCACGGTGCGCGTCGAAGGTCGCGTTTGCGCGATACGCCTCCACCACCTCGCTGGGCGTGATGGGATCCGCCAGCCACCGGTAGTAGGGCTGGCGAGAGAGCTTGAGCACCCGACACGTCACCGTCACAGAGATCCCTGAGACGAGGGCAGAGAACTCATAATGATCTGGGGTCCTGCGAGCCTTATTCAGGTAGGGCTGGTGGCGCTTCGATATGGTCAAATGCTGCTGACAGCTCATCGGCGCGGGGAAGGGCGTCTTTCTCGGCGGGCGGGAGTGAGTCGTAGGTGTAGGTGGACACGGCCATCGGTGAGTCTGCCCGACCCAACGCATAGCGGACCGTGTGCTCGTTCTTACTGCCACAGATCAAGATGCCGACCGTTTCGCCGTGGATCGGGAGTTTGAGCTTGTCATCGACTAAGGCGACGTAGAAGTTGAGCTTCCCGGCGTATTCGGGCTGAAATTTCCCTGTTTTGAGTTCGACAACGAAGTAGCGCAGCTGCTGAACGTGGAAGAACAGCAGGTCGATGTAGAAATCGTCCCCGCCGACGTCGAAGTGGACCTGGCGTCCCACGAATGCGAACCCGGGCCCAAGCTCGCGGAGTGTGTCGACGATGCGGTCCATGAGGGCCTGCTCGAGGTCGCGCTCGGCAACCTCGCCGGCAAGGCCGAGGAACTCGAAAGCGTAGGGGTCCTTGGCTGTCTGCTGCGCCAGCTCGGAGTCCGGTGCGGGCAGACTGCGTGTGAAGTTCGATGGCGCCGCCCCGGTACGCTCCATCGACTTGTTCATGATCATGTTCATCAGCACATTGCGTGACCACCCGTGCTCCACCGCGGCCGCGGCATACCAGGTGCGGGCGGAAGCGTCATCGAGCTTGTCGATCAAGACCATGATGTGGCCCCACGGCAGTTGTGCAGCAGGCTGCTGCACAATTGGTTGGTCCGCCCACGCGGCCGCGAAGGCCCGCATGTATTGCAGGTTCCGGTACGAGAGCCCGGTCATGTCGGGGAACTCGACCCGCAGATCGTCCGCGAGTCTGCGCACCACCTTCGAGCCCCAGCCCTGACGCTGCAGCTGGATGAGGATCTCGTTCCCGATGTGCCAGTACAGCTCGATCAGTTCAGTATTGATCACCCGTTGAGCGCGAACCCTGGCCTCGCGGACGCGTCGCTTCAGCGCCTCGAGCGTTGAGGCATAGTCATCGGGCAAAACGACATCGGTACGGACCATGGAACCTATTCTCCCGGCGCTACTGCCTTCATCACGACTTCTTGCCTCATCACGTAGACGGAAGGACTGGTCGTCCCTGATCAGGACCGCTCGGTTGTTTCCAAGCTCAGGTAGCGGTACACCGTGGCCCGACTCGCCCCGATGATCTTCCCGATATCCGCCGGTGCAAGGCCCTGGGCCTTCAGATCCCGGACACGCCTCACCTTCACATCTTCGACGGTGACCTCCCGACGACCAGCCCGCCTCCCGTGTTCGGCCGCTATGGCCATACCAGCCCTGGTGCGCTCAGCCAACTGGTCACGCTCGAGCTGAGCGAAAGCAGACATCACCGTCAGCATCGCCCTGCCCATCGGCCCGGTCGTACTGATGCCCTCGGTGACACTCCTGAAGTGCACACCACGCTGCTCGAGGTCATCGATCAGGGCCAGCAGGTTCCTCGTGTTGCGCCCCAAGCGATCCAGCTTCCACACCACCACCTCGTCCCCTTCCCGGAGGTGATCGAGCAGCTTGTCCAGCTCGGGACGACTGGCCCGTGTCCCGCTCACCCCGTGGTCGGTGAAGATCCGGCTGCACCCGGCCGCTTTCAGTGCTGCATGTTGCAGATCGGCGTTCTGCTCCACCGTGCTGACACGCGCGTACCCGACACTTCCCACGCTCACTCCCTAACAACTCATCAAAGGCCTACTTCTGCTTTCCTGAGAATACCCGGTGTGAGACACATTGCCGGGACACCAGCAGGGCTTGTACTCCCCCGCCGCTATTGGGGATCATCAACCCATGACTGAACCCTGGATCTAGTCCAATCAAGGGATCCCTTAGTGCGAATTCGAAAGTGATCTTGCATGGTGATAGCTCTGGTGCTGGCGATGATTTGGGGGCGGGTCACGATCCGTGGGGGTGGTCACCGGCGACGTACGGCGATCGAGTTCGCCGTGGCCCAGACGATGCACAGCAGGACCAGCTGACTGGCTGGAAGTAACTCTATGGCGGGAGGCCAGCCGAGCGGACCAGCCAGGACGGTGATCGCGACGAATTCGATAGCGGACACTATCAGGGCGGCGACTCCGACCGCTGAGAAGCCGTGCTGGGCGAGGAGTCGATCCCTTTCATCCCGGTACTCGATCGCGTTTACGCGGGTGATATCGCCGCAGTTGGGCCTGCGCGCATGGAGCGCCATCACCAGGACGGCAATTCCTACTGCTGCGAGCAAGCCGGCCTCAGACCAGCTGCCCATGATTGCTGTGATCACGGCTCCGCTGACGAGGTGTTCATCGCCTGGCAGTGCGCCCAGCAACTCCGTGATGCTTACCGGGTGAAGGACCTGACCCAGGGGCGGCGGATCGCCGAGAAGTCGACTCGTTCCCTACCTGCCCCATCCCTGAGATCGCCAGGCTCGGACGGACCCTACGCCGCTGACGGGACGCGTTCCTGGCGTACTTCACCACAGAGCGTGCCAACAACGGTGGAACCGAGGCTGTGAACGGGATCATCGAACTGCACCGCCGTCTCGCACGCGGCTACCGCAACCGCCACAACTACCGGCTCAGAATGCTCCTCGCCGCCGGAGGCCTCACACCATGACCCCTACCGGATGTCCGAAAAGCCGTCAATGGCGCCCTACCCTGCCACTCGCCGCCGTGCACACGACTTCGAGAACCAGTGCAAAAGATTCGGGAACTGACGGTCGCGTACTGGTCCGTAGCCGACCCCATGGCGGCACTCCTCGCCGCCCTCGACCGATTTTGCCTCGGACTCGCGGAGGAGCGAGGGGGGCTACCTCCGTGTGAGGCTGGCCCCCACGGAGGTACCGGGTTAGTGCCCGCCTAAGGACGATTCACGCATATACAAATATAACCGTCAAATTCCAACCTTTGTCGGTAGTAGTTACTTCCCTTCATGCTCAAAGATTGAATTACCGGCAAGGCAGAAGAAAAGAAAGCATTTAGCCGATTGCCGGACAGTATCAATCACTTCACCTATAAGGAGATCACCATGTTCACTGTCATTGCTCGACTCGGCTCCCTTGTCTGGAAGTACGGCGTCGCCGGGATCAACCGGGCCATCACCTGGGCGCGCAACAATCGGGCCACCGTCGACCGCTGGGCTGCCCGCGCCGGCTACGGCTACGCCGTAGAGATGGTGCTGCGCGCCGTCGGGCTGCTTTGACACACCTCAGGCACCCTGAACCATGAGTGCGCTGATCAGTCAGATTATCCGCTACTCGTGTCGTTACGGCACCCGCCGCATCGACCTCGTCCTCAACTGAGTTCGGAACAACTGGTTCCGGGTCTGCGGATACCTTAACGAGGGACACACCGTCCTGCAGATCATCGAGTCGGTCCTGCACATCCTCGAGATTTGAGGGTCCACATCGCACCGATCCATCGAACCCCGGCACCTAGCCTCGGTGCCGGCACTGGAACTCCACACTCCAGTGCCGGCACCGAGGCTGCCGGCGTCGGCGGTGACAACCAGCCCCACACCTGACATACGGCCGACCTTCGACTTGATTCGACTTAAGGGGGAGGCAGGTTCAGACCGGCGGTGGTGGGTAATTGCCGTCGGCTGGGACAGACTTGAAGACGAACGCGGTAATCCACCTGCGGCCCGTTCACTACTTAGCTCGTCAGGAGACCGACCATGACCATTCACGGCACCACTGATCCCCTGCTACCGGCCCCCGAAGCGAAGGGCACTACGGATCGATCCCTGGTCGCACCCGGAACCCACCGGCTGCCGAGAAAGGTTCTGCGCCTGTGGCACATCAACACCGTCCTGACCTGCCTGGTTTTGGTGGGGGTGATCGTCGGTATCGCCCGCTGGTGGGATCACCCGGTGATCGGGGTGCTGTTCTGGCCGGTGGTGGGCCTGGTGGTCCTTGTCGGGGTGGCGGATCTGGTCTTCGGCAACCTGCTGCGCCACCGTCACTACAGCTACACGGTGACCGAGCAGGAGGTGTACGTGGCCAAGGGATTGCTGATACGCCACACCATGAACCTGGCCGTTCCCCAGATTCTGAGCATCCACGTGATCAGCGGTCCACTGCAGCGACTCTTCGGACTGGCCTCCGTAAGATTCACCTGTGTGGTCGAGGGCGAGTCCTTGGGCCCGGTTCCGGCGCACGAGGCTGAGCGTATCAAGCGCGTGGTCCTGACCGGCCTTGAGCGGCGCCGCCAGGAGTCGGCACTGACCAAGCAGAGCGTTCCGTCGGACCGCCTTGGCAATAATCCGGTGTCGACGGACACGGTGGGGTCGGCGTGAGCGCCTCGACCGTAGGCCGCGGGGACCCTGTCATGGACACCGACCACCCCGACGCACTCTCCATCCCCCCTGTCTCCCATCTTGAGGACCACCGCGAGGACACGGCGCTGACTGTGACAACTGACCGGTTCCGCAACAGTCCCCGGCTGGTTTTGGCCCGCTACCTCACCGATCTGCCCTCGCTAGTCATCGGCATCGTCGGCACGGTGGTGTGGCTCAGTACTTGGGTCCAGCCGTGGCGCACGATCGGGCAGTTCCTCGTGGGCCTAGTCATCTTCATGATTGTCGTGGGTCCCTGGATCCGGGTGCTCACCGTACGCTACGCCGTGTCCAATCAGGGCGTGCAGATGGATTCCGGGCTGTTGACTCGCCGATCGGAGTTCTTGCCGTGGGACCTGGTCAACTCCGTAGATGACCGCCAGCCATGGTCCTACCGATTCTTCGGCCTCACCGAGGTGATCTGCGCACAGACCGGCGAGGATGGATCCCGCATTACCCTGGAGGCATTGGACGCCGAGCGCCTGGCCCTGTTCCAGCGCTTCGCTGTCCACGCCGGGGCGACCGGGATGGAACAGGACAAGCCCTCACTCGCTCCTATTACAGGATTCTGCGCTGAGCCCACCGCAGAAATCGAAGGCGGCCTATCCAATTCTCCAGAAGGCACCGCTGCCACACCGGCGCCGATCCGCCCGCTCGGTGTCGGTGAGACAACGGCCGGAGACGAACGACTGGTCTACCGCACCCGGCTGGTCGATCTGGTGCTGTTGAGCCTGATCTACGGACAGGTGATCGTCCTGGTCCCGCCGCTGGCGTTCGGCCTGTTGGAAATCGCCGAGCTCCTCAGCCTGGATCAAGTCCTCGAGGATGGCTTCATCACCGGCTTGGGTTCTTTACCCACCTTGGTGTTGATCGTCGTGGCCGTGTTGGGCATCGGCGTGGCCGCCACGGTGCTGAAGTATCACGACTTCACCGTGCACGCCCTGGCTGATGGCCGGCTGCGCATCCGGTACGGGCTGTTCTCCACCCACCAGCGCATTATCAACCCGGCCGCCGTCCAAGGGGTGGTGTGGCAACTCAATGCCATGGAACAGCTCACCGGCCGGGTGCGCCTGTCAGTACTGACCCTGGACAGCTCATCGCAGCTGGGCGGCAACCTGGTGCTTCCTTCCCTCCCGCGGGCCATGGCGGCCCGGCTGGTCCAGGACCACCTGCCCCGATACCACAGCAGCATCCAGCTCATTACCGGCGGATTCCGGCTCCTGGCCGGAAATCTAATCGTCGCCGTGCTGCTGGCGGGTGTCGTCGTGGGCACCTGGACGCTGAGCATCGAAGAGCTCGACTTCCCGAGAGGATGGTCCATCCCCATCTGCCTCCTGGCACTGGGACTGGCGACCTGGATTGGCGGGATCCTGCGGACTGGGATCAGCGCGGATGAGTCTGTGGGCCTGTTTGCCGCTCGAAGGGTGCTACTCTCCGAGCGCGTTACCGTGGTCCAGGCGGCCAGACTGCACGGCGTCACTGCACTCTTCGGGCCATTCCGCGACCGTGATCACCCCCGGGCCTGGCTGCCCACGGTGCACTACTTCTCGGGTTCCCCGCGCCGCGTCACCGCCCTGCGGGCAACCAGCCGGTCGTTAGCTGCGGTGCAGCACATGGTGCGACACGACTCGATCCCCCTGCGGGGCTGACCGGTCGATCCTAGTGGGCAGCGATCGAGCGTCTCGAAGCTGTGCAGAGCCCCGGGGTCAGACGTGGCGCTGGGGAAAGCTCACCCGGACCACCCAGTCCCCGCCCTCGGGCCCGTAGGACAACGTCCCGTCGAACAACGCCACCCGTTCCTGCATCCCGATCATCCCGAATCCGGAGACAGGCAATGTGGTCCTAAGCCGTGCGGTCGGCAACTGATTCCGGACCGTCAAACTGATGGACTGATCCTTGACGTGCACTGCGAAGGATGCCCTCGCCGGCGCCTGGGCGTGCTTGAGGATATTGGTTGTGCACTCCTGAAGTATTCGGATCAGGGTCAGCCGCAGGGACCGCGCCAGCCCCGGCGTTTCATGGACTTGATTCTCCACAATGAATCCAGCGGCCTGCAAACGTGCCGTGTACTCCTGTGCCCGTGCGGTCAGCAAGGCCGTCATGTCCTCATCATCAAGTTCATAGACCCGGTCCGAACCGTGCAGCACCAAGAGCATGCGCCGAAGATCCAGCAGCGATTGCCGTGCGGCATCGCCGATGTTGCGCTGGGCCGCCGTCCGCACTTCCTCCTCACGGGCCATCTCCAGCACGGAGGACTGCATGGCGATGATGGTCAGCCCATGGGCGACCACGTCATGCAACTCAGTCGCGATCCGCCGTCGCTCGACGTCCACCGCCTGCTGACCCAATGTCTCCTGCAGGGCCAGGTCCTGCTCGATGCGCGCCAGCCGCCTACCCTGTAACCGCAGGGCCCAGCCGATCAGCGCCCCCACCGCGACCAGGATGTCCGCTCCCGCCACGTTGACCGGGTGCAAGCCGGTGTAGACGGTGCTGCTCAGCGACCAGGTCAGATACAGGATCGCGGCGAAGATACCGAAGGAACGGTTGACGGTCCGGGCGACCATCATGGCAATGAGGATCATAGCAACCGGGTAGGAGTTCGGGTCCCAGAACGGGATCGTCAGCATCGCCATCACAAAGGCGACCAGCGCCCCCCAGGTGACCCTGAGCGAGACCAGAAGGACCACCAGGCTTGCTGCGAGCCCCTCGCCCAAGCTCTTCGAGTCAGATTCCTCGACCGACAGGGCGACGGAAAGGGCCTCGATGAGGACATAGACCAGCATCCCGAGCCAGATGGCGGTGCGGAAGCGGGACGAGAGCGCAGGCGCCGACATCATCCGCCTCAGGCCTTCGACCAGCCCGCCGCGCTGCCCGGATCCGGTATGGCCCATAGTCCAGGTCATGACCCGATGCGGACGATCCCGGCCTGGGCCGCCCGCACCAATACCTGTACCCGGTCCCGCACCTGCCACTTCTCCAGAATCTTGCCCAGATGGGACTTGACGGTAGCCTCGGCCAAGAAGAGCGCCTCACCAATCTCGGCGTTCGACTTGCCCTCCGCCAGTTCGCGCACGACATCCAGCTCACGCGGAGTCAGGTGCTCATGCTCAGCCAGCGCCACCACACTGCGGATCTGCTGACTACGGACCGTGTCGATGAGTTCATGCATGATGTGCGGTGAGAACACCGCGTCCCCCAACGAGACCTTGCGGATCCCCTCGATCACGTCCTCAGGGCGTGAGTCCTTGGCGATGTACCCCTGGACACCGGCCTGGAGGGCCGGCACCAGGTAGTGCTCAGAGGAAAAGGTGGTGATCGCCAACACCCGAACCGAGGGCCAGCGCTCGGTGATCACCCGGGTGGCCTCCACCCCGTCCATCTCGGGCATCTGAAGATCCATCAACACCACATCCGGAGCGAGCTTCTGGACCCCGGCTACCGCCTCGACGCCGTTCGCCGCTGCGCCTACGAGCACCAGGCCCTCGGCAGAGGACACAAAGTGCTCAAGAGCTCCTCTCATCAACAACTGGTCGTCCACGACCATGACCCGAATCACAAGGCGAACCATATCAGCCACCCTTGGCGTGGCGGCGAGATCCCTTCGAGGTCGTCTTCGGCTTCCACCGAAAGTCGCGTCGAACAGTGGACCTAGGGCGTGTCTCCTAATAGCGTGGGGCGGTGTGCGGGACGATATCTGAGTGTCACGTGATGCTGTTCTAACCGAC
>NZ_CANLSZ010000016.1 GCF_947493765.1 uncultured Arthrobacter sp.
GCCACAACTACCGGCTCCGCATGCTCCTCGCCGCCGGCGGCCTCAAACAATGACCCCCACCAAATGTCCGAAGAGCCCCTTATCCATTGGCCACTCGATGCGGAGCTTTGTTGCTCGCTGAATTATGTCGGCTGTGTCAGCGTCGATTTCGTCGTAACATACGATTGGTAAGGTCTTTGGAAAGTAACCTGTGTCTCGAAGATCGAGAATCAACTGTAAGAAGTCGGCGGCGAACGATGAGCCGATTCCATCTGTCAGGTTCCACGATGAGCTCGTTCGTTCAGCCCAGTAAACCGGCGGCTTGTAAGCACGAAGCTTCGATTCATCCTTCAAGAGCGCATGTAGGAACGCATAGGCTTCGGTTGAAGTAGACGGCAGCGTGCCGAAGTCTTGCGGGAACACGGTGGAAAAGTAGTGAATTACTTCTTCACCGTGGAAGGCTTCTCGCAACAGGTGCTGGCCCATGTTGAGGAAACCCTGTTCCTTCACCAGCTCGAGGACACGTTTCCCTTCCCACTCGAACAGCGCGCGAGGCCATACAAGACCATAATCGGGTTCTTCCATAGCTCAAGACTAGTGGCGGACCAGGGACAAAGACGCTGCTCTGACGATATCGCACTCTCCGTGTGGAACCTTGTCTTAGAACAGCCTCCTTCTAGCTATACGTCCATCGCGTGCGTGCCTCATGCACGAATTTGTCTGTACGGTCTATTAGGGCGAATCGAGACGCTAAGGCGGTCGGAGTCGGGGCGAGGATCGGCGAGCACGGTCAGTGGTCGCTACGGAGCGAAGGACGGAGTCCGTAAGCCGGTCGGTCTGCGCCCGTGCAGGCGACTTCGGGAAGTTGTGCTGGCGATCTCGAGAAACGACAGGAACGACTGCCCCGTCAAACGGGGCAGTGGACGTTTAGGGTGGACGATGAAGACGGGCGCAACGGTACCTTATCTGCACCACTGGTTTGGTGAAGATTGGATACGCGCGCGTCTCGACTGCTGGCCAAGACCTCACCGCCCAACGAGAGGGCCTGATGGCTCTTGGCGTCGATGAGGAGAACATCCACGTCGACCACGGCTTTACCGGGACGAACCGGACCAGGCCCCGGCCTGCGTGAGGCGTTGGCGTCCTGCCGGAAGGGTGACACCTTGGTCGTGACGAAACTCGACCGGTTGGCACGCTCAGTGCTCGACGCCCGTGACATCGCCGATGAGCTCACCCGCAAAGACGTGGCCCTGAGCCTGGGCGGCAGCATCTACGACCCGACCGATCCGATCGGCAGGCTCCTATTCAACGTCCTGGGGATCGTGGCCGAGTTCGAGTCCGACCTGATCCGCGCCAGAACCCGGGAGGGAATGGCTATCGCGAAGGCCAAGGGCCGGCTCCGCGGGAAGCAGCCCAAACTCTCGAATCACCAGCGCAAGCACCTCCTTGGCCTAGTCGATGGGGGCGAGTACACCCGGGTGGAGATCGCCGAGCTCATGGGTGTCTCCCGAACGACCGTGTACCGGGAGATCCAGCGACGAGAGCGCACCGCCACCTCATGATCTGGCTCGAGCATGTTCCGCGAGTGTCTCGAAAATTTACAGGTTTCTAAGCCACCACCTCTCTCTGATTAGGGCCCCAAAATCTCGGCGAGTTCGCGGGGCTCCGACTGTCTCAGAAAGCTGCCTCATCGTGAAGTGTCTCAGTGCTGCTGTCGCTAGCACTTTGTAGGGCAGAGCCGCTGGGACAGGCGTCTTGGCTACGCCCGCGTGAGCACGTCCTCCTAAGAGGTGTCGGCGACAAAGTCTTGGGGTGGCGAGTAGACCGGCTGGGCGGGTCCCTCGTCACCGTGGTGAAGCCGCTGCGTGATCGAGGAATCATGATGTGGTCGGGTGCTACTTTCGAGCGATGGACACGGACTGGATCGAACACCGACGAACCGAGGACAGGGAGCGGGTGGGCTGGATGAAGCCGGTCGACGACGGGTTCGTCGCCATCGATCTGCTGGGACGCCACCGGACCGACGTGGTGGATTGGCTGACGGCGGAGGAGACGCTCGATGAGCTCGGGCTCTCCTATCTCGCCGACCCGTACGAGGTACGGCTGGACCACGGCGGTTGGTTGCGCGTCCGCATTGCGGAAGTCTCGCCCGACGAGGTCCGCGTGAAGAAGGACGACTGGGGCGACATGACCGCGCCGCAGCTCTACTACACCGTGTCCTTCCCAGTAGACGATGAGCAACTTCGGCCTCTGTCGAGGTAGGTCAGTCCAATCAGCCTGCATAAATATGTACGTTAGTGCATGATATTGCTGTAGGCTCGAGCCATGACGTTCACCGCAGCAATATCCGGCGCCAGCGGCTACGCCGGAGGCGAGATCCTGCGTCTCCTCGCGAATCACCCCGAGATTGAGATCGGCGCCATCACTGCCCACAGCAACGCCGGATCCACGCTCGGCGAGCTCCAGCCCCAGCTGCACGCCCTGGCCGACCGCGTGCTGCAGGACACCACCCCCGAGGTCCTCGCGGGGCACGACGTCGTCTTCCTCGCCCTGCCGCACGGCGCGAGCGCCGACATCGCCGCCCAGCTCCCGGCCGACACCCTCGTGATCGACGCCGGCGCTGACCACCGACTGCAGGATCCCGCCGTCTGGGAGAAGTTCTACGGCTCCCCGCACGCCGGAACGTGGCCGTACGGGCTCCCGGAACTACCCGGCCACCGGGAACGCCTGGCAGGCGCGCGACGCATCGCCGTCCCGGGCTGCTACCCCACGAGCGTGCTCCTCGCCCTCGCCCCGGGCTTCGCCGCCGGACTCCTGGAGCACGACGACGTCGTCGTGGTCTCCGCATCCGGGACCTCCGGTGCGGGCAAGGCCGTCAAAGCGCACCTGCTCGGCTCCGAGGTGATGGGCAGCATGAGCCCGTACGGCGTGGGGGGAGGCCACCGCCACACGCCCGAGATGGAGCAGGGTCTCAGTCTCGCCGCAGGGGCGCCGGTCTCGCTGTCTTTCACACCCACTCTCGCCCCGATGGCACGCGGCATCCTCACGACGGCGACGGCGAAGGTCCGGCTAGGGGTCGAGTACCACGCCCTGCGGGAGGCCTGGGAGGCGGCCTACGCCGACGAACCCTTTGTGCGCATCCTGCCCGAGGGGCAATGGCCCACTACCAAGTCCGTGCTCGGCTCGAACCACGCCACCCTCCAGCTCGCCTTCGATGAGCACGCGGGCCGCGTGATCGTCAGCGCCGTGATCGACAATCTGACCAAGGGGACCGCCGGCGGCGCCGTGCAGTCCATGAACATCGCCCTCGGCCTCGACGAGACCGTCGGCCTGACCCTCCAGGGGACCGCACCATGAGCATCACCTATCCCGGCGGCTTCCGCGCCGCAGGCGTCCCCGCCGGCCTCAAGAGCACCGGCAAGCCCGACGTCGCACTCGTGGTCAACGACGGCCCGCTCCACAACGCCGCCGCGGTCTTCACCTGCAACCGCGTCGCCGCAGCCCCGGTGCTCTGGAGCCGCCAGGTGATCGCCGACGGGCGGGCCGACGCCGTCGTGCTCAACTCCGGCGGAGCCAACGCCTGCACGGGACCCGAGGGCTTCGGCAACACGCACCGCACGGCCGAGGTCACCGCCGACCTCCTGGGCATCTCGGCGAGCGACGTGATCGTCTGCTCCACCGGACTCATCGGCGAGCAGCTGCCCATGGACAAGCTCCTTGCGGGCGTCACCGACGCGGCCGGGTCCCTCGGCCGGGGTGGCGGACCCGCGGCGGCGGAGGCCATCATGACCACCGACTCGGTGCCCAAGGAGGCGCGCTACCCGGCGACGGCCGATTCGGCGAGCGAGGGATACGCGATCGGCGGGATGGCGAAGGGCGCCGGCATGCTCGCCCCCGGACTCGCGACGATGCTCGTGGTCCTCACCACCGACGCCGCCCTCGACGCCGAGGCACTCGACGCCGCGCTGCGCGAGGCGACCCGCGTGAGCTTCGACCGCACCGACGCCGACGGCTGCATGTCCACCAACGACACCGTGATGCTGCTCGCCTCGGGAGCCGCGGGCATCGCCCCCGACCAGGCGCAGTTCACCGAGGCGCTCACCAGTGTCTGCCTCGATCTGGCCGCACAGCTGATCAACGACGCCGAGGGCGCCAGCCACACCATCGCCGTCACCACCGTCAACGCGGCGTCGGAGCGCGACGCCGAGGTGGTCAGCCGCGCCGTCGCCCGTTCCAATCTGTTCAAGACGGCGATCTTCGGCAACGACCCCAACTGGGGGCGCGTGCTCGCCGCCGTGGGCACCACCGACGCCGCGTTCGAGCCCGACCAGCTCAACGTGTCGATGAACGGCGTGCAGATCTGCCGCGACGGCGGCATCGGCGACTCCCGCGACCTGGTGGACCTGACCGGGCGCGACGTCGAGGTCGAGATCGACCTCGGAGCCGGCCAGGCCCGCGCCACGATCTGGACCAACGACCTCACACACGAGTACGTGCACGAGAACAGCGCCTACTCGAGCTGATGGACGAGCTGATGGAAGATACACAGACCCGGCTGAAGAAGCCGTCGGCCTCGACGCTGCGCGCGCAGGACAAGGCCGCCACCCTCATGGAGGCCCTGCCGTGGATCCAGCGCTTCGCGGGCACCACCATGGTCATCAAGTACGGCGGCAACGCCA
Organism: uncultured Arthrobacter sp.; assembly: GCF_947493765.1. Lineage (GTDB taxonomy): Bacteria > Actinomycetota > Actinomycetes > Actinomycetales > Micrococcaceae > Arthrobacter_D. The sequence continues at coordinate 4,659 of NZ_CANLSZ010000016.1, forward strand.
TGGTCAACGAGACCATGCGCCGCGCCTTCGCGGAGGATATCGTCTTCCTGCACCACGTGGGCATCCACCCCGTGGTGGTCCACGGCGGCGGACCGCAGATCAACGCCATGCTGGAACGGCTCGGCATCGAGTCCGACTTCCGGGGCGGCCTGCGCGTCACCACCCCCGAGGCCATGGACGTGGTGCGCATGGTCCTGACCGGCCAGGTGGGCCGCGAACTCGTGGGCCTCATCAACTCGCACGGCCCCTACGCCGTGGGACTGTCGGGGGAGGACGGCGGGCTGCTGCGCGCCGTGCGCACCGGGACCGTGGTGGACGGCGAGGAGGTGGACCTCGGCCTCGTCGGCGAGGTCACTCAGGTGCAGCCCGGGGCCATCCTCGACATCCTCCAGGCAGGGCGGATCCCCGTCATCTCCACGGTCGCCCCCGAGTACGACGCCGACGGCGCCGCCACCCGGCAGGTGCTGAACGTCAACGCCGACTCCGCGGCCGCCGCGCTCGCCGGAGCACTGGGAGCGTCCAAGCTCGTGATCCTCACCGACGTGGAGGGCCTTCACGCGGCGTGGCCCGATCGCAGCTCACTCATCTCGTCCCTGACCACCGGGCAGCTGCGCGAGCTCCTGCCCACCCTGCAGTCCGGCATGATCCCCAAGATGACGGCGTGTCTGCAGGCCGTCGAGGCAGGAGTGGAACGCGCACACATCGTGGACGGGCGGCTGGCCCACTCGATGCTGCTGGAGACCTTCACGACGGCGGGTATCGGCACGCAGGTGGTACCGGGTCCGGCGGACGAGGCGTCACGCGAGACTGCTGACGAGGCTGAGGACAAGAAAATGGACGAGACAGCGGGGGAGGCGTCATGAGTGAGATCCACCCGGAGCAGCAGGCACCTGCGAGCGTCGCCTCGGCGGATAGCGGCGTGCTCGCCGAGCTGACCGGGTCGGGCTCGGGCGCCGACTGGCTCTCCCGCTACACCGGCTCCCTGCTCGGCGTCTTCGGCACCCCTCAGCGTGTCCTCGTGCGGGGTTCGGGCTGCTACGTCTGGGACGCCGACGGGCAGCAGTACCTCGATCTGCTCGGCGGCATCGCCGTCAACGTGCTCGGCCACGCCCACCCGTTCGTGACGTCGGCGGTGGCCGGTCAGCTCGGCACGCTCGGTCACATCTCCAACTTCTTCACGAGTCCCACGCAGGTGGCGCTCGCCGAGAAGCTGCTGGAGCTGGCGCAGGCGCCGTCAGGGTCGCGGGTGTTCTTCACCAACTCCGGCACCGAGGCGCTGGAGGCCGCGGTCAAGCTCGCACGGCGCAACAGCACACCCGAGCGCCACCGCATCCTCGCACTCGACGGCGCCTTCCACGGCCGCACCATGGGTGCACTGGCCCTGACGTCCAAGGAGGCGTACCGGAAGCCGTTCGAACCGCTGCCCGGCGGCGTCGAGCACGTGGCGTTCGACGACGTCGACGCCCTCACCGCCGCCATGGACGAGACGGTCGCCGCGCTCGTCATCGAACCGATCCAGGGGGAGGCCGGCGTGCGGCCCCTCTCGCCCGAGTACCTCCGCGCTGCCCGTGAGCTGACCCGCCGGTACGGTGCCCTGCTGATCCTCGACGAGGTGCAGTCGGGCATCGCGCGGACGGGATGCTGGTTCGCGCACCAGTGGGTGGACGGCGTGGTCCCCGACGCCATGACGCTCGCCAAGGGACTCGGCGGCGGTGTGCCCGTCGGCGCTCTCGTGACCTTCGGCGAGGAGGTCTCGGCGCTGATCGGTGCAGGCCAGCACGGGACGACCTTCGGCGGCAATCCGATGGCGACGGCGGCCGGGCTCGCCACCCTGCACGTCCTGGAGACCTCGGGGGCACTGCAGAACGCGATCGACGTCGGTGGGTATGTCCGTGAGCAGCTGGCGTCGCTCGACGGCGTCGTCGCGGTCCGCGGAGCCGGTCTGCTGATCGGCGTCGATCTGGACGGCGACCACGCAGCAGCTGCTGTGCAGGCCGCCCTGGCCGCGGGATTCATCATCAATGCCACGGGCCCGGCGACCATCCGCCTGGCCCCGCCGCTCATCCTCACCCACGAGCAGGCTGCGAGCTTCGTCCACGCTCTACCCGACATCCTGGCTGCAGCCCGGACCCAGCAGGAGGAACCAGCATGACGCGCCACTTCCTCGTCGACACCGATCTCTCCCCGCAGGAACAGGCGGAGGTCCTCGATCTCGCCGCGGAGCTGAAGTCGAATCCCTACAGTCGTGCCCCCTTCGCGGGTGAGGGCGCCGGTCGGAAGACGGTCGCCGTGATCTTCGACAAGACCTCCACCCGCACCCGCGTGTCCTTCGCGGCGGGCATCGCCGATCTGGGGGGAGTGCCCCTGATCATCGGCGCGGGCGACTCGCAGCTCGGGCACAAGGAGTCCATCACCGACACCGCGAAGGTGCTGGACCGCATGGTGGCCACCATCGTCTGGCGGACCTACGCGCAGGCAGGTCTGGAGGAGATGGCAGCGGCGTCGAGGGTCCCCGTGATCAACGCCCTGTCCGACGACTACCACCCGTGCCAGCTGCTCGCGGATCTGCTCACCATCCGCGAGCACAAGGGCACCCTCGCGGGCCTGACCATGACCTACCTGGGCGACAGCGCCAACAACATGGCCAACTCGTATCTCCTCGCCGGGGTCACGGCGGGCATGCACGTGCGGATCGCCGGACCGGAGGGCTTCCTCCCGGCCGCCGACGTCGTGGCTGCTGCCGAGACGCGTGCTGCCGAGACCGGGGGCTCCGTCCTGGTCACCACGGATCCCGCCGTCGCGCTCGCCGACGCCGATGTGGTCGCCACCGACACCTGGGTCTCCATGGGCCAGGAGGACCAGAAGGCTGCGCGGCAGGAGCTGTTCCGTGCCTACGCCGTGGACGAGGCGGCGATGGAGCGTGCCGCACCGGACGCCGTCGTGCTCCACTGCCTGCCTGCCTACCGCGGCTACGAGATCTCCGCCGGCGTGATCGACGGCCCGCAGTCGCTGGTCTGGGACGAGGCGGAGAACCGGCTGCACGCCCAGAAGGCGCTCATGACGTGGCTCGTGGACCAGTCCGCGCAGTCGGCGCAGTCCGGGCAGGCTGTCCCGGCGCAGGAGTCGGGGTCGTGACCGTGCAGCGCGATACGGCCCGCCCCACCACGAAGACCGCGAGGCATGCCCGGATCACGGATCTGCTCACCAAGGAGTCAGTGCGCTCCCAGGTGGAGCTCGCGGCGCTCCTGGCGGAGGAGGGCGTGCAGGTGAACCAGGGGACGCTCTCGCGGGACCTGGTGGAACTCGGGGTGGTGCGCGTGCGCGGAGCCGACGGCGCCCTCATCTACGCGGTGCCCGTGGAGGGTGGCGGACGGCATTCCCGCAGCGGTGTCTCCCAGGAAGCACTCGACGCCCGGCTTGCGAGGCTCTGCAACGAGCTGCTGGTGACGGCGGAATCGTCGGGGAACATCGCCGTCCTGCGCACGCCGCCCGGTGCCGCGAACTTCCTGGCGCTGGCGATCGACCACTCCGTCATGCCCTCCGTCCTGGGGACGCTCGCCGGGGACGACACCGTCATGCTCGTCAGCCGCGAGGTCGACGGCGGCGCAGCCCTCGCCGGGCGCTTCCTCGCCCTGGCGCAGGAGCAGCAGGGCGGCGCCGATCCGCCAGTGCCTAGCTGAACCTGCCCATCCCGGGCCGGCCCACCTGATCCGGCCCACCTGACACGATCCATCTATTCAGCCCACCGCTACGCTGGCAGCAGCAGCGGTTCCCGATCCGCACCACCCGACACGGAACCACCACTTACCGCTGAACCACCATTTCCCGGGCAGCCCCCGGACACCAGAAGGAGCATTCCCCGTGACCGAACGCATCGTCCTCGCCTACTCCGGCGGACTCGACACCTCCGTCGCCATTGGCTGGATCGCCGAAGCCACCGGGGCCGAGGTGATCGCCGTGGCCGTCGACGTCGGACAGGGCGGTGAATCGCTCGAGGCCATCCGCCAGCGCGCCCTCGACTGCGGCGCCGTCGAGGCGTACGTGGCCGACGCCCGCGAGGAGTTCGCCACCGACTACTGCATGCCCGCGCTGAAGGCCAACGCCCTGTACATGGACGCGTACCCGCTCGTGTCGGCCGTGTCGCGTCCGGTGATCGTCAAGCACCTCGTCGCCGCGGCCCGCCAGTTCGGGGCCACCACGGTATCGCACGGCTGCACGGGCAAGGGCAACGACCAGGTCCGCTTCGAGGTGGGCATACAGACCCTCGGCCCGGATCTGCGCTGCATCGCGCCGGTCCGCGATCTCGCTCTCACACGTGACAAGGCCATCGCCTTCGCCGAGGAGAAGGGCCTGCCGATCGAGACCACCAAGAAGAACCCGTTCTCGATCGACCAGAACGTCTGGGGCCGCGCCGTCGAGACGGGCTTCCTCGAGGACATCTGGAACGGACCCACGAAGGACGTCTACGACTACACGGCGTCACCCGAGTTCCCGCCCGCCGCCGACGAGGTGACCATCTCCTTCAAGGAGGGCATCCCCGTGGCGATCGACGGCAACGCCGTCACGCCGCTGCAGGCCATCGAGGAGCTCAATCGCCGCGCCGGCGCGCAGGGCGTGGGCCGCATCGACATCGTCGAGGACCGCCTCGTGGGGATCAAGAGCCGCGAGATCTACGAGGCGCCGGGTGCCATGGCGCTCATCGCCGCGCACCGTGAGCTCGAGAACGTCACGATCGAGCGCGAGCAGGCCCGGTTCAAGAAGACCGTGGGCCAGCGCTGGACCGAGCTGGTCTACGACGGCCAGTGGTTCTCCCCGCTGAAGCGCTCGCTCGACACCTTCATCGACGACACGCAGAAGTACGTCACGGGCGACATCCGCATGGATCTGCACGGCGGCCGCGCCACCGTGACGGGCCGCCGCTCCGACGTCGCGCTCTACGACTTCAACCTGGCCACCTACGACTCCGGCGACACCTTCGACCAGTCGATGGCGCGCGGCTTCATCGAGATCTTCGGCCTCTCCTCCAAGGTGGCCTCGAGCCGGGACGAGCGGGCAGGCGCCTGATGGCGCCAGCTGACGGTCAGGGGGAAAATCACGGCACGAATGCGGGTTCGCTGTGGGGCGGCCGGTTCGCCGGCGGCCCCGCCGATGCCCTCGCGGCCCTGAGCAAGTCGACGCACTTCGACTGGCGCCTGGCCACGTACGACATCGCCGGGTCCCAGGCGCACGCCCGCGTGCTGCACAGGGCCGGTCTGCTCGACGACGACGAGCTCGCCGGCATGACCGCCGCCCTGGAGACTCTCGACGCCGATGTGCGTTCCGGTGCGTATCAGCCGGCCGAGACCGACGAGGACGTGCACGGGTCGCTGGAGCGCGGGCTCATCGAGCGGGCTGGCCCCGCTCTCGGCGGCAAGCTGCGCGCAGGGCGGTCCCGCAACGACCAGGTGGCCACGCTCGGCCGCATGTACCTGCGGGACCACGCCCGGATCATCGCGGGCGGCGTCCTCGCGACGATGACCGCCCTCGTCGATCAGGCGGAGGCGCACCTCGAGGTGCCGATGCCCGGGCGCACCCACCTGCAGCACGCCCAGCCGGTGCTGCTCAGCCACCACCTGCTCGCCCATGCCTGGGCGCTGCTGCGCGACGTCCAGCGACTCCAGGACTGGGACCGCCGCGCCGGCGTCTCGCCCTACGGGTCGGGCGCCCTCGCGGGATCCTCCCTCGGGCTCGACCCGGAGGCCGTGGCGGCGGATCTCGGTTTCTTCTCGGCGACGCACAACTCCATCGACGGCACCGCCTCGCGGGACGTGTACGCGGAGTTCGCCTGGGTGGGCGCGATGATCGGCGTCGACCTCTCCCGCGTGAGCGAGGAGATCATCATCTGGGCCACCAAGGAGTTCTCGTTCGTCACGCTCGACGACGCCTTCTCCACCGGCTCCTCGATCATGCCGCAGAAGAAGAACCCCGACGTCGCCGAGCTCGCGCGCGGCAAGGCCGGCCGCCTCATCGGCGATCTCACCGGGCTGCTCGCCACCCTCAAGGGCCTGCCCCTGGCGTACAACCGGGATCTGCAGGAGGACAAGGAGCCGGTGTTCGACGCCGTCGACACGCTCGAGGTGCTGCTGCCCGCGGTCTCCGGCATGATCGCCACGCTGGTGTTCAACACCGAGCGCATGGCGTCGCTGGCCCCGCAGGGTTTCGCCCTTGCCACCGATATCGCCGAGTGGCTCGTTCGGCAGGGTGTGCCCTTCCGTGAGGCCCATGAGCTCTCAGGTGCGGCGGTCCGCGTGGCCGAGCAGCGCGGCGTCGAGCTGTGGGATCTGACCGACGAGGAGTACGCCGGGATCTCCCCGCACCTCACCCCGGCGGTCCGCGAGGTCCTGACGGTCGAGGGATCGCTGGCCAGCCGCGACGCGCAGGGCGGGACGGCGCCGACGGCGGTGCGGCGTCAGCTCACGGCGCTGCAGGCAGAGCTCGACGGCGTCCGGGAGTACGCGCGCTCGTGACGGTGGGGTAGGGGCGACGTAGGGGCACCGTCGACACTGTGGTTCGAGGTAGTTCCGGCCGTCCCTACCTCATTACCCCGGCTACCCTGCGGCGGCGCCGACCTTCTGCTTGGCGCGCACCGGTCCGTCTGGGACGTGGGCGGGACGCCGCTTGGCGAATTCCGCGCGTAGTTCCGGAAGAACGAGTTCGCCGAAGAGATCGAGCTGGTTCAGGACCGTCTTCAGCGGCAGACCGGCGTGATCGATGAGGAACAGCTGGCGCTGGTAGTCGCCGAAGAACTCCTGGAAGGAAAGGGTCTTCTCGATGACTTCCTGGGGGCTGCCGACCGTCAGGGGCGTCTGGTCCATGAAGCTCTCCATCGTCGGCCCGTGGCCGTAGACAGGGGCATTGTCGAAGAACGGACGGAACTCCTTCACCGCATCCTGGGACTTCCGGGCCATGAAGAACTGTCCGCCGAGCCCCACGATCGCCTGGTCGGCGGTGCCGTGGCCGTAGTGGGCGTAGCGTTCCCGGTAGAGGCCGATCAGCTGCTGGTAGTGCTCCTTGGGCCAGAAGATGTTGTTGGCGAAGAACCCGTCACCGAAATATGCGGCGATCTCGGCCACCTCAGGCGTTCGGATGGAACCGTGCCAGACGAACGGTGGGACCCCGCCCAGCGGGCGCGGGGTGGAGGTGAAGTTGCGCAGCGGTGTGCGGTACTTGCCGTCCCAGTTCACGACGTCGTTGTCCCACAGCTGGCGCAGCAGGTTGTAGTTCTCGATGGTCAGTTCGACGCTGTCCTGCTGGTTCTTGCCGAACCAGGGGTAGACGGGTGCGGTGTTGCCGCGACCGAGGATCAGGTCCACGCGGCCATCGGCGAGGTGCTGCAACGTGGCGAAGTCCTCGGCGATCTTGACCGGGTCGTTGGTGGTGATCAGCGTGGTGCTGGTGGACAACGTGATGCGCTCGGTCTGGGCGGCGATGTAGCCGAGGAGCGTGGTCGGGGAGCTGGCGTAGAAGGGCGGGTTGTGGTGCTCGCCCGTGGCATAGACGTCCATGCCGATCTCTTCGACCTTCTTGGCGATGGCGACGGCGGCCTTGATCCGCTCTCCCTCGGTGGGAGTCTCACCGGTGAGGGGGTTCCGGGTGACGTCGCTGACCGTGAATACGCCGATTTCCATGATTCTTCTCCAAAGGTATGCAGACTTGCTGGGGGTGGGTGGCTGGGAGCCCGAGGTGTCCTCGGACTGTCGCCGGGCGGTGGGCTGTTACCTTCCGGTCCGGCCGGCAACGGCTCAGGAGGTCGGAGCCTGGATTCGTGCCAGGAGGTCCTCGAACGGCGCAGAGGGTTCCATCCGGTCGCTTGCAGGGCGTGAGGGGTTGACGGGACGACCGACGAGCATTGCAGCGAGTTCCCGCGCGGCACGGCGTGACCGCTGTTCCAGTGCCGGTTCATCGTCGTCTGCTGCTCCCCAGTCCTGAGGGGCCGCATAGACGGCGGTGGGGACCACCCGCGTTCGCAGGTAACTGAAAAGGGGTCGCATGGCGTGCTCGAGAACCAGGGCGTGCCGCGCGCTGCCGCCTGTTGCTCCCATGAGAACGGGCATGCCCTCGAGCGCCGTGTTGTCGATGACATCGAAGAAGGACTTGAACAGCCCACTGTAGGACCCTGAGAAGACAGGGCTGACGACGATCAGCGCGTCTGCGTCCGTGACGTTCCGGATGGCGGCGGCCAAGGCGGGCGGCGCGAAGCCGGTCACCAGGTGCTGCGCGATATCCACTGCGTAGTCGCGAAGTTCGAGAACATCGACGGTGGTGTTCTGGCCCGAGAGGGACAACTCGGTATTCAGGGCGTCCGACAACTGGTCGGCAAGCATCCGACTGGACGATGGGACGCCGAGTCCTGCTGTGATCACTGCTACTTTCGTCATGGCTCCTACCTCATCGAATAGATGCGTATGCATTGATCTGTGCAACGCGGAGAAGCGCCGAGCCATTCCCTGACCGCCCGTGTGCTGCGAGCCGGCCGGATCGGTTCCCGCTACGCCTGCCGCGAAGTGCTTTGACGCACAGGTGGGGTGCGGCGCACCGTAAGAGGATGCAGCCCACCGCACAGCGTGCCACCCTCCGGGAGTTCTTCCCCTATCTGCGCGGACACGTGCGGATCCTCGTCGTCGTCGCCGTCGTCTCCCTGATCTCGACGGGCCTGTCGATCGCCCAGCCGCTCATGGTCCAGCAGCTCGTCAACTCGGTCTCCGCCAGCGAGCCCGCGACCGTCTTCATCTGGCTCCTGGTCGCCATCACACTCGGTGGGGCGGTGTTCGGCGCAGCGCAGTCGTACCTGCTCCAGCGCACCGCGGAGTCCGTGGTGCTCGGGGTACGTCGGTCCCTCGTGGGGCAGCTGCTGTCACTGCCCATCCGGGAGTTCGACCGCCGCCGCGTGGGCGATCTCATCTCCCGCGTCGGCTCCGACACCACCCTGATGCGCAGCGTCATCACCTCGGGCCTGTTCGAGATCGTCTCCTCGATCCTCATGTTCTGCGCCGCCGTCGTCCTCATGGTGCTCATCGATCCGCTCCTGTTCGGCATCACGCTGAGCGCCGTCGTCGTGGGTGCCGGCGGCGTGCTGTTCCTCGGGCGCCTGATCCGCAAACGCAGCCGCGACGTGCAGGACGCGGTCGGCTCCATGACCGCAGCCGTGGAGCGCGGTCTCTCCGGCATCCGCACCATCAAGGCCTCCGTCGCCGAGGAGCGCGAAGCGGCCGTGATCGACGTCGAGGCCACCACGGCGTTCCGCGCCGGGATCGCGATGGCACGCCTGCAGGCGGCAGTGCAGCCCATCATGTCCATCTGCATCCAGGGCGCGTTCATCGTGGTGCTCGCCGTCGGCGGCATCCGCGTCGCGGCGGGGGAGCTGCTGCTGGGCGATCTGATCGCCTTCATCCTGTACCTCTTCCTCCTGGTGATGCCGATCGGCTCGGCCATGGGCGCGTTCGTGCAGATCCAGTCGGGACTCGCGGCCCTGGACCGCATCCAGGAGATCGCCCGGCTCGAACCGGAGCGAGCCGATGAGGCAGGCCTGGTCCAGCGATCAGCAGACTCCATGCCGGCGGGCGCGGCCGCCCGACCCGGGACCATCGAACTGCGCGACGTGAGCTTCAGCTACGCGGCGACGGACGACGACGACGACGCCGCCGCCACCGGGCACAGCGGCGCGACGGCGATCGGTGCCGGGCAGCCGACGCCACGCTCTCCGGAGGACGGGGTGGCACCTCACGGCGACGTCGACCAACCGGTCCTGGACGGTGTGAGCTTCACGGTGCCGGCGGGCAGCAGGACGGCCCTCGTAGGCCCCTCGGGCGCCGGCAAGTCCACCGTGCTGGCGCTGCTGGAGCGCTTCTACGAGCCGACGGACGGCTCCATCCATGTGGACGGCGTCGCGCTGCCCGATCTGCCGCGCTCGGCGCTGCGCTCGCGGATCGGTCTCGTCGAGCAGGAGGCCCCGGTGCTGAGCGGTACGCTCGCCGACAATCTCCGGCTGGCCGCTCCGGAGGCGAGCGACGATCAGCTGCGCCGCGTCCTGGCAGCCGTCGGTCTCGATGCGCTCGGGGACCGCAGCGACGACGGCCTGGATCTCAATCTGGGGGAGGACGGCATCCGGCTCTCCGGTGGGCAGCGCCAGCGCCTGGCATGGGCTCGCGTGATCCTGGCCGATCGACCCCTGCTGCTGATGGACGAGCCGACATCGGCCGTGGATTCGAGGACCGAGCAGCTGCTGCAGCGGACCCTGGGGGAGGCCTCGCGCGACAGGACCGTGGTCGTCGTCGCGCACCGCCTGTCCACCGTGGCCGACTTCGACCAGATCGTGGTCCTCGACCAGGGGAGGGTCGCTGCGACCGGCACGCACGAGGAGCTCCTCGACAGCAGTGAGCTGTACCGGGACATGGCCTCCCGGCAGCGACTCGTCACCGTCTGATCAGTCCGGTACGGCCTGATCGGGCCGGTTCCGTCTGATCGGGTAGAAGCGCCTCAGGCCAGTCGACCGGCCTCCCGATCGAGGAGCCGCTGCTTGACGGGCAGGCCCCAGCGGAAGCCGCCGAGCGTGCCGTCGGTCCGGATGATCCGGTGGCAGGGCACGAACAGTGCGGCGGCGTTCTTGGCGCAGGCGCCGGCGACGGCGCGGACGGCGGTCGGGTTCCCGGCCTGCTCGGCGTACTGCAGATAGGTGGTGACCGAGCCCGGCTGCACCGTGCGCAGCACGTCCCACGCGTGGGTGCGGAAGGGGCCCGACACCTGCCGGACGGGCACGCGCGCGACGGCCTCGAAGTCGCCGTCGTAGTAGCGCGCCACGGCGTCGAGGATCGGCTGCACGTGGGACGCCGCAGGGTCGAAGCTCATTGCCCTGATGCTGGGGTGGACCTGGCCCGTGAGCTCGGCGGGCTCGTCGGTCCAGCCGGAGGAGAGCACGGTGCCGTCCGCCTCGATGACGGTGAAGGCGCCGTCGGGTGTGTCGATGGTGACCGTGGTGGCGCCGCGGAGGGCAGGGGTTTCCGTGGGGGTGTACATGGTGGGTTACTTCCGTTCGCTGACTGGGTAAGAGTACGTCGCGGAGCTGGGTGGTGCTGCTTGCTCGGGCGCGAGATCCGGTGGGTTCGCCGCCCTGCGCAGATGCTCGGTCGCGTAGGAGCGCCAGGGTCGGACCGCTGCCATCGCCTCGTCGAGCGTAGGGCGGCCGCCCGCGTCGGTCGCGTGGGTCGCGTCGGTCGCCCGGGTGGTCGCCGCCCGCTGAGCGGCCAGCCCGGACCAGGCGTCCCGAACATCCGGGTCGTACGGCAGCTCGACGTCGGGGTGGCCGAGCACGCGCATGACCACGTAGTCGGCGGTCCCCGCGCTGACGCCGTCGAGGTCCAGCAGATGCGAGCGCAGCTCGTCGGCGTCCGCTCCGACGTCGACGGCGAGCGCGCCCGACGCGAGCTGCTGCGCCACGGCGCGGAGGGCCTGTCTGCCGGCCGGCGATCCGGGCAGGAGCGCGTCCGGCGCCGCTGCGATGTGCTGCGCCGACGGGAACATCCTGGTCAGCGGCGAACCCGGACCCTCTACCGCGGGGCCCACGGCCGCGAGGCGGTCGAGAGCCGCGGTGGTGCCGGGGCCGGGCATGTCCTGCACCACGAGCGCGCGCAGGACGGTCTCCTCCGCGTCGACCGATCCGGGGACGCGCAGGCCGGGACGGGAGGCGACCAGCCCGCGCAGCACCGGGACGCAGGAGAGCGCGAGATCCACGGCCATGGGATCGGCGTCGAGATCGAACAGCCGCCTGATCCGGCTGAGCAGCGGCGGCAGATCGCCCAGCCCGCCCACCGAGACCGTGACCGGGAGGGCTGCCCCGCCGCTGCTGTCCGTCCGCACGGCCTCGGCACGGAACCAGGCGGGCCCTCCGGGCAGGCGGAGCGTCCTGGCATAGGTCGAGGCGCTCGCCTGCTCCACCCCCGCCACGGCCTGTTCCCGCAGCACGTCGAAGATCCCGTTGTCGTACGGCAGGCGCGTGGGCAGGAGGAGGGAGATCCTGAGGGGATCGCCGGCGTCGCGATCGGTGCCCGGAGGTCCACTGCCGTTGCCCCGCCGCGCTGTCGCTCGCACCTGACCCGGCGTGAGATCGAAGATGTGCTGGAGGGTGTCGTTGAACTGGCGGACACTGCCGAAGCCGGCGGCGAACGCCACGTCGGCGAACCGCAGCGTTGACGCCGTGAGCAGGGTCCGCGCGGTCTGGGCCCGCTGCGCCCGCGCCAGCGCGAGCGCCCCGGCGCCGAGTTCGTGCCGGAGGATGCGGCCCAGCTGCCGTGGGGAGTAGCCCAGCCGGGCGGCGAGCCCGTCCACTCCCGTCCGGTCCACCTCGCCGTCGGCGATCAGGCGCATGGCCCGGGCGGCGGTGTCGCGCCGCAGATCCCAGGCCGGATCGCCCGGGACGGCGTCCGGCAGGCAGCGCTTGCAGGCCCGGTACCCGGCGTCGTGCGCGGCGGCCGACGTGCGGTAGAACGTGACATTGGCAGGCTTGGGCGTGCGTGCCGGGCACGAGGGGCGGCAGTAGATGCCCGTGCTGGAGACGGCGGTGATGAACTGCCCGTCGAAGCGGGCGTCCCGCGCGTCGATCGCGGCGTACTGCTGCCCGAAGTCCATGGCGCCATCCTCGCACCGGTCGAGTGCGAGGACTAGCGGGATTCGGACATCGCGGTGGGCGGCGCCGGAGGGTGCGGATGACGGGGGCCGGTGTCCTGTGATGACGGCGCGCCTTGCTACCGTCGTCGGGTGCTGGAACAGGACCGAACAGACCCCATGACACGCCGGCTGCTGGCGGGCAGCGCCCTCGACGTGGCCCCCTGGCTGCTCGGTGCGCAGTTGACCCACACGACGGCGGAGGGGCCCGTCACCGTGCGCATCACCGAGGTCGAGGCCTACCTGGGCAGCGAGGATCCCGGCTCCCACGCGTTCCGGGGCAGGACCGCACGGAACGCCACGATGTTCGGTCCGGCCGGACACCTCTACGTCTACTTCACGTACGGCATGCACTACTGCGCCAACATCGTGTGCGGGACCGAGGGCTGGGCCACGGGCCTGCTCCTGCGCGCCGGGGCGATCACGGAGGGCATCGAGCTGGCCCGCGTGCGGCGCTCCCGTCCGGCGACCGATCTCGATCTCGCCCGCGGACCCGCCCGCCTCGCCCAGGCGCTCGGACTCGACCGCCGCGTCGACGGCAGTGACGCCCTCGCCGCTCCCCTCGGGCTCGTCCTGCCCGAGGCCGCGCCCACGGTGGTGGAGCGCGGCCCCCGGGTGGGCATCAGCGGTGTGGGGGGAACCCCGGAGTACCCGTGGCGCTTCTGGCTGCCCGCGGAGCCCACGGTCTCCCGGTTCCGGCCCGGCAAGCAGAAGGCGGCCCGTACAGTTGATCCGTGAAGAACAGCGGAATCCACAGCAGTGACACCCGGGAACCGGCGGCCCCGTCCGCGGTGGGGCTCGAGGCGAGGGAGGCCATCGACCGGCTGTGCGTCGTGGTCCCTGACGTGCCTTCCCCCGGCATCCTGTTCCGAGATCTCACCCCGGTCTTCTCCGACGCCGCGGCGTTCCGCACGGTGGTCGACGCCCTCTCGGAACCCTTCGCGGCGGAGTTCGACGCCGTCGCCGGTGTGGAGGCGCGCGGGTTCCTCCTCGCCGGCGCCGTCGCCTACGCCACCGGCACCGGTGTGGTGGCCATCCGCAAGGCAGGCAAACTGCCCCGGAGCGTGTACCGCGAGGCGTACGACCTCGAGTACGGGCAGGCCGAGCTGGAGATCCACCAGTCGGATCTGCCGGCCGGAGCACGGGTGCTCGTGCTCGACGACGTCCTCGCGACGGGCGGCACCCTCGCCGCGGCATGCGCCCTGCTCGAACGTGCCGGGGCCGTCGTCGTCGCCTGCGGAGTGGTCCTCGAGATCGACGGGCTCGGTGGACGCGAGGCGCTCGCCGGGCGGACGCTCCACCCCCTGCAGTCCGTGTGACGGAGACCCGTCACCCTCCCGCTAGACTTGACGGTCCGCCTTTCGAAGGAAGTGTCCGATGCCCGAGACGTCCCAGACGAGAACAGAGCTCGAAGCCGAGCGGGATTATGTCGATGGTCTGTACAGCCGTCTGGACGATCTCCGTGCGGAGAAGGCCCGTCAGCTCGCGGACGTGCGCCGCACCCAGGCCGCCGGGTCCCACCAGAACCGCTCCGAGCGCGACGCCTTCGCCACCATGTACGAGGACCGCCTGGCGCAGCTGAACGCCGTCGACGACAGGCTCGTCTTCGGTCGGCTTGATCTCGACAGCGGCGACAAGCGGTACATCGGCCGCATCGGGCTCTCGGACGAGGACCTGCAGCAACTCATGGTGGACTGGCGTGCCCCGGAGGCGGGGACGTTCTACCAGGCCACCGCCTTCAAGCGCATGGGGGTCCGACGGCGTCGTCACCTGATGCTGTCCCGGCGTGAGGTGGTCGCGATCGAGGACGACGTCCTCGATGCCGACCTGTTGGGGGACGACGCGTCCCTGCAGGGCGAGGGCGCCCTCCTCGCAGCGCTCGATTCCCGGCGGACCGGGCAGATGTCCGACATCGTGAGCACCATCCAGGCGGAGCAGGACCGCATCATCCGCGCACCGCTGTCCGGTGTCACAGTGGTCCAGGGCGGGCCCGGGACGGGCAAGACGGCGGTGGCCCTGCACCGGGCCGCCTATCTCCTCTACACGCACCGGGAGCGCCTGAAGTCGGCGGGCGTGCTGCTGGTCGGGCCCACCGACGCCTTCATGAAGTACATCGAGCGCGTGCTGCCCTCCCTGGGTGAGACGGGCGTGGTGATGGCCGGTATCGGCACCCTGATGCCCGGCGTCCACACCGTGCCGGAGGAGGACGAGCGGACGGTCGCGGTCAAGGGGAGCCTCCGGATGGCCGAGGTGCTCCGGAACGCCGTCGCCAACCGCGAACGGGTGCCGGGCCAGGACCAGCGCCTCAACGTCGAGGGGACGCTGCTCACCCTCACGCCCCGGCAGGTCTCCAGGGCCCGCGAACGCGCCCGGGCCACCGGGAAGCCGCACAACGAAGCCCGCGTCACGTTCGTCCGGACCCTGCTCCGGGAACTCACCGAGCAGCTGCTGGAGCTGCTCGAGGAGTCCTCCGGCGGCGGGAACAACGCCGATCGCTCCTATCTCGCGGAGGACGTCAGGAGCGCGCGGGACGTGCGGATCGCGCTCAATCTCGCGTGGATGCCGTTGACCCCGCAGAAGCTGGTGTCGGAGCTCTTCGCGCGTCCCGAGCTGCTGCGCGCCGCGGCACCGATGCTGGACGAGCAGGAGCTCGCCGCGCTGGAGCGGCCCGTAGGTGCTCCCTGGACGGAGGCGGATGTGCCGCTGCTCGACGAGGCCGCGGAGCTCCTCGGGGATCTGGATGCATCGGCGGGACGGGACGACGCCGCACGGGAGCAGGAGCGCAAGCGCGATCTGGCGAACGCCGAACGCACGCTCGAGAACGTCAATTCGTCGCTCGAGGATTCCGGGGTGGACGGCGTACTGACGGCCGAGGACCTGGCCCGTCACAACGAGGTGTCCGTGACCCGGATGTCCGCCGCCGACCGCGCCTCCGCCGACCGCACCTGGGCCTACGGGCACATCGTGGTCGACGAGGCCCAGGAGCTGTCGCCCATGCAGTGGCGGCTGCTCATGCGGCGCTGCCCGCTGAAGTCCTTCACGATCGTGGGGGACATCGCGCAGACGAGCTCGGCGGCGGGCTCGCGCTCCTGGCAGCAGGCACTGCAACCCTTCGTGGGGGAGCGGTGGCAGCTGGAGGAGCTCACGGTCAACTACCGGACCCCCGCCCAGATCGCCGAAGCGGCGGTGCGCATGGCGAACGCCGCGGGACTCGTGGTCTCGGCGCCGAAAGCCGTGCGGGAGGGCCGGTTCGAGCCCGTCCTCGACACGGTGCCCGAGCTCGTGCCGGCGCTCCTGCATTCGGTGCCGGAGGAGCTCGCGGCCATCGACGGCGGGCTGCTGGCCGTCATCGCCCCCGACGCCCACCTCCCGGCCGCCCGCTCCGCACTCACCGCGGAGTACGGGGACCGCGTCGGGTCGGGGGCCGGAGGGCCCAGCCAGGACATCGTGGTGATCTCCCCGCGCGAGTCCAAGGGACTCGAGTTCGACGGCGTGGTGATCCTCGAACCCCAGGAGATGCTCGACGCCGCGTCACGGCGCATCGGCGATCTCTACGTGGCGATGACGCGTCCCACCCAGCGTCTGCGACTCATCTCGACGGGCCGAATTCCCGCCGGTATCGCCGACTGATAATTTGAGGGGGTGTCCCAGCAAACAGATACCCCGGTCAGTGGCCTTGCAGGTCAGCGCAACGATCCCTCGTTCGACGACGTCCACGACGAGCTCGTCTGGCGTGGACTGGTCCACGTCTCCACGGATGCGGCCGAGCTGAAGGAGTTGCTGGCGGGCCCGCCCATCACCTTCTACTGCGGGTTCGACCCCACGGCGCCCAGCCTCCACCTCGGGAATCTGGTCCAGCTCCTCACCATGCGTCGGCTGCAGCTGGCGGGGCATCGCCCCCTCGGTCTGGTCGGCGGCTCCACGGGGCTGGTGGGAGACCCCCGGCCGACGGCGGAGCGCACCATGAACACCAAGGAGACGGTGGCGCAGTGGGTGGGCTCCCTCCAGGCGCAGGTGCAGAGATTCCTCGATTTCGAGGGCGACAGTGCGGCCAGGATGGTCAACAACCTCGACTGGACCGGGCCGATGGGCGTCATCGACTTCCTTCGCGACGTGGGCAAGTACTTCCGCGTGGGGACGATGATCAAGAAGGAGACGGTGGCCAAGCGGCTGAACTCCGACGAGGGCATCAGCTACTCGGAGTTCAGCTACCAGATCCTCCAGGGCATGGACTACCTGCAGCTCTTCCGCGACTACGACTGCGTGCTGCAGACGGGTGGCTCCGACCAGTGGGGCAACCTGACCAGTGGCACGGACCTGGTGCGGAAGGTGGAGGGAGCCACGGTCCATGCGATCGGCACACCGCTCATCACGAATTCCGACGGCACCAAGTTCGGCAAGAGCGAGGGCAACGCCGTCTGGCTCGATGCGGCGATGACCAGCCCCTACGCGATGTTCCAGTTCTGGCTCAACACCGCCGACGCCGACGTCGCCGAACGCCTGAGGATCTTCACCTTCCGCACCCGGGCCGAGATCGAGGACCTCGAGCGGGTCACCACGGAGCGGCCCCACGAGCGGGCCGCGCAACGGGCGCTGGCCTACGACGTCACCTCGCTCGTGCACGGTGTCGAGGCGACGGAGAAGGTGATCGCCGCATCCGCCGCGCTCTTCGGGCAGGGTGAGTTGGCCTCCCTCGATCTGGACTCACTCCGCTCGGCAACGGCAGAGCTCGACGCCGTGTCCGTGGGGGCCGATTCCCTGGGGGTCGTCGAGCTGCTCGTGCTCACGGGACTGTCCGCCAGCAACTCGGCGGCGCGGCGGACCGTCGCCGAAGGCGGGGCCTACGTGAACAACACGAAGATCACCGACGCCGAGCACACCGTGGACCCCGCAGAGCTGCTGCACGGGCAGTACCTCCTCCTGCGCCGGGGCAAGCGCAATCTCGCTGTCGTGGAGGTCCGCTGACCGGGCGTTCCGGCCCTGTCGGCGGGGGGCCGGAGCGTCCGCGGGAGGGAGCGGTCGACCGATTAGGCGTTCGGGCCGGCGGTGTCGTAGAGTAATCACGTTGCCCCGGTGAGGGCGACACACCCCCTTCGAAAATCTTCCGGGTATCGCCGCGTGCACAGCATGCGGACGGACCGGAAGAACATCGTACGGGTCCACTCAGAAACGTCTCGCGGGCTTCACGCCGGCAGGGTTTGGTGGATTTGTGTGGTGGGGTTGGTGGGTGTAGGTTTAGGAAGTTGCTTCGGAGCGATGACATGGTTG
>NZ_CANLSZ010000017.1 GCF_947493765.1 uncultured Arthrobacter sp.
TCGCCAACTACATCGCCCGATCCCTGCTCGAATCAGGCGGATTCAGACCCGTCCTACACCCTGGTTCGTGAAGAGCCCATATTCTCTGTCACTCCTGAAATCGTTGCCGGGTCTTACTGGGTCCCCATTGTTTTTACTCTATCGCGCCGCATATATGCGGCGCACACCACACAACACCTAAGAATGATCGACTATTACTCGCTGCTCGGGTGGGTTCACTGGCACAACGCTGAACGTCTCTAAGGTCTGCTGCACGGTTACCTCGGCGATGTCACGCCCATAGAGTTTGAGTGGCGTTCGATGCTGGCAGAACCAACCACAATCAGCTGGTCGGGGTCACATAACGTGAGTCTCCATCGAGCCCAGAGCGCTTCAACGAGGAAATTCCAGGAGATGTGGCCAGTCCGGTGTGCCGTCAAGAGTGGGTTCCGGCATGCTTCAGGACTGTGACTTCGGACCGCCGAGCCAGAAGAGTGCGATATCGACATCCCTCGCTGACCAAGTGTGCCCGTATTGGCCTGCCGTCGACCGCAGATCTTCGACCAGCTCCATGTAGCGTCCGTACCTCCCTCGCGCAGGCGAGAGGGAGAGACCTAGGGTCTCCAGCCCGGTTTGGGCACGCTCGTCGTACACCGCCATTCGTTCGGGAGCTGCGGCGAGCAGAAGGGCTGAAGCCAGTGCATCTCCCGTTTTGAAGCCAGGAAGCGGTGAGAGCGCCGCTCTGCCGGCAGAAGCCGCCTTCGGTACGGGTACCGACACATCGGTGACGGCAGACACGGCCTTCCCAGTTATCTCCCTGACTTCCTCTTCGGGCTTGATCATCAGTTCGCGGACCCACGGTGTATCCGCGCGGAGGCGCTTCCAGAACAGCAAAGCTCCGATGTCGGCCTTCCCGATGCTGGCCGTCGCGCGAATTCGGTCTGCGATCTCGGAGAGGACCTCGTCGTATGCCCGCGATGTGCCTAACATGTAGGCGGTGTGGGAGCCTCGAAGTGTCTCCCAGGCCTGCAGGTCGAGGACTTGGGGTGTGTGGTCCAGTGCGTTCATGTTTTGAGGATGCCACAGCTTCGCCCGTCGCTGGCGGCTCCCAAACAGTATCTTGTGTCGCCGGACCTAGTCCGGCATATCCTCGCTCGGCACCCGCTGCGAGGTCCCGGCGTCACGGTCATTCTTGTCAGATTAAGGGCGTCGCAGTTCACCCTCTGATTCACCCCGTGATGACTTCACTCACGGATATAGCTCACTCCAAACGCCTTCACCTGACGGAACTCCTGAAGCCTACTCGCGAGATCAAAGGCGTCGCCGGTGACGTGCTGAAATATGTCTAACCCGCGACCAAGAAGAATCCTCCATCCGGTATCGGTGAGGATAGACCGATCATGAATGCTGCCGTCGAAGACGACGTCAACGTTGATGCCGCCGACGGACGCTCCTTGCTTCACCTTCAGCAACAGCTCGAACTGCTTGCGGAGCTTGTCCTCTCCCTCCGTGCTCTCCGAGGTGATGAGCTTGACGCTCACTTCGTCGGCGGCCTCCTTGGTAGCTGCGATGCACTCAATGAGTTCCATGAGGTTGCGCGCCTGATGGAACTGCCGGATATATGGGTCAATTATCGTGATCTCTGTGGCCCCACGCAGGTACGGGACGAAGAGGGTGTCGAACGAGACTCCGCGCTGGTTCTCCTGGAACTCCCGGTGGCCCTCGAACAGCAGATTCTCAGCGACCGGCTCCGCCGCAGTCAGCTGACTACCTTCAGCAGTAGCCACTCCACCGGCCGCCGTCGGACCACCCGTTACATCCTCTGTCTTAGCAGCCCCGCTGCCCTCGCGGTAGTAGTACGCCGGGTACTCATCCTCTTCGAGCGTAGAAACAGGGTGCCATGTACCGGCCTTATCGAAGTAGCCGAACTTAACGTCGCCCATGGTCGAGTCAATGCGCAGGATCTGGTCTTTGACACGCTTGCGGCCCTCGATGGCGAACTGCAGGATCTCCTCAATCTCTTCGGAGGAGGCTTCCCCATGCGGGTAGAGGATTTTCATCAGCCCGGAAAAGGTCTTGTGGATGCCGTCGCGGTCTCGGGTCGAGATGTCCGATGACAGCGTGAAATGCTGCTGGTAGCGGTCGGAGTAGTCCGCTGAGCGCATCGATTTGAGCACTTCGGCGATGTAGTCAACAACGAACCCGTACCCGCTGGAGAACATCTCATTTCGGATGGTGTCGACCTCCCAGCCTGGGATGTAGTGATGCAGGCGGTCGAGGTAGGCAGAGTCGTGGTAGCTCTCGGGCAGCTCGTCGAACAGGTCGGAGTGCTTAAGCATGTAGGGCACAGTGTGCGAGGTGTTGCCGACGAACACCATCGATGCCTCCGCACCAAGGGTCTCGACGCCGCGGGAAAACGACTTGTTTGCCATATAGTTCTTCATGATGTCGACGAGCGCCCTGTCGGTGCGCTTCTTCTTACCCGCGAACTCGTCGAAAGCGACGACGTCCCAGTAGCCGACCAGCCCGATGCGGGCGTTGGAGTTGTTGACGAACAGCTTCGGGACGGTGACCTCGCCACCGGAGATGAGCATGCCGTGGGGTGAAAATTCCGAGAAGATGTGTGACTTGCCGGTGCCCTTGGGGCCGAGTTCGACGAGGTTGTAGTTGCGCTCGACGAACGGGATGAGCCGCACGAGCTGGATGAGCTTCGCGCGGCGTCCAAACAGTTCGGGGTTGAACCCGATCGACTGCACGAGCAGGTCGGTCCACTCGCCGGTTGTGAACTCGCGCCGTGCCGTTAGATAGCCCTCGAAGTCGAACTTCGACAACTGGATGGGCTTGATCGACCCGAGTATCCACGGCACCACGCGGGCGTCGTCGCTGTGGAAGTACTCGATATCGCAGATGCACCACACCCCGCCGACGAGCAGCTTTGGGTGGGCCTTGATCGTCGCGGATTCGACGAGCACACCTTTGATGCCGACGTTGGCGAACTCGGCTTGGTAGACATCATCCTTCTCGTTAAGCGTGACGGTCACTTTGTCAATGATGCGGTGACGCCCGCGCTCCTTGATCGTGGACTTCACCAGTTCGGACTGATTCCGATTTACGTAGTGCTCGGCCAGAATTTTACGCACCGTGTGGATGCCCGCCTGGATGGTGGCCTCATCATCGGATGCCGCGTACTGGCCGAGCAGGTACTCCAGCACGTAGGAGGGCACTATGGCGTTGCCCTTGACGGCCTTCACCAAGTCCTTGCGCACAACCACGCCCGGGAAGAACTTGTTGATCTTTCGGTCCAGCTCGCTTAGCGCCGGAGTGGCATCTACGGCCGCGCTGGCACCAGCGGATATCTCCTGGCCGACTTCACTCACTTCGCTCATGGCTGCACTCTCCTTAGAAGTCGAAGTCCGAGGCGAACGACCGCTTCAGCGTGTAGATCGCCTTACCGTAGACGCGCCACTGATTCGTGCCCGGGATGAGTTCTTCGAGCCGGAACTCCACCGCGCGGTTGTTGTAGTCATTTGCGTCCTGACTGAGCAGCATGTGTGCGTTCTGGTAGCGGTCACGCTGCTCGGTTGAGTCCTGGTCGAACGTGAGCGAGAGATGGTTCGAGATGAGGGTCTCGCCGACGTATAACCCCGCGCGCAGCACAAGAGGGTGAACCTTCTCACTCACCGGCTCGGCCTGGAACAGCTTGATGACCAGCTGGCCTGTAGTGATCTTGTCCGACTCGGGCATGATCTTGACATTGACCGTTCGCACGTCGCTCTTGCGCTTCTTGTTGATCGCCAGCACTGGGATGACGACCTCCTGCAGGGCCGCACCGCCGTGGACGAAACGCGAGCCGGCTCCGGGCAGCCGCAGCCGATGAATCGACTTTGGTATCTGCACGTCCAGGTCTCCGTCGAGGCCGAGTTGAGCTGACGTGAAGGTCTTGAACGCGGGGTCTTCCTTCAAACCGCGACCGAGGACGTAACGACGGTTGATCACCTTAATATCATCACCTTGCGGCAGGGTCGACAGGTAAAAGGCGTCCTCGAGCGCCGTGTCCTGGAACAGGAAGCCGTGGTCGGCCGTGACGAGGATGTTCGTCGCGTTCGCGTTCGTCAATCGCTTAACCAGATCGACAAGCTCGCGAAGCGTGTCCTCGGCTGCCTCAAAGACCTGGCGCTCCGTGCCTGCCTTGTCCCCGGTCGCGTCAATGCGATTGTGGTAGACATACAGCACCTGGTGCTGCTGGTACAGCTCCCGCAGCTCGTCTCGGGTCAGCGAAAATACATCCTCAGCCTGGATCGCCTTCCCCTCCACGGCGTCGAGAACCTTGCTGCGGTTCATGGTGCCGTCCGTGCGTCGGCCATCGGCCAAAACGGGATCGCCGTCCTTGGAGTGTCCGATCGTGCTGTGTGGCAACAGCGCGGCCATGCCGAGCTGGGTGTAGCTGGGCAGCACGCCGAGCATGGCTTTCAGGTCAGCGTCGTAACGGTCTTCCTGACGGACGCGTGAGCCGAGTTCGTCGGCGACCTCATACCGAAGGGCGTCCGAGACAATGACGACGGCCTTGCGCCGGCCATCCCTCGTGATCGGTGCTACGTGATCGGTGTAGAAAGAGGTTTGCGGTCGGAGCGCAGCGGAACGCCACCGGTCGATGCCATCGACCTGCTGTTGCCAGGCGTTGCCCAGATCGTAGAGAAACTTGTTCGCGTAGAACTTCTCCACCTGGGCACGTAGCCCCTCCAGTGGGCCTGTGAACTCGGCGGTGCGGGCTGCGTATGCGAACTGCCGGTAGAGCTGGTCGACGCGGAACCAATCACCCTGATATCGTTCCAGTCCCTCGTCGAACGACTGCATTGACAGATTGAGCGTGCTGAGCGCACTCAGGAGATCGGAGGCGGAACCGATCGCGGCGTACAGCTTGCGGTACCCGTCGACCCAGATGCTGCTCTGACGGCTGCGGATGACCTCGGTGACCTCGCGGGCTGTGACGGTTCGCTCAGCGACCGCGCGCGCCAGGTCGCTGATGATCTTGCGGTCAGCTTCCTCGAACAGGTCGTTGCCCAGCAGGTCTCGGAAGCTTGCGTCCTCGATGGTGCTGGCATAGTCCAGATCTCGCGCTGCACGCTTTGCGAGCGTCGACAATGCATCCTGGCTGCGCCGGTCGTTGCGAAGGCTCCCGAAGTCGAGCTGGATGTTGCGCAAGCCGCCGGGTCGTTCGGCCTTGAAACCGGCGTTGGCCTGCCGGAACGCCCACAGCACGAGATCGGCGATGCTGGGGCTCGGCGACGTGTAGCCATAGATCGACGCCACGCCCTGCCAGTAGAACTCGTCGAGGCCGTACTCGGCCAGCGCACCGTACTTGGCATCCCCACCGCGGGCGTTTTCGATCAGCAGAGTGCGCGTAATCTCCAGCAAGCTGTGCTCGCTTTGACCGAGCAGAACCGCCGACATCTTGGCTTGCAGCAGCCGGGCGTCATCGTCAGCGTCGAGCAACTTCTTCAGACCCTGGACGCGCTTGACCACGCGGAAGAAGCTCTCACGCGCCTGCACAATCTCACCGATACCGTCGGCGGTGAGCCCGAGGTCCTGCTGCACGAGGGAGGTCCGGTCCGCGGCGAACACACCGTAGGCCAGCTCCAGATCCAGCAGCCAGTTGCCGATCCCCGCCGGCACTGCACCCGAGCGGTAGACGAGGAACTTCGCTTTGGGCTCTTGGTGCAGCACCCGGTTCTTGACCGTGTACTCGTCGTTATTAACGCGCACAGTCTGCACGCCCTCCAGGCCGAGCGTGTCGAGGTCGGCTGTGTACTCGCCCTCGGGGTCGTGCCAGAACACCACCCTCTGCGTTTCAAAGCGGCGCTCCAGGTGGGGCCGGACCGCGGATGTATCACTCATCGCTTGCCTCTAGGCCGGGGATCTTCTTTAGGGCGGCGCCCAGCTTCGGGTAGTTCGCCTTAACACCGTCGTCGAGGTCGATCTTGACCTGCTGGGTAGCGAGCGGGTACAACACGTCGTGCTCGTACTCGTCCAGTTCGAGCAGCACCTTGCGCAGACGATCGACTTCCTTCAGCGCGGCAGCCTGCTGTCGTGGCGTACCTGCCCCCGCTGCAAGGCGCTCGTGGTGCTGGCGGCTGGCCGCCAGTTTCGCCTTGAACTCACGCAGGTACTCGTTGAGAACGGTTGACACCGTTGACGGCGTGTACCGGTGCATATAGACGAGAGCGTTGAACGACCCCTTCGGACTCGAGAACAGCCAGTAGATGGGGCGCTTCTTATATCGCTGCCAGTGTTCCCTGTAGAACGACTTCACGAAGTAGTCGCGCAAGTCCTTAACGCCTAGTGCCTCGGTGACGAACCGCAGGTTTTCCTCGAAGTATTCCTCTCCGAACGCCACTCGCAGGAACTGCCGGAATCGCGACACGATGTCGTCCTCGAACCAGTCCCCATCGACGACAGGGATCACGTTGTCTTTGTCCGGAGTGAACGTCGGGCTTGGAACCCTGGCGAGGTAGTCCCTGAGCGCGTCGTCCTGATTCGCCAATATTAGTCCCGGCTCATCAAGGCTATAGCGCCCGAACATGCAGCCGACGGCGTACGAAACCAACTCGGCAGCGATGTCAGCGCTGAGCAACTTGCTGTGGTCGGCGTCGCGGTCCAGCCCGTAGCGATGGGCAGGGTTCATTGACAAGGTCACGTTCTCTACCGGAACGTGAGTCTCAACGGTACCGGTCAGGCCGTAAGAATCGGCTAGTACAACATTGATTCGCTCCTCAATTTCGCGAAGGTTCGCGACTGATGCCTCCGAAGATGCGATATGCCCAGCAACGGTCTCACGCAGAGGAAGGTTTCTGCTCTCTTTCATGCAAAGCGGCGAGACCCTGAAGTCCCAAGAGGTCTCAAACATGTCCCAGTCGGTCCTCGAGATCTCGATGCATCTCTCGGCGAGGTGTGAGACACGCTCACGCTCCTTGGTCTCGATCGGGAGGCTCCGCACGTGGCCGATCTTGAAGTCCAACGTCGGCGCTAGCAGCGCCATGAAGCGAGTTGTAACAGCACTGTTGAGCTGGGCTTCCAAGGCGAACAATGTGGCGTTTTCGTTGTCCTTGGCAAAGCCCATCGGGCCTTTCGTATCGAAGATGAAGCCACCTGGAACGTGGCGGACCGCAAACGACCCGCCTGAGAGGCTCGACCAAGTGAACCCGGCCATAAAGTAGAAGCCCGGACTGCGAATCACAGACTGCGGCCTACGACCTCGAAGTTCCTTCCCGTCGTCCTCCCAGTTGACGACGTAGTCATTGTGGCCATACCAACGCCGTGTCCCACCGCCCTTCACATGAGGAACCCACTTCGCAAAGTGGCCATCGGCTTGCCGAGTCTTGGACCGCGATACTTCATGCCACAGGCGCAGATACTTATCGTTGTCGCCAGTCGTGAGTCCTTCCCTGGTCGCCGCCACGTCACCGAGCCGCGCGGACGGGTGCCGAAGAAGCTCAAGCTCCGCCTCTCTGGCCCAATAAATGAATGGCGCCCCAGGAATGTCGGCAAAGTTGGACGACTTCGACTCGTATCTCCTGCCTCGGTCACTCACCGCAGAGCGGAGACTCTCACTCTTCGCCCGCTCTGATCGACCATCGACCAACCGCACGTAGTCCCCGGTGACATCGCGCGCGCCCGGCTCGATGACAAAGGCTGCTGTAGACACGACAGCCCCTCCGATGGTGTCAAAAGCGTTCGTTCCAAGATGTGCTAAAGCGACGACCGAGCCACCGGAGAGAAGGCGTCGTCTGAATGCCTCGTACGAGGACAGGAACAGCCACGACTGCATCGTGATCATTGCCACAAATCCACGAGGCAAGACGAGCCGGACGTTGCGGTCAATGAACATGGCGAAAAGATCGAACCGTGTGTCGGAGTACTCTGTCCTGGCAAACTCTGTGAGCAGGGAATTCATGTTTCCCGCGCCCATATACGGGGGGTTCGCGACCACGACGCTGTACCGCTGGCTAAGGAAGTCAGCTTGCTTGAGAACACGATGCGCACTTTCGCGGAGTTTCAGCTCGAAGAGATCGTCGTTTATCCCATCCGCGCTTATGCCGCGTTTTCGCTGCTCAACCACGCCGTCACGGGGGCAAATGAGAGATCCAAGCGTGTCAGCCTGCTCAAACTGTGTCCAGAAGGCTGCCTCTTCCGCGTGGTCGCCATCAGGCGTGACGAGAGCGTCCAGTTCGGTCGGTGTGAACGAGATGGGTTCGAGCACGCAGATGTTCGGCTGGATCTGCTTGTTGAAGAACGTGCGCTGCCGGGCGCGGGCCTTCATCGTAAGAGCGAATGCCGCCAAGGCCCCAGCACGGGCGTCGATTTCGGTGCCGTAGAGGTTGTTGGCAAGGATCAGGCCGGGGATGTCGGAAGGGGCGTAGCCCTCTTCCTCGTAGATTTCGTAGATCAGGTCGAATGCGTAGGTGAGCATATGGCCGGAACCACAAGCGGGGTCGATGACCTTGAGCTCTTCGGGGCTGGAGACCTTCAGGTAGTCGGTCTCCTCATCGACCGGGGCGATGTAGTAGTCCATTTGGTTGGCGAGGCGCGAAGTGGGCCGATTGAGCAGCCAGAGCCGCCCGAGGGAGTTCTCGACGAGGTAGCGGACGATCCAGTGCGGTGTGAAGAGCTGGGTGGCGGCGGGGATCTCGGCGGCGCCGGCCTTCTTGTTCTTCTTGAACCCGGCGAAGACCTCAGCCTTTCGCTCCGAGATGTAGAACTGGTACAGCCAGCCGATGACTTCGACGTCTTGGCAGACCTCCGTGGTGAGGACGATTGAGGCGCGGGCGAGCACGGAGTCGTCGGCGAGGAGATTCGCGGGGATGAGCAGTTCGGTGTAGTCGCCCTCCTGCTCGAACATGAACGGCATTGAGCGGTTCCAATGGCGGCAGTACTCAGCGAGCAGCAGCGCGTACGCCTCGCCCTGCGGGTCGTCGCTGCGGCGCGTGCCGTTGAGCAGGTCCGTGACGCCCTCCACCTTGCGCTTCGTGACGACTGCACTGTCGATGTTCCCGCGCTTGGCCTCGGCGAGAATCTCGGGTTGCCCTCCCTCGCGGCCCCGTTCGGGCGAGACGACACCGATCCCGGTGTAGCCGTTGGCGTCCATAAACCGCAGCGCAATGATGCGGTTGAACCAGGTGTAGGCGACCTTGTCGGCTACAGTGTCGCGGCCCTTGTCGCCGCCGCCCGCCACGTTGACTGCCTTCTCCAGCGCGCCGACGGCGTTGGGTTGCTCCTGACGCAGCTCATACGATGCGAGAACGACGGAGATGCGGGCTGACACCTCGCGGATGAGTGCAGTACGTGCCCAAGCAGAGAATGACTTCAGCGGTGCGGTTTCCATCAGAGTGCGATTCGCTTTCCGTCGTTGAGAGTGTTCAGCAGCGCGCTGCGGAGCGCATCGAGGTAGCGCTCGACGTCGTCAGGGTTTTCTAGCACGCCGTGGGCACCGGGCACGGGGATCGTTTTGACCGAAATAGTTTGCCTGACCGGCGCTGGTGCAAACTCCTTGGTGCCGCCTGTGGGCCGGGCAGAGGATGCTAGCTGGTCGAGCAGTTCCGGGTGGGTCTTTTCCTCGAAGCTGTTGCCCTGCTCGCGGATGAGCGCGATCTGCCGTTCATTGCCGACATGGGCGACGATTAGGTCGACTGTACGGGTCACCCGCTGCTGGGCTTCCTCGGTGGCATTCTTGTAGTAGGCGCTGCCGAGTACCTCGGTCTTGCGTCCTTCGATGGCCTCGATGACCATCCTGCGGTTGGCAGCGAGTGCATCCTCGACCTGCGCGCCGAGGGCGTCGGTGGCCTGCTTCAGCTGAATCATGCGGTTCCCGCGGAAGGCGTTCGCGTCGTCCAAGATCCGCTGGACAATCTCAGTGTCGCTTCCTGTGGACAGGTATCCGAGATTGTTCGCGTTCGCGGTGAGCAGCGCGACGGCCTCATCGTAGATGACCTTCTGGCCGCCGCCCAGGAACGACTGGATCGGGTCAATCACGTCCTCTTTGGCGTCGAGCAGCTCATCGCCAAGACTGAATTCGGTCAAATACCACTCATCAGGCTTGCCCAGGGCCCGTTCGAGCAGGGCAATGGGGGCAGCCAACTGCTCCACGAACGGGTACTTCGATCCGCTCACCCGCGCCTTCAGCTCATCGAGCTTTGCTCTCAGCTTGTCGCTGCCGTGCCGGGCCAGCTCCAGCGGATCCTTTGGTGCGGTTGCCTCGTCGAAGAAGTCGGTGCAGAACTTGCGGAACGTCGCGACCTTGCGCTCGTCGAAGAGCTTCTGCGGGGCGAGCACCGCGTGCGAGTGCTTTTGCGTATTGCGCAGTATCGCTGGGACCTCGGTGCGCTTGAGTATGTTTCCGTCGACGGTGACTGTGATCTTCGAATTGCCAACGAGCCAGGCGATGACGACCTCGATCGAGGCGAGATCCCATCCGTAGGGCTTGGCCTGGAATGTATCCACGATCGTCTTGACCGTTACCTGCTCGCCGAGCCGATCGCGTTGCAGCACGAACGAGAGCGCCTCGTCACCTGGAGCAGCCAGCATCGATAGCGACGAATCGTCGATCATGCCTGACTGGGGGTTGGCGAAGGCAGCAACCTGCTGTTCGCTATACGTGGACCCGCCGAGCAGGCTGAGCTGGGTATAAGTGCGGCTGATGAGGTCCTGGAAGCCGTCGGTCATGCGCGCAAGGGCGTCCTGTGAGGATGAGGTCACGTCGGCGGCGTTGATCACCAGGTCCGCCTTGCCAACGGCTCGGCGGATGCGCTCGATGAGTTCCTTCTCGCGCTCGACATTCTGCGTCGCTTTCGAACGCAAAATTTGGTCCTCGATTGCCGACAGCGAAGTCGTCTGCTTGCGCTTGGTGTACTTCTCCGTCTTGATCAGCAGGCGCAGGTCCGAAAGGGCACGCTCGTCGGGTTCGGGGATGACGCGCAGCTCGTCCTTGCCCGCGCTGTGCATCCGGGTCTCGTCAGGGCCGAACGGATACTCCGGGGTAATGAAGTGCACGGTCAGGTCGCGTTGCTGTCCGTACACCTGATCGTCAAGCTTGTATCCGAAAGCGAAGTCCTGGCCGTTCTTGGCGTACCGCAGCTTACTCGTGCGGACGATGTCGCCGGAGACGATCTTAAACAGCCGGCCACTAACCTCGGAGGCATCGATATCGACGTTCTTAATCTCCTCCTCGATGACCTGCTCTTCGTTGGTCAAGTACTCGTAGAGGTTGCCATTGCGCTGCACGTAAGTCTGCGTCTCCAGCAGTGTCAAGGCCTCCTGAACCTGTCTGGACAGTGCGGGAAGGTCCAGCCCGAAACGGTCATATACCAGCACCGTCAGATTGCGCGTGGTGGCATGGAAACCCTCGACGTACTTCACGAGGAACAGCGCCTTGAGCAGCCGAACGGCCAGCAAGTTGTCCAGGTTGCGCTCAGCCACATCGATCGATCGCTGCGCCGCGGACTTCAACGAGGCCCGGATGCCTGCGAACATGTGATCGAACGTCGCGAGCCTGCCCACTTCGACATCGCCGATGCCCTTGACGACCTGTTGCACCACGCCGAGCATCGACCGTTCGCCGACTGAGCTGTTGCGGCCCTCGAACACGTTGTGGTCGGAGATGCCCTCGATCGCGGCCTGGAAAAGCGGGAACTGGTAACTCACGAACGGGTATGTGCCGACGAAGTGCGCCTCATCGGTGTAGTTGCGATAAGTTTTCGCGCCGTCCACGAAGTCGAATAGGGTCTTGAAGTTCGCGTGCTGCTCGGAATAGATCCCGCTGAGCGCCGCCTTGCCCGCCTCGTTCTTCTCCAGCAGACGCTTGCGGATGACCTCCTCCACATCGGCGCTGGTGAGCTTCACGCGGGTGGCGAACCGAGCCTGGATCTTGGAGAAGTCGTTGCCTTGCTGCCTGGTGCGGTCGCCAACGACCTTGTCCATGTCCTCCTGCGAGGTCACAAACACCCACGCCCGGCCCTGGCACTTGGTGTTCAGCGACTCGGCGATCGTCTGGAGGTTGAGCATCAGGTGCGTGTTCGATCCGATGAACTGGCCGACCTCATCGACATAGAAGTTCAGCCGGAAGCCGTCTTCCTGCTTGTCGAGCCATGCCTTTACCTCGTCGGCGAAGTCCTCGATCGAAACCTTGTACTCGTTGCGGTACTTGGTGAGGATGTTGGCCGGTGTGCCCTCAGTCTGGCCGCTGACCTCGGCGTACGCCTTTGCCACGTTGACCTCTTCGAGCACGCCTTCCTCCCGGCCTTGTGCCCAGTGGCGTCCGGAAATGCGGGAGTATGCCGCCTCAAACGCCTCGTACTGGCCGCGGTTGTCCAGATCGCGCTCGAACCGGGCGACGTGCCCCTGATTGCCGAAGTAGCCGCGACTCTCGTCGAAGACCTTAACGAACACCTTCAGCAAGGCGTCGGTCTGGTCCTTCGTAATAAGGGTGGCCTTCTGGTCGATGTTGAACAGGAGGCTCTTCGCCGGGATCCGCTCAGCCTTAGTCAAAAGCGCCGGGAGAAACGCATCCTGCGCCTTGGACCGGAAGCTCTCGGACACGCGTTCCCGCGGGAAGGCCTGACCGTCCACATCGCCGAGGAGGTGCGCGAGCAACTTCAGCAAGTGCGACTTACCGGAACCGAAGAAGCCCGAGATCCATACACCGTTCGCGTTGGTGTAGTTCGTGTAGGCCTCAAGCAGCAGCTCCATGCCCTTGGCCGCCTCGTTGGTCAAGACGTACTCGTCGACCTCGGTGCCTAGGTGCGCGGTGTCGTCTGCCTTGATGACACCCTCTATCGGGCGTTGAACGTCTTTAGCGAAGATCTGGTTCAGATTCATCGAGTCAAGCCTCCTGTTCCAAGATGTTCTTGGCTCGGTAATACTGGTCGTCTTTGAGTCGCCCGAACAGCACGAGCGATGACCCCAAAGTGTCGGACTGCTCGTAGCGGCCGGGAAAAAACATGAGCATCGGCTTATCGGTCACGACGCTCTGCAAGTTGTGCAGCACGTTGTGCGAACGGATGTACGGGAAGACCTCGCCGATGCCGGTGAGGAAGAAGATATCGAAATCACTCTCGGCGAGCTTGGCGCGGATCGCGGACGCGATGTGGAGCTGCGGGTCGAGCATCCCCTGGAGTAACTCACGGAAATCGGCTTTGTCCTGCTCGGGTTCGAGCGCGATCAGTCGATCCCAGACTCCGCGTTCCTTGAGAATCTCCACTGACAAGTCATAGAGGTTGACCTCGCGGACCACGATGCCCTTGTTGGCCAGCCGGTTCTTTATGCGTTTTTTCGACTCCGCGACCGCGAGTGCATCCTCGGGGTCATAGGGGTAGATGAAGAACGGCACCTCGTTGCTCAGGCCCTCCATCTGAAGAAATCGTCTGCCACTGAGAACAGCGAACAGGTGCTCTTCCTGTCTCGATAACTCGTTCCGTGTCACTGTTAGGCCCTCCCGGAAGCAGCATTGGTGGTCGGGAAGAACCGCAGGTTATTTGGAGTACGCACCGCCAAGGCGCTGGCGACGCGTTGAGACATCACGGCCTGCTGTATGCACCCACCAGAAAGCAAGCCCGCCTCATTAAGCATCCGGAACAAGTTCGAACGCAGCTTGCGCCGCGTGGAGTCCATGAGTTCAGCCAGCTCCGCGTGCCACAGAGACTTGCCACGCACGAAGCTGTCGAAATCTTCATGTGTGAGCGTCGGCGTAAGCAAGAGGAACCGCTCGCGTACGACCTCCTCAGCAAACTCTCCGACCAGGTCATATCGACGGCAGGCCGCCGCCCACAGCAGGTGTCCGCGCTCGGTTGAGGTTGCCTCGATGAGCAGCTCAGTCTCGTCACCAGTCAGAACGGCGAGCCGCTGGGTGACTTCGCGCGCGAGCCTGAGACCGGAGGCGACTGTGCGAGCCTGCAATAAGTTCTCCTCGGTGATCAACGCTCGAACTTTGAGAAGGTCACCTTCCCGCAGAAATAAGGGCGCAACGATGGCTGCCTCACGCATTAAGAGGGCTCCGCTAGTAAAGGAGAGTGCATAGCGCGGCATCGCGGCGGCAGGCTGCTCAACCAAAGGGGCACCTTTCGGATCTTAGGTAAGAAAATTACGTTCTGCCGGATGGCTGGCACTGGCGTGCGAAGCTCAGGCGGTCTTGTTGTCGTCGTTTTCCGAGCCGTCACTGCCGCCGCTACGGACCCACTCGTCGACCTCGCTTGTCTGGAATTTCCAGAGCCTGCCGATCTTGTGGGCCGGCATACGCTTATCGGTGATCCACGCATAGACCGTGTCTTTGGTAATCCCTAAGTGGGTGGCGATGTCATCGGCGGATAGCCAAGGTTCGGCCAAGGTGGGACCTCCAATAGGTACTAGACAAACTAGGCTATCGCATGAGCCGATTCAGAGGGTTTTGGCC
Source organism: uncultured Arthrobacter sp. (assembly GCF_947493765.1). Classification (GTDB taxonomy): domain Bacteria; phylum Actinomycetota; class Actinomycetes; order Actinomycetales; family Micrococcaceae; genus Arthrobacter_D. The sequence goes on from NZ_CANLSZ010000017.1 coordinate 14,417, forward strand.
GGATATGAGTCGGTTTAGCCGTGCGTAGTGGCTATGCTAGGGCTTCTCGTCGATTCCCCAGCGGCAATGCGCGTGAGCGTTAGCCCCAGCTGCGGTCCATGGGGGAGGAAGGTCTGGTTCCGTGGGGCCATGAGCCCCATGTCGCAAAGCCGATGAACAAGACATTCGGGGCGTCCTGGCGAGTTTAGGCCAGGGTTGGTCGTGACTCTGGCGGCGTGCAGAAACGACTGGTTGTGCACCTACGTTCTGCTACATCACTGAGGCAGCGGGGGAGTTGGGTTGGCAATGGCGTCCTCGCGCTCACAACTACGGCCTTGAGCGTCCTCTCATCAAAGGATTCCTTGACTGGACGAACTGGGTCCTTCGGCGAGGAATCACGGAAGTTGCGGATCGCGGTCGAGAGTGGCGTGATTTGCGGAGTCATTGATTGGTCGACGGACGGCCCGAAGGGGATCTCGCCGCGGGACGCAGGATGTGGGCGCGTGTTACTGAGATCTGGTAGCTGTGGCTGGCCTGAATGTCGTGGTGAGGAAGTTGGTTGTAATGCCGATAAGAAGTAGGGCCAGCGCAGGCCAGAGCAGCGCTGGTCCTACGTAGTCGCGAAGGTCGATGCCGAGGGCGGGTTTCGCTAGGAGCGCGAACACCACGTAGCCGATGGCCAGGATCGTGAAGATGATCAAGGCCGGATGTGTCAGGTGCTTCCTCGCCGGGAGTGCAGTCGTGTATTGCTCGGCGTATTCAGCCGGTGTGCCGAAATGATCAGCAGGATCATCGCCGGCCGGAGTGTGGGTTCGGGCCTCTGCCAGGATGTTGGCGATGTCGCTTTCGGACGTGCCGCGGTAGCGCAACTCGGCCGTGAGGTTCTGGTAGTAGCTCATAGGTCATTTCTTCCTGGTCGGGTCTTCACGAATTTGGGGCGTCTGATGCCACGCCTTGGGGTTGCAGCGCCGAGCAGCTGGTCGTCTGGACGACGTCAGCGCAGTACTAGTGCAAGCCCGAGCATGGCGAGGGCGAGTAGGGGGAAGAGCCAGTTGGTGATTTGAACGAAGACTTTTATTCCGGTTCCGGTGCTCTTGGCGGTCGCCGAGCTGGGGTCGGTGATGTCATCGTGGCCTGTTGTGAGGGCTGACTGGGTGGTGTTCCTGATCGAGAGTGCCACCATGACCAGGGCGCTGCCGATGAGCCAGGGCAGCGGGTCGACGGCCAGCCATGCTTCGGCCCGGTTTTGTGGGGCTGCGACGGCTGATAGGACTCCTGAGAGTGCGCCGATACCGCTGAGGCCGACGCAGAGCCAGATCCGGCGGATGATGGCGTCGAGGTAGAGCGGGAGGAAGGCGATGAGCACCACGGGTGTGGCGAGGAAGGCGAGCTGTGCGGGGGATACCAGCAGGAGTTCGGACCGGGTCCAGGGAACAACTGCCTGATTGAACAGCAGGAAGGCCAGGAGTCCGAGCGTTGAGGGCCAAAGCGCTTGGCATATCCAGTCGTGTTTCGGCGCGGAGGGAAGCTCGAGTGCCTTGGCGTAGTCGCGGGCGGGCCCAAACATTTTCTCGGCTGGTTGACCGGTATCGCGCAGGAGTTCCTTGGCGCTTGCGATGGTATCGCCGATGGCGCTTCCGTGGACCTGGCGCATCCGGAGCTCCATGACGAGCTGGTCGAACCACTTCTTGTCGCTGGTCTGCTGGATCATGAGGAGCCCTCCATGGTGGGTTGGTCGAGGTAGCGGGTCGTGGCACCGGAGAAGCGCAGCCAGTCGGCGCTGAGGCGTGTGAGTTCGGTGCGGCCCGTCTCGGTCAGGGCGAAGTATTTGCGGCCGGGCCCGCCGTCGCCGGCCCGCCACTCAGTGGTGACAAGGCCCGCTGTTTCGTATCGGGTGAGGAGCGGATACAGGGTTCCGCCTTTGATGGTGCCGAAGCCGTGGCGCTCCAGTTCGCTGATGATCGCGTACCCGTAGGAAGGGCCGGCGGATAGTGCGCGGAGGCAAAGGAAGCCCAGGGTGGCCCGAAGCCAGTCACTGGGCCAGTCAACACTGCCCGCGACTTGAGGAGATGAGGTGGAGACTTCCATGACTAGATTGTGTCTCTAAGTAGTTAGTCTGTAAAGCCCTTCGACTAACTGATCCGAGAACGACCGGTTGTCTGGCAGTTCCCGGCTCGAGGCCAGGCCCTTTGGGTGTTCGACGAGCTACTTTTCTCGTGCGAGGTTTCCCGCGTGCGGGCCGGTGTGGGGGATACTGACCGGCATGGATTCTGTGAACGAGTGGTTACTGACTTGGGGCGATCATCTGTGGACGTGGATCGTCCTGCCCGTCGTGGTGGGTCTGGGGATCTATTTCACGATCCGCTCCGGGGTAGTGCAGGTTCGTCTCATCCCTGAGATGTTCCGGACCCTGACGAATAAGACACCGCGGACCGAGTCTGGGCAGCCGCAATCGGTCTCGGCGTTCCAGGCGTTCACGATCTCCGCGGCGTCGCGGGTTGGGGTCGGCAACATCGCTGGTGTCGCCACTGCGATCGCGGTCGGAGGACCCGGGGCGGTCTTCTGGATGTGGACGATGGCTTTTATCGGCGGCGCATCGAGCTTCATCGAGTCATCGCTCGCGCAGCTCTACAAGGTCCGTGATACCGACAGTTTCCGGGGTGGTCCTGCCTATTACATGGAGCGCGGGTTGAAGGCCCGCTGGTTGGGGGTGTGGTTCGCGATCATCCTCATCGTCTGCTTCCCCTTTGCGTTCAGCTCGCTGCAGGCTAACACCATCGCGGCGACGGTCACTTCGAGCGTCGGCGGGGACGCGGCGTGGCTGCCCTGGGCGATCGGTGCAGTGGTCGCGGTCCTGACGGCACTCGTCGTTTTCGGCGGTGTCCGGCGTATCGCATCCGTCACGCAGTTGCTCGTGCCCATCATGGCGCTGGCCTACCTCCTGCTCGGACTCGCCGTCGTGGCCCTCAACCTTGACCGGATCGGGTCGGTGTTCGCCGAGATCTTCACGTCCGCGTGGGGCTTCAACGAGGTCGTCGGCGCCGCGTTCGGGTACATCGTCCTCACTGGGGTCAAGCGTGGCATGTTCTCCAACGAAGCAGGGCTCGGATCAGCCCCCAACGCGGGGGCAAGCGCGGCCGTCACTCATCCCGTGAAGCAGGGACTCGTGCAAACGCTCGGGGTCTACTTCGACACGTTCCTGGTCTGCTCCATCACGGCGTTCATCATCCTCGTTCCCGGGCCCGACCTCGCCGGGGCAGAACGAGGCATCGGCCTGACCCAGGGGGCGCTGGTCGGTGCTCTCGGTGACTGGTCGAACATCGCGCTGAGCGTGATCGTCTTTTTGCTGGCGTTCTCGTCCATCATCGGCAACTACTACTACGGCCAGTCGAACATCGAGTTCATCACCAAGCGGCCGGCAGTGCTTGGCGCATACCGGTTACTCGTCGTGGCCGCGGTGCTCGCCGGGTCCGTGGTCGGAGCCGACCTCATCTGGAACTTCGCCGACGGTGTCATGGGCTTGATGGCCCTGACGAACCTCATCGCCATCGGTTTGCTCTCCGGTACCGCGTTCCGGCTGCTCAAGGACTACACGAGCCAGCGACGCGAGGGACGCGACCCTGTGTTCACCCGCACCATCCTCCCCGACCTCACGGGCATCGAGTGCTGGGAGGACGAACTCACCGTCACAGGTCCACTGCACATCCAGAGCATCAACAAGCGCCGTACTTCCCGCTCCAGCCAGTCCTAGTCACTTCGCGCTGGATTCAACTCATGCAGCAACCAACGACGAGTGTCACTTTGTTCGACCTGGATGGCGTCCTGACCTCTAAGGACACGATGGCTGCGCTGATAGTGCAGCGGTTGAAGCGCAAACCCTTCCGACTTCTGATGGTCCTCCCGATCTACGCGGTCGCTGTGATCGCCGGATCCCACCGTGAACTCGCGGCACGGGCTAACCGTCTCGCCGTTCAGGTGACCTTCAAGGGCTTGAGCGGACCGGAGTATTTCGATCTTGCCTCTGGTGCAGGGCGCCGGCTGGCCGCTCAGCCCGGATTCATTCGGGAGGACCTGATTCAGCATTGCCGTAATACCCAAAAGGCGTCCCGCGTCGTGATCGTGACTGCGTCGGAGCTGCGCCTGGTCGAATCACTGCTCGACGCGAGCGGGCTCCCTGACGTGGAGGTGATCGCCTCGCACCTCGTCTTTTCGGATCGCTCTCCTCGTATCGCCCTCCACAATGTTGGAGCCCAGAAAGTCCGGAGTCTTGAAGCAGCAGGGATCCCAATCGAGTGCGCCACCTTCTACACCGACTCGGCAAGCGACCTGCCCCTAGCGCTCAAGACAGCACAGACAGTGATCGTCCACCCGACCAAGAGATCACGCCGCCGCCTCCTGACCGCATTATCTGGCGCACGACTAATCGAATAATAATTCTCTTGGCTGCGGTCGATGACTCAAGCGCAATCGCACACACCGAGCGCGAGGTCACTTGAATCTGCCACGGTCATGTCGTCGGAACAGCGTCGGCGGCGTCGGACCACCAATGCCCCGCGAACGACCGTTTATCGGACAGTCCCTGGAGTTCAGGTGGTCGGCTTGGGCAGCACGGTCCTGATCACCGGATAGGCCACCAGCATTGCCGTTATGGTGATCGCGATCCTGGGAAGCGTGTCAAGGTCGGTGAGTGTGGCAATTCCAACGGTCACCAGAGCGCCGACGAGGATAAGAAAGAACGTGGTGAGGCCCTCGCGGCGCCGCGTGGCAGGGTCCACACGACGCTGGCTCCCGGTGGTGTGCTCTGTGGTGTCTTTGTGGATGCTCATGGGTTTTCCTCTGTCGATGGTTGTTTGGCCCGGATTCCTGTTGTCCCCCACGATCTCGCGGACCGGTGGTGCCGGACCACCGACTCAAGTTGATGATCTAGCCCCTTGCCTGCGACTTTCGTCGATGCTGGGAAGGCTGCAATGGGTGAGGCGTCTGCCGCTCAGGGTTCGCGGTGGGTCAGTGCCCAAAATCCGGTTGAGACAGCCAGCAGGACCCACATGATCAGGCCGGTGTATCCGAACACGAGCGGTCCCAGTGTCGTCTCCTGAAATGCGGCATCCGACACCGCCCTCAGATACAGGTCGAGAGGCAGGGCGTGGTTGACCCATTGGATTGCGGACAGTCCTTCAGAGGTGATCACGCTACCGCCCCGGGCGATTAGTGAAAGCCCGGGAAAGACGCCGAGATAGACGATCATCGAGAGGACGGTATTGCGGAGCAGCAGAGCCACCGGGGCGCTCAGCAGCGCTGGCAGCGTACCGGCGGTGACGCAGACCAGCCACGTCACCGGTAACCGCCAAACACCCTCCAGAGCGGTGACGGCGAGGCCCACCATGGCCACGCCGAAGGACGTCACCGAGACAATGACGACGGTGGCCAGGGTTTGGGCTGCGGTCCGGGCCAGCATCAGTCGGCGCCGGTTGGGGACTAGCCATAGCGAGATGATGAGCAGGCTCCTGAGGTCCAGGCTCGTGGAGTGGAGAAGAGTCAGACCGATCACCACCGAGGTGACGGTTGTGGCCAAGATCATGGCCGTGGTCAGGGCACGTCCAGACGAAACAGCGACCTGCCCGGAAACTTCGGGCGATGCCGTGAGGTCGGCTAGGAACTCGGGGACGTCGGCCGAGCTACCGGCGTCTGCCCACAGTGTGCACAGGCCGGTAGCAAGTCCGCTGAGCACGGCAATCGTCAGTCCGCGTCGGACCTGGCGTTGGTGGGATAACCGGATCAGTTCGGCACGTACCACCGTTGGGAATCGCTGTGGATGGGCACCGGCAGCGATGAGGTGATCGATGTAGATGCGGCGCCGCCGTCCTTGAGATGAGTTGTTCATGGCCAGCTGCGGTCACTGAGGCTGGAAGGTGCTCCAGGGTAATCACCTGAAGGGCCCTGCGTGATGATGACGCCGTCATCGAGGGCGATGAGGTGGTCTGCCACGGGACGAAGCACGTGCTCCTGACGTGACGAAATTAGAACGCCTACCCCGTCCTCGGCCAAGCGGTGGATTAGGCTGGTGACCCACTCGGTTCCCGCTTTGACCAGACCCGGGATGGGATCATCGAGCACGAGCAGCCGGGGGCGGGCCAGCAGGGCGGCGGCGATACCCAATCGATGGCGCTGGGCCCACGGCAACGCTTGGACCTGATGCCGGCCCTCCCGTGAGGTGAGCCCAACCTGATGAAGCACGGCGGTGCAGCGGGCCAGGTCGATGCCCTGGGTCTGGGCCACGTACTGAAGATACGACAGGGCCGGGAGGTCTTCCGGGATCGACGCGGCCGAGAGGAACAGTCCCATCGTGTGCGCCGGTGCGGCAACGGTAGCGAAGGGCCTACCGTCCACCGTGATGCTGCCCGAGTCGGGGCGGGTGATGCCGGCGACCATGCGCATAATCGTGGTTTTGCCGGACCTGGGTGGGCCCACCAGTGCGAGCACGGTGCCCGTGGAGATGGTGAAGGAGATATCACGCACACCACGCTGACCATAGCGCTTAGAAATACCGTCGACGATCAATAACGCGGGAAGCACGGCTGTGGTGCACCGGATCATCGGGGTTCTCCTCTGCGGGGTTAAACGGTCGAACATCGGGTGGGGGAACATGATCTGTTCCCCCACCCGATGGCGTGGACGGAGCGCCGCGGTCCGGTCATCTGCCGGACGGATCTCAGCGCAGGACAGTCCTTGTCAGCTGCGCCCGCAGGGGATTATCCGGCACACCCAGTTCATCGGCTGGACGGTGTCGCCAACGGAATTCTTGGAGCTGTACACGGCCGACAATTGCACCGTTGGGGTCGGCTTGGAGCTCTGCGCGACGGCGGCGGCGGCGGGGGCGGCGCTCAGGGTCAGAACAGTAGTCAAAGCGGCTGCGGTCAGGACGATGGTTTTCAGCACGGGTGTTCCCCTTAGGTCGGTATAGGGATCACGCTCTGTCTGCCCGAACTTTTCTCCGGCGCGATTCCCTGTGGATGGCTTCAGTTTCTGCGAATCGGCATTGCGGTTGCCACGGACCTAGGGCGTGTCTCCTAATGCTTGGAGCCAGAGTGTGATGGCTCTGAGGACGGCTGCGCCGCGGTAGGTGAGCGAGA
>NZ_CANLSZ010000018.1 GCF_947493765.1 uncultured Arthrobacter sp.
GCCACAACTACCGGCTCAGAATGCTCCTCGCCGCAGGCGGCCTCACACCATGACCCCTACCGGATGTCCGAAGAGCCTGTTAAGGGATCCTTTGTTGCGCCAGTTGGCATGTCCGGTGTTCGACCTTCTCTGACCCAGGGACTGTCGCCAACTGACGCTAGTCGATCGAGACCGCCACCGTTCTGACACTCACGCGAGATGACCAACGTCGCGGTCAATAACTCTCAACGCAATCTCACTCGCGTCCAGATCTTCACTAGGATTCAATCGTTCTTCAGCCACAGCTCTCTGAGTACAACTAGGGTTTTATTTGAGCTCGCCGCGGCTTCGTATGGTCCTGGCATAATGAAAACGGCCGCGCCTCCGACCGAATGGTCTTCAAGCAGCCCGTTGCCGGGAAACTTTCCCAGTAGCTGCGTAGCGGCTGCCTTGAAGACAAATATGACGAGCGGGACTTCTCGAGCTGCTATCTCCCGTTCCAAGCGATCACAACCAAAAGTCATTTCTGAGGCGCCTATTTCGGCAGCCCGGGAAGTGGGTCGCTTCACCAAGTCCGTAAACCCGAGGCCCTCACACATCGCGACATCGTCCATAAACCCTGCAGAATTTGGCGGCAGGACGCCTGCTGCCGTCAGGCGCTTAGATAGCCTTATGCCCAGCGTCCCCTGATGATAGTGTCCAACACCTACGCTGACCGGAGCCGGATTGATACCAACTACTACTGCTTTCGGACTCTCCGGCCATAGATCACCTAAGGTCAGGTACTCCTTACCCATCCACGTCTCTAGGGACTGGTGACCTCGAAGTTCCCTTACTTCCCTAATCATTATTGCTCTCATACCCCTATCTCAGGAAGTGTTTTGAGAATCTGGGTGGTCTCGATACTTATGGTTACTATTCTGGCGAGGAGATCGATGATGTAGCGCGGTTTTTGGTTCTCGCGCGACCAATCATTGGGATCGTTGACTATGCCCGAGGCCGAGTCCTTCTTGATCTGGTACCGCTCGACGATCCAGTCAATGGCAGAGCGGGAGCCGAGCATGTAGTCATGAGCCTCCGCAGGTATGCCCTCGAGAGTGATTTGGCCGTTGTAGATGATGCGAGTTTTGTCCCACGCCCCGGATTTGCCACCGTACTTCATTTTAGTTACGGCATACTTGGCGTACTCATCAGCTTCTGGTATTAAACCCGTCTCACGTTCGGTCACAGGGTAGGGGTCAGCATCCTCGTAACCGATATGCAGGGCCGAAAGCCGGCGGCCAGCCTCCGAAAACGCGCGAAAACGCTCAGCACCTGGAACCATTGGGACGCGCGGGAGCATCCTCTTCAGGTCCGCTGCGAAACGATCACGGTATTCGGGAGAGTGCAGGACTCCGTAAACGTAGAAGAACACGTCATCCTTGCTCACTTCAGCCCCATAGACGGCCTGATACTTGACCAGGGACTCATCAGTCACGTTGTCGATTCGCCGTGGTTCATCATTCGGCTCTTCCAACCCGGCAAACAGATCAGCGCCTCCCACGGAAGTGACATATCTATAGCGAGGAAAAAACTGCCCCTGTCCGGACCCCCAAAATGACAAATCCGGCATGTCGGACACCATGAGGGAAGAGAATAACTTATCATTTCCCGGGCCAACTATGTAGAAGCCAAAATTTTGGGTTGTAGTGTCGGGGAAGTACTTTGGTTGCTGGCCTCGCTCATGATTCATAAGACGCGCAAAGTAGACGCGGCTCTTGTTGAAGGGGCGGTAGCTGCTAAGCCGGTAACCGCCGGGGTCCTCGACAAGCCGCTCTTCTTTTCTCAAAGCATTACGGAGGCTCCTCGCCCAACTGATTTTTGTGGCGTCTGTTGAAATGAACGGTTCGACCGGCAGTGGTTTTCCTGCTGCATTCCATCGAGCAACTTCAGCATTGTAAGTATCGATCATGTTATTGACATTTACAACTAATTTTGATTGAGAATTGTTGTATACCCAGGCGTCACGGTTTGTTTGTAGTCCCGCCCCATTGGAAGAGAAGATGCTGATTTGCCCGTCCTTGGCGCTTAGGGGTGTGAAGGTTTCGAAGTGGTCGTTGCGTTGGTTGATCCAGTCGCCATCAGCATTGGGGGTGAGCTGTTGCCAGGGGAGGTTGTCGAGGGTGGACTCGTGAACGATGGCGAGTTTTTGTTTTCGGTCGAGGTAGTTCCCGATGTCCTGGTAGTTCAGCTGGCACTTGATCACGGCTCCTGGGCGTTTCACGAGGAGCAGGACGGCAACCGTTGTCTTGCTTCCTTCACCGAATACGTTGTCTTTTTCCTTGCGGCGTTGTTCTCCGGCTGATCGAGCGTTCCCGCGCAGGTTGTAAATGTAGATCTCGTGGAACTCGTCAGTGAGGGTTTTGCGCAAGCCGTCGGCGGTGTTGCCGTCGATGTATCCGCCGTTGGAGACGTAGCAGACCACTCCCCCGTTCTCTGAGTTGAGGATGCGGTTGGAGGCCCACCGGATGGCGCGAATGTAGGAGTCGTAGAGGGAGTTTTTGTTCGTCGCAGTGGAGCGTGTCACGTAGGTTTTGCGGATCGATTCATCCAAAGTGGGGTACTTGAGGTTTGCGTTGTTGTCGTTGCCGCTGGTCTGGCCGACGGAGTAGGGCGGGTTTCCGATGATGACTCGGATGTCTAAGGCGTTCTGCTTGACTACCCGGTCGCTGTTGTTAGTAAACACGTGCTCGTCGAGGGTGTCACCGTTCTCGGTCATCTGGAACGTGTCGGTGAGAACGATCCCGTCGAAAGGCTCGTAGCCGACAGCGTCAGGGTCAGTTTCTGCTGCGGTCGCCTGATCGCGCAGGAGTCCGTGGACGGTGGCTTCGATGTTGATGGCCGCGATGTAGTAGGCCATGAGCAGCAGCTCGTTGGCGTGCAGCTCGTGGGTGTATTTGCGCAGCAGATCCTCGGGCCTGATCAGGCCTGACTGCAGCAGCCGGACGATGAATGTTCCGGTGCCGGTGAAGGGGTCCAGGACGTGCACACCCTCATCGGAGATCGACACCCCGAACTCCTTGACCAGGACGTCGTTCACGGCGCGCAGGATGAAGTCCACGACTTCCACCGGGGTGTACACGATGCCCAGGGATTCGGCCGTGCGGGGGAAGGCGAGTTTGAAGAACCGTTCGTAGAGTTCGGTGATGATTTTTTGTTTGCCTTCGGCGGTGCTCACGCCTTCGGCGCGGATCCTCACCGACCGATAGAACTCCTCAAGATTTTGCACCTCCGACTCCAGGTTGTACTGCTCGAGCACCTGGACCATGGAGTCCATGACTTGGGACACAGGGTTATGGGCTGCGAAGGAGTAGTCCTCGAACAAGGCCTCGAACACGGGTTTGGTGATCAGGTGCTGGGAGAGCATGTCGACTGCGTCGTTCTCGGTGATTGACGCGTTCAGGTTTCCGCGCAGCCCCTCCAGGAACACGGCGAATTCGTCACGGACCCGGGTGTCAGGTCCGTGAAGGATGCTGCGGATACGGATGATGTGCCGGTCAGCGATGCCCTTGACGTCCTCGGCCCACTGTTCCCAGTAGCGGCGGTCCCCCACCTTGCGGACCATGCGGGCGAAGATGGCGTTTCGCCACTCATCGGCGTTGGCCATATGGAACAGCGATTCGGTGACCTGTGCGCCGGGCTTCCCAGTGTTTCCCGGCTGGTTGTCGTCGTCTCCGAAGGGGTCGGCGACGGTGATGACGTCGATCTTTGCGTTGGAGTTCCCGTTCAGATCGAGTTTGTTGATCATTGCCTCGAACCGGTCGTCGTGGGCTCGCAGGGCCTGTAAGACGTCCCAAACGACCTTGTACTTCTTGTTATCGTTCAGCGCGGTTTCCGGATCTGAGGTTGAGGGTACGGCGATTGGCAGGATGATGTACCCGTACTCCTTGCCCTCGGCTCTGCGCATGACACGGCCCACGGCCTGCACCACGTCGACCTGGGAGTTCCGCGGGTTTAGGAACAGGACAGCGTCCAGGGATGGAACGTCGACGCCTTCGGTGAGGCACTTGGCGTTGGACAGGATCCGGCACACGTTGCCCTTCGTTTCATCCTGCAACCAGTCCAGCTTCGCGGAGCGCTCCAGAACGTTGAACGTGCCATCGACGTGGCCAGCCTCGAGCTTCAATGCCTCTTCATCCTCGACTAGCAGCTGCCGGCTGATGAGTTCAAACTGTTCGGCCAGTTTTTTGGATTCCTTGATGTTCCGGGTGAACGCCACCGCCCGGCTCATCGGCGTCGTGTCTCCAATGGACAGACGCTCCCCGTTGACCCCGCGTTTGGACAGTCCGTTCCAGCAACCCACGATGCGGGCCGCGTCATCCAAAGACAGGTCCCCGTTGTCCTTGAACAAGCCCTGGAAGGAGCGAGAAACCGCGTCCTCGTTCACGGCCAGAACCAGGACCTTGTAATCAGTGAGGTGGCCCATGTCCACGGCCTTGCCGAACCCGAGATGGTGGAACTCCGGCCCGTACACGTCCTGATCGTCCATGGAGTACACGGCCACGTCGTTCTCCGCGGCCTTGACCTTGGAATCCTGCACATAGATTCGCGGAGTCGCAGTCATATACAGGCGCTTAGCCGCCCGCAGGTAGCCCTGGTCATGGACCCGCACAAATGCCGAGTCGTCATGGTCGGGTTCGGTGATACCGGTGGTCCGGTGCGCCTCATCGCACAGGATCAGATCGAAGTCCGGCAAACCGGCTGCCTGAGCCTGAGCGATAACATCAATGGACTGGTAGGTGGAAAACACCACCGTGACTGCTTCCTGCCCCGTGCTGATGCTCGCCCGGTAGAAGAGCTTCTGCGGATCTGTCGTGGCGGGGAACGCCAGATCATGGACGGACACGTCCTCGTTGTCGCGGCGGCCGACCTTCACATCCGAACACACCGCCAGCGGACGAAGCGTTAGAGCGGCCTGGGCGGTCCACTCGTTCAGTGTCTGCTGCAGCAGGGCGATCGAGGGCACAAGGAACAGGGCACTGCCTCCGATCGGGACCATTTTTTCGACGATCTTCAGCGACGTGTAGGTCTTACCCGTGCCGCAGGCCATAATCAGCTTGCCCCGGTCAGAGTCCTGGAAGCCGGTGATCACATCATTGATGGCTTCGAGTTGGTACTTCCGCGGCTCCTTCCGGTCTGACCGCACCATCTGTTCGGGCTGGGAGAGGTTGAATTGCTCCCAGTCGATGGTGGACTCGGCCAGGTCCTGCAGACGCAGCCTGGTCGTGGGCTTGGACTGGCCCTCCAACGCTTCCTCGGCATGCTTGGACCAGTCATCGGTGGTGGAAACCACCATCCCGTAGGAGAAGTCTGTTTTGCCCATGGCAGTAAAGAAGGAGTCGATCTGCTTCTTCTCCAGCCGGCGCTGCGGGTCGTAGAACTTGCACTGAATGGCCGTCAGTTCCCCGGTGTACCGGTCTCGGGCCACAAGATCGATCCCAGTATCAACCTGCTTACCGCGGTCCGGCCAGTCGTTCCACAGCCAGACATCAGAGAACTGATCCGCGTACTTCGGCTCCAGCTCCAGGTACCGCTTCATCAACCGTTCGAATTTTGAGCCCTTGTCCCGCTCGTCAGTAGCGGAGAAATACAACTGATCTAGGACCTGCCCGAACGAAGAAGACACCATGGAACCATCTTTCAGCATGTTCTCTAGCGATGGTCTACGCGACCCACGGGTCGACGCTCCTTCATTGCGATGGACTCGCTCAGAATCAAGCTCCCTCGCTCCAGGGTTCCTGACGCTCTCTGCGCTTGTGTGGATCGGTACGCGGCAAGGCGTGAGCACCGGAAGGGCCGCCTTTGGAATACTGCAGGGATGGGTAGACGGGCAGCGCTAAAGGGCGGCGAGCAGGAAAAGACCATAGAGGGAAGGGTCGCCACCGAGATTTTGGCACCCAGGCAGTTGGTGTGGGATCTGATCAAGCCGGCCGAGAACGCTCCATTGATGGAACCGACCATCGCACGGGGCTTCCGGGCCGAGGGGACGCCACGAGGAGCAGGCGAGATACAAGTCTTCATCCACACGCTCGGCGGCAAGGAACAGGTCGTCGCGGTAGAGATCGTCGATGAAATCGCTGCAGAGTACTCGATCACCCGCCTGATCGGCGGTGGCCAGAACATGCCCACGACCGGCTACTTCCTCACAGATACGTCGGCGGGAACTCGTCTGGAAGTCCGGCATCGCATCTCCTTCGCTCGACATGGCGGCTCATACGCCCGACACCTCATCTCCGCCTACGAAGAAAGCTCGCGAGCGATGCTTCAAAGAGTCAAAGTCATCACAGAACACCGATGGGACATCCAATCCCCAGGGCTACGCGCCTGGAACGGTGAGCCCGACGAAGACTAGGACACGCTGCCCAGTAAAAGCGTCATGTGGTGGTGCTGCGAATCGCAGTGCGCTTGTCTCGCACCATCACCTGTAGGTTCTCCCCTTTTGACGTCGAACAGACCGATTCCCTCGATGAGGTCACTGAGCTTCCGGTACCCGTAGTTACGGGAATCCGAAGACGCCTGGTTACCGATCTGGCTCCCCACCGCAGCTAGGGCGTGTCTCCTAACCGTTTGAGCCAGAGGGTGATCGCCCGCAGGACGGCCCCACCTCGGTAGGTGAGGG
>NZ_CANLSZ010000019.1 GCF_947493765.1 uncultured Arthrobacter sp.
GTTGTTGGTTGGGAACCGCATAGTGGACGCGTAGCATGTGTGATTTTCACTCCCCCTTGGTTTCCACCGTGGGTGGGGTGGGGGGGTGTGTGGTGTAAGTTATCGGCTTATTAGTACCGGTCAGCTTCACAGGTCGTTAGTCCCTGCTTCCACATCCGGCCTATCAACCCAGTGGTCTGGCTGGGGGCCTCTCACACTCAAGGTGTATGGAAATCTCATCTTGAAGCAGGCTTCCCGCTTAGATGCTTTCAGCGGTTATCCCATCCGAACGTAGCTAATCAGCGGTGCACTTGGCAGTACAACTGACACACCAGAGGTTCGTCCGTCCCGGTCCTCTCGTACTAAGGACAGCCCTTCTCAAATTTCCTGCGCGCGCAGCGGATAGGGACCGAACTGTCTCACGACGTTCTAAACCCAGCTCGCGTACCGCTTTAATGGGCGAACAGCCCAACCCTTGGGACCTACTCCAGCCCCAGGATGCGACGAGCCGACATCGAGGTGCCAAACCATGCCGTCGATATGGACTCTTGGGCAAGATCAGCCTGTTATCCCCGAGGTACCTTTTATCCGTTGAGCGACGGCCATTCCACAATGTGCCGCCGGATCACTAGTCCCGACTTTCGTCCCTGCTTGAGATGTCTCTCTCACAGTCAAGCTCCCTTGTGCACTTACACTCGCCACCTGATTGCCAACCAGGCTGAGGGAACCTTTGGGCGCCTCCGTTACTTTTTAGGAGGCAACCGCCCCAGTTAAACTACCCATCAGGCACTGTCCCTGACCCGGATTACGGGCCGAAGTTAGATATCCAGAGTGACCAGAGTGGTATTTCAACGATGACTCCAGGCGAACTAGCGTCCACCCTTCACAGTCTCCCACCTATCCTACACAAGCCACACCGAACACCAATACCAAACTATAGTGAAGGTCTCGGGGTCTTTCCGTCCTGCTGCGCGTAACGAGCATCTTTACTCGTACTGCAATTTCGCCGAGTTTATGGTTGAGACAGCGGGGAAGTCGTTACTCCATTCGTGCAGGTCGGAACTTACCCGACAAGGAATTTCGCTACCTTAGGATGGTTATAGTTACCACCGCCGTTTACTGGGGCTTGAATTCCCAGCTTCGTCCCACGCAAGCGTGGAACTAACCGGTCCTCTTAACCTTCCAGCACCGGGCAGGAGTCAGTCCGTATACATCGTCTTGCGACTTCGCACGGACCTGTGTTTTTAGTAAACAGTCGCTTCCCCCTGGTCTCTGCGGCCCTGATCCCCTCCCGGTAGCAAGTACCGGTCAAGGTTGGGGCCCCCCTTCTCCCGAAGTTACGGGGGCATTTTGCCGAGTTCCTTAACCATAATTCTCTCGATCGCCTTAGTATTCTCTACCTGATCACCTGTGTCGGTTTGGGGTACGGGCAGCTGGAACCTCGCGCCGATGCTTTTCTAGGCAGCATAGGATCACCGAATTCCCCCATACGGGGGTCCCATCAGATCTCAAGCACGGTATCTAAACCAGGACCACGGATTTGCCTATGGTCCGCCCTACATCCTTAGACCGGGACAACCATCGCCCGGCTCGGCTACCTTCCTGCGTCACACCTGTTAATACGCTTACCTCCCGAGATCAGGTCCCGCGATCGGCAAAAAACCACGTCACCACAAGGGTGGGCGGTCATGCTTCTGGCGGTTAGTATCCCTCGATCAGTATTGGCGGTTCTTCGCCGGTACGGGAATATCAACCCGTTGTCCATCGACTACGCCTGTCGGCCTCGC
The DNA here is from genome assembly GCF_947493765.1 of uncultured Arthrobacter sp. Lineage (GTDB taxonomy): Bacteria > Actinomycetota > Actinomycetes > Actinomycetales > Micrococcaceae > Arthrobacter_D. The sequence goes on from NZ_CANLSZ010000019.1 coordinate 1,767, forward strand.
CTTAGGTCCCGACTTACCCAGGGCAGATTAGCTTGACCCTGGAACCCTTGATCATTCGGCGGACGGGTTTCTCACCCGTCTTTCGCTACTCATGCCTGCATTCTCACTCGTGTAGGCTCCACCGCTGGTTCACACCGCGACTTCACCGCCCACACGACGCTCCCCTACCCATCCACACCCCTGAACCAAAAGAACACGTCTCCGGCTTGGGTATACGCGTGAATGCCACAACTTCGGCGGTGTACTTGAGCCCCGCTACATTGTCGGCGCGGAATCACTTGACCAGTGAGCTATTACGCACTCTTTCAAGGATGGCTGCTTCTAAGCCAACCTCCTGGTTGTCTTCGCAACTCCACATCCTTTCCCACTTAGCACACGCTTAGGGGCCTTAGTTGGTGGTCTGGGCTGTTTCCCTCTCGACTATGAAGCTTATCCCCCACAGTCTCACTGCTGCGCTCTCACTTACCGGCATTCGGAGTTTGGCTGACGTCAGTAACCTTGTAGGGCCCATCAGTCATCCAGTAGCTCTACCTCCGGCAAGAAACACGCAACGCTGCACCTAAATGCATTTCGGGGAGAACCAGCTATCACGAAGTTTGATTGGCCTTTCACCCCTACCCACAGCTCATCCCCTCCATTTTCAACTGAAGTGGGTTCGGTCCTCCACGACGTCTTACCGTCGCTTCAACCTGGCCATGGGTAGATCACTTCGCTTCGGGTCTAGATCACGCCACTCACTCGCCCTATTCAGACTCGCTTTCGCTACGGCTTCCCCACACGGGTTAACCTCGCGACGTAACACTAACTCGCAGGCTCATTCTTCAAAAGGCACGCCGTCACAGAAACAAGTCTGCTCCGACGGTTTGTAGGCACACGGTTTCAGGTACTATTTCACTCCCCTCCCGGGGTACTTTTCACCTTTCCCTCACGGTACTGGTCCGCTATCGGTCATCAGGGAGTATTTAGGCTTACCAGGTGGTCCTGGCAGATTCGCACGGGATTTCTCGGGCCCCGTGCTACTTGGGATCCTCTCCAAACGGCGTCACGCATTACGGTTACGGGACTTACACCCTCTCCGGCCGGGCTTTCAAACCCGTTCACCTATACGCACGCACACATTTCACCAATCCGGCAGAACTGGTACGGAAAGTCCCACAACCCCAGTGATGCAACGCCCGCCGGCTATCACACACCACTGGTTTAGCCTGATCCGCGTTCGCTCGCCACTACTGACGGAATCACTATTGTTTTCTCTTCCTGTGGGTACTGAGATGTTTCACTTCCCCACGTTCCCCCCACGTACCCTATGTGTTCAGATACGGGTCACCCGGTCACTCGCGCGCCGGGCGGGGTTTCCCCATTCGGACATCCTGGGATCACAGTTCGGTTATCAACTCCCCCAGGCTTATCGCAGATTCCCACGTCCTTCTTCGGCTCCTGATGCCAAGGCATCCACCGTGTGCCCTTAAAAACTTGACCACAAAAATCACTCAGCTCACGAAGCCACCGCACACAACAAGCGAACCAGCACCCCCGCCCCACCCCACAAAGGAACAAGACAAGACCACCAGCACACCCATCACCGTGCGACACACTCCGCTCACAGTTTCTAAGATGCTCGCGTCCACTATGCAGTTCTCAACCAACAACCCCGACACACCCCCACCCACCCCACAACAGGGACGAGCACGGCATGCGCAGGAACACCAGAAACAACCAAACCCCCCACCCATCATCACCCCCGGGACGAACCCGGGAACCACGACGACAAGGAGCCCTGTTATCTCAGGACCCAACAGTGTGCCAAACACTCCACCCACCAACACCACCAGCATCACTTTCCAACCCCCCGCACACCACCTGGACAACCCCCACATCACTGCGAGGACCACCAGGCACCACACGACAGGCGTACTACGACACCAACGACATCACCAGATGAACCTATTTCTTGATATTCCACCCATGAGCACCCACCGCGGAACAAACGCCCGCGCTATGGGCCAACTCCTGCAAGGACACACACCCACCACAGAGGATGAGCGAGCAGACCTTGAGGCGCTCCTTAGAAAGGAGGTGATCCAGCCGCACCTTCCGGTACGGCTACCTTGTTACGACTTAGTCCCAATCGCCGGTCCCACCTTCGACGGCTCCCTCCCACAAGGGGTTAGGCCACCGGCTTCGGGTGTTACCAACTTTCGTGACTTGACGGGCGGTGTGTACAAGGCCCGGGAACGTATTCACCGCAGCGTTGCTGATCTGCGATTACTAGCGACTCCAACTTCATGAGGTCGAGTTGCAGACCTCAATCCGAACTGAGACCGGCTTTTTGGGATTAGCTCCACCTCACAGTATCGCAACCCTTTGTACCGGCCATTGTAGCACGCGTGAAGCCCAAGACATAAGGGGCATGATGATTTGACGTCGTCCCCACCTTCCTCCGAGTTGACCCCGGCAGTCTCCCATGAGTCCCCGGCATAACCCGCTGGCAACATGGAACGAGGGTTGCGCTCGTTGCGGGACTTAACCCAACATCTCACGACACGAGCTGACGACAACCATGCACCACCTGTAAACCGGCCACAAGTGGCTGACACATCTCTGCATCATTCCGGTTCATGTCAAGCCTTGGTAAGGTTCTTCGCGTTGCATCGAATTAATCCGCATGCTCCGCCGCTTGTGCGGGCCCCCGTCAATTCCTTTGAGTTTTAGCCTTGCGGCCGTACTCCCCAGGCGGGGCACTTAATGCGTTAGCTACGGCGCGGAAAACGTGGAATGTCCCCCACACCTAGTGCCCAACGTTTACGGCATGGACTACCAGGGTATCTAATCCTGTTCGCTCCCCATGCTTTCGCTCCTCAGCGTCAGTTACAGCCCAGAGACCTGCCTTCGCCATCGGTGTTCCTCCTGATATCTGCGCATTTCACCGCTACACCAGGAATTCCAGTCTCCCCTACTGCACTCTAGTCTGCCCGTACCCACCGCAGATCCGGGGTTAAGCCCCGGACTTTCACGACAGACGCGACAAACCGCCTACGAGCTCTTTACGCCCAATAATTCCGGATAACGCTTGCGCCCTACGTATTACCGCGGCTGCTGGCACGTAGTTAGCCGGCGCTTCTTCTGCAGGTACCGTCACCAACCCAAAAGGATAAGCTTCTTCCCTACTGAAAGAGGTTTACAACCCGAAGGCCTTCATCCCTCACGCGGCGTCGCTGCATCAGGCTTTCGCCCATTGTGCAATATTCCCCACTGCTGCCTCCCGTAGGAGTCTGGGCCGTGTCTCAGTCCCAGTGTGGCCGGTCACCCTCTCAGGCCGGCTACCCGTCGTCGCCTTGGTAAGCCATTACCCCACCAACAAGCTGATAGGCCGCGAGTCCATCCAAAACCACAAAAGCTTTCCACCAACACCGCATGCGCGGGAAGGTCGTATCCAGTATTAGACCCAATTTCTCAGGCTTATCCCGGAGTCAAGGGCAGGTTACTCACGTGTTACTCACCCGTTCGCCACTAATCCCCCCAGCAAGCTGGAGATCATCGTTCGACTTGCATGTGTTAAGCACGCCGCCAGCGTTCATCCTGAGCCAGGATCAAACTCTCCGTAAAAAACTACGAACACAACACCATCACCCGGGAAAACGGACAACAATGCTGCACAAAATTCGAAACCAGCCAAAAAAACCAGCCACCACCACAACGACGGCGACCAGCAAATTCAACCAATCAACAAACAATCGGTATCAAAAAACTTGGCACACTATTGAGTTCTCAAACAACAGGAGCAAACG
>NZ_CANLSZ010000020.1 GCF_947493765.1 uncultured Arthrobacter sp.
TGACCAACTACATCGCCCGATCACTCCTGGAGACAGGCGGGTTCAGACCACAACTACACCCTCGATTGGGATGAGCCTGATAAGGTCGCGTGCTCTGTCGACGGTGGAGAGGTCAGCGCCACCGAATTGCGCATGTAGATCTGGGTTCTCCTTATACGCGACCAGTAGAGCGGGAGCATCTTCCGGCGTCCACGGACGCAGCTGAACGGTCATACCCTCATTGTGCCGAACGCGCGGTTGGCGATGGGCGTTAGGGCACAGCAACAAAAGCAGCAGCGGGAGCGCCGGCAAGATCGCTCGGTACACCCTCATCGCGAAGTAGGAAACCGACGGTGAACACGACAAGCATTGCGACGAGACGATGAAGATCCAAGTTCTCATCGAGAACCGGAGGGTTGCCTGTGTCGATGGTGTCGTCTCTGCTGGCAGGTGCGTATTGACCAGCAAGGAACCCAGTCGCATGGGCCCAGGTCGAATCCGAGCGCCACAGGCGATAGATGACGGCGCTGTTCATGCCCGTAGCTCTGACCGCATCCGTCAGATTCTTTGCCTGTTCCTTCGCCTGCTTATCGGTGGATGCGTCCAGTGCGAAGTGCTGCATCGCGGCAACATCGATAGAGGACTCGAGGCCCATCTCTTTCATGTGCTTATCTGTTGTCACCTCAGTTGCAACTCCATGGGCAAGCATCGTATCTACGGCCTGCTCGCGATCGGGCTGCGGCATATCTGCAAGCCAGAGCAAGCGGAGTGCTAGTTCCCAAAAAGCGCGCCGATTGGGTGCAGCGGCGTGTGCCATTCCTGCTTTGGTCAGTTCTGAAATGACTATGCTCTGCTGGAATGTCGCTCGCATCCAGCCCACCACGAACTGGTTGGTCCTAGTCAGCGGTACCCCCCGAAGATCTACGGCCAACACCGCTTTGGCGGAGCGAAGGGTGACGTCAGCGTTCACTAGGTGTTCTGCGCGCTGACGCGATCGCTGGCGGGTTTTCTTTGATCGACTACCACTCATGTGATGACACTGTTCCTTATTAAACGGGCCCTTCGCATTTAGGCGTGGTTGGTTCGTTTCGTGCGGTAGGGGCGGTGGCCGCCGGCGGCGAGGAGGCAGCGGAGTCTGTAGTTGGTGAAGTTGCGGAATCCTCGGGCGATGCGGCGGGTGGTTTCGATGACACCGTTCACGGCTTCGGTAGGCCCGTTGGACGCGCCGTCGGTGTCGAAGTACGCCAGGATCGCGGACTTCCACTGCCGTAGTGTCCGGCCGAGTCGTGCGATCTCGGGGATCGGACAAGAGGGGAACGAGGCCAGGATGGTGGCGACCAGGGCCCGGCCCTTCTCCGGTTTGACGTGATAGATCGAGCGGAGCTGTTGATAGCACTGCCAGGCGAGGGTGACTTCGTGGTCGGGGTCCCCGAGGTCGAGCTTGGTGTTCAGGCGGGCAACTTGTTTGTCGGTGAGGTGCTCGACCCCGCATTGCAGGGTCCGTCTGATTCCGTAGAGCGGATCCCCGCTGCGTCCGCGGTGCCCGAGGGTGTTCTGCTGGACACGGCGGCGGACCTCGTCGACCATGGCCGAGCCGAGCTTCACGACATGGAACGCATCGAGCACGGTGATGGCTTCGGGGAGTTCGTCGCGGATCGCGTTCGCGTACCCGCGGAACGGGTCCAGGGCCGCAGTTTTGATGCCGGTCGTGAAGTTCGGGCCGTGGTCGGTGAGCCAGGTGGCGTAGGCCTTACCCGACCGGCCCGGAACGAGATCCAGCAACCTCGCATGAACCACGCCGTTCGCGTCGCGGGTGTGGTCCACGATGCCGGTGACCATACCCGTGCCCGGTGGTCCGGTGTGAGCCCAGACGTGCTCATCGACACCGAGAGCGTCGACTCCGGTCAGCCGTCCGGGCCCGGTGGTGCGGCGGATCGCCTCGGGTGTGATCGCGTCCCAGAGCGTGTGCCAGGACACCCCGAGTTGATAGGCCAGGGCGGAGACTGAGGTGTCGTAACGGGACAGGGCGTCGACCGCCCACCCGATGGCACGAGTAGTGAGCTTCGACCGTGGACCGGCCAGCGGGTGCTCTTCGGTGAACGTGGTCTTCGGGCATCCCGGGTCGGGGCACCGCCAGATGCGTTTGGACCAGACCAGGCGCACGGGCCGGCCAAAACACGGGATGTCATGCAGCCGGACCGGTCGGCGTCCGTGGCCGACCGCGATGACTCCGCAGGCCGGGCAGCCAGCGATCGTGTCGCCGGTTTCAACGCCGAGGACCAGGGCCGTCGGCGTTGTCGTGACGGTAGTGAGGTGGATGCTGGCGACGCCGAGCATGGTGTCCGCGCGTGCGCACCAGCGGTCGCCGGAGCACGACATAGAGTTATTCATGTCAGGGTCTCTTCTGAATCTCGGTTGCTTGGTCGCTACCAATTCAAAGAGGCCCTGACCTCATTCCTCCCACACCACGCCGCAACAACCCCAGCGAACCCCTGCCGCGTTAGTCCCCGACCGCCCTACCCACGCTCAACTGCGAAGGGCCATTAAACGAGTTAGATCCCTTAGCGCGATCCCGGACTATCTGCTCCTACATTGATAACGGAGGTAAGTCTCGGAATTTTCTACAGTGAACAGAACACAACGCTTGTGGTGCTGCCCGAGAAGTAAATTTTTATAACCAGAAAGGCTGATGCAAAAATAATTTAGCATCCGTTTTTCTGGTTTTCTACGGGACAACTGATGCAGGAAACAGTGTTGTTCTACCTATCTAAAGCGTCCATGAGTTCGATTGTGGCAATGACGGTCCAGAAAATCCAGTCAAGATACTCGCTTCCACGAAGATCCTCCTGGTCCTGTCCCCTATGCCGGATTGAGAACTTATTCGCAATCCGGAACAAGTCCGACACATCGTTAGATGAAAGCTTCTTCTCCATCCTTTTGCGTTTAGGCTCCAGTTCGCCATACAGAAGAGCGATGGCAGCTCGCTTCTCTGCCAATGATGCTCCGTTCTTCCTGAACATACGGATGGCATGGGCTACCTCGTCTTGCGGGAGTTCAGCCCTCTGCTCAATTTGCTGAGTAGCTAATTTATTCAGTGGTGAGTTGAAGTGACGAATCAAGCGTCCTCGTTCTTCGCCTACTGCTCCCAAACGAAGAGGAACGTTGTGCGCTTCGAGGAGTGAGTTAACCCTCCATCTATATATTACTTGCCCTGACTCTGCGCTATGGTCTCGATAGTGCAAGCCATCGCAAAAGGAATGGAATGATGTTGACCTTGGCCTACTGGCGTTGTCGTGGAAGAACTCCACTAAACTGTATATTGCGGCTTCTTCAAGCTCTTCTGCCTGTGCCTTATCCGGCTCTTCGGACATCCGGTGGGGGTGAGGATCTGAGGCTGTCCGGTTGAGGGGTGGCGGGAAGGGGTCGAGGTCCCC
>NZ_CANLSZ010000021.1 GCF_947493765.1 uncultured Arthrobacter sp.
AAATTCAACCAATCAACAAACAATCGGTATCAAAAAACTTGGCACACTATTGAGTTCTCAAACAACAGGAGCAAACGATTACTTGCGAGCCTCGCGCTTTCACGCTTCTCGTGGCCGCTTTCCTCCGCCGCTATGTTCATACTGTATTTCAATTCATTTTCCTCTGTCAAATCGTCTGCGCCGGCTGAACGCCTGCAAACAATTATCCAAAGAAAGCACCCATCGCAATTAGCGACCCGATTCGCCCTCGTATCGAGGCATGCGAAGTGGTCAACATTTTGAAGGGGGTGGCTGCCCTCAGCGGGGCAACTCATGAAACATTACACGCGCGATCCCCGACGGGCAAGCCCGCGACACGTCACCTGCATCACGTCCCACCCATGGCGTCGGCAGCGGTCAGTCGGAGCAGCGCTGCCGTGCCCTCCTGGCCGTCCCAAGGGTTCACCTCACGGTGTGCCTCACTCGGCGGCGCTCCGGACGGAGCGCATCCCGATCGACGCCTCCCAGCCACTATCTCGTGGTCGAGAGTCCGAGGACCTACCGGATCCTATCCGTGCAGCACCCTGATCGCCGTGATCGCGCAGGTATGCCTCGTCGCCGCGAATTCCAGGCACCTGCATCCGATCCGTAACGTGCGTCGGCTACCGCAGCTGATCGATCGGATCGGGCCGGCTCGAGACTCCGTGGCGCCGTTCTTGCTCGATGGTCCTCCCGGGATGGTGTCCGCCCACCTCTGCGGAGGGAGCAGCGCCGGCCTTGCGGACGGGCCGGCTCGAGCGACAGGCCCAAGCCGATGGTTCGGTCGACGCTGGCCGAGCAGCCTGCTACTGTGCAGCAGCCAACGCGACGCTGCACGGTAAGCATTGATCATGGGCGGATCGGACCTGATGTCCGGAATCCCTCGATGATCGGCTGCTGCCTGGTCGGTCGCTCCTCCGTCGCGAAGGGCTCGATCCTCCTGCCGCCTCCATCGACCCCGGGATGGTCCTTCTTCTGCATGTCGCCGGTGGTCGGTCGTCCGCAGGATGGTCCCGCCGTCCTGCACTGCGCGAACAGGAGGGTTCACGCGCTCGTGGGAGGGAGGCACTCGTCGAGGAATTATGGGGTCCCCTGAAGCACGTCGTCGACGCGGTCTGGAGCCTGCGGCCATGCGCCCGATGCGTTCTCCCCCGGGCCTCGTCAAGGTTTCGCCGAGGGGGGTGTTCTGCGGTCAGCTGGCCATGTCGTGGCCGGGGGCACACCCGGACCCGATGGGGGAACAGTAGGGCGCACGGCTGGCACCGAATGAAGAGGGCTCCCCGGCAGGGCACTCCGGGAGGGAGCATCACGTGCCACATGCTTGCCTCTCGGCAATCCCAACTCCGGCGAGGTGCTCACCGGATCCGCCCGACGGCGGTCCACGAAGGATCCCTGGACGGTCTCATCGAAGTGCTCTTCAGCAGCGGTGGCGTATCGGTTCGGCCATGACATCTCACCATCGCGGTCACCGCGGTGGTGCCCGAGCAGGGCAGGCAGCGGCAGGAGAACGACCGGTGGCTCGTGTTCCGCTCCCACTACGGCTTCGACCCCTTCTACTCCTCGCCGGGGACCATGCCTGAAGCCACCTCCTCGTGCCCACGGTCCGGGCAGTCCTCGACGACGCCCTGACCGATGCCGGCACACAATTACCGAGTTGTGAGGGTTCCGGGCAAGATCCAGGAAGAGGCTCCACTCTGTCCTCTCGGGGATTCCTGGACCAGAGACTCTGATCTACTCCCGAACCCCGACACCGACGCGGCCCCGGCCGTGGCCGCGACGAGCTGTCGAATGACGTGCACCCTGGCGAGCAGACCCGCGACCGAACGTGAACAGGTGGGGACGAAGAAGTCCTTGCTGAAGTCATCACCCTCGAATGCCGCGTCTACCTCCGCTGCGCCGGCGAATTCCGTGATCAGGAACTGGGCCACCGCGGTGCCGAACTCGTCCTCCAAGTTCTCGACGGACGCGAAGGAAAACTCGATAGTGATTGCGACACATAGGTCATTGTCCTGCTGGACCGCGACCTCGGACTACTGAGAAGAGACCACTGAGACCAGTGAGACCAATCATCCAGGCGCGGGCTCCGCGACCAGATACCGATTCCGCTTCTCGACCTGCTCATACAGAGTTCCAGGGCCACCGCGTGACATCCCCACCAGAGAGATCCTCCCGGACCTGTGTGGCAGCTCGTCCCTGGTTGCTTCAGCATGAGAGGCCACCTGACGCTACCCGTCGCCTGCGCGGGTTCGCGTGGGTGTGAGAACAATCCACTCATAGGCCGACCCTACCGGTGTGGTGGGGTGTGGTGTGCG
>NZ_CANLSZ010000022.1 GCF_947493765.1 uncultured Arthrobacter sp.
GGCTCTTCAAGAAGCAGAGTGTAGGTCCGTCCGCGATGTCTTGAGACTTCAGGTGGAAGGGTCCGTGAGGGTGCGAGCTGGCTAGGTGCGGTGGCAACAGCGGGATGAGGGGGTCGAGGTCTCCGAGCAGAATGGAAGTTCTCACACTGACCGTTCAGCCCGAAAGACCTCGACGTGCCCCACTTTACTTTCACGAGCCCTGACCTGACTACGTTCTGCCGCCTCGACGAACTCGGCCTCGAAGCCACCGGTCAATACCTGACCTTGAAGCAGGCGGTGATCGAATGCCGTGTCGTTGAACCAGATCGGTGGTGCGGGTCCTGCGGTGCTGAGGGTGTTCCACGAGACACCGTCGTCCGCAGGCTCGCCCATGAACCGTTCGGGCATCGGCCGACCGTCTTGATGGTGAGGGTGCGCCGTTACCGGTGCCCGGACTGCTCGCGTGTCTGGCGGCAGGACACCTCGAAAGCAGCCCAGCGGCGGGCGAAGATCTCCCGCCGAGGACTTCGCTGGGCCCTGACCGGGATCGTGGTCGATCACCTCACTATCTCCCGGGTCGCGGCCGGCCTCGGAGTGTCATGGAACGCAGCGAACGACGCGGTCCTCGCCGAAGGACGACGCGTGCTGATCGATGATCCTCATCGGTTCGACGGTGTCACTGCGATCGGCGTGGACGAGCACGTCTGGCGCCACACCCGCAAACGGGACAAGTTCGTGACGGTCATCATCGATCTCACCCCGATCCGCGCAAAGACAGGCCCGGCACGCCTGCTGGACATGGTCGAAGGACGCTCCAAGCAGGTTTTCAAGTCCTGGCTCGCAAACCGTCCCCAGGAGTGGCGGAACAAAGTCGAAGTGGTCGCGATGGATGGGTTCACCGGCTTCAAGACCGCCGCATCCGAGGAGCTCCCCGACGCGGTCCCGGTCATGGACCCCTTCCACGTCGTCCGTCTCGTCGGGGATGGGTTGGATCGGTGCCGGCAACGTGTCCAACTAGCCACGACCGGGCACCGGGGTCGTGCTGGTGACCCGCTCTACCGGGCGAGGCGGACCCTGCACACCGGTGCGGACCTGCTCACCGACAAGCAGCAGACCCGCCTGGACGCAGTGTTCGCGGCTGAGGAGCACCTCGAGGTCGAAGCGACCTGGGGTATCTACCAGCGCATCGTCGCGGCCTACCGACACCCCGACAAAAAGAAGGGCAAGGAGATGATGCAAGCGGTCATCGACGCGGTCACGACCGGCGTCCCGACTGCGTTGGTCGAGATCCGTAGGCTCGGCCGAACCCTCAAGCAGCGTGCCGCTGACGTGCTCGCGTTCTTCGACCGACCCGGCACCAGCAACGGACCCACGGAGGCGATCAATGGGCGGCTCGAGCACCTCCGCGGATCAGCCCTCGGCTTCCGGAACCTCGCCAACTACATCGCCCGATCCCTGCTCGAATCAGGCGGATTCAGACCCGTCCTACACCCTGGTTCGTGAAGAGCC
>NZ_CANLSZ010000023.1 GCF_947493765.1 uncultured Arthrobacter sp.
GGCTCTTCGGACATCCGGTGGGGGTGAGGATCTGAGGCTGTCCGGTTGAGGGGTGGCGGGAAGGGGTCGAGGTCCCCGAGGATCAGTAGCGCCAACCGCTGTTCCTAGTCCGAGGACCTCGACGTGTCTCACCATAGTTCGAGGCGCGCCGGTGCGCGCCCTGCCGGTTGTGCTTGTTCGCGGGCGTGTTCGCGCTGCGATCTGCTGGTGGGCCTCGAGGGGGTGCATGTCGAGCAGGTCCAACGCGTGGACGGCGTGCTCGTCGTGACGGTGTCGACGTCTCCGCAACCGATGGGGTGTCCGGCGTGCGGGGTGATCGCGGTCGGTCGGGGCCGCCGCCGGCGGGTGCTCCACGACGTGCCCGGTGCGACCCGGGTGCGGGTGATCTGGCGCCAACGCATGTGGCGGTGCGCTGATCCTGACTGTGCTCGGGGCGTGTTCCTCGAGCAGGTCCCAACTCTCGTGAAAGCGCGGGGGTCCATCACCAGGCGCGCGACCGTCTGGGCGATCGGGCAGCTGCGCCGCGAGCATGCGACGATCGCGGGGATCGCCCGGCAACTGGGCACCTCCTGGAAGACGGTGTGGCGGGCGGTGGAACCCGAGCTGGCGCGGCTCGCCGCCGATGAATCGCGCTTCCACGGGGTGAGCTCGTTGGGCGTGGATGAGCCCATCTGGCATCACGTCGATCCCCGACGACGGGGCCCGAAGGAACTGACCGGGATGGTCGATCTGTCCCGCGACAAGGACGGCAGGACGCGGGCCCGGCTGCTGGATCTGGTGCCTGGACGGTCCGGGAAGGCCTACAGGGACTGGCTCCAGGCCCGCGGTGAGGCGTTCCGCAACAACGTGGAAGTCGCCGCACTGGACCCGTTCGCCGGCTACAAGAGCGCCATCGACGACACACTCGAGGACGCTGTCGCGGTACTCGACGCGTTCCACGTCGTGAAACTCGGCACCCACGCCGTGGACGAGGTCCGCCGCCGCGTCCAGCAGGACACCCTCGGCCATCGCGGACGTAAGGGCGACCCGCTCTACGGGATCCAGACGATCCTTCGTGCGGGCGAGGAGAACCTCACCGACAAACAGCGCGCCCGTCTTACTGCCGCGATCGACGCGAACCCGGTCCACGACGAGGTGTTCATCGCCTGGCAGTGTGCCCAACGGCTGCGCTCGGCGTGCCGCGCGGAGCATCTCGCCGAGGGCCGCAGGATCGCCGAGGACATCGCCGATACCTTCGCGACCTGCCCGATCCCCGAGATCGCACGCCTGGGACGGACCCTACGGCGCTGGCGGGAGGCGTTCCTGGCCTATTTCACCACCAACCGCACCAACAACGGCGGCACGGAAGCCATCAACGGCATCATCGAACTCCACCGCCGCCTCGCCCGCGGCTACCGCAACCGCCACAACTACCGGCTCCGCATGCTCCTCGCCGCCGGCGGCCTCAAACAATGACCCCCACCAAATGTCCGAAGAGCC
>NZ_CANLSZ010000024.1 GCF_947493765.1 uncultured Arthrobacter sp.
CTAGGGCGTGTCTCCTAATAGCGTGGGGCGGTGTGCGGGACGATATCTGAGTGTCACGTGATGCTGTTCTAACCGACGCCCAGTGGGCTCGGATTCGTCCTTTGCTGCCCTCGTCCTCCGGTCGGGTCGGGCGTCCGTTCCGCGATGATCGGCGGGTCGTCGAAGGAATCATCTGGCGGTACCGGGTCGGAGCGCCTTGGCGTGATGTGCCCCGGGACTTCGGGCCGTGGCAGACGCTGTGGAAGCGACACCGCCGTTACTCCGGTGACGGCACCTGGGACAGACTGCACGCTGCGTTGCTGGCCGACGCGGACGCGACCGGGTTGATCGACTGGAACGTCAGCGTCGATTCCACGGTCAACCGCGCTCATCAGCACGCAACGAACCTGCCCCGCGTTACGGGTGACACAGGGGGTCCTGTCGAGTTACAAGAAACTCCGGGAAGAGCTCGCTGATCATGGCATCGGTCGGTCTCGGGGCGGGCTGAGCACGAAGATCCATCACCTCGTCGACGGGCGAGGACTGCCTCTGGTGGTCCTCATTGGACCGGGCCAGGCCGGTGACGCGCCGATGTTCTCGATCCTGATGAACCACCTCCGCGTCGCCCGGCCGGGCCAGGGACGCCCACGCTCCCGACCGGAGCGGGTCCGCGGCGACAAGGCTTACTCGTCCCGGGCGATCCGGCAGCACCTGCGCTCCCGCGGGATCGTCGCGGTCATTCCGGAGCCCTCGGACCAGCAAGGACACCGCAAACGCCGCGGCAGCAAGGGCGGCAGGCCGGTCGGTTACGACGTCGAGGATTACAAGGGACGCAACGTTGTTGAGCGTTCCTTCAACCAAGGCAAGCAATGGCGGGGACTTGCCACCCGCTACGACAAGCTCTCGCTCACCTACCGCGGCGCAGCCGTCCTCAGAGCCATCACACTCTGGCTCCAAGCATTAGGAGACACGCCCTAG
>NZ_CANLSZ010000025.1 GCF_947493765.1 uncultured Arthrobacter sp.
GAGGGTGTAGGTAACGCGGGCGCGTCGGTGTCGGGGTAGGGGTCGAGGCCTTCCGATGATGGGAGTTCTGACGCTCCCCACCCGGAAGACCTCGACGTGTCTGACGCTACCTTCGCGACCCCTGACCTGAGCAAGTTCTGCCGCCTCGATGAGCTGGGCTTGGAGGTGTTCGGTCAACAGGTAGGCCCGGATCGGGCGGTGCTGGCCTGCCGAGTCGTCGAGCCGGACGAGTGGTGCCGCCGCTGTGGTTGTCAGGGCACGGTCCGCGACAGCGTGTCGCGCCAGCTGGCGCACGAGCCGTTCGGGTGGCGTCCGACGACGCTGCTGGTCACGGTCCGCCGCTACCGGTGCACCGGCTGTGGGCACGTGTGGCGCCAAGACACCAGCCGTGCCGCGCAGCCCCGGGCGAAGATCTCTCGGGCCGGGCTGCGGTGGGCCCTGGTCGGGTTGGTCGTGCAGCACTTGACCGTGGCCAGGATCGCTGAGGGACTCGCGGTGGCGTGGGATACCGCCAACGACGCAGTCCTCGCCGAGGGAAGGCAGGTCCTGATCGAGGATCCTGCCCGGCTTGAGGGGGTCGCCGTGATCGGCGTCGACGAGCACGTGTGGCGCCACACGCGCCGCGGCGACAAATACGTCACCGTCATCATCGACCTCACCCCAATCCGTAATGAGACCGGGCCTGCTCGGCTGCTGGACATGGTCGAAGGCCGCTCCAAGGCCGCGTTCAAGACATGGCTGGCCGACCGGGCGCAGGCGTGGCGCGACACGGTCGAGGTCGTCGCGATGGACGGATTTACCGGGTTCAAGACCGCGGCCGCCGAGGAACTTCCGGCCGCGGTCGCGGTGATGGATCCCTTCCACGTGGTC
>NZ_CANLSZ010000026.1 GCF_947493765.1 uncultured Arthrobacter sp.
CTAGGGCGTGTCTCCTAACCGTTTGAGCCAGAGGGTGATCGCCCGCAGGACGGCCCCACCTCGGTAGGTGAGGGCGAGTTTGTCGTAACGGGTCGCGATGCCTCTCCATTGCTTGTCGTCGTTGAAGGAGCGTTCAACGACATTGCGGGCCTTGTAATCCTCGATGTCGTAGCTGATGGGTCGACCGCCACGGCTTCCGCGGCGTGCCCGGTGTCCTCGTTGATCGGATGGCTCGGGAATGACAGCGATGATGCCTCGCTCGCGCAGGTGCGCGCGGATCGCGCGGGACGAATACGCCTTATCTGCCCGTACTCGGTCAGGGCGTGAGCGTGGCCGTCCGGGACCGCGGCGGGTGACCCGCAGATGCTCCATGAGAATCGGGAACATCGGCGAGTCACCTGCCTGGCCTGCGCCGACAAGCACGACCAAGGGCAATCCACGCCCGTCGACGAGGTGGTGGATCTTGGTACTCAACCCGCCGCGCGACCGGCCGATGGCATGGTCAGCGGGTTCGACCCATAGTTTCTTGTAACTCGATAGGTCCCCCTGTGTCTCGGGGAAGGTTCGTCGCGTGCTGATGAGCCCGGTTGACCGTCGAATCGACACTTACCGCCCAGTCCAAGCCGCCGACAGCGTCGGCCTCAGCGAGCAGTTCGGCGTGGATCCTGTCCCAGGTCCCATCAGCGCTGAAGCGGCGGTGTCGTTTCCACGCGGTCTGCCAGGGCCCGAACTCCGCCGGAAGATCACGCCACGGCGACCCGGTCCGAAACCGCCAGATGAT
>NZ_CANLSZ010000027.1 GCF_947493765.1 uncultured Arthrobacter sp.
CTTGATGTCGCCTGGGACACCGCGAACGATGCGGTCCTCGCCGAGGGCAAGCGCGTCCTGATCGATGACCCGGCCCGCTTCGATCAGGTCACCGCGATCGGGGTGGACGAGCACGTCTGGCGCCACACCCGCAAGGGAGACAAGTACGTCACGGTCATCATTGATCTGACACCGATCCGCGCCAAGACGGGCCCAGCGCGCCTGCTGGACATGGTCGAAGGACGCTCCAAGGCCGTCTTCAAGGCCTGGCTTGCGAATCGACCGCAGACCTGGCGGAACAAGGTGGAGGTGGTCGCGATGGATGGGTTCACCGGGTTCAAAACCGCCGCGACGGAAGAACTTCCCGACGCGGTCCCGGTCATGGACCCCTTCCACGTCGTCCGTCTGGCAGGAGATGGGTTGGATAGGTGCCGGCAACGTGTTCAGCAGATCACGACCGGTCACCGCGGACGCTCTGGCGACCTGCTCTACCGAGCCAGGCGGACCCTCCACACTGGTGCGGACCTACTCACGGAGAAGCAGCAGACCCGGCTGGACGCGGTGTTCAGGGCTGAAGAGCACCTCGAGGTCGAGGCGACGTGGGGTATCTACCAGCGCATCGTCGCTGCCTACCGGGAAGCCGACAAAAAGAAGGGAAAGAAGCTGATGCAAGCGGTCATCGACGCGGTCACCACCGGCGTCCCAGCCGCCCTGGTCGAGATCCGCCGGCTTGGCCGGACCTTAAAGCAGCGGGCCACTGATGTCCTCGCGTTCTTCGACCGCCCCGGCACTTCGAATGGC
>NZ_CANLSZ010000028.1 GCF_947493765.1 uncultured Arthrobacter sp.
TGAGTTCGAGGCCATCATGAACACGCCAGCCGCCTTGGCTGCGTGACTAGAACTGTCACCTATCCGTGCAGCAGACCAGTCTCTTCTGAATCTCGGTTGCTTGGTCGCTACCCATTCAAAGAGGCCCTGACCTCATTCCTCCCACACCACGCCGCACCGGTAACAGCGAACCCCTGCTGCGTCAGTCCACGACCGCCCTACCCACGCTCAACTGCGAAGAGCCACCAAAGCGGCTCATCCGATTCCAGGGTGTAGCCGCGGTGGCGCGTTGGTCTTGAGGTAGGCGCCGAGGTCTTCCGAGA
>NZ_CANLSZ010000029.1 GCF_947493765.1 uncultured Arthrobacter sp.
AGGAGCATTCTGAGCCGGTAGTTGTGGCGGTTGCGGTAGCCGCGGGCAAGCCGACGGTGGAGTTCGATGATCCCGTTTACGGCTTCGGTGCCCCCGTTGTTTGCCCGGTCGGTGGTGAAGTACGCCAGGAACGCGTCCCGCCAGCGCTTGAGGGTCCGTCCGAGCCTCGCGATTTCGGGGATTGGGCAGGTAGGGAACGTCTCGACGACTTT
>NZ_CANLSZ010000030.1 GCF_947493765.1 uncultured Arthrobacter sp.
CCTGCGTGCGGGCGTCCCTGACGCCCTCGTCGAGCTCCGACGCCTCGGCCGGACGTTGAATCAGAGGGCCGATGACGTCCTCGCCTACTTCGACCGGCCCGGCACATCCAACGGTCCGACCGAGGCCATCAACGGCCGGCTCGAGCACCTCCGCGGCTCCGCCCTGGGCTTCCGCAACCTGACCAACTACATCGCCCGATCACTCCT
>NZ_CANLSZ010000031.1 GCF_947493765.1 uncultured Arthrobacter sp.
GCGGATCAGCCCTCGGCTTCAGGAACCTCGCCCACTACATCGCCCGTAGCCTGCTCGAATCCGGCGGTTTCAGACCCCGGCTACACCTTGAAATCGGATGAGCCGTCAAGGCTCATCCCAATGGAGGGTGTAGGTAACGCGGGCGCGTCGGTGTCGGGGTAGGGGTCGAGGCCTTCCGATGATGGGAGTTCTGACGCTCC